>NZ_KZ686269.1 GCF_003029735.1 Pedobacter yulinensis
CTTCATCAAAAACGAAACTGTCGCTCTGTCACGCATATAGTAAATTTCCGGATTACCTCCGCGCCGTCTTCCGCTCTGCTGCGGCCGTCGCTGCGGTGATCCCAAGGGGAGAGGCTTCACCAAAAAACAAAGCTGTCGCGCTGTCACGGATATAGTAAATTTCCGGATTACCTCCGCGCCGTCTTCCGCTCTGCTGCGGCCGTCGCTGCGGTGATCCCAAGGGGAGAGGCTTCATCAAAAAACGAAGCTGTCGCTATCGCGCCATTTTTTGTTTTCCTGCCCTTCCGCTTCAAGCCGCGCCGGCTTGGCGAAATCGCCGTAAAACAAAAAACCCGACTGTCGTCGGGCTTCGTTTTTTGTGGCGGAGAGTGAGGGATTCGAACCCCCGGACCTGTTACAGTCAACAGTTTTCAAGACTGCCGCAATCGACCACTCTGCCAACTCTCCGCCGCAAAAGTACAAATACCGGGTAAATCTGCAAACTGCTGTGCTTATTTTTTATCTGTTTTTTGGTAAATGCTTCAGACAGAGCCCAAAAAAATCTCTTTTACCGCTTATCGCCAGCGGGAGCCGGCTTTTTGAAGACGTTAAAATTTGGCTTGATGATTTTTACGCTGCGTTTTGACAGGTCAACGCTGGCATTCAATTCAAAACCAACCAGCAAAATCAGCGAGTTCAGGTACAACCAGATCATGATCACAATCAGCGTACCGATTGAGCCGTAAAGCTTGTTATAGGAACCAAAGTGGTTGATGTAAAATGAAAAACCCCACATGGTCAGAAACGCCAGGATCGTAGCCAGCCAGGAGCCTGCACTAAAAAAGCGCCATTTCTTGGCATGCGCCGGGCCGTAGCGGTAAAGGATCGAAATGGTCGTGAAGTACAGTATGCCCAGAATTGCCCAGCGTGTAAAATCAATCGCGTAGGTGGTCAGGCTCTCCTGTATGTCGAGTTCTTCCTTTAAAAAAGTAAGCAGAAATTCGCCGAAGGTCATGGCGGCAATACAGACGATCAGCGAAAACGCAATGACCAGCGTTAACACCAACGCTATAAACCGCTGGTGAAGCCAGGTACGCGTTTCAATAATTAATGAAGACTTGTTAAATGCCGACATCAGGTTCTGAACCCCGTTCGTAGCAAAAAACAAGGATAGAACAAAACCTACCGACAGCAACCTTCCGTTCTGCTTATTGATAATTTCATCCAGCGTGTCGCTGAAGGCCTCGAAAGCCGTATGGGGCAGGATCAGGACAATGAGCGACATCAGCTGCTTCTGGAAGCCGATCTCTTTCGGAATAAACGGGATCAGGGTAAATAAAAAGATAATGCCCGGAAAAATGGCCAGCATAAAATTGTAAGCCAGGGAAGATGCCTTATTAACCAGCGAGTCCTTGCCAATCTCCTTGAAGAAAAACGTAGCAACTGTATAAAGCGGCAGCGGGCTGAACCCCGGCAGGACACAGTGTTTCGTCCAGTCGATGAACACAGTGTACAACCTGATTTTTAACAATTGCCTGTGAACCCATTCCATTTCTTGTCTTATTCGAAGTGTTTTTTAAGTCGCTCCAGAAAATCCTCAGGGGGCTGTGTAGGCTTGTTCTTTTCCATATCTACAAAAACAAGCGTCGTACTCCCCGCATTGATTAGCTCAGATTCCTCATTAAACAATTCATATTCGAAAAAGATGCGAACACCGGGGAACTTTTTTAATGTCGTGGTTACAGTCAGTTCTTCATCGTATCTGGCAGGCTTGATGAATTTGCTGCTCAGCTCCAGCACAGGCAGCATGATGCCGCTTTCTTCCATCGATTTGTAAGTCATACCCAGGCTGCGCAGCATTTCTACACGGCCCACTTCGTAGTACTGGGCATAATTGCCATAGTACATGTAACCCATCTGGTCGGTCTCAGCGTAACGTACGCGGATTTTTGTGGAGTGGCTGTACATTTTAACGGAAAATATTGCGCTGGTTTAGTGCCTCGCGGTATCTGCGCGCATTCTTTTCATGATCTTCCTTGTTTGTGGCAAAGGCATGGTAGCCTGAAAAATCTTCTTTTGCACACATATACAGGTAGTCATTGTCATCCCGGTTCAGTACCGCATCGATCGCGTTGATGCTTGGCATCATGATCGGCCCCGGTGGCAGGCCTGCATACCGGTACGTGTTGTAAGGTGAAGAGACTTTCAGAAGCGCGTTGGTTACCCGCTTAACCGTAAAATCATCGTTGGCAAATATCACCGTCGGGTCTGCCTGCAGCAGCATGCCCTTGTTTAGCCGGTTCAGGTACAACCCTGCAATAATGGGCATTTCTTTGTCGAACAGGGCTTCTGCGTCTACGATTGATGCCAGAATGCTGACCTGTACCTGGCTCAGATTCAGTGCTTTTGCCTTTTGTTTGCGTTCGGCAGTCCAGAACTTGTCGTACTCTTTCTGCATGCGGTCAAAAAATTCAGGAGCAGAAATATTCCAGTACATTTCGTATGTATTGGGGATGAACAGGGTATAAATATTCTCCTGGTCAAAACCGTATTTGCCGATCAGTTCGGTCGAGTCAAGCATGCTGATGAAGGTAAGCGAATCGGGCTCGAGGTTGTTAGCAAGGTAAGCAGCAAAATTTTCTTTTTTGCGGATGTTCTGGAATTTGAGTTTAACCGGCTCCTGGTTGCCTGCCTTGATCATGTTGATGAGTGCCCGGTTTGTCATTCCTTTTTTCAGCCGGTAACGCCCTGGTTTGATATTTGGTTTCAGGTTCATCTTCGCTGCTGCGGCTTCAAAGCTTTCCTCGTCTTTGAGAATCTGCTGCATGCGGATGTCTTTCAGTACATCATCATAATCATATCCTGTGCGCACATAAAGGAATTTCTGACTGTCGGTCACATTGCCGGCAAAATAAGTTTTGTAGAGCTTAAGTCCGAAGTAGCCTCCCACAACCAGTACAAGCAGTACAGCCGCGAAGAGGATTTTGATTTTGGTGTTTGGTTTTTTCGGTTGTTCCGTATGGGTCATAAATGCTGCTATTGTTGTTTGAGGGTAATATTGATCCGGGTTCCGATCGGCACCTTGCTCAGGGAATCGGTCAGTTCAGGATCCTGTTTAACGATGACTGCCGTAGCGCTGTCGGTAACTTCGCCTTCGTAGGTAATGGTTCCCAGTGTCAGCATGGAGCCCTTTAAAGAAAATAACGCTTCGTCTTTGGTCAGGCCCACCAGTGACGGGATGTCGATCTCTTCGTTTCCGCGGCCATCGCCCAGAACAAAGTCAATTCGCGAGCCTTTGGGCAGGATCTCGCCGGCGCGGATCGGCTGACCGCCGAAACGGGCTTCAAGTACCACATCGCGGCTTACGTCTGCGCGGTAAGAAGTATCGCCCATTTTAAGGCCATACCCGGCAATAATGGCCTGCACTTCGCGCAGCGACTTAAATTCGACCTCCGGGAATTTGACGTTAGGCGCCTGCCCGGTATTGATCGTCAGGTAAATGGTCCGGTTGTCCTTGACGAATGTGCTCGCGTCAGGATCCTGGTCTATCACAATACCCGGCGGCTTATCCATAATAAAAACAGAGTCTACTTCATACCGCAGTCCCAGTTCTTCCAGTTTGGCCACTGCCTGCGAAAAATTAAGGCCTTTGAGCGCCGGGACATTCAGCCCTTCGCCATGTTTGGTATAAAAACGCAGGCTGTAAAAAGCGATGAACAGTAAAACCAGAACGGTAGCCAGGGCAGCCAGGATGTTGTTTCTGAAAGATTTTGTTTTTAAATACTCTACGAATTTTGACATTAAACTGCTTTTTTTCCTTTTCTGAAGTCCAAATTTAGGCTAAAATTATTTATCCCGTCTAAAAACCGAACTGCTCCAAGTAATTTATATTTTTGAAACCAAATAAGTAACCAGCAATTTTTAGCCCAATTTAACGGGGTGCTGCAAGCTTTGCCGCCCGGCCGCAGCAAAGGTGCATTACACGCCCGGCACAACAGCCAATTATGAAGAAAGTCATAGCCCTGCTTACCGGCGGCACCACCGGAGAATGGGTGGTGTCTGTAAAAAGCGCCGCCACCATTGCCCAGAACCTCGATCCGGCGCGTTTCGAAGTATATAAGATCATGCTCAGTCAGCAAGGCTGGTTTTACGAACCTGCCGACTCGCTGAAGATCGAAGTTGACCGCAACGATTTTTCGCTGACCCTGGAAGGAAGAAAGATCCGGTTCGACGGTGTTTTCATCGCCATACATGGATCGCCGGGCGAAGACGGCAAATTGCAGGGCTACTTCGACATGCTTGATATTCCCTATACCACCTGCGATGCGCTTACGTCGGCCATTACCATGAACAAAGGTTATACGAAAGCAATTGTCCGCGACCTGGAAGAACTGTTCGTAGCCGAATCGGTTCAATTGCTGCAGCCCGAAGGCGCCGCGGCACGTGTGCAGGAGCGGCTTAAACTGCCGTATTTCGTTAAACCAAACAATGGCGGCAGCAGTATTGGCATGAGTAAGGTGAAAACCGATCGTGAGTTGCAACCTGCACTTGAAAAAGCGTTTAAAGAAGACAGCCAGGTACTGGTCGAGGAATTTGTTTCCGGCAGGGAATTCTCGGTCGGTGTGTTTCGCAGCCAGGGAACCATCCGCGTGCTGCCGGCTACAGAGGTCATCCCTGCAAACGAATTTTTTGATTTTGAGGCCAAATACACGCCCGGCGCAACTGAAGAAATTACACCCGGGCGTATGAGCGAGGAAGAGCGCGCGCGTGTAGAACGGATCGTGACAGGGGTCTACGAGCGCCTGAACTGCCGTGGAATTGTTCGCATTGACTATTTCCTGGAAGAAACGACGGGTAATTTTTATTTTATCGAGATCAATACCATACCAGGCCAGACCATAACCAGTTTTATTCCTCAGCAAGTCGCGGCCATGGGTGTGCCGCTTACGGCCTTCTACACCGAACTGCTCGATGAAACAATAGGCCGGTAGGCAAAAGCGACGCGCTGTGAAGCTTAAGTTTCGGCTAACGCCCGATGCGCGGTAAAATCATAAAAAAGGGGCTGCCTGTGGCAGCCCCTTTTTTATCAGACCTGGGTGGTCTTCCACCTGCCACGCTTAAACAGGATGTAAGCGGCGATGGCAATACCTGCCTCGGCCACGGGGATAGCAATGAACACGCCCCTCGGGCCCATGTCCAGGTATTTGGCCAGGAAATAAGCAAATGGAATCTGGAATGCCCAGAATGCAACAACGTTTACCCAGGTTGGCGTCCAGGTGTCGCCGGCACCATTAAAAGTACTGATGAGTACCATACCGATCCCGTAAATAATGAAGCCGATACTCATGATGCGCAGGGCCTCGGCGGCGATCGCCCTTACCTGCTCATCTTCGGTAAAGAAACCTACGAACAGATGGCCGCAGGTCAGGAACAATGCAGAGACAACCGCCATAAATACAACGGTATAACCCATGGTTTTCATGACAGACTCTTCTGCACGATCCACCCGTTTTGCACCCAGGTTCTGGCCAACCAGCGTAGCTGCCGCGTTGCTGAGGCCCCAGGCAGGGAGCATACAGAACATCATGAGCCGCAATGCGGTCTGGTAACCTGCCGAGCCGTGGTCGCCGCCGGTGGTGGCAACCAGCTGCGCGAGGAAGATCCAGCTGCAGGAGGCAATAACGAATTGAAACACGCCTGGCGCGGCAATTTTCAGGATCTGGCCAACCAGGCTGAAGTCGGGCAGTATCTGGCGCAGTTTAACCTTTAATCTTCCATTCGAACCGAACAAACAGAACAATTGGTAGACAACACCCAGCCCGCGACCGAATGTTGTTGCCCAGGCCGCACCCTCCAGCCCCATGGCGGGAACCGGACCCAGCCCGTTAATGAGCAGGGGGCAGAGGATGATGTTCGCAATGTTGGCGATCCACAGGCTCTTCATGGCGATAGCTGCATTGCCTGCACCGCGAAAAATTCCGTTAATCAGGAACAGCAGTACAATGAACATGGTACTGCCCATCATGATTCGGGTGAAGGTCTGTCCATGGTCGGCGGCACTCTCGCTTGCGCCCATCAGCAGCAGGATGTCTTTTGCGAAGATCATTCCGAGAATGCTGATCGGCAGGTTGATCACAATGGCGATCAGAATGGCCTGCATGCCTGATTTCCCGGCCTGTTCGGGATTTTTTTCGCCAACACGACGTGCAACAACTGCGGTTGCAGCCATACTGATGCCCATGGCGATTGAGTAGATAACGGTCAGAACCGATTCGGTAAGCCCGACGGTCTGAATGGCCAGGCTGCTGTGCTCCAGGTGACCTACAAAATAAAGGTCTACCAGCGCGAAAACAGATTCCATGATCATTTCCAGCATCATGGGAATGGCCAGCAATACAATGGCGCGGCGAATACCGATTGCAGTCAGGTCGGTTTCTTCGCCTTTGAGCGATTGTTTGAGCAACGCAAAAAATGAGGACACTTTGCCTTGCGACTTTGAATTAATTGTCATAACGGGGGGATGTTAAATAAATAAAAAATGAATACCAGATACAGTGCTGTATCCGGGAACGGTGGTAGTGGGGAGTAGTCCTCGGCTGGTCAGAACCTGAAACGGACTGCAAATACTTTCATGGGTATTGCGGTTTTAGCGATGCGAACTTAGGACAAAAATCCTAAAACAGGAAAAAAAAGTTCAACTTTCTGACTTTTGATGCAACCAAAGTCAGGATTTGAGGCGCTTTGCAGGCGACTTCAGATGGCGTAGGCAGCAATCATTTCTGGGCTTACGGCGCAGCCGCGGCCGGTTTTGATGTCGATCATGACATAATCGAACCAGCCATCTGAGGCTACTTTGCCTGTTTTTTTATTAACAATTTCAAATTGTACCCGGCAGCCTTTTTCATTCATGGTTACGATACCCGTGCGTATAATCAGGGCATCGCCCAGCATCAGCGGGCGTTTGAAATTGACCATTGCCGTTTTGACTACCCAGCCGTAGCCATTTTCAAGGAAGTGCTCCATAGGCATGTGGTAGTCCTTTTCCATCTGTTCATAGCGGGCGGCCAGTACATAATCAAAGTACCTGCTGTTGTGCACATGGTTAAACATGTCGATATCGTCGGGGCGCACGCGCAGCTCACTTTCAAAAATGCTGTATTGGTTTTTTTCCATGGTGCACAAAGATAGGCCGATTTTTTCATGCTTGTAGCGTGAGCGCCTGCATTGGCATGCCATGCGGCAGGAAAGCCGGCATAACATACTCAACAACGGGCGGCATGGTCGCCAGAAGCTTTCCCGGATGGGGGAATGGTGGTTTCCCGCAGGGCCTGCTGTTGCTAAACCCGGGCGGCGCGGGCACGAAGCGCAGCGGAGTAAAGCAAAGCACGGGGCTGCCGGCCGCCACAGGCAGTGTTCGCTCATTTCCAGGAAAAGGAGGATCTTTAGGCAGGTATTTAAAGTTGTATGCAGGCAGCGGTACTTAAAAACAAAAAGCAGTTGCAAGTGATGGGGCAATGCTTTATCTTTGCACCCTAATTAATTAATTTTTATCGCTTTAATATTATTCAAGAATGTATTTGAGTTCAGAAAAGAAAGCCGAGATTTTTAAAACTCACGGCGGCTTAGAGACCAACACGGGTTCAGCTGAAGGCCAGGTTGCATTGTTTACCTACCGGATTGCTCACTTAACCGAGCACCTGAAGAAAAACCGCAAGGATTTCTCTACACAGTTATCGCTACAGAAGCTCGTTGGTAAACGCCGCGCGATTCTTGCCTATCTGTTTAAAAAAGATATTGAGCGCTACCGTGCTATCATCAAAGCTTTGTCGCTGAGGGATATCATAAAGTAATCGCAATATTATCAAACAAAAGCCATTCTTTCGGGAATGGCTTTTTATTTTTGCAAACAAAAATTACCACATAACCGGTGTGCAGAAAAGAGGAAACACGCCATAATTATTTTTAAATGAATGTAATAACAAAATCGCTCGACCTGGGCGATGGAAGAACGATCGAAATTGAAACCGGGAAGCTGGCCAAGCAGGCTGACGGATCGGTTGTTGTAAAAATGGGCGACACCATGTTGCTCGCTACCGTGGTTTCTGCAAAAGAAGCAAAACCAGGTACAGATTTCCTGCCGCTTTCTGTGGATTACCAGGAGAAATATGCTGCGACCGGACGTATTCCGGGTGGCTTTCTGCGCAGGGAAGCCCGTTTGTCAGATTATGAGGTTCTGATCTCACGCCTGGTAGACCGTGCATTGCGCCCGATGTTCCCGGACGATTATCATGCTGACACGCAGGTGATGATCTCCCTGATTTCGGCAGATAAAAATATCATGCCTGACTGCCTTGCCGGTCTTGCCGCTTCCGCTGCGCTTGCCGTATCGGACATTCCTTTTAACGGGCCGATCTCAGAAGTTCGCGTAGCAAAAATCGACGGACAGCTGGTTATCAATCCTTTCCTGAAAGACCTGGAGCGCGCCAGCCTCGAGTTTATGGTTGCCGGTTCTGCCAACGATATCGTCATGGTAGAAGGCGAAGCCGACGAAATTTCTGAAGAGGAAATGGTAGAAGCGCTGAAATATGCACATGATGCCATTCGCCAGCAGTGTAAACTGCAGCTTGAACTGCAGGAAGAAACCGGCAAGACAATGAAACGCCTCTACAGCCATGAAAGCCATGACGAGGAACTGAAAAAAGAAGTTTACGAAAAGACATACAACCAGGTTTATGAAGTAGCCAAAACCGCATCGAGCAAAGAGGCGCGTTCAGAGGCTTTTACAGCCATCATCAACGACTTCTTTGAAAACATGCCTGAGGGCACTGAAGACCTGACCAAAGCCTTGGCCAAACACTATTACCACGACGTTCAATACGATGCGGTGCGTAACCTGCTGCTTGACGAAGGCATGCGTCTTGACGGCCGTACCACCACGCAGATCCGTCCGATCTGGAGCGAGGTGGGTTATCTGCCGGCTGCACACGGCTCGGCGGTGTTTACCCGTGGCGAAACACAGTCGCTTACTTCTGTAACACTTGGTTCAAAAGACGATGAGCAGATGATTGACGGTGCTTTCATCAATGGTTATAATAAGTTTCTGCTCCATTACAATTTCCCTGGTTTCTCAACCGGCGAGGTACGCCCGAACAGGGGCGCCGGCCGTCGCGAGATCGGTCACGGTAACCTGGCCATGCGCTCACTGAAAAAGGTATTGCCCGATGCATCTGAGAATCCTTACACCATCCGTATTGTTTCAGATATCCTCGAGTCGAACGGTTCTTCATCTATGGCTACGGTTTGTGCCGGTACACTTGCCCTGATGGATGCTGGTATTAAGATCAAAGAGCCGGTTTCAGGTATTGCCATGGGACTGATCACCGATGAAAAAACCGGAAAGTATGCCATTCTTTCAGATATTCTTGGCGACGAAGATCACCTCGGTGATATGGACTTTAAAGTTACAGGTACCAAAAATGGTATTGTAGCCTGCCAGATGGACCTGAAAATCAATGGTCTTTCTTACGAAGTGCTGACCAAGGCATTGCACCAGGCAAAAGAAGGCCGCCTGCACATTCTTGGCGAAATGGCGAAAACCATGACCGCACCGCGCGAAGACTTTAAACCGCATGCACCACGCATTGTGTCTCTCACCATCGATAAGGAATATATCGGTGCCGTGATCGGGCCAGGCGGTAAGATCATCCAGGAAATGCAACGCGAAACCGGCGCAACCATCTCGATCGAAGAGGTAGACAACAAAGGCATCGTGGAAGTATTTGCAGACAACAAAGCATCGATCGACGCTGCCGTAGGCCGCATCCGTGCCATTGCTGCAAAACCTGAAATTGGCGAGGTTTACGAAGGTAAAGTGAAATCAATTATGCCATTTGGTGCATTTGTTGAGATCATGCCTGGTAAAGACGGGCTGCTGCACATTTCAGAGATCGACTGGAAACGCCTTGAGACCATGGATGGCGTCTTCAAAGAAGGCGATATCCTGAAGGTCAAACTGCTCGATATTGACAAACAAGGAAAAATGAAGCTTTCACGCAAAGTGTTACTGCCAAGGCCGCCAAAGCCAGAAGCTGCACCAAAAGCTGAATAAGATAAAGCCGCCTGTTAACAGGCGGCTTTTTTTATGCCCTTCGTTTTGTCCTGGTGAGTTTCCGGACCGGGAAGAGGGCTGTGCACGAGCCTCAGCCAGAACCGCCTGGTTCAGTCGATTGCCGTCTGAAATTGCTATATTTAGCCGATGAAACACCTTATAGCACCCTCGGTTTTAGCAGCCGACTTTGGTAACCTTCAGCGCGATATCGAGATGCTGAACCAAAGTGCGGCCGAATGGATCCACGTTGATGTGATGGATGGTTTGTTTGTTCCTAATATTTCTTTTGGTTTTCCGGTCATGGAGACCCTGAGGAAACATGCCGGCAAGCCCCTCGATGTGCACCTGATGATTACCGATCCCGACCGCTATGTGGAGCGTTTCGCGCAAGCGGGCGCCTCGGTTATCACCGTGCACTACGAAGCCTGTACCCATTTACACCGCACCATTGAAGCCATACAGGGCGCGGGCTGCCGGGCTGGTGTTGCGCTTAATCCGCATACACCCGTACAGCTGCTTCAGGACATCCTGCCTATGCTGGACCTGGTGCTGATCATGTCTGTAAACCCTGGTTTTGGCGGGCAGAAATTTATACCCAATACCTACAAAAAAATAGCAGAGCTGTGCCGCCTGCCGGGCGCCAAAGACAGCCTGATCATCGAGGTAGACGGCGGTGTCGACTCTGGCAACATTGCGGCACTCCGAAAAGCGGGCGCCCATGCGTTTGTAGCGGGCAGCGCTGTGTTCTCGGCACCTGATCCTGCAGCCATGATTGCCGAACTGAACCAGATCGCCTCGATAGCGTTTGATGTGCAGGTCTGATGCTGCCGCATTCGTTTTCGCATACAAATTTTCTATCTTAGCGCCATCAATAAATCCATGACCCGGCAGTAAACGCAGCCGGTCGCAAATCAACTAAACCACAACCCGAATGAAAAAATTCAGTTTTTTACTGGCCTTTGCACTGCTGTATGTTGCAGCGTTTGGCCAGTCTGATCCCAATATGGGGATCATTCCTGTGCCCGTATCCGTTAAAAAGGGCAGCGGCCAGTTTATACTTGACAAGACCACGGTCATTGCCGCCGCGAGCGCTGAGGACGCAAAAATGGTCGATCTGCTGAATGCCTATATTGTAAACCATGCCGGTTTTGCACTTCGTGAAGTAAAATCTGTTCCCGGCAGCCAGAAAGCCATTATATTGACCAGCCAGGGTGCCAATGAGCTTCCTGCCGAAGGTTACCAGATCCAGATCACACCGAATAAAATTACCCTGCGGGGCAAAGGTGCAGGCTTGTTTTACGCGGTGCAGTCTATGATGCAGCTCCTTCCTGAAAAATCAGGTAATGTCGTCAATATCCCCGTTGCAGAGATCAATGACTATCCCCGTTTTGCTTACCGGGGCACCATGCTCGATGTGAGCCGCCATTTCCAGCCCGTATCTTTCATTAAAAAATATATTGACCTGCTTGCCCAATACAAGATCAATACTTTCCACTGGCACCTGACAGATGACCAGGGCTGGAGGCTGCAGATCAAAAAATATCCGAAACTAACCAGTGTTGGCGGCATGCGTGCAGGTACCATTATTGGCCGTTACCCCGGTACCGGAAACGACCTGACCCCGCATAGCGGTTATTACACCCAGGAAGAAGCAAAAGAAGTGGTGCGCTATGCTGCAGCCCGTTTCGTCACGGTCGTACCGGAGATCGAAATGCCAGGCCACGCTTCGGCAGCGATTGCCGCTTATCCTGAACTGAGCTGCTTCCCGGACCGCGATACGCCGATCGGTGCAAAAACAGCCTGGGCAGGTACGCGTAAAGGTAAATTAGTTCAACAGACCTTCGGCGTCTTCGACGACGTATTTGTACCCAGCGAGAATACCTTTAGTTTCCTGCAGGATGTTCTGGACGAGGTCGTTGCTATCTTCCCGTCAAAGTACATCCACATCGGTGGCGATGAATGCCCTAAAACTTACTGGAAGGAATCTGAGTTCTGTCAGCAGCTGATTAAAGAAAAAGGCCTGAAAGATGAACATGGCCTGCAAAGCTATTTTATTCAGCGCATTGAAAAATACCTGAATGGAAAAGGCCGCTCGATCATTGGCTGGGACGAAATCCTCGAAGGCGGACTGGCGCCAAACGCGACTGTAATGAGCTGGAGAGGCGAAGCAGGCGGGATCGAAGCTGCAAAACAAAATCACGATGTGATCATGACGCCGGGATCGCAGGGCCTGTATATTGACCATAAACAATCCAATTCTCCCGATGAGCCTGTAAACATTGGCGGTTTTGCGCCCTACACCAAAGCTTACAGCTACGACCCGGTGCCAAAAGAACTGAACGATAGCCAGAAAAAATACGTAAAAGGTGTTCAGGCTAACTTGTGGACCGAATACATCGAGCCAGGTGCCAAAGTTGAGTATCATGCCTTCCCGCGGCTGCTGGCCCTGTCTGAAATTGCCTGGAGCCCCGTAGCCCGCAAAGACCTGAAAAACTTTTCTGAAGAAAGGCTGCCCGTACACCTGGCGCGTCTGGACAGAAAAGGAATTACTTACTGGGTGCCTGCACCGGTCGGCCTCACTGAAGGCGTAATGGCTGGTGAGAACTTCAGCATCGAACTGAAAGCGCCTGTAAAAGGTTCAAAGATCTTTTATACGATAGATGGATTCCGTCCGTCAGAAACATCCACGCCCTATACGGGAGCCATTAAAGTAACCGTGCCCAAAGGCGAGAAGAGAATGCTCAAGACGATCGTTATTGCTTCGAACGGCCGCAGAAGTGTCGTGACCGAGACGGTTCTGAACAATGGCGCGCCCGATGTAAAAGCCAAATAATTCGACTGAGACCGTTTTGACCGGCGTCCAAATTTTTCTAATTTGGCACCGCAAAGAACAGACTCATGAAAGTTTTCAAACCCGTATATTTTTACAAGCACTTTCTGCTTTTTGCAGGAGTGCTTTTTTGTTTTGCCTGTACTGAGCAGCAGCAGGCCCCTGTACAGGAAAGCCAGAGCGCTGAAAAAAAACAGGCGCCCAACCCTTTCGAATTTTATAAAAGCATCGAGGTTAAACCCGGGCTTACCTTTGAAATCCTGCAGTGGGGAAAAGGGGTAGACAGCGTTGGCGGTTACCTGGTGCTCATGTCAGACTCGGCAAAGAACAATTTTCGTTCGCTTGCTGCCGAACGTGAGGGCGTGATCACAGATGCCTGGAACATGGACCTTGATACAGACGGAAACCCGGAAATTTATGTCCAGCTGCAGGGCAGCGGCAACGTGTCAGACCTGAATGTCTACGAATTTTCGGGAAACAACTTCAACAAGATCACCTTTCCGGGACTGCCCAGTAAAAAGGGATATGCAGGCCATGACAAATTTACGATCCGCGACGGCGACCTTTACCGGTCGTACCCGGTGCAGCCCGATCCGGCCGATACAAGCCTGAAAGCAGGCAGTACCCGTGAGTTCCTGTACATGCTGCGCGGCAACAGTTTCTCTGTGGGTGAAGTGAACAAAAAGAAATAAGCATGGAACGCGGGCAAGGGTTTTCGATTGCCGGCAGGCTCAGAAGTCTTCGTTTTGCCTGGTCTGGCCTGCTGACGCTCTTCAGGACAGAGCACAACATGCGCATCCACCTTGCGGCGGCCTTCGCGGCTGTGTTCATGGGATTCCTCTTTGCCCTGAGCCGAATGGAATGGATTGTGGTGGCGGGCTGTATTGCCGGGGTTTTTGCCGCCGAGGCCTTAAATACAGCCGTTGAAAAATTATGTGATGCGTTGCACCCGGATCCAGACCCGCGCATAGGCCGGGTTAAGGACCTGTGTGCCGCTGCTGTGCTTGTTACAGCAACCGGGGCCCTTGTGGCTGGAATCCTGGTATTTGCCCCACATATGGGTGCTATTTTTCGCTGATGTAATCCTCGTACCGCCAGTCGGCAATGATCTCGTCCCACTGGGCCTGTTTTTTCAGGTTGTTGCCGTGGGCTGTTTCCGCATCGTAACGTTTCTGCATTTCGTCAAAGTATTTCCCCACTTCGTCGGCAAGGGCCGCTATTTCTTTTTTATAGGTCTCTATCCGGTAACTGCGGCTTTCCATGACCCGCCGGGCTTCTTTAGACATCAGGTAGTGAATGTCTGCATGGCCCTGTTCATGGTGCAGCAGCTGGTTGCTGATCGTTTCGTTTCGGATTCGCTCGGATTTAACCCATGATTTATTCTTGTCAATGCCAAAAAACTGGTTGAAGCGAATGTCGAGCCGGCCGTTGGTGATCCTGGCCTTGTATTCATAGTGCCAGCGCAGTACGGTAAGCGCTGCAAAGGGCGAATTGTAATCGGGCGCGCCGCGAAAATGCGTTTTCCAGCCCAGTTTCTCGGGATAGACCTGTTGGTCGGCCTGAAAAGATAAACAAAGCAGGGCCAGTCCGGCCAGGCCGGTCAGGCGGTTCATTAACCGGTGGTACATGTTCTGAAAACGAAAATAAGGAGTCGTTCAGTACTGCTAACGTTATTTTTCGTTGAATTGTTCGCTGATGCGTTCGAACTTTTCGATGAGCAGCCCGATCCGTTCTCTTTCCCGCCTGATCACCGCTTTTCGCAGAATGGTTGAACAAAATACCATCCAGCCAAGGGTTACCAGGATCAGCGCCGCTTGCATGACAAGTGGAAAATAATCCAGGATCTCGTACAGGTAAAAGACGATGCCAACCGAGAGCGCAACGGTATAAAACCAGTAAAGCGAGTTGTAAAGCCTGAAGCGGTTAAGCTGGTAAACTTTTAATGTATCAAGAAAACGGTTGGGGTGTTGGGTATAATTGCTGCGGGAAATAAGCCGGTAGTCATTAAACAGGATAACCGTAAAGATCAGGATCGTGAAGATCGTGATGCCGACGCCTGCATAACTGGTCCAGGACTGGAAATCGTAGAACGCTGGGATCAGAGCGATAATGACAACAGAGGCCAGCATGCCGGCTATGTTCATGACTGACCGCGTCTTGAGCGAATTTACTTCCTTCTTTGCTTGCCTGAGCATTTCATCGGCAGTAAGTTTCACCTCCACTTCATGTCCCTGCCACAATGCCTTTAATTGATCAAACTCTTGCATATCTGTTGTATAGTTCTGTCAGTTTCTGTTTAATGCGGTGAATCTTTACACGCAGGTTGCCTTCACTGATGCCCGATATTTCGGCAATCTCATTATAAGGGAGCTCATCGAGCACCATGGTAATGATCAGGCGGTCATTTTCTTCAAGTTGCGAAATGCATTTATAGAGCAAAGCAACCTGT
The DNA here is from genome assembly GCF_003029735.1 of Pedobacter yulinensis. Classification (GTDB taxonomy): domain Bacteria; phylum Bacteroidota; class Bacteroidia; order Sphingobacteriales; family Sphingobacteriaceae; genus Pedobacter; species Pedobacter yulinensis. Next base: position 15,367 of record NZ_KZ686269.1, read on the forward strand.
TCGTTTTTCTCAGAAAATTCTTCAGCTTTCTCCTCGATAATATTCGGCGTCAGTTCATCTTTTGCCTGTCGCTTTTCCGAACGCAGGTACGTCAGGCAGGTGTTTACGGCAATGCGGTAGATCCAGGTAGAAATGAGCGATTTATTCCTGAACTTATCCAGGTTTTGCCAGACCTTCAGGAAAGTTTCCTGAAGCAGGTCGTTAGCCGCATCCTGGTCGCCGGTATAGCCGTAACACAGATGGAAGATCTTCTTCGAATTCGAATCAAATATTTGTTTAAATAATTTGTCTTTTTGCTCCATTCAGGGGTCGTGGTACGCAGTTTCGACAAATATAAGCGAGAATTGTTACAATTATCTCCGTGGCTCCCGGTATTTATAGTTTGTTGCGATGCAGCAAATAATTACTTTTGCAACCTTACCAAACTTATTGACATAAAAAAGCTGCAGGGTTCTGCTGTGTAGAGTGAAAGTACACGGTTTCTTTCCCGGTTGCCGCCCGATTAAAGAACAGGCCTTTGGTGCACATCCTTCCCGATGGTACCGGTAGACGGTCAAAAAAAGAACAACAAATGAAAAAAAAGCGCGTCGGACTCTTTACCCTGGTTGCCGTTACCCTGGCCATTGTGGTCGCTGTTCTGAAAGATTTCAGTTTGGTCGACGTGCCTGACCAGGTCATGATGATGGTGCGCTGGGCACTGGCACTTGTGCTCGTGTTTTACGCCTATACGCGTAAAAACCTGACCACCTGGATCCTGGTCTGTATGGCGCTGGGTATCTTCGTAGGGATCGATTATCCGCATGTGGCCATCGCGCTTCAGCCACTTAGCAAGGGTTTTATCAAATTGGTCAAGGTCATTGTTGGCCCGATCCTTTTCGCTACCCTGGTTTATGGTATTGCGGGTCACAATGATCTCAAGCAAGTTGGGCGCATGGGCTGGAAATCGCTGGTTTATTTTTATTCGGCCACAACGATCGCCTTATTCATTGGCCTTGCCGCCATCAACATTTCGCGGGCAGGTGTGGGTGTAGACATTTCGCATATTCCGCAGCACGAATTGCCGAAGCCGCCGGTCGATGCTGCAGACGCTACGATGCTCGAGCAGCTCCCGGAAGGTATTCACTGGCTGTATAAAACGCTTTCTTTTTTCCGGAATATTTTTCCGGAAAATATAGCTAAAGCAATTTATGACGCTCAGGTGCTGCAGATCGTTATTTTCTCAGTTCTGTTCGGCATCGGTCTGGCCATGCTGGACGAAAAGAAAAAGAAACCCCTGCTCGATTTTTGCGAAAGCCTCGCAGAAACCATGTTCAAGTTTACCAATCTGATCATGTATTTTGCGCCCATTGGCGTAGGTGCAGCAATGGCCTATACGGTGGGGCACATGGGTGTAGACATCCTCAAGAACCTGTTTATGCTGGTGGCTACACTTTATGTAGCCCTGATTGCCTTCCTCCTGCTGGTGCTGCTGCCTATTGCGCTTTACCTGCGCATTCCGATCATGAAATTCGTTAATGCCATCAAAGAGCCTGTTTCCATAGCTTTTGCAACGACCAGCTCTGATGCGGCATTGCCTAAAGCCATGAGCGCCATGGAGAAATTCGGCGTTCCGAGGAAAATCGTTTCGTTTGTAATTCCTACCGGTTACAGTTTTAACCTCGATGGTACAACACTGTACCTCAGCCTGGCCTCGATATTTGTTGCCCAGGCGGCAGGCATGCACCTGAGTTTCGGACAGCAATTGCTGATCGTGTTCACGCTCATGATCAGCAGCAAAGGGGTGGCTGCCATTCCGCGCGCCTCGCTCATTATCCTGATCGCAACCGCAGATCAATTTGGTCTGCCGACCTTCATCATTGCGGCGATACTTGGAGTAGATGAGCTGATGGATATGGCCCGTACTTCGGTTAACGTAATCGGAAACTGCCTGGCCACTGTGGTCATCGCCAAGTGGGAGGGTGAATTCAATGAACATGCAGACGAAACACAAACTGTATAGCCATGTCAACTAAAACCAAAAAAATATTTCTGGCGCTTACCATTGTCATTCCATTCCTGGCGTATTGCATTATTTATTATGCGCCCATTATTCGCAATGCCCCGTTCCGCTCAAAAGATTTTGTGTCTTTCCAGTACAGTTACGGATTAAGCCGCGTGCCGGAGAACAGTTATGACAGCAAAACCGGCGACTATATTTACCTGAACAGTAAGGATTCGGTGATCAAGGCGAACGTTCGGCTTCGCAAGAATGAAATCATTTTCCTGCATAACAAGGCAAATGAACTGGGCTTCTGGAATTTTCCTGATTTGATTGCCAACGCCGGAACAGATACAGCCGCATCGAAGGCTTTGCGTTACCACGTGGTTTTTCAGTATAAGACCAAAACCAAAAAGGTAACCTATTTTGATGATTACCGCGGCAATGACAAATTGCGCAATGCCGCCAAACAGATGTTCAGCCTGATCGACCAGACACTGAACGATGCGGAAGAGCGTTACGGCAAATAGGGGCAACTGAAATCAGGCCCGGGCCGCACGGACATCAAATTGCCTGGCTGAACCAAGATAAGGAGCCAGAAACCCAGACCGGGGGCCATCCCATTGTCCGCCGCCGTCATTGCCAAATGCTGCTGGGCTGCTTTCGCTGGTAGTCGCCAGCCAAAGAATCTGTACTTGTATTGTTCAACGCTATTTCCGTATATTTACGAAACGATCGTAAAAATGGAAAAACTAACCATTCAGGAAGAAGAAGCCATGCAGGCCGTCTGGCAACATGGTCCGGGGTTCATCAAGGACTTCATGGCCTTATTGCCCGAGCCGAAGCCCCCTTACACCACGCTGGCCTCGACCATTAAAAACCTGGAGAAAAAAGGCTTTCTGAAAAGCGAGCGTTTTGCCAATGCCAACCGGTACAGTGCGAAGGTTAAAGAAGCCGAATATAAAAAACGGTTTATGAAGGGTTTTGTAAGCGACTACTTCCAGAATTCATATAAAGAATTGGTCGCTTTTTTTGCCCGCGACAAAAAGATCAGTGCCGAAGAGCTGAAGGAAATTATTAACCTGATTGAACACCCTGAGAAGGAATAGCCATTAATTTTCAGCGCCATGCCACAACTCGTTCTCGCCCTGCTCAAGATCAACCTGGTCCTTCTTCTGTTCGCAGGAGTCTATTACCTGCTGCTCCGAAAACTTACTTTTTACCGGCTAAACCGGTTTTTCCTTGTTTTTGGAATCGCATTTTCGTCTGTATATCCCTTTGTAAACCTGAGCAGCCTTTTTCAGCGGCAGCAAACCATTCCACATCATGTTGCCGAACTCGTTCCACAGGTTGGCGACATGGTGCCGGCAGCTTTTGAACTCAATGCCTGGCAGTGGGTACTGGTCGTATTTTATGCCGGGGCTGCTGTCATGGCTATCAGGCTTTCCCTGCAATTGTTTTCGCTATACCGTATTCACAGGCGTTCTTTGCCGGGTAACCTGTACAACCAGCCGGTTCGCCTGCTGCGCGACGAGCTGAGCCCCTTTTCTTTCTGGCAAACGATTTACATTAACCCGCAGCTGCACAAAAGCCGCGAGCTTGAAACCATTATCGACCATGAAAAAGTGCACGTAAGGGAGTGGCATACAGCCGATATCCTGCTCGCCGAACTGAGCCTGGTCTGCTACTGGTTTAACCCCGGCATATGGCTCATGAAAAAGGCGGTGAAAGAGAATATTGAATTTCTGACTGACGCCAAACTGCTGCGGCGGGGTCTGGACCGGAAAACTTATCAATACAGCCTGCTCGAAGCCGGCAACCTCCAGGCGGTGGTGCCCCTGGTTAATCACTTCAATCTTTCAGATTTAAAAAAGCGCATCAGGATGATGAACGCCAGGCGCTCATCGCCGTTCAAATTGTCTGTTTACATTGTCGCATTACCCATGCTGCTGTTACTGAGCCTTGCCTTTACCATCCATGCAAAAAAACAAAAACAAGTTGCCTCTGATCCGGTTACGGTAGCCGTACAACAACCCCGGGCATTGTCCGTGCCGGCCGCCCTACCGGAGAAACGCAGGCAGGCTTTCCGGCGTGCGGCGGCGTCTGCAGCGGTAAAGCACTTGCAGCGCAAGGACACCGTTCGAAAAAGTTTTTTCAGCAAAAGTATCTTCATCATAACGCGCGACAGCCTCGGCAACACAGATTTACAGCAGGCAGCGGCAGCAAATGCAGCAGCACTGATCAGCTCCATTTCGTTCGATAACAGCTCCCGGGTACTTGTCTTAACAGATTCGCTGAAACAGCGAAAAGAAAAAATCAGCGATGTACGAATTACTTACCTCAGAAAAGAACTGCCTGAGCAGGAAACAGGCGCAAAGGGAGCCGGTAAGAAGAGGCTCGTCACCACCATGGTGTATCACTATACCGACAGCGCTGCCAATCTGAATTCAGGGCATATGTTGAGCAGCAATCCCGATGCCGGCCTTAAGTTGACAGGTGGCATCAGTCCGGACCAGATCAAATCCATACAGGTGCAGCAGGCCGGCAACGGACAGCGGAAAGTTCAAATACAACTCAAGGAAAAATAGACATGCCAGCGGGCAGCGCCGCTGGACTGCTCTTAAAAGTTAAATGCCGCTTTGAGCATGGCAACGCGGCCCGGAATCGCATATACACCGCTCGTGTAAGCATTCGCCGATAAATAAACGGCTTCAAAGGTTCTGATGTTTGCAAGATTGGTCACTAAACACTCCAGGTCTGTTTTTAATTTCGGCAACCGGTATTTAATCGATGCGTCGGCAAAAAGATACCGGAGGTCGGGTTGGGCTGTCTGCCTGGTCATAATGTGTTCTCCAGACAAATTCAGAAACAGGTTTTTGCGTAAGGTCAATGAAAGCGCAGACAATTGGCGAAGCTGGCTGACGCGTGTATCTGCTGCGTTGACAGCACGGGCCTTGTTGTGGCTGGCCGCATAATTTACGTTGTAAGACCAGTTGATGAAACTGCCGATCCTGCTTTCGAAACCGGCATTTCCGGTCAGGTTTTGTCCGGTATAAGGAAGCAGCTGGTTGTTTTGCAGCTGGTTATAGTCATTGCTGTTTAGCCCCAGTCCAGCGTTTACGGTTGTTTTCAGGCTGAAAAGGTATTTGCTGGCGTTTGCATTTAGCATAAAGCTCCTAATATGGTTTGAAAGGGGGAGTACGATGCGCTGCTGGATGCTGTTGCTCAGCACCCACGAGGAGATGGTATTCAGCTTGCTATCGGTATAGCCCGCCTGCAGGTTCATGAAAAACATCTGCATGGCCTTGCGGTAACTGAACCCGGCGCCAATGCTGTGCGTTTTTGTTTCCGGGATGCCTGCATTGTTTGCGAACAGCGAGCGGTAGTTTCGCAGCACGGCTCCGCGGTAAACATCATCGATGCTGCCAACACTGTTACTCAGGCTATAATTAAGGTTCACGTAATTTTCTATGCCGGTATTGTATTTCATGTTGAATGAGGGGTTAACAAAGAACCTGTTGTAGGTTGCGTCAAGCCCATGCAGCAGGTCTTGGTAATGAATCTGGTTGTAACTGACCGGTACATTCAGGCCCAGTTTAAGTTTTTCGCCGGCGTATTCATACTGGGCGGCTCCGTACACCTTGCGTTTTTTCCAATCCAGGTCGTTCTGCATACCGGCCGCCTGCGCGCTGCGCTGCTCATCTTGCAGCAGCTTCAGATCAGAAAGCAGGCGCTGAAACTGCAGTTGAAACCCTGCGCGGTAGGTTTGGGTAAACACACCTTTAACATGGGCAAAGGATGCATAATTGTTGGTGAAAATGGTGGGGATGCGGAGGTTTTGCACCAGTCCGGCATAAGGTTCACCCTTGTTCAGAATGTCTGCGTTCAGCCCGGGCTGTACGTTTAACTGTTCGGCCTGGTCTGCGGCAGAGAGGTAAGAATAGAAATTGATGACCCTGCCCGAAGCAAATTTCCTGCGGAAGTTAAATTCGTTCGACACCTCATAGGGCTGCTGTCGCAGTTCCTGACCTGCAGCCTGCTGGTTCAGGAGCAGCGCGGAACGGTTCCTGTAGGGTACGTATTCGGCAAGCAGTGTATTATCCAGGTAATGGTTGTCTGCATTGCTGTTCAGGTTAAACCGCCCGTTCAGGCGTTGCGGGTTCATTCTGTTGCCCTGCTGTTCCCGGTAGGCGATGGTCTGGCCGGGCAGATAAGTTTCAGAAAATTTGCTGTAGTCCTGCCAGCGCTCATCATACAGGTAGGCGACATGGGCTTTAAGCTGCAGTTCACTGTTCAGTTTATAAAGGTTGTTGAAATTCAGCAAGCCGGCCTTGTTGTACAAATAACGGCTTTGAGGCAAGGTGGGAACGCCGGCCGCACCTGCCGAGAGGAGCGGCGATGGTTTGTTGTTTTCCAGCCGCTTCTGGTAGTCAGTTGCGTTGTGCGCGGTCAGGTCAATGCCGGGGTCTGAGCCTACGTTGTTGCCTTTAAGGTTATTGATGAACTTCAGGTTCTTTCTGAATAGCATAGCCGTCAGGCTTTCATCGAATCGCCCGGGTGTCCCGGCCCCAAGGTTAGCATCGCCCATCAGCCTAAGCCTGGCTTCGTCTTTGAGCACCAGGTTCAGCGCGACGTCATCGCTCATGTTGTTTTTACGCATCATTTTAATGGGCTGGTCGTTGCCAATTACCTGAACTTTTTCTACCGCCCCCTGCGGAATGCTCTTTGTTGCGATGTTGTATTTATCATCAAGTACATTGTCGCCGTCGATGTATAAATTGGAGATCGATTTTCCATTGTAACTCACCTTCCCGTTTTCTGCCACCTCGATGCCCGGCATCTTTTTCAGCACTTCGCCAATGCTGCGGTCCTGCGCTCCGGCAAAATCGCTCGTCCGGTAGCTGAGTGTATCGCCGCTCACCGCCAGGGAAGGCCTGTTTTTCACTTCAACAGTCTTCAGGTCGATCTCGCTTTCCTGCATCCTGATCTCATAAACAAGTTTGCCGTTCTGCAATGGAATAGCGGTTTTGCGAAAACCGATGCTGCTGGCCTCGAGTGTGAGGCCTTGAAGCCTGGCCGGGGCATCAAGCCTGAACTGGCCTTTTGCGTCAGTGCGTGTGAAACCGCGAACATCTCCGGCAGCATCTTTCAGGCTCAGGCTGGCGGCCTGGACTGCTTTGCCCTGCTCGTCTGTAACGCGGCCGCTAACCGCCTGCCGGGCGCCAGCCAGACCTGCATGAAACAGGAGGAAGGCAAGGATCAGTACGGCCCTGGTCATTTTGCTGCGCGTTCGATCGGATTGTTGACCACCCGCTGTCTGCGCTCGATACCGCTGCCGGGAGTCCTGTTCATTTTGAAGCTTCCCTTGATACCCTGTGCGGCCATTTGCGCGGTCATAAAACCCTCGGGGTCCTTTTCGAAAGCGGATTTTAGTTTGTCAAGTTCCTTGCGCGTGGTACGGATTGCCTTAGAGGGAACTTTGATCTCGTTTCCTGAATAGTCTTCTGTATCGATCCCTAGGATGCGTACCGTTGTGCCTGAAGCCGTCACTTCACCATTCACTGCATCAGTTTGGGGTGCAGCGGTTACCTTCTCAAGCCCCGCAAACTGGAAATACACTTCTTTATTGCTGTCATGCGCTTCGACGATAAGTCCAGGAAGGCCGTTTAATTTCCACGGACCGCTGCTCAGCGGAAGATCGGGAGCAAACCAGGCAATCCAGCTGCGGCCTTTAAAGCTGGCGGTCGCTTTCTGGCAAAGCAAGCCCGAAAAGCTGGCCGTATCCTTGCTGATCTTCCAGTCTATTTTTGGCAGTTCTTCTTCGATCAGGTAGTCGTTTACAACCCGCTCTTTCACGATCAGTTTTCCATCGCTTGCAAATGAGAAATAATCGATATTACTTACAGGCCCTGTTTCGCGGTTTTCGATCCTGATGTTTGTTGGCCCGCCAGCCTGGTTGCGTATCTGCTCCTGAATTTGGAGTTTCATGGCTTTGCTGCGCTTCATTTTGTCATAACTTGTATAGAGCGAAGCATTTTTTCCGGTAATAAGCAACATGTTCTCGGTATAAGGTTTGTCGCGCTGGGTAGTATCCTGAATATGTGTAAAGGTGTACCGTACGCGCGCAATGGCCTTGTCTGTTTGCTGTGCCCTGGCCGAATAGCTGAGAATGGTCAGAAGCAGAAGTAGTTTTGTCTTCATGATAATCTATTTGTTTTTCGTAAATCTACGAATAATTCGTAGACTGGAAAATGTGTTAACATTTTTTAACTTTTTAAGCCTGATGAATCCCGATGGGCGCAGCCCGCGCAGGAGTCTATCAATTGACAGGGGAGTACGAAACAAGATATAAGAGCCAGGCGCGTAACTGTTCAGTCACCAATGCTCAGTTGACGTTCAGCAGCCGCTTCGCGGTCCGTCTGCGTAATGACAGCAAAGGGGGCGCAGCAGACCAACACATGATTAACTTGCTGAAAGCCTGTTCAGTGGGGCAGGAAGAAACCTGGAAAGAAATTTATAAAGGTGTTTGGTTGTTGCCCGGAATAGTTCTATATTTGCACCTCACAAAAATTAGTTAAAAAAATATTCTAACAATGTACGCAATAGTAGATATAGCCGGACAGCAATTTAAAGTTGCAAAAGACCAACACCTTTTTGTACACAGACTACAAGGAGATGAAGGCGCTAGTATTGAATTTGACAATGTATTGTTGGTTGATAACGGTGGTGAAATTTCTGTAGGCGCTCCTGCAGTTAAAGGCGCAAAGGTATCAGCTAAGATCGTGTCTCATTTGAAAGGTGACAAAGTAATCGTTTTCCACAAAAAACGCAGAAAAGGTTACAAGAAGAAAAATGGCCACCGCCAGTTTTTCACCAAAATCCAGATCGAAGGAATTACTTTATAATTATTGTTTAACTTTTGCCGCTCAAACCGGCAATATACATATTAAGAAATGGCACATAAAAAAGGAGCCGGTAGTTCGAAGAACGGACGCGAATCGCATAGCAAACGTTTAGGTATCAAAATTTTTGGTGGTCAGGAAGCCATTGCTGGTAATATCCTGGTTCGTCAGCGCGGAACCAAACACCACCCTGATAAAGGTGTGGGAATTGGTAAAGACCACACGCTGTTCGCCCTGGTAGACGGTACCGTTGTTTTCAAAAAGAAAGCAGATAACAAATCATATGTTTCTGTTCTTCCTTCAACTGTTAAAGAAGCTGTTCCAGCTAAAACTGAAACCGTTGCAGCAGCACCTGCAAAAAAAGCTGAAGTAAAAGAAGAAGCTGCCCCTGCAGTTGCAGAAGCACCTGCCGCACCAGCTGAAGACGCTGCCGAATAATTTAATCAGCAGAAAAATATAAAACCGGGCTTGTCCCGGTTTTTTTTTGTTTCAGATATTTCAGCGCAGCAATGCTGCAATGCGCAGGGGGGCATCCCGTTCAGCAACTTTGCTGCAAAAATTTAAGCTCTTGCTATACCATCAGTGCAGCAGCCGAGATGTGATTGCCCGGCAAGACACCTTCCGGGCTAAAGACCCTATTTTTCCCGTGCCAGGATGTTTTCTGCCAGGTCGAGCAGGGCGGCTTTCCGGAAATCATTCACTGAAATGGATTTCAGTGCATCGAAAGCCTGCTCGCTGAAGGTATCCATTTCAGCTTCGGCAAATGCACGTACGTTCAGTTCATCGTACAGTGCTGTTACCGCGGCCACCTTGCCAGGGTGCTGTGAACCGACCAGGTCGGCCAGCTGCTTTCTCTGAGCCTCATTGGCCTGTTGAAACGCAGTCAGGAGCAGGAAGGTTTTTTTATCAGACAGGATGTCGCCGCCAATTTGTTTCCCAAACTTTTCAGGGTCCCCGTAAACGTCCAGGATATCGTCCTGAAGCTGGAAAGCAAGGCCAAGGTTTACACCAAAGTCATAAATAAGCCGGGCATCAGCATCTGCGGCACCGCCAATGATGGCGCCGATCTGAAGCGCGCCCCCAAGCAGGATTGCCGTTTTGAGCCTGATCATTCCGATATATTCGGCGATCGAGACATCATGACGTTTTTCGAATTCCATGTCGAGCAGCTGCCCTTCGCAGACGCCCTGGGCGGTTTCGTTGAAAACATCCAGCACCTTTTTCAGGTACGTAACTTCGGTTTTTGTCAGGTGTTTGTTCGCCTCGACCATCATTACATCGCCGCTCAGTATCGCTGTGTTGGTATCCCATTTTTCGTGCACCGTGGGTTGCCCGCGACGAATCGGCGCCTGATCCATGATGTCGTCATGGATGAGCGTGAAATTGTGAAATACCTCGATGGCCAGCGCGGCATGAAGTGCTTTTTCTGGTTCGCCCCCAAACAGATCGGCAGCCATGAGCACTAAAACGGGCCTGATGCGTTTCCCGCCCAGGTTAAGCAGGTAACGTACGGGCTCATATAAATTTCTGGGATGATTGGGCAATTGATAGTCCTGAAGCCCTTTATTCAGGATGTCCTGATAACTTTGTAACATATTTAATCCTGTACCAATGAGAAATCAATCTGGCGTTTGCCCAGGTCAACTTTCTTTACCTTAATGGTCACCTCGTCTCCGAGCTGGTATTTCTTCTTTTTCCTTTGCCCGACAATGCAGTAATTTTTTTCGTCGAGTACATAAAAATCGTCGCTGATTTCGCGCAGCCGCACCATGCCCTCGCATTTGTTCTCTTCGATCTCTACATACATGCCCCATTCCGTAACGCCGGAAATGATCCCTTTGAACTCCTGCCCGATGTTGTTTTCCAGGTATTCGGCCTGTTTGTATTTGACCGAAGCACGTTCGGCATCGGCCGCACGTTTTTCCGTTGCCGAGGCATGTGTACATGCTACTTCGTAAGTTTCGGCATCGACAGATTTTCCGCCATCAAGGTAATGCTGCAGCAGCCGGTGTGCCATGACATCCGGGTACCGCCTGATGGGGGAGGTGAAGTGGGTATAAAAATCGAATGCCAGGCCGTAGTGGCTGGTCTTTTTAGTGGTATAGATGGCTTTGGCCATCGAGCGGATGGCCAGGGAAGTCAATACATTTTGCTCCTTTTTGCCTTCCACGTCTTCCATCAGGTGGTTGAGCGAGCGGGCAATGTCTTTGTCAGACTTGGTACTGATCTTATAGCCAAACCTTGCTGCGAACTGTGCAAAGGCAGTAAGGTTCTCCATGTTTGGTGAATCGTGAACGCGGTATACAAAGGTCAGTTTGTTCTTTCCTTTTTGTTTCTTGCCTATAAATTCGGCTACCCGCCTGTTGGCAAGCAACATGTAGTCTTCGATGAGCTTATGCGCATCTTTACGTTCCTTCACATAGACGCCGATGGGCTTGCCGTCATCGTCCAGCTTGAATTTGACCTCTGTCGTTTCAAAACTGATCGCGCCGCTGCGGAATTTACGGTCCCTGAGTTTGTAGGCCAGGCGGTTTAGCGTGGCCAGTTCCTCAGCACAGGGCCCTTGTTTACTCTCGATCACCTCCTGGGCATCTTCATAACTGAAACGGTGCGCCGAATGGATTAACGTACGGCCAAACCATTCCTGGACTACGTTTGCATCATCATCCAGTTCAAAAACGGCTGCAAAACAAAGTTTGTCTTCATTTGGCCTGAGCGAACACACGCCGTTGCTCAGCCTTTCGGGCAGCATCGGGATCACGCGGTCTACCAGGTAAACAGATGTGCCCCGGCTGTAAGCTTCTTTATCAAGCTCGCTTCCCGGTAACACATAATGTGATACATCGGCAATGTGTACACCGATCTCATAATTGCCATTTTCTAACTTGCGGTAAGAAATGGCATCGTCAAAGTCTTTTGCATCGGCAGGGTCGATGGTGAAGGTCAGGACATTTCTGAAATCACGCCGTTTTTTTACCTCCTCTTCGGGAATAACATCTTCAATGGCCTGGGCTTCTTTTTCTACCTGGTCGGGAAATGAAAGCGGAAAACCGTACTGCGCCAGGATGGCGTTCATTTCTGTGTCATTTTCGCCCGGGTCGCCAAGGATGTGTTTGACCGTGCCGACCGGGTTTTTAGCCCCTTCGGGCCAGTCTGTCAGACCGATCAGCACCCTTTGCCCGTTTTTAGCACCGTTAAGTTCTTCTAAGGGCACAAAAATATCCTGCATCATCTTTTTGTCGTCTGCAATGACGAAAGCAAAACGCTGGGATATTTTGATGACGCCTGTAAAATCCATTTTGGCACGTTTCACGATCTCGATCACCTCACCTTCATTGCGGCGGCCGCTGGTTTTTTTGGCAAAGACATATACCTTAACCTGGTCGCCATGCAAGGCGTTTTTGAGCTTTTTCGGCGCAACGAACACGTCTTTCTCAAATTCGTCGTCAGGTACAATAAAAGCAGAGCCGTCTGCCGTCATATCGACAGTTCCGGTTATAAAGTTCTTGAGTTCTTTAAGCCTGAACTTGCCTTTTTCAGGCTCGGCAAATGTGCCTTTTTCTGTTTCCTCGCGCAGGATCTCAAAAATGGTATCGCGCGATTCCTGGTCGTTCAGGTTCAGCTTCGCAGAAACCTGCTTGTAGTTCAGGGGCTGGTTGTTATTTTTTTCAAACACATCACTGATCAGCTTTGACAGGATCAATTTAAGATGTGACATTTTTTTCTTGGCCATAGATACTTGCTGAATGTTTCGAAGATACACTTTTGGTGCTAAAATCAGGCCGGTTTCTGCTTCCAATGTGTTATATTGCCTATTTCCCCTGCCGGGGGATGGTGTTTAATTGCTGATCCTTTACTATTTTTAATGGAACTTTACTACTCCTTTTCCGTACTGATCGTCCTTGCTTCTTTCTTTGCCTACCTGAATATCAGGTACCTGAAACTCCCCTCTACCATTGGCGTCATGCTTATTGCCATGGCCGTTTCCGTCATGCTGGTCATTACCGGCAACATATTTCCCAAAACGCTGGGCCACCTTTCTGGCTTGCTGAACGATGTGGATTTTACCGAAGTGCTGATGGGCGCCATGCTGAATTTTCTGCTTTTTGCGGGCGCCATTCATATACACCTGGCCGACCTTCGCGAACAGCGTTTGCCGGTTGTCGTGTTCTCGACCGTCAGCGTGGTTATCTCGACGCTTGCTGTAGGTGCAATTTTTTACCGGGTGTTTCCTGTCCTGGGTTTGCAGGTCCCTTTTATCTATTGCCTGCTCTTTGGCGCGCTGATCTCACCGACAGATCCGATTGCGGTGCTAGGTATCCTGAAGCAGGCTAAAGTGCCGAAAGCGCTTGAAACGAAGGTAGCCGGCGAGTCCCTTTTTAACGATGGGGTTGCCGTAGTGGTCTTTGCGGTGATCCTGCAACTGGCCCAGGGCAGCGAGATTGAGCTGTCGGTTGCAAACGTGTCCTGGTTGCTTGTCAAGGAGGCACTTGGCGGCTTTTTGCTCGGCTCCCTGCTCGGTATAGGTGCCTCGAATGCCATGCGCAAGATCGATGACTACAAGGTTTCCGTACTCATTACCCTTTCAGTCGTCATGGGCGGTTACCTGATTGCCCAGGCTATCCACATCAGCGGGCCGCTGACCATGGTTGCCGCGGGGCTTGTCATTGGCAATTATGGCAAGAACACAGCCATGTCTGAGGTAACGAAAGATTACCTGAACAAATTCTGGGAACTGATTGATGAGATTCTGAATGCCATCCTGTTCCTTTTTATTGGTTTTGAATTGCTCATTATCCCCAACATCTGGTCATACTGGCTTGTGGGGCTGGCCGGTATCGCCGTGGTCTTGTTTTCCAGGTTTTTGTCGATCTGGATCCCTGCAAAGCTGGTTCCCTTTAAGTCTAAATTCGATTCAGGAACGATAAAAATCCTGGTTTGGGGTGGCCTGAGGGGCGGGGTATCCATTGCGCTTGCCCTGTCAATGGACGAAGGACCCTATAAAGGGCTGCTCATTTCTATCACCTATTTTGTCGTGGTATTCTCGATCGTGGTACAGGGTCTGACCATTGGCAGGTTGGCCAGCAGGGTACTGCCAAAAGCTGACTAACGTGAGCCAGACTGTTGAAAACAAAAATCTACGATTTGCTAATTATTTTAGTATAATTGCAGTGAACCTCTGCCCATGATTAAAGTAAACGACATGCTCTATGGAAGCGTTATGCTTCCTGCCGTATTTAAAAAACTTCTGGAAACACCGGCCATGAAGCGGCTTGCTGGTATTCACCAGAGCGGCGCCATATTCCTGGTCAATCCCGACATTCAGCATACGCGGCTGGAGCATTCTATCGGGGTTTGCCTGCTCGTCAGAATGCTGGGCGGTACCGAAGAAGAACAGATCGCCGGCCTGCTGCACGATGTGTCTCATACTGCATTCTCCCATGTAGCCGACTACGTTTTTGCCAATGAAGCAGAAGATTACCATGAGCAGATCTTCAAAGAAGTGGTTCAGCGTTCTGAAATCCCTGCCATTTTAGACAAGTATGGTTATTGTGTAGACAGGCTGTTTCAGGCTGAGTTTTCGATTCTCGAGCAGCCGTTGCCCTATCTTTGCGCCGACCGGTTGGATTATACACTGCGCGATGCGCTGCATACCGGGATGATCGGACGCGGCGAGGCCGGCGCATTTTTGAAAAGCTGTACAACGCATGAGGGCTGTATTGTTGTGACCAACGAAGAAAAGGCAGGCTGGATCGATTCGGTTTTTGCGCGTTTGAATGCAGAATTCTTTATGAATCCACTTTACCTGTATGCGAACAAACGCATGGCTGTCCTGATCGGCCAGCTGTTGGAACGCGGGCAGCTGTCTGAAAGCGACCTGCTCAAAGATGATACGGCACTGCTCAACAAGATCAGGAGCACGGCAGAGGGTAGGGAAGCCATACAGGCAATCAGGCGGCAGGAGGGATATCAGGCTTTCCTTAAAAAGGAACAGCCCCTTCAGATTAAAAAACGTTTTTTGCGGGCACTGTTTATTTAATCGGCACGTTTTTTTTCTTGAAGCCTTGCATCATTGAGGTAATTGTGAGGAAATGGTTACTTTAGCAAGAACTAACCCAAACCAAAAGTATGAACCCATCTTCCGAATCCCGAAGAGATTTTCTTCGCAAGGCAGCCCTCGCTGGAGGAGGGCTTGCGCTTGGCGCAGCCCTGCCGTTTGATCTTTTTGCAGGCAGCGAAAAGAAAGAATTTTTCCAGATCTCACTGGCACAGTGGTCGCTCAATCCGGTACTTTTTTCAGGCAAGCTGAAAAACATGGACTTTCCCGAGAAAGCCAAAAAAGACTTCGGTATCGACATTGTCGAGTATGTCAGCCCGTTTTTTCAAAAGCAGGAAAGCAACCCGGCTTATGTAAAAGAACTGAAGCAACGTACAGATGACCTGGGCATAAGCAATCACCTGATCATGGTAGATGGTGAGGGAGACCTGGGCAACACCGATGCGGCGGCGCGCAAAAAAGCGGTTGAAAACCATTATAAATGGATTGATGTGGCGAAGGCGCTGGGCTGCCGGACCATCCGGGTAAATGCTGCCGGACGCGGAACACCCGATGAGGTGAAAAGTGCTGCAATAGAGGGCCTTTCCATGCTGTCAGATTACGGCCGTCAAAATAAGATCAATGTGATCGTTGAAAATCATGGCGGCATTTCATCGAACGGGCAGTGGCTTGCTTCGGTTATGAAAGGGGTAAACAGCCCTTATTGCGGGACGCTTCCTGATTTCGGTAACTTTCGCATCAGCAGCACAGAAGAGTACGACCGTTACCAGGGTGTAAAAGAACTTATGCCTTATGCCAAGGGTGTCAGCGCCAAGAGCTTTGATTTTGATGCTTCCGGAAATGAAACGACGATCGATTACATCAAAATGTTCGAGATCATCAAGGCTGCCCGCTGGTCCGGGATTGTGGGAATTGAGTATGAGGGCTCAAAGCTTCCGCCCGATGAAGGTATCCGTAAAACCAAAGTCTTACTGGAGAAAGTCCGCGGGCATTTCAAATAAAATCTGGCCGGCAGTTCACAACTGACCGGCTCTTTTTTACCAGCTGCTTCCCGCACCCCCGCCCCCCGAAGAGCCGCCGCTGCTTGAAGACGATGAACTTGATGAACCCGATGAAGATGATGAGGAAGATGAGAAGGATGAAGACGAATTGCCTGAAGACTCGGGGATGCGCGCAATTGTAAACTTTTCCTCCTGCGTGGCCTGGCAGTGGCTGCAGGCGTACGTGGCCAGGCCCCAGCCTTCGGCCTTTTTGGTGGCTCGTTTAACCGTTTTCCTGGACTTAAACTGCAGGGCTTTTGTGCTGCAGGAAGGGCAGGTTTTAAGGGCGCTTTCCAGGTTCTCATAAGACAGGATGAGTTGCTGCTGGCAAGGCACGCACTGCCAAACATCGTAATCAACCGACCGGAGCGACTCTTCTTTTTGCTGTGCTGCCGTTAAGAATTGGTCATCTGCCGTCTCTTCAAGCCGTTGCATGGCCTTGCCGCAGGTACCGCAAGTGTACGCGTCGTACCGGTAGTGATGAAGCTTGCGGCGAAAGAAAACCCAGAAGATAAAAAGAAGTGGGAACGGAAACACGTAGGCCGTCCACTCGAGCCCGTGCAGTTTGCGGTCCAAATACAGGTAGCGGGCATGCCGTTCGGGCCATCGCCTCAGACCGGCCAGGACCACCAGGCAATAGACATGGATATAGATAACCAGCACAAGGTAATAAGAGAGAACAGTTTGCCAGATACTCCAGCTGACAAAACCGAAGCTGACCAGCACAGGTAACAGCAAAAGTGGAACAAAAATAAGCGCCTTAACCAATCCGGCGATCTTCGGGTTATTTCTGCCGATGTGATATAACGTTGTCGCAGCCAGCACAAGGTAGCAGATGCTGCAAACGACAAGTGTACCGAATCCTGTTTCCTGTTCAAGAAATGACGTACGGGAACTTTCTTCGGTAATTTGCACCGGATCGGCCTGGATCGCCTCTGTTGCGGGTTGTTCAGGCATCATATAACCGGCTGGTGGGACAGGGGCCAATGCATTGGTATCAGCTGCAGACGAGTCGGCAGCAGCAGCCTGCCGGTTGTCTTTTTCAACCTGGCCGATGACTGCTTCAACGCCCCGGCTTACCGCTTCGTCATAGTTCGATTGTTTAAGAAAAGGCAGCATAACACGCTGCTGAATGCGTTTGCAGATAACGTCAGGCAGTACGCCTTCAATACCATATCCCGTTTCAAATTCCACGCGGCGCTGGTCGAGTACCAGTAAGATGAGCAGGCCGTTGTCTTTCTCTGCATCACCTATTTTCCATTTCCTGAAAAGCTCATGGGCTGTTTCTTTTGGAACCAGCTCACCGATCGATTTCACCACGGCCACATCAATGTGGATAACGCCAGCCTGGTCGAGCAGGCTGAGCCTGCTGTTCAGGTCAGAGACGGTTGCTTCGGAAAGCACCTGGTCCGGATTGCTGACATAACTTTCGCCGAGCGTTTTCGGATCAGGAATGTTGTCCAGAACGGAACTGGGTTTTTTCTCCGAACAGGAAAACAGGAACAGGCAGGCGCAGAACAGGTACAGGACAGGATATCGCCGCAGGGCTTCGGTTATTTTCATAGGTGTCAGGGCTGAAACGCCGGCCAGGCTTGTTTATTACGTGTAAATGCATCCATCATGGCCAGAACTTCGACGCCGTCTGCAGGAGAACAGGGATTGTCCCGCTCGCCACGGAAATAGTCCACTACAGCAGCAATCATGGGCTGTTGAACATGTGGAAGCGGGTCAAACGAGAAGCTGAGGCGCTCCTGTTCGCGGTCAAGAACAATGGCTTCGCCGCTAAACACCGAAAAGGCAAGCACGCCATCCGTCCCGGTAATGAGGCAGCGGTCAGTATCTGCAGGGGCGTTAAACATCCAGCTGCCTGAAAAAAGCAGGCCGTTTTCAAAACAGGCCTGGCCTGATACGGCATCGTCTGCGTTGTATTGGTGCAGCTGGTTGCGGGCAAAACCCTGGCTTTGTACCGCCTTGCCAAAGAAATGCAGCATGAGATCAAGCTGGTGTGGAGCCAAATCATGAAACAGGCCGCCCCCGGATAAAGCCGGGTTTAACCGCCATTGCATTTTTGGTTCGCGAATGGTTTCCGCAGACAGGGGCCGCTGGTGAAATTTCAGTTCAGCAAGCAGGGGCCGGCCGATGGCGCCTGCATCAAGCAGCTCTTTAATTTTGCTGAAGTAAGGCTGTTCGCGGCGGTAATGGGCTATGGTCAGTTTAACGCCAGCCTGTTCTGCCGCCATTTGCATGCGGTGGCAGCTTGCTGCATCCAGGGCCATCGGTTTTTCCACGTACACCGGCTTGCCTGCCGCCAGGGCCGCGAGGGTATACAACTCGTGGGTATCCGGTGGCGTAGCAATGTAAATTGCGTTTACGCCGGCGTCATTAATCAGGGCATGCGCATCATCGTACCAGCGGTTTATGCCATGTCTTTTGGCATAATCTGCCGCTTTTTCGGCGTTGCGCCGCATTACAGCAACCAGGTTCGAGCCGGAAACCTTGCTGAATGCCGGGCCGCTTTTTACTTCCGTCACATCGCCGGCACCGATCATTCCCCAGTTTATTTGTGTCATTTGCTTTGTATCTGTACGAAGAAACAAATTTCGCTGCGTTTATCCATGAACCTCATCGCATTTCAGCTGCAGGCAGGCTTGCTTGAATGCAGGAAACTCGCAGGGCCAATCTGCATGCAAGCTGTGAACGCGAATAAAAGCCACGTATTCTACGCGGAGAAATGAAAAATTATCTAACTAATTTTCAGTGCGTTCTTATTTTTTTCGTTATTTCTGCCAGAAGTGAGTTTTGTGAAAATTAAGGGAATATTTATTTTTGCAACCTGAAACGCCGCCGGAAGGAGGCGATAAACACAGACTTTCCTATGGTGCAAGGGTAACACGTCAGATTCTGGCTCTGAAGATCGTGGTTCGAATCCATGTAGGAAAACAAGACATGAAAGATCCTGTGACCGGCTGGTTACAGGATTTTTTGTTTATGAATCCCGAAACATTAAATGATACCACAGCTTTGGTCTATTCGAAGACAAACCAAGTATGTTTAAAAGCCTGTTTGTTAGGTTTGAAGAAGGTTAAACTTTAAAATATCTGAAATTTCACGGTCAGAATATGTTGCCAATTCCTCGAGAGGACGATTGATACCTCACCGGGCTGTTCCAGACTTAAATACGCTACGCGTGGTTCGGTTATGTTCACCGCAATTGTTATCTGGCGCCATGAATTGTGGTGCGCTCGGGTCTTGACAATACCATTGAGGACAATTCGATATTTGAAATTATAGATGTGAAGCAAATTGCTCCCAACCGCTATATCGTTGAATCGAAATTTGAAGCCAACCTGTTTAACGACAAGGAGTAAAAGCCCCGGCAACTGAAGGCTATATGAAAATTATCACTTCATGTACGCCCTGGGCTATCTGATAAACTAATTATTTTCCTGGGCAGAACATCTTCAGATCAAGTGATGCGCCGGGCGTTAATGGCTGGCACCCATTCCTTGTTCTGACACCGCGGGCATGCTTGATCGGCCTGCAGTTCCTCTACATTGGCGCAGCGTGTGCAGGCATAGCGGCCGCTTTTTGAAACACCCTGGTCTTTCTTGTCATATAACTCGGGCAGTACCGGCAATCCGTAGCGGACATCGTTATCTTCAAAAAAAAGAAAACTTACCTGACCGTTTGTTTCGAGTATGGCCCTGCGCACCTGGCCAACATGCTCAATGTTTTGCAGCCTCATTTCTGCAAAAAACTCATCTTTAGCAAATGTATTGGAGCTCCTTTCTTCCATGGTGAACCGGCCATCTTCTATGATAGACATGGGGACGCCTTCCAGGACATTCTCTACGGCCTGGCTTTTAGCTGCCAGGTAAGTCAATAACCTGTAGGTTGCAAGAATGGCTGCAAATGCAATGATCGATGGAATAATGGCCGCCGTATCGTTCAGCATCGGGTCGCCGGCAGCCGATCCCAAAGCAATGATGATGGCTACCTCGAAGATACTCAGTTGTCTTACACCCTTTTTTCCCGACGATCGCAAAAAAACCAGCACAAGGCCAAACATGATAATGGTTTTGATCACGATTGTCGCCGCGGCGGAGAAATCTAGATCATGTAAAAAAATCTTCAGCCAGTCAATTTGCATGTTTTTTTAACAATCCAATACCAAAACAGTTTGAGTGCCCTTAGAGACTAAAACCGACTTGTCCGTTTGTGGCGCCCGCAGGCCTATGCGTTTACCTCTTCAGATTTTCAGGCCTCCGTGTCTGAAAATTTTTTAAAGCTATACGGAGGGATTTGCGGTCAGCACGTCCACTGCGCAATAATTCACGGTTAAAAAATCTTCACAATGAGCCAAATACAATGGGATTTTGGAGGCTGTTTTGAATGTCCGGTAATTTGTCTCTATCTTGAGAAACTAATTGCATGGACGCGCAACTCAAGACTAAATACGCTGCTTTCTCAGATGGGCAGCTTACTGATTGCCTCTACACTGGCGACAGTGATGCATTCTCCGAGATTTACAGGCGCTACTGGAAGACCATGCTGGGTATCGCATACAATCGCCTCAAGAGTCTGGAACAGGCGAAAGATGTTGTGCATGACGTCATGGTATGGCTCTGGAAACATCGTGCAGCGCAGCGAATTGATCAAATCGGACCCTACCTGGCTACTGCAGTTAAATACCGGGTGCTCGAAGAACTTAGAAAAGGCAGCGTACGCGCCAGTTATCAGGATCAGCTGCAGCCAGATCATGGCTGCTGCGCAGATACGGAAGATGTTTTACATTACAGGGCGGTGCTAAAAATGGTTCGCGAAGAAGTCGAATTGCTGCCTGAAAAGTGCCGCATTATTTTCAAATACAGCCGTGAGGAACACCTCAGCAACCGCGAGATCGCCGAACGCCTCCAGCTTTCGGTCAGCACGGTTGAAAACCAACTTCATAAGGCCCTGGGCAGGCTGCGGCTGGTCGTCAGAAATTTCCACCTTTTTTTTCTCTTTTTCTTTACCTAGACATAGGTGCCAGCCCCTGTTCAGGCTACATATATGAAAAGAGTGCTGTATGCAGGAAGAGGACTTAAAAAATCTGATCGGGCGTTACCTTGCGGGAAAAGCTACAAAAGAAGAAAAAGAGCGCATTCAGCGGTGGTATACTTCTTTTGATGATTCCCGGATTGAAATTCCCGAAGCAGAACCGGTGCAGCTGGAAACGGAGCTGCGGGGCCGTATCCTGGAATCTGCCGGTATCCGCAAACGCGCTGCGGGTGCGCGCTGGGGATGGCTGTCTGCTGCCGCCGTTGTGTTGTTGGCAGCCTGCATTTACCTGACAAGAAAACAAGAACATCAATTCGCCGCTGCTCCGGACCGCAGCAGTGCAATGGCCGCCAGGTCCATTGCCCCGGGTGGCTACCGGGCCGTACTCACGCTCGCCGACGGCCGGCAGATCAGGCTATCCGATCAGCCCGACAGCGCGCTTGCCGCAAAAACGGGATTGGGAATCAGAAACACCATGTCCGGGCAGCTGGTGTATGAACCTGAAGTTTCCGGAACCGGGGCACCTGCGGCCGGCGGCTATAACCAAATAGAAACGCCGGCGGGGGGGCAGTACCAGGTTGTCCTGCCAGACGGCAGCCAGGTTTGGCTCAATGCAGCTTCGTCGCTTCGTTTCCCGGCTGCATTTGCGGGCAACGAACGACGCGTAGAGCTGCATGGCGAGGCGTATTTTAAGGTGGCGAAAAACGCCGCCCGACCCTTCAGGGTCACCGCCGGCAAGCAGGTTGTGGAGGTTTTGGGCACCGAGTTCAATGTTAACGCATATCCTGATGAGCAAGCGGTCATGACAACGCTGCTTGAAGGAAGCGTGCGTCTGAAACAGCCCCCGGCAAACAAACCGGCAAGGGGCGCGATACATGCTACCGAAGCCATGCTAAAACCTGGGCAGCAGGCGGTCTTTTCCGGCGACGGCTTTGGCATCAAAGCGGTACACACCGAAAAGATCATAGACTGGAAGAATGGCGAATTCAATTTCACAGATGAAGACATCCGCACATCGCTGCGCAAGATAGCCCGCTGGTACAACGTGGAAATCAGGATCGAAGGCGATCTGTCGCAGCTTGCTTTTGGCGGCTCCATTTCAAGATCTAAACGGCTCGACGAGGTCTTGCGGGTGCTCGAGCTGAGCAAAAAAATAAAATTTAAAGTAGCAGGAAGGAGGATTACTGTGACGCCATAACTACCCCTCGCAGATCCAAAAAAGCCGGAGGCGTTGGAGCGTCCCCCGGCCTTGTCAGGATCAAAACACATCCGGTCATCAACTACAAACTGATCTGTTAACCAGGTTACAAGGGATCTTTTGTCCCAAAAAACCGCAATCCAAACCACCAAATGTATGAAAAATTAATTTTGGCAGTCGTACCCTCACGCACTGCTTACAAACAACTATTCCGCACCATGAAATTATCGGTTCTCTTGATGCTTTTGGCTAGCCTGCAAATCAGCGCAGCCGGTCTTGCCCAGGCACCCATAACGCTTTTCAAGAAAAATGTGCGTCTTGAAGAGGTACTCCGGGATATAAAAAAACAAACCGGCTACGATATTTTCTATATTCAGAAAGACATGCGGCTGGCCCGCCCGGTTACCGTTTCTTTCAGCAAAGCGCCGCTCGGCGAGGCGCTGGCAGACCTGTTTGCCGGCCAGCCCCTCGAGTTTGTTATCGATTCAAAAACGATCATTGTCCAGGAAAAGCGCAAATCTTCAACGCTTTCTGCTGTGCTGCTAAGAATGGATGTAACCGGCCGTATACTTGACGAAAACGGCGAAGGGCTGCCTGGCGCCACGGTAAGGGTAAAGGGCGGCAGCCAAAATGCCATGTCTGATACCGGCGGTAACTTCACACTTAAAAACGTTCCTGACCAGGCGGTGCTGGAAGTGAGTTACATCGGTTATATCACCCAGGAAATACCTGCAAAGGCCGGCGTACCGCTGACCATTAAACTGGTGCAGCAATCATCTAACCTGAACGATGTGGTTGTGGTTGGTTACGGAAGCCAGAAAAAAGCCAACCTGATCGGTTCGGTTGCCCAGTTGTCTGCCAGGCAGATTAACGACCGGCCGGTGCCATCCCTTTCCAATGCACTGACAGGGCAGCTCCCTGGCGTGACCATCATCCAGCGAAGCGGGCAGCCCGGCAGCAGCGGCGGCAATATCCAGATCAGGGGAGTGGGTTCGTTTGGTGCTGCGTCGGGGGCATTTATCCTGGTGGATGGTGTTCCTGTCAACTCGTTCAATGACATTGATCCGAACGATGTGGAGAACATTTCAGTATTGAAAGATGCCTCAACCGCAGCTATTTACGGTTCGCGTGCCGCAAATGGCGTAATCCTGGTAACAACAAAATCAGGAAAGAGCAGCGATGGAAAGGTACGGATCAGTTACAATGGCTACGCCGGCAGCCAGCGCGCCACCGCTTACCCGGAATTTGCCAATTCCTGGGAATATGCGGCAGCCTTGAACGAGGCCCAGCCCGGTTCCTATACCGAGGCAGAGATCCAGAAATTCAGAGACGGTACAGATCCCGATAACTATCCAAACATCGATTACGTAGACCTGGTGTTAAAAAAGTCGACCCTGCAAACCGGCCACAACCTCAGTTTATCTAACGAGACAAAAAATACGCAGTACCTGCTGGCCTTTGGTTACCTTTATCAGAACGGTATTGTCGAAAAAAATGACTACAGCCGTTACAACCTGCGTCTTAACCTGACCAATACGCTGGCAAAAAATTTGAAACTGACCACACGGTTTTCTGCCGCGCAGTACCTGGACAACCAGCCGGCGCCACCCGTTTCGCTCGACTGGACTGATATGATCACCACCATCGGGCAGGTGATCCGCGTACCGGCAGTTTATCCCTACCAACTCAGCAACGGGGATTTCGGCCTCGGTGTCGTAGCAAAGGGTACACCTTATACCTATTCAAAAAACGAATCCTTCTTCCAGGAAAAAAAGACAGACCTGCTGGGTAACGCGCGGCTGGACTGGGACATCATTCCCGGGTTAAAAATTTCGGCCATCGGAGCTTACACGCAACTGAGCGCCAATTCTCAGCGGTTTTTGGCCAACCAGCGGCTTACCGCCAACGTGGTACTGGGCCCGGGCACATTGAACCAGCAGACAGACGGCAGTGTTTACAAGACCTTGCAGCAGTTGGCAGAATACAAACGTTCTTTAGGCAAAAGTGATTTTGGAGTACTGCTGGGACATTCTTACGAATACACACAGAACAGTTCGGCTTTTGCGAGCAGGTCCGGGTATTTCAGCAATAACCTGACTGAACTGAATGCCGGCGATGCGGGAACGCAGAAAAATAATGGCACGGCCGCCGAGTTTACCCTCGATTCTTACTTTGGCCGCCTGAACTACAGCTTCGCAAACCGCTACCTGGTCGAAGGCACCCTGCGGTACGACGGCTCCTCCCGTTTCCCGCAGAACAACAAATACGCCTTCTTCCCTGCGGTTGCGCTTGGCTGGAGAATCTCAGAGGAGAAGTTTCTGAAAAATGCATTCAGCTGGCTGAACGATCTGAAACTAAAGGGCTCTTATGGCACCCTCGGAAATCAGAACATTGGTAATTATGCCTACCAGAACGTCCTCTCGTCGGGGCAGAATTACGTTTTCGGCAATACGCTCGCAACCGGCGTAGCCAACCTGACGCTGGTCGATCCGAACATCAGGTGGGAGTCAACAAGAACCAAAGATATCGGCCTGGATGCCACACTGTTTAAAAGCAGACTGAACCTAAGCGTTACTTATTTTGACCGTTATACCTACGACATTCTTGTTAGCCCGGGTAACAGCGTCTCAAAAGTGCTGGGCACGGCTGTTGGCGTCCAGAATTCAGGTAAACTAAGCAACCGCGGCTGGGAGTTCACGGCAGATTACAACGGTCAGGCGGGGGCATTCAGTTATGGCATCAATACAAATTTCAGCATCATCAGCAACAAGGTCCTTGACCTGGGTGTTGGCAACGTACTTCAGCCAAACGGGCTTGTGGGCAACGGCAGCAACCTGTTTATTGGCAGCCCGATGAATGTCTATTATGGTTATGTTGCTGACGGTCTTTTCCGCGACGCCAGTGACGTGGCTGCCTACGCCAATCAAAAAAGCATCAACCCGGGCGTACGGCCTGGCGACATTCGCTACAAAGACATCAGCGGGCCTGCCGGTGTGCCAGATGGGAAAGTCGATGCCACCTATGACCGTACTGTGCTGGGCAGCCAGATTCCGCGCTACACTTATGGGCTCAGTCTGCGCACCGGTTACAAGAACTTCGAACTTTCAGTTTTGTTGCAGGGTGTTGCCGGGGTAAAAGGAATGTTATCGGGATATGCGGGCTACGCCTTTAATGTGAATGGGAATATACAGCGCTGGCAGCTGGACAGTCACTGGAGCGAAGCCAACCCGAATCCCAACGCCAAATATCCGCGGCTCGAGGTGATTTCGAACCAGGGCACCCCAAACACGCTTAGTTCTTCTTTCTGGCTGCTGAGCGGCAGTTACCTCAAAGTTCGCAACATCCAGCTTGGTTACGCTTTTGACGGGGCATGGACAAAAAAACTTGGCCTGCGCAGCCTGCGTCTATACGGTACGGCGCAGAATCCTTTCGCATTTAGCCAATACCCGACCGGCTGGGATCCGGAGATCAATACCAGCGGCGGCTATTACCCCATCCTGGCCAATTACACTTTAGGTTTAAACGTCAATTTCTAGCTGTAAGATCATGAAAATACATATCAACAAACTTCTTATTGCGTTCATGGCCATTGTTACGCTGATGGCTTCCTGCCGCAAATCGCTCGACAAAGCGCCGCTCGACCAATTCTCAAATGAAACTTTCTGGACCTCAGAGTCAAATGTTATGCTAGCGCTGGCTGGTGTATACAGGGGAGGCATCCAGATGGCCTTCAACCCGCCGGGGCCTGAATATTCGGCCACAGACTGGTGGTCTTACCACGGCTTACTTTATCTGGAAATGGCCACCGACAATGCCTACGACCGCCGTGGCGAGAATTCGGGCTTCAACACCCTGACCAACGGCACACTGACCAATAATAACAGTTACCTGGCCAATTACTGGACTGCCAGTTACGCCCGCATTGCACGTTGTAATTATTTTATGGAGAACCTGGCCAAGGCCCCGGTCGATGCGGTAAAACAAGCCCGAATGATCAGCGAGGCACGGTTTATCAGGGCTTGTCAGTATTTTTACCTTTCGCAATATTTTGGAGCAGTACCCCTGGTACAACGTTCATTGACCCTGAAAGAGGCCAATACGGTGACCAAGGCAACAAAACAGCAGGTTCAGGATTTTGCTGCGGCCGAGTTTGCCGCGATTGTTTCCAGTTTACCAAGGGCAGCGGCCTTGCCGGGAAGTGAACGCGGCCGGGCTACGGCCCAGGCAGCACTTGCGTTTCTGGGCCGCCTGAACCTGGGCAGGGAACGCTGGGCCGACGCGGCAGCAGCTTTCAAACAAATCATTGACCTGAACGAAAACAGCATTGATCCTGATTTCGAAAGCCTCTTTAACGGTACCAATGAAAGCAGCAGGGAGATCATTTTTGCAACGCAGTACCTTCAGGACCTGGCGCCGAATGCCATGATGCAGCACAACTATCCCGCCCAGTTCGGCGGGTTCATGTTGTTCTGCCCCTTGGGAAGCCTGGCTGAGTCGTATGAATTTACCGACGGTACGCCTTTTTCTTTCAGCGACCCGCGGTACGATGCCGCCGACATCGGCAAAAACCGCGATCCACGTTTGCGCTTTACCATTTTGTACAACGGACGTCCGTTCAAGAACATTGTGTACAACAGCCACCCCGATAACACTGCCTCTGCCGATCAGACCAGTACCACCAAACAGTCTACGCGTACAGGGTTTGCGCCAAAAAAATTCAATAGTGAAGCGTTTAGTGGCGGTGACCTGCAGAATTCAGGCATCGACCTCCCGGTTGTGCGTTATGCCGAAGTGCTGCTGAGTTACCTCGAAGCCAGGCTTGAAAACGGCGACCCGTTAGACCAGGCGTTGCTTGACGCTACGATCAATAAGGTGCGGGGCCGCAATTCGGTGAATATGCCTCGTATAACCGCCACAGGCAGTACAGCCCTGCGCACCATCCTGCGTCGTGAACGCAGGAATGAACTCGCACTTGAAGGCCTGCGTTACTGGGATCTGTTGCGCTGGAAAACCATTGGTACGGTACTGCAGGGCGATTTTTATGGGGCCCCGTTTCCCGGTGCTGTAAACCTGCGCAAAAAGGGACCCCTTACCGATCCGGCGGGTCGCTGGTATGTAACCAGTAAAGCTTTCCGCACCGGTCAGGATGAGCTGTGGCCTGTACCCCAGGCTGAAGTCAATATTAATCCGAATCTCAAATAATTACCTTAGCTTTTCCGGCGGCTCTGCCGCCGGAATTTTTAACCCGATACCCATGAGAACATCATTTTTCTTCCTGCTGAGCTTCCTGGCAGCCGCTTTTCCCGGTCGTGCGCAGCAAAACGACCGGCCAAACGTCATCTATATCTATGCAGATGACCTGGGTTTCGGCGACCTGGGCTGTTACGGCACCAGTAAACTGGCTACGCCAAACCTGGACAAATTAGCCGCCGGCGGCATTCGGTTTACGAACGCCCATGCCACATCGGGCACCTGCACGCCCTCGCGTTTTGCGCTCATGACCGGGCAATACCCCTGGCGTCAGCAAGGTACCGGCATTTTACCGGGCGATGCGTCGCTGATCATACCGACCGACCGGATTTCCCTGCCAAAAGTTTTTAAAAATGCAGGATATGCCACTGCTATCGTGGGCAAATGGCACCTTGGCCTGGGAAACAATGTAGACAAAAACTGGAATGCCACTGTAAAACCCGGTCCTAATGAAGTGGGTTTTGACTATTCCTTCATTTTTCCGGCTACAGCAGACCGGGTACCTACCGTTTTTATGGAAAACGGCGACGTGCTGGCCCGCGATGCGGCCGACCCTATCGCTGTCAATTACACGGAAAAAATTGGCAATGACCCCACCGGGCTGGAAAATCCGGAATTGCTTAAGATGAAAGCATCGCCCAATCATGGTCACAATAACACCATCGTAAACGGCATCGGCCGGATTGGCTGGATGACCGGCGGGCATCGTGCACGCTGGGTAGACGAAGAGGTCTCTGCCACTTTTCTGGTCAAAGCAAACGAATTCATGGAGCAACATGCAAACAAACCGTTTTTCCTCTATTTTCCTTTAACTGAACCGCATGTGCCGCGAATGCCGGCCACACAGTTCAAAGGCAAAAGCGGCCTGGGCTACCGGGGCGATGCCATTCTTCAGCTCGACTGGACCGTTGGCCAGGTGATGAAACAACTGGAAGCATTGGGCATTGCCCGCAATACCATCATCATTTTCAGCAGCGACAACGGTCCCGTTCTCGACGACGGGTATGAAGATGAGGCGGTAACAAAGTTGGGTGACCACAAACCTCTTGGGCCGCTCAGAGGTGGGAAGTACAGTGCCCTTGAAGGAGGTACGCGGGTGCCCTTTATTCTGAACTGGCCGGCCAGGGTAAAACCTGCAGTATCTGAGGCGCTGGTTTGCCAGATGGACCTGCTTGCATCTTTCTCGGCCCTGCTGAATCAAAAAGTTCCTGCCGGCCAGGCAACAGATAGTGAAAACCACGCAGATGCCTTCCTGGGGAAAGCAACCACCGGACGCAAAGTTCTGGTAAAGCAGGGGACAAAGCAGCCTACGGCGATCATAGCCGGCGACTGGAAATACATCAGGCCGGCTGAAGGGCCTACCGTCAGCAAAAGCGTAGGTATAGAAACCGGCAACTCGGCAAGGCCGCAGCTGTATAACCTGAAAAACGACCTCGGCGAAAAAAATAACCTGGCCGGCTCATCGCCGGAGCGTGTAAAGGAGCTGTCAGACCTGCTAGAGTCCATAACGGCATCCGGCAGGAAATAGCTGCCGGTACAGCTGCCGGAATATGATTACGCACGAAGCGATGAAGAATCTCCAGGCAACTTTGTTCTACCTATAGTCCGAACCGTACGCCCGCAGCCTGTTGCTGCGGGTTTTATTCTTAAGAAAATTTTGGCTATCTTGCTGGTTCTTGAAAACACAGATGCAGCATATGGCCCAGGTCTTTTTGTACCGGTATTTTCCCGCAGTAACGGGGACTGTGCTGACGTTTTCGTGTTTACGCACTTTTTTGCCGGTAAACCGAACCGATAAATCATCTGCTAAAGACTTCAACACGTCTGCCTCAAACCGTTAGTTTAATTTTTCAAGGTTTGGGGCGTCAAGCTTTCTGACCGAGACCAATGTATGCCCTTGACCATACTATTCCCCTGGTTTTAAATTTCTATTTTTTTTACACTTGTTTTCCGGCTTCCGGCCGGCTAGACGACTGTTGCCCCTTGAACGGGCGGCAGCAGACAATCAATTTTTATTATGGAAACGAATGAAAGAAATCCGGTAATCATTACACAGGAAGATCTGAACCTTTTAAGGCCGTATGTGAACCGGGACAAAGTTGACCCGAACGAGATGTCGCTCTCGGCTGAACTAAAAAGGGCTGTCATTGTAAAGAGCGATGCTTTTCCAAAGCATGCCATACGCCTGAATTCTAAAGTGCGGATACAGGAAGAGCACACGGGCGAGGTCATGGAGCTGACCATTGTTCTGCCAAAGCATGCCGATATGAAAGCAAAAAAGGTCTCGGTGCTGACGCCCATTGCCGCAGCACTGATCGGTTTCAGAAAAGGGGAGACCGTCAGGTGGAAAGTGCCGGCCGGAATCCGCAAGTTTAAGATTATCGAGGTAGAGGCACCTGAGTAGCCGCATGCATGACAGACATACCGACCGAGCGAAGGAGCACATCTTTCGCTTTTTTTATTGCTGGGTCAGGCAACTGGCTGCGGTGGCAGGATCTGTTCAAACCCTCCATACGGGCTGGTCTGCTGTCGGGGCGCCGCTTCCCGCTTTATGAATTTTTATTACATTTATCGTTCATCCGGTAAAAGAAGATCGCAAACCTGACTTTGGAATAGATGACTGTACATGAGGAAACGCTGATTCTGCATATAAGCTCGGGAGACGAGGAGGCTTTCAGGGTCTTGTTTGGCAGGTACCGTGATAAGATTTTCAACTATGTGCTGAAACTGACCAAGTCAAGAGAGGCCTCTGAAGAAATTGTCATGGATGTTTTCTTAAAACTCTGGCAAGGCCGCGCACTGCTGCATGAACTTGACAATTTTCCTGCTTTTGTATCGACCATTGCCCGCAACAAGGCGCTTGATTTTCTGCGCCTGGCGGCGAAAGACAGAGTGCTGCGCGACCTGGTGTGGGAAGAAATTGAGTTAGCCGCCACTCAAAGGGCTGACGAGCCGCTTTTAACAGCCGAGCTGCAAAAGGAAATCGATGAGGCGGTCGATCAGCTTTCGCCGCAGCGGCGAACCATTTTCAGGCTGAGCCGGGATGAGCATATGACATACGACCAGATCGCCGCCCACCTGAACCTGTCAAAGGCGACCATAAAAAATCACATGCTTGACGCCCTGAAGATCCTGCGGCTGCATTTAAGCCGAAATGCGCGGCTTTTCCTGTTGGTTGCCATACTGACCGGAAAATAATTTCAGACACATTAGGCCTTTCGTCAATTTTTTTCGTCAATCAGGATAATAACCAAATGTAACATGGCCGTGAAGGACAGGCTTGCGCAGCTCCTGCGTCTATATGCCGATAACAACTGTACGAAAGAAGAATTCGAGGAACTGTTCCTGTTAATTGACCGCTCCCCGAACGAGGACCTGCTCGAGCCTTTGCTGTCAATCTATGCACAGGCGCCTGAGGAATCTTCTCATACCGACAAAGACTGGAACACTTTGTATGAGCAGCGTTTCAGCGCTGTGCAGTCCCGGCAGCGCCGCATGACTTTCTTTCGCCTTACAGGCATAGCTGCGACAATACTGATCATTGGCATGGCTGCATTGTTCCTTTTCCGTACCCCGGCAAGACTGAATAACCCGGGTGCAGGCTCTAAAATACCGCCGGCAATTGAGTTGACACCGGGGGGTAATCAGGCGGTGCTAACCTTGTCAAACGGTATTAAAATCGCACTGACCGCTAAAGAAAACGGGCTGATCGCCACCCAGTCGGGTGTTCAGGTTACCAAGACCGCAGACGGCAAGCTGCAATACCGCATAGCAGGCAGCAAACCCGGTTCAGCGCCACAGTTTAATACGATTGAAACGCCCAGGGGCGGGCAATACGAAGTCGTGCTCCCCGATGGCACGCATGTCTGGCTGAACGCCCTGTCGGCGCTGACCTTTCCGACCCATTTTTCGGGCCGCGAACGGGAGGTTACACTTCGTGGCGAAGCGTATTTCGAAGTTGCCAGGAACAAACACCTGCCTTTCCGGGTAAATACCGATCGCCAGGATATCGAGGTGCTCGGTACACATTTCAATATCAATTCTTATCAGGACGAGCAGACAGTGCGGACTACGCTGGTTGAGGGGTCTGTAAAGGTCATCCCGGCTGATGCGGCGCTGGCCGTCGTGCTGCGGCCGGGGCAGCAGGCTGTCTTGCGGCACCAAAAACCGGAGGTCAGGACGGTAGATACCGATATGGTGCTTGGCTGGAAGAAAGGCTATTTCGTGTTCAGCAACAATGACCTCGAAAGCATTATGCGGCAGGTTTCGCGGTGGTATGACGTGGATGTGGAATTTAAGAACAATAGCCTGCGCAAGCGGCTGTTCAGCGGTACGGTATCCAGGTTTGAAAATGCCTCACAGGTACTTGACCTGCTCGAATTAACCGGAATCGTTCACTTTAAAGTAGAAGGAAGGAGAATCATGGTGATGTAAAACAACTACCCCTGTCATGCATCAAAAAACCGGAAGTGAGGCGAAACACTCCCGGCAAAAATGATGTCCGAAATACCGTTAGAACAATCTTTCAAACCATCAACAACCAAATATATGACTTTTTATGATCTAGTCAGGCATAAGCTGCGTCCGCTGATTATGCCCGATCAACTACTACGTGTTATGAAACTCTCATTGATCTTAATGACTGTTTTTCTGCTGGATGCCAGCGCGGCATTGCGTGCACAAAACATTACGCTCCAAAAAAAGGACGCCACGTATGCCCAGCTTTTCAGGGAGATACAAAAGCAAACCGGTTACCACGTGCTCTGGTCGCCCGAGCAATTCGATGACCAGCAAACGCTGAGCTTATCGTTTAAGGCCACCCCGATCGCCCAGGTGCTTAACTCGGTACTGAAAGGTGCGGGGGCAAGTTATACCATCAGAAGCAAAACCATCGTGATCAAGCCGGCGCCGCTGCCGGCCGTGCCGGTGGCAGTGGCCGATACCCTAAAAACCGTAAGCGGAAAGGTTACCGACGAACGGGGGGCGGGCATGCCTGGCATCACGATCCGGGTAAAAGGAGGAACAGCGGTTGCGAGCTCTGATACGGAGGGAAACTATACGGTACGGGCCTCTGACCGCGCTGTGCTGGTTTTTTCTTATGTGGGCTATAAAAGCCAGGAAATCACCGTAGGCGCCAGGCGAATAATCAACGTTCAGCTGGTCCAGGACCAGCAATCGCTCACAGATGTGGTGGTTGTTGGCTATGGCACCCAGAAACGCAAGGACCTGGTATCTGCCGTATCGTCGGTAAAAGGTAAAGATATTGAAAACCTGCCGGTCGCTACCGCGCAGTCGCTGATCCAGGGCCGCGCTTCAGGGGTGCAGG
Organism: Pedobacter yulinensis; assembly: GCF_003029735.1. Classification (GTDB taxonomy): domain Bacteria; phylum Bacteroidota; class Bacteroidia; order Sphingobacteriales; family Sphingobacteriaceae; genus Pedobacter; species Pedobacter yulinensis. Next base: position 48,159 of record NZ_KZ686269.1, read on the forward strand.
TGGTACAGAATTCCGGTGCGCCAGGCAGCGGTGTCACGGTCAGGATTCGCGGCACCACTTCGATCAATGCAGGGAACGACCCGCTTTATATTGTAGACGGGGTTCCGGTCGAGTCAGGTACGCTTGCAGGCATCAGCCAGTCAGGAAGCCAGACTTCAGCCTTATCGGCCATTAATGCCGACGACATTGAGTCGATGGAGGTGCTGAAAGATGCGGGTGCACTGGCCATCTACGGCTCGCGGGCTGCAAACGGGGTGGTGCTGATTACCACCAAACGCGGCAAATCGGGCGGAACAACCTATAACCTGAATGCCTATTACGGGCTGCAGCGCGACAATGCGCATACACGGGTTAAACTGATGAACAGCACCCAGGCCATTGATCTGATTCAGGAAGGAAGGGCCAATGCCCTGGCAGATGGCGTTACATCGCTGTATGGCTTTCTCCTGCCAGACCCGGCGGGAGTGGTGTACGATACCAACTGGCAGGATGCGCTCTTCCGCACCGCGCCAATCTCTAATTATGAACTTGCCATTCGCGGAGGCGAAAAAAAGCTCAGATTTGCACTTAGCGCCGGTTACATGGACCAGGATGGGATCATCATCGCATCGGGCTATAAACGGGGAACAGCCCGGCTTAATCTCGACTATGATGCGTCAGAGAAACTGAAACTGGGCGCCAACATTTCGCTTTCCAGGTATCAGAATAAACGCGTTTCGACCGAAGACGGGGCAACGTCGATTATCCAGGTGGCCCTGAAGAAAACACCCTCTCACCCGATTTATAACCCCGACGGCACTTATTTCCTGAACGATGTTTCGGGTTTCATTAACCCGGTTGCCTACGCCAATAAAAACAAATACGAGAACCAGGTTTCTTCTGTAGTCGGCAACCTGTTCGGCGAATACCGGTTTACGCCAGATCTGAACTTCAGGACCACCTTCGGCTTCAACTATGCTTCGGTGCTGGACCAGTTCTTTCAGCCGGCAGGTGCAGTTCGCAATGGCGTTGCTGCCGGCCAGGCATTCTCTTCGTCTGTAGATGGCTGGATCAATGAGAATACGCTCAATTACACAAAAGAATTCGGCGTGCACCGCTTTAGCGCGGTTGCCGGGTACAGCCAGCAGGAACGTACCTCACTGGCCATCAATGCGCGCGGTACACAGTATGCTACAGACAACATCCCAACGCTGAATGCCGCTGTTTTGCCGACAGAAGCTTCTTCCATGGGCTCGGGTTACGGCCTTTCTTCCGCTTTTGCACGTCTGGGTTATGCCTATGCTGACCGTTATCTTCTCGAGCTTACCGCCCGGCGCGACGGATCATCACGGTTTGGAGAAAACAAAAGATATGCGGTTTTTCCGGCTGCTTCTGCGGCCTGGCGCATTTCAAATGAGGGCTTCTGGGACAAATCTGCGCTGGTAAATGACCTTAAGCTGCGCGGCAGCATCGGTAAGACAGGGAACCAGACCATTGGCGATTATGTAGCACAGGGCCAATACGCAACCGGCGCCGGTTATGCAGGCCAAAGCGGTATTTTTCTCAGCACCATGCCTAACCCCGACCTGACCTGGGAAACCACTTTGCAGTACAATGCAGGGATCGACATTTCATTATTTAAGTCGCGGGTAAGCCTGAACATTGACGCCTACGTAAAAAACACATCCAACCTGCTGCTCGATGTACCGCTGCCCATTACCTCAGGCTTCGGATCGGTTTTGCAGAATATTGGTTCCACGCAGAACAAAGGTCTGGAGCTGACGCTCAATACGGTGAATATCCAGAGCGAGACCTTAAACTGGACCAGTAATTTCAACATCTCTTTTAACCGCAACAAGGTTACCAACCTGTACAGCGGGGCAAACAACATCATCAATACCATAGGCCAGGGATTAACCGGATCGCTTACTTCTTACAGCATCCTCGAGGTGGGGCAGTCAATTGGCAGTTTTTACGGTTGGCGGCAGTCGGGCGTTTACCGGTACTCGGCAGACAACAGTACCAACCTCAAAAACGCCAGTGTGGGTACCAACGGCTATACATTCAGGGGCGGCGACCTCATCTTCCAGGACCTGAACGGCAACAATGTTATCGACAATGATGACCGGCAGATCATTGGGAACGCACTGCCCAAGTTTACAGGAGGCTTTTCAAACACGCTTAACTATCAAAACTTCGACTTTTCAATCCTGGTTACCTTCAGTTACGGGAACGATATCCTGAACGGTACACGGTACTCAGCCGAATCGGCAACCGGTTTTAACGGCTCGCTGAAACTCCTGAACCGCTGGCGCAACGAAGGCGACATGACCGATATACCCCGTGCAAATTATGCAGATCCGGCAGGTAACAGGCGGTTTTCTGACCGGTGGCTTGAAGACGGTTCATATGTAAGGGCCAAGAACGTGACACTGGGCTACACTGTCAGGAACGGGGCTTTGAAGAAAATAGGCGCCAATAGCTGCAGGCTTTATCTTTCAGGGCAAAACCTCTTTACGATTACTTCTTATTCCGGTTACGACCCGGAGGCAAGCGCGTTCAATTCGAGGGTTACTGAAATTGGCATAGACCAGGGAACCTATCCGCAATACCGCGCCCTTATTTTCGGACTGAATGTTGGATTTTAAACTTATGAAGATGATGAAATCAATCAAAAATATACTCTTGTTAGCCATTCCGCTGCTCGTGTTTTCGTGTAAAAAAGTAACAGAACAAATTCCCCTGAGCAACATTACACCGGCAAATTTTTACAAGACAGCATCTGATGCAGACAATGCCATCAATGCCTGTTACGATGCGTTACAGCAGAGCCCGAGTAATTACGTGATCTGGGGCGATGGCAGAACCGATATGCTTGCCAATACAGACCGGTCAAGCAGTGCAGACCTGCAGGTAAACAGCGGAAATGTTGCTGCTACGAATGGTTATGTGGGCTGGGGAAGCCTATATGCGGGCATTAACCGCTGCAACAGTGTGCTTAAAAATGTTCCGGGCATTACAGACCCGGCCCTGGCCGGCCGTCGAGACCGCATACTCGGCGAGGCATATTTTCTCAGGGCCCTTTTCTATTTTTACCTGACACGGACGTTCGAAAATGCCCCGCTCATCCTGGAGCCTTATGAAAGCCTCGGCGGTGACTTTTTTCCCAAAGTCAGTTCCCGGCAGCTCATCTTTGAGCAGGTTGAGAAGGACCTGAAGCTGGCAGAGACCCTGGTGCCCGATCTGCCTTTCTCGACAACGCTTGAAAACAAGGGCAAGGCTACGAAGGCGGCCGTCAGGAGCACCCTGGCCGACCTGTACCTCTGGCAAAAGAAATACCAGCAGGCAGCAGACATGGCGGCGCTGGTGATCAGCAGCCCGGCAAACTACAGCCTGGTTCAGGGTGCCAATTTCGCGGCAATTTTCAGGGACAAGAATACCACCGAATCCATCTTCGAGGTGCAGTATAACTATACCTACCAGGAAGGGAACACCAATAACCTGTCAGAACAGTTTCTGCCGCTTGGGGGCAGCATCACGGCGGGTAACCTCCGGTACCAGCCTTCAGACGCCGTTCTGGCGGCACTGCCGGCAACCGATAACCGGGCCGGGATCACCTACAGGAATACCGGTTCCTCGCCGGCGCCATACCGCGATGCCAACAAACTTTACATTGCCAAATATCCCGGAACCCTGGTTGGCAACATTCTCTACCAGGATGCCAACCGCATGGTGTACCGCCTGGCCGAAGTGATCTTGTTCCGCGCCGAAGCGCTGAATGAACTCGGGCGGCCTGAGCAGGCCATTCCGCTGTTGAACCAGATCAGGGCACGTGCGGGCATAGGCCCGACAGCTGCGGTTAGCCAGGCCGAGGTGCGGCTGGCCATTGAGCGCGAGCGCTTTGCCGAGCTCGCATTTGAAGGCAAGCGGTATTACGACCTGGTACGCACCGGGCGTTATGCAGCGGTTACCGGGTTCACAGATCCCAATTACCTGCGCTGGCCGTTGCCTGCTTCTGAACTGATCCGCAACCCCAACCTGGTGCAAAATCCGGGTTATTAATCAAGAACACATGAACAGAAAGAATTTAAATACCCTATTCCTGGCGCTCACACTCTTGCTATTTGGCATGGCCTGCAAAAAAGAAGACGCAATAACCGGCCAGGTTGTCGATGCGGTTTACATTACATCGACCGCCGTAACGGGTACAGGAGCGAATGCCGCCACGACGATCACCAATTCGGCTTCAGGCCGCGTCTCAGCATCTCCTGCTTCTGCAAGGGTGTATGTAAATACGCCGAAAAGTTTCGATGTACAGGTTAGCTACAACCTTTCAGGCACGGCGGTGGCAGGCACGAACTATACCGCACCTAACCCCATGCTGGTTACCATCCCGGCAGGAAAGTGGTATGCCGATATCCTGATCCCCGTGATCAATACGCCGCTTCCGGGCAACCGCACCATTGTAATCAGCCTCACTGCCGCTGGTAACAACACCCAGCTGGGGCTGGGTACCGACAGGAACTATAAAGTATTTACCTACACATTAACGAATTAGGGAGGGGGATAGATGAACAGACGCGAGATTCTTAAACTGGGTATCGCCGGGTTCAGCTCGGCAGGTGTGGCTTTTGCCATGCCTGCCTTTGCCATGCCCTTACCGGCACCACAGCAAGACGCAGCAAGCGCCCCTGTGGTTTTTAACGCCGGCGTAGGCGGAAACAACAGCACAGAACTGCTCGAAAGACTGGAAAGGGACTGCCTGGCACGCAAACCTGACCTGACCATCCTGATGGTGGGTACAAATGACATGAACAGCGTTAAACATGTGCCGCTGCCGCAGTTTGAAAAAAACCTGAGCATGCTTGTTGCACGCATCCAGCGTTCCGGTAGCAAGCTGCTCATGCTGAGTATTTTACCTGCTTATGAGCCGCATCTTTTAACACGGCATCCGGCTGCGTTTTACTTGCCTGAAGGTGTGGCTGGCAGGCGGCAGGCCGTTAACCGGAGCATTGAAAAGTGCGCAAAGAAGCACCGTGCCTGGCACCTGGACGTGTGCAGCCGGTTTGAAAAGATTGGCCGGATCGGTACCGAAGCAGATTCATTGCTGCAGAACGAAAAAAATTCCGGAAAAACCGATGGCATACACCCGACAAACAACGGTTACCGGCTCATTGCGCTCAGCGTATACGACTTCCTGACCTTTCACCGGATCGCCGCCTCGCGGATCGTCTGTTTTGGCGACAGCATTACAAAGGGCGACGGTTCTACAGACAAAAACAGTTATCCTGCCTATCTTAAACAACTTTTATCCTGAACACATGTATATTTTGAAATTAACCCGGCTCCTGTCTTTTCTGTTTCTGGTTTCGCTGGCCCGGCCCGCGGTGGCCCGTCAGGCAAACAAGACCCGGCATGCCGATGTGATCGTTTACGGCGGAACCTCGGCAGGAATCATCGCTGCGGTCCAGGTGGCCAAAATGGGCAAAAAGGTCATCGTCGTTTCCCCGGATGTACACCTTGGCGGCCTTTCATCTTCGGGACTGGGCTTTACCGATACCGGCAATAAGGAGGTGATCGGTGGCCTGGCGCGCGATTTCTACCACCGTGTTTATCTGCATTACCAGCAGGATTCGGCCTGGAAGTGGCAAAGCAGGGAATCATACGGCAACAAGGGCCAGGGAACACCGGCTATCGACGGCCGCGAACGCACGATGTGGATCTTTGAACCGCACGTAGCTGAGTCGATCTTTGAAACACTGGTCAAAGAAAACAAGATCACCGTTTACCGCGACAGGTGGCTGGACAGGACGTATGAACCCGTTAAAAAGAAGGGCTCGATTGTCGGCATCAAGACCACCAATGGAGAATATTATACGGGCAGCATGTTTATTGATGCCACCTATGAGGGCGACCTCATGGCTGCAGCGAAAGTGAATTACCACATTGGCCGCGAGGCAAATGCTGTATACGGGGAAAAATGGAATGGAGTGCAGGCGCTGGTTTTCCAGCACCGCCATCACTTTGCAAAACCGGTCGACCCGTTTGTTGTTAAGGGAAATCCCGCAAGCGGCCTGTTACCCGGCATCAGCAAAGAAGTGCCTGGCCCGAACGGCAGCGCAGACAAGCGCCTGCAAGCCTATTGTTACCGCATGTGCCTGAGCGATAAACCGGAGAACCGGGTGGAGTTTCCCAAACCCGATAACTACAACCCGACAGACTACGAACTGCTGGTTCGCGTATTTGAAAGCGGGTGGCGCGAACTGTTTGATAAGTATGACCCCGTGCCCAACCGCAAGACCGACACCAATAACCATGGGCCGTTCAGCACAGATTATATTGGCATGAACTACCGGTATCCCGAGGCCTCCTATGCCGAACGGAAAAGCATCATCAAGGCCCATGAAGACTACCAGAAAGGCCTGATGTATTTCCTGTCGAATGATCCAAGGGTACCCGCAGACCTGCAGGCCCGCATGAAAACCTGGGGACTGGCCAAAGATGAGTTCGCTGACAATGGCCACTGGCCATACCAGTTATACGTTCGCGAAGCCCGGCGGATGATTGGTCCATACGTGGTTACAGAGCATGATGTACTGGGAACGAAAGAAGTGCCCCGGCCGGTAGGCATGGGCTCCTATTCACTCGATTCGCACAACGTGCAACGGTACGTAACGCCAGAAGGTCATGTGCAGAATGAAGGCGACATTGGTGTAAAAGCACCAAAACCTTATGCCATATCGTACGATGCGCTGGTGCCGAAAGCGGCCGAATGCAAGAACCTGCTCGTTCCTGTGTGCTTGTCATCCTCTCACATTGCCTACGGTTCGATCAGGATGGAACCGGTTTTCATGATCCTCGGGCAGTCTGCAGCTACGGCAGCGGTTCTGGCCATCAACAACAAGGTGAGCGTTCAGGACGTTGACTATAAACAACTGGCTGCGGCACTGCAGGCAGATAAACAATGCCTCACCTATAAGTAACCAGCAGACATGCAGCCTGAGCACTTGCATGAAGTGTTTAGTTGAAAAGAGGCCGCCCCCTAAGGGCGGCCTCTTTTTTAAATCTGAAGCATTTTGTGCTTACAAAGGTCCGGGTGGTTTAACGAACGGATTCCCTGATCGTTTTTTCCTCGTCGTCCTCGCGCTGCTGTTGATCGTTTGGCGCTTCTTCGACACCTGTACCGCTTGCATCATTGCCGGTTTGCGCCGGTTCATTGATGTGGTTTTCTTCTGCGTTGTCCTTGCCTGCAGGATCGATTGGCTGCTGTTCCTTGTTCATGTTCAAAGTTTAAGATTACAGGTTTAAGCTTCACCGAATGCAATTGGTTTCAGAAAAGGCCAGATTGCGTAATTGACGCAGGCCGGTTTGACATGGGTATCTCTATAACAAAAACGGCCCGGGCAAATGCCGGGCCGTATCCAAATTGTCTTCAAAAAACCTATTCCAGGTAACCTGCTGCCTTGATTTTGGCCATCGCCTCCATCAGCATGGCGCCGCTCAACTGGGCCCGCAAACCGCCCACAGAAGCGGGCGCTTCCCACCACCTGAATCCAAAAAGAACAACCGGTGTTTTGGTCGTGCCTTTTGTCCAGAGAATCTGGGCGCTGTTTTTCAGGAAGTTAACATATCGCCGGCGGGCGCTTTCGGGCAGGTCCTTGTGCAAAATGAGTTCGGTCAGGTACCTGACAAAAATCCCTTTAAAGAGGTTCACGTCATGATCCTGCTGCTCTGCCCAGTCGCTCAGCACCTTATTTGTCGAATTGACCAGCGTACTGGTGGTCCAGTCGGCCGTTTTCATCGCATCGTTCAGGTACACTTTGTTGCCCGTGATCTTGTAATACTCAAGCGCCGCGCCCATATAGGTGCCGGCATTATAGGTCCAGTCTCCCTGGTTATTGTTGATGTCTTCAAAAACGCGGCCCGATTGCTGCACCACGCGGTGTTCCTTGATCCAGTTGTAGATGCGTGACAACCAGACCAGGTTGGTTTCGCCCCGTACAATTTCACTCTGTCCGTATTTTTGCCAGCGGCGCGCAGCAATGATGGCAGCCGGCCCATTTGAGGGCACACCTTTGCTTCGGCCTTCCTTGGTGTTTTCATGGTTCCAGGGAATGCCACCGCCGTCTTCCTCATTCCAGCCATCAATGATGGCTGTCCAGAGTTCTTTAGCCGACTGTTCGTACCGGGTATCGCCGGTTGCTTCGAGCGCGCGCATGTGCGCCATGCCATGCCAGCCCATATCATCATAGTAGTTGTTCCAGAAGCGGTTTCCATTCTTCTTTTTAACGCCTTCGTAAAAAGCGGCGATTTTCTGTTTGTAAAAATCGTCTTTGGTCCGCACATAAGCATCGACCAGTACGTCAAGCCCATGGGCTTCGGGCCAGTAATCGAATTGCCCGATGGCGCCGAAATTGTCGTTGTTGAAATGGTTTTTCGTCGAGTTGAAGTACACACTGGTAAAACTCCGGCTGCTGCTGTCGGCAGCGGTATTCCAGTTGATGTTGTATTTCACGCTTCGGTCTACATATTCATCTTCTATTTTCCCGCAGGCGCTCAAACCGAGCGCCAGGAGGGAAATATACAGTCTTGTTTTCATTTGCAGGTTAATAAATAATCTGATGGGTATATGCAGGATTTGCACTGTTCAGGTCGACAACGATGCTGCAACGCGGTACATTCCGGTTCGGGAATTTAAACGAATAGTCCCACTGGTTGCGGTCGGTCGGGTAGAAGTTCAGGTTGAAGTAGGTGCCTGTAGTGGCTGTTGGCGGCTGGTTGTCCTTATTGGCACTGCCTAGTTTTTGCTCAGTTCCCCCAATGTTCATCCAGAAAAAGTAACGGTCGTCTCCCCAATTGGTGGTAAAGTCTGGCACAATGTTGTTTACGCGCCATACGCCTCTTCCCTGGTAGGCGAGGGTCTCGCGTTTTTGCGGCGTACACATGAAGAAATCCAGCTTCGTTACTTCCTGAATGCTTGCCGAAGAGGTTGCAAAATCAAGTGTTACCTTATAGATACCGTCTTTCGCTACCGTAGCGCCATCTGCGTTTTCGCGGAAAGCCCGACCATCGGCACCAAGTGTAAAGCTGCGCGAAACGTTTGTTTTCGAGTCTACGAATACATACTTTTTACCGGCAAGCAGCTTGGTATAGATTTCAAACTCATTTCCGCCTGCGAGACCTTTAACGGTTAAGGCTGATGCAAGTGTGGCGCCGCCCTCGGTTCCTTCACCAGTCAGGTAAAGCGATGTAGGAGCCTCAATCCCGGCAAGGCGGGTAATGCTGATTTTTCTGGCCTGTGGTGACGATACTTTGGTCATGCCACGCGAGCTGATAACGGTCCATTTGAGGGTTCCGCGCTCAGCAGCCGGAATTCCTGCTAAACCACCGATGCGGTTAAGTACCTTGTGGGTAATGGTGGCGCCAGTGCTTGTACCGTTGTTATCGGCGGGCGCAACGTAAAGCGGTTTTGAAAAATCGCCGTTTTCCTTGTCAAAGACCACATCATAATACACCAGGCCATTGTCTTCGGCTGTTGCTTTTTCCCATTCAAAATACAGGCTTGAGGTAGCGCCCGATTGTAATACCACGTTGCGGGCATCGTCGGGAGCATAGAGGGTTTTTACTTCAGTTACCTGAACTTCTTTGAACGAATCGTTTTTTTTGCATCCGCCAAGACCGATCAATAGCAGCAGCGGAAGAAATATTGAAGATATATTGGTTTTCATTTTTTTTTAAATTTTGGTTAATAGCCTGGATTTTGCGTCAGATTTGGATTCTGAATACGCTCTGAACGTGGGATTGCCCAGAGATAGTCTCTGCTTCGGCTAAAGTTCCCGCCGGGCAGCTTGATGTAATCGTAGGTTCCGCTGCTTTTGTCAAATTTTGCACCCCTGAAACCTTGTGTAAGTACCGTTTCAGCAGTACGCCAGCGGCGGATGTCGTATACCCGCAGACCTTCCAGTGCGAGTTCAACACGGCGCTCGTTCCTGATCACCTCACGGAGTTCAGCCTGAGATCCTGTCGGCAGATTCATGGCAGCCGGCACATTGTCAAAGCCGGCGCGCTGACGCAGCTTTTTGATGGTTTGGTCCCAGACCCCGCTATTCATTTGATTCAGTTCATTTTTTGCTTCTGCATACATCAGCAGAACGTCGGCAAACCGGATGATCGGCAAATTAAGGCTGGAGTTCCAGCCGCCGGAAACATATGTGCCCGGTGCGGGATCAGCATATTTGCGGTAATAATAACCGGTTGGCGTCTGTGCGGTACCCGCTCCCGTATATTTGTCTGATGGTTTTCCGGGTGCAGTAGTGCCGTCAGGATGGGTAATAATTGTGTATTCTACCCCGCTGCGGTCTTTCCACTGCGATCCGTCATAAACAATGGTTGCATTCAGCCTTGGGTCACGGTTTGCGTATGGAGCATCTGCAGCCGTCCACCTGCGGCCATCCTTCATCAGGTAGCTGTCAACCAACCCCTGCGTAGGGCCTGCTAGGCAGAGCCTCGCACCGGCGGAAATGGGTGCATAATCTACAAGGTTACCCCAGACACGAAGCGGTAAAACGTATTGTGAACTTAGAATGATCTCACTGTTGTATTCATTTTGCGCCCAGAACAGCTGTTCATAGTTGCCAAACAGGTCATAGGAACCAAAAGTGTTACCCATAAGTTTCTCGCAGTTTTCAATCACCTTCTGCCAGTTATTTTCCCACAGATATGCCCGGGCGTTTAATGCAATCGTTGCCCCACTCGTTATGCGGCCATTATCTGCAGCGGCATATTGCTCTTTTGAGGGCAGAATCGACGAAACAGCTTCCAATTCCTGGTGAACCCAGGCTAAAACTTCTGCCTGCGGTTTACGTGTAATTGTTTTTGACTGTTCAAGCGTAATATCTTCGGTGAAATGCGGTACATCACCATACCAGGTTGCCAACTGGAGATAGAGGGATGCCCGGATAAACCGGATCTCCGCCTTACGTTGTTCCCGTTTTTCTGCAGACATGGCCGTTACGCGGTCTACGTTTGCCAGGAACGTATGGCAGGTTTTTATACCCTCGTAACATGCTTTCCAATCGGCCTGAAACCGCCCGTTTGAGGCATCCGCTACTCCCGTGGCAATCAGCTTCTCGTTTGTTGAGCCATAGCCATTGTAAACATTATCACTCAGTATCTCATTGGCGAAGATGTAGTCACTGCTGAACATCTGCCTGTAGGCCATGTTCAGGACGCTGTTGGCCTTATCTTCAGAGGTCCAGTACGTTTCGTCAGTAAATTTATTGGTTGGCACAACATCCATCTTCACGCAGCCCGTAAAGAAGAGGCCGATCCCCAGAAGGGTGACTTTGCCGTATGTGATCAGATTCTTTTTCATGATTCTCTTCTGTTGCTGTTAAAATTCAATATCAAGACCGGCGCCGATGTATTTCAGCAATGGATAATTGCGGGCGCTGTTGGCGCCGCCGGCATTCATACTCGAGCCAAACTCGGTTGATTCAGGGTCAATAAAGGTGTTTTTCGAAATGGTCAGCAGGTTCTGTCCGCTAACGAATAACCTGACTTTTCGCATTCCTGCTTTGCTCGACATGGCGGTTGGAAGGGTATATCCTACCTGGATGTTCTTCAAACGGATATAAGATGCGTCGAAGATATTAAAATCAGAACCCTTACCGTAGTTGTTGCTGGTAGATGCTGTGCCTGGTGAGGTTAGTCTTGGCCAGTAGGCGTCTGGATTGCCCGGCGTCCAGTAATCAAGCTGATGCTCGAACATCACAAACGAGTAACCGCCATGGAAAGGTTCAATGGTTTCGCCGCGTAATGCCATGTCACGTTTGCCAACACCCTGCCAAAGCATATTTAAGTCAAATCCCTTCCATTGAATGTCATAATTGAAGCCGAAGGTAAGCCGCGGGAACGCATGGCCAAGTACAAAGCGGTCATTGTCATCAATGATCCCGTCGCCGTTCCTGTCTACATACTTAACATCGCCGGGGCTTGGCGATACACCGATAGGCAAAGCAGATTCCTTAATCTCGTCTGCATTGCGGAAAAGCCCGGCGCGTTTGTAGCCGAAATAGCTGTAAAGCGGAAGGCCTACCCGAATAATCCGTTCAATCTCGTCCGATTTGCTAATCTGCTCATCACCCTCAAAACGGGTCACCTTGTTCCATGAGTCTGCCAGGTTAACGCCGAAATTGTGTACGAAGTCGCTATGCCGAAGCTGGTAATTTAAAGTTAATTCCCAACCATTGTTCACCATTGCGCCGAGATTTGCTCTTGGTACTGCACCACCAAGCACCAATGGCGTTTGTGGGGTAAGCAGGATGTCTTTCGTATTTTTCCGGAAGTAATCAAAGCTTGCAGTTAGTTTTCCTGACAGGAAGGTTGCATCTGCACCGATGTTAAATGTGGTGTTTGTCTCCCATTTTAAGTCGGGATTGCCAAATGTGTAGCCTGTACCTGGCAACGAAACGTTATTGAACCCGTATTGATCCTGATAGATATCATATGTCGTGAAAGTCTGATAGTCGTCTACTGCCTGATTTCCTAACTGGCCATAAGAACCACGGATTTTGAGGTCGCCCAACTTGTCTTTCCAAAACCGGAAAAACGTTTCTTCTGATAGCCTCCAGCCCAGCGATACGGACGGGAAAAATCCCCAGCGGTTGCTGCGTGCAAATTTCGATGATCCGTCATATCTGAAATTGGCCTCAAATAGGTATCGGTCGGCCAAATTGTAGCCCGCGCGGCCAAACCAAGAATAGATACTCCGTTCGGTTGTTCCCCCTACCGTATTATAACTGGTTTTATCGAATATAGTACCTGTAGTAGGTATACCCAAGACAGGATCCACCAGTTGTTGTCTCAACTCAAACCGGCGCTGACGATAGGACTCATTTGAGAAGGCAGCAAGGCCATACACATTGTGTTTGCCGAAACTCCTGTTGTAATCAAGAAGTGCCTGAAGATTGAGTAATGTTGATTTCCCATTATAATCTTCTATAGAATATTGTGCAGAGTTTTGAATGTTGACCGGAGTTTCATCCCCTGACAGGTTGTAAAGCGGATGATAGAATCTCCTGATCAACCGGTTCTCCGGACGAAGATCAAGGGATGCAATTCCTCTGGCTTTTAGACCTTTAAAAATTTCAATTTCTGCATTTAAACTTCCCTGGAAATGGTCATTATTTTGCTGTATAAAGCCGCCTTGCTCGAGGTCCATCAAGGGATTACCGTTGGTCAGCACGTCGTTATTGTAGTACCGGCCGTTTTCGCCTTTCAAAACGTAATTGTTGTAGACCGGTAAGCGGGATGAGTTGGCGATCAAAAAGCCATTGTCTCCCTGAAACGACTTTCCATCGTTGCGGTCGTACCACATAATCGCTGAGAGTTTCAGCTTTCCGATATCTGTAGTCAGGTTGGTGCGCAGGTTGTAACGGCGCAGGCCAAAGTCGGGACCCTTAAAGTTGCTGCGCTGATCGTAATAGCCAAGGGAAACAAGATAGGTTGAATTATCGGATCCGCCTTGTACACTTATATTGTGATTTTGCTGAAAGCCGTTTTTTAAGATTCCTTTCAGGAAATATTCGCTGTCGCCCGTTGCGAACTGACGGATCTGTTCTGATGAATAGATCGGATTGGCACCACTATTTACATACGAATCGTTCCGAAGTAATGCATTCTGATATCCTTTAAGCGGTTTCACCAGGATTTCGGGATTCTGTGAACCCGCCAGCGCACTGAGCCTTACGGTAGGTTTCATGCCTTTTTTGCCCTTTTTGGTAGTGATCAAAATCACGCCGTTGGCCGATCTCGAGCCATAAATGGCCGCACTGCCTGCGTCTTTCAGAATCGATACGCTTTCAATATCATTTGGATTCAGGTTATTCATTGCACCGACATCTTCGTTGATGATCCCATCGATTACAAGAAGCGGAGAATTGTTGCCGAACGTGCTGATACCGCGAAGGTTGATGTTCATCGTATTATCGTTCGGATTCATGCTGCGCTGCTGGATAACCAGGCTGGGCGCGGTGCCCTGCAGGGCCTGCATCACATTGCCAACGGGACGGTCTTCAATCTGTGCGGCGCGTACCTGGTCTACTGCACCGACTACACTTGCTTTGCGTTGGGTTCCGTAACCGACAACCACGACGTCGTTAAGTGCCTGACGATCTTCCTCTAGCTGAACATTCAATTCAGGCTGACCGCTGAACGTAACTTCTTTCGACTGGTAACCGATCGACGTAAAAACGAGTACTGAACCCGTAGCTGCCGTGATCCGGAAGCGTCCTTCTGCATCGGTAACAGACCCATTTGTACTGCCTTTTACACGGATACTGATTCCGGGTAAAGCTGAGCCGGCCTGGTCGGTAACCCGTCCCGATACAGATGTCTGCCTTGAAGCAGCGCCAGTAAGCGTTGTTGCGGCGGGTTTTTGCCTGATGATAATTGTCTTGCCCTCAATGTAATAACTGAGGGGCTGGTTGCGAAAGCAGATGTCCAGCACCTGGCGCACGGGCGCGTTGCGCACCGAAATGGAGATGGGCTGCGTTTGCTGCAGCATATCGAGGTTGTAAAAAATGTCGTAGTCTGTCTGCCGTTTTATTTCCCGAAACACCTGCTCCAGGCCAACGCGCTTTTCTGTCAGGCTGACCTGTTGTGCAAAGCTGCCCGCGTTTACCTGCAGCAAAGCAGTAAGCAGGAAAATAAGGGTGAGTTTCATGGACAGCATCATTTTGGGAATACAGTTCTTCCAACTGTACATTGTGTCAATGCAAGTCTTATACATTTGATGTTCGTTTAGAATATATTTGGTTATTTGCAGCACATATAGTGGTTTGTGCTGCGGTTGGTTAGCTCGGGAGTGAGGTAAAAATTACGGCATGACGATGACCCTCCTTCCTTCGATCCTGAAGTGAATGACTCCTGTTTTTTCCATCATGCCCAGCAGTGTAGACAACTGGTCGAACCGGGAAATGGTGCCACCAAATCTCCGGCCGCGGATCTGCCGGCTGATCTCTACATCGACATCATACCAGCGGGCAACGGTCCGCATAATGCTTTCTACCGTTTCGTTGTTGAAAGCGAAGTATCCTTTCTGCCAGGCCACCGCATTTTCGGTGTCGGCCGTATGTACCTGAACCGAGCCGGCCAGGACAGCCTGCTGCCCCGGGCGCAGCAGGGCGGTTTCGCCGGTTTCAGTTTTTTTCACGCGAACCGAGCCTTCAAGCAGCGTTGTGCGCGTACCCGGCTCATTCTCGTAAGCGTTTACATTA
The DNA here is from genome assembly GCF_003029735.1 of Pedobacter yulinensis. Lineage (GTDB taxonomy): Bacteria > Bacteroidota > Bacteroidia > Sphingobacteriales > Sphingobacteriaceae > Pedobacter > Pedobacter yulinensis. The sequence continues at coordinate 63,416 of NZ_KZ686269.1, forward strand.
AAATGTGTACCCAGTACTTCGATCTGCTGGCCAGCACTTTCGACAATGAATGGTGTTTTTTTGCCGGCATGCTGTTGTTTGGCCACTTCGAAGTACACCTCGCCTTTAATTTGTACCTGTCTGGCCTCCCTGCCAAAACGAAGGGGGAACCTGATGCTCGAAGCAGCATTGAGCCAGACCCTGGAGCCGTCGGGAAGGTCGACCTGGTACTGGCCTCCGCGCGGGGTTGATATGGTATGGTAATCTGTGGCGGCTGCTGCCGAGGGGTCTGCAGAGCTGTAAATCAACTGGCCCTGTTTTTTCGAAACGGCCAGGTTCCGGTCTTCGGCAAGCAAGCCGTCTTTATGCTGGTCCAGGCTGATCGTAGAACCGTCGGCCAGGGTAAGCAATGCTTTATTGCTGCCAGGTAAAATGGGGGCGGGGCTTTTTGGTGTCCGCTGCGTGGTCAGGACGCGGTTTTCGGGGCGAATTCTTGCAAGGAAAAACAGGGAGGAGCCCAGCAACAGTACGGCGGCGACGCGCGGCAACCAGATCCTGAGCAGCGACGGGCGGATATGTTCGCGGTTAAGAATGTTGCGATACAGCCGCTCTTTGACTTGCGCTTCGCTTTTGGCCAGCAGACCGGTTTCTTCAGTGTGGTCAAACGAGGCATACCAATCATCCAGTTGCTGTTTTTCCTGGTCAGTTATGGTGCCCTCCTGCCATTTGCGGGCAAGCAATGCGATCTGGCGATCCGGTTTGTTTGAAGACATTTGGTTTGCTGGTTTACTGATATAGCCAGTCGATCCGGATGAATCCCTTAGTCGGATTAAAAAAAAAAATCAAAAAAAACAGATCAGCATGCCCAGGGCAGCGCCAAAATTGGCTTTCAGCGTTTTTCGGGCCTTTGACAGGTGCGCCTCTACGGTCTTTTCAGAGATGTGAAGTGTTTCAGCAATCTGCAGCTGGCTGTAGTTTTTTTCATAACGCAGCCTGAACACCGCCCTGCATTTGTCGGGCAGCCGGTTAATCGACGCTTGCAGCTGGGTTTTGAGGTCCTGCAGATCGATCGTTTCCTGCATGGAGCTGTCTGCATCGACATATGCTGAAGCCGCCTGTCGTTCATAACTCTCGCGCCGGCTGCGCCTGGCCAGCTGGTTAATAACCTCGAACTTTACGGCCACGGCAAAATAATTTTCGAAAGACCTGGTCAATGTAAATGAGGTGCGGCGGCGCCAGAGTTTGCAAAAAATGTCCTGTACGATTTCTTCTGCCTCTGCTTCATTGTTCAGGCGTTTTCTCGCGCTTAGAAAACACAACTTCCAGTTCCGCTCATAAATTTCGCGAAAAGCCCTTTCACTGCTTTGTGCAAGCAGAACAGCAAGCTCTGAATCGATCAGGTCGGTGCGCATGAGACGCTTTTGGTTGATTGGCGGTTCGGTTGTACTGGGCCGCTAGTAAAACGGTACAGCAACTGCAAGATAGCAGAAAGTTTTCATACAAAACAAGTGCGGATTGTTTAAAGCGGGGGTGGTTTTGACGTAGGGGATGAATTGGTGATTTAGAAATGGGAGAACAGACCTGTATACCAGCTTGCTTCCCATTACAATCAGGAATGTTTAGATTTAGGTGAAATGACTTAGTTTGAAAATGACTAAGTTGCATGCCTATGAAATGTATCCGCTGCACTTTCGTGCTATGGTTAGTTGTCTTTAGCGCATCCGCGCAAAAAGACCAGTTAGATTTTTTCAAGGTTTGGGGTTTTCTAAAATATCACCATCCTGCACTGGCCTCCGGCCAGATAGATGCCGATAGCCTATTCCTGGCCCATCTCGCTAAGAATGGAACTGCCGAGATGCTTCAAAGCCTGGAGGCCAGACAGCAATTTAAGCTGATGGCACCATCCGCTTATCCCGCCGGGAAGCTAGTCAGCCATCTGAACCGCTCGCTGAGACAACTTCCCCGTAAAATCAAGAAGCAGCTACACGATATCTACCTGCATCGTTTCGCGGCCGCTGAACATTATTATTATACGCCCAAACATTACGGCAGCCAACTGCCGCATGAAAAGCCCTATATTTTCGCTGACACCATCCCATATGCCTACCGAATGTTATCTCTGGCCAAGATACAGGCTGCGGTTGACTATATTTTTCCTCATAAGTACATCATGGATCAGCAGTTTGATCAGGTTGTCAGCCATGCGCTTTCCCGGTTCAAGGTGGCAAACAGCCGCCAGGCCTTTGAAAAAGAACTGCTCTTATTAACAGCACATCTGAACGATTCGCATACGCTCCGCTTCTATAAATCGCTTAAAAACTGGAACAAAATTTTACAGGTGAGGTATTACCCACCATTTGATTATCAATTGATCAATGGCGGAAAACAGTTATTGGTCACTCATCTGATCATTCCGGAACATTGCCGGGCAGCAGGGATACAAAAAGGTGATATCATTACAAAAATGAATCATATGACCATAGCTGAGCGGGTGGCGCAATTGCGGCAGTATCTCTCAGTTTCCAATACGCGGGCTTTGGAGCAGCGGCTGAACCGCTATTCAGACAACCTGATGTTCACAACCGACAGCCTGCAAACCCGGCTTCATTATGAACGGGATGGCCAGTTGAAAGAAACAGTGGTAACTTGGGCGAGCAAACCTGATGATTTCAAACTCCTCAGTAATTATGTCAACGAACAAGCCGCTTCAAAGGCAAAAGGCACTGCACTGGAACATGCTGCTGAAGGCGTCATCATCTTCAGGGCGGGAGAAACGACCCGTTTTTTGAATGCCCTTCCCGAAAGTCAGCTGTTAACAGGCATGGACTCGTTATTTACCATTGCAGGACAGCAAAAAGGCCTCATTTTTGACATGCGCAGTTACCCGGATTGGGCGGGTTTTTTTTATTTGCTGTATAATCGGTATGGTCAGAACAGGCAGCCTTTCGCCCACTATTACGCAGTAGACAAACAACACCTCGGTAAGTTCAGGCTTCTGACTGATACAGTCGAATATTATCCTCCGACAGCCACACCCGGTTACCGGACCTACAACGGTAAAGTCGTTATACTGGTCAACGGCGGGACAGTGAGTGCCGGCGAGTACTACACCATGTTCCTGCAGCACCTGTTTCCGCAAAGTATAACTATTGGCAGCCAAACAGCCGGGGCCGACGGCGACGAAAAAATCCTCACCTTACCCGGTGGCTATCATCTGCCCTTCTCAGGCAATTCCATTTTTTATCCGGACGGCACCCCGACCCAGCGCAGGGGCGTCAGGATTAATGTACGCGCAGTTCCCAAATCAAAAGACCTCTTAAAAGGTGAAGATACTTTGCTCGAAGAAGCGCTCCGGCGAATGCTTCGGTAAATCAGTGCAAGCGTCATTCTTTGCGGCAAGACGCAACCGGTTTGTATCTGGATTTTCAAAAGATAAATTACTGTCAGCTTCAAATGCTCTTAATCTTCTTTCGCTGCTGCAAAGTGTCAACCTGCTGGCGCAATCGTATTAACAAACAAAGCCCCATGAAGGGGCTTTGCTGATTTTTCAGGTCACAACATTCTTTTGAACGAAGTCTATAAACTTTTGATACGGGCTAATTTCCGCGAAGGTGTTTTTCTACCGCTTCGCGGTTGTTGCCGACCGCTGCGATCGCATCTTTAACCTGTGCCCGGCTTACGCCCAGTTTTTCGGCCAGGTAATCGACCTCGTAATCTTCGTCTCCCGCCACACGACTGCGGTCGCGTTGGTCGGCTTTGCTTTTATCGTCTGCCATATGAATCGTGTTTTTTTTATCTAACAAGAGAAGATTATGGAATGTTTTGCGCTGCTGCCACCGGTTCATCCTGTTGTCTGCAGAGCAACCGGCCAGAAAACAAACCGTTACCATATTTGCGGGAAATCGTTTAAATTGGCGGTTAATACCTCATATTTATCATCCATGACACCATCAAAACTTGCACTGTCGCTTCAAATGCCTGTAGCTGCAGATCCCGCCCGCCTGTGGACGGTCCTGACCACTGCCGCATACATCAAACAGTGGCTGGGCGTTACCATAGCAAGCACCTGGCAGCCGGGTGCGCCCATGTCTTTCAACTTCCATTTTAACGGCAAAGACTTCGAAGATAAAGGTGTGCTGCTGACCCTGCAAACCGAGAAGTTGTTTTCTTATACGTATTGGAGCAGCTTCTCGGGGCTGGAAGATGCACCAGAAAATTATTCATTCGTTTCTTTTTCACTTAAGCCAGCAGGCAGAGCAACCATGCTTAGCCTGGAGCACAGCAATATTGCCACCGAACAGATGTATCAGCACTCCCTGGCCAACTGGAAGGAGACGCTTGAGGAGATCAAACGCCTGGCAGAAAACGCCTGACAGTAACAGGCTGCTGCGTAAAGTTCAGTAGCGAAACCTGTATCGCCGGGTTTTTTAAGCACCAGTGTTCATCACAACTTACGCGGGAGTGCACCGGCATATAATCGCAAATTTTTTCCCGGACGTGTTTGTCTTAAAGATCAAGCCCGACGAGCGATGCGGCCAGCCCGGCCTCTTTCAGTGCAAGACCGAAGGCATGCGCTTCAATGCGGCCCGTTAGCTGCCGGCCAATGCCTTCTTTCAAATTTTCAGGCCGAGTATAGAAACAATACCAAATCGCCCATAAGGCCACCGTACTTACCTTTCTGCCCAGAACGCCGTTTGAGCGCTGAGCTGTTTCTGCATCGTTTCTGGCTCGAAACACCTAAAAATACCTGCCCTCGCTGCGGTAGCAATAGGCCCGCAGGGTAACCGCCACAGCCTCTCAAATCAGTTCATTAGCGCACTGGCACCTTCAACGCGGGCGGCCCTGAGCAGGAGGGGGATGGATCATAGATAAGGCCCGAAAAACGGTTAACGAAGCTAAGATGTCCATTCCTCGAACCAAAATTCCATTCCTGCGAACCATTTGGGGTTGCGGTTGTTTGACTAGGTAGTTACGCCGAACCTGTCTGTTCCGGTTGCTGCATCATCCGGCGGCACTACCGGTAGCCTCGTTTATGCACGTCAAAACAGATCACATGGAAAAAGAACTGACAAGTTCACCTTCAATCGGGAAGTTGCTCAATGTACATTTTGTATACAATCTTGATACCCGCACCTGGGCCTATACAGATGGCCGCCTAACCGAGATAACCGGTGTGCTGCCCGCAGAGGCCCCGCAACTTTTAAAAATGATTGAACCGGACGACCAGGTTATGGTACATATGGCATACAAGCAGTTGCAGGAAAACAAACTGCTTTCCCCGCTGCGTTTGCGGGTCAAGGGCCGTGATGGTTACCATTGGATTGAACTTTCGGCCATTCAACTGGAACTTTCTGGGACCAATTGCCTGATCGGCACGGTATACGACATTACGGCCGATATGGAGCACGAAGCTGAGCTCGCGAAATATGCGAACAAGAAGAACTCAATTCTGCACATGTTATCGCACGATTTGCGGGGGCCGCTGAGCGTTGCAGGATCATTGGCAAAATCGCTTCGGAAAGATTTCGCAGACGAAGCTGCACAGCAGAAGATCGAGGCCATTTCAGGCATGATCAGCCAGGCGATCGATCTCATTGTCGACCTGACCAAGCGCGAGTTTTTAGACACAACCGAAGTGGCCCTGGTCATCAAACCCACAAACCTTGCAGAAGCCCTGGCCCAGTACATTGCAGAATGCCGGTTGTCTGCTACGCTGGCCGAAAGACACTTTCATTTTCATTCCGAAACCGATCACCTGATGGTTGCTATTGACGAACCTAAGTTTATGCAGGTCATGAACAACCTGGTTTCAAATGCCCTGAAATTTACGCATCCGGGAGGCAACATCCGGATCACACTGGGCCAGGATGGGGATTGGGTGATCGTAACGGTAAGCGATGACGGCATTGGTATTCCCGAAGACCTGCAGCCTTTCGTATTTGAACGGTATAGCCGTGCCCGCAGGGAAGGGATCCAGGGCGAACCGACCGAAGGCGTGGGACTTTCGATTGTACATGCCATTCTGGCCTGGCACGGCGCCGAAATTTCCTGCAAGAGCAAGGAAGGCAAGGGAACAACTTTCATCATCAGACTGCCCGGTTTCCGTCAAACCTGACAATACATAAAAAAAGCCAGGGAGCTAGTCCATGGCCTTTACTAATTTACATTTCTAATCCCGGCCTAAGCCGGCTATCTGTTACTTGTAGTGGTCGGCGGGCGATCATTTAAGCTGCGCCTGGTAAACCTGCGCCTGCATTGAGACCTGAAAGTCTTTACGGCCGGCTTCGCGTTCTGCCTCCCGACTTATGCCGCCTGGCTTTTCTTTGGTGTTTTTTTGCCGAATTGTTCCTCGTACATTTTTAGCTGGCGTTTCAGTTGTTGCCTGGCCAGGAAAATATGCGTTTTAACGGTGCCTAAGGGTATGTTGAGTTCGTCTGCGATCTCATGGTATTTATAACCCTCAAAATACCGTTGAAACGGAATGCGGTAAGCATCGGGAAGGCTGTCGAGTGCGGCCTGCACATCGCCGAGTGCAAAGCGGCTTTCTGCAGAATTCCGTGATGCGCTCATCTTCAGCTGTGGCGAGCTCAGGTCTTCGCTTACTTCCATCACGCCGTGCCATTTCGCCTTGCTGCGGTAGGCATTGATAAACGTGTTTTTGAGGATAGTAAATAACCAGGCTTTCAAATTTGTTCCCGATTTGTACAGGTGCTCATAAGACAGTGCTTTGATCAGGGTATCCTGCAAAAGATCTTCAGCATCGTCGAGGTTACGTGTCAGGCGGAGCGCATAGTTTCTGAGGATGGGTCGATGGCCGCAAACGGCCTGTTCAAAAATTAATGTTTTCATAGGTGGGGGTTAGAATGGTTTTAGTTAATTGAAAAACAAACGCTTCTCGAAAATGGTTGGCTGGTTAACTACCCGTTTTGTCGATGCAAAGTACCCGTACTGCGGCGGTATCCTGCTAAATGCGCTGACACCTCCGTAACGCGTTTATTTCGATTCAATCACCCGGGGGAGCAGGCAGAACGGCCCTCCATGCGCCCGGAAATCAGGTATTTTGAACTTGGCAAACGCGTACTTTCATCCTTTTTGAGAATGTTTTAGGTTCTAGATTTGCAATGTCAAATGCCCTTAAGCTACCTGCATCCGCGCCTCGCAGCAATCCTGCAAAGCTGATCACACTTCTTGATCTCGTATTCAGGGGTTTTTGAGGCGAAATTTTGGCTGCCAATTGAAACAATTTGCGGTCAATTTTTTTTTAGACAAAAAACTAACACTTAAAAGACAGGAACCGACCATGATCAACATTCTCTTAGCCGAGGACCACAGTATTGTTCGCAACGGTATAAAAGTCCTTTTGGAAACCCAATCGGACTTTCGAGTACAGGCCGAGGCGAAAGATGGTTTGGAAGCATTGGAAATGGTGCGCTCGGGCCTGAGTCCTGATCTGGTTCTGGCCGATGTGAACATGCCTGGCATGGACGGAATTGAGCTGCTGCGTGAACTGAAAAAACTGAACGCCTCCTGTCGTTTCGTGTTTCTGACCATGGTTGAAAGCCGGGAATCGGTTGCCCAGGCTTTTCGCGAAGGTGCAGACGGTTACCTTTTAAAGAATATAGATTCAGACGAACTCGTATTCAGCCTGCGCATCATTCAGAAAGGCACCCGCTACCTGTGTTCTGAACTTTCGTCGGTTCTGATTGACCGCCTGCTCAGCCGTGACTTCCCGGTCTCTGCAGAACCGGCTATTGAATTTTCTTCGCGTGAGATCGAAATTCTCAACCTCATTGCCGATGGGCACACCAACGTAGAAATGGCCGATGCGCTGTTTATCAGCAAACGGACCATCGAGGGGCACCGCCAAAGCCTTCTGGACAAAACCGGGTCAAAAAATACAGCGGCGCTTATCCGCTTTGCCGTGACCAACGGTTACATCACCTGATGCTGCAACCGTCCTGCGATCATATGGAGGCACCAGGCAAATCCACAATCTGAAAAAAAGCTAAACCTCTTTGGGCTGGCGCTGTTACACTGCTAACAACGTAAAATCAAAGACAATGGCAACTTCAAATCAAAAAAACACAGACATGCCGAACGGTCACCTGCATGAACTGTTCGTAGACGAATTAAGAGATATTCTTGGCGCTGAAAAGCAATTGCTGAAAGGTTTGAAAAAACTTGCAGACAATGCCCAGAGCGAAACCCTGAAAATGGCTTTCCAGGAACACTATACACAAACTGAAGGTCAGATTGACCGCTTGAAACAAGTATTCCAGTCCTTGGGTATGTCTGCCCGCGGAAAAAAATGTAAAGCCATGGAGGGCTTGCTTGAAGAAGCAGAAGAGATCATTGAAAGCTTTGAAAAAAGCCCGGTTCTTGATGCCGCACTGATCTCTGCTGCACAGAAAGTTGAACACTATGAGATTGCCAGCTACGGCTGCCTGGTTACTTTCGCCAAATTGATGGAGCACAGCGAAGCAGAAGCTTTACTGGCAGAAACCCTGAACGAGGAGAAAGAAACCGATCTTAAACTGACTGACATCGCTTTGTCTGAAGCCAATCAACCTGCCTAATTTTTTGACATGAAAAATTTTGCATGGATCGTTCTGGCAGGATTCCTTTCAATTGCATGGGTATCTTGTTCCTCAGAACAAAAAGACAATGCCAATGACACGGTAACACAGTCGTCGGGGTATGCAGATTCAAGTACGATCGACACCACCAAGCCGGTCGATACAACGAATGCACCGCCAATTGATACCGTTACCATGAACAAGCAATAAAATGCCAGACCTGCCACCCGGCAGGTCTTTTTTTTTTAGCCTAAATGCGAAACCATGAATACCAACGAAAATAACAACCCGCATACCAAATATCCTGTCCCGCCGTTCAACACCGACACCCAGCGCCCGCCGGGTATTGAGCAGGCCATGTCGCCAAAGGCTGACCATGGCGAAGAATCTTACCAGGGAAACGGTTTGCTGCAGAACAAAAAAGTTATCATTACAGGAGGCGACTCGGGTATAGGCCGGGCCGTTGCGATCGCCTTTGCCCGGGAAGGTGCCGACATCCTGATCAGTTACCTGGACAGCGTTGAAGATTCCGATGCAAAAGAAACCGCCCGCCTGGTCGAAGAAGCCGGGAGGGAAGCCATTCTGGTCAGAGGCGACATTACCGACCCGGATCACTGCCGTTCGATCGTGAACACAGCCGCAAGCCGTTTCGGTCAGATCGACATCCTAGTTAACAATGCTGCCTACCAGATGAGTCACGACAACATGGCTGAAATTACCGAGGAGGAATGGGACCGGACTTTTCGCACAAACATCCATGCCATGTTTTACCTGGCAAAGGCAGCCGTTCAGCACATGCCTCCCGGCAGCAGCATCATCAATACCACTTCGGTCAATGCATATGATCCGACACCGATCCTGTTGCCTTATGCGGCAACAAAAGGTGCAATCCAGAATTTCACCGCTAACCTGGCCCAACAGCTGCTGCAGCAGCAAACCGGTATCCGCGTTAATGCTGTTGCTCCGGGCCCCATCTGGACACCGCTGATTCCCTCTACCATGCCAAATGCAAACGAGTTTGGTAAGGACACACCCATGGGGCGCCCCGGTCAACCGGTGGAAGTAGCCTGGGCGTATGTATTCCTGGCTTCTGACAGGGCAAGTTATATTTCCGGCGCCACCATCCCGGTTACGGGCGGGCGCGTTACGATATAGATTTTGAAAGGGGCGGCCGATTTTGCCGCCCCTTCATTTTTCATATCCGGCTAATTTGTCGCGGCAACAGGTGTATCTTTGCAGCGAAATCATACTGCAATGCCCGAAACCATACTCATCATCGACGACGAAAGAAGACTCTGTGACCTCCTTGCCCGGATCATTGGTCTGGAAGGTTACCAGACCCTGTGCGCTTACACCGCAAAGGAAGGTTTACAGTTGCTGAAAAAAAACCGGGTTTCGGTGGTGCTGAGTGATGTCAAACTTCCGGATTTTGACGGCGTGGCCCTGGTATCTGAAATCAAAAAGATCAGTCCGGCCACTGAAGTGATTAACCTGACGGCTTTTGGTACCATTCGCGATGGGGTGGAGGCGGTTAAACGGGGTGCGTTCAATTACCTGACAAAAGGCGATGACAATGACCGCATCATACCACTTGTCAGTGCAGCCATTGACAAGTCAAAAGCCGCCTTTGCCGCGCTGCAAACAAATGACACAGTCATCGCTGAGGGGTTTCCAGCAATAATCGGCGATTCGGCCGCCATACGCGAGGCCGTTAACCTGGCCCGAAAAGTAGCACGAACCGACACCACCGTCTTGCTGCTTGGCGAAACCGGCACCGGTAAAGAAGTCTTTGCAAAAGCCATCCACCAGGAGAGCAACCGCAGTAAAAAACCCTTTGTGGCAGTCAACTGCAGTTCTTTCAGTTCCACCTTGTTGGAAAGCGAACTGTTTGGCTACCGTGCGGGTGCGTTTACAGGTGCAGACAAGGATAAGAAAGGCCTGCTTGAAGAAGCCGAGGGCGGAACCATCTTTTTAGATGAGATCGGCGAAATGGATCTTGAACTGCAGGCCAGGCTGCTGCGGGTATTGGAAAGCAGAAGTTTTATAAAGATCGGCGACACCAAAACTACGGCGGCAGACCTGCGTATCATCGGCGCCACCAACCGCGATCTGCAGCAGGAGGCAGATGCTGGAAAGTTTCGGTCTGATCTTTTTTACCGGCTCTCGGTGTTTACCATCCCGCTGCCGCCGCTCAGACAGCGTAAATCTGATGTCCCCGTGCTGGCGGCACATTACCTCGCTGTCTTTAGCCGGGAGGCTGGAAGGCCCGGTCTGCGGTTCAGCGCCTCATTCGCTGCATTTTTGGCCGAACATGAATGGAAGGGAAACATCCGTGAACTCAAGAATGTAATTGAACGTGCGGTAATCCTGACAGACAGCGATGAATTGGGGCCGGAACTGCTGCCGCCTGCACTGCAGAACGCCCAGCCGGCCGATCACGCCCTGAATATGCAGGCTGTAGAAAAGCAGCACATCAGGAAGGTCCTGGATTACACCAGTGGCAACAAAACGGAAGCTGCCCGGCTGCTTGGCATTGGCCTGACAACCCTTTACCGGAAGATTGAGGAATACGGACTTTAACTTCGTGCCGGAATGCACATGGCTTATTCATTTTTGCATGCAACTGCCTGAACCGTGGTGCTTTCCGTATTGTCATAAAAATAAAATTTAACACTTTTTTTAACATTTTGAGCCAGGCCGTTGCTTGGAAGCATGGTGGAAATTCCCGTCTTTTGTTATAGAAACATAGCAAGGGATATATGAAAAGGTTAACGAAAAGTTTCACAGCGGGTGCAGTAGCTCTGCTGTTGGTTACAGGAGCCGGCCTGCAGGCAGAAGCCCAGCGCCCGGTTCGCGGGGGAGGAGCAGGCCCGGGAGGCATCGTCAGGCCGGGCGGATATGGAGGGTATCGGGGCAGCATCGGCATGCGCTTTGGTCCGCCGGTGTTCAGGCCATATTATGGCGGCTATTACCGGCCGTTTGGTCCGAGGATCGGATTTTACATCAACACACTTCCGTATGGGTATTTCCCTTTTTCATGGGGAGCTAACCAGTTCTTTTATTCGAACGGATTTTTTTACCAGCCTTATGGAGATGGGGGATACCGTGCAGTAAACCCGCCGGTTGGTGCAGAAGTGCCTTCACTTCCTTTCGGTGCGCAGAGTTTTACATATGAAGGCGCTAAATACTATGAATACAACGGCGTTTACTACGAAAGAACAAAAAATGCAGACGGAAAAAAAGTTTACCGGGTGGTAGGCAAGAACGGTAAGTTCGGCGATCAGGGTACAGAGAAAACAAACCAGGCGGCCCCTGCTGAAGACAGTCAGGCTAAGCCGGTTGATACGCCGGGAAATCTGAACTTTCCGCGCCTTGGCGAGATTCTCGACTACCTGCCGGATGATGTACGCAAAGTAACCGTAAGCGGCAAGACTTATTGGGTAACGCCAGACCAGCTTTACCTGGAAGCAGCCGGATCCGGCAAATACAAAGTTGTCGGAGTTCCTGAAGGCATAAAATAACACAATGGAACAACAAGGAAAGGGGGCGGCATCGCCCTCTTTTTTTTATGGCCTTGCGCCGCAGCGGCAGTCGGGAACCTGGTTCTGATGGTGCCGTGATCGGGTATTGAGTGTGACACGCAGCGGCCGGTTTCAGCCCGCACTGCCAGAGCCATCGATGAAGTCCGAAGCCGCAAAAACACAGCCGTCGCTCTGGATAGGGCGGGATCTTCAAAAATAAAAAGGCCGCTATTGCTAGCGGCCCAAAAATTTTCTCCCGAAGGAGTTTTTTATCATCCCTGACACAAAGGTAGAAATTTCGGCCGGTCCTGCAAATTTTTTAGCAAAAAAAAATAAAAAAAACAGCCGGTATCTCTTAATCCTCCGGTCGCTCTTTCGGATTCGCCATCCGAACAATTCTGGGTCTGAAAATAGCCAGCACATCGACAAGTTCGGTTTGTGCTTCCATGATGCGGTATATGTCTTTATACGCCATGGGCGCTTCATCAAGGTCTGAACCAATCAAAGTTACCTTGTGCCTGGCCAGTTCTGCTTTGACGGCCTGCCGGTCCAAGGTTTTGAATGCGGCACTTCTGCTCATGGTTCTGCCTGCGCCGTGCGCTGCCGATTGGAGGGAAGAAACTTCCCCTTTGCCGCGTACCAGGAACCCGGGCGCGGTCATCGATCCAGGAATGATGCCCAGCACGCCTGCTCCCGCTGGTGTGGCACCCTTCCGGTGTACCATGGCTTTGGTCCCGTCGGCAAGCGATTCTTTCCAGGCGAAATTGTGGTGGTTCTCGATGCGCAGGAGCGGAGCTGCATGCAGCGCCCTGGCAATTTTGTTGTGAATTTCGTGGTGGTTTGCAGATGCATAATCGCCGGCCAGGTTCATGGCGATCCAGTATTCCTGGCCTTCTTCGGTTTGCAGGTCAAGCCAGGCCAGGTGCCTCGCCTCTTTTGGAAGATCTGTCTTTTTCATCGCCAGGTCCGAATAGTACGCCGCCAGGCTGCCGCCAAAGCCGCGCGAGCCCGAGTGGGAAAGCAACGCCAGGTAATTTCCACCGGGAAGATCAGGAAAAGCACCCGGTTTCAGTTCAAGCTCGCCCCATTCAACAAAATGGTTGCCGGTACCCGAGGTGCCGAGTTGCCGGTACGCCTTATCTTTAAGCGCGCGGATCTGTTTGGTCTCCTGCCATTCAGGCCGGTCAAACAGCGAGGTGTCGAAATACGCAGCGGTCTCGCCGCCCATACCGAAGTTTGTATGCTGCAGCAGCAGTTTGCGCAACTCCTCTGCACGCGTATCCGATGCTTCTCCCGGGAGTTCAAAAATGCTCATACACATTCTGCAGGCAATGTCGACACCGACTGCATAGGGAATGATCGCATCTGCGCGGGTAGCAAGCACACCGCCGATCGGCAGGCCATAACCCTGGTGTGCATCGGGCATGAGCGCCCCGGCAACTGAAACGGGCAACTGCATGGCCGTGTTCATCTGCGCCAGAGCACCCGCCTCAATCCCTTCAGCCCCAAAGATGCGGTAGGGCAACGGATCATTTTTTAAAGTATGTTGTTGGTTGGCAGCGGCCGGTAATTTTCCATTCTTGCGCAATTTCACCACCTCCCGGGCCAGGTTTCTGAACTTACCCGCCCTGTCATGCAGGTAGGGCTCAGGGTTGGACAGCAGATTGCCAAGGTGCGAAATGATTTCGCGCTTTCCCATGATTTGTTCTTTCAGGAGGCCATTTGCTACCCGGCTGGAACTGACCAGCAGTTTAAGCGGGGCAAAGCCCAGGGCAGTCAGTTCACTGTTGCTGATCTTTTCTCTTTCCATTGTGTTTCAGGGTGCTTACAGGCAAACGCATCCAGCGTTGTGAAATTGCCTGTAAAGATGCCTGCAAAATTAGGACCGGTATTAAGCATGCCCGCATGAATAGCATGCCGTTCTTATAGGATCAAAAACGCAGCGGCCAACCTGCTGGGGGCGCTTTAAGCCCGTTTGCTTCTGATGCCTTTTACCTGCTGTATGGTGGGGTCGGTCAGGAGTTGTTCATAACGTTCACAGCCACGCGCATAAATGGCGATACGGCCTTCGTGGTCATGATGAATTCCCCAGCCGTAGCGCTTGCACAGGGGAGAAGCGCGGAGACAGGCCTGTCCTTTTGAAAAAAAAGCGATACGGGCCGCTTCCCGTTCTTCTGGCAGCAGCTCGTTCCGTTCTGCATAGATGTCAAAAAGCAGATCGTCTGAAGTGAGGCGGTAGGGCGACTGCTGGATTTTTTCGAATTGCATGCCGGCAATGGTTTTCTCATCGCCCCGGGGCGAAGGAACCATGCCTGTCGCAGCAGGGCAATCGTCTGCTACCGTGATGAAAGTATTGTAGTAGTTCGTGGTGTGCATAAAAGTTGGTAACGGGTAAAAGTCACCAACTTTCTTGCCAACAAACATGCTATTCTGCAGCTTTTTTGATGACCCGGAGAGCATCGTCCCACATTTTTGCATGCGCGCCGGCATGCATCTTTTCGATCGGTCCGGCGGCGATGGTCAGTACGGTTGTTCCGTCAGAACCGGCCTCCAGTTCAAACCGCTCCGTGTATGCCCCGAGGCTATCGCCCGGTTTTGGTTCCACCTCATCATAATAGCGCAGCTCAAGGTTTGCCGGAGGATCGAATTTATTGATGATACCCAAAGCACCGATATCACCATTCGCATCTGTCCAGGTAATGTTGCTGCCAGGTCTCCAGTCAGATCTTACGAGCGTTTCGCTGCCAAATACAGGACCCCAGTGTTCATTCGGATTGACCAGGATTTCCCAGACACGGGCCGCTGCCGCCTCAATGTTGATCTGTTTTGAAATGACATCAGTTTCAACAAAATTTCGCAGCGACGCTCCGGTAATGTGGTTCCAGCCCTCGGTAAAGCTGCTCGCAGCAAATGCCGGATCATCGTTGGGAAAGCTCTCTATGCCCGTGTGCGTCAGCTTGAGGCGGGTTTCTCGCTCCGACTCAGCGAACAACTCAAAGGTTACCTCCGAGTTCCCGGGAAAACCCTCGTACCGCCACGTGTAACTTAATTTTTCAGGCGGTATGCAGGCTGTAACCTCGCAAATGTGCCGGTAACGGGTGCCGCCTTCCGGGCCGGCCGTAAATTCGAACGTGAAACCAATCTCCGGTCTGAATTCAGAAATGTCAAAATACCATTGGCGCATGTGTTTCGCGTTGGTCAGCGCAGACCAGACCTTGTCTATCGGCGCTTCATAGGTCCGTTCAAAGACCAGTACTTGATGATTCATTTTCCGGTTTTCTATAGAGTTAATATTTATTGCTTTCGGGCAATTGACTATCCAGGAAACTACCAAGGGCATCTAGTTTGCTGTTCCAGAAAGACTGGTAATGACTTACCCAGTCAGCTACCTCGGCCAGTTGCCGCAACTCGGCGCGGCACAACCGCTCGCGTCCCTGCCTGCTTATTTTAACCAGGCCGCACTCTGTTAATATCCTGATGTGCTTGGAAATAGCAGGCCGGCTGATCTCGAACCGGGCCGCTACCGCATTAAGGTTCATGGCTTGCTCCGCAAGCATGCTGATGATGTTACGCCGCGTTGGGTCGGAAATGGCCTGGAAAACATCCCTTCTGATCTGTTGCATAATGAAATCGTTTGGTTCCTGAATATATGAAACCAAACGGTTACGAAAAAGTTTGAATTTTTATGGGGCAGTTTTTGGGGTAGAGCAGAAGACCCGGGAAGGATACAGCCACTAAGTTCGGACATTCAGCATCATCGCGGCATCAAAAAATCGATATTCCTGCACTCCAGCCGATCCAGGCCTTTGTATCTTTCAATCCGAGCGTAATGGCTCTGCCGCGTTCCTGCACGTAGGCGTAACCCGGCAGCTGGCTGCGCTGGTTTGAATAATAGGCATTAAATGCCGGTCCGGCACTGACTGCCAGCCAGCTCGCCGGTTTGAAATGGAGTTTCAGATCAAAACGGTTCAGAAGATTGGTGTATTGCCATTCGCCCTGGTAAAGGTAACGCGATGTCAATTCGGGGTGAAGGGCCAGCCGCCGCCCGAGCCCAGCGGCCTTTCCAAATCCAAATCCGAGCGCAGCAAGCGTCGGCTGCCCTGCTGCCTGCCTCCCTGCCGCCAGGATGGTATAGAACTTTTGGTTGCCGGTCTTCAAGGCCGCATTGAAGGCAATGCTCTCGTTGCTGCTGAGTTCCAGCTGGTGCACACCTTTCGGAACTACATTTAACAACCCGAAGCTATACCCCGAGGAGGTGTCTGCCACATTGATCAGTGCCAGCTGGAACCCGCGCAGGTGCCTGGCATAGTTGAGCAGCCCGGCTACCTGTAGGCCCCGGCCTGTGTGTGTGCTGAGGTTAGCCAGGAGCGCGAATCTTGTTCCCTTAAAATTTCGGCTCAGGTTGGCTATACCTGCCAGTTGGGCGCCTTCGGCATCATAGGCCAAATTTCCCGCTACGCCGATCTGCATGCCGTTCACATGTTCTGAAACGTGATTGGCCAGGCCAATTTGTATGCCCTTCACCTCTGGGGCGGTGTTGTAACCGATGCCGACCTGCATGCCTTTTAGACCATTGCCAGCCTGGCTGTAAAGACCACCAAGTTGGAAACCCTGTACGGCGCCGCGAACGCGGTTGGCGCCGAGTGCGATCTGTACTCCAGACACATCGCCCCGGACCTGGTTGTAAAAGCCGCCAACCTGCATACCCTGAACCTGTCCGCCAACAATGTTGAAACCTCCGGCTACCTGCAACCAGCGCACGTTGCCTTTGCTGATGTTGAACCCAAGCCCCACTTCCAGGCCGTCAACGCCCGCGGTATACCCGCCCGTTGCGTTGATCGAAAACTTGTTGACCACCTGGCCGCTCAGGGCACCGTGCGAGCTCAGGCCCGGACTGAGCGAGGCCTGAAAGGGCGCCCGGGCAATGATGCTGCCGATGTTAATGCCCTGAATGCGCTGCCGGGAAGTAATGAACCAGCGCCCGATGATGGTATTTTCGATCCCGTTTTGTTCATCGCCCTGCCGGTAAGCAAACGCCAGGTCTGCAGAACGGTTGGGATTGCTGCCATTTACAGTAACTTCAGACAAAAAATGGGTGCTCAGGTCGCGGTAATTCTCTTTGCTGATCGTGAGTTCGATCGACCCTGGATTATTCTTCAGCCGCAGGCTGAAAAAGCCGTTTGCGTCTGTCAATGTAGATTGAAGGAGTGTTTTTTCATAAACGCTGGCATTGAGCAGGGGCTTGCCGCTCACCTTGTCGACCACTTGCCCGATAACCAGGTAACTTTCGGCGTTGCCCGATGACTCGCGCACGTTTAGTGAAAGACGCAGCGGTGCATACCGGATGACCACAAATTCATGTGCCGTTCTGTACTCGTACCTGTTATCTAGCAACCGGTCAAGCGCCTCTTCGACCGTTATTTGCCTGGCATGAAGGTTTACCAGACTGTCTGCCGGCAGGATGCTGCTGTTGTAGGAAAACCTGAAACCGCCCTGCAGTTCGATTTGCCGGAGCACCGATGCAAGTGGCTGCCGCTCTGACTGCAGGCTGATCTTCCTGCCGAGCAGGGTCTGCGCAAAGGCACCGGCAGATAAGGTGGAGAAAAACAGAATAAAAAAGTACCGTCTGCCCATTATCTGAGAATAATTTGTTCGCCGCGGTGCTCGATCAGGAGGTTGAAGGTCTCAGAAATGATGCTCAACACTTCTGTAAGGCTTTCATCATGAAAAGTTGTGCTGATGCGCAGCTTTTCGAGCCCGGGCCGGCCGAGTATGATTTCTGAACCGAACTTTTCGTTCAGCACCGGCACGAGTTCGCCCAGCGGTGTCTGGTCACAGACAATTCTGCCGTTTACATAGTAGTCGTACAATGTGCTGACCGTTTTAACCTTGTTAAACGCTGGTTTGCTGGCCGTAACACTTGTTTTCTCACCCGCCCGGAGCGAAACAGCATGTTTGCTGCGGCTCACTTCCACTTCTCCGCTGGCCACCGTGACCGTTGTTTCGCCCTGGCGGCTTCTTACGTTAAAGGCAGTGCCGACGACCCGTATGCGTACATCATTGACTGTGATGATAAAAGGCTTGCTTTTGTCGGGGCTGACATTAAAAAATGCTTCGCCCTGCAATTCCACTTTCCTGGTGCCGCCGGTAAAGCGCTTGGGGTAAGACAATGCAGAGTATTTATTGAGCGTCGCGAATGAACCGTCGGGCAGCGTGTCCCTTTGAATTTGTGCGGTCGTGCTGATGCGCACCTCTGCCGTGCTGAACAGGCTATAGGCAAGCCAGGCGCCGCCGCAGAGCAGGAGAAGGGCTGCGGCAATGCGAAGGGTACGGCGAAAGGTATGCTGCCGGTTAACTGTCCGCTGTCCGGCCCTTTGTTCCAGACGCTGGTTCAGCCTGGCAAGTGCTGCATGGGCATCGAGCGTATCGTCGGTCTGGAGACGGCTGTTTTCCAGGATGATCCTGACATGTTCCAGCTGCTTGGCATGCTCATGATTTTCGTGCAACCAGGCATTTACCAGGCTGCGTTCTTCGCTGTCTGCCTCATTGAGCAGGTACTTGACAAGCAGGTCATCATTAATGGGTTGATTTTTCATGGTCATAAGCGGTCAAATAACAAAGCGAAGATCAGGGGTAAAAAGTCGGCCAGTTTAACGCGAAGCACGCGCAGGGCCTTTCCCATCTGGTTTTCGACGGTCTTTACCGAGATGTTCAGGCTGGCGGCAATTTCATGGTAACGCAGCTGTTCCAGGCGGCTTAGTTTAAAGACCTCACGGCATTTTTCGGGCAGGGCCTCGATGGCCATTTGCAGGTGGCGCTGCAGCTCGGCCGCATGCAGGTCCTGGTCAAGACTGGCCGATTCCGCTTCGGCACCTGCCCGGTGCAGTTGAAACGCTTCCCGTACCTTTTGGTGTTTCAGGCTGTTCAGGCATTCGTTGTGCACGGAACGGTACAGGAATGACTTCAGGTAGCCTCCGGTTTTCAGCTGGCTGCGGCGTTCCCAGATGCGGCAAAAAACATTTTGTACGGCCTCTTCGGCCGCGTCATGATCGCGGAGCATTTTCATGGCGTAGGCATGCAGGTGTTTATAAAAATCCAGGAACACCTGGTCGAAAACGTTTTTCTGACCGTTCCTGATTTGTTCTATGCGGGTTTGTTCGTCGTCCTGCACCGTATTGATGGCTCTTGGTTCGCAAAGATACAGGCTTTCGCCGATTTTACCGGCCCCGCTGCTGTGTGTGCAGGCAGTAGTCATACAGTTCAGTTCAGTAAGCGAAAATGAGTGCCGGTGGTTCAGGGTCGATCAGTTTGTGCCTGACCAACAGTTTCATGCAGGTATGCGCAGGCTCCAGCCCGGTTTCCAGCTCCATGTCGAAGCGCAGGCGTCCACAGCTGACCAGGCAGCTGCTGTCGGCACCGACCTTGAAACTAAGCTTCCTCCCGGGAAGCGAAACCACGATCGTATCATGAACATGACTGATCCTGCAATGCCCGCCGAAAAGCTGTCTCAGGCTTGTCAATAGCCGGTAGGTAGAAAATGAAAATTGCATCAGTTGTGTTGTTTTAAAATGACCTTAAGTTTTTGCCTGATGATCAGTTTCTTTATACCTCCGGGCAACAGGTGGTCCAGCAGCAGCATGACGCGGTTGAGCATGCCGGGCACCACCTCTTTCCTGCCTTTCAGCAAGCCCCGAATGGCTTCGCGCGCCACGGTCTCGGGTTCGAGGATGCTGGCTGCCGAAAGTCCCTTCAGGCTGTGGTTAAGCACCAGCAGCTCGGGTTTGGTATTGATGCCGCCGGGACTAAGCAGGGTTACCTGCACACCGGAGCCCGAAAGCTCGAGCTGCAGCGACCGTGTAAAGTAACTGATGAACGATTTGGTTGCGCCATATACCTGTTTTTTTGGTACAACAAACTGACCGCCGAGGCTGCCCACATTGAGCAGATAGGCTTTAGCCGGGCGCTGCCGCTGCTCCAGGAACAGCCGGGTAAGCAGGACCGTCCCTGTAATGTTCAGGTCGATCTGCGTTTTGTAAAAACTGAGCGGCTTGTCGGCAAACCAGGACCAGTTGCCCAGCCCCGCGTTGTTAATCAGCATGTCGACGCTGACGCCCAGTGCCGACAGCCCTTCAAAAATGGCTTCGCAGTTCTTAGCAACGGTCAGATCGGTTTCATAAACGTAAACCTGTACATTAAAATTGATGCGGATAAACCGGGACAGGTCAGGCAGTCCGGTATCCGGAAGGGCTACGAGCACGAGGTTCATTCCCCGGCCTGCGAGCTCGAAGGCGAAAGATTTACCCAGGCCTTCGCTTGCCCCGGTAACCATGGCTGTTTGTCTGATCATTTCTGGTGTTTTTTAAGGTCTTCTATTGTATTTTTTAATCCCTCAGAGAAGGGAGTGATGTGGTAGCCCAGCTCCCTGATGGCTTTCCTGCTGCTGTACTTTTGGTCTTTGCTTAGCCGGTCTGCGAATTCAGGAAGGAAAACCGGGGGCAGTCCGGTCATTTTCGTTTTGAACCATTCAAACCAGCTGTAGGCCTTGATAACCGGCAACGGTACCCGGAACAGCCGGTGCGTATGGCCGGAGAGTGCGCTGAGCCTGGCGAAAAAATCGTTGAAACTGATGTCCTCACCACCCAGGATATACCTTTCACCATTTTTCCCTGATCGCATGGCGGCCAGGTGACCCTGAACCACATCGTCCAGGTAAGCGTAATTGGCAACCTGTTCGCCGCTCCCGGGTATAAGGCGCCATTTGCCACGCAGGTAACCGCTGATCATTTTTCCGACTGTGTTGCTGTCTGTAACAGGCCCTTCGCCAAAGACCCTCGAGGGGTTCACGGTAATGACCTCCGGCAGGCCCTGGCCGGCAAATCTCCTGATTTCCAGTTCTGCCAGGTGTTTTGTCCGCTCGTAGTGTATCGGAAAGCCGCCTATCCGCGGGTCGTTTTCGCTCATCGGGTATTTCACTGTCGGGCCCCACACGCCGCAGGTCGATGTGTAAACCAGGCGCCTGATCCCGGCGGTCCGGGCTGTTTCCAGCACATTCCTGGTGCCGATCACGTTCGCCTGGTAAAAGTCATCCGGATTTTTGCACCACATTTTGGCCAGGGCGGCTGTATGATAGGCCTGTTCGCATCCCTGCATGGCGACGAGGAGGCTGTCTTTATCTAACATGTCGCCTTTAAAATACCTGATGTTGCCGTGCCTGGTGAGGTAGGGATGCTGAACGTCGCGGCAGAGGGCGTGAACAATAAAACCGCGTTTGGCCAATTCCAGACAAAGGCTGCGCCCGATGAATCCGCTGGCGCCGCTCACAAATACGTGCGTTTGATTTTCCATATTAGGCAGCGGCAAGTTCCATGCGGATGCTGTACATGCTGTGGTGAACATCTACGCGGCTGCAAACGCCGTTTTCAAAATAATAGTCATTGTAGTTGCCGTCAGGAAGTTTAATGCGGTAACTGTGCAGGCCGGTCCTGGTGATATCTAAAAATTGCTGGTGGTTGTCTGAATACACCTGTTTAATATTGACCGGCTCTTTACAATAGAGCAGCATCATGTTATACGAAATGGGCGACCGCAGTACACCGGCCTTTTCGTCAGCAATGGTTCTGTAGCCGCCACCGCATAACCAGGTCTTTTTATTTGCTTTTTCCTTGCCGTTAACGGTGCGTACCACGCTTGAACTGAGCAACCTGCCTTTGCTGAAATGGGAAAGGTCAGTTGTGTTGACATTGATCTTAAATAATAGCCGGGTGCTGATCTTAGACACCATTTTAAGGTGCAGATCGTCGCCGCTGACCGTCTTTGCGACCTGCATGGTTCCGATCTGCGACCCATTGTACATGACGCGGTATACCGCCATGTTGTCCTGGGCAGAAACGACCGGGCACAGCAACATCAAAAAGATGAGCGGCATGACGCTCTTTTTGAGAAACGGTAATTCGGGAAGCGCTGGCGGTGTCATGTTTCGCCTGAGCAGGGCCGGACAAATAAATTTTTTGTACAGCCAGATTAAAAGTGCTGGAATCATAAGGCTTTGGTATGTGTGTTAAAAGCTGTTATGATCCTAATACAACACATGGGGGCTATACCCCCATGCGCAAAAAATAAAAAAATGAAAATTAAAAACTAGACGCAGACGGCTGCTCAGGCGCTTCTTTTCCGGTAGGTGTCGCTGTACATGCGCAATTTGCTTTTTAACTGCTGCCTGGCCATAAAAATGCGGGTTTTTACGGTTCCGATCGGAATACGCAGTTCTTCGGCAATTTCATGGTATTTGTAACCCTCAAAATACCGGAGAAAAGGAACCCGGTATTCTTCAGGAAGTGAACCAAGGGCTGTCTGAATGTCGCCAGACATAAACTTATTCTCAGCCAGGTTGTTGCTGGCACTGGTTCGCAGCTGCTGGGAAGAGAGGTCTTCATTCACCTCGATTACTGACGTCCACTTGCTTTTGCTGCGGTAGTCATTAATAAAGGTATTGCGCAGGATCGTATATAGCCAGGCCTTCAGGTTGGTGCCCTCTTTATACAAATTGGCATAACGAAGCGCTTTCAGCATGGTCTCCTGCAAGAGATCTTCGGCGTCATCGAGATTGTGGGTAAACCGGAGCGCATAATTTCTGAGGGCAGTTCGGTAACTGCAGATCGATGTTTCGAGGGAGATTGAATTCATGGTAATGTGCTTTAGGTTTTTAAATCAATAATTCAATGCAAGGTTTCATTACGCGTGTACTCCGGCTTGGAAGAACCTGACCAATTTGGCCGGCCAGTTCATCAAAAGGGTCTCTGTTTTCCACAGGTTAACACAGCGTATAAGAACTTAGAGCGTTGAGTGTGTGTAAGAACACGAGTGCCTTGAGAGCGTGAAGAGCGTTGAGAGCGTGAAGAGCGTGAAGAGCGTTGAGTGCGTCGAGAGCGTTAACCGCGCAGAGAATCTGTTGATGCGCTTTCGACGTCTGATCAGCCGGGCATATTGAGGGCCACCGGCCGTGCGGTATAAATCGTTTACTGTTTCAGGAACTTCAGAACGGAGCTGAACCCGGTAAAGCGGGCAAATTGCACCCTGTAGCGATCCCCGGGGATATAGGCTGAACAAACACGTGCAGTGAATGTTTGAATTTTTTTTTGCTTTTGCCGGCCGGTTTTTTACTATAATAACGCTGCGGTTTGCTACATTGATATGATTACCAGGAAGAAAATCCGTTTGCAGCGGTGAGGATCAGTGGCGGCTGCTCGCGGTTAACGAGAATGGTATGTTCGAACTGCGCCACATAGCCGCCGCGGTTGCCCAACAGGGTCCAGTCATCGGCAGCGGTTTCTGCCAGGGTTGAACGGGTGGAGATAAAGGTTTCGACCGCCACAACCATATTCTTCGCATACCGGTCCTGGTTATGACGTTCGTAGTAGTTTTCAACGCTGGGCTTTTCGTGAAGGCGGCGGCCAATGCCATGACCGGTCAGGTTGCGAATAACTGTGTAGCCGAGTTTTGCGGCGTGCTGCTGGATGAACCGGCCCGTCTCATTTACGCGCTGCCCACTTCTGATGCGATCAATCGCAGCCAGCAGAATCGTACGGGAGGCCTGCAACAGCGGCAAATGCCCGTTCCGGTCGCGGCCAATAACAAAGGAACCGCCGTTGTCGGCCCAGAACCCGTTCAGCTCGGCCGAAACGTCAATGTTGATCAGGTCACCTTCTTTCAGGATGCGGTCTGCAGCGGGCAGGCCGTGTGCCACTTCTTCATTCATGCTGATGCAGGTTGCGCCCGGAAACCCGTATGTTTCTTTGGGCGCAGACCTGGCCCCGCGTGCTTTGAGCAGCGCTTCGCCGTGGGCGTCCAGTTCGAGGGTACTCATCCCCGCCCGGGCAAATTGTTTCATGGCATGGAGCGTCTCGGCCACAGCCGCTGCCGCGGCGGCAATGCCCTTCATTTCGTCTTCGTTAGATACTGACATAATCAGGTGCAAATATCGTCTGCTGGCTGTCTGAATGTATTGGATGTTTTCGACATCGGCAGTGCCCTGATCAGAAAAAAAAATCTGCTTAAACATTTAAGTAGCTTGGAAACGCATTTTTTTGTATTTTTAGAACACAAACCAAAATCCCCAACAATGAAAAAAAAAATTTTGTTTTTTCTCACACTTTGCCTTTCTGCCGGGTTGATGGCCGAGGCGCAGGTGCTGAACAACGACTTGTCGGCCCTGGCGCAGATTCAGCAGGGCATGCGCTCACGCAGGGTGAGCAGTCACGATCGCAGCGGCGGCAATGATGACTTTATAAAGATTCCCGACCAGCAGCGCAAAACCATTTTTGAGGTTAAAGGTGCCGGCATGATCAACCACATCTGGATCACCATGGCGCCTGAACCGAACAACCTCAGCAGAAACGATGTCATTATACGCATGTACTGGGACGGGAACGACGAGCCTTCGGTAGTTTCGCCGATCGGACCGTTTTTTGGCCAGGGCTGGGAAGAGTCTTACGATTATACGGCATTGCCCTTGTCAGCAAGCCCGGTGCAGGGCAGGGGCATGGTCAGTTATTTCAGTATGCCTTTTTCACGCGGAGCGAGAATAGAAATCGAAAACCAGGCCGGCAAGGACATCAATGCCTTTTATTACTTTGTAGATTATGTAGAAATGGATAAGATGCCCGCCAATACCGGCCGCTTTCATGCCTGGTACAACCGCAAACTGACCGAAGCACCACAAACCGGCGAAAATGAATGGTCCACACTGGGCAAGCCCGGCGCCAACACCACAGGTAAAGACAATTACCTGATTGCAGATATCAAAGGAAAAGGTCATTTTGTAGGGGTTAACTATTACGTTCATTCACCTACGCCGATGTGGTATGGAGAAGGTGATGACATGTTCTATATTGACGGGGCCGAAAAACCCACGCTGCTGGGAACAGGAACTGAAGACTATTTTAATACTGCATGGTGCCCGAAAACTGTATATACGCATCCTTACTTTGGTTATCCGCGGGTGAATAACGATGCGGGCTGGCTGGGGCGTACGCACCTGTATCGCTTTCACATCACCGATCCGGTATATTTCGAAAAAGCGCTCAAATTCAGCATTGAACATGGGCACAACAATGTGCTCACCCTGGACCTGGCCAGTGTGGCCTATTGGTACCAGAGCCAGGCGGCAGGCGTACCGGCTATACCGGACAAAGCCGGCAGAAAACCCATGCCGTTTGTCGATTTTATCGATATGCACAAGTGGCGGCACGAATGGCGCAAGAATAAAGGCAATGATGCCACCCTGTGGAACAACAGATAACCTCAAACCCGGTCCAGGCCGGGTTTTTTCTTGTGCCACGTGGCGCATAACTGTCGCAATTGCCCTTGCGGGTTTCTGCCAGGCTGCCGGCCTTTCTGCTACTTGAGCGTACACGCGGTGGGAGTGTGCCCTGATGCGCGTGTTCCTGACAAAAAGGTGTTAACAGGAGCACCAACCCACCGGGATTTCAGTGCCACCCAAGCGTATCGAAACAGCCAGGCGATATGTCTGTATCAGGCAAGAAATCAACACGTTAAACTTTCTGCTGTTTGTGTTTAAAACGTATTGTTTTTGTAGTTAACATATTGATTTACAGTATTTTATATTAAAATTTATTTGTAAGTTGTTGGTTTTGCAGGTATCTTGGTCGTACTGACCCTGAAGTATCCAGTCTTAGGGCGGCCAGTTAGCTGGTCGCCTGTATCTGCCTCAGCCAATTCTATAACTTAAACTATAAACCAATGAAAACAAGCAACAAACAATCGGGCTGGTGCCTCGGCGCCGTTTTGATCCTGGCGCTGATCTCGGCCGGCTGCCGCAAACAGGAAAGCCAGCAAATGGCGGCGGCACCTGCGGGTAACGAAAAGAACACAGGCAGCACGGCGCAGGTCTGGCCAAGTTACATCAACACCGGGTTCACGCATCCTGACGGCACCTTTACCTACAGCGAAGCAAGCAGTGACTTTGGCGGGGCAACACTTCAGGGCTGGAACGAGGGCCGTGCCTGGATCTCGGGCAATTGGGCCCGCGCCACGCTGGCCCCCAATTCAGTTTCCAACGGGTTGATCTCGCAAGTCGATATATCTGACGGGTCTGCCTATGAAGCCGATTTCAAGATCCGCTTTCACAGCGATTTTGACTGGAGCAGAGGCGGCAAAGTCGGATTTGGTTTCCTGATCGGAGAAGGCAATACAGGCTGCGACGTACCGACCGATGGCAACGGCGGCAGCCTGCGCCTGATGTGGTACAATACCGGGAGCCGGGTATTTTTTCAGCCCTATGTATACCATCGTGACATGGCTGGCCCCTGCGGCGATACCTTCAACAAATCGTATCCTGCAAGCGGAAGCCTTGCAAAAGGTACCGCCTACAACGTGCACCTGTATGTGAAAAGCAATACCGGTTCAAATAAGGATGGCTGGGTACAGGTACGCATCAATGGCGTAACCGTACTTGATCAGTCTATCCGGTGGACAACCAATAACAGTCAGCGCCTCATTAACCGCCTCTCCTTTCATAATTTCCGAGGCGGAAAAGACGTTGCCGTTTGGGGGTCCAGCCAAACCAGTTACATTTACTTCGATGATCTTGTTGTAAATAAGGTCAGCAGCTAGCGGAAAGGCATCAGCGGAACGGGCGACAAATATCGCCCGTTTTTTTATGCCATTTCCTGGCGGCGCGCCTGTTTACGCAGTGCATTTACGGCGGCCAGCGCGCTCCAGCGCTCCTATCTTTCATGGGTTACCGCAGCCGGGCGTTTATTTGAATTTTCTAGCCAACAATTCCCGGTGTACCTTGTTAGTGCAAAGTCGGTTTTCTGTCCCCCCCCCACGTCCGGCCATGCAGCTCGCACCGCCATTACCTGCGGAACCAGGCTCGCGGCGGTTGCAGCAGGGGCAGGGAGCTGAAGCCACTGAACGGCTCCTGGGGGCTGGTGCAACGAAGCACAGCGCCGCTCAACTGCCAAATATTTACTACTTTAGACCGCTAATATCAAAGAATGAACACCTCTCAACGAGCCCTTACACGCGATGACCTTCTGGACGTTCTCCTGCATTCAAAAACCGGTACGGCAGTCTACACATCGGCCAACCTGGTCATTGAAACGGCAAACGATGCCATGCTCAGGCTGTGGGGCCGGGACGCAGGTGTGATCGGCAAGCCGCTCGCATTGGCAGTTGCCGAACTCGAAGACCAGGGCGTAACGGAAACCCTGCGACAGGTCTGGGAGACCGGCCAAACCTATACGGTGACAAGAATACAGGCTGGGCAACTGGCAAACGGCGACTTGCAGGCGCGTTATTTTGACATGGAGTACCGGGCGGTAAAATACACGGACGGCTCCATGCGCTGTATCGTGCACACGGCTACAGATGTGACTGAACAGGTATTGCACAGCCAGCGCACTGTTCATACCGGCGAGCAGTTTCGCGAAGCGGTCGCACAGGCACCCATGGCTATTGGTTTGCTGGAAGGCCCGGAACTGGCCATTACGATGGCCAATCCGCTGATCCTGGAGCTCTGGGGCAAGGATGATTCGGTGATTGGCAAACCATTGGCAGAAGGGCTTCCTGAACTGAAAGGCCAGCCTTTCCTGGACATTCTGCATACCGTTATGCGTACCGGCGAAAGCTACCGGGGTAACGAAACGAAGGCGCTCATCATGAGGAACGGCGTTCTGGGCGAGTATTTCTTCAATTTTGTGTACCAGGCAATTAAAGAGACCTCGGGCGGTGTTTCCATCATGGTCGTAGCTTATGAAGTGAGCGACCAGATTCGCGCCCGCCGCCAAATCGCCTATAGCGAAAACCGGCTGCGAAACATGGTCATGGCTGCGCCTATTGGTATGACTGTACTGAAAGGGCGGGACCTGGTGGTCGAACTGGCCAACGAACCCATGCTGCGCATCTGGTCAAGGTCTGCAGCTGAAATGATCGGCAGCCGGATTATGGATGTTTTCCCTGAGTTGGTTGGTCAGCCGTTTCCAGCCATACTGAGCTCCATTTTCGACAACGGCCAGCGCGTTGCCATGGATGAAATCGCAGTTGGGATCAGGCGAAACGGGGAGCTCGAGCAGATCTATGTAAATTTTGCCTACGATCCCCTGTTTGATGTGGAGGGCCGCGTCGAAGCGATCATGGCGACCGTTATGGACATTACTGAAGTGGTTGAAACACGGCTTAAGCTGGAAAACAGCGAACAGCAACTGCAGACCGTTAATGAAGAACTGACCGCAACAAACGAAGAGCAACTTGCAACGAACGAAGAACTGATCGAGGCCAACAGCGAACTGCTGAAAGCCAATGAAAAGCTCGTCGAAGCGCGGGATGAACTGGAACAATATTACAGGCTGCTGGCCGACAGTGAAGAACGCTTCAAAAGCATTTTCGATAAAGCACCGGTCGGAATGGCTTTGCTGACCGGGGAGAACCTGGTCACCGAACTGGCAAACGAGGAAATACTGAAAATCTGGGGACGTAGCGCGATCGAGATCATTGGCAAACCGCACCTTGAGGCAAGGCCTGAACTGGATGGGCAGCAGATCGGTGAATGGCTGCTCGATTCGCTGCACACCGGTAAAACGCGGGTAAACAACGAAATTAAAGTGCGGCTTTACCAGCCTGGCGGCATGCGCGAGGCCTGGGTCAACTCCATTTATCACCCGATCAAGGACGGGACGGGCCGGTTCAGCTCCCTGCTGGTGATTCTTCAGGATGTAACCGCTTCAATCAGCGAGCGGAATGCTTCCCTGCAGGTGCAGCGCATGTTTAACATGTCTATTGAATCTGCAAACCTGGGAACCTGGAACCTGCATGCAGACAGCCGGCAGTTTGTACCCTCACGCAGGCTGAAGACCTTGTTTGGTTATACCGAAAACGCCTACATGAACTACAAAATGGCCATGCGGCAAATTGACGAACCTTACCGCAGCGCCATGATGCAAGCCATTGAAGAAGCGCTTTCGGGCGGCCGCGAATTGGATATGGAATTTCCCATCAGGCGGGTTTCGGATAACAAAACCTGTTGGCTTAAGGCATCGGGCCGGTATTTTCCGGCAGAAGAGAATATGCCTGCGCACTTTTCGGGCACCATGATGGATGTAACTGAACGTAAAACAGATGAACTACGCAAAAACGACTTCATCGCGATGGTAAGCCATGAAATGCGGACGCCGCTGACATCGGCGCGGGCCTACGTGCAGATGCTGGAGAAAAAAGCAGCAGAACGCGGCGACGACCAGCTAGGCACGATGCTGGCCAAGGTGCATCACCAGATGATCCGTCTGACATCGCTGATCAATGGTTTCCTCGATGTGTCACGGCTGGAATCGGGTAAAATCAAGCTGCAGCTGGAGCGGTTCTACCTCGATGAACTGTTCGACCGCATCTCGGCCGAATCTACCTTTATTGCCCGAGAGCATAAGCTGGAAATTATTCCCTGCGATGCGCTTCCTGTCCTGGCCGATCAGAACAAGATCGGGCAGGTCATCAATAACCTGATCAGCAACGCCGTGAAGTATGCACCCCGCGGCACCAGGATTACCCTGAGCTGCAAGGCAATTAACGGGCATGCGGCGGTCAGTGTAAGCGATGAGGGTACAGGCATTAAGCCTGAAGACCAGAAACGGATTTTTGACCGGTTTTACCGGGTCGAAGGTGAACACACGCGGTCCATTTCAGGCTTTGGCATCGGGCTTTACCTCTGTGCCGAAATTCTTCAGCACCATAACGGCTCCATCCATGTTGACAGCGAATGGGGAAAAGGTTCGACATTTACTTTCCTGCTTCCGCTTGACAAGGGGCAGGCGGGATAATGTTGTGCGCTGTGGAGAAATTTAGTTAACAGGGCTTCAACCGATCCCGGGCATTTAATCCAGGTCTATACGGGTCTGTGACAAACTGCGCAGCCGTCCATCCGGCATATAGCATGACCAACCTGCGTCAAATTATAAACAATGGAACCACTCTTAATCAAACCTGGCAGCGGTGTCCTCGACGGCACGCGGATACCCGCCTATCAAAACACCTGGAGCATGACGGCCGCCTGGCCGGACGGCAGGGTTACACCCCGCGGAATGTGGTACGATGAAGTATCCATTAACAGTCAGGGCGACATCGAAATTCTGAAACGCGAACAGCGGATTCTTTACAGCAACGGACAGGAGACCCTGCAGGTCGAAACCGTGAACCGCAACACCATGCAGCACCTCAGCCTGCAGATCGGCAACAGGGGCGAGGCCCTGCATACCGATCTGCATTACGAAAGCAACTGGGTACGGGGCAAAAAAATGTATGTAATTGGCGGCGGCGCACCTTTGGAAAGGCTTTCCGGGAATTTCAGCATTGAACTGGAGGAACCTTTTTTTGACTGGCACCTCTGGGGGTTGCTCGTTGCTGCCTGTCCGCTGGAACTGGGTTTCTCCGGCAGATTCCTGGCACACGAGTCGTATTCATACCTGCCCGGAGATTTCAGGTGGGTTACATTGCGCGTAGCGGGAACCGAGACAATTGATTGCGGCAGCTGGGGAGAACAAGTGTGTTTCGTGGTTTCGGTAGCGGCAGAAGTACCCTGGAAACTGTGGATCGCCGTGCGAACAGACGTGGCCAGGGTGCAGCAGATCTGCATCAGCTACATCGATGGTAGCGAACTGTGGTGGCGGCCTGAACTTCAACAGCGCAGCTAAGTTCCGGCCATTGCCTGCCTGCATCCTCTGACAGGAACGGCCAGGTTTTACAAAGGTTTCAGCCCTCGTTCCCCGGCTTAGCCCGGCTTACGCAAAAGAAAAGCGCCCGGACATCCACCCGGGCGCTTTAGTAACTAACCAAACTATAATACTAACCAAATATTACGCTGCAAAGCTACGTGGCAGCTGTAAACAGCGTGTTAAATGATGATGAAGGTTGCAGTTGCTGCCATTCGCGCTTGCGGATTAAGCATGACCTTAAGGCGGCCTGCAGGCCTAGTGATCATGCGATTCGCTGCTCTCGAAACCGAGCACAGCAAGCCTGACAGGACGCGCGCTCACCTTATGTTTTGTCGTTTCGAAATTTTCCAGGTTGATCTGGTGTACTTCGCCTGTCGAAGGCACAGCAACGTAGGCAAACCGGCCGGTTGCTTCGAGAACTGGTTTGTAGGTATCCGCGGCCGGGGTTGCGGTTATGGCCTGGCCTTCTTTCTTCAGTGTGCCGGTTGCGAGGTCATAAATGCGCAGTTTTCCGTCGAGTGTCAGGACCAGCAGGTTTCTTCCTGCATAGTCGGTTTTGCACTGTATCGCGTCGGTGCCGGTATAAATGGCCGACATCCTGTTGTTCACCAGATCGATCAGATAAGCACCCTTGTTGGCTGCATAGCCAATGAATTTTTTTGCCGCCTTCGCATAGAGGATGGTTCCCAGGCGAAAGGCGCCAAAACCATCAGGGTTAGGAATGAGCCGTTGTTCGCCTGTCTGGCGTACCACAAGCGCACCGCCTGCGGTGTTAGACGAATTGGTGAAGGCGCCGAAAACTGCGTTTGAACCGTCTGTTGCGTTGCCGTGAATCGCGCCGGTCTCAAGGGTCGATGCATGAACCTGGGCCCCGCTTTTACTGATCACGATGACCCGTGTGGGCGATGCACCTGCCGCCGCCGATTTGGTCACGGCATAGGTGCCGTTGGTAAATTGCGCCATGGCACCATGGTGGGGTGTAAGTCCGGCGTTGATGGTGCTGAACCTGGCGCCTGGCGTATTAAAATCTGCTTCGCTGGCCACGCTCAGTGTACCTTCGCCATCGTTAAAAATGAGCGACTCTGCGCCATCACTTTTAAAGTGCGTAGGTCTGATGCCTGATGCGGTAATGGCTGCCCATTTCGGATTGTTGGCTACATCAACATGATCTTCATGCGACTGCAGGCCGGTATCGAAGACCTCGACGAGGTTGTTTGCGCCGTAAAGTACAGCCGCATAGCGACCCGAAGCCGTGGCATAAAGGCTGGCAAGCGGGAATTTTCCGTCAAAGCTGCTCAAGGCGCCGGCAGCCGGATCAATCTGGGTGATTTTCGTGCTGTTTTCATCTGCGACGAGCACACGCACGTATTTAAACTCTTTCCCATGATCATCATGGTCGTGATCGTCGGGGTCTGGCGCGTCTTTTTTACAGGCAGCAAAGCTGGCCGACAGCAGTGCCAGCAGCGCGATTTTTTTCAGGTTGTGTTTTTGGAACATGGTATGGATTTTAATTGATTTTTATACTGATGCCTTTTAGTGTTTGCCAGCCTTCGCGGTCGGTCAGCCGAATCAGGAAGTGGTAGTCTCCCGGGTCCGCATCGGCCGGAATGTCGAACTCCGTCACTGCTTCGTAAGCGGCCGGGTTACCGGCAATGGGAAAATTCCGGATGAGCAGATAGGGTTTTACAGGCACTTTGACCGGAGCAAGTGCACAATCGCTCACCTCGGTGCTGTGGCTGTGGTGGTCAAAATTGTGGTGCACGTCTACACTGTACGAGCCGAGGGCCACATTGTCTGAGAACCTTGCTTTAAAGCTGATTTTCTGGCCACGGCTGAATGTGCCGCACTGTTGGGGAGATGCACCCTGAAAGGCCAGGTCAATGACGGGATAGGTCGTATCGACCGGTGTTTCGTCTTTGCTGCAGCCGGCCAGCACCAGGCAGGCGAGGGCAGTCATGATTTTACTTGCTGTGTTCATGTGTATGGTGTTATAATGCAATGCGAATAGGTACGCTTTTATAGGCGTGTACGCCATGAGTTGTATTGTGGTACAGCAGCACGAGGCTGTAACGGCCGTTTTGCCAGGCCCGCGCACCGGTCAGTGGATTTCCGGCAGGCCGCTTGTTGTCTGTCCCGGCACCGGTTACCAGCGTCGCCGAAACCGGCAGAACGGCGTTCTTTGGTAAACGGGCATGCGATACATCACTCAGCACGATGGATTTTGCCAGGTCGGCCTGGCCAACCGTCTCGGGATAATGGTTTGCTGTTTCGGAGATCAGCAAGGCGAGAAAGGAGCCATCGTCCTGTAAGCCGGAAATCTGTAATTCCAGCCCGATCGGCTCACCTGTTCTGAACAGCTGGTCGGCAGCGGGCCCCCGCACCAGGTTGATCTCAGGCTGTACCGCCAGGTCTGCCGGATCGGTGATGCTCAGGTCTGCCGTTACCAGCGTTTCGCTGCCATTTTCATCCCGCACAAAGAAGGCAAAGTTGTAAACACCCGCAGGCGCCGTGGTGGGTATACTGAAATGCTTGTGAACGGTTGTGTTTTTGGCACCTTTAAATTCAGGCCACTCGAGTTCGAGTTTCCAGGAAGCGGTGTACGGCGTGCCGGGCTTTTGTGTAATGGAGATGCCGGTTGCGGCAATCCTGGTTGCTGCGGTCACGTCTGCCTCGAAATGAAAATCCTTGCCGATATAGGCCTTTTTTTCATTGCCGCTGCCAATTTCAATACCGTTAACAAGAGGTTTTGCGGGGTCCCCGTTTCTTTCTTTTTTGCAGGCGCCCATCCAAACCGCCAGCAGGCAGAGGGCAATCAGTCGCATGTTTTTCATGTTATGGGTTCTTTTTATGTTGATGATGAAAAGGAATACTGATGCTCAGCACGACATCCCGGCCCATTTCCGGCAGGTCGATCAACCGGTAAAAACTGGTGTGCATGAAATATTTCGTGTCGAAAACATTCCTGAACTGAAGGTTTAGGCCAATGGGCTGTTTACCGGCAAGTATGGTGGCCCCGGCACGCAGATCAGCTACCGCAGAGCCAGGCGTTTTCCGCTCGGGCGGAACGATGTTGTTTTGCGCAGCGGTAAGCCGGTAATCTGCCGAAACGAACGCATCGCGCAGCCAGTTGCCATTGTTAAATTCCTGCGTCAGCGAAAAAAGGACAGAAGGCGGTGGCGAAAAAGGCAGTGAAAATCCTTTTTTGCTTCCCGAAAGCTGGCGGGCATGGAGGTATTCGCCCAGCACTTCGATGCTGCGGCCCCCGCCAATCTTGCGGCTTAATTCAAGCTCCAGGCCGTAACGAAGTACCCGGCTTTGCGTGTAGGCGAACACCTGGTTACCGGCACCATAGCTGTAATCGTGGTCTGCGGTAGGGTTCAGGTAGATGTAATTGGAGAAGTAGTTGAGATAGGGGCTCAGCGTAATGTCCCATACCGAGTTTTTCCAGCCCAGTCCGGCATCGGCCTGGTAAGACTGTTCAGGATCCAGCTGCGAATTGCCGCGCTCGTAACTGAAATAGTGGTAATTTACGCCATTTGCCGCGAGCTCTTTGGCAATGGGCACGCGAAAACTGCGGCCTACATTGAGGCGCGCAAAGAAGGGCATGGGGCTGTAACTCAGTCCTGCAGACCAGGTCAGGCTGTTGAATTTCCGGCCCAGCGCGGCTGCCCGCTGCAAGTTCAGCGATTCACTGCCCACCGGTGTGGCAAACCAGTCGCTGTACCCGAAACTCCTGAAATTAACGTGGTCATAACGAAGTGCCGTTTGCAGCAGCAACTGCCCTGTGATCTGGTAATTGTCTACGGCGAAGGCGCCGGCGCTGAACTGGCGGAACGCCGGCACCAGGAAACTCCAGCCACCAATGCTGTTTAGCTGACGCTCGGTATTGATCCCGATGGTTAGCCGGTGCCGCTCAAAAGCCAGGGTATTCCGGAAGTTCAGGGAGTAAACCTGTTTATCAAACTGCCGTTCAAGATCGGAAGGAATAGCGAGTTCCCGGGGATAAATTGCCGGCATGTAGCCGTGGTTTACATAATCACTGTGCTCCTGCCTGAAATTTCGCTGGAAGCCGAGCTCGGCCTCAAACAGCTGGTTGCCTGTTTGCCAGCTGCTGCGGTTTAGCAGTTTAAAGTGGTTAACCTGCTGGGCAGGCAGGAGTATGTCATGCGACCTCGCGTCATGCATAGCCGCGTCGACACGGCGGGGTTCCAGTCCATGTGCGTTGGCAAAAAAGCCACTCTTGTTCCAGGTATTGCTGAGGAAAAAAACGGAGCGGAAGGTGCTGTCCAGGTAGCCTGCAGTCAGGTGCACAGCACGTTCCTTGCCGGCTGTATTTCTGAGCTGATGCCGGTGCAGCGCTACGGGATAGTTGTATACATTGACCTGCGTGGCCGGTACGCGGTAATCGCCGTAGTCCTGGTAACTGAAGCGCCCGTCTGCAAACCACTTGTCGTGTCGGAGCGCTGTTTGCAGTGAACCGCCGATAAGCTGGTTATTGCTTTTTGCAAGGCCGGTAAACGTACCGGCCAGGCCGTCTGCAGCCGGCGCTGCCGGCGGCTCGATACGTATAGTCCCGCCGATGGCGTCAGAGCCGTAAAGAAATGATGCAGGTCCCTTAACAATTTCGATGCGGCCGGCAGCAAACTGGTCTATTTCGAGTCCGTGGTCCGCGCCCCACTGCTGCCCCTCGTGTTTTACACCCTTGTCGACAACGACAACGCGGTTAAAACCCAAACCGCGGATGAGCGGCTTAGACTGGCCCGAGCCAATGCCGATCGTTTTAACGCCGGGCAGGCGCTCGAGCGTTTTCATCATGCTGCCGCCCAGGTTGCGGCGAATAAAGGTCGCATCTACGGCACGCACGCTCAGCGGCTGTTCCCGAAGCCGCGCATCGCGGTCGCCCAGTACCTGTACCTCCTGCAGCTGTCGCTCTGCGGGCAGCAAGATAATCCGCAGGTAAAGCGGTGCATCGGCAGCAGCGAGGATCTGACGGTAGGTTTGAAAACCGCGTTTGGAAAGGACCACTTCCCGGCGGTCTTTACCTGGAGCAATAAAACTGAACCGGCCTGCCTGGTCAGTGCGCGTTTTTACATTGCCGGCAGTCACATCGACGCCGGCCAGCGGCGCGCCATCTTCATCAGAGACCTGTCCCGAAACCTGGATCTGCGCAAAACAATGCAGAGACAGCGCCCACAGGAGCAGCATTAAGAAATACTTCATCAATAAAAAAATAAAAGGATTAGCCAGGCGCAGGCAACGGCGGCGGGCAAAAAAGAGTTAAGCGGAAGACTTAAGACAGGGGTGGACCCTTGTTGGTAAAAGCCTGCACTTCGGCCGCAGGCGGACCGGCAAAAATGAATTGAGGCGTTGTTGAAACGGGAGCCTGGAAGTACGCGACCTTCAAAGCCGGCGGCACGTCGAAACCGTCTGCTGCCTGGTGGGCCAGGTAATCGCACAGGGGGCAGGCTTCAGAGGCGGCGTAGCTTTCGGTGGCATCTTTTTTCGGCTGCGCAGCATGGTGGTGAAATGCACGGACACCCCAGGTTGCTGCCAGCAGCAGCAGCACGAAGATGGCTGCCGACTGCCGGAGAAGAGGTGGTCTATGATAATGGTTCCGTAGCATTGCGCAACAAAATTGCATTTAATAATCTTTAAATGCAATTTTGTTGCGATATTTTTTTCCCTGGATGGTTGGCTGAGGTGAAGAAACTGAAGCTGCGGCAACGCAAAAAACGCGACAAAAAAAAACCGCCGTTTCCGGCGGTTCCTTTTTATAATAAATTAGTTTTCCTTAGAATGGCCCTAAGCGTGCTGTTGGGGCGGGTTTTTGAAAGTTTATCGCCCATCCGGCTGTCATTTCCTTCTGAAAGACCTGGAAGACTATCTGCCCGTCTGTCGGTCAGCAGGTCAAGACCAGGAAACTGGATGGAGGCGATTTCTTTTTCTTCGATGTTCGTAAGTAGGATGCTTTGCATAAATATCTGAAAGTTATACACTAAATACACCGCAAATGACAGGTTTGTTTTCAGTGCCCGGAAAAAAATAAAAAATATGGGGGTTTGACAATATCATGGCAATTGCCGGCTGATGGGCAGCGTTGGAGCTTTTCTAGGCGCTAATTTTTTGCATGAGAGCCAGCAGGGTGTTACTAACAGTTTAGTTTATGTTTCAATTTCCGGCAAAACCTGTTAACTTTAACGTTCCAACCAACAAGTTTTTAATGAAGAAGTATTTCCTGCTGACGTTTGTCTGTTTATGCCTGACAAGCGTCTCTTTCGCGCAAAGCGTCATTACCCTGTTTAACAGCGCCAATGAATTTTTCGATCGCATGCGTGAAGAAAAATTCCAGGAGGCACATGCCGCGTTTGATGAAAGTGTCAAGACGAAACTTACCGAGGCCAATCTGAAAGAGTTGTGGACGCGTATGGCGGCCGAGATGGGCAAGGCCGAATCGCTCGATGCGGTGCAAAGCCGGGCGCAGGATGAGTATTTCGTGGTTACCGTTAACGGAAAATTTGAAAAGGGCGAACAGAATTTCCTTGTTGTTTTTAACAAGACCAATAAAATTGTCGGGCTGTTTTTGCAGCCAAAATCAGCTTCGGCGGCTTATAAACTTCCGGCGTATGCCGATACGGCGAGTTATAAGGAGCAGCAGGTTTACATCCAGACGCCGGGGCACCAGCTTGCTGCAGTCATTACAACACCAAAAAACCGCACACGTTTCCCAATGGTCGTCATGGTACATGGCAGCGGGCCGGGCGATATGGACGAGACCGTTGGTGCGAACAAGCCCTTTAAAGACCTGGCAGCGGGCCTGGCAAGCAAGGGAATCGGCAGCGTCAGGTATGTAAAACGCACGCTTATTTACCAGAACGAATTTGGCGGTGCGTTTACCGTAAAAGAAGAAGTGCTCGACGATGCAGTTGCGGCACTGACCATGGCCAGGGGTGTGGCAGGCGCTGACCCTAAACAGTTATACCTGCTGGGACACAGTCTTGGCGGCATGCTGGCCCCGCGTATAGCAACGCTCGTGCCCGACCTGAAAGGCCTGGTGCTGGCTGCCGCTCCTGCGCGCAAGCTGACCGACGTCATTGCTGATCAGAACCGCTACGCTTTTTCATTGGTTAAGGATACAACGGCAGAGGCCAAAGCGGGTTTGCAAAAGGCGCTTACAGAGGTTGAGCGCAGCCGCATCAGCAAGATCGGCACCATGAAAGCAGATTCTGCTATTCTTGGACTGCCCGCCGCATATTGGGCAGACCTGAACAGTTATGACCAGGTGGCCCTTGCGAAGAACCTGAAGCAGCGCATCCTGGTTATCCAGGGTGGAAACGATTTCCAGGTCACTGAAACAGACTACAAAATATGGGAAAATACGCTTGGTAAAAAGAAGAACGCGACCCTGAAACTATATCCCACGCTGAACCATTTGTTTAGCAGCCAGGCCGCCAAAGGAACGATGGCGCAATACCAGACGGCAGCGAACGTAGATGCGGCACTGGTTATTGACCTGGCCAACTGGATCAGCCAGCCTAAATAAAAAAGTCCCGGTCCTGCTGCGAATCTGGAACGAGGAAGAATCACAACTGGTACCGGGACAAGATCAGGACGGTCTTGGCTTACATGATGTAAAAGACCTTTGACTGCTTTTGCAAACCGGAGGCCTGAGGCGAAGTGTTCATGTTGTTCTCCTTCAGCATCTGGCAGATATCGCGCTCAATGGTTTGCGAAATCGTTGTAGTGGGCGTATCTGTAGGCTTGTTCTCAAACGGGTCTTGCAGGTGGATGGCCATTTTTTCGATCAGGAAAAAGCTGCAGCCGATGGCAATGACCACCGGGATCTCTGCCAGGCCGAAAAATTCGATCAGGCCAAAGGGCAGGAGGGTAATAAACAGGATCAGTGAAAAATGTATATAAATGCTGTAGGTGACCGGGAAGACCGTGTTTTTGATCCGTTCGCAGCCGCCCATCTGATTTGAAAAGCGTGTTAAGGTCCGGTCAAGTTCTACCTGCTGGTATTCATTGATCCAGCCGAGCTTGTATGCATTCCTGAGGTCGGCGCCATGCAGCTCGAGCAGGCCGACGGGTACATTGCGGTATTGTTTTACATGGTCAATGTCTTCCTGGCAAATGTGCCTGCCCAATCCCTGCATCGGGTCTTCGCCACGCAGGTGCCTGCTCAGCGCGTAACACCAGGCAATCTGCCTTTTGGCCATTCGCTGGCAGAAAAGTCGTTTTTGCTCTTCATCGCCGCGCGTGTCAATGAAGGTAAGCAGCTGACGGGTCAGGCTGCGTGAATCGTTCACGATGGCGCCCCAGATCGTTCTTGCTTCCCACCAGCGGTCGTAGGCCTGGTTTGATTTGAACGCAAGCAGCAGCGAGATCACCGTACCGAGGATCGTAGGTACCGCTATCGGAATGGAAATGCGGGTAAAGTGAAAATTGTTGTAAACAATGGCAATCAGTACCGCGTAAATGGTGACCATGATGATCTCGGTGCGGATCTTGCCAAAGATGTATTTGACGGGAATATTTTCTTTAAGTAACATGGCTTTTCATTTTAGATGGCTTCAGCTAATTGTTCTTTATTGATCTCGAATGTTCCGGTAGTGGCTGCCGGCATGTCTACCAGGCTAACCAGTGGCAAACCGCAACGGGCCAGCAAGGGCGCGGGGTCAATGCTTGAGCGGTTCAGGCGGCTCATGCGGCAGCAGGAGGGATCCAGGACGTGCGTGATCTGTTGTGTTTCGAGGAAATCGCGGAACATGCTCATGGTGTTCCCATAAAAAAATTCGATCCGCACGCTGTCGATTTGCAGAAATTGCTGCTGCAGGGCAATCAGTTCCTCGTGAAAGTTGTCGCTCACATAATCATACTCGCGGCTGCGTCGCGACAACATAAGCAGGTCGCTGATCGAGTCTGACAATTTGAAAAGGTGAACGAATACGAAACGCAGGCGCTGCGCCGGAAACTGATGGCATATATTCGGAATACAGTCGAGCGCTGCTTTGTTGAAGTCGGTTGGAATGAGTACGG
The DNA here is from genome assembly GCF_003029735.1 of Pedobacter yulinensis. GTDB lineage: Bacteria > Bacteroidota > Bacteroidia > Sphingobacteriales > Sphingobacteriaceae > Pedobacter > Pedobacter yulinensis. The sequence continues at coordinate 103,250 of NZ_KZ686269.1, forward strand.
TTTGCATAATCAAAACTGTTTTAAGTGAAACATTGATTTGTTTATACAAGAGTAGTCCCTACTTATTAGAAGCGGTTAAGGAGGTGTTTAGAATCCGATTAGAATTGCGAAACCTGAAATACAGGCTGCCATGCAGTTTTTCCGGGTTTCAACGGATCGTGGCCCTCCACACCCCGGGAGTTCTAAGAAAAGTATTAAAAAGATGGCCAGGCCAGACAGCCGTTACCTGGCGCGGGGCAGCATGATTTGTATTTCGGTACCCATATTTTCTTCCGAACTGATGCCGATCGAGCCCTTGTGCAGGCGGATGATGTTCAGTGTAAGCGGCAGCCCGATGCCATACCCCTCAAATTTGTTGGTGTTCGAGGCACGGAAAAAGGGATCAAAAATGAATTGCTGCTCGCCCGCAGGTATACCGATGCCCTTGTCGGCAACTGTTACGCTGATCCAGTTGTTGCGCTCTGTAATGCTGATGCTGACCTCGGCATAATTCGAATATTTGCAGGCGTTCAGAACGATATTGCTCAGTGCAAGCTGCAGCAGGTTCACGTTGCCCTCGGTATACAGGCGGTTCTCATCTTCGGGCATTTGCTCAGCATTAACCTGGATCTGGCTCTCGGGCGCGATTTTTTTGGCGTGGTCAATGACCTGCCAGAGCAATTCATCGATCCGGATTTTCTGCCAGTTCTGTTTTTTGCCGTCAAACCCGGTTTGTGCCAGCCCGAGCAGGCTGGTCAGGATGTGTTTGAGTTTCTCTGCTTCATTTAAAATGTTCGTCGCCGACAGTCGCGCAGCCTCGGGCAGGTCTTTACGCGCCAGCAGCAGTTCGGTCTCGCTGGTAATGATGGTCAGTGGCGTACGCAGCTCGTGCGAGGCATTGCTGACAAAGTTGTTCTGCGTTTCGAAAGCGGTTTCCAACCGGATCAGCATGTTGTTGAACGTCTGTGTCAGCTCTGAAATCTCATCTTTTCCTTTTTTCTCTTCAAGGCGCATGTGCAAATTATTTGCAGTAATGTTGCGCACACCCTTAATCATGTTTCTGAGCGGATTGATCGTGTAATAGGAAAAGAGCTGGGCAATGACGTAGACCAGTGCAAGCGAGATGATGAAACCAATGATCAGGATCTTGCGCAGCTCTTCGATCTCTTTATACCCATAAGGATCTGAAGCGCCGACAATAACAATATACTTTTCATTCCCCTTTTTGAACAGGCCCCCACAGTAAAAACGGTTATCCTCGACATGCCGGGCGCGGTTGTTCTTCAGAATGGCATTAAAAAACACATCGGGAAGCTGCAGGGGTTTGGTCTCAGGCAAGCTGCCGTCGGGCTCCAGTTTAATGAGGTAGTCTTTTTCATCTTCGAGTTTTTCGAGGTATTTGTTCCTGACTTCTTTGGTAACGGCAGAGCGTTCATCTGGCGACACGCGCAGTTCGGCCGAGATGTTGACACGCGCTTCCAGGCGCTTGAAAAAATCTTCGAAGTTAAACTGCGAAACAAAATAAAAAATGGCGGCGTTAAGTACCACTAGTCCGGCGGCGGCCATCGAAAAAAAGAGCAGGGTAACCTTGGTCTTAAACGTCATCGGGCTTCTCCTCCTTAAAAATGTAACCCATGCCAAAAACCGTATGGATCAGTTTAACGGGATAACCATTGTCTATCTTCTTGCGCAGGTAATTAATGTATACATCAACCACATTCGTACCCATGTTGAAATCGATGTCCCAGACATTTTCCAGGATCTCGATGCGGCTTAAAACTTTGTTTTGATTGGTCATGAAATACTCCAGCAGCCGATATTCGGTGGCGGTCAGTGCGATCGCTTTGCCATTCCTGCGCGCGGTCTTTGATTCCAGGTCAATCTCAAGTCCGGCAAGCGCCAGTTTGCTGCCAGGCTTTTGCGTGCCTGAAAGCCGCCTGCTCAGGCTGCGGATGCGTGCTTCAAGTTCTGTAAACTTAAACGGTTTTACCAGGTAATCATCGGCGCCGGCATCAAGTCCGGTTACAATGTTCTCGGTTGTTCCGAGTGCCGTCAACATCAGGATGCCTACCTGCGTGTTTTGACTGCGAATCTCTTTACAAACGGCAATACCGTTCATGCCGGGAAGCATCAGGTCGAGTATGATGAGGTCAAACCGGTGCTTCAAAGCCATATCCAGACCCGTAAGGCCGTCGGCAGCAACGCTGATCTCGAAACCAAGTTCTGTCAGGCCGCGTACAACGACCGAAACCAGACCGGGCTCATCTTCGATAAGGAGTATTTTCATGCAGTTCCTTGGCGTTTGACAGTTAAACGGGATCGAAAGATAAAAGAAATATCGCAATTGCGGAAAAGCGCGGGGCCCAGATAGCCGGTTGCAGGAATTCTGCTATACCTATAAGAGGTATTGAGTGTCAAACAAGCGTCTGCCAGACCTGGCTATAAACAACAAAACCGCATCCCGGCCTGGAATGCGGCTTTATTGTTCAGGTGGCCTTCTGACCTGCAAGGAACCGGTCCCAGCTGCAGCCCGCTTTGCCCGGCTAGCGCAGCACTTTGATCAGCGCGGCCAGTTCCTCGTTCCCATAACCGGCAGCGGTGGCCTTATGAAGCAGGCCTGCTATCAGTTCGGGAAGGGCGGCATGCAAACCGGCCGTTTTTGCCGCATCTACGATGCGGTCTATCGCTTCCAGCGAAATAGACATCGGGCTTTGCGTGACCTCAAACTGCTGCCTGGCTATAGCCTTGCCCTGGTGCTGCAGGAACTGCCCGAAACTGGCTGACATCCGGGCAACCGTTTTTCCGTAAACATCGAGGTCCAATTGTTCCGAATCCACGAACAGAACACCCTGCAGAAAGCCCAGATAGGCCCCGTAAACATAAGACAGAGTAGCCAGGTCCATGGCTGCTGCGGCGCCGATGTTGTTGCCAAGGTATGTGTTTCCTCCGCCCAGAACGGCCAGGAGTTCTGCTTGTGCCTGAAACGTTTCTTCCCGGCCCGACAACAGGATGGTGGTGTCAGGCTGTGCCATCTGCTCGGGCGCTACCTGGATCGCGCCATCCAGGTAAGCGGCGCCAAAACGCGCCAGCCAGTTTTCGGCATCGCGCGCATCCTGCGGACTTCCGGTGCTGAGCTGGATGAGTGTTTTCCCGTTTAGTACCGCTTCTACCGCGGTGTGCCTCAGTGCGTCATTGCTGGCGGAATAGTTGTGTACGCAGATGATGGTAACAGGGCTGGCCGCAACAGCCGCCTCCGGGCTGCCTGCAATTTCGGCACCTTCAGCCTGCATCGCAACTGCTTTTTCCGCGCTGCGGTTCCACACCGTTACCCGGTATCCCTTGTTCAGGTACAACCTCGCTATCGCCGCACCCATATTGCCCAGACCGATGACCGTGATTCTTTTTGCTTGTGTTTTCATTTTCTTTATTGTCATGAAGCGAAATTGGCAGCTTCTGCGTCGCTGGTCAATAAGGGAAAAAAGATTCAGTTAGGGACAAATTCCGCACATTTGAGGACATTTTGCGCCGTCATGGAAATATCAGGGCGCCCGGCCTCTTTGATGTCGGATTTTTACAATTTTACTTTGTCATTCTCCTGTAATTTTGCGCTCAGCTTTCGGGCGCTTATTTCTGCCCGAAGCACTCCCAATCCTAAAATTACCTATGAGCACGAAGATGACCACTGTACAATGCCTGCAGCCGCAGGCAATCAGACCCAAACGGTACCTGGTTACCGCCAAAGGGCATGTAAATTTTTTAAACTTTGATAATTGCTTCGAAGTTCTGGCCGGCCAGACCAGCTAATTTGGTAAGCAGCTGGTGCCTGTCGATCTTGCTGATATGACAATACCCGCCACCGCTGAGTCTGGCATACAGCAGTCATCCGTTACAAGCGAACAGGCAACCTGCCCGTAAAGCAGGGTACGATGGTGAAAGACCCGGGCAAAGCGCGGGAATTTCATCGGTGTAACTGGCATGATGCAGGAACTTCGTTGTACGCCGTCAGGCAAAATACATGAAAACGAATGGTCCAAATATTTAAAACGAACGTAAAGAAAAGAAAACAGGCACAACTGATCGTTTTGCTGTTGCAGCGGCAGTTTCCCAGCCTGGCTGTAAATTTCGACCTGGAAGACTGCGACCGCATTCTCCGGGTACAGGGCGATGACATCTGTTGTCAGAGCATCATCAGCGAAATGCAGCTTTTCGGCTATGCCTGTGAGCATTATCCGGGCTAGATGCCCGGAAGGAAAAATGTAAAGCGCCCTGCCGGCAGGTAGGGCGCTTTTGTTTTACTTATTCCAGCATTTGATGTAATCGACCTTGTAAACGGTGCGTGGCGCTGAGCCCAGTTTGCCCATGCCGATACCCAGTTTGTCAAGCGTTTTCCAGCCCGGGGCAGAGACATTCGCCACCAGCGTTCCGTTGATATAAAACTGGAGTTTCTCTTCTGCCAGGCTGATCCGCAGTCTATTCACCTCATTTATCTGGCCTTTAATTGCCGCGCTGGCCGTCCAGCCAATGATGTTCTGTGCCTGCCCGTTGCGTCTGGCGTGGATCCGGAATTCCTTATCGCCAACTGAAAACGCATAAAAGTTTTGGCTCGCATCAATGGCGAAATAGAGGCTTGCCTGATCGTACGCATGGCCTTCGGTATGTTGAAAAGACGCTTCTACGGTTTGCCGCGCGTCTGTTCCGCTGAATGCGTCTTTGTTTGCAACGATGTCTACAATAGCCACGTCAGCAGCTTCGTAAGTCATGACCAATTGCCCGTCCTGAATCTTCGCGTAGCTGTTTGGCCGGATGAAAGGATCTGATGCATTCTTGAATTCTTCGTTCAGCATCAGGCCTTCTTCGTCTGGTGCGGGATCTTTCTTTTTACAGGCGCCCAGGGCCAATAAAGCAGTAAAAAGGATAAGGGTCGTTTTAAACTTGTTTTTCATATGGTTGTGTAAAATTGTACGGGTGTGCAACGTTTTCCGGTTCCACGGCCGGCCGGGCATATGCTTATTTTTTCGCCGCGATACGGGCGCCGCGAATGCCGTAAAAATCGATTTCCAGATCAAAAATGGCGGCGATCAGCGTGCCGTCGTCTGCCTTGAAAACCGGGTCCCCGTCTTGGTCGGTTGTGTATGTTGCCGGGTAAGATTCATCGATACGAAGGCGCTGGCTTTTGTCGTACATCTGCAGCCGCAAGGTCGCCTGCCGATCGCTCTGAAAACTGATGTTAAGTGTGCCGTATTCGCCCTCGGCAGATGGGTAAGCCGTTGTTGAAGGCGGGTTGTACAATTCGACTTCGGTTACGGTCCAAAGGCCTTCGAAATCAGACTGTGTTGGTTCTTTCTTGCAGGAGGTCATGGCCGCGGCAAGGAGAAGTAAGGAAAAAAAGATGGTTTTCATAGGTCATGCCATAGCAGCTGGCGCTTGCTGGTTATCACAAGCGGGCTATTGCCAATGCAATAGCCCTTTCTTGTGCGGGGGTCTAAAAAATTTCAGTTGAATAGGGGGAATTGAGCAAGGCCGCTTACAAAGTGGTTATGCTGTTCATTCCGGGATGATTGTCCTCGAAATTACCGTTGTCCGGCAAAACGGACTGGTTATGCGTTTTTCGTGAGCACTTATTTTTCATGGTTTTCATAGGTATGCCGCAAAATTATTTGGAGCCGCTGAAAACAAATAGTACAAATCCGACATTCGCTTGAATCTTGCAGAATATCTGAAGAATCCGTGACAATGGTGGCGGAAATTTACAATTTCCCGGCCCGCCCTGCATGTAATTTTGCCTTCTCCCCACGAACACCTTCAATTTATACCAGGATGAAAAACTCAGTTCTATTCAGTCCCGTTACACTTGGGAATCTCACGCTAAAAAACAGGTTTACGGTGGCGCCGATGACCCGGAGGAGTGCCAGCGCAGATGGCGTACCGGGCCGCAAGATGCAGGCCTATTACAGTGCTTTCGCCGCCGGCGGATTCGCCATGATCATAACCGAAGGTATTTATACTGATGATGCATACAGTCAGGCAGATGAGAACCAGCCCGGCCTGATCAACCAGGCACAAATGGAAGGCTGGAAGGCCATCGCCACCTCCGTAAAGCAGCACGGTACCTTGTTTATTGCCCAGCTGATGCATGCCGGCGCTTTGTCGCAATGCCGGGAAGAAACTGTTGCACCATCTGCCGTACAGCCGGTGGGGCTGCGTGCTACCGAGCCTGGCGGACCAACCGGCCCTTTCCCCATGCCAAGGGCGATGGATGCGGCAGACTTCGAAACAGTAAAAGCAGGCTACGTAACGGCGGCACGGCTTGCGGTTGCCGCCGGATTTGACGGCTTGGAGCTGCACGCGGCCAATGGTTACCTTTTTGACCAGTTCATTACCCCGCACACAAACCGCAGGCAGGACGCGTACGGCGGCGATGAAGCTTCGCGGCTTCGTTTCCTGGTCGAAGTTTTTGAGGCTATAAAAGCAGCGGTACCGGCAGAATTTCTGATCGGCATTCGCATGTCTGAAAGCAAGGTGAATGACCTGACTTACCGTTGGCCGGGCGGTGCCGAAACGGCTACAGCTTTGTTTAAAGCGTTGAGCCATGTGCCAGCTGCTTATTTTCACCTGGCGGCAGAAGGAGGCAAATGGGCACGTGAATGCTTGTATACAGACGGGCGCTCGTCCAACGGGATAGCCCGGCAGCTGACCGGAAAGCCGGTTATTGCCAATGGCGGCATGCACGATCCTGAACTGGCCCATGCGCTCATTGCCGGCGAACAGGCAGACCTCGTTGCTGTGGGGCGCGGCGCAATTGCCAATCCCGACCTGCCGAACAGGCTCATGACCTGTGGCACCTTGAAGCCGTTTTTTAAGGAGCTTATCCAGCCCAGTCTTACGCTGGCGCACACAGCCGCCGTGCTGACGCGCAGGAAAACAGGACAATCAGGCGGATGGCTTAGCGAACAGGCCGCCAGCTCGAAAGAACATTGACAGACAGCCGCTAAAGCGGCTGTTCTTGCAGATCTTTGGTCATACACACGCTGTTTTCCACACCTTCGTACTGGCCAAAATTCGGAATATCGGTGTACCCCGCCTTGTGGTAAAGCGCAATGGCTTCGGGCTGCTTTTTGCCGGTTTCCAGTACGGCCTTGCTGCGTCCTTCTTCAAGTCCCCAGGCTTCCAGCTCTTTCAGCATGGCCGTAGCAATGCCTTTGCCCCTGTATTCTGGCAGCACATACATGCGTTTGATTTCGATACTTTGCTCGTCGTAAGGCTTGAGCGCCCCGCAGCCTACTGCCTTGTCGTCTGCATAAGCCAGTACCACATGCCTGATTCCGGAAATGGAATTGAACTGGGAGTAAAATGCATGGTCGTCGCCATCCTGCTGGTGCAGGTACTGATCGAGCAGGGCAATGAGAAAACGGAATTCAGGATTTTCGGCATTCGTTCTGATGAGCTTCGTCATGTGTATTTGGTTTGATTCTCAAAAATAAGATTCCGCGGCATTGAAGCAAGCAGAATGTGAACTTTCCGGCCGGTTTATTTGCGGCGGGAAGGCTGGGAAGAGAATTACGCACAATCACACGCTTTGCCCTTGCTGTGCAACAAACCCGAACGGCCGAACAAAAAGAACAGTCGAAACCCCTGACCGGGGAGATGTGCCAGAACGCCTGCCTCGCGGCGTTAGTCCCGGGGAGACGGGGGCACGCTCAGCAGGGCTTCACCAGACAAAGGGGAGGCGCAGCAGCACGCAGTCCGACGGTCCGGCTGCGCAACCGGCCTGGCCTGCCGCCGCTAGTAACTAAGGGTTAGTCCGCCGCCCCAGCCCATATCGCTGTCAAAGTGTGCAGAAAGCCCAAGGTATTTGTTCAGGATGTACTTCCCGCCGGCCATGTATTCCCGGTCGGTGTTGATCATGAAGCTTGCACGAAGCCTGGGGCTGAGGGGGATGTCTTCGCGCATCAGCTGCAGGCGCACGTAACCGGTGTGGTTAACTGCTGCATCAAAGGTGACCAGCCAGGGCAGGGTGTACCGGAAGCCGGCGTGGAATACCTTGCGGTCGTTTTTAGTGCTGCGCTGACCGAACCAGCTGCGTTCTTCTGCCATGTGATTCCGGTAGCGCCAGTCGAAGCCGATATAAGGGAGCAGCCATTGCATTTTGCCGATGTAACGGCCAAAATGCGATTCGATCTCATAACCGCTTTTCCCGTTGTACCCGATTCGCCATTCGCCCTGTACAGACCAGCGCGTGTTCGAATACTGCAGCTCGCCGTCATTGCCGTTCGATGCGAAGTCGTTCTGCGCCGTAAAATGGAACATCCGGTCGTCCATATACAACATTTTCAAGGCGTGGTCTTTATCGGGCAGCTCGGGGTTCGCAATACTGTCCTGGGAACTGAAAATGCGGCCCATTCCACTCATCATGTGGTACAGGATGTGGCAGTGGAAAAACCAGTCGCCGCTTTCGGAGGCGTGAAATTCAAGGGTGTCGGTTTCCATGGGCATGATGTCCAGAACGTTTTTCAGCGGCGCGTGTTCGCCGTGCTTATTGACCACCCTGAAGTCGTGACCGTGCAGGTGCATAGGGTGCCGCATCATGGAGTTGTTGTATAACACGATACGCAGGTTTTCGCCGCTGCGGATGAGGATCTTGTCTGATTCAGATACCGTCTTGTTGTCGAGCGTCCAGACATACCTGTTCATGTTGCCGGTCAGTTCAAATTTTAATGTACGCCATGGGCCCGCAGGCAGTGTGGTTGCTTCGGGTGAGCGCAGCATGTCATAGTTCAGCGTAACGGGGCCGGTACCCGCGCCATGTGCGGCAGTTTTGCCGGCAGCAGCCACCAGCTTCATGCCGCATTTGGGGCAATCGCCTGGTTTGTTATCCTTTACTTCCGGGTGCATGGGACAGGTATAGCGCAGCCCGTCATTCGCTGTCTGTACGTGTCCGTTATGGGTTTCGGCTTCCGCCGGATGACTCTCTGTCTCTCTATTCTTCAGCTCGGTATACATGACTGCGTTCATATCCATTTTCTGAAGCGACATCTGCATGCCCATTGGCTTCATATCGCCATTGAGTTTCATCATGCTGTTCATCATTTTCATGCCCTCGAAATATTCCAGGCGCGGTAATTTCGCTGCCGGCACTTTTTGCCCATTGCCCAGCCAGGCAGAAGCATATTTCGTGCGGTCTTCGGGGGTGACCAGGAATTCATATTGTTTGTCGTCAGGAAGCGTAACCAGCACGTCGTAGGTTTCTGACACACTTACAATGAGGCGGTCCACTTCGACTGGTTCCACATCGTTTCCGTCATTGGCCACAACGGTGATCTTTCCGCCGGCCCAGGTGAGCCAGAAATAGGTAGATGCGCTGCCGTTCACCACGCGCAGCCTGACGCGGTCGCCCGCCCTGAACTGCCGGTAGTCGATGGCCGGTTTTCCGTTTACGAGAAAGCGCTCATAAAATACATCACTCACATCCATAGCCGCCATGCGCTTCCACTCGTTGGCCAGTTTTGTTCCCAGCCGGCCGGCCGATATGGCTTCGCTGTAACTTTGCGTGGCTTTCTTTTTAATGGCGAACCAATCGTTGGCTGTGTGCAGGCTGCGGTCAACCTCCATGGGGTGCATGTCTGTCCAGTCGCTCAGCACCAGGGGCAGTGTCGGGATGTCAGGCTCGCTGCGTTTGTTAAAAATCAGCGCCCCATAAAGGCCCACCTGTTCCTGCAGCGAAAAATGGCTGTGGTACCAGTAGGTGCCGTCCTGGACCACGGGAAATTTGTAGATATATGTGGTCTTTGGCGGTATGGGCATTTGGGTCAGGTAGGGAACGCCGTCCATACGGTTGGGCAAGAATACCCCGTGCCAGTGCACGGCGGTGGGCTCAGCCCCCTGGTTATGTACATAAATCAGCGCGGTGTCGCCTACGGTGAAAACGAGCGTCGGCGCCGGTATGCTGCCATTAACAGCTATGGCCATGCGTTTTTTTCCTGTAAAGTTTACCGCGGTGTCATTTACATACAGGTCATAACGCACTGTGCGCGATTCGCTGCGGGTGGCAGGAAAATTTTGCCGGGCAGTGGCCGCAGCGATGTTTTTGAGGGCCACGTTTTCCTCACGGTTGGCTATGGGAAAGAGGGCCGGGGCATGGATATCGGGCGTAGGTCTTGCCACCGGTCCGGCGAAGTTGGTAAAAGTGCGGTAACTGTCGTTATGGCCGCGGTCCCACTGCAGGGGCATTGCCGCTGCTGGTCGGGTCGTTGTTCTTTCGAGGTTCATGCCGCATTTGGGACATTTACCGGCTTTGTCCGATTGCACTTCGGGGTGCATGGGGCAGGTGTAGCCGGCTGCTGCGGAAGATTTCTTGACATGCTGGGCGGGCTCTTGCGAGATTTTTGCCTTTGCCAGGTCCATGCCGCATTTGGGGCATTTTCCAGGTTTGACTGACTGTACTTCGGCATGCATGGGGCAGGCATAACTGGCTGGTCGTGGAGGCTTCCTGGTCGCCTTGGCCCGTGCTTGCGGTGTTTTCACCCGTTCCAGGTTCATGCGGCATGTAGGGCACTTGCCTGGTTTGCCTGACCGCACTTCGGGGTGCATGGGGCAGGCGTATACCGCATTTCTGACCGGTTTCTGGGCAGGGGCAGTTTGCACATGCCAAAGGAAAGGAAGAAGCAGGAGGAACCAAAAATTTTTCATATTCATCTGATCATCATTAGACAAAGTTAAACGGCGGTTGGCTGGCACAGTTATATAATTTCCTGTAAATGTTTCGAAATGATGCTGCAGGTTGTGCCCACGCAAAATGAAATCAGCGGGCAGGCCTGCTGCTTGTTGGGCTGGCAGGCAAAAGCTCTATCTTTGTAAGTATGGAGCAAAAACGGGTAATCTATGACCTGAAGACCGGGCTGGCCAAGGCCGAAGCCTATTGTGCTTACCAGGAGCGTTCCCAGCAGGAGGTGCGCGATAAACTGTACAGCTGGGGATTGCACAGCCGGGAAGTGGAGCAGGCCATCGCCACGCTGATCGAAACGAACTTCCTGAACGAGGCCCGTTTCGCTGCCGCTTACGTTTCCGGAAAATTCCGCATCAAGAAGTGGGGCCGGCAAAAGATCAGGCAGGGACTGAAGTTGAAACGGGTGCCTGACCAGATGATTGCGCGGGCCTTGAAGACCATTGACGGCGATGCTTATCTGGAAACAATTGTGGCGCTTGCGGAGAAGAAACTGCCCCTGTTGGGCACTGCCGACCCTTTTAAGCGAAAATATAAGCTGCTGACTTACCTACAGGGAAGAGGCTTCGAAAGTGATGTAATTTTAGATGCACTGAAAAACAGTGGTTTACTGGAAAAGTGATTTTTTTTATGACAAAAAGCTTGACAGAAATGAGATAGTCGCTATATTTGCATCACCAAAAACAACAACACTATTGCGAAAGTAGCTCAGTTGGTAGAGCACGACCTTGCCAAGGTCGGGGTCGCGAGTTCGAATCTCGTCTTTCGCTCGAAATCCCTTCCCCTCAAAAAGGAAGGGATTTACAATTTAACAGGTTACCAATTTAACAGGTTACCAAACCTGCTCGGATGGTGGAACTGGTAGACACGCAGGACTTAAAATCCTGTTCGCCCTAAAGCGAGTGCGGGTTCGATTCCCGCTCCGAGTACATAAATAAATCGTAAAGCCTTGTAAACTAGTAGGTTACAAGGCTTTAATTTTTTTGCGCTGAATCCCTAACAACTAAGCCGCCTCTTAACGTCTTCAATAGGCAGATCGTTCAGCACAGCGTTTACAAAAAACTTCGCAGCCCGGATTGACGGGTGATTAATTACGAAACGGGACTGACTGGTAAATCATGACTGCAGGTTTTTCAGGGTTCGAAGACAAGTCACCATCACCTGTATTAATTCTTTTTTTAGATTGTCAACGCTTCTGTCAGGTTCGGTCATTTCTATTTTAACGGCCTCTCTCAGTGCTTCGCCGTATTCTTCGCCAACGATAGCCAACGCATAAATTGCGTCTTCGGGCCAATTTGGGTGTTTTTCTTCTGCTCTTTTAAGTTCATCAAGCGCCTGCTCGATCCAGTGCCATTGATCGAATTTCAACATGATGTCATGTAATGATGCAGCCGCGTTAAATGCATCTGTTTTGCTTACAAAGTCTCCATCTGCATGCTGCGACAGTAGAGATGCCGCTTGTTTAAATATGTCTTTCATATCCTCTGTTTAACGATGGTTTTGCTGCCTGCGCGACAAATTGCTACAAGGAGATTGACCGTACATTGCTTCAGCTGGAAAAATGAACCTGAAATCAACGCTCAGACGCCTCGAAAAACCCATCGGGATCGCCCTCGCTGCATGTTGGATCACGACCTATTTATTGTCCAGAGCGCTGCTTGAATGTCGACATGCCGTTTGCCTAACCAAACGCTCCTTTGGCTCGCGGTATGCCTGAGCCCCCCGGCCATTTATGCGGCGCTCAGAACCACATATTCACAAAAAGACAAGTGGTATGCGACTTTCGGATATTTGCTCATGTACCTGATGCTGGGCGGCTTTGCTTTGGAATATATCATCATTAAGGCCGATATCCTTATCGACTCTGCCCTACACAAAAACAAAACACAAGAATTAAGGCTGCTCGAAGTGCGCAAAGTAATTAAACGTGAAATCGGTTTTGACCACACCGCAGTAAGGGTAAGACTATCTGGCAAACCGGTCACACTGGAGGCGCGGCCTTACGCTTTTTTCTACCTTGGAAATAAAACTGTAGTTAAGGGGAAAATCGGAAGGTCCTGGTTAGGCTAAACCTATGGGACTTCGATCAACGTTTAATCAGCGGTAAAGCTGGAGGCGCGGTGGCTTCATCTGAAAGATTGGTTTTATCGCTACCGGATTTTATTGGGATTTTCTGCTGTGCTGATTCTCGTTATCCTGATACAGACAAAGTTCTTCCCGCGTAAAGCTGACTCAACGGCCAAACCCTTGAGCTTTTGGAAACTGATGGGCCTGGTCATGGGAATCGTCTTCGCTTTGTTATTGCTGGCCTATGCCGCATTATGGATTTATGTGACCTTCATTCTAACCAGGACAGCCTAACTTGTTGTGAGCAGCTGTCGATTGGTGAAAAATTGCATGCTTGCACTATCTGTTACCTGGCTTGAATCTATTTACGCATACAATAGCTGCGATGATCATCAATATGCCCAGCCATTGATACAGCCCAATGTTATCAGCTAAAAGCATCATGGCAAAAATTGCTGCTAACGGGATTTGTAAACACACGATAATTCCGCTTAATCCCGGGCCGATGACAGGCATGCCGCGAAGAAAACACAGCGTTGGAAGGACGAAGCCTGTGATCCCGATCAAAATCCCCCAGCCAAACAGTATTGTGCTGTCGAAATTCCCGGCCAGCCCTGGGGCATAGACTGCGGTGATGACAACCAGAAAACCCAGGCTAAGGAACAATGTGCGTCTGAGCGGAGCTTTTGTTTTAACCAGGGTACTTGAAAGGTATACGGAAGTAGAATTGGCCAATGCAGACAAAGCGCCAAAGACAATAGCCAATAAGCTTAGCCCTGAATCGACTGCGAAAACACGGGTAACCAGAATTGTACCCGTCAGCACGGCGGCAATAGCCCAAATCTTTGCAGCAGAAGGAAAAATTCTGGTTTGAATACCTTCTGCGACAATGTTGATCCATATCGATTGGCTTAACAATACAATGGCAACAGCTGGGGAACTCAATTGTATGGTCAGCAGATAAAATAGGCTGATCAGCCCAATACATACTCCGTGCAGTCCCAGCAGCAGCTTCTCCTTGCTGGTCAACTTACATTTTTCAGCGTCGTTTTTACGAACAAACAGGTTTAACAGCATAACCGGAACCACAGCGAACAAGGCTTCAGCAAATATGATCTCTTCAAGGCTGTAGCCCCGTTTTTGTGTAAATTTGACCAGCGGACCAAAGACAGCAAAACTTACTGAACCAGCGCAGACAAATAAGGTAGCTTTGAGAGTTTTTGAAAGAGGCATGTCATCCGAATTTTCAGGATAAAATTAACATACCTGAAAGCAAAGAAACTTAAGGTATATTTAGAAATGGGTGATAAGCAGCGTTATCTCCGTTTGTTGATTGGGTACTGGCAGCGCTAGTGCGCTTTAAGTACCTTAGAACGGATAGTGTTAAAAAATTCGGGCGTCATGCCCAGGTAAGAGGCGATGTGCTTCTGCGGTATGCGGCGATCAAATTCCGGATATTTATCTCTGAATTTACGGTACCGTTCTTCTGCGCTAAGCTGATGTGCTTCCAACAGCCGTTGTTCAAAGGTAGCTACCGAATACTGAAAAAGCTTGCGGTAAAAGTGCTCCAGCTTTGGTATCCTCATCATCAGGTTTTCCAGGTCTTCATCGTTAATCAGAAAGACCTGGGCGTCTTCGATTGCCTCGACATGGTATTGAGAAGGAACCTTAAAGGTTCTGCTTAACAGGTCTGAGATCCACCAATCTTCTATGCCAAAATAAAACGTGTTTTGAGCACCATTTTTATCACAGAAAAAGGTTCGCAGACATCCCTTGTTTATGTAGGCTTCCTGCTGGCAAATCTTGCCAGGCTTAAACAATAATTCTTTTTTTTTCAGATTTTTGACCTGTAGTACAGAACAAAACAGATCCTGCTCGCCAGCCGTCAGGTCGGCATGGCGGGCAATGTTTTTCAAAATGCCGTCAAAAGCCATAAATGAACAATAAAAAGTGCCGCCGCATTTGGCTGCTTTAGTTCGCGTAAATGTAAGATCAGGACTGGCGCAGCTTAGTCAAGCACATATAATTTCTTGTTTTTGAGGCTGATCCCGATCTTGCTGCCGAGCCAATTGATGCTCGTTTTACCCTCGTAGATCAGGCCATCTACAAAATTGACAGTCGGCGCATCCACCCGAGAAAATTGATTCGATATAGCGCGGATCTTGCCTTTGTAGTTTCTGCTCAGCTTCTTTTCGTTGAACTCGCTTTTCTTTTCACTAACCTGAAAACTGTTTTTGTCCACACCCAGCAGGTCCATGAATTTGCTGTGTAACCAGAATGAATTTTGCCCTGCACCCGAGTCAAGCAGCACTTTGATGCGGTGCGTATTGTCGAGCATGACATAAGTGAAAATGTCCAGCCCGTCGTCTGCAAAGGTCGAGACCTGGATGTCGACCGATTTCCTGCTTTTCGCCGGATCGATAGCCGTTAGCGTCAATTCTTTTCTCTCATAATCGATGATCACATCACGCTCCCGGAACATTTGCAGGGATATCAGCCCATTGATGCCTTCAACCTTCATGTTGAAGGTGGAGTACGGCACATTCTTAAACGTAGTCTGCGCAAATACCACTGCATCGGTTCGAAACATGGGTGCGTCGATCCGCTCGCCGGTTGCCCGGAAGGCCGTCAGGAAATTGTATGTAGACTTTTGCCGCATGTGCGAGGCAAAATCCTCGAAAAACAGGTTGATGCCAGCGCCGGTGTCAAAAATAAAAGTCCCATCCTTACCTTCAATTTTAGCTGAGACAAGGATGTGTCCGTCGGTGGTAAGCCGGAAGGGGACAGTTTGCGCGGATGAGCCCAGCGCATACGCGATAAGCAGGCATGTAAAAAACTTTTTCATGTTTTTGTTTTAGGGGTGAGGGATCTGTAGCCCTCCCGGGAAGGGGCGGCTGCAGACCGGGATCTGAGTCTGTGAATATAGCCATTATCTTGGCCACGCGTTCATCGCGTTGCATTTTTCCAGCGCGTGAACCGCCGGTGAATGCCGTAATTTTATTTGTAGCTTTACAGCAGCAGTTGAGTACAGCATGAGTATGTCTGCAGACCGTATGCCAGGTCTTTAACGCGATTTGAACTTAAGCCCGACAGGGCAACAGCCTATGAACAACGACCTGCATAGCAATTATTACCGCATTGAAAAGGCCATTGAATACCTCACTGCGAACTTCAGGTCGCAGCCCAGCCTGGACCTGGTTGCCGACCAGGTAAGCCTGAGTCCCTTTCATTTTCAGCGCATGTTTCTGGACTGGGTGGGTCTGAGTCCGAAAAAGTTTGTCCAGTACCTGACGGTGAACTACCTGAAACCCCGCATCGGCGGAACGGGCAGCCTCATCGAAGCGGCATCCCTCGCAGGCCTGTCAAGTCAGTCGAGGGTCTATGACTTGTTCATCAATATTGAAGGTGTTAGTCCGCAGCAGTACAAAAGTGCGGGCATGAAGCTCGAAATCGTTTGCGGGTACCACGATACGCCCTTCGGCAAGTGTTTCATCGCGGCGACAGAACGGGGCATCTGTGAACTTCGTTTTACAGATGAAACGGCCAGCCGGAAAGAGCTCGGTCGTCTTCGTCGCAACTGGCATTCGGCCGACATTCGTTATGCTCCCGGGCTGACCCGGCCATTGGTCGGGCGCATATTCAACCCGGCAAGCGTTAACCCTGAAAAGCTGAAGTTGCTTGTGCAGGGCAGCGAGTTCCAGATCAAGGTGTGGGAAGCGCTGCTGCAAATTCCTTTTGGCGAGTTCCGTACGTATGGAGCTGTTGCCCAGGCCATTAAGCAGCTCGGTGCTGTGCGCCAGGTTGCTTCGGCCGCAGGTCAGAACCCCATTTCTTACCTGATCCCATGCCACCGGATCATTTGCAAAAACAGGAGTGTTGGCAATTTCGTCCATGGCAAAGTCAGGAAGCAGGCGCTCCTGTCCTGGGAAATTGCGACCCGGTCCATCAAACTGGACAGCTAAACGGGGTAACTCCGGATTTTCGCATCGGCGGCCTTTCATCTGCTTAGGTGAGCGATTTTGTGCAACTCCGCAAGAATCAGGTTGTGTCCCGGTACAGGCCGGTGTAAATTGGCTGAAAATGGATACAATCATGCAAACACTGGTTATTATCGATGCGCAGAATGAATTTTCTGCAGGAGGCAAACGCCCTGTTCCTGATGTGCTGCCGGCCCTTGAGGTCATCAAAAAAAGAATTGCGATTGCCAGGAAAAACGGAACGCCGATTGCCTGGGTCAGGCACTTTAACCGCCCGCATGAGTCGCCTGCATTCATGCCAGGCACCTGGGGCAGCGAATACCTTCCCGGACTCGGGCCCGATGTCAGCAACACGCTGGAGCGGGAATTTAAAAAAGATGTGTATGGCGCCTTTACAGGGTCCGACATTGGTTCCTGGTTAACCGATATGGGTTCTTCAGCGGTCCTGATCACCGGTTTTTATACACATGGCTGTGTATCCACTACTTCCCGCGAGGCGATAATGGCCGGCCTGGCCGTCAGCATAGACCCCGATGCGACGGCGACAATTGCCCTTGAACATGCGTTACTCGGGAAGATCTCAGCGGCCCAATCGAAAGTTGCTGCGCTGCTGCAGCTGGAAAATATGGGTGCGCGGATGGAAGCGCTGTAAAGAACACGGTGGCTGCCGGCGTTTATTTCAGATTAATTAAGTTAACCCGTTTATCATGTTTGGTTTTGTGATCCTGCTTGTTCTTGCCATCCTGGCGATCGCAGCTTACCTGCTCTTCTTTTGTGGTATTTAAACGCCCGTTAAATAAAGGGAGGTGAGCGTTATGGGGCGCGGGAACAAGAGCCGAAGCGGTAACTTTGCAGCCTTTCCGTCCGTGTTGTGTATTTGCAACACATGCCGGTAAAGATTAACTTAGACCATTCTAAAATCAAACACATGAAAAAAACTTTATCAGCCCTTATCTGTGGGGTTGCTGTGCTGGCTTTATCCGTCGCACGACCGGCCGCTGCTCAAACCCGGGTAGGCTTGCAGGCGGGCATTAACTTCGCAGACGTCTCTGCAAAAAACGAATCGGGACAAAAAGGTGAAACCAGCCCCATGGCCGGACTCCGGATTGGCCTTACCGCAGATATTCCCCTTGGCGGCGATTTTTTCTTGCAGCCTGGTGCCTTTTATGTACAAAAGGGATTTAAACAGGAGCGGGGCGGTTATTATGGCCTGGCCAACGATTTCCGTGTAAAGGTATCTTACATCGATGTACCCTTGCATCTCCTGTACAAACCTGCACTGGCCGGCGGGCGTCTCCTGTTCGGCGCCGGACCCTATGCTGCTTATGGAACAGACGGAACATGGACCGCTGAGAATACGATTCTCATCGGCGACATCATGACCGACAACAAAGGTAAAACCATTTTCAGGAACGATTACAGCGAAGGCGAGTTTGGCAATTACCTGTATGGTAAACCCTGGGACTTCGGTCTCGGCCTACTGGCAGGTTACGAGTTCGGCGGACGCATTTCGGCGCAGCTGAATATGCAGTTGGGCATCGCAAACCTGGAACCCGAAACAAGTGGCACAAGACGCAGCGGGTCACTTTACAACCGGAGTTTTGGGCTGGCAGTCGGTTATAAATTTTAAGAACGGGTATCCGTTTAGCAATTATTTTGATGGAAAAGCGCAGCACGTACTGCGCTTTTAATTTTTAAAATCGCTTCATGATCCGAACGTTGTCGGGTACAGTACGGGCGGCAGATTTGATTGCGCTGATCGATCCTGGTCCGTTGTATGTGATGTAAATGGCATTGAAGCCAAGCGTATCGTCTACATTGAGGAGGAGCGCTACTTTCCGTCTTGGTAATACCGCCCCTCTGAGTCTGTTCCAAGAAAATTGTACCGTTCATTGTAAAACCTGAGCGCTTCGTTTAACATGCCGGTGGTATTGGCAAAAAGTGCCACACCTGCTGCCAGGCCGGCTCCTTCAAACAGGTAGACCAGCCCGCGCACCTTGCATTCTCGCCGCTATAGGTCAGGGCATCTGTCGTCTCGCCAAGCGCCAGCCTGGTTTCTTAGCTCTTTACCGCTGCCCTGGCAAGACCAAACTCGGTTACCGGTTCTTTGACTGTGTTAAAGTAGGGGGTAATCGTAATTTCCGATTCCAGAATCTTACCTTCTTTTTCGGCCCGGATGGTCGTCTTTCCGATTCGTTTGGCGGTAAAAAAGCCGCTCGCATTTACTGTTCCAACCTGGGTGTCTCAGCTGGACCAGGCAAATCCGCCTGCGGCCGCCGAGCCCTGTTTTACGTTGAACTGATGTGTTTCTTCGTAATGCGTCCAGATTGCTTGCTCGAGCGTAAGTTTCGGTCCGGGGTCTTTTTTGCCGCGGGCAAAAAATAAGGTCGTGCCAAGCACGAATAGAGATAATTTAAACTTTATATGGTTTTTAAAATTCTGATGTAAGGAGACATCCTGATTCAGGAATGCTGCCAGCAATAGCCGCCACCCCTGACCTTTCGGCGGCAGTAACCGCCTTTTTTTGTCGGAGCGCCGCAGGTCGGACTGCCGGAATACGAGGCGGATGAGGGACGGTACGTAGGTGCCGGAGCCGGAGTTGTGACCGGCAAGGCCCTGGCCGCTGTGTTCCTGACTGTCGCTGCAGCAGCAGTTCCGTTTACGTATCTCCAGGTGCCATCATCATACAAAACGGCGGTTTGGGTCTTGTTTATGGGAAGACGGTGTGCTTCTTTCTTTTGTGAGCAGGAAAGCAGTGGCATCAGGGCCACTGTGAGGGCAAGCAGAGAGCGTTTCATCGGATATAAGCGTTTAGCGTGAAGCAAACTACTAAATTTATTGCAATAGGACTGAAGCAACCGCATCGCCGTCATGCTGTGCTCGTTTCTGCTACCCGGGGCTGGCATGCCGGAGGCTTGTCAATTTTTTCGCATTACCAACATGATGACAGCTAAGGCAACAGCATGCCTTTGCTGCTGGCAAAAGTAAGCACTGAGCGCAGCGCCATGATACGGGTTTCAGTATCCGCTGAAGAAGAATGGGGAGACGGTTAATTGAGATGTACTTTCAGTCTTTTCTAAATGCAACGGCACGCTTGGTGTCGGCCAATACAACTCAGGATCAGTATAAGATGAACACCGCTGAGCAACCCATCTCTGAATCTGAACACACTGCAGAATTTTCCGAAAGATGCCCTGTTATCCGGCCAGGATATACAACCCGACATGTTCTACGAAAAGATCAAAACAGGTGTGGTCAAAAGGCGCCGGAATCGGTTTTCCAGAAATAGGTTTCTACAGATTGTCTGTACATTTCGGGAATGTTATGTAATGCCATGGCTGCGGTTTTTTAGTGTTAGGGTCTGCTGGCGGCAGGCCGCAAAGCTAAAACTCCCGGGAGTGCCTGGGTTGACTGAACAGACAGAATTTTTTTGGCCTGTTCCAGACCAAAGTGGTGGGTATAAGAAAGGGTGGCGCTGCGTGGATCCGGCCTCAGTGCAAACAATTTGCAACGTATGTTCTTTTATAAAGAGGATGCGAAAAGATCTTACCGCCAAAAGCGTATCGCTGAATTTCGTTCCTTTGTATTAAAAAAGAACATATGAACACTGAAAAAGCTATTCTGGCCGGCGGCTGCTTCTGGGGGGTGCAGGAACTGATCAGGCATTATCCGGGTGTTATCTCGACGGAAGTCGGCTATACTGGCGGCGATGTGCCCAATGCGACCTACCGCAACCACGGCTCGCATGCAGAAGCCATACGCATTGAATTTGACCCTGCTGTACTTTCATACCGCAAACTCCTCGAGTATTTTTTTCAGATTCACGATCCCACTACACGCAACCGGCAGGGCAACGATGTGGGGACCTCGTACCGGTCGGCGATCTTTTATACGGACGAAACCCAGCGGGAAACTGCCCGGCAGCTCATCGCTGACCTGGAAGCCTCGGGCAAGTGGCCCGGAAAGATCGTGACCGAAGTGGTGCCCGAAACAGATTTCTGGACGGCCGAAGCCGAACACCAGGATTACCTGCAGAAAAATCCCTGGGGATATACCTGTCATTTTGAAAGGCCCGAGTGGCAGCTCGATCAGGTTTGATCATAGCTGGCCGTACCTTAGCTTTTCACCTGTATCTCTTTCTTCCCGGGCAGAAAAAACACCTGCCCGGGAAGGTGATGGATTGCCTGAATCCTGCATGCGAGCAAAGGACGGAAAATCTCTGTGCCGGTGGTTAACCCCAGCTGAATTTCATTCCAGCTACCTGACTAAAAATTTATTTGCGTAGTTAAATAGCTACACCTATTTTTGTAGTCAAATGACTACATGATGAACCTGAGGAGAGATGTATTTCAGGCCCTTGCTGATCCGACGAGGCGGGCCATTCTGGTGCTGGTCGCTTCCCAGTCAATGACGGCAGGTGCAATTGCTGCAAATTTTGACACGGCACGGCCGACTGTTTCCAAACACCTGCAGATCCTGACCGAATGTGCGCTGCTGCGGCAGGAGCAGAGCGGCCGCGAAGTGCATTACCATTTCAATCCGCAAACCATGAAAGAAGTCGCCGATTTCATCGAGCCTTTTCGCCAGATGTGGGAAGGGCGTTTTGACAAGCTCGAAAGTATCATGAAACAGTACAAGCCTAAAACCTAAACCTATATGGAACTACAAACCAAGATTGAGGCGCTCCCCGGGCGGCAGGACCTCAGCATTACACGCACTTTCGATATACCGGTCGGCCTGCTTTTTAAAGCCCATACCGAACCTGAACTGCTGTCGCAGTGGATGGGAACCAAAGTCCTCAAAATGGAGACTACCGAGCACGGGAGTTACAGGTTTGAAACCGCAGACGCTGCCGGAAATGTACTGTTCAGCGCAAACGGGACCATCCACAAAGTGGTGCCGAACCAGGAAATTGTGCGAACATTCGAAATGGAAAACGCCGGCTTCCCGGTTCAGCTGGAATTCCTCGAATTTTCGGCCCTTGACAATGAAACGAGTCAACTGACGATGCAGATTGTGTACCGCTCAGAGGCGGTGCGTAGCCAGGTCCTGAAAATGCCTTTTGCCCATGGCCTCAACATGGCGCACAACCGCCTTCAAGCCTTGTCAGAAGAATGGAACAATAGGGATGAAAAAGCGTAACCTGATCATCTACTGGATTGCCACGGGCTGGTTGGCCCTGGGCATGGTTTCGACGGGAATTGTGCAATTACTGGGGGTGAAAGAGGAAGTGCAAGCCATTGCAGTACTCGGTTACCCGGCTTACCTGCTGACCCTGCTGGGTGTGCTGAAACTCATGGGTGTGGCCGTTATGCTGCTGCCGCGGCTGGCCCTGCTAAAGGAGTGGGCCTATGCTGGTTTTTTCTTTGCCATGTCTGGCGCAATTTATTCGCATCTTGCAGTCGGGCAGTCTGGAACCGACATGCTGCCGGCCCTGCTGCTGCTTGTGCTGACCGGCTTGTCCTGGTCAACCAGGCCAGCCAGCCGGAAAGCAGGATCGCAGTTCAGCGTGGCTGGCAGCTCAGCTATAGAACATAACCACAGATACTGATTAAACCAGATATGAAGAGAAATGAAACACCACCGCCGGCAACTCAGCAAGAACTGTTAGCCGTTTTAAAGGCACGTTTTGTCAAACACATGAACCGGCATGCGGGCATCGACTGGTCTGCCGTGCAGGCACGGCTGGAGGCGCGTCCCGAAAAGCTGGACTCGCTGAGCAAAATGGAAGAGACCGGCGGCGAGCCCGATGTGATCGGCACCGACGCACAAACGGGTGAATATATTTTTTGCGACTGCTCAGCGGAGAGCCCGAAGGGCCGGCGCAGCATTTGTTATGACCGTGCTGCACTCGACGCCCGAAAAGAACATAAACCGCATGACAGCGCACAGGAAATGGCTGCCGCCATGGACATTCGCCTGCTCACTGAAACCGAATACCGGCAACTTCAGGAACTCGGTAATTTCGATACAAAAACCTCCAGCTGGCTGGAAACACCGCCCGAGATCAGGAAACTCGGCGGAGCGATCTTTGGCGACCGCCGGTACAATACGGTTTTTATGTACCACAACGGTGCAGAATCGTACTATGGTGCAAGGGGGTTTCGCGGTCTGCTGAAGGTCTGAACCGAGAGGTTCTGTGGTGCCTCCCGATGCAGGCAGGTACCCCGCGTCTGCCGGTTAGATCCGCAGTGCAAGGCCAAGGAAATAGCGCTTTCCTGCATCTTTCTGAATGCCGTAGTTCATGCCGCCGTCTATCTTCACGTCTTTGAAAACCTCCAGCTGCAATGCTGCGTTCACAAAATTGGAAAAATGGTGTTGCCTGAAGTCATAGGTATAATAGGTCTCGGCCAGGCCTTCTAGTTTCTTGCTTAAGGGATGGCTCAGGGTAAGCGACTGCAGAAATTCCGTATGTGTGCCCTGGCCATCCAGATCTTCGAGGCGGTCTACCTCAAGTTGGGCGCCCAATTTCCAGTCGCCGCCGAATTTAAGCCTGGCCGGAATGATCAGGCCTCCTTCGTAGGGATGTTTCTCGCCGTATGTCGCTACCGGAAACCGCACATAGGGCAGAACAGCCAGCGCAAAATTACCCTTGCCGTTGCCCAGGATGTTCTGTTTAATGCGCAGCGTCAGGTTACCGGTGCCGCTTTCGATTGTTTTTCCTCCCGATACCCGGTCGGTCGTCGTTTCACGTACAAAACTCTCAAACCGAACCTGCAGGTCAGTATGGCTGCCCAGCCCGAGTTTTAGGGTCATGTCGTTAAGCAGCCAGGCCGACTTTGTAAGGTCATCTCCTGTTTGGCGCTGGTTGGCCACCAGGTCGGTTTCCAGCTGGAAGTGACCTGCATCCAGGCTAACCGGCGACTCAGTTACATCCGGCCGGTCGGTTTCCATTTCGCGCATGGCGCTTTGCTGTGCAGGACGAAGAACTGTATGTGACCGCTCGCTTTTCTGAGCGAAAGCACCAGTCAGGGCCAGGACAAAACAGAGGGTAAGGAGTGGTTTTTTCATAAGCTTGTGTTGCTGACGATAACAAGCCCTGCTGCCGGTTTGTTTTTTCTCTTGCCGGGGATCGGTCAGTGGCGTTCAGGTTCCATCTTATCCCCGGACTTGTCCAGCCAGGCCACTTTCTGTACAGACGCATGATCGGCGCCGACAATGCCGGCGTAGAGTTCTGGCCTCCGGGCTTCGAGGTAGCGGTATCCGCCGGCCAGGCGAAGTTTTTCCCGGTTCAGCAAAGCTGTGGCTACCTCGTTGTCCATGGAACGGCACTCAGTCAGGATGTCGCCGAAGGGATCAAGGATCATGGAGCAGCCATTCTTCAGCTGGTCGTCGTCCATGCCGACCGGATTGGAAAAAACAACGTAAACGGCATTATCGTAGGCCCTTGCGGGCAGCCACTTCATGAGCCAGGCCCGTCCCTTCAGTCCGTCGAATTCCGCGCGCAGGCTGGTGGGGTCGGTTTCGCGGTTTTTCCAAAGGACCGGATCTACGAAACCCGCTCCCGGACGAGTGGAAGGGGTACACATGGTTACATGGGGCATAAAAATGACTTCGGCTCCCAGCAGCCGTGTTGCGCGAACGTTTTCTATAATGTTATTGTCGTAGCAAATCAGGATTCCGCATTTCCAGCCTTTAATGTCGAAAACGCAATAGGCATCGCCGGGCCTCAGATACGGGCTGATGAACGGATGCAATTTCCTGTATTTTGCCACAAGCCCGTTCCGGTCTACACAAATGTAAGCCTTGTACATATGCCCCGCCTCGTCTTTTTCAAAGAGACCCGCCAATACAACTATATTGTGTTTCGCTGCGATCTCTGTGAGCCGCCGGGTGCTCGGTCCACTAGGAACCAGCTCTGAAATGTCGAGCATTTCCTGCTTTGAACAGTGGCGGGCAAAGGTATAACCGGTTACCGAACATTCATGAAAGGCGACGACATTTGCGCCCTGCGCGGCCGCCCGCGCGCTAAGCGCATCAATAACAGCCAGGTTGTACATTTTGTCTGCATTTTTATGCTCAAACTGGGCTGTTGCAATTTTAATTTTTTCCATGAGTCAGGGTTTGCAGCAAATCTATAACCAGGAAAAAAAAACCCGGTGTACAAATGCGACATTCTTACCACCCCTTCAGGGAAAACAGATTGACGGCAAGTTTATGCTGGTTCAGCAGGTAACGGCCCGGGGTGGTACCTGTATGTCTTCTGAATGCTTTTTGCAGGTGTGAGAGATCGGTATAACCGGCCTCATAGCTCATGTTTGTAAGGTGTACCGGGTTCTGCAGGCGGCTGAGGGCAATGAAATGGTGCAGTTTCACGACTTCTGCAAACGATTTGGGGCTTATGCCGATTTCCTTGTTAAAACTGCGCTCTATATGCCGGCTTGTATAACCCATATGCTTTGCCAGTTGCTGTACCGAAACATTCCCATGGCTGGAGCGAATTAACCGAATACTTTCAGGAACAATAATGCTTTGATTGTGCCGCCGTTTTTCCACGTAGGCATTTAAAAATTCTTCGAGCAGTCTGACACGTACGGGCTGGGTTTGGCAGCCGGCCAGGCGGTCTGCGAGGCGGTCTGCCGCTGTGCCGAAGATTGCTGCGGCAGGCAGGATTTGACCCGATATTTCCGTGGCGGGAAAGCCCAGCATGTGGTGAAGTCCCCAGGGCTGAAAGACAACGGCGACAAAAGAAAGGTCTTGTTTGAAGGTCAGGTCGATATACCTGCCCGGTTGTCCATAAACAAAAGAATCCGGTAAATGATCTGTGTGGCCTGCAAGCTGTGCCCCCGTGCGTTTTAGCAGAAAGACCAGGCCGCAGCTGGCATCAGGGAACAACCGGAGCTTTTCAGTATCGTTTGTACCAAGATCCATGAACAGGTAATGCCTGACAAAGGGTTTCAACTGGGGGGACGAAGAAATCTGCATGTGGTGGGCAATCTGGTTTTTAAAGATAGGATTTTTCGATCATTGCAACGGGCCTCTTACGCGGGAAGGAGCCCGGCATTTCGCCAGGCTCCTTGCGGTACCCTGATTAGGATTGCATGGCCACCAGGATGGTGTTGGCAAGGCCGATGCCCACCAGGTGGTAAGCGCCACTGATCATTCCGTAGTGCAAAGGTCTCGGCATATTGGGATTGATGGCAATGTTCACCGTGTTGGCAAACAGAAAGCCGATGCCGACAATGCCTGTAAAGAGCAGGGCATCTGCATAATCCGAAATGTTGAGGAGCTCCATCAGTATGGCGCTGGCCAGCGTGATCAGGAATGAACAGATGGCCGGTCCTAGGATAAAGATCGGGCTGTTCGGAAGGGTTTCCCCCGGCCTGCCCAGCGAGACCCGATACGATTTGTTGAATAAAACGGTAAACCAGAGCGCCCCGAGTACGAAGTAAGCAAAAAACGCAAGCCCGATGCCTGCCCAGTTCAGATGTGTCAATTGTGTCACCATAGTTATGTTTTTATGTATGGCGCAAAACTAAAACCGGCATGTGACAGCCTTGTGTCAGGGGTGGTGGCGGGCCAAAAAATTAGTGTCGACGGTCAAAGTATTCCTGCAGTGTCATTTGATGTGGTGTAAATTTTTCAGGGAGCAGCTCGAGCGTTTTGATGCGGTCTGGCCTGAAATACCTGAACGACTGTCTTTTCCGGCACCAGGCTACGAGCAGCCAGTTCTCCTGGGTGCTCAGCAGTGCGAAGGGCTCGATGTCGCGACGGGAGCTTTCGCCGTTTTCATTGGTATAATCAATGCGGGTCAGGCAAAAATTGGTCAGTGCATACTGCAGGTCTGAAAGATTGCTGCTGCTTCGGCTGGCGTTGAGGTTGTTGTTGAACCGGGTACGGTCAGAGAGCAGGTTGGCCTTGTCTTTCAGGCCGTGTTTGAGGAGCGACTTGATCTTGTCGACGGCCGCTGTATAATCTCTGATAAAAGAGGTGTCCTTGTTTTTTAACACAAGCTGTTCAGCCAGCACAAGGGCATTGGCCTCGGCTTCGCTGAACATGACAGGTGGCAGCCGATAGTGTTCCATCAAGGCGTAACCCTTTCCTTCTTCTGTGAAGATAGGTACGCCGGCCTGTTCAAGTGACCTGATGTCCCGGTAAATGGTGCGAACGCTTACGCCAAAGCGTCGCGCCAGTTCAGTTGCGGTGGTTAGCCGCTTTACCTGGAGCTGCGTCAATATAGCCGTAAGCCGGGACAGTCGGGTGGTTTCAGTATTTTCCATTGTTAGGGTGACCTTGCATTGCCGCCGGGGGGTCAGGCTGGGTGAGCAGTCTTGACTGCGCGGCTTGCCATACCTGGGGTTTTCGATCAGGAACAAAGATAGCGGAACAGTTGCAATTTGCGCATGTACGGAACAACCCGGCGGCTGCTTAGCCGGCGGCCTGGGAAGCGGCCGGCACGTTCTCTGCCTGCCGCCGCGGAAGGGTAAACCAAAAGGTACTTCCTTGATCCACCTCGCTGTCTACGCCAATGTCGCCGCCATGTTTCCTGATGATTTCTGCGCTGATAAACAGGCCCAGGCCAGAGTAACTTCCGCTGCCGGTATCACCCTGGTAGTAACGGTTGAAGAGTAAAGGAATTTTTTCAGCCGCAATGCCTTTGCCCTGATCAGTAACGCTGACCGTGACCAGATCTGACGCCGGCTCAATGTCAATGCAGATCGTTTTTGACCGCGGTGCATATTTGGCTGCATTATTCAGCAAATTGATCAACACCCGTTCAATGCGTTCTGCATCAGCTGTAATTTCCAAGTTTTTAGGGCATTCAACGCCAATTCGTGCGAGCCGGCCTCGGCCAGGTGCAAAAAACAGTCTTCGGCAAGCCTGTACAGGTTGAAGGTGCTTTTCCTGAGCGTAAAATTGCTCGTTATAAGTCCTGCCGGCATTGAGGAGATCATCGACCAGCGCGATAATCTTGTTGATGCTTTTATTGGCCTGTTGTATCAGCAGCCTGATGCGATCAGAAAGACCGTCCTTGTACCGGTCCAGCAGTTGCAGCAGGGCTTTCAGGCTGGTTATGGGCGTACGCAGCTCATGGCTTGCAATACTGATGAAATCGTCCTTGTGGCGTTCAATCAGTTTCTCTCTGGTGATATCATTCAATGTGCCCAGCAGCCTGATTGTTTTTCCGGAAGGGTCGGTTTCAGGTCTGCCCTGCATGCGGATCCATTTTACAGACCCGTCACTGGTTACCAGGCGCATCTGCTGGTCGACCGACTTCCCGAGCGCCAGCAACCGGATAGCTTGCTGGAATTTGGGCAGGTCGTCTGGCCAGATGTGTGCATAATAAGCTTCGATGGTCCAGTTTTCACGCTGCTGTTCATAGCCGAAAATCTCATCATGGCCATCAGAGCGGTATACCGAATTTTGGACCAGGTCGTATTCCCATATCGCTGTCCTTGAATAACGAAGCGCCATATTCAGGCGCTTTTCGCTTTTTTCAAGTTCTGTGACGCCGGTCACATCGTCCAGCACAGTAAATCCATAGGTTTCGCCCTGGTCTTTGAAGAGGATCGTGGTCACGTTGACCCAGGCAAGGGAACCATCTTTCCGGTAAAGGCAGGCGCGAAGCTTGAAGAACGGGATTTCGCGCGACCAGAGTGCATCCTGTAATTCATGCCAATGACGTTTGAATTCAGGGCAGGCATATTCGAGAATTCTGGTTCCTTCAATTTCCCGGTGTTCATATCCCAGCATGTCTACCAGTGCATCATTCACCTTCAGAATGATCAGGTCAGCGTTGATGATCTTGCTGGCCACGCTGGTCAGCTCAAAAATGGTGTTGAATTTGTCATCACATTCCAGGAACCGGCGTTCGAAGTCTTGCTGACTGTCTCCTTGTTGCATACGGGCTGTTTTCGCTTACATCTGATACCTAAACAGGCTTAGGCAAAAAAGTGTTTGAAGGCAGGAGATACTCCTGCCGTTTCGAGCCCGAGCATGCGGGGTAGTCTGCTTAGGAGAGATCTGCAGCCAGGTCAGTCCGCAGCGCTTCTTTCAGGTAACGCGCTGTATGTGAACCCGCTTTCAGCAGGTCAGCAGGCGTACCCTCAAACATGATGCGTCCGCCTTTGTGGCCGCCTTCAGGTCCCATGTCAATGATCCAGTCAGCGTTCCTGATCACTTCAAGGTTATGTTCAATGACGATTACGGTATTTCCTTTATCAACCAGGCCGTTCATCAGGTCGATCAAGCGCCCTACGTCAGACAAATGGAGGCCTGTTGTGGGTTCGTCCATTACATAAATGCTTCCTTTTTTGTGCAGCTCGCTGGCCAGTTTAATGCGCTGGCACTCGCCGCCCGATAGCGTACTCAGCGGCTGCCCGAGTGTCAGGTATTCCAGCCCTACTTCGATCATCGTTTGCAGTTTTCTGAGCAGGTCCTTGCCTGTAAAAAAAGCCGCGGCTTCGCTAACGGTCATTTCCAGTACCTCTGAAACTGACTTGCCGTCGAGCCGGTAAGCCAGCACCTCTTCTTTATACCTTTTGCCCTGGCAAACCTCGCAACAGGTTTTGATCCCCTCCAGGAAAGCCAGGTCGGTATAAATGACCCCCGTTCCCTGGCAATTTTCGCAGGCCCCTTTCGAGTTGAAGGAAAAAAGCGCGGCGTCTACACCATTGGCGGCGGCAAAAGCCTTGCGGATTAAATCCATGGCACCGGTGTAGGTTGCCGGATTAGAGCGGGAAGAAGTCCCCACGGGCGACTGGTCAATAACGACCGCTTCAGGATGTGCCGCAAGAAACGCATGGTGAATCAGGGAGCTTTTTCCGGAACCTGCAACGCCTGTAACGACTGTCAGGATACCGCGGGGAATGTCCACGTCAACATTTTGCAGGTTGTTTGCATGCCCCTGCCTCACCGGCAGCAGGCCGGAAGGCCGGCGATAAGCGGTTTTCAGGGGCATCGGCTCCTGCATGTACTTCCCTGTCAGGGTCTCTGATTTTAACAACCCGGGCAGGTCGCCTTCATACATGATCGCTCCGCCACGCATGCCTGCCAGCGGACCCACATCAACCACATGGTCTGCAATCCGGATCACATCCGGGTCATGTTCGACCACGATAACCGTATTGCCCTTGTCGCGAAGTTTCTGCAGCAGGCGGGTCAGCCTGTACACGTCGCGCGGGTGCAGGCCAACACTGGGCTCATCAAAAATATAGAGTACATCAATGAGGCTGCTAGACAGGTGTTTAACCATTTTTACGCGCTGCGATTCGCCGCCAGACAGGGTATCAGTTTCCCGGTTCAGGCTCAGGTAATCAAGCCCCATGTCTGCCAGGTGCTGAAGCCGTTCGGTCAGGGTGGTTACCATGGGCTGGGCCACCGGATCATTGATCGTTTTCAGGAAGGCGATCAGTTCGCCAACTTCCATTGCAGACAACTCTGCAATAGTATAGCCTCTGATTCTGCAAGACAGTGCAACTTCATTTAAGCGCGCACCCTTACAAAGCGGACAAGGCTGCTCCTGCAGATAAGGCATGATCATTTTTTGTGTGCGGTCGGAAAGGGTTTTGAGATCGCGGCGAATGTAAGCACGCTCAAACTTTTCAATTACGCCCATAAATGTTGCGTTCATGCTGCCTTCGCCCATTCTGAGCTTGAACTTGCGCGGACCGGCATACAGCAATAAGTCCAGTTCCTCCTTCGAAAAGCTGCTTACTTTCTTGTCCGGATCAAAAAAACCGCTGTTGATGTACATGTCCTTTTCCCACGACACCATGCCAGGCGCCTGTATGGCCCCTTCACGAAGCGACTTGGAAGGATCTATAAACTTCGACGCATCAAAACCAAGTTTCCTTCCCCGGCCACTGCATGCCATACACATGCCCTGCGGGTCGTTAAATGAAAATACGTTTGCAGCTCCGACCTGTGGTGTTCCCAGGCGCGAGAACAGCAAACGGAGCACCGGAGAAATATCGGTAATGGTTCCCATTGTTGAATGAGAACCACCGCCAAGCCGCTTCTGGTCAACAACCACTGCCATGCTCAGATTGCTGATGGCATCGGCCTGCGGCTGTGGAAACCTGGGCAGCAGGTTACGGATAAACATGCTGAAGTTTTCGTACAACTGCCGCTGTGCCTCAGTTGCAATCGTGTCGAAAACGATGGAGGACTTGCCGGAACCGGAAACACCGGTAAAAATTGTGATCTTTCTTTTTGGAATGCGCAGGTCTACATTTTTCAGGTTGTTTTCCCGCGCGCCGCGGATTTCGATGTATTCAGGGGTCATAAGGGGGATGTGTTTCGAGGCGTTTAAATTATAAAAAAAAGGCGCAAAAGCGCCTTGAAAGTTAAAAATAACAGCTCCTGTAGCTGTGTGCTTTGCTTAAGATGCTGGCTGCCCGAAAAATTTGATCATTGCCCGGGCAGTGGGACCCGCCGACAGGGGGTTCTGGCCGGTAATGAGCAGACCGTCTGTTTCGACATGACTGGTAAAAGGCACCAATGCGCTTCTAAAGTCGGCGCCCAACTCTTTGAGCCGTGTTTCGAGTTCATAGGGAACATTGCTGGCGCGCATGGTTAACGTTTCTTCGGCATTGGTAAACGCAGCGACCCGTTTGCCTTGCAGCAGCCCGGGCCTGAGTTCGGCCGCCTTGATGAGCGCCGCCGGTCCATGACAAACTGCGGCCACCGGTTTGCCGTTCTCCAGGTAATCAACAATGAGCCTGCCGCTGGTCTCATTTGAAGCCAGGTCCCAGATGGGCCCATGGCCGCCCGGGTAGAAAACCCCGTCGAATTGCCCGGGTTCAAGCGTGCTCAGCCGGTAGGTATGGTCGAAGGCGCTTTTTGCAACCGGGTCGTCGTTGAAGCGCCGGTTTGATTCAGTAATGTTCTCGGTCACGGTACTTAGCGGATCGACCGGTGGTGTGCCGCCTGCCGGGCTTGCCAAGGTTACTTCGTAGCCTGCATCACGAAACTCATAATACGGATCGGTAAATTCGCCAAGCCACACGCCGGTGGTGCTGTCGGTGTTCTCCATCCGCGAGTGGGATGTCAGGATCATTAAAATCTTTTTCATAGGTCATGCTTTATTGCTGTTCCGCTACAGACAGTTGTCTGTCTGCGTAAAACACCAGGCAGGACCGAAAGTTTGGCCGTTTAGCCGGGTTTGATGTTCCGGCTGTCGTACCTAAAAGTCTGTAGAAACAGGCGGTTGCTGGACAGTATTCGCGGCCGGCGGTTGTGCTGCCAGATCTTCGGCTGCGCCGGAAGGAGCAAGCGGAAGGGAGAAATAAAAGGTCGAGCCAACGCCCGGACAGCTTTCTACCCATATTTTGCCCTGGTGCAGCAGGATGATCTCCTGACTCAGGTAAAGCCCGATGCCAAACCCCGATGCGTATTTACTGTCGGGATGCTCAATGCGGTAAAATCGGTCAAAGATCTGATCCAGGTGTGCCGGCTGTATGCCGATGCCCTGATCGGTTACGCTGACAGTTACGGTGTGGCCGTCGGTGGTGCAGCCCACGCGAATGTATTTTTCCTTGCGTGAATATTTGATGGCGTTCGTGAAAAGGTTCATGAGCACCGCTTCGATTTTATCCTTGTCTACCATGACGGTGACGTCTTCGGTCGTGGTAATTTCAAGACTGGCGGCGGGGTGGATGAGCCGGACTTCGGAAGCCACGTTTTCGATCACGGTGGCAATCGGCAGCCTGTCCAGGTTAAGATGCAGTTTGCCCGACTCGAGCCGTGACAGGTCGAGAAAGCCATTGATCATTTTCGCCATTTTAATGACCTGCTTTTCTGCCTGCTGCAGGGCGTGAAAAGCCACTTCGTACCGGTCCCTGACGGCGTGCCGGTGCAGCAGCTGCACATGTGCCTGAAGCGAGGTGAGGGGGGTTTTCAGTTCATGACTGGCCATGGCTATGAAATCGTGGCGCAGGCGTTGCTCATGTTTTTGGTCGGTGATGTCGAGCACAGAGCCTACAAAACGCAGGGGCCGGTCATTGGGGTCAAATAAAACTTTGCCTTTTGCCCGGACCCACCTGATCCGGCCGTCTTCGGCACCAACCGTGCGGTACTCAACATCGTAAACCCCGTCGCTGACCGACCGGTCGAACAGGCCGGAGATAACGGTTTCAATGCGTTCCCGGTCGTCGGGATGCAAACCGGTCAGAAAGTCCTTTTCATAAGTAACTTCTACATCATGGCTGATGCCAAACAACTCGCGGCAACGGGCGTCCCACTCCATGGTGCCCGCCGGCAGATCCATATCGAAGGTGCCGAGTTGAGCAGCCTGTTTAGACAGGCGCACCTGTTCGTAAGCCCGTTCCAGTTCCTTACGGGCATTGACCTGCCCGGTCGTGTCAATGGCCGAAACGATCACGCCCGAAACGGTCTGGTCCTGGCCAAAGATGGGATCAAAGAATACACTGGCAAAATGTTCCCGCTGCTGCCCGGCAGGGCCGATCCGGTACGATAATTCCTGCTCGTGGTAACTTTCGCCCGTATCCAGCACTGCTTTTATGCCGTTGGCGTACTGTTCAGCGACTGCAGGAAGTACGTCGGCAAGTCGTTTGTCTGAGAAATGCCTCAGATCAGGCGACTCAGGAGCCCGGTTTTCCATACTCGCCCAAAGTCTGAGCATTTGCGGGTTGGCGGCATCGATGGTTAGTGCCGGTGCGGTCAGCAGCGCAATGGCAATGGGCGACTGGTCAATGAGGTTCCTGAATTTCAGCTCGCTGGCTGCAAGCCTGGCGGTTCTTTCTTCAACCATCCTGGCCAGGTCCAGTTGTGCGATCTGCGTTTCACGCTCCTTGAAAATCCGTTCGGTAATGTTGTTTGTTGTAGTGAGCAGAAATTTAGGCCCATTTCCGTTCCGGCCAACAGGCATGATTTCAAGCTGCCACCAGCGTTCAACCATACCGGGGCCGTCTAAGGCGCCCATGTCGTAACGAAACGGCGGCATGACGACCGTTTCATTGGTCATCTGCGCGGCAGTGAGGGCTTCGCCCAGCAGCACCGCCCCGTCGCCGCCCGCCCCTTCGGGATCAAAGACTTCCCAAACTGATTTTCCGGAGATTTCGCGGCCCACCAGGTTGGTCGCGTGTTTATGCGCGTCGTTGCTGGTTACAATCGTAAAGACAGGGGCATCGGCTACCACAATGATGCGGGGTACCTGTGAGTTAAACAGTGCCTGGAAAAGCGGGTTGTTCAGTAAGTCAATCATAGAAGAGCTAAATATAAACACTAACATGATATCGCTGCATGCCTGTGCAGATATTTGTTCAGCAGGTTTGCTGCAGGCCTGGCTGTATCGCAGGTCAGAACGGTTCAGAGGTCTTCAGAATCGGTTGGATGCCAGCGGAACATGTGTTATTTTTCCGGAAATGTTTCGCGATGTACGAAAAAAAAATCCCGGAAAGCCATGAATGCGGCATCAATGCCACTCTGAAAGTGCTGGGGGGAAAGTGGAATGCACTGATTATTGAATACATCAATCTCGGGGTGCGGCGGCCCAGCGCCTTGAGCCGTGCCATGAGCCAGGCCAGCCGGCGTGTTATTAACATGGCACTGAAAGAGCTGGAAGCGTATGGCATAATCAGGAAAGTGGATTATTATGAAGTGCCGCTGCGGGTAGAATATTTTCTGACGCCGCTCGGCGAAAGTTTGCTGCCGCTGATCGCAGCCATGGAAGCCTGGGGGCATGCGCACCAGCAGGAGATTGTACCCGGATATATTATGCCCGCCAGTGTTATATGCGCCGATGAGGTCAAGTACGGGGGCGCAGAGAGCGGTGAGAAATAAAAAAGGCCTCCTGGAGGCCTTTTTAACTGCATATAATCAACTATCCATTGTACCAACAATCCCTTGTCGAACGGATAGAACGATCCACGAAGCATATCATCTCCTATAGACACGTGTAATGAAACAAAAGTTTAAGGGGGTGGGGATGATGGGGGCAAAAATAGACTTGAAGCTTACAAAAAAATAGGTGAAAATCACCTGAATATGCGTTGCAATATCTTCAATTGTCAGTCCGAAACGCCGCTGCATTGCCTGAGTAACGCAACAAGCCCGGACACACCTACAGAGAGGTGCCTCCGGGCTGCACCGGCGATCAGAATGACGGTTTGTTGTGGGGTCTGACCTGGTTAACCAACACCTGAATACAACCTTCAGAAGGGATAACGGCGCAGGCCGCCATCGACCACGGCGACCGTGCCGGTCATGTACCGGGCCCTGGGAGACACCAGGAATGCGGCCATGTTCGCCATGTCTTCCGGACTGCCGAAATCGCCCAGCGGAATTTCGCGTTCCGCAAAAAGCTGGCGCTCCCGCCCTGGGAAAAACGGCCGGATGTTGTCTGTATCAATCAGTCCGGGCTGCAGGCAATTGACCCGGATGCCCGCTGGCCCCAGCTCACTGGCCAGTGCTTTCGACCAGGATACGACAGCCGCTTTCGCCACCGCCGAGGCATTGAGGTTTTTAAGTTCGTAGCCGCTGCACAAATTTAAAATAACGCCTTCCTTCCGTTCCATGAAGTGCGGCAGCAATGCTTCGGTCAGCTGCCGGACCCGGTAAAAATCCAGAACCATGGATTGCTGCCAATCTGCCTCGGGGGCCAGGGGATGCAGGGGATTGCTTTTTCCGGCATTGTTCACCAGGATGTCGACCTGGCCGAGCTGCTCCTGCGCTGCTGCGGCGATTTGCTCAGAACCGGCCGCCGCCGCCAGGTCCTGGGTAAAGAGCAGCGGTTGTTTTCCGCCTGCCCGCGTGATTTCCTGTTTCAGGCTGTCCAGCAGTTCGCGGTTCCTTGCCGTTGCGAAGACCGTTACGCCTTCGGCTGCCAGTTGTTTTGCAATCGCGCGGCCAATACCCTGGCTGGCTCCGGTTACCACAGCTGTTTTTGCGTCTAAATAAAGATCCATACGATGTTTGAAATGAGTTGTAAAACTAACCGGCGCCGGCTACTTTTGAGTTGCCGGCAACCGGTTGTGCGGTACACACATTCTTGTAAGCAATGACCAGAAAACAAAATTCAACCTATTCAAGCAATGAAAAATACCTCGTGGCCTGCGACTTAACCTATGCGCTTCAGAAGATACATGGCAGGTGGAAATTGCAGATTCTGGACAAATTGAAAGATGGCCGCCTGCGTTACAATGAGTTGCGCCGGGAATTCAGCCACATCACGGAGCGGATGCTGACCCTTCAGCTGCGGTCCATGGAGCACGACGGCCTGATCAGCCGAACGGTATATGCCGAAGTGCCGGTGCGCGTAGAGTACGGACTGACCGAAATTGCGACCGAGTTGGGTCCGATCTTAAACCAGCTGAGTCTTTGGGGCAGGAAACAACGTCAGAAGGCCTGAAGACGCAGCGTTAACCCATTTTTTCATATTCATAAATACCGATGATGTGGTGCCGCAGGTAACGCCCCTTGACCACAGACGCCCGAAGTTCTTTGTATACCTTTTCCGGGACGCCCTTGTAACGGTAACGCTGACCGGTCGTGTAACCGATTTCCAGGTCGCAGCTGGCCGGGTCATAATGCATGTGCTGAATAACGGTAGAGGGCATGGCTCAGGTTTCTGTTTCTTAAACAGCTTGAGCGGGCAAGGGTTTTGTTAATCATGCCGGGGGGCGTGGTTTTGCCGGCGGTCGATGCGGCTGCCAGTAAACAAAAAAAGCAAGCTGATGAAAAACAAGGCAAGCGCAGGTGTTTGTGCCTCGACCGGATCGCCGAGGTGAATGGTGAGCAGTGCTACGGCGAAATTGATAAGCATGAGTAATGCTGCATAACGGATTTTCCAGCCGGTGATGTAAGCCAAGCCCGCAAAGGCCTGTGCGCAAACAGAAAGGATGGCCATAAACAAAGGTGCAGGGAAACCCGCCTGTGCCAGAAAGTCCCTGAACAACCGCATGTGTGCCGCACTGAGCAGGTTATCGGCTACCCCGTAAATCAGGCGTGTTCCGGCAAACAGCCGGAGCAGGAAAAAGGCAGCGGAGCGCCGGTGGTCAAGCCAGCTGAAGAATTGCGGGGCCATACTGGGGATGTTTCAACCAAGATAGTGAAAATCTGGCGTTTACAAATGGCGCTGCCAATCGCCGGCCGCCGGTTATTTGGCCGTTAAAAAATCGTTGACCAGGCTCGCTGTTGCCCGTACACGCTCGGGCTTGGCCGAACCCGAAGACACGTCGCCGATACAGGCTCCGTGCAGGCCCGGCTGAATGTTGAGCTGCGCCTTTGGCAGCAGACGGAACATCTCGACTGCATGTTCTGGTGTGACCACATCGCGGTCGCTTAACAGAAGCAAGGTAGGAGCAGAAATTCCGGCAATTTCTTCTGCGGGCCAGTCTTTAACGGCCAGCATGCGGTCACGGTCTTTGTTGTGCATGTTTTCCAAGGCAGCAGAATCGGGATTTACCGCCAGAAACGCTTTTTTGAGCGGCTCAGGCATCTGTGCCAGGGAAGCGCCGCGCAGCATACCAAATAAGCCGGGGATGAGGCCCTCGCGCCTGAAAAATACGGATGCCAGAACAAGTTTGTGAATGCGTTCGGGATGATTGATGGCTGCCTGCATGGCCGTGTTGGCTCCGTTGCTGAAACCAAAGAGTGAAGCCTTTTTAATCTTCAGCTGGTCGAGCAGGCCAATCACGTCGGCTGCATCCTGTGTAAAACTTTCAGGAGCGGGCCGGTCTGAAGTCCGGCCATGTCCCTGCAGTTCCACGGCAATGACCTGGTGTTGCTGTGCAAGTAAGGGCAGGATGGCGCCAAAGGTTACCGGGATCATTGAACCGCCGCCGTGGACGAGCACCAGGGGTTTACCAGAGCCATGAACCTCATAATACATCCGGATGCCGTTTACCGCCGCATACCCTTGACGTGAAGGTGTTTTGCGGTTTGCAGCCTGCGGAGGGGTTGTCCGGCTGCAGCTGCCGGCCACGATGACGAGTCCGGCAGCAAATAAGAGACTGAAAATGTGTTTCATGCTTAGTTGCCTTGAATTGATTCCACCAGATTCCTGAGACGTCCCAGCATGTTGATCCAGCTCGGGTGCGCGCCAGTTTGTATGGCAAGTGCCTCAGAGACCGATTGATGAAGCCGCAGTCTCGTCCTTTCGCCAAGATCTTCGAACGTCACTGTCAGCACCGTTTCCTTAGGCCAGCCCGATTTCATGCCCATGGCCGAAGGGTCCACAAAACGGTCGGCCTCATCGGCAAAGGTCATGGTAATCACCAGTTTCTCGGGCGGTCGCAGTTCGGTAAACGAACCGCGGGTCCAGCAGGGGCCGAATTGCGGATTGTCTATTTTCATGTGGTAACGGCCGCCCTCCCGAACGTCCATGTGTTTGATCGTAATGCTGCAACCCTCGGGCGCATACCATTTTTCCAGGTGTTTGGGGTCTGTCCAGGCCGCAAATACGAGCGCCCTAGGCGCATCAAGTTCGTACTCGATGTGTACTTCTTTTTTGTGCTCTTCCATATGTCAGGGGTTTTTGTTTGAATTGGCCTGCAGGTCAACAAGGTAACTGCTGAGTGCATCCAGACGGCCTTGCCAATGTCTGCGGTATTGCGCCACCCATTCGTCTACTTCGTTCAGTTTTTCCAGCTGTGCTTCGCAAAAACGTTCCCGTCCCTGCTGCCTGATGCGAACCAGTTCGCACTCGACCAGGATCTGTATGTGCTTTGAAATAGCCTGCCGGCTCATGTCGAACCTGCCGGCAACAGCGTTCAGGTTCATGGGCTCCTGCGAAATCTGCTGGATGATGGCCCTGCGGGTAGGGTCGGCAATCGCCTGGAAAACGTCTCTTCTCATAAATATGTAACTGATCGGTTGCAAATATAAACGCAACTGATCGGTTGCGCAAACTGTTAATTATAAATTATTGATAATCAGCCAATAATTTTTTAGTTTGTAAATACGGGGTCAGAATTTAAGCGGTTGAGCGGGGCGGCCTGCTGAATGTGGATTCAGGAAGCGGGAATACATAACGGCATTAGCCTTGGCGGCCCGGCTTAAACGAAGCTTAAGGAGCAAAGGATAAAGACCACTATGCAGAAGTCACCGGCCATCCGTTCCCATGATGTTATTCACAGCGATAGCGAAGTGTCTTTTTGTTTCGAACAGATCTTTCCTTGACTACCGCTCCATCCTGATGGCACCCGGAGTTAAAGTCGTAAAGAACAAAGAGAGACACCAGGGGCCTATTCTCCGGACGCGCAGACCGGCACGGTGCAGACGCAGTAGCCGTCAACGGTCCAGCTTTCCAAAGTTGTATGGTGGCGGTTGACCGGTGCGAATACACAGCCACAGGCCTTTTTCTCTTTTCGGCGAGGACAATGAGCAGCCTTAGCGGCCATGCGCGGCTGGAACAGCCTTCAGTAGAATCGAGGGCCAGGAACAAGGACCACGGCACAGAACCTGAACCCGCATCAGGCAATCACACCGTATGTGTTACACCAACGCCGAAGACTCCCGTTCAATCAGCTGCGAATGCAGCCCGGGCAGGGAAAGCAGGTCAACTTCCCGCTTGTGAAGTATCTGAAAAAGACACGATGCCGCCACCCGGCCCATTTCAAAAGCCGGCTGAGTAATGGTACTGAGTGCAGGATGCAGCAGTGGAGCGGTGGGCAGGTTCGAAAAACTAACCAGTTTGAGCGCACCGGGCATATCTATTCCCAGCTCCCGGCATACATAATAACAGGGAACGACGAACTCCTCGATCGACGAGAGCACGCCATCGGGCTTTTCGCCGATGATTGCCTGGCGAATGCCGTCGCGGATCAGCTGCGGATCTGTGTTTGCAGCCAGCGCTACCGGCTGCAGCTGTTCAAGTCCGCTGTCGTTCAGTGCGTCGAGGTAACCCCTGAGGCGCCTTTGTCCGGTGGCCAGCCGGTCAAGCCCTTGTAAGAAGATGATCTTCCGGCAACCTTTTTCGGCCAGGTGGCGGGTGGCCTGGTAGGCGCTTTCATAGTCATCTGTCGTGATGCTGAACGCGTCGGGAATTTCGATGCTGCGGTCAAAAAAAACCACAGGGATCTGCCTGATAAGCGACTGGAAATGCGCCAGGTTGCCCGCAGAGCGGGTTACCGATATCAGAATCCCGTCTACACGCCCGCTGATCAGGCTGTTGGTGAAAGCAATTTCGGCCGCGCTGTCTTCGTGTGTCTGGTAGATCAGGACATGGTGGTTGTGTGTCCGGGCTATTTCTTCGATTCCCTTTATGGCCAGGGAAAAAAAGTTGTTGGCCACATCAGGAATGATCACGGCAATCGTACTTGTCCTGTGGCTGCGCAGGTTGCTTGCTGCTGGATTGCGTTCATAGTTGAGCGTCCGGGCCAGGTCAAGCACACGCTGCTTGGTTTCGGCGCTGATCTCATGGCTGTCGCTCAATGCCTTTGAAACGGTTGCAATCGAAATATTCAACTGCTCTGCAAGTGTTTTGACGGTGACATTTCTCTTCATCAGAAGGCGCTTGTTAGGATATCTGAATTTAGACAAATGTTTTTTACTTAAACGTTTTCGTAAATAAATAATTCGATGCCGTGGGTGAATCGTCGTTTTTTTACAAGCTTTGATATAAGCCGCGACCACGGCAGCCAAACCGAATACAACCAAATTAAACCGCCAGCTCCGGCGTGTCTGGAGCCGGGCAAGCTGAGCATATGAATTTGTTGACAACCCGCGACTACGTTGTTTTTGCCTTGTATTTTTTGATCATTTCGGTTTACGGAATCCTGATATACCGGTCTAAAAAGGCAAAGGAAGCTGACACCAAAGCTTATTTCCTGGCAGAAGGTTCGCTGACCTGGTGGGCCATTGGCGCTTCGATCATTGCATCGAACATTTCGGCCGAGCACTTTATCGGCATGTCGGGATCGGGTTTCGCCATGGGTCTGGCCATTGCCAGTTACGAGTGGATGGCCGCCGCTACCCTGATCCTGGTGGCTGTATTTTTTCTGCCGGTCTACCTGCGCAACAACATCTATACCATGCCGCAGTTTCTTTCCATGCGGTATAACGATACGGTAAGTACGCTCATGGCGGTCTTCTGGCTTCTTGTCTATGTTTTCGTGAACCTCACCTCGATCTTTTTCCTGGGTGCGCTCGCCATCGAGAGTCTGACCGGCCTGTCATTTAATCTCTGTGTAGCCGGGCTTGCCGTCTTTGCGGTATTCATCACACTGGGCGGAATGAAAGTGATCGGTTACACCGATGCTGTACAGGTACTCATCCTTATCCTGGGCGGCCTGGTAACCTGTTATATGGCCCTCGACATTATCAGCACACATTTTAAACTGGATGGCGTCCTTTCAGCACTCTTTAAACTGCGCAGCAAGGCAGACGATCATTTTCACATGATCTTTTCGCCGGGCGATAAATTTTATGACGACCTGCCTGGTGTAGCGGTGCTCGCAGGTGGCCTTTGGATCAATAACCTTAACTATTGGGGCTGTAACCAGTACATTATTCAGCGGGCGCTTGGTGCCGATCTGAAGACCGGTCGCAACGGACTCATTTTCGCTGCTTTCCTGAAGCTCCTCATTCCGGTCATCGTTGTTATTCCAGGTATTTGTGCTTATGTGCTGTTTAAAGAAGGATATTTCCAGGAAGCGCTGGTCGGATCAGGGGGGCATGTAAAGCCTGACCGGGCCTACCCGGTACTGATGAGCCTTCTCC
Source organism: Pedobacter yulinensis (assembly GCF_003029735.1). Taxonomy (GTDB): domain Bacteria; phylum Bacteroidota; class Bacteroidia; order Sphingobacteriales; family Sphingobacteriaceae; genus Pedobacter; species Pedobacter yulinensis. Next base: position 144,617 of record NZ_KZ686269.1, read on the forward strand.
CATCGGGATTGAAAGGGCTGGCCTTCGCTGCCCTTACGGCGGCGGTCGTTGCCTCGCTTGCCGGCAAGTGCAACAGCATATCGACCATTTTTACGCTTGACATTTATAAAAAATACATCAACAAGGGCGCCTCAGAACGCAAAATGATCAATGTGGGCCGCTGGGCAACGATTGTGGCATCGCTTATTGCAGTCGTCATTGCACCTGCACTGCAGCGGTTCGACCAGGTGTATCAATTTATCCAGGAATATGTTGGCTTTATCTCACCGGGCGTTTTTGCGATTTTCCTGCTTGGATTGTTCTGGAAACGGACCACTTCTGCAGCCGCTCTTGTAGCGGCCCTAAGCACCATACCCTTGTCGGTGGCCATGAAATTTCTGCCCGGAATGAGCGGCGGATATTTTGGGCCCATGCCTTTTCTGCACCGCATGACCTGGGTTTTCGGCATCATCATGGTCACGATGGTAACAATGACCCTGGTGTCAAGGCCGCGCCAGGCGGGAGCCGAAATTGTCGTCGACACAAAAATGTTCCGGGTCGATACCGGCTTTATCGTATCATCTGTCATTATTCTCGGTATCCTGACCGGTCTTTACATCGCTTTCTGGTAAACCCAATAAAAAATAGCATCATGAGCACATCAAACTTTGACAATCCGAATCCGCTTTCAAATCTTGAACAATGGGAAGACGATATTTTGAGGCGTTATCCTGAACCGGGGCCTGAGAAGAAAAAGGAAGAGTTCAGAAACTATGATAGTCCTGAGATCGATACGGTTCGTGAATTTTACAGGCTTAACCACAAGTACCAGACCTATGATAACGTGCTGGCAAAAAAAGAACGTTTCCTGAAATTCGACCAGCAGCAAATGCCCTGGTGGTCTGCCATGGAATACCTGAATACGCTGGTAGATGATTCAGATCCCGACATTTCTCTTGACCAGCTGCAGCACCTGCTGCAGACCGCCGAGGCGATCCGCGCCGACGGCCATCCCGACTGGTTTGTCCTGACCGGTTTTATCCATGACCTGGGCAAGGTCCTATGCCTCTTCGGCGAGCCGCAATGGAATGTGGTTGGCGACACGTTCCCGGTAGGCTGCAAGTTCTCTGACAAGATCGTTTTCCCGGAATTTTTTGCCGACAATCCCGATAGTCATGATCCGCGGTACAATACAAAGTACGGGGTTTATTCGCACCGCTGCGGACTTGACAAGGTACACATGTCGTGGGGGCATGACGAATACCTCTACCACATAACAAAAGATTACCTGCCCGAACCGGCGCTGTACATGATCCGGTACCATTCATTTTACTCGCAGCACCGGGAAAAAGCCTACTCACACCTGCTGAATGATCATGACGAAAAGCTGTTCGGGTGGGTGGATAAATTCAATCCGTACGATCTGTATTCAAAGAGTCCGAAAGCGCCTGTCGTATCAGAACTGAAACCCTATTACGAAGATTTGATCAGCAAATATTTACCAGAAACAGTCTCCCTATAGCCTGAAAAAGTAAACCATACAAGACTCAAACAAAATCGAATAAACTATGAAAATTAACAGCTATCACAGTTGGGCGACCCAGCTGAAGTGCCTGCTATTGCTTTGTTTTATGGCCTTAGGGGGGCTGGCACGGGCGCAGAGCGCTGCGCAGCAAATAAGCGGAAAAGTTACCGATGAGGCGGGCGCTGCCCTGCCCGGCGTAACTGTTCTGATAAAGGGCAGCACAGCAGCCGTAGTTACCGACGATGCCGGCTCCTATCGCATCCGGGTAAACAGCGCGCAGGATGTGCTGCGTTTTGCCATGGTTGGCAAGGTAAGCCGGGAACTGAGCGTAGGGGGCCGCAGTGTGATCAACGTAACCCTCAAAGATGAGAGCAATACCCTTCAGGACCTGGTCGTAGTGGGGTATGGCACCTCAAACAGGAAAAACCTGACCGGCGCCATCACTTCAGTCAAACCCGATCAGTTCAATGCCGGGGTCATCAGCACACCATCACAGCTGCTGCAGGGCAAGGTAGCCGGCCTGAACATTACAAAAAGCGGGAACCCCAACGAAAATGGCGCGATTATTCTGCGCGGACCCTCCAGTCTGCGTGCCGGTGCCCAGGAGCCGCTTTATGTTATAGACGGGGTGGCGGCAGCTTCCATTGACCTGGTTGCTCCAGATGATATCAAGGCAATCGATGTGCTCAAAGACGCCTCTGCCACAGCGATTTATGGTGCGCGTGCCGCCAACGGCGTTATCCTCATTACCACCAAACGCGGCGACGGGGTGGCGCCGGGGCTTTCTTACAGCAGTTATGCGGGCACAGAAAGTGTCAGCAATACGATCGATATGCTTTCGGCAGAGCAACTGCGCAATTACCTGGGTGAGAATAAAAAAAGCCTCAACCCGACAGACGATGACGGTTCAGCTACCAACTGGCAGGACGTTGTGCAGCGCCGCGGTTTTTCAACCAACCACAACCTTTCATTGTATGGTGGCTCGTCGAAGACGTCATACGGCATCAGTGCCAACTTCCTGGAAAACAACGGCATCATGAAGGGGTCGGCGCTGGAGCGTTATACGCTCAAGGCGAATGTTGGCCAGAAAGCATTCAACGACCGCCTGAACCTGAACTTTTCGGTTTTTAACAGCAGGACCGTTCGCGATGACATTTCTCCTCTCGTTTATCCGAACATGCTGATCTACCTGCCTACGGTGGCACCCCGCCGTCAGGATGGTTCGTACACCGAGGATTTCAGTCGCACCAGGAACTACCTGAACCCGCTTTCGCTGATCGATAACAACATCATCAACAACAAGATCAAGACCTTTTTAGGCAATTTCCAGGCCGAGCTGGACATCGTAAAGGGACTAAAATACACCCTTAGCCTGTCATACCAGGATGAAAATACCAACGGTAACTTTTACAACAACCGGCAGTCGGGGATTAACCGCGGCCTTAACGGCGTAGCGGTTCGCAACGCCTACGCCAACACCAAAAAGCTGGCAGAGACCTACCTCAGTTATGACAAGGCCTTTGGGAAGCATGTTTTTAAGCTGCTTGGTGGCTATTCTTTCCAGGAAGACCGCAATGGCGATGGTTTCCAGTCCTCGAACCAGGGCTTTGTAACCGACGAGCTGACCTATAACAACCTTGGCCTTGGCGATCCCCTGCCTGGCTCGGTGGTCAATTATGGTACGGTGCGTATTCAGACGCTTCGGCTCATTTCATTTTACGGCAGGATCAATTACGACCTGGACAACAAATACCTGTTTCAGGCATCGCTTCGCCGCGATGGTTCATCTGCATTCGGCCTCAACAACCGCTGGGGATACTTTCCTTCCGCCTCGGCTGCCTGGCGCATCAGCGAAGAGAACTTTATGAAAAATGCTGCTTTCGTAGAAGACCTGAAAGTACGCGTTGGCTATGGTGTTACCGGAAATTCGCTGGGTTTCGATGCATTTACCCGCTTCTCGCTGTATGCACCGGTTGAGCGGTTTTATTATGACGGCCGGTACATCAACGCTGTAGGGCCGTTTCAGAACGAGAATCCTGACCTGAAGTGGGAGCGTACCGCTATGACCAATGTCGGTGTTGATTTTTCGCTATTCAAGGGGCGTGTGCAGGGTAGCTTTGATGTGTACAACAAAAAGACCTCAGACCTGATCTGGGACTACCGTGTGTCGACCACGCAATATTTTGTCGGCAACCTGACAGCAAACGTAGGTCAGATCGATAACAAAGGTTTTGAAGCCGTTGTCGATGTGTCGGTCTTCAACAACAAGAAATTCACCTGGAAAAGCTCGGTAAACTTCTCGCACAACAAAAATGTGGTGCGTTCGCTATCGAATGAAAAATTTTCATTGTCAGCTATCCCGACGGCTCAGCTTGGTGGCAAAGGCCAGACCAGCAATTATTCGCAGGTTATCCAGGAGGGACTGCCGATCGGATCGTTCAACACCTACCGCTATGCAGGCAAAGACAGCAAAGGCGTAAGCCAGTTTTACCTGCCAGACGGCAACCTGACCACAGAATACTCAAAAGCAGCGGTCGGTCTGACAGGCAATGCGCAGCCCGATCTGATCTACGGCTGGAACAACAGCTTCACGCTGGGCCGCTTTGATCTGAACGTTTTCCTGCGCGGTGTTTATGGTAACCAGATTCTCAATGCCACGCTGGCCGGCCTGAACAGCCCCGGCGACGCCACAACAAACAACATTCCGCAGTTTACACTTAACGAGTCGGTCAACGACAATAACAGTTACATTATATCAGACCGCTTTATCGAAAATGGCTCCTATTTGCGCCTCGACAATGCGACCCTGGGCTACAGTTTCAACCTGGAAAAGCTGAAAGCCCTAAAAAGGCTGCGCGTGTATACCACGGCAAGCAACCTGTTTGTAATTACGAAGTACCGCGGCATTGATCCTGAGATCAACATGGGTGGGATACAGCCAGGCATAGACAATAACAATTTTTATCCTAAAACCCGGTCTTTCCTTTTCGGCCTTAACGTGACCTTTTAACCATGAAAATTTTGACTGTTATGAAACCAAAATATATTCTGCTGGCTGCGTTGACTTTTTCCCTTGCGGCCTGCACCAAACTTGATGTCGATGTCGAATCTGAACTGACGCCATCGAATTTTCCGACAAATGAAGAGTCGTTTATTGCCGCTACCGGACCCGTTTACACCCGTCTGCGTTCAACATTTGCAATCGATTACTGGCGCATGCAGGAACTCTCTACAGACGAGGCCATCATACCTGCCCGTGACGGCAACTACGACGATGGCGGGCAATACCGCTTTATGCATTACCATACCTGGACCGCCGACCATCCCTATGTCAAATCAATCTGGGAATGGGGCTTTGGCGGGATCAATTCCTCGAACCGCATTCTCAGTCTTTTCCAGGCGGCACCAAACAGTCCGGCCAGGACGACCTCTTTGGCAGAAATGCGTACCATGCGGGCTTTGTTCTACTTTTTCATGATGGACCTGTATGGCAATGTACCGATTATCAAAGATGCGGTGATTGCCGAGCCGCCACCAACGGCTGCGCGCAAAGATGTGTTTGCGTTCATTGAATCAGAACTGAAGGCCGCGCTGCCCGACCTGAGCGCAGCAGCGGGCCAAAAGACCTATGGCAGGCCTACAAAGTGGCTGGCCTATGCACTGCTGGAAAAGTTATACCTGAATGCCGAAGTGTACACCGGTCAGCCGCGGTATACCGAAGCTGTAGCCATGGCCGATGCCATTCTGAACGATGCTGCCACAGTTTATACGCTCGAGGCCGATTACATGAGCATTTTTGCGCCTACCAATGGCCCGCTGACCAAGGAGACCATTTTTGCCATTCCTTATGATGCCAACGTGGCAACCGGTAACCAGTTTTCGAGGTTCGGCCTGCATACCGGCCTGCAGAAAAAATACAACCTGCCTTTCCGGCCGAGTATTGCCATGAGCACCATCAAGGATTTTTACCTGAAATTTAACCTGACCGGCGATGTGCGCAACAAAACGATGCTGGCAGGTAAACAGTATGAAAACGACGGCAGCCCCATCCTCATCGCGACAACCAAAAAAGGCATGGACAACAGTTATACCGGCGCTGACGGAGCGGCAAAAGTGAACTACCACCTTGAATTTACGCCCGAAATGCCGCTGGTAAAGGAAAACACGATGGATGTAGGTAACGATGAGATCGGCAAGGCGCGCGGCGTGCGGTCCATCAAATTTTACCCCGATCCGGCCACCAATCCCGATACAAGAAACCAGGGCAATGACTTTCCGGTCATCCGGCTTGCAGATGTGCTGCTGATGAAAGCCGAGGCGATCTTACGCGGTGCAGCGGCCACAACTGTGAAAGGCGAGCTGCAAACGCCGGCGGTACTGGTAAACAAGATCCGCTCAAGGGCCGGTGCGCCAACCGTCGGCGCTATTACGCTCGATGAACTGCTCGACGAGCGCGGACGTGAGTTTGCCTGGGAGGGCTGGCGGCGCAACGACCTGATCCGGTTCGGTAAATACGAGGACAACTGGGGTTACAAAACAAATAAAGAGACTTTCAGGCGGCTGTTCCCGGTTCCGAACAGTGAACGTTCCCTGAACCCCAAGCTTGTTCAAAATCCAGGTTATTAACAGGAACCGGCTCTGAAAAGGGCCGGTTTTTTCACATGGTTTCCAGCTCTTCGCGGTTGCGTGGTCTCCAGAACAAATAATAGTACGCCAGGCAAAACAAACCGGTTAGAAATGGTATGAGTGCCAGGTGCTTGTAAGTGATCCATCCGCAGACCGGCAGGTGGTCCACGCCCGCAAACTCGCTGATCATCCAGTAAGAATTGGCAGAGATCCAGAACAAAATAGCCAGGTTGTGGCAAAGTTCAGACATCAGCGCACGCGTGCGGTAGGCGATCACAATCGCAATGATGAGCGTTGGGAAGATCATCACAATGCCGAGCGGTTTCCAGATCAGGCACCAGCCAATGTCTTTAAGCAGCCAGAAAACGATGTGCAGGTTTTCCATCCTGCGGTATTTCAGTGGAATGGTATAGTTTGCCATGCTGCTAAAATAAAACAAAACCGCATCCGGGCTGTGGCGGGCTGCCCGTTTTTTTTAGCGCAGGTACAGTGTCCCGGTCAATGTTCTTCCCGCTGTACGCTGTAGCCCTCCTTCGTCGGGGCTGCCGCTGCCATCGGGGCTAAACGGCACATTGACTGCTGCTTTGTACCGTCCGAACCTGCGCCGGCTGTTATGGAACTTTTAAAAAATTGACTGGATTTTACACCTTCGCTATTTGAGATTATAACGATTTTTGAGCCATGGTTTACCTGGACATGCTTCATGAGGGTCAGGCCGCCGCGGTGCAGGCCATGGCAAACAACGCGGCCATAGCCCGGTATCTCAAAGACGTTTTTCCGCATCCTTACCAGCTTTCCGATGCATATTTTTTTCTTGGCACAGTCGTTCCCCTGCATCCGGGACAGATTTTCGGTATTTACACAGATGAAGGGCTTGCCGGAATTGGCAGTACCCTGCTGCAGTCTGATGTTTATCGCCACAGTGCTGAGATCGGTTACTGGCTGGCCCAGCCGTTCTGGGGACGGGGTATTGGAACGGAAGCCGTTCGGCTGCTTACAGCCCACGCTTTTTCTATTGCAGGCATCACGCGTGTGTTTGCCGGGGTCTTTGCAAACAATCCCGCATCCATGCGGGTGCTCGAAAAAAACGGGTACCGGTGTGAAGCCGTTCACAAAGCGGCCATCGTTAAGTGGGACGTTGTTATGGACGAGCACCTGTATACCCTTCTCAAACCTGAACATCCATGAAAGATAAACGCACGCTCGCCAGTCAGCTGGCACGCCGCCTGGACCTGCCAGACCCGGCAACGTTGGTCGCCGCAGGCGGCTCTGCCCTGAATACCCTGCTGCTGGCGGTTTTCCGAAAGCGTCTGGAAAAGCTCAGTGCGTCAGAACTGCTGCGCCTGTACCGCTCCAACCGCCACGTTCAGCCCGCTGCTACACCGGTGCTTCGGCTCCGGGAACAGGAATGTGCGGCATTGAGGCATTGCGAGACAGCGGGTTTCGACCTCGTCGAGCTCTCGCCGGCCGCGCAGCTTGGTTCCTGCTCGGTACTCGGCACCGTGAACCAGGACAAGATATTATCTGCCTTGCGGAATTGTGAAGTGATGGCCGATGCCACGAACGCCCTTGCCCTGTACGATGCAGCTCGGACGCAGCAGAATGACGCTCACACGCGAAACTATGCCAGCGTGAGCCGGTTGTTGCGCACGCCGCCCGACCTGGTACCTGGTCATAGCCCTCACTTTTCAGTTGCCTGCCTGGTGTCGGCGGCGAAAGATCCCGGTAATTTTGTCTTTGAAACCGACGCGGTTATCAGGCATGTCCGGGCCATCCGGATTATACTTACCGCCGTATTTGGCTTTACCCGGTTCCGGTGCGGCATCATACCGTTGCAGGGAGAGATGGGGCATCAGATTGCAGGAGTCTGTCTGCGTGCCCTGTCCAGGGATCTTCCCGATGTGCCGGCCGAACTGCGGGAGCCAGATCTGCAACAGCAGTACTACCGGCACATCCGCTTCAAAGCAGATGTTTGGGCAGGTGGTTGCTGGAAGGAAGTTGCTGACGGCGGCCTTGTGGACTGGGCCGCGAAACTACTCGGCAACAGCAAGCAGCGTATGTTTACCAGCGGCCTCGGCTTGGAATACCTTTACCACCTGGGCAGCCATGGCTAGTGCGAAGGTCGTTTTCGAGAAACAAACGGGGCCATTTATCCGGCTCGTTGCGCCAGCGCCGGCCGTATCGGCCCTGGTCGATTATTATATTCTGATTGAGGTGCCCCCCGGGTGTACGAACGGCTTTCAGATTGTTGCCCTGCCGGGCCTGCACATGTTGTTGTCTGTACCGCTAACGGCGTTTCGAAAATCCGTGTTCGATCATTTGCGGGAAAGCCAGGACTGGATTGACCAGGCCATGTTGCTTGGTAGCCTGCAGACGGCTGTCACATGTACCTATCCGCCCGGCGCCCGTGAGTTTGCGGTTAAATTTAAACCAGGCGTTTTGCCTTTGGTGTGCGGATTGAAAGCGGCGCATTTGTCGTCCTGTAACCTGCCGGCCAAAGATTACCTGCCCGAAGATTTGCTGCTGACGCTGGGGCAGGCGGGCAATATGGACTTAAACGCCAGGCGAATGGATGCCTGGCTCGAAAAAAATGCCCGTTCTGTTGCCCAAAACAGGAAATTGGTCGTCGTTGCAAGTGCCCTGGCCGCTGCAAGGGCAGCGCCGGGCCGGAAACTTCCGGAACTGGCCGCAAGCATCGCCATGTCAGCCGCTACGCTAAACCGGTATTGCCGTGAAATTCTTGATCTGAGTGCATCCCGCTGTTTCAGCCTGCTGCGTTTCAGAGATGCGTTAGAGCTGTACCGCGATGCCGGCAGCAGGTTACCCTTCGAGGAGCTGGGGTATGCAGACTTTTCACATTTTGCAAAGGAAGCCAGGAAACTGACCCGAACTCCCCCTAAGGCGCTGTGACCCGCTGTTATAGTTGTTCAAGTGCGGCCTGGTAGGCCAGAAGCTCATCGGCCTTGGCAATAGATCCGTGCAGGTGAATTTGTTTCCACTCATCATTGCGGCGTTTATACATGCGGGTAATGTTCGCACTGGCAGTTATCGATTCGCGGCCCAGGCAGACCTCGATCTTTTCCGTGCCAACGGCGTAAAACAAGTCGTCGTTCATGAGTAAGGAGTAGTCGCAGAACTGAGCGCGAATGCTGGCCTTCCGGCTGAATATCCACTCATAAACGGTGCGGATGTTTTCCCAGCCGAAAGCAACCCGGCCTGCCGGACTTATGGCAATGGCTTCGTTTACCTGCATCCAGTTTTCGGCTACCGCCTCAATATTGCGGTTGTTGAAGCCGGCATAAAACTCTGAAATCACACGGAGCGGGGGAGGAAGAACTGCCGCCGGCTCCTGACCACTTATTAGATATCCACTAGCCATTCATATGTTTTGGGTACAAACCTCTGATTTTAGAAGGGATTTACGGTTGCAAAAAGCCGACAAATTGCAAGTGTCTATGCAATTTTTACAATGTCGACAATTTGGTGAATCAGGCCGGTATGCCCAATTGCTTGTCGCTCAGGTGAAAAGTAATACTGGATGCGACCGGTTCAGGCAGCTGAGACGGATCAATACAGCTCAACTGGTGCTGACCTACATTGAACTTCTCGATGAAAGTACCCCGGTTGTCGTCAAATTTAAGGTAACCCTGTTCAAAAAAGCGCTCCTGAACCAGTCCGGAGCTGTCTATGGAGCGAACAGCGAGGGGCTGAACCTGTAAAGTGTTCAAGTCAATCAATAACCATTGGTAAACCGACTCATGCGGAGCTGCAGCCGGTAGGCCGGTTTTCCTGATTTCAACAATACAGATCGTATTTCCTTTTAGTGAATAAAGATAGTTGAATGCGGGTTTCATGTCTTGCCGAGATTGCGTTTTAAAACTGGCAAGATCCGGGAGGTTTACCAGCTACAAATTATCAACATTTCTGTCGCGAAAATTGTTTTGTCCACTATAAATAAATTGTTCTGGACTGTGTGCCAGTTTATTGCATTGAAAAGTTGAAAGCTCCAGGTAGTGTGGAAACAGCGAGGAACCTGGACGCTTCGCCGGCGGCGGCATGTCACATTTACACCCAGCTCATGTCGGTTCCACACCCCTGAATACCCAGCTGGCCGAACTAAATTGTCTGAAATTATTTACTCATGGAAAAATATATTTTGGAACAGGATATACCCGTTGTGTACGTTGCTGCCCGCGAGGTCCCTGAAGGGATCGGCGCGGCTATTCTTGAAATGGAAGCTTGTTTAAAAGCCGATGCCGGCAACCGCATTTTTTATGGGGTTTCGGGTTGCCGCAATGGCGAAATGTTTTACTGGGCTGCCGCAAATGAAGCCAGACCCGGCGAAGCTGAGCAGCTGGGCTGCCGCCGTTTCACCATTCCGGCTGGTAGATACCTCGCCAAAACGGTCCGTAATTTCAGGGAAGACATCCAGCAGATCAAGCGAACCTTTGAAGAGCTTCTCGACCAGCCGGGGCTTCAGACCGGCGGCCTTTGCGTCGAAATCTACATCAACGATGACGATGTTCGCTGCCTGGTGCAGATAGATGACGCTGTGGGTCGTCAGTCCTGAATAGCTGGCTCGGGGTGGCGCTAATGGCGGGTGAGGTCTTTTAGGAAACTGATCATTAAAATTCTATTTTTACACCGGCCGGCAAGGCATGGTTGCTGCTGTGTGCCGTTCATCAATACCTTTACATCCCGATATGTCCGAGAAATCCTTTACAGACTACCACAAAAAGCTGGTTCCTTACGCTTATAATATCCTGGGTTCAACAGATGATGCGCGCGATGCCGTGCAGGATGTGCTTATTAAACATCTTCAGGCACCAGACGGGCATGCCCTCAATGAGTTTGGCTACCTGGTGCGGAGTGTCGTGAATCACTCAATCAATCTTAAGAAAAGGAATGCCAAACTGGTCAGGGGAGAGGTCTGGCTTCCGGAGCCGGTCAGCACGGAATTCGCTGACCGTTACCTTCACCGCAAAGAAATGATCAGTTACTCGCTTATGGTCTTGCTGGAGAACCTCAATCCGAAAGAGCGGGCAGTGTTTATTTTGAAAGAGGCATTCGATTATTCGCATGAAGAGATTGGCGGCGTGCTGGATATTGCGCCCGAAAACTCCCGGAAACTGCTTAGCCGGGCAAAACTGAAACTGCAGGACCGCCACCATCCAGTCGCTGCTCATGGGAAGGCCACTGGTCTGGCCGGGTATATTCAGGCCATGCAGGCCGGGGACGTGAATGCGCTGGAGCAAATGTTAGCGACCGACGTTGTGCTCTATGCAGACGGCGGAGGGCGCGTAAATATTGTAAGCAGCCTGACCCGCGGATTGCAGCCTGTGTCTGACCTGATCCTGTATCTTTACAAAACTTATCAGGCCAGTCTGGAAATCAGTCCGATTGTGGTCAACAATCAGCCAGCGATACTTTTTTCGAATAACGGAACGGTTATCAATTGCCAGGTGTTCGATCTTGACCCGGCCAGCGGGAAGATCAGGCAGATATTCTCAGTTGTAGATCCCATGAAGCTGAAAGGCCTGGAACAAGGCTAAACCCAGGGGGCAGCGTGATGCGGGAATAATCTGCAGTTGGCCGGGGGGCTGCAGTGGCTTAGTTATCAACAGCTGACTTTCGCACGCATGATTTTGATAGTTTTATGGCTGTTTATATCACTATGGAAAGAAAAGTAATGCTGTACATCGCGATGAGCCTGGATGGCTACATTGCAAAAAAGGACGACAATATCGACTTTCTGGGCATGGTCGAGCGACCTGGCGAGGATTATGGTTATGCCGCTTTTAAGGCCGGCATTGACACCGTGATCTGGGGCCGGCGAACTTTCGAAAAAGTTCGCAGTTTTGGGGCTGAAGAAATGATGCATCCGGATAAAAAACTGTATGTGATCTCGGCCTCCCGGACAGGTACAGAAGGTCATGCTGAATACCATCCCGATCCGGTAAGCCTGGTCATGGACCTGCAGGCCGCAGAAGGGAAAGACATCTATTGCGACGGTGGTGCCGAAGTGGTGTTTGCCCTGCTCAATGCGCGATTAGTTGACCGGATCATTGTTTCAGTCATCCCGCATTTGCTGGGTTCGGGGATCCGGTTATTTAAAGATGGCCTGCCCGAACAGGCACTGCGGCTCAGACAAAGCATTGCTTTTCCCTCCGGACTCACGCAGTTGTGGTTCGACGTGCTGCGTGATTCTCCTGCCGCCACCGAAAATTGAGACGCAGCAACATAAAACTGAGACCGGACCGCAAGTAAAACCGCGAAGATTGTGTTTTATTTGAGGTAACAACCAGATATGAAACACTTTCAGAAATGCTGTGCAGGGATTATTCTGTCTCTTGCCTTTTGTTTGCCAGCCTCTGCCCAGTTGCCAGCTAACCTCGCCAATCCGGTATTGCCGCGTGTGGCTGATGCGGGCGTCATCCGGTATAATGGTGAATACTACATTGGCGGCGTTTTTACCAACGGCGGCTTTTACCGCTCCCCAGATCTTGTTAACTGGCAGGGGCCAGTCCATGTCTTATCTATGAAAAACCAATGGACGCGCGGCGCATCGGCCGGCGACAGCCAGATCCATGCGAGCGACATCACCTACCTGAACGGGACATTTCACCATTACTGGTCTGTCAATTACTGGGGTCAGGACCATCGTGCCGTGCATATTGGCCATGCCACTTCTGCAGCAATACTCGGGCCTTACCGGGAGCCGGTCAGCGATCAATGGTTCGAAAACCGGATCGACCCCCAGTTGTTCGCGGACGATGACGGCAAGCTGTATTTCTATACGGTGAAATTCACCGATGGAAACACAATCTGGGGGCGGCCGATGAAAGATCCATGGACTTTCTCCGGCGAGCCTGTGTACCAGTTTGCCTCGCTGCGGGGCACTTGGGAAACCCGTGATAACCGGGTTGCAGAAGGGCCATGGGTCATGAAATACCGGAACAGGTATTATATGATGTATAATGCCAATCACACGGGGCCTGAATGGGGTAATTATGCGCTGGGCGTGGCAGAAGCCGCTTCTCCGCTTGGTTTCGGTCATGGAAATAAATATGCACACCCCGTTGTGCAGTCAAACCAGGCCGATCTTGAAGACCGGTATGCCGACCTGCTGCGCAGCACGGGTAAAAATTTCAGTTTCAGTAACTCGGCAGCTGCGGGCTGGGAGCAGGCGGGTTTTGACGACAGCAACTGGAGCAGGGGGGAGTCCGGTTTTGGCAGCAGTAAGCTTGAAGGGTCTACCACCCGTAACGTGCGCAGCGCCTGGGCTTCCGGGCCGCTGTTCCTGCGAAAAATTTTCAGAGCGGGAAAGAACCGGGGTAACCTGTCCATGCGCATTCATCACGACGGCCCTGCAAAAGTATGGCTGAACGGGCAGGTCGTTTACGAACACCAGGGACGGAATTATACCCACCTGCTGCTTAATGAGAAAATACTTATTAAGGATGATGGCAACGTATTGGCGATCGCTGCGCGTCCGGGCGCACGCTCGGCGTTCATCGATGTTTCGCTGTTTGATCTCGGCGCCGATGTCCCTGACGATATCCTGTTCACACCCGGGCAGCCAAATATTGTGCGCGGGCCCAACGGCCTGGAATGGTGGCTTGTATACATGGCTAATAAAAACATGGAGCCACGTGGACAGTATATTAATCGGGTGCACTTCTTTGGGAACAAACTGGTTGTTGATGGTCCGACCGCTTCGCGCTCGGCCGGCTTCCATCCGGCACCCGCGGCAGCGGCTTTCAGTGAATTGTTCGAGCGGGAACAGCCGGGCAAATGGCGGTATGTAAGCGGTGACTTTGATGTCGAAAAGGGCGAGGCCAGGCATTCGGGCAAAGCGCCATTGCAGGCCTTTCCCGCGGCAAAGCCGTCAGTACATTACCTGTTCGAGGCGAATGTCAGGCCGGCCGGTAAAAAGCCGGCAGGCATCTTCGGCTGGTACCAGGACCAGAACAATTTCCTGCAGATCGGACTCGATCCCACTAAAAAAAGCTGGACCTGGCTGCGAAAACAGGGCAATGTAGTTAAGACCGGGCAATACCCGCTGGCTCCTGACTTTAATTTTAACGTGTACCACAAACTCGGCGTACAAAAAAATGCAGATGCCATTGTCATTGAGATTGACGGGCGGCCTGCACCCGGCGGGCGGCTTACCGGCATTGCCGGATCTGGTTTGCCCGGAGTGTACAGCATGGAGCCCGCAACGGCGTTCGATGGCATTGTTTACACGATCGGGTGGGATGAATTCGGCTCCGATATCAGGGGCTGGGAGCCGCAGGGCCAAACTACAGCCTGGAAAAGAACCAGCCATGGGCTTGTTGCCGGGGGCGCAGCGGGTAACCGTGCCGTGTTCAAAGGAGATGCTGCAAAGGCTTATGAGTTCAGTGTTCAGATCAGTGCAGCGCAGCTGCGGGGCGCTGCCGGGATTTATGCGGCTTACGCGGGGCCGGCAGACTGGTTAAAAGCCGAGGTCGACTTTAAAGGCGGTACGCTGACCATTGGCCAAACTACCAGCGGCCGCATGCAGGAGACTATACGGGTCCCCTTAGAGCGGGAACTACCACTTTACATCGACATGCGGAACACCGATATGATGGAAGAACATTTTACACCCGATCACCGCGTCCTGACCGACCGCATCTCGTTCAGGCATGAGAGAGAAGGGAAACCGGCCAATATGGAACTGTGGTGCCGGGACGGCGGCAGGTGGAGCAAGGTGGCGACGGTACTTAAACCGCACCCGGATCGTCCTGGGATCTGGCAGCTGCACTTTGCAGCGGTCGAAGCTGATGGTTTCAGGCTGGTGACCCTGGAGGAGCCCGGTCGCGCCTTCGCTGCGGAAAAAATTCTCGTCCGCCAGATTTCCAAGCAGTCATTCAATCTCCGGGCAGTGCGTGCGGGCGCTGACCTGCTTGTTTTCGCAGACAACGAGCTTGTGCATCAGGCGAAAGTCAGCCTGAAAGAATCGCGTGTTGGGCTGACCTCAACGGCAGCCGGTGTCAGCTTTAACGGTCTGACTTTCTTTGAAAGGTAATTGGTAAAGTTCAGCGCGGGGTACCCGAAGCCTGCGGAATAATGAGGCTGAAGGTTGTACCTATTGCGTCAGAGTGCAGTTCGAGGCGGCCGCCATGGGCTTTTGCAATTTCCGATGAAATGAACAACCCCAGTCCGAGGCCCTGGCTTCCCTTTTTAACATCGCCTCTGAAAAACGGGGTAAAAAGGCTTTGTCGTGTAATTTCCGGAATGGGCTGACCTTCATTATAGACCCGTAGAATAAAGGATCCGCTGTCTGCTGAGGCTGTGGCGTGCACGGCGCAGTCCGCTTTGCCGTGCGATAAAGCGTTGCCGAGCAGATTGGAGAAAACCTGCGCAATTCGCCTGGCATCAAAAATGACCGGCACCCTGATGTTAAACTCAGTTTCTATGGTGCGCTGCGGCCAGACCAGCGCCAGTTCAGATACCACCTGGTTCAGCACTTCAGCCGGTCTTTGGTGCAGTTCTTTTTGAAGTGTAATGCCGCCGCCCAGTCTGCCGCTGGCAAAGTCCATGATATTTTCGACCAGGCCGTCCATCCGGTGTGTAGCATTCAGAATGATTCCGGTAATGCGGCTGGTCTTTTCGTCTGTGCCGAACCGTTTCAGTAACTGGGCACTGTTTGAAATGGCACCGATGGGATTACGCAGGTCGTGTCCAAGAATGGCAATGAATTGTTCGCGCAGTTCAGCGGTTTCCTTCTCTTCGCGTAAATGCATTTCTGCCTGTTCCAGGTTGTCCAGAGCCTGCAGGTGAAAGGCGATAAGCTCGGCATAAAGCCGGAACATGCCTACGGTTTCTGGTGTATTCAGCCGGTTTGGCCGGGGGTCTATGGCACATAAGGTGCCGAAAAAGTCGCCGGTCTTTAGAAAGATCGGCATCGAAATATAACTTTCAAAACCATACATGGCCGGTGTATGGTGGGTGTTCCAGTCTGGTGCTGCCGCTACATGGTCAATGACCACGGGCTGCTGGTGTTGCCTGATTTCGTTGCAGATGGTGGTCTCAAGTTTCAGCTCATCGCCAGGAGTCAGGCCAAACTGAATTTCATCGCGTACGGCACAGGCGATCCATTTCTCTTCAGTTACACGCGCCACGGCTGCGAACCCCATGCCTGTAGACCGGCAGATGACCTCGAGAATGGTGGGTACTGCGGAGATTTTCTGAACACTCAGTACGTCCCGGAGAAAGGGGTCGTGGGTGTCAAATGGTTGCTGCATCAATATGAATGGTAAAAACTAGTTTAATATACAATTATTTCTCTGTGTGCATGCGCGGTATGCCCATGTGCGAAAAATGTTACCTGCGCTTCACGTCAGGTTGTCCGGTCGCCACCCGGCAATCCGGATCATCCAGCACATTGACTTCAATAACCGCCCCGGCATTGCGCAGCAGTGTGCGGCAATCCGCGCTGAGGTGTTGCAGATACAGGGTTTTTCCAGCCTGTTTATACCGTTCTGTAAGTTTGTGCAGGGCATCAATGCCCGACATATCTGCAATCCGGCTGCCCCCGAAATCGACAACGACATGTTCGGGGTCATTACCGGGGTCGAACCTGGATAAAAACAGGCTGGTTGATGCGAAGAAAAGCGGCCCGTGAATCTGATAATAGAGTGTTCCGTCGGCGCTGATGAATTTTTCAGCGCGGATCCGTTTGGCGCTCTCCCAGGCAAAAACCAGGGCTGAGATAACAACGCCTGCCAGTACGGCCAGTGCCAGGTTGTGCAGGTAGACGGTAATAGCGGCAACCAGGATGCCAACGAAAATATCGTGCCGGGGCATCTTGTTGACAATTCGCAGGCTGGCCCATTCAAATGTGCCGATGGCAACCATCATCATCACACCGGTCAGCGCAGCAAGCGGCAGGCGACCGATAACAGGGGCACCGAAAAAGATGATGAACAGGATGGTCATGGCTGCAATAATACCCGATAACCTGGCTCTGGCGCCTGCAGAAAGATTGACCAGCGTCTGGGCAATCATCGGGCAGCCACCCATACCGGTAAAAAAACCGTTCAACAGGTTCGCGCCGCCTTGCGCAAGGCACTCGCGGTTGCCATCGCCGCGTGTACCGGTTAGCTCATCGACCAGGTTCAGTGTCAGTAATCCTTCGGTCAGGCCAACTGCCGCCATGATCAATGCGTACGGAAACACGATGCCCAGGGTTTCGAAATTGAGCGGAACTGAGGGGATGTGGAAGGGCGGGAAGCCGCCGCTCACGGCCGCGATGTCGCTCACGGTGCGCGTATCGATCTGGAAACCCAGCACAACCAGGAACACAACCAGGATCGCAACCAGCGAGGAAGGAACGGCTTTGGTTACTCGCGGCAGGATTACTGTAACGGCAATAGTGAGTGCCACAAGCGCAATCATGATCCAGAGCGCCGGCCCGTTTAGCCAGCGGCCACTTTCGGTTCTGAACTGGTTCAGCTGTGCCATGAAAATAATGATGGCCAGCCCGTTTACGAAACCATACATGACCGGCTGCGGCACAAGACGTACGAATTTGCCAAGTTTGAACAGGCCTGCGAGTACCTGCAGCACGCCGGCCAGGGCCACTGCTGCGAAGACATATTCGATGCCGTGCGACTTCATGAGGGCGATCAGCACAACGACCGTAGCCCCGGCGCCGCCAGATATCAGTCCCGGCCGGCCTCCGAAAATAGCTGTAACGAGCCCCATAATAAAGGCAGCATACAGCCCTGTAAGGGGCGGAAGACCGGCCAGGATGGCAAACGAAAGCGATTCCGGCATCATGGTCATGGCAACGGTCAGGCCTGCGAAGATCTCGTTCCGGTAATTGATTTTCTGGCTGAAATCGAACAGCTTTAAGGTTTGTTTCATAACATGACAAAGGGTGCAGGCTACAGTTTCCAGCCCGCACAGGACGCGGATATGCTAAAACCGGGAGCTACCCAAAGATGGTGGGACTGTAATCGTTGCGAAGGTAAGAAAAACCGCAGTCAGAGTTTAACGTTTGCAGATCATGTCAATGCGGTCGTAACCCGGCGCATAACCGTCTTTCACCGTACCCGTAACCACGAAGCCGGCACGTTCAAAAAACTGGTAAGAAAAAAGGGTCGTATCCAGGTGAACGGTAGCTTCAGGGCAGGCCTGGAAAATTGCGTCCAGGCGGTGGTGCAGCAGGGCTGAGCCAACTCCTTGCCGGTGTTGGCTGCGCAGCACCATGCCCCAGGTAAGCCAGGCCTCGTTTCGCTGCCTGTCAAGCGCATATCCGCCGCAGGCTACAAGCTTCCCGTTTCTCTTGCCCACAAAATATACGGTGGCGGGCTGCTGCTGCGGAAACTGTGTTTGCTGGTCAAGACATTGTTCAAAATCAGCACGCTCCTGCGGGGCAAAGTAATCAGGGACATTGCTGTCAAAAGCGACCAGGCAAGCTGCCCGGTCAGTTGTTAGATAGGGTCTGATGATCATCAGTCAAAGATAAGGTTTTGGTGCTCATCATCTTATTGTCAATAGCGGGTATGCACTTGAAATATACACCGGATAACCTTAACTTAGTACTTTTCCAGCCTGGCCAGACCGGTTTACCCACAGGCAGTTTTAATCATGAAAAGACGAACGGCAATACAACAAATTTTAATCCTGGCCGGCGGCGTTGTGTTGATGCCTTCCTGCCTTAAATCTTCCGGAAAAGCCAGTATCAAACTGGAACACCTGGATGTGAGCCTGGAACAGGAGAACCTGCTGGCAGACATCGCCGAGACGATTCTGCCAAAAACCGATACGCCCGGAGCCAAAGACCTGAAGCTGCACCTGTACGTGCTTAAAATGGTCGATGACTGCCATCCTGAAAAAGACAGAAAAGCCTTTGTGCAGGGACTGGATTCCTTTCAGGATTATTGTACCGAGAAGATGGGTGCAGCATTCGCCAGGTTAAGTGCCGCCGACCGCGAACGGGCGCTCTCGTCCATTTCCAGTGAACATACTGGCTTGCCTGTCCACGTAAAAGATTTTTTCAAAATCATGAAGGCCCGGTGTATTGACGGTTACCTTAATTCAGAATATGTAATGAGCAAACTGGTCGTATGGGAACTGATCCCAGGCCGGTACAATGGTTATTTTCCTGTAAAAACAAGGACAACGAATGGCTAATTTTAATATAGATGGGAAGTCGCAGCAGACATTTGATGCGATCGTGATTGGTTCAGGTATCAGCGGCGGTTGGGCAGCGAAAGAATTTACCGGGAAGGGGCTGCGTACGCTGGTACTGGAAAGGGGCCGTGATGTCAAACACCTGAAGGATTACCCGACGACCAATATGTATCCTTACGAATTTCCGCACCGGGGTGCGCTGACAGAAGAGATCAAGGCTGAAAACCCGGTAGCCAGTCGCTGTTATGCCTTCAGAGAAGATGCGATGCACTTTTTTGTAAAGGACAAGGAACACCCCTATGTGCAGGAAAAGCCATTTGACTGGATCCGTGGTTACCAGGTTGGCGGTAAATCGCTGCTGTGGGCCAGGCAGACGCAGCGCTGGAGCGACTTCGATTTCGAGGGACCTGCGCGCGACGATTTCGCGGTCGACTGGCCGATCAGATACAAAGACCTGGAGCACTGGTACAGTTACGTGGAGCGCTTTGCGGGAATTGCAGGTAACCGGGACGGCCTTGCAGAACTTCCTGATGGCGAATTTCTTCCCGGCTTTCCCCTTAATGCCGTTGAAGACCATTTCCGGAAGGTCATTCACTCTAAATATACATCGCGTAAGGTGATCAGTGCCCGCTGTGCGCACCTGTCGCAGCCGCAGGCGGTTCACCTGGAGCAGGGACGCGGAAAATGCCAAAATCGCGTGCTTTGCCAGCGAGGCTGCCCTTTTGGCGGCTATTTTAGCAGCAATGCCGCTACGCTGCCCTGGGCGGAAAAAACGGGGAAACTGACACTCAGGCCAGATGCCATCGTTGAATCCATTATTTACGATGAGCAGCAGGCAAGGGCTACTGGTGTTCGGGTAATCGATGCCAAAACGAAAAAAGTGACCGAATACTTTGCCCGCGTAATTTTTGTCAATGCAGCGGCGCTCAATACCAACCTTATTCTGCTGAACTCCACTTCATCGCGTTTTCCGCAGGGCCTGGGGAACGATAGCGGCGTATTGGGTAAATACGTAGCATTTCACAATTACAGCGCGCGAATTTATGCCGAGTTTGACGGACTGAACCAGTTCAAAACCGATGGGCGCAATCCGGCAGGCGGGGGCTACATGCCGCGATTCCGGAACTTGCTGAGACAGGAAACGGATTTCAAGCGCGGTTACGCGGCCGGTTTCTCTGCCTACCGTGGGTTTGAGCCGGATATGTCGGGCATTGGCACGTCACTGAAGAAGAATATAACAGAAAACAACCTGGGTCCCTGGCGGGTTAATTCGCACATGATGGGCGAAACGATCCCGAAAGAAAGCAATTATGTGCGCCTGAGCCGGGATAAAAAAGATGCCTGGGGCATACCACAGCTACAGATATCGGTCAGCTATGACGATAACGATGCGAAAATGAAGGCCGATTACCTGGAACAGCTGGAAGAGATGTTTACAGTTGCGGGCTTTAAGAATATTCGTAGGGACGACGCTTCGCAGGCTCCGGGGCTCGACATTCATGAAATGGGCGGCGCCAGAATGGGGCACGATCCACAAACTTCAGTACTCAACAAATGGAATCAGGTGCATGCCTGCAAAAACGTGTTTGTAACAGACGGCGCCTGCATGACCTCAACATCGACACAAAACCCATCATTAACCTATATGGCTTTGACGGCCAGAGCTGTAGATTATGCCGTTGCAGAGATGAAGCGCAGCAATATATGAGCAAGGTGATCTATGCGGCCAGGCAAATTGCCGAGGTGATCGATGCCCGCGGAGACCTGTCCGATCCTGAGGCGAGAATTCAATACCTGGCAACAGACAGCCGGAGTCTTGCCGATCCGGCATTGTCGCTTTTTTTTGCACTCGATGCCCTGCGGGATGGGCATACCTTTGCGGCCGATGCCTACCAACGCGGCGTGCGCAACTTTGTGCTGCGCGATCCTGTTCCGGCTGCGGCTTTTACCGGAGCGAACCTGCTATACGTGACAGACGTGCGGCAGGCCCTGCAAAAGTTAGCCGCATTTCACCGTAGAAGTTTCAACCTGGAAACGATCGCCATTACCGGTAGCAACGGAAAGACGGTGGTCAAAGAATGGCTTTACCAGCTCCTGGTTGAAGATTTTAATATTGTCAGGAGTCCGAAAAGTTACAACTCGCAGATCGGTGTTCCGCTTTCGGTTTGGCAGATCACGCCTGAAAACGATCTCGGCATTTTTGAGGCCGGTGTTTCCAAAGTTCAGGAAATGGATGCGCTGGCTGCAGTGATCCGGCCAACAATTGGTGTTCTGACCAATATAGGCGAGGCCCATGCAGAAGGTTTTGCAGATAAAAGCGAAAAACTTCTTGAGAAACTGAAGCTTTTTAAGGGTGTTTCTTATCTGGTGGCTTCGCCTGATTACCTGCAGGGCACTGATCCGGCCACAATGGGTATCGAAAAGCTGTTCACCTGGAGCTATAGTGCACCGGCCGACCTGCGCATCATGTTTTCAGAACCGATCGAAGGTCGAACTTACTTGCGCGCCTTATTTGAAGGGACAGAGATCGAGTGCCTGCTGCCTTTCGTAGACAGTGCCTCGGTCGAGAATGGCATCATTTGCTGGGCCACCCTGCTTGCCATGGGGTACACGCCGGTGGTTTGCGATGCAAGGCTTGAAAAGTTAAGCCCGATCGGGATGCGCCTGGAACTGAAGAACGGAATAAACCAGTGCTCGGTGATCGACGATTCTTACAGTGCCGATATTTCTTCGCTGGCCATCGCGCTCGACTTTATGAACCTTCAGAACCAGCATCCGCGGCGGACACTGATTCTTTCAGATATCCCCCAGTCGGGAAAAGATCATGCAGAATTGTACGTGGAAGTTGCGGCGCTGCTGCAGAATAAAAATGTGAACAACCTGATCGGCATCGGTGAGCAGATATCCGAATTCGAATCGTTGTTCCCTATGGAAAAGCAATTTTTCAAAGACACAGAAGCCTTTCTGGAAGCTCTTCCCGGGCTCCACTTTAGCGAAGAAACGATCCTGGTAAAAGGCGCCAGGCGGTTTGGTTTTGAGCGCATCAGCAAGGCACTGACCCAGAAAGTGCATGATACCGTACTTGAGATCAACCTGAACGCGCTGACATCAAACCTGCAGTTTTACCGGTCAAAACTGGATAGTGGTGTAAAGATCATGGCCATGGTCAAAGCTTTTTCTTACGGCAGCGGTACATTTGAGATTGCGAACCTGCTGCAGTACAATAAAGCAGATTACCTGGCTGTTGCCTATACAGACGAAGGTGTGGCGCTGCGCAGAGGCGGCATCAAAATGCCGATTATGGTCATGAGTCCAGAGTATGCCGCCTTCGATTCCATTGTACAAAACCAGCTGGAGCCTGAAATTTACAGCCTGGAGATCCTGAACAGTTTTTTGCTTTTTTTAGGAAACCGCTTTAAAAATTATCCGGTACACCTCAAACTGGACACCGGTATGCACCGGCTCGGTTTCGACCTGCTGGATGTACCGGTACTGAAAGACATCCTGGCCAAGACAGACGCCATCCGGGTAACGAGTGTTTTTTCGCACCTCGTTGCTTCTGACGCGCCCGAGCACGACGATTTCACTGCCCGGCAGATCGAAAGCTTCAACCGCGTTTCGCTCGATGTGGTGTCTGTACTGAATTATATCCCGCTGCGGCATATTTGCAATACCTCGGGCATTGTTCGCTGGCCCGATGCCCATTTTGATATGGTACGTGTGGGCATTGGTTTGTATGGATTTGATGCGGCATTGCCTCCGGGTGCGCTGCAGACGGTGGCTGCTTTGAAAACCACCGTTACCCAGGTCAAAACGCTGCAGGCGGGAGAGTCGGTGGGTTATTCGCGGGCGGGCATGCTGCCTGATGGCGGACAGATTGCTACCGTCAAGATCGGCTATGCCGACGGGTATAGCCGCGCATTTGGGAATGGCGTCGGTAAGATGCTTGTGGCCGGGAAGCTTGTCCCGGTAGTCGGATCGGTTTGTATGGACATGTGTATGCTCGATGTGACCGGTTTGAAAGTCAGACCGGGCGACGTAGCGATTGTTTTTGACGATAAGCACACCATATCAGAGCTTGCACGGGCGATCGGCACCATTCCGTACGAGATTCTGACCAATATATCACAAAGAGTGAAACGCGTTTACTTTTATGAGTAAATTTGCAGCATGAACAGAATTGGCCGGGCCTTGCTGAATTACCTGATCAAAGGGCTTTTGATTGTGGTGCCTATTGCGTTAAGCATATTTATCGTGGTCTGGGCTGTGACAACAGTAGATAGCTGGGTGAACGTAAACAGTGTGCTGGGTGTTGATCCGCGCACCGGCGAAAGCCGCAACATACCCGGTCTCGGCTTGCTGACTGTGCTGCTGATCATTCTGATTGCGGGCATCTTTGTCACGAATTTCGTGACGGAACCCATGTACAGTTGGTTTCACCGCATTCTGAACCGTCTGCCACTGATCAATTTCATTTACGGTTCGATAAAGGACCTTACTGAGGCTTTTGTTGGTGATGAAAAGAAATTTAACCACCCGGTGCTTGTTGAAGTAGAAGGGGGGATGAAAAAGATCGGTTTCCTTACCCAACCCGATTTGCACAAGCTTGGTCTCAGTGACGAGGTGGCGGTATATTTTCCGCTTTCATATTCCTTTGCCGGGCAGCTCTGCATTGTTCCCAAAAGCCGTGTTACCGATCTCAACATCACGGCGGCAGATGCCATGAAGCTGGTGGTCAGCGGCGGCGTAAGCGGCCTTTAACAGCGCGCATCGCTTACTGAATACGCTGAAAGGAAAGAAACTGAACCTGCATTTGTGTGGTGCTTCCTGCGCCGTAGGTGCTGCCCCAGGTTGCGATGGTTGTACCCGCATTCAGCCTGACTACCGCTTTTCCGGTCAGACTAATCGATGTGCCGGCCCAGGTTTCGCCCAGAATAGGCCCGTAAAGTCCGCTTACAAAGTTGGATACCAATTCCTTATCGTTTCCGGTTTTAAGATGGATGCCGATCACACCCGAGTGCTGGTTAAAAAAGGTTCCGGGACTGATCGTAAAAGCACCTTCTATAACATAAAGTCCGCTGACCGGCACAGTATAAACATCATTGGTGAATCCTGCAGCCGCATGACTTAGCGCCGATTTACCGAGGCTGAGCTGTACCGGGCTGTTGCTGAAAATAATGTCAGACATGGCGCCTTTGAGGCTCAAAGCAAGAGTCACGGCAGGTTCAGTGTCAGCAGGCACGCTGGATGCGGTTGCGATGTTGATGTATTTGGTATTCAGTGCGGCATCGTGGTGTTTTTTCGATGACTGCGCCAATGCAGTCACTGCCGGCGTCGTGAGGCTAAAGCCCATCAGGGCTACTTTAAAAAAGAATTGTCTGTTCATGTTCACTTTACTTTTGCATTCTACCTGGTGGTGGCTGAAAGAACGGCATCGTACAGGGCCTGAGTATCTTTGGCAGGGCGACCGACCGTTTTGCGGCATCCACCGGACGGATAAGGAAAGGCAACATCCGGGCCGGAGAGTATTTAAATGGTGTCGGGCTACAGGAGGTGCCGGGTCGCGACCGGTCAGGAATACCTGAGCAAGCCATTTAGTGACCGAAAAAAGAAACAACTTCTATAAGTTGTGTGGTTAAACTGCTGATTAATAAGAGATTGCTGAGTAAATTTTTTCCCAGCGCCGGAAGGAGGTGTGAACAATTTTTCCCGCAGCGGGGAAAAATAAACAGCAGATATTTCTTTTTAGTTAAAAGATTTGAGTAAATTGGGCGGTGGTGGGATAAAAAATTAAAACCTTCTAGGTTTCTGAAACCTAGAAGGTTTTAACCAAAATTAGAAATTCGGCTTCAGCACATACTTCTCGTAAAACTTGAAGATGTGCTCAGTAGCCTCTTCAGCTGTATCAACCAGCCTGAAGAGGTTCAGGTCTTCAGCGTGAATGTTGTGCTCCGTTTCGAGCATCGAAGTTTTCAGCCAGTCAATCAGTCCCTGCCAGTAACTTTTGCCAACGAGCACAATCGGGAAGCGTGCAATTTTACCCGTCTGGATGAGGGTGAGTGCTTCGAACAGTTCATCCATCGTTCCAAACCCGCCGGGAAGCACAATGAAGCCCTGTGAGTACTTCATAAACATCACCTTACGGATAAAGAAGTAGTCAAACTCGAGTAACTTGTTGTGGTCAATGTATTTATTGTGAAACTGCTCAAAGGGCAGTTCAATATTTAAACCAACCGACTTACCGCCGTTGTTGAAAGCCCCTTTGTTACCTGCTTCCATAATACCGGGCCCGCCGCCTGTAATTACCCCATATCCGCGCTCAGTAAGCAGGTGACCGCAGCGTTCGGCCAGGCCATAATAAGGATTGCTTTCGGCAGTTCGTGCCGAGCCGAAGATCGTTACACAAGGGCCAATCTTAGCCAGTTTTTCAAAACCATCAACAAATTCGGCCATGATCTTAAAGATCTGCCAACTGTCGGTCACCTTGATTTCCTGCCAGTTTTTATTTTCGAAAGCGCTTCTGATCTTATCTTCACTCGTCATATCAGTCTATTTAAAATTTCGTTTGATTTGTTGTCGGTTTGCTCGTTAGCAGCAACAGCAGGTACGTGATCAAACCATTGAGAACAATGAGTTCAAATCCAATCACATAACCTGTTAATTTCTCAGAACTTGCGGCAATCAGGAAACACAGCACCGGCGATATCAGGCAGATCCAGGGCACAAGGCGGTCGGTTACACCACGGCGGCTGATCATGCCGAAGGCAAACAAGCCTAGCAACGGACCGTATGTATAGCCGGCGGCGGTAAAGATCGCCGTAACAACAGAGTCATCGTTCAGAATTTTGAACACCAGAATTACCGCTACCATCAGGGCTGAAAAACCGATGTGTACCCAATGCCGGATGGTTACCAGTTTAGGGTCGTTCTGGTTCGCCTTTTTGTCAAAATGGAGAAAATCCACACAAAAAGAGGTGGTCAGGGCTGTCAGCGCTGAGTCGGTCGTTGCAAAGGTTGCCGCCGTAAGGCCAAGCATAAAAATGATTCCGGGTATAATGTTCAGGTGATTCAACGCAATTTCGGGGTACAGGTGGTCTGCCGTCTGTAAGGCAGCCACGTCGATGTTGTTCTGGGCCGCGTAAATGTAGAGCAGTGCGCCAACACCCAGGAAAAAGATGTTCATCACGACAAAAACGGCGGTAAAACTGAGCATGTTTTTCTTCGCCTCGCCAATTGTACCCATGCTCAGGTTTTTTTGCATCAGGTCCTGGTCCAGGCCGGTCATTGCGATGGTTACGAAAATGCCGCCAAAGAACTGTTTAAGAAAGTGCGATTTGCTGCCCAGAAAATCTTCCCAGAAAAATATCTTCGAGTAACTGCTGGTTTTAACCGCCTCAAGGGTGCCTGCAATATCAAGATTAAGCGAATCTGATATAAAATACAGCGAGAGTACAACAGAAAGCAGCAAAAACACGGTCTGAAGCGTATCGGTGATGATAATGGTTTTAAGGCCTCCTTTGCGCGTATACAGCCAGATAAGCACCAGGCAGATCACAATTGTTAACCAAAACGGAACGTTCCAGGCGTCGAATATAAATTTCTGTAAGACAATGGCAACCAGATAAAGCCTGAATGCCGAACCAATCGTTCTCGATACCAGGAAAATCATAGCGCCCGACTTATAACTCCAGTATCCCAGGCGTTTCTCGAGATAAGTATAAATGGAAATCAGCCCAATGCGGTAGTAAAGGGGCAGGAGCACCGTTGCAATAATAATAAAGCCTACCGCGTTACCCAGGATAAACTGAAAATAGCCAAAGCTCGTTTTGCCCACGGCACCAGGTACCGAAATAAAGGTAACACCCGAAAGGGCAGTGCCGATCATACCGAACGCCACAAGGTACCATTTGGAGTTGCGGTTGGCCACAAAGAAGGTCGAGTTGTCTGAAGATTTTCGCGAGGTAAAGTAGGAGATGACGATCAGAATGAGAAAATACCCAATTAAAAATGTGAGGAGTATGGTTGGGGTCATATTTGTGGTTTTAGCCGCTAAATGTAGCAATAAAATGAATTTTTAATGGAAGATAAACATAAATTTGCAGCATGAATTTTTCCTCTAAATTGCTCGAAAACGCAGTAGCGGAATTTGCAAAACTGCCCGGCGTTGGTCAGAAAACGGCGCTCCGGCTGGTACTGCACCTGTTGAACCGAGAGGAGCAGGAAGTGGAAGATTTCGGCCAGGCCATTATTACCCTCAAGAAAGAGATCAGGCATTGCCGCAATTGCCATAACATTTCTGATACAGAGACTTGCGAAATATGCGCATCGCCCAAACGGGACACCAGCCTGATCTGCGTGGTTGAAGACGCCCGCGATGTAATGGCAATTGAAAATACAGCTCAGTACTTTGGCCGTTATCACGTGCTTGGCGGGCTTATTTCGCCGATGGACGGGATTGGTCCGGCCGACCTGTATATCGAGAGTCTTATAAACCGGGTGCGGGAACAGGAGATCAAGGAAGTGATCCTGGCCCTCAGTCCGAACATGGAAGGTGATACAACCATTTTTTACCTGTATAAAAAACTGAAAGACTTCAACATTCCGATTACCACCATAGCGCGCGGCGTTGCGTTTGGCGGCGAGTTGGAGTATGCCGATGAAATTACGCTCGGCCGGTCTATCGTAACCCGAGTCCCGTACGAAAACGCAATGATGCGTTAATAAATAAATAATTTCAATGAGACTGTTTAAAAACTTGTTTATAAGCTTGTTGTGCGTTTTCGTTTTTAAGGTTCAGGCCAGTGCACAGGCACAGGTTAAAATCCATTCTCACAACGATTACACACACCAGCGCCCGCTTTATGAGGCCCTGGAACTAGGTGTTTATTCCATTGAAGCAGATGTCTTTCTTCAATTCGATTCGCTGGTAGTTGCGCACAGCCGTAAAGAACTGCCAGCGGCAAAAGGCCTGAATGAACAGTATCTGGCCCCGCTGAAAAAATACCTGAAGGGCGACAGTCTGCCGCCGGTACTCAAGCCGGGTCAGCTGATGATTGATTTCAAGGATTCATGGCAAAGTACCTACCCTGTACTGCTGAAAACCCTGCAACCCTACTTAGCTCTTCTCAGGCGTAAACCTGATGGCCCCGGGGTGCTGCTTACCATTAGCGGAAACCGCCCAGCCGACAGCACATTTCACCTTTATCCTGACTTCATCTATTTCGACGGGCTGCCGTTCCGCAAGTACCGCTCGCGCGATCTGCGCAAGGTGGTTATGATCAGCGACAACTTCAAAACCTGGTCGTCGTGGAACGGTCAGGGTGAACTGCCGGAAGCAGATAAGGTGGCGTTGAAGAAAGTCATTGCCGATGCCCACCTGAAAGGTAAACCCATTCGTTTCTGGAATACACCTGATGGCGAAGATGCCTGGCGCGAACTGGCCGCCCTCGGTGTCGATATCGTGAATACCGATAAGCCGGAGGCCTGTAAAACCTTCCTGCGTGCGCAGGCTAAACCTTAAAATACCAGTTTAGCTGTCTTTATGAAAGATCTTAAAAATAAACACGTTATTGTTACCGGTGCATCGTCGGGAATCGGGCGTTCGCTGGCTACGGCTCTTGCCGCCCGGGGCGCTGACCTGGTCCTTGCCGCCCGTAAAGCAGAAGCCTTGAACGAGCTGGCCGGTTCGCTGCAACAGCGTTATGGCGTCAGGGCCATTGCGGTCCCCACAGATGTTGCACTGGAAGCCGACTGCCGGGCGCTTATCGAGCAGGCACTTGCTGCCTTTGGCAACATCGACATCCTCATTAACAATGCAGGGCTTTCTATGCGTGCACTTTTTGCTGATACTGAGCTTTCAGTATTAAAGAACCTGATGGATGTCAATTTTTGGGGAACGGTTTACTGCACAAAATATGCTTTGCCTGCACTACTTAAAAACGGGGGGTCTATCGTTGCCGTGTCGTCTATCGCCGGCTTCCGGGGGCTGCCCGGCCGTACGGGCTACTCTGCATCGAAGTTTGCCATGAATGGCTTTATCGAGTCATTGCGCACCGAGTTGCTGCCAACCGGTGTGCATGTGCTGCTGGCCTGTCCGGGTTTTACCGCATCGAACATCCGGGTAGCGGCACTGGCAAAAGACGGCTCATCGCACGGCGAAACGAGTATGGAAGAGGGTAAAATGATGAGCGCTGACGAGGTCGCCGAACGCATTCTTGCGGGCATTGTGGAACGCCGTCGCACCCTGATTATGACGGGGCAGGGAAAAATGGCGGTATGGCTGAACAAGTTATGGCCCAGCCTGGCCGATACCATGGTCTTCAAGCATTTCACGAAAGAGAAAAATCCACTGATCAGGATTAGCCGGTAAAAACGGATGAATTTTTTTTGCAAATCATAAAAAAATACCAATATTTGCCTTCGTACAATGACAATTGGAAATTTGAATATCAGCTGGTGGTGGCATAACGATAATCGTTAGGCCAATCCGTCCGTATATATTGAAATTATTAAACATATTCAAGAAAAACAGGGTTGCCGAACAAGCAGCCCTTTTTTTATGCGTATTGGCACTGAACAGGACTGAGCGCGGCAGCCAAAATATAACTAGCGCAATACAGACCAATGAAAAAAATACTGAACCACCTTTTTGAAAACAAAACCTTTACCCGGGAAGAAGCGCGGGAAATCCTGATCTCCATTGCGCGGGGTGCATATAACAATTATCAGGTTGCCTCTTTCATGACCGCTTATTGCATGCGTAACATGACAGTCGCCGAGCTACAGGGCTTTCGCGATGCCATGCTCGAGCTCTGTATTAAGGCCGATCTGCCGGCATCGCAGCTGATCGATCTCTGCGGAACCGGTGGTGACGGCAAAGATACATTCAACATTTCTACGCTGGCCAGTTTCGTAGTTGCAGGTACCGGTAACCAGGTAGCCAAACATGGCAACTATGGAGTGTCATCAGGCTGTGGTTCATCAAATGTCATGGAATACCTGGGGTATGCCTTTACAGCAGATCAGGACCGGTTGCGCAGGCAGCTTGAACAGGCCGGCATCTGTTTTCTCCACGCTCCGCTGTTCAACCCGGCCATGAAGACCGTTGCGCCGATCAGGAAAGAGCTGGGCGTAAAGACTTTCTTTAATATGCTCGGACCCATGGTTAATCCTGCGCAGCCGAAATACCAGATGGTGGGTGTATTCAGCCTGGAACTGGCACGCTTGTACGCTTACCTGTACCAGGAAACCGACCGGAAATATACCATCCTGCATGCGTTGGAGGGGTACGATGAAATTTCGCTTACCTGCGATGTCAAGACTTTCACCGATAAAGGCGAGTACCGGCTAAGCCTGAGCGAGATGGGCTTTGAGGCGCTGGACCCGGCGGGCATAAAAGGGGGGGATACGGTCGCTTCGTCGGCCGCTATTTTTATGGATGTACTGAATAACGAGGCAACTGACGCCCAGACCAATGTTGTATTGTGCAATGCGGCGCTGGCGCTGCGTACCATTCATGGAATGGAAACCAGTTTTGCCGATTGTTATTATGAAGCTGAAGAATCGCTGCAAAGCGGCAGGGCGCTGAACGCATTTAACAAACTCCTGGCCGTTAATTAGCATGAAAATTAAGATCTGCGGCATGCGCGAAGCCGGAAACATCAGCGAACTTGCCGAACTGGCACCCGATTACATGGGTTTTATATTCTACGAGGCATCGCCGCGGTTTGCGGGGGCCATGCAGCCGCAAATCCTGGCTAGTCTTCCGGCAGCAATAGCCAGGACCGGCGTATTTGTCAATACACCTCCGGCACGGGTTGCCGACGCGGTAACGCATTACGGACTCGATGCCGTGCAACTGCATGGCAGTGAGAGCCCGGCCGATTGTGCTGCCATCGCCGCCTGCTTTACCGGGCGGCCCCGGCCCGAACTGATCAAAGCCTTTGGGGTAGACCCTGGCTTCGACTTCAGTCAGACCGCTGCATACGAGAATGTTGCAGATTATTTTCTCTTTGACACCCGCAGTCCGGCCCACGGCGGCTCTGGTAAAACCTTCGACTGGAACCTGCTTGCCGGTTATAAGGGGAGCAAAGCCTTCTTTTTAAGCGGAGGAATCGGCCCTGAACACCTTGCTAATTTGCTGAGGTTAGACGACAGCCGGCTCTACGCTGTTGACCTGAACAGCCGCTTTGAGCTGGCGCCTGCATTAAAAGACATTGCCGAACTGGCAACTACGATAAACACGCTGCGCGGAAATGCAGCACAACCATAAGAACATGAACTATTTTGTAGATGAAC
This sequence comes from Pedobacter yulinensis, assembly GCF_003029735.1. Classification (GTDB taxonomy): domain Bacteria; phylum Bacteroidota; class Bacteroidia; order Sphingobacteriales; family Sphingobacteriaceae; genus Pedobacter; species Pedobacter yulinensis. The sequence goes on from NZ_KZ686269.1 coordinate 176,211, forward strand.
AAGGATATTACGGCGATTTTGGCGGTGCATACATCCCCGAAATGTTGTACCCGAATGTGGAAGAGCTGAGAGCCAATTACCTGAAAATTATTGCTGACCCTGGTTTCAGGGCTGAGTTTGACCAGTTGCTGAAGGATTATGTTGGCAGGCCATCGCCGCTTTACCGGGCCGGAAGGCTCAGCGAGCGCTACGGAGCCAATATTTTCCTCAAACGTGAAGATCTCAACCATACAGGCGCACACAAGATCAACAATACCATCGGTCAGATCCTCATGGCCGAGCGCCTTGGAAAAAAACGGATCATTGCCGAGACCGGCGCCGGACAGCATGGCGTGGCCACTGCTACGGTCTGCGCCCTTCGCGGACTTGAGTGTGTAGTGTATATGGGCGAGATTGACATTCAGCGCCAGGCGCCTAACGTGGCCAGGATGAAAATGCTGGGGGCTAAGGTCGTACCTGCCACCTCTGGCAGCAAAACACTCAAAGACGCCACCAACGAAGCCATGCGCGACTGGATCAATAACCCTGTCGACACGCACTATATCATCGGCTCGGTAGTAGGGCCGCACCCTTACCCGGATATGGTGGCACGTTTTCAGTCGGTGATCTCTGCTGAAACAAAAAAACAGCTGCTGGAGCAAACCGGATCAGCACTTCCTGACTTTGTACTGGCCTGCGTGGGCGGCGGCAGCAATGCGATCGGCATGTTTTATCATTTCCTGGACGATACAGCTGTAAAGCTCGTAGCCGTTGAGGCGGCAGGCAAAGGCGTGCGATCGGGGTATTCTGCCGCCACAACATTGCTTGGACAGGAAGGCGTGCTGCACGGCAGCCGCAGTATTCTGATGCAAACTGAAGACGGACAGGTTGTGGAACCACATTCGGTATCGGCCGGACTTGACTACCCCGGCATAGGACCTCAGCATGCGCACCTCTTTAAGACCGGACGAGGGGAATATGTTTCCATTACGGATGAAGAATCCCTCCAGGCCGGTCTGTTGCTCACACAGATGGAAGGCATTATCCCGGCCATTGAAAGTGCACACGCGCTTGCCTACCTGGAAAAGATGGATTTGAAAACAGGTCAGAGCGTAGTGGTCTGTCTTTCAGGACGGGGAGACAAAGACATGGAAACTTATATGAAATATTTCGGGCTTTAACCCTTAAACGGTTCGATTAACAAAGATATGAACAGACTGGAAGCGCTCTTTTCAAAAAAGAAGCAAAATATATTATCGATCTACTATACGGCAGGGTACCCCGCGTTAAACGATACGCTGCGCATTGCCGAAGAACTGGAGGCAGCCGGAGCAGACCTGCTGGAAATTGGGTTTCCGTATTCAGATCCCGTTGCCGACGGGCCTGTTATTCAGGGCAGCAGTAAAATTGCGCTCGACAATGGCATGAACCTGAAACTCTTGTTTGAACAGCTTAAAGACCTGCGCAGCCGCGTTAACATCCCGGTGCTGCTCATGGGATATGTAAACCCCATGCTTCAGTTTGGGGTTGAAAATTTTTGCAGGGCATGCAAGGAAGTGGGCGTAGACGGCTGCATTGTTCCCGATCTGCCTATGGCCGAGTACGAGCGGCACTATAAAACGCTGTTCGGTTCATACGACCTCTGCAACATCTTTCTGATTACACCGCAGACATCAGAAGAACGGATACGGAAGATAGATAGCCTGAGCCGCGGTTTTATTTACCTTTTGTCTTCTTCAGCTACAACCGGCAAAAACCTCGACGTCTCGGAAGATACAGAAGCTTACTTCTCACGCATACAAAGCATGAATCTGAAAAATCCCCTGATGATCGGGTTCGGAATCCATGATCGCCACACGTTTAAAAAAACCGCTGCCTATGCAAGTGGTGCCATTATAGGCAGTGCCTTTGTAAAAAACATAGGCGAAGGTAAACCTGTGTCTGATTTTATCGCCTCAATAACAGGCACTTAGTTTGTTGCTTAAATCTAATGACAAACGGATGATGCGCGCGCGGGCATCCGTTTGTTACTTTTGCTTAACAGTGTTAAATGATTTACGATTGTAGTCACAACAATGGGCAGTAAAGAACGCATTTCCCGATTAAAAGAAGAGACCAGGTGCAATATCCTGGATGCTTCTCTGCAGATTGCGCAGAAGGAGGGGTGGCAGGCGTTAAGCATGCGCAAGATCGCCGACGAAATCGAATACACCGCACCGATCATTTACGAATACTTCCCTAATAAGGAAGGGATCCTCGCTGAGCTGACGAGGAAGGGCTATCTCATTCTTGCTAAAGATGTTCGCGAAGCAAAAGCTAAGCACGACAAGCCCGAGCAGCAGCTAGAAGCCATGTGGGTAGCTTACTGGAACTTTGCTTTTGCCAACCGTGAATTCTACCAGCTCATGTTTGGCGTAGAAATGATCTGCTGTAACGGCAAGAATGGCATGGAAGAAGCCGACCTGGTCCAGAAATCCATGTGCGTAGTCATCAGGCAGCTGTATAAAGAACCGGTCTCCGAGAAAGAGGTTTCCAGGAAATATTATACGTTCTGGTCAATCATTCACGGACTTATTTCGATCAACCTGGTTAACCGGGGGATGAACGAAGAAATCAACCAATCAATTCTGAAAGATGCGATTGTAGGAATTATCAGGTCCATTAACGGATGACCTTTTTTTTAACATCTATTTAACACTGTTAGGTTATTTAATACCCGTTTAGTTTATACATTAATAAATAATAAAACCCGAAATCCCCATGAAAACCAAATTGCTGTACATGTCATTTAACGCTGTTAAACTGTTTAACAATGTTATTAAGGTCATGTTTCTTTCCCTGATCCCCGCGCTGATTTTGTCATGCACTCAAAAGGCCGCGCCGCCAGCTGCTGCACCAGCACCCGTTTTGCCGGTGTCTACGCTGTCGGCAAGCACAGAGACCACGTTCAGTGAATATCCTGCCGCCGTGCAGGGTGCCGTCGATGTAGACATTCGCCCCCAGGTTGGCGGTTACCTTGAAAAGGTCCTGGTGAACGAAGGCGCGTATGTCAAAGCCGGGCAGCCTTTGTTCCAGATCAATGAACGCCCGTTCAGGGAAGCGCTTAACAACGCTGTCGCAGCCCTGCATGCGGCCGAGGCGGCTGTTGCAAATGCCCAGCTGGAGATCGACAAGATCAGTCCCCTCGTTGCCAACAAGGTCGTATCAGACATCCAGTTACGTACTGCCCGGTCCGCGCACCGCATGGCTGTTGCCAATGCAGAACAGGCCCGGGCCGGTGTGGCCACCGCACGAATTAACCTTGGTTATGCCCGCATTAAAGCGCCTGTAAGCGGTTATGTAGGCCGCATTCCAAAGAAGCAGGGAAGCTTGGTTTCTCCTACAGATCCAGAGGCCCTCACACGCTTGTCAGATATCCACGAAGTGCATGTATACTTCTCGCTTGGCGAAACAGATTTTAATGCATTTAACGCAAAATATCCCGGACGCACGTTTGCTGAGAAACTGAAGAATGTGCCCCCGGTTGCGCTGAAACTTGCCGATGAAAGTGAATACCCGGTTAAAGGTAAAATTGATATGGTAGACGGCCAGTTCGACAAAAACACCGGTTCAATTACCCTTAGGGCAAGTTTTGCCAATGAGGCCGGTACGCTGCGGTCAGGAAATACAGGCAAGATCCGGCTGGGGGTAAACCACCGCGAAGCTTTGCTGATTCCCCAGTCTGCTACAGTAGAGATGCAGGACAAAATGTTTGTCTATGCGCTGAACAAACAAAACAAGGTGACCAAACAACCCATTACGGTGGGCGGTATTTCAGGTAACCAATACCTGGTTAAATCGGGTCTCCGCCCCGGCGACCGGATTGTGCTTAAGGGCTTCGAGGTATTGAAAGACGGCGACGCCGTAGTGCCTGAGAAGCTGACTACCTCCCTTAAATAACTCATCCTCAAAAACCAATAACATGTTTAGAAAATTTATAGAAAGGCCTGTCCTGGCCACGGTGATCTCGATCATCCTGGTTATACTCGGCGGACTTGGCCTGAGCCGCCTGCCTTTAGAGCAGTTCCCTGATATTGCACCCCCCGCCATCCAGGTCACCGCCCGTTATCCGGGCGCCAATGCCGAGACCGTTCTTCGTGCCGTGGCTCCTTCACTCGAAGAGTCCATTAACGGTGTGGAAAACATGAGTTACATGAGTTCAACTGCGAGCAACGATGGCTCGCTGGTGATCAGTGTTTATTTCAAACTGGGTACCAATCCTGACCAGGCTTCTGTCAACGTGCAGAACCGCGTGGCCCAGGCTACGGCCCAGCTTCCGGCAGAGGTGGTCCAGGCCGGTATCACCACCGCCAAACAGCAAAACAGCATTGTAATGGTTATTGACCTGTTTGCCGATGAAGGGGGTGAGTATGACCAGACCTTTCTGGCCAATTACGCGCAGATCAACATCATTCCGGAAATCAAACGTATTCCCGGCGTTGGGCAGTCGAACATTTTTGGCGGCATCAAGGACTACTCGATGCGTGTCTGGCTAGACCCGGCTAAGATGGCTGCTTACAACCTGACGCCGAAAGAGGTTTTTGCAACCATTCAGGACAAAAACCAGGAAGCTGCTCCGGGCAAATTTGGCGAAAGCAGCACCCAGGCGTTCGAGTATGTGATCAAATACAAAGGGAAACTGAACAAACCATCCGAATATGAAAACATGGTCATACGCTCGAACAGCGATGGCTCGGTGCTTCGCCTGAAAGACGTGGCCAGGGTTGAGTTTGGCGCCTACAGCTACAGCAACTATGCCCGCGTAGACGGACAGACCGGTACAAACATCATGGTTATGCAGCTGTCAGGTTCAAATGCCAATGAGATCCAGGTGGCCATCGGTAAACTGATGGAAAAGGCAGAAAAAAGTTTCCCGAAAGGAGTAAAATACCATATTCTTTACAATACCAAAGAGCCGCTCGATCTGTCTATTGACCAGGTAAAACATACCCTGATCGAGGCATTTATCCTGGTATTTATTGTCGTATTCATTTTCCTTCAGGACTTCCGCTCTACATTGATCCCCGCCATCGCCGTCCCTGTAGCGATTATTGGTACGTTTTTCTTTATGCAGCTGTTCGGATTTTCGATCAACCTGTTAACCCTGTTCGCCCTGGTACTGGCCATCGGTATTGTGGTCGATGATGCCATCGTTGTGGTCGAGGCCGTGCACGCGAAAATGGAACATGAGCATTTGCCGCCAAGGGAGGCAACGCTGTCGGCCATGAGCGAAATTACCGGCGCCATCGTATCCATTACACTGGTCATGTCTGCCGTGTTCCTGCCTGTGGGCTTTATGGAAGGTTCTACCGGCATGTTTTACAGGCAGTTTGCCTTTACGCTGGCTATCGCCATTGTGATCTCTGCGGTGAATGCGCTGACCCTGAGCCCGGCGTTGACAGCCCTGTTCCTGAAAGACAAGCCGCATGGAACGGGCAAGCAAACACCGAAAAACTTCAAGGAACGGTTTTTTGCGGGATTCAATGCCGGCTTTGAAAAGCTCACATTCAAATACCTCAGCAGCCTGCGCTTTCTGTTCCGTTACCGTTGGTACAGTCTTGCCGGCCTGGCTGTGGTCATTATTGCCACGGTTGTCATGATGCGCCGTACGCCATCAGGCTTTATTCCTTCCGAAGATCAGGGCTTCTTTGCCATTGCCGTCAACATGCCGCCGGGCGCCTCGCTTGACCGCACCACTGCGGCCATTAAAGAGGCTGAACAAAGGCTCATGCCCATGGAAGCAAAACGCCACCTCTCGGTGCTTTCGGGGCTCAACATCCTTACGCAGGCGTCCAGTCCGTCTTCAGGCGTGATCTTTTACCTGCTCAAACCGATGGATGAGCGCGGTAAAATACAGGACATAAATGCCATCATGGCCGATGCCCAGCAAAGGCTCAGCGGCATTAAAGGCGCTACATTCTTTGCCTTTACTTTCCCCACCGTTCCCGGTTTCAGTAATGTTGACGGTCTTGATTTTGTACTGCAGGACCGCACGGGCGGACAGCTGGATAAGTTCAGTACCATTGGCAATAATTTTATCGGCGAGCTCATGAAACGCCCTGAAATAGCTGTCGCCTTTACTTCTTTCCGTGCAGACTACCCGCAACTGGAAATGGAAGTCGACGACGTGAAGGCCGAACAGTTGGGTGTGAGCACGCAGGACATTCTGCAAACCATGCAAACTTATTTTGGCAGTGCGCAGGCATCGGACTTTAATCGCTTTGGTAAATACTACCGGGTTATGGTACAGGCTGATATGGCCGACCGTCAGGATCCCTCGGCCATGGACGGTGTTTTCGTCAGGAACCGTCAGGGCGACAGGGTTCCGATCAGCACGCTGGTCAAGCTAAACCGCGTGTTCGGCCCGGAAACGGTGTCCAGGTACAACCTGTTCAACTCGATTGGTGTAAATGCCATCCCGAAGCCGGGCTTCAGCTCGGGCGATGCGATCAGGGCCGTTGAAGAGGTGGCGGCGAAACACCTTCCGAACGGTTATACTTTCGAATTTTCGGGCCTGACCAAAGAGGAGATCACATCAGGCGGCCAGTCGGTGGTTATATTTGGCCTCTGTCTGCTGTTCGTCTACTTCTTGCTGGCGGCGCAGTACGAAAGTTATATTCTGCCCTTGTCTGTGCTGCTTTCGGTTCCAACCGGCGTGTTCGGTGTGTTCGCAGCCATCGGCCTGGCAGGAATTTCAAATAACATCTATGTCCAGGTAGCGCTGGTCATGCTGATTGGTTTGCTGGCAAAAAATGCCATCCTCATCGTAGAATTTGCCGTGCAAAGACGAAAAGCCGGCAAGACCCTGCTTGCCTCGGCTATCGAGGCGGCGCAGCTGCGCCTGCGGCCTATCATCATGACCTCACTCGCCTTTATCGTTGGCATGATCCCGATGATGAGTGCCACAGGTCCTTCGGCACAGGGTAACCACTCCATCAGTATCGGAGCGGCCGGCGGAATGATCTCGGGCGTCGTGCTCGGTCTGTTTATCATACCGGTACTCTTCATTGTTTTTCAGTTCCTGCATGAAAAAGTAAGCAGCAAACCGCAGGCTCGTGTAGCTCCAAAACAACCTCAAGAAAAATTAGTATATGAAACCGTATAACCCTTATATAAATGCCATTGCCCGCCACCGCTGGAAACTTCCGGCGGTTAGCTGGGCAGCTATTACCCTGATCCTGTTGCTGGCCGGTGGCTGCAAGGTCTCTAAAGACATAGCCCTGCCTGTACAGGCACTGCCGGCAACTTACAGGACCGCATCGGCCCCTGCGGCCGATTCCAGCATCGCTTTAATCCCCGTGCAGGATTTCTTTACAGCCAGCGACATTCGCAGGCTGATCGATACTGCGCTGCAGCGCAACAACGACCTGCAGCTTGCCCTTGAGAACATCGAAGCTGCAGAGGCGCTTTACAGCCAGGCGAGACTTGGTAACGTGCCGCAGGTAAACCTCAATGTAACCGCCAGCACGACCCGGCCGTCTGATAACAGCCTGAATGGCCTGAGTGCAGGTCAGTTTCTCAAAACCACGCACATTGAAGATTTTAATGCCAATCTTGGTCTTGCCTGGGAAGCGGATATCTGGGGCAAGATCAGAAGCCAGAAACTGGCTGCCCGGGCGGCTTACCTGCAAACCCGGGAAGCCCGGAACGCCATCACCACCCGCGTTGTTGCGGGGGTAGCTGAAGGTTATTACGGTCTGCTCATGACCGACGCACAACTTGAAATTGCCCGTAAAAATGTAAAGCTGAACGACAGCACGCTGCGTATCATCAGGCTGCAATTCAATTCCGGACAGGTTACCTCGCTTGCCGTGCAGCAGGCTGAGGCCCAGCAGCTGGCAGCAGCGACGCTCGTGCCAAGACTTGAACAGGTCCGGACGCTGCAGGAAAATGCGCTGAGTATTTTGACCGGACAGGTACCCGGACCGGTTGAGCGCTCGGGCACCCTGCAAGCAGCGGGCGTTGCCGATGAATTTGGAACTGGCCTGCCCGCAGCCTTACTGGAAAACCGGCCAGATATTCGCACTGCGGCACTGGCCCTGGATGAGGCGAATGCCCGGGTTGGTATTTCGAAAGCCAGCATGTACCCAACGCTGACCATCAGCGCCAGCGGAGGTGTCAATTCTTTCAAAGCCAGCAATTGGTTTAACGTGCCGGCCGCACTGTTCGGTGTTGTGTCTGGGGGCGTTACCCAGCCTGTTTTTCAGCGAAGGCAGCTTAAAACAGCCTATGAATTGTCCAAAATTGAACGGGAAAAAACCGTTATCCGTTTTCGTCAGGCCGTACTTCTGGCGGTGGGCGAGGTCTCTGACGAGTTGGTCAGGGTCAATAAACTGAAAACAGAATACGAACTGGCTGAGCAGCGTGCCCTCAAGCTGCAGCTTGCGGTGCGTAATGCCGGACTGCTCTTTAAAAATGGCATGGCCAATTACCTGGAGGTGATCACCGCGCAGTCTGCCCTGCTGCAGAGTGAACTGGACCTGGCCAGCATTAAAACGGCCAGGCTTACTGCAGGTGTAAGACTCTATCGCGCCCTGGGAGGCGGATGGAAATAGTGATTAATTTCAGATTTCGGGCTCCCGTGGCGAAAGCGCGGGAGCTTTTTGGTTTCCGCTCATTGGCGTACCCCGTTTCCTGATGCTTCGCAGGAAAAAGAAGCCCGCACAACCCGAGATAACGGAGGTAAAAAGAATGGCAAGCTTGGCCTCGCCGATCAGCTCGGCGCTGTCTAACGAAAGCATGCTGATAAAGATCGACATGGTAAAGCCAATACCGGCAAGCATACCAAGGCCGATTACATGTTTCCAGTTGGCGCCGGCCGGTAACCGGGCAAATTTCAATTTTACGGCCAGCCAGGAAAAAGCGGCAACCCCAAGCGTTTTTCCGATAAACAGCCCCCCGGCAATGCCCAGTCCAAGTGGTGAGAGCAAGCCGCTGAGTAAAGCCGGCTCAAAGCGAATATTGGTGTTGGCCAATGCAAATATGGGCATGATGAAGTAGTTGACCGGGGCATTCAGCAGGTGCTCGAGTTTCTCCAAAGGCGATTCCTGGCTGCCGGAATTTGTTGGAAGCATAAAGGCCAGAAGTACGCCCGCAACTGTTGCATGGATGCCTGAGTGGTGAATAAAGTACCACAGGAACAGCCCCGGTATCAGGTAACAATAAAGGGCGCCGATCTTAAGCCTGTTAAATATGAACAGCAGTGCGAGTATCCCTGCGGCATAAACAAGATAGATCCAGTGTAACGCTTCACTGTAAAATACCGCGATGACCAGGATCGCTCCGAGGTCGTCTGCAATGGCCAATGCTGCCAGAAAGATTTTGAGCGAGGCAGGCACCCGGTTTCCCAGCATGGATATCAGGGCCAGTGCAAAGGCTATATCAGTGGCCATCGGGATTCCCCAGCCGCCCGCCGTAGCTGTCCCCTGGTTAAACGCCGCATAGATCAATGCGGGCACCAGCATACCACCAAGCGCGGCGACCACCGGCAGCGAAGCCTTTTTAAATGTAGATAATTCGCCCTCGAGTAGTTCGCGCTTGATTTCCAGGCCTACCAGCAGGAAGAAAATAGCCATCAGCCCGTCATTGATCCAGGCCGAGACCGTTTCCTCGTAAACGCCGCCACCAAAACTAAGACCGGCTTTGGTTACCAGCAGCGATGAAAAACCGTCTGCCCAGGCCGAATTGCCGATAAAAAGCGACACAGCAACCGCGAGCATGAGCAGCAGTCCGCCGATCTGGCCTGAACGTAAAAAGTCTTTAAATGCCTGTAGATTGATCAATTTCGCCATGGCTGCAAAATAGGAAATCCGGCTGGAAAAGCCCGCCTTTTCCGACTGGAATCGGCCTTTACCAGAGTCGGACTGAGCGCTATGGCGCATAGAGATCTAAAGGTAGGGCTCTAAATCGCCTTTTCCTTCCCTGATCACATCGAAGTCCCCTGTCGTGCAGTCGATCACGGTCGACGCTTCGTTTCCGCCAAAGCCACCATCTATCACCAGATCGACCAGGTCTGCATATTTTTCGTGAATCAGTTCAGGATCGGTTGAGTACTCGATCACCTCGTCATCGTCTTTGATGGATGTAGACAGGATGGGGTTGCCAAGCGCCCGCACAATTTCCCGGGCAATGTCGTTGTCCGGAACCCTGATACCGACCGTCTTTTTGTTAGAACTGAGCAGTTTTGGTACATTGTTGTTCGCGTTGAAGATGAATGTGAATGGCCCCGGCAAGGCTTTTTTCAGGACCCTGTAGGTCGCATTGTCAATGGGTTTGATATAATCGGCAATGTGGCTCAGGTCATAACAGATAAAAGAAAAATTGGCTTTCTCCGGCTTGACGCCGCGAATGCGGCAGATCTTCTCGATGGCACGCTGGTTGCGGATATCGCAGCCAAGCCCGTAAACTGTATCTGTCGGATAAATGATCAGTCCGCCTTTTCGCAGGATTTCTACAGCCTGGTCAATACTTTTTGCATTTGGGTTTTCGGGGTAGATCTTTATGAGCATAATGTAAAGATACCAAAAAATCGTGCCAGCGGGCTCCCTGGCTTTGCAGATACGGGCTTAAATGGCTAAATTTTGCGGTATGAGAAAAGCGTTTATAGCAGTTGCAGCGTTCCTGGTCACAGCTACCGTCATGATCAGCCTGGCATGGCCGCCCTTTATCTGGGCGTTTATTTTTGTGGGACCAATTGTGCTGCTCGGTATCTACGATCTGTACCAGCCAAAACACAGCATTGTGCGCAACTTTCCCATTGTGGGGCGCATGCGCTATTTTATGGAAGACCTCCGGCCAAAGGTCTACCAGTATTTTGTGGAAAGTGATGTTAACGGCACGCCTTACAACCGCCTGAGCCGTTCGCTCATTTACCAGCGGGCAAAAAAAGAAAATGATACTGTGCCTTTTGGTACGCAGCTAAATGTATACGACAATGGTTATGAATGGCTCAGCCACAGCATTGCGGCGGTGAGCCACCATGAACTGAATGCAGACCCGCGCGTTTTGGTAGGCGGCCCTGAATGCAGCAAGCCCTATTCAGCGAGCATATTCAATATTTCGGCAATGAGTTTCGGTTCACTCAGCCAGAACGCTATTCTTGCACTGAACGGCGGTGCACGCATGGGTAACTTTGCTCACAATACTGGCGAAGGCGGTATCAGCGATTATCACATGAAACCCGGAGGCGACCTGATCTGGCAGATCGGTACGGGATACTTTGGTTGCCGGCATGCCGACGGAACCTTCAATTTCGAGGCCTTTGCCGAGCGGGCACAGCGGGATCAGGTCAGGATGATTGAGATCAAACTCTCGCAGGGAGCCAAACCAGGTCATGGAGGCATGCTGCCTGCCAGCAAGGTAACACCTGAGGTAGCCAGGATACGCCTGGTTCCTGAAGGAAGAGACGTGCTCTCACCACCCGGGCATTCGGCTTTTCGCACACCGCTCGAGCTGCTGGCCTTTATCAAACAGCTGCGGCAACTGAGTGGTGGCAAGCCGGTTGGATTCAAGTTATGTATTGGCCGTAAAAGTGAATTTTTTGCCATTTGTAAGGCCATGGTTCAGACCGGTATTTATGCCGATTTCATTACCGTTGATGGGGGAGAGGGCGGTACCGGGGCCGCGCCACTCGAGTTTTCCAACTCGGTCGGTATGCCCCTGCGCGATGCCGTAGCCTTCGTTTATGATGTACTGTCCGGGTTCGGACTTAAGAAACACATCCGGCTCATCGCCTCCGGCAAAGTTTCGTCGGGTTTTGACCTGATCAAAAACATGGCGCTTGGCGCAGATATGTGCAATTCTGCTAGGGGAATGATGTTTGCCCTTGGCTGCATCCAGGCCCTCGAATGCAACAGCAACACGTGTCCTACAGGTGTGGCTACACAAGATCCGAGTCTCATGAAGGGCTTGGTTGTAGAAGACAAAACGGTGCGGGTAGCCAATTTTCACAACCTGACTGTGGCAAGCGCGGTCGAGCTGCTCGGGGCGGCAGGGTTAAGGGAGCCGGGTCAACTGACCCGCGCTTACATCAACCGCCGCATTTCCCAGAACCTCATGCAGTCTTATATGGAAAGTTTCCCCTATATTCCTGAAGGCAGCCTGCTGCAAACACCTTACCCCGCGCGTTTTGAGCTGGGTATGGCCTTAAGCACGGCCGAGAGTTTTGCGCCTACAGATTACAAGGTATCTATGGTCGACTACGCGCATGCCAACCCGCTTTATGATGCGCCGCACAACAGTGATGTGCACCATTAAGCAAGCCGGAACAGCTGTCTAAAATTCAGCGCTTTTTGGAAACCGTGGAAACGCAATGACGTCGCGTATGTTGGTCATGCCCGTTACGAAAAGCACCAGCCGCTCAAAGCCAAGGCCAAAACCGGCGTGGGGGGCAGAGCCAAAGCGGCGGGTATCCAGGTACCACCAAAGTTCTTCTTCCGGAATATTCATGGCACGCATGCGTTCGGTTAGTTTGTCAAGGCGTTCTTCGCGCTGCGAGCCCCCTACGATCTCGCCAATGCCCGGAAACAGGATGTCCATGGCGCGAACCGTGCGGCGGCCTTCACTGTCCGTTTCATTCTGGCGCATATAAAACGCCTTGATATCGGCCGGGTAATCAGTTAGGATCACCGGCTTTTTGAAATGTTTTTCGACCAGGTAACGCTCGTGCTCAGATTGCAGATCTGCGCCCCAGTCATCGATCAGGTATTTAAACTGTTTTTTCTGGTTTGGTTTTGAGCTGCGCAGAATTTGAATGGCTTCGGTATAGGTCAGGCGAACGAAATCGTTGCCCAGGCAGAAGTTCAGTTTTTCGACCAGCGAAAGCTCGCTGCGCTCCTGCTGCGGTTTGTTCTTCTCCTCTTCAAGTAAACGGCCGTTCAGAAATTCGAGTTCTTCAGCACAGTTGTTCAATGCGTAAGAAATGACATATTTCAGCATGTCTTCAGCAAGCTGCATGTTGTCTTCGAGATCAAAGAAAGCCACTTCAGGTTCGATCATCCAAAACTCGGCCAGGTGCCTGGTTGTATTTGAATTTTCAGCCCTGAATGTCGGGCCAAAAGTATAGATCTGTCCGAAAGCCATGGCTGCGAGTTCACCTTCCAGCTGCCCGGATACGGTCAGATTGGTGGCTCGGCCGAAAAAATCCTGGGAAAAATCGATTGATCCATCGTCTTTTTTAGGCGTATCGTCAAGATCGAGTGTAGTTACCTTGAACATTTCTCCTGCACCTTCGGCATCTGAAGCCGTGATCACCGGTGTGTGCATGTACACAAAACCCCGGTTGTTGAAAAACTGGTGTACCGCAAAGGCTAAGGCATGCCTTACTTTGAAAACGGCATTAAAGGTGTTGGTGCGGAAGCGCAGGTGTGCAATTTCCCGCAGAAACTCCAAACTGTGTTTTTTGGGCTGCAATGGGTATTTTTCCGGATCGCTGTCGCCCAGGATCTCTATATCGCTAGCTTTTACCTCAACTGACTGGCCTTTACCGAGCGATTCGACGAGCCTCCCGGTTACGGCTATTGCAGCGCCGGTCGTAATTCTTTTGAGCAGGGCCTCGTCGGTATTGGTAAAGTCGACAACCACCTGCAGGTTAGACATGCAAGAACCATCATTCAAAGCAATGAACTGATTATTTCTGAAAGTTTTTACCCAGCCCATTACGCGAACTTCATTTCCGAAGGCCGTCTCTTTAAACAATTCTTTGATCTGCTGTCTCTTTATCATGATTATTAAGTTTTTCGGAGGCCGAAAATACGCATTTTGGTTCTTATTTGGAACCCATGAAACCAAAGGCTTTGTGTACGGAAGCGGCGGTCAGAGAATCGGCAAGGGCCCAATATCGCGTTGATTTTGTTTTCATTAATTGGTTCATCTGCACGTTTCTGATATCTATTGAATTCTTATGCTAATAAAACGACTAATCTGCCGGCGTTTTAATTTTTTTTCAGATTTTTGGTTTTGATTCCTTGTTTTTACGTGCTTTATTATTATTTATAGGCTTATTTCCGGAAATTTTCAGATTTTTTGCTAATTATTAGGTTAAATTTTCAATGTATAGTAAGTTTTTGCTATTAAATTTTAGGAAATGACTTTTTTTTTCAGTGTTTTTTAAGATTTAATTGAAAAAAAATGAGTGTTTATTTGTTTTTAAAGAATAAAAGTCTACCTTTGTAATGCTCGTTAATTATTATTATATATTTGGTTTGAAAAAAAGCTCCGGTTCTCGGGGCTTTTTTCTAAAAAAGCAAGACTTATTATTCATATCATATAAACCAAACAAATCAAAAACAGAGGCTCCCGGATTCCGGGAGCCTTTTTAGCAATAGAAGAAATAAAAAAGGCTTCCTGTTAAGAAAGCCTTCGGTATTGTTTCGTTGTAATTGTCTATGCTTCTGAGTTGTACTCGATCTTGCCAACATTTTTGTCAATATGCCACCTGCCGGTTCCTTCTTCGCCGATCACTTCGAACAATTCGAGGGCGCGACGTGCCTTGTATTCTTCTTCGCGTTGTTCCTTCAGGAACCAGTTCAGGAATTCGATGGTTACGTAATCTTGCTCTTTGTGGCAACGGGCAACGATATTCTTGAAGCTCTGGGTAATGGCAATTTCCTGTTCGAGTGCTTCCTCAAATACTTCGCGGAAACCTGCAAAATCGTGTTTAACACCCAGCACCTCAGGAGAGATGGCGTTGGCGCCCATATCCAGCAGGTAGTTGAACAGCTTAAGCTGGTGCTCACGCTCTTCATTGCTTTGTTTCATGAAATAATCTGCTGAGCCATCAAAACCATTCTGGTTACACCATGAGGCCATGGCCAGGTATAATGCAGATGAATGGGCCTCTTTTTTTATCTGTTGATTCAAAAGCGCTTCAACTTCTGTAGAAAGCAGGCATTTGATACGCATTAAGTCTTTCATTTCTGTTCCTTTTTACTGTTTAACAAAGATAACACGACTGCAGGCGGTACTGAAATTTATTTACTATATGAAATTAATCTAAGTAAGTGAAACGCAAGTATTTATATTCAGTTTAAATAACCTTGTATTCCTGAGCGCCGGGATTGTCCAGGCCCCGCCCGTGCCGCTTTATAACAGAATAACAAACAACAGGGTCAGGCGGTTTGGGTTTGCGGAAAATAATGGCCGGGGTACTGGTTCCCATTTTTCCTCTCCCCTTATTGCCAGGAGCGTTCTGTGGTGCCGAAGAATTGGGCGCCCTGCCGGACATCGATTTAATTCACTGTTATACGCCCGGCGGCTATGAAGTCGAAGTACCAGAAAGGGGAAAGGCTCGTCAGGCGTTCAGGTTCGACCCTGCAGGCAATATTCGGAATAAGGTTGTGCTGGTTCACCAGCCGGTTTCTTCTGAACCTTTAATTTTGTCTTTCCCTGAAGGTGAGGGCTGGAGGCAATCAGCTCACCAGCCGGTACAGACAATCGTTGATCAGGTGGTTTAAGCGGAACATGGTAAAGGCACCCTGCAGCAGGGATCTGAGTGAAATCACTTCTACGGCATTGAGCAAATAAATGTGTTCACAACCATTAAAGGTAACCAGTTCATAGTCTGAGCGGTCGCTTGAAAGCAGCATGTCTTCCACATCAATGCGTTCAACAGCCTGCTTGAATTTTAACAAAGCATTGCAATTGAAACGCGCAAACTTACCGCCGAAATCAAGATAGAGGCAGTTGAGCTTGTCTGACTGGTAGACGGCGCCGGAGGCGTCGGTGAAAACGTTAATCAACTGATTCAGATCTACACATGCTTTTTCCATTGATACAAAAGTTCAATTTATTTAGAATAAATCCAAATGAAAATAAAAAAAGCCGCATCACAGCGCGGTCATCAAATACATAAAAAAAATCCCCGGCAGCGTATGCTCCGGGGATCTTATGCCAGGCAGGCAGGCGTTATGGTTAAGCCAGTACTTTGCTTACCAGGTCGGCCGCTTCTTTCAGAGCAATTGCTGAATAAACCTGCAAACCAGACTCATCGATTAGTTTTTTGGCTTCGACAGCGTTTGTTCCCTGTAATCTGCAGATAATTGGAACAGGTACGTTGCCCAGTTCTTTATAAGCATCAATCACACCCTGAGCTACACGGTCGCAACGTACAATGCCGCCAAAGATGTTGATCAGGATCGCTTTTACGTTCGGGTCTTTCAAAATGATGTTGAACGCTGCCTTTACGGTTTGTGCATTTGCGGTACCGCCTACGTCGAGGAAGTTCGCTGGTTCGCCGCCTGCAAGTTTGATGATGTCCATGGTAGCCATGGCCAGTCCGGCACCATTTACCATACAGCCTACGTTTCCGTCAAGCTTCACATAGTTGAGGTTTGATGCACTGGCTTCAACTTCCATCGGATCTTCTTCGGTCGTATCGCGCATGGCGGCATAATCCGGATGACGGAAAAGTCCGTTTTCATCCAGGTTTACTTTTGCGTCTACCGCCAGGATCTTATCGTCTGAAGTTTTTAAAACCGGGTTGATTTCGAACATTGAGGAATCGGTTGATTCGTAAGCCTTGTACAATGCGCCTACGAATTTGACCATTTCCTTGAAGGCGTTACCGCTGAGCCCCAGGTTAAATGCGATTTTGCGCGCCTGGAAACCCTGCAGACCTACTTTAGGATCAATCTCTTCCTTGAAAATCAGCTCAGGTGTTTTCTCAGCTACTTCTTCGATGTCCATTCCACCCTCTGTAGAGTACATAATAATGTTGCGGCCTTTTGCCCGGTCCAGCAACACACTCATGTAGAATTCTTTTGTTTCTGAAGCACCCGGGTAATATACATCCTGGGCAATGAGTACTTTATTTACTTTTTTGCCTTCAGGGCCGGTTTGCGGTGTAATGAGCTGCATACCGATAATGGCGCCTGCTTTTTCTTTAACTTCGTCCAGATTTTTCGCAAGCTTCACGCCCCCGCCTTTTCCGCGGCCGCCGGCATGGATCTGCGCTTTAACCACTACCCAGTCAGAGTTGTAGTCTTCCTTCATTTTCCTGGCGGCTTCCACAGCCTGCTCAACGGTATCGGCAACAAGTC
The DNA here is from genome assembly GCF_003029735.1 of Pedobacter yulinensis. Taxonomy (GTDB): domain Bacteria; phylum Bacteroidota; class Bacteroidia; order Sphingobacteriales; family Sphingobacteriaceae; genus Pedobacter; species Pedobacter yulinensis. The sequence continues at coordinate 193,265 of NZ_KZ686269.1, forward strand.
CTTCCTGAACGCTTACACCGAAACTTTTCAGGATTTGTTTTCCCTGGTATTCGTGAATATTCATCTGCTAAAAATTTGCCCAAAGCTACAATTTCAGAATTGGTTTCAAAAACTATAATGTCAATTTTACGTGGCGCAAAGCGCTTGGCAAAAATGCTCCTGTAAATGGCTGTTCCAACCAGACGAGGGCATGTTTTTCAATATACCGACCACCAGATGGCCTGCATGAAAGGTCATGCGGGCATTTGTCAGGCCATGGCCTGAGAAGAATAGAAGGGGTGCATACCAAATACCCGATCAGTCTGTTTCGGCGATTCACAAAATCCGCCTAAATTGCCTGCATGAATATCGAATTCAACAGAAACGAAGACAGCAATAAGCAGCTGGTCTACGACCTGAATAGCCGGTTGAAGAAAATCTATGCGGGCGGCGGTGAAAAGAACAGTGCCCGGCAAAAAGAAAAAGGCAAGCTGCTGGCACGTGAGCGGTTGCAGCGGCTCTGCGATCCGGGAACGCCGTTTATCGAAATCGGTGCCTTTGCGGCCGATGGTATGTACCTCCATGAGGGGGGCTGTCCGGCAGCAGGCGTCGTCTGCGGCATTGGTTACGTTTCGGGCAGGCAGTGCGTGATCGTTGCCAACGATGCAACCGTTAAAGCCGGGGCCTGGTTTCCCATGACCGCCAAGAAAAACCTGAGGGCGCAGGAAATTGCTATGGAAAACCGCCTTCCTGTGATTTACCTGGTCGATAGCGCAGGGGTATATCTGCCCATGCAGGATGAAATTTTTCCCGACAAAGAACATTTCGGGCGTATTTTCCGCAACAATGCCATCATGTCTGCTGAAGGTATTGTACAGATTGCCGCCATCATGGGTTCATGTGTAGCAGGCGGTGCTTACCTGCCCATCATGAGCGATGAGGCCATGATCGTCGAAGGCACGGGTTCGGTATTCCTCGCCGGCTCATACCTGGTGCGTTCAGCCATCGGCGAAGACGTAGACAACGAGACGCTGGGCGGCGCGGCAACGCATTGCGAGATCTCTGGCGTTACCGACTACAAACATCCCAACGACGAAGCTTGCCTCGACAGCATCCGCAGAACAATGGCTAAACTGGGGGCGCCTCAGCAGGCCGGATTTGACCGCATTGAGCCCCGGCTGCCCAAACTAGACCAGAAAGAGATCTACGGCATTCTGCCCGAAGACCGGGATAAGCCCTATGATATGCGTGAGATCATCATGCGCCTTACAGATGATTCAGAATTTGAGGAATACAAGAAATTATATGGACAAAGCATTCTCTGCGGGCTGGCGCGTATTGACGGCTGGGCCGTTGGAATCGTAGCGAACCAGCGCAAAGTAGTCAAATCAAAAAAAGGCGAAATGCAGTTTGGCGGGGTTATTTATTCAGACAGCGCAGACAAGGCCGCGCGGTTTATTATGAACTGCAATCAGAAGAAAATTCCGCTGCTTTTCCTGCACGACGTGACCGGGTTTATGGTTGGAAGCCGTTCGGAGCACGGGGGGATCATTAAAGACGGGGCTAAAATGGTTAATGCTGTAGCCAACTCAGTGGTGCCGAAATTCACCATAGTGATCGGCAATTCTTATGGTGCAGGCAATTATGCCATGTGCGGCAAAGCCTACGACCCCCGGCTTATCTTTGCCTGGCCAAGCGCCAGGATTGCCGTAATGGGTGGTGCCCAGGCTGCAAAAACCTTGCTGCAGATACAGCAGGCCGGACAAAAAAGCAGGGGCGAAACAGCTAACGCCGAAGAGGAAGCGCGTTCCCTGAAAGCCATCACCGACCGGTATGAAAGCCAGACAACACCTTATTATGCAGCCTCGCGCATGTGGGTAGATGGCGTTATCGATCCGCTCGATACCCGCAGGGTTGTTTCGGCAGGTATAGAAGCCGCCAACCAGTCGCCCATTACCCGTCGTTTCAATCCCGGAATTATCCAAACCTGATCATGAGAGTTACTTCATTTATTGTTTGCTTTTTTCTCAGCACATGGGCGGCGAGTGCGCAAACCGCTGAGCGACTGCACCGGCGTGCCATCGTTGCCGATACCCATGGCGATATTCTGTTTAACCAGATCGAGTGGGGAGTAGACCTGGGGCAGCGGCAGCAGCGCGGTTACTTTGATCTGCAGCGCGCCAGGGAAGGCGGGCTGGATGTACAGATCTTTTCTGTATGGTGTGATGAAAAAGGCGGTTTTGCACTGGCCAACCGGCAGATCGACTCGCTTTACAGCCTGATCGACAGGTATCCTAAGCAGATCGCCCTGGTGCGCAATGCTGTCGAACTGCGTGCGGCTGTTGCTGCCAATAAACTGGCAGCACTCATCGGCGTTGAGGGGGGGCACATGATCGAAAACCGGCTCGATTACATTGATAGCCTGGCCATGCGAGGCATGCGTTACCTGACCCTGACCTGGAACAACAGCACAGACTGGTCAAGTTCTGCTGCCGATGAGAGCCGAAACCGCATCAAAAAACCAGGACTGAATGACTTTGGCCGGCAGGTGATTGCAAGGCTCAATAAACTGGGCGTCATGGTCGACTTGTCTCACGTGGGCGAGCGTACCTTTTACGATGCCATTGCGGCCAGCAGCAAACCGGTTATTGCATCACACAGCTCGGTTTATGCATTGAACCCGGTACCGCGTAACCTGAAAGATGAGCAGATCCGCGCTGTGGCCCGGACGGGCGGGGTGGTATTCATTAACTTTTACAGCGGCTTCATAGACAGTACATACAGCAAGCGTCAGGATGCGTTTTTCAAAAGACACGACACAGAACTGAAGGAACTGACAGCCCAGTTAAGGAGCCGTTCAAATGCGATCGACGAACTTCTCGCGCGCCATGGTACCGAGGCAGATGCCATCAGGCCATCGCTGTCGGTACTGATAGACCATATTGATCATGTTGTACAGCTGGTCGGCAGCGACCATGTGGGCCTCGGTGCCGATTTTGATGGCGCCGAATCTTATCCGCGTGGTATGAACAGCGTTGCGGATTACCCTAAGGTAACAGCGGCCCTTATAAAGCGCGGGTACAAGACGGCCGATATTGAAAAAATTCTCGGCGGCAACCTGCTGCGGGTCCTGAGGGCCAACACAGGAAAATAAACTACGGTTGCAGCCGGCCCGGAAACAACAAAAGCTCCTCAAACAAATGACGCAGCAGAGACTGAAATTGTCCGCGGGCCAGGTACCGAGCTTAGACAAGCAATTTATTTTAGTTAATTTTGCGTTTTAAAAACTAATTCATGAATAACCAGACAGAAACCGAACACGTAGAATGTTTGATCATTGGGTCGGGTCCTGCCGGATATACCGCTGCAATTTATGCAGCCCGGGCCGACCTAAAACCTGTTTTATATACCGGCATGGAAGCGGGCGGTCAGCTTACGCAAACCACAGACGTCGAAAATTTTCCGGGTTATCCGACCGGAATCACAGGACCTGAAATGATGGAAGATTTTCGCAAACAGGCAGAACGGTTCGGAACCGACATTCGTTTCGGTTATGTAAGCTCGGTCGATTTTTCCTCGCTGCCGCATAAGGTCGTTGTCGATGAAATCAAGACCATTACGGCCGATACAGTGATCATTTCTACCGGCGCAACCGCCAAGTGGCTCGGATTACCGAGTGAACAGCAATACAACGGCTTTGGTGTTTCGGCCTGTGCCGTGTGCGACGGCTTTTTCTTCCGCGGGCAGGACGTAGCCATCGTCGGTGCAGGCGATACGGCCGCAGAAGAGGCTACCTACCTGGCCAAATTATGCCGTAAAGTTTACATGCTTGTTCGCCGTGATGAGTTCCGGGCCTCTAAGGCCATGGTGCACCGCGTTATGAATACTCCAAACATTGAAGTAATATACAATACAGAAACAACCGAAATCATAGGCGATGGCAAAAACGTAACCGGTGTAAAGGTGAAAAACAACCAGACCGGGGCAGATGCTGTTATTGAGGTGACCGGATTTTTTGTCGCTATTGGCCACAAGCCAAACACCGATATTTTCAGGGGCCAGCTGGATATGGATGAAACGGGATACCTGATTACCCAGGCCGGTACAACGAAGACCAATATTGAAGGGGTCTTTGCCGCGGGCGACGTGCAGGATCATTATTACCGCCAGGCAGTGACCGCCGCTGGCTCAGGCTGCATGGCCGCACTGGATGCGGAACGTTATCTGGCCGCAAAAAAGGATGCCGTTGTTGCCTAATGAAGATTACAGCAATTGATGCCGAAAGGACCCTGTATACTGTTACAGGGTCCTTTTTGCTTTCCGACGCAACCATGGCAGGGGTGCAAAAACGTATTAGCAGGTTTTTTATCAAAAGTCGATAACGTTGCAATATTTTCAACAAACAGACAATTGTTTGACAGATGTATATCATACTGCTAAAAACTTTATAAAAATTAAAATGAGAACCAGATAACTGGGCCAAAAACTTTACTTTTACGCCATAAAAATCAATACAAAATGAAACATAATTTCGGAGCCGGTCCATGTATCTTGCCGCAGGAGGTGTTTAAACAAGCTGCTCAGGCTGTTTTAGATTTTAACGATGGTTTATCGATCCTGGAAATCTCGCACCGCACCACTGAGTTCGAGGCTGTTGTTGCCGAGGCAGAAAAGCTGGTGAAAGAGCTGTTAAACGTTCCTGCCGGTTACTCGGTGTTGTTTCTGCAGGGCGGAGCGAGCCTTCAGTTCGCCATGGTTCCCATGAATCTCCTGGGCGAGGGCCAGACCGCCAGTTACCTGGATACAGGTGTCTGGGCCAGCAAGGCAATTAAAGAAGCCAAAATGCTCGGCAATGTTAACGTCATCGCCAGCTCCAAAGAGTCCAACTATACCTATATACCCAAAGAGTACGCTGTTCCTTCAGACAGCGCCTACCTGCATTTCACGTCCAACAACACCATTTATGGTACAGAATATTTCGAATTTCCGGAAACAGCTGTACCATTGGTCTGTGATATGTCTTCAGACATCATGAGCCGCGTGTTCGATGTGTCAAAATTCGGGCTGATCTATGCCGGCGCCCAGAAGAACATTGGTCCGGCGGGTCTCACCATCGTCATTGTTAAAGACGAACTGCTGGGTAAAACCGGCAATAAGATCCCGTCTATGCTTGATTATAAGCAGCACATTGCAAACGGATCGATGTACAATACACCTCCGGTTTTCTCTATTTATGTAGCACTGCTTAACCTGCGCTGGCTGCGTTCAAAAGGCGGTGTGGCTGAGATCGAGAAAGAAAATATAGCCAAGGCCGCAGCATTGTATGCCGAGATCGACCGCAATCCGTTGTTTAAAGGCACCTGCGCTGTTGAGGACCGTTCGCGGATGAACATCACATTTGTTATGGAAAATCCTGAACTCGAGAAACCATTCCTGAAACTGGCTGAAGAGCATGGCATTGTGGGCATCAAAGGACACCGCAGTGTAGGTGGTTTCCGGGCGTCCATGTACAATGCGCTTTCCATTACCAGTGTACATGCGCTGATCGAGGTCATGCAGATTTTTGCCGAAAAGAATAAATAAATTATAACCGAAACCAAATGATAAGAATACTTGCCAATGATGGAATCGACCCGATCGGAAAGCGGATGCTAGAAGAAGCCGGATATGTGGTCGATACAGAAACCATTCCACAGGAGCAACTTGCCTCGGCACTGCTAAATTACGATGGGATCACCGTTCGCAGCGCCACGAAGGTTCGTAAAGAACTCATCGACGCCTGCCCGAACCTCAGGCTCATTGGCCGCGGCGGTGTGGGTATGGACAATATAGACGTTGAATATGCACGCAGCAAAGGCCTTGCTGTAGTAAATACCCCGGCAGCCTCTTCGCTTTCGGTTGCAGAACTCGTTTTTGCGCACCTGTTCACAGGTATTCGTTTTCTGCAGGATGCAAACCGCAGAATGCCCGTAGACGGCAGTACCCAGTTTAATAACCTGAAAAAAGCGTATGCAAAGGGTACGGAACTGAGCGGAAAGACCATTGGTATTATTGGCTTTGGCCGCATTGGGCGCGAAACTGCCAAGGTGGCCCTGGGCCTCGGTATGCATGTACTGGCCTATGACCTCTATCCGTACGAAGGGCACATTACCATGCGTTTCCAGGGCGATATTCTTGTTGATATTCCGGTGCAGACGGTCGAGCTTGAACGCGTCATTACAGAAAGCGATTTCATCAGCCTGCATACGCCATTCGCCGAGCGGCCCATTCTGGACGCTGAAACATTTGCAAAAATGAAGCGGGGCGTTGGAGTGGTGAACTGTTCGCGCGGAGGCACGATAGATGAGCTGGCCCTGATCGCGGCGCTTGACTCGGGTCAGGTATCATTTGCCGGTCTGGACGTATTTGACAACGAGCCAAGCCCCAGAGCCGAAATTTTACAACACCCGAAAATTTCGCTGACGCCGCATATCGGGGCGTCGACCAACGAAGCCCAGGAGCGCATTGGCTCAGAACTGGCCAGCCTGATCATTGCCCATTTTTCTAACTAGTTTTTGATTTTTTAATACGCTGAAGGCGCCGCAAGGCGCCTTTTTTTGTACTAGTCCATAGCGCGCATCAGTACCCAGTAGCGATAGGCCGTTAGTGCCTTCTGCAGGTTGGTTAACCGGGCCGGGTCCTTTTTATAATATCCCGGCAGCACGGCTTTATTGATCCGTGCAAGGAGCCTGAAAAAAGCTTTTGTCATGGTTTTCGGGTTTCCGTCAGACCTTCCGGCTGCGGTAAAACAGGTACACGCCGCCGGTTACAACCAGTAACAGGAAAACGACGATATAGTTTGCCAGGCTTTTGCGCCCTTCCAGTTTTTTAACCTGTTCGCGCAGTTCCTGGTTGTTGTCCTGTAATTGCTTGATGGAGGCCCGGTAACGCACCAGGCGATCGCTGTGGTCGGTCACCGCCGAACTGGTTTGTTTGACCTGAAGGTCCTTGTAATCAAGTAAAACCTTGAGCTCTTTAAAGATGGCGTTGTCATTCAGCACGATCTGGCGCAGGATCTCATTGGAGTTGCGGATGTCCTTTTTTGTCTGCAAGCCGAAAATCCCGGTTCGCATATTCAGGCTCTGGTCGTAACGGCCAAACTCTTCACTGCGCTGCTGGAGCAGGCTGTTAATTTTTGCCCGCTGGGCCTCATAAGCCGCCGAATCCTGTTGCAGGTTGGCCCGGGCGGTTGACGATGCGCAGAAAAAACAAATGCAGAGACTAAAAAATAGGGTTCGTAACATTTTAAGGGAGTTTCCGTGAAGCAGCAGCAGAAAGCAGCGGTGCAGCCTGAAAAAGCAGCCAGGATGGCGCACGCAAGGGACCTTCTGTAAAATTCTGCATGGTTTTCAAACGTGTAAACATGCAATTTTGTTTTTAGGAGTGGAACTCTACCCGGACAATGTCGCCCAGATGAAGACCAAGCAAGCCGCTTGCCTTACCCTTGTTGATGGCAATTTCCAGGTGGTTGCTGATGCCGAACAGACACAGCTTTTCGCCTTCGGGCACCTCATTGTAGTGCCAGCTGAGCCGGTTAATTGTCTCGCTCTTGCGAAAGTATAAGGTAAAGTCCCGGTTGCGTTGCAATCCGGTAAACAGGTCTTTCGTGATGTTGGTGATCACGTTACAGAATGTGTCAATGTAGATGACGCTGCCGCGGATGATGTCACGTTCGATGACCGGGCTGAGCAGCATTTTCTGTTCAAGTTCTGCCACCGGCAGGCCAATCTCCTTAAGACGGTTTCCCTTGGCCAGGTGAATCGCCGCTTTCACAAAAATGTCGACCAGCGGAAAGTGCAGGTATTTCAGGTCCTGCATAATATTCAATTCAACGGCTTCGTCAGGGACATCTTCGAAAAGGATGGAGAAAATGCCGTTGTCTGCTCCCACAAAATAATGGTCGCGGTACCGCGCCGCAATGTATTTGGTGTTTTCATTGAAAACGCTGTCAATGCCGATCAGGTGCACCGTGTTTTTAGGAAAATAGCCAAAAGCGTTTTTGAGTACAAAGGCTGCATAGGAGATATTGAACGATGGAACTTCATGGGTAATGTCTACGATATTCACAGAAGGGAGAAGGCTCAGAAGGCTGCCTTTCAGTGCAGCCTTGTAGAAATCTTTCGATCCCAGATCTGTGGTTAAAGTGATTATCCCCATTAAAATTTCAATATTTATGCTTAATCTTGCCTAGGTGGCATACTGCTTGCAAATATTCAATTTTTATGTGAATTAACCACCTGAAACTAAAAAATACTGAAGCTTGAACGAATTAAAACTGACACTCGAAACCGTTGATCCGGTACAATTCTGGGGTGCAAATAACGAGCATTATGAGTTGTTGAAACAGGCTTTCCCAAAGCTCAAACTCGTGGCGCGGGGCAGTGATGTAAAGGCACTTGGAGAGGACAAAGAGCTTAAAAACTTTGAGGCAAAGTTTGCCGAACTGGTGGGTCAGCTGGAGCGCTTCGGTAACCTGAGCGCAAACGATGTCGAGGCCATTCTGCTTACAAAAAGAAAAACGGAAGTCAGTGACGCCGGCGCCGAAAAAACGCCCGGGGGCGGCGAGGTCATCGTTTTTGGTACCAACGGACTGCTGATCAAGGCGCGCACGGCCAACCAGCGCAAGATGGTTAACAGCATCAAATCAAACGATGTGCTTTTTGCAATTGGGCCCGCAGGAACCGGTAAAACCTATACCGCAGTTGCGCTTGCCGTACGCGCGCTGAAGAACAAAGAAATCAAACGCATTATTCTGACCAGGCCTGCGGTCGAAGCAGGTGAAAATCTGGGGTTCTTGCCCGGCGACCTGAAGGAGAAAATAGACCCGTACCTGCGGCCGCTTTATGATGCGCTGGATGACATGATACCGCCCGAAAAACTGAAATACTATATAGAAAACCGGACAATCGAAATTGCACCCCTTGCCTTCATGCGCGGGCGTACACTCGATAATTGTTTCGTGATTCTCGACGAGGCGCAGAATGCCACCGACATGCAGCTTAAGATGTTCCTGACGCGCATGGGTCCTTCGGCCAAGTTTATTGTAACCGGCGATGTAACACAGATTGACTTGCCGAAAAAACAAATGTCGGGGCTGCATAATGCACTGCGCATACTTGGCGACATCAAAGGCATCGACCTGATCTACCTGAGCGGGGAAGATGTGGTGCGGCACAAGCTGGTAAAAAGTATCCTGAAGGCCTACGGGGATATTCAGTAGCAGCGTCAGGAATTAATCAGATTCTAACCCTTCAACCTTGCAAACCGGCGTGCTGCAGAAGCAGTGGCCCTCAATCGTACAGCTTTCCAAAATTTTATTTGCTGCCTTTCATTGGTGCGAAGCGGCCTTGTATCGTCTCGCCGCAGAAAAGTATGCAAAGTCTTGCAGTGTTCTGAAGAGGTTGCGAATGACCCAGGAGGGGAACCAGCCCGGAATAGACAGGTGCAAAGTCTCCGGGCCTTTCCCCGCCGCCATCAGGCTTTGGATGCTTTTATGCAAGAAGCGATACACAGCCGCCCGCCTTCTGCTTCTTTTGGGCGCGAAAAGAAGTAGCCACCGCGGCTAGGAGCCGCTGGCATTGCCACATAGCGGAACAGGAATAACAACCGGAGCGCAAAGCCCGTCGACCGCAGGGGCTGGACATGGAGTAAAGAGCAAAGAACAGAGACCACGACGCATAACCCCTCGGCCACACACCGACTATGTCATTCCGATCGCAGCAAAGAGACCGTTTCGGAATTCCAGCAGTTCCTTCCTCTGCCAGCGCTCCGTCTAACAGACAAACCGGAAGGTACGCAGGTTCAGGGTACGCACATCTCATTTCTCACATCTCAATCTTACTTCGTACTTTTACAGCATGAACGCAATAAAAGAAACGCATTTCAACTTTCCCGGGCAAAGTCATTTCTATAAAGGCAAAGTCCGGGATGTCTATACCATTTCTGACCGTTACATGGCCATGGTGGTCACCGACCGTATATCGGCTTTCGATGTCGTGCTTCCCGAAGCCATTCCCTACAAAGGGCAGGTATTGAACCAAATCGCGGCACGTTTCCTGGCAGCTACCGCCGACATTGTCCCCAACTGGGTGATCGACGTGGCTGACCCGATGGTTACCATCGGACGGATTTGCGAACCTTTTAAAGTTGAAATGGTCATCCGCGGTTACCTGGCCGGGCATGCCTGGCGCGAGTACAGCCTTGGTAAACGCAGTATCTGCGGCGTGTCGCTTCCCAACGGACTTAAAGAAAATGACCGCCTTCCTGAACCGATCATCACACCCACAACCAAGGCCGCTGTAGGCCACGACGAAGACATATCCCGCGAGGAAATCCTGGCAAAGGGTATTGTCTCTATACAGGATTATGACCAGCTGGAAACCTATACACGTGCGCTTTATCGCCGCGGTACTGAAATGGCTGCAGACCGCGGCCTGATCCTGGTCGATACCAAATATGAATTTGGGAAAGCCGACGGACAGATCTACCTGATCGATGAGATCCATACGCCCGACTCATCACGGTATTTTTATGCTGCCGGGTATGAGGAGCGCCAGGCATCCGGCGAAGCGCAAAAACAGCTTTCGAAAGAATTTGTCAGGAAATGGCTCATTGAGAATGGTTTTCAGGGCAAAGACGGACAGCAGGTTCCGGAAATGACGCCTGAGAGAGTAAACTCGATATCTGACCGTTATATCGAACTATACGAGCAGATAACCGGGCAGGCTTTTGAGCGCGGTGATACGCTTGAGATCACAGCACGCATCGAGAAAAACATTCTGAGCGCTTTGCAGCGCTTGTCGTCTTAAATTCTTTATATTCGTAACGACAGTGGGGTTGAAGGTCCCAGATTTAGAAACGCAGGGTTGCGGCCTTGCCACGGACAGCAAAAATGAAATTTTCAGTAGATAAACACGATAAATACGTTGCACTTACGCTTCAGGAACCAAAATTCAGCAATGAGATTGCTGCGGGCCTGAAAGCAGAATTATACATTCTTCATTCTGAAGGTTTCAGAAACATCATCCTGGACCTGGGTGCTGTAAAAGAATGCAGCGATGCGCAGGACCTGAGCAGCCTGCTTGCGGGCGACAGGCTGTGCAAATCTTCGAACGGCATTTTTATCGTTACCGGTGTGCAAAAGGAACTCCGGCAAATCGTCAGCATCTCTAACATGTACAACTCAGTTACCTTTGTACAGCGGCTTGAAGAGGCCACTGACCTCATCTTTATGGAAGAGGTGGAAAAAGAATTGCGTGGAACCGACGTCAGTGAATAAACATCGGGTGGCATTTTACTGTTCTCTGCATAAAACCAGTTCATTACCGGAAGGAGAGTTAATCCATGAAATTTGAAGTGACCGTTCTTGGAAGCAGTTCGGCTACGCCGGTTTTTAACCGCAATCCAAGTGCACAGGTGCTCAACTGCAATGAAAAGATCTACCTGATCGATTGCGGTGAAGGGACTCAGCAGCAACTGATCCGTTTCAATATCAAGTCGGCAAGGATCGATTACGTGTTCATTACGCACCTGCATGGCGACCACTATTTCGGCCTGATCGGCCTTCTTTCCAGCATGCACCTGAACGGCAGAATCAAGCCGCTCGATATCTTCGGACCGGCAGCCCTCCAGGAAATACTGGAACTACAATTCAGGCACTCCGAGACCGTCATCCGGTACGAGCTTAACTTTCATGTCGTTGATCCGGATAGGCCCGGAACAGTGTTCGAAAACAGTGATCTTGTCGTATCCAGTTTCCCGCTCAACCACCGTATTCCCTGTACCGGTTACCGGTTCAGCCAGAAAAAACGGCAGCGTAAACTGATTAAGGAAAAGGTGGCAGATGTGCCCGTGGTCTATTTCTCAGCTTTGAAAAAAGGCCAGGATGTGACCCTGCCCGATGGCCGTGTGCTGCCCGCTTCTGACTACACCACCGCGGCCGAAGAACCCAGGTCGTATGCATATTGTTCCGATACCCTTTGCGACGGTACATACCTCGAAGCGATTAGAGGCAGCAACACGATCTATCACGAGGCAACCTTTCTACATGAAATGCTTGACCGTGCCAATGAAACGCATCACAGCACGGCCCTTCAGGCGGCCGAAGCGGCTCTCGAAGCCGGTGCGGAAAAACTTATTATCGGACATTATTCGTCGCGGTACAAAACCTTAGAGGCGCTTCTTGATGAGGCGCGTGCTGTATTTCCTCAGACCCAGCTTGCTCTTGAGGGGCGAACCTATACGCTTTAGCTTCAACATTCAAGTACGAAGTGATATTTGGCTGACAATTCTCCGCCTGGCGATCAATAATTTTGCGGCCTAACCCTGAGAGAATGAACACTTCTACTACGGGTGGAGTTGCTGAAAAAACCATCTTCCCGATTCTTTTTGCACTCAGCTTCTCGCACCTGCTGAACGATACGATCCAGTCACTGATTCCCGCTATCTACCCGATCGTTAAGACCAATTACCACCTCACGTTTGGCCAGATCGGCCTGATCACCTTAACTTTCCAGCTTGCTGCATCCCTGCTACAACCCTTTGTCGGCCTGTATACCGATAAAAAGCCGCAGCCTTATTCGCTGGCCATGGGAATGGGCTTTACGCTGACCGGCCTGGTGCTGCTTTCGCTTTCCAACCATTTTTACCTGATGCTGGTTTCTGTAGCATTCGTTGGCATCGGATCGTCGATCTTTCATCCCGAAGCTTCGCGCATGGCGCACGCCGCATCGGGTGGAAAACGGGGACTGGCCCAATCGCTTTTTCAACTGGGTGGCAACGCCGGCAGCTCGATGGGGCCTTTGCTTGCGGCATGGATCATTGTTCCGAACGGGCAGGCGAGTATTGCCTGGTTTTCGCTGATCGCTTTGCTTGCCATTGCCGTGCTGCGCTGGGTAGGCGGCTGGTATAAGGGGCAGCTGCAGCGCATGGGCGACCGTAAAAAACAGGCTGTTGTACATACCAATCAGCTTTCGCGTGGCCGCGTCGTGTTTGCGATCGTTATTCTGCTCATTCTTATTTTTTCTAAGTATTTCTATATGGCCAGCCTGTCGAGCTACTTTACGTTTTACCTGATTCACAAGTTCGGCGTCAGCGTGCAGAGTTCACAGATCTACTTGTTCGTATTCCTGTTTTCAGTTGCAGCCGGTACGCTTTTCGGTGGTCCGGTGGGCGACCGGATCGGTCGTAAATACGTAATCTGGTTCTCCATTCTTGGAACGGCACCCTTTGCACTGCTGCTGCCCCACGCCAACTTATTCTGGACCGGCGTGCTGATCGTACCGATCGGGATGATCCTGGCCTCGGCATTTTCGGCCATCCTGGTTTATGCCCAGGAATTAATTCCTGGTAAAGTAGGCCTCGTAGCGGGGCTGTTCTTTGGATTTGCTTTCGGCATGGGCGGTATCGGTTCGGCCCTGCTGGGCGCGCTTGCAGACAAGACAAGTATCGAGTATGTCTTCAGCATTTGTGCCTACCTGCCCCTGATCGGACTGCTGACCGGTTTCCTCCCCAATGTTGAATCGCGCGAAAAACGCACTACAGTTTAAAGAATATTTTTCTCTTGTAGAGGAAGTAACAAAGACCATATTCCAACGCAAAAGTGGCAATTGAACACAGGACCGGTGTGAGCGCAGCGCTTGTCCCTGCGGCGTGAAGCACCGGCGTCAGGACCATGGCCACGTACCCATTCAGCCAGTGCCTGCCAACAATGTCAAAAAACAGGTAAATGAAGATGGCGTTCATGCCGAAGACCGAGAAGAAAGCAAGGCCGGGATCGAGGTTCCGTTTATCGATCAGGTAATAAAAAAGCGAAAGAATGAACAGGCAGCAGGCCAGCGATACCAGGATGAACGACACGCTGGCAACCGGTTTTATAACCGGAATAACGGCGGTATAGTCCAGTGCCTGGCCAATTGCCAGCAGTACCAGCCCCGTTCCGCACATGATCCTGAGCGGATTTTTTCCGCTAAGAAGCCGCCGCCCGACCATTACACCCGCTATGGTGTGTACCGCGGTCGGAACCCAGTTGATAAAGACATAGCCCCGCGATTTCTGGCCGAAAAGCAACCAGTCGGCATAATTGCCGAGGTTTTCGCCATCGGTATAGCCACCCTGGTACCCCGGTGCAGAAAAATGACGGTATAGGGTATCTGTGAGGACAAGAAGCAGGAGACAGGCGGCGGCCTGCCGCAGGGAAGACCAGCTGAACAGGAAAAACGCGATCAGCGTTGTAAATGCCAGCTGCGTCAGGATATCTGTAACGTCAAGACGCTCAATTGCGAACCAATCGGGGTCTGATATGCGTTTAAAAATGCCCCAGAAGATCAGCAGGGCGGCACGTTTCAGTATTTTGTTGAGCCGGTTATTCCAGGAAACGCCCTGTAGCTGCTGCCGCGTCAGGGAATAACTCAGGGATATGCCGGCCATGAACATGAACAGGGGCTGTATCAGGTCCCAGAACCGCCAGCCATGCCAGCCTTTGTGAAAGAATTGCGCAAGAAATGGTTGGAGGCCGCTGTGCGCGGGCACAGCCGACCTCAGGTGTTCATACAGTTCTACGCTTTCAAAGGCGAGCAGCACCATGATGAGGCCGCGTGTAAAATCGAGTGAGCGCAGTCTGCCGGGGGCATGAGTGGTTGGTTGCATGCTTGTCTTGCCGCACCAGGTTAATGCGGACAGATCAAGTCTACCGATAATTCCGGTAAATTCAAAGTGCTGGCAGCCAGGCAGTACGGAGTATGTATACAGCTGCCTGCGGTTGCCCGTTCACACGATTCTGTGCTAGTACAAAAAAAGCCGCTTCCCATTCGGAAAGCGGCTTTCGTATGCCGGTTGGCGTTAGTCGGTGCCAGCGTTGTTCAGGAACACGAACTTATGGTCAAACATGTCCAGCCGGATGCTGCTATCTTTATCGATCTTGCCTGCGAGGATCTCTTTCGAAAGTTCGTTCAGAATCTTTTTCTGGATCACGCGTTTCAGCGGCCGTGCACCGAACTGCGGGTCGTAACCCAGTTCTGCGAGCCAGTCAAGCGCTTCGGCAGACGCCTCGATGCGGATACCCATATCGGCCAGCGTGTGTTTCACCTGTTCAAACTGCAGGTTCACAATGTCGCGGATCTCGGTGCGGTTAAGCGGCGTAAACATGATCAGCTCATCGATCCTGTTCAGGAATTCAGGCCTGATCGTTTGTTTCAGCAGTTCGAAGAGTTCACTTTTCGTTTTGGCAACAACGAGGTCACGGTTGTCATCGCTCAGGTCCTTGAAGTTCTCCTGGATCAGGTGCGAGCCGATGTTCGAGGTCATGATGATGATCGTATTCTTGAAGTTGACCACCCGGCCTTTGTTATCTGTCAGCCGGCCATCGTCAAGTACCTGCAGCAAGATGTTGAAGACGTCAGGGTGGGCTTTCTCGATCTCATCGAGCAGGACCACCGAGTAAGGTTTGCGGCGTACGGCCTCCGTTAACTGCCCGCCTTCATCGTAACCTACATAACCCGGAGGCGCACCGATCAGCCTGGACACCGCATGCCGTTCCTGGTACTCACTCATGTCAATGCGGGTCATGGCGTTTTCGTCATTAAAGAGGAAATCTGCCAGGGCCTTGGCCAGTTCAGTTTTACCGACGCCGGTAGTACCAAGGAAGATAAATGAACCGATCGGTTTCTTTTTGTCCTGCAGCCCTGCCCGCGAACGCCTGATGGCGTCAGAAATGGCCTCGATGGCCTCGTCCTGACCAGCTACCCGTTTGTGCAGTTCTTCTTCCAGGTGCAGGAGCTTTTCGCGCTCGCTGGCCACAAGTTTGGTAACCGGAATGCCCGTCCAGCGTCCTACCACACCTGCAATATCGTCTGCTGTAACCTCTTCCTTGAGCATGCGGCTGTCGCTCTGGCGGTTTTCCAGCTCGGCTTTTAGCTTTTGTACAGAGTCTTGCGCTTCTTTGATCTTTCCGTACCGCAATTCGGCCACTTTGCCGTAGTCGCCGGCACGCTCGGCCTGCTCAGCTTCAAGTTTATAGTTTTCGATCTGCTCCAGCTGGCTGTTAATGTGATCGACCAGGTCTTTTTCACCCTGCCATTTCGCTTTCAGTTCGTTCCGCTCGGCGGCCAGGTTGGCAATCTCCTCGCTTAGTTCCTGTACCTTTTTGTCGTCTTTTTCGCGCTTGATGGCCTCGCGTTCAATTTCCAGCTGCATGATGCGGCGCTCAAGCTCATCGACGTTTTCAGGAACGCTGTCCATTTCCAGCCTCAGTTTGGAAGCCGCTTCATCCATCAGGTCGATCGCCTTGTCTGGCAGGAAGCGGTCTGAAATGTATCGTTGCGAAAGTTCAACCGCGGCAATGATCGCCTCGTCTTTGATGCGCACTTTGTGATGCGTTTCATACCGTTCTTTCAGGCCGCGCAGAATGGAGATCGCATCCTGGGTATCCGGTTCATCGACCAGTACTTTCTGGAAACGACGCTCCAGCGCTTTATCTTTTTCCAGGTATTTCTGGTATTCATTCAGTGTGGTCGCGCCAATGGCCCGCAGTTCACCCCGTGCCAATGCCGGTTTGAGTATGTTGGCTGCATCCATGGCACCTTCGCCGGCACCGGCGCCGACCAGCGTGTGAATCTCGTCAATGAACAAGACGATCTCACCATCGCTCTGGGTCACTTCTTTAACAACTGCTTTAAGGCGTTCTTCAAATTCTCCCTTGTATTTCGCACCAGCAATCAGGGCGCCCATGTCTAGCGAAAAGACCGTTTTGCTTTTCAGATTTTCAGGCACATCGCCCTTGATAATGCGAAAGGCAATGCCCTCTGCAATGGCCGTTTTGCCCACCCCGGGTTCACCAATCAGGATGGGATTGTTTTTGGTACGGCGCGAGAGGATCTGGATCACGCGCCTGATCTCTTCATCACGGCCAATAACGGGGTCAAGTTTGCCGCTCTCGGCATACTCATTCAGGTTGCGCGCGTACTTGTTCAGTGCATTGTAAGTGGCTTCTGCATTCTGGTCGGTAACCCGGTTGTCTCCGCGCAGGTCAGTAATGGCCTTTTTCAGGTCTTTTTCATTTACACCCTGTTCTTTCAGCAATTTGGCCACGGCATCGTTGACAGACAGTAAGCCCAGCAGCAAATGTTCTACAGAGACGAACTCATCTTTGAATTCTTTCACATAGGCCTGTGCCTTCTGGAGCACGGCATTGGTATTCGATGACAGATAAATGCTGCTGCCACTGACTTTCGGGTAACGGGATATTTCAGCGTCGAGCTGCTGGTTGAGGATATTCAGGTTTACGTTGAGTTTCTTAAGAACGTAAGAGACGACGTTTTCATCAACCGTAAGGAGACCCTTTAAGAGGTGTGCAGTTTCAATCGCCTGTTGCTGATTGCCCTGCGCTATTTCGGAAGCCTGCTGAACGGCCTCCTGTGCCTTGATTGTAAAGTTGTTGAAATTCATATCCGGGCATATTCAAATCGGGTGCCACCCGCCGCTGACTGACGAAACCGGAAATTTTGTCTGTCTTATTTATATAAATATGACTAACTGTCTGAAATATAATAAGTTGACCTGAACTTATGTCTGATCTGACTTTGTGACAAACCAATCCGGGCACAGGCTGTTATGAAGAAAAAATAAAAAAGGTATGATCAGATTTTTGTATGCGGTAGTGGCGGTATTTATGGTGGTGGTACTTTTTATCCTGGAGCTTCTCAGGCCGCAAAGTTCGACGACATAAAAAAAGCGCGGGTCTGGCCGACGCGCGCTCTGTTATATTTAGCCTGGCAATGTTAGCCCAGGATCTCTTTTAACTTTTCAGTTTGGTGGTTCACCAGTTTTTGTAGCGGACCAGAAGCCAGCATTTTCATCATCATATTCAGATCGGCCGAGATGATGTGTTTCGCTGCGGTCGAGCCATTGCCCAGGTCTTCTAGGGTCCACTTCAATTCTACCCCGAAAGGCGCCTGTTCTGATGGGACTGCGATGATCTCTGAAAACTCTTTCCGTTCTGAAATGTGAATCGCAAGCTTGGCCATGTTCTGAATGGTAAACCGGGCTTCATCGCGCGTGGATGACCAGTTGTAAATGTTTTCAGGCATCAGCTGCTGGTGGTTGTTCATATCGGTCAGGAAATTAAAAACATCCTGTACGGGCCGCGCAATGGTAACAGTGTTCTCGATAATGGTCATGTTCTGCGGTTTAGTGGTCGGCGCAGATGCGCGCGGTTAACTTATTTTGGTTTATTGGCCGGTTACGGTTTGCTGACCCCAGTTTGCCGGGTCCTGGCGCCATTTGTTCAGCAGCTCAATGTCATTTTTCATAATGAAGCTGTGCTCGGCCGCGTACTCCAGCAATGCACCGTAATTTGACAGGCTGGCATGACGGCATTTGGCAGCTTTGAAATTTTCTTCAGCCACATCGAATCCATAGGTAAAAATGGAGACGAGCCCCGCAACAGTACAACCGGCTGCGCGCAACGCTTCAACTGCCTGCAGGCTGCTTTTTCCGGTCGAAATGAGGTCTTCAACCACAACAACTCTTTGCCCTTCAGAAATTTCACCTTCAATCAGGCTGCCGGTTCCATGTTCTTTGGCTTTTGAACGCACATAGGCAAAAGGAAGGCCCAGATCCTGGGCAACAAGTACACCCTGCGGAATCCCCGCTGTGGCTACGCCGGCAATGAGATCGACCGAGCCAAACTCTTCCTGGACCAGCTGTGAAAGCTTTTGCCGGATGTAGGTACGAACAGAAGGATGCGATAAGGTGACGCGGTTGTCGCAATAAATAGGGGATTTCCAGCCCGAAGCCCAGGTAAACGGGTTGGCAGGTTGCAATTTAATTGCTTTAATTTGTAACAAGAATTCAGCTACCTTTAATTCAATATCACTTTTATTGTACATGGCCCAAAAATACAGAATTTATATCAACGACAACACCCTTTTTATTGCAGATTCCGTCCCGGTTCTTGCTGATAAAATTCAACAACTTGACACACAGGGCTTTGATTTTCCGGCATTTTGTAACGGTCTCGGTAAGACCGGAAAACGGAATTATATTTTGATCGGGTCTGACCCCAAAAAGATATTTCAGCGGGTTAAAAAGAGCTGTGAGCTGATTAAAGCCGCCGGCGGACTTGCCGAGAGCGCAAAAGGCAGGTACCTTTTTATTTTTCGCAATGGTAAATGGGATCTGCCCAAAGGGAAACTGGAAAAGGGTGAAAAAATGAAGATCGCGGCCGTCCGTGAGGTTGAAGAAGAATGCGGTATCGAGGTGGCTAAACGGGAAGAAAAGCTGTGCAAAACCTATCATGTCTATCCCTACAATGACGGTTATGCGCTGAAGAAGACGAACTGGTACCGCATGAAAGTAAAAGGCGAACCCAAACTGGTGCCCCAGGTTGAGGAGGGCATTACGCGTGCGGTCTGGATGAAAGCTGAAGAAATACCTTCGGTGCTGACCAATACTTTTCCCTCAATCGTCGATGTGCTCCTTACTGCAAACCTTTTACCCGGACAGGCTACAGGTACGGCAGCGTTCCCTTCGGCACAAAAGGACTGACATCGCCTTTGTTGCGCAGAATGTCCCTGACAATGGTCGAACTGACGGCCGAGTATTCCGGCTTGCTCAACAGCAGGATGGTTTCGACCCCGGGCAACATGGTCTGGTTAATTTGCGCAATGGCGCGCTCATATTCAAAGTCGGCGGCCGACCGGATGCCCCTGAGCATGTAAGACGCGTTGATCTGCCGGCAAAAATTAACGGTCAGCCCCTCATAAAGCTGCACCTCGATCTGCGTTTCGTTTTTGAACAGCTCGCGAAGCATGGCTTCGCGCGTTTCAATGGGCAACAGGCCCTGTTTGGAACTGTTGATGCCGATGCCGACCACGATCTTATCGAACAGCGGAAGCGCCCTCATCAGGATATCGACATGTGCAACGGTAATGGGGTCGAACGAACCCGGAAACAGGGCAATTTTCATGAGTTTCTTTTGTTGATCCGGCAAGGGCCGGTATGAGCAAAGAACTAAAAAATTATGGGTTTTTGAAAAAACTAAACGAGGAATTTCCGTATTTCCGCGTTTCTGCGTAAGCGGGCTGGTTGCTGAGCTGCATCATGCTCTGGTGCTCTACGATGAGCCAGCCGCCGGGGCGCAGCAAGCCCTGCGCATGAACCAGGGCGGGTATTTGCGGGATGGAAGGCAATTGATAAGGCGGGTCTGCAAAAATAAGATCGAAAGGTGCCTGCTGTTCGAGAAGCAGTTTAAATACATCGGCCCGCCTGACGGCAATATTGTCCAGGTTGTGTTTTGCGGCGGTATCCTTTACCCATTTAACACAGCCCATGTGCTGGTCTACGGCAGTCACCGCTTCAGCACCGCGCGAGGCAAATTCAAGCGAAACGTTGCCGGTGCCACAAAACAGATCGAGCACCCGGACCTGGTCTAGATCGAATGAATTGTTCAGGATATTGAAAAGCGCTTCTTTCGCCATGTCTGTCGTCGGCCTGACCGGCAGGTTTGCAGGCGGCTGCAGGCGAACGCCTTTTAATCTGCCACCTATGATCCGCATAACCGCTGGGCCAAAAGCGTGCTGTAATACTGCGCAGGAAGTTCGTTGAGCAGGTCGAGGTCAATTCCGGACTGTTCGGGAAGAAAAAAATGCCTGTTTACGAAATATTTACCTACACAAGACCAGGCGGCATCATCTTCATGAACAATTCCGCAGAGGTAAACAACGGTTTCGGGTGCCAGGTCCAGGCTGTCAATGAGCAGCAGTAAATAATAGTTCAGTTCTTCCGGGCCCTCAACTTCATAGGTCTGGAAAAATACGGGCAGGCCGTCTTTATGGTATAAGAACGAAACGTGCCGGGGCGTAAAATCGAGCAGCAGGGCATGGTGCTGCAGGTGCCGTGTCATTTTGAGTGCAGGTGAGGCGAGTGGCAGGAGCTCGGCCGCCTCAAGCTGGTTCACGAAGCGCTCAACCTTTGCAGGGACCGTAAAGACGGTATTGAAGACGTCTTCGTGGTGGCTGTGGAGCGCTTCGCCATCAGTGAACCTGAAGTATTTGGCATAAGCTGTCGGATCGTCGGCTAAAAGTGCGGGCGGGACGAAAATGATGTTGTCGGTCTGAGCGGCTACGACGACCCGTGCAAAGGGCAGTGCGAAGACCGGGTCGTTCGCCAGGGCGCTGAGTGCGTCGGCAGCGCCATCGCTGCATTCCGGCCGATCAAACAGGGCTTTCAGCAATTCGCCACCCTCGCCGATCACCGCATACGAGAACGAATGTTCGGTAATGCGGACCAGCAGTTCATCGGCCGCTTCGCGGCGGCCCTGAAAGTCGGGGGTGGAAAGAAAGATGCTGTTGTTGCTGTTCATCCCAGCAAAAGTAGAACTTTTTTTAATAAACGGGTCTGCGTCAATTTTACCGCCGGCCGACCTGAAGGCCGTCTGAAAGAGGAATACAATTGTTACCTTTATGCTCAAAAACCGGCAGCAAGAGGCCGGTTCACTTACAGCATACGCATTTATATGAAATACAGGTCTACGTACGAAGCGGCGGCAACAGTATCAGAAGTAGTAGAAAAACATTTTTCCCGTCATATCGGGGCGGCGAACGACAGCGGCGAACAGGGGGTTGCGCCTTTGCCCGACCGCAAGTCGATCGAAAGCATGATCGATGCTGCTTTCTGGGCCAGTTTGCGCCGGGAAGAAGGCCATTCACCCAAGATCTCACTGGCCTACCTGCCGCCAGACAAAGCCATGGGCGCACTCATATTTCAGCATGCGCTGCCGCTAACCCCAACCTTGCTGACCAAAATCGCGCCGGGTGTGGAACGGGCGGGCATACACCTGGGCATCTGGAAATTTGAAGACGAACTGATGATCTGGGGCACGACACAGATCATTCCTAATTTCTGTTTCGTCCTGGACGTATCAGAGCCGGCTTTGCTGGTTATTAAACACCGCCGGATATCGGGTTTCGGTAAATTTACGAATGTTGCTGTTTTGAAGGGCGACCAGGTTAAAGTGGTCGACGAGCGGATTGCATCGCTGCCCGACTCACCGCCGCTGGTCAAATCCTTGCTTGACCAGGCAGGGGTATCTTCCTGGAACGATCCCACGAACGTGCTGATTCAGCTGGCTGTATCCATGCGTGCCCATGGGCGCGGCGGCTCGCTGATCGTGGTCGATGCGGCCTCGGCCAGCTGGAGCGATTCGGTCATTAAACCCATGCAATACGCGCTTGATCCGGCTTTCTGCGGCCTGGGCAAACTGATCAGGCAACAGGCTGGCAATGTGAGCGAGCTGTATTGGATCAGTGCGCTGCAGCGCGAAGTGGAGCACTTATCGGGCCTGACCGCGGTTGACGGTGCTACGCTGATCAACAGCAATTTCCAGTTGCTGGCCTTCGGCTCCAAACTGGGCCGGGCACAAGGCAAACCGCTGGTTGGCGATGTAGCGCTGATCGAGCCTGTGGTGGGTGGCGAACAGGTGGTGGTGCATCCCGGAAAAATTGGCGGCACCCGGCATTTCTCGGTAGCCCAGTTTGTGAACGACGAGCATCATGCGCTGGGGCTGGTTGCCTCTCAGGATGGCCATTTCACGGTCTTCACCTGGTCAGATACCCAGCAGCGGGTACTTGCACACCGCATTGATACCTTATTGCTGTAGACATGAGTAAAGCCGCCCTCATTGCTGCCGCCTACCCTTTCACACCAACGGCCGAGCAGCTGACCTTCTGCAGCGAAATGGCCGCTTTTTTGGACGAGCGCCCGCAAGACGGGTGTTTTGTGCTGCGCGGGTATGCCGGAACCGGTAAAACGACCTCTTTGTCTGCCCTGGTCCGGGCGCTGCGCAGTTTCGGGTTTAAGGCCGAGCTGCTGGCCCCGA
The DNA here is from genome assembly GCF_003029735.1 of Pedobacter yulinensis. Lineage (GTDB taxonomy): Bacteria > Bacteroidota > Bacteroidia > Sphingobacteriales > Sphingobacteriaceae > Pedobacter > Pedobacter yulinensis. The sequence continues at coordinate 216,156 of NZ_KZ686269.1, forward strand.
CAGGCCGCGCGGCTAAAGTCATGGGCAATTACTCAGGGCGCAAGGCCTTCACCATCCACAAACGCATTTACCGCAAGCGCTCTGCCGTGGGGCATGACCTGGCTTTCCAGCTTGCGCCCAACCTGGCGCAAGATACGCTGTTCATTGTAGACGAGGCCTCGATGATTGCCGATGAGCGGAACGAACGCGGCAGTTCGCTGCTTGCCGATCTGCTCGAATTTGTCTACAACGACAAAAATTGCCTGCTTCTTTTCGTGGGCGACACCGGGCAGCTGCCACCCGTTGGCAGTGCCGAAAGCCCGGCTTTGCAGCCCAAATACCTGAAAGACCGCTATGACCTGCGGGTTCGCGGTGTTGAGCTGAAAGAAGTTTTGCGGCAGCAGAAACAATCGGGCATTTTGCGCAATGCCACACTGCTGCGCAATTTCATCAGGGGCAACAAAGTTGCCCTGCCACGCTTTGTGACCAAAGATTTCAGCGATATTTTCAGGATGACCGGACACCGGATGGTCGAGGGGCTTGAATATGCTTATCGTGAGTTTGGCGAAGAATCCACACTGGTGGTATGCCGCTCAAACAAATCGGCCAATACCTACAACAACCAGATCCGCGCACGGCTGCTGTACCGGGAAGAAGAGCTGACCGGGGGCGACCGCATCATGATTGTCAAGAATAATTACTTCTGGCTGCCCGAAAACGAAGAGGCAGCCTTTATTGCCAATGGCGATATGGCACGCATTATCCGGGTGCGGGGCGAAGAGGAAAGGTATGGCCTCCGGTTCATGGACGCACAGATCGAACTGAGCGATTTCCCGGCAGCAGGCATTGTGACCTGTAAGGTCATGCTTGACACGTTACAGGCCGAAACGCCAAGCCTGCCGTATGAGGCTGGCAAACGTTTGTACGAAGGTCTGCTCGAAGACTATGCGCACCTGGGCAGCCGGGCTGCGGTGATGCGTGCCATTAAGGAAGATCCCTTTTACAACGCCTTGCAGATCAAGTTTTCTTATGCCGTAACCTGTCACAAAGCGCAGGGTGGCCAGTGGGATGCGGTGTTTGTGGACCAGGGTTACCTGACTGAAGAAATGATCGATCTCGACTTTCTGCGGTGGCTCTATACCGCCATTACCAGGGCCAGGAAACAGCTTTACCTGGTGAATTTTGCCCCGAATTTCTTTGGCCAGGCGGCTGAAGAATTTTGACCGGCTGATGCCTGGGGCGTCGCTGTGCAGCCTGGCAGCACTGTCTTTGCCGGCTAAACCGGATCGCAGCGGCAGCCCCGGGGTACGAGGGCTACAGCGAAGAGCAGAACGGCCTTTAAGTGCTGCACTGACCGTGCTTTTCCATAACAGGTAATTCAGTATCTTCTTGTCTTGCAGGTGGTAACATGAGGTGGCGCTTTGCCCTGCACCATGTTGTTTGGTTTCGGTATATTTGGGTACTTCGCGGGTCGCCAATCGCCCCCGGGGTTCCATATGGACTTCGCTTATTTTTTTAAGAACAAGATCAGGGTAGCCCTGCTGTTGTTTTGTGTGATGGGGTGTCTTCTGCTGATCAGGATCCTGGAAGACAAGAGTGTAAAAAGCATCAACGAGTCTTTTGTCTCGCTGTATAAAGACCGGCTGGTGCCGGCTACAGACCTGTTTTTTGTGGGCGAACAACTGCATGCCAAAGAACGGGCGCTGAGTCATGCGCTGCTGTACGACAGCCAGGGGGCAGTGGCCGATCCGGGACCTCAACTGGCCAGGAGCAACGGCATCCTGGACTCGCTGGTAACCAAATATAGCCGCACCTACCTGGTAAAGACCGAAAAACAGCAACTCGCACTTTTCAGGGAGCAGCTGCGGCGCGAAAGGCAGGCCGAGACTTCGGTGCTGGCGCTGTACCGCTCGGGAGAACGGCGGGCGGCGCTGCAGTTGTACGAGGCGGAGGCACGGGAACATGCGCGTCAGACCAACCTGCACCTTGCCAAACTGATTTCCATTCAGCATGCCGTGGCCGACGAACTGCTGGCCGGCAGCGATGTGTTTGTTTCGGGCACCAAACTGTATTCATTCGTGCAGACGGCGCTGGCCATCCTGATCGGTGCGGTGATCGTATCGCTGCTGTTTGCCTCCAAAACGGTTAACGTACAGCAGGATAAATTTAAACTGAACTGATATTCCCAGGGGTTTTAAAATTGCAGAAAACCTTTTGCGGTTACAGGTGTTTTTATAGCAGAGTTTTCATAAGGTTTTTGAGGTTTCGGGCTCTTCATTTTGAAGGCCCGGAATCAGACGATTAACCTCGACCGTTTTGAAGCTCCTGAAGGAAGGTTTTTTAAGCCTTCCTTTTTTTGTTGCCCGTCCGGGAAAGCCGTACTTTTGTCTTTTATTTCAGCACATGACCGATACAGATACCATTGTTGCCTTGTCTACGCCGCCCGGAAGCGGTGCAATTGGCGTAATTCGCCTTTCAGGAACACAGGCCATATCTATTGTAAGCAGGGTATTTAAAGGCAAAGAGCTGGAAGCACAGGAAACGCATACGCTGCATTTCGGGCTCATTACCGATGGCAACATTGTGCTGGACGAAGTGGTGGTTGGTTTATACAAAACGCCGCGCTCGTACACGCGCGAAAATGTGGCCGAGATCAGCTGTCACGGCTCGAATTATATCATTCAGCAGATCATCCAGCTGCTGATCAGGAAGGGTGCGCGTGCGGCCAGGCCGGGTGAGTTTACCCTGCGGGCTTTTCTCAACGGTGGTATGGACCTGAGCAGGGCAGAGGCGGTGGCCGACCTCATTGCTTCGAACAGCAAAGCCTCGCATGAGGTGGCCATGCAGCAGATGCGCGGCGGATTTTCCAAAGAACTGGCCGCGCTCCGCGATCAGCTGATCCATTTTGCCTCCATGATTGAGCTGGAGCTGGATTTTGGCGAAGAGGATGTGGAATTTGCCAACCGTGGGCAGTTGAAGCAGCTTATTCTGCAGATCGGTGCTGTGCTGGACCGTTTGATTGCCTCCTTTGAAACCGGCAACGTGCTGAAAAACGGTGTGCCGGTGGTCATTGCCGGCAAACCAAACGTGGGCAAATCGACCCTGCTGAATGCCTTGCTGAACGAGGAGCGGGCCATTGTGTCTGACATTGCCGGCACCACGCGCGATACGATCGAAGACGAGCTGAACATTGGTGGCGTGCTGTTCCGCTTTATTGATACCGCGGGCATCCGCGAAACCGCCGACCTGATCGAAGCGCAGGGGGTAGCCCGCACGCGCGAAAAAATGAAGCAGGCACGCCTGATCATTTACATGGCCGATGCCCTGCAGCAACCGGCTGAGATACGCGCGCAACTGGAGGAACTGCAGGCGCTGGACATTCCGCACCTGGTGCTGATCAACAAGGCCGACCTGCTTGGCGCGGAAGGCAAAGAAGCTTTTGCCGGCATCGATGCTTTTTTCCTTTCGGCGAAGGAAGGCAAGGGTGTAGAGGACCTGAAAAAAGTGCTGCTGGAGAAAGTAAACCTGCACCGCATCAATACCGACGAGACGCTGGTGACCAACATTAGGCATGTAGAAGCCCTGAAAAACACCTCGGCGGCGCTGGAGCGGGTGCTGCAGCACATTGATGCACCGGTCGCTTCAGATTTCCTTGCCATGGACATCCGGCAGGCCCTGCACTACCTCGGTGAGATTACCGGGACGGTAACCACAGACGATTTGCTGGAGAATATTTTTAGTAAGTTTTGTATTGGGAAGTAAACCATCAAAATAATACAAACTTACATCTAACAAAATCAAGGTAATCCGCTTAATTTTAGCTAGTTATGTGGATTTCTCTTTGCGGAGCTTTGCGAAATTCAGGATCTGTTTTGCATGGTTTTGTTCCTTATTTGTTCCTTTTTAGCCGGTTTGTTCCCTCTGTCTCCAACCTCCCAAAACGACTACACATGAAACCATTTCGGCTACGCTCATGCTGCCCGCTATAAGGATCTTTGTGTTGTAAAAAGATCTACATGGAAAATTTAATAGCAGGGAAAGTAGTTGTCATTACCGGTGCCAGCAGCGGTATCGGCAAAGCAACCGCCGAAACATTGGCCGCTTCGGGTGCGAAAGTTGTTCTGGGTGCGCGCCGCGCCGAAAAATTGAAGCACCTTGTTCAATCGATTACTGACCATGGTGGCCAGGCTGCTTACGCAGAAACGGATGTAACCAACCTTAAAGACCTTGAGGCTTTGGTGGCTTTGGCTGTTGCGCGTTTTGGCCGGCTGGATGTTCTGGTCAACAATGCCGGTGTAGCGCACTTACAGCTCATGGAAGAAATGGATGTGGAAGGCTGGGAGCAAATGATCGATGTAAATATCAAGGGCACACTTTACGGCATAGCCGCCGCCATGCCTGAATTTGTTAAAAACGGGTCGGGGCATTTTGTAAATGTGATCTCAACAGCCGGCATCCTGATCGTGCCCACCATGGGTGTTTATGCCGGAACAAAGAATGCCGTACGCACAATCAGTGAAGCGCTTCGTCAGGAATCTAAGGGACGGTGGCGGGTAACCGGCATTTCACCGGGTTACGTAGCAACGGAATTTTTAAGCAATATCAAGAGTGAAGCAATACGTGCAACCCACCAGGAAATCGCAGATCAGATTTCCATATCTCCGGAGTCGATCGCGGAGGCTGTCGTTTATGCCATTGGTCAAACACCTGATATCGATGTGGGCGATATCGTCATCAGACCTACCGTTCAGGGATAATGCGTATATTTAGTTATTAGAATTTAAGCTTGCTTCACACACTGAATTTCGATACCATAACTGATCTTTTCCAGTTTATGGGGCTTGGCGCGCCGGCCCATCCACTGATCGCGCTGTTAAATTATGATGCGGTTCAGGTCGACCTGCACAACGCGGGTATTGGTGTCACGCTGGATTTTTACAAAATAACTTTCAAAAAGGATTTTAACGGCAGCATGAGGTATGGCCCTGGCAGCTATATTTTCAAGGAAGGTGGGATGGCTTTCCTCGCCCCGGGTCAGATTGTGCAAATGACGGCCGAGCCGGGCGACTACCAGGGCTATGCGTTATATTTTCATCCTGATCTGCTGGCTAACCATGATCTGGCACAACGCATTCATCGCTACGGATTTTTCGATTATTCTGTAGCAGAAGCCTTATTTCTGTCGGCAGACGAAAAACTCACTATGGAAGGACTTTTTCAATCCATTGATGTGGAGTTGCATAACCATATCGATCAGTTTAGTGACGATGTATTGGTCTCTCAACTGGACCTGTTGCTCAACCATAGCAACCGGTTTTACAGTCGGCAGTTTCAGACAAGACAGGGTATTTATCATGAACTGATCGTGAGGATGGGCGAGCGGCTTGCCGAGCGACTTGACGAGGCTGTCATCAAGGGATTACCTTCACCGCAGGATCTCGCTATCCATCTGAATGTATCCCAGCGTTATCTTTCCGATATGCTCACGTCTCTGACAGGAAAAACAACGCAGCAGCATATTCATCTTGCACTGATAAACAAAGCGAAAGTACTGTTGAACCATACCAGCCTGACAACTGCCGAGATCGCCTATCAACTGGGATTCGAACATCCCCAGTCTTTCAATAAACTGTTTAAACAGCGAACCAATGTATCGCCGGCACAGTACAGGCGGCAACAAATCGGTGCGCATTAGAAGGCCGCGCGTTGCTACGCTTGCGATCCAATCTTCTGAGATCTTCATTCACTGAATTGATTCCGCCCGAACCAAAAAGTTTAGCTACCCGGCCGGGAAGTTATCCCACTGACTTGTTTCGATCAGGAAGGAATGCCCCAGATGGCCTGAGAAACGCCGGGTTCTGCGCCATGGTCCTCATTCTCGGTTCCTTACTCCTGATTCTATTTTGGCGCATAAAGTCAATTGTTTGGCGCGGAATGACAACGGGTACCTGCTGATTTCAAAATATCTTTACAGACCAAAATCAACATAAGCGCCAACAATGAGTAATACGCACGCAATAACGAAAGACTTTCTGCACTATTTACAACAACGAAACCTGGAAAAGCTGATGAACCTTTTCGCAGACGAGGTGAAGTGGGAGATTCCCGGCGACGTAACCAATATAAAATGGCTGGGCGTAAGAAAAAATAAACCAGAAATCCGCGACTTTTTCGAGATGCTATGGAAAGAGACGGAACCTGTTTCAGGTGAAATTGCAACGATCCTGTATGATGATCATAACGTCATCATAAAGGGCGCCTTTACTACCAGGATGTTAAAAACAGGAAAAGTTGTGAGTTCTTTATTTTTTATTCATTTCACAGTCCTCGGAGATAAAATCGTTGAATATACCTTGTTGGAAGACAGTTATGCCGTTTCACAGGCGTTACTGGATATTTGAGCCGCAAATATGGCAATTTCGCTTGCTCGCACAGAGAGCCGTTATGCTCAGGGGCAGTCGGCATCCTGAGCACAACCCTGATAAAATGATCAACCCTGGTATCTTACACCATTTTATTGTATGACAACACAGGCACAGAGCAAGTCGCTATCTGGTGGTAATCGTAACCGTGTAGTTTTTTGTGCTTCCGTCTTCTGCTTTAACCGTGTAAATAACCGGCTGTGTGAAATTATTAACGCTTACCTGACTGGTTTGCAACTGACCATTCACCAGTACAACAGCATTTTTGGAAACAGTGAAGGCTGCTTTCAATGCGCTTAAATTCGTACCTGATGGTAGGGTTGCAGCAATGGTATTGCCCGTCTGTAACGTATTGTAATCGGCCGTAAGGTTGCTGTTGTCCGCTTTGAAAAATTCGAACGTAAGAATGTCCTTTTGCGATGATCTGGTTTGTTCTGGTTGCTCGTTTGGTTGGTCTTTTTTACAGCCAGATACTGAACAGCTTAAGGTTGCGATGAGTAAACCACCCATTATAAGCCTGGATTTAATTTTATACATAGGTAATCATTCCAATTGTTTGGGTTGGAGTCATCATAACACGAATCCATTCCAAAAGGTTTATCCAAATACGGCCTCCCATTCCCAAATATAGGCTGCTATTATGGACAACATTCAACGCATTGTTTCAGGTAATCTACCACCAAAGTTATCGCTGTATACGGTTAATGCCCCACTACGTTCATCAGGGTTTAGCAAGACCCGCAGCAATCATCACAGGAGGATCTTTTCATTGCCGACCTCGGTGCTGAAGGTTGGGATTGACTGTTGATCGGTCTAGAAAGCATCCTGATGATTGTGCACTTTATTTCCCCTGATACACCGTCAATTTCGCAACCTGGTAAAAGAACCGTTCTATCAGCCTAAGGTCTTGTGTCACGATTTCGGCGTTGCCCTTGAGCTCCTTGTCGAGCACCAGTTTTTTGTTGTACGAGGTGGTCAATCCTTTGGGTAGGGTCACATCGACATAATAATTCCCCTTGTCATCGGGTGTAAAAGAGATGTTTTGAACCCGTCCTTCCACAATTCCATATTCCTGGTAGCGGTAGTTGTCTAATTTGATCAGCACTTTTTCGCCTTTTTCAATTTTTCCGGAGTTAACCGCAGGTACCAGCATTCGGCCGATCAGACCTTGCTGGTGATCGGGCAAGATAGTTAAGATGGGGTTGCCACGTTTCAGAAATTGATTTTCCGCCCAGAATTGCTGAAAGGTTGCGGTGCCATCTGTCGAAGATATAATCAGATAATTTTGCTCCCATTCGCGCAACGACTTTCTTAATTGCTCAAAGAGCTGCAGGGTTTGCGAGGCGAGGTTGATCTTATCCTTCTCCGAGTTGATGTCGGTGCCGCTTCTGGTTTTGTGCAAATTGGCAATGGCTTCCTGTGTCTGTGATATGGCGATGTTTGTGGCCTCTATACTCTGCTGTGCCTGCAGCAATTTCATTTTTTCGGTTTCATATTCAGCTATAGAGATCACTTTGCCGTTGAAAAGCTGTTGTGCACGGTTGAAACTTTTTTTTACCAGCCCGAACTTTTCCAGTTCTAAACCTTTTTGCTCCTTCAGCATGACAATTCTGCTGTTGTAGGCAGCCAGATTCTGGTTGGTAGCAATGTTTTCCGGAGCATAGGGCTTTAGCTTGTTAAATAATTTCTCGTCCTGGAAAGCCTTAGCAAAACTATTGAAGTCGCTCTGCAGTTCGCCCAGGTTAAAGTTTGCAAGCCGGGCCACGGGTAGGTCACTCACCTGACCGGGTGCAACGGAATCGATCACTTGTTTTAGCTGTAAAATATGCCGGTAGTTTGCCGTCGATTGCAAGACCATAAGGATATCGCCTTTGCGCACCTTTTGATGATCCCTGATAAAAATTTTTTCAATCCTGGAGTCTATGGTGGCTTCCAGTTTCTCCGGCGAGTTTTGGGCGGTCACGGTGATTGTAGCGGGCACAAATTCCGGATACCTGATGAAATAACTCATCAAAAGGATCATCAGAATAATGCCCAATATGACGGCATTGCCCCAGCGGAACATCCAATGGGGCGGTTCTGATAGCACATCCTGAACGGCTTCCGAACGCAGTTCAATGCGGTCTAACACGTCTGCTTTAGTTTCCAAGTTCAAGCTGATTTTTGATTAACCTGTAATATTCTCCCTTTTTGGCCACCAATTCCTGGTGGTTGCCCTCTTCAACCACCACACCCTTATCAAGCACAACAATCTTGTCTGCATGTTTAACGGTCGACAACCGGTGGGCAATAATCACGGCAGTTTTGCCTTTAAAAAACTGTGCTAGATTTTCGATAATGACCCGTTCGTTGTTGGCATCGAGGGCGCTTGTTGCCTCGTCAAAAAAGATGTAATCAGGCGATTTGTATACCGCCCGTGCAATAAACAAACGCTGCTTCTGACCGCCGCTGAGGCCAATTCCTTCGTTGCCGATTTTTGTGTTGTAACTCAGGGGCAGGTCTTCGATAAAGTCTTTGATGTTGGCTATCTCAACAGCCTTTCGCAGTTTTTCCTTATCAATGGCATCTTCACCAACAGCAATGTTGTTGGCAATGGTGTCGTTAAAAACATAACTTTCCTGCATCACGGTGCCGCAGTGTTCACGCCAGTAACTGGCGGCAATATGTTTTAGATCGGTGTTGCCCAGCTTTACATCACCCTGGTTAGGATCGTAAAACTTTGTCAGCAGTTTTAAGAGCGTGGTTTTTCCGCTGCCGCTGGCACCTACTATAGCCGTCGTTTTTTGGTAGGGAATGACCAGGTTTAAGTCCTGGAATACGAAAGACTCAGCACCCGTATACCGGAAAGTGACCTGAGTCAAGGCGATGTCTTTCTGCGGGATTTCGTTCAAATACTGCCGGTCGACGGTTTCTTCATCTTCCTTATCGTGAATTTCACCCAATCGTTCCAGGGCAATTTTTGCGTCCTGCGACTGTTTGATGAACTGGATGAGCTGCAGCAGCGGCGAATTTAACTGCCCGATGATGTATTGTACCGACAGCATCATGCCCAGGGTCAGGTTGCCGGATAACACGAGTTTGGCAGCAAGAAAGCTGACCAGAATGTCTTTGATCTGGTTAATGAAACCTCCGCCAACAGACTGCCATTGCTCAAGAGAGAGCGATTTGATCTTGATCTTGAACAGCTTGACCTGCAGGAACTCCCAATTCCAGCGTTTTTGTTTTTCGGCATTGTGCATCTTGATTTCCTGCATGCCGTTGATCAGTTCGATGACCATACTCTGCTCCTGCGAGATGTTAGAGAACATTTTATAATCCAGTTCTTTTCTTTTCCCAAGGAAAAAGCTGATCCATGCTACATAAAGGAGCGCGCCCAGCAGATAAACACCAAAAAGCCGGTAGTCGTACAGCAGCAGTACAATGCTGAAGATAACCAGGTTAACCAGTGAAAAGAGCGTGTTTAATGACGAGGTGGTGAGCAACTGTTCGATCCGGTGATGGTCATTAATGCGCTGCATGATATCGCCGGTCATCCGGGTATCAAAGAAACTGATTGGCAAACGCATCAGTTTGATGAAGAAATCTGAGATGATGGAAATGTTGATCCGGGCAGAGAGGTGGAGTAAAATCCAGCTGCGGATAATTTCTATGCCGGTCTTTCCGATAAACAGCATGACTTGCGCCAACAGCACCAGGTATATAAAATTGATGTCCTGGTTTTGAATGCCTACGTCGACAATGCTTTGCGTAAGAAACGGAAAAATCAGCGATAAAATGCTGCCGCCAATCAGTCCCAGTGCCAACTGGATCATCAGCGATTTGTACTTCAATAAATACCTGGAGAGAAAAGCGAAACTTGTTTTTTTGTCTTCCTCCTCAAAATCGTTTTTGAAAAAATCGGGGGTGGTCTCAAGGACCAGGGCAATTCCTTCCTCGGTATTCTCGGTGGCATTTTCGCCAATCCAGTGTTTTATAAATTCGTCCTTTTTGTACCTGATTAAACCGTAACCCGGATCTGCAATGTAGACGTTATCTGCCCTGTCCACACGGTATACCACAACATAGTGGTTTTTGTTCCAATGCACGATGCAAGGCAGCGGTACATCTTCTTTGAACAATTGAAAGTCGATTTTTACCCCAAGGGTTTTAAAACCGATGGTTTCGGCAGCTGTGCTGAGGGAATAAAGGCCACTGCCTTCCCTGGTGGTTTCAGACAGGCTTCTAAGCTGCTGCAGCGGGATACTTTTTTTGTAGTGCTTGGCTATGATGCGCAGGCAGGTGGGGCCACAGTCTTTCGCATCAGGCTGCTTATAAAAAGGGAAATCTTTCACGCTATTCGCTCCATATTTGGTTAAACTTCATGTCGAGCAGCGCTTTATCAATGGTGCAGCCGGTTGCCGATACAGTTACGCCCGATGCTTGCAGGTCAAGATAACCGTCATCGTGCTGCCACAGCGACAGGTAGGGGTTGTACTGGCATTCGGTGGGGTGGTACCAGTGTGCATCGCCTTTTACCGGTACCCGCGGATCTGTGCACATGTACCTGAATTCGCAGTCTTTGCAAACAAGCGTTTCATTCTTGTTAATGTTGCCCAGCTCCATAAACGGTTCACTGTGTACGATTTGTTGAAACTCAACCGCTGTAACCGAATTGATGTTCCCAAAGCTTTGCGTATTGTTGAGGCCGTTTTTGATTTGCCCGCTTTGATCGATGTAAACTTTGCCATGGTAATAGGCGTGCTTGTTATACGCTTCAAAAAAAAGGTCGTGATTTACAAACAGCTTGTCTACAGTCGTTTTTTGGCAATAATCCTGCAGGCTTTCAGTGAAAAAATTGTAGTAAATGTTGTCGCGCAGCTGGGTGTCTGGTGTTGCTGCACCGAAAAAGTTAACCGAAAACAGGGCAAAGTGACGACCCAATTCGGTGAGATGTCTTTCAATGTTTTCCGCTTCAAAATTCTCGATGTACAGGTAAATCCCGTCAATTTCTAAATGTTTAATCGACGCAATGAGTTTAAGTAGCTCGTCACTTATCTGTGGCGCCAGGATACTTAAGTTTTGAAGGTGGCTGTTGCCGATGACATCAATAAAAGCGGGGGAGATGTTGGCATGGATCACGGCGTGGGTAAGCTGGTTTGGATAAGCTATACTGCGTGTAACGGGAGGAAACCTTTTTTCTTCGTGCTGAGCTGCCACTTCGAAAATGATCTCCAGATCCAATAGAAAATCAATCAGTTCGCTTCGTTCCGACTGATCGGCGATCTGATCAAAATTGATAAATCCGTCGGTGTTTAAAAGCCCATAATAAGCCCTAGAGATAAAGTGATAGTCTCTACGCCCCAAATCGTAAATCATGGCCCTGTTATAGCCATCTACCGGAATGCACAACTGGTTTCTTAAATAAAATTTACTCATATGGGCGATTTATAATACATGTCAAGCTGTAGCCCCTTGGTTTGGTAGCGTTTGGATATCCGGGTTTTAACCAGATAGGTAGGTTTCGGCTTTTTTACCAGCGATTTGATATGCACCGGTACCTGGCCGGACACGATATGGTCTGTTATGTTGTTCATTTTTCAGGGTAAATTATACTTTTTTCGCTTCTGCGCCAGATACCTGGGGCCTTAAGCTACCCGCACGACCTGGTTGATTTTTTGCATCTTCCGTTGACCGTGAAATGGATCTTTACACCAAAGCCAGCGCAATTTCCTTTTCCAAATTGTAATTGCAGGGTGCAGAAACCATCCCAAACTGACCAACCGGATTCAGGTCTAAAAAATAGTATTGTGCGTCCTCGCTTGAATAGATGATATCAAACGAAGCACAGTTAAGTCCGTACGCCTCCAGCATCCTATGCAGCTTGTTTTCGTATGCCTTTTCCAGGCGGTATGGCGCAACCCGGTTTGGCTTCTCCCGGTCATAATTGCGAAAGTCGATGTTGGTGTTGGCGTTGTTCTGGGAGAATATGGCCATGGCATAAAACTTGCCGGCGAGGTAAAACACCCTGATCTCGTATGCTTTGGGTATGGCCTGCTGAAAAAATGTGGGGACGAAACGCTCCGGCAGCGCATCGATATCCGCCTTGTCGATCATCGCCGTATAGGCCATGTGCGAGAAGTCTTCCTCATCCTGGAAGGAGAAAGGCGAATTAAGGGGCTTTGAGATGATGCGCTTTTCCTGCTGAAAAAAATCGACCAGTTCACTTTTGCAGCCGGTAACCAGGTACCTGGGCGCCAGAACATCATGTTTCTGACAAAGATCCATCAGGTATAGTTTGTTTATATCACTGTTCCTGAATTTATTCACCGAAGGGATCTGGTCGAGCCGGTGGTAAAAATATTCGATCAGGGCTGTATGCTCGGAACGCAGGTAGTCTTTGATCAATTCGCTCTTAAACTTTGCAAACAGATTCAGTCCCCCACGGCGGTACCACATTTTGGTGATTTGGCTGCCTAAGACTGTCTCTCCATCAATGCTGATGGCGAAATCTGCTGAAGTCAGCCAAAGCAGTTCTACAGCCGTATCTTCATTGATTCTGATACAGGGTTTTTGCAGACGGATCAGCCAGCTGATCACAGAACTTGTTGAATAATCGCTGTTGATCGAGAAAATGAGTATCACTTAACTTGTTTTTAAAAGTAGCTGTAGGACATCTTTTATGCTGCATGAGGAAAAGTATGCTGCATGAGGAAAAGACCATCGGGCTGGTACAGCCCGATGGTCTTGGAGCGCACTAATCAGTTTGCCAGGCTGTAGTAACCTGTGGGCCTATCGAGTTGCCCTTATCGTCGTACATGGCTGTCGTTTTATCCGCGCAGTGATCACCGTATGTGTATTTGCTGCACATGGCCTGGGTGCCCATGGCACGGCCGCCATTCACCTGGCAGTTCTCCAGGGCTATTCTTTTCTGGAATAATTTACTGTTGTTTTTCATGTCTCTTCAAGTAAAGTGTGATAGGATATTACGGGCAGTTGGTGAACCAGCATTCTTCAAGCAGCTTTTTCTGGTCTGTCTGTACGGTCTGGTAAATTACGGTACATCCATGATCGTCTACGTAGGTGTTCTGCGTGTTCTTGTAGGTTGTCGTATCGTCGGCACGTCCACCGCTGATCTGACTGCTCTTCAGTTCGATTTGTTTGTCGAACAATTTGTTGCTGTTTTTCATTTTTTTTAGATTTAAATTGTAAGATTTTTTCAATGACAACGGCAGAATGTTGTCGGTACCGCGTCCTTGTTAGCGAAAATCATAACCCACCGGAGTGGCAGGGGCAGGCTGGTCGAAGCCAATGTCTGTGCAGGTGTCCGGATTTTCTGGCTCTCCTGTTTGTGCAACAGATTGTTGATGGCTGGGTCTCAGCCGGCCGCCGTTGATTTTGCTTTCCCGTAGCTCAATCTTCTTTTCCAGTAATTTTTTTTGAAGTTTCATAGTGAAATAGATTTAAGTGATCAGGTCTTTGCCAACCTACCCTGGCAACTGGGTTTCGTTCAATTAAAATTCACGATTAAACCCAGGGCCTACAAGGTGCAGTTGACATGTGCCGGCTTTGCGTCTGTTTTCGCTGTATTTTGCCTGATATTCGTTAAGCAGCTTTTGGCGGTTGCTTGGCAAACAGGTGCATGCCCTTTGTTAAAGGGCATGTGCTCGGTATCAGTCGGCGGCCCATTATCCTGAAACCATAGTCAAATAAGTGCGCAATCCGTACAGATATCGCTCAGAGTGCCGCAAATATGTATTCATTGCTGTAGGGTATAGCCAGGATGCTTATTTTTAAAAACTAATTTATCTGTATTTCTGCCGATGGCTATTTTATTCGCTGCAAGCAATTCATTCTAAATGAACATGACTAAAAACATCATACTGAGCCTATGTCTTGGTCTGCTATTCGTGTTTTCCTGCAACCCTAAAGAAAGCGCCCGCCATGATGCAGCACAGCCGACAGCTCATCCTGCCGCCCAAAAGGATTACTTGTCTTTCATTATTGCTTTAGACACACTGCCATCGGCCTTGGTAAAAAAGACCGTTCATAAAGAAGATAGCCTGCTGGGCAAGATGGCAAACAAAACTTCAAATCCTTATTACTTTTTTTTTAAAGCCAGAAGATATGTTTATGCCGGAAAAACTGACAGCGCATTGTTGACTTACCCGCAGATGCAGGACCCGGGGCCTACAGATGACGTAGAGCGGCTAAAAACCCTAGAAATGCTGACCCAGAAAATAAAGGGAGGTGGTACAGTTGAGGCAGACCTGATGAAACAAATCTATGCTGGTTTAAAAGAAGCTGAAAAGACCGGCAGCCGGCTAACTTATCGATTTTACGACTTGCTGGCGCAGGCTTATTTTCAGAACCGCAACGAAAAAAAATCGCTGGCGTATGTCGCCGTTTATTTTGAAAACCATCCGTTTAAAACTCATCCGATTGTTAAGCAACGCTATTTTGATATCTCCTTTCTCCTGGCCTCGAGGGTGGGAGACCTGAAGAAAATGACCGCCTGCAACTTAAGCGCGCGGAATCTGGCTAAAGAGGTAAAAGATAGCCTGGCGATTGCCCGGACATACGACAATGAAGCGCAGATTTACGGCAGGCAGGGCAAAACCAAACAAGCCCTTGCGTGCAGTAAAATCTATTTTGATTATCTGCAGAAAACCAATACCGTTAACGCCGTCGCCTGCAATAACCTGGCGACTGCGTTTTCCCAAAACAAACAACCCGATTCTGCAATCAGGTATTACAGAATGGGTATCGAAATGGAAAAGGCGCTATCAAACGGTAAGAGAAGCAGCATTTACTATAAGGGTTTGACAGAGGCTTATAAAACCAAGGGTGAGTTTTCCAATGCCCTGGCGGCAATAGATTCAGCCTATCAAATTGATTTAGAGAACACCGCGGCTATGGAGGTCATGAAAGTGGCCGAACTGCATGAGAAATACGAAACTAAAAAAAAGGACAAGAATATCGCTGACCTAAATGACCGGAACAAGCTGAACGAGACCATCATTAAACAGCAACGTTGGACGCTTTTTTTAATGGGGATCATTTTTCTGGCGGCGGTTTCTCTTTTCTATATCATCTATCGCCAACAACGTTTAAGGGAAAAGAATAAACTGCTGAGATCGCAAAATGAGAAGCTGGTTTTGGAACAAAAAGTGCTGCAGGTTCAGTTAAACCCCCATTTTATTTTCAATGCCATCGCCAATTTACAAAGCCTCATCGCTTCGGCACAAACAGAAAAATCGGTATGTTACCTCAGCTCGTTCTCCGGTTTGCTGCGTGGCGTGCTGGAGCAAAGCAGGAAAGATTTTATAGAAATCGGGGAGGAAGTGGCATCGTTAACAAACTACCTCCGTCTGCAGCAGTTGCGGTATACCGATGCCTTTGATTACCAGATTACGGTAGATGACGGTCTGAGTCTAGGCGACACACTGATCCCGCCCATGCTGATCCAGCCGTTTGTTGAAAATTCGATTGAACATGGTTTCAGAAACATTAATTATAAGGGGCTGGTGAAAATTTCGTTTAAAAGGAACGAAGATACGCTGGTCATTGAAATTGATGATAACGGCAGCGGACTGGCAAAATTTCCGGAAGAACAACAAAAAAGGCAGTCGCTCGCCCAGGTGATCTTAAAAGAAAGAATAGACAGGCTATTTACCGCAAATGGGCAACAGGCCAGGTGTCAAGTGAATGACAAGGGAACCAGTGGTGCAACAGGGGTAAGGGTAGAAATACTGATCCCGATCATTACAGAATAAATACGATCAACATGAAGCTCTATATTTTAGAAGACGAAACCCTGATTGCGCAGCACATTCTACAGATCGTAAACAAAATTGCCTATCTCAAAGTGGTGGGTATGGCAGGGGAAATTTATACCGCTAAGAAAGAAATCGCTTTACTGAAGCCCGATCTGGTGCTGGCAGATATCCGCCTGAAAGACGGGGACAGCTTCCAGCTGTTTGACGAGATGGAAAGCCTGGATTTCCAGGTCATTTTTCTAACTGCCTATGATCAGTACGCCATTCGGGCGCTTAACCTGGGTGCTTTTGCCTACATGCTCAAACCCGTCGACGAACTTTCCTTAACCGCCTGGCTAAATAAATGTTACCAGCATCGAGAAGAGGAGGCAGTAGCGTCGCACCAGCTGGCCGTAGCCAGAGAACATTACCTTGCTCAGGGGATAACTGCCACAAAAAGAATTGCCCTGAAAAGTTTGGAATGCATAGAAGTGGTATCCCTTGACGATGTGCTCTATTGTAAGAGCGATAAAGGATACACGACATTTTATTTATGTGGCGGCCGCGAGATCCTGGTTTCGAAAGGCCTCAAAGACTATGAAAGTTTGCTTACGCCATTTGGGTACATCAGGTGTCATCAATCCTACCTGGTTAATTTCAAGTTTGTTAAAAAATATTATCGGGAAGGTTATCTTGAAATGGAAAATAAGGAAAAGATCCTCGTTTCAAGCCGGAAAAAGGAAGAGGTGCTCAGGTACCTGGAAAATATTTCATGATTGCTGAACATGGAGTTGATCAGATGCGCAACTTAGGTGTCTTCAGGAAAAATGTCGGGAAAAGTTGAAGGGAAAAAGGCAATTTGAAAATGAAATGTTTTAATTAAGTTTAACGAGCATGGTTTAACAACATTCGGTATACACGCATGTACGAGAAAAAAATTCCAAAAAATTATGACTGCGGCATGGCTGTATTGATGGAAATAATTGGCGGAAAATGGAAAACCTATCTTTTATTTCTGATCAATTCCGGTGTGCGGAGACCTAATGAATTGCAGAAATCAATTCCCGAAGCCAGCAGACGGGTTTTGGATCTGCAGCTTCGGGAATTGGAGTTTCATGGAATTGTCCAAAGAACCATTTATCCCGAAGTTCCGCCAAAAGTGGAATACGCTTTAACGGAGTTCGGACAATCGCTGTTACCTGTAGTATTGGAAATGGATAAATGGGGAAATGGATATTTGTCAGTCTTTAAAGAACTCATGGAAAAAAAGAAATCGGTTTAGGCATTGGTACGCCTGATTGTTTCAACAATACTTGTCGTGCCATTTTCTCCGAACCCGCTGTTGACAGTTTCTTGAAATAATTTTTCAATGCTTTCGGGAACCGAATAATCAAGATGCGCTTCCCTGGATGTTTCAGTGACATGCTTAGCGCCGGCTAACATCATTTTGAGACTTTGCTGAGAACCGTCGTAGGTTTTGGTATCGATCTCTTCCGGAATATTGGCATCTTGAACCAGATAAGGTAAAAAATTCAAAAATCCCTGCATGTAAGGTTCGAAAGCTTTTGCGTCGATATTCGCGGACTTTATAATTGCATAACTTTGAACTATACCGGTAATAGACGCGTAAAGCACATTTAAAGACGCCTGGTAAAATAACATGGCCAGCCCAATTTCATCCCCCTTGTAATCAGTTCTCGACAGAACCTCCAGATGTGACTGATACCTGTCAAAAACAGCTTTGTCGCCACTATAGAACGTATAGGAATTTGGATCTTTTTTACCCACCAGCGGCGGTGGTACCATAATCCCCCCTGAGAGAAAACCAGCGCCAAACAGCTCCAACCAGTCTTTAGCTTTACGAACCTCCTCAGGAGTGCCGGAACTTAAATTCACTACAACTTTTCCTTGCAGATTTTCAGTCGATTCATGCAAAACAACATAAAAAATATCATAATTAGTTAAACTGACGATAATTAATTCACTTTCATTGATGGCTGCTGATATGTGGGAATGAAAAATGCCTCCTGATTGTACCAGGTCATCTGCTTTAGACCGCGTACGATTCCAAAGATGTACTTCGTAGCCCTTAGCCAGGTAGGATTTTGCAATTGATTGCCCCATTGGGCCAAGTCCGATTACTGTTACTCTATTCATCATCATAAATTTTGAAAAGCAAACTTCAGACTTAAAAAAACCAAATAGAATAACGGAAAAAATTATCCCTATATGAAAATAATAGCCGCCAGGGTCGGCGTAAAAAATGCGGTTCAAAAGGGGGCTATGCCTGCAAGTATTGGCGTTCCATGTGCAGTAGTGTGTTTTCGTAAAAGATGCTTAAAATGAAAACCTACCTAAAGCTCTATGATCAGGAAATTAAGAAGCTCTTTTCCCTGCTCTGTCATATAGCTGAAGGGATGATCTGTTAGCTTGATATTGCTGATGGGAAAAGCAACTGGTTTGCAGGGGGAACCTGTTTCTCTTCTGGTTACAGTGTATTGAATCGTTGTTCGTTGCAAATTGCTTAACTGGATTAAGTAGTCGTGCTGGCCTTCTTTTGTATCAAACAACATCAGTTGTATTGTGCCATAATAGGATGAGCCGACCACCCCGGATTTCACAACTTTCCAGTTCTTGTGAGCTGTATTGGTTGTCTTTTCGACAACCACAATGTCAGATTCCTTTATGCTGCCATTGGTAAGCAAATTTTCTCCGGTGCCTTTAGCCAGAACTTTCAGATAGGCAGTAGCCGGTGGCGACTCATTCAATAAACCGTCGCAAGGATTACTTACCTGATCTGTTTTACGGCAACCCGCATGGATCAGTAAGATTATAATAAGGAGAAGTGTTGGTCTGTTACAATGCTTCATGAGGCAATAGTCTGGTTCGGTGCTGCTGCTCAAGCGGTCTGATCTGTTCCTTGGCCAAAAAACCATCTCTGGCGCCCAAGCCGGACTGGATGGTGAACAGATTCTGTTCCGATTGAGATTACTTTTTCACTCGCATTCCGAAATTAACAACTTTAAAAACAGTACACAATGGCTATTAATAACCATTAGCCTGGCTACACGCTCGGCGGCTCGACATAATTCCGGTCTCAATCTTTAAGCAACTAGCCAGGCAGACTGACTTGGTTCGGGCAGCTGCACCAAATAACCAGACAGATGATAAATCAGATATTAGATCTGTAGGGGACATGAAAAGATTTGCTTTGAGTGAGGTGACCAGCAACCGCCAACCAGCTCCCTGAAACAGCCAAAAGCAGGCCGCATCGGGCCTGCTTTTGGTTGAACATGTATCGGTACAGACCGGCCCGCATTGGCCGGTCCACAATCACTTTACTCTCCCACAGGGATCGGCGTGTCTACACCGGTTGAGGCAGCCGTCCCGAAGTTTGGCGAACCGTCTGCATTCCAGGTTAGTTTCTGCATGCGCGGCGTGCGGGCACCGCCGGTGGTATTGGCCACGCTGCGGGCGTGGTAAATAAACCAGTGTTCTTTCTGCACCACGCCGTTGGGATTGGTAAAACTGCTGGTGAAAAAGCCGTTGTGGCCCGGACCATACACGCCATTGGCATCATTGCGGGTAAAAACCTGCTTCTTGTTGATCCAATCTGCCGGCACGGTGGGGTTGCCGCCCGCCTTCAGCTGGATCTGTGCCAGGCAGTAGTTGTCGCTGCTGTAGCGGCTGGCCGAGTAAATGATAAAGACCGGGCTGCTGGCGTCTTTTTGCAGCATGATCGGGCCCTCGTTCACGCCCGCACCGATCGAGCTTGGTTCGTGTTTTTCCCAGGTGTTGGTGGGCGAGGATATCTTGACCCGTGATCCGCTTACCGTCCAGGGATTGGTCATGGGTGCCAGGTACAGGTACTGTTTGTAGCGGCTGGCGGTACTTTCCCAGCCAGACCATACAAAATAGTTCGTTGAACCGACGGTGAGGATGGTGCCGTCAATGGCCCATTGGTCGGTATCGTCGCTGATCTTCCCTTTGAAGGTCCAGGTGCCGGTCATCGGGTCGGCGTTTGCATTTTCTAAAACGTACATCCGATGGGTGTCGCCGGTGCCGTCATTGGCGGCAAAATAGATGTACCATTTTCCTGACACAAAATGCAGTTCGGGCGCCCAGAGGTTTGAAGAATAGGCGGTGCCGGCAGGCGGGGTCCAGACCACCTTTTCGGTCGCAGACGACAAGAGCGACATGTTTCTCGTTTTGCGCAGGCCGATGTTGCTGCCGCGAGTGTACATGAAGTAATAATAGCCGTCTTTTTCAGCTACATAGGGGTCGGCCCGACTTACGTCAATCAGCGGGTTTTTGAAATTCAAGTTGTGGAAATTGAACAGGTTTTGCGTGCCTGTGCTGGTTGTTTTCTGCCTGATCTTGGTGCCGGGTGTGTTGTTGTTGGGGTCAAGCACCATGTTCATGCCTGTTGCTTTGTTGATCAGGGAGTACATGTTGTTGCTGCCTGAATACACGACCGACCAGCGCTGGTTGTCGTTGTTGTCGTTTGTGCCCTGCACCAGGATATCGCCCGAGGCAGAACTGTTTGACTTAAGGCATTTGTTGCTGGTTACGTTAACCAGCTTGCAGTAAACGGAGTCGATCTTGACCAGTTTCCATTTCTGGCCGCTGTTCGGGAACCACGACCACTGCTGGATTTGTTGATTTTCTGCGGTCGAGTTGCCGGTTACTTCCACCGCCGGACCTGCGGGCCAGGAAACGGCAGCAGTAATGCGGTAGGTGGCGCCGTCAACGAGCCGGCTAAGCGAAGATGCGCTGCTGCTTAAGCTGAGTTGGTCAGAAGGTTGCTGCCCGGGAACGGTGGCTTCTTCCTTCACGGCTTTTTTGCAGGCTGTTAACGAGAACAAAACGGCGATAATCACCGGAATAAAAGGTTTGCTCATAGGACATGATTTGTGCCGCGGCGCAAGCGGGAGCTGGGGCAGGCGGCTGGTTTACATTGGGTTAGCTTTACCAAATAAAAGCACTGTTGGGCAAATCATCTGTTCAATGTATTGTTGATCTGTCTCATTTTTTCACAGTAGCCCGGCAGAAAAAAAGCTGCGGTCTGCAAATGCGGATAAGTTTTTTAAGCAGCGGTTCTCCTTGAAACAAACAACCTAACCTGCTGGATCAATCTTGAATTATTGAACAAAGTATTTCCGGTTTCAAAATATTAAATTAGATTTGTGTACGTACACAATTGTTTCTGACAGTATTTTAGCCGTTTCTTTTAGCTTATTGCCTCCGTTTCTTTCCCCGTCTGGATCAGAATTACGTGTACGTTAACGATTGTGTTGTTACTTAAGCATATCATTCGCATATATTTTTAACAATCACCTAAACTAAAACAATGAAAATGAGAAACTTTAAATTCGCCATGCTTACGCTGGGGGTACTTGCAGCAGGTGCTTGCAGCAAGCAAAAAGAAGGCCCGGCTGTAACCGGCCCGGAACCACGGTCGGCCGGCAACCGGAACCAGCAGGCGGCAGTCACCAATCCGAACAAAGTGGTGATCGGTTATGTACCTGGTTGGGTCAATGTGACCAGCCTGGCCAACTCGATAGACTTTGGCATTGTGACCCACGTTAACCTGGCCTTTTTTGCGCCGAGTTCCAGTGGCGGAATGATGGCCAATGGACAGCCCTTGTTCAGCGATTTTAACGCATCAGAAATCAACGCGGTCGTAACAAAAGCCCACGCGGCGGGGAGAAAGGTACTTGCTTCGCTGGGCGGGGGAGACCCGGATCCCAATGCGGGTAACATTGCCATACAGTTTCGCGCAGCCAACCGCGCCAACTTCATCAATAACCTGGCTGCGTTCGTTACCTATTTTAACCTGGACGGGATTGACATCGATGTAGAGGGATCGACGCTGGAGCAGATTAAAACCGAGCAAAACTATGCGCCCTTTGTAGCAGCGCTGCGGACCAAAATTAACCCGCTCGGCAAACTGGTTACCGCGGCTACAGCCGCCTTTAACGGGGGGGAAATTCCGGCGTCTTCATATGCCTATCTCGACCTGATCAGCATCATGTCTTATGATAATGGCTGGGGCGGTACGTCGAACCATTCTTCTTATGACGCCGCCCTGCAGCATATCAACAAATTCTTAACGCTTGGCGTACCGGCGTCCAAACTTGTTTTGGGAGTTCCTTTTTATGGCTACAAACCTACCGTTGGAACCGGCTACAAAGCCTGGAATCAATTGATTGCCCAATATGGCGCGGCCTCGGTTGCGTATGTAGATACCTACGATGGTTACAAGTACAACGGCATTACCGCCATCGAAGCAAAAACGAAATACGCCGCGCAACACATTAAAGGGGTGATGATCTGGGAACTCTCTCAGGACGTTACCGGTACCTACAGTCTGTTGCAGGCGGTGGGCAGAAAAATCAATACGCCGGCACCTTAACCAGGACCAGATATGCTTAATGTACGTGTCAGCGACTGCCCAGGCGGTTGCTGACATGTTTTCAAGAAACCGGGTGCCGTATTTGGCGCGAGTAAACACGGCCGGTTCGTTTTTTCCGACAAGCTGCCGGTAAATTGGAAGTGCTTCGTTAACGTTAACATTTGGCGCAGGCGCCGTTGTTCTGTTCTTTAAATATCTCTACATTTGTTAGGGATGAAAAAACGAGCTGAAAATACCACCGGCATCAGAGAGATTGCAAAACGTGCCAATGTTTCTATTGGTACTGTTGACCGCGTCATCAATAACAGGCCGGGTGTTTCGGCAAAAACCAAGGAAACGATCCAAAAGATTATTGAAGAGCTTGACTACCAGCCAAACATCATGGCGCGTATGCTCGCCTCAAAAAAGGTGATCAGGATTGCTGCTTTAATCCCATCTGTATCCAATGAGACCGGCTACTGGAACGCCCCTTTAAAGGGGATCAACGAGGCCGCCTCCGAGATCAGGAACTTTGGGGTGGTTGTAGACAATTATTTCTTTGACCAGAATGCGAAACAGACTTTTACAGACCAGGCAGACAATATTCTTAAACAAAACTACGACGGACTGCTGCTGGCGCCTATGTTTGAAAACGAATCAATCGCTTTCCTTTCACGCTGCCGGCAAAACCATATTCCGTTTGTACTGATCAACTCAGACCTGGCAGACCAGGCCAACGTGGCCTATATTGGCCCTGACCTGTTTCAGAGCGGTTACCTGGCGGCACACTTGTCAAAATACCTCATTTCTGCATCACAGACCGTACTGGTGGTAAACATATCGAGGGAAATAGACCTTCATCATCACCTGCTTAAAAAAGAAGAAGGCTTCAGGACCAGCTTTGAAAAAGAACATACCGGCGTGGCCATCGATAAAGTAGATATCAATGAAACAGATTATGATTCGCTACAAAAAACGCTGAAACGCGTCTTCAAAAAAAATAAGCCCGACCTGGTTTTTGTAACCAACTCGCGGGTATCTTCAGTAGCCAGATTTTTTGAAGAAAACAAGATCCAGGACGTTAAGCTGATCGGTTACGACTTTCTGGAAGAAAATATCGAATACCTGAAAAAGGGGACAATTGATTTTCTGATCTGTCAGAAACCACAGGAGCAGGGGTACAAAGGTGTCATGTCCATTTACCAGCACCTGCTGCAGGCTCCTGTAGAAAGTGTGCAGTACATGCCGATCGATATCATTACCAAAGAAAACTACAGCTACTACAAAAATTAACAAAGGCAACGGCAGTTTTTTTCACAAAAATTTGCTTTTCAAATATTGTTTAATATATTCGTGTACGTTAACGGAAGGTGTTCTGAACAAATGCTTCCTGCAGATGAGGGCATGTTCCTTTTTTTTTAGCAAAAAACGTGTACGTTAACGGTGTTAGTGTACGACCGAATATAAAATATCCCCGTTGTTGAATACAGGTGAATAAGCCAGCTTGCCGGAAATGCGCTGGCTTGAGATACCTGTGCTTAAGTTAGCAGAACCAAACCACTACATACTTTTAACCAACAAACGATTGAAATGAAACAAACTTTACAAATGACGCGGGTTTTTCCCGGTTTCATTTTCCTGCTGCTATTTCTGAGCTTTTCTGCGACCAGCTTTGGGCAAACAGGCTCATTTAATGTAACCGGGATAATTTCCAATGAGCATAACTTCGCATTGCCAAATGTAAGCGTGCTCAATAAAAAGACCAAACTGGCGGTCACAACGAATGCCTCAGGCGGCTACTCGATCAGGGCAACTAACGGAGACACGATCCAGGTGAGCCTGGTCGGCACTGCGACCCAATTTTTCGTGGCCCGGGATTCCCGAAAACGCGTTGATCTTCGTCTCAGTGAACAGGTTACCACACTTAATACCGTAGAAGTGCGCACTGCCCTAGGTATCAAGCGAAGTGAGCGGGAGCTGGGTTATGCCGTCACACAGGTTAACGGCGACGATATCAACAAAGCAAAAGAAACCAATGTCATTAACTCCCTGGCTGGCAAAGTAGCCGGCCTGGTGATCACGAGTACGGCCGGGGGGCCGGCCGGCTCGTCAAGAGTGGTGCTGCGGGGATCAACAAGTATTACCGGCAACAACCAGCCCCTGTATGTTGTAGATGGAATCCCGATGGACAACTCCAACTACGGCCAGGTGGGAACCGATCAGTTTGGCGGCGGCGTAGACATGGGCGACGCGATATCTGCCATCAATCCGGATGACGTCGAATCAATATCTGTACTGAAAGGGCCTGCTGCAACAGCACTCTACGGAAGTTTAGCCGGCAATGGTGTGATCTTAATCACCACCAAAAAAGGCAGCAACAGCAAAGAGCTGGGGATTGATTTTAACAGTACCAATTCGATAGAAACGCAGCTAACCCGGTATGATGATGTGCAATACATTTATGGACAGGGCAGAAACCAGTTGCTGCCGGTCGATCAGGCTTCGGCTTTCAATAGCCTCTTTATTAATTTCGGTCCGCGGCTGGATCCCGGGATCAATCTTGTAGGCTTTGACGGGGTAAGCAGGCCGTATGCACTGGTCAAAGATAATATCCAGAACTTTTTTCGCACGGGTTCGTCGTTTAACAACACGGTAGCCCTGAGCAGCTCGACAGAAAAGTCGAATTTCAGATTTTCTGCCGCCGATCTGAGGTATCAGGATATCGTACCAACAAGTGACATCAGGCGAAACACCTACACCTTCTCAGGACGTTCAAAATTCGGCGACAAGTTCTCGGTTGAGGTGCGGGCAACCTATATGGACGAAGAAGTGAACAACCGTGCGGGACTGGGCGACTCGCCCTCGAACATTGGTATGAATTTTAACGGTCTGGCCAACAACATAGACCAGGAACTGTTCAAAACAAATTACAAAACGGCCCAGGGCGATTACCTTGACTGGGGTGGCGGCCAGTTCCGGCTCAATCCGTACTGGGTCATCCAGGAAATGTACAATAAAACTGACAAGGACCGGCTTACCGGCTCGCTGAATGCTACCTATCAGTTTAGCAAGAGCTTTAGTCTTAATGCGAAAGCTTCTACAGACATTACATTTCTCGAATATGAAAGTTACAGGCCCCGGTCTACCCCAGGAGCTTTAGGCGGTCAACTTGACCAGGTTAACCAACGGTACACGACCAACCAGACAGAGGTCCTGGCAAGTTATACGAAGCAGATCGGCAAAGACTTCAATGTATCGGCACGCCTGGGCGGAAGCATCAATAACCGCATCCGCAAAGGCACAACATCCGCGTTCTCTAACATGATCATCCTGGACGCGATCAGTGCGGGCAGTTACCTCGATAAATCAGTCATTCCGAATGATATACCGCGAACCATCAGGTCGGCCTATGGGCTGGTAACCGTCGGCTTCAAAAACTACCTGTATTTGGATGCAACGGTAAGGCGTGATCAGTCTTCGACATTGCCTGAAAACAACAATACCTATACTTATCCGTCGTTGTCCGGCAGCTTTGTATTTACAGATGCTTTCAAGGTAGGCACTAAAATCTTATCGTTCGGCAAATTAAGGGCCTCTGTAGCAGAAGTGGGAAATGACACCGACCCGTTCCTGCTGGATTTGTATTATTCACTCAACCAGCTTCCTTTTAACGGATCATTGAACGGCAGGATTTCATCGCGGGTAATCCCCCCGATCGATTTAAAGCCGACCAGGACCAGGTCTTTCGAAATCGGTACGAACCTGAAATTTTTCAAAAATAAGATCAATTTCGATGCGGCCTACTACAGTTCGAGATCGAGAGATCAGATCAATATTGTGCCTGCTGCGTTCTCATCGGGTTATCCGCAGCAACTGATCAATGCCGGTGTCATTGCAAACCAGGGAATCGAATTGCTCGTTTCCGCAAGTCCACTGTCTGACAACAGCAAGATCAAGTGGGACCTGAGTGTGAACTTTGCCAGGAACGTGAGCAGAGTTGAATCCTTATCTGAACGGGTAGGCGAATACCTGTCGCTTTCAGAAGCACGCTGGGCAGGGTTACGCGTGGTTGCCAAACCCGGTGAGCAATACGGGACAATGATGGGCTATGATTTCATGCGTGATCCGGATGGTAATGTCATCCTCAACGCTGCCAATCTGCTGCCTATTATTGATCCCAAAATGAAGGTCCTGGGCAAAGGTGTATTTGACTGGACCGGAGGTGTAACCAGCCGCGTTTCTTATGGCAACTTCAGTCTGAATGCATCATTCGATGTTAAATACGGGGCCGACCTGTTTTCAATGACCAACCTGTTTATGCATGCCAGGGGTTCTGCCACGGCGACCCTGGCGGGCAGAGACGAGTGGATTCTTTCTGAAGAAAACCGTTTGGCGGCTAAAAAGACCGCTGCTGAGTGGGCTGCCGAAGGGAAAGTGGGCGGGTTTGTGCCGCAGGGGGTTATCAATACAGGTACTGCTGCCAACCCGGTGTACACACGGAACACGCGGGCAATGGACCCGTCGCTGTACTGGACAACCTTTGTTACCGATGGTTCCAACATTGCCACGCCCTTTGTTTACAAGGCGACCTATGTCAAGGTAAGGGACCTGACCCTGATTTACAGTTTACCACAGGCGCTGAACAAAAGACTCGGCTTGAAAGCGTCTTCAATAGGCCTCGTAGCCAGAAACCCGTTCATCATTTACAAGGATGTACCCAACGTGGACCCTGATTCAAATTACAACAACAGCAATGGCCAGGGGCTGGAGTACGGTTCACTTCCCAGCCGGAGAGGCTGGGGCTTTAACCTGAATGTGAAATTTTAAAGATGTCGATCATGAAACAAAAAATAACCTATATAGTCCTGCTCGCGGTGATGCTGAATTCGCTGGGATGCAAAAAATTCGGCGACCTGAATGTAGACTCAACCAGATCTTCCAACCTGGATCCGGCCAGTCAGCTGATGTACACACAGGTGTATTTTTCGGGAGACCTGGGCATACAGGAACGAACAAACTACTTTATGCTCATCCCGATGATGCAACAGTTTGCCGGCGCTTTTAACATGAGTTTCGGGGCTGTGTACAAAAAAACGCCTTCTTACTTGTGGCGAATGTTCGATGAGAGCTACCAAAATGATGTCGTCAACATTGTCGATGCAGTTGAGCGCAGCAAAGGCGTGGCCAGCCAAACCAACCTCAATGCCATGTGCAGGATCATGAAGGTCTATATCTTTGCCCGCCTAACCGACACGTATGGTGATATTCCATATTTTGAGGCCGGGAAAGGTGCTGCCGGCCAGATCCGACCAAAATTCGATGCCCAGAAAGACATTTACTACGATTTCTTCAAAGAGCTTGCAGAAGCTTCTGCCCAGTTAGACCCTGCAAAAGACAGGGTTGCTAACGAGTATTTCTATAAAGGCAACATACCGGCCTGGAAAAAATTCGCCAATTCGCTGCGGCTTCGGCTGGCCGTTCGCCTGTCTAAAAGAGATCCCGAAAAGGCAAAGGCAGAAATACAGGCAGCCTATGCGGCCGGTGTGTTTACCAGCAATGCAGATATCTGTATGACGAGACATGAGAATGTGCCAAACAGCTTCCAGGATCCCCGCCCCAACGGCATCTCGGCCGCCTGGAACAGCAAAAACGAAATGGGCCGCGTGGTGAACACCTTTTTAAACGCGCTAACCGCCACGAACGATCCGCGTGTAAACCACCTGATCAAATGTTATCGTGAATTTAACCCGGTGGCACCAACCAGGTTTCTTGAAAGAGAAGACATCACGGCGCAGGTCAGGGCAAAAATCGGTTTGGTAGGCGCCATACCAGGGCGTTACAACTCTGATGATGTATTAAGCACCACCGCCATTACACTGGCAAATGGAACCAGTTATACCCCACGAAGTATAGATCTTAAGCCGCAACTGAACCACAACCTGCTGAGAAACGATGCGCCGTTTTTTCACATTACCTATGCAGAAGTGGAATTGTTGCTCGCTGACGCGACCCAGCGTTTCGGCCTGAACCTGGGTGGTACAGCACAGGATCATTATTACAAGGGGGTTGAGGCAGCGATGCAGCAACTTGGTTTGTACCCCGGCGGCCCTGTCGTGACCGCGACCGAAATCAACAACTTTAAAACGGCCAATCCGCTGGTTGCGGGCCGCGAGTTGGAACAGATCAATACACAGCTTTGGATTGCCTTGCTGCTAAACGGGAACGAAACGTATTCGAACTGGCGCAGAAGCGGATTCCCGGTACTGACCCCTTCGCCTACAACAGAATCGGTGTCACAAACCATCCCGAG
The DNA here is from genome assembly GCF_003029735.1 of Pedobacter yulinensis. GTDB lineage: Bacteria > Bacteroidota > Bacteroidia > Sphingobacteriales > Sphingobacteriaceae > Pedobacter > Pedobacter yulinensis. The sequence goes on from NZ_KZ686269.1 coordinate 244,995, forward strand.
AAGGTTTGAATATCCATTGTCTGAAAAACAGCAAAATACGGCTAACGTTGAAGCTGCGATTAAAATTATAGGCACAGACGACTGGACAAAACGTGTTTGGTGGGACCAGGAATAATTAACGCTGTACAGGTGGCCACGCCATGTCCCGTAGGGCACCGCCCCGGAACTAAATCGGGATTGGCGCACCACCGCTCAAAACAAATATTTAAACGGATGAAAAAGATCAGATTGTTCATATGTATATTATTTTCTGCAGCCCTCGTTGCTGGTTGTAAGAAAGATGATGCCGCCAGGCAGGAGAAAGAGAACGACTACATCCCGAGGATTCTCGGCGGCGATGTTGCGTCTGTATTCCCAACGCCAAACGCAACCCAGGTACTGGAACCGGGCGAAACCATTGCATTTAATACGCTGCAGTTTACCCCGTCTGGCAGGGTAGAGGTAGTCTGGAAGGTGAACGATAAACAAGTGGCCACCGGCGAAAAATTTAGCTTCACAGCAACAATGGCCGGCGATTACCGAATCAAGGTCGAGGCAAGTTATAACGGAACAACGGTAAGCAGGTTTAAAGATGTATTTGTGCTGGCCGCTGCCGGGACGCCATTTACCCCGAAAAGTTATACCAAGGTCGTCATGTCTTATCTGGGAGAGAATGGTGATATTACCAATATGAACTGGAACAACGTAACCCACGTTACCTTTAAGGCCGGACTGGTAAATGCCGCTGGCATACTGGACGTTTCTAAGGGGGAAACAGGCAGAAAGACCCAGGAAATTGTAACCAAAGCCCACCTTGCCGGTGTACCGGTTTTACTGGGTGTCAGCGCAACGCTGTCGGCAAATGGCTGGAACGTTTATGACAGCAACCTGTTCGGTTCAGCCCTGAAAAATGTTACGCAACGCGCTGCACTGGTGCAGGCCGTTAAAGATTACCTGGCCCTGCGCAACATGGACGGTGTCGATATCATGATGGCAGATGTTGGCAATATCGTAGAGGCGACCACAACGGCTAACATGGCGGCGACAATCACCTTTATCAACGAGTTGCGCGCTGCTTTAGGCAGTTCGAAAATCATTACCTTAACCGTGCCGGTAAATTATACGCATACCAACTATACCGCTGCGGGTTTGGCCAACGTAAACTGGGTGCACGTACGGGCTTTCGAAAGCGGATTAAACACGGGTCCGGGCAGGCCATTGGGCAACCCATCCGGTTACGATTATATGGTAACCAGTGCCAATCTCTGGAAGGCCAAGTTACCCCTTAACAAGATTGTGGTGGGCATCCCGGCTATGGGATTAAGGTATACCGCTGTTGATGCCAATGGTAACAACTCGAGTTTCACCTCTTTCAACTATATCCCTTATAAGGACATCCTGACCTTATACCCAACTGCGTTTGATAAGGAAAAAGTGGATTTAACACCCGCGCCGCTGGCCATCTACTTCAACGGCGTTCCACTCGTAACGCAAAAGGCTGGTTTCATCAAAGCGAGCGATTTCCTGGGCGCCTATATCTGGCAGGGAGACTTTGATGCCGCGGGGAACAGGTCGTTAACACAAGCCGTTTATAACACGCTGAAATAGACAACTCAGGGTCGGCGCATAGCTGGCCGCATTTGAACAGATGACTGCTAAAGTTTTTACACCATGAATTACAGCTACAGCAAAAACCGGATCTCCAGACTTGTTCTCCTGGTTTTCCTGGTGATGGCCAGTTTTACGCCCGCACAGGCGCAGTTCAAAGTGATCGGGTATATCTGGTCGCGAGCCAACATGGCCCAGGACCTTAAAAAGGTCGATCTGGAAAAGATCACGCATCTCAACATTGCTTTTATAAATCCCAGCCCTGAAGGCGTATTTAAAGATGTGCCCGGACTAGATACGGTTGTGCAAATCGCCCGTCAACACAACATCAAAGTATTCTTGTCTTGCGGCGGCGGAAGCAGTCACGCTTATTACGCCCGCTTATTGGAAGATGCGCATCGAAAGACCCTTGTGAACAACTTTATTGCAGTGGTCGATAAATATGACCTGGACGGTATTGATGTCGACCTGGAGGGTGATGACATTGATGCGAACTATGAGGCCTTTGTGGTCGGATTGAAAAAACAACTGAAAAAGCGAAAAAAATTGTTATCCGCCGCCGTAGCCTGGTGGACGAGAGAGCGGATCACCAATGTGGCTTTGGCACAGTTTGACTTTATTAATATCATGGCTTACGATAAGACCGGACCCTGGAAACCCGAAATGCCCGGACAACACGCTCCAATATCTTACGCCATGGACCACCTGGATTACTGGCGACAGGAACGTGGCATGGATAAGAACAAACTCAATCTCGGACTGCCATTTTACGGGTATGGGTTTGGCGAACTGCCCACAAAAGACCGGTCATTCAGGCAGTTATCGTGGCTGGATGTACAAGCCAAATACCCGGAGCGCATGGAATACGACGAGATTGTATTGCCGGCCAATGGTGGTACGATCTATTACAACGGGAAAAAGACGATCAAAGACAAAACACTGTTGGCTACAAAAGATGCAGGGGGCGTCATGATCTGGCAATTGTTATACGACAGCCCAAATGAACACTCGCTGCTCAGTCTGATTGACCAGACGCACAAACAAGCCATGAAATAAAAATATGCCGATGAAGAAGATCTGTAATTTGTGTTGCCTGGTTTTGCTGGCAACCATGGCATGCAAGGGTAAACAAACGGTAAGCCTGCAAGAAAATAGGGCCATTGCCGACCAAACTAAGCCGTTCACAGTCAACGGGAGGTTGAAGGTAGTAGGGACCAGCCTGGTGAACCAACAGGGCCAGCCGATTCAGCTACGGGGCATGAGTACCCATGGGCTCCAATACCGCGGCAATTGTTATAACGACCAATCGCTCGATCTGCTGATCAACAGCTGGGGCGCCGATGTTTTACGTATTTCGACGTATATCCAGGAGGGGGGCTATGAAACAAAACCTGAATATTTTACGCAATTCGTAGATGAATTGGTTGAAAAGTGTTACCAGCGTGGTTCTTACGCACTCATCGACTGGCACATGTTACATCCGGGCGATCCAAACGCAAACACCGCAATGGCCAAAACCTTTTTTGAGCATGTTTCCAAAAAACATGCATCCAAGGGTAATGTGCTCTACGAAATCTGCAACGAGCCAAACAGCGATAAATACCCCGTTACCTGGGCATTGATTAAAAATTATGCGGAACAGCTTATACCGGTCATCCGCAGGAACGATCCCGGATCGGTGATCATTGTGGGTACGCCTGAGTTTGCCTCTCGGCCTGATCAGGTAATCGGCAATGCATTGACCGATCAAAATGTCATGTATACCATGCACTTTTATGCCGCCGACAAGAATAAACCTGACCAGGACGCACGCATGCGTTTTGTTCAAACTGCACTCGATGGCGGAATCCCGGTTTTTGTAACCGAATTTGGTACGCAGGACGGATGGGGTGACGGCGAAAATGATTTCGTCAAGTCGCAGCAATGGCTCAGGTTTTTGGCAGAAAGGAAAGTTTCCTGGATAAACTGGAATTTTTCAGATAGCCCGCGCAGCGGAGCCGCCTGGAAAACAGGCACCTGCCCGAACGGCCCATGGACCGAAGATAAGCTTAAAGACGCGGGCAAATGGATCCGGACGCAATTGAGCAGTCCGCCAGATAGCTGGAAATAATAAACCGTTGGTAACATGACACACAACCCTAAAATAGCAGGAGTGAACAAGATGATAAACATAGCAAAGTGCATCTTTGCACTGGCAGTGGGCTGGCTCCTCGCCGCCGACAACGCCAGTGCGCAAACCTCAAAACCAACAACTGATTTTCAGGTCAGGGGTTTTCACCTCGATCTGAGAATCCAGGTGATGACGATGCCTGCATTGAAAAAATTTGCACAACGTCTCCACCAAAATGGCATCAACACGCTGGTCATGGAGTGGGAAGGGACCTATCCGTTTGAAAAACATGCGGTCATTGCCAACAAATATGCTTACAGCAGGGCCGATGTGAAATCATTTATCGCCTATTGCGATTCATTGAAAATTGACGTCATACCCCTGCAGCAGAGTTTTGGACATGTCGAGTACATCCTTAAAAATCATCGATACAAGGCGCTCAGGGAGGATCAGAAAGACTATTCACAGGTGAATCCGGTCAAGGAAGCGCTTTGTAAAGCCTTGTTCACTGACCTGTATGCAGATCTGATCAGTACCCATACATCCAGATACATTCACATTGGCGGAGACGAAACGTATCTGCTGGGCAAATCGCCGGAATCGAAACGCAAGGCAGATTCGCTTGGAATGGGGAGGTTATACGGCGACTATATCAAAATGCTTTGCGAGGTGGTGGTAGGCCTGGGCAAAAGACCAGTGGTATGGGCAGACATTGCGCTGAAATATCCCGATGCCCTGAAGTCATTGCCGAAGGAAACCATCTTTATCGACTGGAATTACGGCTGGGAACTGGACCGTTTTGGCGACCATGGGCAGCTGATGAAAAGTGGTTTCGAAATCTGGGGATCGCCGGCTTTGAGGAGCAGCCCGGACAATTACTTTCTAACCGACTGGGCAAAGCACCTGAACAACATCAGGGTTTTTATTCCGCAGGGAAGAGCGCTGGGGTATAAGGGAATGATCATGACCTCCTGGTCTACTTCGGGTATCTATTCGCCGATAGCCGAATCGCACAGCGACATGCTGGACCTGCACGCCATCAGAAGGGTTTACCCGCTGTCAGGCTTTAATCTCCTGGTTGACGCTTTCTTCAGGGCGGTCTCCAGCCAGGAGGCCATCGTGCCGGCAGATTTTGTAACGGATTACGCCAGCAGAAAATATGGATTTTCTGAGGCAGCAGCCACACAATTCTGGAACGCATTAAAACTGGCACCCTACGAGGTTGCCCAGGGCAAAGTTACCCGTGCCGGCCTTACGGTCGGACAACTGAAAGACAGTGCGGCAGCTGCGCTGAAAACCTTCCGGACACTTCACGCAACCAAAAACCAGGCAGAATACGCGCACTACATCCTGATGGCAAACATCCGCTACAACTATCTGGTCTGCATGGAAGTCGAAAACGCGCTGAACGATCAAAACTTTGATAAAAAACAGGCTGCAGCCCTCGTTATGAAATTGGAAGCACTGAACACAACAGAAGTTGACACGCAATTTGCCAAGCTAAACGCCCGTTTCCTGTTCCCTGCAGAAATTGCAGAAGAAGCCAGGCTTCGGAATTTCCGGCATGCAGACCTGCTTGCCCGATTGCGAAAAATGACGCGCACACCTTAATCGCATCAGATGTCAACACACAACCACCCCGTTCAGGTATCATCGCTTACCAAAAAAGATATGCTGGTGTCCATTTCAATCATCGGCCTGCTGTTCTTCATTTTCGGTTTTGTAACATGGATCAATGCCATACTGATTCCCTTTTTTAAAGTGGCCTGCGAACTGAATAATTTCGAGTCCTATCTGGTCGCGTTCGCCTTTTATATTGCTTATCTGGTCATGTCGCTGCCGGCAGGTTACCTGCTCAAAAAGACCGGCTTTAAAAAAGGCATGATGTGCGGCTTTTGGGTAATGGCATTGGGCGCATTGTTGTTTGTGCCTGCCGGGCTTACCCGCACGTACGCGTTGTTTCTGACCGGCCTGTTTACCCTTGGTATTGGCCTGGCCATCTTACAAACCGCTGCCAATCCTTATATCACCATACTGGGGCCTCCGGAACGCGCGGCACAACGGTTCAGTATTATGGGAATCTGCAATAAAATGGCGGGTATCCTGGCCCCCCTGCTTTTCGCTGCCGTCATTTTAAAACCGGAAACAGACAGTGAACTTTTTAAAAGCGTCGTGCTGATGAAGGGAGCGGAGAAGGAAGCTGTACTTAACGAGCTCGTTGGCCGGGTCGTAATTCCTTATGCGGCGGTGGCCCTGGTACTGGTGTTACTTGGCTTTCTGGTGCGCTTTTCTCCTTTGCCTGAAATTGATACAGAACATGAAGACAAGAACCTTGCGGCAGACCATGCCGGCAAAAAAAGCATTCTTGATTTTCCGCACCTGGTGCTTGGTGCCCTCGCTATTTTTTTTCATGTCGGCTCTCAGGTAATTGCTGTAGACAGTATCGTGAACTATGCGACACATCAGGGCATGGCCTTCATGGAAGCCAAGTCGTTTCCATCGTACACCCTTACGGCAACAATTTTAGGCTACCTGTTGGGCATCTCTTTCATCCCGAAGCTGGTCTCGCAGCTTATGGCATTGAAGATATGTACGGTTCTGGGGCTGCTGCTCGGGCTGTGCATTTTGTTTTTCGAGAAAAGAATAGCCTTTTTCGGGCATGATACCGACATCTCCGTGTGGTTTATTGTGGCGCTGGGTTTCGCGAATTCGATGATCTGGGCAGGCGTCTGGCCATTGGCACTCCATAATTTAGGTCGCTTTATCAAAACAGGGGCTTCGCTGCTCATTATGGGCCTTTGCGGGAACGCCGTCATGCCGCTTTTGTACGGTTATTGGGCCGATCACCACAACCTGCGCGAAGCCTACTGGGTCCTGCTGCCCTGTTACTCCTACCTGATTTTCTATGCTTTTTACGGTCACCGGCTCAAAAGCTGGAAATCCAGAACCAACTGATATTTATGAATTACACGAAGATATATAACGGCACGGCCATTACGCCCTCTGGCCTGATTAAAGGTGCCACGGTCGTGATTTGCGGAGACAAGATCGAAGAAGTGACGACCAGCAATGTCTCGGTTCCGGGTGCGCTCAAGATCGATGCAAAGGGGAAATTTATTGCACCCGGCTTTATTGACATGCATGTGCATGGCGGCGGGGGACACGATTTTATGGATAACACCGTCGATGCCTTTCTTGCCATTTCCCGCGAACATGCCAAGTATGGAACCACCGCCATGATGCCCACAACGCTGAGCTGTGAAAAGCAGGACCTGCTGGAAACGATTGAAACGTATGAGAAGGCAAGTCCGCTGAACCAGGAGGGCGCACAGTTTGTAGGTCTGCATATTGAAGGGCCTTATTTTGCCATGAACCAGAAAGGGGCCCAGGATCCGAAATATATTCGTAATCCTGATCCCGACGAATACCATGAAATTCTGTCTTCAACGAAGGTGATCAAACGGTGGAGTGCCGCGCCGGAATTGCCGGGCGCTTTGCAATTTGCCGACGCATTGAAAGAGAAAAATATCCTGGCTGCGATTGCGCATACCGATGCCATTTATGAGGATGTGGTCAAAGCCTATGATGCGGGATTCAGGCATGCTACGCACTTTTATTCGTGTATGTCTGGTGTGTCGCGAAGAAATGCCTATCGTTACGCCGGCGTTGTGGAGAGTGCTTACCTGATCGATGGCATGAGCGTCGAAATTATTGCCGATGGTGTACACCTGCCCACGCCCTTGCTGAAACTTGTTTACAAAATAAAGGGCGCAGCACATACTGCTTTAATTACCGACGCCATGCGTGCGGCAGGAATGGGCGAGGGCAAAAGTATCCTCGGAAGTCTTCAGCGCGGGATGGAAGTTGTGGTTGAAGATGGCGTAGCCAAGCTGCCCGATCGCAGTGCCTTTGCCGGCAGTGTGGCGACAACTGATCAGCTGGTTCGCAAAATGATTGAACTGGCCGAGGTATCCTTGCCTGACGCCGTAAAAATGATCACAGAAACGCCCGCCCAAATTTTAGGGCTTGGTCACCTTAAAGGCAGCCTGACCAAAGGCCGGGATGCCGACATCGTCATATTTGACAATCACATCAGGATCGATACGACCATCGTTAACGGCAAAGTGGTATATCAAAACCAGGCGCCGGTTCTTTCGATACCTTAATTACATTTATATATACCTCCATACTTCGTGAATCAGCTAAAAATTCCCTATATCAGTACTTCAGACTTTAACACCCCAGATACGCTGCTGCATGCCATGCAGCAATTGGAGCGCCAGCAGATTGCAATTAATCCCTGGCCGGAATTTACCAGCGACACCCGGGCCGACTTTTTTATTGCGCATAATACCCAAGCCATTCTTTTAAAATACCAGGTTGAGGAGCGCTACCTGATTGCCAATGAGTCAACCAACGGCAATATCCACAACGACAGCTGTGTGGAATTTTTTATCGCTTTCAATGACGATTCATCTTATTATAACCTGGAGTTCAACTGTTTGGGTGCAACGAAAATTGGTTATGGCAGTGAACGCGGCGGCCGGGAACTGCTGCCTGCAGCAGCAATCGGCAAAATGAGTTTTGCATCGAGAATTCATTCGGGACTATTCAGGCAGGAAGAAGGATTCAGCTGGGAAATTGTGCTGGTCATCCCCAACGACATATTCATCCATCACGACATCCGTTCGTTTGACCTGTTAAAAGCGAGGGGCAATTTTTATAAATGCGGCGACGGGCTTCCTCAGCCCCATTTTTTAACCTGGAACAGAATTACCGGTGGTGCGCCCGATTTCCATAGAACGGATTGTTTCGGAGCCCTGGAATTTGGGCCGCGAACAGCCTGATCTTTCGTGTAAAATCCCCGAGTAAACAGTTTTTGCAGGCAAGCTGGATATACACAGCCGGCAAAATGCCGGCTGCTGTTTTTGTAAGACCTCATTTTACGTGTTATACCTTGACATAGATTTTTCTTTTGTCCATCGCCCAGCAAATCACCCACATGAGCAGCATATAGCTTACGGCAAATGCCAGAGAAGCGTTTTTTGCGTCTAACGCCGGCAAAAACACCCTGCGGTAAACCGACGACGCCACTGAAAACCCACCGAATGGGATCAGGTAAAGTACTTTAAGCACAATCCACGAGACGATATAAATGAACAGCGGATTTTTTCCAAATACAGCAAAGAAATAAGTCCATTTGCGCAGGTTTGCCAATTCAATCAGTACAACGAGTACGACCAGGATCAGCAGGTCCAAGCCGACTGTCAGCAGAACATAAGAGCTGGTCCAGATGGGCTTGTTGATCGGAAAGACAGTATTCCACAAGATGGCCGTCAGGCTGAGGATTACCCCGATAATGGTCATCTTTATCGCCTGGATTTTTTTAGAACCTGAGGTTTGCATAAATAATCCGGTCAGATAACCGGCGAGCACATTTACCGTTGCCGGCAAGGTGCTCAATAACCCTTCAGGTTCGAACGGCATTCCAAAACCCTGGTAGAGGTTCTTCGGATTAAATATTTTGATATCGATGGTTCTGACCAGATTGCCTGGAAGGCTGTAGGGGTCGTTCGGGTTGGCCAGGTAAAGCACAGCCCAATAACCGACCAGCGTAAGCAGACTTAAAATGACCAGCCACCTTTTATTCAGGTAATAGATAGCGATGCTGGCCAGCAGATAACACACCGCAATTCTTTGCAATACGCCCCAAAGCCGCACATCAAGTATATTGATAAAAACAAGCTTGCCATCCTCAATTTTGAAAGAAGGAAAGTAAAGCAGCAAAAAGCCGATCAGAAAAATAATCGCGCTTCTTTTCAATACTTTCTTGTAGAACACCGCTGTGCGTGCCGCCCGGAACGTTTTCCGTGTAAAACTCATGGAGTTGCCTACTGCAAAAAGAAACGTAGGAAAGACCAGGTCGGTTAACGTAAATCCATGCCATTCGGCATGCCTGAACGGTGCATAAATGTCGCTCCAACTGCCGGGGTTGTTTACGACGATCATTAACGCAACGGTCATTCCCCGAAGGACATCCAGGGGAAGGTTGCGTTGACTAACATGTTTTGAATTTTCCATCATCAACGGTTTGTTTGGTTTTTGGGTCTAAGTTTTGATAAAAATAACAAATTTCGTGTACGTACACGAATAATTCTTACATTAGCAAACAAACCACAGAACGGGTTTAAATCTAATATTGCAGACACCATGAACATAAAAATTTATGAATCCCGTAAAGCGCTGGGGGCGGCCGCAGCTGAGCAATTTGCACAAGAGGTGAGGCGCCTGTCCAGCATCAAAAACCAGGTTAACGTGATTTTTGCTGCTGCGCCTTCGCAGAATGAATTTTTAGCGCATTTGCATACTTATAACCTGAACTGGGATCACATCAATGCTTTCCATATGGATGAGTACATCGGTTTGCCTGCAGACGCGCCGCAGGGTTTTGGTAATTTTTTACGGGAACGGTTGTTCGAAAAATTCGAATTCAGATCGGTGTACTATCTGAACGGGAATGCTTCAGACCCGGATGCAGAATGTTTGAGATATGCCCAGCTTTTAGCCGAGCACCCAGCAGATATTGTATGTATGGGCATAGGAGAGAACGGGCATCTCGCGTTTAATGATCCGCCGGTAGCAGATTTCAATGACCGCCAGGCTGTAAAGATTGTACAGCTGGATGAAGATTGCAGGAATCAGCAGGTGAACGACGGCTGCTTTGAACATATTGGGCAGGTGCCCAAGCTGGCGCTGACACTGACGATCCCGAGCCTGCTGAAAGCAGATTTTATCAGTTGCGTAGTTCCGGGCAAGGCCAAGGCGCGAGCGGTTAAAAATGCCCTGGAGGAACAGATCGACACAAAATATCCGGCCAGCATCCTGCAGCGCCATTCAAACGTAGATTTGTTTTTAGATCGTGACAGTGCCAGCCTGTTAACATAAACCCGTTCGTTGAGCGGTTTTAAAACCCGCAAATCATCATGTTTTAAAGGGACATAGACCAGGATTAATTTACACATGCTGATTTCTCAACCTTCACGTCGCTGAAAAGACAAAGCGGCTGGCATCGGCCTTCTGCGGCGTTACATCATCCGGGATACGCATGTATGAACGCATGGGGTTGCGCACCGCTTTCGTGTGCAATGCTTGTAACTCGTAAAGCTAAAAAACCAGCCTGAAACTGATACAAAACGACAAAGAATTGAACTGATTTTCTCTGATACATTGGTTTATTTTGAACCGAAAAACCAAATATCCATTATCAGATTGCAGACAGGTTGCTCCGCCTTTTACACCGGCGGCAACCGCTGCCAAAAATGCTTAACCTTATGCTGAGAAAACTGCTTCTGTTCCTGCTGCTTTTGCCGTTTCAGGCGGCCTATACACAAACCAGTATGCTGACAAATTTTCCTGAGGGCTATACGCCGGAGGAGGTGGGAAAACGCCTGGCCAACCGCTTCCTGGGTGGTAAACATGCGCTTCATGCGGGCAAATGGATCAGTTATCCGGAAACCTTTAACTGGAATGGTGCCCTCCGTTTTGCAGCCTTAACCGGCGACACCGCCCTGGTCAGAAAACTTGAAGCACGTTTCGAACCACTCTTTACCACAGAAAAACACCTGCTGCCTATCAAGAACCATGTGGATTTAAACATGTTCGGCAGTTTGCCGCTCGAGTTGTACCTGCAAACAAAAAATGTGCGTTACCTGGAACTTGGCCTTCCGTATGCCGATACCCAATGGCAGGTTCCCGAAAATGCAAAACCTGAAGAAAAGGAGTGGGCCAGGAAAGGATACTCCTGGCAAACCCGGTTGTGGATCGATGACATGTACATGATTACCATTGTGCAGACGCAGGCTTTCCGGGTTACGGGCGAGCAGAAGTACCTGGACCGTGCCGCGAAAGAGATGGTCATGTATCTGAACGAGCTGCAGCGCGAAAACGGACTGTTTTACCATGCCCCCGATGTTCCTTTTTACTGGGGAAGGGGCAATGGCTGGATGGCGGCGGGAATGGCCGAACTGCTGCGGTCTTTGCCGCGCAACCACAAAGACCGCCCGCGGATTCTTAAAGGCTACCGCACCATGATGAAAAGCCTGAAGGCCTACCAGACGCCGGGCGGCATGTGGAACCAGTTAATTGACGAACCGACCTGGTGGGCGGAAACCTCGGGATCTGCGATGTTTACCTTCGCCATGATTACCGGGGTCAAACATGGCTGGCTCAACACCAAAGAATATGCACCGGTGGCACGCAATGCCTGGATGGCCCTGGTTCCTTACATCGACAAAAACGGTGCAGTGTCTGAAGTGTGCGTGGGTACCAATAAAAAGAACGACAAACAATATTACTTTGACCGTCCGCGCCGCACCGGCGATTACCACGGGCAGGCACCCTATCTTTGGTGCACCGCTGCGCTGCTCGAAAAGGTGGCTAAATGATTTGAACTATCACCTCTGAACGACATGGCCGGCCCCGAAAGCCGGTCATTCGTTTTTTACCTCTTTTTGCAGGGAGCCCGCGTACTCGTTCGGCGTCATGTTAAAATAGCGGAGAAAGTTTTTGTTGAAAAGGCTTTGTGAACTGTAACCGACCATTTTTGCAATTTCAAACATGGTGAATTCGTTCCTGGCGATCAGTTTGGTCGATGTTTTTAGCCGGGTAACATCAATCAGTTCTTTGGGCGAAAGGGTAGACAGCGATTTGATCTTCCGGTACAAGGTCGGCCTGCTCATGTGCATGTGGTGGGCCAGCTGATCGATGTTCATCTGTGTATCTTTGATGTTGCTCCTGATGTAGTCATCAAGCTTTTTCAGAAAGGTCTCGTCTGTTTTTGAATGGGCCATAACGCGCACATCTTCAAACGGGGAGCTTGCAAAGTGGGCTTTGATCTTTGACCGGTTTTCGAGCAGGTTGGCTACCTGCACCTGCAGCAACCGGGCGGAGAACGGTTTGTGAATGTAGAGGTCGGCGCCAAGTTCGAGTCCCTGTATCTGTGATTGATGGGTGTTTTTGACCGTTAGCAGCACCACCGGAATGTGGCAGTATTCAATGCTCGATTTGACCATGTGGCAAAGCTCGAACCCGTCCATTCCGGGCATCATAATGTCTGAAATGATCAGGTCTATGTATTCATTTTTCAGAATATCCAGCGCCTGCTCGCCATTGCCGGCCAGTTTCAGTGTATAGTTTCCCTTAAATACGCCGCAAAGCAGCTCAAGAATGTCTTCGTTGTCGTCTACAATTAAAATCTGATAGTTCATTTGTCAGGGCGTTTTTTCCAGCTGCTCAGTTTGAATTCAAATCGCTGCCGAACCGGCAGGGTCAGTTTAAATGTTACCTTGTCGGTTTCACCAGAGGTAAGGATCAGCGTGCCATTGTGCAGTTCGGCCAGCGATTTTGCCAGTGATAAGCCAATCCCGGTACCGGGTTTTTCTTTCGTTCGCAGCCTGAAGAAAGGTTCAAATACCCTTTCGGCGTATTCCGGCGGTATCCCTTTGCCATCGTTGAGAAAACAAATGCTAAACGTTCCTTCGGGCTCGACCGAGCTTAAAAGTTCAATTGACACCGCTTTGGCCGCATATTTTATAGCGTTTGAAATCAGGTTCAGGCAGATCTTCACCAGCGCTTCCCGGTCTGCAAATGCAATGACAGGTGGCTCGGGGACCCGCAGAGTCAACGTAATTCCGTTTTTTCGTGCCTCCTCATCGAAAGAGAGGGCTTGTTCCTGTAAAAGCTCGTTGATGTTCGTTTCTACGAAGTTCAGCCCGAACTGGTCTATTTCGGTCTGGCGAAAATCGAGCAGCTGTGTGGTCAGGTCTGACAGCCGTCTGGCATTGCGTTCAACCATCTGCAGGCGCTTTTTCGTTTCTTCTTCATGCGCCTCTTCGGCCATGAGCTCTACCGGTGCCAGGATCAGGGTCATGGGTGTCTGGATTTCATGCGCAATGTTTGTAAAGAATTCAATCTTTGCCTGGTAAATTTCTTTCTCCTTTTCTATTTCAAAAAGCCTGAGTTTGCCCAGGTGCTTGCGTTCCTGGTAACGGTGGTAATATCTGGTTAAAAAGTAGACAGCCAGCAGACCGGCGGCAAGGTACAGCAGGTACGCCGTGTTGGTTTTCCAGAAAGGCGGTAAAACCTGGATAAATAAGCGGCGTTCGGCACTGGTCCAGTAACCGGCGTTGCTCCTTGCACGTACCGAGAAAGTGTAGTTTCCGGGCGACAGGTCTGTGAAAAAGGCTTTCCTGTTCCGCGTCAGGTAGGTTCGGTTCTTATCCAGCCCCTGCATAATATATTCATACCGGGTTGCTTCTGCGGCATGGTAATCGAGTGCAGAAAATTCAACGCTGAAGTTGTTTTCGTTGTATTGCAGCACAATGGTATCTGTGTTGATGATTGACCGGTAAAGCGGTCCTTTTTGCTGCTGCGGAACAAGTTCGTGGTTATCCAGTTGAAAACCGGTCACGTAAAGGGGCGGTCCTGTCTCAACGCTCAGCAGTTCGCCCGGCTGAAATGCAACCATGCCTTTAACGCAGCCAAAATACATCATGCCATCTGTTGCCCTGTAAGCGGAGCCAAAATTGAACTGATCTGTTATCAAGCCGTTTGACCGGTTGTACGTGCGTATCTTTTCGGTGCGCAAGTCGAAACAGACCAGTCCCTTCAGCGAACTGATCCACAGGTGTCCTGAATCATCTTCGAGTATACGGTACAGGATATTGGTAGGCAAACCATCTTTTACGGTGAATTTTTTAATGGTTTTGCGGTCAGGGCTCAGCCTGATCAACCCGCCGCCCTCTGTAGCAAACCACAGCGATTTCTGGCTGTCTTCCAGGATACCGCATACTGAAAATTCATTCAGCGGAGCCGCTTTATGCTGTGCGGCGAAACGGATATTGCCGGATTTTCCGGTCTTCGGATGATAAAAGAAGGCACCCTGGCCCAGACTTCCCGCCCATACGTAACCAGCATGGTCTTCCCTGATGGCCAGAATGTGTGTATTGACCGGAACGCCCGCAACCCGTTTAAATGTCTTGTGACGCGGGTGGTAGGTGAACAACCCGGAGCCATCAAGTCCGGTGCCCAGCAGTACCAGGCTATCGTGGGTCATGTAGATGGACAATACAAAATAACTTTTGTTGTCTTCCGGCGGTCCAACGAACCTGAACCGGTCACGTATGCGGCCTGTACGTGTGTCCATAATTTCCAGGCCGTGAAAAAACGGCCCGATAAAAAGTTCGTTTCCGACTGCAAGCAGGCCATGAATGTTTGGGTATGATATGCCGTTCTTTGGGCCGGGAACATACGCTGTAAACCTTTTGGTCTGCAGATTAAATTTGTTAAGGCCGGCATCTTCTGTCCCGATCCACAAATGGCCGTCATTGTCCGGGCAGATTTCACGTACGGCATGGCCCGAGATGGTATTTTTTCCGAGAAGCGGGTAATATTTCCGGAACCTGGCGTTTTCGCGCGAGTAATAGTTCAGACCGCCGAAAAAAGTAGCCACCCAGATGCCGCCGCGGTCATCTTGCACCACCTTATACACCGCGTTGTCTGCAATTGAATAGGGGTCGTCTGCGCGTGTCCGGAGGTTGGTCGATGCCCTGCTGACCGGATTGTAGACGTAAATGCCCGATTCGCTTGCAATCCAATACTCATTGGCGCTGATCCGGTTGATGTCTCGCACATAAATGAGCGCCCGGCCGTCGCTGTATAGGGGTAGGGTCTTAATCTGTCCCGTACGCAGGTTCAGACTTTTAAGCCCCTGTTTGTAACAGCCAATCAGTACCGTTCCGTCTTCGCGCAAAGATATACTGCTAATGGAACGCAGGTTGGGGGCGAATTCGCTGCCAACGATGGTATAAGATTTCCGGGACCGGTTCTTAAAATCAAAATACGTGAGCATGCCGGTATTGTCGCCTACCCAGAGGTTGTTGCGCTGGTCTATGGCCATACATTGGGCCCGGGTGTGCAGGTCTGTTACTTTCCTGCTGCGCTGATCATATTTGAAGAGGTAGCCGCCAGTTGCAAACCACAAGTTATTCTGCTGGTCGACCAGCAGGTTGTTCACGTTACTCAGGCCGGCTTCGGGCAGTCGGGTAAAGACTTCGCGGTCGGGGTCGTAACTAAAAATTCCCCTGCCGGTTCCAATCCACAGGATGCCCTTCCTGTCTTCAGCGAGTGCAGATACTGCCGTATTGCCCACATGGCCGTAGGGATTTTCGTGGTCGCGGTAGGTTTTAAAAGAATAACCGTCAAAACGATTCAGCCCGCCGCGGGTGCCGATCCACATGAACCCTTTTTTGTCCTGAAGGATCGAGGTGACCGAATTATGCGCCAGGCCGTCATCAGCTCCGTAACGTTTGAAATAATAAGACTGCGCGAAGCACTTCGCCCCAGCAAAGGGCATAACCAGGTATACGAGCAAACATAAAAGCAAACCCCTCATGGTACAAAACATATCAAAGATATACGAATCGCGCTTATTGTAATAGGCAAGCCCCGGGTCTGCAGCGCTTTCGGCGACAGCCGCCCGGTCTAAAAAGCGATCCAGCGCTTCATTTGAGTAAAACAACTTACCCTAAATGAGATAAATCGACAAAAAGATGAACAGAATAAAAGCTTGTCTTTGATTTATTTTGAGAACAGGCTGGTGTTCGTACCAGAAGAACCCCGGCCGACTTGAAACCAAACTATAAACCAAATTTACACGCGGGCCCCCTTGCCGGTTACCCCGGGCTGGAAAACGTGAGACGAACTGCTATGAAGCCAATACATGCCAATAATCTTAATTGTCCTTTTGCCGGGTCGTGCCATAGCTACGTCTGGCAGATCCCTTACTAGCTTTCCAATTCTGAAGCTCAATATCCGGGGCCATATGGCTGTGCTCTTGCAACAAGGATTTTGAAAGTCGCCTGATTAAACAACGAAAACCAAATATTATGACCAATAATTACGCTTTTTTACTGAATGGCATAACGACAAAACGGTTGGGCCTTGCCCTTCTGTTGTGCGTGTTCATGCTGCCAGTGGCTGTTCTGGCGCAAACGAGACCCCTTAAGGGGCTTGTGACCGATGCGCGAACGGGCGAGGCCCTGCCTGGAGTTACCGTCCGCATCCAGAATACGACCACTGGCACCAGCACCGACGACAACGGTGCTTTCAGCCTGCAGGTTGGTTCTGCAGCAGTTCTGACCGTGTCTTATGCCGGTTATGAGTCTCAAACCATTGCGGTGGGTAACCGGAATGAGATCAATATTAAACTGGCCGGCACCACCGAAACGTTAGAGGATATCGTCGTTATCGGTTACGGCGCCATGAAGAAAAAGGACCTGACCGGATCGATTTCACAAATCCGGCCGGATAAGATTGCAGCCGAGAACCCGAATACCACGCAGGATATCTTGCGCGGCACACCGGGTGTAACCGTCGGACTCGATGCCTCGGCGAAAGGAGGCGGGACCATCCGCATCCGCGGTCAGCGCTCGGTTTACACCGATGGTGGTCACAACGACCCTTTGATTGTACTGGACGGGACCATTTTTTACGGTGAGTTGTCAGAGATCAATCCTGATGACATTGACCAGATTGATGTACTGAAAGACGCATCGGCTGCCGCCGTGTTTGGGGCAAAATCGGCGAACGGCGTGCTGATCATCACCACCAAAAGGGGGCAGAAAGGCAAACCGCGTATCAGCATCACCTCAAACCTGGGCATGACGACCATGGGCGCAAACCGCCCCGTTTTCGGGCCTGAGGGCTACCTGCGATATCGCCAGGACTGGTTTACTTCAGGCACGTACGGACTAAATTCCGCCACCGGCAATTACGAGGCTTATCAAAATACCTCGCAGCCCAACCGCGCCTACTACGAATCGCCTATCGCCGCCAACCTGGCCCGTTACGGGGTTTCGTTAGACCAATGGCGCGCGTATACAACAAATACACCCGGCCTGTCTGATCAGGAAATATGGGCAAAACGCCTGTTGCTGGACGGTGTAACGCTTAAAAATTTTGCCAACGGGCAAAGTTTTGACTGGTATGACCACAGTTTCCGCACCGGTCTCAACAATGACCACAACATGAGCGTGTCGGGGGCAGGCGACCGGATGACCTATTACATGTCGCTCGGGTACCTTTCGAACCAGGGGGTAGCGGTAGGAAATAACTACACCTCCATCCGGTCTAATTTAAAAGTTGAAGGCAAAGTAACCAACTGGCTCGACATCGGTGCCAATGTTAACTTTCAGCAGCGTACAGATGGTGACCTGGCCGTAGACTGGGACCGGCAAATCCGCTCGAACTCTCCCTTTGCCAGCTACCAGGATGAAAACGGCAATCTCCAGGTAAACCCGATGGGCGATACATTTGTACCCAACCGGGGCTTTAATTATGATTTTGACCGGCAGTACCGCGACCTTGATAAAGGTTATACGGTATTAAACACCATTCTGACGGCAAAAGTCAAACTTCCTTTTAACATTACCTATTCATTCAACGGCGCACCGCGTTATCAATTTTTCCATGACCGGTACTGGGAATCAGCGAGCCATCCCAACTGGAAGGCAACCAACGGCCTTGTCAACCGAGAATCCACCCAGCGTTTTGACTGGTCGCTGAACAATACGCTGAACTGGGACCATACATTCGCCCAGAAACACCGCGTTAACATCACCCTGGTACAGGAAGCTGAACAAAGACAGCGGTGGACCGACAGGATCGAGGCCAGAAACATTTTGCCAAGCGATGTGCTCGGTTATCATGAAACGTACTACGGTGACAAGAACCGGAGCAGCTACGATACCGACGACGTAAAAGAAACGGCAGACGGCATGCTTGCCCGCCTGTTCTATTCATTCAACGACCGGTATATGCTCACCACATCGGTACGCCGCGACGGTTACTCGGCTTTTGGGTCGTCCAATCCGCGGGCCACGTTTTTCTCGACTGCTTTCGCCTGGACCTTTACCAACGAGAAGTTCTTCAGGTGGAAACCGATGAACAGCGGTAAGCTTCGCCTGTCATGGGGGCAAAATGGAAACCGGTCTTTGGCCAACCCGTACCTGGCACTCGCCAATCTTGGGGCAGGAGCCGGTGCTACCATGGGTTACATCGACGCCAGCGGCAACCTGATCCAGTACCGTTACCTGATGATGGATCGCCTTGCCAATCCGCAGCTCAGCTGGGAAAAAACCGAAGCCTTTAATGCCGGTCTTGACTTTGGCTTTTTTGACAACCGGATCACGGGAAGTTTTGATTACTACATCACGCCGACCGTGGATATGATCATGAACCGCTCCCTGCCTGATTTTGCGGGGGTTGGGAACATCACTACCAATTTGGGTAAAGTGGAAAACAGGGGGTTTGAAATTGCCCTGAACTCGCAAAACATGCGCAGCAAAAACTTTTCCTGGAATTCTACATTCGGATTTTCGAAATACAAAAACACGATCAAAAATCTGTATTACATCTACGACAATGTTCTGGATGCAAACGGCAATGTTATCGGCGTAAAAGAGCGGGACGACATTTCCAACCGCTGGTTTATAGGCCAGCCGATCGATGCGATCTGGGACTACCGCGTAACAGGAATCTGGCAGGCAAATGAGGCGCAAGAGGCCCAGCGCTTTGGTCAGCGCCCGGGCGATCCCAAAGTTGCCAATACCTATACTGCCGACGACCGTGTAAACGCAGACGGCAGCATAACCCCGGTTTACAACAACAACGACAGGGAGTTTCTCGGGAGAACCAATGCACCGATCATGATGTCGCTCAGGAATGACTTCAGCTATAAAAACCTCAGTTTTTCTTTCAACCTCTATTCATACTGGGGCCACAAAAGCCTTAACGGCGCGTACCTGAACCAGACAAACGGCGGCTCGGAATTTACCTACCTGTGGAACGCTTACCAGCGCGAATACTGGAGCCTGGAAAATCCGTCGAACGAATTTGCACGCCTGGACTCAAAAGGCCCCGCCGGTGTCAATGCGCCGAGCAGACTGTATGACAGGTCATTTATCCGCCTGGAGAATATCACCGTAGGTTATGATCTGAATGCCCGGCTGCTCAAACAGGTTGGCGTTGAAAAATTCAAGGTCTATGGCGCCGTTCGTAATGTAGCCGTCTGGAAAAAGGACAAAGACTGGGACTACTGGGATATCGAAACCGGTACCATAGCCCCGCGCATATTCACCTTCGGATTAAACGTAATCTTCTAAGACAAAACAACATGAAACTGAATACCAATACACTAAGATACAAGACAGCCAGGCTGTTGCTGGCCGGGACGATCTTGCTTGCTGCCGCTGCAGGTTGCAAAAAAGATTTTTTGCAGCCCGAACCGCTTTCCTTTTTTGAGCCGGATGCAACCTTCACAACCCAGAGCGGCCTGGATGCGGCAATGGCCATCTGCGACCGCCACCTGCGTGCCTACTGGACCTATACGTCTGCGGTAGACCTGGGCAGACCGATCAGCACCGATTACATGTTTTCAGATGTGGCCGTAGCCGGAAAGACGGATGATGGCAACATTTTCGCCGATATTGCCACCCGTTTAACGCCTACAGACCTGCCAGAACGTACGTCCTATTTCTGGGGTGAGACCTACAACGGCGTGAAATATGCAAACACCATTCTGACCTATGTAGACAAGGTGGAAGGTTTAAGCGATGCCGTTAAAAATGAATACCGGGGCCGTGCGCTGTTTCACCGTTCGTTCCGTTACATGGCCCTTTGTTTCCAGTTTAAAGACGTGCCCCTGATCACAAAACTGCTCCGTGCCCCTAAGATCGATTATAAATCGACAAGGAGGGAGGCAATCCTGGAAATGCTAACGCTGGACATGGAGAAAGCGGTTCGCTGGGTGCCTAACCAGGCCCAGATGGGGCTTACCGGCATGATTAACAAGGGCGCATGCCGCCAGCTGCTGATAAAATGTTATCTGGCCACCGGAAAGTGGGACAAGGCCATTGCACAGGCCGATACGCTGATTAACAATTCCGGCTATTCGCTGATGAATGCAAACTTCGGAAGTTTCATTAGTCCGTATGCGAACGTTTGGCCGGTAACACGCAATGTGATCTGGGACCTGCACCGGCCTGAAAACAAGGCGATCGGTGGCAACAAAGAGACCATTCTAGTGATGATAAACCGGAACGAGACAGATATGGGTATCAAATTGAATGCAATCAGGAACTGGGGGCCGATGCTTGACAACAGCGCCACCACCACGCCCGACGGCAAACAGGCGGTTCGTTTTTATGCGCCTTCCAACGGCAGCTACCGCGCACAATACGATTATAACCGTGCCCTGGGCCGTGGTATCGGCGTCATCCGCCCAACATATTATGCCCAAAAAGGCGTTTGGTACGTAAACGGGGTAAACGACCAGGGCGACCTTCGTCACAATACAGCTGTGGGCAATTGGGTTACGATGGAGTCGATCAAATACAACGATCCCACCAGCGCCAATTTTGGCCAAAACCTGCGTCTTCGAAATGCTGCAGGCACGCTGCTGTGCAGGGATACGATCAGAAACTGGTTTGACTACCCGCATTACAAATATTACATCGAAGATCCGCTGGCTACACAAAACCCAAACAGTGCGGACCACCGGGGTGGTGCCGGCGATTGGTATCTCTATAGGCTAGCTGAAACGTATTTGTTGCGCGCCGAAGCTAAATTCTACAAAGGGGATGTTGCCGGTGCCACGCAGGATGTCAATGCCATAAGACGGCGTGCACAGTGCACGCAGTTATACACCGCCGTGAGTATAGGCGATATCATGAGCGAACGCGCACGCGAGCTGCACATGGAAGAATGGAGGTATACTGAATTAAGCCGGGTGTCTTACTCGCTGGCCCTGAGCGGCAAGCCTGACGAACAAGGCATGGTTTACAATGTCGACAACCTTGCTCAAAACAGTTATTGGTATCAACGCATTCAGCGTTACAACGACTTCTACAACAAGGGGAAAGTGATGGTCAGGAACCGTTCCTATACCATCGCGCCGCACAACATCAACTGGCCGATCCCACAGAATGAAATCGATGCGAACGGCGGCGCCCGTTTGCGTCAGAATCCCGGGTACAGCGGCCACAACGCTGCTGAGCCGGTTTGGCAAACCTGGCAGGAGGCAGTGGCCGATGAGGACGTTTTTTAACCTGACAAACTGAGTCATTCATCAAATTAATACCAGGCGGCCAGTGCCGGCCGCCTGCTTATACCCTATGCGGGGCTGCAGCCGGCAGACCCCTGCATCGTACCGAAAGTTGGTTAAGTGCGGGTCGTTTAAAAACGACCGCTCGCCCCGGTCCGGGCCCGCTTGCGGGCAACTGAACGCTCATTTCAGTAGCAGGCATCTCCGTTTGGTTGGAGATGCCTTGACCGGGGGTCAATTCCTGTTGTCCTGAGCAGGATCTTTGTTGCCTTCCGGCAGCCAGTTCAGGCAAGCGTCTTTGTTATGTTGCTTGGAAGCCCTGAACATTTCTGAAGTCAGTTTGTTCGTATCTCGTGCAAGCGGATACGCGGATCCTGGCATCGGCTTTACATACCTGATGTAAATCTGCGCCTCCGGCCGCCGATCGCAGCTGCGATTGGTTCCCTGAAATTTACCTGCATGAAAAATGAACGAATACTGATTATCAACGCTCATCCCGATCCCCAGAGTTTTAACGAAGCAATCGCGCAGGCCTATATCGACGCATTGAGGCAGCACGATGTGGCGTTTCGTTATCTGCCGGTATACCGGCTCAACTTTGACCCGAATCTTCGTTATGGTTTCCGCGACACGCTGCAGCCCGAGCCCGATCTCTTGGCCGCAATAGCAGACCTGAAATGGTGCAGCCACCTGGTTTGGATTCATCCTATCTGGTGGTACGGATTTCCGGCGCTGATGAAAGGGTTTATAGACCGTGCCTTTCTTCCCGGCGTTACGTTCCATCTGAATGCAGACGGCAGCGTGTCCGGACACCTGGCGGGCAGGTCTGCACGGATCATAGCTACCGGCGATACGCCTCAGCAGCTGTATAGAGAAACCTATGCCGAATCTGCCCGGATACAGCTGCAGAACGGCGTGCTCGCTTATTGCGGTATTTCGCCAATAGCCTACACCTACCTGCACCCTGTGCATTCATCTACACCGGGAATCAGACAGGAATGGCTTGAACAGATACAACAACTGGCTTTGGCTGATGCAGGTCTGCGCATGAGTTAATTTGTAAAACCAGGATTTTTTGGAAGCTTTGCAGCGCACGCATTTCATGTGGCGCAGCCAGAGCAGCCTGCCAGATCAGAGGAAAGCATCAACAATAAATACGAAAGGCATGAAGACCCCAACTCAATACCTCATAACAATTGCAGTCAGCGCCTTGCTTGCATCAGTTCTAAATCTTGCCGCTGTGTTTATACTGCAACAGTTCGGCCTGATCGCAACAGCAGATACAGACATGAAAAATTTACCATACGGGTTCGCAGTGGCCTTCAACCTGGTCCTTGCGCTGATGTCTTTCCCGGTCTTTTTTAATCTGACGCCCCGGGTAAAAGCAAATGTTTTTAGCAGTGCAGCAAGCTTTTTCCTGCTGCCGCTGCTGGCCATGCTATCCCTTTCGCTGGCAATGGAGGAGGACGGATGGTCTGCAGCGTTATTTTGTCTGCCTTATTTTATTATTCTCCTGGTATTCTTTATCCGTTCCCGCAGAGATATTCACCAGGCCAGCAGGCAGCCGGGCCAGCGTTGATCTGTCACTTTTAGCCTTTCTTGAATGGGCCCTGGCCCATTTAAGCCGTTATCTTCAAAAAGTGCATTTTGCAGGAACATATAACGCCGTTGGGGGCAAACCATCTCTTGTTTTTTTCGTTATTGCTTGCATGCCGTTCAACATAATTTTGCGCCGATGAACAGACTGTCTACCACAAGAAACGCCATTGCTGCTGCGCACACCCATGAAGGGAAATACCATGCTCAGTTGAAACCTCTGCTTAAACTGGCATTCTGCACAACCCTTCTCTTCGGATTTTCCTGTAAGAAGACCCCCGGACCTGCAGACAAGCCGGATGTGGTAAACGGGCGCTTCGCCGCGCTGCATGTTTCGACAAGCATGGACAATACGCTGGTTGTAGACGACAAGGGGGCACTCTGGGCAACCGGTAAAAACAGCGGGCAGGCGCTGGGGCTCGGCAGCAGCTCCGCCCAGCGAAGATTTGCACGGGTAATGGACGATGTGGCCACGGCGTCAGTGACGGAAAGCCGTTCATTGGTCATTAAACGCGACGGCAGCGTCTGGACCGCAGGAAGCAATAATTTCGGCGAACTGGGCATTGGCGACCAGCCCTCAGATGGTGGATTTAAAAAGGTAATGGACGCTGCCGCCCAGGTTGAAGCCGGCGACGCATACGGTTTTATCATCAAAGCCGACCATACGCTCTGGGCAGCTGGCTTTAACCGGGATGAAATGTTTGGCAGCGCATTTTCAAACGGACAAATACTAAACACCTACACCAAAATTGCTGACAATGTACGCGCAGTTTCGGCCGGACTGGGTCACGTGTTGCTTTTGAAGACTGATCATAGTCTCTGGGCCTGCGGCCGAAACATTGAAGGCGAACTCGGTATTGGAAATTTCAACGAGCAGCGGGGTTTTGTCAAAGTTATGGATGGCGTTAAAGCAATTAAAGCACTCGACTATCATTCACTGATCATCAAAACTGACAACAGCTTATGGGTTGCAGGCAACAATAAATATGGCGAGCTGGGTCTTGGAAACAATGTGAACCAGAACCAGTTTCAAAAAGTGACAGAGGAGGTGGCGCAATTGGCCGGGGGCCGATTCTTTTCCCTCATCATCAAGAACGACGGAAGTTTATGGGCCAGCGGTTACAACAATTCCGGAACCTTTGGCATGGAGGGCAACGATACCAACCGGTTTATCAAGGTCACCACTGATGTCGCAGCAGTTGCGGCTGCAGACTACCATTCGTTCATCATAAAAACAGACCGGTCATTCTGGGCCAGCGGGAGCAATACCTACGGTGTACTTGGCATGGGCAACATTGATCAGCTGACGAAATTTACACAAGTTAAATAATATGTAACCGGCTACAGGCAGGTCGAGCCCTGGCAGATAGCAAAATTCTGATCCCCAATGGTACGCAAAGCGATGTTGTTTTTTCTCGTGCTGGTTTCCGTCCAGATAAAAGGCCTGGCGCAGGCACCTACGCAGGCCGTGGCCGTGCCGCATAACCTGAAAGGTTTTGTACCCAAAGGCTACAGCGTGCTGAATGTAACGCGGGGCGATCTGAACCGCGATGCTTACCCGGATGCGATCCTGGTGTTGTTTAAGGCGGGTGAAGAGAGAAGGTCTACGGAATCGGAAAGGCCCGAAAAGCGGCCCCTGCTCATACTTGCCGGTAAGCCGAACAAAAGCTACAGGCTGGTTGCGCGCAGCGACAATGCGGTTTATTGTGTGAATTGCGGCGGACAAATGGGCGATCCGTTTACAGGCATCAGCATCAGGAACGGATGCTTTTCTGTTGAGCACTACGGTGGGAGCGGCTGGCGCTGGACACGCATCATCACGTTCAAATATGCGCCTGCCGAAAAAAACTGGTATCTGTTCAAAGACGGCGGCGAAAGCTTTCATGCCACCTCGCCGGAACAGGTCAAGACAAAGGTCAGGACGGCAAAGGACTTCGGAAAAATTACCTTCGGGAAGTTCAATATTTACAAGGAAGATTAGGGGCTGCCGGCTGGACAGTATACCTAATGGGCCGGATAGGATGACCGTGTCTGGGGAAAACAGACTGCGAAACCACACACAGCCGTCGTTGAGAAAAATTTACAGTACTGATCGTGACCAAAGGCTGTGAACAGACCTGTATAGGTGGACGAGTTGATTATTCCTGTTTTATTCTCCACTGGACAACGCACGTTGAATCGCCCTTGAAATCATCGGGCGATTTAAGATTTTCGATCCGCTTCAGGATAAAAACACTATCTGCTATATGCCCGTTGCGTCCCAGATCATAACGTTCACAGAAGCCATCAGCCGTTCAAAGCCGCAATGTTCGGTCCTTTGTCTTTAGGCGATAGTAGGTGTCTGAGTCAGGGAACTTTCGAATTTCAGGCAGAACAGGGAAAGGTTCTGTTTTTCGGGCCATAAGACCC
This sequence comes from Pedobacter yulinensis, assembly GCF_003029735.1. Classification (GTDB taxonomy): domain Bacteria; phylum Bacteroidota; class Bacteroidia; order Sphingobacteriales; family Sphingobacteriaceae; genus Pedobacter; species Pedobacter yulinensis. The sequence continues at coordinate 270,857 of NZ_KZ686269.1, forward strand.
AGGTTTTGCCTGTGATTGATGGTCAGGTAAGCATTTCTATCAATATCATAGGCATACACTTTTAGTTTGTTGTTCAAGGCAAGATTATCGCCAAATATGATTTCCTCCAATGGCACCGTGTAGGATAAGGACTCACATAATGCCCGAAGAAATCCCCGGTGCCAGGCTTATGATTTGGTAGGCTGAGTAATTCACCATAAGCTTGGATGACAATAATTTTCTTTTTAACAAGATCTGGCGTAGTCTTCTGACGTTTGGAGCTTCCCAGGAGCAGGAAGATTATACAATAGGAATAAGTATTTCATATTATCTTGTTTTTTACCGGTAGGGCCTGCAGGTTCGCGGTTTAAATAGGTTCTGTTTATCTGGCACGCAAAAGTAACCGCCGTGGCGGCAATTGTGAGCGTTTTAATTTTCATTTGTTTACTAAGAGCCAATTCATGGGCCTCCCGGGCTAAGAAGCCCGGGCACATAATTAGCTAAAAATTTAAAAAGAGGAATTCCAGTTATTAAATTCTCAGCATTTTTTTAGATGACAGACTTCGACCAAAATATTTGCTTAATCGCCAGAGGGTGTATCGCGATCTCGTGCAGAGGATGAATTTTTTCCGGGACCGGAACCGTATCGAATGCACTAGTTGATAGACAACACGGTTAGGGTGCGAAAAGCGGCCCAGATGCTGCCGGCAAGGGCGAATAACAGGCAATACAACAAGGGGTCTACCGGTTGCCTTAACCTGATCCAGAATACGGCAACAAACATCAAGGGGCAGGTTACCGAAAACATAAACATGATCGTAGCCATTGTTTCGAAGATATCGGCGGTGAAATCATTCAGCAGCACGCCGATCCCGAAATACAGGAGCCAGATAACAAATGGCGAAACAAGACAAAGCAGCCATTTGCCAATGGGCCTTAATTCCAGTCGGGCCGGAAACGTTTTGCGGTAGTTTCTGATCAGCAGGAAAATAGTGGCTGCCATACACAGCACGAGCAGCCCGATCTGTACTGCTTTGTGCAGTTTGCGGTCTGCACGTGTATTGATGGTTTCAGCAGACAAAAGTTTAGTGCCTTCAAACCTTTTCACTTCAGTCCGTTCGCCATTAATAAAGGTTTGTTTGGTTATCTCCTTGCTGGTTATATCGCGGAACGTCCAGGTGGAGTCGGGGATTCCCTTTTTATAAAACCCCTCTATTACTACTTTGCCGGCCCGCGTGCTGATGAACTTTCCGTCCAGGCGTCCGCCATTGAATCTCACTGCATGCTGTTCCTGCCCGGCATTGATCGTCAACGAGGTGATTTTTCCCGGCGCAGGCAAACTGATCGCTGGATTTCCCGCTAAAATTTCTCTGTCGAGGTCTTTTAAGGTTACATTTTTATCATAATCGTCGTCTGCAACAGGACGTCGCGTGGTGTACAGCTCATTGACCTTAACCACAAGCAGGGAATCGAATTGATAGTACTCAAAAGGTTTGGTATTCGCGCCGGAATCAGCCGGCGCATCAGACTTGAACAACAGGTACTGCGGCTGATCAAAAGATTGAACATATCGCTGCTGGCTGGTTGCACAAAAGGAGAAAACCGTAACGAGTGCAATAAAAAAGGCGCTTAACTGACGAACTAAAGAGTTGGTAATAAAAAATACCGGGCCATTTTCCAGGAAGCGCCAGGCCAATAACAACATGGACAACGCGATGAGATCGGTCGGGTCTATGGTCCGGTTGATTTTAAAGACATAATCGCTTACAAGCCCGATAACTGGAGATGCGTGAGCGCTTTTCCAGTAGATGAATAGCAATGCCGTGGAGACGAAAACCCATAAGCGATACCGTGGGAACACAACTGACCAAAAAACCGCAAATATGAACAAGCCACAGAAATCGGAGAGCTTTCCGGTCAGCACATTGTGGAAGGCGGTCTTCAGGAAGAAGTCGTTCACAATCAACAGCAAAAGGCACACAAGGAAAGGAAATGACAGAAGGTATCTGAGTTGGCCGCGCATGATCTTGGAAGTTGCTCTTTGTTAATACCTGATTTTAAAATTGGTAACCCTGTTTGTCTTCATGTTGTTCCGGTTGTGCTGCAGCAAAAAGGGCAAGACTGGTAAGCGTTTGTCTCACGATCCGGAATTTCGGTCCATTACTTCAGGTTATCGTTCAATTGCTTGTAAAACCCGTCGTTCCGGATTTTCAGGTCAAGACGGGATATGCGGACAAAAAATCTTTCGCCCTCGGCAGTATCGGTGTTCTCCAGGCAGTACAGGGTGGTCTGGACCTGGTTCTTTTGATCAGTATCCTGGAAGATCTGATATTTGCCATTGTTAAGCTTGTTCACGCTTGTCGTGGTGATATTTTTAAAATCCTTGCAGTCCGCACGCAGCTGCGCGTATTCTTTGGTGCTCATGTAGACCGACACTTCAGCTTTTCTGAATTTATTGAGACGGTCTGCGTAAAAATCGACCACCTCGCGTGGCTGAATTCTCAGTGTTTTGAAGCTATATGTACCTTCGGTAACATTTTTTGCAGGAATTCTGTAAACGGAATAGAGGGTATCCGTTAGGACATATCTGCCAAGCTTCGAATCAAAGACCTCGGTGCCCTTAGGCATCTTGTAGTACTTTTCTGCCCTGGCGAACAGCGTGTCCAAGTGTTCTGAAAACGTAATCTTGTCAAGGTCGAAGCGTCCGTACCTGGCGCCGATATGGCGCGGGTTTTCCTGTCCCCTGCACCCTTCAAACGTACAAAGCAAGATTACGCTCACCGCTAATTTAAATACTGTTATCTGGCCATTCGAAGGTCGCTTCATCGAATCAACTGGTTTAGCAATATAGTATCCTTCAGACAAGGGTAATTTGCAAGACGCACCACTCCGGCCGGGAAGAAAAGCACCGGAAATGTACACGAATTTTTATTTCCCTGCACCATTTGTTCATGCGGTCATCATTAAGATGCGCGAACCGGGGTTGTGCTCACTACGCGCAGCAAATTTACAAAAAACTCACCAGATAGTGACTTATTTAAGTGGGCGTTTGACAGCAAACGAGTGGATTAACGAACGGGAGGGATTTGCGCCGGGCCAGACTCCGGTAGGTGTGCCGATTCTAGGGTTTTTGATACACGGAGTCGACCAGGAAAGACAGTGCACGCCTGATGCTTTCTCGTCCTTCAGCTTTGCTTAGATCAATGCCGCAAAACGTACTGCCATTAACGCTTGCATAAAGGTTCAGGTAATAGGCGCTCGAAATGAGGATGGCCATGACGGCACGGAAATGCTCAGCTCGGTCGCCAAAATGAGGGTCCGTTATATTTTCCAGCAGCGCTTCACCGGCTGCTTCCTGGCTCGCCGTCAACTTTTCAAGCGCTTCCCGTTGCTCAGACAGGCGCCACAACAGGATTTTTTGAAATGCCTGGTCGTTAGCAACATACTCGAATTGCGAAAGCAAGCGCTCCTGCACGAAGGCTTTGCCGCCGTCGGTTATTCCGGCCGGCACCGCATCATTCTTCACGTTGCTCCAGAAATCTTTCGAGTGAATGTACTCGTCGAGAAGCTGGTCAGTACCGCCGAAATAATTGTAGATCAATTTTTTGTCCAGTCCGGCTACTGCTGCAATGTCGTTTACTTTGAGCGCAGTAAAGCTTTTCTCGATCAGGATTTTCTCAACTGCATCCATGATTTTCTGCTTGCTGAGTGCTTTGTTGCGCGGTGCACCGGCTGATTTTTTTCTATCCATAACTGTCACTCTTTTGGTAAAGCTTGCAACTACAAATGTAAAACTATCGGTAACTGATGTGCGCCTCAGCAGCAGGCTACCAGTAATTTGTTTGCGGCTTATCAATTTTTTCTGACTTGAATGATATTTAATTAATTTTGTCACTATCTGGTGACTTGTGTGTTTGTTAAGCTGCACTAACTGCCGGACCAGTTGTCATCTACACCACCGGGAAACACGAACCAGGAAAATCCAGCGCATGAAAAACAAACTCAAGTTAGCCATCACATCCATCATCCTGCAGTTCGTCCTGTCGATCCTGATGCGCAGATTCCCTTATTTTGCTCCTGGACCAGGAAGCATGCTATCCATGCTGCATACGCTTTGTATTCTCGGGTTGCTGCCTTTTTTCATTTCGCTCTATAAGAGTGAGGCCTTCGCCGTGCTTTTACACGGAGATACTACCGCTTCAGTAAAGAAACAGGATGAGAACTGGCTCAAACATCTGTTAATCAGGCTCTCGCTGTTTATGTTTATCTGCCTCGTTTTGTTTTTGATCTCTGCCTTAGAACGCGGCGCCGGCGGCGCTTATCTGATGGCTTATGGCATGGCTTATACATTAGGTATTGCCGCTCTTTTACTCATCATCGAAACATTTGTGCTCTTTTCCAGGAAATGTAACTACAAGGCATCAGCTAACATTTTCCTGATCATTGTGGCTGTATGGTCGCTGCTTGAAATGATGTAGCCAATTTCCCCTACAAATACATGAGAGCCTCAAAACTTTCAAAAGACCGCTGTTTCCTGATCGCGGTACATGCTTATCACGCTCCTTGCTTCAGACTGGTGGCGGTACCAGGTAACAGAAGGCGATTCAAGCATAATCAGCGTCAAGCTCCACCTGAAACACACTGGACTTTGGAGATGTATCGAACCAACGGGACGTGAATTGTACACCATCGGATACCGGGAATTTAAAATACGGGCATCTAAAAATCATTACACATACCAGGTTTATCAATAGCCAGGCAATAGAAGATCAGGTTAAAGGTTCCGCGCAGGGTTGTCCTGTCAAAAGACAATGACCCGCGGCGACCTTTTTAGGGATCCGGAACGAATCCCGAATCGTTTTTACCTGATGGCCAGGATAAACAACTGCTGCTCAAGGATCAGTTTTGTCGTATCATAGCCAAGAACTAAGCTGGTCTCTGAAAAACCGGCTCGTTTAAAGTCTTCAAGCAGGTCCCAGCCAAAGTCGTAGAACGACAGGATCCCTTCCTGCCTGAGCGGGTCTCCATGGTATTCCGGTTCAAGCAGGTGGTTAACCGTCCCATCATCGCTGATCCGTGCCCTGGTCACAGTCTTTTGTTTGTCCACCCAAAAAGGCGTACTCAACAGTGCCGCACCTTTTTTCCTGGTTACCCGGTAAAGCTCTTGTATCGCCTTTTTGTAGTCGGGAATATGCTCGAGATCTTCGAAAGAAATACAGAGATCAAAAGACTCATCGGCAAATGTAAGCCCCGTCATGTCCTGGTGCAGCGGATGATCCGAATTAAACAAGCTGGACGTGATATTGAAATCATAGTTTGCCGCCAGAAAGCGGTGATAGCGGGTATCGTGCTCAGTGAGGTACACCTCGGTTACAGATCGTAAATAGTTATCGATGATCTGCAGGCTAAACCGCAGCCTTGAACTTAAACCTTCGGCCGAAAGGCAGGACTCTCTGAAGTTGTCGTATTTTCCATATAAATTCATCTGATAAGTAGAGCCGTTTAACCTGACATAATCAGGCTGCCCCAACTGCCGCAGTTTGTTTTCGAATTGCCGCAAATATTGAAGATATTCGGCATACGCACTGTATTCTTCGCGGTTTTTTATCTTAACTAGCAGTCGGCTGTAAGCTGTGGTCTGCTGCAGATGACTGGCCGTTTTCGGTAAGGCCCGACTTAACTTTTGAGAAAACCATGAGATATATTTGTTATTTTGACAGACGTCATGTTCGTTTTGTTAGCCAAAATTTATTAAAATCTAGCACTTTTTTATGCGAGCCGCTTTAATTGTATAACGCCGGTGTTTCACGGCCGCGACAGGTGGCCCCTTGATTTCCGGTTGGGCATGCAGCTATCGTGCCGGATTGGCGCTGGTTTTTGCTGCTGCGGTTCGAACAAACGGCAAAATACCGTAGCAAGGGGTGAGCGTAACCGCCAGGTTAGCCAAAAACAATATGCCCGATGCCACTTTAAAAATACTTGTCTGTTTTTCGGTTGCCCGGCAACAGGGTCAGGTATAATTTTGTGACAATCCATGCGGAGGTCTTCAGCCGATGTGATGTGCTCACACACCGGCCATGCGCCCCGCTTTTTTTAAACCCAAGCTTATCAAATGTCTGCAAAAACAAACCGTTCAAAGTGGCTCATACTGCTGGTTATTTTAACGGCTCCTTTGTTGTATGTGATTGATATTTTCATCATCAACATGGCGGTACCTGTCATCAAATCGAAATTACATGCTACACAGGGCGAAGTACAGCTCATCATAGCCGGCTACTTACTGGGCAGCGCATGTTTCCTGATCTCCGGCGGCCGGGCCGGCGATTACCTGGGGAGGAAAAAGGTGTTTTTTTGGGGAATGTTGGGTTTTACGGTTACGTCGGCGTTCTGCGGTCTGGCCCATTCTGCTTTGCAGCTGAATATTGCGCGGTTTCTGCAGGGTATCAGCTCGGCATTTATGGTCACGCAGTCCATTGCATTGATCCAGGTGTTGTTTCCCGGGCAACAGGAACGGGCTAAGGCAATTGGCTGGTACGGCATGACGCTCAGTATCGCTGCGATCATCGGGCAGATATTGGGGGGCTACCTGGCAGAAAGCCATTTTCCTATCGCGGGCTGGAGACTCATCTTTTTTATTAATGTGCCGGTTGGGCTGCTGGCCATGTGGGCAATCAGCCTGTATTTACCCGAAACCTCAACAGAACGCCACGTGAGGTTCGATTATGGGGGTGCAGTACTCCTTACCATCAGCCTGGGCTGCATCATTTACGCCCTTACTGAGGGCCGGGAACAGGGGTGGCCTTACTGGAGTGTTGTGCTGTTAATTGCCGGGGCATGTATCCTTCCCCTTTTTTTTTATGACCAGCAGCAAAAACTGCGTGGCGACGGGCATCCGCTCATAGACATGCAGTTGTTCCGCTACAAGGAATTTAATATAGGCTTGCTGGCCGTGTTGTTTCACTTTATGCTGCACACCGCTTATTTGTTAATGATTGCGGTGTACCTGCAAAACGGGCTGGGTATTTCGGCCCTGATTTGCGGAATTTACTTTGTACCCCATGCTTTGCTTTTTATGCTGTCTGCAGCATTGGCATCGAAGCTGCTGGTCGTCTACGGCAGATACGTTTTATTAGCCGGACTCTTAATTATCGGTAGTTCATTTCTGTTGCAGATCCTCCTGTTCGGAACTGTTAGCGCGCCATACCTGAACGTTTCGCTGATCGGGCTATATGGCCTGGGAAATGGCATGGTGTTGCCCTTTTTGTTAAATGTTGCGCTGGACAAGGTTCCGCCGAGGTTTGCGGGCAGCTCATCCGGGGTGTTTTCAACCTTTCAGCAGTTGGCCTCGGCCTTGGGTGTCAGCGTAATCGGTGGCATCTTTTACAATTCGGTTGCGTTGAACACGGCGGCGTATTACAAACTCGCGCTCGACAACGGCCTGAAGGCCGGAATGGTCTGCCTGGGCGTGGTTGCAGGGATGTTGATCTTGCTCCCAAGAAAGTAGTCGCTTATACGGTCTGGTAAGAGGCCGCTCGGATTTTCACGGTTTCGTCGGTTTTCTACAAGCAAATTTCAGGAGAGATGAATAAGTTTGCATGGCTGGTTTATGCCGTTGGGTCCGACCCGGACAAGCCTGAAGCGGTGGTGCCACTTTGCGGCGGAGCGGAGCTAGAAAAAACGAAACGTATGAGCCGGTTTTCTGTCTCAGCCTGTAGCTAAAAACATTTTACGCTTTGTTTCTATGAAAAACGAACAAATCCAAATTCTCGAAAAACAAGTAAGGCAACTGCGTTACCTGGTCTTCTCGCTTGGCCTGGTAGTAGTAGCGGGCGCGGCGATGGCCTTTAGCGGAATTACCAGGTTTACCGAACTGACGGCTGAACGGATCAACATCGTTGAAAAAGACGGCACCATCAAGCTGGTCATCAGCAACAAAGCCCGGCAGCACCCCGGGCGCATGGCTGGAAAGGACCTCCCGCCTCGGGTAAGGGACGCCGGGCTGATCTTTTTTAATGGCGATGGCGACGAGTGCGGGGGCCTGGCCTATGATAACGATAAAAAAAGCGCAGGCATGGTCTATTCAGTCGACAAATACCGCGACGACCAGGTCATGCAGATCCAGTACATTGAAGACCTGCAGTCGCGGGTAAAGAAATATGGCCTGCAATTGTGGAGTTACGGCAAGGAAGATGCCTTACAGGAGCGCCTGGACCGCTATCATGCCCTGCAAAAACTGAAGAATGACTCCTTAATGAAGTCGGGCATTGCAGCCATGCGCAAAGATGGGCTTCTGGCCACCGAACGGTTGTTTATCGGCAAGACCTATACGGACGACATGGGCTTGTTCATTAAAGACCAGAATGGCAAGGTGCGCATCAGGATGTACGTAGACAAACACAACCAGCCCAGGATTGAACTGCTTGATGAAAATGAAAAGGCCCTGCCGCTACAATGATGTTGCAGCAGCGCCTTTGACCGGATTTCCGGGAATGCAGGCGCGGCGCCGTTACAATGAACCGCCGTCAGGTGGGTTCCGCGTTAAATGCAGCTGGACAATCCCTTCGTCAAGCACCCGGGAACCAGCTAAATGAAAGCGTGTCGCCACCTGACTGGCCGTACCCAAAACTCCGCCGTCTCCGGTAATGACCGGAATGAGGTTAAAGTAAATGTCGGTAACCAGTTCCTGGTCCAGGAACAGATTATAGATTTCCGTTCCGCCGCCAACGGCCACATCCTGGAAGCCTTTTTCGGCAAGGTAGCTGATTGCTTTTTTGGCGCTGCCGATTACCGGCACATCGGCCGGATAGTCTGGCTGGCTTGAAATGATCACAACTTCGGCACCCGGCAGCATCTGTTTAATACCGCCTGGAAATTGCGCGATGAAGTCATAGGTCTTCCGGCCGATGACCAGGTTGCCGGCCTGAAGTGCCATTTGCATCAAACTATTTGTAGCCTGGTCAGGTGCATGATGGTCAGGATTTTCGCCCAGCAGGACTTTTCCGTTTGCTGAGATATTCGCACCGAGGATAATTTTCATGTTCATGTGATTTGACGTTGATGTGGTCAAAACTATCTGATGCCGGGTTTATTTTTACCATTGATTACCTTTAGGAAAGTGACTTTATGAAAACATCTGCAGCAGCCTGCAGCAATACGGCATTCTGGCAGGAGCGAACCCTGCCACTGCGCGACGCCATTGAACTGCTCAGTGGCAAGTGGAAAATCTGCATTATCCAGAACCTGACCATTGGTGCCCTGCGTTTCAAAGACCTGCATGAGCGGGTAAGGGGCATATCGCCGAAGGTACTGTCAAAAGAGCTCCAGGACCTGGAGCAGAACCAGCTGGTTACCAGAACAGTGAATGACACCCGGCCGGTTACAGTATCGTATGCGCTCACTGAACATGCAGACGCGATTCAGCCTGTATTGGATGCACTGATTGAATTTGGTTCAAAACACCGCAAAATGATAACAGGCAAATAGGGTTCCAGCGAGCTGCAGCCTGCTGCAAGTTACGGCCCATTGGTCTGCAGTGAGGTGTGCCGTAAAGGGCATGCCGGAAAAATTGTCGGCTTTTTACAATTTAGGCTACCCGGAGATGAATAAGTTTGAACTTTACTGTGAAGCCGGGCTGACCAACACCGGCAAAAACGTGCGAAGCGTCGCTTCAATACGATTGGCAGGTCTGCCCGGGTCTGCAATTTTAATTAAACAGCGGGTTCTGCCCGCGCAGGTGGTACGGGCCGGAGGAAGTCCAAAAAGGGGGTCAACAAGTATGGGGATGAACTATCAGATTTATGAAGCGCCGCCCGGTTTGCAGGCGTACGTTCGTTATTTCTGGACGATTGATTATGCCGAAGACGGGGGCAAGGATAAAGCCATTAAAATTTTAGCCGATCGTTTTCCCAGGCTTATTTTTCAGAACCTGGATGGGCACATTGCTACAAAGACAGAAAACGGCATCGTACTGCCAACTGCTTTCTTAAGCGGAATTATTACCAGGCAGACCCACTATCTGGTAAAAGGTTCTTATTCGCATCTTGGCGTCAGTTTCTATCCCCATGCCATGAAGGCCCTTTTCGGTATCGATGCCCATGAACTGACCGACACCTTGCCGGATCTGGTCAACTTTTGTTCCGCAGAGCTGATTGAAAAACTATATGATGCGGCCGGCCATCAGCAACGGGTTGATTTACTTATTCAATATCTTTTATCCAGGTTATCCCGAAAAACTATCCAACTGAGTGCCATCAACTGGATGATTCATTCGCCGCTTGATCGACTGAGTTCAGTGGACGAGATTCTGAATGTGGTAAGAATGTCAGAACGGTCTCTTGAGCGGTTGTTTAAAGCCCATCTGGGCATATCACCAAAAAAATACCTCCGGATACTCAGATTTGAGAAGGCTGTCGAAATGCTGAATCAAAGCAAGCGTACTAACTTATCGTCCCTGGCTTACGCCATCGGCTATTCAGATCAGGCACATTTCAACAGGGATTTTAAAGAATTTTCCGGACTTACGCCCAGGCATTTTCAAAACCAGGTGAAAGTTGGCCGCGAAGCTTCCTCGTTTTTGCTGGAATCCTGAAGCTTTTTTTTGTACCCCGATACGTGGCGCCAAAGAACCTGGGTTAACTGAAATCGGTGGAAAAGGCAAGTGCGATCCGGCTGCGGGAACGTAAGCCAAATTTTCACCCGTTGATGCCTGGATATAATTCGAGTCCTGCAAAGTTGGTAACTTTTGTAAAGTTACCAACTTAAGTTAATAAAATTACTCATTATCCGGATAAATATCTAATCTCAGTAATAAAACCCATCCAGGATATGGTCAGAGCTTGGTTGCCGAGGGGCGATGTCACGTTGCTATGGTGCAGGGTCGTCAGATCCTAATTTCCAGTTTGCGCTGCACGCACAGATGGACAGGTTGCCAGCCGGATACCTGAAACGGCCTCTTTATCTTTGACGGGTTCCTTCTATTCCAGCTCCCACAGCAGCGGTACTTTTGAAGAAAAAAGTATGAAAAAAATGATTTTGCTTGTGGCCTGCTGCGGCGTCATGAGCGCCAGCGCTCAGCAGGCAAAGACTCAGTTGGAAAACGGAAGAATGATCTTTCAGAACAACTGCGTGCGGTGTCATGGAGCCGACGGAACGCTGGGCAGAATGGGAGCCGGCAACCTGAAGGTGAGCACCATTAATGACAGTGAATTGGCTGACATCATTACCAACGGCAAATGGTTTATGCCGAAGTGGAGAAAGGTCCTGACACCCGGGCAGATTGCAGCCGTCGCGACCTATGTGAAGACCTTGAGAAAGTAGCCGGCGTATCTTATATCGAAAAACCAGGCGGTGGGCGTCTCGGTCTAAAGACTGCTGCCGGCACAATCTCTTGCGAGCAGGAGCATTGCAGTTGCAGCCGGCGCAGCTTTTTTAAACGCAGCGTTGGCACTGTAACCAACCACAGGCCGAAGCCCACGTTTATGCCTCGATAACGAAGGCCTGCAGTTCTGCCATCTTGCCGTCCCGAAACCGCCAGACATCGCAATAGGTGTAATCGGTCATTGTCCCTTCCTGGTTTCTCAGGCTGATTTGTCCGATGGCTGTAACAAAGTCGCCTTCAGCTATCAGGTTCCGGACCATAAACCGGGGGGGCTCCACATATACAGCAGCCATGTATTGCCGAACGGCTTCTTTTCCGTGCAGGGTCTGATCGCCGACAAATGTCCACAGGGTATCATCGGTGCAGCAGGAGAGAAAGTCCTCATACTCGCCTGCAGTTATAGCTGCATTCGCTTTTTCCAGTATTTCTTTGTTGTTCAGATTCATGGTTTTTTTAATTTGATGCGCCGGAGCGCAACCGCTTCGTACAACAATCAGAAGCTTAAAGTGTTTTCCGCTGCCAAGGGGGTTTTCTTCTGGGGCTCCTTCACAATGAAAGCCCGGCGGCGACCCTTCCAACGGATCATGTGCCGGCTCGCGTCAATCGTTTTGTCCTTTAAGCCTTGTGGGCGGTCCGGCTTCAGTTGTCTTTTGCGTCTGCCGCCAGCTCTACGACTCCGCTTTCGATCAGCCACCTCAATATCGGCATACCTTTCATTCTGATCAGCGCGGTTTTTGCCAAGCGGTCATACGAACGCAGATAAGCCCGGTAAATAAAGTCGCAGGTGCGGAAACGGCCGCTAATTGAACGCTCTGGCCTGCAGTTTACATGTGCCGTTCTCGCGGTGTTTTTATCGCCCGGGCAGTTCCCGGCCGCATCGTTTCCGGCGACCTGACCGAGGCTATTGCGAATGGTACGACCCTGACAGGAGGCGCTGGTGGCAGAGCAAAAGTAAAAGGAAACAAAACGCCTCGGCATCTGTTATTTTGCAGGCTAATGTTGTGACAGCCAATGGGATGATTTACGGAGTTGACCGGGTGCTGTTGCCGCAAGCCGGGATCTTATTTTTACTGTTAACTTCAGCGTAATGCCTGTCAGAGCCTGTATTTACTTTATTACTTAATTTCGCCGGGCAAGCGGCCTGAACCCTTAACTTCGCGGCTCATTCTAACTACCATTTGCATTGAAAATAAACTACTTCATTTTTCTCCTTTTCTTTTTATTCAGGATGCCGGTCTTTGCACAGCAGAACGGCCTGATTACAGGATCCCTCCAGGATGTCAATACCGGTAAACCGCTGTCAGGCGCTACCATTTCGGCGGGCGACTCAGTGGCCACAACTACCACCGACACCGCCGGCCGTTTCCGGCTCACCATTCCTGTGGGTACCTACATTATCTCTGCCAGCAGTGTCGGTTACGTGACGCAGCTGAAATACAACATCGTAGTCGGCAGCGGGAGCCCGCAACTGGTCAATTTTTACCTCCAGCCGCAGGCCAACACCCTCAAGGATGTGAACATTAGCTTCAAGCGCGGCAAATCTGCGGTGGCAACCGATCTGGTCACCCCGCTTTCCGTCCAGCAACTTACCACAGAAGAAATCAGAAGCAGTCCCGGCGGCAATTTTGATGTCTCAAAAGTGGTACAAACCCTTCCCGGTGTGGGCGTTAGCAATGGCGTTGGCGAACGGAATGATATCATTATTCGCGGTGGCGCGCCGAACGAAAATGTGTACTACCTGGATGGGATCGAGATACCCGTGCTGAACCACTTTCAGACGCAAGGCAGCTCGGGTGGCGCACAAGGCATTTTGAACGTATCCTTTATCGAAAGCCTGAAATTGACTTCTTCTGCTTTCGATGCACGTTATGACAACCCGCTGGCGTCGACCTTCGTGATCAGGCAGCGCGAAGGTAATTCCGAACGGTTTTCAGGCAATGCACGGGTGAGTTTTACCGAGACGGCGCTGACGCTAGAGGGCCCGCTGTCTAAAAACACTACCTTCCTGGCTTCGGCGCGCAAGTCTTACCTCGGCTTTCTGTTTAAACTGATCGACCTGCCTATCAGGCCGAATTTCGAAGATTTTCAATATAAAGTAGTGCACCAGTTCAGCCCGCGCACCAAACTGACTGCCATTGGTCTCGGTGCCATAGACCGGTTCAATTTCGCCGCAACGCGGGAATCTACTCCCGAAAATACCTATGTGCTTCGGTCTACACCTTACATCAACCAATGGAATTATACGGCGGGCTTTAACCTGAATCACCAGATCGAGAACGGCTACCTGAATTTCACGATCAGCCGCAATGCGTTCGACAATAGCCTCGATAAATTTGAAGACCAGGTACAGGACGAAAGCCGGCGCACGCTGCGGGTGCAGTCGCGGGAAACCGAAAACAAGTTCAGGTTCGATATCAATGAGTTTGTGAACGGCTGGCGCCTTGCCGCAGGCGTCAGTGCGCAGCTTGTCGGCTATACCGGCGACCTGTTCAATGTCGTTTCTGCCGGTACAACAGGTGGGTCCGGTAGTCAGGCGCAGCCGCGGCGCGAAATCAGGTTCAGCAACGCCATTGATTTCTGGAAATATGGTGCATTTGCACAGGCCTCCAAAAACCTGTTCAATGAAAAACTACTGGTTTCGGGCGGGTTGAGGACTGATCTGAACACGTTTACCGCTACGGGCAACAACCCGCTTAAAACGTTATCGCCCAGGCTTTCCCTGTCATACCACCTAAATGAGAAATGGGATATCAATGCATCTGCAGGCACTTATTTTAAAATTCCGCCTTATACCATTCTCGGTTATCTCGACAACAGCGGTGTGGCTGTGAACAGAAGTTCAAAGTATATCCAGTCAACACATTACGTGCTGGGCACGCAGTTTCTGCCCAGGAATGACCTGAGGTTTACCGTCGAAACTTTTTACAAGCGATACCGGAATTACCCGGTCTCGGTAAACAATGGCATTTCGCTGGCCAACCAGGGCGCTGAATATGCATCGGTGGGGAGCGAAGCCGTGCTGAGTTCCGGCGACGGGGAAACATATGGTGCAGAGTTTTTTGTGCAGCAAAAACTGGTGAACAAGCTGTTTTATGTAGCCAGTTATACCTATGTGATCAGCAAATTTTCCGGACTTGATGGCAACCTGGTCTCTTCATCCTGGGATAACCGCCACCTGTTGTCGGTCACGCTCGGTTACAAACTTAAACGCAACTGGGACCTGGGTTTGAAATACCGCTATTCGGGCGGATCGCCGTACACCCCGTTTGATCTTCAGCGCTCGCAAGCCAGTTATTATGCCCTGGGTACAGGCGTTGCCGATTACAGCCGGCTAAACACCGAGCGGCTTCCCGCTTTCAGCCAGATTGATTTCCGGGTAGACAAACGGTTTAATTTCAGAAAAACTGCGCTAAATATATACCTGGATATTCAGAACATCGCCAAGGGTCAAAATGAGAATTTTCCCAAGTATACCTTCAGGCGAACTGAAGATAACAGTGCGTTTTTAACGACTGATGGTACAGCATTGCGGGCCGACGGGTCGAACGCGATCCCGACCATCCTGAACACGACATCGGGTAACCTGATTCCATCATTTGGGTTCATATTTGAGTTTTAAAAAAGGATGGCAGCCGGCAGGGATCGCTGCTATGCCCTATAAATGAGGAGGACTAAGCATGAAAAAAGTACTTGCAATAGGCAACACAGCAGCATTGATCATCACGATCGCAATCAATTACCTTTCCAATACCGGATTGCTGAACGGCAATACCATGGGAAGCGTATCTGCCCGATACGATAATTATTTTACACCTGCCGGGTACGCTTTTTCGATCTGGGGTTTGATCTATCTGTCGCTCGCCGGCTTTATTGTGTTTAATTGGACGAGCAAAACAGATCCAGACCGGGCGGTTGTTTCAAGAATAGGCTGGTGGTTCGTGATTTCATGCGCAGCCAATTCCATGTGGATATTTGCCTGGCTTTACGACTATACGGCGCTGTCTGTGCTGATCATGATTATCCTTTTTATTTCGCTGTTTAAAATTGTGCGGAATGCTGGCATAGGAAATGCAGCCGAGCCGTTCAGGCGCCGTTTGCTGGTCCACTGGCCGTTCTCAATTTATTTTGGCTGGATATCGGTGGCCATGATCGCAAATATTGCTGCTTACCTGACCAAAGAAGGCTGGGATGGCTGGGGTATTCCGGCGGCGACCTGGGCAATTGTGATGGTCTGCGTGGCGGGTCTGGTTAACATCCTGGTTGTTCGCACGCGCAGGCTGCTGGCCTATGGGCTGGTGGGCATCTGGGCGGTCATTGCCATTGCCGTAGCAAATGCGGGTCGGAGCGAGGCCAGGCAGGTGGTATACGCCTGTTACGGAACTGCTTTGATCATTGCAATTTTCGTCGTCCTTACTGCATTAAAGGGTGGGCAGCTGGAACGCCGGCAGGGCTCCTGAGCCATTTTACTTATCTGGCCATTGCAAACTGCATACCCATTAAAGCAAAATTTACCAGCAGTTGCAAGACACCACGTGCCTGCTAGCGCGCCGGCATGCTGAACCGATACGATCCTGAGCCAAGCGCAAGCACCGTTTCGTTCGCCGAGCTGCCCCTGATGCTGATTTCCTTATGTGTGTTTAAAGCGGTTCCGCTTTCCGTGACGCCATCCGGACTACCCGCCGGCAAATAAACCAGGGCCGTTGTATTGGCGGGTATGGTAACCCTTATCTCGTACCGGTCGTTGCTGTGCTTCCAGTGTGAAAAAATTTTTCCGCCGGCCGACTGGTAGCTGGCCTCGACCCACGAAAGTTCCGATATAAACGTGGGTTTGATCACGATGCGGCCGAATGCCTGTGCACCCGGAGCAGGTTGGATGCCGGCCAGTGAATGGTAGAACCAGTGTCCGATCGGGCCTGCTAAAGAAGGCATCTGTACAAGCCCGCCGTTCCAGGCCTCTTTCAGTACTGAATTACCTTTATTGAAAACCATGTCAAACCAGCCGGGGTAGTCCTCTTTGGTCGCCATTGCATAAGCCTCTTTTCCCATGCCCAGGTCTGATAACGTGGTGAGCAGAACGGGCGTCGCGACGAAACCGGTCGATAGGTGCCCGTTCTGTTTGGCAATGTATTCGCGCAGGCGCTCCAGGGCCAGCCCCCGTTTGTCATCGGGCACGAGTCCGTAGCGCAGGGACATGAGCTGACCTGCCTGGCTTCCCAGTGCGTAACGGCCGGTCGCCGCGTCCAGGAACCGTCGGTTATATGCTGTTTTGATGTCTTTGGCCAGATCCGTGAAATAGCTTACGTCATCAGGCTTCTCCAGCAGCCGTGCAAATTCAGCCATTTTGCATGCGTAAAAGTAATAGGCAACGGTCGATGTCAAGGGCACAGGCGTGGTCGTAGGCCGGCCATCGGGTGCGGCAGCAGGTTCCATCCACTCGCCAAGGCCCCATTCAACGACATGGTCTTTCGAGATCGATTGCAGGTAGGCCATCCACCGCTTCATAGGCGCATAACTTTCCCTGATAATATCTTCGTCGCCGTAATAGTGGTGCAGCATGGCAACATTATACAAGATCATACCACCCCACCACGGACCGTTGATCGAGGGCCCGGCAAACCTGCCGGGTGCAACCGGCGGTACATAACCGTTGTCGAACGCAATGTCGTTGAAGTCACGTTGCCATTTGCGGTACATGGAGGCCACGTCATAGTTGTATGCGTTTACATCGAAGCCGTTTTGGGTATCCTGCAGCCAGCCGGCTTTTTCGCGGGTTGGATCGTTCGGGATATGCAGTACGAAGTTATCAATGGTGTTCAGCAACGTTTGCTGCAGCCGGTTCAGCTTATCGTTGGAGCAGGCAAATGTGCCCGTTTTCTTCAGTTCTGTAGCCACGAGCACGCCCTGCACATCTGAGCACTCAGGACTATAGTCCAGACCCTCAACTTCGATCAGCCTGAAACCATTGTAGCTGAAACGCGGTTCGTACCATTCCTCCCGGCCACCCTTTAAGATATAGTAGTGTGTCTGGTAGCGACCGAGGGTATGCCCGCCCGAGCCTAAATAGTGTATTTTGACCTGTTGTCCCCGCTTGCCATGGACCCTGAGCCTGACCCAGCCACTGAGGTCTTGCCCGAGGTCGAACCGGAATCCCTGCCCTTGCCGGCTAACGCTCACTGCGGGAACAGTCCGGATTTTCGTCACCGGATAAAGTTGCTGCGAGACCAATTTTCCGGAAGGCGCGCTGGCAGCCAGGCATTTTTCCCAGTTCGTGGCTGCATAGCCGGGGGTGCTCCATCCCGGCATTTCGCTGCGGGCGTCATAACTTTCACCGCTGAGTATGTCATTGTAATAGATCGGGCCGCGGGTGGTGTACTGCCAGCTTTTGTCAGTCCCGACCAATTTGACAGAGCCGTCAGCGTATTCGATGCGCAGCTGCATCATGAGCTTGGGAGGATCGATGTAGTCTGCCGTGTAAAAGCGCAGGGCATGCGGTACCAGCCCATTGTACCAGCCGTTGCCCAGGATTACGCCGAGGGCATTACGACCCGTCTTAATGTAAGCGGTTACGTTATACGTATTGTAAAATACCGTTTTTTGGTAGTCGGTGTGGGCCGGATTCAGGTATTCCTTGCCAACCCGCCTGCCGTTCAGGTAGAGTTCGTGCAGACCCAGACCACAAACGTAAGCCGTCGCTCTCCTGATCTTTTTTGAAGTGGTAAAAACCCTGCGCATGTGGACAGCCTGCGCCGTATCGAGCACCCGCACATGCTTGCGTATCGAATCGGCCCGCCGCCATATGGATGTCTCGGGTTCCATATCGAAGTCGGGCAGGCTTCGGAGCGCGACCTGATAGGCTTTTAGTTCCAGGTTCGAGGCAACCCATTGCGCCTTCCAGTGTGCCGGTTCAAGCACGCCCATTTTCCAGTAGGCCGGTGCACTCCACGACGATATTTTCCCTGCGGCATCCCACACACGCACGCGCCACCAGCAGTTCATGAAAGAACGGAGCGGGCTGCCGGCATATTTCACGTGGAGGTTTCTCGTTGACTGGACTTTGCCGCTGTTCCAGATAACGGCCTTGCTGCTGAGGAGGCCGGCCGAATCGGTGGCAACCATGATTTGATAGGCCCGTTGGTGCCAGTTTCGGGCGGCCGCCTGTATGTTCCAGCTCAGGCGGGGTTGCCGCTCATCGAGGCCGATGGGGCTGCTGCGGTAATTACAGGTCAGGTTAACCGGAACCGCGTGTAGGGGCGGCACCTGTGCAAACCCGTTGCAGAAAACGGTCAGCAGCGCAAAAAGGAGTATGGTCTTCATCTGCGTTTCAATGGTTTAAGGTTGGGTAGGTGTCAGGTCATCGAGAAACCAGACAAACATGTTAAAAATTACGTATATATTCGATATCGAGCGTGATGCCATGCCTTCGCCGATAGTCCCTCCACCCCGGGTGGCGGCCGGCAGCCAGGTCGGGAGGCCCGAGCGTCAGCCGCAGCCTCTTAAGTCGCCTAGTCCAGGTTTTTGCCGCCGTAAAAATCCACAGCAGCGTACAAGGTGAGGTAATTATCTACGAGGAAGCCTTCATAGCCCCAGCATTCACCGTTCCAGGTTTTCCAGTCTCTGGACATTTTTGAACCGGCGCACTGTCCCTGAAATTCCCGATTTGAAAAAGCATCCATCATTTGCAGCAGCATGTCTTCCGCTTCCTTTTTTTTGCCCGTTTTCATCAGGGCCTTCAGGGTATAGAAAGCAAAACAGCCTGATGCACCACCGTTCTCATAGATCTGGAAACCGTCAGATCCGTCTTCCTTTTCACCGTAGCCCCAGCGCTTATCGGGATGCGTGTAATCTTCGCTTCTGACGGCAATGAGGTTTCCCGGTAAACCAAGTTTAAAGTTTGTGTAACCAACCTGTGCCATCTTCGCGAGCAGCGCGTTCATGACGCCGCGGCTCTGCTTATTTGATAACAACCCGTAAGTTACGGCAATGCTGTTTACGAAAGTGAAAGCATAGTCGTGCAATTTGCCGTCTTCGCTGCGCCAGCCCGCGAGCAAGCCGGTGCCTTGATTAAAAAAGGCTTTATAATATGCGCCCTTTAGTTTCTGAGCCAGTTTCCTGTAGCGTTCTGCGCCTGGCCGGTCATCGAGCTGATGCGATACGGCCGATAGCAGGTAAAGCGCCCGGTACGCCAGGGCGTTGGAGTAGGCATCGTCATGCCCGAATCCGATGGCGTCCCACCAATTGGCGGGGCGCCTGAACTCGCCGCGCCAACTGCCTGCGTTGCCAGAGTAGCCGTATTCAATCAGGCCGTCGCCATTTTTGTCCAGCTGCATCATCGCGTCTGCCCAGGCGTTTATGGCTTTATAATTCTTAAGCCCCCAGTTGCGGTCATTGGTGTGGCTGATGTAATGACAGGCGGCGATGATCAGTGAGGGATAGCTGTCAAGCGAGTGGTACTTGCTGATCCAGCCCGGATGACCGCTAAAACCGTAGCCGGAATAGCCGTCCAGATAACGGTTCAGGGTGTCGCGAACCAGGTTCATGGCCGGGAAGCCCTCGAACAGGTCCGGGCAGCGCCGGGCGGCCTCTGCATAAAGGTATACGGTGAACACGCAATTGTCACTGCCTGAGTTGTTGGCCAGGATGTTCCGGCGGGGATTGAGCTGGAAGATGTTTAGCAGATCACGCTTAACGCCCTTGAGCCGCGGCTCCGCGTTCAGTTGGCCGATAGCCGGGTAAATGGCAACAGATTCAAACTTGTATACACGTGTCTGGTCGTCGTTGGCTGGTGGGAGCGTAACCGAAACATATGGGTTCGCGGCAGCCCTTCCGGCGTCGTTGAGCGCATCGTAACCGATCTTTACACCCGGTGTGGCGCAACTGATCTTCAGCGAGCCCATTCCGGGAAAGTGAAGGATACAGGGCAGGGCCATCTGCCCCTGACTATCGAGTGAACCCAATACGGTGCAATGGTTGGCCTTCTGGGCCATCACAATGCTGAAGGAGACCTGGTGATCTTGCCCTGCAGAACGATTGCTGGTAATCCATATGGTTTTTGTGTGACAGGAGATGCTCCACTGCGGCTGCGGCTGGTTGCCTCCCAGGTAGCTGATCTGGTTCCCGCCGACCTTTGTCTGAAATGCAGGTTCTTTCACTTCAGGCAGCCGCAGCAGGCTGTTTGTCAGAAAATCGCCTTCGCCCAGGCTGTCTGTGGCCAGGTAGGTTAACCTGGGATAATTTTCGTGCGCCCTCAACTTAAGATAGGCCGACTCAAAGGCGTAACCGGTGTCGGCCGGGAGGATTTTTAATGCTTTTGAGCCGACCAATGCCATGCCCGCCAGGCTGCTTTGCCTGATAAATTTTCTTCTTCCGGAATTCATGTTTCTTTCTTTATGGGCGTAATGCCCTTGTGACTGCCTGATTAATAACCTGGGTTCTGCACCATGTTTTTATTCTGATCAATTTCTACCTGCGGTATGGGCCAGAGCCAATCCTTGCTGCTGAATTTCCGGCTTTCTACAATGACGGGTTGGTTGGTCTGCGGATTGGTCGCGCCGTACACAACTCCGTTCATTAACTGGTCTGCAATTCGCCACCGCCTGATGTCATATAGACGCCGGCCTTCAAAAGCAAGTTCAACCCTGCGCTCGCGCCTGTAAAGCTCGCGCAGTTTTTCCTGGGAGTTGTATTTAGTGGTATTGATCTCGGGCATTTCGGCGCGCCTGCGTATCTGGTTCAGGCTGGAAGCCACATCCGGGTCTGTCCATTTGCCATCTTCTACCAGGGCCTCGACATACATCAGCAGGACATCGGCATAGCGGTACAGCACATAATCCAACCTGCTCCCGTACTGGTTGTAACGGTCGCCGGCATCCAGGTATTTTTTGACCCAGTAACCTGTTCGGGTCGAATTGGAAGCGCCGAGCCGGTTGGCGTTCGAGGCGGAATTATTGAACGGGTCGAGTACACCGAAATAATCTGCGCCGCGGTAGAGGATGGTGGCTGACAGCCTCGGGTCGCGGTTGTTGTTAAAGTTCGGATTCAAAATATAGTTTGTCCTTTCCGCATCGCTCAGCTCGGCCAGCGTTAAGCCCTGTTTGGTTTCATACGAATTGACCAGGGCTGCCGTGGGGCTGAGGTTGGTCGTGCCGCCTGCGCCCGCGGGCGCCAGCCTGCCGTACCCTTCACGCATACCGCCGGCTTTAAACAGAATCCTTTCCTTGTTGAGTTGGCCCGCGTAAGTAAACAACTGCTCGTATTTAGGATGCAAAGCGTAAACGCCTTCACCGGCCAGGGCGATTACCTTTTTGCAGGCCAGTGCCGCTTCAGTGTAACGGCCCGAGTTCAGTAATGCTTCGGCCTGCATCGTGTAACAGGCACCTTTTGTAATGGCCGCGGGATCGCGTTGACTGGCCGTGGCGGGTAGCTCGGCTGCAGCCAGCTCGAGCTCCGAGACGATAAAATCTACCACTTCTTTCCGCGTACTTTTCGGCAAGCCGGGATTTGCAGGCTCCATGATATCTCTCATCACCGGTACTTCGCCATAAAGCAACAAGAGGTCCAGGTGGTAATAAGCACGCAGCGCACGGGCCTGTGCAATATAGTTCGATTTGAGCGACTGCTCGATGTAGGCTTTTGGCGCATATTTTATGAAGCGGTTGGCTGCGCGGATGGCGAAAAAATTATCGCGCCATATAGGCATAATGGCGTTGGTTGGTACGCCGAGTGTCTCCTGCTTCATAGACGGATTGCCGTTGCCCAGTGCAATCGTCGGAATCTCATTGTAAAAATTCGCGTTCCATACGGCGTCGTCTGTCATCCCGCTGAATGAAATTTTGGTGTTGGCCTGGTATTGGTACGTGCCGCTCGGAAGGGCATCGTAAACGGTAGCCAGCGCGTTGCGCAGCTGGTCTTCGGTGTTCCAGAAGAGTTCGTCGGTTACGCCGGTTGGATTGTCCTGTTTCAGGAAATTTTTCTGGCAGCCGCTGGCAGCCAGCAGGCCTACCAGAAAGATGATATAAATATTTTTCATGTTTTGTCTGTTAGAATTTGACGTTTAATCCGACGGTATTGATCTGCATGAGGGGATAGGTCCCCTCGTCGCCCTGTGTCTCAGGGTCAAGCAGCCGGTTTTTACTGAACGTTACGGGGTTTTGCGAATTGACGAATACCCTCAGGCTCGACAGGCCCATCTTTCTGACGAAATCCTGGCGAAAGTTGTAAGCGAGCTGGATATACCGGATGCGGCAGAAGGCGGCGTTGAACAGCCAGAAGTCAGAGGCCAGCGCGTTGGTGCCGGCCGTGGGTAAAATTCGTGG
Source organism: Pedobacter yulinensis (assembly GCF_003029735.1). Taxonomy (GTDB): domain Bacteria; phylum Bacteroidota; class Bacteroidia; order Sphingobacteriales; family Sphingobacteriaceae; genus Pedobacter; species Pedobacter yulinensis. Next base: position 293,525 of record NZ_KZ686269.1, read on the forward strand.
CAAACGCGCCGTCGTGTTCGCAGGCGTCCAGTAATCGGTTTGGTAGCGCATGGGCGTGCCACCCGTACTCGTATTGGTTGTCGCCATCTGGTAGCGGCCTGAATAATAGCCCAGGCTGTTTGTAAACCCATTTAACTGCGTTTCGAGTTCGATTCCCTTGTAGTTAAGCGTCAGGTTGGCGAAGTAATTGCCCTGAGGTTCTGAATTGCCAAGCAATTCGCGGTCTGCTTCGGTGATCTCGCCATCCTTATTCAGGTCAAGATATTTGATATCACCCGCTCCCGAGCCGGCCAGCCGGGGAACATTGGCGGCTATATCGGTTTCCTGCAACAAACCGTCGGTCCGGTACAGGTAATAACTGCTGATCGGCTGACCCTCGGCAATGCGTTTCAAATTGAAGGTGTACGGACCGCCAAGCAATGTCACAACCTTATTTCTGTAATAGGAGAAGCCGCCGCCGGCGCTCAGGTTAAAGTCGTTGGCAAAGGCATGCGTATAGTTCAGCGCCAGCTCCCAGCCGGTATTTTTCACACTCCCCGAGTTAACCGGAACGGTCAGGCCAAAACCTGACGAAAGGGGCAGCGCCGGACTCAGCAAAATGTCCTGTGTCGTTTTATCGAACCAGTCTGCGGTGATGTTCAGGTTGTTAAACAGGGTCAGGTCTGCGCCGATATCAACCATTTTTACGGTTTCCCAGGTAATGGCCGGATTACCCAGGGTGGTCTGCCGGCCGTTGTTGGCGTCAATTAAACTTTGATACTGATAAAGCTGGGCATTTTCATTATTTCCCAGCAAGCCATACGACGCGCGGAGCTTAAACTTCTGAACAAACTTCAAATTTTTTAGGAAATCCTCGTTCCCGATGTTCCAGCCTATGGCACCAGAAGGGAAGGCTCCCCATTGTTGACCCGGACCAAACCGCGAAGAACCATCGGTGCGGATCGTACCTTCAATAATGTACCGGTCATTGTACACATAGTTGGCTTTCACGAAGTAGGAGGCCAGGTTAACGATATCAAAATTGGTGATGCCCGACGATTCGCGGCTGAAGCCCCCAAGTGCATAGACAGAATGCTTGTCAAATTCTTTGGTGTATTCCAGGTTAAGGGCGAGATAATTGTAGCTGTTGCGGTTCGTGCTCTGCGTTTTGATTGACGAGTAGGTATACTGCAGTGCGTTCGTATAATAGTCGATAAAACTGTACACGTCGCGGTTGCTGAGGCTGCCGCCGCTGTTCACCTTGTACAGGTATTGGCCGCGGGCCTTCAGCTCGGGCGTAATTTTCCAGATCGGTTGAAAATTGATGTTGGCGATGTTGTAATTGTAGCGTGCATAGCCGCCGCGTTCTACCTCGGCAAGGGGGTTCTGCATGTCGCCGAAGTTCCCGTATGATTGCAGGCCGTCGGCGCGAAGGGGGTATTTCGGTACTATGTTCGGTGGCGTACTGTACACGCCGCGCAACAGCGGGTTGCCAAAACCAAACCGGCTTATTTCACTCTGGTTGACACCGTTTTGTAACACCAGGTCGAGCAGCATGGACAGCTGTTTACTCAAGGTTACACCCGTATTGGCCCGGAACGAGTACCTTGTAAAATCGCGCAGCGGTGTAATGCCGTCCTGGTACAGGTAGTTGCCCGATACGGCAAACCTGGCCAGTTCGTTTCCGCCTGAAACTGCGAGCGAATGGCTGTGTATCTCCGGGTTTTTCTTAAGAATCAATTCTGACCAGTCTGTGTTCGGATATTTTAGCGGGTCGGTCCCGGCTGCAGTATTGCTGATGTACTCGTCTGAATACAGTTGCGCCCCGCCGGTATTGATACTGGCTTCGTTGGCGAGCCTCAGGTAAGTGGGGCCATCGACAAACTCGGGAAGAAAGGATGCCCGCTGGTAGCCCCCGTAGCCATCATACGCAATGACCACCTTTCCCGGGACACCCCGTTTTGTCGTGATCAGGATAACGCCATTGGCCGCTCGTGCCCCATAAACCGAGGCCGCTGCTGCGTCTTTTAAGACGTTAATCGATTCAACCGTATTCGGGTCCACATCATTGATGTTGAACGGCACGCCGTCTACCAGGACAAGGGGAGAAGTTGACCCAATGGTCGAGATGCCCCGAATGAGAATATTCGCGCCGTCGCCGCCCGGCAAGCCGCTTCCCTGCCTGACGGTGATGCCCGTGACACCGCCCTGCAGCGATTGCGAAAGCTGGGTGATCGGCTTGTTGCTTACGTTTGCTTTGATGTTCATCGAACTGAATGAACTGGCCAGGGTCTTGACTTTTTGCTCGCCATAGCCTGTTACAACCACTTCATTCATAAGTGTTACTTCTTCTTCCAGCGAAATTGTGATGTTGTTTTTTGGCCCTGTTACTGCATATTCGCGGGGTTTGAAGCCGGTAAACGTGACCAGCAGGATTTGGTTACGCCTGACCGGAATTTCAAAATTTCCATTTTCATCGGTACTGGTCCGTACGCTGGAGCCTTTCAGCGCAACATTTGCCCCGGCCAGGGCATGCGGTGGCTCTGCACTGTCAAACACACGACCCTTCAGGCTGAAAGAGCTGTCTTGTTTGGATGCGCCGGCTTTGCCGGATACCGGCCTGATGACAATCGTGCGGTCTATAATCCGATAGGTAAAAGGTTGGTTCCTGAATATCTTTTCGAGCGCCTGCTCGGCTGATGCATTTTTCAGTTCGACCGTTACGGGCTGCGCGTCTGCAAGCAGCTCGCTGACAAAGAGAAATTCATAACCGGTCTGGCTGTGAAAACTGTCCATTACCTTTTTAATGGGGGCATTTTTCATCGAGATGCTGACCTGGGCGTTTACTTCGGCCCTGATTTGCGAGAACACCATAAATACCAGTAGTGTGGTTATCTTCATGATCAAGATGAGTTTTCGGATGGGGGCATGCGGAACACAGGCCTTGCTGTTCAAAGCATTAAAATTCATACTTTTGTTTGTTTGGGTTACAATAGATTGTTAGCTATGCTGTTGATTTTCAGTCTCAAGCTGGGATGACCCAAACTTTTGAAACGTGAAGGTGCTGGAACACCTTCGCGTTTTTTCTGAAAAAAGCATGTTGGCCGCTGCCAACTTCGATACGGGCTTTCTTTATGTTGTCATGGTTAGGGAGTTAGTTGTTTATATTTGGTTAGCGTTGGCTTGGTTAGGGATTGGCTGCACGTACGATAATTTTTCCTGCGGAAAACTCCAGGTGTACAAGGCCTGTTGCCTGGAGCATCTCGAGTACTTTCGAAAGATTTTGTGACCTGGAAATGGTTCCCTCCAGGCCACCGTCGGGCACAGGACCACGGTAAACAACATCAACGTCATACCAGCGGCTGACCTTTTGCATCACTGAACGGATGTCTTCGTCGTGAAAACTGAAATACCCGAGCTTCCAGTCAATGGCTTCCCGGGCATTGACCTCCTTAATTACTGTACCGCCGGGCGATGCGGCGAGTTCCTGCCCCGGGCTGAGCAGCCGGATCTGGCGGGAATGATACTCTGAAACCTTTATACTGCCCTGCAGCAAGGTGACTTTGCTGGTGCCTTCGTCTCGGTAAGACGAAACGTTGAAACGGGTACCGAGCACCTCAATCTCCTGCGATGCCGTACGTACGCGAAAAGGCTTCAGTTTGTTGTGCGCGATTTCGAAATAGGCTTCACCCTTTAATAAAACCTTGCGCTCTTTGCCGGTAAACCTGGCCGGAAAGGTTAGGGAGGAGTAAGCATTGAGCCAGACCCTGCTGCCATCGGGAAGCTGGAAATGATACTGGCCGCCCCGCGGGGTGGCAATGGTCCGGTAGCCTTGAACCGCATCCCCCGGTTTCAGGTCGTCTGTATGCCGGCCGTCTTGTGCGGCATCCAATTCGATCCGGTCGCCATTGGCGAGGACCAGCTCAGCGCGTGTTTTTCCCGGCATCACATCGCCGGGCGCCCGCAACCGGTCCTGACCGATGTCAAAACGATAGACACCCAGACCTGCAACCACCACAACCATCGCGGCAACCGCCCATTTGTACCAGGCCGTGGAGCGACCCGGCCTGCGGTTTTTTGCCTGTATCCGGCTCCAAATTTCGGCCTCGACAGTTTCATAGTTGTATTCGGGCAGCTCATCGCGCTGTTTTTTTGCATGTTGCAGGTACCAGTCCTCTACGGTTGCGCGTTCCTCTGCGTTACAGCGGCCTGCACGGTATCTGGCTATGAGTTGTTCTAAATTTTTTTGTTCCATGCAGGCGATGGTCTTTGATCTTGGTTATAAAGTAAGACAGGGAGGTCCGGGCCTGGGAGTACCCCGGATGAAAAAAAAGTCCGGCCTGCCGGATCCCGGCGAACCGCTGCGCACAGATCGGTGCCATCGTATTACAGAAAGGAGAATAAATGATATAAAGGTCCGAGCCTGAGCCGCAGCACTTTGATGGCTTTTACGATCTGCTTTTTAACCGTTTTGTCTGAAATGTCGAGTTGAGCCGCAATTTCCTTGTGGCTCAGGTTATCTTTGCGGCTTAATTCAAAAACACAGCGCATTTTCTGTGGCAACCTGGCTATTTCCTGCTCGATGAGCGCAGCCAGCTCACGCTCCCTTAGCAGGTAGTCGGTCTTGCTTTCGGCAGCACTGATGGGGTGGGGCAGTGTGCTCAGGTGTACTTGCTGTACCCGACCGCGGTCAAAAAGATTCAGGATTTTGTTGCGTGTCGCGGCATAGAGATAACCGGCAACGTCTGTATTGATCTCGATGGCCGGCACGCGGCTCCACAGCGTCGTGAATACGTCCTGCACCACATCTTTTGCTTCTTCTTCATTGTGCAGCATTTTTCTGGCATGCTTATACAACAGGTACCAATAACGCTGGTACAGCTCTTTGTATGCGGCCTGGTCATATCCTTTGATCAGGTTAATCAGTTCACTATCTGTACATGACCGGTAAATTTTCATCCGCTTGCTCTTACCAAATCTAATAAAATAAGTAAACCAAAAGAAGAGGGTCGACCGATGTGGGCATTTTCGTCAGAAGCACAGGCAGCTGCAGTCAGGGAAGACCTACGCCCGCTAACCGATAACACCTCATCTTCATGCCGCTGAGGAAAAGCCCCTGCAAGTCAGACCGCTGTCTGCCGGCCTGTACGCCAAGATGCCTGCGCAGGCTGATCAGTAACTGCTTAGTATGGATTTTCGGCATTGATTGTTTAGTTTTGGTCAATCTATGCGCACACTCAAAGCCAGGCTTTCGGAGAAGTCAGATGCCCAGCTGCTGTACTATATTCAGCATGTGGACAAACACACAGAGGAGGCCGTCCGGCTGGCCCACGCAATTCTTCTGGAACGCAGTGCCGTTTTACCGTCCGGCGTAGCCGAATGCATGGAAACTGCTATAGCAGAAAGCAACGAAGTAAAGGAGCACGTTGTAGACGATCCCGAGGTCCCACTGTTTTATTCCCAATCAGCCATTTATGCATTTTCAATTTTGTTCTCCGTGCTTTTCGGCTCATTTATGCTGGCAGCGAACTGCAGGACGGTCGGAAAATCGGGCTGGTTGGTCATCGCCGTGGGCTTATTGTATACGGTCTTTGCGGGCGCGGCAGTCAACAGCCTGGACCTAAACCCGGGCCTGGGCGGTTCCTTCCTGATCAACGGCCTTGGTGTGGTGCTGATGTACGAGTTCTTCTGGAAACGCCACATTGGCAAAGAAACGAAATACCGTGCAAAACCGATCTGGAAACCGCTTTGCATCGGCCTTGTGCTGTTTGCGCTGTTGGTCTATCTGTTGACCAGTTGAGGGGAACGCTGATGTAAGCCGGGCTTGTGCTGCCCGGAAGACCGCTTCGAAGCTTTTAAACAATGGCCCGGTAACCCGCTTCGGCAGTGGCGCAGGCCGGGCCGGTTTGGCGCAGCACCCATTCCGCCTGCATGGCAGTCTCCCCGGCCGTCATTTCAGACTATTTTGAACCAATTTCAGGCAAAAACGAACACATTTGTACGCCGGCCGGTGCTACCTTGCAGTACCCAAACCACACACAAATGCACGGTTCAAAACTTTTAATCCTGTCCGGCCTGATCCTTGCGCTCGCCGCACACCCCGTTTCAGAAGCAAAGGCTTCGAACGGTTTTCCAAGCCCTGGGGCAAGCAAACTTTTAGCCGTCGCCGACACCTCGGCCCGCAGGATCGCGGCTGCGGACTGGCGATTGGTGTTTTCAGACGAGTTTAGGTCGGCCGGCAAGTTTAATGCAGGCAGCTGGACCTATTGCGAGCGGGGATCAGCCGCCTGGACCAGGTACCTCACCTCATCGCCTGATTATGTTTACCAGGCCGGAGGCAACCTGGTGCTGCGTATGGACAATGCCATCATTGCCGGCGATGCAGTTCCTTACCATTCGGGCGGCATCATGACATCCTCAAAGTTCAGCATCCGTTATGGCAAAATCGAAGTCAGGGCACGCTTCAGCAAAGGCAAGGGTTCGTGGCCGGCCATCTGGATGATGCCTGAACTGCCAACCGCCTATGGTGGCTGGCCAAACAGTGGCGAAATCGATATCATGGAACATGTGAACAACGAAAATGTCGTGCACCAAACCATCCATAACAGCGCGGTAACCAACGAAAAAGGAGCCAGTACTGCTACGCACCAGGCTTCTTACCATGCTGATGATTACAATACATACGGCATTGTCTGGAACCCCGGGTCGATTGAATTTTATGTGAATGGCGAACACCAGTATACCTACAAAAAGGAAACTGCAGCGGGTTCGAAACAATGGCCTTTTGACCGGCCGTTTTATATCATTTTAAACCAGGCCGGCGCTGTGGGCTGGCCGGGACCCGCGAACAATGCAGACCTTCCTTTTGAAATGAAGGTAGACTGGGTCAGGGTGTACAAACAGCAGGAACTGCCTAACCCCGGCTTCGAGCAGGCCGGACTGGGGCCCTGGCAGGCTGGAGCGGGTGCAAAGGTCGTCAGGGCGCATGCCCGTAGCGGAGGTCGCGCGGTTCGCCTGAAGGGCGGGGCTTCCATTTTAGCGCAGACCATCGGCGGGCTTCTGCCCAACACAACCTATACGTTTGGAGGCTATGTCCGGACCAACACCAGCAGTCCTTCCTTGCTGCTCGGGGTAAAGAACTACGGTGGTTCTCCGGCAGAAACCCCGATAGCGGGCAAAAAGTACCAGCACGGCCTGGTTACCTTCACGACCGGGGCGCAGCAAACCTCGGCCACCGTTTACATTTCGAAGCCGGAAGCCGGAACGGCTTATGCAGACGATTTTTATCTGAACAAACAGTAACCTATATCCAAACCACGGTAGGGGCTTAGGGATCTATTCCGGCCCCTTCTATTTTTCTTGCCTGACTGTGTTCTTCTGCCTGTAATGAGTGGGCGTAGTTTGGTAGACCTGCTTAAACACAGTGCTGAAATATCGTTGGTTCGAAAAGCCCACAGCGTCTGCAATATCCATAATACTCTTATCAGTATGTACCAGCAGGTAGGCGGCTTTCTCGAGCCTGAATTTGTTGATGTAATCGTTTACGCCGATGTCGGCTATGTTTTTCAGTTTGCTATAGAGCGTTGCCCGGCTCATGGCCATTTTATCGGTTAAAAACTCCACATGCAGCTGTTCATTATCCAGGTTGTTCGTAATGAGGTCATTCAGTTTACGCATAAATTCTTCATCCGCCCGGCTAAACGTTCCGTCTTGGGGTGCGGTAAACAGCGCTGAACTTTTATACCTGGCCTTTACAGCTTCCCGGTTTCTCAGCAGGTTTTCCAATAGTGTTTGCAGGAAATCTAGCTCAAAGGGTTTTGCCACATAGGCGTCAGCACCCAGTTTATATCCAAGGTTCCGGCTGTCCGCGTCTCCCTGGGTGGTCAGCAATACAATGGGAATGTGGCTCACCTGGATATCATTTTTCAGTCGTTTGCATAACTCGAAGCCGTCTATTCCAGGCATCATGACATCGCTTACCACGATATCGGGGCCGTGGCTGGTTACAAGATCAAGTGCCTCCAACCCGTCCGCAGCGTCATAGACTGAAGCAAAATAGGGCTTAAGGCTTTCAACCAGGAAAGTACGCAGCTCAGACTGGTCTTCGACGATCAGCAACGTGTGGCCGGCCGTCTCAAATTGTTGAATTACAGGCGACTGGCTGATGACATCGAGGTTACGCACAGCAGCTGCGGGCATTTCGGCCGAAGCATGATCCGGCTCCAGGCTGGCGGGCAGCTCAAAATAAAACGTTGCGCCCTTGTTTTTATTCGGTGTTGCGCCAATGCGTCCGCCGTGCATTTCGACCAGGATTTTCGAAAAAGAAAGGCCAATTCCGCTTCCATGTTCATGGTGCACCCCCTGGTAAAACGGCCTGAACAACTGGTTTACATCTACATGGTCCAGCCCGATGCCCTCGTCGGTAACTGCAACCCTGAAAAAACCGCCGGCTTGTGCTGTGCTGATGGTCAGGTTCGTATTGGCTTCGCTGAATTTTAAAGCGTTGGCAAGCAGGTTGGTCAGAACCAGCGCACATTTTTTATCATCAAAAACAGCTGAGGTGATCGATTCGTCAAACCGGTAGATCATGCGTATCCTCCTGTCCTCAAACTCTGTTTCAAAATTCTCGGTTATCTTTCTGACCCAGTTGTTCAGCTGCAGCCGCTGCAGGTTCAACCGTTCCTGTCCAAGTTCTATTTTCCGCACATCGAGCACCATGTCGATCATTTCTTTCATGTGTCCCGCCTGTTTGTAGACGCCCGCGAGCTTCCGTTTCAGTTCTACGTCCATGTCTTGCTGGCGAAGCAATCGTTGCAAAGGCGAATAAATAAGTGTTAAGGGTGTTCTCAGTTCATGACTGATGTGAATCAGGAAGCGTATCCTGGCCTCATAGCTCTTTTGCTCGTGTTCCTTCATGTCCCATTGCAATTTTCGTTCTCTCTTGGCGATGGCGGTGCGGTACAGCAGAACGACAGCGGCGGCGACGATAAACAGAACCAAAGCAATAAACCAGAAGCTTCTGAACCAGGGCGGATTTACATCAACCTTAAGCACTTCTGCATAGTTGCTCCAGCCGCCATTTCTCAGGCTGCAGGATACCAGGATCCGGTAGTTACCTGGCGGCAGGGAGCCGAGGGCAAGCTGATGATTGTAGGTCTCAATGACCTGGCTGCGCAGACCGCTGATCTGGTACCGGAACATTTTTTTTCTGAAAACGTCCTTTTCCCGGGCCATGACTTTGATCACCAAAGAGCTGTGGTTCCATGGAATACTGATATGATTCGGCTGTGCCCTTACATTTTCCGGTAAAGGAACACCGTTCAGTTCAAGGCTCATCAGGCTGATGGCGGGTGGGTCGGCCGTAACGGAGGGAATGTCTTTTTTAATATGCAGGAGTCCCTTCACGCCACCCAGGTATACGTCTCCGCTTGAAGCAACAAGAGAGGGCTTGAAGAGAAATTCATTTGGGATCACGCCGTCAGACTCGCCGAAGGCGGCAAATTTGTTTTGCTGCGAGACGTACAGAAACACCATGTTCTGTGCGCCGATCCAGAGCTTACCCGCACTGTCGGCGACCAGCGCCGAAACCTCGTCGAACAGGCTGGTTCCCACCTGCTTCGTTACGTTCGTTGCCGGATCAAAACGCATAAGTCCGTCGCGGTTGCCGATCCAGAAAATCCCGCGCCTGTCTCTCGCCACGGCCGTAATGGGGTTTTCATTGGCCGGAACGGTCAGGATTGTCCTGACCCGGTTGCTGGCATGGTGCAGCTCAAAAATTCCGTACGAGCTAAAGAAATAAGTGTATTGCCTGTTCGAAGCAATCTTCAGGAGGGAGCTGTAAACGCGCCGGTCATGCTTAAAGTTAACCTTTGAAAAAACACCTGAAGCAATGTTGTAGTGGAAGATATCGCCCGTAAAAAGGTAAAGGTCGTTTTCAGATACCCTGTTTACATTCACCGCGATCCCCGAAGACCGGATGGTTGCACCCCTGGGGTTGATCTGCCCATCATGAAAAGGCCGTACTGTACCTGCTGCTTTGTTGAAAAGATATAGCCCTTTGCTGAAGGCCGAAATAAGCAGGTGGTCCGAATCGTAGTTTGTTACGGATGCGATTTTGAAGCCAAACGTAGCCGGATAGTGGCGAACTGTAAAGTGAACAGGATCGAAACGGTTAATGCCCCCGCCGTCTGTTCCGACCCACAACACGCCTGACTTGTCTTCACAGGTACTAAGCACCGTTTTTTCACTAAGCCCATAAACGCTGCCCAGGGGGGCATCCTTATAGGTGTTGATAAACGCTTTGCGGATGGAAATCAATCCGCCCCTGACGCTTCCTGCCCAGAGATTGTCTTCCTTGTCATGGTAAAGGCTCAGGATCGAATTTTCAGGAAAGGACGTGGCGTTACCAGGTATGTGTTTGAGGACCGAAAAATTCCTGCTTTGCAGGTCAAAGATATTGATGCCGCCGCCATCAGTGGCAATCCACAACTGGCCCTTAAGACCAATGATATCAAGCACTACATCGCTGCTGATCGCCGAGTTACGCGTGTTGTAATGAACAAGCGTTTTGCCCTGCCTGCTGTAAGCCCTGATACCCTGCCCGTAAGGCGCAACCCACAGCTGCTGGCGCTCGTCTACATGTACGGCCATGATTTCCTTTTCGGCGATAGCCGTAAAGCGTAAAAGCAGGCGGTTCCGGGCATCATACGTCCATATTCCATTTCGGCGGGTATATAAAACAACAGTCTGGTCATGCCACAGTTTCATGCCTGTAAAGGCATCGTCGCTTTTTTCGCGTATGGTAACAGGTAAAGGCCGGACTTTTCCGTCAGCAAACGCGTACGCATAGAGCGTGCCGTCGCCGCCGAACAGAACGGCATGAGGCAACTCCAGTGCGGAGCGGGCCAACAAAGGACGGTTTCTATGCCTGATTACCTTAAAATTGTCTTTAACGGGGTCATAAACGGCCAGGCCATTTTCAGTGCCCACCCAAATGGTACCCCGCCGGTCTTCCATGATGAAACTGATCTGGTTGCCCGGAATGCTGTTGGGATTATTTTTCCGGTACACGTAACTTTTCAGGCTGTACCGGTCGAACCGGTTCAGGCCCGATTTCGTACCGATCCAGATGAAACCGTTCCGGTCGTTCAGCATACAGCGTACAGTCGACTGCGTCAATCCTTCGCTCAGCGATAGTTGCTTGAATGTGTAGCCCTGGTTGGCCCCGGCCGGTGCCAGGTAACACAGGAAAGAAAGCGCAAGGAACAAACAGGTTGTTCTAAGTTTGAATTTTGCCAAGCTGTCTATAATTACAGGAGATAAAGATAAGCAACGGCGGGTGTAAACATACCGCTAACAGGTTTATGCTTGCCTGAAATGGCATCACGATGCCGCGTTGCATCGAATTTCAGACAATTTCGGAGCAATTTCAGACAGGAGTGAACACCCGTCGGTTGGCGGCCGCCCTACATTTGGTTAGGGAAAACAAGCACCCGGAGGCGCCCCGCTTCCGGCGTGCAATCAAACAGACTTTAACCAAATAAAATTATTATGAAAGGTAGTATTACCATGCATCTATCCCGGCTATCGTATTTTGTTGCATTTACCGTTTGGTTGTTGCTGCCGCACCTGGCCGCAGCACAAACCCGTGTTGTAAAAGGCAAGGTAACAGATGGGACGAAAAACGCTGTAGTCGGCGCAACCCTGCAGATTGTAGGAACATCCCGTTATACAACCACCGATGGCGATGGAAATTTCAGCATCCAGTCGGCGGCGGCGACTGATATTTTAAAGGTCAGCTACACCGGGTTTGAAACCCAGCAAATTCCGCTTGCCGGCAAAACTGTTGTAAACATTACGCTAAACGAGCAGAACAACACCCTGGATAACGTTGTCGTGATCGGTTACGGAACCGTAAAAAAATCGGACGTGACGGGCGCCATTGCTTCCCTTAAACCCGAGGCAAATGATGCATCGAAATCATTATCTGTTGAGAACCTGATGCAGGGCAAAATTGCCGGCGTCGCCGTTTCAGGGTCGGTGGCTGCCCCGGGAGCAGCTTCATCCGTGACCATTCGCGGTGCCAACTCACTCCGGGGCGACAACCAGCCGCTGTATATCATTGACAACATTCCACAGGCGTCTACAGGCTCAATGCCTGCAAGCGCACTTGGCGGAGGCGATTTCCAGATCCCGCAAAATCCGTTAACAAGCCTGAGCCCGGCTGATATCGAGGATATTCAAATCCTGAAAGACGCCTCTGCGACCGCAATCTATGGGTCGAGGGGTGCCAATGGTGTCATCATCATTACGACTAAAAAAGGCAAACAGGGTAAGCCAGCCATCAATCTCCGGACGAATTTTACTACGGCGCAGGCTACGAACCTGCGTGATATGCTAAGCCTGTCAGAATATGCCGCTTTTCGCAATGAACGCGCCGGCACGGCCGAAAAGCAATTTTACCAGGTTGGCGACGAGACGCGGTACGTGTTTTCGGGTCAAATATATGATGCCGCCAATCCCGCTACATTCCGCGCGGTCACAGAGCGGAACTGGCAAAAAGAAATTTACAGAAATGCGTTCTCCCAGAATTATGAACTCTCGGTAAGCGGCGGCGAAAGCAAACTTAAATATTACCTGTCGGCAGACCACAAAGATATACAGGGTCTCGTGAAGCAAACAGGTTTGAAACAAACGGGTATGCGGCTCAACCTGAGCGGCAACCTGTCTCCGAAACTTACCTTCAATGCTTCGTTAAGCGGTGCCCTGAAAAAGAACAACATGATGAGCGGGGGCAACTCGCGCGGTGGAGCAACTGGCTCCATTTCCAGAACGGCAATCGATTCTGCGCCCTTCGAAATTCCGGCCGACGATCCCTTTCTGCTCAATAACGAAGAAAATAGGACGACAACGCTGTCATGGCTCAACGATTATGATGACCTGACCGACGAAAAATCCGCGCGGGCAGCCGCAGATCTAACCTGGAAAATTTCCAGGAATTTTTCTTATAACGTGCGCGGAGGTGGAAACATAATGATCCAGGACCGTGCGCGGTGGTATGGCGTGCAGTTATTTCAGGGACTAAATAATAACGGGCTTCTCGGACTTAGCAAACTGAACAACAATAATTACACCCTGGAAAACCTGGTCAACTACACAGGCGAAATCAAAAAGCTCGTTACGGTGAACGCGACAGTAGGTGTTACTTACGATGACTACAACTGGCTGAGCCATTCAACCACCGGAACCAATTTCCAGTTTAAGAACCTGCGCACCAATGGGCTTCACATGGCCTCGATCATCAACGAACTGCAGCCGATGCAGCGTGACTACCAGCTCCTGTCTTACCTGACCAGGTTAAACCTGTCATTTCTTGACGGCAAATACCTGGCTACAATAACCGCGAGGGCTGATGGCAGCAGCAAATTCAAAAAAGAGAACCGCTGGGCCCTGTTCCCTTCTTTTGCGCTGGCCTGGCGGGCAGACCAGGAAGCCTGGCTCAAAGAAGCGAGCTGGTTGGACCAACTTAAGGTGCGCCTTGGCTACGGCAAAACCGGCAGCCAGTCGATCTCGCCCTACAACAGTTTTTACAACTACAGCCAAACCATTGATTACGCTACCGCTATGGGCGTCAGGGCAATGGCCATTGCCGTCAGCAACCTGCAGAACAGCGACCTGAAGTGGGAAACGACGACCGCTTACAATGCCGGTATCGATTTCGGATTCTGGAAGGGCAGGCTCACCGGAACGCTCGACGCCTATTATAAAGAGACCAGCGACCTGCTGATTGAAAAAAACCTGCCAAGCTCAACCGCTTTTGGCGCCATCACGATGAACCAGGGCGCACTCAGCAACCGCGGGATTGAACTGTCACTTTCTTCAGAGCTGATCAGGAATGAGGACTTCAACTGGAGCATTTCAGGAAACATCGGAATCAACAGGGCCAGAATCATCGAACTCGGCCTGCCGGTAACGCAGTTTGGCAGCGAGATGTACAGGGCTTACCTGGGCAATTCGATCGGCGACCATTTCGGTCCCGCGAACATCTTCATCATGGGCAAAGCACCGGGTCTTTTCTTTGGTTACAAGACCAACGGTATCATTCAGGCCGGGGAGACGGTTCCTGCTTCAAGCATTTTCAACCAGTCGGCAGGGAACATCAAAGTTGTAGATGTTAATGGCGATGGCGTCATCAATGTAAATGACAGGACCATTATCGGCGACCCGAACCCAGATTTCAACTACGGTTTTCAGACGGCCCTGGAGTACAAACGGCTTCGGTTCTCGGCATCATTTTACGGAGTAAGCGGCGGAGATGTATTAAATGGCAATGTGCGCTACGAGCAGACGCCCTCACAGCAAACCGGTAACATGATCAGTGCTGCTTACCTGGGTGCCTGGCGGCCATCGGCACCCTCGAACCTGTATCCTGGTATCAACAGCGTACTGCAGAATGTCATTTACGACCGGTATGTCGAAGACGCAAGTTTTCTGCGCTGCAGTGACATTACCCTTGCTTATACGCTGCCCGGCAAAACCTTTAACAATAAACTCGGGAACGTGAACATGTTCGCTTCGGTAAAAAACGCTTTTCTGATCACTGATTATTCCGGTTATGATCCGGAGATGAGAACGTTCCCTTTCGATGGCCTGAGGCCGAGTATCGACCTGAACTCCTTTTCAAATCCCCGCCAGTTCGTATTGGGTCTTAACATTACTTTTTAACGATTGTCATGAAAAATTTAACACGCATCACATACATGGGCCTGGTGGCCCTGGCCCTCACGTCGGCTTCCTGCAAAAAAGCCCTCGACGAAGACCCCCGGTATTCGATCAACAGCAAAACCGCATTTGAAACAGAAAGCACAGCCAACCTGGCACTGGCAGGCTGCTATGGATACATGACCACATACAATGCCTATGGTCAGGGAGTGCCGGAAATCATGGTTGGAGGCTCTGGCCTGGGCTGGGCACAGACCAACGGCCAGGATCAGGACATGTTTGCTTCGCTGAATGTACCAGCCACAAACGGTACCGTGTCGATGATCTGGTCGGGCTGGTACAAAGTGATCGGCGAATGCAATTACTTCATCAGCAGCCTGGAGCAAAGCCAGCTCGGCACGGCCTATAAGAAACAGGCCATTGCCGAAGCCAAATTTTTACGCGCCTTATGTTATTTCAACCTGGCTAACGTATTTGGCGGTGTACCGCTGCGCCTGGAGCCGACAACATCGGCCAGTATCGCTAAAGGCAGGGCAACACGCCAGGAGGTGTATGCCCAGGTTGAAAAGGACTGGCTTGAAGCTGCCGAAAACCTGGCCACAAAAGAACAATTGGGTGCCGCCGCAGCAGGGAAAGCGACTAAATATGCCGCGTTCGCCTACCTTGCCAAATTGTACTGGATGCTTGGCAGCCAGGAGAACGTGAGCACTTCTCCTTACTGGGCAAAGGCCAAACAAATGGGCGACCGGGTCATTGAACAGGGTAATTATGCGCTTGCCCCAAAATTCGGATCGCTCTTTGCCAACAGCGTGAGCAATTCACCGGAGTCGATCTTCCAGCTGAACTTTTCTTCGGTATCAACCTATGTAGGCAACCGGGGAAACTGGCTCTTTGCACCGTCTAACACCACAACTGGCATCAGCTGGGGCCGCGTGAAGGTATCGAAGGCGTTTTACGATCAGTTCAGGGGTACCTATCCGGATGATCCGCGGCTGAAGCTGAGCATCGCCGCAACCTATGTGCAGTCGAAGACAAACAACTTCCGCATGTTCTCGTATCCATATCTTTCCGGTCCGGGGGGTGTGAATGCAACGGCCATTGATTCGGTTCGCTATGCGGCACTGGCCGATCCTACCAACCCGAAAGTGGATGAAATTTCACCGGCAATGAAGGCCGCCTATGTAGACCGAAACGGCGACCACCAGGGCTGGCCCTATTTTATCAAGGCCATGGATGTCAACTCGACTGCCCAGAACAGCAACAAACACGCGATGATTTTCCGGTATGCGGATTTTCTGCTGCTCATGGCAGAAGTGGAAAATGAACTGAACAACAACGCGAAGGCCCGCGAGTATATGAACCTGGTCCTGACCCGCGCGCGCAACTCGGGAACAACGCCTTCCGTTTATCCGAAAAACCTGACTGCCGCTGTTCCGCAGAATGAGCTGCGAACCCTGATCTTTAACGAACGGCTGTTCGAGCTGGCAGGGGAGTATGAAATGTATGTCGATGTACGGCGTCGCGGGGTTGACTACCTGAAACTGGTGGTAGACCGGCACAACAACCACCACCTGACCAAGGCGTTTGTCGCTTCGGCTGCGGCCAGCAACAACAATACCCCATTCAGGGAGCGGATGCTGCCTAACAGCCCTGAATTACTGCGGAAGAACCTGCTGCTGCCCATTCCCCAAAATGAACTGAATACCAACGAAGGCCTGTCGGCAGATCAGCAGAATTATGGCTACTAGGTCCGTAACAGCATTTATGAGAATAACAAAAGCCTTTCACACGATCCTGTTCGGTTGCCTGTTCTTGCACTTGACCGGTACAGCCTCAGCCCAGGTTAAGATCATTCCAGAACCCGTTAGAATGGAAATGGGTGAAGGTCATTTTATCCTGGCTAAAAACGCCAGCATCTATTTCGATGCTAAAAACAGGGCACTGTCCAGGCAGGCAGCTTATCTGACCAATGTTGTTGCATCTGTTTCAGGGTTCCGTTTAAAGAATACAGGCAATAAGTCTCAAAGTCAGATCAGGCTGCTGATCGGGGCTGATCAGCTGCTTGGTGACGAAGGTTATCGCCTGCGCATCGATGCATCGGGCATCACAGTCGCTGCGAACAGCGATAAGGGCGCTTTTTATGCCCTCCAAACGCTCTTCCAGCTGATGCCTGCAAACCGTACCAACGAAGCCATCCGGCTGCCGCTGCTCAACATTACCGATTATCCCCGCTTTAAATGGCGGGGCATGATGCTCGATGTAAGCCGGCATTTTTTCTCTGTCGAGGCGGTGAAAAGTTACATTGACCTGCTGGCCATGTATAAAATGAACGTCTTTCACTGGCACCTGACCGATTCAGAAGGCTGGCGGCTGGAGATCAAAAAGTATCCGAAGTTGACGGGCATTGGTGCCTGGCGAAAGGAAATTCCCGGGAGCGTTTTTTACAAAAGCAAGCAGACACTGCCGGCTGATACGTTTCGTTATGGGGGTTATTACACGCAGGAACAGGCGCGCGAGGTTGTGCGTTATGCCGCTGCAAAAAACGTTACCGTTGTGCCCGAGATCGAAATGCCGGGCCATTCTGATGCTGCCCTTGCGGCCTATCCCGAATTGTCCTGTACAGGTTTGCAGCAGGAGGTAAGAAGCTCTTTTGGCGGTCAGCCCGAGGCGCTCGCCAACTACTGCGCAGGCAAAGAGCACAGCTTTGAATTTCTGCAGCAGGTATTGAAGGAGGTGATGGATGTCTTTCCCGGCCAGTACATTCATATTGGTGGTGACGAAGTGAACAAAACCGGCTGGAAAAAATGTACCAACTGCCAGCGCCGCATCCGCACCGAAGGGTTGAAAGACGAGCACGGCCTTCAGAGTTATTTTATAAAACGCATTGGGCGGTTCCTGACGGCAAATAACCGAAAGTTGCTTGGCTGGGACGAAATCCTCGAGGGAGGTCTCGCTCCTGATGCGACGGTAATGAGCTGGCGAGGCGAGGAAGGCGGTATTAAGGCAGCAAAAATGCACCACCCGGTGGTCATGGCGCCCGTCAAACCACTTTATTTTAACCGCTACCAGGCAGATACGCTGGCCTACCAGCAGCCGCTCGCCGCTAAATTTTCGATCAATACACTGAAAGATGTGTATGATTATGATCCGGTGCCTGCAGAGCTGAACACAACCGAAGCCGCCTTCATCATCGGCGCCCAGGCCTGCATCTGGACCGAGTTTATCGGTTCGATGAAGGGCGTAGAGGAGATGGCGCTGCCGCGCATGCTTGCCCTGTCAGAAAGCCTGTGGACGCCAAAACCATTAAAAGACTGGCAGCAGTTTAATAAAAAGCTTTACTTTCATTCCAAAAGGCTGGGTGCGGCCGGCCGGAGTGTGTTTACCGCTGTCCCCCTCGTTTATGATAATTTACCAGTAAAATGAACCTGTTTAAAAGTATTCTGATCATCCTGTTAGCGCACACGGGTTCGCTGTTGTGCGCCCAGGTGCAACCGGCGGCTACCGCCACCAAACGGCCCAATATTGTCATCATCATTTCTGACGACCATGCCTACCAGACCATCGGGGCTTATGGCAGCAACATGATGCCGACGCCGGGTATTGACCGGATTGCCAGGGAGGGTGTCCGTTTTAACAAGGCATATGTGACCAATTCGATCTGCGGCCCGAGCCGGGCGGTAATCCTGACCGGTAAATACAGCCACAAGAACGGCTTCAAGGACAATGAAAGTTCGGTCTTTAATGGCGACCAGGATTCTTTCGCCAAGCGCCTGCAAAGAGGGGGCTACCAAACCGCCTGGATCGGCAAATGGCACCTGGAAAGTAAACCGCAGGGTTTCGACTACTGGCAGATCCTGCCAGATCAGGGGCATTATTACAATCCCGACTTCAACATGATGGACGGCAGTAAAAAGAAAATGGAAGGTTATGTGACCAATCTTGTTACCGATGCATCTGAACAGTGGCTGGAAAAAAGAGATCCATCCAAACCGTTTTGCCTGGTCATTGGTCACAAGGCAACCCACCGTGTGTGGCTGCCGGATACCGCCGACCTCGGTAAATTCGACGACAAGAAGTTCCCGCTGCCAGCCAACTTTTACGACAGTTATGACAACCGCAAGGCAGCAGCGGTACAGGATATGTCTATCGAAAAAACCATGCTGATGGGCTATGATCTCAAAATGTTCGGTTCTGATGAACGCAAAAATGCCGATGCGAGTTTCAGCCGGATGAACGCCGCACAACGCGCAAAGATAGACGGTTATTATAAACCCATCGAAGCCGAGCTGAAGCGGCTTAACCTGAAAGGTAAAGCACTGACCGAGTGGAAATTTCAGCGTTACATGCGCGACTACCTGAGCACAGCGGCTTCGCTTGACCGGAATATAGGCCGCACGATGGATTACATCGATACGCATGGCCTGCGCGAAAACACCATCGTTATTTACCTCTCTGACCAGGGTTTTTATATGGGCGAACACGGCTGGTTTGATAAACGCTGGATTTATGAAGAGTCGTTCCGTACGCCCATGGTGATGCGTTACCCCGGACAGGTCCCTGCCGGTTCGGTGTCTGACCGTTTTGTCATGAACCTTGACATTGCGCCGACCCTGCTCCAGGCAGCAGGAATAGATGTTCCGGCCGATATGCAGGGCATGTCGATGCTGCCTGCCTTAAAAAACAAAGCGGATAAGGGCCGGCAGGTTCTCTATTACCATTATTATGAAAACGGGGAACATTCCGTTTCGCCACATTTCGGTATCCGTACAAAACGGTACAAGCTGATCAGGTTCTACAAACGGGTTTCCGGCTGGGAACTATACGACCTGCAAAAGGATCCGCAGGAAATGCACAACCTGTATGGCAAAGCTGGATACCAGGCAATAACAGCTGGCCTGAAACAACAGTTACGTGCAGAAATTAATAAGTTCGATGACCAGGATGCATTACAGATCTTAACGGCCACCGGTAAACTGAATTAGTATGAAAGTTATATCTAAAGTGACCGCCGGCTTACTGCTGGCTATTTCCGGAAACACTTTTGCGCAGCAGAACTATGCCATTATTCCACAGGGAGCAACCGAGGCTGAGATTGTCCGTACTGCTGCACGGATCACGCCTTCTCCACGGCAGTTGAAATGGCAAAAACTGGAACTGACCGCATTCTTTCATTTCGGAGTCAACACGTTTACCAACAGGGAATGGGGAACGGGAAAAGAAAGCCCTGAAATTTTTAATCCAAGCCAGCTTGACGCCGACCAATGGGTGCGGATTGCCAGGGCGGCAGGCATCAGGCAGGTTATTCTTACAGCCAAACACCACGATGGGTTTTGCCTCTGGCCAACCAAAACAACAGCCCACTCGGTTAAAAGCAGCCCCTGGAAAGCGGGCAATGGCGATGTGGTCCGGGAAGTGGCCGAAGCATGCAAAAAATACAACATGGGCTTTGGCATTTACCTCTCCCCATGGGACATGAACGCAGCCGTTTACGGCACCCCCGCCTACAACGATCTTTTTATAGACCAGCTGACCGAGTTGCTGACCGGTTATGGCAAGGTAGATGAGGTCTGGTTTGACGGCGCGAACGGGGAAGGCCCCAACGGTAAAAAACAAGAATATGATTTTGACCGCTGGTATGCGCACATCAGGAAACTGCAGCCACAGGCCACCATTGCTGTCATGGGGCCCGACGTTCGCTGGGTAGGTACAGAAACGGGCTACGGCCGCGATACCGAATGGAGTGTGTTGCCGGCGAACAACTTGTCGCAGGACCTGATTTCGGCAGATTCGCAAAAAGAAATGAACACCAAACCGTCTGGTTTCATCAAGGGAAAAGACATTGGCAGCCGGGACAAGCTTATTGGCGCGAAAGGCCTGGTGTGGTATCCGGCCGAAACGGATGTCTCAATCCGCCCGGGCTGGTTTTACCATCCCGCCGAAGACAGTAAGGTCAAGTCGCCCGAAAAACTGCTGGACATTTACTACAATTCGGTAGGTAAAAACGGGGTGCTGTTGCTCAACATCCCGCCAGACACCCGGGGACTGATCAGCAAAAGCGATGAAGCCTCTTTGCTGGAATGGGCGCGGCTGCGCACGGCAACTTTTAAAACGAATCTGGCTGCCGGTGCCAAGATCAGCTCGCCAAATGGAAAAAACACAAAGGCCCTGCTCGACAGTCGTTATTCCACATATTGGACGACCGCCGGAACCGACACGGCGGCGGTGCTCGACTTTAAACTGCCTGTTGCCCGTACTTTTGATGTGGTGATGATGCAGGAAAATATAGCCGTGGGGCAGCGGATTGAAAAGTTTGCAGTGCACTATCTTGATAAAGGGAAATGGACAGAACTCACCAGCGGCACAACGGTTGGGTACAAACGGCTGCTCACCTTTGCGCCGGTTACCACAGACCGCGTCAGGATCAGCATTCTTTCTTCCAGGCTTAACCCAACGTTAGCAGCGTTCGGCCTGTTTAAGCAGGCGAAATAACATGCCCTCCTGTACACACAGCTGATTTGGAAATATGCCGAAATAGGCAGACCTTGTTTACAGAATTCAGGAAAAAAGTGCGGCGCTGCACCCGATGTATTGAGGTGCAGCGCATTAGAAACTGTCAAAAATGAAAATCACTTATGAAAAAGGTAACAGGGCTGGGCGGCGTATTCTTTAAATGCAGCGATCCGAAAGCCATGAATGACTGGTATGCAAGGAACCTCGGTATTCCCGTCGGGCCATACGGTGCGACTTTCGAATGGCGGGATGCCGCGAACCCCGGGCAAACAGGAAGCACTGCCTGGGCGACGTTTCCGCAGGATACAGCGTATTTTGATCCTTCGTCAAAACCCTTTATGATCAATTACCGGGTCGATGACCTGACCGCCCTGGTCGAAGAACTGAAAAAAGACCAGGTAGCCATCGTCGACGAAATTACCAGCTATGAGTATGGCAAGTTCATCCACGTGCTCGATCCCGAGGGCAACATCATCGAACTCTGGGAACCGGCCGGCGAGAATGCGGAAGACGCAACAGGTTGATCCGGCCGGAGCCGGCCGGAAAACGTTTGCCTGCAGCTCAAGCCCTAAATTCGGATTCGTCGTGGTAACAAAAACCAAGCACCGGACTGTGCAGCTATCCGACTGCGTAACTGTTGCAGCGTATGTCATTGGATATGCCGCGCATATCCGCCGGTGTTCTGCAGTTCACAAAATCAAGATTCTGACAACGGCGCGAAGCCGCTTGTCGGGTTGGGTGTGGCAATTTTCACCGGTTCTACTTACGTCCCTCAGGCAATTTTTGCAAGGGAAGCCTCAAGACATGAGTCCCTTGATCCGGTCGCATGCCAGAAGGGTCCCCGGACGCGTGTCCTCTCATTCTGAACAGGTTGAACAGCGTAATTAATTGATACGTAGCCTGGTATTAACTAGATTTATATCCGGCAACCCGGCCTTTCTCCGGTAAAGTCTAAACCGCATGAAAAAAAACAGTCTCATCGCTGTCCTCGCACTCTTCATCTGCTGCCGCATGGGCTTGGCTCAGGGAACAGGACAAGCAGAGGAAAACCGCGAAGCAAAAAAGATCATTGCCGATCTCGATTCTATTGTGGCCCCTGGAGGCGTACAGGAAAAGTACCAGCTCAGCCTTGGCAACATGAGGCAGTGGATTTATGTGCGCGGCCAGGACCGGGAAAATCCAATCGTCTTGTTTGTTCATGGCGGACCTGCTTCGCCGATGTCGCCATTGGCCTGGAGCTTTCAGCGACCCATGGAAGAGTACTTTACTTTTGTGAACTATGACCAGCGCGCGAGCGGAAAAACCTATGCAGCTAACGATACGGCCGGGCTGGGCAGTTCCCTGACCATTGAACGCTATGCCGATGATGCAATTGAGCTGGCAGGGCATCTTCTTAAAAAATACGGCAAGCGTAAACTGATCCTGATCGGCCACAGCTGGGGTACCATTGTGGGTATGAAAGCAGCGTTAAAACGTCCGGACCTTTTTTATGCCTATGTTGGCATCGGGCAGGTGATCAACACCATGGACAATGAGCGCCTGAGTTTTCAGTACGGACTGCAGCAGGCAAAAAAACACCAGAACAAGAAGGCCATTGATGCGCTTAACTCGATTGCACCATACCCCGGCAACCAGCCGGTAACACGCGAACGCATCATTATTGCCAGAACCTGGCCGCAGTATTACGGCGGTTTGTCTGCCTACCGCAATGACTCATTCTTTTTTTTCAATTTGCCGCTGCTTTCGCCCGATTATACCGCTGAAGACGTGAACGCGATCGGCGCCGGAAGTTTATACACCCTGGACCGGGTGATGCCCGAATTCCTGAGGGTTGATTTTAAGCCCGTTAAAAGATTTCCCATACCTGTGTTTATGTTTATGGGCCGGCACGACTATACAACTCCATCGCAACCGCCGGCGGCATGGCTTGATCAGGTTGCTGCACCGAAGAAAAAAGCAATATGGTTTGAACGATCGGCGCACCTGATACCGTTGGAAGAGCCCGGAAAACTATTGATCTCGCTGGTCAGCGAAGTCAGGCCACTTGCATTGAAATAAGTGAAGAACCAGAATCTTTACGTTTTGCCCAAGCATGCGGGCACGGCAACCGGCCCAAGGACAATCAAAAGATGTGCATTCAGATGACATCCGGCGCGGCACTAAAAAAATAACCAGGTGCAAGACCTGGTTATTAACCACATAAACTAAAGCGAACCGGATACCGGCGTAAGGGCTGGCTCCCGCAGCCCGTAGATCGTTTAACGGGATGTTACCGACCCATCTGGGTTAAGCGATTTATCCCGTTTAACCGATCCGTTGGCGACATGAAATACATAGTCTTTCGGATCAGGATTTTCGATGATTTTGCTGAGGTCGATCTGAATGTTAAATGTACGGTCGGTGCCGCAGGTCTCAGTGGCGCGGTTGTGCACCACTAGCTTAACCTGTGCCGGATAACTCAGCAGGATGTGTCCGTCCCAAACCACTTCAAAGTCAGCCGCATTGCAGCCTCCTTTTACGGCAATGTTTAGCAGGTTACCCTCCCGCTGAATGTCGGTGAGGTCGAAAGTACCACCGGACTCTGTTCTTGATCCGGTTAGTTTTGAGTACTTTTTTTGGCTTTTGAGCAGGTTTTCACTAAGCTGCACCTCCTGTTCGTCCAGGGGTTTTTTGCAGGAATAAGCAAATGACAGTGCGCATAGGGCAAAGACAAGCAGCAGCCGGCCGGCAATTTTCACTTTACGTGACGGCGGGAAAGAGATGATGGTATTCATAATGGTCTGAGGTTGAATGGTTAAACTAATAACCCATACGAGCAGACCAGGCATAACGCTACACTGGCAGTCATCGTGATCAAACCAGCAGCAACCTGCTGCCTGAGCCGATATAGGTTACCGCATTGAGCATGGCCCGGGAGCGGTTTCCAGCTGATAAGACCCGGTGGATAATACGTGTCTTATTGTGTCAGATACTGCTTTATGTGCCCGTATATCATTATTTCGATTCTTTTATTACCAAGCGTCGCTGTTTTGTTTATGTTTGTGCCGCAAAAGCTGGGGCAAGGCACGGGCTGAAGCAGCAGCTGTTCACCCTACATAACGGGTGGAGCAAAGCAGCCATTATGCCTGCTAGATGGGGAAATAGAAGCGCCACGAGGGATAGTGTGCTTTATTTATTTCATGAGATTTGATCATGCCGGCGACTGGCAGCAGCCGGGAGGGGATGCCAGACGGGAATCTGGTTGACGCAGGTTTGCAATTATCAGTGAATATTCCATTTCGGAATAAACAAGACAATATTATTAGTATTTTAGGGGTGCGTTGAAAAGACGATAACCAGTGTTTATGAATAAACAGGAATTCATCCATTCAATTTAACAGAACGGCAGTGATTGAATACATGAATATGATCAAAGATTCGCCTTTTGCCATGTACACATGTGACGGCGATGGCAGGATCACTTTTTATAACGTAGCGGCGGCAGAACTCTGGGGCCGCGAGCCCGATCCGGACAAAGATTTCTGGAGCGGGGCGCTGAAGATGTATGACAGTGCGGGACGTGAAATAGCTGCTGGCGGAACGGCGGTATTGCCGACGATACAATCGGGCATTGCGAGCGATTCTGAGCACATATCGATCGCGCGTCCTGACGGGCAGGTAAGGCACCTGAAAATGTATATCCGGCCACTGCCGGGCCAGGCGGGAGAAACGCCGGGAGCCTTCATCACCTTGCTTGATGTTACAGAGAATTACGATTATGACCGCCGCAATGCACTGCTTTCGGCCATCGTCGAATCATCAGACGACGCCATTATCAGCAAAGATCTGGATGGTACCATTCGCAGCTGGAACCATGGTGCAGAGCGCGTTTTCGGTTATACGGAACAGGAAGCAGTCGGTAAATCAATTACCATGCTGATTCCCAGAAACCGGCTGACTGAAGAAGACCAGATCTTATCGAGCATCAGGAAAGGTGAAAAGATAGATCACTTCGAAACGCAGCGCGTCCGGCGTGACGGACAGCAGATTCCGATTTCGCTAACGGTTTCGCCGATCAAAAACCGGCGGGGCGAAATTGTCGGCGCTTCGAAAGTGGCGCGCGATATCAGTGACAGGCAAGATGCCGCTTCAAAACAAGCCATGCTGGCGGCAATTGTCGAATCTTCTGACGATGCCATCATCAGCAAAAGATTGGATGGCACGATAACCAGCTGGAATGCAGGGGCCCAACGCATTTTTGGTTATTCAGAAGCCGAAACGGTAGGCAAATCCATCACCATACTGATTCCCGAGTCAAGGCTTCATGAAGAAGAACACATTATAGACAACATCAAGAACGGCAGGCGGGTAGACCATTTCCAGACCATCCGTCTTCATAAAGCGGGCTATGAAATTCCGATTTCACTGACCGTTTCACCTATAAGAGACCTGAAAGGCCAGATCATCGGCGCTTCGAAAGTAGCACGCGACGTAACCGAGCAGGTACGGTCGCAGGATTTGCTGAAGAGATATGCAGAGAACATGGAAATGCTGAATTCAATCGGCAAGAGTATATCAGAAAAGCTCGATATCCAGACGATCTTACAGCGTGTAACCGATGCGACGAAAAAAATAACCGGCGCAACCTTCGGCGCTTTTCTGTATAATACGATGAATGAGGAAGGCGAGTCGCTTTCACTGTATGCGTTATCAGGTACAGCCGCTGCGCCTGGCCCGGTACTGGCTGCCGCCGACAAGGCTTTCTTTCAGCAAATGTTCAGCGAGCCGGTGAGCGTGCGCCTTGACAATCTTGGCAGTCACCCTGAGTACAGCAGGCAGATGCCGGAACTGGCCTTTGCGGGCATGGAGCTGAAACCGGCCAGTTTGTTAACTGTCCCGGTGGTGTCCGGATCAGGTCAGCTGATCGGTGGATTAATTTTTGGTCATCCTGAGCCCGCCGTTTTCACGGCCGATCATGAAGACATAGTCGGCAGCATCGCTTCCCAGGCCGCAGTAGCCATTGAAAGATCGAGACTGTTTGAAGAACTGCAGCTACTCAGTGAAAAAAAGGATGAATTCGTTGCCCTGGCCAGTCATGAACTTAAAACACCCCTCACTTCCATTAAAGGTTACCTGCAGGTACTGGCCCGGAATCATGCCGGGCAGGCCGACTCCCTGTTCCTGAACAAATGTCTTAGCCAGGTTGAAAAGCTAAACTCGCTCATTGCCGATATGCTTGATATGTCTAAGATCGAAGCTGGCAAACTGGTCTTTAACCTGGAAGAACTGGATATTCGCGCCCTGCTGGCCGATGTGATCGATACGTTCAGACACACGAGCCAGTCGCATGAAATCATAGCTAGTATCCCCGACGGACCGGTCGTTATTCAAGCCGACCGGCAACGGATGGAGCAGGCCCTGGTTAATCTTGTGGGCAATGCAATCAAGTATTCACCAAATGCCCAAAGTATTCGGGTGATGCTGGAAGAAAATGCTGAACAGGTTGCGTTTCACATTGAAGACCAGGGTATCGGTCTTTCTCCTGATGAACAAAAGAAGATTTTTTCGCGGTTTTATCGTTCAGAACAGGCTACCCGTTTCAGCGGACTTGGATTAGGGCTGTACCTGACTAAACAGATCATTGACCGGCACCATGGGGAGCTGACCGTGCGGAGCGAACAAGGCAAGGGATCAGTATTCTCATTCAGCCTCCCAAGAGAACAGCCGGTGGCTCTGCCTGTCACCGAATGGGGTGCAGACCTGAACGACCGGCTGTTGGCTGGCAGCCATTAAGGGCCATCATGTCGGCATGCGCGGCGCGATTTTAGGTTAAGTAAGTCGCGCCGAACACGCGTTATGGCCTTTAAAGCCGCAGTTTGACGCCGCCATTCACCACAAAACCATCGACAGGAGCATAGATATCCCTGAACACTGGATTGGTCAGACTGCCGGTATAAATGCTGTCAAACCGGGTCTGACTGGTATTGGTGAAATTCTCAAAATTGATAAATACCGAACATCTCTCCCATAACTTTTCTACCATAAAACCGGTGGTCCAGTAGCTACGGCCAGTGGCGCCGTCATTTAGCTGCTGTCTGCTAAAATAATAGGCTTCAGCGCCTATTTTCCACTCGTCTTCTATTTCATACATCAGCACATTGTTTAGCCGGTGCCGCGAAACCAGCGGATATGCCGTATTCACAGCACCCTGATGGTAACTCACATCTGCAAGCGTGTAGCCTACAAAAAGTTTGAAATCGCCAAACGTAACCTTTGCATTGGTTTCCAGCCCCCGGGTATCCATATGTGCGTCCGGCTGTACATAGTTGAGATTCCCGCCCGGTGCCGAAACGAGCATGATCGGCCGATCTATCCGCGTGTAGAAGAACATTTGGTTAAGGCTCAGGCCTACAGCGTCATCGAACAACACTGTCTGATAATTGATATCGTAGTTGGCACCGTAAGAACGTTCGGCCTCAGTTGCCGAAACATCAATGGGCAATACATTTCTGAATTGGATGCGTTCGGCGTCTTCGGTAAATACGGTTGGCGCTTTATACCCGAAACCACCGCCCAGACGGGTTGAAAAGTGTTTGTTTATTTTCCACAAGGCTGAAAGCCGTGGCAGGAAGAAAAAACCGTACGCGTTGTGATAATCGCCGCGAATGCCTGATTCTACGTTCACGGCCTCAGACAGGTTCCAGGTGTTTTGCGCAAAGACGCCGAACGTTTTAAAATCGTAACTTCTCAGGGCGGCATTTCCATGCGGGTCTTCCCGGAAATTTTCGGTAACAAAGTTCAGCCCGCCTGCCCAGTCTGCTTTCCGCCCATTGCGGTTGTAACTGGCCTCGCTGAAAGATGAGACCTGCTGGCCGGAAAAACTGTAATCGCGCAAACCGATGCTGCGGTCGTAATAACCAACCGAGTTTTTGAACACCAGTTTCTCAGCATCGCTTGTCCGGTGTTCAAGTTCGACCTGGCTGTTGTACCGCCCGGTTTTGTTTTCCTCGAAATAGGCGGGACCGGTTGTCGCTTTACCCTTCACATAGTCGGGGTTGCCCCCGAGTCTCTTTTCGGTCATTGCCGTAATGCCCGCCGAGAGTGCTGTCTTGTCGCCCAGCGTCAGGAACACCCGCGGATTGAGCGTGAACCGGTCAAATTTTGGGATTGCCGTAAAACCGGTGTTGAATGGGTCATAGGCACTGCCTTTGTTGTAGGCGCCGTAGACGGTGAGACCGGCTTTACCTGGTTTATGTGCATAGAAGACGCTTGCATCCAGGCCAAGTGCTGATGTGCCGTTTAAAAGAAAGTTAAGCTGCCGCGTTGTGGTAGGTTTTTTCGATACGAGGTTAACCAGGCCGGCAATGGCCCCACCACCGTAGAGTGTGGATGAAGAACCTTTAACGACCTCTACCTGCTGAAGATCCAGCGGCGCAATCTGCAGCAGACCAAGGCCGCCCGAAAAACCGGAATACAGCGGGAAGCCATCGCGGATGATCTGGGTGTATCTGCCGTCCAGCCCCTGAATGCGAATACTGGCATTGGCGCTGGTAGCCGAAGTCTGCTGCGTCTGGATTCCGGTACTTTCGGCAAGTACCATGCGGATATCGCCGGGTTTCATGTTCGCTTTTTCGTCCAGTTCTTCACCGGCAATAACCTCTACCCGGGTGGGAATGTTGCTGATGGTGCGGCTGCTGCGGGTCGTTGATACAACCACCTCTTCCAGCTCCTCGCCTGTTTCGGCAGGCTCCAGAAGTACCTCGATAGTGACGTCGTTTTCCAGCGGAAACAGCAGGCTGTCTGTGCGGGTTGTGTAGCCAATGTGGCTGTGGCGAACCGCCTGTTTTCCTGGCAGGATTCCGTCGAGGACAACCAGGCCTGTATGGTCAGATTTCGCGGTCTTGTTTTGTTCCGGGACCGCTACGGTTACGCCGCTAAGCGGCTCGTGGGTTTTGGCGTCTTTGACGACCGCCTTATATGTATGCTGGGCAAGGGCAGCTGAAGATAACAACAGCAACACCAGGGCCCCTATAAAATTTTTCATTTGAATGGATCAAGGGTAATTTCAATAAATGGGGTCTGAAGAGACCGATACTGAACTTAACCAAGTTGCGGCGGCTGCCAGATCGACATGGGAACGAGTGGAAGATTTGGGGTCACATAGGCCGTGCGGTGGTTTACGGCAAGAGGCAACCTGAACACATCTGCGCTTTGTTGTGCCGTTGTGGCAAGCCCCGCGCCGCTGCAGCAGACATAAAACGGGGAACAAGTGCTGCAGCAATCGCCGCCCAGTTCGTTACAGCCTTTGCTTTTCATGACAACTGTTTCATGCAGATCTCCTTCAGGCACATCGGGCACGCAGCAGGGCGTCACCGTAAGGGCTAAGACAAAAAAGGCCAGAAGCAGCGAGAACAGTTTCACGCAGTAAAAATATAAATTTTCGGACAAGCTGCGCTGTTTGCTGTCAAATCTCTTGCGGGGGAACCTACCCGTCGCAGCCTCAGGTGCCGACCCCCAGCATTTTGCGCAGGGTGTTGGCGTTGTCGATCGCATAGGTATGCACGTCATTGTTAAAAAATACCCATACATCATGCCCGGACTGCCGCCATTCGCGTATCCGCGCCGCAAAATCTGCCAATTCTTTGCTGCTGTAAGAAGAATCGTATAACTTACCCGGTCCGTGCAGCCGCAGGTAGACATCTCTTGCGGTAATTTCCTCGTGGTAAGGAAACTGGCTGGACTGGGCAATGACCAGCGTAACACCGTATTGCTTCATCAGGCCGATACTCTGGGGCGTAAACCAGGTGGGGTGCCTGACCTCTATGGCGAAGCGGTAAGCCGAATAAGTTCGGGAAAGTACCTTATAAAAATTCTCAGCGACCTCTTCATGAAAAGCCAGGTTGGCCGGCAGTTGCACCAATATAGGCCCCATGAAAGCAATCATTGAATCAAATACGCTAAAAAATCGTTCAAATGTGATCTCAGGATCGTGAAGTTTTTTCAGGTGAGAGGTAAAACGGTTGGCCTTGGCGCAGACCTTGAATCCCTCGGGGAAGCGGCTCATCCAGTTTTCAATGGTCTCTGCACTTGGCAGGCGGTAGAAACTGCCGTTCAGTTCGACTGCATTGTAGTGCCTGAGGTAAAAGTCCAGTTGTTTTGAGGCCGGTAGTTTTTCAGGATAAAAAGTACCCTTCCAATGTTTGTAACTCCAGCCCGAAGTGCCAATATAAAGTTCTCCCTGATCCATGTTGTTCACGGTGTTTTGGTCTGGCGATCTGAAGCCATGTTACCTGCGGTTACCACACATCCTTGTTGCTCATTTTTAACATTTCGGTAATGTAAAGGCCGAGCTCGTCGTTCCGGTCTCCGCTGGCCAGGCGTTCGTCCAGGTTTCTGGTCCAGTCGGCTATTGCCGCATCGACCGTTTCGCCCGAACCCACCACACCAGTCTCAAGATCGGGGCCGAGCAGGCAACGGTAACCATCCTGGTCTTTGAAAACCAGCGGCTGCAGCTCCCGGACCTTCCCGGAAATTCCGGCGGCCTGAAAATCAACCGTCACTTTCATGTCTTCGGGAACATTCATCTGTTTCATAGTAGTCAATTTTCATCGTGGAACAGTTCTCCCGGCAATCTTGTTTAAAGATTTCCGGGACTTCTGCACGACATGTCGTTGCCGTACCCGAACCTTTTTAAAGATGTTCGCCCGGGTCCCAGAATACCTGGTCAAAGCGTTGCACCTGGTCTTCGAGAACAACAATGCCCTCTGCTTCCAGCCGTTCCTGCATTTCGCTTGGCGAGCCGTAGTGTTGTTTACCCGTTAACAGTCCGTTGCGGTTTACAACACGGTGAACGGGAATGGATAGCCTGGGGTCGTGGGCCATGATCAGCGCGGTACCGACGAGTCTGGATGAACGTGCAGCGCCAAGCGCCCTGGCGATGGCGCCATAGGTGCTTACCCGCCCGGCAGGGATACATTGAACCACAGCGTACACCTGGTCAAAAAAATCAGCCTGTTTTTGTTTCATAACTTATGCTGTACCCGTTCAGAAAGCAATTTACCGGCTTAGCCTGGCTGGGGCAGGAACCCAGCCCGTTTCCTGGTTTTTGTTTGAGATCAGGATATAACCTTTGTAGGTTCCCAGTACATCCGCACGCTCGCCGGGTTCCAGGCGGAAACGTACGGCTGCGGTACGCAGCGGAAGATCAAATACTTCATGGCCCGCGGTTTCTGCTGTGAATTTTCGCAGCGGAGCACTTGCAGACCTAAGCCGGCCGGCCGAAATATATCCTGAGCTGCCGTCAGGAAGCGTTACCCTGTACCGGTCTTCGCTCGCCGCTTCGGCCAGTACAATGGTACCTGCCGGCAGGCGCACCAGCGTGTCCGGGCCGGCGGTAGTGGTCAGTGCTGCCGAAACTTCGCTCTGTGTACGCATGCGGGTATTCAATGGCTGGAGCGCCGCACGCAGCGGTGGCAGGGGCGTAACCTGCGGATCGATAAACGGTAGCGGGTTCACTGCGCCGCCTGATGCGTAAATGCCAAAATGCAGGTGGGGCGGCGTGGTGCGTGCGTTTCCGGTATTGCCGACCAGGCCCAGGGTATCCCCGGGCTGGACACGCTGCCCGGTTTTGGCAAGCTGCTCGTCAAGGTGGGCGTAATAGAGGGTGTATTCCTTTCCGTCTGGCCTTAACCAGACCACACGGCCGCCCAGGTTGTTCTCATTTACACGAACCACCGTGCCTGAGGCGCTTGCGATGGCCGGTGTGCGGAAGGCCGCAAATATATCCACACCTTCGTGTTTACGGGTGTTGGCGTCGCGACCGGCACCGAAATAACTGCCAATGTTTTTGCGGCTGGCTCCTTGCACGGGGAAGGCCAGCGACGGACCGGTTCCGATTTCGACAGTATAGGCGCCGCCCTGCAGCAATTCGGGCTGCAGGCGCAGCAGGTACATGTTGACCGCATCTGCGTCGAAAGTGAACGGATTATTCAGTGTGTCGGCATAGGCCAGGAGTTTCGGCTCACGGCCGGGCCTGATTTCCCAGAGGTCTGCATAGATGCGAAATGGCGAAGCAGCTTTACTGTCGATGCTGATGGTCAGTTTCTGGCCCTGGCTTACCGAAAAACGGTACGATGCAGCCACAACGCGGTCTGCCGGAAAATAGCCCGACTCCCTGAACGGAACCCTGACCGCAATGGGGGCTGCAAGGCTTTTCTCTGCTGTGCTGAGCCATTGCGCGCCCATGGCCGTGCGGTCAAGACCGGCATTAATCAGCATGCCGCGGTATTGATCGTGCGGGGAACGTGCCGAAAATAATCCGGGCATCCTGGATTTACATCCGTTCAAAATGAGCGTGAGCAGGAGCAGGGCAGAAAGGACCAGGTATTTTATTTTGTTCATTTATTGGTGTTTGTAAGCATAACACGCTGCCCTAACGTGATGTTTGCGACGACTTAGCCTGGCTCCGGATAAAAATTGCCCGCCCAGTGTCCGGGCAGTGCGGGCTAAGCCCGCTGGCAACGAAAGCGAACGGCCCGGTTACAGGTGGGCGGCCAAACGTAGGCACCACGTCAGCCTTGGCTGCGGCACGCATTTGTATCAGCTATTGTCAATAAACTATTAAAAGCCAATAATTTATGCGGGTAAATTTGAATAACCCGGTCTTAACCAGCCGGTTTATTGACAAACCAAATACATAAAACCATGAGAAAAAACAGAAACCTGCCCGCGCTGCTGGCGCTCCTGCTGTGCTTTTCAGCCTGTAAAAAACAGCCTGTTCCGCAAAAGGAATCCCCGGACAGACAAAAACCTTCGCCCGCCGCTAATGTACAGGCAGTCGGAGCCGTGAGTATTTCCGGCAACAAATTTTACGTGAATGGCAAACAGATCTTTTTCAACGGGATTAACACTGCCTGGCAAAAGCAGAGCGATTACAGTCTAGATTTCCTGGACCGGAACTATGATCCCAACTGGTGGAACGCGGAGTTTGCGCGTTACAACCAAAACCGCATCAACCTGGCCAGGATTTGGATACATGGTTCGGGTGCTTACAGTCCGGGGATCGATGCAAACGGTTATACCCTGAGCCCGAGCGCCCGTTTTCTTACCGATATGGACGGCCTGGTACAAAAGGCCAAAGACTGGAATATTTACATCATGCCAACGTTCTGGTCTTTCGATATGGCCAAGGGCAGCAAAGCGACGCAGTTCCGCAACATCATTACAGACGTCAACAAAACCAATGCTTACATCAACAACTGGCTGATCCCGATCGTAAAACGCTACAATGCTGTTCCCAACATTATGGGTTACGACCTCTGCAATGAGCCCGAACACATTTGGCGCGATGCAGATTGCGGCCGCCTGGACCGCAACAAGGTTATCCGCTTCCTGGCCATGTGCGCAGCCGCTATTCACAAAAATTCCTCCAAGCCGGTAACCGTTGGCTCAATGTGGATCTGTTTTAACAGCGACCGCTACATCGGTTACAATACCTATACGGGCGACAACCGGTACACCGGTAACAATTACAGCAATGCTTCGCTGCAGGCCCAGTTCAATGACCCGCAGGCCTACCTCGATTTCTGGTCTCCGCACTGGTATGCCTGGCAGAGCAGCAGCGGTCCGTTTGCAACAACGATCGGTTACTGGCTGGACAATGGCAACAGACCGGCTTTGATCGGCGAGACCTATGGCGGCAATGTAACCAGCTCGACGCCAAACAACAGCGGCAACTATAACATCACCATGGAGAACTACTACAAGCAATCATACTGGAACGGTTATGCGGGGGTATGTGCCTGGAAAAACCCCTGGGAAAATGACGGCTACGGTACTTTTAATGGCATTGCTGCCGGTACGAATGCATTTCATGCTGCCTATCCTGCATTGGTTTATCCATAAAATGCTGCGAATGAAGTGCCCGGCCCGCCAGCAGGCCGGGGCTTTTTTTAAACCGGTTATTGTTAAAAAAATATTATCAAGGCAGTCTCATGCCGGATATCTTTGACGCCGGTGGCCGCAGGCCACATCTGAACAACACAATGGAATTGACTAAACAAGAGATCAGCAGGGAATTTCAAGCCATTCTGCATTACTGGAAACTTCGCATGACAGACCCCGCGGGTGGTTTTTATGGGCGCATTGATGCAAATGAGCAGGTAGATCCCGAAGCAGATAAAGGCGTGGTACTGAACGCGCGCATTCTCTGGACCTTTGCCGCGGCATACAACCACGGTGTACGGGAAGAAGACCTGAACATGGCCCTCCGCGCCGCCGACTACATCCATGCCTGTTTTAACGACACCCGGTATGGCGGGGTGTTCTGGTCGGTAACGGCCGGGGGTAAACCCGCCGATACCAAAAAACAGGTGTATGCCCAGGCCTTCACCATTTACGGGCTGGCAGAATGTTACCGTGCAGCGGGCCGAGCGCAGGACCTTGAGCTGGCCATAGCGCTGTTCCGCCTGCTGGAGAAACACAGCTTTGATCCGCTGAACAGTGGTTATCTCGAAGCATTTTTACGTGATTGGGGCGAGCTGGCAGACCTGCGGCTCAGCGAAAAAGACGCAAACGAAAAAAAGACAATGAACACGCACCTCCATGTGCTGGAGGCCTATACCGTTCTTTATCAGGTCTGGCCAGACCCTGAGCTGAAACAGCAGCTGCTTGGCTTGTTAACGGTTTTTTTAACCCGGATCTATGACCCGCAGACCCGGCATTTACGCCTTTTCATGGACGAGAACTGGGTCAGTAAACTAGCCGTGGTCTCTTATGGCCACGACATTGAAGCCAGTTGGCTGTTGCTGGAAGCAGCGGCAGCGGTCAACGACGAGGAGATTACAAGGACGGTCCGGGCGCTGGCGCTTGATTTGGCCGGGGGTGCCCTGGAGGGGCTTGCCGGAGACGGTGCCATGATCTATGAATACGATCCCGCTTCGGGCCACAGCAATACCGAACGCCACTGGTGGGTGCAGGCAGAAGCAATGGTTGGGTTTCTAACCGCGGCCAGGTTAACAAACGATGCAACGTTCAGCCTGGCAGTGCAGCGGCTATGGGACTATATACAGCTACGAATCATTGACCCGGTAAACGGCGAGTGGTTTTGGGGCCGCAAGGCAGACGGCTCGCTGATGGAAGGGGAAGACAAGGCCGGCTTTTGGAAATGTCCCTACCATAATGGGCGTGCCTGCATCGAGCTACTGAAACGGTTGTAGTGGAAAAGAGAGGAGAAACCGGCAGCTGCATCTGGCGCAGCTGCCGGTTTTTTGTTAATGGACAGCGACTGCGTTTGCCCCGATCAGTTCGTTAATGGCCTGAACAGATGCTGCCGAAGTAAGGCCGTCTTCAGGCGTGTTGAGGACATAGTCGACCAACTGCTGTACACTTGTTTCCGCCACATGCATGCGCGTATCAGACGAAGCATAGTAAACCAGCACCCGGTCTCCGTCCTGGATCCATCCATTCGAGAAGACCACATTTGAAACGTCGCCGATCCGTTCCTCTCCCTCCGGGGCAATGAAATAACCGGCAGGTTTGTGGATAATGCGACTCAGGTCGTCCAGGGCAGTCATAAACAGGTAGAGCGTATAGCGCAGACCGGCTGCTGTATTGCGAACGCCATGCGCCAGGTGCAGCCAGCCGTGAGCGGTTTTGATGGGAGCGGGGCCCAGTCCGTTTTTCGCTTCATAAACGGTATGGTAGATCTTCCTGTCCAGGATCACTTCATTTGTAATTACCGCCTGTTCCATATTTGCGCACAGGCCAAAACCGATCCCGCCGCCATTGCCTGCTTCGATGAAACCATCTTGCGGACGGGTGTAAAACGCATACTGGCCATTTACGAACTCCGGATGCAGTACCACATTACGCTGCTGAGGCGAAGGTGTCTTGAGGTCGGGCAGGCGCTCCCACTTGCAGAGGTCGCGCGTGCGTACAATGCCGCATTGGGCTATGGCTGCGGTCTGGTCGCCCTCGGGTGCCCCAGGGTCGCGGCGTTCGGTGCAAAACAGCCCGTAGATCCAACCATCCTCATGCGCCACCAGCCGCATGTCGTAAACATTGGTGTCCGGCTCCTCGTTTTCGGCCAGCACAACCGGCTGGTCCCAGAAACGGAAGCGGTCAATACCGTTCGGGCTTTCTGCAACCGCGAAAAAAGATTTGCGGTCTTTGCCTTCAACCCGGGCCACCAGGATGTAACGGCCGTCGAATAGCATGGCGCCTGCGTTAAAAACAGCGTTGATGCCAATGCGTTCCATGAGCCACGGATTGGCTTGTTCATTGAAGTCATATTTCCAGTTCAGCGGAACATGGTCGGCGGTA
Organism: Pedobacter yulinensis; assembly: GCF_003029735.1. Lineage (GTDB taxonomy): Bacteria > Bacteroidota > Bacteroidia > Sphingobacteriales > Sphingobacteriaceae > Pedobacter > Pedobacter yulinensis. Next base: position 330,035 of record NZ_KZ686269.1, read on the forward strand.
AGCACCGGATTGCGGTAGCGAAAAAACAGGCCGTTGCCCAAATCTTCTCTTTCATTTGGGCGCTCCAGGAATTCTTCGTGGCGTGCCCGGAGTTTATTGAGTCTTTCTTGAAAATAGCTAGTCATATGTGTAATGGATGAATGAAATTCAGTTAATGCCCTTCTGGGCGATCTCGCGACGATCTGTGAGTTCTTTTGAGAGGTTAATCATATAGGTATCGCTCAGTTTGTAAAAGAGGATAATGCCTACAGACAGCAGCGAGCCTGCGGCAGGGATCAGGCTCATCATATACCGGATACCCGTTTGTGCGGCTGCATCCTGCACGGCGTTGGCCTGAAAGCCGTAGAGTGCTAATATCCAGCCGGTTAAGGCGCCGCCGAGCGTCCAGCCCAGTTTCTGAGACATGGAGGAGGATGAAAAAATGAGCCCGGTTGCTCGCCGGCCGGTCTTCCATTCTGAGTAATCTGCAATGTCGGCATACATGGACCAGAGCAGCGGGAAGATGCTGCCGGCGCAGATGCTGATCAGAACCTGCAGGGAAAAGACCAGGGCAGTCTCGTCGGGGCTGCAGAAGTAAAAAACTATGCTGAGCAGGGTGGCCACGAGCATGGCGCCAATGAAGGTGTTTTTCTTGCCGATGCGGTCTGAAACCGGTTTGGCCAGCACCACGCCCGCAATGTTCGCGGCCTGCCCAAGAACAAGGTACAGTGTGCTGTAACTGAACGGTATGCCGAACAGGGTCATGCCTGCTCCGGGCCCTTCAAAGTAATATTTAAAATAATAGATGGCCGAACCGTCTCGCAGGGAATTAAAGATCAGCGTACAAACGCCGGCGCCGAGCAGGATAAACCAGGGCTTGTTGCCGGCCAGGTCTTTCAGGTCGGCTTTCAGGTTGCCCTGGATGGCCGTAGCGGCGGTGATGCGTTCGCGGGTCCAGGCAAATGTGAGATAAAAGAGCACTACTGCAATGAGGGCATAGACGCTCATGCTCAGTTGCCAGCCCTGTTTCAAGGAAGATGCGTCAGCTTGCCCGCCGCTGAAAAAGCCAACCAGCGATTCCGCACTTCCCAAAACGAGGATACTTCCCGCAAAGGCAAAAACGAAGCGGAAGGTAGACAGCGTTGTACGCTCGCGCGTGTCGGCACTCATCACGCCCATTAAGGAAGCGTAGGGTACATTGATGGCTGAATAGACCATCATCATCAGGGTATAGGTTACATAAGCATACACGATCTTTCCTGTTGTGCTGAATTCAGGAGCTGTAAAGGTGAGTACACCGATCAGTCCGAACGGTACGGCCACCCACAGCAGGTAAGGCCTGAATTTTCCCCAGCGCGTTTGCGTGCGGTCTGAAAGGATACCGATCAGCGGGTCCAGTGCCGTATCCCAGATTCTGGTAATCAGAAACATGGTGCCGACCACGCCGGCGGCGATGCCGAACACATCGGTGTAATAATACAACAGGTAGACTGAAAAAATTTTCCAGAACATGGACGAGGCGAAATCGCCGAAACCATAGCCTATTTTTTCTTTTAAGGAGAGAGGTTGCGTCATGAGGTGTATAAAGTTTTAACTGCTAAGGTCTTCATTTCGGGGCGTTTTACCAGCCGGGCATTTTATCGAGCGTCAGCACCCGGCCGGCGCTGTGCAGCGAGGTGAGCTGTACTGTAGAATTTTGTTCAAAAACGAGTTCGCTCCAGCCCATAAAAAACGTCCATTTGGGCTGTTCGACCAGTTGCTGGGCAGTAGGCAGTTTATCGCATTCGCCGATGGCAATTGGCTTGCCACCCGAGATGCGCAGCATGGCCTGGTACTTGGCCAGGCTGAAACCGCTGCCATCGTAGAAATCGAGGGCGGCGACATCCCAGAATGCAGCACCAGGGTTGTAGTTGTCCAGGTCTGCCGAAAGTGTTGAAAAGTCCTGCATGTCCCAGACCCAGATCAGATTGGTCAGGCCTTTTACGTTTTTCATGTAGTTGTGCGTGTATTGCCAGAGTTTCCGGGTGCCGTTTGCGCCGGGCCTGCCGCCCCACCAGAATTTTCCCTGGTTCATTTCGTGCAGCGGCCGCCACAGCACTTCGACGCCCTGATCTTTCAGAAACTTCAAATAGCCGCTTACCTCGTCCATCATGGATTTCCATTCGGTATTGATGGCCGTACCTTCTGTAAGCAGGTCGTTCCACTCAGCATCTGAAAGGCTGCTCATGACACCCTGGCCATTGTCCCATTCGCAGGGTTGTGACCGGGCCGGATTGCAGGCATGCCACATGAGGTTGATCACGGCACCTTTTTTCCATTGGTTCACAGCCTCGTTGATCATAATCTGGCGGTTGTTAATGTTGTCCTGCTGGAAAAGGAAATCACCGCTCCACAACGCAGGGTATTTGCCGGTAACCGACTTCATTTGTTCGGTAAACCTGGCCGGGCTGCTGTTGGGCTCCCTGTTGTGAATGCCCGATAAAGTTTTACTGCCGGATATGCTGTACAGAAAATTCAGCGTCTTAAAGGGTGTATTCGGCGCCGGTGGCTCGGGTTCTTTCTCTTCGCCTGCACCGCCTGGCTTTTTGCAGGCAGAAAGGCTGGTGGCCAGCAGAACCAGGAGCAGGAGGTTTCGGATCATGGTGTTTATATTAAAGCTTCGGGCAGATCGGCCTGTGCCATGCTACCCGAAGCTGGTGTTATAATTTGTTTAATTTTTCTTCACGTCTATCCAGTAGGTCCTGGGCTTCTTTACAAACTTGTCGAGGTCGCTGTAAATGTTTCCCCAGTCGTCGGTACCGTTCAGCGTAAACTCAAAGGCCTGGTTAACAACAGTCTTTTTAGCGCCATTGCCCAGGTCAGTAGTACCGGCGCCTACAAATTTTCCTGTAGCCGTTTTGCCGTCGCTAAATGTAAAGGTTACCGTATTTGTTACGTAATTCCGGGTCCACTTGCCCTCGCCTTTGGGTATGGTGCGGTAAAAATTATTGACATCGGTCTGGGGCGTGCCGGTAAACAGAAAGTTCGCGTATTTACCGTCGGCGCCTGCCGTGTTGCTGATCGTACCAAAGGTGTTTCCCTCGGCGGTTACGCCGCCGAAAGTAAAGGTAAGCTGGTTGTCAAGTTCGGCCGCCGGGCCATCAGCCGCAGGCCATATCCAGGGTTTATCGGTCATTTTGAGCACCGCGGCACCGTTGTATTCGGGTCCTGTGCCGCCGTAAACCACCAGGTCGGTTACGGCGTAGGTGCCGAGAATGGTTTCGGTAAACGGAATAACCTCAACGGTCCATTCCCGCTGCTGCCCGCTCTCGGCCCTTACGGTGTACCGGGTCTTGTTGCCGTTTGCCGTAAAGTTGACCGGCTCGCCCGACGCCGGACTGATGCTGGCCTTATAAGAGCTTTGAATGGAGGGACGTACATTACTCAGGTCAGTATTGCCCTGCATCAGTACCTTTACCGTAACCGTGCCGGCGCTGCGGTTAATTTCTGCCGGGCCGATCTGGACCAGTCCGTTGCCAAGTGTAAAAGCTTCGATCGATTTTTCGTTGCTTTCCACATCTTTGTACGGATCTTTCTGGCATGCCGCGGTGCCAAGGACCAGCAACAGGATCCAGATATTTTTCAGCATTGCATTTGTTCTCATGGTCAGCTTATTATTTGATTAATGGGTTCGTGTCAATTTCTCTCTGGGGGATGGGGAAAAAGTAAGCCCCGCTGGTAATGGTTTTCCCATACTTCTGCACCAGGATCTTTTCCATGCTGTTGGTACGGCGCAGGTCGAACAGCCGGTTGCCTTCAAAAGCAAGTTCGAGGGCACGTTCTTCAACGACCGCATCGCGGAAGGCCTGTACACCTAGCGAAGGGTTCAGCGGGCCGATGCCCGCACGGCTGCGTACCCGGTTAATGGCCGCATAACCTTCGGTGGTCGGGCCGGCTGCTTCTGCAAAGACGAGGAGGATGTCTGAATACCGCAGTACAGGCGAGTTGGCACTGCTTTTATCGCCCACGCGCAGCGGGTCGATGAATTTTCGCGTAAACGGCCGCGAACTGCTGGTAATATCTAGGTTGTAAGTGGTGCCGGCATTCGTATAGCTGGAAACGATGAGTTCGGTTTTTCGTTTGTCGTTGTTGGCATAAGCGTTATAGATCGCTGCCTCTGTGCGGAAGTGTGCCCAGCCCTGGCCAATATTGATCTGCCTTCCGGCCGGATCGCTGGGGTCGTAGGGGATGGTCATTGGCCGGTCGGCCGGAAGAAACATGTTGGGCAGTTTCGAAAAGTTTCCCTCAACCTCGCCGGTACGGTCTACTGCCGCGTCAAAGATGTGTTCAGAGACCGCCGCCTTCTTGTACACTTCGGTGTCAAAGATCTCTGGCAGCCGGTTGGTGAAAGCATAGGTGCTCTGTCCGTTAACCACCCGCGCGGCAAAGTTTCTGGCCTGGCTATACGCAGCTTCGGCATCGGCAACAAAGGCATAGCCTGGTGCGCCGCTGGCTTTTGCAGAAGCCAGCTGCAGGTAAACTTTGGCAAGCAGCGCATCGACGGCTACCTTGTTTGCACGCCCTTCGCTGATGCGGGGAACCGTGATCAGCTCGCCAGCCCGCGTCAGGTCGGCAAGGATCAGGTCATAAATGTCTTTCAACGGTGCCTTCGCCGCCGGAATCTGGGCAACGTCTGAAATGGTCTCCAGCCTGAGCGGCACTTCGCCGAACATCCTGACCAGATTGAAATAGTGGAGCGCCCGGAGAAAATGCCCCTCACCGACAGCCTGGTTTCGTGCCGTTTCCGGCATGGAGCTGATGTTAGGGACATTGGTAATAACGGCGTTCGCGCGGGCAATTCCCCGGTAAATATAGGTCCAGATGTTATCAAGGTCTGAGTTGTTGGCCGTGGTGCGCAGCTCATCCAGCTCAAAGTTTGATGCGCCTGCGTCGCCCTTCTGGGTCAGATTCTCCGTAGGCAGTTCGGTAATGAGGTAATAACCCCTTGAATAATAGCCTACCTCAGGAAGCACGGAATACGCATAGATAATGGCTGATTCTGCATCTGCCGCCGTTTTATAAAACGAACCGGTATTGGTCAGGCCGTAAGGCTTCTCATCCATTTTGCTGCAGCCGGCAGGAACCAGTATGGCGGCGCAAAGCCAACACGAGAGGAGGGTTTGGTATGTAAGTTTTTTGATGTTCATGACTGTAATAGGTTAAAATCCGACATTGATACCCAACGAAAACGCGCGTGGACGCGGATAACCGCCTGTATTGATGCCCAGCTCGCCAACTTCCGGATCGTACCCGGGGTTGAACCTGGTAAATGTGTACAGGTTGTTCGCTGAAAGAAAAGCACGCAGGCTGTTCAGTCCTTTGATCATTCCGGGCTTAAAATTGTAGCCCAGGGTGATGTTCTGGATGCGTAAGAATGAGCCGTCTGTCAGGAAGAAGTCTGATGCCTTGTAGCCGCGGTTCGCGTTGGCGCGCGGAAAGTCATTGCTTGGGTTATCAGGCGTCCAGCGCAGGATCTGGCGGCTGGGGGTCATCTTGTTAAAGTCCCAAACCTCATTTCCCTGCACGCCATAGAGCTGTGCCGAAAGGTCAAAACCTTTATAACGCAGGTTTGTATTGATGCTGTACAGAAAGTCAGGGTTCGGGTTGCCGATCATCGTGCGGTCATTGGCATCGACGATACCATCGGGCACACCCTGAGGGCCCGAAATATCGAGGTATTTGATTTCGCCGGGCAGGGCCTCTGATCCGGTCAGTCCGGCAGCTACGCCCTCTTCAACGGTCTGGATGATGCCTGCAGAACGGTATCCGTAAAACGCATACATCGGCTGGCCCAGGGTATAGGTGCTGATGCGCTGACGCACAGCTTCATATAGTGTCCCTACTTCGACCCGGTTGCTTTCGCCCATGCTGATCACTTCGTTCCTGTTCAGGGTAAATGTACCGCCGAGGGTCCAGCTGAGGGCCGATCCGCGCAGCACTTCGGCATTGAAACCCAGTTCAAAACCGGTGTTTTTCACTTCACCGTCATTGATCCATTGCTGGTCATAACCGGCAGAAGGCGCGATCGTTTTCAGCCTGAGCAGGTCGTCGGTTTTTTTGATGTAGAAATCTGCCGTCACGGTGAAACGCTGATCCATCAGGCCGATGTCGATACCGGCATCGAACGAACGGGTCGTTTCCCAGCGCAGGCTGTTGTTACCGAGGCCGCCAACCACCGTGCGCCCTTGCTCATCATTGGCGCCGGCAAGCCCTGGCCCGAAACCGGTCTGGAAAGCAGCGCCTGTAAAATAACGGTACGAACCGAAGCGGTCAAGTGTTTGGTAGGGGCTGATGCCCTGGTTGCCGGTCAGGCCATAACTGGCGCGAAGTTTCAATTCTGAGAAAACTTTCATCGACTTGATGAAGTTTTCCTCGTTCAGTTTCCAGGCAATGGCGCCCGAAGGAAAAAAAGCCCATTTGTTGTTGGCACCGAACTTTGTAGATCCGTCGGCACGAGCAGTGGCGGTAAACAGGTATTTATTGAACAACACGTAGTTCAGGCGCCCGTAATAGCTGTTCAGGTCGAACCGGCTCAGCCCGTTCGACAGCGATTTGGTAACCGCGGTTTCCAGGTTCTCGTTCAGCAGGTTGTCATTCACGAATTCTCTGCCAATCAGTGTGCTGGACCGGTTCACTGTTTTCTGAATCGTATTGCCCACAACAAGGTTAAACTGGTGGTCATCGCCAAAATTTTTGGTTGCGGTAAAATAATTTTCGTTCAGCAGGTCCGTGTAGTTGCCGTTATCGATTGACCCGAAACCTTTGTTCTCAAAACCCCTGAACGTCACATCGCGCGGGTCGTACTGGTCGTTGATCGAATTGCCATATTTGGAGCTTAGCTGGCTTCTGAATTGCAGCCAACTTGTAATGCGCGCGTCCGCATACAGCGTACCGAACAAGTCAAAAGATTTACTGCGGCTCAGTACCCGGTTAGCCAGCGAGAGCGGGTTGCCGTAATCGGTGCTGCTCATTCTGAAATAATTGCCGTTTTCGTCGTATGCCGGAAAAATGCGGCTGCGGCCAACGCCAAGTCCGAAACCGGTGTTGTTGGTATAAGCCAGGACTACATTGGTTCCTACGGTGATCACCTTGTTCAGCTGTTGGCTCAGGTTAAGCCGGCCGGTATACTTGTCGAAACCGTTGTTGATCGCAATGCCATCTTCGCTGTAATAATTTCCTGACAGGGCGTATTTGGTTTTCTCTGAACCACCGTCTGCACCAAGTGTATAACTTTGCGAGAACGGGTTCCGGTAAACCAGGTCGACCCAATCCGTGTCATACGGCCAGGGGCCTTTTCCCGGTGCGAGGCCGCGAAGTTCGGCGATAGAAGGGTAGTAGATGGTTCTGCTGCCTTCGCCAAAAGGACGGTTTATGCCGATATAAGGAATATCGGCAGCAATAGCCCCGCCGTTGATCGCCGCTTCGTTGGCATAAATGGCCTCATCGACCGGGTCACGCCAGAGATCAGGTTTGTTAGACAGCGCGGAAAGCGTATTCAGTGAACTGAACGTAATGCGCGACTGCCCTGCTTTTCCTTTTTTGGTGGTCACAAGGATCACGCCGTTAGCGGCCCGGGAACCATAAATGGCTGCAGAAGAGGCGTCTTTCAGAACCTCGATGCTTTCAATGTCTTCAGGGTTGATCTGTTTCAAATTTCCCGCATCGCCAAACGGAAGTCCGTCTACGACCATGAGCGGGTCTTTGGAGCCGTTAAGCGAGCTAGCACCGCGTATGCGGATGGTGGCGCCCGAACCGGGCTGGCCGCCGGAAGTAATGACCTGGACACCGGCAATCTTGCCCTGCAGCAGCTGATCTACCGATGCAGCAGGCGTACGGTTCAGTTCACTGCCTTTAAGGGTCGCTACCGAGCCGGTCAGATCGCTCTTTTTTACCGCGCCGTAACCGACAACGACCACATCGTCCAGGTTTTGATTGTCTGCCTTCATGGAAACATTCAGGCTGGTTTGGGTTGCGCTCACGCCGATTTCGCGGGTTTGCATGCCTACATAGGTAAACACCAGCACCTGGTTGCCCGAAATGCCAATGGAAAAATTGCCATCAGGATCTGTCGAGCTGCGGGTGTTCTCGCCTTTAACGGCAACGACGACGCCCGGAAGGCCGGCGCCGTTCTCGTCGGTTACGTGCCCCCGCACCGTCCTGGTTTGCGCAAATAGCGGACCCGAAGCGGCAAAGAAAAACAGGATACAGGCAAGTACCGTGTACAGAGTTTTGTTCATAAGATTTGCTAATTGAATATTTGGTTGTCGATTTGGTTCGGCTCAAAGATAGCGGCCACGCCTGCGCGCTCCTTAATAGTATTTTAACATTTGCTTATATTTAATTATGTTTTCGGGCTGATTTTCCGGGAACCTGCAGGTTGGTACTATTCTGACGCCGGCAACTGCTGCTGGAGAATTGTGTTCAGGTTTCCGGCCATTTCGGGTTTGTGAGAGAAGCGCTTGTATTTTTTAAAGCTTTTGACAGGGGTTTATAGGCCGGCATATAGAGCCGACCGGCGCGATTGCTTAAAAACAAGACTGATGTTTTTTTAACAATTTATTGTCTTTTTTTATGAATACCTGGCATGTTCAGGCAGCAATAGAAGATTTCTATTATTTTAGCATGGAACCAAATAGAAACCCTATGTACAACGGCATGATCCGGGAAATCACCCCGCTCACTGTACACGATTGTTTTACCATTTTCTCGCGTGTCAAATCTGAATTTGATTTTCCGCTCCATCACCATGAAGAGATGGAGCTTAACCTGATCCTCGATGCCCCGGGCGCCAAACGAATTGTGGGTGACCACATGGAAGATATAACCGATAAGGAACTGGTGTTTGTAAGCTCAAACCTGCCGCATGGCTGGTTCATGCACAATTGTACCAGTACAGAGATCAGGGAATTTACGATTCAGTTCCACAAGGACCTGATCGATGAGAAATTTTTGCGGCGCAACCAGCTCAGTCAGATCAGAAAGATGTTTGAACAGGCCAAACAGGGCATTCTTTTTACACGGGAAGCCGTTGAAGAAATTACCCCGCGTATTCTTGCGCTGGTCGATAAACGCGGCTTTGGGTCGATCCTGGAGCTCCTCTCTATCTTGCACGCGCTCTCCAACTCGAAGAACTACCGCACCCTGTCTGATGCCAGCTTTACCAATGAGAACTACAATTTTAACAGCAGGCGAATTGAAAAAGTGTTCGAGTATATGAACAGCAATTTTCACAAGCTCATCAGCCTGGCCGATGTGGCTAAAATAGCCAACATGCCAGAGGCTTCTTTCAGCCGCTTCATTAAGAAACGCACAGGTTACAGCTTTATAGACAGCCTGAATGAGATCCGGCTTGGGCACGTGTCGCGCATGCTCATTGATACCACCCATTCCGTTTCTGAGATCGCTTTCAAGTGCGGTTTCAACAACATGGCGAATTTCAACCGCACATTCAAAAACAAAAAAGGCTGCACGCCGAAAGAGTTCCGCGAAAGTTATCTTGGCACGCGGGTGTTTGTCTGAAATTTTGCGGCTTTCAGTTTCTCCAGGGTAAGTACCCGCGGGTCGGCAAACAGCCTCCGTATGGCCGCCTCTGTATTGTATTTATAGACCAGCTCCGACCAGCCCATAAAAAAAGTCCAGTGGGGTTGAGCGGCAAGGACCTCGGCGGTAGGGTAGACCTGGCACTCGCCGAGCGCAATCGGCTTTTCGCCTGCAGTTTTTTTAATGATCTCGTACTTTGTGTTAGAGAAACCGGTTTTGTCGTCGTAAATGTCAAGGGCAAGGACGTCCCAGTACGCTTCGCCGGGGTTATAATTTACCGCGTCCTGCGCGAGCGTTTCGAAATCCTGAATGTCCCAGACCCAGATCAGGTTGTCCAGTTTCTTTACCTGTGTCAGGTAATCGTGGGTAAGCCGGTACAGATTACGTGTCCCCTCGGGGCCAGGCCGACCACCCCACCAGAAAACACCCTGGTTCATTTCATGCAGCGGCCGCCAGAGCACCTCGACACCAGCCTTTTGCAGCTGCTGCAGGTAAGGAGCAACGGCATCCATACGTTGTTTCCAGCGTTTATTGAGTGCAGAGCCATCGGTAATCAGGTCCTTCCACTGTGCATCGCTGAGTTTGCTCAGCACGCCCTGCTTGTCCCAGGCGCAGGGTTCTTCAAGTGCCGGATTGCAGGCATGCCACATGATGTTTACTACGGCACCACGCTGCCACTGCCGGATGGCTTCATCGACCATCTTCTGCCGTGCGGCAATGTTTTCTGTCTGGAAAAGGAAGTCGCCGCTCCACAGGGCAGGGTATTGACCGGTCGTTTTTTTGATCGCGTCTGTCCAACGGGCAGGGGTATCGTTCGGTTCCCGGTTGTGAATGCCTGAAAGCACCTGTTTACCACTGATCTTGTAGAGCAGCTGGAGCGTTTTGAAACGTTTGACCCTGGCGCTTTGTTGCGCCATAATGGTTGTCTGGCTTGTTACTGCCAATATAAGGAGGGTAAGAATGGCTTTCATTATGTGTTGCATTTACGCTCAAAAATAGCTTTAGCCTGCAACCGATGCTAATATTAAATTGACAAATCCTGGTGTTTTACGGCATGGAGGCCTCACGCAGGCACGACCCGCTTTGCAGGTGACCCGCCAAGTCGACCCTCAGCAGGTGCCGCCTAGGCAGTAACCAGGTGTGCTGCAAACGCAAAAGATGGTCAGGCCACCGGCAAGCCTAAAAATACCAACAAATGTCAAAAATGTATTGCAGCGCTGCCAGGTCGCAGCTGTAGTTTTGAACTGACCAAAATTGACCGTGTATGTCTCCGATAAAACTTCGCATGGCTTGCCTGCCTGTTGTGATTTTCGCCGTTTTATTTCGCCCCTTTCAGAGCCAATGCCAGCCTGTTGTGCAATCCTGGCTAACCAGCATGGATCAGCGAAACCTGCTTGCCGCGCAGCGCGCTGTAAACTTGGCCGGGTATAGCCAGGGCGGGACAGCTGACATTATCGTGGACCAGTCGGTCCGCTACCAGCCTGTTGAAGGTTTTGGTTTTGCGTTGACCGGGGGCAGCGCCCAACACCTCATTGCGATGGATCCGGCAAAGCGGAAAATGCTGCTCCGGGAACTGTTTGGCCGGGAAGGCATTGGCATCAGTTACCTGCGGCTGAGCATCGGCGCTTCAGATCTGAACGCCTTTGTGTTTTCTTACAATGACCTTCCTGCAGGGGAAACCGATGTAAAACTGGAAAAGTTCAGCCTGGCACAGGATGAACTGGATGTGGTGCCTGTTCTCAAGGAAATTCTCGCCATTTCGCCTGACATCCGGATACTTGGTTCGCCGTGGTCTGCACCCGTTTGGATGAAATCGAACGGCAAAGTGCAGGGCGGCCGCCTGAAAGATGAATACTATGATGTGTACGGAGATTATTTTATCCGTTACATCCGGGCCATGTCCCGGCACGGCATCCGGATCGACGCGGTCACTGTGCAGAACGAGCCGTTTAATGACGGCAATACGCCCAGCATGCAGTTCCTGGCCAAAGAACAGCTCCGGTTTGTTCGTGATTACCTGGGGCCCAAACTGGCGGCAGCCGGGCTGAAAACAAAGCTCATTTTATACGACCACAACTGCGACGCGCCCGAATACCCCATAGCCATTCTTACAGACCCCCAGGCCAGGAAATACGTTGCTGGCACGGGCTTTCATCTGTATGCAGGACCGGTCAGTGCCATGAGCAAAGTACACGACGCCTTCCCTGATAAAGGCCTTTATTTTACAGAAATGATGGCTGTTAACCGCAAGGAATTTAACGTAGCGGCACCAGTTGCCCGGATCGTGATCGGGGCCACCCGCAACTGGAGCAGGAACGTGATCCTGTGGAACCTGGCCGCAGACCAGAACGACGACCCGCATACCGGCAATGGTGGCTGTTCGATGTGTCAGGGAGCAATCACGATTGAAGGCAATCAGGTAACCCGTAACCTGGCGTATTACACGATCGCCCATGCCTCTAAATTTGTGCCCCCCGGGTCGGTTCGTATAGCCAGTACGTCAAGCGGGCCGCTTGCACACGTTGCCTTTTCGACCCCCGGAGGCCAAACGGTGCTGCTGGTGGCCAACAACAGCAAAACTGCGCAGGAATTTACGGCCGGTGCTGCGACCGGCTTTTTTAAAGCCCGCCTGGAACATGGTTCAGTAGTTACTTATACCTGGTAAATTATGAAACAACATTTTTTTATGCTCCTGCTTGTGGTGCTTGCGCAGCAGATATTGGCACAGTCAAAGACGGCAGGGCCCGGCGGGCTCGTAGTAGGCACGACAAACGGCCGCCTGCAGGGCGCTATGGATGGTCCGCTGGTCCGGGTATTTCGCGGCATACCCTTCGCTGCCCCACCACTGGGCAGCCTGCGCTGGAAAGCGCCGCAGCCCGTAAAAAGCTGGAAAGGCATTCGCCCGGCAACCCGGTTTGGTCCGCGGCCGCATCAGCGGCAGCGCTATGACGACATGATCTTCAGAAGTCCGGCAGAATCGGAGGATTGCCTGTACCTGAACGTATGGGCGCCTGCCACAGCATCGGGCAAACCCCTTCCGGTGCTGGTTTATTTTTATGGCGGAGGCTTTTCATCGGGCGATGGCTCGGAGGCCCGTTATGACGGCAGGCGGCTGGCCGAAAATAAGGTGATCATGGTAACCGTCAATTACCGGCTCGGGCTGTTCGGTTTTTTCGTTCACCCGGAATTGACGGCAGAAAGCCGTTTTGGTGCATCTGGCAACTATGGCCTGCTTGATCAGCATGCGGCACTGCAATGGGTCAAAAAAAATATTGCCGCTTTTGGCGGCGACCCCGGGCGCATCACCATCGGCGGCGAATCGGCGGGGTCCATGTCGGTTTCGGCACAGGTCGCGTCGCCGCTGTCTAAAGGGCTTTTTCATGCCGCCATTGCGCAGAGCGGATCATTGCTGGGCAATGACTGGCTTACCGCGAGGGCAAAGGCCGAAAAATACGGACTTGATTTTCAAAAAAGGGCAGGGGTTGCTTCGCTGGCTGCACTGCGCAGGTTGCCGGCGGCCCGGCTGCATAAACTGGCGGCAGATTTTTGGTTTCCGCCTGTCATAGATGGCTATTTCTTGCCCGAGCATCCGTTACAGCTCTATTCGACAGGGCGGCAGCTGGACATCCCGCTCATGGCTGGCTGGACGACCGCCGAACGTGCTGCGGGAGCCGTTCTCGAAAATGCCAAGCCGACCGTGGCCAATTACAGAAAAGCCGTTGATCGCCTGTACGGACCGCTCGCGGCGGGTATACTGGAAATTTACCCGGCCAGCCAGGACTCGCTGGTGGAACGAATGGCTACCGCGCTTGCCAGCGATCGCTTCATTGCTTATGGCACCTGGAAGTTGATCGACGTGCACAGCAAAACGAATGGTTTTCCGGTTTATCAATACTTGTTCGCGCGCAAACGGACCGGATTCAAGGGGCCCGGTGCTGATTATAACAATCCTTTCGGCGCCGTTCATGCATCTGATATCGAGTATGCCCTGGCCAACCTGGACCAAAATACCCGTTATGCCTGGCAACCTGCTGACCAGCAGGCCTCAGAAACCTGGTTCAGGTACCTGCTCAACTTTCTGCGCAGCGGCAACCCGAACGGGACCGGCCTGGCTGAATGGCCCGGACTGCGCAGCAGCATCCCCAAAGTCATGGTGATCGACTCGGTGAGCCACGCCCTGCCCGAGCCGCACGGAAAACGTTACAGCCAGCTTGACCAATTGCTCCATCCGTAAAATACCAGGGTCCGGACGGCGGCAGGGGGGCATGATCATCCTTACTGAATCGACCGCCGCATCTGCTTAAGAAACTAATACCATGATGAAACCGTTTTTTTTATTTTCTGTTGCCGCGCTGTTGCTGCTGGCCTCTCGCTTACCGGCACAGACCGGCTTTCTGGCGTCCCGCCAACTTACGGGCAGGCCCGTCCAGTATCAGCTTGCCGAATGGCAGCTGGTGTTGCGCGCACCTTTCAGCAACCCTTACCTGCAGGAACAGGTTCGCGTAGATATGCTCCTGACCAGCCCTTCCGGCAAAAAGCTTGTTCTTCCCTGTTATTTCGAATCAGGCGATAGCCTGAAGTCTGCCTGGAAGGCAAGGTTCCTGCCCCAAGAACGGGGACGATACAGGTATTGCTTCGTACTGAAGACACCGGCCGGTAAACAGGAAAGCCCTCCGGCACATTTCAGCGCGAAGGGCGGCAGGGGCAAGGGTATCCTCCATGCCGGTAACCACTGGACTTTCAGGTACGACAACGGACAGCTTTACCGTGGTCTGGGCGAAAATATTTGCTGGGAATCAAGGGACCACGATGATTCCAGGTTTTTTAAAACCTTGCATGAAGACAAAAAATACAACTACGAGTACATGCTGCCTGCACTTGCCCGCCATGGCGGCGACTATTTCCGCACCTGGATCTGCTCCTGGAATTTACCGATCGACTGGCAAAGCGGTTTCAACAACAGCAGGTACACACCCTCTGCCGCGTATTTCAATCCAAGCGCCGTTCAAAAGCTTGACCGGCTGGTACAGCTTTCAGATTCCCTCGGTCTGCACATGATGCTGACGCTTGGTGCCGGAACGCACGATGAACGAAACGGCCGGCACCCGGCTACCATGCATGGTTTTTTTACCGACGCCAAAGCGCGCGAACAGTATAAAAACCGCCTGCGTTTTATCGTTGCGCGCTGGGGCTTTAGTCCGGCAATTGGCGCCTGGGAGTTTTTTAATGAAATAGATAATATCCAGTTCAGAGACAAAGACAATCCCATCCCGGCGGCAGACATTGTGAAATGGCACGGTGAAATGAGTACATACCTGCGAAGCCTGGATCCGTACCGTCACCTCATTACAACCAGCATCTCGCACCGCGATCTGGAAGGCTTGAACAGCCTGCCCGACATTGATTTTAACCAAAAACACATTTACAGGAACAACCGGGCCTTACCTGCTGCGATCGTTGATTATGGCAAGCGCTTCGGCAAACCGTATGTGATCGGCGAATATGGTTATGAATACGACTGGCAGAAAAATTTTGATCTTTTTGCCAGTGAAATGGATAGCGATTTTAAACGCGGATTGTGGTACGGACTATTTTCGCCCACACCTGTGCTGCCGTTATCCTGGTGGTGGGAGTACTTTGAAAACCGCGACACGGACAAATACCTGGCCAATGTCAGGGCGGTCCGGGATGAGATGATGCAGGCCGGCAGGGGAGCCTTCAGGACAGTGGAGGTGAACAATTCGGGGGCGGGCCTGGAGGTTTTCGCTGTCGCCTGCGGAAAGCGAACATTCGTCTACGTTTACAATCCCGGTAAAACTGACCGAATAGCGAACTTGCAGTTTGCTACCCTGCAATCCTTTCGCAAGCTGAGCCTGTATGACTGTGAACAGGGAAGCCGGCGCAAACTGCCCCGGCAAAGGGCCGGGAGTACTTTGAATGGGATACCAGTCGCGGCCGGCGGGGATATCGTGCTGGTGTTTTAACGACAGGATTTTCCTAGCTGTACTCCTGAAGCTGAGGACGCAGAGGCTGACTGATAACAGCATACGCATATCCAAGGCGCCCCGGGAAAACGGGTTTCGGCCGTCGCTTGATACCCTGTTCCGGTCGGCAGCCTGTCATCTTCCCGCCCAGGCTATCGGTGTGGTGTTGTCGGGCATGGCGCGGACGGATTGAGGGCCTCATGAGCATTTCAAAGACTGGCGGCTAACGGTTGTACAGCATCCGTTGATGCGCCTTATCAGGATACGCCGCGTGTGGCCATGTCATTGATACAGCTAGAAAAATAAACGTTACATCGATTTTCTTAAACAAATTCCAGGCGGCAGCCGGGCAGATGACCAGATCAGCCATTCGGAAAGCCGGTATTTCGCCACATGAATCTGATCGCCTGAGCAGGTACAAGTCCCGGCCACAGCAGGTATCCATTCCGGTAAAACGGGTACCGTCGACGAGAACAAGTTGCTTGTTTGTTCTGTTAAAGCAGGTGAACCAAAAATCAGGCTTATGAATTTTTCCAATGTATTAAATACACCTAACTTTATTCCAGGCCGGACATGCCTGCTTGTTGCCGTTGCCGGTATCATGCCGGTATGTGTTGCCCTGAGACTTGCCCGGGCAAGGCCATCGGCCACCTGCACCTGCAGCGCCACAACGACCTGTGTTGCAGAAACGACAAGAAACGCAGCTACCAGATAGCCACATCATTTAAGCAAGCAATACACACCATCAGCATCTACATATGGATCCGGTATCATCTTTTACAGCTACAGCAATTGATGCGCTTGAAAGCGCGAAACCCATCCTCGAAAAATCACATGCCGCATTTCAGTTCAGAATTTACCTGGCTGACGATTCGCTCTGGCTCACATCAGGCCAGGGTAAAACAGGAAATATGGCCTTCAGGCTGGCCTTCTCAGGCGGCAGCACCTTCGCTCTGGAAGAACAGAAGGAAGAGGGCGGGGAACTCAGGTTCAGGCTCATTTCTTCTTCGGGCGAGTTTGAAGTTACCGTGCTGTTCCCTGTGCCGCAGGACGCTATTTTTCATTATACGACAACATTTAAGCCCGCACTGCCCATGCTGGTGCCGTTCTGGCCCAAAGACATGTTGCCGCTTGGTGGCAGTGGTAAGCCGCAGCAAGCGGGTAAAGTTCATGCCGATCAGGTCGGAACGCGGTCGGGCGTGATCTACCTGAGCATGACCCGGCCAAAAGCGGGCTCAGTCTTTTATTTTCAGAACCTGACCGCTCTTGGCGCTTATTGTGAAGCAACTAAGACCGCGGCAGCGGGGCTTGTGGGGGGCAAATGGCCTGAACTTGGTTTTTCCCTGCCCCTGACAACCGAAGAGCCGTTACCGGCAAACGAAAAGTTCGTCATTTCAGATGCGTTTGTCCGGCTCTCGCCTGATATTCCGGCATCCGATATCGAAATTACCACCGGTTACCTGAACAACCTGGCGGCCCTTTACCCGCTGCTGCCCAAACCCGAAGTTAAATACCACGAATGGCGCGACATTGCAGAAAAAGGCCTGGAAGGCCTGGCCAACCACAAGGGCTGCTGGATGTTTGCAGACGGTCATCCTTACCTGAACGCCTACCTGTCAGACTACAAAAATCCGCCCGAGATCATGGTTCAATTGGCGGTGCTGCTGCCGCTGCTTGAGTTTTGTGCCTGGCGGGGCGAGCAGCATTCTATAGCCGCCGAACTGCGCGACGGCCTGCCCAGGTTCTATGACGAAGAACTGGGAACGGTCGTGAGGTGGCTCCCGGCACTGGAAGACAACCTCGACAAAAGCGAGGAGCAAAAACAGGAGCGGGTTATGGATTCCTGGTACTTGTATCATCCCCTGATGAACCTGACGCGGTTGGCTGACCGTGGTGATAAAGAGGCCCGGAAACTGCTCGCCAAATCGGTAGATTATGCCATTAAGGTAGCCCGCCATTTCAACTATGAATGGCCTGTTTTCTACCGGATGGACACGTTCGAAGTGATCAAGGCAGAAACCGAACCCGGAATGGGTGGTGAAAAGGATGTACCCGGATCGTTTGCTAAACTGATGCTTGAGGTCTGGCAGTTTACCGGTGAAGACCGTTTCCTGGCAGAAGCCAAAAAATCCGTCAAGAGACTCAAGGGCCTGGGCTTCGATCTTTTTTACCAGGCCAACAATACTGCATTTTCAGCGGTAGCCCTGTTGCGCCTGTATAAGCAGACGAAAGATGAATGGTACCTGGATATGAGTTATGTCTGCATCGCCAGCATTTTAAAGAACGTTCAGCTTTGGGACTGCGACTATGGCTATGGCAAATATTTTCCCTCGTATTTCTCCATTTTCCCGCTTCGTGATGCACCTTATGCAGCTGCCTACGAGGAGCAGGAAGTCTATTCTACCCTGCACGGTTACCTGCAGGAGTCTGCAGATGTCGAGATCCTGCCGTCGGTCAGGCTGCTCGTAGCCGAGCTGGTGCGTTACGCCATCACCCGCATGCCTTTTTATTTTCCACCGATGCTGCCCCAGGAGATGTTTTCAGACACGGTTAAGACCGGCGAGATCGATCCGAACCTCTGGATCCCGCTCGAAGATATCCAGGATGGCTGGAACAAATCTGGCGAGGTAGGGCAGGAAGTTTACGGCGCCTGCATTTCTTTCGGCATTGTGCCCCGGCAGTATTTCAAATCGCCGAAGGGAGACTATACGGTTTTCATTGATTATCCCGTTGCAGATGTCAGGTTTGGCAAGAACAATGCATTTAGCCTGCGCGCCCTGGGCGAGGAACGGGGAACCTGCCGGCTCATTGTATTTTTCAAAGACAAGGGAGCCAGGAAGGCCCTTGCCATGGCCAGCAACGGACGTGGCAAAGCACAGCCTCTGGAACCCACATTAGCCGAGGGCAGCCGCCTGGAATACCAGATTCAGGGGGATTCCAAGTTTAAGATGAGTTGGTAGGCTTGTCGCCGGCTGGTGCTGTCATCTGCCGGCGGCCTGCGTTTCCTGTCCGGGCTGGTTTAGGTAAACGGTGGTGGTAGGCCGGGCAAAGGCAATGCCTTCAGCTTCGAAAGTTTCAAAGATTCTGATGTTGATCGATTGCTGAATATCCATATAGGTGTTGTAGTCGGAGCTGAGTACCAAATACACCACCTCGAAATTCAGGCTGAAATTACCGAAGGTAGTCCAGTGGGCCCGGTCAAACTTCACCATCCGGTGCTCTTCGACAATACTTTTCAGCATGCCCGGAATTTTTTTAAGCTTTTCGGTAGAAATGTCATAAACCACAGAAAGCGTGAACACCGCACGCCGGGTTTCCATACGTTTGTAATTATGAATGCGCGAACCGGTCAGGTCGCTGTTGGCAAAGACCAGCTGCTCGCCCGTCAGGCTCAGCACCCGGGTGGTTTTGATGCCGATGTATTCGATCGTGCCGCTTTTGTCATCGACGGTGACGAAGTCGTTCACTTCAAACGGCCGGTCCAGGAAAATGACGAAATAGTTGAACAGGTCTCCCAATATATTTTGTGCGGCAAGTGCAACGGCGATGCCGCCAATACCCAGACCGGTAATAAGAGCCGTAACATTATATCCCATGTTGTCGAACAGGAACAGGATACCCATAATCCAGATCAGCGTGTTGATAATGATCATCAGCCCGGCCAGCTGCCTCACCTTATCCTGGCCGCGCTCCTGTCTTTCCAGATAAGATTTTAACAGCATCAAAATAATTGAAGAGACCAGGCGTATGATCAGGATGGTGATCACAACAGTGGCTGAATTGTCGATCACCTTATGAACTTTGGCGGGAAAGGTCAGGTAACTGATCCCGCTGTAAACAATGATCAGGTAAAGTGCGGGGATGCCGAGGCGGTCGAGGGTCTGTACGGCAAAATCATCAAGGGTGTTCACTGTTCGGTTTGCCCATCGTTTAATCCGGACTAAAAACCGCCGTTTGAAAATTCTGACCAGGATGATGCCCAGCAGGATGATGCCGAAAGCAATCAGGTATTCGCCAACCGTGTTGTGGAAGTATTCGTTCTTCAGAACTTCGTTCATACGTAAATCGGGTTAAGTTGTAAGCGGTAACAGCCTTTTTCGGCCATTTGTTTATAAAACAACAGGCACCCGGATACGCCGCTGGGGTCCGGATGCCTGTTGTGATGAAAGACGGGCGGATCTGCATTTAAACGGTCAGCGCAACGAATACCGCACCGGTATGCTCTTTGTCGTCTGCCGTTTCGAAAGCCTTGTTGATGTCATCGAGCGAGAAACTGTGCGTGATCAGTTTCTTCGCATTTAATTTTCCTTTAGCCAGGAGGTCGATCGACATTTGCATTTCAGGATAAATGCCCCAAAATGAGTAACTGGCGCTGGGAATGATCTTGATCTCAGACATCTGAACACGCTGCCATTCCAGTTCGATCGCTGTTTTGCCGGCATCAAAACCGCCAACGATGACGATTTTTCCGCCCCTGCGCGTAATTTCGGTCGCCTGAGGAAGGGTAACAGGCATAGAAGGCCCGCCCGCACACTCGAACGTAATGTCAACACCCCTGTTTTGGGTAAAGGCCATGACCCGGTCGTGGGCCGATTCGTTTTTCGTGTTCACGACTTCGTCGGCACCAAGTTCTTTGGCCAGATCCAGGGCCGAATCAACCACATCGGTAACAATGACGTCTGCCCCGCAAAGTTTGGCCAGCTGCAGTTGGCCAAGGCCAATGGGACCTGCTCCGATCACCGCCACCTTGTCGTTGAGTTTGATGCCGCTCAGTTGTATGGCATGCAAACCGACAGAAAAAGTGTCAAGCAGCGTAGCTTCTTCGTAGCTGACATGATCAGGCAACTTGTAAAATTTTTTGGCAGGGCCGGCCAGGTACATGGCAAAGGCTTGCGAAACGGTCTTCATGCGCACCTCGTACAGGTGGGGACAAAGGTTGTATTGTTGTATGCGGCACCAGTCGCAGGTATCGTCGCCAAGTACCGTTTC
This sequence comes from Pedobacter yulinensis, assembly GCF_003029735.1. GTDB lineage: Bacteria > Bacteroidota > Bacteroidia > Sphingobacteriales > Sphingobacteriaceae > Pedobacter > Pedobacter yulinensis. The sequence goes on from NZ_KZ686269.1 coordinate 350,566, forward strand.
GATGACCACACGATCGCCGGGTCTAACATGTGTTACCTCGGGACCGACCTCAAGCACCTCGCCGGCAAGTTCGTGGCCCATGATCTTACATTCCAGGTCTGCGTTTTCTTCTTTCCAGTGCCGCAGGTCTGTGCCGCAAATGCCGGCTACCCTTACGCGAGCCAGCACCCAGTCTGGCCCGGCCAGTTCGGGCCGGTCTACTTCTTTGATCTCAAAATCGCCCTGAAGGGTCTTCAGGGCCGCCTTCATTGTATCGCTCATGATGTTATGTTTTGTGCTTTACTATCAATAAGCGTACACCGGTTTGATTGTTTAAAAAACGGGCCTGAAAAACCAGTTTTGTGTGTAACCGCAGGGCGAACAGGTGCTTTGCCGCGCTTGTGAGGCGAACTACGTGCTGGCTTGAAAAGCCGCCCCGGAGATTGGGTCTGAAATTGCTGTCCGGCTTCTGTGCAGGTCTGGCCAGCCTGGCAAATACAGGAATGCCGGCTTATGGATCGTTTTTCTTTGGACCAGGCAGTTCTGCCTGCAAGATTACTCTGATCCGCTGAATATGAGTGTCCAGCACTGCGCGGCGCTCGTTCGTCGCTTCGGCATGGTTGCCTTTCTGGCTTGCCCCCAGTGCTGCCAGCAGGTTACGCTGCTGTTCAAACATCCGCAGGGCGGTCCACATGGTTTCTTCGATCTGCTGGTTTTGTTCTGCGAGCAGGCTGGCTGCGGTGTACGCATGGCCTACATGGCACCGGTACCGAAGTTCGGCCGGCGCTGTACCGACCTGCCAGAGTACGCCCCCGCAGCCGGGGCAGCTGAGGGGAACCTGTTCGCCCAATTCGTTCACAGCGCGGATGTCGCTGGTAACCCGCTCGGCAATGCGCGATTCGATGAGCAGGTGGCGTGGAACGGCTTGGGCTTTTTTAGGTTTACGGCCAACCAACCGTGTCAGCAGGACGCCCATCTCCGAAACGGGAAGGCAATAGTCAGGCGCCAGTTGCCCAAGTGCGCTGCGGGGCATTTCAGGAAATTCGGCATCATCGGGATCCTGGATAATGCAGGTGCCGCCGCATTCTTTGATAGCGCGCAGGCCGGACGTGCCGTCATCTAACATGCCCGTCAGCAGTATGCCGATTACCCGTACACCGAAATGCCGGGCTGCAGACCTGAAAAGCGGATCGATGGCCGGTCGCGACCGGTTTTCGGCTGCGCCTTTTGTTACAGACAGCCGGCCTTCTTCGCCAACCATCAGGTGGGAATCCGGCACAGGAAGATAGACATGACCGGGTTGAAGTGCATTGCCCGTTACGGCCGTCTCTACTCGCAAAGTAGTTTCTTCGGCCAGCAGGTTGAGCAGCAGGCGCGCATCAGCGTCGGGCGATATGTGCCTGACGACGATAACCGGCGCCGGAAATGTTGGCGGAAGACCTTTCAACAGGGCCGACAACGCGTGAAGCCCACCGGCCGAGGCGCCGATAACAATGATAAATTTAAATGATGGCGTGATCTTCTTTTTCATGGCTTGTTCTTCAAAGTGTGTCAGTGGAAACCTGAATCAGAACCCAGGCACAGCATGGAAAGTGTGTTATAAATGAGCAGAGTGGGTGAGCACACTGTTTAACCGGCCACCTGGGTTACCGTGTATGGAGAAAGGCTGCAATGGCGTGATTCGTTGCCTCGGGCCACTCAACCAGGGCAAGATGACCGCCTGGCAGCTGCTCATGCCTGGCTCCGGGAATTTTTGCGGCTTCATATGCTGCAGTGTAGGGCCTGGAAATGCGATCTTGATTACCTGAAAGTACCAGGCATGGCGCTTCAATTTCTGCCATTGCCGCAGAAGCATCGAATGACATCATTTGCAGGATGGCTTCGGCCACCACATCGGGTGGGCAATTGACTGCCAGCCGGGCCATCAGGCGAAGATCGGCGGCAGGCTGCCTGCCCGTAAAAAATATAAACCTGTAAAAAGCAGCACTGAGACCTGAAAGGTAACTCACCCAGCCCAGCACCTGGAACAGGGCCGGATGTTTTTTGACAAAGTCCAGGAAGGGCCGAAGGACCGGCTTCTGAATCATGGCCAGGACGGGGCCCAGCGCCGTGTGCCGCAACGGATTTTCATAGGCCGACTGCTGAAGAATTGCAGCCCCAGGGAGCGGACGATGCCCGTCTTTGAAATATTGCAGGATCAGCATGGAGCCGAGGCTGTGACCGTAAAATACCGGACTTTCCAGCCTGAGCGTCTTTACCAAATGGTGCAGATCGGCTGCGAGTGCCGCTACCGAGAGGTCTGAGGGGCGGGGCGAGCGGCCATGACCAGGCAGGTCGACCAGCACCAGCCGAAAATGTCTGCGCAGCCAGCGCCGCTGGTGATACCACTGCCGGGAATCGGAATTGAGGCCGTGTATGAGAACGACCGGCGGACTGTCTGCTGCCCCGTCAAACTCCACGAAAAACGTGTTGCCACCGGGTCGTGATAACAGTTGTGTTTGCTGGTTTTTGAAGCGGTCGGGCCGCATGCGCCTGCCTCCGCCGGATAGGAGCCAGGAAAGCGGGTACCGGCCAAACAGCAGGGCCGCCGTAATCAGGAGCAGTTTGGTGTTCGCGCTGCAAAGCGATCGTTTTAACTGAATCATATCTGTTATGTTAGCCGAAAGCTGCGCCAGACCGAAAGTGCAACTAACCGTTGCGCCGGGCGGGGCCGCGGTGTATTCATGCAACAAAAGTCTGCTCGGTTTGTTATCAGGTAAATAAATCTTATGGTACAGTTACTCCAGGACCTGCCTCCTCACGTAGCGGCTTACCGCGCTGCCGGCGCAGTCAGTAAAGAGGAATATGACCAGGTGGTCATCACCCGGGTAGATGAAGTCGCGCGCCGGTTCGGAAAGATCAATTTCCTGGTATTGCTCGAAACAGACATGGATAATTACAGCATCGGTGCGTTCATGCGGTATGTAGCTGTCAGTTTCAGGCATTTCAGCAAGTGGGAGCGTATGGCCATTGTAACCGAAGAACGCTGGCTTCGCACAGCTTACGACCTGCTGGGCCATGTGGTGCATGGGGAGATCCGGACTTTTAAAATTGATCAGTTACCAGCAGCGAAAGGCTGGGTGAGCGGTCCCCTGGCTACTTGATCGATAATGCGTTAGCCAGGGCAATAATTGGCCTAAGCATTCTGCACGGCCGGCGGTAACGTGCGGCAGCGCTTGCCTGGACCGCGATATGCAGGATTAACAAACACGCTTATCAGCCTCACGCCACGCTTAGCATCGCGATTCAACAGGGCAAATTTTGTTGAAGAGCCGTTTAAAGCGCCGGGACTATTGTTTTCTGCAGACAAGAGCCGTTGTAGAACTATTTAAGCGAAAGCCCGGAATAAACCAATACTAACACCGCTTCATGGGTTTGTCAGCTGGCCGTTTCCGGGCTTCTGTATAACCAGCGCAGGAGTGGTACCAGCGTTTTTACAGCCTCGGGATAATGAAGTAAAAGGCGCTGCCTTCGCCGAGTTTGCTTTCCACCCAGATCTCACCCCCATGTTTGCGCACGAAACCCTGGCACAGGTCAAGGCCCAGGCCTGTACCTTTTTCGCCGTTGGTACCAAAGGTGGTATAGGTGAAACTGCGGTTAAACAAGTGGGCGACTTTTTCCTCAGGAATGCCACGGCCGTTATCGCGTACAATAAACAAAAGGCCGCTGGTCTTTTTCTCGACTGAAATATTGACCTGGCCGCCCGGGTCGGTGAACTTTACGGCGTTGGTGACCAGGTTGCGGATAATGGTCTTCAGCATGGACCGGTCAGCAGAGAGCGCAGCGCCCGCTGCCACCTCCCTGATCGTGATCGTGACCTCCTTTTTCTCGGCCATGGTCTGTGCCGGCTGAATGCTGCTGCGCAGAATGTCTTCTATATCATGTATCTCCACCCGGTTAAAATCGACGGCATTCAGTTGGGCGCGGGCCCAGGTTAGCAGGTCTTCGAGCAGTTCACTGGCACTTTGCAGTTCATTCTGCATCATGCGCAGGGAACGCTCTATTTCATCAGTCGCATTCGTACGGATGTCATGCAGCATGAGGTCTACTAATTGCAGACTGCCAGAAATGGGATTACGAAGGTCATGCCCGATAATGGAAAACAGGCGGTTTTTCTGCTCATTCGAGGCTGCCAGTTCCTGGTTAAGTGCCTGCAGTACATTTTCGTTGAATTTCCTGGCCGTTACGTCGCGCATGCTGCCCTCGCCGCCCACGAGCTGACCATTCTCAAACACCAGCCTTGCATTTACAGAGGCGTATTTGAGCTCATCTGTTTTGGTTTTTAGCCTGACCTCAAAGTCGATCACTGAGCCCGAGGTTTGCAGTTCTTGAACGATCCGGTCCCGGTCTTCTACGTAGTAATAAAAATTCTCTACCGGTTTGCCTATAATCTCCTGGCGCATATAGCCGGAATGCATTTCAATAGAAGGGCTGATCTCTTTGATGATGCCCTTGTGGTCGGTCTGGTAAAAGACGTCCTGCACGTTTTCAAAAATGGTGCGGTATTTTTTCTCGCTCAACAAGAGGTCGTCTTCGATCTCTTTGCGGCGGGTAATGTCTTCAAGCTGGGAAACGTAGTGCATGGGCGTCCCCGAGGTGTCATACAGCAGGGTTACGGCAATGGCGACCCAGATAAAATGACCTTCTTTGTGTTTGTATTCTTTTTCCAGCTTGGCGTGGGGTGTATCGCCGGTAATGAGCCGGTTCAGCAGTTCGTCGGTGCGTTCCAGATCGCTGGGGCGGCTCAGGTCACGAACGTTCAGCTGCACCAGCTCTTCCTCAGCGTATCCAAGCATATCGCAAAGGCTTTTATTAGCCCTGACCCAGTTGCCTTTAAGATCCACGATAGCCATGCCAATCATTGAGTTCTCAAAGATCTGCTGAAACTGCTCTTTGTATTCTTGTGTTTTCATACGTTTGCTGCAGCCGGGAGGACTGCCCGGAATGATCTCCTACAAACTACGTAATTAACTTTGATTTAGTTTGAAAAAAAGATCTGAATATTGGCTGCAGGCTGCTTAGGTCAGGCTTGCCTCAGCTTGCAGAATTACTCTCGTTTTGTTTTGCCTGCTTCATTTTCCCTTTTCATCCGGGCTTTCACGCCGCCGGTTACGCCGGTTCCTGTAGACATGGGTTTAAATGCTGAACCGGAAGTAACCGGTGCCGGTGGTGCCGTTTTGATCTGCGACCGGTGTGCTACATTTGCCGAGAAACGTTCTGACCCATGTGGCGTAATCCGGTGGAAAATGCGGGTTGCCTTAGCCTTCCAGCCTACAGGGATCTCGCGCCGGGGCCGGAGCGAAGCACGGAGTACGGCGTTGACCACTTTCTGCGGATGGTCCATGGCGGCCATTCTCGCTGTTCGGCCGCTGTAATTTGCAGCATGTTGCCAGAAAGGAGTGTCTGCTGCCCAGGGTTCGATGGTCACAATCTCGATGTCCTTGTTGCCCGAAAGCCGGAGTTCATGGTTAATTGCCTGCGAAAGGTGCCTGATGCCGCCTTTTGTGGCCGCATAACTGGCGTGATAGGCAAGCGGGTTGAAGCTTTCTACAGAGCCCATGTTGATCAGTACGCCGTATCCTTGTTTTCTGAACAGGTTGATCGCCGTGTGGCTACCGTAAATAACCCCCTTCAGGTTGATGTCTACAACCCGTTCCTGCTCGGCCAGGGGGATTTCCCAGAACCGCCCGATGGCGCCGACCCCAGCCATGTTGATCCAGACATCGACGGTCTTGAAAGCAGCGAGCGTCTTTTCCTGCAGGGCAAGCAGGTCTTCAGGTTTGCTGATATCTGTGGGTACCACCAAGGCGGTACCGCCGTATTTTCTGATCGTATCTGCGACCTCCTGCAAGGGAGCCTCGCGGCGGCTGGCCAGCACCACATTCGCTTTCAACCGGCCCAGTTCTTCGGCTACGCCGCGGCCAAATCCGCTCGAGGCACCGATAATAACAAAGGTTTTGCTGCCCAGGCGGGCCTGGCCGGGACGTCCGGGTTTCCAGGTGGCACAACTGCAGAAAAGCAAGGCGAGCAGCCACAGCAGGAGTGGTGGCAGGTTACGCTTTTTTTTTTCGACATACCGGCCGTGCGCAGGCACAGCCAGCTCGCGGAAATTTTCGGCAAGGTGGTTAAGCGCCTGCTGCAGTTCCTGGCCACTCATTACTTGGCCATGCCCGGGAACCAACACCTGCGGCTTCAGCGCGTTCAGGCGCTGCAGAGAAATTTCTGCCGCTTCCCAGTCGGTGGTGAGGTAGCGGGGCGGGCCGTTGATCTCTTTTTTCTGAACCAGCACTTTATACATTTCGTCCTGCTGCACGGTGATCACCGCGTCGCCGCTGATCAATACGCCGTCTGCTTCCCTGAAAAAAGAAACATGGCCCGGTGCGTGCCCTGGCGTGCTGACCCACTTCCAGCCCGCGCAATGGGGCACGCTGCCGTCTTCAGGCAGGGGCTTCAGCACTTCTGCGACATTCGTGGCCTCATGCGGGTAGATTGACGAGATCTTGGCAAGCATGCCACCCTCCACACCGGGATCCGGTTCGGGGTAATCCTGCGAGCCGTTCAGAAACGGAAACTCATCGGGGTGTGCGTATACGGGAACGGGCCAATGCTCAAGCAGGTGTACCAGACCGCCTACATGATCAAAGTGGCCGTGTGTCAGGATAATACATTCCGGGGCATTTCCTTTCCCGAAACGTTCGGCCGCCGCTTCGATAATATCAGGCCCGCTTTTGGGCATACCTGCATCGATCAGAACCCATTTTTCGTCAGGTTTGCCCAGCATGACAAGATTTACAATCTGGTTTGTCAGGCAATAGAGGTCTTCGCCGACCGCTACGCCCCGGCCAGAGTTGATGGATGTCATGGGTATGAACCGGTTGTCGTCGCTTTGTTTCATGGCCTGTTTTGTTTTCGTGAAGTGTTTCGTGCTAACAGGAAGGCTGTTCAGAGGGTTTTGTCTGGCCTGAAAATGCGTAGAAAAGCCACCGGCATGCGTAGTTCTGCCCGGGCTGGCCGCGCCGATTAGTCAGTGACAGGTGACCGCCGGCCCGAACATGCCCCTGAGTTCCGCGCCAGCCAACCACCATGAGCATCCTTCTTATAAAATTCTAAATCGGGTACTTCTCCGTACAACTTTCCGGTCTGCCGGAGGTTCTATTAAAAAAGATAACTTATGGGACTAATACCTAAAAAAGTACATGCGGTGCTTGATTATGCATCGGTGGTCGTGCTGGTCGCAGCACCCTGGATCTTCGGTTTTGAAACTGTGAAAGCCGCAACGGTCGTTTCTGTTGCCTCGGGAGTCGTCGTTTTCTTTGTTTCCCTGTTTACAGCTTATCCGGGCGGCCTGATCCGCCGGCTTTCCATGTCGGCACATCTGAATATGGATATTTTACTCGGGGTCGTCCTCGCGGTTTCGCCCTGGGCGCTCGGCTTCAGTGACAAGGTCTACCTGCCGCACCTGGTTCTCGGACTGTTTTCCATTTTTGCAGGCAGTGTAACAACCCGCACGGCGTCGGGCCGGTCTTAAACCTTTAGCCAGGTTCATGCATAACGCAGGTTATGGGCGGTTACGGTTTTTTAGCTGCGGACTGAGCCGCCTGGTTGCTGCGGGTCCAGGCCAGACAATGGACAATGCTTGCCGACTACGCAGATCAAAAGGGTAACAGCCGCGGTCAGATGGCGTAGTTATCGCCTAAACTTAAACCTGCCCATACAGGTTCAAAAGGTACGATCGTCGATGGGCCCCCCAACACGGGGTAAATTAAGGCCAGAACGATTATAACAGTGTAACCACCTAGAAAAACATGAAAAAAATAGCTTTTTACTTTTTGGTCGCGGCCACCTGTGCGGCGGCTGTATCCTGCAAGAAAGACAATGACGACCGGTTCAAAGACAATCAGACATTTGTAAACGAAGCTTCGAGCAGCAACCAGTTTGAAATCCAGGCCGGAGCCCTGGCGTCGACACGCGCCACGAACGCCGAGGTCAAAAGTTTTGGCGTACACATGGTTACCGACCATGGGGCGGTGGGACAGGAAATGGCTACCCTGGTTCAGCAAAAAGGCTGGAGCATGCCGGCCGATCTGCTGCCTAAGCACAAAAGCAAAATCGATTCCCTGTCTGCACTTTCAGGGGCGGCTTTCGATAAAAAGTTCATGACGATGATGGTCATGTCTCACAAGGAAGCGATCGACCTGTTCAGCCGGGCCAGTGATAACGAATCGGGTGTACGCGATCCCGATCTCAGAAACTTTGCCGGCGCGAAACTCCCTGCCTTGCGCATGCACCTGGAACACGCAACAAGTCTGAATACAAGAACCCCTTAATACACAGAGAACGCAGGCTGATGGACGGCAACCGCCGCCCTGAACGGCACGGCAGGTAACGAAATGTTGCTGCCGTGCTTTTTTTATGCACTGAACCCATGCTACAACAGAAGCCGGCTATCCTTAAACCAAACCGGCCGCCCCCGTGTTGTCGTGTAAATATCCCGGGCAGCGGACAAAAAAGCTCAACAACTTGGACAACAACATTACCGTCATCATTGAAACGCCAAAAGGCAGTGGTCAGAAATTTGATTATGATCCCGAACTGGACAGAATGAAACTGAACAAAGTTTTGCCGGCCGGCCTCATCTTTCCTTTCGATTTCGGGTACATTCCGGGTACCATAGGCGGCGACGGCGACCCGGTCGATGCCCTGGTCATATCTGAATTGGCCACTTTTCCGGGCTGTGCGCTCGACTGCCGCGTTATTGGCGCCCTGAAGGCCAGGCAGCGTGAGCGTGATGGCGCGACCATGCGCAACGACCGAATCATCGCTATTCCGGTGGTTTCGGTGCAATATGCGGCCGTCAATACTTTCAATGATCTGCCCCCCGGCATCCTGGAGCAGCTTACCCGGTTTTTCATCAATTACAACGAGCAGGCAGGCAAAAAATTCAGTCCGCTGAAAAATGTTCCGGCCCGTGAGGCCATTTCACTAATCAATACAGCAACAGTAAAACAACCAAAAGACACGCTGATCCAGTTGTTCATTCCCACACGCGACGCCAGCGGCAAGCCTTTCCCTGAAAGCCATTTCAGCCGGTTGCGCACCGAGCTGAAAGACCGTTTTGGCGGATTAACCATTTATGCACGGACTCCAGCAAAAGGTTTGTGGAAAGACCAGGGAAACACGGTAGAAGATGAACTGGTCATATACGAGGTAATGACCGCCGGCGCGGAACCTGCCTATTGGAGCCGGCTGAAAACAAAATTGGAAAAACGGTTTGCACAGCAGGAAATCCTGATCCTGGCAGGGAAGGTGCAGCAACTGTAGCCAGGCCACCTGCGGCATGCAGCCGCATGGTTCCCGTCGGCCTGCTTCTAGATCAACGGTGCTGGTTACCAATGTCCTGGCCGGCTTTCATGCTGAGTTTTATGCAGATTGCCGCTTTTACCTTATCTTAAGGCAAGCATTGCGGTTGCAAGGCATGAAAAAATCCAAAAGGCCATGTATTCATTGGGAATTGATCTCGGAACCTCGTCGGTGAAAGTTGCCGTCGTTGCGCTCGAAACCGGTAAGTGCGTAGCCAGTGCACAGTACCCCGAAACTGAGGCACCAGTGAAATCGATACAGCCAGGCTGGGCAGAGCAGTCGCCGGCCGACTGGTGGTTATACACCTGCCAGGCCATCAGGCAGCTAACTTCAAGGCCCGGGATCAACGCTGCTGACATCGCCGCAATTGGTATCGCCTACCAGATGCATGGCCTGGTCGTGGTCGATGCGCAACAGCGGGTGTTGCGCGACAGCATCATCTGGTGCGACAGCCGCGCGGTAGAGATCGGGGAACAGGCGGCCGTTGACCTTGGTCAGAATTACGTACAGCAAAATCTCCTGAACTCCCCAGGCAATTTCACTGCCTCTAAACTGGCATGGGTTAAACAGCATGAACCTGTTGTGTACAACAGGATCCATACGGTCATGCTGCCGGGCGATTTTATTGCGATGCAGCTGACCGGCGAAACGACAACGACCCTGTCCGGTTTGTCGGAAGGAGTCTTCTGGGACTTTGGTGCTGAAAGCCTGTCTGAACGGCTTATGCAGCACTACGGTTTCGACCCGGCCATATTACCTGTACCGCTTCCTGCCTTCGCCATACACGGACATCTTAAAAACAGCGTGGCCAGTGAACTGGGGCTGAAGGCCGGGCTCCCGGTCTCGTACAAGGCCGGCGACCAGCCGAACAATGCCTTCTCATTGAATGTGCTTGAACCGGGCGCCGTTGCGGCGACCGCAGGCACCTCAGGTGTTATATACGGCGTGAGCGACCGCCTCGCTGCCGATCCGCTTTCGCGCATCAATACTTTCGCACATGTAAACCACCATGCGGGGCAACTGCGCACCGGCGTGCTGCTTTGCATTAACGGAACGGGGAGTATGTACCGCTGGGCAAGGGAACACTTTGCACCCGGACTGTCTTATGCCGAACTTAACAGCCTGGCTGCATTGGCATCGCCGGGTGCCGCGGGGCTGAGCGTGCTTCCCTTTGGCAACGGTGCAGAGCGGATGCTTGGCAACAGGTATACCGGGGCAGGGCTTAGTGGCATAGACCTGAACAGGCATGGCAGAAAAGAAATTTTCAGGGCTGTGCAGGAAGGCATCGTTTATGCCTTTCGCTATGGCCTTGACATCATGCGGGAGAATGGTCTGCAGCCGCGGATAATCAGGGCCGGGCAGGCCAATCTCTTTCTCAGCGATGTATTTGCACAGGCCTTTGTAGATGTTACCGGCGTACCGGTAGAACTGTACGATACCGATGGGAGCACGGGCGCTGCCCTGGGCGCAGCCATTGGGGCAAGCCTGTACCGCTCGGCGCCGGAGGCATTTTCCGGGCACCATTGTGTTCGTGCGCTTGAGCCCCGCAACAGCGCTGTCTATGAACCGCTTTATGCCGGCTGGAAAAACTGGCTGGAAAATGAAATCCGATCAACCCCATAAAACGAAAAACCATGAAAAATGTAATAACAGGAGATCTTGAATTTTTTAAGGGCATTGGCCAGATTCAGTTCGAAGGGCCTGAGAGCGATAACCCACTTGCCTTTCGCTGGTACAACGCCGCACAGATGGTAGGAGGAAAGACCATGGAGGCACATTTCAGGTTTGCCTGTGCATACTGGCATTCCTTTAACGGCAACGGCTCAGATCCTTTCGGTTCAGCAACACACCTCTTTCCCTGGGATGAGAAAAGCGATCCAATTGCCCGGGCCAAAGATAAAATGGATGCCGCATTTGAATTTATGAGCAAAATGCAGCTGCCGTTTTATTGTTTTCATGACGTAGACCTGGTCGATTACACAGATGTGATCTCTGAGAATGAAAAAAGGCTTGAAACCCTGGTCGCCTATGCCCGGGAAAAGCAGTCGGCAAGCGGCATCAGGCTGCTCTGGGGAACAGCCAACCTGTTCAGCCACCGCCGCTACATGAACGGGGCGGCAACCAATCCCGATTTTCAGGTACTGGCACACGCCGGCGCGCAGGTAAAAGCCGCCATCGACGCCACCATTGCCCTGGGCGGTGAAAATTATGTTTTCTGGGGAGGACGCGAAGGATACATGAGCCTGCTCAACACGAACATGAAACGTGAACAGGAGCACCTGGCCCGTTTCCTGCATCTGGCTAAAGACTATGCCCGGAAGCAGGGTTTTACAGGAACGTTCTTTATCGAGCCAAAACCCTGTGAACCGACCAAACACCAGTACGATTACGATGCAGCCACTGTCATAGCTTTTCTGCAGCAATATGGACTGACGACTGATTTCAAACTCAACCTTGAAGTAAACCATGCTACACTGGCCGGGCACACCTTCCAGCATGAACTGCAGGTAGCAGCAGACCACGGCCTGCTTGGCTCGATCGATGCCAACCGCGGCGATGCGCAGAACGGTTGGGATACCGATCAGTTCCCCAATAACCTCAACGAACTTGTTGAAACCATGCTTGTGATCCTGGAAGCTGGTGGGCTTGGCAGCGGCGGTGTCAATTTCGATGCAAAGATCAGGCGCAACTCGACAGACCCGGCCGACCTGTTTTATGCGCACATCGGCAGCATGGACCTGTTTGCACGTGCCCTGCTGGCCGCACACCGCATCCTGGAAACCTCCGAATTCCAGAAAATTCGCGCCGCGCGCTACGCCTCTTTCGATGCGGGCGAGGGTGCAGCCTTTGAAGCCGGAAAACTAAACCTGGAAGACCTGAGAAACTATGCAGTGCGCATGGGCGAACCTGAAACACGCAGCGGCAGGCAGGAATTTCTGGAAAACCTTGTTAACCGGTACCTGTAAAAAAAAGCAGCCGTGCGGAGCTGGCAGAAGCACACTGAGCGCCAGCTTACAGCAGCGGAATGCTGCCTGAATTGCGGTAATATTCAATTTTGGAAAGAAACATGACGGCCATCTTTTCGCCCCGCCATTTTGCTTCCTGTGCCTTAGCGCCCGCAAAGTAGCTGTCGACCGTCGCCGACCATAAGCTTAGCCAGCGATCAAAGTGTAACTGGTTTACCGGCATGTTGGCATGCGGAGGAAATGGCCTGCCGTTATAGGTGTATTCGTCAAGCAGTACTGTTTGCCAGAAACGGTACATTTTTTCCAGGTGCACCTGCCAGTCGCCAACGCGCCCGTTAAAAATCGGACCGATGAGGTCATCTTCCTGTACCTTGCCATAAAACGTATTGACCAGGTTCCGGATGTCTTCGATGCTTTCGATGTCTTTGTTCATGGAATTACAGCTTAATCCAAAGGTAGGAAATTGCCGGCGGCGACCAGACAGCTCGTGCCACCGCTCTGTCAGGAAACAACCGCAAATTATCCGCTTGCAAGAAATTTTTGACAAAATGCTTTTTATTAATATTTAATCGTAATATTGCGATATAAAATAGAAAAATGGGCGCTACGCGAACGGAACTCTTTACGAAGGCACAAAACGAAATGGCCCTGATGGCAAAAGCCATCGCGCACCCCGCCCGCATCGCCATCCTGCAGCACCTGGTTGCAAAAAATGCATGTGTGTGTGGTGATCTGGTCGATGAACTGGGCCTGGCGCAGGCAACGATTTCCCAGCACCTGAAGGAGTTAAAAAATGCAGGCATCATTCAGGGTACGGTAGAGGGAGCACGCGTATGTTACTGCATTGATCCAAATGTCTGGAACGAATACCAGACCTTGTTCAACAACTTCTTTCGCCGGGTAGACCTGAGCGGAGATGCATGCTGCTAGCCTTTTTTTTTAATTAAGTAATCGCAATATTGCAATAATACGATCAGAATGGATATGAAAACCGAAGAACAAATGAAAGAAATGGTCAGGCTTAAATACGCCGAGATCGCTTTGCAGGAAAAATCTGACAACGCCGCCTCGTGCTGCGGGGCTGGCGGCTGCTCTACCGAGGTGTACAACATCATGACCGACGACTACACCGGGCTATCTGGTTACAACGCTGAGGCTGACCTGGGACTGGGCTGCGGTTTGCCAACGGCTTTTGCCCGCATTAAACCAGGCGACGTTGTGATCGATCTTGGCAGCGGGGCGGGGAATGATGCCTTCGTAGCACGTGCCGAAACCGGGGCAGCGGGCAAAGTCATTGGTGTTGATTTTACACCAGCCATGATCGAAAAGGCGCGTGCCAACGCAGAAAAACTGGGTTACCACAACGTTGAATTCCGGGAGGGCGATATTGAGAACCTGCCTGTCGGTGCCAGCACGGCCAATGTAGTGATCAGTAACTGTGTATTAAACCTGGTGCCGAACAAAGCGGCGGTGATTCGGGAAATTTACCGGGTGCTCAAACCTGGGGGGCATTTCAGTATTTCAGATATCGTATTGACAGGCGAACTTCCTGAAGCCATACAGCAGGCTGCCGAAATGTACGCAGGCTGCGTGTCGGGCGCTATTCAAAAAGAAAACTATCTGGAACAGATTAGCCAGAATGGGTTTCAAGCCATTACGATTCAAAAACAAAAAGCCATACACATCCCTGATGACATCCTGTCAAATTACCTGGACCAGCAGGAGATCGCTGCCTTCAGGTCGGGAGCAACCGGGATTCTAAGCATAACTGTTTATGGTGAAAAGCCGGAAACTGTACCTGCTTGCGCGGGCCAGGGCTGCTGTTAACAAGGGCTGGACGAAACAACAGAAATCATGATCAGAATTGCGCTGTTTTCAGATATTCACGCCAACTTACCGGCACTTGAAGCCTTTTTTGCCGATGTTGAACGCCGGCAACCTGATATGATGTACTGCCTGGGCGACCTGGTGGGTTACAACATCTGGCCCAACGAAGTAATTGATGAGCTGCGCCGCCGCCGCATCCCTACCTTAGCAGGCAATTACGACTATGGGGTTGGGCGGGCACTTTCCGATTGCGGCTGCGCGTATAAGACCGCTGAAGAAAAGGGTATGGGTGAGCGGTCTGTAGCTTTTACGAATGGTCTTGTCGATGCGGCACGGCGCGACTACCTGCGCGGATTGCCCGCGCACATCCGCCTGGAATTTCCGCATGACCAGGGTGTACTTAACCTGCTGCTTGTACACGGAAGCCCGCGAAGGACCAATGAGTACCTGTTTGAAGACCGCGAGGAAAAAAGTATGGTCCGGATCATAGAGCAAGCCGGGGCAGATGTCTTGTGTTTTGGCCATACCCACCGGCCCTTTCACCGCAAGATGCGCTCTGACGCGGACTCTCGGGTGTTGCATGCTATCAATACCGGTTCTGTCGGCAAACCAAAGGACGGCGATCCGCGCGGATCATACGTGATGCTGACCATTGATCCGCATCGGCTGGCGGGGCATGGGGGCGTCGAGGCCGAAATAGTCCGCTTTACATATGATGTGGAGCGGGCAGCCGGCGCGATCGAGCAGAGCGTTCTTCCCCGGCCGTTTGCCGACATGCTGAGGCTGGGCCGTTAAGCCGAGAATCCAGGAAAGTAAACCGGCAATTTTACGGGTCTTAGGGGTAAGATACGCGTTTTTTGGCAGGCCGAAACCTTTTGCCGCGGGCGCGGTTCTTCCTGTGGTTATCACTTCAGGTAACCGCCAAAACAGATCAACCATGGAAAACCAGGAAAATGAGCAGGCAGTTCCTTCGTCAGGAGACGAAAGGAATTTAGATGACGCTTCGATGGCAATGGACGGACCGCTGCGCTCGGGCGAGCAACAGCAGGGGGCCGACAACCTCGACGAAACCGACCCTGGGGCAAGTGCTTCGGCCGGCGGTTATGGAAACGACCTTGATACCGATGCCGCGCATGAAGACGAAGAGGCGGGCGACGAATCTTTCGATACCGACCCTTCTGAAGATGAAGAGCTTGGTACCGATGAAGAGTTGGGTGCCGGCGAAGAGCTTGATACCGACGAAGAATCGGCCGGAGACCTTACAGAAGATGACGATGAAGCCATCGGGGATGACCTTTCCGGCGGGGGAGACGAAGAGCTTCCTGACGGGAATGGCCTGACGCCGAGGCCCGGCGCTGACGAAGGGCGCGCATTTTAAACTCACATAACAAGAGCCGGACACGATCCGGCTTTTTTTATTCGGTCTGCCGCTCACCGCAGTCGCCTAACATTCCCTGCGCAGCAGCGTCGTACGGGCAAATCGAACCATGAAAGGCGTACTTGCTGTCGTTTTGCTGCTGTTTTGCGTCCCTACCTCAGGCAGGAGATCGCTTCCGGCCTATTGCCCGCCGCCGGTTGCGCTCGTACCTTCAGCAGGGTCTGCATCAGCTGTCTTTCGTCTTTTTGTCGCTGCCTGTTCCCTGAGAATTTTTGCCGCTGCCGGCGTTGTTCCGCTGTTGACGGGTTGCGCCTTTGGTGCTTTTGCCAAGGTTTCCGGTGCTGACTTTGGTGCTTTTGACATGGTCATTTAATTTCTTAAATCATTAACCCGTTTTTACGCTTAAAGTTTGCGGCTGCTGCTGACGATCATCCCGGGACAAGCTCAGTACCAGCGTCAGGACCTGCTCTGCTCCCCAACTTCTGCAAGCATGTCCAGGAGGTCTTTTTCAGTAATGGGCTTCACAAAAAACTGCGAAACCTCTTTGTATCCGCGGGCACGTTCGTGGTCTGCCTCGTCTATTGAGGAACTGACAATATATACAGTAATCTTTTTGTTGATCTTAAACTTGGTAAACTCGTCCAGGAACTGCCATCCGTCTAGAACAGGCATATTCAGGTCGAGCAGGATCACCGATGGCAGGATTTCGGGCGATTCAAGAATCGGGTGGAGGTATTTCAGGGCTTCAAGGCCGTTCTTGAAAACAAGTAAGGTGTCGCTGAACGACAGGAGTTTCATTTTTTTTGACAACAGGTAGGTAAAAATCTGATCGTCGTCAATGATACAGGCAATATCTAATCGCATATGGTTTTATCGGTGTGTAAATTCAAGGGTGAACGTGGTGCCCTGGCCGGGAACGCTTTCTACGAATACTTTTCCGTCCATGGCTTCAACCTGGTTTTTGACCAGGAAAAGACCCATACCCCGCGCATCGTCATTTCCGTGGAATGTTTTGTACATGCCGAACAGTTTTTTGCCATGCAGGTTCAAATCAATCCCGCTGCCGTTGTCGGTTATACGCAGCGTAGTTTTGTCGCTTGCAGTGTCTGCAGCTATGTTTACTTGCAGGCTGCGTTCAGCATCGCGGTAACGGATGCTGTTGCTGATCAGGTTAACCAGGATGCTTTCCAGGTACGCGGGGTTCAGCAACAGTTCGAGGTCAGGGTTTACAGCCAGTGTGATGCTTGCCTCTGCTTGTATAATGGATGCCGAAAGAATGGTCAGCACGCGATCTATTTCACGTTTCAGATTAAGCGCCTGCCGGTTAGAAAAGCCCGTGTCATTTATCTTAACAACCTCGTTCAGGTGAAACAGGGTGTCCAGCAGGTTTCCTGCATTCTGGCTCAGCATGCCCAGTAAGGCCTCTTTTTCGAGTGGGTCACGTTCCTCGATGACCATGTCTGACAGCATCTTTATATTGCCGGTATGTGAACGCAGATTATGCGAAACGATGTGTGCAAAATTGAGCAGGCGTTCGTTCTGTTTTTTGATTGTTTCGGTGTTTTTTTTTCGCTCAGTAATGTCTTTGATCTGGGAAATAAAATAGAGCGGTTTGCCAGCCTGGTCGCGGACGGCCGAAACTTTCAGCAGCGCCCAGATCACATGGCCGTCTTTGTGAAAATAACGCTTCTCCATTTCATACCAGTCCAGGTTGTTTGCGATCAGTTGCTGCATCTGGATGAGATCAGCCTGCAGATCTTCAGGGTGTGTAAGTTCCTGGAACGTTCGCTGTAGCAATTCGGCCTCGGTAAAACCCATCAGCTGGCAGAGGCTGTGGTTGGCCTGGAGCCATTCGCCCTGCAGGGATACCAGCGCCATGCCGATCGGCGCATGGTTAAACGCCTGGAAAAAGCGGGCTTCCCGGTCTTCATAACGGTGGCGCATGCTCACGATTTCGCTGATGTCGCGCAAGGTGCCATATATTCTCGTGCAACGGCCGTTTTCAAGACGCGCGCCGGCATGCAGCTGGACATGCTTGGAATTGCCGCTGGCGGTAACAAGCTCAGCCTCGATGCTCTGCGGCTGACCGGTTCTCATGGCCTCGTCAAGCACTCTTCTGATCTCCCCCGGATTGCGGTACAGCAACAGCACTTCTTCAAGGCTGATTGCACTGCCATCTTTTAGTTCAAGTATTTCGCCGATGATGCTGTTCCAGTGTACCTCTCCGGTTACCAGGTTCCTTTCCCAGATGCCGAGTTTAGCCAACGGGGCAACCAGTTGATAAAGTTCCAATTGGGTGTGCATGCGTTAATTCAGATTGTATTAATTTTAACTGAGCGTGTTAGTTGCCCCATCTTTGTATATCGTTAAACGTTCGGGGACTTTCTTTTTCGCGGCGGGAGTGAGTGCGCAAAGGTAATATTTTTATAGATACACCAACTACTTTTTATTAAGCCTGTTGCCCGGTTCGTGGCAGCCGGCGGCTGCAGGCAGATTATTGATCGCAATCAGTTCTTTTTCTGACCAGGCGCGGAAAATCAGGCCGTTTTCTTTGCATCTTGCATGACCTGATGGCTGGGAAATTTTCAGCCCGCGCGAACAAAGCGGGCAAGTCAATCGTTCGGAAGACAGGCACGGACTCTATGTAAAGGGCGGCACGTTGAGAACGCCGGCCAAGTCCGCAGGCTGGCTGCCGGATGCAGACAGCCGCTGCAAAGTTGCCCGGTCCAACTGTGAACATAAACAAACGTGTTTTGACAAAAAGTATATTTATTGCATCTGCCGAGCCTTACACAGGGAAATCGGTCATCGCCCTCGGACTGGTCAACATGCTGCTAGGCCGGGCGCAGAAGATCACCTATTTCAAACCGCTCGTATCGCTGGCACCCGGCGAACAGGCCGATAGCCACATTGAGACCATGCTGAGCCATTTTCAGCTGCCGCAAAGTTATGCTGATGCCTGGGTATTCAGCCGGCAGGAAGCCATGCAGTTTGTAAAAGAGCAGAAACAGGGGAAGATGCTCGATACGATTATCAGCCGGTTTAAAATGCTGGAATCGGCGTCAGATTTCACCGTGGTAGAGGGCAGCGACTTTGGCGGACAGGCGACTGCTTTCGAGTTCGACATGAACCGCCTCATTGCCCGTAACCTTAATGTGCCGGTCGTGCTGCTCGTTTCGGGCGAAGACAAGACAACCGCAGACATTATACAGGACGCCATCAACTTCTGGCAGGCTTACGACCTGCAGGATATCCAGGTATTAGCTGTTATTGCCAACCGGGTACAGGCGGGTCAGGCCGAAGATGTCAGGCAGCTCCTGGCCGCACAACTGCCAGCATCGGTACTGGCTGCAGTCATTCCTGCTGACCGGGCGCTCGAGAATCCGACGATCGGCGACATTTTCGAAAGGCTTGGCGGCTCGCTGCTGTTTGGCGGAGAGCAGCTGTCTAACTCAGTAGATCATTTCGTTACGGGCGCCATGCAAGTGCCGCATTTTTTAAACTACCTGAAAGACAACGTGCTCATTGTCACGCCCGGCGACCGGGGCGACATCATCATTAGTTCACTGCAGGCCAACCTGTCGTCCAGTTACCCGCGTGTTGCAGGCATCGTGCTGACCGCCGGTACGGTACCTGAAGCCCCGGTGATGCGCCTGATCGAAGGATTGCAGAATATTGTACCGATCATGGCTGTACCCACCGGCACGTTCGAAACAACCAACCAGATTGCCGGTATCCGCACCCGTATCAAACCCGGTCACACCAAAAAGATCCAGCTGGCTATTGACACCTTTAACCGGTATATTGACCATGATGCGCTCGATAAAAAGATCGTGATGTACCATTCGAACGCCATGACCCCGCACATGTTCCAATACCAGCTCACGCAATGGGCCAGGCGGGAGAAAAAAACGATCGTGCTCCCGGAAGGCAACGATGACCGGATTTTGCAGGCGGCGGCCAGGCTGGTGGCACAGGACCTGGTCAAACTCATCCTGCTCGGCGATCCTGCGGCCATTGCCGCCTCGGTGAAGCGGCTGGGCGTAGACCTTGACCTTGGCCGCATTGCCGTTGTTGATCCGGTGCATGCACCTGAATACGAGGATTATGTGCAAACCCTGTATGAACTGCGCAAAAACAAAAACGTGACGCTCGAAATGGCACGCGACCTGATGACAGACGTTTCGTATTTCGGTACGATGATGGTTTACAAACAACATGCCGACGGCATGGTCTCGGGAGCGGTGCATACCACGCAGCACACGATCAGGCCGGCGCTGCAGTTTATCAAGACGCGGCCGGGTATATCAACCGTCTCCTCCATCTTTTTTATGTGCCTGGCAGACCGGGTAGCCGTGTTCGGCGACTGTGCCGTTAACCCGAACCCGACAGCCGAAGAACTTGCGGAAATCGCCATTTCATCTGCAGATAACGGGCGCCGCTTCGGTATTGAACCCCGCGTAGCCATGCTCTCTTATTCGTCGGGCAGCTCGGGTGCCGGTGAGGATGTGGAAAAGGTTCGGCGGGCCACGCAACTGGTGCGCGAAAGACGGCCCGATATCCAGGTAGAGGGTCCGATCCAGTATGATGCCGCCGTCGACCCCGTTGTGGGCAGGCAGAAGCTACCCGGATCTGAAGTGGCGGGTCAGGCCAGCGTGCTGATCTTCCCCGACCTCAATACCGGCAACAATACCTATAAAGCCGTGCAGCGTGAAACGGGTGCCCTGGCCATCGGGCCGATGCTGCAGGGCCTCAATAAACCGGTCAATGACCTGAGCCGCGGCTGTACTGTCGATGATATTTTTAACACGGTGATGATTACGGCCATTCAGAGCCAGGACTGATCTTTAAACGTCTGACATGTATATTCTTGTTATCAACTCGGGCAGCAGCTCGATCAAATACCAGCTCTTTCCATTCCATTCTGAAGAGCCGCTTTCAAAGGGCCTGATTGAAAGGATCGGCCTGCCGGGGAGTTTCCTGACCCATACCTTTACCAGGCAGGGCGTTGAACAAACGCTCCGGCTGGATGAACCGGTTGCTGACCATGCCGCAGGCATGAGGCAGGTGGCTGCACTGCTGGTCAGGGCAGACATTGCCGTATTGCAGGACCCGGCACAGATCAGCTGCATCGGGCACCGCGTGGTGCATGGTGGTGAAACGCTTAGCCGGACCACCGTGATCACGCCCGGCGTAAAACAAAAGATCAAAGACCTTTATCCCCTGGCGCCCCTGCATAACCCTGGCCACATCAAGGGCATCGAGGTGACTGAAGCCATTTTTCCTGGCGCCCTGCAAGTAGCGGTTTTTGACACGGCCTTTCACCAGACCCTGCCCGAAAGGGCGTTCAGGTATGCCATTCCTGAACGGTTCTACAAGCAGGAGGGGGTGCGGGTGTACGGTTTTCATGGCATCAGCCACGAATATGTAGCCGGCGAGGCCCTGGCTTACCTCGGCAGGCCAGGTGCCCGGCTGGTCACCATCCATCTGGGTAACGGCTGCAGCATGGCTGCCGTTCAGGGTGGTACCTGCATCGATACCAGCATGGGGATGACGCCGCTTGACGGCCTCATTATGGGCACCAGGAGCGGCACTATCGACGCTTCTGTACTGATCCACCTTTCAGAACGCCTGGGTCTAACGCCCGCTGAGCTCTCTGTTCTGCTCAACAAAGAAAGCGGCATGCTGGGACTTACCGGGCACAGCGACATGCGGGACGTAAGCCGCTTGTATGCTGCCGGCGACCCGGCAGCAGTGCTGGCCTATGAAATGTATGCCTACCGGATAAAAAAGTTTATTGGCGCCTACGCGGCAGCGCTGAACGGACTGGATGCCATTGTGTTCACAGCAGGTGTGGGGGAGAACGATGCCCTGACCCGCGAACTGGTCTGCAGGGACATGGATGTGTTCGGTATCGCAATAGATGGCAACGAAAATACACGCCGCGACGCGGGCATCCGCAACCTGAGTGCGGCAGGTGCCAGGACGCCGGTCCTGGTCATACCTACCAACGAAGAGCTGGCCATTGCACGGAAATGCCGCAAGCTCGCCGAAGAAAGTGCGTGAAAAAATTTAGCCTTTCAGCAGCATGCTTAAAATAAGCGCCTTGCGATCTGCCAGCAAGCGGTCGAAATCTGGAACCGAAAGCCCGAAGAACTGCCGGTACAGCGGAGCCATCATGACGGGGTAGGAAAGCAGGGAGAAAAGATTAATCAGGAACTGAACCGGCTCCATTTTTTCGATTGCACCGCTGTCCATCTGCCGGGCAACATCTGCCAGAAACACTGCGACCGGGCCCTGATCGATACCTGCCACCAGCTGCTGGCCGGCCTGGTTCATTTCTGCCACAAGGAAAGTTTCCTCGTAAGGAAATGCGGCCATTTCTGTTGCATACACCTCGATCAGGGTTTCCAATTTGTTCCTGAACGGTTTTTCAGCTTCCATGATGCTGCCAAGTCTCTGGCTTAGCGCCGCCATCGATTCATTAAATACTTCTGCAATCAGCAAGTCTCGCGTCTTGAAATAATAATGAACGGCCGCCCGGTTCATGCCGGCCGCATCTGCAATATCCTGTGTGGTTACATACAGCCTGCCTTCTGCAAAAAGCAGGCGGCGCGCTGTGTCTTTGATCAGTTCCTTTGTTCCGGTGTTTTTTGCGGGCATCTATTTATAAATGAATGGTGTGTTCAATCCCCACCTGGCTTGCGAAGTGTTCATCATGCGAAATGAGCAGCAGGGCACCCGAAAAAGTGCTGACCGATGCCGTGAGTACGGCAAGGCTGCGAAGATCCAGGTTATTGGTGGGCTCGTCCAGGAGCAACATGTCGGGCGTTTGGGTATGTATACTCAGGCACAGCAGGGAAAGTTTCATCTTTTCGCCGCCGCTCAGTGCCTCACACTTCCGGTCCCAGCTTTCCTGAGGAAACTGCGCATAGATCAACAGGGACCTCAGTTCGTGCTCCTGAAGGTTCCTGCCATTGTGGGCCGAAAGTTGGTCAAACACGGTACGCTCAGGCCTGATGAGGCTGTAATTCTGGTCCAGGTACATGTAACTGAAATCAGCCCGCACGAGTTGACCGCCCTGGGGCTGGAGCAGGCCGGTCAGCAGGTTGAGCAGGGTGGTTTTGCCCGAACCGTTACCGCCCGATATGCGCATGCGCATGCCCGAACGCAGCTGGAGGCTGAGTGGTGGCCAGAGCGCGCGTTTGCCATGGCTAAAACAAGGTCTTTCGCGTCGACGAGCACTTTGCCGGGGTGCAGGGTTGATGCACCCAGGTCGATCCTCAACACCTGCAATTGGCTCAGCTGTGCACGCACGCGCTGCAGCCCGGCAGCAACAGCTGTCGATTTTTCCCTGGCCAGTTCTGCTGACCGTGCCGTTGTTTGTTCAGCCTTGCTTTTGAGTCCGCCGGCAATAATACGCGGCAGGGAGCCGCTTTTGCCTTCGGCACGGCCTCTTGCTTCTTTTTTCTGACGCTGTGCGGCCAAGTGCCTGGACCGCTCCTGCGTTTGCCTGAGTGTTTTTTCATGTGCAGCTTCCTGCGCCTGCAGGGCAGCGGTCTGAATCATTTTCTGTTGCGCATAGAAGTCATAGTTGCCGCCATACATTTCAATCGCTGAACGGTCCAGCTCGAATGTTTTGTCTGCGTAATTCAGCAGCCTGCGGTCATGGCTCACCATGACAACGGTAGCCCGGGTTGTCTGAAGAAAGTGGCAGAGCTGCTCACGGCTGTGCAGATCAAGGTGGTTTGTCGGTTCATCAAGTAAAATAAGCGCGGGATCAAAAAGCGCCATGCCAGCCAGGAAAACTTTGGTCTTTTCGCCGCCGCTCAATGCGGCCATGAGGGTGCCTGCACTCAGGTGCCCCAAGCCCCAGGTTTGAAGCGCCAGGTGTAGTTTTTCCTCAATTTCCCAGTCATTTTGCAGCACATCAAAGTGCTCCTGGCCAGCGTCGCCAGACAGGATGGCACCCAGCGCCTGTAATTTGGGTTCAATGGCCAGCACAGCCGCAACGGTTTGGTGGTAGTAACTGCCCAGCTGCTGAGGCACCAGCCAAAGCCTGTCGGGGGTAATCACCTCGCCCGCTGCCGGCCTGAATATCCCGGCCGCAAGCGCCAGCAACGTCGATTTTCCAGCACCGTTGCTGCCAACAATAGCCACGTGTTCGCCATTGCCGATCGCGAAGCTCAGGTTTTCAAAAACAGGTTCCTTATCAGGGTGCAGGTAAGAAAGGGATTTTACAACTAAACTCATGATTGGCCGGGCTAACCTGTTTCAGACCAGGCAAAGCCCATGCAACAGGTTATTTTTATTCAACAAAAATGTTGAATAAAAATAACATTTACAAATTCCGATAAAAAGTCAGTCGGTGGCAAGCGCCGATTGTGACTGTATGGCGATAGCCGCTAATGTTTCTGTTTGTCCCTGTTAAAGGCAACGAGGTGAATCAGTGTCTTCGAATCGGCGGTGGCACGGCGGGCGAGTGCAGGCACCTGGTTATCATTCAGGCCGAGCAACCCTTTGATTTTGTGGAGCAGCGTTTCTACCGCTTCGGGCAGCACCTGGAAGGACACAAAAGGGTGGTAGGCCTGTTCCAATTGCTGTTTTTCTTCAGGCTGGACAATGCTGAAATTCCAGCTTTCCCGTTTAAAACCAAATTCACTGGCCGTATTCGTTAATTCAAACGCATAAATGCGTGCTTGTTGTTCCAGGGTATCTTTAAGCATTGTCTTTTGTTTTTTTATTAAATGCGGTGGCCTTTACTTCGGGCGTCTTGCTTGACTGGTAGTCAGAGGGTGTCTTACTTCCGGTAGCCTTGGCTGTTTTTTTCTTGTCTCTGTTCATGGCAGGTTATTTAATGTTGAGTTCTTTTTCGAGTTTTCTGATATTCGCATCGAGCAGGGTGACATTGAGGTCGGTATGATGTGCCATACGATAAGCTTTAATTGCCTGAATACTTTTTTCTGCGCGATCGATCAGCGAGCCGATGTGTTTGATCGCGCCCGATTTGGCTTTTTCCATGGCATTAACTCGACTGGCATAGCCATAAAACATGGCTTCGGCGGCGGGCAGGGAGTAGGCGCTACGGGTTGGGGTATGCCGGGCCATCAGTGGCAAGGCAGCCTGTGGTTTAAAATCATTGGCAGAAACACGGGTAACCGTGGTGTCATTCAGGAAAACCTGGTAGTAGATACAAAAATCTGGTGTCATACGGATTGGTTAAGTAGGCTGAACAGCGGGTGAAGCAACCGGACCAGAAGTTTGGGAGAACCCAAAATGGTGAACAGGAATGTGCTGTGATTAATAATAAATTAAAGATACGGTAATTTTACTTCATATCCTAATAAATAATAGATAAAGTAATTTAACTTTAATTTTATGTGGCAAAATCTGGAAATGCTCACACAGGGGACATGCGTGCCGAGGCCGGCACCGCTCTGGCTTTACCTGCAAATGGGTGCAGCCTGGACAGCTTTCGCATGGTGAGGCGAAAAGTATGGGATTCGCAGATCAGCCGCACGCAGCAACAGCAGCAGGCCAAACAACACGGTCAATACCGGCAGCAGACGGGCCGTCTGAATTTTTAGCCGTCCCTTCAGGTATTGCGCACCACCCATCAGCGCCAGCGTAAGGGGAAGCGTGCCGGCGCCGAAAAAGATCATAAATTGCCAGCCGAGTCCCGGCTGTCCCGTGTTAATGGCTGCCGCCAATGCCGCATAGACCATACCGCAGGGAATAAGTCCGTTCAGCATGCCGAGCAGCAGAGGCCATACGCTTGCCGATTGCAGGGGAGAAATCCGTCTGAACAGGGCCATGCCTATACCGGCCTGCGCCCGCTGTATCTGCCCGAATCGAAAGCCTGCCAGGCCGCAGAGCCCACCTACAAGCAGCATGAGCCCGGTAAAAAGTGCCACATTTTTCTGAGCGCTGAAAGCGGCGAAACCGCTTCCCAGCAGGCCGGCGGCCAGACCAAGCATGCCATAAACGAAAATGCGGCCCAGTTGGTATTTCAGTACAAACCACCATTTTGCGCCCTGCGCAAAACCGGTCATGAGCGGCCCGCACATCACCACGCAATGCAGGCTTGAAAACAAGCCCATGATAAATGCGGTGACAAGAATGTCCATTTACAGGAAGAGTTTTTTTGAATAGTTATACATTTTGCCAGCCGATTGCCAGGTAAGTTCCAGCTGCCGGTGCCCGGCGCCTGTGGCGGCCCGGTCAATCACGATCAGGTGATTGCCGGTGGTTTTGCCGCTGAACCGTTTGTCCTGCCGTTTGTCTGCCGGGCAGAGCAGTGTAAGCTCATAATGGGCAGCACTCCTGAGGCGTACGAGGAGGAGGTTTTTTGACACTTTGACCTCCGGCTGCATATGGTCACGCACCATGTTCTGCTGGGCTTCCAGTTTCTGCCCGAATTGCATGCCGGCCTGGTAGTAATCCTCATCTACCAGTGTGTCGCGGTCTTTCTTGTACAGCATATACAAGGACATGGTCAGAATAAAAGTAATAAAGAGGCCTCCGGCCGCAATCAGTTTATATCCCCAGTTCATGTTGTATTTTTTAAGGTGAAAAGAATGTGCTTGCAGCTTTACCCACGGTTTTGCTGCCCGATTGCAGCCGAAACCCGATCGCTGTTTTATAACCGGATGACGGAGCGTTTTTATCACGTACCAGGAAAAACGAGAAATTATCAGATTGCTGTTTTCCCAGCCTCGGTGCTTTTTTCTGAATGTACACGATGCGAAAACCGGGTGTGGTTACCTGCATGTCGAAGGGGATAACCGCATTCGTTTTGTTAATCAGGGTGGCCGAGTAAAGATTGGAAACCGAACTGTCTGCGCGCAGCTGATAGAGCGTTCCGCTGGCGCGCAATACTGTGACCTCGACCGGTTTGCGCTGATTAATCATGGCAGAGAAAATCAGGAGTCCCCCGAGCAGCACGGCTGCATACCCATACTGTTTGAATGGTTGTTTTACTTTCTTGCCGGTTTCCAGGAAATCAGCGCTGTAAAAGCCAATCAGGGAAGGTTTCCTGCCGGTCTTCAGCATGACCTGGTTACAAGCGTCGATACAGGCCGTGCAGTTAACGCATTCCAGCTGCGTGCCCTGGCGAATGTCGATACCGGTGGGGCAGACCTGCACGCATAAAGAACAATCCACGCAATCGCCCGCTGCCTGGCCCGAGGTTTTCTGGTGCCTGGCCCTGGGCTCGCCCCTGTTCCGGTTATACGCAACGACAAGGCTGTGTTTATCAAGCAGTACGTTCTGCAGCCGGCCATAAGGGCAGACTGCCGTGCACACCACTTCGCGCACGTAAGCAAACACGAAATAGAATACCAGGGTAAAGACCAGGATAGCGATGAGACCAGTCAGGTGTGCTGCAGGAGGCTCGACCAGGATGCGAAGCAGCACATCGCCGCCAATCAGGTAGGCAAGAAAAATATTGGCTATACCGAAAGAAACGAGCAGGAAAAGGCTGTGTTTACTTAACTTTTTGACAATCTTCTTGTTGGTCCATGGCTGGCTGTCCAGTTTTTTCTGGCTTGCGGCATCGCCTTCAATCCAATATTCGATGCGC
The DNA here is from genome assembly GCF_003029735.1 of Pedobacter yulinensis. Classification (GTDB taxonomy): domain Bacteria; phylum Bacteroidota; class Bacteroidia; order Sphingobacteriales; family Sphingobacteriaceae; genus Pedobacter; species Pedobacter yulinensis. The sequence continues at coordinate 377,696 of NZ_KZ686269.1, forward strand.
CTGAACAGCATTTCCATAAAAATGGTCTGCGGACATGCCCAGCCGCACCACATGCGCCCGAACCTGAGCGTAAAGAGGATGACAAATAAAATAAAAAGCAGCATACCGAAGGCGGCCAGGTAAAAGTCTTGCGGCGTAAAGATGAGCCCGAAGAATACAAACTTACGGTCCAGCACATTCAGGAGCACAAGCTGTTCGCCGTTCAACCTGACAAAGGGCAGCAGCGCCAGGCAGCAAAGCAGCAGCGCCGCAACAACGCTGCGCCAGCGATAGTGTTTTCCTGAGGGTTGTTTCGGATAAATGAAGTTCCTGCCAAATACCTGCATGGTCGAGTGGTTTATTGTTATTTTGCCGGCGCCCGGGCACCTGACTCCTCATGCTGCTCTCCCTGCGGATCTTTCGCCCCGGCAGGGTCGGTTCCCTTCAGGCTCAGGATAAAGTTGGAAACTTCTGCGATTTGCTTCGCACTCAGGGTTTTTTCCCAGCTCACCATGCCCTTTTCAGGCACGCCATATTTGATCGTTTTAAAAATATGGCCAATATCTCCGCCGTGCAGCCAGTACGCATCGGTCAGGTTTGGCCCGATCATCCCCTGTCCTTTATCACCATGGCAGACTGCGCAGTTTTCGGCAAAAATAGTCCGGCCTGAAGCCAGGGTGGCGGGGGCTGCATCAGCCTTGACCGAATTTTCATCGATTGCATTGGCAGCTGTGGCCAGGTAACGCAATTTTGCCGCCTGGGCCTCGGCCATTTCTGCTTGATACTCATCGTCCTGCCTCAGCCCGGGACCCAGGTGGTTGTAAGCCATATAGATGGCGCCGATCACAATGGTTCCGTAGAAAAGAACGTTAAACCAGCGTGGTACGGGGTTGTCCAGCTCGTAGATCTCGTCGTAGGCGTGGTGGAGCATGACGTCTTTTTCTGCCGAAATAGGCTTAAGTTCAAGCAGTTTTGTCCAGATACCGGGCTTGCGCTCTTGCCCTGCCTTCCAGTCGAGGTAGGCAAGTGCTGGCTCATGTTCGGGCGCCAGGTAAGGGGTAGGTTCAGCCTGCTCGCGGGCGAGCGCCTCGAAGGCACGCGCCAGGACAATCGCCGCGCCCAGCAGCACGAGCGAGAAAACGACCAGCAGAAGAATGGTGGTTTCTGTATGGTTCAGTCCGAGCAGGCTCGGTTCGCCTGTAGCCGGCTGGATGGCAGCCTGTGCACCGTCCAAAGATGCAGTTGCAATGGTCAGCAAGTTAAACATGGCCTTCCTGGTTATCATTCAAGGGTAACTGTTTCATTTGCTCGGTCCGGTCTTTTGATACTTTCATCAGGTAGATGCCGACGAGTACGAAAAAAACGACGAACACAAGGAGCGAGAAGATCATGTAGTTTTCACCTCCGTCTAAATTTTTGATCTGTTTGAACATGGCTATTGGTTGGATGGAATGGAGTCTTGGTTAAGTTTGATATCAGTTCCGAGCCGTTGCAGGTAAGCAATGATGGCGATGATCTCGCGATCGGGCGCAGCCTTGATGTTATTCTGCTGCAAGTCTGCGGCAATGGTCGTTGCCTGGCGCCGCAAATCTGCGTTTGCCTGCTGCGCGTAACCTGCCGGGTATGGAACACCGAGCTTTGTCATGGCATTGATCTTGGCTGCGGTCGAGCTGGTATCCAGCGGCTGGCTGATCAGCCAGGGGTATGGGGGCATGATGCTGCCAGGCGACATGGAGCCGGGGTCAAGCATGTGGTTATAGTGCCAGGCGTTCGAGTATTTGCCGCCAACACGGTGCAGGTCGGGACCGGTGCGTTTGCTTCCCCACAAAAACGGGTGGTCATACACGTATTCGCCGGCCTTGCTGTATTCCCCGTAACGCTCGGTCTCAGACCGGAAAGGCCTGACCGTTTGGGTATGACAGCTCACACAGCCTTCGCGGATGTACAGGTCGCGGCCCTGCAGTTCCAGCGCTGAGTAGGGCTTAACTGCCGAGATGGTTGGCACATTTGCCTGTATGGTAAAAGTAGGCATCATTTCGACCATGCCGCCGATCAGGATGGCTATCAGCGCTAGGACCATAAACTTCATGGGTTTGCGTTCCAGTACGCGGTGCCAGCCTTCCCCTGCCTGTGCTGCAGCCAAGGAGGCACCTACGCCCATGGCTTCGGCCGGCTCGTTTGCGATGAGTTTACCCTGCTGCATGGTTTTAGCCAGGTTATAGGTCATGACAATTACGCCGGCCAGGTAACAGGCGCCGCCCGCCGCCCGGAACATATGCATCGGGATGATCTGAAGTGTGGTAGCGAGGAAATTGGGGTATTTAAGCAGTCCCTCGGGTGTAAATTCCTTCCACATCAGCCCTTGTGTAAAGCCGGCCCAATACATGGGGATGGCATAGAGCAGGATGCCTGCCGTTCCGATCCAGAAGTGAAAAGAAGCCATTTTTGCCGAGTAAAGCCGGGTGTTATAAATTCTTGGAATGAGCCAGTAGAGGACCCCGAATGTCAGGAACCCGTTCCAGCCGAGCGCACCCACGTGTACATGCGCGACGATCCAGTCGGTAAAGTGGGCAATGCCATTGATCTGTTTGATCGACAAGAGCGGACCCTCGAAGGTAGCCATGCCATAGCTGGTCAGGGCCACGACCATGAATTTGAGCGTTACATCATCCCTTACCTTATCCCATGCGCCGCGCAGTGTCAGCAGTCCGTTGATCATACCGCCCCAGCTGGGCGCAATCAGCATGATCGAGAACACGACGCCGAGCGATTGTGCCCAGCCGGGCAGCGATGTGTAGAGCAGGTGGTGCGGGCCTGCCCAGATGTAAATAAAAATGAGCGACCAGAAGTGCAGGATACTCAGCTTATAAGAATAGACCGGCCGGTTAGCCATTTTGGGCAGAAAATAGTACATCATGCCCAGGTAGGGCGTGGTCAGGAAGAATGCTACCGCGTTATGCCCATACCACCATTGAACCAGTGCATCCTGCACCCCGGCATAAGCATAATAACTTTTCAGGAAAGACACGGGAAGTTCAAAAGAATTGACAATATGCAGCACCGCGATGGTAACGAACGTGGCAATGTAAAACCAGATGGCTACATACAGGTGCGTTTCGCGTCGTTTGATGATCGTGCCGAACATGTTGATGCCGAATATGACCCAGATCACGGTAATGGCGATATCGATCGGCCATTCCAGTTCAGCATATTCGTGCGAGGTGGTGAAGCCCAGGGGCAGGGTGGCTACCGCCGAGACAATAATGAGCTGCCAGCCCCAGAAATGGATTTTGCTCAGTACATCACTGAACATTCTGGCTTTAAGCAGGCGCTGAAGTGAATAATAGACGCCCATAAAGATGGCATTTCCAACAAAGGCAAAGATGACCGCATTGGTGTGCAGCGGCCGGATGCGGCCAAAGGTTGTATATTGGCTGCCCATGTTCAGTTCCGGTTTGAACAATTGCATGGCTACAAGCAGTCCGACGGTCATCCCGATGATGCCCCAGACCAGGGTTGCAATGCCGAAGTCCCTGACGATCCTGTTGTCGTAATTAAATTTCTCGAGTTGCATATAAATATGTTTGTTGGCTTACCCTGCAAATCTATCCAGGCCGGCCGGCCGGGTGGCTGACCGTTATTAGTCCTGAACCTGATCTTCGTCAGTTTTTTTAAGCTCGTCGTCGAGCAGCATACGTATGGCGGGCGTACAGGTATCTTCATGCTGCCCGGTCTTGCTGGCCCAGAAAAAAGCAAGCAGGAAAACCAGGGCCATAAAGAGGCTGCAGCCTACCAGGAAATACAGAATATTCATAATGAAAGCCTCCTTTTTGCTGCGCAGATGCGAACAGCAGTACTGGTAAAAATGACAATGGTGAGCGTGCTCAGCGGCATGAGAACGGCCGCGACAAGCGGATACAAAGTGCCTTGAACGGCAAAATACAGGCCCAGGCAATTGTACAGGGAAGAAATTACGAAACTCCATTTAATGATGCGCATCGCATCGCTGGCCAGGCCCGCAAACCGTGGCAGGTAGGCCAGTGCATCGGCCTTCATGATGGCATGGCAGCCTGGCGAAAAAGCATTCACATCTTCGGTTACGGCTATGCCGAAATCGCTCTGCCGCAGTGCACCGGCATCGTTCAGGCCATCACCCAGCATGATCACCTTGCGGCCGGCCTGCTGCAGGGACGCAATATAATCCAGTTTGGCGTGCGGAGAGGCGCCGAACCGCATGCGTGTACCTGGGGGTAAAATTTTTTTGAGTGTCTGCCGGTCCTTGGCGGTGTCTCCGGAAAGCACATGGATCCCGGCCGTTTCAGCCAGCGCTGCGGCCAGTTTGGCGATGCCTTCGCGCCAATCGGCGCTGAAACTGAAACTGCCTTTGTACGCCCCGTCAATTAAGAGGTGGGTGCCTGCAGACTGGTCGTCGGCCCCGAAAACCCAGTCGGCATTCCCGATACAAACCTGATGCCCGGCAACAGTGCCGCTGATTCCCCGGCCGGGTACTTCTTTGTAGTCCTCGACCGGAATGAGCTTCAGGAAGGCAGCCTCGCGGCAAAGCTGCCGGCTTACGGGATGCAGGGAACAGGCGGCAAGTGCTGTCAGCAGCTGCCGCTCGCCCATTGTCAGGCTCATTGAAAAATTAACCCTGCGGCCTTTACTGGTGGTCAGCGTTCCCGTTTTATCGAAAACTACCTCATTGCAATTGGCCAGCTGTTCGGCGGCATCGGTGTTTTTGAGGTAAAAGCCCCACTTGTCAAACACGGACAGTACGGCAGACAGGGTAAAGGGTGTGCTTAGCGCCAGTACACAGGGACAGGCTACGATGATTACAGCCGTAAATGCGCTCCAGGCCTTCGCCTGGTCGCCGGCGGCATACCAGAAAGCAGCAGCGCCAACTGCCAGGGTCACAACGACGAGGCTGAAGGCAGCAGCGATGCGGTCATTGAAGCTCCGGGACTTTCCATTTGCCGGCTCTCCGGCATCATTCCAGAGGCTCATCAGGTAACTTAGCTGTACCGGTTTTAGGATCTCCAGTTCGATGGGGCCAGCGGTTTGCCTGGCGCCGGCATAAATCACAGTGCCTGACGACCTGGTTACTGGGGCCGACTCGCCGGTTACAAAACTCATGTCCAGGCAGGCCGCACCTTGCAGCAGCAGGGCATCGGCAGGTACAAGCTCGCCGCTGCGAATGCGGATGCGGTCGCCGGTTTGCAGGTCGCTGACGGCGGTAACCCGCTCGGCACCTTCGTTTATTGTGGTCACAGCCAGCGGAAAATATGAGCGGTAGTCCCGGTTAAAAGAAAGGTGCCGGTAGCTGCGCTGCCGGGTATACCTGCCCATAAGCAGCAGAAAAACCAGGCCGGTGAGCGTGTCGGCAAAACCCGGACCGGTCTGAAAAACGACTTCGAAAAGCGTTCGCAGGAACAGGGTCGAAATGATGAGCGCCAGGGGTGCATCAAGGTTCATTTTTGCCTGTCTGATCCCTGCGAGCGCCGAAGTGAAAAAGTCACGTCCGCAGTAAAAGACAACCGGGATGCTGAGCGCCAGGTTGAGGTAACTGAACAGGACCTTTAAATTTCCCTCGAAAGGTGATAGCCCGAAATATTCCGGGAAACTGAATAACATGACGTTACCCACACAGAATCCGGCTACGGCAATTTTTCGCACCAGCGTGTCGTCAGTTTTGCTGTGGTTTTCCCTGACAACATCCTGCAGGTTGATGAGTGGCGGATAACCGACAGCGGCCAGGGTATCGGCAACTTCCTTCAGATTCACCACGCGGTGATCAAAGCTGATTTTGACCTCTCTTTTCAGGAAATCGGTGCGCGAATGCAGGATACCCGGGTTGAGGCGGTGAAGGCCTTCGAGCAGCCAGATGCAGGAACTGCAGTGAATTCCCGGAACAAAAAAGGTCACCTTACTGAGGTGATCGTCCTGGTAGTCGAGCAGCGTGGCCGCAATCCTGGCATCGGCAAGGTAAGCAGGTATCTCGCTGCTTTGCCTGTTTTTACCCGGTGCAGCATTATAGGTATAGTAACTGCAAAGTTCGTTTGACCGCAGGATCTCGTAAACGCTCTGGCAGCCCTGGCAGCAAAACGTTTTGCCATCGCTGCGGAGTGTGCGACCATCAGTTTCTTCTCCGCAATGGTAGCAGGACGTTGTGGTAGGGTCTGGTGTTTTCATGTTAAACGGCTTTACTGAATACCTGGTTATCCCGCGCGGCATGGCGGAAATAGGGATCGATCGCCGCACACACATTTCTCAGGAAGAGCCTGCCTGCGGGCAGAACCCGCAGCGCCTGCCCCTCGCGCTGAACAAGCCCGTCACGTTCAAGTTCGGCAAGCGGCGCCGATGCGTTTTGCAAACCGGCCGGTGTAAGCTGCGTCCGGCCCTGGCACATTAGCTCTATGATCTGCCGCCGCACCTGCAGGTCTGCCTGCTGCTGCAAATGCCCTTTTACAACAGGCAGGATGCCTTCAGCAATAAACTGCTGGTAGGCGGCAACCGTTTTTTCATTCTGGGCATAGGCCGTTGTCGTTTCGCCGATGGCTGAGGCGCCCAGCCCGATCAGGATCTCATTGTCCTGCAGCGTATAGCCCATAAAATTACGGTGCAGCTTTCCGGGTTCCAGCAAGGGATCGCCCGGGAGGGCAAAGTGATCCATGCCCACATCACGGTAACCGGCCTGCATAAAGAGTTCGCGACCCGCCAGTTGCAGGGCAATTTTTTCACCGGCCGCAGGCAGATCGGCCTCGGTATACCGCCGTTGTCCCGGCCGTTTCCACGGCACGTGCGCGTAACTGTAAAAGGCAATGCGGTCTGGCCGCATGCTGATGATCTGTTTCACCGTGTTTTTAAGACCTGGCAGCGTTTGCCCGGGAAGCCCGTAAACCAGGTCGAAATTGATCGAAGTATAGCCCAGCTCGCGCGCACGCCGGGTTAAGCGACCCACCTGTTCAGGCGTCTGAAAGCGATTAATGAGGTACTCGACCCGCGGATCGAAGTCTTGAATACCGAGGCTGAACCTGGAAAAACCAAAATGGTGTAAAGTGGCCAGGTGTTCGTCGGTCGTATTCAGCGGATGCCCTTCAAAAGAGAAACCCTCTGTGGCCGGCCGTTTTTCCGGTCCCAGCACCGTGCTTAAAAAAACAGCCAGATTTTGGGGCGAAAAAAAGGTAGGCGTGCCGCCGCCCAGGTGGAGTTCTGTAATGTGCGGCCGGCGGCCAAGCAGGCCGCAGTACAGTTTCCATTCGGCCTGTAAAGCTTCCAGGTAAGGTTGTTCAACCTGGTGATTCCGTGTAATGTGTGTGTTGCAGGCACAATAGGTACATAGTTTTTCGCAAAACGGCAGGTGTACGTACAGGCTAACCGGCTGCTCCGGATCTTTGCGAAACGCGGCGGCCAGGTTCTGCTGCCAGCTGCCCGCTGTAAACGTTCCGGTTTTCCAGAACGGCATGGCCGGGTAACTTGTGTACCGCGGTACCGCCTGGTTGTATTTATCAAGCAAAGCTGAGGTCTCCATGCTGGTTCTCCTGGGTTTTTCGTTCAACGGCACAATTGTTCTGGCAGCAGCAGGCCTTGCCCACGCATTTCCCTGCTGCCCATTGATCCAGATTTTTAACAAGTGCGAGCATTCGGGCTTCGCCACCAAGTGTGGCAGCCATGGGGACGTTTGCAATCTTGAAGCCCAGTTTTCCGGCGGCAGCCAGGTCAATGTTGGCTGTTTGCTGGGTGGCCGTGGCCAGGTATTTCAGACCCTGTCGGCTCAGTCCCTGCAGCAGCCGCTCATCAAGATGTTCGTCGTTCAGAATAACAAGTACATCTTTGCCGCCGGCAAAGGCCAGCGTCTGTTCGCTGATGCTGTTGGTTATAAAGGTAAAGTCGTGTTTTTTCTGGTTGGCCTGCACGAGCAGCGCCTTATCCTGCGCCGTTACCTGGTAAGAGATTATTTTCATCGCTGTTTTTTTTCAAAACTAGGCCGATAAGACGAGAGCAGTGATGCGGCCGGTCAGAGCAAAACCTGATCGTTGTCAGGAAACCGAGGCGCGTGGCGGCTTCATATTGCGCGGCGCAACGAATTTTGCCAGGCATCAGCCTGAAAACTGACGACCGTCAGTTTTTCCGGTCAGGCGTTTGCGATGTTTGCACAGTAAATGTTATTTTTCAGCCATGAACAAGGAAAGTTTACTGACGGCGATCATTGAAACCGCGATAGATGGTATCATTACCATTTCCGACCGTGGTATCGTGGAGTCAATCAATCCGGCTGCCTGCCGGCTGTTTATGTACGACGAAACGGAGGTGATCGGCAACAACATTTCCATGCTCATGCCATCGCCAGACCGCGAACAGCATGACGGTTACCTGTCCAATTACCAGCGCACAGGTAATGCCCATATTATAGGCAAGGGGCGCGAGGTCTATGGACTGAGAAAAGACGGGTCCGTTTTTCCGTTCCGGCTGGCCGTCAGTAAGGTTCAGTATTCCGGCCGCATTATTTATACCGGTTTCGTGCATGACCTGAGCCGGGAAAAAGAAGCGGAAGAAAGGTTGCGGGAATACGCCCTGAACCTGGAAGACCAGGTAAACGAACGTACGCAGTCCCTGAAAAACACCATTCGCGCGCTTGAAGCAGCGCGCGAGGAGGCCAACCAGTCGCTCGAAAAAGAAAAAGAACTGAACCAGCTTAAAACCCGGTTTGTATCAATGGCCTCGCACGAGTTTCGTACGCCGCTCAGTGCCGTGCAGCTCTCAGCCGTACTCATTGAACGGTATGCGGCGCAGTTTGAAAACGCGAACATTGCCAAACACCTAGGCAAGATCAAAAATTCTGTACAAAGCCTGACTTCGATCCTGAACGATTTTTTGTCGCTCGAGCGGCTGGAAACCGGCCGCGTCGAACCCGAATATGCATCGTTCGATATCGTTCAATTCTCTGAAGAACTGACTGAAGAAATGCAGCTGCTTGCCAAACAGAACCAGCATATCATTTATCAGCATACCGGAACGGGCAGCAGCGTTCACCTCGACCCCAAGATCCTAAAATACTGCGTGGTTAACCTGGTCGGCAATGCGATCAAGTATTCGGGCGAGAATACGTACATTGAATACAGTACGGAGATCAGAGATAACCGGCTCGAACTCCATGTCAGGGACAATGGCATCGGTATACCTGAAAGCGATCAGAAGCACCTGTTCGAAGCATTTTTCCGCGCCCACAATACCGGCAGTATTCCCGGTACGGGGCTTGGCCTGAACATTGTAACCCGTTACGTTGCTTTGCTGAAGGGCAGCATCAGCTTTGAAAGCAAACTCAACCAGGGCACCTCTTTTACCATTATTTTACCCCTTGATTCATGAAGACCATTCTCATCATCGAAGACAACGAAGACATCCGCGAAGGTACCGCCGAAATACTGGAACTTTCGGGCTACAAGGCCCTGGTGGCCAGCAATGGCCGGGAAGGGGTAGAAAAAGCGGTGGCCTGTAAGCCTGACCTCATCCTCTGCGATATCATGATGCCCGAACTGGACGGTTACGGGGTTTTGTACCTGCTCGGTAAAAACGCCGAAACGACCGACATTCCGTTCATCTTCCTGACAGCCAAGGCAGACCGGCTGGATTTTCGCAAGGGCATGGAAATGGGTGCCGACGATTACCTGACCAAGCCTTTTCTTGACATGGAGCTCTTAAGCGCCATAGAAAGCAGGCTCGCCAAAAAAGAACGGCAGCAGGCTTATCAGGGGAGCACCCTTGCACACCTGCAGCAAATCAGTTCGGCGAACGGCAAAGGCATGAAAGCGCTGCGTGAAATGATTGCCCAGCGCAAAGTCAGGCACCTGAAGAAAAAGCAGGTGTTGTATTATGCCGGCGACCAACCGCTGGGCATTTACCTGGTGCTGGAAGGTAATTTGAAGACCTCGAAAATAGCCGACGACGGCAGGGAACTGACCACCGGCATGTACGGCGCTGACGAAATTCTCGGCATTGATACGCTGCTGCTGAACGGGTCATTTACCGACACGGCAGAGGCGCTGGAGCCGACTGCGGTGTGCCTGCTGCCGAAAGATGATGTCATCGGCCTGCTAAATAAGTATCCTGACGTGGGACACCAGTTCCTGAAGATATTGTCTAAAGATATCCATGAAAAGGCGCAGCAGTTACTGGAACTCGCTTACCATTCGGTACGTAAACGGCTGGCGCAGGTACTGGTCAGGCTGGCTGCACAGCATGGTGAAAATACATCCTTCAGGATCTCGCGTGAGGAACTGGGCGCGCTGGCCGGCATGGCTACAGAAACTGTAAGCCGCACGCTGACAGATTTCACCGAAGAAGGCCTGATCGGTAAAAACGGCACGGCTTTACAAATCCTTTCGGTTGAGCGCCTGCAGAAAATGAAAAACTGATCTCAAGCCCCGACCCCGAGCAGTCTCAGGTATTGCCAGTTTGCTCCAGGAGCCGCGTCACGGATCTGGCAATGTGGGTAATGGTCAGATCAATCACTTCTCCAGGCGATCCTTCGAACACTTCGCGGTAGTCATGTGTCTGGCCCGCAAGCCAGATGCAGTAAAACATCGTGCCTACCGGCTTATCGGGCGTTTCGCTGCCGCCCGGGGTGGGCAGGCCCGTTACAGACACAACCACCTCTGCATTCATAATCTGCTGGAGGCCGGTAGCCATTTCGCGCGTTACCTCGGCAGATTCTGGCGTGAACGTATCGATCAGCAATTTTGGAACTTTGAGCAGGTCTTCTTTAATACACGCATCATAACAAACAAGCCCGCCTTTAAGTACCTGACCCGACTGCTGTGTCTGTGAAAAAGCGTAGGCCAGCTTGCCTGCGCTGGCGCTTTCGGCAAAGGCAATCGTCAGTTTCCGCGTGGCAAGGGCCTCGCTGCAGGCTTCTACCTCTGGTTGGTAATCGTGCATCATGATGTTCGTTCTGGTTTAAGATGTTGTTTTATCTGTAAGAACACAACACCCTGCAGACCGAAAGGTTTAGCCACCGCACCTGAGCCGCTGCCTAAACTTTCTTTGACGGCCGGCTGTTATGCGTAGTGCGCCGGCACCACGCCGGATTAACACTGGACAAACATGAAGAATGAACTTAAAAGAAAATACAGCTATCTCTACAGGAATGGGCTCTCAATTGTATTTGTTGCCATGTTTCTCGTTACGCTCGCCGCACAGGCCGTAACCGGGTTCAAAGAGCACAACCAGCTGCTTGAAGACAAGCTCGAACCGGCAGTCACGTTTAGTCAATATCTGGGAACCGGACATTTCATCTCGGCTACGTTTGAAAATTTCGAAAGCGAATTTTTGCAGATGGCCCTGTATGTTTTGCTTACGGTCAAGCTAAGACAGCTGGGGTCGGCAGAGTCGAAAAAACTGGATGGTGCCGAAGATGTAGATCGCGAACCGGTTGCCGCTCCCGGTGCACCCTGGCCCGTCCGCAAAGGTGGCTGGGTGTTGAAAATTTACAGCAACAGCCTGTCTATCGTGTTCATTTTGCTGTTTCTTTTTTCATGGGGCATGCATTTTTACGGGAGTTGGGTCGATTACAATGTTGAGCAGAAGGCGAGCGGGAAAGAGGTGGTTACTGCGGTAGCTTACCTGGGCGAGCCCCGCTTCTGGTTTGAAACGTTTCAGAACTGGCAGAGTGAATTTTTGTCTGTAGCCTCGATCGTTATCCTGACCATTTTTCTCCGGCAAAAAGGCTCGCCTGAGTCTAAACCGGTCGATGCTCCAGACCTGGAAACAGGCAAATAAACAACAGGGCATAAAAATAAAAAGCCGCTGTAAACAGCGGCTTAAAAATTTTCTCCTCTCTTCAGAGAAGATTTTTTATCATCCCTGGGACAAAGATAGTCCGACCGGTTTTTTTGTGCAAGAAAAATTTAAAAAAGTAACGCTGAGACAGGCCAGGGCGCACATTTAAATCAGATAAAAACCGGCCCTGGCCATGCCTGCAGGAACACTTTTTGCTGCATGAACCCTGGAAACCCGGCCTGCTGGTGCTCCTCGGGGCCCCTGCTCGTTCGCCGGTATCCGTTTCGATTTAAGACTGTTAGCTGGAGGAATAAGTTATGGATATACAGCTGAAACGTGATTTTTTCTATCTTTTACTTGCCTTACCTGTTGCCGGGGGCTATACGCCGGTAGGTAAGATCTTTATTGCTTACGACAAGGAAGCTGCGCTCGATCTGTTCGGGGCGCTCAAGGGGCCGCTTGGCGAAGCCCCGGGTGTGCGCATTGAGTTGGTTTACAGTCCGCTGCAGGGGCCAGAGACGATCCTGGCATCCCGCTGCTGTTCGCTGACCGATGCCTGTGAGAACATGAAGCTGGTGTTTAAACAAACTTTCAAATCAATTAACCTCGAATAGCGGGGCAGCGGCCTGCTCGGCTTTGAGGGCACCCGTATGTGGGCGACGGCGGCAGGACCTGCATGCGCAGCTGGCAGAACAGACGTGTTATTTCATCAACCAAACCGCCGCAAATCTGTTATTGTTGCACCAGCGCACGCAAGTGAGCTGTGCTGCACCTTAATTCTGAACATTATGCCCTGGTACAACGGTGATTACCCGCCAAGTTATAAGAACCAACCGGCTGCACTTAGAAAAAAAGCGGTTGAGATTGCCAACGCCTTGCTGGAAGAAGGTATGGACGAAGGCATGGCCATTGCCACCGGACTGAAACGGGCGCGGGCCCTCATGCCTGCGGGGGCAAAAAGGAAACCGAAAACAGGAGAATGAAACTCGCCACATTTAATATCAACGGCATTAATGGCCGGCTGCACAACCTGCTTCGCTGGCTTGCCGAAGCACGGCCCGACGTGGTATGCCTGCAGGAACTGAAGTGCCAGGATGACAATTTCCCGGAGCAGGCCATCAGCGACGCCGGTTATCAAGCCATCTGGCTTGGTCAAAAAAGCTGGAACGGGGTGGCCATTTTATCAAAGACCGGAATTCAGGAAGTTCAGCGCGGTCTGCCCGGATTTGCCAACGATCCGAACAGCCGTTACCTGGAAGCCATTGTAAACAAGATGGTAATCGGCTGCCTGTATCTGCCGAACGGGAATCCCTTTCCGGGCGAAAAATTTGATTACAAATTGCGCTGGTTCAGAAAACTGCAGGCACATGCCAGGAAACTCAAACACCTCGGGCTGCCCGCAGCCCTGATTGGCGATTTTAATGTGATGCCGACAGCACTGGATGTCTACAAACCCGATAAATACGCAGACAACGCACTTTACAGGCCAGAAACGCGTGCGGCATACAAAACCCTGCTCAAGCAGGGATGGACAGATGCCATCCGGCATTTGTATCCGGACGTGCCCATGTATACCTTCTGGGACTACCTGCGTCAGGCCTACGAGCGCGATGCCGGTCTGCGGCTCGACCATTTCCTGCTGAGTGCGCCGCTTGCCGGCCGGCTTACAGGCGCCGGGATCGACCGGCATGTCCGGGGATGGGAAAAAGCAAGTGACCATGCACCGGCCTGGATCACCTTAAAAAAATGAAAAGCAGGCCAATGGAAAACGAAAAAAAAGACTGGCGGTTCAGGCTGCATGAGGTTATTTACGAGTCAAATACCAAGGCGGGAAAGGCCTTTGACGTGGCTCTGCTTTTTGCCATTTTTGCCAGTATCGTGGTGGTCATGCTAGACAGCGTACACAGCCTGCACCTGCGCTTTGGCCGGTTATTCAACCGCGCTGAGTGGCTTTTTACCGCCCTGTTCACGGTAGAATACATCCTCCGGTTAATCAGCATCAGGCGACCCTGGCGTTATGTGTTCAGTCTGCTCGGCCTGATCGACCTGCTGGCGCTGATCCCGTCTTACCTCAGTATCGTTTTTGTGGGTGCGCAATCGCTGCTTGTGTTCCGGGCGTTCCGGCTGCTGCGCATCTTCCGCATATTTAAACTGGGCGAGTTTCTTACTGAAATCCACTTCCTTCAGCAGGCGCTGAAGGGCAGTGTGCGAAAAATTTCCATTTTCCTGCTCACGGTGCTGACCATTGCCATTATTCTTGGTTCGGTGATGTACCTGGTCGAAGAGAAAGAGAATGGCTTCAGCAACATTCCTGAAAGCATTTACTGGGCCATTGTGACCATCACTACCGTGGGTTACGGCGATATATCGCCGGTTACCCCGATAGGTAAATTTGTCGCTTCGATCGTCATGCTGATCGGTTATGCCATCATTGCCGTGCCCACTGGAATCATTACGCACGATATCGCGCTCGCCCTGAAGAAGCGGAAGGAGCTGCCTGAAGTTTGCCCTTCCTGTGCGCGCGAAGGCCACGACGATGATGCGCTGTTTTGCAAACACTGCGGCTCATCGCTTTTCAGGTAACGGGCAGCGGTTTCCCAGGCGAATGTTAAAAACTTTTTTCGGAAGTGACCTCGACAGCGTGTATAATTGCTAATATTTTTAGCATAAAAAAGGAGGGGTTTTATGAGGATCGTACAAAATTTTGAGCCGTACCAGTCGGCACTTTTATTCCAGGTAAAGGCCTGGATCGCCATGGATCTGGCCCTGCAGAAGCACATTATCAACTTTCCGAAACTGGTATCGGTTAGGGGCACAACGATCATGATCGACTGCAGCGGGTTTGATGAGTATTACCGGCATAAAAGGCTGGGCGCGGGAATTATTCCCTGGACGAAAGGTTTTTCGGGCTGGCTGAAACCCCGGCTTCGTTTGTTCACATTACAGATTGGCTGGCACGGAAGCGCCTATTCGGTCGTCGGGCGGCATGGTGACCTCAGGCATGAAGAGTTCCTTTCGATTGAAAGTTCGGCCGCCAACGAGCCGCTTGCCCTGCTCTCGTTTAAGGCAGACTGAGCACGCTGCGGGAAATTGGTTTTTTCCCAAACCGAACCGCTGTGCATCGTGTTTACAAGTGGATTTCAGCTTTAATTTTTATATTTTTTTTTGGTTAATTAGTTAGTTTGGGTTGATGGCCGCCGGGAGGCGGCTATCGCTTTTTGCAAGGAATTCGCAATTCAGAACCGGGAGCCGGCGCAAGACCTTCGACCGCCCACCCGCACTGTCTTTCAGCATGCAATCCATGCGTTGATTTAAAAAAAAGCCGGACTACAGGGCTTTGCGTCTGTGGTCCGGCATGGGGTCTCCTCCGGCGGAAGTCGAAAGTGACTAAATGATCTGCAGGTGCGGGCGTATCTGCAAGCCGATCACCTCTGAGCGGTGTGGCTGGCAGAGGCAAAATACCACCGCCATGGCAATATCTTTCGCCTCCAGCATTTCTTCATTTTTAATCTGCTCTTTCTTCTCATCACCGGGCTGCTCCTGCATATCGGTGTCTACCGCGCCTGGCTCGATCAGCGAGACCTTTATGCCTTTTTCGTTTACTTCTTTTCTTAAAGCTTCTGAAAAGCCCTGGATGCCAGCCTTCGTAGCCACGTAAACCGAGCTGTCTTTTTCACGAACATCTGCACTCAGCGACCCGATGTTAACAATATGCCCGCCTGATGTCATTTTTGAGATGGCTCCGTTGCTCATGGCCAGGTAGGCCAGCAGGTTGGTGTTTACGATATATTGCCAATCCTGGTATGATCCCTCCATAACGCTGCCATAACCAAGCGCCGCATTGTTGATCAGGATATCCAGGCCGCCAAGCTGATCGTCTATTGCCTGCAGGGCCTGCTGCACACCTGCCTCTTCGGCCAGGTCGGCCTGAACGCCAAAACATTGCGCACCTGAACTGCTGCGGTCCATTTCTTCAAGTGTCTCATCAATTTGCGGCTGGTTGCGGCCAATAACCATAACACGGGCACCCAGGTCATGAAGCATAAGTGCCGTAGCCCGGCCGATACCTGTGGTTCCGCCCGAAATCAATATCCGTTTGTCTTTTACCGAACTGAGGTAATCATAAATTGGTTGCATAACGATCTGTTTTAATTCATTTAACTCGTTTGGTTGAACAGCCCCAAAACTTGAATGTTTAAAACAAGCCGATAACCGGTAGTTTGCACGTTCCGGTGCCGCCGAATACGCTTCGCCGCAGGTTGGAAACCCCTTTGTACCGGTAAACATCCCGATGTCCCGCGTTCAGGCGAATAGCTTGCGACAATTACCTGTTTTGTGGTTCCGGCGAACTTTTGTATTCCGGCCTGCGTTCCAGACAACACCAAAAAAATAAAACCGATATGGAAAAGATCAGATCCAACCGCAGAAACTTCCTGATTCAATCGTCAGTTGCCGCGGTGGCAACCGCGTTGGGCGTAAGTACATCGTCTGGCCGCAGTTTTGCTGCAGCGCCTTATACCGCGCAAACCAACCCGAAAGCGTTCCTTGGTAAAATAGCGCCGCATATATTTTTGTCGATGGCAGCCTGTACCATTGCGCTTAAAAAGGCCACGCACCCCCTGGTTAAAAAATTTACAACTTTTGAAATGGCCGAAACCAAGGCGCTCTCAGACATCCTACGTGAAATGGGCGCAGGTACGCCGCCTATGAATGCACGTGGCGAACAGGTGCTTAAAGACCTTCAGACCGAGTCGGGGAAGGCCTTCGACCTGCGGTTTTTATCTGCCCAGGCAGAAGCTCACGCTGCACTCGAGGACCTCACCGTCTCTTTCTTGAAATCGCCAGGCGAAGACAAACATGCCAAACACCTGGCCATGGCTACACTGCCCGCCATTCGTGAGCACCTGGACCATTGCAAAATGCTCCTGGCCGAAGCAGCCAAGTAACGGATGATAAACCGCTGGCGGTACCACCAACAGCATCAAACCCGAGTTGTTATGACGTTGAAGACCCCCTTATTGAAGCTGCTCGAGAAAACCTACGAGCCGGAAACGATAGTCGATCTGCAGTTCGCCCGATATGACCTCAGTTTTAAAACCGACGAAGATGGCCGGGCCATCCTGCTTTTTATCGGCAAGAGGGGGCCAACCGGCAAGATCCGCGGCGAACGTTTTCGCAGGGTCAGGCAAGCAGACGCCCATGGCCGGGTAATAAAAGATTATTGGGAGCGGAAGGGCGAAGCAACGCCGTGAACAACCGTTACATCAATTACGTGCTTTGTGGTATATACCCGAATGCACAAATGGAAAAACCGCCAGTCCCCGCAGACGTTATACCATATACATAAGTTAAAAACATCATACCATGAAAAAATTAATTGTAACCGCCATGCTGACCGCGTTTCTCGGTAGCACTTTCGCCGCCATGCCGCAGCAAGATACCACCGGCCGGCAAAAACAGGATACCACTTCCAGACAACATAAACAAAAGGGAACGCAGCAAAAGCGCAATCAGGGCAAAAAGAAAGGCGATACGACCGGAAAGGGCCGTACCGACACCACCACCAGACCGCCTGTGAAAACCGGTAAATAATCTGGCTAACTAAAACGGCTATGAATAATCAGCAAGAAGACGGCTCATTTGTACCAGAGCAGGATGGCTCCGGACAAACTGGTTCGGCACAACAGGGCGGGCAGCCCGATGCGGGTCAGGGGGCGCCGAATGAAGGGGCTCCAGACAGATCCGCAAAGCCGGGAACGGGAGCAGGAGCGGAAGGATCCCGCCCAGATGAAATTCCGTCCGATGCAACCATCGAGGGCGGTCGGGATGACCTGGATATTAATCCCTACGGTCAGGAACCGGCATAGCCAGTGGACGCCCAAATCTTTTACTGTTATACATACATTATTGCAACCCGCCGTTTCCTAAAAAGCGGCGGGTTGTTTAAATGATTTGAAAGATGAAGCATGCACGAACAAAGACGCCCATCGGCAAACCATCGCGTATGGCAGGCGGATCCGGTTTAAAGGATCTGGATAACGGATCGGCGCAGGGATACCATGAACCCGAAGGCCTGGACGAACAGCTGACGCCCGACGAGGCAATGGTGCGCCATCCGAACCGGAATACGGAAAAGGGCATGGACGACCAGGGCAATCGCGATAAATATGCCAGCCAGGAAGAACCTTAACATTCTGGCAGCAGCAAAGAAGGAAACAAATATGACAGCGCAACAGCCACAATCAGCCCCGGATAAACAAGACCAGTCGCAGCAGGCAGCTGAGCAGAACTGCCAGGTTGCCGGCCGCTTTCCGGGGCCGGAGCATCAGGAACATGAGACGAGCAGCGACCAGGAAAAACCGGTCAGTTTCAGAGGCTCAGGTTACAGCAGCGACGAGCACGAACCCACAGACGAAACCGTAACGGGCGAGCCCGGTACGGGCGAAATTGTGACACCACGGCCGGTGGGACCACCCACCCGACCATAAACCACAGAAATATGAAAAAGATAATAGTTGCCGCCCTTGGCGGACTGATGTTTTTTGCATCGGCATGCAATTCAGACCAGGTTAATAAAGGTGCAAACGGCAGCGGCACAGCCGAATCGTTGGCCCGCGACAGTACGCCCGCCGGGACAGGCGATATGAACCAGCGTCTTGACACACCCTCGGGAACAAATGTAAAAGACACCGGATCGGTACTCACCGACAGTACAATTAAACAATAGCCCTGCCACCGGGGCAGAGCAGTCACCACCTAAATAAAAGCAAAATGGAAACTAACGAGCAAAATTTCGAGCAGGAACCTGCAGGAAATAGGGGCGAAGAATCGCCTGAGAACAGTTCTGACCTTGCAGGCGTTGCTTCGGGCAACCAGGAGGACATTCCGGGCGAGGAAGGCCAAGACGATGGAGCAGAGCGAACCCGCGTGCCCAATGCCAACCCTGGTTCTACGAATGGACCGCAGGGCGACCGGAGCGAAGATTTTGACCCCCAAAAACTGAATGAGGACCGGAACGGAGACGACCGGAATAAGTAACGAAACGATGACAGCCGCGCCTGCGGCTGTCATCGTTTTCAGGCTATTGCATTTGGTGCTTATGCACCGCAGAATCGATTTTTGAAGTAATCACGAACTGGCGGTATTCGCCCTTTTCCCAGGCATTTGCTCCGGGTATGGGTTTGGGAACCGGGATGTCAAGGCGGTGTTCGCGGGCTTCGGCTGTATTCACTTTGAGCCGGGCATCGCGCTCCTTAACCAGGTGTTCCTGCAGCTGGCCATCTTTCGTAAAGGCCATCATAATCATTGGGGCGCCCACAGGGAGGCTGCGTTCCTGATCGGTATGCCAGGTGTGAATGGTTTTCCCATAGGTAGACACCAGTTTTTCCATCAATTCATGCTCGGCCTTTTTTGGAATTCCGGGGGCGATCAGTGTGCCCGACTTCACTTCGTGTACATGGCCGTGCCAGAGCTTTTTCTCTTCTTCAGGCAGGCCTTTAAACAGCTTTTCAGTGATGATGTACTCAACGCCCATGATTTTTGCATCCCGTTCGTTGCCATCGAAGATAATGGCCTGATACAGGTCGGCGCTAAGTTGGGTAACGTAGTGGTGTGCTTCCATCTGTGCTTTCATGTTCCCGTTGTAAAAATGAAATCCGTCAAGGTACGTGCTGAAAGCGTTTAACGGGGCTTTGTGCTGCAGCATTTCTGCTCCTGCATTCAGCAATTTGTCTTTGCCTGACTTTTCGGCGCCGGCCTCGCCAACGTTCGAATCTGTTTCAGACCGGTTGCAGCCTGCAAGTGCCAGGGCAGACAGGAGTACTAGACTGCCAAGTTGCCGCATGCGTGCTTTCCTTTTGTGGTTCATGAGTTTCATAAGTCTATCGTTTACAGGTAAACGCAGCCTCCGCACAAGGGTTTAAGCGATTTATACGCTTTTTAGCTGCGACATTACGGGTTAGGCGCATCGGGTCCCCCGGCATACAAGCCTCAGCGAACGGGAAATGACACCCGGGCCAGGGCTTGCGGAAAATACGCATGGAGATAAGGTAGTTAACCAGTAAACTTTCAGCGGCAGCGTCCGGTTTATAAACTGTCCGGAACTATTCGCCGGTTACAACCGGCGCCGGAACCATACACTTAAACGAAATGATCATGGTGGCTACTCGAATAAAATCAACTTTTGTCCTTGTCGGCGTTTCGCTGCTGTTCGCCTGCGGACCATCATCTACATCTTCGCCGGTCAATTCAGACCCCGGCAGCGGTGTCGTGAAGGGCGCGGACGAAAAAAAATCCGACAGCACAACGACCGATTCAACCAGTAAAAAATCAAGTCAGTAGTGGTGTGACCAAATGCCTAAAAACAAAACCTATGAAAGCAATGAACTACAGGGGCCCCTTCCGGGTCCGGGTATCTGAAAAGCCCATTCCGGGCATTCAGCATCCAGAAGACGCGATAGTTAAAGTTACACACAGCTGCATTTGCGGGTCAGACCTGCACCTGTACCACGGGCTTGTACCCGATACCCGTGTTGGGTCAACATTCGGGCATGAATTTGTCGGCATCGTAGAAGAGATCGGCCCCGAAGTGACCGAACTCCGCGTGGGCGACCGCGTGCTGGTTCCGTTCAATATTGCCTGCGGAAAATGTGCCTTCTGTAAACAGGAACTCTACGGAAACTGCCATGAGTCAAACCCTTCTGCAACGGCAGTGGGCGGAATTTTTGGTTACTCGCATACGGCAGGCGGTTTTGACGGCGGCCAGGCCGAGTATGTCAGGGTCCCTTATGCCAACTTCGGGCCGACCGTTATCCCCGAAGGCATGCACGTGGAAGATGCCCTGCTGCTCACAGACGTGGTGCCAACAGGTTACCAGGCTGCAGAAATGGGCGGTATTCAGGAAGGCGACACCGTCGTGGTTTTTGGTGCCGGCCCTGTCGGCATCATGGCTGCCCGTTGTGCGTGGCTTTTCGGCGCTGCCCGCGTGATCATCATCGACCACCTGGAATACCGGCTTGATTTTGCGCGGAAATACGCAAGATGTGAAGCTTATAACTTCCGTTCGCTGGAGGATGTCGTGCTGTTCCTGAAAAAAACCACAGACTGGCTGGGTGCTGATGTATGTATAGATGCGGTCGGCGGCGATGCTGCCGGCGATACCATGCAAACCATTACAGGCCGCAAGCTTATGCTGCAGGCAGGTTCTGCAACAGCGCTGCACTGGGCCATCAATTCTGTAAAGAAAGGCGGAATCATTTCGGTAGTGGGCGTCTACGGACCTACAGACAACCTGGTGCCGATCGGTAACGTGGTGAACAAGGGACTGACCATCCGTGCCAACCAGGCTTCTGTAAAACGGCTCCTTCCCAGGCTTATCGACCATGTGATGGCCGGCCGCTTGAATCCGCGCGAGATCATTACGCACCGGTTCCCGCTAAGCGAAGTTGCCGATGCCTACCGCATCTTTTCTGCCAAACTTGATAATTGTATCAAACCCGTACTGCTGCCCTCGGCAGATTAAAACCGAATCATCATGCAAGAAGAAAATAACAGTTACAAACTGATTCCCGGCTGGGGCGTAGACGCAAACCCGGACGACCGGCCTAACTATCCCATGAAAAAGTGGACCGGCGATGACCATAAAAGGATCAACTGGCAGCGACCTGCACTGCAGCAAAGTTCGGTCGAAGTGCTGCACTCGAATGAGCGTCCCTCTAAAAGTGCTGTTTATGGTACCACCGTGCCGCCAACCGGGCTTAGCGGACAGATCAGGCGATATGCTTTCCGGCACAGCGAAGACAAGTATGCACACTGGCTGCCGCTGCTGCTGGCAGACCGGGTCAATATGGTCGAGGGCGTGATTGAAGATATATCTTCGGGCCATTTTCCTAATTATTTTAAGGAACGCGGTTTTACGGCCGACTGGAAATATAATCGCGGTGCCGTGATTCAAAAAGTTGTGGGTGCCGCCTGCGTGCTGCTGGTCTGGTATGCCATGTCAAAAACAAAAAAGAAAAAGCGGTTTATCTAGCCTTACAGCCCCACCGTTCGTTTGCCCTGGCAAACCGGTGGGGCTTATTTATGTTTGCAAACAGTACTTAACAACAACATGCAGCGTTGACACAGCTGCCGGGCACGCGTGTACCATCACTAAGTTTTCGACTGGAATGGAACAGAAAACGATACCCCGATATGCCCCGGCCTTTTTTGGAGGCAGGGCATATTTTATTTAGTGACCGGCCTGGCATATTTCCCCATTCAGCTTGGTGTGAATGATCTTTATTCTGACAGCCCGGCTCATCAGCGCAGATGTGGCGCTGCGGTTTGCGCTGCCTGCCGTAGCCTTGCTGCAGGTCTTTGCCGCGCGTTCTGTACTGAATGACCCGGATTGGTGCGAGGCACCGGCTACGCGCGTATTGCAGGCGCCGGCGCGTCAGGAACCGGCAGAACTGGCCCAGGTTGGCGCTAAGATTGAGTAGTTTTAACCAGGACGGCTGGCGTCCATTTATCTCCGTTACATACCGGGCACATAGCCGTTTCCTCTTTAACGACCTTGCCGCACCTCCAGCAGCAGCGCCATCCTTTTTCCGGTACGATTGTCTGCTCGGCAAATGGCTCGTCCCAATTGGGCAGGACGGACAAACCAGGCTCAGGTTTCTCATTTTTGACCAGGCTGAACATGCCGCCCGCTTCAAGATACAGGCGGCTAACCTCGCCCAGGTGATAGATTTCCTGGGAACGCAGTTGTGCGCAGAGCCGCTCGCGCGAAATGCGGGCATTTTTCATCTGGTCGCACACCATCACGCCGTCCTTTACCAGGATATTGAACTCATCCTGGCTGATCTTTTCGAAGCGCGGGCTTTTCATGGACCATTTGGCAATGATCAGCTGCCAGGCAACGATCACGGCAGCTACCACAAGACTCGGCAAGACGCCGCGGGTGGGGTCCATCAGCGGTACCCCGATAGCGGCAGCAAGGGAGGAAACGGCTGCCATTTCATTGCGACTCATTTGCGATGACATTCGCTTGCCCATCAGGCGCATGGCCAGGATCAGGATCACAAAGATGAAGATACTCCGGCCAATGACTTCAAGGTAAAAGGTGCCCGGCACTTCGCCGATAAACAAGCGTGCGGGATCGAATAATTCAAATGAGCTCATGGGGCAATAGCGGGTTCAAAGTTAATGTTATAGCAATTCAGGCAGCTTTGGCCATACGTATGCGGCGTGCCGGCAGTTGCACCGCAGGCTTTGCAAACCATCAGGTTGCCATCCTGATGAAGGGCCTGTCCCGGTCGCTCCTGGTCAGGAAAGATGGAAAGACCCGGCGCTGGCTTCGGCGCCTTGTAGATGGAGAACAGGCCGCTGGCCTCTATGTATACGCGCGACACCTCGCCCAGGTGTTTAATGCCCCGCTGCCGCAGTACGGCAAAAAGCTGGTGCTGCGTAATGTTTTCGCCCTTCATTTTTTCCATGTCAAGCATACCGTCCCGTACAAGCACCTGTTCAATGCCCTGGGTAATCCTTTCGGTTCCGGGACTGAGTATACCCGCTAAAGTAAAGCCTCGCTGCAGGGCCAGCATAGATACCAGCACCAACAGGCCCTGCAAAATTCCTTTGTCGGGTGTTTGCATGGGAAGCGAAACGATTGCCCCGAGGGTGAGCATGACCGCCAGTTCAGAGATGGTGAGCTGTCCACCCATTCGTTTGCCCATTAGCCGGAGCACCGTCAGGAGCAGAATATACATGATACCAGCCCTTAAAATGATCTCGAGCAGAAACTCTGGCGGTGCTTCGCCAATAAGGAAACGCGAGAAACCACCGCCTGCGCTTTGTCCGGTTGATTGCATAAGTCTTATTTGTTGATTAACGTAAATGGTATTCATCTTTATAAACCGCCAGCTGCTGCTTCAGCGCCTTCCGGGCCAGATGTATCCGGGTTTTAACGGTCCCGATCGGAACGCCCAGCCGTTCAGCGATCTCGTGGTACTTGTAGCCCTGGAAATGCCATAAAAATGCCAGCCGGCTCACCTTAGGCAACTGCCCGAAAGCCAGGCGCACGTCTTCACGAACAAATTTCCAGTTGGCATCATTCTCAAAAGCCGATCCGGCCAGTGAAAGATCACTCAGGTCCTCGCACTGCTGGATCAGCGCGCCTTGCCTTGTCTTCGATCGATACGTATTGATAAAGGTGTTTTTCATGATCGTAAAAAGCCAGGCGCGCAGGTTGGTACCCGGATCATAACGTTTTTCATTGCCAATGGCTTTGATCATGGTTTCTTGTACAAGGTCTTCGCTGTCGTCCAGGTTGTGGGTAAACTTCATGGCGAAGGCCCGCAACAGGGCCATGTGAGAACAGACCTTTTTTTCAAACAGGGAGGAGGTGTTCATAAATTTAGGGTAGCTGGTTGCTGCACCATTGCAGACACCCTGATCACGCAAAACGCAGGCCGCTGAACGGCCAGAAACAGAGTTCCCGTAATAATCCGGCATAAATCGGGTAAGTGCGGCAACCCATCGGGCACTTCGCCTCAGCCGTAACGGTACTGTTCCCGAAACAAACCCAAAAGCTGCCGGCAATTCTTCCGGTTTTATGCCTTCCAAATTGCCCATCATGCGGCTGGGGGTAGCCCTCAGACTTCCTGACCCTGCTAAAACTGTATGATTTGCAGGATAAAACGGTATTGCTCTACGCATGATCATATTTTCGCTGTGGAAGCCCGCAACGGCTCTGTTTATAAACAAGCGCACGTCTGTCTGGTTGCGGTCTAAATACGTTTTATGAAGCCCGAAATACCTGATCTATGCGGCATGTTTCGTTAGAACCCTGCTCATTTTCAGGCGCTGCTTGCACACAGCGACATGTCGCCGCGCTTTATGCCCGTCTGGCGGTAGCATCTGCTGCGGAAAATCGCCCGATACAAAGCAATTAAAACCAAGGCGCCAGATTTTGGTTATACCTATGACGAAACTTCTGCCCGAACCAAATACGATACAATAAAAAGAATGGAAACTGAAAAATGATAAAAATTCTGCTCGCTGAGGATCACCTGGTGGTCCGTGAGGGATTAAAAGCCCTCATAGACGAAATTGACGATTTTGAGGTTATAGGAGAAGCATCGAACGGTCATGAGGCCATCTCCCTCCTCGATGCTGGCTGCCAGGCTGACCTGCTGCTCACAGATCTCTATATGCCGGGCATGAATGGTATTGATCTTTCGCGCTCGGCATCCGAACGGTATCCGCGTCTGAAAATCATTTTCCTTTCCATGCTCGATACGGAGCAGCACCTGATGGATGCCCTCAGAAACGGCGCCAGCGGTTACCTGCTTAAAAATTCATCAGTCGATGAACTGGAGTTCGCCATCAGGCATGTCTTTAACGGGCACCGGTATGTCAGCGCCGAGCTCACTACCCACCTCATTGATCGTTTGCTGCGCGGATCTTTCCTGAACGGAAACGGAACGGGTGAGCAGATTGAATTTTCTGAGCGTGAACTTGAAGTTCTTAACATGATCGGCGAGGGCCGTACCAATTCAGAAATGGCAGACTCCCTGTTTCTGAGCCGCCGCACGGTGGAAGGGCACCGGCAAAGCCTGCTCGATAAGACCGGTTGCAGAAACACGCCCAGTCTGATTCGGTTTGCACTTCAAAACGGATACCTCCGCTGAAACCAGCCTCAGGGCCAATTCTTTACATATGAAAGCTATTTTTCGCCTGGCCGCAACATCCTCATGTGGTCTGTTGTTGTATGCCATACTTGCGCTTGGCGCCTGCAGACAAAAACCTGACCGCCTTCCTGAGGCTGTGGGCGGTCTGGCAGATCCGGTTATGTACGCCCTCGATGTGAAAACTTTCCAGGACAGCAATGGCGATGGCTTCGGTGACTTCGTGGGTCTGACCAACCGGCTTGGTTACCTTGATTCATTGGGCGTCAATGTGATCTGGCTGGCCCCCTTTCAACCCGGTCCGGGGCAAGACGACGGGTATGACGCAACCGACTTTTTCGGTATTGACAAGCGTCTTGGCAATCGCGCGGCATTCCGCATGTTTCTCGAAAAAGCCCACAACCGCGGCATACGCGTCATTATGGATATTGTGCTCAACCATACATCTATCGAACATCCCTGGTTTAAAGAGGCGCAGCAAAGCCGTACATCCCGGTTCAGAAAATGGTACGTTTTTTCAAAAGAACGGCCTGATGATGCTGATGAAGGTATGGTTTTTCCAGGAGTTCAAAAGGAAACCTGGTCTTTTGACAGCGTGAGCAGAGAATATTACTTTCACCGTTTTTACAAGTTTCAGCCCGATCTGGATTATGAGAATCCTGAGGTTTTGGAAATGGCCGAGAAAGTGATCCGTTACTGGCTGGCTCAGGGCCTCGACGGTTTTCGCATGGATGCCGTACCGTTTATTATCGACGTGCCGCGCACGGGCAGCGCCAAACCGGCCCATTTGTTCCAGATCCTGGACCGGCTGGCCGGAACGGCCAGGGCGGTTAAACCCGATGTGCTCTTGCTCGCCGAGGCAAATGTAACTGAAGAAGAAAATAAAGACTACTTCGGTGAAAAAGGCGAACGCATGAACCTAATGTTCAATTTCTACGCCAACCAGTACCTGTTTTTTGCACTTTCGCAGGGCAATGCGGGCCCTTATGTCAAAGCCCTGGAGAAGTTTCGGGAGAAACCCAATGGTACTGAATGGGCTCATTTTCTGCGCAACCATGATGAGATTGACCTGGACCGGCTGACCGACTGGGAACAGGACCAGGTTTACAAACATTTCGGCCCCGGGAAGAATATGCAGCTCTATGACCGCGGCATCAGGCGCAGGCTTGCGCCCATGCTGGGTAACCCGGCGCGCGTTGCGATGGCCTACAGCCTGTTGTTTTCCCTTCCGGGAGTGCCGGTGATCCGCTATGGCGAAGAGATCGGTATGGGAGATGACCTTTCTTTGAAGGAGCGGCTATCTGTTCGTACACCCATGCAGTGGAATAGCAGCCGCCAGGGCGGTTTTTCGGCCGCCGATTCATTGGTGCGCCCTGTTATTGCACAGGGGCCTTATGGTTATCGTAAACTCAATGTTCAGCAACAGTTATTGCTACCAAACTCTTTGCTGAACCAGGTAAGAACCATGATTCGCAGCAGAAAACAAGTCGCAGGCTTTTTCAGGCAGGAGTGGAGGGCAGAGACGCTCGCTTCAGGCGCTGTCTTGATGATGCGTTATCTTAAGGGCGGGCAGAGCTTGCTGACGCTGCACAATTTTTCTGATCAGCCCGTCGAAGTACGTGTGCCCGGCTCGGCAAGCCTCTTTAAAGACAGCAAGCAAATTTTTTCGTTGGCCAGAGCTGCTATCGGAACGGATGGGAGCGTAGCACTGCCTGCTTTTGGTTCCGTATGGTACATTTCGGGAAAACCGCAATAGGTTGTCAGGTATTGTCGATTTCAATACGCACGGTTGTTCCGGTCTTTACGGCGCGTGTGATCTGCATGTTTCCGCCGTACAGGCCAATGCGGTTATCAATCCCATCAAGGCCTGATCCCGGCACCCGGGCTTCATGCAATGTTGTTATAAAACCTGTCCCGTCATCGGTAACGTAAATTTCAATCTTTGCGCTGGTCTGCCTGAGCATGATGTCGACCTGAGTTGCCGAGGCGTGTTTGATGCAGTTGTTCACCAGTTCCAGTACAACGCGGAATATATTCGTTTCGAGTGCCGGCGACAGCCGGCTGTTAAACCCCACCAGGCGGGCGCGAATCTGCAGGCCGGCATTCGACAGCCTTGTGGCCAGTTCTTCGACGGCTGCAGGCAGACCGAAGTCGATGAGAATGGAGGGGGCCAGTTCGAACGAGATGTTGCGGGTCAGCCTGATCGCCTGCTGCATCAATTGTTTGATCTCTTTTAATGCCGCTTCTGATTTCTTGCCGGTAACCTGCCCCAGCTTGATCTGAATTCCATAGAGCAACTGGCTTACGCTGTCGTGCAATGCGGCACTGATCCGGTTCCGTTCTTTTTCCTCGGCGGCATGCCTTGCCATAACGAGGGCGCGCAGGTGTTCGCCTGCAACTTTTTCCTCCTGTGTCTGCCGCGCTTTCTGCTCGGTCACGTCAGTCATAATCCCACTCAGTATTTGCTGCCCCCCAAAGTTTTCTCCCAGGCTCCCGTTTACCCAGATGTATCGGCCCGCGAGCAGATCGCAATCAAAGCAATACGTTGCATCAATGCGCAGGTCGAACAATGCAGTTTTGCAGTCCTGCTCGAACCTGGGCCGGTCTGCCGGATCAAGCATGGCTGCAACAACCTGGAAGTCAATACTTTTTTGTGGTATTACGCCCAATTTTCTAGCAAGGATCTGGTCAAACACAAACGTCATGTCTGACACATTGAGTTCCCAGGCGCCGGAGTTTGAGGCGTCCAGTGCAAGTGCAAGCCGATGGCTGGTCTTCATTAGATCCTGTTTTACAAGTATGGTACTGGTAATGTCGGTCAGGGCAATGTAACACTGGTTAACCGCCCGGATAACAATGCCTTCTGCCTGTACGAAGACCTGGCCTCTACCCTGGGTCTGCACCCGGAACTGGCAATTTTCTTTGACACCGGAAGAAACTAATTTTTTAAGGAACAGGTAATAGACATTACGCTCCTCTTCGAAGATGAGGTTATACAGGCGTTTTCCAATGAGTTCGCCCTTTGTACGGCCAAAGAGGTCTGCGGCTGCACTGTTGAGCTCTTCTATTTCACCCTTGAGCCCGGTAATGATGTAACCTACGGGCGCCAGATCGTAAATGCCCGCAAAGCGCTGCTGCTGGAGTTCGAGCTGCTCGTTGGCCAGCATCAGCTCATCATTCTGCATCTGCAGCTCGACCTGGTAGGTCTGCAGTTCCTGGAACATGTGCGCAACCCGTTCCTGATCGGCCAGCGAAGAATCGGGAGCGAATTTGTTGGGTACGGCCATGGTTTGTGACTGTAGTTTCCCGAGGTTTTTCTGCGCCGCATTTTTTTTCGGGTCTTTCACCTTATTCCTCCTCTATCATGATTGTATAAAAAACCGGCCCGGCAAACTCTTCATTCACAAACGGGTTTGCAAATAAGTTAAATACAGTGCCGCCCTGGCGCAGTTTCATTTGTAAGGGCAGCGTCGCTTCTAACAGCTCCTTTCGCAGTGCAACCGCATCGGCTTCAGGAAAATATCTCTTTACAAGATCGTCAAATTTCCCGCCAGGCTGCGCTGCTTCCGTAAACATCTGCACAAAATACAAATTTGCCCAGGTCACCGCGAGCCGCGAATCGAGTACCGCTCCCGGCATTTTCAACTGTGCCATCACGCTTCCTGCATAGTTTCGCAGCGAGTCAATGCGAAACTCCATTTTTTTGTAAGACGTAATTGCCGTAAATGTGATCACAGCGCCCGAGATAAAATTGTCGGTCGTGCGGTACGGCATCACCCTTACCCTGAACCATTCGTTGTTACGGGTTCTTATTTCTATTTCTTTCGTGTTGAGCTTATTGATTACCTCGCGGGACGTTTCTTCGAGCAGCGCATAGTCGAAATTTGCCACGATGTCTGAAAGTGCCCTTCCGATATCTGCAGGTATGATGTTGAACAGGCTCTTGATCTGAGGCGTAAAGCGCAGGATCTGCAGCTCATTGTTCAGGAAGATCGTACCGATCTCGGTGGCGTCGAGCAGGTTTTTCATGTCGTTGTTCAGCCGGCCCAGCTCTTCGGCTTTAGCCTGGTACTGCACGTTCACCGTCATCAGTTCCTCGTTAAGCGACTGCATTTCTTCTTTCGTTGTGAGCGACTCTTCGTTGGTACTCTGAAGTTCCTCGTTGGTGCTTTGCAGTTCCTCATTGGTCGATTTCAGCTCCTCGAGCGAGGTCTCCATCTGCTCGATGGTGCTATGAAGCTGCTGTTTCGTGTACACCAGCTCTTTCTCCATTTCCTCGATCTGCCGGCTGGAAGTTTCAGGCTTGCCAGGTCTCCGGTTTGTTTTTTTTACCGGTCCGAGGTCTTCGATTACAAGCAGCATCAAACCGCGCATGCCTGAATCTTCCAGCGGGCTTGCATGCAGGCGCAGCAGCCTGACCTCATTGCCTTCTTTAGTTTTCACGTCGTTGATGCTGACAAGCCCGCGTTGCACATGGGCCTGGTGTATCACATTGCCGAGCACATAGCGGAGGTCTTCCCTGGCCATTTTGTGAATGTTCATGACCGCTTCACCGCGGGGCAGCTGCAAAAAGTTTCCCGACTTTCCGCTGCTGTAGAGAATGTCGCCGTGGTCATTTAGTAAGATGGATGTGGGTGTAAACTGATCAAGCACGATCTTATTAAAGGCATCAGCCACCGAATTTTTTTTCGGCCGGTAATCGGTCTCTTCCGCCCGCGATACGGCTGCGTTCGGCCGGGTGATATGGAAAGGAAAGTCGATCATCTTGTTCAGCGTCGCGCTGCCTTCTTTCCTTTCAAAAATTTTCCACTTCGGGTCGGCAGCAGCAAAGAGTTCTGTAAAACCACCAATGGTTTCTGCCGGACCCATAAACATGATACCCTTGTTAACCAACGAATAATGGAAGATCGGCATGATCTTGCGCTGTAATTCTCCGGTCAGATAGATCATCACGTTGCGGCAGCAGAGCAGGTCAACCCGGGTAAAAGGCGCATCTTTGATCAGATTGTGCTGGGCAAAAACGATCATTTCGCGCAATTCTTTTTTGACACGGTAACCTTCATCTTCTTTGATAAAAAATCGAGCCAGCCGTTGTTCCGACACATCGGCTACGATGTTGCCACGGTAAATACCCAGCCGTGCGTGTTCAACAGCAGCACCGTCCAGGTCGGTAGCAAAGACCTGTATCTTAGGCTGCCTGGGCAGTTTCAGTGCTTCAACACATTCAATAAGCAGCATGGCCACCGAGTAGGCTTCTTCGCCGGTCGAACATCCCGCTACCCACGCACGTACCGGCTCTCCACTCTTTTTATGGGGAAGGAGTTGTGTAATCCGGTTTTTCAGGGAATCAAATGCTGCCGCATCCCGGAAGAATTTGGTAACACCAATGAGCAGCTCATTGAAAAGGATCTCGGTCTCGGGCGGGTTCTCACGCAAATAGGTGACATAGTGAACGTAGTCGGGCAATTGATGAAAAGCCACCCGGCGGTCAATTCGCCTGATAATTGTGCTTTTTTTATACAAAGAAAAGTCATGCCCGGTCTGCGACCGCAGCAGCATCAGGATTTTTTGAACAGAAGTGCTGTTCCTGATCTCGGTTCGGGCCTGCTCTGACGGCTCTTCTGAGAGGACGGGATGATTTACATACTGGATCAGTTTGAGGGGCATTTCTTCGGGAGAGAGCACGTAATCGACCAGGTTCGTTCCAATGGCAGCATTAGGCATACTGCTGTAACGTGCGCCTTCCGGATCCTCGACCATGGCCATTCCCAGTTTTTCTTTGATCATTCTGACTCCCGTTTCGCCGTCCGAGCCCATTCCAGAGAAAATAATGGCCACTGCGCGGTTCCATTGGTCATCAGCAAGGCTTTGCAGGAAATAGTCTATAGGCTGCCTGTACCCATTTGGTTTTGAAGCGCCCAGCAGGAGCAATTTGCGATTGTGTATGCCCAGGTCCCGGTCGGGCGGAATAATATAGACATGGTCAGGCTCGACCTGCACGCCATCGGCGACCTCATGCACGGGCATGGGTGTAAAGTTCCGGAAAATTTCCGCCAGCTGCCCCTGGTGGTCTGCGGCAAGGTGCATGACAATGATAAAAGCCATGCCGCTATCTGCAGGCATGTGTGTGAAAAATTTTTCAATGGAGGCGACTGCACCCGCCGAGCCCCCGATGCCAATAATGGGAAAAGATTTTCCTTTCGTTATTTTGACTGCGCCGTCTTGCTTAATTTTTTCTGTTTTCTTTGTCACGCCTGTAATGTGGATTTATTCGTGTTGCGGACCGTAAAACTAACCATAAAAAGCCGGCTGCCCGCCATCTGTTTCCAGATCTGTTAGCTGTGCAGGTCTCGAAGCGTTTGGTACGTACTTGCCTGTCTGTCCCACTGTTGCCAGCGGGAACCGGATGAGGATTCGGGTACCGCCCTTTTCGGGACAGGTAATTGTCAGGCTGCCGTCTAAAAGCGCAACCCTTCCTGCAATCGACCTCAGCCCAATGCCGCGGGTTGAAGAATCATTCCTGAGGCTTTTTCGTTGTCTGCAACGCGTTCTGCAAACGGTCTTCATCTACATCCAAACTGAGGTCGGCCCGGCTCGCCCGGGCATGTTTCACCACGTTCATGACCAGCTCCTGCAGCATGTGCAGTTCGCCGGGTTTCCCGCATGGCCTGACCAACCAGTTCTTCCAGCTGGATGGTGCTGCGTTTCCAGGCCTGTTCATCGCGACCGATCTTTTGATTGTTCAGACGCCTAAGGCCGATTTTAGTGGCGTACAGCAACTGGCCCAGCCCATTGTGCAGGTTTTCAAAAAGCCGCCGCGTTCGGCAAACAAGCCGTCAGCGGCCGCGCATCGAGCAGATCGCTGGCAGGCGATGTGGCAGAATCTCACAAAACGGTTGGTGAATGCACAGGTTCGTTTTTTTAAAGAACGAAATTATTCCCCGGTTGTTTAAAAGGCCGGCAGTTCGCGAACGTGGGAATCGCTGTACATTGGGTAGTCAACACGTAAAAACAGGTAGAACGGCTGGCTTTATGGGCAGGATTAAAAGTAAATTTGTTCACTGAACTGCCTATGCCCGAAGAACCAGCACTTTTTGACCTGCATGGCCGCCCGCCGCGCATCCTACTGGTCGAAGATGACCCTGCATTGTCAGAAATCCTGAGCGAACTGTTTGCTGACGAGGGCCTGGAGCTGGCGTGCTTGTCTGAGACGACCGATATCATCCCGGCCATAGAACAGTTCTGTCCCGACCTGGTGCTGCTCGATTATTTGCTCCCGTTGACAAATGGCGGTGAGCTGTGCAGCCAGATCAAAAATCATAGCAGTACGCGTACGCTGCCTGTAATCATCTATTCGGCATTTCCCCGACTGCTGATGTCTATAGGTGGCTATGGCTGCGACCGTTTTCTGGAGAAACCTTTTGACCTGAAAAATCTGCTTTGCCAGGTCAGGGAAGTGCTGGCCGGAAAGCGACAGCTATTCTGATCCGGAAAGCGGGTGGCAACTACCCGTTTTTCAATGTTTTCGAAACAATGTGTCGTTTTCCTTGTGGTAATTTAAACTTAAAAGCATCACCATGGAAACAGGAAACAGTCAACACGAAGAAGGCCGGCTGGCCGAAATGATCGAAGATCAAACCGCTAAAATTCCCTCAGACGTTTATTTATGGGCCGCACTTGGCTCAATGGGTGTCTCACTTGCACTTAAATGCATGGGCCATAAGCACAATGCACTCTTTATTGGCCAGTGGGCAGCACCTTTCCTGCTGCTGGGCATTTATAACAAGATCGTCAAGACGCAGGGTCATGACTAAAGTCTTTTCGGCGCGCGCCTCCGGGCCGCGCCTTTTTTATTTCTCTGCCTGATCCCCTTCCCGGATCGGCCTAACCCCGCAACAGTCCCCAGACATTCATTGGCCTCCACTGGCGCAACAAGTACCCAAACGCTTGCGTCTTTTACGGCTTTTGGTGCCCTGTAAACTACGCAAAAAGGCATACTAAAGCGTTTAGGCTGTGTTTCGAGAAAAAACCCTTTCTGTCCGAACGAAACGTTCCCCCGGGTTAAACGTTCCTATCATATCCTAAAATTACTACAAATGGAAACGCAACATATCCCTGAACAAGGCGCCGGTGGTGGTGCTGAATCTGCTTCGAAGTTGTCCTGGCCTGATCCGTTAAATGGACCCGGGCCGGGCGAAGAATACGATTCCCGCTCACCTGAAGAAGGCGAGACACCAGACAGCGAAGAACCAGAACGCGAACCTGAGTCAGGCGACAAGCTGGAGGGCAGCGAGCCTGAGACTGACAAGCCCGAACAGGATTTCGATGTCGACGAAAGCACCGGAGGCTCTGCACTATGAAGATCTTTACCTGGCACATTCACGGCAGTTACCTGTTTTACCTTTCGCAAGGTCCGTGGGATATCTATATTCCCGTAAACGGCCGTCAGGAAGAAGGATACTATGGTCGTGGCACGACATTCCCTTTTGGTGCAAATGTGCATGAGATCCCTATAGCCGAGGTCAGGAATGCTGACTTTGACCTGATCTTGTTTCAGACGGAAAAAAACTACCTGGAAGACCAGCATGAGGTCCTTTCGCCGGAACAGAAAACGCTCCCCAAAATTTTCATTGAGCACGATCCGCCCTGGCAGCATCCTGCAGACGAACGGCATCCGGTAGAAGACCCTGCGGTAACGGTGGTACATGTTACGCATTTTAATGCCCTCATGTGGAACAATCAAGGTTATCCGACACGTGTTATTCCTCATGGCGTCCTGGTTCCTGACTTGCCGGTGATCGAAAAAAAGAACCGGGGCATCGTGGTGATCAACAACTTGTCTGCGCGTGGCCGGATGCTTGGTGCCGACATCTTTGAAAGGGTTGCCGCACAGGTACCACTCGATCTGGTTGGCATGGGTACCGAAAACCTCGGCCTAGGCGAAGTGCTTCACCCCCAGCTGCCTGCTTTCATTTCAGGTTACCGTTTCTTTTTTAACCCGATCCGTTACACCAGCCTCGGGCTGAGCATTTGTGAAGCAATGATGTGTGGCCTTCCAATCGTTGGCCTGGCCACCACCGAGCTTGCTACCACGATCGAATCCGGGTATTCAGGTTACATTCACACGGATGTGGATTACCTGATTGACCGAATGAAATTTTTGCTTGAATATCCTGCGCAGGCAGAAAAAATGGGCGACCATGCAAAACAGGTGGCCCGGGAAAAATTTTCGATAGAGCGGTTTGCCAGCGACTGGAACAGCCTTTTTACCGAGGTAATTGAAAGATCTAAAATCAAGAGTATATGAAACGGATAGCCTTTATCAGCGAGCATGCTTCGCCTTTGGCCAGTCTTGGCCACAAAGATGGTGGGGGCCAGAACGTCTATGTAGGTCAGTTGGCACTGCATCTTTCAAAAATGGGGTATGCCATCGACATTTATACCCGCTGGGAAGACAGTAGCCAGCCGCAGGTTGTTTCTATGGAACCTGGCATCAGGGTGATCCATGTAGAGGCAGGTGAAAAACGCGTGATCCCAAAAGAGGAGCTTTTCGGATTAATGGCAGATTTCAGCACGAACATGCGCAGCTTCATGGTTCAGGAAAACCTGGACTATCAGCTGGTCCATGCCAATTTTTTCATGTCAGGCATGGTAGCCATAGACCTGAAAAAAGCCCTCGGTATTCCCTTCGTGATCACGTTTCATGCCTTGGGCAAGGTGCGCAGGCTGCACCAGAAAGAACAGGACCTGTTCCCGCAAGAGCGCTTGGGTATCGAAGCGGAACTCGTGCGCCAGGCAGACCTCATCATTGCCGAATGTCCTCAAGACAAAGAAGACCTGCTTAACCTCTACGGTGCTGCTGAAGAAAAGATCGAGATCGTTCCCTGCGGATTTAACCCGGAAGAGTTTTTTCCGGTCGATAAACAAGTGGCACGCAAACAACTGGGGCTTGCTGACGATGAGCAGGTGATCCTTCAGCTGGGGCGGATGGTGCCGCGTAAAGGAATCGATAACGTGATCAGGGCGCTGCCGCATGTAACCGGTAACAAGGCACTCAAACTGATCGTCGTAGGCGGCCAGACAGACGATGCCGAAATGCTTCGCCTGAAAGCCATTGCCCGCGACCTGCAGGTAACGCACCAGGTGGTATTTGAGGGCAGCAAGCAGCGGCGTGAGCTGAGCATGTATTACAATGCCGCCGATATTTTTGTGACCACACCCTGGTATGAACCGTTCGGCATCACGCCGCTCGAAGCCATGGCCTGCGGAACTCCGGTAATCGGGGCAAACGTAGGCGGAATCAAATACACTGTGCAGGAGGGAAAAACCGGTTACCTGGTCACGCACAATAGTCCGCATGAACTGGCCAGACGGCTGACCGACCTGCTGGGTGATGATGCAAAGCGCCTGAAAATGGGCGCAGAAGCCATTAAACGGGTAAACCGCAATTTTACCTGGGAGAAAGTTGCCCTGCAAGTGTCGGGCGTTTACCAGCGTGTGCTGGGCAAGACGGCTATGCAGGATACCGAGGATGACGTTGCGGAAGTACAGGAAGCACTGTACGAGGCAGCACTGACCTTTTACCGTTCATCGGCAGCCCTCTCCTCGGTTGTGGCAGAAGCCGCGGCCATTATGAGTTCCTGTCTGCGCAAGGGCAGAAAGATCCTTGTCTGCGGCAATGGTGGCAGCGCGGCCGAATCACAGCACCTGGCCGCCGAGCTGGTCGGGCGATTCGAAATTCCGGAGCGAAGGGGCCTTCCCGTCATTTCGCTGACGGCAGACACCTCCATTCTCACGGCATGGGGGAATGATTTCGGCTTTGACCGGGTTTTCGAACGGCAGGTAGAAGCGTACGGACAGGAAGGCGATGTTCTGATCGTTCTCAGCACCAGCGGACGGTCGGAAAATATTCTCCGTGCCATGCGCGCCGCCACCGCGGCCGGCATGCAAAACATAGCCATGCTCGGTAAAGACGGGGGCGCCGCAGCAAAGCTTGCAGATATCAGCCTGATCGTACCATCAGAAAGTACACAACGCATCCAGGAACTGCACCTGCACCTGGTGCACCTGCTGTGCACACTTGTAGAGAAACATCTGTTCATGGCCAAACCTGAGCAGGAACGGGAAACAGCACGTCAGGCCATCAGAATGATGCCCGTAAAGCTGGGTACTGAAGCGGCCGCCGATAGCATGCAGAAGCGCAGGTATGGAAGTTAAAGCTGCCATATTTCTTGACAAAGACGGTACGCTGGTTAACGATGTGCCTTATAACGTGGACCCGGCCAAAATAACGCTGGCAGATCATATCATTAAAGGCCTGAAGCTGCTTGCAGCCTCAGGCTTCAGGCTGTTCGTGGTCTCCAACCAGTCAGGTGTGGCGCGTGGTTATTTCAGGCCTGAGGCCCTGAACGGCGTCGAGTCCTGTCTGAGCGGGCTGCTCTCTGCACAAGGCGTGCGGCTCGAGGGGTTTTATTTTTGTCCGCACCATCCCGATGGCAGCGTTCGCGGTTATAATGTGGATTGCGGCTGCCGTAAACCCATGCCAGGCATGCTGCTGTGTGCGGCCCGGGAACACGGGATTGACCTGAGCCGGTCTTGGATGATCGGCGATATCCTGAATGATGTGGAGGCGGGGCACCGTGCCGGGTGCCGTTCGGTGCTGATTGACAATGGAAACGAGACCGAGTGGTTGCCCGGGCCTTACCGCAGTCCCGAGATCAGCGCTGCCAGCATTGACGAGGCGGCTATCAAAATTGTTGAACAAATGAAATCGGCAAATGAAAAATCTGAAAGAATACCTGCATAATTTCGCCGGCCTGCGGCTGCTGGTCATTGGCGATGTCATGCTTGATGTCTACGTAAGCGGCAGCTGCCGCAGGCTGGCGCCCGAAGTAAGCGCACCTGTACTGAATGCCGAAGACCGCGAGTATTGCCTGGGCGGAGCGGCGAACCTTGCCGCGAACGTGGCCGCACTTGGCGCAACCGTCTCCATTGCCGGGGTGATTGGCGACGATGACGCGGGCAGACGTATCCGTGCCATGCTGAATCAACGCGGTATTGACACCGACGTGCTTTGTATGGACGAGGGTCGCGCCTCAATTACCAAGACACGTTTTTCCTCTGGCGGACAAACATTTTTGCGCCTCGATGAGGGATGTGAACTTCCGCTTGATGAACAGACCGCCGGGCATCTTTCGCAGGTCATCGCGGGCGTCTGGTCTGATTACGATGGTGTGATCCTTTCAGACTATGGCAAAGGTTGCCTGGTACCGGCTGTTGCATCGAAGCTCGCCGCGCTGCAAAAATATGAGCATAAATTTCTTGCCGTAGACAGCAAGGATGCCACGCGGTTCAGAGACCTGCGCCCGGCTTTGCTCAAACCAAATTTCGATGAGGCGCAAGCTTTGCTGGGAAGACCAGTAACCGGAAACCGCGCAGCTGAACTTCAGGCCGCTGGCCGGGAGCTTTTTGATAAGACCGGTGCAGAATTGATCTTTCTGACCCTGGATGAAGCGGGTTGCCTGGTATTTGAAAACGGAAGGTTCGGCACAGCCATACCGGCATACCCGGTTGAGCGCCCGCAGGTTAGCGGTGCCGGCGATACCTTTACCGGTGCTGTAACCCTGGCGCTTCTTTCGGGTGCCACGCCGGCTGAAGCAGCAGATCTGGCCGCAAAAGCGGCCGCCGTTGTGCTCAAGAAGTCTGGTACGGCGTGCTGCGCCCCCGGAGAACTGCTTTCGCTCGAAGCCGGGGAGGAGAAAGAGCTATCCAAAAAGGCTATTTTGGAATTGCTGGAACGCGAGCGGGCTGCCGGTAAAAAGATCGTTTTTACAAACGGGTGTTTTGATATTCTCCACAGCGGCCATGTGCGTTACCTGCAGCAGGCCCGGAAACTGGGCGATGTGCTGGTCGTTGGCCTGAACCGTGACGACAGCATCAGGCGGCTGAAAGGAAGCGACCGGCCTGTGAACAAACTTGCTGACCGCCTGGAAGTACTCAGCTCACTGGCCTGCGTGGACTTTGTTATCCCCTTCGGCAGTCCCAAAGACGACACACCCTGCGCCCTGATCCGCCTGGTGAAACCCGATATTTTCGTTAAAGGCGGCGATTACAAAAACGCCGTGCTGCCTGAAAAGGCAGTGCTTGACCAGCTGGGCAGTCGAATTGCGTTCATACCCGTCGTGAACGGCCGGTCTACCTCAGCTGTGATCAAAAAAATTGCCGGTACCCAATTAAAAAGCGGATGGATAACGGGAACCTAGGTTCGTGGGCCGCCTGCAGGCGTATACTATGCATCAGGCCCGATAACATGGGCGATGTACTGATGTCTTCACCGGCCATCCGGGCACTGAAGGAAACATTCGGCTGTCATGTGGCGCTGCTGACCTCTGAAAAAGGCGCCGCCGCTGCACATCTGAATCCTTTTATTGACGAAGTGATTGTTTGCGACCTGCCCTGGCAGAAGTTTTTCGACCGCGACCCCGGTGCCGATTCGGTGCTTGGCCTGGTAAACAGCCTTCGCGAAAGAAACTATGATGGCTGTGTGGTTTTGACTGTTTACAGCCAGAACCCCATGCCCTGCATCATGCTGGGCTACCTGGCCGGCATACCACGTCGGCTGGCTTATTGCCGCGAGAATCCTTACGGGCTACTCACCAACTGGCTGCCCGACAAAGAGCCCTATTCCGTAATTCTGCACCAGGTTACCCGCGACCTTGACCTGGTGGCTGCAATTGGGGCACAGCCTTCAGACGACCACCTGGTTGCCAGCGTTTCTGATGCCGCGCGGCGGCAAATGCATGCTGTATTGAAAACAAAGGTAAAAGACAGTCAAAAGCCCTTGCTGCTGATCAGCCCGCAGGCGTCAGAATCCAGGCGAGGCCTTTCGCCGGACTATTGGTCTGACCTGCTTGCCCTGCTCCACGCAACGGGGGCGTATAGCCTTGTCTTGTGCGGAACAGCCGGGCAGCGAAAGGAGCTAAATGTACTGTCTGCCGCGGCCCCCGATGCGATAACGCTGGCTGGTGAACTGGCTGTCGACGAGCTTGCTGCGCTTATCGAATGCGCAGCCGTGGTGCTCACCGTAAATACCGGCACCGTACACCTGGCAGCCGCACTCGGTACACCTGTCTGTGTGCTCTATGCCAGGACAAATCCCCAGCACACGCCCTGGAAGGTAGTCAATAAGGTGTTTTATTATTCGCCTGAAACCGCGCCCAGCCGCAATGAGGTGGTTGCCTATGTTAACGGTTTGTTATACCAGGAACAGCTGCCGCCTCCTCATCCTGAAACGGTGGTCGCGGAACTTGGCCAGCTCTGTCGAATAGCCGCCCCATAGCGGCATGCACCCTGATAATCCCCGGACCGGTGGTCCAGTCGATCGTTTCGTGCAGCTCTGTGTTTCTGGGCCCCCAGCGCCCGGGTTCGCCATCCATGCTGATCACCACACTTGGCACGCGAAGCGCCGCAGCGAGGTGGGAAATACCCGTGCAATTGCAGAGCAGGCCGGCGGCGCCTTCAAGCAATGCGGCCAGTGTGCCCAGGTCAGTTAAGCCACAGGCATTGAAAGCCTGGCCCCGCATGTGGCCTGCTACCTCTTCAGCGATGCTGTGCTCGCCCTTTGTCCCGGTTAAAACTACCTTAAAACCGTTGCTGATACACAGGTCGGCCATGGCGCCGAAATATACGGGCGGCCATTGCCGCCAGACCCCCCGCGAGCCGGGATGCACGCAGATGTAAGGCTTGACAAGGGGCAACGCCAGGGTGGTCAGATGGCGGCGGTCTGCGGCGGTGACGTTAAACTCCATATCTGGATCCTTGGCGGCAATACCCAAATGTACCATGAGGCTGAGGTGCCTTTCAGTTTCATGAATGTCGGCGGGATAGAAAAGGAAATTTTCGTTTTGCAGTGCTGCTGCCTGACAGAAACCTGCCAGGCGCGTGGGGGCGAGCTGCTGCAGCATATCGTTTACAATATTGCCGTTGCCCTGCATCTGCAGCAACAAATCGTAAGGTGGATCGCGTTTTTCTGAAACGAACTGCCGGAATCGCGCGGCATCAGGAGTTTGCTCGGGCAAGCCCGGGTACCCGGGAAAATCGACAAAACCATCAATGTAATGCGGAAAGCGGCCAGCCAGTTCCCGCGCGCCGGGCAGGCCGATCAGCTCGATCCGGGCTGCTGGGTACGCCTGCCTTAACGCGCGCATGGCAGGAATGCTGCACAAGAGATCACCAAGCTGCAAGGCACGGAATATGCCGATGCGAAAAGGTTTCGGGCTCTGGGCGCTCATAACAATGCGGTTTTATAACGGATGTTCCCGACCATGCGCCAGTAAACTGAGAGTGTCGGGATGACCAGGGAAGTGACCAGCATCTCGGCTATGTCGCGAGCCGTCTTACTCGTGCGGTAAAGCCGCTTCAGAGCAAAACCG
The DNA here is from genome assembly GCF_003029735.1 of Pedobacter yulinensis. Taxonomy (GTDB): domain Bacteria; phylum Bacteroidota; class Bacteroidia; order Sphingobacteriales; family Sphingobacteriaceae; genus Pedobacter; species Pedobacter yulinensis. The sequence goes on from NZ_KZ686269.1 coordinate 418,548, forward strand.
AACAACAGGAGGCCAAGCCCGGCGGCGGCAATCCCGGCCGCAGTCCACTCAGCTTTCAGCACGCTGATCAGCAGCACGACCCAGAGCGCGTTGACAACATAATAAAACCAGAGCGGCCTGGGCTGTATCTTTTGTCTGTAAAACGCAGGATACTTTTTATATAGAAGGACATCATACATGCCCTTTTTTTGTTCGGAGAGGCTCAGGCCAAAACGGCCGCTGCGAACGGGGTGTACCACAACGGCAGGCGCTACCTTTTTGATCCCGATGCTGTGTTCGAGGAGGCGGAACTGAAGGTCTGAGTCTTCCCGCCACGCCACTTCGAACCGCTCATCAAAACCGCCTGTCAGGATCAGGGCTTGTTTGCTGACCGCGCAGTTGGCGGTGATAAACTCTGCTGTTTCCAGCCCTTTGGTATTCAATGCATGGTCGCTGACGCGCCAGCCTGTCGGCACAATGGTGGTACCGGTAAAGGCAGCCGGTTCATCGGTTGTGGCGGCACGTACCAGGTGTTTGAGCCAGTTGCGATCGGGCAGGCAGTCGTCGTCGGTAAAAGCGACGAGGGTGCCGCGGGCGGTCAGCCAACCCAGATTACGCGCGGCCGCCGGCCCTTTTTTTACAGATGTGTGCAGGTACCGGAAATTGACCGGCTGCTTGTTGATATAGGTCTTTAGTGCTGCCTCTGTTTTTGGGTCGGGCCCGTCGCTGACAACGATCACCTCAAAAAGGGCCTTGTCGAGCTGCTGTTTTCTAAGACTGTCCAGGCAGTTAAGCAATAAGTTCGTCCTGTTGTAAGTTGGTATAACTACCGATACTTTTATTTGCATTGGCTTTTTCAATTAAGAATGATCCCATAATTAAGGCGTCGAACGGCGAAGTCCAGAAACAACTGATAGCGTCTTTCGGCGTACAGACGATCGGCTTGCCAAGAATGTTGAAGCTGGTGTTAACCAAAACCGGCACCCCCGTCTTCTGTTTAAACGCCTTCAATAATGCATGATATTCGGGGTGCTGCTGCGCATTGACGGTCTGAATACGCGCTGTTCCGTCTACGTGCCGCACGGCCGGGATCAGGTCTTCCTTGCCCGCCGCTACCCGGTTCACAAACAGCATGAATGGCGACTCGACGGCTCCTTCGAACCATTCAGCGGCGTCTTCCTGCAGCACCACGGGCGCAACCGGTCGAAAATCTTCGCGGTCCTTCACCTCATTGAGTCGGGCCTGCATGTCGGGGCTGATTGGCGAGGCCAGAATAGACCGGCTGCCGAGCGCCCTGGGCCCAAATTCCATGCGGCCCTGGAACCAGCCGATAATCTTGTCGGCCGCCAGGATCTCTGCCGTCTCGGTGGCTACATCGTCCATTTTACGGTAAGGAACTTTGGCCCACTGCAGCAGTTTTTCGATTTCATCGTCCGTATATTCAGGCCCCCAGTAAGCATGCTCCATGACAAATTCCTTGTCGGCCGGTGTCCGCGTACTGTTGTCTATCCAGAGTGCGGCACCAAGCGCGGTGCCCGAATCGCCCGAGGCGGGCTGGGCCCAGACGTTTTTAAAGCCGCTCTCATCCCGCAGTCGGGCATTCAGTACGCAGTTCAGGGCTACACCGCCGGCAAGACAAAGGTTTTCGGCCCTGGTTACATCGCGCAGCCAGCTGCTGAGCTCCAGCACGCTTTCTTCTAGTACAAGCTGCAGGGAACGGGCAATGTTAAAATGCTTTGCCGAAAATTCGTCGCTACGCAGGCGGGCCGGGCCGAATAACTGCTCGAGCGGTGTTTGTTTGATCGTGTACTGCCCGTCACGACCTACCTGAACCAAGTCGCGGAAAGCCGCGAGGTATTCGGGCTTACCGTAAGAGGCCAGGGCCATGACTTTGTATTCATCAGAAGAGTGCAGAAAGCCGAGATACGTGGTCACCTGCTCGTATAACAGACCGAGCGAGTGGGGCAGGGGCACCTCCGCAATGCCGGTCAGGCCGATGCCGGCCCCAAGGCTATAGGTGGTCGCTACGTTCTCGCCGCGCCCGTCAAGTGTCATAACTGCTGCATGCGAAAAGGGTGAGGGCAGGAAAGCGCTTGCCGCATGCGCAAGGTGGTGGTCTACAAAATGCCACTCCCAGTCGCCCGTGCTGCTGCCTGTAAAAAATTTCTGCAGGTGGTGCGGGTAACCGTCAACGAGGTGGTCGGGCGCATTAAGGATAGACGACAGAAACAAGTTTTCCCACAACGCCCGCTTGCGGGCCGGGTCCATATCCTTGTCCGGGAAAAAGGGAATCGTAATCTCCGACTGCGTTGCCTGTCCTTTTTCCATACAAAGTTGCGGGTTAAACGAATAGGCTATATGATCGACCTGGCTCAGGTGCAAGCCTGCCTGTTCCAGGCAATAGGCAATGGCGTGGTAAGGAAGTTCATACGTCGAAAAAGGAATAGGACGCTTGCCATGCTTGTAGCCTGTAAAGCGTTCTTCTTCAGCTGCCGAAAGCAGCACCCCATCTTTAACCAGACAGGCGGCAGAGTCATGAAAAACAGCGTTGATGCCGAGTGTATACATAGTGGAAACTTAGGTTTGGTAACCTAACGCAGCCCGGCACCCGAACGATTTGAGTATTTTGTTTTTCAGTACTTGGCTTTGTGTCAGACGTAGTTTACACGCTTATCAGACCCTTGAGGAGAACATGTGGGCGTTCTGAGCTGCAGCTGAGGTGTTCAGTTGAACTGTAGCTGCCGGCGCCCGATGTGATGTACGCCCCAGGTGGTCAACTACGCATTATTTGAACCATAAAAACACCTGGAAGACAGCTGTGTTAGAAATGATGGCCGCAGAAATGATACATGAGCGGAAGTTTTAAGTAAATCCGGCCATTACCAGGGTCACTGTTATACATAGTCGTATGATCAATATTATACTTGCTGAAGACCATAACATTGTACGCAATGGTATTCGGACAATTTTAGAGGAGCATAAAGGATTCGCCGTACTTGCAGATGTGAGCGATGGCCTGGAAGCCTGGGCACTGATTGCTGAGGGCGCAAAAGCAGACATTATTCTGGCCGACATCAGCATGCCCAACCTGGATGGATTGGGCCTGGTGCGCAAGTGCCGCGAGGCCGATTATTCCGGAAAGTTTATCTTTCTGTCCATGATGGACAGTGAGAAATACATCGCCGACGCCTTCCAGGCCGGTGCTGACGGATACCTGTTGAAGGACGTAGGACCAGAAGAGCTTATTTTTGCCATTGCTCAGGTTAATGCCGGTTTCCGCTACCTTAGTTCTACACTTGCCGATTATTTTATCGATAAGTTCCTGGGAAAACCCGCCGTGCGCCTGGTTGATGGGGACAGCATTGATTTCTCTGGCCGGGAACTCGAAATTCTCCGGCTGATCAGCGAAGGAATGACCAATCAGGAAATGGCCGGAATTTTAAACATCAGCAAGCGGACCGTGGAAGGGCACCGTCAGACCTTGCTCGAAAAAACGCACACAAGGAACACAGCTGCACTTATCCGTTTTGCGATTACAACCGGTTATGTGATTTGATCCGCCCCCTGCGCATATCGTTCCGGCAGCGTCAGGAATCCTGATCGGTGTTTTTTTCGCCGTTGTCGATAGCTGATGAGTCTCCTAAACCAAAACTTTTGTCGCTGCGGTCTTCTTCCCCAGACCCCGATTGCCTTGCCTGTTCGTCCGAGCGCGTTTTTTTTGCATTTTCCTGCATTTGACGGATACTGTTTTCATCACGGGCGCCGTCACGAATGTGCCCGTCGTCTGTGCGCAGGTCGTCTGCCTGCCGGCCTACCGGTTGTTTTCCGGGTTGTCCAGACTTCTCTGAGTTTTCCATGTGCTGTGTTTTAAGGTGATTTTATTTGTACCGGGTTAATACGATGATGGCGGTCAGAAATGCGACGCCCAAATGCCAGGTATGATCATATCAGGCCGCTTTGTGTATGAACACATCATAGAAGATAAGGTTTTGCTTCAGATTTAAAGGCGTACTTCGCCGACCAGGCGGCAAGTACCCGTGCTGGCCCGATCGCATCTGCTGATAGTTCTGCCATGATCGGTCCGGCCTGTCACGGTCCTGGGAAGCGTAAAACTACCTGATCCGGAAATCGACCAGAACAATTGACGGCGCTGATCGGTTGTATTTGCAGATTGCGGCCGGTGCCGGTAACCCGCCCGGACCGATAAACTTCAAAACATGACAGTCATGCAGAACGAATCACAACAGAACCCTGAAGAGGAAATTCCAAACATGGATCAGTTCCAGGTAGGCCGTGCCCCGGCCGAAGAAAAACAGCTCGACGACGACGGCAACAGCAATGTGACCGGAACAAATGCTGAAGAAAATGAATATACACCCGGCGAGGTGGAATATGCTGATGGCGAAGGAACCCGTCTTGACGAAGAAATTGCCGGCGGGGATGGCCCACTGACTGACGCTGAAGTTGCCGGTGATGACGGCGCTTACGATGAAGATGAAGATACGGATCTCAGCGAAGACAGCGACCTTGACGACGACATGGGCCTGGAAGGCCAGGATCTTGACGAAGAGGAGAAATAGATAAGATGCCCGAACTGACATTGGCCGACCTGTTAAGCCGCCTCGGACTGGCGGTGTTGCTTGGGGCAATCATTGGATTTGAGCGGGAGCGAAAGGAGTGGGCCGCCGGTCTTAAAACCCATGCCCTGGTATGTCTGGGCGCTTCGCTTGCTATGATCGTATCAGCCTACGGTTTTTCAGATGTTATTGTCTATGAAGGCGTTGAGTTGGATCCCTCGCGGGTTGCAGCCCAGGTCATTAGTGGCGTAGGCTTTCTTGGAGCAGGTACAATCCTGTTCTTTAAGCAACAGGTTATTCGCGGACTTACCACTGCAGCTGGTTTGTGGGGTGTAGCCTCGATCGGCCTGGCCTGCGGCGGCGGTATGTACCTGGCAGCCGTCGCAGCGACGATCTTTTTTCTTGCTGTCCTGCTCGGTCTTAGCTGGCTTGAAAGAAATTATTTCGGCAAAAGGTCAGAGACTGTGCTTTCTGTAGAACTGGACATGCGTGACAACGTCCTGGACGAAATCAGGGCTGCATTGGAAGGCGCACAGCTGGACATCAAAAAGCTAAGTATCGTGCCCGGCAATGGCGTACCAGACAGCCTGCAGATCGTGCTGGGAAAATTTTCGCCCGAGAAAAAACTCGCCGCAGTGGGTGAGAAGATCGCACAGCTTGGCGGTGTGCGCAAAATTGAATGGTAACCCGAAGCGGGTATGCCAGTGTATTCACATTTATAAAGGATTGATGAACGCTTTTAACATACATGTACCTTATCTGCACGATCAGGTAACACTGACCATCTTGCCGGTTGAGGCCGGTTACCAGGTCATTTATTTCGGAAAGATCGCTGCATTACTCAGCCAGAACGATGGTGGTTGGCAAGAGGCCCCCCTGGCATCGACAGATCTGGGGGACCTGCCGCTCTACGATCCGGAGGCGTTCCCTGAAAACCCCCCGTTGGTGATTGACCGAAACCTGCTCCTGGCTATTGGGCGTGAAATAGACATGTACCTTCAGACTGCCTCATCCTAACTTATGTACAACGACTCCATGCTGCAGGCTAACGATGAACAGTTGGCGCAGCTGCCAGGATCAGACTATCCACTGGGCGCCAACTGGGATGGCGGCGGTGTTAATTTTGCCGTGTATGCGCAAAATGCCAGCCGCGTCTGGCTTTGCCTGTTCGATGAGGCGGCCAGCGGTGCTGAGCGTGTTCGCGTTCCGCTGCACAAATTCACACACGGTGTTTGGCATGGCTATTTTCCGGATCTGCGTCCGGGCCAATTGTACGGATTCCGTGCCGAGGGGCCGTACCAGCCGGAAGCGGGCGAGCGCTACAATGTGAACAAACTCCTTCTGGACCCCTATGCCCGCTCTATATCGGGAGAGCTGAAATGGGATGATGCGCTTTTTGGTTATGAGCTGGGTCACGAATCGGGCGACCTGACCTTTTCTGATAAAGACAGCGCACCTTTTATGCCTAAATGCGTAGTTATTGACCAGCAATTTGATTGGCAGAATGACCGCATGCCCCGCCTTGCCCGGGAGCGTTCGGTGATCTACGAAGCACATGTAAAAGGACTGAGCCAACTGCACCCCGATGTACCCGAAGAGTTGCGCGGCACCTATGCCGGCATCGCGCATCCCGCCATGATCGGTTACCTCCGGGATCTCGGCATTAATACGATTGAACTGTTACCTGTGCACACCTTCGTGTCTGATCACCACCTGCATGAAAGAGGGCTGAGCAATTACTGGGGCTACAATTCGATCGGTTTTTTTGCGCCCGACCGCCGCTATGCATCAGGCTCTGAACCAGGTTCTGAAGTGGCCGAGTTCAAGGAAATGGTGCGCCGCCTGCACGAAGCGGGGATAGAGGTCATCCTGGATGTCGTTTATAACCACACCGGCGAGGGCAACCACATGGGGCCTACCTTATGTTTCCGAGGGCTCGATAACCACGGTTATTACCGGCTGGAACCCGGACAGGCACGCTATTACCGCGACTATACCGGCACAGGGAATACGCTCAATACGACTGTTCCCAATGTACTCCGGCTCATTATGGACAGCCTTCGTTACTGGATCACCGAAATGCATGTAGATGGTTTCAGATTCGACCTGGCCTCGACACTCGCGCGCGAGCAATTTGATGTAAGCAGGGACAGCGCATTCCTGGATATTATTTACCAGGATCCCGTGATATCGCAGGTTAAATTGATTGCCGAACCCTGGGATGTTGGCGATGGTGGCTACCAGGTGGGTAATTTCCCCCAGGGTTGGAGCGAATGGAACGGCAAGTTCCGCGATTGCTGGCGGCGGTTCTGGCGGGGCGATGAAGGTACGATTGGCGAGGTTTCCTGCCGTTTTCTGGGCAGTCCGGACCTCTATCAGGCCGATTCGCGGATGCCCAGCGCAAGCATTAATTTCATCACTGCGCACGACGGCTTCAGCCTGTATGACCTGGTTAGTTACAACGAGAAACACAATGCAGCCAATGGCGAAGAAAACCAGGATGGCGAAAGCGAGAACCTTTCCTGGAACTGCGGCGCCGAAGGCGAGACCGAAGACGAGCAGGTGCTAAACCTGCGCAGGCGCCAGCAGCGAAACCTGCTGTGCGGATTGTTGCTCTCTCAGGGCACCCCGATGATGACCGCGGGGGCCGAGTGCGGCAAAACACAAAACGGCAATAACAACGCCTATTGCCAGGACAACGAAATCTCCTGGCTCGACTGGGAACGCCGGGACCACGACCTGTATGCCTTCACACGCGCGTTGCTGGCTTTCAGACGCGATAACCCGATATTGAGCCAGGACAACTGGATCATGGGCGACCGTGCATCCAGCACGGACGCAAGGACCGTAGCCTGGTTTACACCCGAAGGCGGTGAAATGAAGACCAAACACTGGCACGAAGCGCACCGCAAAACGCTCTGCATTTTCCTGACCCAGCGTGCCTCAAATCATGACATGGCGGCGGCCACACTGTATCTGATCTTCAATGCCTCGCATGAGGCCATTAATGTTACGTTCCCGCGGCGGGCTTATAAACGTTCCTGGGAGCTCGCATTTGCCAGTCTTGAACCGCAAGAACAGGAGGCACTGACCTGGCAGCAATCGGTCAATTGTCCGCCTCACTGCGTCCTGGTTTTCCGTTCGCGCGAGAAATAAGAAAGCTGCCCCGCAAGGAATCATTTTTTCAACAGCGCTCATTGCAGATAAAATAACTTATCATGGAACATCCTCATTTCGATAGAAATACGGATGTTCCATTAGAGGCTGATCATCGGGACACGCGGTCCGGCTGCCTGCAGACAGCGGCTTCGTTAAAGGTTTATTTGTTTCCTGTATCAAGAAGACCTGCTACCAGGCTTTTCCATTGCGGGTAGGAAAAACCAAGTTTGGCACCAAACCCTACAAAGGCATTCCTGATGTTATCAATGATATCGCCCGTTTCCAGGTTGGCCACTTCATTTCTGCCATGTTCTTCGGCGGTTACTTCATTGGCCATGCGTTTTACCTGAAAGGTCGAGGTTGCGGTATCCTTCAGGAAGTGCGCAGTATTTTCACCTGCTCCCAGCGGATGGGCGGATGGACGCACGCGGAGTGTGGTGACCTCGCTATCGGCTTCCCTGTCTTCTGCCAGCTCTTCGATCAAGACCCAGTCATAGCCCTCACCAGTTCGGATGCCCGGGCCGGGAATATCGATCCGGATAAAATCACCTTGAGCCGCGGGCCGCTCGGCTGCACGGCCAGCATCATCGAAAAGTTTAAAGGCCGACATGGGCAATTTGGCCATTTCACCCCAGCGGTTTACGTCGAGCAATCTGGCCCGCACCACCTCATAAAAAGAACTTGCTGCACCGGCGGTATCGAGCGTTACTTTTTCTACCGCATTCATTTCTGCGCCCGTTGTTTGCTCAGGCACGCGGTCAGATCCGGGTCCGCGGTTGCCATTGTCGTCGCTCAGGTTCATATCTTGATTTATTTAAGTTGTGACCACCGCAGGCCCGGTCGGGCATACGGCATGCTTGGTAAGATAACCCGGCGGTAGGGCAAAAGTTTAAAGCAGGTGCAGGCTTAACGTTCGGCTGTTGGGCCCGGCCTTTTTCGTTCAGCGTCCGGCTCCTTTTTTTGCAAGGCGTCGTTCCTTGCGTTTTTTACCTCCTGTACCTGCTCAGCCGCATCTATTGAGTGCGATTTATGGATGTCATCATCTTCTTCTGCTTCATCAGAAAGTTTTTTATAATATTTGTGCAGCACATCCAGTTCTTCCTCGCTCAGATCTTCAATGTCCACCATCCGGTTGCTGGCATACCGACTGGCTGCCACCAGTTCGTTCAGCTTAAGCTGAATGGCTTTGGCATCTTTGTTCTGGGTTTTTTGAATGAGAAAAACCATCAGAAAAGTAACAATGGTTGTACCGGTATTGATGACCAGTTGCCAGGTATCGGAATACTTGAAGATGGGCCCGCTGATTCCCCAGGCCAAAACAATAAGCAGTGCAATGGTAAATGCCGGCGGGCTGCCTGCCAGGGTCGTGATCTTATTGGCAAGGCTTTCGAAGATGCTGCGCTTTTTCATAATAACGTTTCGTATACAAACAGACTTGCGTACAATTTGATTTTTACGCCGGGTAAAAATTACATCACGGCCCCGGTAAATACCTGTATCTGTTTCGACAAATGCCTTGCTATACCGGTGCAACAAACTTTTGTTTCACCTGCCTTGTTCTCTCAGCAGAAGAAAACACGCCATGGGATTAAAAGAGTATCGTGCCAAACGGTCAAAGGACAAGACAGACGAGCCTTTCGGCGGCGAGCCGGCCGGGAAAACGCTGCGATTTGTTGTCCAAAAACATGCCGCATCACACCTGCATTATGATTTCAGGCTTGAAATGCGCGGTGTATTAAAAAGCTGGGCAGTTCCCAAAGGCCCTTCGCTCGATCCCGAGGTCAAGCGCCTGGCTATGATGGTTGAAGATCATCCTTACGATTACCGGACTTTTGAAGGCACCATCCCGAAAGGGGAATATGGCGGGGGGACCGTGATGGTTTGGGACGAAGGAACCTATGAGGCTGCCGAAGAAGACAACGCTGACCTTGAAACGCAGCAGAAACATCTGCTGCACCAGCTTCATGCCGGCAAAATCAAATTCATATTGAAGGGCAAGAAACTGAAAGGCGAATTTGCGTTGATTAAAGCACATGGACGCGGAGAAAATGGCTGGTTGCTCATGAAAATGGCCGACCGGTACGCAAACACAAACGACATCACCTTAAAAGACAAGTCCGCATTGTCAGGGCTGAGCATGGACCAGATCACCAAGCGGGCCGACACAAAAGAAAGTCAGCCAACCGCGTCTGAGCCCGCCGCGAAAGTAAAGAAAAAGCTGAAGGATAAAACCGGCACATTACCCGAGGCAGAAGGCAAGCTGGTCAAAACTGCCGAAAAGAACAGCCGGTCGGCCCCCCTTGCGGGCAGTGATCTTAAAAAACTCCTTAAAGAAGCAACAAAATGCCCGTTTTATACCAAACTCTCACCCATGCTGGCAACGCTTGTGGGCCAGGCTTTTGATGATCCCGGCTGGCTGTATGAGGTAAAGTGGGACGGCTACCGGGCCGTCGGTTTCAGAAAAGGCTCACTTTTGGAGCTGAAAAGCCGCAATGACAAGTCGTTCAATGAAAAATTTTATCCTGTATATGAGGCTATGAAAGCCTGGGACAAAGATGTGATTGTTGACGGGGAGATCGTGGTGGTGGGCGATGACGGCAGGGCCAACTTTGGCGCACTTCAGAACTGGCGCAGTGAGGCTGACGGCAGCCTGCTTTTCTATGTCTTCGACCTGCTGTGGTACAACGGCCTTGACCTGACCGGGCTGCCTCTTATTACCAGGAAAGCTATTCTGAATGAGGTTGCCCCATCAAACTCCCTGATCCAGGTAAGCCGTGATTTTGAAACCTCGGGTATCGAGTTCCTGGAGGCGGCCAGAAAGATGGGCCTGGAAGGCATCATGGCCAAACGAAAAGACAGTCTTTACCACACAGGCGACCGCACAAAGGACTGGCTGAAAATTAAGGCAAACAGGCGCCAGGAAGTGGTTATAGGCGGGTATACCCGAAATGAAGACACCCGCAAACCCTTCAGTTCATTGCTTGTCGGCGTTTTCCAGGGAAAATCATTTGTCTATACCGGCAAAATCGGGACGGGCTTTTCTGTAAAGACGCAGACAGACATGCTTGCACAGTTTGAGCCCCTGCAAATCGACCATCCGCCTTTTTCGGTAGAGCCCGATGTAAACAAGCCGAGCCGGTTTCGGCCCAATCCGCCAAAGGCGACCGTAACCTGGCTTAAACCCGAGCTAATCTGTGAGGTCAGCTTTGCTGAAATGACAAGCGACGGGGTTATGCGTCACCCATCTTTTGAGGGCATGCGGACCGACAAAACCGCCAGCGAAGTCGTTCTCGAAAAGGAAACAGATACCGGCTCTATTGTTGCTGGCAATGCCCAGCTGTCTGGTTATGTGAAACCCGGCCCGAAGAAAAGCCGCAAGACCCTGCTCAATCCAACCGAGGCCACGCAGGTAAAGAAGGTGGGTGGCCACGAGCTGAAATTTACCAATGTAAAGAAAGTATTCTGGCCAATAGAGAAGTATACAAAAGGTGACTTGCTGAATTATTACTACCAGGCAGCGCCCTTTATTCTGCCTTACCTGAAAGATCGGCCACAGTCCATGAACCGCTTTCCGAACGGAATACACGGCAAAAGTTTTTACCAGAAAAACGTAAAAGGCAAAGTGCCTGATTGGATGGCTACCTACGCATACCACAGCGATGCAGATAACGAAGACAAGGAATACCTCATTGCAAACGACGAAGCGACTTTGCTGTACATGATCAATTCGGGTTGCATTGAACTGAACCCCTGGAGCAGTACGGTCAAAAATCCCGACCGGCCCACCTGGTGTATGATCGATTTCGATCCCGATCAGAATACGTTTGACCAGGTAATCGAGGCGGCACGTGTTACGCATACCATTTTAGAAGACATGGGTATACCATCGTATCCGAAGACCAGCGGCTCGACCGGCCTGCACATTTACATCCCGCTTGGCGGCAAATACACCTATGAGCAGTCGAAAGAGTTTTCACGCGTCATAGCCAGGCTGGTTCACCGGGAGCTCCCGGCGTACACCAGTATCGAGCGTGCCATACGCGACCGGGAAGGTAAAATGTATATTGATTTTCTGCAGAACCGGCCGCATGCAACCATAGCGGCACCTTATGTGGTCCGGCCCAAGCCCGGTGCAACCGTTTCCATGCCCCTGCATTGGGATGAAGTGAAAAAGGGCCTGAAAATGAAAGATTTTACAATCCAGAATGCCATTGACAGGATGCGCAGTGAAGGCGATATTTTTAAACCTGTACTCGGGAAAGGCATCGACCTGCAGAAGATCATCAGCAAGCAACTGGCATCCAGGGCAGGAGAAGACGGGGCCGATTAACTGATGGCCTATTTAGAACCCAATGTGAAAAACATTCTTTTTTTTGGCGATAGCCTGACAGCCGGTTACGGCCTTGTCCACCCAGCGACGCAATCTTTCCCCGCGCTTATAAAATCTGAAGCCATACGCGAGGGCCTGGACTGCAGCATAATCAATGCCGGGCTGAGCGGCGACACGACGGCGGGCGCCCTGCTGCGGCTTGACACATTTTTGCGTAAACCGGTCGATATTTTTGTGCTGGGGCTGGGCGCAAACGACATGATCAGGGGGTACGATCCCAGCAAAACCCGTCAGAATCTTGTGGAGCTGATTACCCGGGCCGAGGGTGCCAATAAAGCCCTGAAAACACTACTGCTTGGCATGGAATTGCCGCCCTGGGTTCCCGAATCGCTGGCCGGCGGTTTCCGCGAAGTGTACCGGGAGGTTGCTGCAATCAAGCAGGCTGAGCTCGTACCATTCCTGCTGCAGGATGTGGTCGGTCACCGCGAACTGAACCTGCCAGATGGTCTTCATCCGAACGCAGCCGGTTACAGGGTCATCGCCGCCACTGTCTGGAAAAAGCTTAAACCCATGCTGAAGTAGGGGGGCGAACGGATTTATCATCGCTGTTTTTTGAGGTTTTGAAAACTTCATGGCTCCTGGCCCTGTTGCAGAGAGAGGTATGGCAATGCAGCGCTGTACCTGTAAACCTAAGATTATGAAAGCAGCCGTTTTTCACAAACCTGGTCAGATCAGTTGCGATACCGTAGAAGATCCGAAAATTGAAAATCCACGGGATATTATCCTCAAAGTTACCTCAACAGCTATTTGTGGTTCAGACCTGCATATCCTGAGCGGGGCAGTACCGCAGAAATCGCCCATGATTATGGGGCACGAATTTATGGGTATTGTTGCAGAAACGGGATCGGGCGTGAGCAATTTAAAGGTTGGCGACCGGGTGGTCGTTCCGTTTCCGATTGCATGCGGCCAATGTTTCTTCTGCCAGCATGGCGCTTCGCCGGCCTGTGAAAATTCCAACCACAAACATTATGGGCCTGACGGCGGATTGATGGACGAAAAAGGCGCCGCGCTTTTCGGGTATACAGACCTGTATGGCGGTTATTCCGGCGGCCAGGCAGAATATGTCCGCGTGCCTTACGGCGATGTAAGCCCACGGATCATTCCTGACAGCATCAGCGATGAGCAGGCGCTGTTCCTCACCGATATCTTTCCAACCGGCTGGTCGGCCATAGACTGGGCACAGATGAAGGGCGGCGAAGTGGTCGCCGTATTTGGTTCGGGCCCCGTTGGGCTGATGGCGCAAAAAGCCGCCTGGATCAATGGCGCAAGCCGCGTCATTGCCATTGACCCGCTCGATTACCGGCTGAAAAAAGCGCAGGAGGTGAACCAGGCTGATATTTTGAATCCAAATGACGTTGACGTGGTAGAAGCCATCCGCGAAATGACCGGCGGCCGCGGAGCGGATGTCTGCGTGGATGCAGTTGGCTTCGAGCCTGAGCGCTCGTTTATGGACAAGGTCAAAGCCACCGTCAATTTCGAAAAAGGCAGCATTAAAGTGCTCGAAACGTGTTTCCGCGCCGTGCGCCGTATGGGTACAGTATCCATTATGGGCGTGTACGGCAGTCCTTATGACAATTTTCCGCTGCACCGAATTTTTGATAAGGGGATTACCATTAAACAGGGACAGGCCCCGGTACTAAACTATATAGACCACCTGATCTCGCTGGTGGTAGAAGGGCGGGTTACGCTCGACGACATCATTACGCACACACTGCCGCTCACCGAAGTGGCCACGGGTTATAAATTATTTAACGAAAAACAGGATGACTGTGTCAAGGTCGTCCTAAAACCATGAATGTTATGAAACCAACAGTGGACTATGCGCTGGTTACCGGCGCCACTTCAGGAATAGGCTATGAGCTGGCCAAACTCCTGGCCCGAGACGGGCATAACCTGATCCTGACTGCAAGGAATGAAGCCGATCTGGAGCGTGTCAAAACAGAATTTGAATCTTTCGGCGTGGCGGTGCAGAACTTTCCGGCCGACCTCTCTGTAAAGGGAAATGCTGCCGATCTGTGCAACCGCATCCGGGAGCAGGGGCTGAATGTATCGGTCCTGGTTAACGATGCAGGCCAGGGTTTATACGGCCAATTCAAAGATACAGACCTGGAACGCGAACTGGCCATGATTGAGCTTAACATCTCATCGCTGGTTGTGCTGACGAAATTTTTTCTCCGCGAAATGCTCCAGGCCGAAGGCGGCAGAATTCTTAACCTTGCATCGATAGCAAGTAAACTGCCTGGTCCCTGGCAATCGGTTTACCATGGCACCAAAGCATTTGTCCTCTCGTTCAGCGAAGCCATCAGGGAAGAACTGAAGGGCACCGGGGTAACGGTAACGGCCCTGATGCCAGGACCTACAGATACGGCCTTTTTTGAACAGGCAGAAATGCTCGACAGCAAAATGCTTCAGGATGAAAGTGCTTTGTCTGACGCCGCCGATGTCGCAAAAGACGGCTACGAGGCAATGATGGCAGGCAAAGACAAAGTCATTTCGGGCCTCAAAAATAAGATGCAGGTGGGCATGTCTAACTTCATGCCTGACAGCACCGTGGCCCATGCCATGAATGAACAGCAAAAACCGGTAGAAAGAAAAGACGACAAATAAGGTCTTTTTTAACGCCTAACCAAAACATCAACATGACAGACAACACAAACAGCAAGACCCCCCGCGATGGCAGCCGTGTCAGCGCCTGGCAAACGACCGGCGTTCCTGAAGTACCGGCTGTTTCCAGCATTGCCGGACACTACGATGTGATCGTTGCCGGCGCAGGTCTTTCAGGAATGACAACTGCGCTGCTGCTGCAGCAGCAGGGAAAAAAATGCCTGGTACTCGAAGCTGCAAGCCCGGGGTTCGGTACCACGGGCGGCACCACCGCACACCTCAATAATTTTTTCGATGCGACCTATCCCGAAGTAGAATCTGATTTTGGTGAAGAGGCTGCAGCCCTGTTGGCCCGTTCGGGAAACGAAGCTATGGATCAAATCAAAACGCTGTCTGCCCGGTACGGCATTGATTGTGATTTTGAGCATAAAGACGCCTTTCTGTTCTCGCAGGATGAGCAGGAAACCAAAGAACTCGACCAAATGCTCGCCGCTTCGCAGCGTGCCGGTGTCATCGTGGAAGAGGCCGCCGGAAACGGGACGGTCATTCCGTTTGAGCGGGCCATCCGTTATGAGAACCAGGCGCAGTTCCATCCATTAAAATACCTGGCGGGCCTGGTGCGTGCTTACCAGGAACTTGGAGGAGAGCTTGCGAACGGAAAACTGGTAACCGGCACGGAGGTTAAAGATGAAAAAGTCCTGGTCAGCTGTGGTGAGGAAACCTATGGGTGCAGCCACTTTGTGTACGCCACCCACCTGCCGCCCGGCATAAACCAGTTTAGCTTTAAATGTGCGCCTTACCGCAGCTACGTTATTGGGGTTACGCTCACAGATGGTAACTATCCTGAGGCGCTGATCTATGACATGAAGGAGCCCTATCATTACCTGCGCACGCATGAAATAGATGGTCAGAAGTACCTGATCGCCGGCGGCGAGGACCATAAGACCGGCCATGGCGACCCGGAACAGTCGCTGGCTACCTTGCGTGATTATGTAGCTGAACACTTCCGCATCGGCCAGATAGCCTTCAGCTGGTCATCTCAATATTATGTATCTGTTGACGGACTTCCGTACATCGGCGCTATGCCGGGGTCGGGCGACCGCATCTTTACAGGAACAGGCTTTAATGGCAACGGCATGATCTTCGGTACATTGACGGGGATGATTGTCAGCGACCTGATTCTTGGCAAGCAAAACCCGTATGCAGCCCTGTTTGATCCCGGTCGCGTTAAACCTGTGGCCAGCTTTACTGAATTTGTGAAGGAACAGGCCGATGTGGCCTACCACTTCATCGCCGACCGCTTTCGTGCAGAAGACCTTCCGGAATTGGCAGACCTTGGTGTGAACGAGGGTAAAGTGGTTTCTTACGATGGGAAAAAAATAGCCATTTACAAAGACGAAACCGGTAAGGTAACGGCCCTGAGTCCGACCTGTACGCACGCAGGCTGTATTGTAGATTTTAATCCGCTTGAGAAAACCTGGGACTGCCCCTGCCACGGAGGCCGGTATGATTTGCAGGGACGTGTCATTACCGGGCCCCCTCAGAAGGCATTGAAACAGATCGGCCTTGACAGCTGATTGGCTCATCATATAAACTTTGTTATAACCTAAAAACCACGCTGGCAGCCGGCGTGGTTTTTAGGTTTTATGGATGTGAACACGATCCGGGTTCTATATTGCAGACCAAATAAAACCCGGTGACCCCGGCATTTCAGGCCCAGCGGCAATGGCCCAACGGCAAAAAAAAACCGCCCCATACATGATGAGGCGGTTTGTTGCCGTATTACGGATTATTTGTTTTTCATTGAATCCTGGATCTTTTTGATCATGTTCAGGTGTGCTTCCACTGTGGTGCTGGTTTTTCCGGCAAAGGCCTTCAAATCAGCATCTTTTCCGTCTTTCGCTTCCTTCTGCATCAAGTCAAGCGTCATTTCATGTCCTTCTACCATCGCATCCACGTACTTTTTGTCAAAATCAGTACCGGTAGCTTTGGTCAGGTCGGCTTGTTTTTCCTTGTGTTTTTCGTCAAGTGTTGCAGGCAGGGTAATATTTTTTGCCATTGCAAGCTTCTCCAGTTCAGCATTTGCCTTGCCATGGTCATTAACCATCATGTTTGCAAATTCCTTAATCTGCGCATTTGTGGACTTCTCAAGGGCAAGTTTGCCGAATTCGACTTCAGCCATGCCGCTGGTTGCCGCTGCTGTAGCGAACTCTGCGTCGTCCTGAGGAGCTGCCATACCGCCGGTTTCAGCCGTGTTGCTGCTGGTGTCTTTTGCTTCGTTCAGACTGTCTGATGTTTCTTTGGCGTCTTTGCCTTCTGAGTTGCAGGCTGTGAAGGCCAGGCTCGCAGTGGCAATCATGCCGATGTACATTAATTTTTTCATGATTAGGTAATTTTCTTAATCGAACAGCGCCAGGGCCCTGAATGTTTTATGTTATTTGCAGTTCTGTTGCGTTGGCCTGGCGGCAGGATGCTACAAGGCGATTGCGTGTTAAGGCTGTCCGCCGCCGCCGGCCGCCCCGTAGATTTGGCCATTTGCGTAGCTGGCATCATTGGCGGCCAGCTGCACATAAATGGAGGCAAGCTCGGCCGGTTGTCCGGGTCTGCCCAGCGGTGTATCGCCCCCAAACTGTTTCAGCTTTTCGGGTGTGGCGCCGCCGCTGACCTGCAGGGGTGTCCAGATTGGCCCGGGTGCTACGCCA
This sequence comes from Pedobacter yulinensis, assembly GCF_003029735.1. Classification (GTDB taxonomy): domain Bacteria; phylum Bacteroidota; class Bacteroidia; order Sphingobacteriales; family Sphingobacteriaceae; genus Pedobacter; species Pedobacter yulinensis. The sequence goes on from NZ_KZ686269.1 coordinate 435,959, forward strand.
TTATCCCGAATGCCCTTGGGTCCCAGTTGTTTGGCAAGTGAACGCACAAAACTTGTATTTGCTGCCTTGGTCTGGGCATAATCAAAAAGTTCCGGCGAGGGGTCAGTTGCCTGAACCGAGGTCGTTGCTATGATGGAAGCACCAGGCTTTAGATGGGGCAGGGCGGCTTTTGTAATCCAAAAGGGCGCATAAATATTGGTTTTCATGGTCCAGTCAAACTGCTCGGCCGAAATGTCAAGAATGGACCGGTTGGCCTGTTGTCTGGCTGCATTGTTAACCAGGATGTCCAGTCCGCCGAGTTCCCTGACCGCCCGTTCAACAAGGGTTTTGCAAAATGATTCACTGCGGATATCGCCAGGAATGGCCACCGCTTTACGGCCGGCTGCCCTGATCAGGGCCACGACCTCTTTTGCATCTGGTTCTTCGTCTGGCAGGTAGTTAATTGCCACATCCGCACCTTCGCGCGCATAAGCGATGGCAGCCGCCCGGCCCATTCCTGAATCGCCGCCGGTTATCAATGCTTTGCGGCCAGCCAATCTCCCGGATCCCTTATAAGTCTTTTCACCATGGTCGGGTACGGGATCCATTTTGCCGGCAAGCCCCGGCCAGGGCTGTTTCTGATCTTTGAACGGCGGAGCCGGGTATTTGGTCTTCGGGTCGATGAGTTCTTCGGGTACCTCGCCCACCGCGGGCAGTCCTGACGCGGCCAGCGCGGGCGATACGGTTAGGGCGGCAATGCCGGCACTCAGACCGCCAATGGCTTCTCTTCTTGTAATTTTACTGATTTTCATGGCAGGTGTATTAAATCTTCTCAATGATAACCGGTGGCAGGCAGCTTGGTTTTCACATCCTGTCAAAAACGTAGTTGCCACAGAAGTAAGCCTGTCCTGACCGTGCCAGATTAAGAAGCCCGGCGGCATTAAAAAGGCGTCAGTACACTTACGGTGTAACAAACAAGACCTGCTGTGAGGTCTTGTTTGTTGTTGGTATCATCGCCACAGGTGAAAGCGGTAAAGCGCTGCGATATCGTTGCTGCACAATAACGGCATGGCCCGCTGCAGTTTTTCAGGCGGCCATGACCACCATTCCATTTCCTGCAGCCAGGTTATTTCCTGTTCAGAAAAGCGTTGCCGAATCACTTTGGCGGGACTCCCGCCAACGATGGCATAGGGTTCGACATTCCTGGTTACCAGGGCCCGGCTGCCAATTACGGCACCATTCCCGATGGTAATGCCCGGCATGATCATTGCCTCGGCGCCGATCCATACATCATGACCAACAATGGTGTCGCCCGCCGGCAGAAAGCCGTTGGCGCTGCCTGAAAATTCAGGTACTTCATGCATATAAAAGAAGGGAAAACCCGAAACCCAGTCGTATCGGTGACCCTGGTTCCCGGCCATGATAAAACAGGCACCGGTACCGATCGAACAATAACTGCCGATACGCAGTTTGTCAACGTCAGCCCGGTCAGGAAAAAGGTAACGGGCACAATCGTCGAAGGAGTGACCATGGTAATAACCTGAATAATAACTGTATTTTCCGGCTATAATGTTGGGATTGGTAACGTGTTCGGCAATGATTTTGCCGCGAAAAGGACTCTCAAAAAAGTTTTTCATTAAATTTTAGTTTAAAACAGCTGTTAAAAATTGCCGCGCAGGCGCGCACAGGCCCCGGGCGGGGGCCATCACCAGACCGGTGAAACAGGTGTTTTATCTAACTGCGATTTCCATGAGAAGACAAATATAAAACGCAGGTATGGGATTTGCAAAGCTTAGCAGCGGGAGTGGGGCTGATGGTTTTTTTACCATCTTCGGCGGTAATCGAAAAAAATTCGGGTTCTAATCGTTTTGTTTGCCGGCGTGCGCTTACTTTTGCCTGAATAACAGGGGGGCCAAATCCGGCCGGAATTAAGAACGGGAAACATGAAGATTAAATTAACCAGTGTATTTGTAAACAACCAGGATCAGGCTGCCGCGTTTTATACAGGCAAGCTTGGTTTTCAGGTCAAGATGAACATGGAGATGGGTGATTTCAAATTTATCACACTCGTGTCGGCAGACGAACCAGATGGTACCGAACTGCTGCTCGAACCCAACTCTGGCGAAGAAGCGTCACGGTATCAGCAGGGTATTTATGGTAAAGGAATTCCAGCTGTGGCCTTTGTTGTGGAAGATGTTTTTGCCGAATACAAGCGCCTGACCGAACTGGGTGTGCAGTTCAGGTCTGAACCCACAAACAACGGTTATGTGATCGCTGCGGTACTAGACGATACCTGCGGCAACTGGATCCAGTTGTACCAGCCGCTTTCCTAACCGCAGGCGCTGTTGCAGCGCCCCTTTGGTAACATTCATCAGCTTTCATTGCCCAGGGGCAGGTCGTTTCCGCTGCTTTCACGCAGAACCTGCTGACTTCGGCCTATGATCTCGCGAACCGCCCGGTCAAGTTCAAGGGCCGATTCCTGAAGATGGCTGGCCAGGATCTCATTTTCATGGCCGCGGTGTTCAGCTGCGAGCAATTCAGTAAGGGACATTATTTTGGTCAGCGGCGAACGGATCACATGTGCCTGCATGAACGCAATTTCCCGCAGGTGTTCGTTTTGCCGTTTTATTGCAGTCAGGTGGTTCACTTTTTCGGTCATATCGGCCGCAATGACCAATAAGGCCGGCCTGCCCTTGAAGAGAATTTCCCGGCTGCTCAAGTCGACAAAGTTCAGCTCCCCGTCTTTTTTTCGGACCCTTGATGACCCGTTCAACAAGACCTCGCCGGGATCAGCGGCATGTTCTGCCGGAGCGGTAATCTCAGGCAGTCTCAAAGACAATAACTCCTGTTCACTGAAGCCGTAACTGTTCAGAGCGGCCTGGTTTACCTGAAGCAGTTGCTGTGAACGGGCATCTACGATCATTTTAGGTAAAGGACTTGCAAAGAAAAGCGTTTTGTAATGATCTTCAGATTCGGCAAGTCTCCTGTTCAGGCATTCAGAGTCAGACAGTTCTTTTTGCAGTTCCTGGTAAAGGGAGCTGCGCTGCCACATGCTTTCCTCGAAACTTTTCTGTGTCTTGTGGATCAGCACCACCACGATCAGGTTTAAAAACAGCAGGTTGAATGATGCAATAAGCAGGTCTTCAGCAGAAATTTTCTGTAGTTGCGGCAAGGGTATCAGTAGGTAATGCCGGTTCATGGCCAGAAGCAAACCGATCAGAAAACTAATTGCGATACCCAACTGGGCATGCCGCAGGCGAAACTGAAAGCCAATAAAAATATTCAGGCCGAAGAGGTAGGCGAAACCGACTGTGATGTGGCCGAACAGCGTGATCTGGGTCAGCGAAAACAAAGCCACCAGTACCGTCGTAATTATTTTGCGGGCCATGAGCGACAGTTTCTTCATTATAACCAGGCAGCCAAAACTGCCAATAGCCAGGATGTCGAAAAGGACCACGTCCAGATTGTTCATGCGGAATTCAAGGATCATGCTGGGCAGCAGGGCAATCAGGCTGATCGGCAGGGCGTATACAACAAGCGCGGCGAACAGCCCATTTTGCCAGTCTGCGAGTTTTTCAGGTTCGCTGGTGCCGGGCGATTCGAGAGAAGTAGAGATGTAATGTTTGTACCGGGTCCAGAGTCGGTTCAGCGGATGAGTCTTTTTAACCAATATCATTTTTCTTGGGCTGATGCGCCGCTCACCATTAAAGGGGAATGGCTCGAAGCGCTATCGGCGGCGAATATAGTTAAACAATTGCGCTTGACCGCCAGGAACGGTCAAATGGTGTTCGTTTTAATCTGCCTGTTGCAGGCCCTATCTTGTGTACATATAGCTTGCGCACAGCAGACCGCTGTTGTGTAAAACTTTTTTGCTGAAAAACATGTATACAAAGGCAAAAAGCAAGAATACTATGCAACCTTTTAAAATTCAGTTGGCAGTCAGCGCCACTTCTGCGGTAGAAGCCGATGTTCTTCCTACCGGACCGGAGAGCTTTGACCTTCGTGTACAAGATAAACTTGTGGCGACGCTGCGTAAGGAGGCCGATGGCTGGAAATACCTTCGGGAGGGAAAACACGAAGTGGAGGATGGTGCCCTTGTAATTAAACAGGTAGAACAGCACCTCGTCCGTCAGGAGCCCGGCTAAACCGGGGTATTGCTTCCGTGCTTTTTGCCGGCAGTCCGGTACCTTGCTGCAAATAAAATGATCATGCTGTTAACCAGGAAACCGAAGCCATTGGTAATGATCAACGGATAATCACCACGAATGGTGCCGTACCAGACCCATCCCGCGAGACCGGCGACCAGAATCGACAACATCCAGTACGAAATATCATCGGCTTTCCGTGTCCGGATAACTTTGACCAGCTGGGGGAGCGCAGATATGCCTGTACAGATGCCAGAGGCCATGCCGATATAGATCGCATATTGTTCCATAACCGTTTATGGTGCAACGGCGGGCAGGCAGTTTTTGTTTACCGTCCGGCTTGCTCTTCAAGGCACATCAGGCGGTGGCTTATTAGAAAGGATAAGAAATAACGTCCCTTACCGCCCCCGGCCTGTCTGTCTCCACTGATAATTCCAGTTGTCCGGGTTTGTTTTTTGACCAGCCAAACTCGAAACAGTAATGTGTCACCGTGCCGCGGGCGTCGATGCAGATACTCGTAAAAAATTCCGGGCGGAAACCTTTGTCCAACAATTCATGCTCGGGAACGATCTGGCGGAACAACTCCCGGGCCGGCGTTTCAAAAAAACGTTTTAACAGCAGGTAGTTTTGATGTACCGCAGAAAGCGCTGTAGCCAGTGCCGGCGAGTTGCCGGCGTTTTCCGGGCCGGCAGCGCGGCATTGTGCTGAGCAAAAGGGGGAGTGTGTACGTTGGGCAAGCGGGGCGCCACAGTGCGGACAATTTTTTTCAGGTATCTGGTTCATGCAGGTTACAGCGGTTTGTAAGCATAACGTCCATTATCCGGCGTTATTTTCTGCTCAAATGCTGGGTGTAAATCCCGTTTGCCTGACAGCACCGGGAAGCGAACCAACCTGGCATTCCGGTTGCCAGAGCCCGGTGTTGCGAATGATCAAGTTAATATCCTGATTATCTGGTAGCCGGCAAAATACAAAAGACGGCTCGAATGCGTGTATTATTTCCGTTAACATCGGGTCAACACAGGCAAGCAGGGCCTTTCAAACCATGCTTACTCCCTGTATGTTTGTTAAATGACAAACATTAAGGCCGGCTAAAGCTTTTTAAGACATGGATTCAGTGAAGAGGATATTAATAGTAGATGATGATAAAGGGATCCTTGATTCCCTGACAACCTTGTTCGAACTGGTCGGTTATACTGTCGACGTGTTGGACAATGGCCTGGACTTACCAGTGAAGCTTGCAGCGCGGCCCGACCTGATCCTGTTAGATGTAATGCTTCAGGATACAGACGGTTGGTTTCTTTGCAAATTCCTTAAAGACAGCGAAAAATTTAAACACATCCCTGTTGTGATGATGTCTGCGGTGCCAGACACAGGCGACCTTGCCGAGTACGGGTGCAAGGCCGAGGCATTCATTCAAAAACCGTATTCGGTAGCAACGCTGGTCAAAACAATTGACCGCTTGTTAAAGCAGGGATAGCAGCATGAAAAAGTCAGGCTGCAAACAACCTGACGCGAATAAATTTGGGTAAAGTGCGCCTCATTAATGTGCTTCCAGCGCAGCTGAAAGTGAAGAAAGGCTATAGGCGTCCAGGCGGCCCCAACGCTGAATCCAGATACCATACGGATCTTTGTAGAGAACAGCCAGCTTTCTGTCGTCAAGAAAACAATTGTAAGCGGTCTCGTTTGATGACCTGTCTATTGATACGACGAGTTCTTCGGGGAGGTGGTCAATTTTGGCTTCAACGACGAAACCGGCGGGGGTGCTGTTAACTTGCATCTTCTTATCCTTTTCTTTGTCTATTGACAACAACCCGGCCCGCTATTTTGTTTTGAGGTTCAGGCGTTTATTTTTAAATTTTTAATATATCCGTTGCGGGTATGCCAAACAAAACGTTAGTCTGTTCGTTTGTGGATAAAACAAATCAGGGAGAATTGAATAACCAGGAAATTAAATCCATACTAGCGTCGCAAGATGTAGGAGAACACCTGTTCCCTAAAGCGCTCGACGCGGCCAATGTCGGTGTTGTTATTACCGATAACCGCCTGCCCGACAATCCGATCATTTATTGCAATTCAGCTTTTCAAAAGCTGTCCGGCTACAGCCGTGCAGAGATCATGGGCCGGAATTGCCGGTTTTTACAGCGCGAAGACCGTAACCAGGAAGAACGCCACCGCATTGCTGAAGCGATACGGGAAGGAAAGCACCTCGTTACCGAGATCAGGAATTACAATAAAGATGGGATGCTGTTCTACAATGAGCTTTACCTTTCGCCCGTTAAGAACGAGACCGGCGTTGTTACGCATTTTATTGGCATTCAAAATGATGTAACCCGGCGCCGGCAGGTTGAGCTTGATCTCCAGTTTCAGCGCCAGGAAGCTGAAGAACGGCTGGAGCAACGAACGCTTGCACTCCGCGAAAGTGAAGAGTACATGCAGAGTATCGTACAGACCATTCGCGAAAGCCTCGTGGTGCTGGATAAAGATTATAATGTTCTTAGCGTTAATAACTTTTTCCTCAACACGTTTAAGGTTACCATCAACGAAACCAAAGGCTTCAACTTGTATGAATTGGGCAACGGTCAGTGGAACATTCCGCACCTGCGGCGTTTAATGGAAGAGATTCTGCCCAGCAACAACCCGGTGCTCAATTATGAGGTGGATCATGAATTTCCGCATATAGGCCGGAAACTGATGCTGCTCAATGCACACCGTGTGGAGTTGGAAGGAGAGTATAAAGACCGCATTCTCCTGGCCATAGAAGACATCACAGAACGCCGGTCAATCGAACAGCGCAAAGACGATTTCCTCACGATAGCCAGTCATGAGCTGCGCACCCCGCTCACCACGATACAGGGATATACGCAGATTTTATCGCGCAGCCTTCCGGCCGGTTCGCCTGAACGGGTACGCAGCCTGGTGGGAAAACTTTCCGGGGCGGTAGACCGGCTGAACCAATTGCTTTCTGAACTGCTTGACATGTCTAAAATTCAGAGCGGTTATATCCAGTTGCACAAGGACCGTGTTCCGTTCGATGAACTCGTGGCCGGCGTGGCAGAAAGCATGCAGACCGCTTCGCCCGGGCACAACATCATCCTGGAAGGAAGTTCAGATGCCGATGTGTATGCAGATGAATCGCACTTGGTGCAGGTGATCAGCAACCTGATCGGCAATGCCATCAAATATGCACCTGATGAGCAGCGCATCGAGATCCGGATTTCCAGGGTGGGCGATTTTGTAAAACTTTCGGTGAAGGACTATGGCCTTGGCATCAGTCCGGCAGACCAAAAGCATATTTTCGAACGCTTTTTCAGGGTAGACAAAATCCAGAAAGATTTTCCGGGCATGGGCATCGGGCTTTACATCTGCGAACAGGTTATCAAGAATCATGGCGGAACCTTATGGGTAGAAAGCGACTTGGGCAAAGGATCAATTTTCAGTTTCACCTTGCCTGTATATGCAGAAGGAAAGGAGGCGGGTCATGAATAAAAAAATACTCGTATGTGATGACGATGAAGGCATCCTGGAAATGATGGAGCTTTTCCTGGAAGATGCCGGTTATGAAGTAATCGCTGTTCGGGAAAGTGTCAATGTGCTTTCTGAAGCGGCTAGCCGCAAGCCGAACCTGATCATCCTTGACATCTGGATGCCTGTTATTTCGGGCGACAGAATATTGAGAAGCCTGAGGGCACAGGAACCTACCGCTTCCATTCCTGTTATCCTGTTTTCGGCCAGCAGGGAAGGCCAGGGAATTGCGGAACGGGAAGGGGCAAACGGGTTTGTAAGCAAACCTTTCAATCTGGACGAACTGCTACAGCAGATCAGTGAGAAAGCCAGTTAATGCAGAATGCCCTTCTCAGTTGGCCGGATTTAATTTCAGAAATTCAACCAGGGCACTGGTTGAAAAAGCATTCGGCTCGCGAAACGCATGGCCTGAGCCAAACCGCGGCCCTGTAAAAAATATTCGCGCTGCGGGCGCCACTGCGCAAAGCGCAGCAGTAAAGGCCTGCTCATCGCTAACGCTGAGGGCGGTAGTCAGGCCGGTTACGATGATGCCAGGCCGGTGCAGTTCTACAGCCCGCTCAACAGAAGCAAAGGGGAGTGCTGCACCCAGGTAACAGGTGCGGTATCCCCGTAACCGGAAGGAATAATTGTAAAATTGCAGGGCAAGCTCATGCAGCTCTTCGGCCGGCAGGAACAACAATACCATTTCTTCATTGCTGTAGTTGGGCGGCAGCTTCAAGGTTTCAGCGGCCAGCCTGTTTCTGACCAGGTTCGAAAAAAAATGCTCCTGCGCGGGATCTACCGTTCCCGCCTGCCACAACTGCCCGATCTTTTCGAAAAACGGAAAAACGACAGATGAAATGGTCTGTTCAAAACCGAGCGATGCCGAGAGCCGGTTCATTGTTTCTTCAAAATGCCGCTCATCCATTTCCAGCAAAGCAAGTAGTAAATCCTGGTCGTGCTGTTTCGGTTTATCCTCCAGTTGCAGCAACTCTGCGCTGAGCCGCTCGCGCTCTGCCTGTGTCATGGCAGATAACACCGATATCTTGTATCCTGAACGGTTCAGCAGACTGATGTTGATGATATTCTTCAGGTCATCTGCCGAGTACCTTCTGATATTTGTAGGCGTACGGCCGGGCGTAAACAAACCATAACGTTGTTCCCACGTACGGATCGTGTGCGCCCGCACGCCGCTCAGGCGCTCCAGATCTTTAATGGTATAATGTTCGGAGGTCATGGGCCATAGTTAACAGCTGCAACGTGTTACAACTATTTTGCTTAATGTTTTTTGTGAAAGTTAAACAAAAATCTGCATTATTGTGTTTTGAAGCAAGTAGATTTTGAGAATATGCGAAATTCCGCACCATGAAAGCATTATTTGACCGGGTCAGTAAAAAATGCAGCAGCCTGACCACCCATGCATACAGCACTTCTTTTTCGCTTGGAATCAGGCTACTGGCTGCACCGATGCGTGAGCCGGTGTATGCTATCTATGGTTTCGTGCGGCTGGCTGATGAGATTGTCGATTCTTTCCAGGGCTTTGATCAGGCTGAGCTGCTGGCTGATTTCAGGCGACAGACAGACCGGTCCATTTGCGATGGGATATCGTTAAATCCTATTTTGAACAGCTTCCAGCGGGTGGTCAATGCCTATGGGATTCCCAAAGAACTGGTGGATTGTTTTTTCGAAAGCATGGAGATGGATCTGGATGGACAGTGCTACACACGCGAACTGTACGAACGTTATATTTTCGGTTCCGCAGAGGTAGTGGGCCTGATGTGCCTGCGGGTGTTTACAAACGGCAACGACCAGGAGTACGAACGCCTCAGGCAACCGGCCATGCGGTTGGGCGCTGCATTCCAGAAAGTTAATTTTCTGCGCGATGCGGGGGCAGATTTCAACAAACTTGGCCGCACGTACTTTCCCGGAGTAAACCTGCAGGGTTTTTCGGCAACTGAAAAAAAACAGATCGAAGCCGATATCCTGGCCGATTTTGATGCGGCGCTTGTTGGCATTGAACAACTGCCCGCCGGTGCACGGCCAGGCGTCTATCTGGCTTATCTTTATTATAAGGTCCTGTTTGAAAAGATCAGGCGGCTGCCTCCGCAGCGAATTTTGAGTTCCAGGATCAGGGTTGCCAACGTCCATAAAATGGTGATCATGTGTTATGCCCTGATCAGGCGACGTCCCGGTGTATCCTATAAGATAAATTATGCAGCAGATGACAAGTGAGGTTGAGCATGTGATTCTGGTCGATGAACAGGACCAGGAGATCGGCGTGATGGAGAAAATGCAGGCGCACAGGGAAGGCAGGCTTCACCGCGCATTTTCTATTTTTATATTCAATTCAGATGGCCAGATGATGCTTCACAAACGTGCGGCAAATAAATACCATTCGCCGGGCTTGTGGTCGAACGCATGCTGCAGCCATCCGCGGCCAGGCGAAGATGTGCTGCAGGCAGCAAACAGAAGGCTTCAGGAAGAAATGGGCTTCACCTGCCGCCTCAGCCCGGCTTTCAAGTTTTCCTACCGCGCCTCCCTCGACCAGGGAATGACCGAAAACGAGTTCGACCATGTGCTGACGGGACGCTATACAGGCAGCCCGGTTCTCAATCCGGATGAGGTGGCAGAATGGAAATGGATGGATACAGGCCTCCTGTACGAAGACCTCCAGCTTAACCCCGATCATTATACCTATTGGTTTAAGGCGGCTTTTCCGGTTTGGTTAAGACTGATGTAAGCATTTCGGGACCTCTGCAGTTTTTTTTATAAAATTTAGAGATGTCGCAAACATTTGCGGGTCTTTTCTGTTATGAACCTCGATTATCGCCCGCAAGAGGAGAAGCTTATCCCGGCCTGATCAGGCCTTTTGCTGGTTTACACAAAAACCATCTTTTATATGCGATTCGCTACGCTACTTTTGCTCCTGGCCTTGCCGGGCCTGTCTGCTCCTGCCCATTCTGCTGCGCTTTTTGAAAAGCGGCTGAATATGCGGGTCTATCAAATCGAAACACTTGCAAGTGTTGTTAACCGTATCGAGGTTCAACTGGGCTTGCGAATCTCGTACAAACCGGCGCTGCTGGTCAACAAAGCAGTAAAACCGGCAACCTATACCCTGATCAGTGCAGCTGACATCTTAAAGGAACAGCTTACCTTTCATAAACTGGTCCTGGTCAAACAGAACCGCGGTTATGCCATTGTTCAGGATTCAGCCAAACCGGGCAACTAAGTCAGCAGGCCGGCGAATCTTTTTCAACCTTTTTGGTCCCGCAGGCGTTAGTTGAAGGCAGGGGTACCTGCCTAACACGAAAAGCCATGAAAACAAAACACTTTTTATTAGCTGCCCTGCTGGTATCCGGCCTGGCAGCATGCAGCCAGGATGGTCATCAGCAAAGCAGCAGTCCGACATTGACAGGACCGACCGGCGATTCTTCGTCTACGCGTTCAGACACGAGCGCAACCACGTCAGATACCGCAGATACGGCGAAGACTGATGGCGAGACCACCGCAAGGGAATAAATTTGTCATTCCTGCTGACAGTTTTTCAGCGCTGGCTGAAAAAAAATCAGGCTGTATACCGGGCTGCATGCCCTGGCATGCAGCTTGATTTATTGGTCTTGATTTGAAACAACCCGATTTAATCAACTATAATTAAAGGAGGAAATATCATGTCACTGATCAAATTTAATGGCAACAAGCCCGCTATCAATGGATTCAGCGATGTATTTGAGTCCGTATTTAATGATTCATTTTTTTCTGACCGCCTGATTGCACGTGTACCTGCGGTCAATGTAGCCGAGACCGCAGATGGTTACCACATTGAGATGGCTGCGCCCGGTTTAAGCAAAGAAGATTTTCATATCCAGCTTGACCGCAAGTTGCTGACCATCTCAGTAGAAAAACAACAATCAGAAAAAAGCGACAGGGAAAGTTACAGCAGGAGAGAATTCAGCTACACTTCCTTTGTCCGGTCGTTTGCATTGCCTGATTCGGCCGATGACAGCAACATCGAAGCAAGTTACGCAAATGGAATCCTTGATATCCGCGTAGCGAAGAAGGAAGAGGCAAAACAAATGACTCGACGCATCGAGATCAGCTGATCCCGTCGCAGAAATGTTAAGAAGTTTCAAATCACATACCGCCCGGCAGGGCGGTTTTTGTTTGCAGGCTCAATTGCTTAAAGCAGTTGCCTGAGTCCGTTTTTAGCCTGATAACAACTCAGGTTTTCGATACGGCCAAGCAATTTGATCCTGGCGCCAATTTTTTTTTCGTCTTTCAGCAGCCTTAAATGCGGACGGTTGCTCTCCTCCGGCTGTTCAAAGCCGGTAAGCTGAATTTGTTTCATTTCCATCTCAATGCCCTCCCAGGTTAGCGCTGCCATTTAGTCTTGATAAAAACCGGGTATTCTTCAGATAGGCTTCAAGTTTGCTAAATTCGAGCTGATGAATGGCCCTGACGGCAGATTTCAGGGTTTCTTCACTTACCTTTAACCGCCTTGACCAGTATTGCCTGGCCGTTTCGTCCGAGATGTCGACCATCTCCGGAGCTCTTCTTGTGTCTCTGACCGATGTTTTCATGGTATTATTTGGTTAGATTAATACTGTATATGAATAAACCGGACTCGCCTGAGAATGTTTTGGGTGAAGTACCTGTTTTTGAAGTAGGCAATGGGGTCAAATACCCGTAAGAGGTACCGAAAATCGACGAAATCAACAGGTGTTGCTTAGAAATACGATTGGGTCAGTGTGCGGCTCTGGCCAGCTCTTTAACAAGTGCCAGCAGGCTATCCATGTCGTAAGGCTTCTCCAGGAAGGCATCGGCACCGTATTGTTCAATTCTGCTTCGACAAAACCCGGCCGGGCCGAGAGCAACAGGACCGGAACTTGTGCCAGGTGCGGCTGCTGTTTCAGTCTGCGGCACAGCAGGCGGCCATCTTCGGGGCCCAGGTGGATATCAATGATCATCAGGTCGGGGCGGAGTTTCGTAAGGCCCTGTTCAAAGGCACAGACCGACTGGCAGGCGAAAACGCGATAGTTTGCCAGGTACAGGATCGACTGTATGGCATCCAGGTTGTCTTCGCGGTCATCGACCACCGCGACGGTCTTCAAAGGAATCATTAGGCTCTCAAATGTATAAGTTTTTATGATAAAATATTAAACAAAATGCAAATAGCCCTGATTGCCCGGGGCCGGGATTTTAATGCGTGTTTTTTTAGGGTGGAATATGCCCGGGGGCGTAAACCTTTATCCTGCTGCGGGTGTTATCGTTGCACATGAACGAAACCACTTTCAACCCTGCTTTTGGGGTTAGCTTTGAACAGAATATGGCTACGGCAAGGCTCTGGGCGCCCGGCGCAGCGGAGGTTAGCCTGGAGCTCGAGGCAAGCGGCGCAGTGCTGCCAATGGAAAAACAAGACCGAGGTGTTTGGAAATTGACCACATCAGAACTGCAGCCCGGAACAGATTACCGTTTTCTGGTCGATGGCAAGGCATTTGCCGACCCGGCCGCGAAATTTCAGCCGGAAGGCCCTTTGGGGGCCTCGCGCGCAATTGATCTGAACACCGTTGCCTGGACCGACCACGCCTGGTCCAATCCTGGATTAAGCCAATACATTATTTATGAACTGCATACCGGTACCTTTACCGACGAGGGGACCTTTGAGGCGGCAGAGCGTAAGCTTGATTACCTTCTTGAGCTGGGCGTCACGGCCATCGAGATCATGCCGGTGGCGGCTTTTCCGGGCGAGCGCAACTGGGGTTATGACGGCGTATTTCCGTATGCGGTTCAGGCCAGCTACGGCGGGCCGGAGGGCCTGCTACGCCTGGTTAATGCCTGCCATGAGCGTGGCCTGGCTGTGATCCTGGACGTGGTGTATAACCACCTCGGGCCTGAAGGAAACGTTCTTACTTCGCTGGCGCCCTACACAACTGCCAAGTATCCCACGCCCTGGGGCGAGGCGATGAACATGGACGATGCCGGTTCAGATTTTGTGCGGCAATATTTCATTGAAAATGCCCTCATGTGGCTGTCTTCCTTCCACATTGACGCACTGCGGCTCGATGCAGTTCACGCCATCCGCGATTTCGGCCCCAAACATTTTCTGGCCAGCCTGGCAGAGGCCGTTCTCAACCTTGAAAGTGCAACGGGGCGGAGTTATCACCTGATCGCAGAGTGTGACCTCAACGACCGCCGTTTTGTCGAGCCCCTTGATCAGGCAGGTTATGGTATGGACGCGCAGTGGGTCGATGAGTTCCACCATGCGCTGCGGGTTACTTGCGGCGAGCCGCGCGAAGGTTATTACAGTGATTTTTCAGGGCTCGGGCATCTGGCCAAGGCGTTCAGTTCAGGTTACGTTTTTGATGGAGGCTATTCTGCACACCGCGATAGGATGTTCGGCACACACACCGCGGGCATTCCCGGCAATCGGTTCGTTGTGTTTTCCCAGAATCATGATCAGGTAGGAAACCGCCCGTTTGGCGAGCGCAGCGTTGCCCTGTATGGTCCAGATAAAGCCAAGCTCATGGCGGCAGCTACGATACTTTCACCGTTTGTACCCCTTCTTTTTATGGGTGAAGAATACGGCGAAGACCGGCCGTTCCTGTATTTTATGGATCACCAGGGCGAAGAACTCGTAGAGGCGGTTCGAAAAGGCCGCGCCGAAGAGTTCAGCTTTGCTGAAGGGCAGCAGCCGCCAGACCCGAAAGCAGCGTCGACCTTCACGTCATGTAAACTTACCTTCAATAACTCCGGCGACCATGGCCGAATGCTTGACTATTATAAGACGTTAATCAGGCTGCGCAAAACCGACCAGGTTTTCAGCAAGGCAGACCGGAATGCCTTATCAGTGAGGCATGACCAGGCCCGCCAGCTGCTGTTGCTCCGCTACGAGCACGGGGCCGGTATACGGGAGCTTTATTTTAACTTTTCTACTGAAGCTTGTGCTTACGAGCGGGAAGACCAGGCAGCATTGAATCTGTTACTGTGCTCTGATGACATACGCTGGGGCGGCGCTGGTGCCGACGCGAGGCGTTCTGACGACATTATTCACCTTCCGGCCCTGAGCCTGGTTATCTTAACGAACTAAACATGCGTCCAACGACAACTTACAGAATCCAGTTTCACAAAGAATTTACTTTTACAGACCTGATCGCCCAAATTCCCTACCTGCATTCGCTCGGTGTGGACACGGTCTATGCATCGCCGATCTTCACGGCGACACCGGGCAGTACGCACGGTTATGACGGGACCGACCCGCTGACCATTTCGCCTGAAATTGGAACCGAGGCGCAGCTGGAGCAGTTGGCAGGCATGCTGCACGAACGTGGCATGCGCTGGATACAGGACTTTGTGCCGAACCACATGGCCTATGTAGCAGAAAACCGCTGGCTGACCGATGTGCTCAAAAACGGGAATGCGTCGTCGTATAAACAACACTTTGATCTCTTTTTCGACGATTTTGAACAGGAGAAACTGATGCTTCCTTTTCTAGGCGCTGACCTGGAAGTGGCCGCGGCCAATGGCGAAGTCGGGCTGGTTTTACAGGATGGGGCGCTGATGCTTGAAGCCGGCGGACAACGCTGGCCTGTTAACCAGCAAACGCTCGTCCGGCTGCGGGACGAGAACTTCGACCCTGAATCTGCCGGGGCGTCGAGCCTGAAAACCATTAATGAGAATACCCGGCTGCTGCTTGAACTGATTGGCTTGCAGTATTACCGTCCCTGCAACTGGCAGGAAACGGCCGCAAATATCAATTACCGCCGGTTTTTTACTGTAAACAGCCTGATCTGCCTGAACATGCAGGACCGTAAGGTGTTTGACGACTATCACCGGTACCTGCTGCAGCTCATTAAACGCGGGCTCATCCAGGGTGTCAGGATTGACCATGCCGATGGCCTGCAGGATCCGGGTACCTACCTGAAATGGCTGCGTGAGGCTTGCGGCGCGGATTGTTACATCGTGATTGAAAAGATCCTGGCAAGAAACGAACCGACCCCAAAGTGGCCCATGGAGGGAACCACCGGTTATGATTTCCTTGCCATGGTGAACAACCTGCTCACTGACCGGGAGGGGCTTGGACAGGTCAATGCCCTTTACGACCGCTTTACCGGGAAACCAAGCAGCCCCGAGCTCAAAGCACGGGAAAAAAAACGCCTCATTTTAAGTGAACATATGCAGGGCGAAGTGAGCCTGCTGCGTAAGCTGGCGGTGGCTGCCGGTGCAGATGGTGAGGAAGTTGCCGCCCACATTACGGCGCTAATGACAGACCTGCCGCGATACCGGTATTATTTTGACGAAAACGGACAGAGCACGGAATTTTCTGCCCTGCTGTCTGTTCTGGAAAAGGATCCGGAAAGCAGGGCCGCCGCTGCCTGGGCAAAAGATATGCTGGAACAGGCAGACAACAGCGCAGCGGCAAGTGTATTTTTTAAACGGCTCATGCAGTTCAGTGGCCCGGTTATGGCCAAGGGCATTGAAGATACCCTGATGTATGACTTCGCCCGGTTTATAGCCCATAATGAGGTCGGCGACTCGCCTGGTTTCTTCGGCATCAGGAGCGGAGAGTTTGTCAGAGAGATGAAACTGCGCCTGGCCGAATGGCCGGCAACCATGAACGCTACCGCCACGCACGATACGAAAAGGGGTGAGGATTTCCGCAGCCGCCTGCTGGTCATTTCGACCCTGCCCGACGAATGGGCACAATGGGTGAATGCGCGGGGTGCGGCAGCCGACATACGGCGCGAGGACCTGTATTTCCTTTACCAGACTTATCTGGGGTCATTGCCTTTACCGGGCGTTGCGCCCGAAGGCTACCGTGAACGTTTGAAAGCGGCAATGCAGAAATCCCTGCGCGAGGGAAAGGTAAGTTCAGACTGGGCAGAACCCGATGAACAGTATGAAGCACGGATCTTTGAACTGATCGAAAGCCTGCCTGAGCGGCTGGAAGAGCTGCCTGAAGAAGAACGGGCAACTGTTCGTCTTTTCCAGGACCTTGGTTTGCTGAACAGCCTGAGCCAGGTACTGGTCAAATTTCTCAGCCCCGGCATTCCTGACATCTACCAGGGCAGGGAAGCCTGGGATTTCAGTTTTGTCGATCCCGACAACCGCAGTGCGGTGGATTACACGTTGCACGCCTCCCTGCTGTCAGATGCAGCGCCGGTTGAACTCTGGAAACGCCGCTATGACGGAGCGATAAAGGTGAGGCTAACAGCCATCCTGTCAAAACTGAGGCGCCGTTTCCCAGACTTTTTTCACCTGGCCTCGTTTGAGCCGGTTGAATTGCGCGGCCCGCATGCTACCGATTTTTTTGCGTTCAGAAGAAGTTTCAGACAACGGCACTTCCTGGTGCTGGTTCCGCTTTGCCACCGTGCATTTGTGCAGGGCCAGGAATTCGATCCGGCGGGCGCCGAACTGGCTGATACCTATCTGGAGCTGCCTTTCCGTCCGCTTACTGCTTTTAATTATTTGTCAGGCCAGTCCATCAATTTGGGTGAGAAGACCGACCTGCAGACAATCTTCGGGCGGGAACTGCCGCTGGCCGTGATCGAAATCAACGAAAAAGCCCGTGGAGCCGGCGTGCTGCTTCCGCTGAATGCCCTGCCTGGTGCCGGCGGAATCGGAGATATGGGTGCCTCTGCACGTACATTTGTAGATTGGCTGCACGAGGCGGGCCAACAATACTGGCAGGTCCTGCCGCTTAATCCCGTTGACCGTGCTGACCACTATTCTCCTTACAGCAGCGTAAGTAGTTTTGCCGGCAACGTGCTCCTGATCGACCTGGCGGCGCTGCATGCCCGGGGCCTGCTGCCGCATGCGCACGAAGCAGCGGACAAAGCGGACGGCCCCATCGACTATGACGAGGTCGACAGCCGTAAGCGCGCTGCACTGGAAACCGCTTTCCTTGCCTGGAAAGAAAAAGGCGCAGACCGAACACCTTTTGAACAGTTCTGCGAAGAGAAAGCATCCTGGCTAAGTGATTTTGCACTTTTTGAGGTCTTGCGCGAACTGCATGGCCCTTCATGGACCGAATGGCCGGCCGATTTGCGGCGCCGGGATCCTGTGGCACTGGGAGGCATCCACGAGGCACACGCCGACCGCCTGTTGTTTTTCAGCTGGTGCCAGTATATTTTCTTTGAACAGTGGGGCGAACTTCGCCGCTATGCACGCGACCGGCATATTGCGCTGATCGGTGACCTGCCGTTTTATGTAACCGGCAATGCATGCGATGTTTGGGTGAATCCCGGCCTTTTTCAACTGAATGAAGACTACACGCCGAAAGAAGTTGCCGGCGTTCCGCCCGATGCTTTCAGTGCCAGCGGTCAGCGATGGGGCATGCCGGTATTTAATTGGCAAGCCATGAAAACGCTGGGATATGCCTGGTGGATGGATCGCATTGCTGCCAACCTGGCCATGGTTGATGTGCTGCGCCTGGACCATTTCCGTGCATTCTCAGCTTACTGGTCTATTCCTGCCGAAGCGCCCGATGCCCGCGCGGGTGCCTGGCAGCAAGGTCCTGGCGATGATCTTTTTGCCGCACTCAAGCTCCGGTTTCCGAACCAGCCTTTTATTGCCGAAGACCTCGGCGAAATAGATGAACCCGTTTATGCCCTGCGCGACCGTTGGGGGCTTTCAGGAATGAAGGTTCTGCAGTTTGGCTTTTCTGGTGCGGAAGGACTGAATGACCACCTGCCCCATGAGTTCGGTACCAGGGACCTCGCGGTTTATACCGGCACGCATGATAACAATACAAGCCAGGGATGGCTGGACAGCCTGGGCACAAAGGAGCGCGAACAGCTAAACAGTTACCTGAGGCAAGCCGGCGGCGAAGAGGTCAGGGGACTGATTGAACTGGCTTATGCTTCGGTTGCCTGGCTTGCGCTTGTTCCTGTACAGGATATTTTAGGGCTGGGCGAAAGTGCACGCATCAACTTTCCGGGAAGTACGGGTAAGAACTGGAAATGGCGGCTTAGTCCGGGCAGCCTTGACGCTGACCTGGCCAGGGCCATTGCTGTGCTGGCCAGACGGTACGGTCGAATTGGCTAGTTGCCCTGGCGCTTAAAAGACCAGGACGGGTTCGGCCCGGGGATATGTACGTTTTAAAGGTCGGGATGCAGACCAGTACGACTGAACTGTAGCCGATGAAATTTCCGGAAAATCAGTTTGGGGCGGGGCGGGTGCTCCTTTATCACCTGCAGTGTTCACAGGCGTTATTTTTGGTTTTGCCTGATAACTGGTGCCCGTGGCATGGTGTTTGAACATCGCGTGTTGATGGATGATTAGGCCCTCCATCAGCTCGTATTGTTTGGTTGGCCGCAAGGCCATAGCCCGGGACTGGTTTTTTACCGCTCCCGGGTTTTATTTTGCCGGTACCTGGAAGCGCCGGCGTTGCGTTTGGTATTCTGGTCACATCGGGTGCTCCGCACAATAAAAGAAGGCCGGCATTGCTGCCGGCCCGTATCGGTTTTGCGTAATTAGATGACGGGTTCGGCTACCTGTTTTGCAGTTGGCCGGCCTTGGGCGCTGCGCTGGGCCGGCGGTCCTTTCTCTGATTTCTTCTTTTTAAATTTGCGGCCATACCAGATCAGAAATCCGGTAACAGGCAGGCTGGCACCGATGAGCGTGACCAGGAAAGCGAGCACCTTACCCGGAAAACCGAGTATGCTGCCGACATGGATGTCATAGTTCATACGGCGCAGTTTGCCGCCTGCCGAGGCCTTTTCATAAGCTTCTCCGTAAATGCCTTTCTGCTTAAATTCCTGCAGGGTGTGCTGGTCAAAAGTGTAACTCCGGTTGTTGTAAAACTGTCCTTTACTTGGGTAAACGGTGACGCCGATGGTTAAGCTGGCCTTTGACGTGTCAGGAAACGTATAATAAAAGCCCTCAGACTCCGGATGCCTGGTAATAACCTTCTGCCAGGCCAGGTCCATAGCCTGCTGAGGCGTATAGTGCCGGCCCGCCTGAAGCGAATCTGACTCAAACCGCTTGAACTCGCTCAGTGTAGCGCCGCCGGTGGTTACCCAATACAAGCCTTTGCTGTACCAGCTGATGCCATACACCATACCGGTGAGCGCAATAAACAGCAGGAATATGAGCGCGTAAAACCCGAGCACATTGTGCAGGTCCAGGTTGACCCGTTTGAATGAGGCTCCCCATTTGATCCTGAAACTTTTATCGCGGGTGGATTTATTCCACTTTTTAGGGTACCACCAGATGAGGCCGGTGATAAGCAGCACGACGAACACCAGCGTGCCGTAGTTGACAATGGGCCGGCCGATGGCCGGTGGCAACCACAGAAAACGGTGCCCGTTCAGCATCAGACGGAAGAAGTCTACCTCACCTTTTTTCCGCTCCGTAACGCTGACCACCTGCCCGGTGTACGGGTTGATCTTCAGCGTTGTGCCGCCACCGCGGCGCCCCTGTTCCCCGGCACCTTTCAGGTTAAGCGTGATTGCCCGGCCCTGCTGGTATTGCGCGTAGGCCGGCGTTTTGTCGGGATACAGCTTTGCAGCGGTTTCGTAAAGCCGGGAGGGCATGATAACCGGCCGGTTTTGCCTGACTACGTTTGTTTCGGGTTCGAGCAGGCTGGTAACCTCTTCGTTAAAGACCCAGATACAACCGGTCAGGCACACGATCAGGACAATAACGCCCGAGGCGAGCCCCAGCCAAAGGTGCAGCCATTTGTTAACCCTGGTAAACAGGGAGTCCTTGCTTTTCTTCTTTACAGGCTTGCTGTTCATGTTCGCAATTGTGCTGGTTATTGGGGTGGCAACTAATTAAGGAACTGGATTGCTGCGATGGTTCCGCCTTCTACTTTCAGGCCCCTGGCGGCCGTCTGGTTGGCAGCGTCGATCTTGTACACATAACTGCTGCCGTCTTTCATGTTAACACCTACGTATGCCGTGCGACCGTTTTTCGGCGTATAGTTGTTCGCGGAAATGCTGCTGATCTGATCGGGAGCCGGCATGCCTGCTGCCAGTTTAAAAGTTTTGTTGGCCACGTTCAGAATGCCGATGCGGTTGCCAACGGTGTAAGCGCCCCGCTGCGCTTTCTCAATGGCGGTGACCACAAAATTGTCATTGCCGATGTACAGCCAGTTTGTAATGACCATGCCGCCGGATGCCGTTTCAAAGTTCAGAAAATAACCCTGGTCAAATTCTGTCGTGCCGGCTTTGATGCGGGTAATGGCAGAAGGTTTGGTTGAGGTCAGCACTTTGTTGTTGGTAGCAACCGACGAAGAAAAAGCATAAACGTCTCCATTTTCTGTCAGACCCAATCCGTCGGTGAAATAACGGCCAATGAAACTGGTGCGGTCGTCCTGGATCACTTTCTCTAGTTGCATTTCGGGATAAGAGTAAACCGCGATCCAGGCATTGTCCGGGAAATTGGTATCGAAAGCGGCGCCACAACAGGCTTTGATTGAAAAGTAGGGCGCATACACTTTGTTGCCTACCTGTTTGATCCAGCTGAAAAAGGCTGATTCGCCGTTTTTGCTCAGGTCCTGCACGTTCACAGTACCCTCGCCGCTAATGAGCAGGCTATTTGTGTTAACGCGGTACCAGTTGGCCAATGGATTGGTAATGGCTCTCGGGATCTTCATGAGCAGGATGTCGCTGTTAACAGGAGCGAAAGCCTGTACGGTCTCTGTCTGGAAGTTTGATACTTTATTCAATTTGCCATCGAGCAGGTTATAGGTGGTTACCGCACCCGGGTTCGACTGACCGTACAGCATGCTGAAAAACTTGTTGTTGTGGGTTACGTAATAGCGGTAACTTCCGTCCTGTTCCAGGCCATTGTTTTCGGTGGTGATACTTCCTTCGTCCAGGCTGGACGCATTGACCAGGTAATCTGCTACCGCTGTAGCGGCAACCGGTGTCACGGCCAGGACATATGGCCCGCGTGTTTCCCTGCTGTTGCCATTGTCTTTTTTGCACGACAGGCTGACTGACGCAACCATGGCCAGTATGATCGCTTTGGTAAACTTTAGTTTCATGTTAACTTATTTTAGATTGATTAATTTGAACTGATAAAATACCTGAGGTTCAGGTAAAATGCCCGGCCAGGCTTCTGGAGGCTGAAGTTGTCGAAAAGGTCAGCGTTGCCGAGGTTCCTGGCCTCCAGGCCGATGTTGTAACGGCCGCCATGCAGGCTGTACACAACGTTCAGATCATGGTTTACCTGGCGGGGAATAACCTTTTTGTCGTCGTTTACCGACTGCCCGCCGCGGCTTGGCCAGTAAAGCCAGAAAGCATGTACATACAGCAGGTTGTAACCAATGGTGAGGTTGTTGCCTTTTCGCCCTACGTTGCGAAGCGAGACGGAGATATCGCCATTGCCATACAGGTAGGGGATATTGGGCATCTGGTCTTTATACACCACGCTGACGCCTGTAAATCCGGGTTCGTATCGCTGCATGTTCTGCAGGTACTGATAGGTTGCGGTTACACCCGCCGTGAGCCAGCTTCCGTAACCATACCTGAGTTCTGCATCGCCCCCCAGGGTGCGAACACCCTCCCGGTTGTCGGCCACAAGTTTAGACTGATTGTTATTGAGCCGGTTGTAGATAAAATTCGAAGCGTTCCGGTAAATGGCATTGGCATTCAGCGCGAAAGTATGGCTTTCGTTCAGGCGGAAATTGTAGCCGAAGCCCAGGTTGAAATTGTCGCTCTTTTCGGGTTTTAGTCCCGGATTAGCCTCCTGATTTTCTACATCGCCGAAAATTTCCTGGGCTTCGGGCATGCGGTTGGTTAGCTCGTAAGAAGCTTTCAGCTGCAGGTCAGGACGCACGAAATAAGTCGCTGCCAGGCCATAACCTAGCCGCTCCATGCTATTTCTGCCCGCACCGCCATTGTTGCCATTTACGTTAAACTGGCTGATGTATTTGCCAAAAACTGTGGCGCTCCAGCGATTTCGGATGTCAACGCTGTAGCCCAGTCCGAGCATGTTCTTATTGGTTTTTTTCGGCTGCTCGTATTCTGCGATAGTCGGGTTCAGCGCATCGCTGCCGGTACGGTTAAAGGTGCTGAACGCATTGCTTAAGGCAAGGGACTGCTTCGCGTCAATGCGGTAATTCAGCATGGTCGTGGCCAGGCCATTGTTGTTTTTGTATTTGTAAAGGCTTCTTGACCGCTCGCCGTTCGCGCCGCTTGGCTTGCTGTTGCCGTACCAGTCGTAACGCACATTCATGGTGTCAATGTTTTGCTCCTCACCCAGATTGTAATTTGCGTTTACAGTGACGTCCAGGCCCTTTAGCAGATTTTCTTTTTTGTATTTCAGTGTCGGCATGAGGATGTTGCCGCGGCGGTGCCAGCCGCCAAACACCGAGACCATGCGCGCGCCGGTCTGAATTTCCTTGTAATTGCGGCCTGCTGTCAGGCCAATCAGCAGCCGGTCGGCATACTTTTTACCCACTACACCGACGCTTGCAACCACGGTTTCGTTGTGGTAGGTATCGTGAAACCTGGGCAGCAGGGCCGCTGGAGCATAAGCGCCGGTGTAGATATCAGCCGCTTCAATGCGGACTTTGTAATTGTTATCTGAGTAATTCTGGAAAGCATTCAATTGGACCGTAAATCCCTTTTTGCCGGTAAAGGCTGCATTGACCACGCTGCGGTGGGTGTTGAACGACCCGTAAGAATAAGATGCATCGATAAAATTGCGGAATTTGTTGCCGGTAACGATATTGATAGCGCCGCCCAGCGCATCAGAGCCCAGCCACATCGGCACCACGCCTTTGTACACTTCTACACGGTCAGCAATGTTGATGGGAATGTTGTTGATCTGAAAAGAGGAGCCAAAATTGTCCATCGGAATGCCGTCAATGAAGTACCTGACATGGTTCCCTGAAAAACCATTCAAGGAGAGGTTGAAGCTGGAACCTACGCCGCCCGACTCCCGCACCCGGATGCCGGCCACGCGGTCCAGCGCGCCTGATATGTCAAGCGTGGTGTTGTACAGCCCGGAGGCATCTATAGCTGTCACATTAAAGGCCTGCCGGTTCACTTCCTGGCTGGCCGTCCGGCCCAGTATGTTCACCGTTTCCATTTCCTGAACCCTGCCTTCCAGTTTGAAGTCGGCAACGAGCTGCTGACCCGGTTTCAGGCTGATCTTTTTGCTATGCGGCGCATAACCTACTGACGTAATGATTAACAGGTAGTTGCCGGCTGGAACCTGGCCAATGTGGTAGCGGCCGCTGGCATCAGAAACGGCCCCGAATGTTGTCTGTCCAAGTGTAATGCTCGCGGCGGGAAGCGCCTTGCCGGCCTCAGTGCGAACCAATCCGCTAACCGAAGCCGGTTGGTTTTGAGCGTAAGAGAAAATAGACTGGGCACAAAGCAGTCCCAGTAGCAAAAAATGCTTAATTTGCATGGCTTTTAACTCAGATTAAAGGTATGCCGGGCTTGCCCGGTCGCCACACGGGTGCGAACCGTGTGGCATTTTTTATGTCCCAAAGATAGCGTTATTTAGATCAAGTCCAAATAAACATAGCTGAGAAAAATAATTTAGTCAAAGTGCACACAGGGCCCGTCATCCGGAATCGACAGGCAAGGATCAGGTTAACAGTTAGTTGCGGTTTTTCTAGGAAGCTGATTCAGCTTCGATGATGTGGTACAATTGTTCCAGGCGGTAAAGCAAGGGCTCAGCGATCTTATTGGGCGGATTAAATTTAAGGCTATGCAGATGCACCCTGACAAAAAGTTCAGGGTCCTGGATGACCGTTGCCTCGTTCAGGCGAATCGGGCCGGCCGGCAGGGTGGCGGTTTCAAAATAAGCTTCCAGTTCGGCTTGCGACATGCGGCAAAGGTAATTAATGCAGGCTGGCGACAAGCTCTTGTTGAAAAGTTTTGGCCCGAACAGCATCACTTCAGCCAAGCAGGTGGTCAGGATTGGGGATGAAGTTGAGAAAGGACTGAAACTTTGCCCTGTATTTTTTCCGGTCAAGCCGGAAATAAAAAGCGCCGCGCCTGGAGCCTGATTTGTCTTTTTCCTGCAGTTTGACCAGCAGCCCGGTAGAAGAAACCTTGCGGATAAAATTGCGATTATCTATTGGCGTGCCATAGACCTGCTCGTACAGGTTTTGAAGTTGCGGAATGGTGAATTTTTGCGGCAGCAATTCAAAGAGCAGGGGGTGCAGGGCAGCTTTATAACGTACGCGCCTGCACGCTTCGTTCACCATTTCGTTTTGATCAAAGATCAGCGGCGGTGCTTCATCAATGCTGAACCATTTTGCCCGGCCTTCATGATTTGGCTGGTCCTGGTATTTCCTGATATCAATCAGTGCAAAGTAGGCTACGCAGATGGTCCGGGCAAAGGGATCGCGCAGCGGCTCGCCATAGGTTTTCAATTGTTCAAGATAAACGTTTTTTAGTCCTGTCAGTTCGTGCAAGACCCGCGCTGCAGCGCGCTCGAGGTCTTCTTTTTGCCCTACAAACCCACCTGTCAGGCTCCAGCGCCCTTTACCAGGTTCAAGACCCCGTTTTGTAAGCAAAATCCGCAGGTTCTCGCCGTCAAATCCAAAAACGATGCAGTCGATCGAAACGAGCATCGGTGTCTGGGCAGCGTATTGATTTGGTTTGATATCGTCCATATGACCCTTATGGCGGCTTAAATACTGATAAATATATGATTTTAGCAAATCATTATGCGAAAATATCTATTTACAGGTCACAAGGGCGGACCTAAAATTTCTGATCCAGGCTTGTCACTGATTTTTGAGACGGGCTTCAAGGCCGCCTTTGCGCCGGGTACTGGTTACCCCCGAGGGTATGCAGAAGGGAGCCAGCTTCAAACGCTATCACGGTCATCGGCTTATCCTGTTCAAAATTTACATTTTCGTAAAAACGTCATTTATGTCAGTTATGGGCAGCAGCCTATTTGATTTTCTGATAAATTTGGAGCTGATCGAGCAATCACGCATTTTGAACAATACATTTTATCAGGAGATACTGAACAGACAGGCCCGGGTAGAGGCTGTACCGGCCAATCAGGCAATTGCCGATTGGGCATTGGGATTACTCAACCTCTTGTATCCGGAGCGGGGTTGTCGGCAAGAACCAGGTGCCACGGCCATCGAAGCGGGGTTTGACAACCGCAGGCAGCAGCTGCTGGCCATGCTCAATGCCACGAAGGCTTGCAGCGATTGCAACAACGAACAGGTGGCGGCGGCTTTCTTTGACGCCCTGCCTGAATTGTACCGTCAAATGAACACCGACATCAGGGCCATCCTGTCGGGCGATCCGGCGGCAACCAGCGAGTTCGAGGTAATCAGGTGTTACCCGGGTTTTCTGGCTATTGCCTTGTACCGCATCGCCCATGAACTGCTGGTTGCAGCGGTTCCCATTCTTCCCCGCATTTTAACAGAGTATGCACATTCAGTTACAGGCATAGACATTCACCCGGGTGCCTCAATCGGCGAGTACCTCTACATTGACCATGGTACCGGCCTGGTCATTGGCGAAACTACGGTCATTGGCAACCATGTTAAGTTGTATCAGGGCGTTACGCTCGGCGCATTAAGTGTGGAAAAATACATGGCCAATACGAAACGCCACCCCACCATCGGCGACCATGTGATCATTTACTCAGGCGCTACCATTCTGGGTGGCGACACCGTGGTCGGCGACAACTGCATCATCGGGGGTAACGTCTGGCTTACCAAAAGTGTACCTGCAGGTTCGGTGGTTTACCACCAGTCTGTCGTTAAAATTACTGAAACCAAAAAAACGGGCCATGAATAACATCATTGATTGTATTGGCAATACGCCCCTGGTCGAAATCAGGAGAATAAATCCAAATCCGCGTGTCAGCATACTGGCCAAACTGGAAGGGAACAACCCGGGTGGCAGTGTAAAAGACCGTGCGGCCCTCAACATGATTCGCAGCGCCATGGAACGCGGTGAAGTGAACAAAAACGTCAAGCTGATCGAAGCAACAAGCGGCAACACGGGGATTGCCCTGGCCATGATTGCCGCGATATATGGTCTTGAGATCGAGTTGGTCATGCCTGCCAGCTCCACGAGGGAACGCACCCTGACTATGGAAGCCTATGGCGCAACGGTTACCCTGCTCGACTCGATCGAAGTATGCCGGGACTATGCGGAAGAGCGGGGAAGCAAACCGGGGTATTTCCTGCTGAACCAGTTTGCCAACCCTGATAACTTCCTGGCACACTACAAAACCACCGGTCCTGAGATCTGGCGGGATACGAACCAGCAAATTACCCATTTCGTAAGCAGCATGGGCACAACGGGCAGCATTATGGGCAATTCCATGTTTCTAAAAGAACAGCGTGCCGGCATCCAGATTGTCGGCTGTCAGCCTACCGAAGAATCATCCATACCAGGCATCAGGCGCTGGCCCGAGGCTTATTTGCCGAAAATCTACGACGCAAGCCGGGTTGACCGGGTTATGGACGTTTCGCAGCAGCATGCCGTGTCGATGGCCAGACGCCTGGCGCGTGAGGAGGGGATTTTTGCGGGTATGAGCAGCGGGGGCGCCTTGCATTGTGCTCTGGAACTCGCCGCAGAACTGGACGAGGGTGTCATCGTATTCATTGCCTGCGATCGTGGCGACCGGTACCTGAGCAGCGACCTGTTTGCAGACATTTAGCAATCATGACCGGCCGCCGGCCTCTGCTGTTTAGTTTAACATTGTCGATACATTCCTGTATAAAAATGGTAAATTGATTTAGCTGCCTTATTTTAGCCTAAAAAACAGCATGAAAAAATATACGCTCACGGCTTTCGTATTCCTGATCGTGTCAGCATCCCTCTACGGGCAAAACCGCAAACGCTGGGAAGACATTGACAGCACTGGTTATTACCAGAAAGACATTCAGAAAAAAAAGGGTTATACACTGGTTTTTATTAACACAGACCGCGACTTTAACCCGGCTACCGGCAAACGTCTGCAGGATCTGTTCTGGAAAGTTTATCCGCAGGAACTTAAGCGTTTTAACAAAAAGGGCAGGAGAGAAGTAACCGTAGCTGTTACGAGCGAATACAAAGGTGTTGCTGCTGCCTGGAATGGTGTCATTAAGATTGATCCCAGCTGGCTGGCAAAGAACCCTGAAGACATTGACCTGCTCACGCATGAACTGATGCATGTTGCCCAGGGCTATGCGTATGAGTCGGCACCTGTATGGCTAACAGAAGGAATAGCCGACTATGCCCGCTTTGCTTTTGGCATTAACAACGGGCCGTCTAAATGGTCATTGACACCCTTCAACGAAAAACACAGCTATACCAATTCATACCGCATTGCCGCACGTTTCCTGGTTTGGCTTGAAAAGAATAAACGTAAAGATATCGTTGACCGGTTAAACAAAGCAGCCCGCGAAAAAACCTATACCCCGGCTATCTGGAAAGAACTGGCGGGAGCAGACCTCGACACCCTTTGGAACGAATACAAAACGAACCCGGCCAAAGGTATGCCTTCATAGGCATGCAGCAAGCAACAAAACGGCCCGTCAATTTTATTGACGGGCCGTTTTGTTTTACTAAAAATCTGAATAAGCGGCCGGGCTGAGCAGCAGGCTGACAATTTTGGAGACGTTTTTCTGGTATTCGGGCCGGGCTGAAAGCTGTTTCCACTGGCTGTCGGCTCCAAAGTTTTTCCAGTGCAGATCCCGGTCTGCCTTGTCTTCGAAAGCCGTCATGTACATCAGGTTTGGCATCGTTGCGCCAGCTACGACCGCTCCATAAAACACGGCATTAAAACCTAGACGTTTGAAAAGGCCAACCTCGTCGCCGGCGTTAAACATGTCGATTTTATTTTTTGATATCATTTCGGTGGGTCCTTCGTAACTGCGCAGCTCATACACCCGTCCGGGCTTTGGATTCTTAAGCGCAGGCACGACCGCTTCCGGGGCCTTGACAAAAGGAGTCATCAGAATGGTTTCGATGCGCTCGTATACCGGGGCATTGTGCGGTGCACGCAGGTAAGCCGTTCCGGCCGACTGGTAACGCGCATCGGCGTCAAGTTTAGACTGAAGTTTGCTTAACTGGTCGAAAGACTGAAGCGGAATGAACACATAGAGTTTGCGGCCGCCGGCTTCGACCGGGCCAAAAGGTTTGAAAACGCCTACCCGGGTTATTCCTGCCCGGTGCAGTGCCGGCAGGTAAGCCTGTTCCAGGTAATTTTCTACAGCCTGCTGCTGGATGCTGTCTTTAAGGTGGTAAATTTTTAATTGATAAAGACCTGCTTTCGCTGCCGAAGCCGTTATCGGCAAGGCAAAAAATAATGCGCAGATCAGCAAGCCGATAGAGCGCCTGGATAATTGTTTATACATGTTACGTCGATTATTCATCTGGTTAACAACGAAAACCGGCGTGTTGTTACACCGGTTTTCGTTGTTTTTTACCGCCATTGCTGGATCGCCATGCTCCATGCAAACGATAGCAGCGGCCTGAGCGAAGATACAAAGAAGGCGATGACCCGCTGCATTTCCATTCGTAACATGTCGGCAACAAAAGGATAACCTGCGGCCTAACCTGAAGATTGGCTTTTTACATCGTCATTCCTGATGCTGCGCTGGTTCTTTTTGATCGAGCCCTGTAGTTTGCCAAATTTCCAGACCAGGGTCGCATTAAACCGCCTGAAATAGTTTTCCCTGGAATATTCATTCGTGAAATTGCTCCCCTGAACAAAGTTGGTATAAGGCCGGTATTTTTTGAAGGGATTGGCTACCATGGCCGATAACGTCAGCTTGTCCTTGATCAGGTCCTTACTGCCGCTCATGCCCAGAAAGTAATAATTGTTAGAAGCACCTTGCAGCAATACATCGGGTGCACCATAGTTAAATGATAAAGTCGCTTTCCAGGTTTTCTCGAATTTATAGGCAGAGTTTGCAGAAGCATAACCGGTCAGTCCCGAATTGCGGGTAAGCAGACCTTCTATCATTCCCTCGAGCCAGATATAATTGAGCGTTCCGTTCGCACTGATGCTCCATTTACTGGTAAGGGGGTAATTGATGTTGAGGTTACTGCCAAGCCTGCGTTCCCGGCCAATATTCTGATAGGTAATACGCGTAACCTGGCGTTCTGCATCGTACCTCACAACTGTTTGCTGTGTATTGTTGGCAAAATTATAACTCAGGCCAAGGTTAACCGAGCCCTTTTTTGAATGCGAATAGTTCAGGTCGAAATTGTTGCTCAGTACCGGCCGCAGACCGGGATTACCCGATTGTTCGAAATTAGGCCGGGAGCGGTCTACAAAAGGGTTGAGGAAATAAATGGCGGGCCGCTCGATGCGCTGGGTAAAGCCCAGGCTGATGCTGTTGCCCTCGGTCAGTTTGCGGTTCAGCGACACGGTTGGGATCACGTTAAAATAGTTCTGTTTTACCTGTTCGCTGCCAGACATAAATACGCCCTTTATATCTGTGTATTCGATGCGGGCGCCTGCTTTTACGGTCCACTTCTTCAGGGCCAGTGCCGCGCTGGTGTAGGCGCCAAACACATCCTGGGTATTGGTATATCCGTTGCTTTGGGCTATCTGCAGTTCGTAGATCTGCGAGGCGGGGTTAAAAGCGAACGATTCAAAGTCTGTATCGCCTTTGCGTAAGATGGCTTTCAGCCCTGCTTCCAGTGTAACTTTGCCCAGCGGCGATACATAATCTGCCTGGGCAGTTTGCTCAGAGAAGAAACTTTTGTTCTCCTGTCTGAGGTCTGGCAGCGTAAAGTTCTGTTTATCCATGTAGGCCAGGGTACTGTTGTTGGGCTCATGCGTCCTGAAATACTTAAAAGAAAAAGTAAGCAGGTGCTCGCGGTTGTTTTTAAAGCCCCGCTGGTAGTTTGCCGTATAATCGGTGCCCCGCCATTCAAATAAGCGGTTGTTTTCTGCCCGGTACGAACTTGGCGCCTGTGCGTTCAGGTCGAAACGCTGGTCAGTGATCTGCCGGTTGTAACCACCATATGGATTGATCTCGAGCGTAAAAAGGTTGAGCGTGTCAAGTTCATAACTGAGCGCTGCCGTACCCCATAACCACTTGTTGTCTATGCTGTTGTTCCCGGCAGCGATCAGGGTGGAAGGATTGGTGCCGGTATTGGTCCTTATTTCCCGGACCCTGATGTCTGAGACCTTCCATATACCTGTACCACCGCTCAGATCGACGCCGAAGCGGCCCTGTTTCCAGGTCAGGTTCAGGTTGGCACCCGGCCCGCCCGGCCATTGGTTTCGCAGGCTTAGTGACCCGTTGTAACCATTGTCTACCTTTTTAGCGGTAATGATATTGATGATGCCCGACAACCCTTCAGCATCAAACCTGGACGGTGGGGTGGTGATGACCTCGATTTTCTGGATGCTCGAAGCCGGCATGCTGCGCAAAACCTCTTTCGGATCCCGTGTAACCATTCCAGATGGGCGGTTGTTGATCAGGATCTTGAAGTTGCCACTTCCTTTGAGCTTGATGTTATCATCTGCATCGACAGCCAGAAGGGGCACTTTGCGCATCATATCCAGCACGGTCAGGGTTTTGCTTTCTGCGTCTGCCTGCACATCGTATGCAATGCGGTCGGCCTCCTGCCTGATCACAGGACGGTTGCCCGTTACAGCTACCTCTCCGAGGTTGGCGGTGGCAGGCTGCAGTCTGATCGTGCCCAGATCCAGATTTTTTCCATTCAATACGGCCGGTAGCTGTTTAGGGGCATAGCCAATGGTTGCCAGGTTAACAAGGTAAGAGCCATCTGGTAGCCCGTTCTGAACAAATCGGCCAAGGCTGTCTGTCAGCACAGTTTTAATGGTGGTTTTTTCTTTCTGGAAATTGACCGTAGCGAAAGCCACCGGTTTTTTGGTAACCGAGTCAATGAGGGTGCCGCTCAGGATCTGCGCATTCTGTGCATGTACTAGCGGCATGAAATAAAGCATCAGGGCAAAAAGCAGGAAGGATTTTTTAAGCATGTTTGGTTCGGTTTTCGAGGATTTCGTTTGTTTTCTTTCATAGGACAAGTGTTCCGGCTAAAACGTTGCACCGGCAAAAAGAAAAGCAGGGCGAAGGAAGCTCAATCATTTTTGACTGCCTGTTGTTCATGCTCATATGGATGTTCTAAATTTAAAATTATTGGATGCGGCGATGCTTTCGGAAGCGGTGGCCGGTTAAATACCAGCTTTCTTATTCAGAACGGCGGCCGGAACCTCCT
Organism: Pedobacter yulinensis; assembly: GCF_003029735.1. Classification (GTDB taxonomy): domain Bacteria; phylum Bacteroidota; class Bacteroidia; order Sphingobacteriales; family Sphingobacteriaceae; genus Pedobacter; species Pedobacter yulinensis. The sequence goes on from NZ_KZ686269.1 coordinate 467,712, forward strand.
GGTTGATTGTGGCGCGAGTACCCTTCCTGGCCTGAAGAAACACGGCCTTGGCAGGGCCGATACAGACGCTATCGTGATCAGCCATTTTCATGGCGATCATTACGCGGGTATCCCTTTCCTACTGATGGATGCTGCATACACCGCCCATTCCCGGCCACTGCAGATCATCACGCCACCCGGCGGAGAAGAGAAAATAAAAACCCTGCTGCGGTTGCTTTACCCTGGTTCTGATCCGCTTGCCAAACTTCAGGTTACGTTTTCAGCATACTGCCCAGGGGCGGTTCAGGCGTTCGGTTTCTCTACGGTCCGGGCCTGGCCGGTTCTGCACCCGCCCGAAAGCCAGCCGCATGGACTGCGCCTTGAAATCTCCAATAAGGTGATCAGTTATTCTGGCGATACTTCCTGGACCGATACCCTGTGGGAAATAAGCAGGGATGCAAATCTTTTCCTTTGAGAATGCAATTTTTACGATACAGCTGTTGCGGGTCATCTAGATTTTATCACCCTGAGCGCAAACTGCAGCAGTTTACCGGCAAGCAGCTGTTGCTGACACACCTGGGGTAGGAAATGCTGAACAGGCAACTGCCGGGCGTAAAGTATGCTGAAGACGGGATGGAACTTGTGCTTTGAGTGTTCAGACAGGAAAAGAAAGCGAGAAAGTAGCACCTTTTCCTGTTTCAGAGCGTACACTGATCCCAATGTCCATACTGTTGGCAATGCTTTTGACAAGGGCCAGGCCCAGGCCGCTTCCCGGCTGACTGTTGTTGCTTCCTTTCCGGAAACGTTCAAAAATCTGTTCCTGCTCTTCAGCAGGAATACCATTCCCTGCATCGGCAATATGCAGGAGATACTTTCCCCTCTGCAGTTCATCATAAATATGCAGGGTACCATGCCGGTGCGAAAATTTGACAGCGTTATTGATCAAATTATAAAGCAGGTGAAACAACAGGTCCTTGTTCATACGGGTAATCTGCCGGGCTGGATCAATTGCTGTAACCAAGGTCATTTCTTTCTGCTCGATCCGGTGACTGATATCTTCCAGTACCTCCGTTAACACTAGGGCGGGGGCGACGCTGTCTGTGCGTGAAAACTGTTCGTTATCAATCCTGGATATCAGCAGCAGCGAGGTACACATCTTTTTTAACCTTTCCAGGCTTTGCATCATTTCTGCCAGGCGGGGCTGTAGGCTCTCACTCAATGCCTCATCATTAAGCAGGTTTTCCATTTTGCTTTGTAAAATGCTGATTGGTGTCATGAACTCATGAGAGGCATTTGCTGTAAATTCCCGCTCTTTCAGAAAAGCTTCGTTTACCTGGCGCTGCAATTTGAGTATGGCCTGTTCCAGGAAACGGAAATCTGAGGTTCCGGTTGTTTCCGATGGCGCGCCTGTCTGGAAGGGCAATTCAGCCTTGCCCAGCCGTTTCCTGATAATGTGTCCGAGCGGCGCCAGCAAACGGCGAATAACCGCCAGGTCGACCAGCATGCTCAGCAAGATCAGCCCGCAAAACAGGTAGAGAGCAAACCGCTGTAGCGGACGGTTGTATGCTACTATACTTTTGTTCGTTTTGCCAATTTCGGCCAAGTAGTTTTTTCCGCCATGGCGAAAAACAAAACTAAGCACCCGGTAATTCAGCGTATCCTGCTCAACAAGCCGCTGCGAATCTTTAATCGTATCCTGTCCGGTGCTGCGGTTGGTCTCTTCGAGCGAAATGTACTCCTCTTTCAGCATGGTGTAGCTGCCGTATGCTGTTTCGCCCTGTAAATAATAAACAATTCCGTTTTTGCCAATGCTTTTCAGTACTTCCGCTTTCTGTGCACGCAACTGGGCGTTGGTGTAGGCAGATGCGATTTTTCCTACGAGAAATGGCAGTGAAAAAATAAAAAGCAGCGCAATGAGGAGTTTTGATCCGCCAAGGAAAAGGGTAAGTTTAGCACTTAATTTCATGACAGCCTGATTCTATAACCCACACCGCGAACTGTTTCAAGCCAGGACGTATCGCCATATTGCCCCAGTTTTTTGCGAATATTTTTGATGTGTGCATCAATATAATTCGAATCGTAATCATCATCTGCAAAGGTGCCCCAAATGTGCTCGCTCAATTGCAGCCGTGTCAGCACCCGGTTTTTATGTAAAAAAAGATAGCTCAACAGGTCGAATTCCTTTTTTGACAGTTCGACCCGGTTCGCGTCCTGCCAGACCTCGCGTTTTTGTAATTCAACACTGAAGCTGCCAAGGGGCAGCAGCGTTTCGGCTATTTTAAATTTACGCCGTGCAATGGCCAGCATGCGGGATTGCAGTTCCGGTAAAAAAAAAGGTTTGGCAAGGTAATCATCGGCACCCTGGTCAAGCCCGTTTACACGATCTTCAGGGTTGCCGCGGGCAGTAAGGACAATATAGGCCGCCTCGGGGTTGTGTTTACGGGCGTAGGGAAGAAGGTCCAGTCCGTTTCCGTCAGGAAGCCCGATATCGATCAGAATGTAATCGAACGTACTTGCTTCGATCTGGTCTTTGGCGAGCGCGACGCTGTTTGCATGCTCACAGACATAATTTGCTTTGGTTAAAAAGCTGGCAATTTCTGTAGCCAGGCCTTTTTCGTCTTCAACGATCAGTACTTTCATCGTCTAAAACTGGTAATAAAAAGCAAGTCCGAAAAAAGATTGCACGGGTTTTATTTCTTCCGGTTTTTTTCCCAGCACAGATACCTGGTAACTGGCTTCGGCCAGGTAGTTTCCGCGGTAGTAATTCAAAGGAAGGCGCAAATTATAAGAGAGCGGTGAGAAGCCGCTATCCGGGACTTCAACGATCCGGGTTTTTCCGTTTCCCGCGCCCTTGCCTTTTCCGTTGTTGATTTTCTCTACATAGGTATCGAAAAAACGATACGTGCCGCCCACAAGTTCGATAGCAGGTTCCAGCGATACCTGGTCTTTGCTGTCAAAAAGCTGTCCGAATATGAATTCACGGCTGTTGCTCAGACTAAGGAAAAAATCCTGCTGCCTGCCAAAAGCATAATCTGCCATAATGGAAGTCTTGAACACAGCCCAATCATTTTCCACGCTCAGCGAAACATTGTCTGTATTGGCCGCCTGCAGCAGGGGACTGTCTTTTTTAAAGAAAGAATGCCTGTAAGCGATCCCAGCAGTCAGTTTTTCAGTAAAGTTATGATCATAACCCAGGCCCAGATCGGTCTCTGAAATTCCCGAATCGCCTTGCAGCAGTTTATATCCGCCGGCCGAAAAATACAGGCCTGAACTCAATTTGTAATTTGCATTAAGCAGCAGATAAGGGTATTTCTCGGTAGTTACCTGCCCATAATAACTGATGTTGCTGTTAAACAGGCCTGCCAGGGTAAGTGTGGGTTGCGCTGTTGCTTTCTTCTGTGCATAGCCAGCACATAGACTGAACAAAAACAATAAGGACAATAGATAAGGCCGCATTTGTTTGATTAAGGTTTTCTGATCTTCGGTTTGTTTACTTTAATCGGTTTGATTTTAATCTTTGGCTTTACAACAGTGGGTTTTGGCTGTTTTCGTGATTGGGGCACTTGTTTAATTTCCGGGCGGTTCCGGTCGGGCTTTGTTGTGTTTTTCGGCGTGCCCTGTGCACCTTTCTTTTGTTTTTGAGGCGCCTGCATGGCAGCTAAGGGTAATGCCTGGTAAAGCAACAATAGAAAAAGTATACCGTAAATGGAGACTGATCTTTTCATTCGTTTGCCTGTATATGACCGGCTACTAGGGGCTGGCCGGTTCAAATGTCTGTATTAAACGTGAAAATGAGATGAAATAAAAAAAAAGAAAAATTCATGTTGCTTTCATCTTCAGGGGCCAGATTTGCTTCAACTCAAAATCTACGTGCTATGAAAACAAAGATCAATTACAGATTAACCCTGACTACATTGGTTGCAGGTCTTTTCCTGTTTGTATCGTGCAGCAAGGAAAAACAGAAAGTAAACGGGACCACCCGGGTAGCGATTAAAATGACCGATGCGCCGGGGAATTTCGACGCCATTAACCTGAATGTGAAAGAGATCGTACTCGTATCGGGTTCCACACCATATACTTTCGCGGCGCAATCTGGCATATTTAATATCCTGGATTACCGGATGGGGACAACAAGGCCTGATATCCTGGTTGCTTCGGGCGAAATGCCTTCTGGCGACATTACAGAAATAAGGCTTGTACTGAATGATGCGGGCAATACTATCGTGGTAGATGGGGTGGAACAGGAACTTAAAACGCCAAGTGCACAAAGTTCAGGCTGGAAAGTGAAACTCACTGAAGCACCAACCCTGGTTCCTGGCGTTGCCTATACGCTGCTCCTTGATTTCGATGCGGCGCGGTCGATCGTGCCCACAGGAAATGGAAAATTTCTGCTGAAACCTGTGGTGCGGGGAGTTCAGGAGGCCACGACAGGCCTGGTGTCTGGTACGGTGATCCCGCTTGACACAGATCCGGAAGTTCTCGTCATTTCAGGAACCGATACGGTAGGGACGGTGGCAGACCCGGTTACGGGGCAATTTACCATAGGGGGCCTCGCTGCAGGTAATTATACAGTAAAGTTGATTCCCGCCAACGGTTACAGGGAAAGTACCATTAATAACGTAAGGGTTGCACTGGGTTCAAACACAGATCTGGGAACTGTAACCCTGCGCAAATAGGAGGGAGCAGGCCGCCGTTTGCGGCGGTCTGCATTTTTTTAACACACACACACTTTTGAGATCATGAAAAAATTTATTGTGTTCATATTGTTTTCGGTCGCCGCAGTGGCAGGAACGAAAGCACAGGTCAATGTAAACATCAATATAGGATCGCAGCCGGTTTGGGGTCCTGCAGGTTATGATTATGCAGAATATTATTACCTGCCAGATATTGAAAGTTATTATGATGTGCCACGCAGGCAATTTGTATACCTGAGCAATGGCAGGTGGATATTCAGCGCCGGTTTACCACCTGCTTACCGGGGCTATGATCTGTACAGCGGTTATAAGGTGGTCCTGAACAGCCCAAGGCCATACCGGTATTTCAGCGATCACCGCATGGCCTACAGTAAATACAAGGGCTACCGGGGGCAGGCAGTTATAAAGAACAAAGGAAAAGTAAAATACTACGCCCCGAGGGGGCAATCCAAAAATGTTTACCATGTGAAAGAGATGAAGGGAGGCAAAGGTCATGGTGGGGGCCATGGAAAAGGCCAGGGTAAAGGTAAGCATTGATAGAATGTCCGGCTGGTCCGGACATTTTTTTTGCATGCTTGCTGTAAAAATGGAACAAGGTGGTCCTGAAATGGCTGTTTAATCTTTTCAATGTTGCAAGGGAAAATGTAAACTGATGTAGATCATTCATCACATTGTTAAAAACTCACCTTATTTTTTTTATTTTGCTAATATTTTTAGCATTACTTTTGTTGTAATTCTGCCGGAATGATCCCTGTCCGGGCCAGGCGTTTTATAACCTAGACGGGTATAAAGCGGAGATCTATCAATTTCCGGCATATGAATACAACCAGTAAAAGCAAAGCGGACACGATTGCAAAGCTCAGGGAAAAGATCCTGCTGATGCAGGGGTTTAAACCTGCCGGTGCCATGCACAAACGTATTACCGGGCTGATGCCGGTAGAGCAAGCGTTTCCGAACCAGGTTTTTCCGCTGGGTGCCGTGCATGAAATGATCAGCGAGGGGCCAGAAGGAGCTGCCGCCTGCGGGGGGTTTCTTGGCGGCCTGTTGGGAACACTGATGGCCGATGCAGGAATCTGCCTTTGGATCAGCAATTCCCGTAGCCTCTTTCCACCGGCACTTGAACTGTTCGGCGCTTCGCCGCACCGGATCATCTTTGCCGACCTGCAGCGGGAAAAAGATGTGCTTTGGGCTACCGAAGAGGCGCTGAAATGCGAAGGGCTGGCTGCAGTAGTCACCGAACTGAACAACATAACCTTTGCACAGTCGCGCCGTTTACAGCTCGTCGTAGAAAAAAGTCATGTTACCGCCTTTATCTGGCGAAAAGATCCTGTATACCTTTCCAATACCACTGCTGTAGCCCGTTGGAAAATCGCCCCGGCACCAAGCATCAGCGAACCCGGTCTGCCGGGTGTAGGTTTTCCGCACTGGCAGGTGGAGCTGCTTAAAGTACGTAACGGAATACCGGGAAGCTGGGAGGTAACCTGGTCTGAAGGCCGGTTCCATACGCATGACGAAACGGTCAGGAAACTGGTGTCTGTAAGAAATGATGTGCAAAAAACAGGCTGATCATGCAAAAACGATATCTTTCTCTTTGGTTCCCTTATTTAATGCCTGACTGGTATTGCATGCGCCGGCCTGATCTACGCGGTACGGCTTTCGCATTTGCTAACCTGATACGCGGCAGGAAGATCGTCACCATGATCAGTGCAGCGGCGGCAGACCGGGGCATTGCTGCCAAGATGACCGTAGCCGATGCCAGGGCATTGGTGCCGGACCTGGGCGTGTTTGACGAACAGCCCGGCAGAGAGGCCAGATTATTGAAAGCCCTTGGCCGGTGGTGCATTCGTTATTCACCACTGGTGGCTACCGATCCTGCTGATGGACTGTTCCTGGATATTTCAGGCTGCAGCCATTTATGGGGCGGTGAGGCAGCTTACCTGAACGACCTGCTGAAACGGCTGCGGGCCCCGGGCTATACCGTTTATGGTGCCATTGCAGATACGCCCGGTGCGGCCTGGGCTGTGGCCCGGTTTGGTACGCCAGATCATAATATTGTTAAAAATGGGGCACAGGCAAAGGTTTTGGTGGAATTGCCTGCTGCCGCCCTGAGGTTGGAGAAACCGCTGCTGGAACGTTTGTCGAAACTGGGCCTTGCAAAAATCGGGAGCTTTATTAATATGCCCCGAAGTGTGCTGCGCAGAAGGTTTGGCGAAGGTTTGCTCGAGCGCCTTGCCCAGGCATTGGGGCAACAGCAAGAATATCTGGATCCGGTCGTTATACCCGAACCATTCCAGGAAAGATTGCCCTGCCTGGAGCCTATTCGCACTGCCGCAGGAATTGAAATTGCAATAAAACGTTTGCTCGAAAGTTTGTGTACACAGCTGGCAGCTGAAGGTGCAGGACTGCGAAAAGGCTTGCTGACCATGTTCCGGGTTGACGGGAAATCAATCCGCACAACCATTGGTACGAACCAGCCCGTTCAGCACCAGGGACACCTTTTTAAATTATTTGAACTGAAAATACCGGCTATAGCACCTGGCATGGGTATCGAACTGTTCATCCTGGAAGCTACGCGAACAGAAAAAATGCCCATACACCTGGAAACGCTCTGGAAGGGTGGCACAGCAGCAGAAGATGCTGAAATCACATTGCTCTTAGACCGCATTGCCTGCAGGGTTGGGCCCGGCCGCATTCACCGCTATGTACCAGATGAACATTTCTGGCCCGAACGCTCATTGAGGTTGGCAGCTTCTTTGACAGAAAAGCCAGAATTAAGCTGGCCTCTGCACCGGCCTCGCCCTACCCAACTGCTTACTGTACCTGAAAAAATTGAGGTCACGGCCCCCATACCTGACTATCCGCCCATGCTGTTCCGTTACCAGGGCAAAACCCATGAAATTTGTAAAGCCGACGGGCCGGAAAGAATAGAACGGGAATGGTGGCTGGATCATGGTGAACACCGCGATTATTACCAGGTTGAAGACCGGGAAGGGCGCAGGTACTGGCTGTTCAGATCGGGTCATTATAAAGGCGATTCCCGCAATCAATGGTTTATTCATGGTTTTTTTGCTTAACACCAAACAAATGCGGTATACAGAGTTGCAGGTAACGACCAATTTCAGTTTTTTAAGGGGAGCTTCACATCCTGAAGAACTGGTTGCCAGGGCAGATGAGCTGGGTTATGAAAAAATAGCCATAACAGACCGCAATACTTTAGCCGGCGTAGTGCGGGCACATGTTGCCGCAAGGGGAAAAAATATACGCATCATTCCGGCCTGCCGGCTCGAATTGCTGGATGGCCCTCCTTTGCTTGCATATCCCACTAACCTCGAAGCATATAAGCGGCTTTCTGCCTTACTCACGCTGGGAAACCTCAGGGCCGAAAAAGGATCCTGCTTTTTGTATAAGGAGGATGTGTTTGCCCATGCCGCCGGCATTGAAATGGTGGCTTTGCCACCCGATACGCTGACTACCGTTTTTGATTTTGAGCTCTCTTTTAAGGAACATCTTAAGCAATACAAGGCTGCCTTTGGCACTGCGCTTTCTTTGGCGGCCATTCGCAGTTATACCGGCGACGATCAAAAGCGATTATTCAGGCTGGACCAACTGGCCAATGAACTTGGCATCCCGCTGGTAGCCTGTAATGATGTGTTGTATCATGTTCCCGAAAGGAGGGAGTTACAGGATATCCTGACATGCGTGCGTGAAAAATGCACCATTTATACCGCAGGATTCAGGTTAAACAGCAATGCAGAACGTTACCTGAAATTACCTGCAGAGATGGAACGCCTTTTTGCCGCCTATCCCAAGGCTCTTGAAAAAGCGGTCCGCCTCGGAGCGGCCTGTACTTTCTCTCTTGATGAGCTTAAATACGTTTATCCGCGTGAGATTACCAGCAAAGGGCGTACACCCCAGGAAGAACTGGTGCACCTGGCCTGGAAAGGTGCGGAAGAAAGATACGGGAAAAAAATACCGGAAAAAATTGATCGCGCCATTCGGTATGAGCTGAATTTCATGGAACAAATGAATTATGCATCTTATTTCCTGACGGTGTATGATATTGTGCGTTTCGCAAGGGAAAAAGGAATTCTTTGTCAGGGAAGAGGGTCTGCCGCCAATTCTACCGTTTGTTACTGCCTGGGTATCACCTCTGTAAACCCTGATGAATTTGATCTTCTATTTGAACGTTTTGTTTCCTCAGCACGAAATGAGCCTCCCGATATTGATGTTGATTTTGAGCATGAGCGCCGGGAAGAGGTTATTCAGTATATCTACAATAAATACGGGCGCGGCCGCGCTGCAATCGTTGCAACCGTGACACAATTGCACCAGAAAGGCGCTATCCGGGATGTGGGTAAGGCCATGGGCCTCTCTGTCGATACAGTTAACCGCCTGAGCGGCGCGATCTGGGAATTTACTGATGAGTGGTTTGAAGAGGAAAGGCTGGTAGAGCAGGGCCTGAACCCGGCCGATCCGCATCTGCGCAAGGTATTGCAACTAACTGGTCAAATGATCGGTTTTCCGAGGCAACTGGGTCAGCATACAGGCGGATTCATCATTACTGAAGGTAAACTCAGCGACCTTTGCCCCATCATTAATGCCAGGATGGAAGACAGGACCAATATTGAATGGAACAAGGATGATATCGAAGCGCTCGGGTTTTTGAAGATAGATGTGCTGGGACTAGGCATGCTGACCTGTATCAGGAAGGCATTCGATCTGGTCAAAGTCCATTACGGCCGCGATCTGACCCTGGCCAATATTCAACAAGATAACCGGGTTTATGACATGATCTGTAAGGCCGATACCATTGGTGTATTCCAGATTGAAAGCAGGGCACAGCAGTCCATGCTGCCGCGGCTGCGGCCAAGAGTGTTTTATGACCTGGTCATTGAAGTCGCCATTGTACGGCCAGGCCCTATCCAGGGAGATATGGTACACCCTTACCTGCGACGCCGAAATAAGGAAGAAGAGGTCACTTATCCGTCTGCTGAACTGGAGGAAATCCTGCACCGCACGCTTGGCGTTCCGCTGTTCCAGGAACAGGCCATGAAAATAGCCATTGTGGGCGCTGGTTTTACACCTGCAGAAGCCGATGAACTGCGGCGAAGTATGGCCACCTTCAAATTTAAAGGCCTGGTGAACCAGTTCGAAGAAAAGCTGGTCAAGGGCATGCTGGATAAAGGGTATTCAGAAGATTTTGCCAGGAAAATATTCAGGCAACTGGAAGGTTTTGGCAGCTATGGTTTCCCGGAAAGCCATGCGGCCAGTTTTGCACTCCTTGTGTATGTATCCTGCTGGCTTAAATGTTTTTATCCGGATGTTTTCGCTGCAGCTTTGCTGAACAGCATGCCTATGGGTTTTTACCAACCTGCACAGATCGTTATAGATGCACGCAAGCATGGTGTTGAAGTACGCGCAGCAGATGTAAACCACTCAGCCTGGGATAACTCGCTCGAAGAACTGACCGGAAAGAGCCGGGCCATCAGGCTGGGATTCAGACAGATCAAGGGTATGCCGCAGGAAGATGCCGATATTCTGGTGCACAACCGCGGCCGGGGGTACGCTGCGGTAACGGCGCTTCGTGATGCGGGTGTGAGCCAGGCCACTCTTGAAAAATTGGCTGATGCCGATGCCTTCCGTTCCATTGGCCTGGACCGCAGGCGTGCTTTGTGGGAAGTCTCTGCCTTGCATGACCGTCCAATTGCCTTGTTTGAAGGCCAGGAATCGGAGAGTGCGCAAGAAGGGCAGATCGAATTACCGCTGATGCGCAGTTCAGAACATGTGGTTCAGGATTATGCCAGTACATCACTTTCCCTGAAGGCGCACCCCGTAAGTTTTGTGCGCGGGGAGCTGGAAATGCTGCACATCAGGTCTACCCGCGAAACCAATGAAACCAAAGACGGCCTGATGGTTAAAGTGGCAGGCCTGGTGCTGGTCAGGCAACGGCCTGGCACTGCAGGAGGTGTTTGTTTCATTACCATAGAAGATGAGACCGGTTTCAGTAACCTGGTGGTGTTTGAAAGCCTGTTCACCAAATACCGCAAAGAAATTCTTCAGGCTAAACTGCTTATGGTAGAAGGGAAACTTCAACGGGAAGGGGAGGTGGTCCATGTCATTGTAAGGCGATGTTTTGACCTGACCAGGCTGCTGCGTAAAATGACGACCATAGAAACCGACCACCAGCCCGTGCTTACACTTTCCAGGGCTGACGAGCGTTCCCCATATCCTGCAACGAACAAACGTACCCAGGTGCGGCATACCCCAGATGACGATGTTTTTCCCAATGCAAGGAATTTCAGGTAAATAAAAATTAGGGTAAAAGATCATTTTAGTGTTGTGCTAAATCGAATTATTATTAATTTGCTTATTCAAGTTTCCCCGAGCGGGAAAACTGAAACACATAACCAATAAACCTAAGAGATATGAGCACACCCCTTACCCCGTTGCCCGGACCATCAAATCTTTCCAACTTATACCGCAACACGCTGCAACTTGTTTGTCTGCTGCTGCTGTATGGCCTGAGTACAGCTGCGCAGGTCACCAAAGCGCCGGCCTATCCTTTAATTACACACAATCCTTACCTGAGTATCTGGTCTAATTCAGACACACTCAGTGCGGTGCCCACCAAACACTGGACCGGTACGCCGCATTCACTGATCGGCCTGCTGCAGGTAGACGGCGCTAATTACCGCTTTCTGGGTAAGGAACCTGAACGCTTCCGGACCATTCTGCCCGCTTCAGATGAGGTATCCTATACCGTCAGTTACACAGAAACTGAACCCAGGAACAACTGGACAGACAATGACTTTGATGCTGCCGGCTGGAAAACGGGAAAATCGCCCATTGGCGATAATACCGGAACCGATAAAACCATCTGGAAAACGCGGGACATCTGGATCAGGCGAACATTTCATATCGAGGATTTAAATACCATTAAAGACCCGTTGCTGAAAATATCGCACGACGACGACGCGGAGTTTTGGCTGAACGGCAGGAAAATCTACAGCAAAAAGGGCGTGACGAACGATTATGGCTTGATCGCCTTTGACCCGGGTAAACTGAAAACAGGCGAGAATGTCCTGGCCATCCATGTGGTTAATACCGGCGGCGGCGCCCGCGCCGATGCTGGTATCGCCGAACGCGAGCCGGCAAACACGGCCTTTGACCGGGTAGCCAAACAGACGTCCGTGCAGGTATCGGCCACCCAGACCCGGTATACCTTTACGGCTGGCGGCGTAGCGCTCGACCTGACCTTTACCTCGCCGTTGCTGCTCGATAACCTTGCACAGCTTTCCAGGCCAATCAGTTACGTGAGTTATGCGGTACGCGCGGTCGATGGGAAGGTGCATAACGTTAAAGTACTGACCAGTGTATCTACAGATATCACCGTCAACAAAGCCCTGCAGCCTGTACAGGCCACATCAGTTCGAACTGCCGCATTCTCTGCTTTAAAGGCCGGCAGCCAGGAACAAAAGGTGCTTGGCAAAAAGGGCGATGATATGCGCATTGACTGGGGTTATCTTTACATTGCCGCTCCTAATGGCGCCGGCACCCAGCAATACGTTAGTACAGAAAAAAAGGCTCTAAGTTCTTTTGCCAATAAAAACTTCAAAACCCAGGCCTCTGCCGGAACCAAGCTGGCACTCAATACTGTCTTTTCGTTCGGTAAAACGGGCAGCAAACCTGTTGCACGTTTCCTGGCTATTGGTTATGATGAAGTGCAGTCGATCCAGTATTTTGGAAAAAACCTCCGGCCCTGGTGGAACCGCAAAGGCGATAAAACCATGCAGTCTGAGCTGGCTGCAGCCATTCGCGACTATGCCAAAGTAAAGACGGCCTGCAATAATTTCGACATGAAATTGTATGCAGACGCCCGCAAATCTGGGGGTACACCATACGCCGACCTCTGTGCCCTGGCTTACCGGCAGAGCATTGCTGCCCACCAACTGGTCGAGAGCCCGCGTGGTGAATTGCTTTGGTTCTCGAAAGAAAACTTCAGCGGCGGTTTTATCAATACCGTTGATGTGACGTATCCGTCTGCACCGCTCTTCCTGATCTACAATCCGAAACTGATGGAAGGTATGTTAAATGGTATTTTTTATTACAGCGAAAGCGGAAAATACGATAAGGATTACGCTGCGCATGACCTGGGCACTTATCCTTTTGCAAACGGACAGACGTACGGCGAAGACATGCCGGTAGAAGAGTCAGGCAATATGATCATACTAACCGCGGCGATTGCAAAAATGGAAGGCAATGCGGCCTACGCTAAAAAACACTGGAATATTTTAACCCGCTGGGCAAAATACCTGACCCGCGAAGGCTTTGATCCGAAAAACCAGTTGTGTACAGACGATTTTGCCGGACACTTAGCCCGGAATGCAAATTTATCGGTCAAAGCGATCATGGGCATAGCGTGTTACGCCCAGCTGGCAGAGCAACTTGGTTATACCGATGTGGCCCGAACCTACCGGCGTACTGCACTGGATATGGCCGCCAAATGGCAGGAAATGGCAAAAGATGGTGATCATTACAGCCTGACATTCAGCGATAAAAGAACATGGAGCCAGAAGTACAACCTGGTTTGGGACAAAGTGCTCAACCTGGGCATCTTTCCGCAAGAGGTTTTTGATACCGAAACCGCTTATTACCTTAAAAAGCAACGCGAATACGGATTGCCGCTCGACAGCAGGAAGACTTACACCAAATCTGACTGGATCTTGTGGACCGCAACATTCGCGCCCGCGCCAGAACAATTCGAGGCCCTTGTAAAACCGGTGCACAGTTACATGCGCGAAACAACAAGCCGTGTTCCCCTGTCTGACTGGCATGAAACAACAAACGGTAAACAGGTTGGTTTCCAGGCGCGAAGCGTGGTAGGCGGCTATTTCATGAAAATGCTTTTTGATAAAAGCAGGAAATAACCCGGCTGTTTCAGCCCCAGGGTCCCGGCAGCATAGGGCCTGAAAAAGCAGCGTCTAAGCGCTGCTTTTTTTATGGATTATACATGCTTAATTGAGAAAGGGCCGCTGACGCAAGCTCCTATAACTTACGTGGAACAACCACGTGCTGTGGGGGCAACCGCTTAGGTCGGTAGCCTGGCTGTGAATTAACCGTAAATTATTTTACAGGTAATGTTGTGCTGAAATTAATTCTATACTTTTGAAAGAATTTCGAAATCATCCCGAGGAAACTTACTTGATTAATCGGAATCTGAATGAACCTCTACGGGAAAATCGCGTTAACGCTTCTGCCGGCCTTCTGGCATTTTCAAACGCAAGACAACGAAAAATCATCCCTGCTTAGTCGTAAATTATCGTTTACAGTTCACAGGCTGGAAACGCTCGAAAGTGTATTGAACCGCGTTGAAGTTGATCTCGGCACACGCATCGGCTACAGTGCCCGGCAACTGTCGTCTTTCACGGCAAAAGCGGCAGTATACAAGGATACGCCTGTCAAAACAATCCTTGACCAGCAGTTCGCAGGAAAGTCTTTGTCGTACCGTCTGCATGGAAACCAGTTGCAGATTGTTGCCGTTGAAAAACAATAAACCATGTTCCGGTGTGGCCCTGAACATGGTATACTGTTCGATTGAGCTGATTGGCAGACTTGTTTATATTAGATCGAATGCGCGCGCATACTGCACGAGGTCGAAATAGCTGCCGATATTCAGTTTTTTCTTTATGTGTTTTCGGTGCGTTTTAACCGTCATTTCAGAAATGAAAAGCGTTTCTGCGATTTCTGCAGAGCTTTTTGACAGTGCGAAATATTTCAGGATTTCCAGTTCCCGGGGTGTAAGCCGCTCAAATTCTTCTTCATGCTGGAAACGGAATTCAACTTCTTCCTGCAGGCGGATCGCTTTGTTGCCAATGAAATGAATGGTGTCCATTGGGGAAAAGTTGCATAAAACCAGTTCCGGATTCCTGGCGTCATCCCATTTAAATATACGGGCACAGGCCATGTACCAGTTCCAGGAATCATTTCCCTGTTCTTTCAGCCGGATAAAATGGCTTGCGGTTTCTTCTACATTGTTGCTGGCAACCAGTTTTTTGATCTTGCCGGCCAGTTTCTTCGCCTCCGGCGGATGAAAGAGCTGTTCTAGTTGCTCAAAAGTAAATCCGAGGATACCATTGTTGCTGACAAGTTTGCGGTGGCCGTTTTCAGATATCCAGACAACTGTTTGTTGTTGAGCGTCGAGGAAAGTGGTCACTCCCGGAAACTTGTCGGCAATAGGCGCAAAGTCATGGATACCAGATTCCCGCTCCCGGAGGGGTAACTGTAAGGTCAATAAGTTATTCATAGGGCAGGTAAATGAGCACAAAAATTATTCCTAAAACGTTTTGCGAACGCGCTAATTGCTCATTATTCCAGATTTTAACCTAAATCGCAGGTTTACAGCACGGTTATTTACAGGCCGCCGTTCCCGCCATGTCAAGAGCCGGTTTAGTCCGTAAGCCTGCCCCGACGCGACGATACTGATTTCAATTTGAGTTTCACGGGTTTCCCTGTTTTTGCCGACTCATAAATGGCGTCGATGATCAGGTGATCCTGAAGTCCCTCCTCGCCAGGGGTAAATGGCTTCCGGCCCCGGAGGATACATTCTGAAAAATGATCCATTTCTGTCGCGAAATGATTCACATCCGGAATGCCGATCTCTGTTTCCAATTGATGCATTTCTTCAGCATGCACCATTTTCAGCCTCTGCCCGCTGTAATTGAAGGCCTTGTCGAGCATCAGGCGGCCCTTTTCAAAGTGAATGTTCAGGGTGCGGGCCTCGTGAATATTGTAGTGGGTCATACAATTGGCAATAACGCCGCTCGGGAAACGCATTTGCCAGGATACCATTTCCTCAACCTCCTTAAAAAGCGGATTTCCCGGGGTCGAGTAGGTGTAGGCGAAAATTTCTTCGGGTTCCTCACCCAGAATGTACCGGATGGTATTGAAACAATAAATGCCAACATCAGGTAGCGCACCGCCGCCGGCTGCATCTTTTTTAAGCCGCCATTGGTCAGCATTGGCGCTGCTTTGACCGTTTACCGCCTCAATAAATTTAGGCTTGCCAAGCGATGATGCAGCTAAAGCCGACTTCATATAGCGCACATGCGGTTCAAATTGCATCCGGTAAGCAATCATGAGTTGAACTCCTGCTTTTTCACAGGTACGGATCATTTTTTTACACTCGGCCGGTGTCGATGCCATCGGCTTTTCACATAACACGTGTTTGCCTGCGTTGGCAGCCCTGACCGTATAGTCCAGGTGCATGGTATTGGGCAGGACAATGTAAACAGCCTGTACGTCAGGATTGTCTGCCAGCCGATCGAACTGTTCGTATGTATAGCAATTTCGCGGGTCCACGCCATATTGCCCGGCCACTTGCTGCATCTTTTCTTCATCTCCGCTAACCAGTGCCGCCAATTTCGACTGCTCAGATGAGGCCAAAGCGGGCAAGATCTCTTCCAGGGTCAAATGCCCCAGGCCAACAACGGCATAACCCACCCGGTCGGCCGGAGACAGAGGAGAAGGCGCCGGCGGGGCTTCAACATCTGCAGCAGACTTCCATTCTTCTAGTTTGACCGGTTTTTGCATTTTTAATTTGCCCTTTGCGCTTTGTTTTTTCATCATGTCTTTTTTTTAAAAAACACAGGTTTCCTTCAAATGTTCGTGACCTTTAACTTCGCCTGCTTTTTACATTCCCGGCTTGTCTTTCATGGCATGGAAACGCCAGCATTTCTGCAGCGTCAGTTCGCCTGCCTCTCGCAAGAAAATTTTTGAGAGAAAGCCGGAAAAGTTTATGAAATTGCCTTCGATTGTAAACCTTGTAAAATGAACAGATATTTCTTCGGCGCTGCGGCTTTGTTTTTTGCCTGCAGCGTTCAGGCGCAAGACAGACAGCTCACAGCAGCCGATTATGAGCGGGCCCAGCGCTTCCTCTCCACCAATGCCGAGCAGCTTGTAGACCATGCCGTGTCGCGGCCAGACTGGCTTCCCGGCGACCGCCTGCTGCTTCGTGATGCAGGCAACGGAACGGTTCAATACCTGCTGGCAGACGCCAAAGCAGGCAAACTGCAACCAGCCTTCGACCATAAAAAACTGGCAGCCGCGCTGTCGGCAAGCCAAGGGCCCGTGCGTGCCAATGCCCTGCCCATTAGCGGGGTGGAATTGCTCCCAGACGGCCAGAACCTGCGTTTCTTTTTCGGCGGCAGGCTCTACACCTGCAACCTGAAAACGTATCAGCTACAGGCCCAGCCTGGCGGTCAACCGCCATCGCGGCGCCGGTCTGCAACAGGAAAGCAGGGCGACGGTCCGGCGAACCGCTCGCCAGATGGCAGCAAGGCGGTTTTCATCCGCTCCCATAATCTTTGGCTGCGGGACCTGAAAAATGGACAGGAAACACTATTGACAACAGACGGCGTAAAAGACTACGGGTATGCCACCGACAATGCCGGCTGGAAGTCGAGCGATGCGGCTATCGTTGCCTGGTCGCCCGATTCGAGAAAGGTCGCCACCTTCAAACAGGACCAGCGGCACCTGAACGACATGTACCTGGTCAGCACCAACGTTGGCGCACCCAGGTTAAAGCAATGGAAATATGCACTGCCTTCTGATCAGAAAGTCGCGATGATTGAGCGCGTAATTATCGATGTGGCGCAAGCACGGGTTATCCCGATCCTGGCACCTGCAGATCCGCACCGGGCTACCCTGAGCGACGATATTTCAAGCAGTGGTACCCTTGATGATGTGCAGTGGAACGCCGATGCCAGCCGCCTGGCCTTCGTGTCGACCTCCCGGTACCACAATGAAGAGCGGGTTCGCCTTGCTGATGCAGCCACCGGAAAAGTGACTGAGCTTTTTGAGGAAAAAGTGAAAACTCAATATGAATCGGGATGGGGCACCATCAACTGGCGTTTCCTGGATAAGTCGAACGAATTGATCTGGTTTTCGGAACGTGATGACTGGGGTCACCTGTACCTGTACGACAGCCGGAGCGGAAAACTAAAAAACCGCATCACAACAGGGTCCTGGGTGGTTACTCAGCTCCTCAGGGTAGATGAAGAGAAACGCCAGGCGTATTTCATAGCCCGCGGGCTGCAAGAGGCCAATCCTTATTTTGCGCAACTCTGCCGGATCGGCCTGGACGGTAAAAATTTTAAAGTACTTACGCCCGAAGCCGGCAATCACCGTGTGGAGTTCAGCGAGTCGGGTAAGTACTTTGCAGACAGCTGGTCCAGTCCTGATCAGCCCGGGAGCAGCACCATCCGCGACCTGGATGGTAAAATACGGGTCAGGCTTCCGGCTACAGACATTTCAAGACTGCTTGCGGCCGGCTGGAAAGCACCCCAGCCCTTTACAGTGAAAGCGAACGATGGCAAAACCGACTTATACGGGCTGCTGTATACACCTGCTAATCTTGAGCCAGGGAAAAAATATCCCGTTATTGATTACATCTACCCCGGTCCGCAGGGAGGCAGCATTGGCGGAAATTGGTCGTTTGCGGCCGCCCGCCGCGATAACCAGGCACTTGCTTCGCTGGGCTTCATCGTGGTAGAGCTTGAGGGATCCAGCAACCCCTTACGGTCTAAAAGTTTTCATGACCAGAGTTATGGCAACATGGCTGAAAATACCCTGGCCGACCAGGTTGCCGGAATCAAAGAGCTGGCCAGGCGTTATCCTTATATGGATCTGGACCGGGTTGGGATCTGGGGGCATTCAGGAGGTGGTTTTGCTACCGCTGCCGCCATGTTCAGGTATCCTGATTTCTTCAAAGTCGGAATCGCCGAGTCGGGCAATCACGACAACAGGAATTATGAAGACGATTGGGGAGACCGGTACAATGGCCCGATCAGTGACGAAGAATATGCCAGGCAGGCAAACCAAACATATGCCGCCAATCTGAAAGGAAAACTCATGCTGGCGCATGGCATGATGGACGATAATGTCCCGCCTTATAACACCTTGCTCGTTGTCGAAGCGCTTCAGAAAGCCAATAAGGATTTTGACCTGGTCGTTTTTCCAAATAGCGCTCATGGCTTTGGCGCTTACAATACGTACATGATGCGCCGCCGGTGGGACTATTTTGTAAGCCACCTGATGGCTGCCCGGCCGCCAAAGGAATTTAAGATTGAGATCAAACCAGACGTGCGTTAACGACAGGCATGGCGGCAATGTACTCCCAAGACTAATTTAAGTCTATAGATTTAGCAGAGGCAATGGATATGCAACTGGTTTATGCGTTGGTGCCAAAAGAGGAGTCGATGCAAAAGTTAATTGAACGCAAAGCAAGGGAAACGGCTACCCAAATCGTCATGCGTACCTCTGCATCGATGAAACTTGAAGACCACGAAAACCGTCAGGAACGACTGGAAGCAGCCATCCGCGAAAAAACCGCGCAGCTTATAGACGAAATGCCCAGGTTCATTTGGGACCAGTACTGAGATATGATGACGGTCAGCCCCCCTTGACGATGAGGAACGGGTGGGTCTGCGCATTTCATCGATAACGACCCGGCAGGAACTCGACGAGGTGGAGCAATGGAACATTGAGCAGGCGGTCGAGTGGTCAATGCGTAGCCGCTGGAAATGCCAGCCGGATCTTTACAGAAGACTTTATCTGCCAACTGCATGTTCGCATGTACGGACAAGTATGGGGCTGGGCAGGAAATTTCAGAAAAACGAATAAGAACATTGGCATTCATTACCTGCAGGTAAGGCAGGCGCTAAGGGAGCTAATCGATGATGCTGGTTTCTGGGTCGGCAACAGCGTCTACCCGCCCGATGAACTGGCCATCCGTTTTAAACACCGCCTTGTGTCCATTCATTGTTTTCCGAACGGAAACGGGCGGCACTCACGGTTAATGGCCGATATCATCAGCCAGCACGTGTTCAAACAACAGGTGTTCAGTTGGGGTGGGGTTTCGCTGGTTAGCCCGGGCGAGCTGCGTAAAACGTATATCGCAGCACTGCGCCTGGCCGATGGAGGAACCCTGCCCAAACTGATCCGTTTTGCCCGTAGTTAAGCGGGAAAGAGCTGTTTTTAGCGTTTACCTCGATGCGTTTTGCCGGCCAACATGTACCATGTTCTCTGCCGCCAGTGTCTGACCGTTCTCTCCCTGAAAAACCATTTGGGGCAAACCCTTTGCGGCCTCGAAACTGATCGAAACCGGGTGATATCCCTTTTCCAGGCGGATACTGCCGGCATGCCGGTAAGCTTGGACATCGCCAAAATTCCCATCAATCAGCGCCGCCTGGTGAATCCTGGCAAACACCTTTCCGGAGCCCTGAATCTGCAGGGTATAGGTACCGGTTTCAGGTATCCTGATGTAACCGGTAAGTACATACATTTTTCCGGGCACCGGCTGCAGGCGGCCGACTTTCCCTAGTGGCAGTACGCCCGAAATTTCCGGACTCACCATATTTGTCTGTACAAGCCAGTCCGTAGTCAGGGGGTAACGTGTCCATTTTAACCCGGTAGCCAGGGGGCCTTGCGGTGCTACCGCCGGCACGGCAGCATCATCATACGGCCTG
The DNA here is from genome assembly GCF_003029735.1 of Pedobacter yulinensis. Taxonomy (GTDB): domain Bacteria; phylum Bacteroidota; class Bacteroidia; order Sphingobacteriales; family Sphingobacteriaceae; genus Pedobacter; species Pedobacter yulinensis. Next base: position 487,909 of record NZ_KZ686269.1, read on the forward strand.
ACTGCACCGCTGTCGGGCCTTCTGGCCGAAAGCGCCATGCGCTTAAATTCGCGTTGCAATGCGGCATTTGTTGCGGCAAGATTACGCATTTGGCGCGGATCCTTAATGATGTCGTAAATTTCGAAGTCGTCATTTGCTGAACCGACATTATACCGGAGCCCGACCATATTGCCCAGGCGCAGCATTTGCATTTCCCTTCGTATCTTATTCCGGTGCTCAGGTGTAAAACTTTTGTAGGCGGGGGTCTTTCCTTCAACAAAATACTCTGAGTAGATCAGCGCTGGCCGTTGTTTGCCGCTGCCGGTTAACGAGGGAAGTAGCGAGACACCATCGCTTGTAACCGGTGCAGGCATGCCCGCCAGTTCAGAGAACGTGGGCAGCCAGTCGTAAGAAATGCTCGGACTGCTGATCCTTTTCCCCGCAGGTATATGGCCGGGCCACCATGCTATTGTCGGGGTCATCATGCCGCCTTCCAGCATATCCCTTTTTAAGCCTCCGAAAGGACCATAGTTCTGGAAAAACTGGGGCGTAAACTCGTCGTAGTTTTTTGGTAAATATGATTCTGCCGAAGGTCCGTTATCTGAAGTGAAGACGACAAGCGTGTTTTTGTCGATTTTAAGGTCTTTGAGCAGCTGAAGCAAATCGTCGATCTGCTCATCGAGCCTTTTATTTACAGAGGCGTAACGCTTGTACGTTTCAGGCCAGCCTATCTCGGCCGTGGAGGCGTCCTGGTCATGATCGTATGTGGCGTTTGCATATTCCGGGTAAACGTATGAATCAGGTGTGCCATTTGCCGTATTGATCATTTCTCCTGGCTTTCCGGTCCATTTGAGCCCGCCTTTCAGGCCCCGGCCTTGGGGATAGGGGCCGGTAGGCAGTTCAATTGTGGCATGCGGGGTGTCGTATGCCAGGTACAGGAAGAACGGTGAATTACGCTTAGCCTGCTCGCCTATGTATTGTTTAGCCCTGGCGGTAAACAGGTCGCCGGTATAACATTTGTCCAGCTGCTGGCTTACTTCGGTATAGTTGTCCCAAACATTTTTCGGGTCGCGATAGAGTCCCTCTTTTGGGTAATGTTCATGTCCGTCTGCATGTGCAATGTACCCGAAATAGCTGTCAAAGCCACGTTTGAGAGGGTGTGCAGGCCATTTCGGCGCCTGCGCTTTACCCTGCAGGCCCCATTTTCCAATCGCAGCGGTATGGTAACCCGCAGCTTTCAATACGCTTGCCAGCGTGTGGTTATTTTCAAGTGCTTTATCAAATTGATTGTTGCGCACATTTGAGTGACCCTGGCTGCGGCCGGTAAGCAGCGAGGCGCGTGAGGGCGCGCAAACCGGAGCAGCACAATATTGTGTCAGGATCGCGCCTTCTGCCGCCATCTTGTCCAGGCCGGGCGTAGTCATTGCAGGCTGCTTGCCGCGAATCTTGTTCTGCCAGAACACACCCAGATCGCCGTAGCCCAGGTCGTCGGTTAGGATGAAAATGATGTTGGGCCGGGATGTTTTCTGTGCCGGCGAGGACAACGGCAGCAGCAGTGCTGCCAGTGCCGCAATAGACAAACGTAAAGCGCTCATGTTGTGTGTTGGTTCAGGTAGGCAGGAACTCCTGCCGCTGCAAGTTATAAATTTTGCCCAGCGGCTATATCACCCCGATCTAAATTCTTATGTATTTAATTTGTTTCTGTGTTATTATTTTCTGAAAATCAGGGCGTTACGATATTTTTTTTTGGTCCGGAACCTGGTCTTGGTACCACATATTTATTATGATTGCGCACAAATTTGATATCTGTGCGGCCTGTTTTCAGGCTAACATTGTTCAGGATGCCGCAGGTCCCTTTCCCGGGCCTTAGCTTTCCACTAACCAACAAACAACGTGTTCCCCGAGGCTGCCGGCCAAGGCTGCTGCCGCCGGCCTATGCCTGGTATAAGGACGAGACATCATCCTGAAATAACAACCAAATTACATGTGAACGGCAGTTTTGATAAATGTATTGAGAAACCTAAAACCATATATAATGATTAAACACATTACTCAGCTAAAATGCGCCAGGCTTGCCCGGAGTACGACGGGGCTCGTGATGCTCCTGCTCGTGTTCCTGACTGCGCCGGCGAGCCTGCGGGCCCAGAACATCCCGGTTACGGGCACGGTGACAGGTATGGAAAATGAGGTGCTTGCAGGCGTCAACGTTGCTGTGAAGGGCAGCCAGCAAACGGTCAATACAAACGAAACAGGGGCCTATACCCTGAACGTTCCCGGAAATGCCGTGCTGGTGTTCACCTATGTAGGCTACAAACGCCGCGAGGTTCCGGTTAACAACCGCGGCCGCATCAATGTACAGCTTGAACCGACCAATGCCACTTTAGACGATGTGGTGGTCATGGGTTATGGAACCGTACGAAAAAGCGATGTAACAGGTGCAGTCAGTTCGGTCAAACTCGAAGATGTCAATGAAAAGCGCGTAATTTCGGTACCTGAATCCCTGCAGGGAAAGATAGCGGGTGTCAACATCCTGAACAATACAGGCGAGCCGGGATCGGGTATGACCTTCAACATCAGGGGCTTGACATCAGTGTCGGGAAACAACCAGCCGCTGATCGTGATAGACGGGCAGCCGATCGAATCGTCGGTGGGCTCGGCAACGGCGGGAATGAACAACGACTGGGGAACGCAGGTACCGCCTTCTGACCCGCTGGCCAGTCTCAATCCATCAGACATCGCTTCGATCGAAGTCCTGAAAGATGCCTCCTCTACAGCTATTTATGGCTCGCGCGGGGCAAACGGCGTGGTGCTTATTACTACACGTTCGGGCGCCACCGGGAATGACAAAATTTCGTATACCACCCGTCTTGACCGAAGCAGCCTGCCTAAAAAATTGGGCGTACTCAGCTCGCTTGAATTCATGCAGTTCAAAAATGAAGCTGCCGTGAATGACGGTAAACTGCCGGTCTATACCGACTTTCAGCTTGATTCTATAGCCAACTCAGTCAACACAAACTGGCAGGACCTCGTATACCGGAATGCCCTTTCGCAAGACCATCAGCTCAGTCTTTCGGGACGTGACAACAAGGGAAACTACCTGATCAACGGCAATTTTACGCAGCAGAACAGTGTACTCAATAACGCAGATTATGCCCGTGGCGGACTGCGGGTGAATCTGGACCGGAACCTGACCTCGAAACTTCAGCTGAGTGTGCGCAGTTACGCATCGCTCGCCAACCGCGATTACGGCTCGCAGTCCAACAGCCAGGGTAACCTGGGCTCATCGGCCGTGATGGGGGCAATTGCTTACAACCCCCTTAATACCCCCTATGGAGATGATGGTGAACTCGATGAAACCGTGCGGAACAACCCCGTGGTTGTCACCGAGCAAGTTAAAGACCGTACATCCATTCGCACATTCATTGCCAATGTTTCCCTGAACTACCGGATTACGCCAGACCTCTCATTCAAAGCCAGCGGCGGGGTCAATGATCTGTATTCGGTGCGCAACGTGTATTATCCGCGAACTACGTTTATCGGGAATCGCGACCAGGGCTCGGCAGTACGGGCCGACAACCTCAATTCAAATTTCCTGGTCGACAACATTCTGACGTATAAAAAAATTACAGGCAAACACTCCATTAATGCCGTTGGTGGTTATTCCTACCAGCAATGGAGCCGCCGGGCAACGAGCCAGAACAGCGCAAATTTTCCTTCAGACGCACTGGGCTATAACAATCTGGGCAGTGCTGCCTCGCCCGGAGTTATGAATACGCTGAACAAGGCCTGGGCGCTGCAATCTTTGCTGGCTCGGGTTAATTACAGCTACGCAAGCCGTTATCTCCTTACACTGACCGGCCGGTATGACGGGGCCACGCGCCTCGCCGAAGGCAACAAGTGGAACCTCTTTCCATCAATAGGGCTGGGCTGGAACATTTCAAATGAGCGTTTTTTCAAAGAACGCGTCAAATCTGTAAGCGAACTTAAGATCAGGGGAAGTTACGGTGTAGCCGGAAACGAAAATATTGCTGTCGGTGCCACCCAGGCTACATATGGAATCGGGTACGGCGTTATTGGCCAGAACATTATTCCCGGGTACATCACTGCCGACTTCGAGAATCCGAACCTGAAGTGGGAGCGAACCGAGCAGTATAATATCGGCGTGGACCTGGCTATGTTCAAAAACCGCCTCAATTTAAGTGCAGACTATTATTATAAGCGCACAACCGACCTGCTGATCAACCTGCCGCTGCCCACATCGGCAACATATGGCAACTATTATACAAATGTAGGCGAAGTGATGAACAAGGGATTTGATGTGGAAGGAAGTTTTGATGTGCTGAACGGACCCTTCAAATTAAATATCGGTGCGAACTTCTCGATCATGGAAAATAAGGTGATTGACATGGGGCAAAGCAATATCGTATATGGCGGAGTTTACATCAACGGCGGCGATATCCTGCTTAACCAGGCCCTCCAGGTTGCCAAGCCTGGCTACCCGATCTCCTCATTCTGGGGTTACAAAACTGAGGGTATTTACCAGACACCTGAAGAAGTTGCCGCCGGCCCTGAAGCGACCACTGCAAAACCCGGAGACATCCGTTTTGTAGATTTTAACGGCGACGGCAAGATATCTGATGAAGATAAGACTGTGATCGGGAAGCCAAACCCGGACTATACTTTCGGTTTCAATGCAGATATGTCATACAGACGTTTCACGTTCAGCTTCAGCCTGCTCGGCAGCGAGGGTAACCAGATCATCAACCTGACCAGGTGGCTGGTTGGCGCAAACAATTCGAACGGCAATTACAACCAGTTGCAGGAGACCTACTATGGTCGGTGGACCGGTCCAGGAACCTCGAACGTTTATCCAAAGGCCACTTCGGCAACCGCAAGGCTAAGCAGGCGTTTCCCCGACTGGATGGTTGAAGATGCCTCTTTCCTGCGCCTGCAGAATGTTACGCTCGGCTACCGGTTTAAACTTCCAAAATCGATGAAAGTAAACGGCCTGCGGGTCTACCTGTCGGGAACCAATCTGCTTACCCTGACCAATTACAGCGGATACGATCCCAACATCAATGCATTCGGCCATTTCGGCCTCATGAGCGGCATTGATTATGGTACCCTGCCGCAATCAAGAACGGTGTCTGCCGGTCTTGAACTCACCTTTTAATATACCTGGACAATGAAAAAAATCAAATATTACCTGTTCCTTTTCCTGGCTGCCGGAATCACTTCCTGTTCATTGCATGAAGACCTGGTCGATGTGCCGACCCCCGGACAGATCCGCACTGAAAGTGACGTTAAAACACTTATAGCCGGTTCGTATTCGTTCCTGAGCTCATCGCCGGCGTTCAAATTTCAGGGTATGTCAATGCTGGTCCTTTGTGCCGACGACATTTACTCGCCCGGTGCCGGCGATTTTACTGCTTATGCGAACCGGACTTATGACGGAAACAATACCGCACCTTTCTGGAACCAGCTGTTCTTTACCATCGGTAATGCCAATAACCTGATCGATGCCATGGACCGGCTAAACCTGGATGCGGCGTTTGAGCGCCGGGTTTACGGAGAAGCATATTTTTTACGGGCCTTCGCATATTATTACCTGGTACGCCTGTACGGCGGTGTACCGCTGCGAACAGAGAGCCTGCAGATCGACAGCCAGTTTTACCTGCCCCGGAACACGGTCGATGAAGTATATGCGCAGATATTTAAAGACTTCAAAGCCGCGGCAGAGCGCTTGCCGCTACAAACTGCGGTTTCTGTTGACGAGACAGGCCGCGCTACCAAAGGCGCCGCCCAGGCCATTCTTGCCCAGGCGTACCTGACTTATGGCAACAAACTGGCGCTGAAAGGAGGGAGCGGCACGGCGCACTATCAACAGGCTTCCCTTTACGCCGACTCGGTCATCAACAGCGGGGCATATAGCCTCCTTGACAATTATGCAGACCTGTTCGATGTGGGTAAGGAAAATGGCGCATACCGGGAAGTGATTTTCGGCGTTCGGTTTAGCCGCGATAACCAACGTACAGGCCAAAACTCCAAAGGCTCAGAATTTGCCAGCAGGTTCGGCGTATCGCAGATTACCAATACCAGCGGCGGCGACAATACAGGCGCACTGCGTCCCATGCACTGGTTTTTTGATTACTATAACAATTCGCCCGAATACAAAGGCGATTACCGGATTGAACGCACCTTCGTGTCAAGGGGACTGAACGTGCCGCAGAATAAATATTTTGTTACTTACCCGAACATTCCGTCGGGAACCGACGGAACCATTGCCACGCCGGTGCTGGCTAAATACCAGGATCCGCAGGGAAAGGACGCCCGAAACAACGAAAACGACTTTTTTGTGATTCGCCTGGCCGAAGTTTACCTGATCAAGGCCGAAGCAGAGAACGAACTGAACGGGCCAACCACGGCTGCCTACACCGCCTTTAACCAGGTGCGAACCCGCGCGCGGAAAGCAAACGGAACCGCGCGCACCATACCGGCTAACCTGGCAGCCGGCCTGAGCAAAAGCCAGTTCAGGATGAAGGTGTTCGATGAACGCGGTCTGGAGTTAACCGGTGAAGGACAGCGCTGGTTCGATCTGGTACGCATGCAAAGCCCTGTGAATGCTGCACAAACCATGTTTGAATACCAGTTTCTAACGGTTCTGCCCGCCAAACCCAAGGTTTTGCCCACCTATATGGCCGCGCAGCGGAAATGGAGCAACACTGATGCGGTGTACGCCGATGCCCTGAAAGTAACGGTCAGGCACCTGCTGTTCCCCGTTCCATCGGTCGAGCTGTTGCAGAACCCGGCTTTCGGTCCGCAGAATCCGGGCTGGTAAGCATGCAGGCGCCTCCGGGTGACAATTTTGTTAGGATTATAAACATGATTTTTATCCGGCGGCAGCCGTTGCCCGTAGATTTACCGGACTCACACTGATGTAAATTGTCTGTGACCATCGGCCGGACTGCATGATATTGCTGATTTTGTACACATTAAACTGAGGCTTTGAAAAGATATTTTTTAACGTTTATGTTCCTGTTGTCAGTTGCCGTTTTGCAGGCGCAGCAACGCCCCAACATCATCGTCATCCTGGCCGATGACATGGGCTTTTCTGATGCCGGCTGCTACGGCGGCGAGATCAGTACCCCGAACATCGATGCACTGGCCAGGGGAGGTCTTCGCTACCGGCAGTTTTATAACGGTGCCCGCTGCTGTCCTAGTCGCGCTGCATTGATGACGGGTGTTTATCCGCACCAAGCTGGAATGGGCTGGATGGCTGCAGCAGACCTGGGCACGCCGGCGTACCAGGGTACCCTGAACGAACAGTCCGTTACGATTGCCGAGGTGCTTCGCAATGCGGGCTACGGAACCTACATGACCGGCAAGTGGCACCTGACCAACGAACGCAAGATCGATGGGATGGTTACAGACAGCTGGCCCAGGCAAAGGGGATTTGACCGTTATTTCGGCATCATTCCCGGAGGCTCAAACTATTTTACACCTCAGGTATACAGCGATAACCGCCGGTACAAAGCACCCGGGAATTTTTACCTGACAGACGCCCTCAGCGATTCTACCACCCGGTTCATTGACGATCACCTGATTCACCGGCCAGCCGATCCCTTCTTTATGTATGTAGCCTATACGGCCCCGCACTGGCCGCTTCATGCCTACCAGGAAGACATTGATCGCTATAGGAAACAATACCTGGCCGGCTGGGACAGGGTACGCCAGGCCCGTTTCGACAAGCAGAAAAAGATCGGATTATTTGCCGCAAACACGGCGATGGCCCCGAGGGATACGGTAATCCAGGCATGGGACCGCCTCAGTCCTGAAAAAAAAGAAGAAATGGCCAACCGGATGGCCATCTACGCCGCGCAAATTGCAGCCATGGATCGGGGCATCGGGCGCATTATAACCCGCCTGAAAGAAAAAAATGCATTTGAAAACACCCTGATTCTTTTTATGAGCGATAACGGCGCCTGTGCAGAATACATCAGCTCGGGTAAAAGTAAAGCGGTGAACGGACAGGAAGATACCTTCGAAAGCTACCGCAGGGAATGGGCCAATGTAAGCAGTACACCATTTAAAGAATACAAGCATTATACCTACGAAGGCGGAATCGCGACTCCGCTGATTGTGCACTGGCCGGCAGGAATCAATAAAAGTCTGCAGAATAGTTGGGTTTCAGGATACGGACACCTGACCGATATCATGGCCACCTGCACCGACCTGGCCGGTACGAAATACCCTTTGGTTTTCAACGGCCAGCAACTGCATGAACCGGCAGGAAAGAGCCTTAGCCCGCATTTTAAAGGCAAGGACAATAACCGCGGCCGTATTTTCTGGGAGCACGAGGCCAATATAGCGCTTCGCGAAGGTCGCTGGAAAATGGTAGCGAAAACCGACGAGGGAAAAAGATTCAATGAAAAGGCGATTGCCTTGTATGACCTGCAGGCAGATCCCACCGAGCTGCGTAACCTGGCCGCGAAACAGACTGACCGCACCAGGACAATGTATGCGGCCTGGAAACAATGGGCGGGCGCCATTGGGGCTTTTCCGCTCGATACGCGTGAATATAACGAACGCATACAGGCGTACCGGCGCCGTATGAACGGGGATTTTGGCGATAACCTGGGCGGGTGGAACCTGCGCGGGGATGCCCGTCTGGGCGACGTTCGCGTAGATCACAGGAACCGGTTGAACAGTGGAAAATCTGCCCATGTGTTTGTCAGGACCCGGGCAGGCCAGGCAGCCGCCTTTGCCATGAACTGGCCTTTCAGGGCCCGGAAAGGTGAGCGCTTCAAAATAGGCCTGCAGGGGCTCGGAAGGGGTTCGGGCAACCTGGTCATCCGCCTTGAAAACACCAGCGGCAATCAGGCCAGGGTCATTGACCAGACTATTCGCATCAGTGACGGGCAGCTTGGCGGCAGTTGGCAGTCTGTCGAATTACCCTCAGACGATACCTATCGCCTGTCTGTTTGTTTTGGCGATCTTGCAGCGGGTACCGAACTTTGGTTAGACAACATCAGGTTAGAGTCCGTTCAGAATTAAAGGATGAAAACGATTATATACATACTATTTTTTGCCGCAGCTATGCTCCCGGCATCGCTCTACGCGCAGCAGAAGCGCCATGTGCTGCTGATCAGCATCGATGGCCTGCGGCCGGATTTTTACCTTGACCAGGCCTGGAAAGCGCCAAATTTACGCAAGCTGGCGGCCTCGGGCGTTTGGTCGGCCGGTATCAGCAGCGTTTTTCCGTCGGTTACCTATCCTGCCCATACCTCGCTGGTTACCGGGGCTTTCCCCGGCAGGCACGGCGTGTACTACAACGCGCCGGTCAATGCGGAAAAAGGACGCTGGTATTGGGAATCTTCTTATATCAGGACGCCTACGCTCTGGGATGCCGCGCGCTCAGCAGGCATCAGGACCGGGGCGGTGATGTGGCCGGTTACGGTCGGTGCCCCGATAGACTATAATTTTCCAGTAAAGCGGGCCGATAACGATGATGAAAGTGACCAGCTCAGCGTTACACAACCTTACCTGCAGCCGGCCACGCTGATCCGCGATTTTGAGGCCGCACATGGAAAGCTGTCGCGCGCCGATTTTGACAATACAGGACCGCTCGACGCAACCATGGGAAAGCTGGCCGCACACATCATTGGAAAATATAAACCCGGACTCATGGCCGTTCATTTCGTTACGGTAGATCACCAGCAGCATGCGCACGGGCGTGATGCGGTCGCTTCTAAAGAGGCACTGGCCAGGGTAGACAGCATGGTGGGCACCTTGATGGCCACACTTGAGGGTGCAGGCATGGCCAAAAATACAGCGGTCATCGTTACCGGCGACCACGGAATGGTCGACAGTGAATACAGCCTTGCACCGAATACCTGGCTTGCGCAAGCGGGCCTGCTTGATAAAAATGACTGGAAAGCGCGCTTTCAACCGGCAGGCGGCGCAGCCTTCCTGTATCTTAAAAGCCCGGCAGACCTGCAGCGGGTTCATCAAGTTCTGGCCGCGCTGCCGCCGGCAGTACAGGCATCTTTTCGGGTACTGGACCGCGCTGCACTGGACCGTGCGGGCGTCAATCCTGAAGTTTCGCTGGCACTTGCCATGAAAAAGGGTGTAATTGCCGTTGGCGGACAAAACCAGCCCGGCCTGGTAAAACTGAAAGCCGGGAAGGCGGGACACGGCCATTTTCCTGACTTTAAGGAGATCCAGACCGGTTTTATCGCTTCAGGAAGTGGAATTGGCCGGTCAGAACTTCGCAAAGCGCTCTCCATCACTGATATTGCACCCCTGGTTGCCCAACTGCTGGGCATTCCTTTTAACGCTCCCGATGGTAAACTCGTTCCGGGAATCCTGAAACAACACTGATATGAAAAAACAGCTCTTTTTATTTTTGCTCATGTTTGCCGCTTTGGCCCATGCGCAGCGCCCAAGGCCCAACGTCGTGGTGATCATGGCAGATGATCTTGACAGCAGGCAGCTGAGTTGCTACGGCGGAAAGAATATGCGTACGCCGAACATCGATGCACTTGCCGCACAGGGCATGAAATTCAACCAGATTGTCGCTTCAGAGGCCATGTGTGTGCCCACGCGGGCATCGCTGTTTACCGGGCTTTACCCCGTCAGGCATGGTTCCTTCCAGAACCATAAACCGGTTTACAACAATCTGAAAAGCATTTGTCATTACCTGGGCGATCTGGGTTACGATGTTGCACTGACCGGGAAGGACCACAGTACCAAACCGGCCCAGGTTTTTCCGTTTCGTTTCGTAACCGGATTCGAGCCAAACTGCGTGGCGAAAACCGACGACTATTCGCTTGACGGCGTGAAACAGTATGTGAGGAGCCAGAAAAAACCTTTCTGCCTGTTTGTGATGAGTATCAACCCGCATGCCCCCTGGACGGTCGGCGACCCTTCAGAGTTTGATCCCGTTAAACTCGTGCTGCCTCCGCATTGGGTGGATACCAAAGACATCCGCGAACTTTTTGCAAAATACCTGGCAGAAGTAAGGCGCCTGGATCAGCAGGTCGGTGAGGTCATGAAGACGCTGAAAGAAACCGGGCAGGACAAAAACACGATCGTCATCTTCCTGGGCGAACAGGGTGCACAGTTTCCAGGTGCTAAATGGAACCTCTGGGATGCCGGACAGAAAAGCTCGATGATTGTTCGCTGGCCCGGAAACATCCAACCCAAAACCGAAACGGAGGCCCTGGTACAATACGAAGACATTACACCAACGCTCGTTGAACTGGCCGGCGGAAAAGCTGTTGCCGGTATGGACGGGAAAAGTTTCGCCAATGTATTGAAGGGGCAGGCAGATGCCGCCCGTCCGTTCGCCTTTGGTATTCATAACAACATCCCCGAAGGGCCGCCCTATCCCATGCGCAGTGTTCGTACGGCGAATTATAAGCTGATCTGGAACCTGAGCCCGGGCAAAAAGAACCACATCAAGTACATGATGAATCCAAACAATAAAGACAGCTATTGGAACCACTGGAAGGAGATCGCAGCAACCGACGACGCCGCAAAACGGCTCGTAACCAGGGTCACCGACCGGCCGGAATATGAATTCTACGACCTGAAAAAGGATCCCTATGAACTCAACAACCTGGCAGCAGATCCTGCCAGACAACAAGTTATTTCCAAGTACAAAAAAGCGCTGCAGGGCTGGATGGACCAGCAGCAGGATAAAGGCGCCGCTCTTGATATCGTTTATGAAAAAGAATCACATTAGAACTGTCCTTGCCGCATTGGTCTTTGTGTTTTGCGCACCCGGCCTGCATGCGCAGGGCAGCCGCAAGCCGAATATTATTTTTATCATGGCCGACGACCTGGGCTGGGGCGAACTTGGCAGTTATGGAAACACGTTTAACGAAACCCCCAATCTGGACCGTTTATCGGCTCAGGGCATGCGGTTTACGCAAGCTTATGCAGCTGCACCGGTCTGTTCTCCCACCCGCGCCAGCATCATGACCGGTCAATACCCTGCACGGGTTGGCATTACCGATTTCCTGCCCGAGGACGAAAAAACCGATCGCTGGCTGGACCCAACCAAGTACGTAACGCTGAACGAAGCCTTGTCTGCCAGCGGTTACCACACCGGCATTGTGGGCAAGTGGCACCTGGATACAGATTTCAAACTTAACAAAGGAGGGCCCAAAGCGCATGGGTTCAACGAAGTGATCGGTACAGAATCTGAATATATTGCCGATGGTGACTACTTTTTTCCCTACAGCAAGATCGCATCATTCGATAAAGGTACAGCGAACGAATACCTGACCGACAGGCAATGCGCAGAGGCGAACGCATTCATTACCCGGAACCGTGAAAAACCGTTCTTCCTGTACTTGAGCCTGTACAGCGTACACACCAGGCTGGAAGCACCTGTTCAGCTCGTAGAAAAATACAAGCAGAAGTTTGATCAGAAATACGGGACCGGTAAAGCCGAGCAATTCTTTGGAGCAAACAACGTTCGGCATGAGTCTGCACAGCGGGACAATCCCTGGCTGGCTGCCATGCTTGAAAGTATCGATACCGGGGTGGGCGGCATCATGAAAACACTCCGTGAAACCGGGCTGGCTGAAAACACGATCATTGTATTTTTCTCAGATAACGGCGGTGCCGGAAAAGCGGGCAACAACGCACACCTTCGGGCAGGAAAGACCTGGCTATATGAAGGAGGCATCCGGGAACCGCTAATCGTGAGCTGGCCCGGTAAGATCAAAGGCAATACAGTGAACGACAATCCTGTTACGAGCCTTGATTTTTACCCTACCTTTCTGGCTGCGGCGGGAGGGAAACCAACCGGCGGGAGATTGGACGGGCACAACCTTATGCCCCTGCTGCGCGGCGGCCGTGCGTCAGGGCGGCCCCTTTTCTGGCACTACCCCTCTGAAACGGGCAAGTGGGTAAACCGCATGTCGTCTGCCGTACGGGAAGGGAACTACAAACTGCTTGAGTTCTACAACAATCCGCGGCTGGAACTCTACGACCTCCAAAATGACCCCTCAGAAAGCCATAACTTGGCAACTGACCGGCCGGCCGAAACAGCCAGGCTGAAAAAACTGCTTGAAGACTGGAAGAAAGAGGTCAATGCCGAGGCGCCGCACCTGGCCCGGAAAGAAAAAAAGAAACCTTAACTTTAAGCATGTCGCTGCGCAATATCCTGATTTTTCTGTTTTTTTTGTCGTTCATGCCAGCTCAGGCCCAGCAGCCGTTGTTCAGGAGTTATGCGGTTACCGACGGACTGGTCTCTAATACAGTATGGTGCGTTGGCCAGGACAACAAGGGATACATGTGGTTCGGCACCAAAAACGGCCTCAGCCGCTTTGACGGCTATCAGTTTAAATCGTACCGCTTCGATAAAAATAACCCGCAGTCGCTCGGCAATAACTTCATCACAGCCATTGCGGCGGCAGATGAGCGGCACCTCTGGATCGGAACGCAAATGGGCGTTTATGTGCTCGACCTTGAAAAAGAGCGGTTCAGCCCCCTTGCCTTGCTGAAAAACCAATCGGTGTATGATATTGTCCGTGATAAATCGGGAAGTATGTGGGTGGCGACCCGCTCGAACGGCGTGTACCGGTTCGGAAAAAAACCTTTACATTTTCATGAGAACAGCAAAGCTGGAAGGCTTTCTTCAAACCATGTGAGAAAACTTACCTTCGACCACTCGGGGCGGATCTGGATAGGTACCTTCGGCAAAGGAATTGACGTATATGATCCTGCGACCAGGCAGGTGCAGAACCTGAACCGCAGAAACAGCGCCCTGAGCAGCGACCAGGTGCTGTCTCTTTATACCGACCTAAGTGGCGATGTCTGGGTCGGTACTTTCGCCGGCGGCCTGAACGTCTACAGGCAATCGACCCGCAATTTCAGTGTATTTCGGGCCGGTACCCGGGGTGGCATTAACGATGATATTGTGCGCAGTATTTACCAGCCCGCACCCGGTAAGCTGTACGTAGGGACCGAAAAAGGTCTGAATATACTGGATCTCAGCACCGGGCAGTCGCGCTCCTATACCAAAAGAACGAATGATCCTTACAGCATCAGTGACAACGCCATTTATGCGATTTATCCTGACCGCGAAGGAGGGATCTGGGTGGGTACCTATTTTGGGGGCATCAGCTACTTTACTGAAAAAGGCTTGGGCTTTGAACTTTATTACCAGCGCGACGGCATGCCTTCCCTCAGCGGGAATGCAGTAAGTTCCTTCCTTGAAGATACACCAGGAAAATTCTGGATCGGTACTGAAGACGGCGGACTCAACCTGTTCGACGAGCGGACCCGGTCCTTTAAAAAATACCCCTGGCATAGCGGGCAGCAGGCACTTTCTTATCACAACATTCATTGCCTGTATAAGGACGCCAGGGGGCGGATATGGATCGGGACTTTTGCCGGCGGCCTCAATATCTACGATCCGGCCAGCGGCAGCGTCAGGAACTACCGGCATGAAGCATCAGATCCGCGCTCGCTGAGTAATGACAATATTTACGTCATCTATGAAGACCGCGACAAGCAGGTATGGATCGGCACGACCAAAGGGCTGAACCGTTATGATCCTGCGAGTGACAGCTTTTTCAGGGTGGGGGGAATGGACATGGATAAGAACGTCATTTACGACATTTATGAAGACAACACCAAAACGGTGTGGTTTGCTACTTACGATGCCGGACTTGTTGCTTTCAATAAACGCAGCCAGACATGGAGCGCCTACCGCGCGGGGCGCAAGAATGCCCTCAGTTCAGATAAGATCATCTCCCTACTCGATGACCATGCGGGTAACCTCTGGATCGGAACTGATGGCGGCGGACTGAACCGGCTGAATATGCAGGATAAAACAGTCCAGGTTTTTGACGAAAGCCAGGGTCTCGATGCGAATGTGATCTATGGTATGCTGCAGGACGATTCGCGAAACCTTTGGTTGTCTACCAACAACGGTTTGTACACCTACCTACCCGGCAAAAAGGTTTTCAGGCATTATACCAACTGGGATCACCTGCAGAGCCTGCAGTTTAATTACGGCGCCAGTTATAAATCTTCTTCAGGCAAGCTGTATTTTGGCGGAATCAAAGGATTCAATGCCTTTTTTCCCGACAGCGTCCGGCAATTGAGTGGCAGACAAGAAGTGGTGATCACGAATTTTCAGCTGTTTAACCGGCCGGTAAGTGCGGGTGTGGCAGGAAGCCCGCTCCAAAAGCCCATTGATTATACCCAGAAACTGACACTTTCGCACAGTCAATCGGTCATTAGTTTTGAGTATGCCGCATTGAGTTACCTGGCGCCCAACAAGGTCCAATACGCCTACCGCATGCAGGGATTCGATAAAGGCTGGAACTACGTTGGCAGCGAGCGCAAGGCGACCTATACCAACCTGCCCGCAGGAAATTATGTTTTTCAGGTTAAGGCCATGGGCAACGACGGCAATTGGAACAGCCACGTCACGACTCTGCAAATCCGTGTTAACCCGCCGTTTTACCTCTCGGTATGGGCTTATATCTTCTATGCACTGGCCTTAGCTGGTGCGTTCTGGCTGTTCAGACACTATACCATCAAAGAAACCCGCCGAAAAAACCAAATTCGGCTTGAACGGCTGAAAAGCCGGAAAGAAAAAGAGTTTTATACGCAGAAACTCGAATTTTTTACGGCAATGGCGCATGAAATCCGGACACCGCTTTCGCTCATCATTGCTCCCCTCGAAAAGTTGCTGCAAAGCCGGAACAAAAATACAGATGAGCAGGCGCAGCTGGCCATCATGGAAGAAAATTCCAACCGCTTGCTGAACCTTGTAAACCAACTGCTCGACTTCAGGCGCATTGAAAGCGATGTTTATGCCATTCACCAGGAAGAAATTGAACTCGTATCTTTCATTCACACAATTTATTCTCGGTTTTCATCCATCCCTTATCAGAAAGGCATTCGTTTTACCATGAGCACGAAGATCAGCAGCCTGCAGGTGCAGATTGATCCCGAAGCGTTTACCAAGATCATGAACAACCTGCTCATCAATGCTTTCAAGTTTACGCGCAGCAAGGTGAAAATCAGCATCGACGAACCGGAAACTAGGGACGGGCGTGCTTATTTCAGTGTCAGTGTCGAAGATGACGGTATCGGTATCCCGCCCTCGCAGATCAATAACATCTTCAGCAAGTTTTTCAAGGTCTCGTCGGGTGCGCACCAGTACAGCAATCTTGGCGGGACCGGTATCGGGCTGTCGCTGGCCAGGTCGCTGGTCGAAAAACACGAGGGCGTGCTCGAGGTCAGGAGCCAAGAGCAGGTCAACACGGTCTTCAAGCTGCTGGTTCCATACGAACCCGCGGGTGCAGCTGTGGCCGGCAAAGCGGTTGCCGCTGTGAAAGAACCCGAAGGAGAAGGACTGCTGACCATTCTGGTGGCCGAAGACGACGAATCACTGAATGATTTTATTGGCAACGGTCTTGCAGAAGCGGGTTACCGGGTTATCAAAGCATTTAACGGCTTTGAGGCGCAGGAATTGCTCGCCCAGTACCAGGTAGATCTGATCATTTCAGATATTATGATGCCGGTAACCGACGGGATGGAGTTCCTGAAGGCGGTAAAGGAGAACATCGACCACAGCCACATTCCGTTCATCCTGCTCACGGCGCGGGCCAATTCGGAATCTGAAATTGAAGGCATTACATTAGGCGCTGATGCCTACCTGATTAAACCCTTTAAGTGGAAACACGTGTTGGCGGTAGTGAAGAACCTGGTCGAGTCGCGCAACAAACTAAGGGAGAAATTTGCCCGGCAGCCCTTTGCACCGGCCAACAGCCTGACCACCAATAGCCGCGATAAAAAGTTCATTGACAAGGTTACAGGGATTATCGAAGAGCGCATGATGGATCCGCAGTTGTCTGTCGAGGAGTTAAGTAAAGACCTGGCCATGAGTCGTTCCAGTCTGCATAAGAAGCTGAAGTCGCTTTCCGGTTATGTTCCTAACGAATTTATACGCCTGATCAGGTTGAAAAAGGCCGCAGAACTGATCTTGTCTGAAGATTACAACATCTCGGAGATCAGTTACCTGGTGGGCTTCAATTCACATTCTTACTTTTCAAAATGTTTTGTAAGCCAGTTTAAGGTGCCGCCCAGCGAGTTCCTGGAAAAACACCGGGAAAAAATCACTTAAACACTTTTGAAATGTGTCTCGGCAAAACAGGCAGCGATTTACAAGTTTGTATTCGAGCCACACAAAAATACCAGCGATAGACACCAATTTGATAACCTGAAAGCAGCGTTGGGTGATAGTATTGCAGGAACCAAGCAACCGATCGCGCCTATGCAAGCTTTTAAAGCCTTCATTATATTGTCTTTCCTGCTGGCCTCGGCTACTGCCAGTGCCCAGTGGAAGCCGGCCGGCCAACGGATTGCCAGCAGGTGGGCAGCAGGCGTGCGCCCGGAAAACGCCTGGCGGGAATATCCCCGGCCGCAACTGGTACGGTCTTCCTGGCTGAACCTGAACGGGCTATGGGATTACGCGATTACCGGCAGGGGAGCATCTAAGCCGGAACAATGGTCGGGCAACATCCTGGTTCCTTATGCCATAGAATCAAGTCTGTCTGGTGTGGGCACGGCACTGCAGCCCAACCAATACCTCTGGTACCGTCGCCGGCTGCGGTTGCCCGAAGACTGGGCAGGTAAACGGCTGCTGCTGCATTTTGGTGCAGTCGACTATCAGTGTACGGTATACATAAACGGCAGCCAGGCGGGTGTGCACACCGGCAGCGCCGATCCATTCACCTTCGACATCAGTCCATGGCTTACCGCCGGCGAGCAGGAAATTATACTGAAAGTCTCAGACCCCACAGACAGCGACATACAGCCGCGTGGTAAACAAAGCCTGCGCCCCGAAGGCTTCTGGTACACCGCCGTTTCCGGGATCTGGCAAACGGTCTGGGTCGAGCCCGTGTCGCAAACGCATGTTACGGCCTTTCTGCCAGAGGCAGATATAGACCGGTCAGTCATTTCATTCCATACACATGTAGCTAATTTACAGGGAAATGAATTTTTTGATATTAAGATTTACTTTAAAGATAAATTGATTCAAAGCCGGTCTGTGGCTTACCAACCCAGGCTGAGCATTTCGCTGAAAAATGCACATTTATGGCGCCCTGCTGACCCGGCGCTGTACCAGGTTACGGCTACGTTAAAACGCAGGGAGCGGGTGCTGGACACCTTCCGTTCTTATTTTGCCATGCGCAAGATCAGCCTTGGCCCCGACCAGGCCGGGCAGGTGCGGATCCTGTTGAACAACCAGGCCATTTTTCAATGGGGGGTGCTGGATCAGGGCTGGTGGCCGGAGAGCCTGCTTACGCCACCCAGTGATGAGGCCCTCCGGTACGATATGCAGGTAATCAAAGCGCTCGGTTTTAACCTGATCAGGAAACACATCAAGGTTGAGCCTTCCCGGTTTTACTACCATGCAGATCAAATGGGTTTATTGGTCTGGCAGGACATGCCCAGTGGCTTTCTCGGTTTGCATCATCCTGAACAGCATGTGAAATTCGATGCTGCCAAAGACTGGGAAAGACCTTCACTTTCTGCCGCTTTATACGAGGCTGAGTGGAAGGCAATTATCGATAACCTGCGTTTTTTCTCTTCGATTGTAGCCTGGGTTCCGTTCAATGAAGGTTGGGGACAATACGATACGGAGCGCATTGCACGATGGACAAAAAGTTATGATTCCACCAGGCTGGTAAATGCGGCCAGCGGCTGGACAGACCGCAACATTGGTGATATGTACGATGCGCACCAGTATCCGGGTCCCTCGATGGAACCGGGGAGCCAGAATCCTGGACGCGCGCTGGTGCTCGGCGAGTTCGGCGGGCTGGGCTGGCCTTTATCCGGGCACCTCTGGGACGCCCGGAAAAAAAACTGGGGATACCGCAATTTTGCCAGTCAGGCAGACTTCACGAAAGCGTATGCATCTGTCATTAAAAACGTCTATCCGTTGATAGCCAGGGGTCTTTCGGCTGCAATCTATACCCAGACCAGCGATGTGGAAGCTGAAGTCAATGGCCTGCTTACTTATGACCGGAAGGTGCTTAAATTAGATACAGGCCTGGCCGCATCGCTGCATGCGGATCTTTTTAAATCTTACGCCGCTCCGGTCTGGCTGGTTCGCGATGGGGAGGAAGCGCCCGCGCAGATGCGCTTGAGCCGCGAACAACCAGCCGCCGGCTGGCTGACTGCCGGAACTGAAGCATCCCTCTTCAGGGCAGAACAGGCACCGGTAAAACTGCTTAAGGGCCAGCGCATCTGGTCGGTTGCCGATTTTGACAGCCGCCCCGGGCAGCGACCCGCCATGAAGATCTATGCCCAGGGCCACCTGAAGATTTTCCTGAACGGAATGTTAGTTTGCGACAAGACCATACTCACCAAGCGGCACTATGACGAGCTGAACCTGGGCGATTACAGCCACCTGCTCCGTGCCGGTAAAAACCGGCTGGCGGTAGTCCTGACAGACGTAACGGCAGATTCTGCGTTCGACTATGGCCTGTACAGTTTTAGCCTTAGTAATGACAAGCCGCAAAGCAATTAAACCCTGGAAACGATGAAAACGAAACGCTTTATTTTTTTTGCAGGCCTCGTCTCTTGTGCGGCATTAGTGCTGAGCATGCAGGCATTCAGGCAGCAGCAGGTGCGACACCTGGCTGTACCCCGGTATAACGTGATCTATATACTTGCCGATGACCTTGGCTACGCCGAACTGGGCTGCTACGGCAATACCTTTAATGAAACGCCTAACCTGGACAGGATGGCGGCGACCGGCCTGCGCCTGACCAACTGTTATGCCGCCGCTCCGGTATGTTCGCCCTATCGGGCTGCTTTGATGACCGGGAAACACCCGGCCAGGCTTGATATAACCGATTACCTCCGGCCCAATGCGGGCAAACACCTTGATACCGCCGAAACCACGCTCGCTGAAATGTTCCGGGCAAATGGTTACCGAACAGGCATTGTGGGCAAATGGCATCTTTCAGGATACGTACGGGCAGGAGCACCCGAAGAGACGCTCCCCGACCAGCATGGTTTTGACGAAGTACTGGTCAGCGAGAATGAAGGCATTGCAGAAGGCTGGTATTTTCATCCGTACCTGTTCAATAAGGACATTCAGAAACGCCTGCCCGGAGATCATGAATACATTACTGACCGGCAGAACCAGGAGGCGCTAGATTTCATTGACCGCCACCAGAAACAGCCTTTCTTTCTTTATCTGAGTCATTATGCGGTTCATACAACGGTTCATGGCAAACCTGAGCTGGTCAGGCATTTTAAAAATAAAAAAGGTGCCGGCACAGCTCCCGCTACAAAAGAGAACCCGACAGGCGATGTTTACAGGCGCTGGCCTGCCGACTCCCGTGCAAAACATAACAATCCGCACCTGGCCGCGCAGCTGTATGTGGTCGATCAGGGCGTCGGAATGATCATGGAGAAACTGAAGAAGCTGGGTATTGATAAAAACACCATCGTTATTTTTACCAGCGATAACGGAGGCGAGACCACCATTACCAGCAACCGCCCGCTGCGCGGCGGCAAAAGCATGTTGTATGAAGGCGGCGTCACTGAACCCTTCCTGATCTGGAACCCTAAGCTGTTTCCGAAAGCTTCGATTATCCCAGCGCCCGTGAGTACGATTGACTTTTACCCGACCCTGATGGAGCTGGTTTCAGCAAGCCCGAATAACCAGCAGTTTGACGGAATGTCGGTTGCCGGCCTGCTACGCAACCCTTCGCTGAAGCAGCCCGAGCGACCTTTTTACTGGTACTATCCGCTTGATAAGCCGCATTTCCTTGGCGGGCGGTCTGCGGGCAGTGTTCGCCTGGGCGACTGGAAGCTGATCGAGTTTTACGACGACCGGCACGATGAGCTGTATAACCTGGCAAAAGACCGGTCAGAACAGCACAACCTGGCCGCCCGCGAACCAGGACGTCTGGCCATTCTGAAAAAGAAACTGGCAGACTGGCGCAAAGTCACTGCCGAAGACCGGCTGCGTCAATGACAGAAATGTTATATTTACGGCAGCACACAAACAACCGTTAACCTGACCATGAGAATTTTACCTTTATTCCTGCTTGCAGCACTCTTTTTATCCTGTGCATCCAGGAACAATCCGCCAGCCGCTGCGGCTGGCAGCAGCACATTCAAAAATCCCATTGCCAAAGGGGCTGACCCCTGGGTAATTCGCGATGGTAACCAGTATTATGTTTGCCTGGCCACCGGCGGGGGCAATGGCCGCCGGCCGGGAATTACCGTAAGCAAATCGGCCAGCCTGACCGAGCCGGGCAAAAGGGTCACCGTCTGGCAGGCTCCTGAAAGCGGCTGGAACCGTGACTGCATCTGGGCACCAGAACTGCACCGCATCGGTAACCGCTGGTACATCTATTATGCTGCCGGGAAATCGGGACCTCCTTACATCAACCAGCGTTCGGGTGTGCTTGAATCTGTTACCGACGATCCGCAAGGCGCTTATACAGACAAAGGTATATTGCGTACAGGAATTGATGAGCGTGATTACGTCAAAACGATCTGGGCTATAGATCTTACCGTTGCAAATATTAAAGGAAAACTTTATGCAGTATGGTCTGGGTGGGAACGCAATGCAGCTACAGATAAGACGAGCCAGCGGCTTTACATTGCCTCGATGACCAATCCCTGGACCATTAGCTCGCCGCGGGTCGAAATATCACGTCCGGAAGAAGAGTGGGAAACAGGCGGGACGCTTGACCTCAACGAAGGGCCTCAGTTTCTGCAGCGCAAGGGGAAGACCTTTATCATTTATTCCACGCGCGAATCCTGGACCAAAGATTACCGACTGGGCCAGCTGATGCTCAAAAATGAAAACCTTTCGCCGCTGAATAAAAGCAACTGGATCAAAAAGGGGCCGGTATTCCGGGGTACTGCCCAGGTGCCGGGCCCGGGGCATGCGAGTTTCACGACATCTCCCGACGGGAAAGAATGGTGGATATTTTACCATGCTAAACTTGATGAAAGACACAACTGGAACCGGGACCTGCGCCTGCAGCCCTTTACCTGGGACAAATCGGGCCAACCGGTGTTTGGCCAGCCGGTACCCGCAGGTCAGCCTCTCGCGAGGCCATCGGGCGAAAAATAACACAACATGAAACAGCTCTACATTTTCGTTTTCTTGCTGGCAGTCGGCACCGCCGTACGCGCACAAGCTAGTAGCAGCAGCTCTTCGGCTCAAAAACCCTATTTCCTGACGATCGGAAATAAGCGCGGCATGTCTGTCACGATCTGCAATTTCGGCGCACGCATCACAAGCCTGGTGGTGCCGGGAAAAGATGGCAGGCCTGTAGACGTGGTACTTGGGTTTAATACACCTGAAGAATATACGCAGCCAAAAGCCAAGTACTACGGGCCGGTGGTGGGACGTTTTGGCAACCGCATCGCCAAGGGCATTTTCAGCCTTGGCGGTAGGACTTACACGCTTAGCCGGAACAATGGCCCCAACTCGTTGCATGGCGGCAGGAAAGGCTTTAGCGATGTGTATTGGCAAGCGCGAAAAACCGACAGCCGCACGGTCGAACTCAGTTATGTTTCGCCTGATGGGGAAGAAGGTTATCCGGGCACGCTTCGCGTGACCATCGTTTACAAAGTTGGCCATGACAACAGGCTTGATGTCGTTTATTATGCCACTACAGACCAGGCCACAGTGCTGAACCTGACCAACCACAGTTATTTCAACCTGAATGGCTCAGGTGATGCCATGGCACATAAGCTCTGGATGAACGCAGCAGCCTACACGCCGGTTAACAAGGACCTAATTCCTGACGGGCCCATTGCAACCGTGACCGGTACGCCTTTCGATTTTACGGCCGAAAAAACCATAGGCACTGATATCGACGCAGAAAATGAACAGCTCAGGTACGGCCAGGGCTACGACCATAACTTTGTACTCAGCAAAAAAGTCATGACAGGCTCGCAGCCAGCGCTGCGGCTAACCGGCGATAAAAGCGGGGTGGTGATGTCGATCTGGACAGACCAGCCGGGTATGCAGTTTTACAGCGGTAATTTCTTTCAGGGCAGGACGGAGTTACGTTCGGGCGCGAGAGATGTATACCGCGGCGGACTGGCACTGGAGCCGCAGCACTTTCCAGACGCGCCAAACCGCCCGGATTTCCCCACGACTGTGCTGAACCCGGGTAAACGCTATGCGCACCGTTCCAGTTACAGGTTTTCAATAGATAAATCGCATTAAGAATTGATATGAAGAGTTTTAAGCATATAATTTATACGGCGTTCTGCGTGTTTGCTTTGTCTGCTACGACAATACCGGCGGTGCAGGCGCAATCCAGTAACAATCCTTTGCCAGTTGCTTTTGGCGACCCGTACGTATTGCATGACGGCTCCGGTACATATTACATGTACGGAACCGGGGGCGGTGCGAAGCAGGGCTTTTCGGCTTATTCTTCCCGCGACTTGAAGAATTGGAAACCTGAAGGCCAGGTGTATTTTCATGATAATAAAAATGGCTGGGGTAACGGGGCATTCTGGGCGCCGGAGGTCTATAAAGTTGAGAACAAATACTACCTTTTTTACAGCGCCCAATGGAAACATAATCCCACCAACGAAAAAGAAAACTTCAGGATCGGGGTGGCGGTTTCAGACAAACCAACCGGTCCCTTTACTGATCTGAATGATAGGCCCGTGTTTGATCCGGGCTACCCGATAATTGACGCAAACGTGTTGTTCGACAAGGGGCGGGTATACCTGTACTATTCCCGCTGCTGTTACAAACATCCGGTAGAGAGCGAGGTCGCAGCCTGGGCAAAAGCCAAAGGCTGGTACAATGAGGTGGAAGAGAGCTGGGTATACGGTGTAGAGCTGAAGCCCGATTTTAGCGGCACCATTGGCGAACCCGTGCTGCTGCTCAGGCCGCCGGTAAAAAATGATCCCGCTACCGCCTGGGAAAGCAGGTCGGTGACTTCGCGCGAAGCAAACCGCCGCTGGACAGAGGGTTCTTACATTTTCAAACACAAGAACCTTTACTACATGATGTATTCGGCCAACAATTTTGATGGCGAGAACTACGCTGTGGGCTATGCAACCGGAAAAAGTCCGCTTGGTTTATTTAAAAAATCGCCAGACAACCCGGTACTGCAAAAAAATGGACAAGTCAGCGGCACTGGTCACAATAGCGTTACGTGGGCGGCGGACGGCCGCACCATGTATTGTGTATACCATGGGCGCACGCCTGAAACCGGTCATAAACGCCTGGTATTCATTGATAAAATGCGTATTGATAAAAAAGGAAAGCTGGTGGTCGATGGGCCTACCGTAAAACGTTGAGCCAGGCATTCGTACAAAACCCATGACGGTACATGATGGCGGCAGGTTGTAAAGCGGTTATATTCGTTTTAACCATTTATATAACCTATGCAAGCTATTTTAGGTGTTGTTTTTCACTTTATCGGTGGTTTCGCCTCGGGGAGTTTTTATATTCCCTATAAGAAGGTTAAGGGCTGGGCCTGGGAAAGTTACTGGATCGTTGGCGGTCTTTTTTCCTGGCTCATCGTCCCACCCCTGGCTGCCTGGCTTACCATTCCTGATTTTACTGCGATCATAGGCCATACGCCGGCGGCAGTGCTGGTGCCTACCTATATTTTTGGCCTGCTTTGGGGCATAGGCGGTCTAACCTATGGCCTTGGCGTTCGTTACCTGGGCGTTGCACTGGGCAGTTCCATCATTCTCGGTCTTTGTTCGGTTTTCGGCGCCCTGGTTCCGTCGATCTATTACGATTTTTACCCGCAGGCCGGCAAAGACAGCTTCTCGGCCATGCTGAGCAGCAGCTGGGGTCAGCTTGTGCTGGCGGGGCTGGCCATCTGTGTGCTCGGTATCATTGTATGCGGCAAAGCGGGCGCCATGAAAGACCGCGAGCTCGCCACATCCGGCGGCAGCCAAAACGCCGAGTTTAAGATCGGACTAGGCTTAACTGTTGCCATCATTTCCGGTTTGCTCAGTGCATGTTTTGCCTTCGGTATTGATGCCGGCAAACAGATGGCCAATGAGGCAAACAACTGGTGGAAAGGCTTAAACCCGGGTGCGGGCGAATTCCTGTTCCAGAACAATGTCACCTATGTCATCGTGTTATGGGGAGGCCTGACCACCAACCTGGTGTGGTGCCTTATTCTCAACTTCAGAAACAAGACATTTGGCGATTACAGCAATCGTAAAACACCCTTGCTGCGCAACTATATGTTCTCTGCACTGGCCGGTACAACCTGGTTCCTGCAGTTTTTCTTTTACGGTATGGGCGAAAGCAAACTTGGCAATGGCGCCAGCTCCTGGATTTTACACATGGCCTTCATTATCCTGATCGCAAACTTATGGGGCATTGTTTTACGCGAGTGGCGCGGCGTGTCGCGCAAAACCTACCTCACGGTTAGCGCGGGCATTACGCTCATCATTTTGTCAGTCCTTGTGGTTGGCTATGGAAATTCAATAAAATAAGATAAACAGATAAAATATGTCTCCAAATTTAAATCGCTTTAAACATGTAAGTTATCTATGGGATGATGCGGAAGCTGCCCGGCTTGGGGGGGATGAGGTCGGTTTGCTGATTTACCGGTCCAACCTGCTTGGCGCAGACCTGCGACTCACCAATTACGGCGGGGGTAATACATCATGCAAGGTTACAGCTCCCGATCCCCTGACCGGCGAGCCGACACCGGTCATGTGGGTGAAGGGATCGGGCGGAGACCTTGGTACCCTGAAAAAAAGCGGACTTGCAGCACTCTACCTGAACAGGCTGCATAGCCTGGAAAGCCGTTACCGGGGCATTGAACAGGAGGACGAAATGGTGGGACTGTTTAACCACTGTATTTTTGACCTCGACTCAAAAGCGCCTTCTATCGATACACCTTTGCACGCGTTTCTACCGTTCAGGCACATTGACCACCTTCATCCCGATGCGGCCATTGCCATTGCGGCAGCCGAAGATGGCGAACGCCTGACCAAAGAGCTTTTTGGGGGAACCATTGGCTGGGTGCCCTGGCAGCGACCCGGCTTCGACCTCGGCCTGCAGCTGCGGGCCTGCCTGGCCGCTAACCCTGGCATCAGGGGCATTATGCTTGGTTCGCACGGCCTTTTCACCTGGGGCGACTCGGCATACGAGAGTTATCTGAATACGCTTGAGGTTATTGAGGCGTGTGCAGCCTATATAGAGGGCAGCCTGGGTAAACGCCGGCCGGTTTTCGGGGGGCAAAAGCTCAACAGCCTCCCATCAGACCTCCGGCTCAAACAGGCAGCTGCACTGGCACCTGTGTTGCGCGGCCTCTGTTCATCGGCACAGCCCATGATCGGGCATTTTACCGATGAGGCCCGGGTACTTGAATTTATCAATTCAAACGATCTCGGGCGGCTGGCGCCCATGGGAACGAGTTGCCCGGATCACTTTTTACGTACTAAGATCAGCCCGCTCGTGCTCGACCTCCCTGCAGACGCCGACCTCTCGCGCGAAACCCTGCACGAGGAATTGCTGCCGGCATTCAAGGCCTACCGCGAAATGTATGCAGGGTATTATGCAAGCTGCCGTCATGACAACAGCCCTGCGATGCGCGACGCAAATCCCGTCATCATTCTTTACCCTGGGGTAGGCATGTTCAGTTTTGCTAAAGACAAACAGACCGCCCGGGTTGCCGCAGAATTCTATGCCAACGCCATCAATGTGATGCGCGGCGCAGAAGCCATTTCGGCCTATACGGCATTACCCAGGCAGGAAGCTTTTGATATTGAATACTGGCTGTTGGAGGAAGCAAAACTGCAGCGACTGCCCAGGCCAAAGCCTTTAACAGGCCGCGTGGCGCTTGTAACCGGAAGCGGAGGCGGTATAGGGCGCGCCATTGCGCGCAAGTTTGCTGAAGAAGGTGCCTGTGTTCTGATCAACGATATAGACGAAGAAAGGATTGCTGAAACAGCCGGCTTATTCAGAAGTCTGTTCGGTGCCGACGCCGTAGCAGCATCGCCGCTCAACGTAACAGACCAGGCCAGCATCGACGTGGCATTGGAGACGGCCGCATTGACTTTTGGCGGTGTCGACATCCTGGTCAACAATGCGGGCATCAGTATCTCCCGTTCTGTTGCCGAGCACACGATCGAAGAATGGGACCGCCTGTACGACATCCTGGTTAAAGGACAGTTTATGGTGTCAAAAGCAGTTGTGGCCTGTATGCGCAAACAGCAAACCGGCGGGGATATTTTGAATATCGTATCCAAGAATGCTATTGTTGCCGGTCCCAACAACGCAGGCTACGGCTCGGCCAAAGCGGCGCAGGCTCACCTGAGCAGACTTCTGGCCGCAGAACTGGGTCCCGATGGGATCCGTGTAAACGCTGTTAATCCTGACGCCGTTATTGCCGACTCCAACATCTGGGCGGGCGGCTGGGCCGAAGGCCGGGCAAAAGCTTACGGAATCAGTGTAGAAGAGTTGCCGGCATACTATGCAAAACGTACCTTGCTCAACAAAACCATTCTTCCGGAAGATATTGCCAATGCCTGTTTTGTATTCGTAGGCGGGCTTATGAGCAAATCGACCGGGAACGCGCTCAACGTTGATGGCGGCGTAGCCATGGCTTTTACACGTTAAACAAGGAGAAGACATGCAACTCACAGAAAAGATACAATCCCTGAACGAGCGTCAGCTGGCTGCGCACCGTCATCGTTTTGAATTTCTCGCGGGCCAGCTCAGTTCAACAGCCGATGTGCTGGCAAAGCTGCGTAAATTTCAGGTAGCCATTCCGAGCTGGGCGCTTGGTACGGGCGGAACCCGTTTCGGACGGTTTTCGGGTGGCGGCGAACCGCGCAACCTCAGCGAAAAGATAGCAGATGTAGGGGTGCTGCATGCTTTGAACCGTTCGGGCGGCTCCATGTCACTTCATATTCCCTGGGACGTGCCCGATGACGTCGAAGCGATACGGGCTGAAGCCGGGGCCTGGGGCCTTCGTTTTGATGCCGTCAATTCGAATACGTTCCAGGACCAGCCCGGGCAGCCGCTTAGCTATAAATTCGGGTCGCTGCACCATGTAGACAGCGCAGTGCGAAAGCAGGCGGTCAGGCACAATATCGAGGTAATCAGGCAGGGCGAAGCGCTGAGTTCAAAAGCACTTTCTGTCTGGCTCTCTGACGGCTCGAATTTTCCCGGACAGCTCAATTTTCGCCGGGCCTTCCAGAACACGCTCGAAAGCCTGCAGGAGATCTATGCCGCGTTGCCCGCAGACTGGCAGCTGTGGATCGAGTACAAACCTTTCGAACCCAATTTTTACGCAACGACCATTGGCGACTGGGGCCAATCGCTGCTGCTGGCCAATAAACTTGGTCCGAAAGCGGCTACGCTGGTCGATCTGGGCCACCACCTGCCGAACACGAATATTGAACAGATCGTTTCGCTGCTGCTCATGGAGGGCAAACTGGCGGGCTTTCATTTCAACGACTCCAAGTATGGCGATGATGACCTGACTGTAGGAAGCATCAATCCCTACCAGTTGTTTCTGATTTTCTGCGAACTGGTAGAGGGGATGGACCAGCGGCAAATGGACCATGCAACGGCCATAGGCTGGATGATCGATGCTTCGCACAATGTGAAGGACCCCATCGAAGACCTGCTGCAGTCAGTAGAAGCCATCAAGATTGCATATGCGCAGGCGTTGCTGGTTGACCGTCCAGCACTACAGGTCGCTCAGCAGGAAAACGACACGGTTCGCTGCCAGGAAATTCTGCAGGCAGCCTACCGGACCGATGTGCGGCCGCTGGTTGCAGAGGCAAGGCTGCGCGAAAACGGGGCGCTGGACCCGGTAGGGGCGTTCCGTACCCTGGGCATACGGAATGAGCTGACAGCCAGACGCGGGTCAGATGCGATCGCAACCGGACTTTAATATTTACAAAGCCTGCTGCGAACATGCAAAAACCCGTTGTTGCCATATTTGATGTTGGAAAAACAAACAAGAAGCTGCTGCTTTTTGATGAAGATTACCAGCTGGTTTACGAACGGGCTGCCCGTTTCCTTGAAGTAACCGATGAAGACGGCGATGCCTGCGAAAATCTGGACGGCCTGCGGCTGTCTGTATTTGACTCGTTACGTGAGATTGGAAAGCTTAATGAGTTTACTGTCAAGGCTGTAAATTTTTCTACTTACGGGGCGAGCTTTGTTTATACGGATAACGAGGGCAGGCCGCTTACACCGCTGTACAATTACCTCAAACCCTATCCGGAAAAGCTGAAAGAACGGTTTTACGAGCAGTACGGCGGCCAGGCGGCATTCGCCACGGCTACGGCTTCGCCGGTACTTGGAAGCCTGAATTCAGGCATGCAGCTTTACCGGCTGAAACATGAACGGCCAGAAGTATTTGAAAAAGTGGCCTATGCGCTGCATCTTCCGCAATACATGAGTTTTCTGCTTACCGGCATACCTTGCAGCGACCTGACAAGCATTGGCTGTCATACCAATTTGTGGGATTTTGCAGCCGCCAGCTACCATCCGTGGGTAGCAAAAGAAGGGATCAGGGAAAAACTGGCGCCGATCGTGCCCGCAGATGAGGTATACCCGGCCGTTTTTCCGGGCAGCGGGCTTAAGGTGGGGACGGGACTTCACGACAGCTCCTCGGCGCTGATCCCGTACCTGATCAATTTCCAGGAGCCATTCGTGCTGATCTCAACCGGCACCTGGTGCATTACGCTTAACCCGTTCGATCACAGTCCGCTTTCAGCAGGTGATCTGGAGCAGGACTGCCTGTGTTACCTCCAGTATAAGGGCAAGCCGGTAAAAGCTGCCCGGTTATTTGCAGGTTACCAGCATGAGCAGGAACTGAAGCGGCTCGCGGGCTTTTTTGCCCAGCCGGCGGCAAAGTACCGGCATTTGCGGTTTGATCCGCAGGTGCTTGGCCGCCTGGAAGAACGCTTCCGTTTTAGGCTGGCGGGCCGGCAGCCCGTCGAACCGCTTTTCACAGGACAAGAGCCAGGCCGTTTCAGCGATGATGCCGAGGCCTACCATGCGCTGATGATCGATATTGCGCTGCAGCAGGAACAAAGTACGCGCCTGGTATTGAAAACGCCGGTGCGCCGCATCTTTGTAGACGGAGGCTTTGGCAAGAACGACGTCTACATGAACCTGATCAGCCTCTTGTTTCCCGGGCAGGAGGTGTATGCAGCATCAATGGCCCAGGCTACCGCCATGGGAGCGGCCGTTTGCATTCACCCCCACTGGAATAGCAAATCGCTTCCCAGCAACATGATAGACTTGAAATATTATGCACGGGCGGCAGACCGCTAAATTCCGCTGATCTGAATCATTCAAAAAAAATCCTGATCTTTCGTCCAGACTTGTCGCCGCAATGAAACCCGAACAGAGCATCCAATTTCTTTCCGTTGACGATTACAGCGCCACACCCAAGTACATGCAGTTGTGTAACTCGGTCGTTGCTGCCATTGAGTCTGGCAAGCTGAAAAAGGACGATATGCTGCCCTCTATCAATGAGCTGAGCTTTCAGCTGGAAATTTCCCGCGATACAGCAGAGAAGGGTTACCGGTATTTGAAAAAGATCGGTATCCTGGCTTCCGTGCCGGGAAAGGGCTATTACATTTGCAACGACGCGTTCAAGCAAAAGTTACGGGTTTTCCTGCTGTTCAATAAACTGAGTTATCATAAAAAACTCATTTACGATGCTTTTATCGAAGCGCTCGGCGATGGGGTAACAGTTGATTTTTATATCTACAACAATGATTTTGCATTGTTCAAAAAGCTGCTTACCGGCCGCGCACAGGATTATTCACACCTCGTCATTATTCCCCATTTCATTGATGGCGATGAAAATGCCGTCGCGCTGATCAATGCACTGCCCAAGAACAAGCTGGTTATACTCGATAAGAAACTGCCGGGTATAGACGGGCAGTATGCGGCGGTTTATGAAAACTTCGAAAAAGACATTTATGGCGCGCTGGAGCAGGCCCGCGAAAGGCTGAGCAAATACCATACGATCAAAATCATTTTCCCCAAACGCAGTTATTTTCCGGTAGAAATTCTGCGTGGCTTTTACCGTTTCTGTCAGCAATATGCTTTTGAGCACAGTGTGATCAGCAAACTCGACGAAGAACCGATCGCGAAAGGAGAGGTGTATATTAACCTGATGGAAGATGACCTGGTGCTGCTTGTTGAGCGGGTTATGGCGCAGGGCCTGGAGATGGGCCGTGATGTCGGCGTCATCTCTTACAATGAAACCCCGCTTAAAAAGATCATCGCCAGCGGGATCACCACCCTGTCGACCGATTTCGGCAGCCTGGGCAGGCGGGCCGCGCAATTGATACTGAAACATTCAACGGACCATGTAGAGGTTCCGTTTTCACTGACCCTACGGCCCTCACTGTAGCGATAGTCTCAGGTTCGGCCTGGCATATGGGCGTAGGCTGCATGCAGAGATCTGCGGCGTCGCTGTTAAATCAAACTTTATTTTTCTGTCTGGCTCAAAATCGACAATTTAGCAAATAGCAACAAATTGAAACAAACTGTTTTAAAAAGCCATGAAACCTTCAAAACACACAAAGAACCAAGAAAATTCCAGAAGAAATTTCATCAAGCACGCGGCGGTAGCTGCCGCGGGTTTTATGATCGTACCCAGGCATGTACTGGGCGGTAAGGGCTACCTGGCACCCAGCGACCGCCTGCAGGTAGCGGGCATCGGTGTAGGTGGCAAAGGCCAGTCTGACATCGCCTCTTTCGCCAAAACGGGAAAGGCTGATATCGCTTTTCTTTGCGATGTCGATGACCGTCGCGCGGCCAACAGCATCCGCAATTTTCCGCGGGCCAAGTACTACAAGGACTACCGTGAAATGCTCGACAAGGAGCACCGCCACATTGACGCCGTGTCTGTATCCACACCAGACCACAACCATGCTGTGCAAACCATGGCTGCCATGCAGCTGGGCAAACACGTGTACGTGCAAAAACCCCTTACACACGACATTTACGAGGCCCGTAAGCTGACAGAAGCTGCGCAGCGCTACAAAGTCGTTACCCAGATGGGCAACCAGGGCGCTTCAGGTGATGGTGTGCGGCAACTGCAGGAGTGGCTGGACGATGGTCAGATCGGAAAGGTAGAAACGGTCTACTGCTGGACCGACCGGCCTTTGTGGCCGCAGGGAATATCCTGGCCGGAGCCCGCAGCACAGATACCAAAAGAGCTGGACTGGAACCTGTGGCTCGGTACGGCGCGCGACCTTCGTTACGTTGAAAAACTGGTCCCTTTTAACTGGCGCGGCTGGTGGGAATTTGGTACCGGTGCGCTGGGCGATATGGGTTGCCACCTCGTCGAACCACCATTCAGGATCCTGGACCTGCAGTATCCGAAAGATGTGCAATGCAGTGTCGGCAGTGTATATGTCGATGAATTTAAACGGGGGTACTTTCCTGAAAGCTGCCCGCCTTCGAGCCATGTCGTCATGACCTATGCAAAAACCAAGAAAACAAAGGGCGACCTGACCCTGCACTGGATGGACGGCGGCATCAAGCCTGAGCGCCCGGCAGAACTCGAAGCAAATGAACGTTTTGGCGACAACGGGGTGTTATTTATCGGTACGCGTGGTAAAATGATCTGTGATGTATATGGATCAAACCCAAGACTGCTGCCAACCAGCCGGACCGCCCAGGCCCGCACCAAAAAAACAATAGAACGTGTACCGGGCGGCGCCGAAGGTCACTATGGTCAATGGGTAGAAGGCTGCCTGGCCGGCTATGGCAAAATGAAGATGAGCTCGCCGTTCGAAATTGCAGGCCCGCTTACCGAAACACTGCTTATTGCCAACCTGGCCATTCGCGGTTTTGACATTCGCGAAGCGCGTGCAGACGGCAAAGGGTATAGCTACCCGGGCCGCGATCTGAAAATGATCTGGGACAGCCAGAATATCCGCGTAACGAATTTCGAGGCGGCTAATCAATACATAAAGAGAGAATACAGACAGGGGTGGACCCTTGGCGTTTAATTGCTGCTGATGGAAACTGGAAAAAAAATTCGCGTATTGGTGGTGGGCTGCGGCAATATGGGTGCATCTCATGCGCGGGCCTACCACGAAATGGACGCTTTCGAGATATGCGGGCTTGTAGCTCGCGGCGACAGCAAACAAAGGCTTAATGTCACTTTAAATGCCAATTACCCGTTATTTGACGACTATTTTGTAGCGCTCGAAGAAACTACGCCCGATGCGGTCTGTATCTCGACCTACCCAGACACGCACGAGCCCTATGCCATTGCGGCATTCAGCCAGGGCTGTCACGTCTTCCTTGAGAAGCCGCTGGCAGACACGCCTGAAGGTGCCCTGCGCATCGCCGAAGCCGCCCGTCATGCAGGGAAGAAGCTGCTTGTCGGCTATATTTTACGCTATCACCCATCCTGGCAGAAATTTATCGAGCTTGCACAAGGCCTGGGCAAACCGCTCGTGATGCGCATGAACCTGAACCAGCAAAGCCAGGCAGGTCAGTGGGAGGTGCACCGCAACCTGCTGAACAGCCTGAGTCCGATCGTTGACTGCGGCGTGCATTACATCGACGTCATGTGTCAGATGACGCGCTCGAATCCGGTCAGGGTTCATGCCATTGGCGCGAGGCTCAGCAACGACGTGCCGGCAGACAACTACAATTACGGCCAGCTGCAGCTCACATTTGCCGACGGCTCAGTGGGGTGGTATGAAGCGGGCTGGGGACCCATGATGAGCCAGACCGCGTTTTTTGTGAAAGATGTGATCGGGCCGGATGGCTCCGTGTCTATCGTGGCCAAAAACGCAACCAGCGAAGGTAAATCTGATGAAATCGACGCACACACCAAAACAGAGTCCCTGCGACTGCACTCGGCTAGGCTTAACGCCGAAGGAAAATTTGCCGCAGAAGATACCTGGTTCGACATGAGCGATGAACCCGACCACCAGGAACTGTGCAACCGGGAGCAGCGCCATTTCCTGAAAGCCATCGTAGAAGACCTGGACCTGAGTGAAGCTACTGCCGATGCGGTCAACAGCCTGAAAGTTGCCTTTGCCTGCGATGAATCGATCCGCAAGGAAACAGTGGTAGGCGTGTAGCATTCCAGGAAGATCGTTACAAGAAAAGCCTCAATTCTGAATCAGAACTGAGGCTTTTTAATTTTATGATCACTGGTTGTTTCGAACGGGGCAACCGCTTTTCATATTAAATCTTCCTGATCTTGATGTTTTTGAACCAAACACCCGCCCCATGGTCTTGCAGGGCAATGTGTCCGACCGGGCTCATGCCATAACTTTTGGTGTTTTTCCATTTGCCTTCTGCCTTTTTCTTTTTCCAGTCATCGCTGTGAAAAGTGTATTCTGCGGTCAGCTTGCCATTCAGCCAGTGCTCAACATGGTTGTTCCTGACAATGATCTTGGTTGTGTTCCATTGGCCAATAGGTTTGGCGGCCTCCACCAGCGGCGGGTTAATCGCATAATTGGCGCCTGTTTTTTGCCATGGCTCCAGCTTTCCCGGAAAATTATTGTCATCGATCAGCTGGTATTCCGGGCCGCTCATATAGGTCCTTTCGAAATCCTCACTCACGCGATACAGGATACCGCTGTTGCCCTGCGGACCAAGTTTCCAGTCGGCGGTGAACTCAAAGTCGCCGAACTGCCCTTGCGTAATGATGTCTGCGCGCAGGTCTGACTTATCGGTTTTGCTGCCTTTGCAGTGTAAAGTGCCGTCAACAACTTCCCAGCAATCTGCCGGTTTGTCTCTGAACATGCGCCAGCCAGACAGGTCCTTCCCATTGAAAAGTAGTTCCCAGCCGGCAGCTTTTTCTTTTTTACTTAATGTATTTTGTTTTTGCGCACTTGCAGCGCCGCCAAGGGTGGTCGCGAAAGCAAGGAACAGCCATAATTTTTTCTTCATCTGCTTGTTCTTAAGATTTAACGACCTTAAGGTCTTTCGGGTTCCACTTAATGACCTTTTTGTTAAAATAGCTGTCGTTGCACAGCAGTGCGGGCGCTGCCGCCCGGTAACCGAACAAGGCATCTTCAGCAACTTTGCCGCCGGTACGCATGGCATTGAACAGGTTGTAAAAATGGTCAAAGTGTGCGCCCTTGTAACCTTCTTCGGCTTTATAAACCGTCTGGTCGGGAGCAAGCATTTGTTTGCGGGAGTATGTATAAGTACTGCCGCCGCTGTTCGATGCCTGTTTATTGGCAGCAGCAAGCGGATCGTTTTCATCGACGATGTTCCGGTTGCGGTAAAGCGTTACTTTGTCCCACTCAACCGTCATTGAACCTTCGCTGCCTACCATACGCAGGTAATTGGTGCCGCCTGTGCCGTCCACAAAGTTCACGCGGAGCGACAAATTGAAGGCCGGGTGCAGGTCATTTTCAGGGTAGTCGAACATACCCAGCATAATATCGGGTACTTCACGGCCATCTTTCCAGTAACGGAGGCCGCCGGTTGCCTGGATCTGCTCAGGACCCATTGAATTGGTGATGAAATGCAGACTGGAAAAAAGATGTACGAACAGATCGCCCGAAACGCCTGTGCCATAGTCACGGTAATTTCTCCAACGGAAAAAACGCAGCGGATCGAACTTGCGTTTGGTTGTGTTTTGCAGGTATGTGTCCCAGCCTACAGTCTCAGGCGAGGCATCTGCCGGGATCGGGTACTGCCATGCACCGGTCGGCGACATGCGCGCCCAGAACCCTTCCGCATAATTCAGCTTGCCAATGGCACCATCTTTAAGCAGCGCTTTGGCTTTTTCATTGCCCAGTGAGCTTACGCCCTGGCTGCCCACCTGGTAAACCGTTTTCCGGTTTTTGCGCTGCGCTTCAACAACTGCCGGCCCCTCAGCGATGTCATGAACCATCGGTTTTTCGCAATACACCGATTTGCCTTTGTTCATGGCCTCTACAGAGATCTGCTTGTGCCAAAAGTCAGGCGTTCCGATAATGACAGCGTCGATGTCGCTGCGTTCAAGGATTTCGCGATAGTCTCGGGTAGTAAAGATGTCATTGCCCCAATGCCTTTTTGCACTGCGCAGGCGGCCGTCGTAGAGGTCGCAGGCAGCGACCAGCTTCACACCCGGAACGGTTACGGCTGTTGAAGCATCGGCCGTACCCATGCCACCTGCGCCGATCAGTGCGATCTGGATCTGGTCATTTGCAGCGTAACGTTCTTTCTCACGCAGCATGGCCGTGTAATTTTTTTTTCGGTCGGCTGCGGTAATGATGTTCGGGAAAAGCGAAGCGCCCACTACGCCTGCGGCGAAACGGGTGATAAACTTACGCCTTGGTTCGTCATTTGTGTTTTTCATTGTTTGTTTTTTGATAAGGTGGTTTAGTTTGGGTTCCTGTACGCTTCATGTGTACGCCGGGAATGGCTAAAATCACGATTTTCCGCCATAAATGGAAATAAATGAAACATTTTGAAAGCATTTAAGAGACTGTATCTACTCAGACCTGCCATCGCGAGGCCGTAGCCGGCTGGAATCGGCGCATTTTTACTGTAAAGGGAGCTTTGCCATCGCGATGTAAAAGAAAAGTTACCGTAAAAAAGCCTGCGGCGCGCTTTTTAAGGTAAGGGATTGTAACTGCGCTATGAAGCTGGACATAAAACGAATTAGTAGCTAAATCAAGCGGGATGTTTCGCAAATTTTATTTTTCTGTTATATTCGTCATCTGTATACAGCCAAATATGTCATACCAGGAATTTTCTGATGAAGAACTGCTGGACCTGCTTGCCAGGAATGACCATGCTGCATACCACGTAATCTACGAACGTTACAGTGGCCTCCTGTACATGCATGCCTGGAAGCGCCTGCGCAACCGTGAAGAATGCCGTGACCTGGTCCAGGAAATTTTTCTGGCCCTCTGGAACCGGCGCAGGGAACTCCTGTTGAACAAGGGCCTGAAAGTTTACCTCTATACGGCTGTCAGAAACCGGGTAATCGACCGGTGCGAACACTTGCAGGTCCGGGAGGTATTCCGCTCATCTTTTCGTGCCGTTTTTAATGAAGGCCACAACGTAACCGATCACCTGATCAGGCAAAAGCAGCTTATTCAACTGATCGAAACAGAGGTCTCGGCGTTGCCAGGCAAAATGCGCGAGGTTTTCGAGCTGAGCCGCAAGGCAAACCTCTCTCACAGGCAAATTGCCGAAGCACTCAATATCAGCGAGCAGACCGTACGCAAACAAATCAACAATGCACTGAAGATACTGAGGCCAAAACTCGGTACGTTTTTTACGCTGCTGTAGGTACAAGGTCGCTGACCGGCTTTCGGCCGCCGGCAGTAATCTGCTGTTCACAGCAAATACAGCTTTTCGGAAGGTTAAACGATCCTGAGTTTTCGCCGCCAGCCGGTGGTCGAAAGTCATCACCCTGCCCGAAACAAACCGCGGCACGCCGGTTAAGCTTTTTTCTAAAAAAATATAAAATTCTTCTACCCCCTCAGGTCATGCTTGCCGTCTTCTCTATATAACAGGTGTATGAGCACCTTCCTCAGATGACCAATCAAGAGATCGACCAACTATTTGAAAAATACCGTGCGGGAACATGCAGCCCCGAAGAACGCCGGCTGGTGGAAACCTGGTACCTGCACTGGCAGCCCCAGGCGGGACCCGAATTAAGTCCTGCCGAACTTGAGGCCGATCTGGCTGCGGTTCGTTCCAACCTGCCCACCGGTCGC
Source organism: Pedobacter yulinensis (assembly GCF_003029735.1). Lineage (GTDB taxonomy): Bacteria > Bacteroidota > Bacteroidia > Sphingobacteriales > Sphingobacteriaceae > Pedobacter > Pedobacter yulinensis. The sequence goes on from NZ_KZ686269.1 coordinate 525,586, forward strand.
CGCCCCTGGAAAGGATACCGGTTTGCAGCTGCCGCGGCGGTGGTGTTTGCCATGGTGGGCTTATTCATGATTTACCGGAGCAGCCCGGTAGGTGCAGACAGCCATCGGCGCAGCACGGCCCGTATTTTGCCGGGTGGGAACCATGCTGTACTCACACTGGCCAACGGGAAAAAAATGATCCTCGATTCAGTATCGAGCGGTGTCGTACTCGAGCAGGGCGGGCTTAGGATCAGCAAGTCCAAAGATGGCCTCCTGACGTATTCCGTGCAATCTCAGGCTGGTCCTGCAGCGTCGTCGCCGGCTTACAATACCATCAGCACACCGCGGGGCGGGCAATACCGGGTTAACCTGCCAGACGGAACCCAGGTCTGGCTCAACGCTGCTTCGTCTTTGCGCTTTCCGGTCAGCTTTGCTAAAAGCGAGCGCCGTGTGGATCTGAGCGGTGAGGCCTATTTCGAAGTTTCTAAAGATGCATCCAGGCCATTCCTGGTCGCCACAAGCAGGCAGCAAGTCAGGGTATTGGGCACGCATTTCAATGTGACTGCGTATGAAGAAGAAAGCCGCGAACTGACTACGCTGCTCGAAGGGCGGGTACGCGTGGAGCGCGGACAGGACCAATGGCTCATGAAACCCGGACAGCAACTGAGCAACCAGCCGGGCAACGTGACGGTGCGCAGCCTGCCCGATGCGGAACAGGCCATTGCCTGGAAAAACGGCATTTTCAGTTTCGACCAGGAAAGCCTGTACGACATCATGAATAAAATCGCCCGCTGGTATAATGTTTCTGTCGAGTATCGTGGCGACTTCCGGGACCGCCATTACGGCGGAAATATTTCCAGGTTCAGCGATGTGTCTGAAGTTTTGCAGACCATGCAGCTAACAGGCACTGTGAAATTCAAAATTGAAGGAAGGAGGATCATCGTCATGCATTAACGCTGTCGCTCAGTCGGCCGGAAATAAGAAACGGGAACGTTGCAGCGTCCCCGGATCATGCCTTTCGGCCGGTAAATAATTTAAATCAATCGTCTAAACCAATTTTTTTACTTACCAACCAAATGTATACATTTTTTTATGAGCCACCGCGTGGAAGCAGTCGCCGCGCGGTTCTAAAAATTCTGCTGACCATGAAGTTTACCCTCATTTTTTTGGTTGCTGCGCTTATCCAGGTCAAAGCGGCCACGTATGCCCAGCAAATCAGCATCGAGGTAAAGAATGCACCCATAGAGCGTGTGTTCAGGCTTTTGAAAGAACAAAGCCCCTATAATTTTTATTATGATACCGCCATATTAAAAAACGCAAAGCCGGTAACATTGCGGGCCGAGCAGGCCTCTTTTGAGGCGGTGCTCGAGCAATGTTTTGCGGGTCAGCCTTTTGACTACGTTATCAGTAAAAACACCGTTGTGATACGTGCGCGCCCCGCAAAGCCAGCAGCACCTGTTCATCAGGCTGAAATAACCATTACGGGCCGGGTTTACGACGAAAAGAGTGAACCGATCACGGGGGCAACTGTGCGTGTTAAGGAAACCGGAGCTGTGGCGGGTACCGCGCAGGATGGCCGTTACAGCATCAAGGCCCCGGAAAACGGAACCTTGCAGGTATCGTATGTAGGCTACCTGAGCCAGGAAGTACCGGTAAACCGTAAAACAAGCATAGATATTGCCCTGCAGCCGGCAGACCAGACGCTGAATGATGTCGTCATTACCGCTTATGGCCAGAAACAGCGTAAGATCGAAACGCTCGGCGCGCAGTCAACCCTGAACGTTCAGGAGCTAAAACAACCTGTAGCTAACATTACTACGGTCCTGGCCGGGAGAATATCCGGGCTGGTTGGCGTTCAGCGCAGTGCCGAGCCCGGTCTGGACAACGCCAACCTCTGGGTTCGCGGCATCGCCACCATGAGCAACAGTTCGCCTTTATTCCTGGTCGATGGCGTAGAGCGCGCTTTCAACAACATCGATCCGAACGATATAGAAAGCTTTTCCATTCTTAAAGATGCTTCTTCGACCGCGGTTTACGGTGTTCGGGGAGCAAACGGGGTGGTACTCATCACCACTAAAAAGGGTGCAGCAGGTCGCACAAACATCAATGTAGACCTCTATCAGGGCATTACCGAATTTACGCGCGTGCCGCAGGTGGCAGACGGGGTAACCTATATGCAGATGGCCAACGAGGCTGAAGTGACCCGTGGCCGCAACCCGGTCTACTCCCAGACGCAAATCAATAAAACCTTTACCCAGGAAGATCCCTACCTGTATCCGAATGTAAATTGGTTCGATCAGATCTTCGATAAATTTGGCAACAACACAAAGGCCAATGTAAACATCAGCGGCGGCGGCGAGAAAATGACTTATTACGTTTCTGCCGGCTATTACAATGAAACCGGCTTGTTCACGACCGACGGTTTAAAGCAATACAACTCTGAGATCGCCTTCAAGCGATACAACTTCACCTCCAGGCTCGACCTCAATGCAACAAAAACAACCCGCATCGGCCTGGGAATTAAAGGCTGGATTTCAAATGGCAATTATCCCGGAACGGGCACATCGAGAATCTTTGAAAGCGTGTTCAATACATATCCCATTTTGTACCCGGTCAGCTATCCAAACGGCATCGAACCCTTCACATCGACCGGGGGCGGGCTTAGCCATCCGCTTAGCCTCGTTACCAACCGGGGTTTTGTAACGACGTTCGACAACCAGATCATGTCTGATATCAATGTTGTCCAGGATCTGGGCTTCTGGCTCAAAGGGCTGTCGGCACGCGTGCTGTATTCATTTGATGCCTCAAACAACAACCGCCTGGCGCGTACCAAAAGTCCTTCAACAACCTATGCCCGCGGAAGGGATGCTCAGGGAAACCTGATTTACGAGCCGCCTACCTCAGGTGTCGATTACCTGAACTTTGAGCGCAGCGGCGGCGGCAGCAGGCAGTTTTACCTGGAAGGGGCCATCAATTACAACAATACCTTCGGCAAGCATAAGCTCGGAGCCATGGTTTTATACAACCAAAGCGATCGGGTGAGTGCCAGCGCCACTAGCCTTATTCTTTCCATACCTTACCGCAGTCTTGGCGCTGTTGGGCGGGCAACGTATTCGTACGATGACCGTTACCTGGCCGAGGCCAGCTTTGGCTACAACGGTGCCGAGAACTTTGCACCAAACTCGCGCTTCGGGTTCTTCCCCTCTGGCGCCATCGGTTGGATAGTATCGAATGAGAAATTTTACGGCGGCGCTTCAAAGGTCTTTCAATACCTGAAATTCCGGGCTTCTTACGGACTGGTGGGGAACAGCCGGATCAACATTTTTTCAGACGAGGAACGAAACCGGTTTACCTACATAGACCAGGTAGGCAGCTCGGGTCAGTATTGGTACGGCCGTGACCGCGGCAACAACATCCAGGGCCTTGAATTAACCCGGTATGCATCGGACGTTACCTGGGAAACTGAAAAAGACCTGAACCTGGGCCTCGAGTTCAGGACATTTAAAAACGCATTGTCTCTCCAGGTAGACCTGTTTAACCGCGACCGCGACAACATCTTCCTGCAGCGGGGTTCGGTGCCTTCGTTTGTCGGCCTTGTGGGCGACCTTGTTGGAAACTTGGGCAGGGTGAACAGCCGCGGGGTCGATCTGACCGGCGAATTCAATAAGAACTTTGGCAGCGTAAGCGTAGGCCTGCGGGGAACGTACACATACAACAAAAACAAGATACTGGAGAATGACCAGGCTATTCAGCCGTACGACTACCTGGACAGGCGCGGCCAGGCGGTAGGCCAGCGGTTTGGCTATATAGCAGATGGCTTTTATACCCAGGCTGAGATCGACGACCCGACTGTTCCGCGCACGACCGGCGTGGTGCAGGCGGGCGATCTGAAGTTTCGCGACCTGAATGCCGACGGGGTGATCGACGCCAACGACTATACAGCCATCGGCAAAAACGATGTGCCGCAGGTTGTGTATGGCTTTGGTACGACCATCGGTTACAAAGGCTTTTCACTGGGTGCGTTTTTCCAGGGCGTTGCAAAAGTCGACCTTTATCTGTCCCGCGATTTTATGCCTTTCCGCAACGGTTCCGCACGCGGAAGCCTGTACAGCAACATTGACGACCGCTGGACTCCTGAAAACCCCAGGCAGGATGCCTTTTATCCGCGGCTTGCTTACGGCAGCGATATCAACCAGAACTATTCGTCAGACAACAGCCACTGGCTTATGAACGGTTCTTTTCTGCGGCTTAAAACGCTTGATTTTGGTTACACACTCCCGAAAACCTGGCTTAAGGATTTCGGCGTGCAGAACATGCGGCTGTACTTTATCGGTTATAACCTGCTTACGATCAGTCCCTACAAAATGTTCGACCCTGAACTTGGCAACGGTACCGGCGCCCGCTATCCCAACATCACCACCTACAGCCTTGGTTTAAATGCAAACTTTTAGCACCGACTCCATCATGAAAAAAATATTTATTCTCTTAGCAATCGGCATGGCAAGCTGCCTGTTTTCATGCCAGAAGGGTTTTCTGGACCAGGTACCTGATGACCGCCTGACAATCGACGATGTGTTTCAGCGCCGGGCCACAACCCTGCGTTACCTGGCCAATGTGTACTCCTACATTCGCAGCGATGTAGACTGGAACAGCGCAAACAGCCCCTGGGAAGGCCTGTCTGACGAAATTGACATCACGTATAATGATTACCCTACCTATTCCATGAACCTGGGCAACTGGGACCGCAATCTGGGCGATTACAATTACTGGAACCATTATTACCGCGGTATACGGGCCGCATCTTATTTTATTGATAACGTAGGGAAAAATCCCGAACTACAACCGGAAGAAATGGAACGCCTGAAGGCTGAAGCCCGTTTTCTCCGCGCCATGTATTATTTCATGATCATGCGGCAGTATGGCCCGGTGGTGCTGCTGCCTGAAACACCGCTGGCGCCCGATGCAACCATCGAGGAAATGAGTTTGCCCCGCAGTCCGTTTGATGTCTGTGTCGATTATGTAGCGGCGGAAATGGACAAGTCGCTCCCCGCGCTGCCTGTAAATGGCTCCACAACCGATGAATCGAACTATGGCCGCATTAACCGCGGCATGGTGCTGGCGTTTAAAAGCCGCATGCTCCTGTATGCGGCGAGTGCCCTGTACAATGGCAACACCGATTACGCTGGCTTCAAAAATCCGGATGGCACACAACTGATCAGCCAGGTGTACAACGCCGGTAAGTGGAAACGTGCATCTGATGCGGCTAAGGCGGTAATTGACCTGAATAATTACAGTCTGTACCGGGAAACCGACAATGCCGGCAACCTGAAACCTTATGAATCGCTGAAAAATGTCTTTTTACGCGACTGGAACAGTGAGATCATCATGGCACGCGTGGTAGGAACCATGTATGCGATTGACCAGAATGGCGCTCCGAAGAGGGTAGGCGGCTGGTCATCCTGGGGACCGACACAGCAGGCTGTCGATGCCTATTTCACCGCCAATGGCCGCAGCATTACAGACCCTGCCTCCAATTACTCGGAAACCGGTTACAGTACGAGTGGCAACAGTTATTATGATGCCGGCACATACAACATGTATGTAAACCGCGAGCCGCGCTTTTATGTGGCCATCACTTTTAATGGCAGCAAGTGGATCAACACCTCTTTCGGCACCAACGGGCAACCGATCACCATCCAGATGTTCCGCAACGGAAACAGCGGTAAAGACGGCGGCCGCAACTGGTCCAGAACGGGTTATGTAGTACGCAAAATGGTGAACCCGAGCAGCACACAAAACCCCTCGGTTACCCAGCAGCGAACAGAGGTATTGTTCAGACTGGCAGAGGTTTATCTGAATTATGCTGAAGCTTTGAACGAAGCCGAGCCAGGAAACGCCGATATTGTCAAATACCTGAACCTGATTCGCGAAAGAGCCGGCATACCGCAGTATGGGCCCGGCGCCGGACAGATTCCGGTACCCGCCACGCAGGATGCCATGCGCGAGGCGATCCGCAAGGAACGCCGTGTTGAGCTTGCCTTCGAGTACCACCGGTACTTTGATACCAGGCGCTGGAAAATTGCCGAACAGACAGACGGCGGGCCTTTTTACGGAATGGACATCGAAGCCACGACCACTGAGGCCTTTTCAAAGCGGGTCGTGTTTGAAACCCGCGTTTTCCATAAAAAGTATTACCTCTGGAATATCCAGCAAAGTGAACTGAACAAAGACAAAAACCTGGTCGGCAACCCAGGCTGGTAAGCCCTATATCCGATACAATTAGACCATTATGAAACCTATTTTCCATTATATTTCGCTGCTGATCCTGACTACGGTCCTGTTCAGCAGCTGCAAGAAGGAGCGGACCGATCTGGTTACCACGACCATAACACCCGCAAAAACGACCGGGCCTGCCGCCACGGCGCACGTTGTAGTTAGTCCGGCGAGTAATGCCGTCCTCACTTTTACCTGGGAGCCCGCCAAAACGGGCAATTATTCGGGGGTATTCTACGAAGTGCAATTTGATAAAGAGAACGGCAACTTCACAAAACCCATTTACCGCTCGGGAACAGGGCGGCAGAATGTTGAGCCCAAACTGGTGCTGTCGCACAAGGAAGTGAACAAACTTGCGTATGCAGCCGGCATACCTGAGCTGGCAACCGGAAAAGTGCGGTGGCGGGTGGTGGCCAGCAACGGCGTGATCGAAGCGTTTTCTGAGCCGTCTGTCATCAGCCTGGCGCGTCCGGCCGGCTTTGCAGAAAACCCTACCGATGTTTACCTGAGCGGCGAGGCGACCGAAACAGGAGCAGACCTGGCCAAAGCCATGAAGTTTAAGCGGCTGTCTGACGGCGTATTTGAATTGTATACGGCGCTTTCGCCAGGGTCGTACAAGCTGACAGACAAAACAAGCGGTACGCCTTTGACCTTCAGCGTCGACGGCGGGCTGCTTAAAGAAGCAGCTTCTGGCGCAAGCCCCGCGGCGGTTAAGACTGTATACCGGATCAATCTCGATTTCAATAAGTCGACCGCCGTGCTGACCGAAATCCAGTCGGCCGGGCTCTGGTTTGCTCCATACAACCGCATCCAGGCTACGCTCGCCTACGCCGGCCAGGGCGTGTTCAGGGCGACAGATGTCCAGGTTACCTGGAAACAGGAGACCTGGGGCAAGGACGAACGGTACAAATTCCGGGTCAGCGAAAAAGGACCGGCAGGCACCATCGCGGTGCGCAACTGGGGAAGCTCGAACAAAGACAACAGCCGGCCTACCTCAGGTACTGCGGCCAGCTATTTTTTCCTTCGGGAAGTCGACAACACGCAATACGATTATACATACAAATTCATGTCAGAATCGGAGAAGGCAGATATCGAACTGAATTTCGGCGCTTCGGCAGACTATACGCACAAAATCACCTTTAAATAAGACTTGGTTGTTGGTAGCCTCTCCGGTTACCCGGATGCCCCCCCGTCGGGTGGGGCCGGGGAGCTATTTTTTCGCCCTAAAAATACGATCATGAAGAAAAAACAATTTTTGGCGGCGACCTTCGCCGTCCTGCTGGCGCTGCAACTGCTTGTTGGCTGCGCAAAAGACGAGCGTGCGGTTGTTCCGCCCGAAAGTCAGCCCGTACTGGGTGAGGTAAACTGGTCTGCCGCGGCTGATGCCGGTCAAAATGCGCTGATGAATGAGTTTTATAACACAGGCGCCAACTACTTCAACCAGAACAATAATGGCCACACCGGCTTCAACTACTGGTGGAACGCCCATGCACTCGACGTGCTGGTCGATGCGTATGTGCGGACCAAAGACGTCAAATACAAAGAACGGATGACCGCGTTGCTGCAAGGCTGCTACGTAAAAAACGGGAATACCTACTGGAACACATTTTACGACGATATGGAATGGTGGGCACTGGCTTGCCTTCGTGCGTACGACGCGACCGGCGACCTGACCTACAAAACCATGGCCCGGCAATACTGGACCTGGATCAAGGTTGGCTGGAGCGATATCAAGAACGGCGGCATTGCCTGGGCATCAGGCTCAAAGGATTCCAAGAACGCCTGCTCGAATGCCCCGGCCGTTATTATCGCCTGCAGGTTATACCAGCTTGATAAACAGGAAGACGACCTGGTCTGGGCAAAGAAAATCTACACCTGGTTGAAAACTTATGTGGTCGACGGATCCCGCGGGCTGGTCTGGGATGCGCACGGCAACAAGAACGAAGACAACATCTATACTTATAACCAGGGCACCTGGGTGGGTGCGGGGATGGAGCTTTACCGCATAACCAAAGACCGTGCGTACCTCGACGACGCTGTACGCAACGTAAACTACCTCATCAACGACGGATCGAAATTTTCACCGCGGGGCGTACTTAAGGGAGAGAACACCGGCGACGGCGGCCTGTTTAAAGGGATATTTATTCGGTACATGGCCGAACTTACTGCCAGCGGATTCCTGGATTCCTACACACAAATGCTGTACCTCGATTACCTGAAGCTGAACGGGCAATCGCTTTTTCACCGGGCTGTCAAAGCGCCGGAGAATATTTTTGGTCATGATTGGTTCAGTCGGCCTGCTTCAAAAAATGCCGACTGCTCGGTGCAGCTCAGCGGTGTCATATTATTTGAATCGCTCGATGGTCTTAAACGGCTTAAACTGCTGAAATAATGCGCGAAACAGACCATCAGCAATTATCTTTTCGCCTTTGTGCGCTGCTCTGCCTGCTGCCCTTCGCGGTTTTTAGCCAGGCACAGGTGGTCAGTTATCCGTTGCCGCCTATCTACCGTACTTCGGCACATTATACATTGAAGGCCGGCGGTACCCCCGTTCCTGTGACCGCTTGCAATGGCAAATACGATTATGCCCATTTTTCAATGGCCGGCCGGGAAACCGAAATCAGAATTACCGTGCTGAAAGGCTGGCCGTCGCGCTGGCGCATTAGCCCCGCCCGGACCGGTATCTGCGCAAAACGGAAGGGGTCAGACCTGGTTTTCAACCTGCCGAAAGATGCGTACCTGATCATTAAACTAAACAACCTGCCGGAGCTCGTTATTGCTGCAGACCCGCTTGAGAAAGATGTTCCACCGCCCGCAGGGAGCGGGATTTTTAATGTTGCAGACCGTTACCACGCCGACCAGACCGGGAAAACCCTTGCCACGGCGGCCGTTCAAAAGGCCATAGATGATGCCGCGGCATTTCGCAACGGAACGGTTTACGTGCCGCCGGGCGTTTATAAGCTCGGTAACCTGAAATTGAAAAGTAACACCCGGGTGTACCTGGCCGGCGGGGCAGTGTTCCTCTTTAGCGGTCGCCGTGAAGACTATACCATCCATGCACGCAAGAAATCGCAGAACCGGGACCTGACCTGGTGGATCAGCACAGACAGCGGCGCCCATGACATCAAACTGTTTGGCCGCGGAACACTCGATGGAAACGGTAAGTACGCAACGGAAACCGGCCGCGTCGGCAACCACATCCTGGCCATTATGCATGGCAACCGTTTTGTGCTGGACGGGCTGGTGATCCGCGAGTCGGGGGCCTGGGCTGTTATACCCACGCGTTCAAAAAACATACGACTCAAAAATTTCAAGCTCTTTAACCGATTTGACATGGGCGAGAACGATGGGGTCGATGTCATGGAATCGCGCAATGTGCGTATTGAACATGCGATTGGCATTGCGCTCGACGACCCCTTCTCGACAAAGACCTGGGAGCAGGACACCGATCTTTGCCGCAATTGGCCGGGCCGGCCGCTTCCACAGCGCAACATTCTTTTCCGTGACCTGCTTTCCTGGACGTATTGTTACGGTTACAAGATCGGACAAGGGGTGCTGCAGCCACAGCAAGACATCACTTTTAAAGATTGCGTGGTGTATGACGCCGCCGTTGGCATTGGCGTGCACCACAAATGGGGAACGCAGCCGGTTACCGGCGTCAGGTTCAGAAACATTGAGGTGGAGCGGTTGAGTTACCAGAATGATGACCACCGCACCTGGGGCGTGTTTTTTATGCAGAATGGCGACAAAAAGGGCAGCGGGCCCATTGCCGGGCTGAGCCTGGAGAACATTAGAATTTATGACGCCGGCCGCTCGCCTGCAAAATTGAAAGGCCTGAGTCAGCAGCGCATGGTGAGCCGGGTCAGGTTCAGGAATGTCCGGATGCCGGCCGCCGCCGCAGCGGCGAAGACGCTAAAAGAAATGAACGTTACCGATACCGCCTTTGTAACAGACATCAAGATTTTAACCAGATAACAACACATGAATAAAACCAATTACATTTTGATAACCTTGCTGCTCGCTGCCGTCAGCCTGGCAGCCCGGGCGCAGTCCGTGCATTTCCGCGACCTGCCAGCAGGTGCAGACCCGCGCCAGGTCGGAAAACTGCTGAGCAGGCATTTCCTGGAAACACCGCACACCAATTTCGGCATGCCCGGCCCCCCGGGCACGATCACCTACTCAGAGGTATGCGCCTGGTACGGTGCCTTGAAGTTTGCAGGCCTTACCGGCGACAAAACACTACGCAATGGATTAGAGGCGCGGTTCAGGCCCCTGCTGTATGAAAAGAAGAACATGCAGCCCAAACCTGACCATGTAGACCCGAATGTTTTTGGCTCGCTGCCGCTCGAGCTTTACATGCAAAACGGCTACCAGCTTTACCTGGAAATGGGAAAATGGTTTGCAGACCAGCAATGGACACTGCCTGTGCGTGCAAATGCTTCACAGCGTCGACTGCATGAGCAGGGCCTGAGCTGGCAAGCGAGGCTATGGATCGATGACATGTACATGGTGAACAACCTGCAGTGCCAGGCCTTTCGCGCCACAAAAGACCCCAGGTATACCAATCGTGCTGCCGCGCAAATGGTACTTTATCTCGATTCCATCCAGCGTCCCAACGGACTTTTTTATCACGCACCCGATGTGCCTTATTTCTGGGGCAGGGGCAATGGCTGGATGGCGGCCGGAATGACCGAACTTCTGACCTCGTTACCGCAGAAAAACCCGCACCGCGCCCGCATTCTTGCAGCATACCAGACCATGATGGAATCCCTGCGTAGGTACCAGACGCCGGGCGGTATGTGGCTGCAGCTCGTAGACGATCCTGCTTCCTGGGCTGAAACATCAGGCACCGGTATGTTTGCATTCGCCCTCATTACCGGCGTAAAGAAAGGCTGGCTGGACGAAAAAATTTATGGGCCGGTGGCCAGGAAAGCATGGATTGCCTTGTGCAATTACATCGAGCCGAATGGCGACGTGCGGGAAGTCTGCCAGGGAACCAACAAACAGAACAGCAGACAATATTACCTGGACCGCAAACGCCTTACGGGCGACATGCACGGCCAGGCACCTGTGCTCTGGTGTGCATTTGCGCTGCTGGATAACAGCAGGTAATCAACCTAAGCTCAATTTAATTATCTTAGTTTCGTTGCTCAAACGATTTTGCAACGGCTCACTGCCATTTTTCGACCATATATTATACCACCTTCAATATGAAATATTTAGTTATAACAGCATTTTTAATTGGCCTGGGCGCTGCCGCTCAGGCACAGCAGTACGCACTTCAATCGCCCGACAAACAGATAACTGTGAGCCTGAATGTCGGTAAAACCATTACATATGCCGTGAATCAGGACGGCAAAGCACTCGTACAGCCCTCAGCAATCGGCTTATTGACCAACCGGAACCCCACCGGGGTCTGGAAAGTGAAGAAGCGCAGCACCAGGACTGTTGATGCCACGCTGAAACCGGTTGTCTGGGTAAAGAGTGAAACCATCAGGGACCACTACAACCAATTGGTTCTGGATTTTGGCCATGGCCTGTCTCTGGAATGGCGGGCCTTTAACGACGGCGTGGCCTGGCGCTGGGTTTCGGCATTAAAGGGTCCATACAAAGTGCTGGCTGAAACAGCCGAGTTTAGTTTTTCGCCAGGCACGCGCAGTCTTTTTCCGAAAGAGGATGGCTTTTTCTCACACAATGAACGGGCGTACAAGAACTACAGCGTAGATAGCCTGGACCAGAAACTAGCCAGTTTACCTGCACTTTTCGATGTAGGCGGCACCAAGCTGGTTCTGACCGAGTCAGACCTCTGGAACTATGCAGGCATGTGGATCAAAGGCAATGCTTCAGGAAAAGTAGATGCCGTTTTTCCGCACCATGCTGCGCAGAAGAAGGTGACGAGCGACCGGGATGAACGGGTTGAAAAATACGATGATTTCCTGGCCACGCTCAACGGGCCGAAAAACTTTACCTGGCGGGTACTCATGATCAGCCGCAACGACCGGGACATCCTGAGCAATCAGCTGGTTTATCAGTTGGCCAGCCCTGCTGCAGGCGATTTTTCATGGGTAAAGCCGGGCAAGGTGCAGTGGGACTGGTGGCACTACAACAACATTTACGGCGTTGATTTCGAGTCAGGTATTAATAACAATACCTATAAATATTACATTGATTTCGCTTCGAAATACAAAATACCCTATGTGCTCCTGGATGAAGGATGGTGTGACACCCGCGATCTGACGAAACAGGCGCCGGGAATTGACGTGGCCGAGCTGGCCGCTTACGCGCGCAGCAAAAACGTTGACCTGCATTTGTGGTCGAGCTGGCTGGTGCTGGACAAACAGCTGGATCTGGCTCTTGACCAGTTCGAAAAGTGGGGCATAAAGGGCATCAAGGTCGATTTTATGCAGCGCGACGACCAGGATATGGTAAACTATTATGAAAAGATAGCCGCGGCAGCTGCAAAACGCAAACTGATGGTCGATTTCCATGGGGCGTATAAGCCGACCGGCTGGATCCGCACCTGGCCCAATGTAATGACATCTGAAGGGGTACTGGGCAACGAGATCAGCAAATTTGCCGGCAGTATCGATCCAGACCATACCACAACCATTCCGTTTATCAGGATGGCCGCCGGACCAATGGATTTTACGCCAGGAGGGATGCTGAATGTACAGAAAAAGGCCTTTGCAGCTGTTCCTTCCGAGCCCATGACCCTTGGCACCCGTTGTAACCAGCTGGCCATGTATGTAGTCTACGAAAGTCCGCTGCAAATGCTGTGTGATATCCCGACGCATTATTACCGAGAACCCGAGGCCATGGAGTTCCTGCAGGCGGTGCCCACCACCTGGAAGCGCACCGTTCCGCTGCAGGCGAAAATTGGTGACTACGTTGCTGTGGCGCGGCAGGCCGCAGACGGCGACTGGTACATCGGTGCCATGACAGACTGGACCGCCCGCGAACTGGAATTGGACCTGTCATTCCTGCCTGACGGAAAATTTAAGATGCTGGTTTGGAAAGATGGAGTGAATGCAGATAAGAACGCCAAAGATTTTAAGCAGGAAGTCATGCGTGTCAGCAAAACCTCGAAGGTGAAAGCTCACCTGGCAAAGGGTGGGGGTTACGTAGCCAGACTTGTTGCAGACCGCTAACGGCAAGGCAGTTACCCGGGTAAAAAATGGGGCCGCATGGCGAAATGACGACTTGTTGAGATGATTTTCCGGCCGCTGTTCCGGCGATTCAGCCGGGAATTTTCTGGTCGGGTAACTGCCCGGGCAAGAAAAATATGCTTCAACTTGCTTAAAAAGGTGTTTTTTTTACTTTCATAATTTCACATTTTTTAACAAAAAAATTCTGTCTAACATTTTAAGATCCAAATATTCTTCTTTATATTTGGGCTTACCCTTTCGGGGGTATGTTTTTCATAGGTAGATGTAGGGTCGAATACGAGTATTCGGCCCTTTTTTTATGAAGGACCACCGGCGCAAATTCCGGTTTTTCCAGGCGATGGACAGAAAGAAAAAATTGATTGTAGCCGTTACGGGAGCAAGCGGCGCTGTGTATGCGAAAGTTTTGCTGGACCAGTTGCTGGCGTTGTCTGACCAGCTCAGGGAAGTGGGCGTGGTGATGTCTGACAATGCCCGCCAGGTTTGGGAATATGAGCTTGGAAACCGTTATTTCGACAATTATCCTTTTACGTTTTACGGTAAGAACGATTTCAATGCACCTTTTGCCTCGGGATCGGCAAGGTATGAAACGATGGTTATCGCACCCTGCTCGATGGGTACCCTGGGCCGTATTGCGGGCGGTATTTCAAATGACCTGATTACCCGCGCTGCCGATGTGATCCTCAAAGAACGCCGCAGGCTGATAGCCGTTGTACGCGACACCCCTTTTAACCTGATCCATATCGAAAACATGCGAACGGTGACGCTGGCCGGCGGTATCATCTGCCCCGCAAATCCCTCATTTTACAGCCTGCCGTCCTCAATAGAGGAAGTAGCCGGAACGGTTGTAAGCCGCGTGCTTGACCTGGCAGGTTTCGACGTACCGGGCTACCGGTGGAATGAAGGGGACTAGGTCTTCCTTTTGTAAGTTGTAACCGCTTCAGGTCGATTTCCTTTGTAAAACCTTATCTTTGCCATTCTTTTGTGTTCAGGATGAAAAAAGTTGCTTTTTATACGCTTGGCTGTAAGCTTAATTTCTCAGAAACATCGACCATTGGGCGTCTTTTTACCGATGCCGGTTATGGTGTGGTGGGTTTCACAGAAAAGGCAGACGTTTATGTGATCAACACATGTTCGGTAACAGACCATGCCGATAAAAAATGCCGCAAGGTCGTAAAAGAGGCGCTTAAACATTCGCCAAATGCCTACGTGACTATTGTGGGTTGTTATGCGCAGTTAAAGCCGCAGGAAATAGCTGAAATAGAGGGTGTTGATATGGTACTCGGCGCAGCCGAAAAATTCAGGATCATCGACTTTATTGATGACCTGACCAAGAAGCCAAAAGCGGTTGTGCACCAGCAAAGCATTGAGAAGGTGAACAGCCAGTTTATTGCTGCTTATTCTATTGCCGACCGCACACGTACCTTTTTGAAGGTTCAGGACGGCTGCGATTATCCCTGTACATATTGCACCATTCCGTTGGCGCGTGGTGCCAGCCGCAGCGATACCATAGAAAATGTTGTAAACCGCGCACGAATGATCGCAGAAAGCGGCGTAAAAGAAATTGTGCTGACCGGTGTGAACCTGGGCGATTTCGGTATCAGGAACGGGGAGCGCGAAGATAAATTTTTTGACCTCGTTCAGGCACTTGACCAGGTGGATGGCATTGAGCGGTTCCGCATTTCTTCGATAGAGCCGAACCTGCTCAGCAATGAGATCATTGAATTTGTGGCGCGTTCAAAACGTTTTGTTCCCCATTTTCACATCCCCCTGCAGTCGGGCTCAGACAAGATCCTGGGCCTCATGCGCCGGCGCTACCGCCGCGACCTGTATGTAGAGCGGGTGGCAAAGATTCGCGAGGTTATGCCCGATTGCTGCATTGGCGTAGACGTAATTGTGGGTTTTCCCGGCGAGACCAGGGAAGACTTTTTAGATACCTATAATTTCCTGAACAACCTGGAAATTTCATACTTACATGTGTTCACCTATTCTGAGCGTGAAGATACGCTGGCTGCCGAAATGCCGGGCGTGGTACGTGGGGCAGAACGAAACGAACGCAGCAAGATGCTCCACATCCTTTCAGATAAAAAGCGGCGTGCTTTTTACGAATCGCAGCTCGGCAAAGCTGCCGAAGTGTTGTTCGAATCTGATGTGAAAGACGGGTACATGCACGGTTTCAGCAAAAATTATGTGAAGGTGCGTGCCAAGTACGATCCGCTCCTTGTGAACGAACTGAAAGCCGTCAGCCTGCAGGCCATTTCGGCCGATGGAGACGTTGAAGTGGCAGAGCTCAGCGCGTACGCGGTGCATTAACCATGGCCTGTCCGGGCAACTCCGCGCGGCAGAACAGACGAATGCGCGAAACACAGCTGTCTTGTATGCAAAGGGTGCTGCTAAACCGGCAACGCGATATGTTTGCGGCTACATCCGGTTAACCCTCAGGTGAACACCAATTCAAAGCGAATTCCTATATTCGCAACAAACAAGAAAAAATGTTTCCAACCGTTTCGCACTTCCTGGAATACCTGCTCGGTGTTCAGATTCCGCTTCCCTTTAACACCTTCGGTATGTTCGTTGCCCTGGCATTTATTGCGGCTTATTGGGTGTTTTCCAAAGAACTGCAGCGCAAGGAAGCCGAAGGTCTAGTGCATCCTTTCAAGAAAAAAGTAGTGACTGGTGCACCTGCTTCTGTGGGCGAACTGACGCTGAATGCGGTTTTCGGATTTGTGATCGGATTCAAACTGGTGTACGCCATTTTTAACTACCAGGAATTTGTCAGTGATCCGCAGAACGCTTTGATGTCATGGAAGGGCAGCTGGCTGGGCGGCCTGGCTCTGGGCGCGTTTTTTGCCTGGTGGGATTACAAAGAAAAGCAGAAAACCCGGCTCGAAAAGCCCATAACCAAGGAAGTGCTGGTGCATCCCTATGAAGTGATGAGTACCATTGTGGTATGGGCGGCGGTTTGGGGATTTTTGGGCGCGAAGATTTTTGACTCGCTTGAATATTGGGATGATTTCGTTAAAGACCCGATAGGCAGGTTAACGTCATTCAGCGGACTGACCTTTTACGGCGGTTTGATTTGTGGCGGTGCAGCGGTGCTGTACATTGCGCGCAAGAACGGCATTAAGCCGTTGCACATGCTTGATGTGGGCGCACCTGGCATGATGGTTTCTTACGCTGTCGGCAGAATGGGCTGCCATTTCTCTGGTGATGGCGACTGGGGTATTGTCAATACAAACCCGAAGCCCTTCGGCTGGCTGCCAGATTGGCTGTGGGCCTACCGTTACCCGCACAATGTTGTGGGTGAGGGCGTACCGATTCCCGGTTGCGTGGGCAGGTTCTGTAACCAACTGCCCGAACCGGTCTATCCGACGGCCGTCTATGAGGCCATCGTTTGCCTGATTCTGTTTGCAGTCATCTGGCAAATGCGCCACCGGATCAAGGTTCCAGGTATGCTGTTCGGTATTTACCTAATCATGAATGGCCTTGAGCGCTTCTTTATTGAACTGATCCGCGTCAACTCTAAATACCATGTGGCCGGTCTCTCGTTTACACAGGCAGAATTCATTTCGACCCTGTTGGTGATCGGCGGCATCGCGCTTGTGCTGTGGTCTTCAAAGAAGGCAAAGGCAGCGGTTTCAGTAAAACGCTAGCGCCCGGCGGCGCTGCGGTTACGCGCTATTTTATTAAGATACTTACACATGAACTACGAACTGATTTGCAACAAGGTGATCGCCGTAGCCAGGCTTGCCGGGAATTTCATCCGCAGGGAAGCCATGCTTTTTGATGCCTCACGTATAGAATATAAGGGACTGAACGACATGGTTTCTTATGTCGACAAAACCGCCGAACAGAAAGTGGTGGCTAATTTATCAAAATTGCTTCCTGAGGCCGGTTTCATCACGGAAGAGAATACGGTGAATATTTCAGGTGAAAACTATACCTGGATCATCGACCCGCTGGACGGCACGACCAATTTTATTCACGGCATACCCACTTATGCCGTCAGCATTGCGCTATACGAAGAAGACAAGCCGGTGGTCGGGGTAGTTTATGAAATCAACAGGGGTGAGATGTTCTATGCCTATAAAGGTGGGGCAGCTTACCTGAACAAAAAAGAAATCGTGGTTTCGCAGCGTGACACGCTGGCTTCAAGCCTGCTGGCTACAGGTTTTCCGTATTACCAGTTTGACAAGCAGCCGCAATACATGAACCTGTTCGCGCAGATGATGCGCGAGTGCCACGGCCTGCGCAGAATCGGTTCGGCGGCCACAGATCTTATTTATGTGGCCTGCGGCAGGTTCGAGGCGTTCTTTGAATACAACCTGCAGCAATGGGATTTTGCGGCAGGTGCGTTCATTGTGCAGCAGGCCGGCGGAGAGGTTTGTAACTTTTCTGGGGGAAGCGATTACTTCAATACGCGCGAAATTCTGGCAACCAACGGACGGGTAACCAAAGAGATTCTGAAGGCGATTGAGACGCATTTTGGCCAATAGCGCGTGCGCTATACGGCGGCGAGACGTAGGCATACTTTAAAAAAAAAGCAGCACCGGCAAAACCGGTACTGCTTTTTTTATGAATGAGGATGTGTTTACAAAGCTTCAGAAACCACATCTTTTACCTCTGGAACCATGCGCTGCAGCAGGTTCTGGATGCCAGATTTAAGGGTAATGGTTGACGAAGGGCAACCGCTGCATGATCCGCGCAGTTCTACCGTTACCACGCCTTCTTCGAACGATTTGTAATTGATGGCACCGCCATCCTGTTCAACCGCAGGGCGAACATAATCATGAAGAATTTGCTGGATCTTAATTTCGGTTTCGGTACCCTGGAATTCAGGCGCTTCTTCCGGCGAAGCCTCTTTGATCTTCAGCTCAGACTCGACCGCACCTTTTACAAATTCTTTTAAAATGGGTTCCAGGTCTTCCCAGTCCGCATCGCCGGTCTTGGTGACGGTTACGAAATTGCTGGCAAAAAAAACGCCGCTCACAAAGTTAAATTTGAACAGTTCCCGTGCGAACGGCGAATGTTCAGCGCTTTCCCGGCTCGGAAAATCTTCGCTTCCATTGATCAGAAGCTTGTTAACCATGAACTTCATGGTAGCCGGGTTTGGAGTAGGTTCTGTATATACGTTGATCGTCATGTTGCGTTCAGTTTTAAAGTAGACAAAATTACTTAAAAACAGATTAAGGCCTATGGCTCAGCTGTCTGAATAACGTCAATTTTGTCCGGACCCGCGCCCTAAAAAATACCAGTATAGTTGAAGGGACTAATGGCCTGCAACTCTGTTTTAACCCGAGGTTCCACATCCAGTTTCTCAATAAAGGCTGCAATGCTCTGCGCGTTGATCTTTTGGTTGGTTCGTGTCAGGTCTTTCAGTGTTTCGTATGGGTTGGGATAGTTTTCACGGCGCAGCACGGTTTGAATGGCCTCGGCTACAACAGCCCAGTTGTCTTCAAGATCCTGGTTCAGTGCATCCTGGTTCAGCAGCAGTTTATCGAGTCCGCGCAGGGTAGACCGGATGGCAATGATCGAATGGCCAAAAGGAACACCGATGTTACGCAGTACGGTAGAGTCCGTCAGGTCGCGCTGCAATCGTGATACGGGCAGTTTAGCGGCGAAAAATTCGAATAACGCGTTGGCGATACCTGCATTGCCTTCAGCATTTTCGAAATCGATCGGGTTAACCTTGTGCGGCATGGCCGAAGAGCCGATTTCGCCCTCTTTAATTTTTTGTTTAAAATAGTTTTTAGATATGTAGGTCCAGATGTCGCGGTCCAGGTCGATCAGGATGTTGTTGATGCGTTTAAGCGCATCACACTGAGCTGCGAACTGATCGTAATGCTCTATTTGCGTGGTGTATTGTGCGCGGCTGAGACCAAGCGCCCGGTTAACGAACCGGTTTGAAAAGTCTACCCAGTCTATTTGCGGGTAGGCAATGTGGTGCGCATTGAAATTCCCGGTAGCACCACCGAATTTCGCGCTATGGCTGATCGATTTCAGGCTGGCCAGCTGAACGTCTAAGCGTTCTGCAAATACGGCGAACTCTTTGCCGAGTTTGGTCGGGGATGCGGGCTGTCCGTGTGTATGGGCCAGCATCGGGATGTCTTTCCAGTCACTGGCCAGCGCCTTAACGCGGCCGATCAGGCTTTCTATAGCAGGATAATAACTTTCTTCGAGGGCGGCTTTTACCGAATACGGGATTGCCGTGTTGTTAATGTCCTGGGAGGTGAGTCCGAAATGGATAAACTCTTTGAATGCGTCGAGCCCGAGGGTTTCAAATTTGCCCTTAATAAAATATTCGACAGCCTTGACGTCGTGGTTTGTAATGCGTTCGGTCGCTTTAACGGCGGCCGCATCATCTTCTGAAAAAGCAGAATAGATTTCACGCAGGCTGGCAAAACGGCTGCTGTCGAAAGACTCCAGCCCGGGCACCTGTGCTTCGCAAAGCGCAATAAAGTACTCGATTTCAACAAAGACGCGGTATTTAATGAGTGCTGCTTCAGAAAAAAAAGCAGAAAGCTGTTCAGTGGTTTTGCGGTAGCGCCCGTCGATCGGCGAGATGGCCTGAAGCGGTGATAGATCCATTTGCTGCGGTTTTATTTTGCAGCAAAGGTAGTTTTTTTTGATAAACGCAATGGGCGGTGCATAAAAAAACCCGGCTGCAATTTGCAGCCGGGTTTTTTATCGATTGGCTAAAAACTAGTGTTTAGCAACAGTGTCAGTAGTAGTTTTGGTAACAGTAGTGTCAGTTACAGTAGTGTCAGTAACGTTAGTGTCAACTACAGTAGTACCGCTGTCAGTAGTAGCAGTGTCAGTACCTTCACCTGATTTCTCAGAGTTACAAGCAGCAACTGACAATGAAAGAGCGAAAGCCAAAAATCCGAATTTAAATAAGTTTTTCATTTTAATTTTTATTAATGTGATTAATCAATTTACCGTTAATACGCCGATTTGAAAAAGGTAACCCACCACCCTGAAAAAAAATTAAAAAATATTTTTTGCCTATCATTGGGTTACCATTTACCTGAATATGTATTAATTGATGTATAAAGCCTTGAACAGTTCGTTGCCTACAGATAGAGAAGTGGTTTTAGGGATTCTGAATAATTCAGATGAGACCCTGAACAAACTGTACCGCGGTTACTTTCCGATGATCCTGCAGTTTATTCTCAATAACAATGGGAATGAAGATGATGCGAAGGATGTTTTTCAGGAGTCGGTCATTGTTCTTTACAACAAGATCAAAGCGGGCGATTTTGAACTGAGCAGCAAGCTGAAAACCTATATCTATTCAGTTTGCAGGCGAATATGGTTGAAGCGGCTTGCCCAGGACCATAAAAAGACAAACAACATCAACGATTATGAAGATGTGCTGATTGTTGATGATGACCTGGAGAAGCATGACGAACAGGACCGCCGGCTCAAAAAGATGAACGAAGCGCTGGAAGGCCTTGGCGAACCCTGCAAGACCATTATTCAGGATTTTTATTTGAACAACTTGTCCATGCAGGACATTAGCGAAAAGTTTGGCTATACCAATACTGATAATGCCAAAACGCAAAAGTACAAATGCCTGCAGCGACTGAAGAAGATATTTTTTAACGGTTAATTAAGGATTACATGAGACGTGATTTGGAACTGGACGCAATCATAGAAGATTACCTGAACGGCAAGCTCAGCGCCGCCGAACAGGAGGCGTTCGAGCAGTTGAGAAGCAATGATCCTGAAGTGGACGAAAAAGTCGTATCGCACAAATTGTTTCTTGAGGCGATGGGTGAATATGCTGCCCAACGCGAACTGCTTGATAAAATGGATCAGATCCATGCCGATATGGACGTAACCGGTCTGTCTGCAAAGCTTGGCCCGCATCCTTCAAAAATTGTCAATTTCTGGCGGCGCAACCGCATGGGCATTGCCGTCGCGGCATCCTTTATCCTGCTGTGCTCCATGGTCGTTGAAAACTACCTGCGGCAAAGCAAACAGGTAGGTTCTTATGAGCAGCTGGACCGGAAGATCGAAAAGGTAAAGCGGTCACAGGACAACCTGATCCGTACGGTGAACTCTGCCGCTGCTGCAGACCCTGAGGCAAGTCTTAAGCCCGGCAGTTTCGGCGGTACCGGTTTTGCCATTTCTGCGAATGGGTATGTGCTGACGAATTACCACGTGATCAGCGGTGCAGACTCCCTTTACCTGCAGAATAACAACGGCGACTCGTTCCGTGCAACTCCCGTGTTTACCGACAGCCAGAATGATATTGCCATTCTTAAGATTGATGATAAAAATTTTTCTGCCTTCGCGGCGCTTCCTTACACGCTTAAAAAGGGAAAGACAGGAATCGGCGAGGTTGTTTACACCCTTGGTTTTCCAAAAGATGATGCGGTTTTGGGCGAAGGTTATGTAAGTTCTGTTACTGGTTTCAACAGCGACTCGATACAATACCAGGTGGCCGTTCCGGTTAATCCTGGAAACAGCGGCGGCCCGCTGTTAGACAATTCTGGCAACATTGTAGGCATGATCAGCGGCAAGGACAACCGTCCTGACGGTGCCGCCTTTGCTGTTAAGTCAAAATACATTCTTGAGGCGATCAACTCGATCCCCGCAGATTCACTTAATAAAAAGATCGCTGTTTCTAAACGGAACCTGCTTTCGGGCCTGAAACGCACCCAACAGGTAGAGAAATTGCAGGACTATGTTTTCATGGTCAAAGTATATAAAGATTAACTCCCAACAAATTAATAGCTGACCCCAAAACCAAACAGCGGTTTTGGGGTTTTTTATTACCTTCAGATTCTCAGATCAATACAATGGAATTCGGAAAAGTACCGGCCGCAGAACTTGCGGCGATCGATTTTACCTTGCCTTCGGATGGCGCCTCCGTCGCAGCGTTGCTGCCCGGCCAGCCCCACCGCGATGCGGCGTTTTACGTTGGCTGCGCCAAATGGGGACGCAAGGAGTGGAAAGGCATGCTCTATCCGCAGAAGGTTAAAGAAGCCGATTTCCTGGACGAATATGTCAAACATTTCAACTCGATTGAAATGAATGCGACCTTTTATGGCGTACCGAGCGAAGAGCAGGTACTCAAATGGCGGGAAAAGACAACCGCCAGCAACAAAGACGGGTTTATCTTCGTTCCGAAATTCTCGAGAACGATTTCTCATATTCGCCGGCTTAACAACGCCGGGGCTGATACCGACCAGTTTCTGAAGAATATATCCGCCTTTGGCAGTTACCTGGGCCCTGTATTTCTGCAGCTGAGCGACAATTTCGGCCCAAAGAGTTATGATGTGCTGGAAAACTACCTGCAGCACCTGCCGCAAGATTTGCGGGTATTTGTCGAGTTGCGGCACCAGGAGTGGTTTGCAGACCAAAACATGCGGCGGCAGACCCTGGAAATGCTGGAGCGGCAGCAAAAAGGACTGATCATGACAGATACCAGCGGCAGGAGGGATCTGCTGCACATGGAGCTGACAATTCCCGAGGCCTTTATCCGCTTTGTAGGCAATAACGACGCCGCTTCAGACCGCAAACGCATTGACATGTGGGTAGCGCGCCTGGAGCAGTGGCTGAAAGCTGGTTTACAGCGGGTCTATTTTTTCCTGCACCAGCATGATGAAAGCGATACCCCCCGGATCGCCGCGTACACCATCGATCTGTTTAACCGGTACCTGGGCAGCAACATCAGTCCACTGGTTCTGAACGAGCCCGTGCCTTCGCCGGAGGCGAAAAAGCAGACGAAGAGAAATGACGGTCAGGAAACTTTATTCCAGCTCTGATTTTGTAATTTTAAGCTTACCGTTACTTAGTATAATTTTAAACCTTTAAAAACGATCATTATGAGCATCAGATTAGGAGATACTGCTCCCAACTTTCAGGCTGCCACATCAATTGGTGAAATAGATTTCTACGAGTATCTTGGCGACAGCTGGGGCGTGTTGTTCTCGCACCCGGCCGATTACACGCCGGTATGCACCACCGAGCTGGGCCGGACCGCCTCGCTTAAAAACGAGTTTGAAAAGCGAAATGTGAAAGTCCTGGCCCTGAGTGTAGACACAGCAGAGTCGCATAAAGGCTGGATCAACGACATCAATGAGACCCAAAATACAGCAGTGGAGTTTCCCATTATCGCAGACCCGGACCGCACGGTTGCGAATTTATATGACATGATCCACCCGAACGCCTCAGAGACGCTGACTGTACGCTCGCTCTTTGTGATCAGCCCGGACAAGAAGGTCAAGCTGATCATCACCTATCCGGCATCTACCGGCCGCAATTTCAACGAGGTACTGCGCGTCATTGACTCTTTGCAGCTGACGGCTGAGTACAGTGTGGCCACACCGGCCGATTGGCAGGATGGCGACGATGTGATCGTGGTAAACAGCATCAAAACAGAAGACATTCCGGCCAAATTTCCGAAAGGGCACCAGGTTGTAAAACCGTACCTGCGCACCACACCCCAGCCAAATAAATAGAAAAAATAGATTTTTTTTGTTAAAACTCTGTGTCTCTATAAGATTCAAAGTATTGTGCTATATTTGAGAAGCCTCCATCAATTAAATCTAATGCCTGACCAGTTTTTTCCCGGTTCAGTAAACGGTTTAAGTATAAAGGCCTAACTAAATTTAAATTCTTATCGTATAACTTATGGAAACGGGAAAAGTTAAATGGTTCAATACCCAAAAAGGTTTTGGTTTCATTGTTTACAACGGCAAAGACATTTTTGTTCATTTTAAAGATGTGCAAGGTGGCATTACCGGGATTAAAGAAAATGATGATGTCGAATTCGAGATTGCCGACGGCAAAAAAGGACCACAGGCTGTTAAGGTGAAGAAAATCTGATACCTTGCATACAAAGAATCAGAAGGCCCCCGGCAACAACCGGGGGCTTTTCTTATTTGTGTGCATGATTAGCCAAGATTTCTCTGAAAGACGGCTTCAAGGCGGCCGAAGATTTTTTCAATGTTCTCTGCCCTGGTGCGATCGCCATGAAGTGTGCAGACGCGGGCAAGCCCGTTGAGCACGTACATGCCGCGCTGAATATCACTCACAAAACGCTGTTGCCCTTCAGGCTCTTTCCGGGCTATCCAGTCCAGCTCTTTTTCCAGGAAGGCAGCGGTCTCGTCAGTGATTTTTGTGGCTTCTGCATGCTGGTCTGCCTTCCGCAGGTTTTCCACGAGCAGTAATTTGCCAAGTGTGTCGGCAATGGAACGGTTGCGCAGCGGCAGGCCCTTTAATGCTGTGCGCAATACGGTCGACGCCTGGGCCTTTTTACCGTCCCGAAGCAGGTTTGCCGCCAGGGTGTTGTACAGGTTCCAGGCACCGGAAGCCACACGCCGGCTTTCGGGGTCAAGGTAAGAAGCAGTTTTGAACCCAGCCAAGGAAAACCTGCTAGTCAGGTTCTTATACATAGGCGTATCATTGGTGCGTTCCTCTTTTTGTTTCTGATCTGTTTCTCCGGCTTTCAGGGGCAGCAGGCGAAACGCATAACCTTCCAGGTACAAGTATTTATCCAGGCCCAGGTAAGTGTCATTGCTTACCGAAGTGGAAAAATAAACCGGTCTTTTCCAGTTGTTGTGCACGAGCAGGTCGATCATGGCCAGGTCAGCCTTGCCGGCAAATTTGCCATTAAATTCCCATTCCATTTTCGTGGTCACCTGAGATCTATCATGGAAAGTACCCGTTTGCACAACCTGTTCGGGATCTACCTGCAGGCTAAACCGGCGGGTAGGGAGAAAATTCATGAAACTGCCATCGTTCATTTGTACCTGGTCTTCGGTATGGTCAGAGCTCATCACGGCGAGCAGATCGCTCAGCTCCACGCTGTCTTTCAGCCCATAATCAACGTAAGGAAAATAGTCGCGTACACCTGCCACGATCTTTTTATGCGGAAGGGCCATGGGAAGGGGAGCCGACCGGTTGGACCACCGCCGCATTTGGCTGATGTACGAGGGATCTGACAGGAATTGCCGGTTTACCACCCTGACATCGGTCCGGATGCCTTCTACTTCCTGAGCATACCAGAGCGGAAAGGTGTCATTGTCGGCATTCGTTATGAGGATGGCATTGGGGGCGCAGGAGTTCAGGTAGTTTTTTGCCCAGTCAAGTGCAGTCGTTTTACCAGTGCGGTTGTGGTCGTTCCAGCCCTGGCAAACCATCAGCAAAGGCACGGAAGTCAAACAGGCGAGTCCGCTCAGCACCGGGCTCAGCTTTGCAGGCATAAGTTTGGCAAACAGGTTACGTACAGCGAACGAACCGATACCGATGAACATGCAGAAGGCATAAAATGATCCCACATAAGCGTAATCACGCTCCCGTACCTGTAAGGGGTCCTGGTTCAGGTAAACAATAATGGCAACACCGGTACAAATAAACAGGGTGCCGATAACCAGAGCCTGCTGCCGGTTTCGCCTGAATACATAGATGGCACCTGCTATGCCAAGCAGGAACGGAAGGGCAAAATAGGTATTCCTTCCCTCGTTTTCGGCCAGGCTGGGTGGCAGGTTGTTTTGGCTGCCAAGCCGCAGCGCATCAACTGGTTTGATGCCGGTAATCCAATTGCCTTCAATGGCACTTCCCTGGCCCTGCTCGTCGTTCTGGCGGCCCGAAAAGTTCCACAGAAAATAACGCCAATACATAAAACCAAGCTGGTAAGAGCTAAAAAATTTCAGGTTGTCGGCTACCTGTGGTTGCTGGTTTTCTGACAGACCCAACCATGACCGGTAAAATTGAATGTGATCTGGGCGTGAGCTGTAGACGCGCGGAAACACGCCATTCCGGTCGTACTCAGTCTTAAAGGTCTCTCCGGCGACTTCATAACGCTCGTCACCTTTACGGTACAGTTTGCCTGTTATTTTAGATCCGGTAACTGCGGCGTCGAAATATTGCCCGTAAATGAGCGGTTTTTCTTCATACTGCGTACGACCCAGGTACTCGTGCAGTGCCAGCGGATGTTCGGGATTTGAAAGGTTAACATTCGGCTGCGCCTGCGCGCGGATCAAGATCATGAAATATGAGCTGTAACCGAACAGGATAAATGTGAGGCAAAGCAGCCCCAGGTTCAGCGCATATTTTTTGCGTTTTACGGAATGATAGAGTGCTGCGGCCAGCGAAGCAACGACCGCAAGCAGGAAAACAACGGCGCCGGTACCAAAGCCAAGGTTCAAGGTGTTCACAAAGAAGATGTCTGTGCGTGCTGCCAGCAGCACCAGGTACTGGACAATGCCTACCTGCACAAGGCCAAGCAATAGCAGGGCAAGCAGGAGTGCCCTTGCAACGCCCCAGAATTGTGGCCGCTCAGCTTTTTTAAAATACCAGACCAGGGTAACAGCCGGTATGGCAAGCAGGCTGAGAAGGTGAACACCGATCGATAGGCCGATCAGGAATGCAATAAAAATAAGCCAGCGGTCATTTGAACTGTTCTCCCATTTCAGGATCGCCCAGAAAACCAGGGCGGTGAACAGCATAGACAATGCATAGACTTCTGCTTCGACTGCCGAGAACCAAAATGTATCTGAAAAAGCAAACGCCAGTGCACCGACCGCGCCCGCAAATATGATGCTGGCCGTCTCGGTGCGGCTAGGGCTTTCGGCGGCCTTGCCGGTAATTTTCAATCCGATGGCATTGATGGTCCAGAACAGGAGCATGACCGTGGCCGCACTGGCAAAGACCGATAAAAAGTTGATCCAGTAAGCCACTTTGGCAGTGTTGCCAAACGAAAGGAGCGAAAAAAGTTTGCCGATCATCAGGTAGAGCGGGGCACCAGGCTGGTGGCCAACTTCCATTTTGTAAGAAGCGGCCAGGAATTCGCCACAGTCCCAGAAGCTGACCGTAGGCTCCATGGTCAGCCAATAAGTCAACGCCGCGATCAGGAATATTCCTGCTCCGGCGAGGTTGTTAGCGCGTTTAAAAAGCTGCATGCGGATGGTTTTTAGGTTCCACCAAATGTAGCCTGAAACGATGCCTCAGGTTGTTAAAAATTGTTAAAGAATGTTAAATGTGCGTGCAGGTCAGTCAGTTAGCACCGGGAGTGCCGGCCTGCACGCACAATAGTTTATTCTGAACGCTTGAGTCCGAATTTTTCGATCTTGCTGTACAGATGGCTGCGCTGGATGTCGATTTCGTCTGCCGTTTTGGAAACGTTCCAGTTATTTTTTTCCAGTTTGAATTTGATGAACTCCCGCTCTGCGAAGTCTTTGTAGTCCTGAAAGTTGTTGAAACTGTCATAGTTTGCAATGGCTTGCTGCGGGGCAGCTGCGGCGTGCGGCGTTGCCGCGCCAATGTTGGTGCCGCCGCCCGGATTGGCAAATGCACGTACATCATGTTCAGTGATTACACGGTCGCTCAGAATGATCAGGCGTTCAATCATGTTGTGCAGCTCACGAACGTTGCCCGTCCAGGGCAGCGCCTGCAGTGCGGCCATGCCTGCGTCGTTGATCTTTTTAACAGGCATGCCATACTCGCCGCAAATCTCTTCCAGAAAACTCTGCGCAATAACCGGGATGTCTTCAATGCGTTCGGTCAGGTGCGGAACGTGGATGTTGATCACGTTCAGACGGTGATACAAGTCCATGCGGAAGTTACCATCTTCAATCTCTTTCAACAGGTCTTTGTTGGTAGCGGCAAGTACCCGCACGTTGACCTCGATTTCTTTCTCGCCGCCTACACGGGTAATTTTATGCTCCTGCAGGGCCCGAAGTACTTTAGCCTGCGCAGAGAGGCTCATATCGCCGATCTCGTCCAGGAATAACGTACCGCCGTTCGCCTGCTCAAATTTACCGATGCGTTGTTTTACGGCCGAGGTGAACGAGCCTTTTTCATGGCCAAAAAGTTCGCTTTCTATAAGTTCTGAAGGGATTGCGGCGCAGTTCACTTCGATAAGCGGGTTGTCGGCGCGGTTTGACTTTTCGTGTAACCAGCGTGCCACGAGTTCTTTACCGCTGCCGTTAGCCCCGGTGATCAATACGCGTGCATCGGTCGGTGCCACACGTTCGATCGTTTCTTTGATCCTGAAGATGCTTTCAGACTCGCCAAGAATGTGGCGGGTTTTACTGGCTTTCCGCTTGAGGACCTTAGTTTCGGTGACGAGTGTACCTCGGTCCAGGCCGTTCCGAACGGTAATGAGCAGCCGGTTCAGATCGGGCGGTTTCGAGATGAAATCGAAGGCGCCTTTTTTGCTTGCCTCGATGGCAGTTTCAACCGTCCCGTGACCGGATATCATGATAAAGGGAAGATCAGGTTTAAAGGTCAGTGCCTGTTCAAGCACCTCCATCCCGTCCATCTTGTTCATTTTTATGTCGCACAGCACGAGGTCGAAGTTTTTTTTCTGGATCAGCTCCAGGCCGTCGATACCGTTGTCTATGTCTTCAACTTCATAATTTTCATACTCCAGGATTTCCCGTAAAGTACTTCTGATCGCGCGTTCATCGTCGATGATCAAAATTTTAGCCATGCGTTATTTTTTGATTACGTGTGAGACTACGAATTTATACCCTTTTTTGTTTTAAAAAACTTCTATTAATAAAAAAATGCAGGTCTGTAAGCCGGGTTCTGTTCCCGGTTTCCCGGGCTTCTATCATTAATCTGGAACAAACGTTGCCGTTTGTTTCTAACGACCTACCCATCCCGGCTAATCCTGCCTGAGCAGGATCGAGTACGAGCAGCACCATGACCGGGACCTATTTGGTCTTTCAACTCCCGGGGTTTACCAAATTTCCGGTCGCCCGGAAAGATCGTGAGCTCTTACCTCACGTTTTCACCCTTATCCCGGCAAGCCGGGACGGTATATTTTCTGTGGCACTTTCCGTCGCCCAGGTCTTCAATCCCCGGCGCCTTCCCGTTAGGAAGCGGGATGCTCTGCGTTGCCCGGACTTTCCTCCCCGGCATAAACCGGAGCGATAGAACGACCTGCATTTTTTTGCAAATATAGTTATTTCTGCTTGCCGCGGTTACGGCCGCGGCTGAAGCCTGCAAAACCCGCTATAACTGCGCTGATGAGGGACAGTTTTTCAGGTCTTCGGTAACGCGGTTATAGGGATAGTGACCCTGGCTGTTGCCGAAACTGTTCGTGATGTAAACGATGAGCTGCGCTACCTCCATATCGGTCAGTTCGGTAAAGGCAGGCATCTTTTCATTGTAGACTTTGCCATGTACCTGGATCTCTCCCTCCAGGCCGTTTTTAATGATGCAGCTTAACTGCTTTTTCTTTTTTTTGAGGGACAGCGAATCGGTCAGAGGTGGGGCAAGTTCACCCAGGCCTTCGCCCTGCTCACCATGGCAGTTGCGGCATTTGACCTCGTAAAGCGAGCGCCCGTTCGACAGATAATTGCGCATATCCAGTTCTTCCTGGCTCTGGCAGGATAAGAACATGCCCAGGATGGTTGCCACGGTGATGATGCATAAGGTCAGGTTTCTAAGGCGCATGCGGTGGTCTGAACGAGCGTTAAGTTCCTGTTATTTTTTGTATTCGGCCAGCAGGGTGGCGATATCTTTTTTCAGTTTGCCCGTCTGCTCAGGCAAGGTGCCGTCGTAAGCGCCGCGAATGCGTTTGTCAGGGTCAATCAGAACAAGCCAGCCCTGGTGAACAAAACCGTCGCGCGCGGTACTGTCTTCCTGAACGGCCACGAGGTAATCTTTTTCGGCAATGCTATACACGTCTTTTTTTGGACCCCATACGAACTGCCACTGCTTTTCATCCACGCCAAGCTTTTGTGCATACTTTTTCAACCTGGATGGCTTGTCGTATTTTTCGTCGATCGTGTGCGAAAGGAACAGTACGTCCGGGTTCCCCTTGTATGCATCGTAAAGGGTTTTCATATTCCGGTGCATGACCGGGCAGATGGAAGAGCAGGATGTAAAGAAGAAGTCAGCCACATACACCTTGCCCTTAAATGCATCCTGAGTAAGCGGTACACTGTCCTGGTTCAGGAAACTGAACGGGGGAATGGTCTTGTAAACCGTATCAGTCTGGCCGGGTGCCACATCGCGCGGGCCGTAAATGGGTAATTTTCCGGGCTGCCGGCAGGCTGCGCAGGCAAACAGGACCATCATGGCAAAAAACAGATTGCTGAATCTCATCGTGATCTTTAAACAAGGCAAAAGTAAAATATTTTTACCCATATAATTCGCGTTCGGCTATCTTTGCGGTCACGTCATGGTCAGAAAACTCATAGCCATATCGCTTTTGATTGCTGTGCTCGCCGCACAATTCTCCATGTCGTTCATTTTTGCAGGTTTTGAACTGAACCAGGAGTACATCGCAAAGGCATTGTGCGTAAACCGGAGCCGGCCGCAGTTAAATTGCAAGGGCAAGTGTTACCTGACCAATAAACTGAAGCAGGCGCAGGAAAAAGAACAGAAACAGGAAAAGCAGGCACAGAAAAACCTGCTTCAGGAAGGTTTTGCCAACCGGGTTTTCAGCTTCCGCTGCCTTACCGTTCAACTTGCGCTTTTTACATTTCCGCAGACAAGCGGATCGCCCGTATCCAGGGCCGGTCTGATCTTTCACCCCCCCAAACCCTTTCTCTATACTGCTCCGGTTTGCTGATGAACAGCCGGTTACACGATGCCCGTGTGGCCCGGTCAGCGTATGGTGGGATGTTGCAGGCTTGCTGTACGTCTGCATAAAACGGCTGTCCGGCCTGTCGAGGCGTGCAGCGTAAACACAGGAATATGGAATCCATCAGTATGGCCGGCCTGCAAAGTGAATCCTGGGCAGAACATTCCTGTCACGCAGTTGCACACATCATTAATTTTTATTTTGATACACCAATCAGATCACCAACATGAAAACCATAAAAATATTTGTCCTTATCCTGGTCGCCTTTGCGGCGTGCCAATCAGCGCCAGATTACAAAGACGTACGGAATGACGTAACGGCATTTCACGACTCACTCATGCTGCGCCATGAGCATTTAATTACGAACCAGATGAAGCTTGATACCTTGTTGAGACAGCAGCCGGCCGGCAGCCCCGCAGACAGTGCTGCAAGAAACATGGCCATCAGGCAGACCCTTGCCGGCCTGCAGCAGGCCGAAAAAGATATGGATGATTGGATGCATGCCTTCGAGCCGGATGCGACCGGCAAAAGCAACGAAGAGGCCGTCCGGTATTTTCAAAAAGAAAAGATCAAGGTTGCCGCTATAGACAAGCGTTATAAGCGCGAGCTTGCCGCTTCAGATTCACTTTTAAAAGTATTGAAGAAATGAAGCAGCTGAAATTCTACCGTTTTACGGGTTGGCTCTTGCTGGCCTTGTTTCTGAGCGTGCAGGGCTGCAGGCCAAAAAGCGAGCGGCTGCCATTCCTGAGCACCGAGCTTGTAGATAAAATGGAAAATGGCAAACTTATACAGGATACCGTACCAAAAGTGATCCCGCCGTTCTCGCTTCGCAACCAGGACAGCCTTGTTCTGGACAACAGTACATTTGCCGGCAAAATATATGTAGCCGACTTCTTTTTTACGACTTGTCCCACCATCTGCCCGGTCATGCACCGCAACCTGCTTTCGGTTTATCAGCAATTTGCAGACGAGCCGCGTGTCATGTTTCTTTCACATACCATAGACGTCAAGTACGACACACCCTCGCGCCTAAAGGCGTATGCGGGTAAATTGGGTATTGATACCCGTCGGTGGCAATTTGCCTGGGGAACCAGGGATTCTATTTACAATTTGGCGCAGAAACATTATCTGGTCAGCGTAGGCGAGGAGAGAGCTGCTCCCGGTGGATTCGTACACCAGGGCTACCTGGTGCTCGTTGACGGCAAAGGACGCATCAGGGGAGCTTACGATGGCACCGTTGAGGCAGAGGCCAAAAAGCTTTCCGCCGGTATCAGGTCCCTTTTAGCAGAAGAGGAAGATTCAAAGTAAAAGCATTGTTATTAAGTTTGAGTGCTTTTTTGTTAACTTGCCCGCACCAAAAGAAAACTAACCAAAGAATGAAGCCCCTCTCTATAAAAGACATCGCTAAAAAGGCCAGTGTTTCCATCACTACTGTATCATTCATTCTCAACGGCAAAGCGCGGGAAAAACGCATCAGTGAGGAAGTGATCAAAAAGGTCGAAGATATCATCAAAGAGATTGGCTACAAACCCAACCAGATAGCCCGCAGCCTGCGTACCGGAAACACCAAAACAATCGGCCTGCTCGTAGAAGACATCTCCAATCCGTTTTTTGCGTCAATTGCCAGGCTGATCGAAGACAAGGCGTACAAGAAAGGGTATAAGATCAGTTATTCGAGCACTGAAAACGATATGGAAAAGGCGAACAGCCTGATCAATATGTTCCGCACCCGTAAGGTAGATGCCTATATTATTGCGCCGGTGGCCGGTATCGAACCGGTAATCCGGGAACTGATCGATGACCGCAAGCCGGTGGTCTTTTTTGACCGTACGCTTGCAGGCGTGTCTACAGGTTCAGTGGTAGTAGATAATTTCAGCGGTGCCTATGAAGCCACCAAACACCACATCCTGGAGGGGAGAAAGAACATCGCGCTCGTGACCGTCGACATGGATGTGGAGCAGATCAATGAACGTTTCGAAGGTTATAAAAAAGCTCTGAAAGACGCGAAGATAGATTTCAGGTCGGAACTTGTCACTAAAATTGACTTTTCCCTGAGCCGGGAATCAACCGTACGTGAGTTGGTAACTATGTTCGAGGCAAGGCCGGAAATGGATGCGGTGCTTTTTGCCACCAATTACCTAGCAGTTAGCGGCTTAATGGCAATCAAAGAGTTGGGTAAGGAGATTGGCAAGCAGTTCGCGGTTATTGCTTACGATGACCATGATATTTTCAGGCTGCATACGCCGCAAATCTCGGTGGTAGATCAGCCCATCGAGCAGATCGCAGACAATGTGATCGACCTGATTCTAAACAAACTCAGTTCGGGCGACAAACTCAAGGAAATTGACAAGGTTAAACTGATGCCCAAGCTGATTATTCGTTAAACCTGGTGAACGCAAAAAAAGACCGGCCAATTGGCCGGTCTTTTCTGTTAAACACCCAGGTCTTTCATGACCGAGTCTATTTTTTCGCTGAGCTGCCGGTCTGTTGCGGCAAATGCCGTACTGTCTGGAAGCGACGTATTTACGCTGCAGTAAAACTTGATTTTAGGTTCGGTACCAGAGGGCCGGGCAGAAACGATGCTTCCGTCCTCAGTGATGAACTGCAGTACATCAGACTTGGGTAGCTCGAGCTGCCTGGTTGTCTTGGTCTGCAGATCAGTTTCAATACCCTGTTCATAGTCTTTCAGTGTCAACACCGCTGAGCCGCCAAGCGTGGCCGGAGGGTTGTTTCTGAATTTTTCCATCAGTGCCTTGATTTCTTCGGCACCAGACTTGCCTTTTTTCGTTATCGATACAAGCTCTTCTTTGTAAAAACCATACTCCTCATACATACCGATCAGGGCCTCGAACAGGCTGCTGCCTTTGTCCTTGTAAAAGGCTGTCATTTCTGCTATAAAGGCAGCAGAAACAACGGCATCCTTGTCGCGCACCAGGTCGCCCACCAGGTAACCATAGCTTTCCTCGCCGCCGCCGATAAAGTAAGCTTTGCCTTCCAGTTCGGTCATTAGCTGGCCAATGTATTTAAAGCCGGTAAGGGTGTTGTAGTATTTTACCTGTTTTTTCGAAGCGATTGCTTCAATCAGGTTGGAAGTTACGATGGTTTTGACAATATATTGGTTACCATCCAGTTTACCTTTTTCTTCCCAGGCGCTAAGCAGGTAATTGATCAGCAGGCTGCCGGTCTGATTGCCGTTCAGCAGCACAAACTCACCTTCCAGATTTTTTACGGCAATACCCACGCGGTCAGCATCGGGGTCGGTGGCCAGAACGAGGTCAGCATCTATTTCTGCAGCTTTACGCAGCGCCAGGG
This sequence comes from Pedobacter yulinensis, assembly GCF_003029735.1. Classification (GTDB taxonomy): domain Bacteria; phylum Bacteroidota; class Bacteroidia; order Sphingobacteriales; family Sphingobacteriaceae; genus Pedobacter; species Pedobacter yulinensis. The sequence continues at coordinate 559,867 of NZ_KZ686269.1, forward strand.
TCATCGCCTCCTTTTCTTCCGGGTTCGGGTAAACCACAGTCGGGAAGTTGCCATCTGGCTGACTTTGCTCTTCAACCACATGAACATTGGTAAATCCAAACCGGGACAATGCCTTGGGGACCAAAGTGATACCCGTACCGTGAATCGGCGAATAAACGATCTTGAGTTCTTTTTGCCGGCCAATGGCCTCGGGCGATACCGAAAGGGCGGTAATTGCATCCAGATAGCGGTTGTCGATATCTTCCAGGATGAACTGGATGTTCTCATCTACCCGCTCAAAACGAACCTCATCAATGCTGCCGATCTTGTTCACCTCGGCAATGACCAGCTTGTCATCTGGCGATGTGAACTGCCCACCGTCCGGGCCGTAGGCTTTGTAACCGTTGTATTCTTTAGGATTGTGTGATGCGGTAAGCATGACGCCGCTTTTGCAGCCCAATTGCCTGATGGCGAAAGAAAGTTCGGGAGTAGGGCGAAGTTCGCTGAAAAAATAGACGAAAATGCCGTTAGCCGAGAAAACGTCGGCTGTGATTTTTGCAAAGTAATCAGAATTGTTGCGGCTGTCGTGAGCAATGGCCACGCTGATGCGCTGGCCCGGATATTTCGACAACAGATAATTGCACAGGCCCTGGGTAGCCGTGCCGATCGTGTATTTGTTTATGCGGTTGGAACCAGGCCCCATAATGCCCCTGAGCCCCCCGGTCCCGAATTCCAGGCTTTTGTAAAAAGAGTCGGTGAGTTCGGTCTCTGCGTTCGCATCGATTAACCCGCGAATCTGCTGTTTTGTTTCTTCATCATAATTTCCCTGCAGCCACTGATCGATCCCCTCTTGTACATTTTGTTCTAAAGCCATATGGTTTGTTCTAAATTAAAGTCTATTGTAAACAGGGAAAACATTATCATGTTTTGGTGGGGTAAAAATCTATTTGCCAGTATAATATTTTGCCGAACAGGCAGAAATTACGGGGCTTTTCCCTATTTTCACGCCCCGATACAATATTAGTAAAATTAGCTATTCAAAGAAAAATGAAAGTATTAAAATTTGGGGGTACCTCTGTTGGTAGTCCTGAGCGCATGCGGCGATTGCTGGACATCATCAACCCCAACGAAGAACAGATCGTGGTGCTTTCGGCGGTTGCCGGAACCACGAACAGCCTGGTAGAAATTGCGAATCATTTTTTAGCTGGAGACAAGAAGAAGGGTAGCGAATGTGTTGATAACCTGTATCAAAAATATAAAGACTTTGTAGCCGACCTGCTTCCAGAAGCTTTTTTTCAGGAACAGGGGATGGAAGTGATAGACCATCATTTTGGCTTGTTGAAAGGTTTTGCCAGTGACCTTTTTACGTCCATCGAGGAGAAAGTTGTCTTGGCGCAGGGCGAGTTGCTTTCAACCAGCCTGTATCATATTTATCTGAAGTCGATCAAAGTGCCTTCGGTATTGCTGCCTGCGCTCGACTTTATGAAAACAGATGAAGACAATGAACCGGACATTCCGTTTTCATCAAAACACCTGAAGCCGCTTATTGATGCACGTCCTGACAACAAACTGTTCATTACACAGGGTTATATTTGCCGCAACAGCTTTGGCGAGGTTGATAACCTGCGCCGGGGTGGCAGCGATTATACCGCTTCATTGATCGGGGCGGCCATCATGGCAGAAGAGGTTCAGATCTGGACCGATATTGACGGCATGCACAACAATGATCCGCGAATTGTGAAAGGAACGCGGCCCATTGCGCAACTTTCGTTTGATGAAGCTGCCGAGCTTGCTTATTTCGGCGCCAAGATCCTGCACCCCCAGTCGGTGTTCCCCGCTCAGAAATACAAGATTCCCGTTCGCCTGCTCAACACCATGGAACCCCAGGCGGCCGGTACGCTGATTACCCACGACAGTGAAAAAGGGAAAATCAAGTCCATTGCGGCCAAGGACGGAATTACCGCGATTCGCATCCAGTCCAGCCGGATGCTGCTGGCGTACGGTTTCCTGAGGCGGGTGTTCGAAGTCTTTGAACGGTACAAAACGCCGATCGATATGATCACCACCTCAGAAGTGGCAGTTTCGCTGACTATCGACGAAACAACACAACTGCCGAGCATAACCAAAGAGCTGCAGGATTTCGGAACTGTTGAAATAGACGAACAGCACACGATCGTTTGCGTCGTTGGCGATTTCGGAGCAGATAAACACGGCTTTGTTGCCCGGGTATTCGAGGCGATCAAACATATCCCGATCAGGATGATTTCTTACGGAGGCAGCAATTACAACGTTTCACTGCTCATTCGTACGGCAGACAAAACAGAAGCACTGCGCAGCCTTCACAACAGGTTATTTGAATAAAAGCCTGCAAACCACGATCAGTACCAGGCCAAGAAAGATAAATACCCTGATCTTCCGGTCAAACTCTTTTCGTGTAATGCGTTTTTGTCTGTAATCCAGGTAATTACCCAGGTAAAGCAGCGCCATAGATACAACAAGAAATACTACAATAAACCGAAACATCAGGATATGTTTACAGGCAAAGATATCGAGCGGTTCGCAAACATCGAAACGCCATTCTATTATTATGATCTCACATTGCTGCAGCAAACCTTAAGCGCTTGTGCCTCAGCTGCGGCAATGTATAATTACCATGTGCATTATGCACTCAAGGCAAATTTTAATCCGGTGGTATTGAATGCCATTAAAGAAAAAGGCTTCGGCGCAGATTGCGTCAGCATTGGCGAGGTGCAGCGGGCAGTCGAGCTGGGCTTTAGGGCCGGTAAAATCGTATTTGCCGGCGTTGGCAAATCTGACCGTGAAATTAACCAGGCACTCGATGCCGATATTTTCTGCTTCAATGTAGAATCGGTCCAGGAACTGGGCATCATCAATGACCTGGCAGCCAGCCGGGGCAAGAAGGCGCGGGTGGCCATCCGGATTAATCCAAACGTGGATGCGCATACGCACCACAATATCACCACCGGACTGGACGAAAATAAATTTGGTGTAAACTCATGGGATTTGCCCGCCTGTGTACAGGCGCTGAAAGACGCTGAAAATCTCGAATTTGTGGGCATTCACTTTCACATCGGGTCGCAGATTACCAGCCTGGAAGTGTTCAGGAACCTCTGTACGCGGGTAAATGAATTTGCAGCCTGGTTTGAAGACAAAGGCTTTGTCGTGCGGGTGCTGAATGTGGGCGGCGGTCTCGGAATTGACTACCACAATCCAGATGCGCAGATCCCTGATTTCAGTTCTTATTTCCAGGTATTTAACGAGTTTTTGGAAGTAAAATCATACCAGGAAGTTCATTTTGAATTGGGCAGGGCATTGGTGGGGCAATGTGCCTCGCTGCTTAGCCGTGTCCTGTACGTGAAGAACGGAAAGAAAAAGAACTTTGTAGTCCTTGATGCCGGCATGACCGAACTCATGCGGCCGGCCCTTTATCAGGCTTATCATCAGATCGAGAACCTGAGCAAGGCCGGTAAGGCAGCAGCCCTGCGGTATGATGTGGTTGGTCCGATCTGCGAAAGCACCGACTGTTTTGCAAAAGAACTGGAGTTACCCGAAACCGCACGCGGCGATCTTTTCGCCATCAGAAGCGCCGGTGCCTATGGCGAAGTGCTGGCCTCGGGATACAACCTGCGTGAACGTGCACCCGCCTTGTATTCAGAATCGTAGTTTTCGATAGCCATACAGCGCCCCGGCCGCGAATACGCTGCCGGGGCGCTTTGTACGCTATGCCCGGCCTTTCCTTGCCAGTGCGAAAACCGCAATGCCGGCTACCAGGATAATGCCCCCTGCATACGGTGGCCAGTTAACCGTTTTCTCCCTGTCTGCCGAGATCTGCAGCGGACCAGCATCGACAATCTTTTCTTTTTTTGTGTATGTAAATCCGGTCCAGACCAGCATCAGTGCGCCGGCTATGATCATAATTAAGCCAATGGTTCTTGCCATATGTTTCGCCAGATTAAGCCCCGGACCATTCCGGGACAATTACAACGAACCAATGCACTTTTTTGTTTACTCGTCAAAGAAATCGATCAGGCCCGCAAAATAATGGTCCCTAAGACCACCCGTAAACTCGTCAAAGTCGGCATCAGGTATGTTGGTCTGAAACCACTCCATTGAGGTTCCTTTTTTATCAGGATGCAGTTTGATGGTGACGACAGAAGGTTCGTTTTCCTCTCCGAAATACCATTCCTGGACAATTTTTTTATAGGGTTCGAAGGTGATGTTTTTACCAACAATATCTCCGTCCCAGAGCGAAAAATCGGTTCCCGGTATTTCCTGAAATACAACTTCGGCACCAGTCCATAACTTGATGCTCAGGTCTTTGGTTAACGCAAGATAAACTTCTTCAGGAGGTACGGGTAAATACGTATATTTCTTATAGTCTTTCATACTTCTTCATGTTCATGTTTTTGCTCTGCGGGCTCAGGCGGTTGGGTGGGCAGCAGGGGTCGGTCCATTTGTCTTCTGAGTAACGCCATTCGCCACCCGTAAGTGTCAAACGGGAAAACAAAGGTTTCCTTGACCCGGTACGAATTGATATAATACAATACCCACAAGATAGTGACCACGACCTGTACCATCAGCACCGCCTCATTTGGACTTTGCGTATGGGCCAGCGCGTGTTCTCCCACAAGCGAATCTGCCAATAAATTGTCGGCAATATAGAGCACGCCAGTGGTGCAAAGGTAGGTAATAATGCTTCGTGGAAAAATATCCCGCCGGTTAAAGAAGGCAAAAGCGAGGTAAATGCCTGCAATGAACATTATCAGGTTGAACACAAGCTCGCCGGCGGTCAGCATCACCAGTCCCTTGTTAGAGGCCAATTCCGGCCATCTTTCAGCGTCGAAATAACCGGTACGCCAGATCTGCGCCGCAATTTTTATCGGGTTAACCACGATGCCAAGCCCGGCCAGGAGCAGCCAGCCGCGAATAGGCCTGGCCGATTCGATCTTTTCAATGTTAAAACCGCCCGGTCGCCTGTAGATCCAGAGCAGCAGGGCAGCGAAAGCCATGGTACAGACCAGCGCAGCGATAAAAATCACGTTGGTGTAAGACGGGGTAGAAAGCGTATCTGCCGACTCGTCGTGCCAGCCATAAAAACTCGCCAGACGTTTGCTGCCGTCCCAGGTGATATAGAAATTTGACAGGTCTGTTATCTTTTTATAGTCTGCCTTGTAACCCGCAAAATTCGAACGCTGAAGGGCATCTTTAGTCGTTTGAAAGCGGTACCGGACGGTGAAAAAATCATTTTCGCCCTTCACGCTTACTGAGAAACGATAACCATTACCGGCAATGCTGTCGGCTGCCTGAATGGTGGGCCAGCTCATGGGAAGGTACAATTCAATGTTCTGTTCATGGTTACTGATACCAGCGAACGCCAGCGGCGATTTCCTTTTCAGATTTTTTATCTCGGGCAGGCGGCCACTGGTCAGGTCGCTGTAGATGTACGCATGAGGAATGATCTTTCCTGGTTCGCGTTTCGCCCAGAAATCTTTGATGTCATACAGCTCGACTGTAGTAATTTTGTTGTCGTTTGCCGTATCATCAACTTCCAGGGGCAGCCTGATCTGGACTCCGGGATAATATTCCCGGTAATATTTTTCATAGTTTTCCTGAATTTTAGCGCGGTTACTTTCCGCGAGTTCTGCACGGAAACGGTCGGCATCTGCACCGGTATACATGGTCACCACGCGGAGCGTTGCGGGATCAGCATTTGTGGTATCGTTCAGGTTGAAAGTGAGTGTTGATACTGTTTTGCCTTTATTTACCGCGTTGACCCGTTCCAGCCGGTTGTTGCCCGGGCGGATCACCAATACATTTGCGGTATAAGGGAACTGCGTATCACTGAATGCACCCCTTTGCTGGGATATGGTCGGATCGATCCAGATCTTCCTGCCCTGGTGGTTTACCACAACAACTACATGGTCGAAGACACCCGGCGAAGGCAGGCAGCTGCGGGTTTCGAGCAGTTTACTGGTACTGATATAAGCCGGATAGGCTTCTACGCCAACTCCTTTGAGGAGCTGAACAAGCAGGAGTGATTTGTCTTTGCAGTCGCCATACCGTTGCAGCAGCACCTTTTCAGGCCGGTTTGGCCGGTGGCTGAATTCGCCCATTTCCATGCCCATATAGCGTACCTCGTCCTGTACAAAGCGCGTGGCCAATTGAAGGTAGCGGTTGCGGTCGCCAGCCGCGGTCTCTTTCAATTCTTCTATCTTGCGTTTGAGGGCGGGGGTATGTACGGCATCGGGGCCGTTCAAAGCAAGGGCCCAGTTAACAACATCGGCCCAGCTGCGGTAGTCTGAAAGCTGAACCCGTGCGTACGGATTGAACCAGGATGGTTCGTTGTCTTCGGTCTGGTGTGTGCGGGTCATGCTGGTCTGCCAGCTGTACCTGTTCAGTGTGCCCAGTTGTTCTTTGTGCAGCGCCGGCGTTGCATGAAACGACCTGATATTGATCTTGCGCCTGCTGTCTGCAAGCAAGGAGTAGTAAATGTTTGCAATAACAGATTCCCCTTCAAAATACATCCACTCATCAACATGCCCCGCAAAAACCGGATTGTCGCCAACAATTGAAAAGCTGTAGTCAATCAGGTCCCCTTTGCGCACGTCTTCCAGGATACGTATGGCCGTATGCTCGCCCTTGTAAATGAAACGGCTCAGTTCCTGTTCGTCCTGTATCACCCGGAAAGCCGAGGCCTTTAGCTGGTCTATTTCCCGGTTGCCACGCCTGATGACCAGTTTATGAAATACCAAACGCTGGTAACCCGGATCGAATGAAATGCGGAGCTGTGAGCCGTTCTGTACACCGGCTTCTGAACTGATTTCCCTTACACACCGTGTATAATGCGCCTTTAGTTCGGCATGATCCTGTTTTTCATAGATGCTATAATACCAGCCGTCTTCTATCTGCCCGGCAGCGGGTTTTGCCGCCAGATGGCGAATGCTGGTTACCCAACCGGGCGCTGCGCGTTCAATGTAAACTTGTTTCTGCGCATTAACGCTTCCTGCTAAAATGTAAAGGAACAACAGAAACAAAGATGATTTCAGGAACAGCCTTGCGGTTCCAAATGAGAGCGTTTTCAAAAGAATTTTAATTATTTAAATGCATTAAGTCCGGTCACATCCATACCCGTAATCAGCAGATGGATGTCATGGGTGCCTTCGTACGTAACGACAGACTCGAGGTTCATCATGTGCCGCATCACAGGGTATTCGCCGGTTATACCCATGCCACCGAGCATCTGTCGTGCGTTTCGCGCTACATCCAGGGCCACCTCGACACTGTTGCGCTTGGCCATCGATATTTGTTCGGCGGTAGCACGGCCTTCAGACTTCAGCACGCCCAGGCGCCAGACGAGCAGTTGCGCCTTGGTGATTTCAGTGATCATTTCGGCAAGTTTCTTTTGCTGCAGCTGAAAACCGCCAATGGGTTTGCCAAATTGTTCCCGCTGCCGGCTGTAGCGAAGTGCGGTGTCATAACAATCCATGGCAGCACCCAGGGCACCCCAGGCAATACCGTAGCGTGCCTGGTTCAGACAGCCCAGCGGTCCTTTCAAACCCCTGATCTCCGGGAAAACATTCGCTTTGGGTACGCGTACCTGGTCAAAGACGAGTTCGCCGGTGGCCGATGCACGCAGGCTCCATTTGTTGTGTGTTTCGGGCGTGCTGAAACCTTCCATGCCGCGCTCCACGATCATTCCCCTGATTTTTCCCGACTCGTCTTTAGCCCAGACAACGGCAATGTCTGCGAAGGGTGCATTGCTGATCCACATTTTGGCCCCGTTCAGAATATAATGGTCGCCATCTTCGCGGATGTTGCTCACCATGCCGCCGGGATTGGATCCATGGTCGGGCTCTGTAAGGCCAAAACAGCCCATGAGTTCGCCCGAGGCCAGGCGCGGCAGGAATTTTTTCTTCTGTTCTTCGGTTCCGTAGGCGTAAATCGGGTACATGACCAGGCTGCCCTGCACCGAAGCTGCAGAGCGGATGCCTGAGTCGCCCCGCTCAATCTCCTGCATCAGAATGCCATAGGCCAGGTAATCCAGGCCGGCTCCGCCGTACTCGACAGGTATGGTCGGACCAAAGGCACCGATGCCGGCAAGCCCGCCGATGAGTTGCGCGGGAAACTCGGCCCGCTGTGCATAATCTTCAATGATCGGGCTCACTTCCTTTTTAACCCATTCGCGCGCAGTGGCGCGGATTAATTTATGTTCTGCTGAAAGCAGCTCGTCAAGCAGGTAATAATCCGGTGATTCGTACAGGTCCTTTTTGCTCATATCAGTTTGTCGTTGAGGCCGTGCCCCGCGAGGCCGGCTTACCGGTAAATTTAGTGTTTTGAAGCATAGGGCATAGCCTGTACGCCGAATTATTTCTAAGTTTGAGGAACGATCCAACAAGTTCATATATGCCAACATATCTTCAGAAAGTTGCCCTTCGCGGTGTTGAATCTTTCGCATTTCACGGGTACTACCCCGAAGAACAGCTGACCGGAAATCATTTCGTTACTGACGTCGAAGCCCTCTTCGAAGCACCGGCGGCAACAGATGATATTGAACAGACTGTTAATTACGAAGTAATTAATATGTTGATTCAAAAGGAAATGTCTTCAGTTCAAAAACTACTGGAAACGGTGATCAGGAACATACTTGATGGTTTGCTGGCGGCGTATCCGTTCATCGTGGAGGCGGCTGTCAGCATCCGGAAAAAACACCCGCCCATGCCAGGGCAGATCGATCACTCCTTAGTTGAGATCAGATACATCAGGGATGCGCATGGAGTTTAACCGGATTACCGAGGCAGACGTCAGGTCGATCAGGCAAATCGTGGGCGATGGTGCTGTGCTTGAAGACCCCGCAGCTGTAGCGCCCTATGGCCGCGATGAGACAGAAGACCTGGCTTTTATGCCCGAAGTGGTGGTGATTCCGGAGAACGTAGAACAAGTATCGGCATTGCTGCATTACTGCCAGGAGCGCCGCATTCCGGTAACCCCGCGTGGCGCAGGCACGGGCCTGAGCGGCGCGGCCCTGCCAGTTTACGGCGGTGTGCTGCTTTCTATGAAACGGTTTAACCGCATTTTAGATATTGACCTCGACAACCTGCAGGCAACTGCAGAACCCGGTGTCATTACCCAGCACCTGATCGATGCCGCAGCGGCGCAGGGGCTTTACTACCCGGTAGACCCCTCAAGTAAGGGGTCATGTTTTTTGGGGGGTAACGTTGCACATGGCTCTGGCGGTCCCCGGGTGGTCAAGTATGGAACCATCCGGCAATATGTCCTGAACCTGGAAGTTGTGTTGCCCGGTGGCGAAGTGATCTGGACGGGCGCCAATACACTTAAGTACGCATCGGGTTATGACCTGACCCAGCTCATGATCGGCTCTGAAGGAACGCTGGCCGTAATTACCAAGATCGTTGTCAGGCTGGTCCCGCTGCCTGCCCACCAGGTGGTCCTGCTCGCTTCTTTCAAAACCAACGAAATGGCTTGTGCGGCTGTTTCTGCCGTATTCCGGGCCGGGCTTACGCCATCTGCGCTCGAGTTCATGGAACGCCGCGGCATGGACTGGGTGCGCGAATACAATGACCTGCCCCTGGAGCTGAGTGCCGATCAGCAGGCTTTTTTGCTCATCGAACTGGATGGTGATAATATGGACCTGCTGTACGCCGACTGCGAAAGACTGAATACCGTGCTCGAGGCGGCAGGCTGTGCAGACGTCCTGCTTGCCGATACGGCCGCTCAAAAGGAAGAGCTGTGGCGCATTCGCCGCACCATGCCAGAGTCGGTAAAATCAAACTCTGTTTATAAAGAGGAAGACACCGTTGTGCCACGTGCAGCCTTGCCGTCACTCATCAGCGGCATCAAGGAAATCGGACGGACCTACGGTTTTGACAGCGTATGTTATGGTCATGCCGGCGACGGAAACCTGCACGTTAATATCATCAGGGGAAACATGAGTGAGGCTGCCTGGAAGGAAAAGCTGCCTGCAGGCATTGCAGAAGTTTTCAGGCTTACTGTTTCGCTTGGCGGCACAATATCAGGCGAACATGGCATTGGCTGGGTTCAGAAAACATACATGCCTTTACGGTATGGAGACATCCATATGAACCTGCTCCGGGGAATAAAAAAAGCATTTGATCCTCATGGGATCTTAAACCCGGGTAAGATCTTCGACGATGCTGCAGGTACAGCGCAACAGTGAACAGGCTGGTGTCGGCCCGCAAACGATGCTTTCAGGCTACATGGGTCGTTTACGGACAACCCCCCGGAATGAAATTTATTAAGAGGAACAAATTGTATTTACATTTGTTGACAACAGAACGAGGAAGACGAGCGCGCATAGATGGCGACCGTAAAAAGCTTTAGAATTACCCATGACTGTCGACAGTACAGAGAATATATCTATTCTGAAAACCATGTTTGACGAGTCGCCGATGCCCATAGCACTCTATACCGGGCTGGAACTCGTTATCACGTATGCAAACAAGGCAATGCACGGCGCCTGGAACAGGACCGAGCCGCAAATCGGGAAAAAGCTTGCCGATGCCTTGCCAGAACTGGAAGGACAACCGTTTTTGCCGATACTCCGCGGGATATTTGAAACGGGAATCGCTTACGAAGCCCGCGAAGACCTTGTAGGCATTACCGTCGATGGGGCGCTTCGCTATTTTTATTTTGATTTCACCTATAAGCCCCTTTTCAACGATTCGGGAAAGGTATGGGCCATATTAAACACCGCGACAGACGTTACCAAGCTGGTTAAGACGAAAATGCAGCTTGAAGCCAGCGAACAGCGATTCAGGGGCCTGCTGGCCGAGGTGCCGCTGGCTACGGCGGTGTATGAAGGTCCCGAAGCCCGTATCCTGCTTGCAAACGCGCCCATGCTGAACATGTGGGGGAAGGATGAGTCGGTGATCGGCAAAAATTTCGCCGAGGCACTGCCCGAGGCGGTCGGGCACGCCTATTCCGCCCTGCTCCGGGAAGTCTACGAAAGCGGCCACGTGTACCATGCAGACCAGCAGCAGGTAGAGCTGGAGGTTGACGGGGAAAAGCGCCCTTTTTGGTTTAATTTTACTTTTAAGCCGCTCAAGGATAAGGATGAAAAGGTGTATGGAATTGTTCATGCCGCGGTCGATATTTCTCGGCTTGTTCAGTTACAGCGGCAAAAGGATGAATTTCTGGGCGTAGCCAGCCACGAGCTGAAAACACCGGTAACAAGTATCAAAGCATATACCCAGGTGCTGGAACGGATACTGCGGGGTGAGGGCGACCTTAGAAAGGCCGATATGGTGGCCAAGATGGATAAACAATTGGACCGGCTAACCGGGCTGATCAATGACCTGCTCGATGTGAACAAGATCCAGTCGGGCAGGCTGCGCTTTAATCCTGAGGAATTTAACTTTGACAGCGCCATTATTCAAATGCTTGATGAGTTGAGCCTGACCATGCACGGTCACAAAATTTCAATAGATTACCAGGCAGACGCCCTGGTTTATGCCGACCGCGAACGCATTCGGCAGGTGCTGACCAACCTGCTTAACAACGCGATTAAGTATTCTCCTGCAAGCAGTGAGATTCGTGTTAGTACCACGCTGGCTGGTCATGACGTGGTGCTTTGCGTGCGCGATGAGGGTATCGGCATAGCCCCTGAGCACACTGAACGTATTTTCGAACAGTTCTTCCGGGTAGCCGGCGATCTGCAGCACACGTTTCCTGGCCTCGGGCTTGGGCTTTACATCTCTGCTCAAATTATCCGTACTGAGGGTGGCAGGATGTGGGTAGAGAGTACAGAAGGGAGCGGCTCGAGTTTCTTTTTCAGTCTTCCCGTTCGTACACCAACCCTGCATTAAAGCTGTTCAAAATTGATCATGCGAGAACGCTCGTCTTCAGGTATGGCCGTTGGCCGTTTATCCTGGTAATTCACGGCAATACAGGTTGTTTTTCCGGTGCTGCACAGTTGTTCCCCCTGTGCAGAATTCTTGACGATCTTATATTCCAGTTCAAAACTGCTCCGGCCTATGCGCGAGGTGCGAACATAAATGCCGATCTGGTCATTCAGTTGAATGGGTTTGATGAAGTCGAGTTCAGCATGTGCCAGTACGATCCCGGTTTTTTGCCAGTCCCATTTGATGATCTCGCGCCAGTACTTAGCCCGGGCATTTTCCAGGTAAGTGAAATATGTAGCGTTATTCACATGGCCCATCATATCGTAATCTGAGAACCGGGTCTCTATAGCTGTTTTGAAGTTAAATCTGTCGGAACTGTTGCGTAAATCTGACTCTTTGTCATTAGATTTTGGCTTTTTACGCCATAATGTCTTAAATATCATCCGGTTTAGTTGTTGGTACAGCAGTTGAACAGGAGCTGGTATTCAGATGAATATTTAAAAATACAGGAGATAAACACCATGACATTAGTAAAATTCAACAACAGGACCCGCAACCATGTTCCATACCTAAACAACGTTTTTGATTCTTTGTTTAGCGACGCCATGATTAAGACCGACCGCGTAGCGCGCCAGCCACAGGTTAACATTAGCGAAACAGAACACGACTTTAGACTTGATCTGGCAGCCCCCGGTTTGAAAAAAGAAAACTTTGAGGTAGCGGTGAAAGACAACACACTGAGCATTACTGCGGCGCGCAAACAGGAGCAGACTCAGGAAGTAAAAAACTACAGCCGGAAAGAGTTCGAATACAGTGAATTCGCCCGTTCTTTTAACCTTCCGGAAATTGCTGACAGCGAGCAGATCAACGCGGTGTATACAGATGGTATACTGCATGTAACGATCGCGAAGAAACAAGAAGTTAAGCCGCAAAAACGCGCTATAGAAGTGGCATAACCGGGAATTTGACCCGCTGCTCGGGTACTGACCACGCAAAAACGGGGCTGTAAACAAAGGCAGATTTAGTGTGATTGAAAGGGTAATGTGGCAACATATTACCCTTATTTTTTTACTTTTGCGGCATGGAAAGAGAAATTTTGGATACGAAGAGAAAAGCCCTGAAAATTAACCTGGACCCAAACATCTACGGGACATTTGCTGAGATCGGCGCAGGGCAGGAAGTAGCCAGAAATTTTTTTACCGCTGGCGCGGCGTCGGGTACCGTTGCAAAAACAATGTCTGCCTACGACATGACTTTCAGCGATGCCATCTATGGTGCAGAAGCCTCTGGTCGTTATGTAAGCCAGAACCGCTTGTTACGCATGCTTGACCATGAGTTTGGTTTGCTCACCGAACGGTTAAACGGGGAAAAATATGATTCCCGAACCTTTTTCGCTTTTGCCAACACTGTAACCACATTAAATTTTAAACGGACCAACGATCCGCACGGCTGGATCGGCATCCGTTTTCAGACCGAGGCCGGCGGCAGTCCGAACGAGATATTTTTTCATGTCAGGCTGCTGGATACCGACGTGTATATGCAGCAAAAGGTGCTCGGAATTATCGGCGTTAACCTGGTTTACGCGGCATTCTATCACAACCGAGACCCCAAAACCATGATCGAATCGCTTGCAGATAACCTGACCATCGGTTCTGTTGAAATAGACCTCATTTCTGTAAAAGGTCCGGCGTTTCCAGAAGTGAACAACATCCTGCTGAACCTTTACCTGATCATGAAAGACTTTTCTACTGCCGCAATCTTTGATGCAGACGCGCATCCGCGGCAGGCAAAAGACCTTTTGTATAAGAAGGATGTCATGATTCTTCGTACCAAATACGGCCAGAAATCAAAACCGAATTTCAGCATGCTGAATAAAGCGGTAGACCAGTTTGTACGCACCCAGCAGGTGGCTCAGGAAAACCTTGCGGTATTGATCGAGGTGCTGTTAACAAATGTGCTTACCGATGAAAACGAGACACCCGATGATATTGATCTTGAAGCGGTAGCCAGGCGGGCTGAAGAAATGTGTGAAACGGGAAACCTCGTACTGGTGTCAAATTTCACGCGGCATAACCGCCTGGCCAAATACCTCGACCGCTGCCGGGCAAAAAGCGTAGGTCTGACCACCAACATCAACAACCTGAAGTTTGTATTTAATTCGACTAATTTCGGCGAGAATTACGCAGGCCAGCTGCTCAGTTATGTAAACGACATGTTCAGTCGCAACGTGCGGCTTTTCGCTTATCCTTTTCTGGATAAAAAGACAAACCAGGTCATTACCACGGCTAACATGCCCATTACACCAGATGCCAAGCCGCTGTTCGACTTCCTGCTCACAAACGGTTACATCACCGATATCCGTGATTACGAGGATGATGACGTAAAGACGGTCTGACCTCGCTCCGCAAGACTTCGGCGCTGTTCCGGGGCGCAGCGGGATTTTCCGAAGGCCATTCTAACATAAAGTTTGCAACCGGATTGCATAGCTTTTCTGTGGGCAAATTGCGCATCGTCCTGATCTTCATGTACCTTTGCATTGCAGTCCAGATGATGAAAAAAAATGTAGAAGACTTATTAAAGGCGCACAACGTAAGTCCGACAGCCATGCGCATGATTGTGCTTGATCACCTGCTCGACCAACAGGCGGCGCTCAGTCTTGCGGACCTCGAAAAAGCGCTGGCACCGGCAGACCGGATTACCATTTACCGCAGTTTGCGCACATTCGAAAGCAAGGGCCTGGTGCATGGTATTGATGATGGGTCTGGCGTAACCAAATATGCCTGCTGCGCGGCAGACTGTGGACCGGAGGGTCACCACGATGTGCATGTTCATTTCGTTTGCCGCAACTGTCAGGAAACATATTGCCTGCCGCGTAGCCGGATTCCTGAATTTACCCTGCCGGTAGGTTTCCAGCCAGAGGAGGTAAACCTGGTGGTTCGTGGTGTGTGCCAGGTATGCGCCGGCTGAGTTTGCAATTCCATTGCATGTTATGTACAGCTACCTTTGGAAAAAATAGCCCTTAATGGATACGACAAACGAACACCACCCTATACAACCCGGCAATAGCCATGATCATGGAGACCATGGCCACAGCCATGACAACGCAACAGCCGGTACAGCAGCCTGGAAACACCACGCCGGGCTTATAGCCGCGCTGATTATCCTGGTGGCCATGCTCGTTTACCAGCATGTTGCTTCGCGGCCTCTGGCCACCGGTTTGCAACTGGCCATTTACCTGCCCGCCTACCTGCTTGCCGGATGGAATGTGCTTTTGCTGGCATTCAGAAAAATGCTGCATGGCGATTTTTTCAATGAGTTCGTACTGATGTCGGTGGCAACGATCGGTGCGTTTGCAATCGGTTCGTACAGCGAGGGCCTGGCCGTCATGGTCTTTTATTCCATCGGCGAATGGTTCCAGGATGCCGCTGTGGCACGGGCAAAAAGGAGCATCAAAGCCCTGCTTGACGTGCGCCCAGATACGGTCAGGGTGATCCGGAACGGCCAGGCCCTCCAGGTGAGACCAGTCGCAGTACAGCCCGGCGAGACCATCCGGGTTCTTGCCGGCGAAAAGGTGGCTCTTGATGGAAAGCTCATTTCTGCAGAAGCCCGCTTCAATACAGCTGCGCTGACCGGCGAAAGCAAACCACGCCGCCTTCAGCAGGGGGAAACCGTGCTCGCAGGAATGGTCAACGGCAACTCACCTGCCGAGGTTCAGGTAACCGCACTTTTCAGGGACAGTAAATTGAGCCGTATTCTGGAGCTCGTTCAGGAGGCAACGGCGCGCAAGTCCCGCACCCAGTTGTTTATTTCCCGCTTTGCAGGCATTTATACGCCCATTGTTTTTGCACTTGCTTTGTGCGTGGTCGCCGTTCCGTACCTGTTTTCGGGCGATTATGATTTCCGGGAATGGCTCTACCGGGCACTCGTGTTTCTGGTCATCAGTTGCCCCTGTGCGCTGGTTGTGTCTATCCCACTTGGTTACTTCGGCGGCATTGGACTGGCATCCAGGAATGGTCTTCTTTTTAAAGGGTCAAATTTCCTGGACATCCTTGCCAGGACCGGGGTGGTTGTTATGGACAAGACGGGCACACTAACTGAAGGCATTTTTGCTGTACAGGAAACCGTATCGGCAGACGGAAGCGACTTGCTGCCGCTGGCGGCAGCTTTAGAGCGCCATTCCATACATCCCGTGGCGCTGGCAATCGTTCAGGCGGCAGCAGACGCAGATCTTTCCCTTGCCGTTGATGCTGTCCAAGAACGGCCGGGTAGGGGAATGACGGGACTGGTGAATGGTGAAACCGTTATGGCAGGGAACACACAATTGTTACTGGATTGCGGGATTGACTACCCGCCCGGGCTGGACCAGATTACTGACACACTGGTCGTAGTAGCCAAAAACCACCGTTATTCGGGTTACATTCGCATCGCAGACCGACTGAAAAGTGATGCCGCCGGTGCGGTGACCGCCCTGCACCGGGCGGGGATTGAAACATATATGCTAAGTGGAGATAAACAAAGTGTTGTAGATAAGGTAGCGGGCCGGCTGGGAATTAAAAACGCGTTCGGCAACCTGCTGCCTGAAGACAAGACCGCCCATCTGGAAACGTTGAAGCGATCGGGAAAAACGGTGGTTTTTGTCGGCGACGGCATCAATGATGCCCCCGTACTTGCGCTGGCCGATGCGGGTATGGCCATGGGCGGGCTTGGCAGCGATGCGGCCATCGAAACTGCAGATGTTGTGATCCAGGACGACAGGCCATCGCAGATCTGGCGGGCGGTACGTATTGGCCGCATGACACGCACGGTGGTCTGGCAGAATATCATCTTGGCTATGGCTGTAAAAGTTGCGGTACTTGTGCTGGGCGCAGGCGGTCAGGCAGACCTTTGGGAAGCCGTTATTGCAGATGTGGGCGTTGCGTTACTCGCTATTCTTAATGCCGTTCGTATTCAGAACGCCCGGTTGCCGGTGTAACATCACGGGGGGGGGCAGCGTGGTGTAAAATATGCTATTTAGCTGGCTACCTGGTTTTGCATGGCTGAACCGGAACCGGCGCTGTTTGTAAGCCGCTCGATGCGGTTAACCAGGTCGATCATGTCGAAAGGCTTGGGAATAAAATCATCTGCACCGGCCGCTTTTGCAGAACTTTCAAGTTCGGCGCCCGCAGAAAACAAAATGATTGGTATGTGTTTGGTTTGCTGATCGCTTTTTAGCTGCTTGCAAATGTCCCTGCCGTCTGATCCCGACATCCAGATGTCCAACAGGAGAATATTCGTATTGGGGCAAACCAGCTGAAAAACCTGGTTGCCGTTGTCTGTGGCGTGTAATTCGTACCCTTCGTATTCGAGTATAAGGCCGACCGCATCCAGAATTCCCGGATCATCGTCGGCAAGGATCACTTTTTTAGTTTGCGGCATCGTTAGCGCTGAACAAAAACCTTGCCCGGACAATGGTTTGATTAAGTTTTGTTACCAACAGCACATCGGTGGTGTTTAAAAACACGGCAGGCTTTGACACCTGCCTGCCGAAGACTACCTTTGCATACCTTTTTCTCACGCATGATTTATTTCTTATTCGTTTCCCTGGCGCTTGCAGGGCTTGTTTGGTGGATACTGAAGCTGCCGGTCTTTGGAGCGCTTCCCGCAGGCCGGCGGCTTGAACGCATCAGGGCGCAGCCCAATTACCGCAAAGGTGCTTTAGACAACCTGCTGCCGACGCCCATGCAGCCTGAGGGCGTAAGCATGTTTACGATCCTCCGTGCGTTTTTGAAAGGCGACCCGCGGCGGCGGCCCCCGGGCCCCATCATTCCGGCAGCTCCGCAGTGGTCATCCGGCAACAGTGACGAACTTCGCCTGACCTGGTTTGGGCATTCAAGTTACCTGATCCAATCTGAAAATCATTGCCTGCTAGTTGATCCGGTGTTCAGCGAACGTACTTCGCCTTTTAGTTTCATTGGCACCAGGCGTTTCGATGGAATGGACTTTATTGATACCACCCGGCTGCCAGAACCTGATGTGGTGCTGCTCACGCATGATCATTACGACCACCTGGATTACGAGGTGATCAAACAACTGCGCAGCAGCAAAGCCCATTTCGTTTGTTCGCTAGGTGTAGGGGCGCACCTGGAACACTGGGGAATTGATCCCGGCCGTATCCATGAACTGGCCTGGGACGAGACCATCAGCCTTTCCGGTTTTTCGCTTCGGGCAGTACCTGCCCGTCATTTTACCGGTCGACTGTTTAAACGCAACCAAACAGCCTGGTCGGCATTCGTGCTGGATACAGTCTGCAACCGGCTGTTTCTTGGCGGCGACTCTGGCTATGGACCGCACTTCAAAGACATTGGCCGTGCCTATGGTCCGTTTGACCTTGCGCTGCTCGAATGCGGACAGTACAATGCGTTCTGGCCGTACATTCATATGTTTCCTGAAGAAACCGTTGCGGCGGCCGAAGACCTGAATGCGGCGGCGCTAATGCCTGTTCACTGGGCCAAGTTCACGCTGGCCATGCATGCCTGGGACGATCCGATCAGACGGGTAAGTGCCGAGGCCCGCCAGAAAGGGATGAGCCTTTTTACGCCCAGGCCGGGGCAGACTTTCACATTGGCCGAGGCACCTGCAACAGCGTGGTGGCAAAAAGTAGGCAGCGACATGGAAAATCTGGCTCCAGGCACATAGTTTTGTGAAAACCAATTGCTCAACCAAACGTTTTTAGATAAAAAACCATGAAAACAGATCCGGTCGAAATATTTCAAACCATCAGGGCAGTAATTCAGCCCTATGCGGCACTCGGTTTCGTTGTTCGCGAGAACAGCGAAGCTACCTATACACTCTGGAGCGAGAAAAAAACCGAGGTGGCCGGTCAGCAACAGAATGAATTGCACTTCGCTTCGGTCACCATAATCGGCGATCGTGTCGACTTCCATTTCCAGCTGCCTGGGCAAGACGGAGAAGCCGGTGCCGGCCTTACATTGGGCTCGCTCGAGAAAACTGACGGACATTTTGAGATCACTGAACTGGAGGATACCCTTCTTAATGAAGTTGAAAACCTGCTGGCCATTGGTTTCAAGAAATTCAAGCAAAACGATTGGGTCTGACCTGGCAGCAAGATGTGCTGCAGGCAATCGGAACCAGCGGCACGCAGACGGTAAACCTGACTTTTGACGGGCCTTTCCCCGTTGCTACGTTTGCGCGCCAAAGGCTGAGCATACATTTTGTGGATTTTCAGACCGGTGCGGCACCGGTTCAACTGCTCGAACTGCAGCAGCGTTATGCCGCCGTCGGGTTCTTGCTGGTTCAGCTGTGGCGCGATGTCTGGGAAGACCGTCCTGTACAAGTTGTCGGCCGTCTGCAGTCACTGCTCGGATATGACCGGCGCATTCATGGCAGGCAAACCACTGCGCGGGCGTTTGATGCAGCCGGGGCCGCTCGTTTTCTAAACGAACATCACTTGCAGGGCAACGCAGGTGCACGCTACCGCTTTGCCCTGTTCCATGAAGGATCGCCGGTTTCTGTAGCGACATTTGGCCCGCTGCGGCTCATGACAAGCAGGGGAGAAGGTCACCTGTCTGCCGAACTGATCAGGTTCGCGCACCGATCGGGTAGCCGGGTAACAGGAGGCTTGAGTAAACTGCTGCGGCATGCCGTTGCCGAGCTTGGCGCGCACGATGTGATGTCGTATGCCGACCGCGACTGGTCGCTTGGCCAGGGATACCAGAAAACCGGTTTTCTTTTGGCCGGCGAGACCGCACCGCTGTACTTTGCGCTCGATGCGGGGCGGCGCGTTCGCCCGCTTGAAACGGCAGGTACGCGCCCGCATGAAGTTTTCAATACAGGAAGCCTTAAATATATCTTACATGTCTGAAGCGCCAGCTCCCAACCTGATCGTTGTACTTGGTCCGACCGCGTCCGGCAAAACGCGGCTTGCGGTTCGACTTGCCCAACTAACCGGTGCCGAAATCATCAGTGCCGACAGCAGGCAGGTATTCAAAGGCATGGACATTGGCACAGGTAAAGATTTGGCCGAATATGAAGTAACTCGGGGCACGCGCATTCCCGTACACCTGATAGACATCCTGCCAGCCGGCGAAAACTATGATGTATCCCGTTATATGACCGATTTTACGCGGGTGTTCTGCGATATCACCGCCCGTGGAAAACGAGTTATTCTATGCGGCGGAACCGGTCTTTACATCCATGCCTTGCTGAAAGGGTACCGTGATCCGGGCATTCCTGTCGATGAAGACCTTCGGGCTATGTTCGAAAAACTTCCACTTTCTGAATTACAGGAACGTTTGGCGCAGCTGCCGCATGCTCTTCGCTTGCATGCCGATACGTCTACCCGTAAGCGTACCATCCGTGCCCTGGAAAAGGCGCTGTACCTGCAGTCGAATGATCTGCCGCCCATTGATCTTCCCGAACTGCGGGCAATTGTTTTTGGGTTGGCGCTCGAGCGTGATGTACGCTGGCAACGCATTGAGAACCGCCTGAACGAACGCCTGGAAGCGGGATTAATTGCTGAAGCCATTCAGCTGACCAAAGCCGGCGTGGATCCCGAAAAACTCCGGCATTACGGTCTGGAGTATAAGTATCTCGCCGATTTCCTGGATGGCGTCATTGATATGGCTGGGCTTCGGGAGGGGCTGAACTTCGCCATCAGGCAGTTTGCAAAAAGGCAAATGACCTTTTTCCGGAAGATGGAGAAGGATGGCATTACGATCAACTGGATCGACGCTACGCTCGATATTCAGACGCAGCTTAGCCTGGTGAGCCGGGCCCTGCTTACAGCCGGTCTGCAATTGACGACACCCTGACACCTCAGACGGCCGTTTGTCGGGCTTGCATCGAAATCTCTTAAAATCCTTCATAATCTGGTGTTTAAACAGCAGAACGACACTTTTTGTACATATTCTGGGCTGTATTGGCATGTCTTTTGAAAAGGTCAGTCAACCCGGGGTGCCGGTGAAAACTCACAAGCGGTTAAGGAAAATCTTTACCGCGGCAACTCAGAAAACTAATATAAAACTCAAATGAAAAAATTGACAAAAATGATCGCTGCCGCTGCAGCAGTAGCAGTGATACTCTTCTCAACAGAAAGCCATGCACAATCGACCACCAAACTGGGTGTAGGATTAAACGGCGGTATTCCGACCAATGACGGCCATGGTTTTGCACTTGGTGGCGATCTTCGTCTGCAGTTCGATGTGTCAAAACAAGTCTCTATCCCTGTAACGACAGGTTATACCCATTTCTTCGGTAAAGATAATGTGCCTGACTTCGGTTACATTCCTGCTAAAGCGGGTATCAAAGTGTTTTTGAATGATTCGGGATCTGGTGCTTACGGATCTGCAGAGGCCGGTGCCGCTTTTGGTGTGACCAATGCAGACGGTACCAGGTTCCTTTATTCACCAAGTCTTGGTTACGCCTGGAGCAATGGGCTTGACTTAAGCGTTAAGTATGAAGGTCTTCCAAAAAGCGGAGCCAATATTGGCCAGGTTGGCCTGAGACTGGCTTACGGTTTTAAACTGTAATCAGAATTTCATTAAAAGAATGAAGCCCCGGAAAGTCGGGGCTTTTTTTATTTTTTACGAGATTAATTGCTATTTTGAGCGCATAACGGAATAGGGAGGGGAGAAATTGGCGCCATTTCGATTCAGCTGGTCATAGCCAAATATAAACCAAATACGAATGAGAAAATTACTGATGTTTGCTTCATGCCTGGCTATTTTTGCCTGTGGCAACAGCAAACAAGAACATGCAGATGCCCATACAGAGAAAAAAGAAAATACAGTGCCTGTGGCAGAGGTGCCTGTGAAAATGAAAGACATCCAGGTACAAAACGCCTACACACAATACATTAGGTTGAAAGATGCGCTGGTGAGCTCAAATTTTGAAGCCGCGCGCGAGGCGTCTGTCGGACTTCAACCCGAACTCAAACCAATAGCCGGGTGTGAGACCGCTCAGTCCCTGAATGCAAAAATTTCTGAGGCCAAAACACTGGCCGAACAGCGCAAGCACTTTACATCGTTGAGCGAAGACATGATTGGCTTGTTCAAGAACGCCACGCTGGTGACCGGAAAAATCTATGTCCAGCATTGTCCCATGGCCAATAACGGCGATGGGGGCGACTGGCTGTCTTCTGATGAAAAAATCCAGAACCCATATTATGGAGATGAGATGCTGGAGTGCGGTAACATTTTAGAAGAAATTAAAGCTAAATAGCCGTATTAACACGAAATTAACACCAAAAGAGTCACCTTTAAGGTGTATTTAACTACTTTTATATCATATAAATAATTAAAATCACATGTCAGATATTGCAGAAATCAAAGTTGACGGGAAGACCATAGAATTGCCGGTTATTACAGGTAGCGAGAATGAGAAAGCCATCGATATCGCAAAATTGCGGGATCAAACTGGTTTTATCACGCTCGATACGGGTTATAAAAATACGGGGTCTACAAAAAGCGCCGTCACTTTTCTCGATGGCGAGGAGGGCATCCTGAAATACCGCGGTTATGCAATTGAAGAACTGGCAGAAAAGTCAAGCTTTCTTGAGGTGGCTTACCTGCTTATCTACGGCGACCTGCCTAAACAGGCTGAACTTGACAAGTTTCAGAACGATATCAGCATGCACACGCTGATCCATGAAGACATGAAAAAGTTCTTTGACGGTTACCCGTCCAAGTCACATCCGATGGCGCAGTTGATTTCCCTGGTCTGTTCACTGTCTACCTTTTACCCGGAATGCCTTAAATCGCACCAAACGCCTGAAGAGAAAGACCTGACCATCATTAAACTGATGGCAAAAATGACGACGCTCGTGGCGTTTATTTACAAAAAATCACTCGGGCACCCGCTGATTTACCCAAAAAACAAATACGATTATGTGACCAATTACCTCTGGATGACTTTTGGGCAGCGTACTGAAGATTATGAGGTAAACCCGGTCGTGGTCAGTGCCATGAATAAGCTGCTGATTCTTCACGCAGACCACGAGCAGAACTGTTCAGCATCGACCGTGCGCATGGTCGGGTCCTCTGACTGTAACCTCTATGCGTCTATATCTGCCGGCATCGCCGCCCTTTGGGGACCGCTTCACGGCGGAGCCAACCAGGCCGTGATTGAAATGCTTGAGCTGATTAAGGAAGATGGAGGAGATACTGAAAAATGGATCAACAAAGCAAAAGATAAAAATGACCCTTTCCGGATGATGGGCTTTGGCCACCGGGTGTACAAAAATTTCGACCCACGCGCTAAGATCATCAAAAAAGCTTGCGATGATATTTTAGAGAACCTGGGCATCGATGATCCGGTTCTTGAAATCGCGAAAAAACTGGAAGAAGCTGCACTGACCGATCAATACTTCATTGATCGCAAACTTTACCCCAACGTGGATTTCTATTCGGGCATTATTTACCGCGCTCTCGGTTTCCCGTCTGAGATGTTTACTGTTTTATTTGCACTGGGACGCCTTCCAGGCTGGATTGCGCAATGGAAAGAAATGCACGAGAACAAAGAACCCATCAACAGGCCGCGCCAGATCTACGTAGGACACAAAGACCGGGAATTCGTTCCCATCAGCTCACGCGGATAGCCAGGGCAAGGCGATATAAAAAAAAGCAGGACGAGGGTCCTGCTTTTTTTTATGGGCAAAAATTTTGGCGTTTATCAGGTTACGGTATATTCCAATATCGCTGCAATAAGTGCTTCTGTAATGATCAGGCTGGCGTTATACAAGAGCATCACTGTAATCACCTTTTTGATGGTCTGGCCACGCGAACGGTTGTAAAACTTCCGCAGCCCTTCGTACAGGTACCAGACCATGCCTGCAAAGACCAGCAGACCGATGATTTGGCTAACGGTCGATCCTGCGCCGAAAATATAATGCTGGACCGGCACGGCGATGATCTGCACGATGAAAAACACGATCATGCCGTGGATGGTAAAAATCAGGTGGTCCAGGTAATAAATGTGGTTCTTCCTGAAATTCAGCATAATAAAAAACGCCAGCAATGGCATGAGCAGAAAGTACTGTTTAGGACGGTATTTATCGAGTTCTTTTTCAATGGTCCATTCCGGACCGGTTTTAGCCCTGATCTTGATGTCTTTTTTTGTCTGGAAACGCTCCAGCCAGTCATCGCGCTCAGACTCTGGAAGCCGGCTCTGCCGTGCCAGGTAAGACTGGTACGTACTGTCTTCTTTGGTGATGTGGTCACGTTTATACGCACGAATGATGCGCGCCAGCGAATCGCTACCTGTAGCCTTGTTTTTTGCTTCCAGGTCTCTGATTACCTCTGCCTGCTGTCTGAAGCTTAATTTCCTGAATTTTTTCCTGTCCAGCTGTTCATAAACCCGGTTCATTCCAATGTCTACAAGTGCACCGGCAGGCAGGCCAGGAATGTTAACCGAGTCTTTTACCTGCTGCATCTGCTGCTGCAGTTTGCGTGTCTCCTGGGCAACCTGCTGATCGGTTTTTTTCTGGCTTTTTGTCTGTGTCTGGTTTTTCGCGTGCGGAACAACGAGGAAATAGACGATTGAAACAAAAATATACATGCTCACCGGCGGCAGGTACCTGGCACGTTTGCCCGCTATGTAATCGAGCGTAACCTGCCCGGGTTTGGTAAGCAGGGGTACAAGGGTCTGAAAAAACTTGCTGTCAAAATGAAAGTAATGCCCGATGCTGTGGCTCACGAAATGCCAGAAAGGCTCCTTGAGTTCAAGGTTCGCCTGGCCGCAATTGCTGCAGTAGCGTTTTTCGATATGATCTCCGCAGTTGAGGCAGTTGTGTTCTTTCCGGTAGTTTCCTCCTGACATAGGGACTTGTAATGTTAGTGGCTGATTGGTTTAATGTTGAATGGCTTTGATTACAGCTGCGTTGTGCTTATACCGGAAAACAAAGGGGAATATAATGGCCAGCACCAGGGCATAGGCGGCGAAGGCCGTCCATATGCCGGTCCAGTCTTTTGTCTGGTCCGGAAGGGTATAAAAATGTTCAATGATGTAGCCGCTGGCAAAGCTGCCGAACAAGGCGCCGAAACCGTTCACCATCATCATGAACAAACCTTGTGCGCTGGCCCGGATCCGGGGTTCGGTCTGCGTTTCAACAAATAGGGATCCCGAGATATTGAAAAAATCGAAAGCCATTCCATAAATGATGCAGGACATGATAATCATCCAAAGACCGTCTGCCGGATTGCCATAAGCGAACAGGCCGAAACGCAGTACCCAGGCCAGCATGCTGAACAGCATGACGTATTTGATACCGAACCGGCGCAGAAAGAAAGGAATGGCCAGGATAAACAGCGTCTCAGATATTTGAGATATGGACATGATGATGGCTGGATACCTGACCGCTACCGTATTGGCATAAGCAGGCACGTTTTTGAAGTCATGCAGGAAAGTATCACCGTACGCATTGGTAAGTTGCAGTGCTGCACCCAAAAACAAAGAAAACAGGAAAAACACCGCAAACTTGCTCTGCCTGAACAGCGTAAAGGCATTGAGTCCCATTACATCGACCATACTTTTGCTGCCGGTTTTTGTCCACAAGGGCGGACATTTAGGCAGTGTAAAGGCGTAGAGCCCCAATGCGACTGCAATTGCGCCTGCTATGTAGAACTGGTTGGAAGAGGTCTCGTTCTCAGACAGGCTGACGGTCCACAGCGCGGCAATAAAGCCGATCGTTCCCCAGATGCGGATGGGCGGATAATCTTTAACAACATCGCGGCCTGCAGATTTCAGCGCCGAGTAAGCGACGGTAATAGAAAGGGAAAGGGTGGGCATATAAAAAATCATATTGACCAGCATGACCCAGAAAAATGTAACCGGATCATCTACGAGCGGCAGGGAGAACAGGCTTAGTGCTCCCAGTATATGCAATACGCCATATAGTTTCTCAGCATTGATAAACCTGTCGGCGATGATCCCGGTCAGCGCAGGCATAAAGATCGCCGAGATTCCCATGGTTGAAAAAATAATGCCGAATTCAGATCCCGACCATTGCTTGTTTTGAAACCAATACGCGCCAATGGTCAATAACCAAGCCCCCCAGATGAAAAATTGGAAAAAATTCATCACAATCAGGCGCAACTTAACGTTCATAATCTTTGTTTGGTGAATAACAGTCAGTCAGGGATGAGGGTATTCATGGTCTAAAATGAGAAAAAAATGATGGAATCGGAATTAAAATCGTTTTTTGTCCGGATAGATGCAATGGAAACGAAGCAATAAGCCCGCTTACGCAGGCTTTATTATCAAGTTTGTCGCGGAAACAGCTGTTCAATTTTACTTAGCGGTCAGGAAGTACCACGTTTATTGATCTCATCACGAATACGGGCGGCCTTTTCGTAAGCTTCTTCTGCCAGTGCTTCCTGTAGCTTCTGCTGCAGTTCCTCTACGCTAAGCTGTGCAAAAGAACTTTCACGGGCACCCGACAGTGGTATGGTCTCGGCTTCAGGATCCTTGACGATTGCATCGATGTTTTCCAGGAACAGGAAATCGTTGCTTTCAATAACAATCCCTGCCGAGGCCAGAATAAATTCATAGGTGTAAATTGCTGCACTGAAGCGAACAGCCAGCGCAATGGCGTCTGAGGTTCTGGCGTCGATTTCTTTTACCTGCCCGGCGCTGTCTGCACAAACGAGTTTTGCATAAAAAACGCCATCGACCAGGTTGTAAATAATGACTTCCTGGATGGTTATTTCGAAGGTCAGGGCAAACGACTTGAAGAGGTCGTGCGTGAGCGGCCTGCTCGGCGTCATTTTTTCGATTTCTATCGCTATGGCCTGGGCCTCGAAGGCACCGATGATAATGGGCAGCCGCCTTCTTCCCGTAACCTCTCCAAGTACCAGCGCATACGCTCCTGATTGTGTCTGGCTGTAAGAGAGGCCAACAATATCTAGTTTTACTTTTTTCATTGATGATGGTATGGCAAAGGTGCGGCCTTGCGGGCACACACCATTGCAACGTGCGGTGATTAAGCTTTATGTGCCTTCAGGGCTTCAATCAGTTTGGGAACTATTTCAAAAGCATCGCCGACAATGCCGTAATCGGCAACTTTGAAGAACGGCGCTTCCGGGTCTTTGTTGATCACTACGATTACCTTCGAAGAGCTTACGCCGGCCAGGTGCTGGATGGCGCCTGATATGCCTATAGCAATGTAAAGGTTCGGGCGGATGGCAATACCGGTCTGCCCAACGTGTTCTGAGTGCGGACGCCAGTCGGCATCTGATACGGGCTTGGAGCAGGCGGTTGCTGCGCCGAGCAGTCCGGCCAGTTCTTCGATCATACCCCAGTTTTCGGGACCTTTCAGGCCACGGCCGCCTGAGACAACGCGCTCGGCGTCTGGTAATGAAATTTTATCTGTAGCCCGTACGATGTCTTTGATTACCGTTTTCAGGTCGTTCCCGCGGATTTCGGGCTGGAAGGCCTCAACCTGCACATCGACCGGCTGCTCTTTTACGCCAAACGCATTGGGATTAAGCGCAATCACTTTTTTCGCCGCGGTAATCTCTGTTACGGCAAAAGCCTTACCAGAGAAAGCTGTTTTTTTAACGCGGAAACTGCCCGATGTGTCAGGAAGTTCGACCGCCCCGTCAACCAGGCCCGCCTGCAGTTTTACTGCAATACGCGGCGCCAGGCCTTTGCCTGAAAAAGAATTGGAAAGAACGACCACGTCTGCGCCTTCCTTTGCTGCAGCAGCTGCAATTACGCTTGCGTAAGCCTGGTTTACAAATGTTTTCAGTTGCTCAGAACCAACATTTAATATTCTGGAAGCACCATATCGGCTCAGTGAACCCAGCTCTTCTTCGGTTACGTTGCCGATTGAAATGGCCGCCAGGGAAGTGCCCAGCTGGTCTGCTATTGCTTTTGCATAAGCAACCGCCTCAAAACCGGATTTTTTAAATTTGCCATCGGCATGCTCAACATATACTAAAACTGACATATATCTTTATTTCCCACGAGGGTTTAAGGGTTGTAAAATGGATTTGTTGACAAATTAGATCACTTTCGCTTCGCTGTGCAGCAGCGCGATCAGCTGCTCCGGCTGGTCGGCAGGGATCTGTTTCACTGCGCCGCGCGGCGCCGGTGTTTCATAGCTGACAATCTTGCTCAGCTCGGGTACCGCCTGCGCTTCGACAACAACCAGCGGTTTTGTACGTGCAGACATAATACCCCTCATGTTCGGGATCTTGGGTTCTGCCACGCCTTCTGCACAACTGGCAACGAAAGCCCCGTCAATGCTGATCACCTCTTTGCCGCCCTCGATTTCACGCTCGAGCGTTGCGCTTGTTCCATCTAGATCGAGTTTTTTGATAATTGATACAGATGGAACGTCAAGGATCTCTGCAACCATCGCAGCTACCTGAGCACCATTATAATCGATCGATTCCCGACCGGTAAGAATCAGGTCAAAGTTTTGCTCTTTTGCATACGCGGCGATCTGGCTGGCAACGAACCAGGCATCACGCGGAGCGGCATTGATCCTGACAGCATCATCGGCGCCAATGGCCAGAGCTTTCCTGATGGTAGGCTCGGTGCTGCTTTCTCCGACATTAACTACCGTTACCGTGCCTTTTCCGCCTTCGCAAAGTTCAATGGCACGGGCGAGGGCAATCTCGTCGTATGGATTAAGAATGTACTGAACGCCGGCTGTATTGAATTGTGTATTATTGTCTGTAAAAGTTATTTTTGTGGTCGTGTCGGGCACGTTACTGATACATACTAATATTTTCATATATATAAGGTCTTTTTGCAAATCTACTTAAAAAAGCACGTAATTAAAATGTCGACAGACCGAATCTCGAAGTTGCTGGAGTTTTTAGAAACCGAACCAAACGACCCGTTTGTACTCTATGCGCTGGCCACCGAATACAACAGCAGGCAGGAAACTGAAAAAGCCTTTGACTACTACCTGAGGCTGGTTCGCGACCATGCGGGTTACGTAGGTACTTACTACCACCTGGGCAAGCTGTACGAAAAGACGGGGCAGACCGAGCAGGCGCTGGAAATTTACCGGAAGGGGATGGACGAGGCTAGGAAAAAACGCGACATGCATGCACTTTCAGAGCTGCAGGGCGCTTACAACAGCGCATCGGGAATGGATGATGACGATGATTATTAACGGTGTCATACCTTCCCGTTTCCAGGATAATGTTGTAACTTGACTCGTGTTTCTACAAAACCTTTGGCAAAAAGACAGCTGTTATTTATTCGCAACGTAATTTTCTTTACGTTCACCTCATTTGGCGGGGCACAGGCACACCTGGCGCTCCTCCTGAAGTACTTTGTCAAGAACAGCCATTTCATAACCGAAGAGGAGTTGCTGGAACTGAACGCTCTTTCGCAGGTTCTGCCCGGGCCGGCCTCCACGCAAACGCTGGTAGGAATTGCTTATAAGGTTGGCAGATTGCGTCTTGCGTTAATTACCTTCATCATCTGGATCCTGCCTTCTGCCGCGATTATGACTTTTGCTGCGGTCAGTTATTCCATGCTCGATCAGAAAGAACGCTTCCTGGAAGCGCTGGAATTCATCCAACCAATCGCGCTTGGGATCGTTGCTTTTGCAGCCGTGAACCTGTCTCGCAAGATCCTGGCCTCGCAGGTCTCGGTGTTCCTGGCCATAGGTGCCGTTATTGCCACACTGGTGCTGCGCAATGCCTACGTTTTTCCATTGGCTATCCTGATCGGAGGCGTTATTTCTTCGGCGGTCGAAACGCCACGTGAAGAGACCGAGCTTCGGGTCAGGCTGTTCTCGAACATTAACCCACGTAAACTGTTCTATTTTATCGGCGTGCTGCTGCTATTTGCCCTGCTTGGGGCGCTGATCAATACAACCTCGCCATTCAGCTTACCCATTCGTCTGCTTGAGAATTTTTACCGCAATGGTATTTTTGTATTTGGCGGCGGCCAGGTGCTGGTACCGCTCATGTTTACCGAGTTTGTGCAGATGAAACACTACCTGCAGGGCGGCGAATTCCTCTCGGGATATGCGCTTCAGCAGGCCTTGCCGGGACCGACGTTTTCGTTCAGCAGTTATCTGGGTGCGTTAAGCATGAAGAATTTCGGCTATGGTCCGGGCGGGCAGGTCCTGGGAGGGCTGGTCGGGGTAATTGGTATTAACCTTCCGGGCCTGATCCTCATCCTGTTCATCGTTCCGTTCTGGGATCAGTTAAAAAAGATAAGCCGCATCCGGCATTCACTTGCGGGAATCAATGCCGTGAGTGTAGGTTTTATTGTGGCGGCATTCCTGCTTATGGTACTGCCCATGCGTTTCAGCTGGCTTTCCATTGGTATGATGCTGGCTACTTTTTTCCTGCTGAACAATACCAGGGTGAGTCCGCCGCTGATTGTGCTTGCGGGGATCTTACTTAGTTTTGTGATTTAGAAAATTGATATAACTATTTGCCGGACAATTTATTAAGTAGCTTGCTTAGATTTGGTTTGATGCCCACCGTTACCGGCACCGACTGAAAGACCTTACCTTCAAATTTGCTGAAACCACGCATGTAGGCGGCCTGAATAAAAAGGTTTGCTCCCCCGATGTTGTATTCCATACCGGCTCCGGCCTCCGCAATGCCGTTCCAATTGGTTTTACTTTCCATGTTTATGGTGCTGCTGGCCGTGTTCACGGTTGCGCGAGGACTGAGAATAAAACCGCCGCCGCCGCCGGCGAAACCATAAAAGGCAAATTTATCGACCATTTTCCGGTAGCCCAGCGCCAGGTTCAGCAGATAAGTCGTTGACCTGCCGTCCTGTACGGTGTAATTGTAACCCGGGTCAATGACCTGCCCGTTGAATGAGTAAGCATGGAGGCTCACTTCGGGGTACAGGAAAAGGCCACCCTCGCCCAGGCCGATGTTCAGGCCAATGGTCGTCGAAAATTTCGGTCCCAGGTAATCTGCAGTTTCCCCGATTGGAAAGGTAAAACCAAGGCCGCTCATGGTATAAAGTTTATCCGTACGGCCTGATTCGGGCTGCTGTGCTTTCACAGAAAAAGAGATCAGTGCAAAAAGCACTGCGAGAATTGTCTTGTTTGTCATTTGAGGTGAGGGGTATGAGCTAACAACAACCGGTCACCGGTTTTGTTTCGGCTGACACTATTCCGTAAGCGCTCTGACGCGGGCAATGAGGTTGTCGATGTCGAAGGGTTTTTCCAGGAAGGCATCTGGCTCCATGCGGTCGCCATGAATATACTCTTCCTTGTAGCGGGCGGAGGTCATCATTACCGGAATGTCCCTGGTTTCCGGGCGCGAACGGAGATCCCGGAAAACCGCGCGGCCATCCATGCCGCTGAGCATGATGTCAAGGATGATCAGGTCGGGCTGGAATTCGGCCACTGCCCGTAATGTATGGCGGGCATCGAGCAGCGGGAATACCCGGTAGTCTTTCGACTCCAATGTAAGCTGGATCACTTCCAGGATATCAGGATCATCTTCAACTACTAGGATTTTTTTTTGGCTCATTATGCTGTAAAAGTGCCCATAATACGCGGGAAAAATGATTTTGTTTTGTCACTTTTTACTGGCATACTTTAAATTGCTGATGTGCAGTTGAAAAAATTAAAACAAAACTGCCCGATCCGGGATTTGATAAGGCAGCAAATGGCGAAACATGGAAAATGAACCCGGCGGCTGGGAAGGCTTGCTTTTTGGCGAACATGACTGGAACTTTATTCCTGAGATAATCATACGTACGGGGGTTATGTACATCGTGATTTTTTCGGGCCTGCGCATGCTCGGCAAACGCGGTGTAAAACAGCTTTCAGTCTTTGAGCTGGTTGTTATCATCAGCCTGGGTTCTGCCGCTGGCGATCCGATGTTTTACAAAGAGGTAGGTCTTTTGACTTCGTTTGTGGTGTTCACCGTGATCGTGAGTGCGTACAAACTGTCTGCTTACCTGTCAGGAAGAAGCAAACGTATCGAAGCGCTGTTTGAAGGTACCGCCACCTGCCTGATCGAACGTGGCGTATTTGCCATCAGCAATTTTAAGAAAGAAAGCCTGGCGCAGGATGAATTCTTCGCGGAGCTCAGGTTACGCGGCATTTCTCACCTCGGACAAGTGGAACTTGCCATCCTGGAAACTTCGGGCAACATCAGCGTCTACTTTTTTGAAGATCAGGAGGTGCAGTTCGGCCTGCCCGTGTTGCCCGCCCTGTACAGCATGCAAAGCCGGGAAATTACCACAGAAGGTTATTACGCCTGCAGTTTCTGCGGGTATGTAACCAGAACGGGGCCCGCAGTTTCCTGTACCTGCCCACGGTGCAGGAAAGATACCTGGGTACAGGCTATTGATAAAAAACGTGTTACCTAGCAGCAGGCAAATCTGAACATGTGGTTCAGCAGGAGCTTCAGATACGCTATATTTGGCCCGCAACAAAATAGCCAAGCAGATGTCGAGAACGAAACTGTTTAACATTTTATACCTGCTCACCGGCATGGCCCAGCTCGTAGCCATCTGGACGGGCAATCACTCACTTCGCGCCTGCACCAAGCCGTTGATCGTTGTGTTGCTGTTGGTCTGGCTGGTCGTCGAGACCGGCCTTAAAGGAAGATTTCAAAAAGTGATGCTGTTGGGGCTGCTTGCCGCGCTTGCCGGCGACATTTTGCTGCTGTTTCCCGGCGATCCGTTTTTCCTGGCAGGTCTGTCTGCATTTCTTATCTGTCACCTGTGCTACATTCGCGCTTTCAGGCTTGACTACCTGTCAGACCCCAGCCAGCCGAATCCCTACTTTATGCCTGCACTGGCCAGTTTCGGCATACTGTGTGCCGCGCTCATGATCTTTCTGAATGCCTACCTGGGTAACATGCGCCTGCCGGTGCTCGCTTACGCTTTTGTTATTTCCTGGATGGGTGTCATGGCTGTTAATCGCTACGGCAGGGTTAATGCGGGGAGTTTCAGGCTCGGGCTGGCCGGTGCGGTGCTGTTCGTGGCATCGGATGCACTGCTGGCCATCCAGAAATTTGCCCATCCTTTCCCGTCAGCAGAGCTCCCGATCATGGGCGCGTACATGCTGGCGCAGTACCTGCTTGTAAACGGAGCCATGGTTCGCCGGCTTAAGGTAACGCGAACACCTATAGACTAGCGCTGTCGCGATTCGCGGGCAGATGCGTATATTTGGAAAAACAGCCATACACATGAAACGACTTCGATTGCCGCTCTTTGCTTTGCTTGCGTTTTGCATGGGCCTGGCAGCCTGCGACAAAACAGCCGAAGAACAGGTAACGCTTTCTGGCACCTACAAAGGCACATTCGAGCGCCGGGGCTTACAGCAGACAAAAAAAGCTGCTGTTTCGCTCACTTTTGCAGGCAATTCCTGGGAGGGGTCGACAGACACACCGCAGTATCCTGCGCTTTGTAACGGAAAATTCCTGCTTACGGTTAACCAGGTCAAGTTCAGCAATGCCTGCACCTGGCCGGTCAACTTAGACGGCAGCCTGATTCTTTCAGGCGATTATGCCCTGCAGTTCAGCGGTGAGGTAATCACCTTGACCAAGGTGTATAAAAGCGGAGAGCGGGATATTTACAGCCTGACAAAACAGTAGCCGGCCGGCTGCTAAACCGGCCGGTATTTTTTAATCTTTCAGTGTTTTCATGTCGATCACGAAGCGGTAACGCACATCGCCCTCAATGGTGCGTTCGAAGGCTTCATTGATGCGGTCCATCGGGATGACCTCCACATCAGAGACAATGTTGTGCTCAGCACAAAAATCAAGCATTTCCTGCGTTTCCCTGATGCCCCCAACCAGTGAACCGACAAGACTTTTCCGGCCGAATATCAGGTTTGCCGCGGCAACATCAGCCGGCACCGGCGGCACGCCCAGCAGCACCATGACGCCGTTGGTTTTCAGCATGCTCAGGTACACGTTGTAATCATGTTCTGCTGAGACCGTATCGATGATAAAATCGAACTGGTTGCCAAGTTTCTTAACGCCTTCTTGATCTGTAGTCAGCGCAAAATGGTGAGCGCCCAGGCGTTCCGCATCATCCTTTTTGCCGGCAGAGCGGCTCAGCATGGTCACTTCGGCACCCATGGCCACTGCCAGTTTCACGGCCATGTGGCCAAGTCCGCCCAGGCCAACGACGGCTACGCGGTGTCCTGCGCCTACGCCCCAGTGCCGGAGCGGCGAGTAGGTCGTGATCCCTGCGCAGAGCAGGGGGGCAACATTCTGCAGGGGCAGGTTTTCGGACACTTTCAGCACAAAATCCTGTGTTACCACGATATGGGTCGAATAGCCGCCATAAGTGATCGTTTTCCGATCCTGAAGGTAAGAGTTGTAAGTTTGGGAATGCCCGTTTTCGCAGTATTGCTCGAGCCCGTCCCGGCAGTTGCTGCAGGTACGGCAGGAATCGACAAAGCAACCAACGCCGACCACGTCGCCGGTCTTAAACCTGGTTACTCCGCTTCCTGCGCCGGTTACCCGGCCAACGATCTCGTGGCCGGGCACCACGGGGTACATGGTGTTTTGCCACTCGTTGCGGGCGGTATGGATATCCGAATGGCAGACACCGCAGTACAGAATTTCAATTTCCACATCATCGGTTTCAACCGTGCGGCGGTCAAGACGAAACGGAGCGAGGGGCGCATCGGCCGCTGCGGCGGCATAGGCTTTTACATTTGTCATGGATGGATTGTTTTATGTAATGGTAAGTGTTATTGCTCAACAAGTCAGCTGCGTTTTAGTTTGCCCTGCGGTCAGCAGCCGCAACAGTAAAGTTTTGTTCGAGCCGTTCGCCGTCTTCGTCTACCAGCGCGAGGTTGTGTTTGCCGGGGCTGGCCAGTATTTCGAGCTGGTGATAGGACTGTGTGGTGCCTGCAAACTGCCCGTCAAGGTGCCAATACACTTTTTTGCCGGGAATGCGGTGCGCCAGGTTCATGACCACACGGCCGCGGTTGCCATCAAGCTCGAGCGGAATATAGATCATGGCTTTGTTTTTCGGGTAGATCATTTCCATGGCGCCTGCAGTATTTTCAGTGCAGCCTGGCAGAAAAGGCGGCAGCGGCCGGTAGCCGGTATTTTTCATGCTGTAGTAATAGGCCATAGAAGGCGGCAGCACGAACCAGGACTGGTGCCGCATCCGGCTTATACTTTCGCACCGGTCGGTTACGCGGAAATTTCCGGTGGCATCCAGGTGAACCAGGCGGTGATAGGGGCAAATACCGGTTTTTTCGCCGGCCGGCGGAACCAGTCGCGTTGATGCATTTGTACAATACTCGCCGGCTTTGTAGCCGCTTTCGGGACAAATACGCATGGTATGCAGCTTTGTTCGCGGAGTGAGGAACCATTTGCCGGCCGGGAGCATTTTGAATATATCAAACAATACGGGAGCAGCGCTCTCAATGCCTGTTAGCCCCGGCCGGCCTTCGCCATCGGCATTGCCAACCCATACGCAAACCACATGGTCGGGGCTCATGCCAATGGCCCAGGCATCGCGAAAGCCAAAACTGGTGCCAGTTTTCCAGGCCAGCCGCCTTGAAGACGAAAACTGTTCCCAAAGCCCTTCTTCGCCGGGACGCATCAGCTCTTCCATGGCATTAAAGGTTGCCCAGATGCTGCCGTGATCGAGCGCTGCCGCTGGCTGCAGGCCGTATTTATCGAAACGCCTGTCGCGCGCATCTGCCGCAATTGAGGGGTCGTCATAGTCGTGCGGGTCATACCGCCCATTATAGGTGTTAAAATGATTCAGGCTGCGCGCCATGCCGAGATAGGTGCGGCTCAGTTCCCACATGCTGACTTCTGCACCGCCCAGGATCAGCGACAGCCCGTAATGATCTGGCGGCTGGTTGAGCGAGGTAATGCCCAGTTTCTTCAGCTGGTTATAAAAACGCTCATACTTATACTGCTGCAACATCTTCACGGCGGGAATATTGAGTGAGCGGCTCAATGCCTGATCTGCCGCGATGGCGCCGTCGTAGCCCAGGTCGTAATTCTGGGGTGTATAGCCGGAAATTTGTGTGGGCACATCCGGAACGAGTGATTGAGGCAGGATAAATCCCTCGCTGAGCATGCTTGCATAGAGCAGAGGTTTGAGTGTGCTACCAGGGCTGCGCAGGGCCGAGATCATGTCAACATGGCTTTCCAGTTCGGGCTCTTGCGGCTGGTACACGTTGCCCACATAACTGAGTACTTTTCCGGTTTGCACGTTCAGCACCAGTGCGGCAATGTTATTGATGTCATTGGCCCGGTAACGGTTGTTGTACCGTTTAAGCAGTGAACTGACCCGCTGCTGCAGGTTGTAATCTATCGAAGACAGAAGTTTTGTCTTGGCCGTGTCGCTGTTTTCCAGCCTGAACCTGTTAAGGAGGTGCGGCGCATCCTGCGGGAGGGGCAGGGGCTTGCCAGGTACCGGTTCCAGTTTGGAAAGAGCGGCTGTTTCACGGTCAATAAAGCCGAGGGCGGCCATGCGGTCAAGCAGAGCATTGCGCTTGCGCACCAGGGTAACGATGTTTCGGCCCGGGTGAACCAGCGAAGGGCTGTTTGGCAGCACGGCCAGCGTTGCAGTCTCGCCCCATGAAAGGCTGGCGGCTGGCCGGCCAAAGTAACGCCAGGCTGCGGCTTCCAGGCCGACCACGTTTGTGCCGAAAGGGGCGTTGGCAGCGTACAGCCGCATGATGCCGCTTTTGTTGTAACGCAGCTCAAGCCGCAGCGCAAGTACTGCTTCAATCAGTTTTTGCCCGATGCTGCGGTTCTGCCTGCGTGATAGCCGGATTACCTGCATGCTCAGTGTGCTGCCACCGCTGACAACTGAACGCGCCCGGAGATTCTGCCTGAAAGCACGTGCTGCAGCCAGAATGTCTACGCCGGGGTGGTCTGAAAAACGCTTGTCCTCGAAAGCCGTAATGCACTTCAGGAATTTTTCGGGCACGGTGTCTGCCAGTGGGAAACGCCATTGCCCGTCGCTGGCTATGGCTGCACTTAGCAGCCGGCCATCGGCTGACTCAATCACGTATGAGGTCGGCTGCATAAATAGCCGGCCCGGCAGGGACAGCAAGAACCAGGCAAGCAGCGCAAGCAGGAGGAGATCTGAAAGGATATAAGGCCGGTACGCGCCTTGCAGGCGTACCGGCCATTTTTTTATCTGGTAACTTCGACCCATTGACCCGGTACCGTTGCACTGATGTTGTTGTCATACATGGCTTCGCAAAGCGTGGCCGGCAGGTAGAACCGGCCCAGGTATGAGGCATTCAGTAAAATCTTATAGGTGAGTGTTTCCCCTTCACGGATGTTGAAATAGGTAAACACCCGGTCGTCCCGAATGTCCTGGTAATTGGCAGGCGAGGAAGCCAGGATACTTTCATTGTCGTTCAGCCGTGCATTGATGATTTCCCAGCCCGAAGGGAAAATCTGCGTCAGCGCCATTTGTTCATACAAACCGCGTCCGCCAGGGTTTTTAATGCTGACCTCGGCAAAAAAATCCGTTCCCTGTTTCAGGTTTGCCGGGTCGACGGGTTTGCCATTAAGCAGTTTGTAACTGACAGCGGCCTGCAACACCTCTTCGCGGTTGGGCAGGAAATCGTTCTGGCCCGCTGCCGGCTGCCCGCTCAGGATAAGCCGTACGAAAAGTACACGTTTGCCGGTATTTACGAGCGTTGTCTTGCCGGTTTTAAAAGTAAGCGCTGTGCTGTTCAGGTAATTTTTTGTATCGACCTTGCCGTTCAGCCCATCGGTGGTGAAACTGTAACGGAGTTGGTTGCTGCCGGCATGCTGACCGCAGAATTTGGCAATGGCAACCAGGCTGTAAGCGGTTGTCTGCGTGCTGTACCAGCTGTCTTCACCCAGTCGGGAGGCAACCCTTTGCAGCATCTGCCCGGCTTTTCCATGCTGACCCAGCAAGGTAAGGGTTTCAAGGATCATGGCCTGGTCGCGCAGGTCAGAGCCATAGGTGCCCGACAGCTGGTTATACGGCTTGATGTCTGTAGAAAGACCTTTTATCAGCTGCGTGGCTGCGCCTCCCTGTCCGGCCAGTTTATAAGCGGCAGCCAGGCGCCATTTTGCGCTAACAGACAGGTATTCGAAGGCCCTCAGGCGGTTCATTGCGGCCATTTCGGGTTTCCTGGCAAGCGCCAGAACGTATAAACGATATGCCTGCATGAGATCGCCGCCGTAAAAATTGGTGCTGTTTGGCGCCCAGGCTGCGGCTTTCGTTCTCAGGTACTTGATAAACCCATTTTCTGCGCCGGCAGGAAGTTCATATCCCGCGGCCGCGGCTTCGATAAGGAAGTGCGCCGCATAATTTGTTCCCCATTCGTCAGCTGCAGCCTCGTTCGGCCAGTAGGCAAATCCGCCGTCGGCTGTCTGGAAGGCTTTCAGTTTGTTGACGCCCGCTTTCACATTTTTCTGCACCGCCGCCTGCTGTTGCTGGCTCAGTTGACTCAGTTGGTGCAGCACCAGCTGCGGAAAAACGGCCGAGGTGGTCTGCTCAACGCAGCCGTGCGGGTACTGTAACAGGTAACCAAGCCGTTTGCCAAGGTTAAGCGGCGGAATGGTCGAAACTTCGACAGCGCCTGAATTGGTTCCTGCCGTACCGATCGGCTGAAAGCTGGTTTCCCAGCGCTGCCCGGGCTGCAGCGTCGCGGCCTGAACATTCGTTACGTATGGGTTCGGATTGCGTACGTCGATCTCAACATCATAGAATGACCGCTCACCGCCACTCTGGGCAGTAACCCGTACCCTGGCAATACCGGTTTTTTCGGGAACAGTGATGTTAAAGAAACATTGCTGTTCGCCAGGTTGCTTATAATAAAGTACCTGGCTGTTTTTGCCGTTTACGCTCAGTTTCTGGGCTGCCAGAGAAACGGTAACATTTTTTAGGTTGTTTTCAGTGGCGAAAACGGTGACAGGCAGCGTAAATTGCTCACCCGGACCAACCATGCGCGGCAGGGTTGCCAGCAGCATCAATGGTTTTTTGACCTGTACCGATTTTTCAGCAAACCCGTACGCACCGTCCTGGCCTGCAACAACCATGGCACGTACGGCGCCGATATATGGCGGGAGCGTAAACTTATGCGCTTTTTTCTCGCCAGCGGCCAGGTAGAAGGGCCCTAGGAATTTTACCACGGGTTTGAAACGGTTCGCCTTTGCGGGATTGAGGTTGCGGTTGGCTGTACCATCGCCGCCAATGCTGAGCAACCTTTCGAGGTTGCCGCCCCAGGCTCCCAATACATAGTCAAACAAGTCCCAGGTTTTAACCCCTAAGCCCTCTCGGGCATAGAACGCCCCGTGCGGATTTGGTGTTTTAAACCGCGTCAGGTCCAGCAAGCCTTCATCTACAAGAGCAATGGTATAGGTCATGGCCTTGCCATTCTGCTCGGACACTGTAAGCGAAGAAGGCGTTTCAGGCCTGATCTTCGCTGGCATGTTTAGCTGCGGTTTAAGTATCGTGCCCGGATCCTCGATCAGCAGCGGGATAGCACCGTACATGCGTATGGGAAGGTCGTTAACCGTCTGGGCATGGGGCTGCAGCAGGGAGACATTTGCAAAGACGTTCGGCGCCATGTCTTTTTCGGCCCTGAAACGGAACTGCGTTTGTCCGGCAGTGGTCTTTGTCCAGAATGTTTTGATGACGCGGCTTCCGTTTTCAATGGAGATGAGGGCCCTTCCTGCTTTCGCTGTCGGAATGGTCAGCACCACCTCTTCGCCAACTTTGAATTTCTGTTTGTTAGCGGTGAAAGACAACATCGAGGCCTCGGTCGGGTTGTTTGCCTGTTCACGCTGTGCCCATCCCGGCCAGTCCACATACACAGACTTGCCGGTAACGTGTCCGCCTTCGAGATCGCGCACCAGGATCAGGTACCGTCCCCATTCAGGTTCGTCCAATCTTAGGTTCCAGCTGCCGCGGCCGTTGATCAGGGTAACATTTGTCTTCTGAATAATTTTATTGAACTGGTTTTGCGTAAAATTTGCGTAAGTATAGGCATCGTCCTGATCCCACCACCAGCGCCACTGCACTTTGTAGAGCTCAACCTGAACGGTTTTGTTGCCTGCCTGCAGTCTGCCGTCGGTATTTACGCTTACCAGGTCCATGCGGTGGTCTTTACCGGTTACCAGCATGCCGCTGAGGCGATCTCCCTGCGGACTGCGGATGCCGAGGTAACTGCTGTATACATGGTAGGGGATACTGAAATAATCAAGGCTGAAATTGCCACCGGGCTCGAACACCTTCGTGGTGAAATTGGCTTTCAGTACGCCCGGCGCCGTGTTTTCGTCGAGGTTTGTGTTCACGGTCGCGCTGCCATTTTCATTCAGCCTGCCATTAAAGATGGTTTTTACCTGCGATTCAAAGCGGACCGTCGGGTTGTCAAAGCTATAACCTTCAAAACCCTTAAATGCCGTGGCTGCAGTGCTTAGGTTCACATCTACCGTGGCCCTAAGATTTTGGGCTGTTGCACCGAACAGCCAGCGCGCAGAAAGCTGCGCAGCCGAAGCCGATCCCGAACGGAGGTACTTGCGGCCGGCGGTATTGAAATCGATCTTTAAGCGATTCGGCATGACCGTTTCCACCTTAATGGTTTTGCTGAAGACCGAGCCGCCTGCCCGGGCTTT
This sequence comes from Pedobacter yulinensis, assembly GCF_003029735.1. Taxonomy (GTDB): domain Bacteria; phylum Bacteroidota; class Bacteroidia; order Sphingobacteriales; family Sphingobacteriaceae; genus Pedobacter; species Pedobacter yulinensis. Next base: position 600,287 of record NZ_KZ686269.1, read on the forward strand.
AAGGAGCCAGTTGCCGGTCGGTGCGCCATTGTCTGTTGCTGTTTTGTAAGTATAAAAGCCGTTGAGCGACTGCCCGGCTACGGTCTTTTGATAGAGTTTTCCGCGGGCGTCGTATAATTCGAACGTAACCGGATAGCGGGCGGGGAGCTTTTTCAACTTGTCTTCAAGGATGAATGATACGAAAATCGAATCGCCGGGCCGCCAAACCCCGCGTTCCCCATACAGATAGCCCTTTACACCGTTTTGTACCACGTCGCCGCCTACATCGAAGCGGCTCAGGGGCAGGGCATTGCCGTCGTCCAGTTTCAGGTAGCCGCGCTCATCGCCCTTCCTGGCAATGAGCAGGAAGGGGCGCCTGGTCAGCGTGAAACTGGCCATTCCATCGCCATCGGTCTTACCTTTAAGCAGCACCTGGTTCTGGTAGTCAACCAGATCCAACTCCACTCCGCTCATCGGCTCGGCAGTGAGCAGGTCGGTAGCCACCACCAGCATGCTGTTGTCATTGCCCCGTTTTGCAATAAGACCAAGGTTTGATGCCATCAGGTTGCGGCTGGCAAAGCGCTCCCGGGTATAAAATGAGGGTGTACAGGGGTTATCCCGGTCATCCCAGCGGTAGTTCATGGGATAATAGGCTTCGTACCGGGACCAGAAGTCGTCGTCTTCGTCTATCTTTTCTGAATAGTATTCGCCATCTTCATTTTCAGACGCTTCCGATCCCTGTGTACCGGCATCGCATTTATAGAGGTTGTATTCCCTCCTGAAACCGATGGTTACCCGGTACATGGCGCCCGGTTCGGTTTTCAATAGTTTGTCCAGGTCCAGGTTAAACCGGTTCTTCTTGTGCAGGTTGAGCGCTTTGTCGTCGTCAAGCCTGATTGTTTTCTGGACAACCGGTCTGGCTACCCGCCGCAGCTGGTTGCCTTCCTTGTAATTGTTTGCCTGGAAAAACTGTGGTATGTTGTTTTCGTAAATTTTAATGATTGTTACATCAACAGCGCTCAGGTTTACGGCGTCAAATGGTAAGATCAACTTTCCTGAATTGGGCAGGATGGTGCCGCTGCCCGCTATAATGGCCTGCGGAAGTTTGTTCTCAAAAACCAGGCTGGCCGATTTGGTCATGTCAACACGATTGTTCCGGATGTTTTCAACGCCTGTACTGACTTGAAGCATGTGCGTGCCTTCCAGCGCCTCGGACGCATAAACTTTTACCTGGCTGCCGTCTATAGTAAAGCGCAGGTCTGCAAATGTTCCCAGCGTAATCAGCCCGGCAAGGTCCTGTGCTACATTTACCGGTTCTGAAAACTGCACCAGCGCGTAATCCTCATCATCCTGAACCGCCCGGATATCCAGTACCTTGAAGACACCGAGCTTTGGCAGGGCCAGCGTTGTCTCACCCTCCTGGTCGGCCCGGATAGCGTCGCCGTCCCAGCTCAGTTCAACTTGCTGCTCACTTGCTGTTTTTTTGATACTGTCAATGGTAAACGTCGACTGGCGTGCTGAGAGATCGTGTTTCCATTTGATATTCAACTTTTTACCGGCGCTTGCCTGAAGCAGCTGTTCAATGGCCGCGCTTTCTTCCGTGTCTGACGTGGTAATGCTGCCACTTAACTTCATCAGATCCATTGACGAGCTGTTCTGCGACACCAGCCCGTGGTTTTCAACTGAAAATCCGGGTTTAATGATTTTGAAGCTAAAGTCAAACGCTTCAAGTCCTTTCTCTGTGTCGGTAAGCTCATCAAGCTGCAGACTGGCATGGTAAGTTTCTCCTGGCTCGAGATCGTCTTCCGGCCTGAACTCGAGCGTGCGTGCGTCGACCCAGTACACTTTGCCGCTAACGGCGGGAGAAAACCGGATCAGGCTGCGTTCATCTGCTTTACCCGGGGTAATCACGTTTTTGACGTTCCCGGCCAGCTGTATCCTTATAAAACTCTTCTTGGATATGGTACCTGAGGTGTAGGCCTCGATGTATTTTTCATAAGCTTTGGCGTCACTGTCTTTGCGGGGCTTGTTAAAAATAAAGAACAGAGAAAGGGCGACCGTAACTACGGCGAGGCCTGCAAGAATGAGATTGCGGGTCTTTTTTCGGGGCGTTAATCCGGAGGTTGTGTTTTCCATAATGCATGATAAAGGCGTCGGAAAAATACAGTTTTTTTTGAAGTGAAATGCAAAGATTCAAACTACACGATAACATGCCTGCGGTCCGGATTTGGAAACCAGCGCGTTATACATGCCGAGGCGCGAAGTTACTAGAGCAGATGCGCTGCTGAAGCAGCAGGATTGAGCGAAAGCGTTATTTAATCATGACACCCGGCATGTTGACCAGCGGGATCCGGATCAGGTTTTCTTCAATGATACTCTCGGGGAGAAAGTAAAATTTCTTGTCGTAAATGGTACCATCAATGTAATAGCTTACCCAGTACTCGTTGGTAAGACCGAACACTGCCGGGTCAATGGCCTCGACCCCGGCAAAAGATGCGGCCTTCATGTCGCCGATAAAATGCCGCAAAACTGACGTTTTAACCTGTTTCCCGTCCTTTTCTCCATACCCTTTCGAACTAATCAGCACATTACTGATCGCCTTTTCTTTCAGGTTGATGATGTACACCGTCCAATGTTTTGCTTCAGGCGTTTCGTTCTTGAGAACGACAGCCATGGCGATGTCTTCTACAATATTTTCGGGCAGGTCTTTTTTCATAACAAACTATGCGCAGAACAGCAGCGGCCATTACTTGGTTTTTGCCGTCGTCTTTTTTGCAGCCGCTTTCTTTTTTGCGGGCTTGGCCTGAAAAGCATCCGGTACCTGGCTTTCGATCATTTTTTTAACATCGTCCAGGCTCAGCGCGCCCAATTCTTCAGCAGTATACTTTTGTTTCGTAGCCGGGTTATTGCCTAGTTTCAGCATCTGCTTTCCGAAACGGATGAAGGGTCCCCAGCGACCGTTTTCAATGGCGATCTTTTCAGTCTCCCAGTTCTGAATATACCGGTTGGCTTCTTTTTCCAGCTTTTTATCAATGAGTTCATTGATATCTTTCTGTGTCAGCTGGTCAAAGTTATAAGCCTTTGGCACATTGATAAACAGGTTGTTCCATTTAATGAATGGGCCGAAACGTCCTTTTCCCTTTGTAACGGGCAGGTCCTGGTAAGTCGCTACCGGTGCATCTGTACTTACTTTTTCATTGATAATTTCAATAGCACGGTCCTGCGTAATCGAAAGCGGGTCTTCATTTTTCGGGATGGAAATATAGGCTTCGCCCCATTTAACGTACGGACCAAACCGCCCAACGCCAACAGAAACCTCTTTTCCCTCGAAATCTTCAAGCTGGAACGGAAGCCTGAACAATTCCAGCGCCTCTTCGAGCCTAATCGTTCCGACAGATTGCGATTTCAGCAGGCTGGCATACCTTGGTTTTTCTTCATCATCGCTTTCACCGATCTGCACCAGCGGACCAAAGCGGCCGACTTTTGTGTAGACATTTTTACCCGTTGCAGGATCTGTTCCGAGCAGGCGTTCGCCGGTGGCGCGCTCAGCGGTTTCGAGCGTGTTTTCTACTTCGTTATGAAAGGGATTATAAAAGGAGTGGAGCATTTCTGTCCATTCTTTCAATCCCTGGGCAATTTCATCAAATTCTTTTTCCACTTTTGCCGTGAAATTGAAGTCGACAATGCCTTTAAAATGCTCAACCAGGAAATCATTTACGACCTCGCCGATATCTGTAGGAAACAGTTTGGCTTTTTCAGCGCCTGTAACCTCACTTCTGGTCATTTTGGTCAGCTGCCCCCCGCTAAGCTGCATGGTCTGAAATTTCCTTTCCTTGCCTTCGCGGTCTTCTTTGACTACATAACCACGGTTTTGTATCGTAGAAATTGTCGGGGCATAGGTCGAAGGACGGCCAATGCCGAGCTCTTCCAGTTTTTTCACCAGGCTGGCCTCTGTATAACGGGCCGGGGGCCGGGTAAAACGTTCTGTTGCGTTCATTTCCCGCAGCTGCAGGGACTGCCCCTTCGACAATGGAGGCAGTGTGTTGCTGTTTTCACGGTCCTCTGATTCATCGTCATCTGTCGATTCAAGGTAGACTTTTAAAAAGCCGTCGAACTTCATGACCTCACCTTCGGCTACCAGGTGTTCATTGCGTGTGCTTACCTGTATCTGTGCGGTGGTTTTCTCAAAGAGCGCTTCGCTCATCTGCGATGCGATGGCGCGTTTCCAGATCAGTTCGTACAGGCGCCGCTCGGCATTGTCTCCGGCGACGGTATGCTGATCAAAATAGGTGGGCCTGATGGCTTCGTGAGCCTCCTGTGCGCCTGCAGATTTGGTTTTGTAGCGCCTGCTTTGGTGGTACTTGTCGCCATAGGCAGAACGAATCTCAGCCTCGGCAGCCTGAATGGCTGTGTCTGACAGATTTACAGAGTCGGTACGCATGTAGGTGATCTTACCGGCTTCGTATAAACGCTGGGCCAGCTGCATGGTTCTTGATACCGAATAGCCAAGCTTGCGCGAGGCCTCCTGCTGCAGGGTTGATGTTGTAAAAGGAGGGGCCGGGTTGCGTTTGGCGGGCCGGGTATCGAGTGCGGCAATGGCAAAACTCGCATTGATGCAGTCGCCCAGAAATTTCTCCGCATCTGCGGCCGTTTCAAAGCGTTGCGGCAGCTCTGCTTTGACCAGTTCTTTTCCCGTGCCGGTGCCAAAAATGGCGGTTATTTTGAAGGCAGCGGATGCGCGAAAGTTGTTGATCTCACGCTCCCGCTCTACGATGATGCGCACCGCGACAGATTGTACCCGACCCGCTGAAAGTGAGGGTTTTACTTTTTTCCACAAAACCGGCGATAGTTCAAAACCAACCAGGCGGTCCAGCACGCGCCGGGCCTGCTGCGCATACACCAGGTTGTAGTCTATGGTTCTCGGATTGTCGATGGCTTTCAGGATGGCTGGCTTGGTGATCTCATGGAAAACAATACGTTTGGTGCGGTTTTCCTGCAGGCCCAGGGTTTCGTAAAGGTGCCAGGAGATCGCCTCGCCCTCCCGGTCCTCATCGGATGCGAGCCAGACCATTTCGGCGTTTTTAGCAAGCTTTTTTAATTCGGTAACCACCTGTTTCTTGTCAGCCGGTACCTCGTAAGTCTGCGCAAAGTCTTTGCTGATGTCTATACCCATATCGCCCTTTACCAGGTCGCGAATGTGGCCATAGCTCGACTTTACGAGGAAATCCTTGCCGAGGTATCCTTCGATCGTTTTGGCTTTCGCCGGTGATTCTACAATTAATAAGTTCTTCGCCATCCGGAACGTTTTTTTGCAAATAAAACTATAAAATACGCTAAATTCAAAATCGCCGGGTCAATAACCATTCGCTTTTGGGCTTGTTTTGCGTCATTTTATCATGTTTAAAGAGGGGTAGCGGTGAGCGTGGCTGCCGGTAAGTAGCTTTCAGGCAGGGGGCTAAGTGCTGCAAAGATAAACCGGGGCCGCAGGCGGCAGCCATCCTGTAAAGTTTACATTCCTTATATATATGTAAATCCTTTTTCTGTGTAATTTCGTTTTTAAAGATAAAACTATGATGAATACTTTATTGATCCTGTTCAGCCTGCTGGTTACGCCGCCAAAGAACGCTTATGATTTTAAGTTTAAATCGATTGATGGAAAAGAGATCAGCCTCGCCAAATTCAAGGGCAAGAAGATCCTGATCGTAAATACCGCTTCGAAGTGTGGTTTTACGCCGCAATATGAAGAGCTGGAAAAGCTGCATAAACAATATGGCAAAAAACTGGTACTGATCGGTTTTCCGGCAGGTAATTTCGGCGGTCAGGAGCTCGGTACCAATTCCGAGATCCAGGCGTTTTGCAAAAAGAACTATGGCGTGACGTTCCTGCTCGGAGAAAAGTCGAGCGTTAAAGGAACAGATATCTCACCGCTGTTTTCCTGGCTTACTTCCCAGCCCAATGCAGATTTTACCGGCGACATCAAGTGGAATTTTGAAAAGTTCCTGATCAATGAGAAAGGAGAACTGGTTCACCGTTACCGGTCGAACGTGAAGCCGATGGACGAATCCATCACTAAAAACCTTTAAATTAAAATAAGAAAAGCCGGGTAAAGCCCGGCTTTTTTTTGATGCTGAGTTTGGCCGTAAACCTGTGCAGCTGGTTACAAAGCACCCATCGCAATGATAAACGGGTCTATAATTCGCACTGTTGAAAACGGCCTGAGTTTCTCAAGCGCCTGTGCCCGGATCCGGGGATCGGGGTTGCGGGCTTTATTTTCTGGTTCGGCATGCATGTTTTGCAGAGTCACGTAACACACCACAACACTGCCCGGGACATTCGCAAAAGCACTTTTTTCTGCCATGATCTCTGCTGTGGCAGTTTTTTCTCTGAGAATGCTGTCCAGCAACTGGTCTTTATCAAAAAGCAGCACCTGTTCTGCAAGGCCCGCCTTATTTACTTTCACCGCAATGGCAAACTGCATCAGTTTACCCTGGTAGTCTGGCAGGCTGCTGTAACGCTGGTGGCTCTCAGCACTGATCCAGCTGCAGTTGGCGAGAAAGCGACCTGCTTTTTCGTCATCCTGCGCAGCAGCGACAAAGAAAGTGCAGGCCAGAAAAGTCGTGATCAGGAGGTGTTTCATAACCATGGTTAAACAAGGAAGCCGCCGCCCAACAGGTCGTTGCCTTCGTAAAAAACAGCCGACTGGCCTGGGGCAATGGCAGAGACAGCGTGATCGAACACGACGCGCATGCGGTCCTTTTCCTGTACAATGGTGCTCAGCGAGCCGGCATCCTTGTACCTGATTTTCGTGACCACCTCAGCCATCGGTTCGTCAATCCGATCGTATTTGATCAGGTTGAGGTTACGCACCATGGCCTCTGTTCGCTCCAGCTCGTCGGCGCGTCCCAATACAACCGTATTGCTTTCAGGAAGAATTTGTGTAACAAACATAGGCTCGCCCAGTGCAATACCCAGGCCTTTGCGCTGCCCGATGGTATAAAAGGGATAACCTTTATGCTGGCCAACCACCATGCCGTTGGTGAGTATAAAATTCCCGCCAGAGACCTGCTCCTCAAGTTCGGGAACCCGGTGTTTCAGAAAGGCCCGGTAGTCGTTATCGGGAACAAAACAGATTTCATAGCTTTCGCTTTTTTTAGCCAGTTCTTCCTGGCCCATATCAAGCGCCATCTGCCTGATCTCGGCTTTCGAAAAACTACCAAGCGGAAATTTGGTTCGCTTTAAGTTTTCCTGCGAAACGCCCCACAATACATAACTCTGGTCTTTGTTCTCATCTTTACCTTTGGAAATGACATACCGGCTGTTGTCATGCTGCCGGATGTTCGCATAGTGGCCGGTGGCTATAAATTCGCAGTCGAGTTTATTGGCCCGTTTTAGTAAGGCTTCCCATTTGATGTGTGTATTGCACAGCACGCATGGATTGGGTGTGCGGCCTGCCAGGTACTCATCAACAAAGTTGTCGATAACAAAGTCGCCGAATTCATCACGGATATCGAGAATGTAGTGCGGAAATCCATAGTTAACAGCCAGGGTACGCGCATCATTGATGCTGTCCAGGCTGCAGCAGCCGGTTTCCTTGCTGTCTGAGCCCGATGTGGCATAGTCCCATGTCTTCATCGTCAGGCCGATCACCTCGTAACCCTGCTCGTGCAGCATCACAGCAGCTACAGAGCTGTCTACGCCACCGCTCATGGCCACCAATATTCTTCCGTGTTTGCTCATCTTAAAATAATTAAGGCAAAAATAGCGGTTTTTATTGTAAGATTGCGTGTTTGCGGGTCAGTCGGCTGTCAAAAGCATGAGGGTCATTTTTTGGCAAGTTAAACGATATAGCAGCTAATTTTCTTTGACTTTTCTGCAAAATAGATACCTTAGATAAATATTATAAGCGAACAATGATCCGTAAAACTCTAAGCGGCCTGCTCATTCTCAGCAGCGTCGCTGCACATGCGCAGCAAAACCTGGTAAAATATGTCAGACCCATTATCGGAACCGAAAAAATGGGCCATACGTTTCCCGGCGCCACCGTGCCATTCGGCGCGGTACAGCTTAGTCCCGATACCGATACCATACCATACGAAAAAAATGGTAAGTACAACGGCGAGGTATATAAATACTGTGCCGGCTATAAATATGAAGACAAAACAATCGTTGGATTCAGTCACACGCATTTCAGCGGTACCGGGCATTCCGACCTGGGCGATTTTCTGATTATGCCCACCCAGGGACCCCTGCAGCTGAACCCCGGCACGGCGAATGATCCGGGGTCGGGCTTTCGTTCGGCATTCAGCCATCAGAACGAAACTTCCCAAGCGGGGTATTACAAGGTCAAGCTTGACGACCACAACATTACAGCAGAGCTAACAACGTCGCAGCGGGTAGGCATGCATCAGTATACCTTCCCAAAGTCAGATGAGTCGCATATTATCCTGGACCTGATGTCGGGTATCTACAACTATGACGATAAAAATGTCTGGACCTACGTCAGGGTGGTCAACGACACTTTGGTTACCGGTTACAGGCAAACCAACGGCTGGGCCAGGACACGCACGGTCTATTTCGCAATGACCTTTTCAAAACCATTCAAATCATACGGACAGAAGAATTACGATACACGGCAGGTATACCGCGGTTTCTGGGGAAAATTTGACCAGACCAAGAATTTCCCTGAACTGGCGGGCAAACGTTTCCGTATGTATTTTGATTTCAGCACGGCGGCTAACGAAAAGGTAAAGATCAAATTTGCGCTTTCGCCTGTAAGTCAGGAGGGTGCGCTGCGCAACCTGCAGCAGGAAGTACCAGGCTGGGATTTCGAGGCGGTAAAAAAGCAGGCCCAGGACAGCTGGAACAAAGAGTTGAACAAAATCGTGGTGAACACTTCAGAAAACGACAAGATCAATTTTTATACAGCGTTGTACCATGCTTTCGTGAACCCTACGCTGTACATGGACACCGACGGCCAGTACAAAGGCCTCGATCAAAACGTACATAAGGCAGAAGGTTTTAACAATTACACGACGTTTTCCCTTTGGGATACTTACCGTGCCCTGCACCCCTTCTTTAACCTGCTACAGCCCGCTCGCAACAATGACATGGTACACTCCATGCTGGCGCACTACGACCAGAGTGCATTGAAAATGCTGCCCATCTGGTCGCATTACGCCAATGATAACTGGTGTATGAGCGGCTACCACAGCGTTTCGGTCATTGCCGATGCCGTGATCAAAGGGGTATACAAGGGAGATGTGAATAAAGCGCTCGATGCCTGCGTGACGACTGCGCGTCACCGCAGTTACGAAGGAATCGGTTACTATATGGACCTCGGCTATATTCCGGCCGAAAAAAGTGGCGTCTCGGTTTCCAACACACTTGAGTATGCCTACGATGACTGGTGCATTGCCCAGATGGCCAAACGCCTGAACAGAAACGATATCTACGAAGAATTCAGCAAACGTGCCGGCAACTGGAAAAACAATTTTGACAGCAGCATCGGTTTCATGCGCCCTAAACTGGCAGACGGGTCATTCAAGAAAGAGTTCGATATTTTAAGTACCCATGGTCAGGGCTTTATAGAAGGAAATTCCTGGAACTACAGTTTCTTCGTGCCTCATCAGCCTGAACAACTGATCGAGATGATGGGTGGCAAGAAAAATTTCGCTTCTAAACTTGATACGCTTTTTACGATGCACCTGCCCGACAAGTTTTTTGCAGACACCGAAGATATTACACGCGAAGGGATCATTGGCGGATATGTTCATGGCAATGAGCCTGCTCACCACGTGGCCTACCTGTACAACTGGGCCGGGCAGCCCTGGAAAACGCAGCAGCGTATCCGCATGATCCTGAAAATGCAGTACAAGCCTACGGCCGACGGATTGGGCGGAAACGACGACTGCGGACAAATGAGCGCCTGGTACATGTTTTCGTCGATGGGATTTTATCCGGTAGCGCCGGGATCAGAGCAATATGCCCTCGGAAGCCCTTCTGTAAAAAATGCGGTTATCAAACTTGAGAACGGCAAAAGTTTCGAGGTGGAGGCCATTAACCAAAGCGACAAGAATGTTTATGTACAGAAAGTGCTGCTGAACGGCAAAGCTGTAGAAAATTTCACACTAAACCACAGCGACATTCTGAAAGGCGGGAAGATCACGTTTTACATGGGATCAAAAGCCAGAAAGTAATTTTTTCCAGGTATCCGGTTCATTTGACCGGATACCTGTATCTGAATTCAGATAAAGCGTTCCCGCGTACTGCATATCAAAGTACGCCGCTGACAGCCTGAACGGCTCCCCGAAGCCTGCCGGAAGTTCCGGGTCTGTTCCTATGGCCAGTACCACCAGTTTTTTTCCTGCCAGCTGCCTGCCGGTTTGTTGATCGGTCGTTACCAACCCTGTCATTCGGTCAAAGAAAGTTTTCATGAGCCCACTCATGCTGTACCAGTACACAGGTGTAGCCAGGATGAGCGTTTCGTACAACAGCATTTTCCGAACAATGCCGTTAAAGCTGTCATGGTCAGAATAGTCGCCTTCGTAATTAAAGGGATCGATCTTGAAATCGTACAGATCGAGCTGGTCAAATTCCATGTTTTCCATCATGACAGTAATGAGCCGGCCGGTGTTGCCGTGCTTCCGGGCGCTTCCGTTAATGACGAGGGGCGAGTTGATCATAATTGAAGATAGGGAAATTTAGGGGGAAAGGTGAAATGGAACTGGAATCATCAATGCAGAATCTGGAGCCAGGATAGGGGTGCGGAGCTGTTTAGTACACAAAGACTAAAGCGCAGTGACCAGGTGCCGGATCCTTCGACCATCAGGCCATCATTGTTATTCGGCGCGAAAGCGAAGATCTGTCTTCCCTCACGGCTCGTCATTCCGGAACCGGCATTGAGTTGCCTGGCGGGGGTATTTGCGCGGTGAGGAGTTCTACGCTTCCTGCTATTCAGCTGTAATCCATGTTTTTTTGAGAACGCAAGCGGTCCGGTCGCCTACAGCGAGATTCCTCCTTGAGGCGCTGGCTTTCGGAATGGCGGCAGGCGGCTTAAAAAGATTTCCCGGTGCGCCAGTGTGCGGAATAACGGTTTGGTTGTAGTTGGCGATCAGAATTTGAGTAGTGCTGAGAATTTTTTCTTCCCGCGTAGGAAAAAGTCCCAGACAATGCTGCCATGATACACGCCCCGGTGCTGCAGCAGGGGCCAGGCATGCTTTTCTCGTTTGGCGGCAGTTTTCCTCATCGCCCTGAGAAAATGCCAGTGCGCTCTGGAAACGGCCAGAGTAAGTTTTGGCTTACCTGTTAGCAAAAACTGCCACCAGGCAGCAAAATCAATCCACATGCGCAAGAAAAGCAGCCAGCCGGCACTGGCAGCTGGCAGGTTCTTCTGCATGATCATCAAATTGTTGCGAAAGTTCAGGTACGTCTTAAACGGATTGTCTTTCTGCAATGTGGCGCCGCCCACATGGAAAACCTGCGATTCTGCCACGTAAAGCACCTTAAGCCCACGATTCTTTAACCGCCAGCACAGATCGATTTCTTCCATATGCGCAAAAAGGTCTGCATCAAAGCCGCCAGTTGCGCGCCAGTATTTCGATTTGATAAAAAATGCGGCACCGCTGGCCCAGAAAACTTCGCCGCTGGCATCATATTGTCCGTGATCGGTTTCCTCGACATTAAAAATGCGTCCGCGGCAGAACGTGTACCCGAAGCGGTCTATAAAACCGCCGGCGGCGCCCGCATACTCGAACCGCGAACGGTCTTTATACGCTTTGATCTTGGGCTGGGCTGCGGCGACGGTATCGTCGGCCTCCATGGCAGCTACCACCGGCGCGATCCAGTTTTCCGGCACTTCGACGTCTGAATTGAGCAAAACAAAATAGTCTGCCTCTACACGTTCAAGCAGCGCGTTATAGCCACCGGCATACCCATAGTTGAGTCTGTTTTCAAGTATTTCAACCTCCGGAAAGCGACTGCGCACAAAATCGACAGAATCGTCTGTCGAGGCATTGTCGCCGAGAATAATCCTCAGGTTGTCGTACCGGCTCTTCAGCACCGAAGGAAGAAAACGGTTCAGCATGTCTCGTCCGTTCCAGTTCAGGATCACGACGGCAACAGCGGGCAGTTGGTTCATTTATGCAGGTTGATGTTTCCACCGATTGTGGCTCCAGAGCCAGAATTCGGGGTGTTCGTTAATACATTGTTCAAGGCAGGCGAAATGCATGCGCGTAAGCTCCATGTCCAGCGTTTGTTTTGGCTCGAGGCAAATGGGTTCGCAATGCACTTCGTAAAACCCGCGTCTGGGCCGCCTGATGGTAAAATAAAATACCGGCCGGTCGGTTTGCCGGGCAATTTTTTCAATTCCCGGCAGGGCAGCAGTAGGCTGATGAAGAAAGGGGACCCAGTAACGGGCCTCTTCCCTGACCGGCGACTGATCGCCTGCAAAGGCAAATAGCGTGGGTTCCTGGCGGTAAGCGGCCAGGGCCCGCAAGGTCTGTCGCATGGGTACCAGCACATTGCCAAACCTCGATCGTATTTTAAGGAAAAAATTGTCAAATTCCGGCTGGCTGAGTGGTTTGTAAATGGCCAACAGCTTTTGCCTGATCTCTGTGCCCATGGCCAGCGTTGCCCATTCCCAGTTGCCATAATGCCCGGTACAAGCCAGGGCGCTGCGGCCGCTGTCAAGCAGCACTTTAAGCCCTTCTGTATTGCTGAAGCTGACACGGCGCTGCAACTCGGCCTTAGAAAGCGAAGGCATTTTGATGATCTCGAACACCAGGTCTGCCAGGAAACTGTAAAACCTGCGTTCTATGCGGATAATTTCTGCCTGTGGTTTCTCTGGAAAAGCGCGCTTCAGGTTGGATCTGACCGTTTTTTTTCGGTAAGAGATGAGGTAATAAAGCAGATAATATGCTAACCTTGCAAAAAAATAAAGAACCGGCAGGGGGAGCAGCGACAGCAGGTACAGCAAAGAGATAGCAAGATAGGCGAGCCCCCTGTTCATCATCAATTTTAAACGGTTCAAGCGACAAAAGTAACAATTAGAGATGCAAAACACGGCTATATTCCCGCTATTTTATCTGCCGCCGGTCGACTACTTCCGCCTGATGCTCCGGCACGACGGGGAAATCGTCATTGATCAGCACGAGCATTTTCCCAAGCAGACCTACCGCAACCGCGCGGCTATTTATTCGCCAAATGGGCGGCTCGATCTAACCGTGCCGGTGGTAAAAGGAGCGAAGGTACATACCCGCATAACTGATGTGCGGATCAGTTATGATTTTGACTGGCCGCGCCTGCAGCGCCTTAGCCTGGAAAGCTGTTACCGGAGCTCTGCTTATTTTGAATATTATGAAGATGAACTGATGGCGTTCTTTGCGAAAAAACCTGTTTTCCTGTTTGATCTGAACATGGAGCTGACGCAATGGCTGCTGCAGAAGCTGAAAGCCGACATTTCTTTCACGCTCAGCACAGCCTACCGCACAGATGTAGCCCCCGAACTCGACTTCAGGACCTCTGTCCACCCGAAAAAAGAATCTTCGTTGCCGCCGCCAGCATCTTACTACCAGGTTTTTCAAGACAGGCATGGGTTTATGCCGAATCTCAGCATCATAGACCTGTTGTTTAACAAGGGGCCGCAGAGCAAAGGGGTACTGCTCACGAACGGGTAGGGGGTCGGAACAATTTTCTGAAGCCGCTGTTATTATCATACTTTTACAACACCAGCAGCCAGCACATGGGCAACAGCACCACAACATCCGTTCGAAACAAGCGCCGCAGTTATTCCCTGCCGGCGCCGGGCTCCAGCCCAGGCCTCGTTCACATACCCGAAGATGCCCTCAAGTCGAAGATCAGCCTGTATGTTTATAATGAAAAAAGTTTTGATGTGATGGAACTGACCAACCTCGACAAGGTGGCGGAACTATCGGCCGATAAAAAAAACTTTTACTGGTTCGACATTAAGGGACTTGGCACCGCGAAGGTCTTCGATACACTGAACAAACACTTCAAAGTAAGCAGGCTCGTGCTCGAAGACATTACCCGTACCTACCACCGCCCGGCTTTTGAAGAGTATGATGCGGAAGGCTATATCTTCGCCGTAAGCCGGATGTTGCGCTTCGATTCTGCGCAGAACCTTGAAAACGAACAAGTATCATTTATCGTGACAGACCGCGTGTTGGTCACGCTGCAGGAGAATTATGAAGACTGCCTGGAACCGGTACGTAAACGCCTTGAAGTTGGCCGGGGAAATATCCGCATCGGCGGCAGCAGTTATTTGATGTATGCCATCATGGATGCCATCGTAGATCATTATTTTGTATTGCTCAATGCCTGGAGCGAGGGTTTGGATAGCATTGAAGACCGCCTGTATGCACGGCCCGACCGGCAAATCATGTTCGACACGCAGACCATTAAGCGCTCACTGATCAGCATCAGGCGGGTGGCCTGGCCTGAGCGCGATAAACTGAATGATATCATCCGCAGCGACAGCCCTTTGATATCTGACCAGACCAGGCTGTACGTCAAAGATGCTTATGATCACTGCGTTCAAATCATCGACCTGATTGAGTCGCTGAAAGAAATTGCCGTAGCGAACGTGGATATGTATCTGTCTATCATCAGTAACCGCATGAACGAGATCATGAAGGTTCTGACCATCATCTCATCCATCTTTATTCCGCTTACATTTATTGCAGGCATTTACGGAATGAATTTTTCGCGTGAAGATCCCGTTACGGGCAAAGTTTTAAAAGAAAACATGCCCGAGCTTTATGCCGAACATGGTTATCTTTACACATTGATCGTCATGGCAGTTATCGCCATTGCACAGATCATCTATTTCTGGCGGAAAGGCTGGTTCAGGTAGCATACGCAATAAACAGGTAAACAGGGGGATATATGCATTCTTTCGAGTTGGATAAAAAAGATGTACAGAAGGTGAAGGCGGCCCTTGCCGAAGGTCAGGATGCAATTGAAACCCTGCTGCGCGACTACCACCCTTCTGAAATAGCCATTCTTTTCGAAGGCCTCGAAAAGGAGGAACGAGAGGTGATCATTAACCTGCTCGACAGTGCGCAGGCCTCAGAGGTGCTTTCTGAAATGGCCGAGGAAACGCACCCGGAAGAGCTGCTTCTGAACCTCGACCCTGAAAAACGTACCGGCATTGTTGAAGAGCTGGATTATGACGATGCCACCGACCTGATCTCGCAACTGGATAAGGAAGAACAGAACGAAATCCTCGACGAACTAAACGAGGAAGACGCCTCGCATATCCGCTCGCTGCTGAACTATCCAGAAGATACCGCGGGCGGGCTCATGAACACACGGGTTATCAAAATTCCCGCAGTGCTTTACAAGAAAGACGCCATTGACGAGATCATTCGCCAGTCTGAAGACATGGAGGAGTTTTATACAGTGTACGTTGTGGATCAGAAAGATATTTTCCAGGGCATTGTATCCCTTAAAGACATCATCAAATCAAGACCGGAGGCCAGGATTGCTGACCTGGTGGTCAAAGATGCAGTTTTTGTGCATCATGACACGGACCAGGAAGAAGTGGCCCGGCTGATCTCGCAGTACAACCTGAGCAGCATACCCGTGGTGGACCAGCATATGAAACTGCTGGGAAGGGTCACGTTCGACGATGTGATTGATGTACTCGAAGAAGAGAACACCGAAGACATTTTGAAGATCTCTGGTGTCTCTGAAGATGAGGAACTGAGCGGTAACTGGAAAGAAGCCGTAAAATCGCGTTTACCCTGGCTGGTCATTAACCTGGGCACGGCCTTCCTGGCCTCGTCGGTTGTGCGCTATTTTGAACCCACTATTGCGCGGATTGCGGTCCTGTCTGCCTATATGACCATTATTGCAGGCATGGGCGGGAATGCCGCTACACAAGCCCTGGCGGTTACGGTAAGACGTATTTCGCTGTATGACCTGACCGACAACCAGGCTTACCGCACGGTCTTAAAAGAGTTTACGGTGGGCCTCATAAATGGAGCAGTAACGGGTCTGATCGTGTTTTTGTTTGCCCTGTTTTTCGACATGAATACCATGCTTGGTGTAGTTATCTTCCTGGCCATGACGGGCAACCTGATTATTGCCGGAGTCACGGGCGCAGGCATTCCGCTGGTGCTGAAACGGGTGGGGATTGATCCGGCCATTGCATCTTCAATTATTATTACCACTTTTACCGATGTTTTCGGATTTTTGTTCCTGCTGGGTTTAGCCAGCCAGTTATTATTATAGATTCTGATAAAATATGCATACAACCAGACATGATTGGACCAGGGAAGAGATAGCGGCCATATACCACAAACCTTTTCTGGACCTTGTTTATGAAGCGGCTTCGATACACCGGGCTAACAAAGATTACAATGAAGTGCAGATCAGTTCGCTGATCTCGATAAAAACCGGCGGCTGCGCCGAAGACTGTGCCTACTGTCCGCAGGCAGCCCGCTACAATACAGATGTCAACGTACATGCGCTGATGAAGGTGAGCGAAGTTGTTAGTGCCGCAGTGCGTGCAAAAGAAGGAGGGGCTTCGCGCCTCTGCATGGGTGCAGCCTGGCGCGAAGTGCGGGACAATCGTGATTTTGACCGTGTCATTGAGATGGTCAAAGCCGTCAATGATATGGATATGGAGGTTTGTTGTACCCTGGGCATGCTGACTGAAAGCCAGGCCCAGCGCCTGGCCGATGCCGGTTTGTACGCCTATAACCATAACCTGGATACCTCTGAAGACGATTACAAACGCATTATATCTACCCGGACCTATGATGACCGGCTCAACACGATCAAAAATGTGCGCAAGGCGAAACTGACCGTTTGCAGCGGCGGCATTATCGGGCTCGGCGAGACAGTCGAAGACCGCGTTTCCATGTTGCATACCCTGGCCAATATGCCGAAACACCCCGAGTCGGTTCCGGTTAACGCCCTGGTGCCGGTCAAAGGAACGCCGCTCGAAGACCAGCCGCGGGTACCGATCTGGGACATGGTACGCATGATTGCCACGGCGCGTGTCGTGATGCCGAATTCAGTGGTTCGGTTGTCGGCAGGACGTACCGAAATGAGCACACTGGAACAGGCTTTCTGTTTTATGGCGGGTGCAAATTCAATTTTTGCTGGCGATAAGCTGCTCACAACACCCAATCCTGCTTTTGTAGATGATATGGCCATGTTTGAACTTCTCGGGCTGAAAACCCGCGAGGCCTTCAAGAATGGACGGCCGGCACGCGTGCTTCCACAGGAAGAAGTGCTCAGCGAATAATGAAGACGCTGTTTGTTTCGTTGCTGCTCGGCTTTACGCTTGCCGTATCGGCACAAACCAAGTTGCCCGTCGACGTTGCGGTTCAGCAGGCCTATGCCCGCGGTACCCGGAGCGTAACCGGGCAGCCCGGAACATCATACTGGCAAAATACAGCTGATTACGATCTGAAAATTGATTTCGATCCGAAAACGGGACTGCTGAACGGAAAGGTCCAGGTTAATTACCAAAACAACAGTCCCGATACTTTGCGGCAGCTCTGGCTGAAACTGTACCCCAACCTGTACAAGAAAGGCGTGCCGCGAAAGTCTAAAATTGCAGCTGCCGACCTCGGCGAGGGGGTTCAGATCACCGCGTTTCAGGTCGATTCTAAAAAAATGGAACCCGGATCGCTGCAGGAGGATGGCACCAACCTGGTATGCGAAATCGCCCCGCTGCTTCCGGGTGGCAGGATCAAGCTTTTCATTGACTACCATTACCTGGTCAATAAAGGCTCACACATCCGTACGGGTAAAGTCGATGATGGTTCCTGGTTCCTTGCTTACTTCTTTCCCCGCGTTGCCGTTTACGACGATATCGACGGATGGAACAAATATCCATATACCGGTGCTGAAGAATTCTACAATGATTTCTGCAATTTCAAAGCCGAGATCAGGGTACCGCGCAATTTCGTGGTTTGGGCTACCGGCGACCTGCAAAATCCGCAGCGAGTTTTGTCTTCATCGGTTGCGGCCCGTCTTGCACAGGCCGAAAAAAGTGACCAAACCATTGATGTGATCGGGCCTGCAGACCTGCAGGCAAATAGCGCCACCCGCCAGGATAAGTTTCTGACCTACCGGTATGCAGCTCAAAACGTACCTGACTTTGCCTTCGCCACGAGCGATCATTACCTCTGGAAATCGAAAAGTCTCGTAGTCGATTCTGCAACAGGCAGGCGGACCCGGGTTGATGCGGCTTTCAATCCGACGCACAAGGACTATTACGAAGTTGTAGACTTTGCCTACAAGACTGTGCAGGCCATGAGCTTCACCTTTCCGCGATGGCCATATCCCTATGCGCATGAAACCGTTTTCGACGGACTCGACCAAATGGAATACCCCATGATGGTGAACGACAATCCTGTAGATAAACGCGAAGACGCCATTACCCTTACCACCCACGAGATTTTTCACACCATGTTTCCGTTCTACATGGGAACGAACGAAACGAAATATGCCTGGATGGACGAAGGCTGGGCAACCATAGGCGAGTGGCTGCTGTCTCCCATCATCGAGCCCGCTTTTACAGACGACTATGGCATTGCGCCTACTGCGCAAACCTCGGGTACGAAGAACGATACGCCTGTCATCACACCAACCACCCAGCTTGCTGGTGCCGGCAGTTTTACCAACTCTTATCCAAAACCCGCGCTTGGCTACCTTTACATCAGGGAGATGCTGGGCGATTCCCTCTTCAACAAAGCGTTGCACCATTATATCAGTACCTGGAATGGCAAACACCCCACACCGCACGATTTTTTCAACTGCATGAATGCCGGCAGCGGCCGCAACCTGAACTGGTTCTGGCAGCGTTGGTTTTATGCTTCGGGCGTGACCGACATGGGCCTCACCGCCGTCCATAAAACAGCCGCGGGTTACAGTGTGGAAGTAGAAAACAAGAGCGATAAGCCCTTACCGGTTCACCTCAGGCTGTTCTTTGAAGACGGCAGCAGCACGGAGCAGCGGCATTCGGTTGCAGTTTGGGAGCGTGGCGACAGGAAGATCGCTATCCCTGTTGTAACAGGCAAGCGCCTCGTAAAAGTGACCATGGGAAGTACGTATGTACCTGACCGGGCAAAAGGCGACAACACCTTTGTTGTGACCCAATAGCGCCGTTAAATTGTTACTTCGAACTCAAGATCGTTTCGCTATCTTTAGTTAAACACCACACAACATGAAATCTATTAACAAAAGCGCAGCTTGCAGGGCCGGGGTGCTCTGCAGCCTTATGATGGTCTCTTTTCTCGTTACACGCGCCCAGGAGCCGACGGTACGGTTCGGTATCAAATCTGGCGTTAATTTCTCCTTTTTTACACGCAATGTAGACGGCTTTGGCCGCAGGGCGCGAAACGAATCTTATAAAACAGATTACAATACGTTCTTCCGCACGAGCATTCCTGCCTCGCTCAATCTCGAACTAGGTCTTACCGAACAGGTGGCACTGGATATTGAGGCGGGTTACAGTCCGCGGGGCATGGCGTACCGCCGGCCTACCGACCTGTACGTATATGACGCCGATGGCAACGCAAGCCGAGCACATGATTACTACACTTACCGTCTGGAGTTTGCCGAGACCCCGGTTACCGTCAAAGTAACCCTGGGCGGAATGCCGCAGGAGGGACGACTGCGGGCCTACGCCGGCGTTGCACCTGCCTGGCTCTTTGACTATTCGGCCAAGCTTACTTTTGACCGGGTAAATGGGCAGGCTTACAGTGGGCGTGACTTCGAATACATGCCGCCGGTAAAACGCTTCAACGTGAGCGCACTGGGGGGCATCCAGTGGGTGTCTTCCAAACGAACACGGCGGGAGCCTTCATTCCTGTTCGATTTCAGAACAAGCTATGCCTGGTTGCCGGTGTTTGAAGAAACGCGGAGCAGCGAACAGGAAAACATGCGCACAGGTATGATTACATTTTCACTGGGGGCGGGCCTGCTGTTTTAACCTGCAGGCTAATCGGTTTCCCTCAGAAAATCAATGTTGCGCTGCAGCCCGCTGAACTTGGTGCGCTTTACGGCCGACCCTTTGAAGACTTTGCGAAAAACATCTTCTGTAATTTCGCTGATCTGTTCCCGGCTCATGTTAAGCAGGCCGTCTGCGGGTCTGAATGCCTGTTCCTGGTGTACGGTTGAGAAACGGTTCCAGGGGCAGACATCCTGGCAAATATCGCAGCCGAACACCCAGTTATCCATCTTGCCTTTAAAGGCGGCTGGAATTTCATTTTTAAGCTCAATGGTCAGGTAAGAAATGCAGCGGCTGCCATCTACCACATAAGGCTGGGCAATGGCATCGGTAGGGCAGGCATCGATGCAGCGGGTACAGCTGCCGCAATGGTCATTTTGAAAAGCTTCGTCATAATCCAGCTCCAGGTCAATGATCAGCTCTGCCAGGAAGAAGAATGAACCTTTCTTCTGACTGATCAGATTGCTGTTTTTGCCCTGCCAGCCTAAGCCTGCGCGCTTTGCCCAGGCCTTGTCCATGACCGGTGCCGAGTCTACAAAGGCGCGGCCGTCTACATCGCCGATGTTTTGGCGTATGAAGTCCAGCAGGGCGAAAAGCTTTTCTTTGATCACGGTGTGGTAATCGGTTCCAAAGGCATATTTCGAAATTTTCGGTGCCTCTGGGTCTTCCTGTTTCTGATCGGTATAGTAGTTTAGGGCCAGGGAGATCACCGAGCGTGCTCCCGGTACCAGCAAGCGCGGGTCCAGCCGCTTGTCGAAATGATTTTCCATATACGCCATCTCGCCATGGGCGTTCTGTTTCAGCCAGTTCTCCAGCCTTGGGGCTTCCTCTTCAAGAAACGCAGCGCGGGCAATACCACATTGAAAAAAGCCCAGCCGGGTGGCTTCAGCCTTGATCATTGCTGCATAAGAAGAGGATTTCGTTGCCATTTAAGCTGCAAAGTTAAGGCTAAAAACCAAACCATTTAACATTTGTGTTGTTAATGAGACATCAAACTAATCACAACGTTATGGAAAATACAGATCCGCAACATCAGCACGGCGAACACACGCCGCCTCCTGTTGAGCACGATTATAGCAAACATGAGAACAACCCCGGCCCCTCGAAAGAAGCAGTCGAAGAACGCAACAGCAACGGTGCCGGTTCGATTTTAAAATGGATAATCCCGGTCCTGGTCATCGCACTGCTGGTGTGGTGGTTCCTGATCAAAAAATAATTTTTGTGTGTTTTAAATTTTAAAGGCCCGGCAATTTGCCGGGCCTTTTTCATGTTCTGCGGACTGAAGAGCCTGGAGGTTATTTCAGGAGCTTTACCTGGTAAAGGTCTTTTCTTCTGTCTTTCAGTATTTTGACCGTACCGAAATGGTGCAGCTCATCGAGCAGGTGGAGGTCGACATCGGCCACAAGCATCATTTCGGTGTTGGGTGTTGTTTCTGCTTTGATGCCGTTCGTAGGGAAGGCAAAGTCTGAAGGCGTAAATACCGCCGATTGTGCAAACTGAATATCCATGTTGTTCACCTTTGGCAGGTTACCCACGCAACCGGCTATGGCTACATAACACTCATTTTCTATGGCGCGTGCCTGCGCACAGTGTCTTACCCGCGTATAACCGTTTTGTGTATCGGTCAGGAATGGAACGAAAAGCAGTTGCATGCCCTGGTCGGCGTAAATGCGGCTCAGTTCCGGGAACTCCACGTCGTAGCAGATCAGGATTCCTATTTTACCGCAGTCGGTATCAAAAACCTGGATATTGCTGCCGCCGGTCATGCCATAATATTTTTGCTCGTTTGGCGTAATGTGAATTTTCCTGTATTCATCTATTTTGCCGCTGCGGTGGCACAGATAGGTGGCATTGTAAAGCTTATTGTCTTCCAGGAGCGGCATGCTGCCCGAAATGATGTTTACATTATACGATACGGCAAACTCATGCATTTTATCTACAATCTCGCCGGTTTTTTCGGCCAGCCTGCGCATGGCTTCCATTTCTCCCAGGTGATTATAGGGCTGAAGCAGCGGCGTATTGAAAAACTCGGGAAACATGATGAAGTCAGACTTGTAACCGCTTACCGCATCAACGAAAAATTCGACCTGTTCATAAAAACTTTCCATATCAGGAAACAGGCGCATTTGCCATTGAACCAGGCCCAGCCTGATCGTTTTTGCAGACCGGGCCGATGCCTCTATGCCCTGGTAGTAAATGTTGTTCCACTCAATGAGTGTGGCAAATTCTTTCGACTCATGGTCGCCGGGAAGGTAGTTGCGGAGAATTTTACGGACGTGAAAATCGTTCGACAGCTGGAAGGTCAGCGTTGGGTCATAGACCTCTTTGGTTTTTACCCGGTCAATGTATTCGCGCGGGTTCAGCGTACCTGCATAAGCATGGTAGCCTGGTATACGCCCGCCGGCAATGATGCTTTTCAGGTTAAGGCTTTCGCAAAGTTCCTTGCGGGCTTCATACAGCCGACGGCCCAGGCGCAGGCCCCGGTACTCGGGGTGCACAAAAATTTCGATGCCGTAAAGCGTATCGCCGGTCGGGTCGTGCGTGGAAAAAGTATAGTTGCCCGTAATGTTCATGTAGGTATGTTTATCCCCATACTCATCATAGTCTACAATGATGGAGAGTGCACAGGCAACAACCTTTTCATCGACCGTAATGCAAAGCTGCCCTTCAGGAAAGATCCTGATCAGTTTCGTGATGCTTGCTTTTGACCACGCCTGTCCGCCCAGGGTATCGTAGGCCTGAAGCATCGATTCTTTGAGATCTTCATAATCAGTATCGATCAGTTTTCTAAGTTCAATATTCATACATGTCTTTTTTATAGCACGGGGCCTGCCGAATCAAACAACACGGCCGGCTGTACTTTGTTGGGTACTGATTGGAATTTGTAAGGGAAACTACCGTGCCTGCAGCACGACACGTCGCTTTTCTTTTGCCGCCTTCCTGGCTGCGTCCAGAATGCGCATAACAGTCATGTTGTAGGAAAGCGAGGACGGGCTGTTTGCCGGATTGATCCCGCCGTTCAGGACAGCATTCAGGTAAGAAAACGGGTTGTCAAACGGGGCTGAAAGTGCCTCGGCGGGGATGGTACTGCCTTGCCGGTTGCCAAAGCGGCTGGTTACCTGCCTCTGGTCCCTGGCGTGGTAATAACCTTTATCGCCGAAAACCTCGAGGTCTTTGATGTCGAACGGCCAGTTCCAGGAGGCTTCAATGAAGCCGGTGGCGGTGCGGTACTCCAATTGAACCGAAGCATCATCGTCTACCTTTGGGTACATGCCGGGTTTAAAGGTTCGCGTAACGGCAGTAACTGCCAGGGGTGCTTCGCCATTCATGAGCCAGGTCATGAGGTCGGCGCCGTAGCAGCCAAAATCGTTCAGGGCTCCGGCCCCGTTCAGCACCGGATCTGTGAGCCAGGCGAGAAATTCCTCGCTGCAGCCAATTTCGCGCGGGCCGCGGTGCCCGTCGTGTGCAACCATTCGCGTAATGCCGCCAATCTTGCCCGAACGAACCCCGTCGTAAACTGTTTTGACGCTCGCATACCAGGTTGTTTCATAATTGGTAAGCAGCTTGATCTGGTAGCGTGCGGCCAATTGCTCCATTTCCCTGGCCTGCGCCAGCGTTGCGGCAAGTGGCTTTTCTACCATGACCGAAATACCCAGCGGTGCGCACATTCTGACCAGGTCCACGTGCTCGCCTACGGGATTATAGCCGAGCACAGCTTGAGGCCGCTTGCGAAGGAGCAACTCGCGCAGGCTGCCGTGAAAAAGGGTATCTGGCAGCTTGTATAGCGCCGCATATTTTTTCCGCAGGGCAACGTTTGGCTCTGCAATTCCCACAATATCGATGCGTCCTTTGCCATATTCGCGCAAGGCCAGGTGAATATGGTCATGGCTTAAGCCGGCAATGACCACGCGGACCGGTGCTTGCCTGGCAGTTGCCTGCAGACCAGCCAGGAGCAGGAAAAAGAGGAACAGTTGTTTCATATCAGAAAAGGGTCGGTAAGGCTCCCGGCCGGTTCAGGCCCAGGTGTTTGTAAGCATTATCTGTCGCTTCGCGGCCGCGGGACGTTCGCATCAGGTAACCTTCCTGGATCAGGAACGGTTCATAAACTTCTTCGATCGTGCCCTCGTCTTCCCCTACAGCCGTAGCAATGGTTTTCAGACCGACCGGCCCGCCTTTGAACTTTTCGATGATGGTCATCAGGATCTTGTTGTCCATTTCGTCGAGCCCGTGCTCATCAACATTCAGGGCGTTGAGGGCAAAGCTTGCTATTTCTGTATCGATGCTGCCATTTCCCTTTACCTGTGCAAAGTCGCGGGTACGCCTGAGCAGCGCGTTGGCAATACGCGGCGTACCGCGGCTGCGCCGGGCAATCTCAAATGCACCCTCGTCTGTGATCGGTGTGCGGAGAATTTCTGCAGACCGGAGTACGATGGTGGTCAGCAGCTTGGCATCATAATACTGCAGCCTGGAATTGATCCCGAAGCGGGCGCGTAACGGGGCAGTAAGCAAACCGGAACGGGTGGTCGCACCCACGAGCGTAAACGGGTTCAGCGAAATTTGAACCGAGCGGGCATTCGGACCAGTTTCCAGCATGATGTCGATCTTAAAATCTTCCATAGCCGAATAGAGGTATTCCTCAACCAGGGGACTGAGCCGGTGAATTTCATCGATAAACAAAATGTCGCCGGTGTCAAGGTTGGTAAGCAATCCAGCTAGGTCGCCTGGCTTGTCCAGAACCGGGCCCGATGTGATCTTTATACCCGCGCCCATTTCGTTGGCAATGATGTGCGAGAGGGTTGTTTTGCCGAGTCCGGGCGGGCCATGCAGCAGAACATGGTCCAGCGCTTCGCCGCGCATTTTTGCAGCCTGCACAAAAATTTTCAGGTTCTGCATCACCTTTTCCTGCCCGGTAAAATCTTCAAATGCCTGCGGGCGCAGCACCTTCTCTATATCTCGTTCGGCAGGGCTGAGGTTGTACGCTTCCGGGTCCAGGTTTTCGTTCATCTGTTAAAGGTAAAGCTATTTTTGAAATTTGGCCGAAACGACCAGGTCTTTCGAGCCGGACGTATAGGTATAAAAACCTTCGCCGGTTTTTGCTCCCTGTTTGCCTGCTTCAACCATGTTAACGAGCAGCGGGCAGGGTGCATATTTTGGATTTCCGAAACCTTCCTGCAGTACCCGGAGAATGGCCAGGCAGACATCAAGCCCGATAAAATCGGCCAGCTGCAACGGCCCCATCGGGTGCGCCATGCCAAGCCGCATTACCGTATCAATTTCCTCCACGCCGGCAACGCCCTCGTGCAAGGAATAAATGGCTTCATTGATCATGGGCATCAGGATCCGGTTTGCAACAAACCCGGGGTAATCATTAACCTCGACCGGGCTTTTGCCGAGTGCTGCAGCAAGTTCCATGACGCGTGCAGTCGTCTCGTCGGTTGTGGCATAGCCACGAATAACCTCAACAAGCTTCATCACCGGAACCGGGTTCATGAAGTGCATGCCGATCACTTTTTCAGGGCGGCCGGTGCGTGCCGCAATTTTGGTGATCGAGATTGACGAGGTGTTAGAGGCCAGAATGGCATCTGACGGCGCCAGTTTATCCAGCTGGGCAAAAATGTCCAGTTTCAGGTTGGTATTTTCAGTTGCCGCCTCGACCACCAGCTGAGCGTCGCTTACGCCTGGTCCGGTTTCTGTAAAAGTCCTGATCCGGCCCAGCGTGGCGTGCTTTTGTTCGCCGGTCAGAATGCCCTTGCTTACCTGGCGGTCCAGGTTGCGGGTAATGGTCTGTAGGGCTTTGTCCAGGGCTTCGGTGCTGATATCGACCAGCGACACGTTAAAACCGTGCTGCGCGAAGGTATGGGCAATGCCGTTGCCCATGGTGCCGGATCCGATGACGGTGATGTTTTTTATGTCCATGAAAAATAAGTTGGTCTTGTTGCGTGCGGCTAAATGATCAGGGAGCGAGGCGGTTTTTTACCCAGATGCCGTTCTCCATCAGCCGGTAGGCAATGCGGTCATGCAGGCGGCTGGGACGTCCCTGCCAGAACTCCACGTAGTCTGGCCTGAGCTGGTAACCACCCCATTCCAGCGGTTTTGGTACGTCCTGTCCATCAAATTGCGCGGTCAGCATATTTACCTTGTCTTCCAGGTAGGCCCGGTCAGGAATGACACGGCTCTGCGGCGAAGCAGCAGCCCCGATCTGGCTGCCACGGGGCCGCGACTGGAAATACTGAACGGAGCGTTCCTCGCCAATTTTGCTGACGGTTCCTTCTATGCGTACCTGCCGCTCCAGCTCATCCCAAAAGAACAGCAGGGCAGCCTGCGGATTTTCTGCCAGGTGATCGCCTTTCCGGCTATTGTAATTCGTGTAAAATACAAAGCCCTCCTGGTCGTAGCCTTTCAGCAAAAGAATGCGAGCAGATGGTCTTCCCTGTGCATTTGCGGTAGCCACAGTCATGACATTTGGTTCATAGATGTTTGCCTGCACGGCGTTTTCAAACCATATGGCAAACTGGAGAATGGGGTCGGCTTCGGTGTCTTTTTCTTCCAGGCTTGCATTGCGGTAGTCCTGGCGCAGGTTCTGGATAAATTCTGTGGTGATCTGCATGCAACAAAATTACGTTAATTTGGTTATATATTGTAACCACCACAATCTGAAACCATATGCTGAGTAAATTATCGCCACAAGCCGGAAGGATCCTGATTTCAGAACCCTTCATGATGGATCCGAACTTCAAACGCTCCGTTGTACTGCTCGCCGAGCATACGGAAGAGGGTACGCTGGGTTATGTCGTGAACCAGGTCAGTGACCTTGAAATAGGCGATGTTGTGGAAGATTTCGCGGCCGCAAGTCACCGGGTGTTTATCGGTGGCCCGGTCGGACAGGACACCTTACATTTTGTGCACCGGTGTTATGACCTGCTGCAAAGCGGACACGACCTGGGAAACGGCCTTTACTGGGGCGGAAACTTCGAAACCCTGACAATCCTGCTGCAGAACAATGCGATCGCTGAAGAAGACATCCGGTTTTTCCTGGGGTATTCAGGCTGGGGGACCGGTCAGCTTGACGATGAGATAGACCAGAATACCTGGATTGTCGGAAATGTCTCGCATCCCGACATCCTGTTCAACGAAGACATGGAGCGGCTATGGAAGGAAGTGGTTATCGACATGGGACCGAAATATGCACATGTCAGCAATTTTCCGACTGATCCCAGCTTAAATTGAAATTGTATGGTGTTGAACCACCGCTGATAAAGAGCGGCTGAAAACCAAAGCGTACCAACAGGCATGCCGCACCGATATTCGCACCAGGACCAGACAGGGACGCCACCTGCAGGTCTTCAGCTTTTCGCTTCTACCTCGGCGGCGCTTTCTTCGATTTTCTTTTTCAGGTCGTCTTTATATTGCTGCATTTTGCCGGTCAGCTCTTCGCTCGAGGTAGCAAGGATCTGTGCAGCCAGTAAGCCTGCATTTTTTGCGGCATTCAGTGCTACAGTTGCCACCGGAATGCCGTTTGGCATCTGGAGTATGGACAGAATGCTGTCCCAGCCGTCTATGGAGTTTGAAGATTTTACGGGAACGCCGATAACCGGTAAAGTTGTGATCGAAGCCACCATACCGGGAAGATGCGCAGCACCGCCGGCACCGGCTATAATGACACGGATGCCCCGGCCGGCAGCGGCTTTGGCGTAGTCGAACATGCGCTCAGGGGTGCGGTGTGCTGAAACGACGGTGATCTCGAAAGCGATCCCAAATTCCTTTAAAACGTCTGCCGCATCCTGCATAATGTTCAGGTCAGACTTGCTGCCCATGATGATTCCTACCTGAGCCGGTTGTTTTTGCTCCATATCTAGCTGATTACTTTTAAGGTTTGCTGCACATAACGTGCTTTTTCTATCGCTTTTTCGCGGTTTTGGTCAACAACGGTTACATGGCCCATTTTGCGGAAAGGTTTGGTGTATTTTTTTCCATAAAGGTGAACGTAAACCCCTTCAATGGCCATTACGCGCTCCAGGTCCTGGTAAACAGCCAATCCTTCATGTTTCTTTTCTCCAAGCAGGTTGATCATTACCGCATTGCTCAAAGCACGCGTATCGCCGGGAGGGAGGTTAAAAATGGCGCGCAGATGCTGTGCAAATTGCGAAGTATAGTTGCCTTCTATGGAGTGGTGACCACTGTTGTGCGGCCGCGGGGCCAGTTCGTTAACCAAGATATCGCCGTCGTGGGTCACGAACATTTCTACTGCAAGCAGACCGGTTATGTTGAGTGCTGAAGCAATGCTGACCGCGATTTTTTCAGCCTTTTGTTGTATGGTTTCGGGATAGGTGGACGGGGAAATCAGAAATTCGACCAGGTTGGCCTCTTTGTTGAACTCCATTTCGACCACCGGGAAAGTGCGCACATCACCGTTTGCGTTTCGCGAAACGATCACCGAAATCTCCTTGTCAAAATCGACCAGGGCTTCTGCCAGCAGCGGCGATTCGAATGCCTGATCCGCGTCATCTGCATTGCTGATGAGCATAACGCCCTTGCCGTCATAGCCGTCGCGCCGCTGTTTAACAATGTAGGGGAAGGGGAAAGCACAATTGGGCAGGTCTTCCTTGCTGCTGAAAAGCTGGAAAGGGGCGGTGGGGATATCGTTTTCTTTAAAAAACTGTTTCTGAATCCCTTTATCCTGGATGAGCCGGATAACCCTTGGCTGCGGATAAACGATCTTACCTTCTCGTTCCAGCTGTTCAAGCGCTTCTATATTTACCTTTTCAATCTCGATGGTGATGATATCGGCCTTCTTGCCGAACTGGTACACCGTGTCGAAATCGGTAATAGAACCACATTCGAACTTATGGGCAATGTCCTTGCAGGGTGCATCATGATCGGGATCGAGCACATGGGTAACCAGGTTGTAATTAATGGCTTCCTGGATCAGCATGCGACCAAGCTGGCCGCCGCCAAGGATGCCCAATTTTAAATCACTGATCTGTTTTGCCATAAGGTCAAGAAAGTATGCTAATTTTGGCCAAAAATAAGAATATTTAGGAAAAGATGGTGGCAGATGCGATAATTGTCGGTGCAGGCGCCTGCGGGTTGATGTGTGCGGTTCAGGCAGGTTACCTGGGCAAGAAGGTGTTGCTGCTTGAAAAAAACAAGCAGCCGGGAGCCAAGATCCTGATCTCTGGCGGTGGTCGCTGCAACTACACTAACCTCTTCACAACAGCCGAGCAATTCATATCTGCCAATCCGCATTTCATTAAATATGCATTGGGCCGGTGGACGGTTGAGGATACCATATCTTTTTTTGAACTGAACGGTATTCCTGGTGCTGAAAAGACGCTCGGTCAGTTATTCCCGGCCAACGGAAATGCAAAAGATGTTGTCCGCCTGTTCACCAGACTGTGTGCTGATTTTGGCCAGGAAATCAGGTGCGGTGCGGAAGTTAAAGATATCAGGCCCCTGGAACAGGGCTTCGAGGTCGAATATGAGAAAGATGGCCGCCTGGATACGGTCAGCAGTCCGAAGGTGGTCATCGCCTCCGGCGGATTACCGATCCCAAAGATGGGCGCGAGCGATTTTGCCCTGCGTTGGGGAAGGAAACAGGCGCTGAAAATTGTCGAAACGGCTCCGGCACTGGTGCCGCTTACAATTACCGGCAAGGATGAAAGCTGGTATGCACAGCTTTCGGGCAATTCGGTCTTCGCCAGTGTTGGGAACGAGCGGATCGATTTTGAAGAAAACGTACTGTTTACGCACTGGGGACTGAGCGGCCCGGCGGTTCTGCAGATTTCCTCGTATTGGCGCAGGGGCGAAACCATCTCCCTAAACCTGCTTCCGGGCAAAGATATTGTTCCGCTTCTGGAGCAGGAGCGTAAATCGAACGGCGGCACCCTGCTCGCCGCTTTTCTGCAGCGCTTTGTGACCAGGCGGTTTAGTGAGGCTCTGGGTAAATTCCTGCCGCTGTCTAAAACTGTGGCCGCTTTGACAAAAGAAGAAATAAACCGGGTTTACGATACGATCCACCGGTTTACCGTCAAGCCAGCAGGCGATAAAGGGTATGACAAAGCTGAAGTCATGCGCGGCGGGATCGATACGAATGAACTGTGGCCGAAAACACTGGCCTGCCGTAAAATTCCCGGCCTTTATTTCGGCGGTGAATGTGTGGACGTAACAGGCTGGCTGGGCGGATACAATTTTCAGTGGGCCTGGGCAAGTGGTTTTTTGATTGCACAGGATCTGTAACGCGAAACCCGCATAGAGGCTTACGGCAGATCCTTTTGCTCGGCTGGCTGACAACGAGGGTCGTTCCGGCCGGATAAAAAACGGTGCCGCGCTGCTAGTCGCAATGCGGCACCGTGTATGTCCAGGTTTCGATGTTTCCCTGCGGATACGTCAGCGACACGTTCCTGTCATTCTCAAACCACAGCTTGCCGCGCAGTTTTTCGCGGAGGCCCGTTTCGTTCATGCTCATGCTGTCGTACAGCCGGCCGTTGATCATGACATACTTAATTTTTTCAGAATTTCGGATATCCTCCAGCGGATTGGCATCCATAATGACCAGATCAGCAAGTTTCCCGTTTTCCAGCGAACCAATCTCTTTGTCCATTCCCAGGTAAGCAGCGCCGTTCAGCGTTGCACAGCGCAATGCCTGCATCGGCGTCATGCCGCCCTGAACCAGCATCCAGAGTTCCCAGTGTGCTCCGAGCCCCTGGATCTGGCCGTGAGCGCCGAGGTTAACACGGGTGCCGCCATCGGCCAGCTTTTTTACTGCGCGTGCCACTTCAATATGTCCATAGTCTGCATATTCAGAAGTTGTACGGCGGCGGGCACGGGCGTCAATGATGCCGCGGGGGGTAAAGGCCATCAGGCGTTCGTTTTCCCAGACATTCGTGCGGTCGTACCAGTAATTCTCGCCCCACTGGCTGCCGTAACTGACAATAAGCGTCGGCGTATAGGCTACATTCGTTTTGTTCCAGAACTGCGCTACGTCATTGTAAACAGGCACTACCGGAATGGCGTGTTCAATACCCGTATGCCCGTCGGCAATCATGTTCATATTCGTGAAGAACGTGGAGCCGCCTTCAGGAACCACTTCCATCTTCAACTGTCTGGCCGCTTCCAGTATTTGCTGACGCTGTTCGCGCCTTGGCTGGTTGTAGGATTTCACAGAGAAAGCACCGACTGCCTTGAGCCGCCTAAGGTTAGAAAGCGCATCATCCAGGCTGTTGATGGTGACCTTGAAATCGCCATCTGCTCCATATAAAATAGAACCGGTCGAGTAGAGCCGGGGCCCGATCATGCGTCCCGTCTTCAACATCTCGCTCTGGCTGAACACCATCTCTGTATTGCTCGACGGATCATGCGCCGTCGTTACGCCGAAGGCAAGGTTGGCCAGGTACGACCAGTCGGTCTGCGGCGAAATGCCGTCAGGGCTGGTTCGCAAATGGGCGTGAACATCTATCATTCCGGGCATGATGGTCTTCCCGGTTACGTCGATTATTTTTGTCTTCTCCGGTATCTTGACATCGGCCGTTTTGCCCAACTGCCTGATGCGGTTATTTTCAATGAGTATGGTTCCGTCTTCAATAACCTGTTCGCCTTTCATTGTAACCAGCCGTGCGCCTTTAAGGGCAATCAGGCCGGTAGGCAGATCTGCCTTCAGCTTCAGGCCGAGGTCGAGGCCTGTGGTGTCAATGGGTGCCGCAGCGGTCTGCCCGCCATCAGCAAAACTGAAGGTTTTGGCCAGCTCCCTGCTGAAATATTTCGGACCAAGCGTCCACATCAGTTTCTTGCTGTCTCCGCTCCAGTGAATATAACTGCCTCCATCTTTCGTTACCCGGCTAACGGGGATACTTTTGTTGCCCGAAGAGAGGTCGAGTGCGCTGCCAATGGTGACCAGCGGTGTAACGTAGACGTTAAAGAACTCGGTAAAGGCCAGCCACCGACCATCAGGGCTAGGCAAAAATTGTGTCGTGTAGCTTGAGGTATAGTGTGTGCGTTCGTCGGCACCGTGAAGGTCAATGCTTTTCAGCGCTTTTTTGCCATCGCTATATCCCTGAAAATAAATGCGCGTATCTTCTGCATTGAACTGCGGCCGGATACCTGACTCGCTTACCAGTTGCGCGGCGCCTCCGTTTGCTGAGGCCAGGAAAATGCCCGTGTTGCGTCCATGGCTCAGACCGAGCGTTTCATTGCCCACACCTTTTCTGAACACAATGCGGTCGCCCCTGGTACTGTAGCGCGGAGAATAGTAATACCCCTTTTCTTCCGTCAGGGCAGTAACCTTTCCGGTGCGCAGATCGGCCTTCTTGATCGCTCCTTTAAGTTCATCACTCCAGCTTGCGTACACGATCGATTTGCCGTCAGGACTGAATGCGGGTTCAAACTCGAACTCGGTCGACCTGGTGAGCCGTTCGGGATTGCCATTTGGTAATTCTTTTTTATACAGGTAACCTGCAGCGTTAAATACAACGGTTTTCCCGTCGGGCGAAGTAACAAGCTGGCGGATCATTTTAACGTCTACATCTTCCTCGAAAACCTGCTGTGGAAAGTGGAGCGCCTGTTGCACAGTTTGCACACAGTTGGCGCTGAAAGGAATTTCCTGCACCTGGAAGCCATTCATGCTGCTTTTCCTGATCTTCCCTTTTGCATAGAATATAAGACTCTTTGAGTCGGGCGACCAGGCAAAATTCGGGTACACGCCAAAGATCGCCCAGGTTTCCTGCTGGTCGCGCGACAGCTCATCATAAACCTGCCATTCCTCGCCTGTGCTGATGTTTTGTACAAACAGCACCGATTTTAACCTGACCCGCCTGACGTAGGCGATCATTTTGCCGTCGGGCGAAACCTGAGGCCTGGCCGCGCCGCCCTGGACGTTGATAAAATCGCGCAGTTTGCCTGTCTTCAGATCAAGGCGCCTGATCGCATAGATGGTTCCGTTCGGGTCCCTGCTGTATTCAAAGTTGGGGCCAGGGCTCACATCTTCGCTGAAGTAGAGATAACGCCCGTCAGGCGAAATATTTGGTTCGCCGGCATCCTGCTGGTCGTTTTTTCTTTTGGTTAGCTGCACCCCGTCGCCACCAAAAATGCTGTACATCCACATTTCTCCGGCACCCAGCGAACGGCTCGCCGTAAAATGTTTGCGTGCAACGATATACTGGCTGTTGGGCATCCAGGTCGCGTTATTCAGCAGCCTGAAGGTTTCTTTTGTGACCTGTTTTTTGCTGCCGCCATCGCGATCCATGATCCAGATGTTATCGGCACCGCTTTTATCACTCGTATAGGAGATGTATTTGCCATCGGGGCTGAAGCGCGGCTGCACATCCCATGCCGGCCCGCCGCTAAGCAAACGTGCCGTCCCGCCGGCAGCAGGCATCACATAAATATCGCCCAGCAGGTCGAAGACAACCTCATTCCCATCCGGGCTTACATCCAGGTTCATCCAGGTTCCCTCGTTCGTATTGATGGTGATACTTTTTGTCGATCCTTTATATTTCTCAACATCCCATCCCGGTTTAACCTGGGCTGATGTGAAGAACGGCAATACAAGAAGGATGCATGAAAGTACTTTTCTGATCATATCTGGGTTTTAAGCAGCGCAATTTAGCAATATCAGCACGTTTTTTTTAGTTTTGGTGTTCCCGTTTTATGTCAGAAACCGAAGTTTTACAAAAGTACTGGGGGCACCAGGCGTTCCGTCCGCTGCAGCAGGAGATTATTGCCTCTGTTCTGGCCGGCAATGATACGCTGGCGCTGCTGCCCACCGGTGGTGGCAAATCTGTCTGTTTCCAGGTTCCGGCCCTGATGCGGCCGGGCATTTGTATCGTGGTTTCACCGCTCGTGGCCCTGATGAAAGACCAGGTCGAAAATCTGAAGTCGCGTGGGATAGAAGCGGTTGCCATTTATGCCGGCATGGGTAAACGTGAGATTGACATTCTGCTTGATAACTGCATTTATGGCAACATCCGCTTTTTATACCTCTCACCTGAAAGACTGCTTTCTGAACTGGTCCGGATCCGGATCTCGTATATGAACGTCAACCTCATTGCTGTAGATGAAGCCCATTGTGTTTCCCAATGGGGATACGATTTCAGGCCTTCTTACCTGGAAGTGAAAGCCCTGCGCGAGTTTGCCCCGCAAGCGCCTGTGCTTGCGCTCACGGCAACGGCAACCGATGCCGTACGTGCCGACATGATAGGCAAACTCGAACTAAAAGCGCCAAACATTTTCGTTAAAAGTTTTTCAAGGAGTAACCTCAGTTATGTGGTTGCGGATGACGAAGACAAACACCGGAAACTGCTGAGCGTGGTCCGAAACCTTCGCGGCAGCGGCCTGGTTTATGTTCGAAACCGGCGTGAAACAACTGAGGTAGCCTCGTTTTTGCAACGTAACGGCATTGCGAGCGACTTTTATCACGCCGGATTGGAAAAGGACGTTCGTTTCGCGAAGCAGGCGGCCTGGAAAAGCGGCAGCATACGTGTAATGGCCTGCACAAATGCTTTCGGTATGGGCATTGACAAGGCTGATGTTCGTTTTGTGGTGCACTGGGACCTCCCCGAAAGCCTCGAGGCGTATTACCAGGAAGCAGGCCGGGCAGGCCGGGACGAAAAACGGGCCTACGCCGTTCTTTTCGGCGGCAAGGCGGAACAGCGTATGCTTGAGGCCAGGTTTCGTGACCATTTCCCCACACCCGACGAGGTAAAACAGGTGTACCATCAATTGGGCAACTTTTACCAGCTTGCTTATGGGGCGGGAGAGGGACTGAACCTCGCTTTCGACCTCAGCGACTTTTGCCGGCGATTCGGACTGAACCCCAATAAGACCCTTCAGGCACTTAAATTTCTTGAACATGACGGCTACCTCGTGCTTTCTGACCGGATTTACAATCCATCGCGCGTCATATTTCTGACCGGGCATGAGGAACTGTACCGGTTCCAGATCGAGAACCGCCAGTATGATTCGCTGATCAAGGTTATCTTGCGAAGTTACGGCGGCAGTTTTGATCAGTACGTTGGCATCAGCGAGTCAGAAATCGCAAAACGTACAGGCCATTCTTACAACGAGATCGTCGCGGCGCTGCGGCACCTTGACAAAATTGAGCTGCTGCACTACCTGCCGCAAACAGATGATCCCCAGCTTACCTTTTTACGCCCGAGAACCGACCTGCTGCATTTCGACCTGGACGTGGTTTACCTGAACTGGCGGCAAGGTGTGCAGCGCGAACAGATCCGTGCTGTAACCGGCTACGTTACCACAGCGGCCTGCCGGAGCCAGCAGCTGCTGCATTATTTTGGCGAACGCAGCAGGGAAACCTGCGGAAACTGTGATGTCTGCCTGGCTGAAAGGCGGAAAGCAAGGGCAGAGCAACTCGACGACCAGATTGATTTTGAGATACTCGGGGCTCTGCAGCAGGAGCGGTTCAGTATAGATGAGCTGATGCAGGTGCTTAAAACCGGCTCAGACCCAGAGCGGCTCACCCGCATCAGGGAATTGCTGGACGCAGGAAAAATCAAAACAGACGGCAATAACTACTATCTGTAATTCCTGCCAACATAAGCTTTATTGGTTTGTTTGAAACAAAACGATACTTATGAAAAGAATACTTCCCCTCATACCATTGCTGCTTATCGCCATGACTGCTTGTAACAGGGATTGCCTGGAGGGCAACGGCAACCGGATTAACAAAGATATAAGCCTTCCTGATTTTAACAGCATCAAGATCAAAGGTCCCGTAACAGTAAACCTGATCCAGGACAGCACGCATAAATTAAAAATTACGGCAGACGAAAACGTCATGGAGCATGTAAAAGCCGAGGTGAATGGCCGCAAACTCAGCATTCGCCTGAACCGCGAATTGTGCAGTACAGGGCGGGTGGCCGTTTACATCGGGGTCTCGGCGCTTTCTTCTGTAGAGGCAGAAGGCCCGGTGCAGCTCAGCAACGAGGGAACACTGCAACTTAAAGATATTGAACTTCAATTCAGTGGCACGGTCTCATCGACATTAAAACTTAACGCGGGCGAAGTGAAAACAAGAATGGAGGGCGATGGTAAGCTCAGCTTTACCGGCCAGGCGGGGACGCACGATATCCGCATGAACGGCTCATCGGAACTTCTTGCCTACGACTTCGTTGTGGGGCGGTACAAAATACAAAGTGAAGGTGTGGCGAAAAGTAATATCAATGTGCTGAATGAACTTAAAGTGAATACTTCGGGCGCGAGTGAGATTTATTATAAAGGAAGTCCGGCAAAAGTAGATGAAAAAAAATCCGGCAGCGCGAAAATGGAACGTGTGTTATAAACAAGCGCTGCAGGTTCAGCAATGCGGTGATCCCCGCGGCGGCGCACATGTTGTTGTATGCCGACTTTAGTTTTTTTATTTACTTTAGGGGCTATTATCGCCATCAATGACAGAAAAAAACGACAAAAGAATGATCCGGTCATGGGCATTCTTCGACTGGGCAAATTCTGCCTACAATCTCGTAATCACTTCGACCATCTTTCCTGCCTATTACGCCGCCATCACTTCAGATAAGAATCCTGACACGGTTGATTATGTGTTTTTTATGGGACGTAAGTTCATCAATTCGACGCTGTACAGTTATGCCATGGCCGTGGCCTTCCTGGTTATTGCCATAGCTTCGCCGGTCCTTTCGTCGGTTGCCGACAGCCGCGGAAATAAGAAGGTCTTCATGAAAATGTTCACCTATCTTGGTGGTATTGCCTGCTGCGGTCTCTATTTTTTTGAAGCAGAAACCCTGCAGCTAAGCGTTGTGCTGTTCGTACTGGCTGCAATCGGATTCTGGGGAAGCCTCGTCTTTTACAATTCATACCTGCCTGAGATTGCTACGCCGGACCGGCAGGATAACGTAAGCGCAAAAGGTTTTACGTATGGGTATATAGGAAGTGTTATTCTGCAGATCATCTGTTTTGTTTTCGTCTTTTTTCCCGGTGCGTTCGGCTTATCGGGCGAGGGACAAGCCTCCAGGCTGTCTTTTCTGCTGGTTGGCCTCTGGTGGATGGGTTTTGCACAGATTCCGTTCAAAGCACTACCAAAAGGGAGTCCGAATTTTAACCGCGCTGACAAAAATGTCATGACCAGCGGCTTTAAAGAACTGCAGAAAGTCTGGACTGAGGTCAAACGAATGGCGCATCTGAAAAGATTTTTATTTGCCTTCTTCTTTTATTCTATGGGCGTGCAAACGGTCATGCTCATGGCAACGATCTTTGGCGAAAAAGAACTGGAGTTATCTACCACCAAGCTGATCGGCACGATTCTTCTGCTACAGCTTGTAGCCATTCCGGGTGCATTGCTGATGTCTTACCTTTCGAAACGATTCCTGGGAAATCTGCGCGTGCTGATCGGCGTGATCATCATCTGGATCGGCTGCTGCCTGGCCGCCTATTTCGTACGCACCGAATACCAGTTTTATGCCCTTGCTGCAGTGGTCGGGCTCATTATGGGCGGCATCCAGGCCCTTTCGCGCTCCACCTATTCGAAATACCTGCCGCAAGACAGCCCCGACCATACGTCTTACTTCAGTTTCTACGATGTGGCAGAAAAAGTGGCGCTTGTGCTTGGCATGTTCAGTTTTGGTTACATAGAAGAATTTACAGGCAGCATGCGCAATTCAACGCTGGCACTGGCGTTATTTTTTGTAGCAGGACTGATATTTTTGCTCACGCTGCGCAAACATGAGCCGCAAAGTGTTGCAAAAGTTTAACTTTGCCTGCAATACTATCAAACTTACTTATACAAGATGACCGTTGAACTCTTTATACCCTGCTTTGTAGACCAGTTGCACCCGCAGACCGCTTTCAGCACGGTCAAACTGATCGAGAAAGCCGGATATAAGGTGCAATATAACTCCCGGCAAACGTGTTGCGGGCAGCCTGCCTACAATGCCGGCTACTGGGAGGAAGCCAAAGAGATCGGTACAAAATTTCTTGCCGATTTCTCTGATCAGAATTACATCGTGGCGCCTTCGGCCTCCTGTGTGGGTATGGTTAAAGGCGGCTACAACGACCTGTTTACAAATACCACCGTTCATAACAAGTGCCGCACGCTGCAGTCGAACATCATGGAACTTTCTG
The DNA here is from genome assembly GCF_003029735.1 of Pedobacter yulinensis. GTDB lineage: Bacteria > Bacteroidota > Bacteroidia > Sphingobacteriales > Sphingobacteriaceae > Pedobacter > Pedobacter yulinensis. The sequence goes on from NZ_KZ686269.1 coordinate 638,337, forward strand.
ACTTCCTCGTAAACATTGCGCGTAAAGATTACTTTGGCGCCGAGCTGGAGGGCAGAGCAGTATACCATGATTCTTGCAGCGCGTTGCGCGAATGCCGCATCAAAGATGAACCCCGGTTATTGCTTTCAAAAGTACATGGCCTTGAACTGGTCGAAATGAACGATACCGACGCCTGCTGCGGTTTTGGCGGAACCTTTGCTGTAAAATTTGCCTCCATATCATCGGCCATGGCAGAACAGAAGGTGCGCAATGCGCTCGACCAGCAGGCCGATTACATCATCTCAACCGATCATTCCTGCCTGCTTCATCTGCAGGGTTATATCGATCAGCACCAGCTTCCAATCAAAACCATACACATTGCAGATGTGCTGGCCAATGGCTGGCTGGAAAGCACTGAATATTAAGCCTCTCTGTAACGATTTGGCGATTTAACAAAATTTAACGGGCGCGGCGCGGCCGTCTTGGTATTTTTGTGGCTCGGGCCGTCATTTGCGGCCCAGTGCAATCATGAAAAAACTACTTATCGCGCTTCTCTGTTCCGTAACCCTTTTCCAGGCCGCGCAGGCACAGCAAAAAAAATCGGGTGCTATCCAGTTTCAGTCTGTTTTTGATCCGGCGGCTATGGCTTCGGCGAATGGCATACAACTGTCTGATGAACAGAAAGCCCGCATGCCGCAGAAGCAAACCACCGACTTTGAACTGCTTTTTACGCCGGCCCAGGCAAGTTACATGCCAGTGGAGGAAATGGAAGACAGCAACGGCAGCGGTGGCGGTAACCGGGGTTTTGGCGGTATGATGATGCGTTTTGGCGGCATGGGTGGCAACAAAAGTTACTATTATGATTTTGCCGGGAAAAAATTAACGGAGGTCTTCGACCTGAGCGATACAACCTATTTTATGGAAAGCAAACTGGGCGTTGCACCACAAATGCCAGCGTTTAGCGGCGGCGGAAACGCGAACCGGCCGGCAATGACCCCGCCTGTCGTTGAAACAGTGAAGTCTGATGAGACGAAGAAAATTCTCGGCTTTACCTGTAACAAGTACACCATCAAGACCACCCGCAAGATGAACCTGATGGGGCAGGAGAGCAACGTAACCAGCGAAACGCATGTCTGGTACACGAAAGAGCTTGGCTTCGATTTTTCACCGAACCCTGCCATCTGGCAAGAAGGTGCGGTTCTGGCCATTGAAAGCCGCGGCAACACCATCACTGCTAAAAGCATTGAATACAGGCGTGTTGCAGAGCGCGATGTAGCCTTGCCAAAAAAAGGCATCAGCATCACCCCCGAGGCTTACCGTGCCAAGATGGAAAGTAACATGCGGCGGCTCAGGAACGGCGGGCGCCCAACCATACGCATGCAAACCAATTGATCTGCTGAGCCGGCGCGCCCCGGTCACAGCAATAAGTACCTATCGTGAAGCAGCCCTGGTGGCTGCTTCGCTGGTTTAAGGCCAGCTGCTTCCCGGAGCAGCTGCTTTTATTTCCAAAGACTATTGAGGCTGCGCAGCTTACGCAGAATTTTTTTAATTTCGCCGGAAACATGATCACATGGTAGGTGATCGGCATATTTTTTTTATAAACATAAATCATAGTTGTAGATGATTAACATTACACTGCCTGACGGTTCTGTACGTCAGTTTGAAAAGGGCGTCTCTGCCCACGAAATTGCCCTCTCTATTTCTGAAGGTCTTGCGCGGAATGTGCTCGCTGCCGAGGTAAACGGAGAAGTATGGGACTCATCGCGTCCCATCGAAGCAGATGCGACTGTCAGACTGCTGACCTGGAACGACCAGGAAGGAAAAAATACGTTCTGGCACTCCTCCGCACACCTGATGGCCGAGGCCCTGGAAGCCCTGTATCCGGGTACCAAATTCGGGATCGGACCGGCCATTGAAACCGGCTTTTATTATGATGTCGATTTTGGTGACCGGGAATTCTCATCCGAAGACTTCAAAGCCATTGAGGCGAAGATGATTGAGCTGGCCAGGCAAAAATCGCCTTTCACAAGAAAAGCGGTCAGCAAGGCCGATGCCGTTACTTATTTTACAGAAAAGGGCGATGAATATAAACTTGACCTGATTGACGGGCTGGAAGACGGCCGCATTACTTTTTATACGCAGGGCGAATTTACCGATCTTTGCCGGGGGCCGCATATTCCGAATACCGGTTTTATTAAAGCTGTTAAACTGATGAACGTTGCCGGTGCCTACTGGCGCGGCGATGAGACCAGGAAACAGTTGACCAGGATCTACGGTGTTACTTTTCCGAAGGCAAGCGAGCTTACCGAGTATCTGCAAATGATTGAGGAAGCAAAGAAACGCGACCACCGCAAACTGGGTAAGGAGCTTGAACTGTTCACGTTTTCTGAAAAGGTTGGTATGGGCCTGCCACTCTGGCTGCCTAAAGGCGCCGCATTGCGCGAGCGCCTGGTCAGTTTCCTGACCAAGGCACAGCAGAAAGCAGGGTATGAGCAGGTCATCACGCCGCACATTGGCCATAAGAACCTGTACATCACTTCAGGACACTATGAAAAATACGGTAAGGATTCGTTTCAGCCGATCAAAACACCGCAGGAGGGAGAGGAGTTTTTCCTTAAACCGATGAACTGTCCGCACCATTGCGAGATTTACCGGTCTAAACCGCGGTCGTACAAAGACCTTCCTGTTCGTTTTGCTGAATTCGGTACGGTTTACCGGTACGAGCAAAGCGGGGAATTGCATGGCTTGACGCGGGTACGCGGCTTTACCCAGGACGATGCCCACCTTTTCTGTATGCCTGACCAGGTAAAAGATGAATTTAAAAAAGTGATCGACCTGGTATTGTATGTATTTAAATCACTTGGCTTTGATAACTATGTGGCGCAGGTATCCCTGCGCGATCCGGACAACAAGACCAAATACATCGGTAGTGACGAGAACTGGCAACTGGCAGAAAGTGCAATTATTGAAGCAGCGGCCGAGAAAGGCTTGCAAACGGTTATCGAGTACGGTGAGGCGGCGTTTTATGGGCCAAAACTCGACTTCATGGTCAGAGACGCCCTGGGTAGAAAATGGCAGCTGGGTACAATCCAGGTAGATTACAACCTGCCCGAGCGTTTCGAACTGGAGTACACCGGCAGCGACAACCAGAAACACCGGCCGGTCATGATACACCGGGCGCCGTTTGGTTCACTGGAAAGATTTGTGGCCGTTCTGATCGAACACTGTGCAGGCAATTTCCCGCTATGGCTTACACCCGAGCAGTTTATCATTTTGCCGATCTCTGAAAAGTATGAAGATTATGCAAAAAAAGTTTTAGATAACTTAAATAATTCCGATATTCGCGGGCTGATTGACTTTAGGGATGAAAAGATCGGACGGAAAATCCGTGACGCTGAGGTCAAAAAGATTCCTTATATGCTGATTATTGGCGAAAAGGAGATGAATGAAGGAAAGGTCTCTGTTCGAAAACATGGAGAAGGAGACCTTGGTGAAATGACGATGGCGGAGTTTAACAGTTTATTAATTAAAGAAATAACCGTTTAAGCGTAAAAGTTTGGCATTAGGTAGACCAGGTTTTAACAGGGGGCCGCGACCTCCTTTTAAGAAAAAAGAAGCAGAACACAACATCAACCAATTTATAAAGGCGCCTGAAGTTCGCCTGGTCGGTGACAATGTGGAGCCCGGTGTTTATCCATTATCAAAAGCCATGGCACTTGCCGATGGCCTCGAACTGGACCTCGTTGAAATTTCACCGAATGCGGTGCCGCCGGTATGTAAGATCGTCGATTACAGCAAGTTCGTCTACGAGCAGAAGAAGAAGCAAAAGGAGATCAAAGCCAATGCAAAACAGACCGTGATCAAAGAGATCCGGTTCGGACCAAATACCAGCGATCACGATTTTCAGTTTAAACTGAAGCACGCGATCAGTTTCCTGGAGAATGGCGAGAAAGTACGTGCATATGTGCATTTTAAAGGAAGGGCCATCGTGTATAAAGAACACGGCGAGATCCTGCTTCTGAAATTTGCCCAGGCGCTGGAAGAAGTCGGCAAGGTCGAGCTGCTTCCGAAACTGGAGGGAAAGCGGATGTTTTTAACCGTCGCACCGAAGGTTGCCAAAAAATAAATTGAAATTTATATAAAAACAGAGTTATGCCAAAAATGAAAACCAATTCCAGTGCTAAAAAGCGGTTCACGCTTACTGGAACAGGTAAAATCGCGAGAAAGAATGCATACAAAAGCCACATCCTGACAAAGATGTCGACTAAACGTAAGCGCAATCTGGGTCACACCAGTATGGTACACGACGCAGATATGGGCAACGTAAAACGTATGCTTTGCATCGGAAAGTAAATTCATTCATTAACCAGGTATCCGGTAGTAAGTTTGCTGAAAAACGCAACGCCGCCTACCAAAACACATCAACAACATGCCACGTTCGGTAAACGCAGTAGCTTCGAGAAGAAGAAGAAAAAAAATCCTTAAACTAGCCAGAGGCTATTGGGGGTCAAGAAGCAAGGTATACACCATTGCTAAAAACACGGTAGAAAAAGGTTTACAATATGCTTACCGCGACCGGAAAGTTAAGAAAAGATCTTTCCGCGCTCTTTGGATACAGCGTATCAACGCCGGTGCCCGTCAGCACGGAATTTCATATTCACAATTGATTGGAAAACTTGCCGCGAAAGAGATCGGCCTGAACCGTAAAGTTCTTGCTGACCTGGCGATGAACAACCCAGAGGCGTTCAAAGCAGTGATCGACGCAGTAAAGTAGCATACGAAACTGGTTACTCCAGAAAAAACGGGAGGGCAATTTGCCTTCCCGTTTTTGTTTGTAATAAATTTCAAATCAGCTGTTTATCGCTGTTACTGAGATGCCAAAAAAAAATATCTGAACTTTTTTTACCTGGTTTAAAACCATTTATAACCGGGCTTGTTATTATCATACTTCATAAAAATAGTTTGTTTGGTTTTAAGGGAATTCGCGAGGAATTCCCTTTCTCATTTAAGCCCCTTTTTCTGCCTCAGGTAAGGTTGATCTTTTCTGCCATTGCCCTGACAACCTCCTGATTGATCTTGTCCAGTTCGGGGATTTCCCCTAGTAATTCCATGCCGGTATACTGCAGGATGTATCTCCGGCTTTCGGCATTTTCAGCACCGTTAAATATAATGCCCTTCAATGGAAGTCCTGCCTGTTTCACCATGTACCAGCTCAGGAGCGTGTGGTTAATGCTGCCCAGGTAGTCGCGGCTGACCAGGATAACCGGCAGCCCAAGCTGAGCCATCAGGTCAGAAACCAGGAAGCGCTCATTAAGTGGTACCATCAGTCCGCCGGCGCCCTCCACAATCAGGTCGTTGCCGGTTTCAGGAAGTTTAAGCAGTTCCGGCTTGATGGTGATTCCGTCCAGGCTGGCTGATGCATGGGGAGACAAGGGATTGTTCAGGCGGTAGCCTTCATCATGGATGCGGGTTCTGTCGTTGCTGATCAGTGCGGCCACGCTCATGCTGTCGCTGGCATGCAAATCGCCAGATTGAACCGGTTTCCAGTAATCTGCCCCCAGTTTTTCTGTAAGGATGGCACTGACCAGCGTTTTACCAACGCCCGTGCCAATGCCCGATATAAAGTAAGCTTGTCGCATGTTAAGTTTTATTTGAAAATGTTGCTGAGCGTATTGACCAGCGTGGTGATCTCGGCCTCTGTATTGAAAGTGTGCAGGCAGATGCGAAGCCGCTCTGAACCAGCGGCTACGGTAGGCGAGCGGATCGCCCGGACGTCAAAACCGGCGCTCTGAATTGCGCATGCTGCTGATGCTGCGTTTTTATTGCCCGGGCAGCTCAATGAGCGGATAGCCCCGCCGCCGCCGGGATTTGGCAATGACGCCTCGGTACATAGCTGATCGAAAAGAGTAGTCTTTTGTCGCAGCCGGGCCTGGTAATCGGCCGCTGCCAGCTCCTGGTAGGCTGCAAAAATACTGGTCACCGCATGCGGCGGCGCAGCAGTTGTATAGATAAATGAACGGGCAAAATTTACCAGGTAATCATGAAGTAAATTATTGCCGCATATGGCGGCACCATGCGTGCCCATGGCCTTGCCATATGTGTAAACGCAGGCCAGGACCTGCTCCTGAAGGCCAAGTTCGGCAACCAGTCCCCGGCCTTGTTTGCCCAGTACCCCAATGGCATGGGCTTCATCTACAATGAGCCCTGCGCCGTAGCGGCGGCAAAGTGCTGCAATATCGGCGAGCGGTGCAGTATCGCCATCCATAGAATAAATGCTTTCTATAACCACGTAACAATTTCCGCGGGCTTGCCTCAGACGCGCTTCGAGCGCCATTGGCTCATTGTGCGCAAAACGTTGTCGCGTGGCCAGGCTTAGCCGGGCGCCGTCAATGAGACTGGCATGGATCAGTTCGTCGGTGATGACGGTGTCTCCTCGCTGCAGCAAGGATGACAACAGGCCCAGGTTGGCGTCGTAGCCTGAGTTGAACAGTAAGGCCCGTTCAAAACCATGAAAACTGGCAATGGTGGCTTCGGTCTCTTCTGTCCATGCGTGATTTCCGCTAAGCAGCCGTGAGCCACCCGAGCCATTCAGATACGGCCCAAAGTGCGGGGCGAGCGCTGAGGCCCGTTTGTATATAGCGTCGTTTCTTGCAAAGCCCAGGTAATCGTTCGAGCAAAAATCGTAAAGTGGATTGCCGCTTTTTAGCTGGCGCAATAGGCCCGCTTCCCGGCGGCTGTTCAACTTCGATTCGATGAACCTTTGAATGTCGGTCATGGTGCTCAAAAATAGAAAAAGCGTTGTGATTCGCAACGCTTTTTCTATGCCTGTATGTTACTAACGAGGAGCCGGTGGGGTCACAGTCTCAACGCCCTTATGTTTTTTTCTGGCCTTATCGCTTTCAGACTTTGGCCGAATCTGGCGGCGCTGTGCGGTTCGCAGGCTATCGAATTTTGTCTGTTGTTCCTGGCTTAAAACGCTGTTCATTTTATCCCGACTTGCTTTCATGGCTGCTTTTCTCGCTTCCATCGTGGCAGACTGGCCTGTCTGCCGGCGCATACCTTCAAATGTTTTTACACGCTCCAGTTCAATGTCGTACACTTTTTTCTGCTGTTCGGCAGTAAGTGCCAGTTTTTCTGTGAGCATGGCGGTTGCGTTTTTCGCGCGCTGCTCAGCGGTGCCTTTGGCCTTATGGAGCCTGGTTCGGGTGCTATCTTGCGCATAGCTTGCAGTAAAAGCAAATACAGCGATCACTGCGGTAAGAATTAACTTTTTCATCTGTTCTGAATTTGTGTTTAGCGGCACTTTGCCTGCGCCAGCCTGATCAGATAGAGTACGCCGGGCCAAAAGAGTTTAACAGGGCAGCTGTTAAAATTTGTTAATTCTTGTTAAGCTGTGAGATCGATTTCTGCATTTGCGACATCATGCTGGTCAGGGTTTCTATGGTCGGTTCAGGTGCTGGTTCAGGCAAAGCTGTTGAAATATAGGCCTTCGCTTTCCATATTTCAAGTATGTCGTCGGCAGCGATCTGGTACGGATCGTACAGTTTATTATCTGATATAAGTTTGAGGTCTTTGTTTTCTCGGAACCTGTTGCCGGCCCGTTTGTACACAACACCTTCTGTTTTACTGACTACGACATATGTCTCGCCCGCTTTGACATCGTTCCAATTGTCCAGGTATTCGCCGATGATGATGCTTCCAGGCTGCACCGGCAGCATGCTGTCGCCCATGATCTCAAAAGCACGGAAGGTACCTTGCCGCAACGCAGGGATCGGAAGCTGAAACCGCGGCATCTGGCTGAGGTACTCAGGATCGGCATACCCGTTCAGATAACCGGCGCTGGCCTTTACCGGAACCAGTTCGATGTTTTCTTTTTCATCCTGGTCAACAGATATACTCAGGATACGCAGGTTGGAACCCGAGCTTTTGGGTTTCGGTTTCCAGGAATCTGTAATGCGCTCATTGATAAACTCATCGATTGTCAGGTCGAAATACTCTGCTATTTTTTTTAGCAGTTCATATTTAGGCTCGGCACGATCTTCCTCATAGGCGCCGATAAGTGATCTTTTAATCTCCATAATATCAGCAAATTGCTGCTGCGTGTGGCCTTTTTTCTTCCTGAGGTATTTGAGATTCGCTGCGATGTTGGACATAAAAATAAATTTTAAAAAATTTGGTAATACTAAAATAATTAGTAATTTTATGCCAATAAAGTTAGTAATATTTCCTGACAATCCAAGAAATAATACCAAACACATTAGGTAACCTTATTATCAATTGCATCATGAAAAATTTTGTGTACATCGTAACCGACCGGAACAGGAACAGCCTTCATGTGGGCATGAGTGCCGACCTGATCAAGACACTCGAGTTTTACAAACAAATGCCAAATTTATTTTTTGACAGCAGCCAGCAATTGAGTAGATTGGTTTACTTTGAAGAATTCAGAACAGAAGAGCAGGCTTTGAGCCGGTTTAAACTGATCAGCCGTTTTACACGGTCGCAGAAGGAAAAAATGATTCGTTCCTGCAATCCTGACTGGATCGACCTGACAATCGGCCTTGATTTTGAAAATGTCGTCATGCAAAAAAAGCTTGATACCCAGGTCAAGATGTCTTTTATCGGCATGTCTTAAAGATACCCTACATGATCCCTGTTTAAAACGAAGGCCCATGCAGCAATGCATGAGCCTTTTTTTATGTAGTTTAAAGGAAGAACCTTTTCTTTTACCAGCCCGGCGCGAAGGTCAGACCAAATACACCAGGGGTGCTCAGGTCGGTGCGCGTAAATGGAAAGGCATAATAGGGTTCAATCACAAAATAACCGAATACGTTTACCCGGGCTGAAATACCAGCACTCAGGGCGGGTACGCGTTTAGCAGGCAGTCCGCGCGGCGTTACTGCTGTTCCGGGATCGCGCTCGAATGAAATCTCCGAATCTTCGTCCCACGCTAGGCCGGCATCAAAAAACAGGTTCAAATCGCTGAACAGGAATTTTGAAGGAATGGCAGATAGTTTTTTAGGACCGGTAAACGGAAGGCGCACTTCGAAATTGAATACAGCGATTTTGCTGCCTGATAACTGGTTAATGTTGAAGTTGCCCGAGTTACCGGAGTTGTTCCGGTAAAATGAGTTGGCCTCATAACCGCGAATCAGGTATGGGTAACCGAGAAACAGGGGATACAGAAAGTCTCCTTCGCGACCAAGGCGCCCGTAATTGTAGCTGCGAACCGCAAGCGTAACAGGCTTGATGCGCCAGTACTTGCGCAAGTCGATGGTTACGCCGGTAAATGAATAATCACCAAAATATTTCTCAGCACCAACCCGGTACCGGAAACCGTCCAGCGGCGCCGCAAGCCCGAATATGGAATTGTCGCCTACAAAAGCCGTGTTGAGCTGGAAAATGGTAAAGGCATTAAAGGGAACACCCAGGTCCTGAGCGGCCTGTTCGTTCGGAACCCGGGCACGATTTGCCCCGATATAGTAACCATATGAGTCGTAATAGTTGCTGTACCTGTCTATCCGGTAGCTGTAATGCGAAAAAGCACCACCAAGTTCAAACCGATGTACTTTGCTGAAGGGGTAAGCGCCAAAAACCTGTACCTGTTCTTCGAAGGTCCGGATGATGTCGGTTCGCAGATTCATGACTTCGATCTGGCTGCCATTGTTGCCCGGTAAGGTCTCCGGCCCGATGCTGCTGAAACCTGATACATAGGGAATGTGCGAAACGGCAACACCCCAATTGATGCGGCTTTTCTGGTTAATGTAACCAACCAGACCGCCAAAATCGTAAATCTCGCCGTTTACCGAAAGGTTGGCAATGATCTGGTTTACACCCAGAATATCACTGAACATACCCACTATGCCCCCTTGTACACCAGTTCCGAAGCGGCTGGTGGATACGCCGACTCCACTGTTGGCCAGGTAGTCCAGCCTGAATTTTGGCCGGTATTGTACCAGCCGCATGGAATCCTGGGTGGTCCGTTCAAAACGGTTAAAGTTGTTCAGGTTAGAATTGATGATGTTTACGCCCAGATTTTCCATTGGCGGAAGCACCGCCGCATCGAAGTTGACAGCGTTTGTTTCTACCTTTTGTGCCCTGAATGCGCTGGCCTGTGCATTATAGAGTGTATAACGCTGGTAGCGGTAATAACTGTAGACAATGTCGTCGTTCCGCGATATGGAAATAGCCGGAGAAAACTCAGTAATGCCGCTAATGCCGGTGAAATAGTCGGTCAGCTGCACCACATCCTGACCCGCCAAATTATACCGGTACAGGTTGCGGAAACCATCGCGGTTTGAAAGGAAAAAAATGCTGCGACTGTCTGCCGAGAAAACAGCATTCAGGTTGTTGGCACCCTTAAACACGTCAATGTTGCGTACAGTCTTGTCTGCGAGGTTGTAAATGCTCAGGTTAATCGGATTGACTGCAGCGTTGTTTCCGCCCTCGATCGCAGCCCGGTCAGACGAAAACACCAGCATCGTTCCGTCGGGGGAGAAGCTGGGCGCATAGTCAGAGAAAGCATCATCTGTAAGCTGCGTAACCTTTTTAGTGTCGAAGTTATAAGAGAAAATATCGCTCTGGCCTTCTTTCATGCCTGAGAAGGCGATGTCTTTCCCGTTCGGAGACCAGGTCAGGTTGCCAAATTGTTCTACATCTTCCATATGGGTACGCAGCAACTGGCGGCCATTGTTGACATCAACTACGATCAGCTGATTTCGTCCTTTACTGAACACGCTGAATGCAAACTTTTTGCTGTCGGGCGACCAGGTACCCGCCGATTCTATAAAGTTAAAATCGTCGATATGGCTGTTGTCTACCTGGCTGGTCAGTTTTCTGATGATGCGGCCCGTTTTCGCATCGGCCAGGAAAAGATCAATGCCGAACAGATCCTTTTCAGACATAAAAGCGAGGTATTTGCCGTCGGGGCTTACCGCGGGCGCAACGTTCATGTTGCCGGCGTTTTTGTTGTCGACGATCTTTGTGCCTATCAGGCGGATCTGTGAGCTGTCACCCTTCAGCATGGGCCGGTAATGCTGTTCAATGGCATTTTTCCATAGCCCCGAAAGCGTCTTGTCATCGTAGCCGAATGTATAGCGGATCGCGTTTTCATAACCATACTTGGCCGTATTCTTAAACAAAGGGACAATGGTCGTATCACCGTATTGCGAACCGATATACGTCCAGAATGCCTGGCCGTAACGATACGGAAAATATTTATTGGAAGTGGTCAGGTCTTTCAAGGATGGAATGTCGCGGTTTAACATTGCATCGCGCATCCACATAGACGTAAAGGCATCACTTTTCCCGATAGAGAGGTATTCGGCCATACCTTCGATCATCCAGAGCGGAGTTTCGCCGATGTTCTGCAGAGGAATCGAGTCTCGCTCAAGCAATACATGATATTGAAAGGCGTGAACAAGTTCATGGCCCAGCACGTGGCGCGTTTGGCTGTTCAGTTCCATAACCGGCATGATCACCCGATTTTTCAGTGCCTCGGTAACACCGCCGGTACCAACGCCAATTTCGCCCTGCAATGCTGTGGTTTGCTGGAAATCAGGGTGATTTGCATAGAGAATGATTGGGTTTTTCTTAAAAAATGTATCCCGGAAAACCTCCTGATGCATTTTATACCAGGTTTCTGCGTCTTGCGCAAATTTCTGTACCAGTTTCTCGTTCTTCAGGTAATAGTAAATCTCGAAGTGCGGTGTCTGCAGCACCTTAAAATCCGGATTTTTGTACCGCACCTTGTTTTGCCCGAAGTATTGGGCCCGGGTAACCGATGCCGTGCAAAGCAGCAGCAGCAGAATTGGTACAATCCTTTTTATTAGCGTAAGGTTTTTGGTCATATCGCTGTTATTTGGAAGTCTGTGTATATACGTTAATTTATATATGCCGGTTGTTGCCTGTATGACACCGCCCGCGTTTCAAATGTTTAGCCTTCACCGTTTTTGCGTTTTTCACGCTCTTCCTGGCGCTGCCGGCGTTTCTGCTCGCGCTCCTCTTTTTTATTGGCAGGAGCTACAAGCTTTGCCGGTTCTGCCGGCTGCTGGTCGGCTGGCTTACGCTCCTCGACTTTCTGGCCTTCGGGCTGAGCCTGCGGTTGCGGGACGGGTTCGCTGTCGGTAACAGAGTCTGTAGCCAGCGAGTCTGCGAGCACGGTATCGGCTGCAGTTGTGTCTTCTACGATCCTCGGACTCGGGCAAATATAAGTGCGTTCAATCTTACCCTTTGGTTTCGGGAACGGCCCGTATGTGTAACCACTGTTTGGATCCTGGTAAACCTTTTCCATAAACTTGGCAAAGATGGGCAGTGCAGTTCGTGAACCTTCGCCTTGTTCACCGTTTTTAAAGTGCGCGGTGCGTTCATCGCAGCCTACCCATACGCCGGTAACTAGGTCTTTGGTGATGCCCATGTACCACGCATCTACATAATCGGAGGAGGTGCCGGTCTTGCCGCCGATTTGGTTGTTCTTTTTCCAGAGGTCCCATTCCCACAGCGCCTGCGAGGTTCCGCCGGGCTCTTCCATACCACCTCTGAACATGTAAAGCATGAGCCATGAAATTTCGTCGGTCAGCACTTTTTTGGTTTTTGCCTTAAATTCTTCAATCACATTGCCCTCGCTGTCGGCGATTTTTTCAACCAGGATCGGGTCTGTCCGCTCGCCGTTTGCCAGGAAAGTTCCATATGCCCGCACCATTTCAAATACCGAAACGTCGTTTGAGCCAAGGCTTACCGAAGGCACTGATTCCAGGCGACTGTCTATTCCGCAGTCTTTTGCCCAGCGCACCACGTTGTCCCAGCCAACCTGTTCGGTTACCTGCGCGGTGATGGTGTTGACCGATTTGGCCATTGCCCAGCGCAGTGACATTTCCCGGTAGGTAATGTTCCAGTCCGAATTTTTTGGTTCCCAGACCTTTTGCTGGCCGTTTTCCACATATGGTATACTGACCGGTTTGTCTGTGAACTTATCGCAGGGGCTCATGCCGTCTTCAAGTGCAGCCAGGTAAGCGAAAGGTTTGAAGGTCGAACCGGCCTGGCGTTTTGCCTGATTCACGTGATCGTATTTGAAGTACTTATGGTTAATGCCGCCCACCCAGACTTTGATCTTGCCTGAAAACGGATCCAGGGTCATCATGCCGGTATTCATCATTTTGCCGTAATAGCGAATGGAGTCCATCGTCGAGAACAGGGTGTCGCGTTCACCTTTCCACGAGAACACACGCATTTTTTTCTTGCGGTTAAAATATGCTTCAACAGAATCGGGGTTGTTAGGGAACTTTTTCTCAAGCAGTGCGTAAATGGGCAGGTTCTTTTTTGCGCGGCTCGGGTAGTCTACCTTGTTGCCTTCAGAGTCATACCAGGGATCTTCATTTCCCCAGACACTGTAAAACCGGCGCTGCAGGGTTTTCATCTGCTCGCCAACGGCTTCTTCAGCATACTTCTGCAACCTGGAATCAATCGTTGTATAAATCTTCAGTCCGTCTTCGTACAGGTCGTAACCGTTGTCGGTACACCACTTGTCCAGGTAACGGGCAACAGCCGAGCGCAGGTAGGAGTCGCCCTCGCTGCCATCGTCCAGGCGGCCTTCGCGCAGGGTGAGAGGCAGTTTTTTATATGCAGAGGCCTGGGCCGCGGTGATGTACCCATATTTTTCCATTTGTCCTAAGGCAACATTTCGCCGCTCGAGCGCTTTATCTGGCTTTTTGCGTGGATTGTATAAGGTCGTACCTTTCAGCATGCCAACTATCAGGGCCGCTTCCGGTACATTCAATTCTTTCGTGTCTTTATCAAAATATGCCCTGCCCGCCGTTTTGATGCCATAGGCATTGTTTCCGAACGAGACGGTATTCAGATACATCGTAATGATATCATTCTTGCTGTAGTTCGATTCCAACTTCATGGCCGTCATCCATTCTTTCAGTTTGTAAATAACGGTTCGTACCAAGGGAATGTATTTTACAACACCCTGTGATTTGTTGTAACGGGTACGGTAAAGATTCTTAGCCAGCTGCTGCGTAATTGTACTTGCACCACGTTTATCGCCTGTGGCCGTAGATATGCCACTGCTCAGCACCGAACGGAGGTCGATGCCCCAGTGGCTGTAAAACCGTGCGTCTTCTGTAGCAACAAGTGCATTGACCACAGCAGGGGAAATCTGTTCAAAATCTACCGGTGTACGGTTTTCTTTGAAATACCTCCCGATCAGTTTACCATCTGCAGTGTACAATTCAGAGGAGACCCGCAGGCTAGGCAGCTTGATGTCCTGTTTGCGGGGTGAATATCCGAATAGCCACAGAAAGTTGATTTGAAGCGCGCAGAAAAATAAAATGATAAAGTAAACAGTGATCGTGAAGTAGCGTAGATATTTATTTCGGATTTCCCTGAACATGCCGTAAATATGGTAAAAAAGGTAAACGTTTCTTTGTTAAAATGTGTTAAAACCAGTATGCAAATTAACAGATTTAATTTACTTAATTTTCAGCGTATCTTTAAATTTCGGTTGCCCGGCCGGGGGCGACTGTTTCTCCACTAACCGCTTACCTGATGAAAGAACCTTTCCTGTATTACCAGGTCAAAAACCACAAAAACGCCGATCCGTCGCGTTTCGATACATCCGCACCAGAAGGCTTTAATAAAAAGACCGCTGCGCTGCTGCTCGCGGAAAGCAAACTGCGCCTGGCCGACTACCAGGAACGGCTTTACGCAGGCCGGGAACGGGCATTGCTCATTATCTTTCAGGCGATGGATGCAGCGGGTAAAGACAGCGCCGTTAAACACGTCATGTCGGGCATGAACCCCCAGGGTACTACCGTTCGCAGCTTCAAACAGCCGAGCGCTGTAGAATATGATCACGATTTTCTGTGGCGGCATGTGCTTGCCCTGCCCGAACGCGGACAAATTGGTATACACAACCGCTCGCATTACGAGAGTGTACTCGTGTGTAAGGTTCACCCCGAACTTGTTCTGAAAGAGAACCTTCCCGGCATAAAAACGACCGGCGATGTCAATAAGGCATTCTGGAAAGCCCGGTATGCACAGATCAGAAATTTCGAACAGCACCTGCACGAAAACGGCACAACCGTGCTCAAGTTTTTCCTGAACGTATCGCCCGAAGTGCAGAAAGAGCGGCTCCTGGAGCGGATCGAAGACCCCACGAAAAACTGGAAGTTTGCTGCCGGCGATATCGAGGAGCGCAGGCATTGGTCAGATTACATGAAAGCCTACCGGGCTGCGCTTGCCGAGACTTCTACGCCAGACTGTCCCTGGTACATGATCCCTGCAGATAAAAAATGGTTTGCCCGCCTGGCCATCAGTTATATTCTCGAAGAAACGCTTAAAAAAATGGATCCCAGGTTTCCGGTGCTTCCTGAAAGTGATCAAGCGGGCTTGGCGTCCAGCCGCAACGCATTACTCAGCGAGAAATAAATTACTGATATGAAAAACGCAGTTGTTCCAGATTTGCGGGCTGCGCTTTCTTTCGCGTGAGTTCCTCTTCGTAGATGCTGCGGCCAAGGTTTTTCATAAACGGATAACATACCGTTTCATACTCGTACTTGTTATCGTTATAAATTCCGTCTTCGTTAGACTGAACCACTGCAGTGAGCAGAAACTCCACCTGATTCTTGAAATCAACGAAATAGGCGTTATCAATAATATAGCCGTAAGAGTCGCCATACTTGTTAAAAATGCGGATGTGCGGCTCGATCACGGCATTTTTATCGCGACCGTAATAAATCATTTTGGCATAGGCCGGCCAGAACTCTGTTGGGTTATAGGCAGGAAGATCGCTTTCTGTGGGCAGTTTACTCATGTAGGTGTAAATGAGTTTGTAGTCCTCTTCACTTAGCCGGAACCGCTCTTTAGCAGGATAATGGGATGGAAACATCAATCGTTTCATTAGGGACTGCTGGTCTGCAATGGAAAAAGCATTTTTTCCGGCCAGACTGAAAGGCTTGTTCACCAGCCGGTCTGCACTGTCCAAATATCCTCTTCCCATGAGCGTATGACTCAGTTTCAGTGGGTATTCTTTGGGATCATATTGGGGGGGCTGTGTATAAACTAGTTTTCCATCGTTTAAGAAACGGATGGCATTGGTATGTTTCGACGGTTCGCCGGTGTCGCCAATGGCCAGCCGGTTCAGGATCCTGGAATGCAGCAGTCCATAGTGTTTTAACTTTTCATTAATCTCGGCGCGGCCAATAAATTCATACAGGCGGTTAAACGCGTCATTGTCACTGGTCAGCAAAATCTTTTTGATGTAATGTTCAACCGATGGCAGGCCACTGCCCGCTGTCTCATCTTTCAGCACAGCCGTTTGTCCGGCAAAAGAGCTGTCGGTAAGCATGGTGCTTTTGGCGGTCAGTCCCGTTTTTTTCAGCGCGTTGACTTTTTCAAGTGCAAAAATGCAGGCGGCAAGTTTTACCGTGCTTGCCGGGTAAAAATAGTGTTCAGGATCCAGGTTGTAGGAAAAGGAAGTAAACTTGGGCCGGTTCCGGGCATCGCGGTCAATGCGGGTGTAGAGGACCTGTACCTCGTTCTTTCCAGGGTGGTTTAGTATCCCTGAAAAAAGTGCGGGTTTCGATTCAAATAGGGTTCTAAGGTAACTGGTGTCGGGTTTCTGAGCCATGCTGCAGACAGTTGTCAGGCAAAAAAGAATAAGCAGGTTTTTTTTCATTCCGGGTTATACGAATGGAATCGGATGTGCTAATTTATGGTTTTCTTGTTCAGGCCGCAGCCTTTGTAGAAAAAATGGCCGGAAATTTATACCTTCGCAGCCATTAAAGGTTCTCGCCGCAGCTTCGCGGTGCAGATTAATAGGGAATACGGTGCAAATCCGTAACTGTCGCGCAGCTGTAAACTCTGTAAACGGTGTCCATTCCTGAGCCACTTTCCCCGCAGGGGAAGGGAAGGCCGGACATCCGGGAGTAAGTCAGAAGACCTGCCTTTGATACATAGTTTCATGGCTTTCGCGAACTGAAGCCCGAAAATTCGACTCGACACCCTGTGTCGCCGGTTTTCTATTCCGCGCAGGCCATGTTTAACCGGCACAGGCAAATGACCATACGCAAGTTATCGTGGTATCTTTTTATCTATTTTTTTGTGCCCACCTGCCAGTTGGGGGTGCCCGCCCTTGCGCAATCCGATTCGCTTAACCAGGCCCGTCAACTGCAGGAAATACAGGTGCGCGAACGGCTGTTGCCTGAGTTAAAACGCTCCTCGGTACCGGTCCAGGTACTTTCCGGCCAGCAGCTGCAGCGCTTGCACAGTTTGTCTGTAGCAGACGCCGTGCGCTTCTTTTCAGGGGTGCAGCTAAAAGATTATGGTGGTATAGGCGGCCTCAAGACCATTAATGTCAGGAGCCTGGGGAGCAGCCAGGTCAACGTTTTTTACGATGGCATCCAGCTTGGAAATATGCAAAATGGCCAGGTCGACCTGGGTCGCTTTTCGCTCGATAACATGGAAGCCATCTCCCTGTTCAACGGCCAAAAGCCGGGCGTGTTGCTGCCGGCAAAAGCTTATGCAAGTGCCGCATCGGTCTATATGGAAAGCCGGGTCCCCGTTTTCGACAATGGGGCTGGCGCGAACTACCGTGCAGGCGTCAGGGCCGGTTCATACGGACTTTTCAACCCTTTTTTTGCAACCGAACAGAAAATAGGCAGGCAGCTTGCTGCGCGGATCAGCACTGAGTTAACGAACGCCGGCGGCCATTACACCTTCAGGCGGCGAATCGGATCGACAGACACGGCTGCGGTGCGACAGAACACCGATATCTGGTCTTTTCGCGCTGAAGCCGGACTGTATGGAAAAATAGAGGAGAAACAAGACTGGCAGGTCAAAGCCTATCACTACCGCTCTGAACGGGGACTCCCCAGGGCGATCGTGACCAACCGTTTCGAAGCACGGCAGCGGCAGTGGGATGAAAATACGTTCATCCAGGCAAAGTTCCGCGAAAAAATCAGCGATAAAATGAGCCTTGCACTGGCTGGCAAGTACAGCCACGACCGCCTGAAATATGTAGACCCCGAGATCACGACCGATGCAGGTTTCTTAAACAATGAATTCACATCGCAGGAAATCTACGCTTCTGCAACGGCTTCTTACCTCATCTGCAGTTTTTTCGAAATGGGCCTCTCGGCCGATTATCTGCACAACCGCATGCAGGCAAACCTTTACCGTTTCCCGTTCCCAACGAGGCAAACTCTGCTTGGTGCCGCTGTTGGCAGGATCAAAATGCCCAGGCTGATTGGCGAGATAAACCTCCTGGCCACAGCTGTAGATGAACATGTCAGATACTATCAGCAGGCAACCGATTTCCGGAAACTGACACCTTCTGTATCATTCAACTGGCAGCCGCTTGCGGTCCTGCCTGTTCACATCAGGGCGTTTTATAAGGAAATTTTCCGGATGCCAACATTCAATGATCTTTATTATACTTTCTCTGGTAACTCTTTTTTGCGTCCGGAATATGCACATCAGTTTGACCTGGGGATGACTACAGCAAATAACTTCAAAAACGGTCTGGTCCGCACGCTCGATGCGCAGGCCGACGTTTACTTTAATAAGATAACAGATAAGATCGTTGCCGTGCCCGGCCAGAACCTGTTCAGGTGGTCTATGACAAACCTGGACCAGGTCGAGATCAGGGGAGCAGAAGCCAATGTGAGGCTTAGCGGCCAGGTCGGCAACCGCCTGGGTTACGCTTTACTTTTTGCATATACCTACCAGGAGGCTATAGAAACCACGGCAGGAGCAGAGCCGCGGCAGCAGATTCCGTATATCCCGCGCCACAGCGGGTCATTCACCGTATCGGCAGATTATGGCCCTGCAGGTCTCAGTTACAGTTTCGTCTACACCGGCGAACGCTATGCGCAAAAGGCCAACATCCGTTCCAATTACCTGCAGCCCTGGTACACGCATGACTTGTCGCTCCATTTTCAGCCGGCGCCAAAGGCAAGGCAGCTCTCGCTTACGCTGGAAGTTAACAACCTGCTTAACCAGCAGTACGATGTCATCAAAAACTTTCCCATGCCCGGCCGCAATTATCGCATTGGCTTGTCCTGGCAGTTTCAAAAACAAGAAAGGAAAACCCATGAAATTTAAATGGACTGTTTGTTTGCTGAGTATGCTGCTGGCAACAGCAGCTTGCCGGAAAGATGAGGACTCCGGGCCCGGAGCTGGGGAGGACCTGCAGCATGGGCAGCCCGAAACGCTGACAACCCTTAAAGGTTTCCTGCTGTTGAACGAAGGCAACATGAACATGAACAAGGCGAGCCTCGATTATTACGATTACACGACGGGCGTTTACCGGAGCAACGTCTTTGAAAAGGCCAATGCCGGTGGCAGCGGCCTGGGCGACGTGGGCAATGACCTCGCGGTGTACGGCAGTAAGGTCTATATCGTTGTAAATGGTTCAAACAAGATTGAGGTGCTTGATGCCCGGACCTGGAAAAAGATCAGGCAGATCAATCTCGATAACTGCCGGTACATTACTTTTTCGGGCGGAAAGGCTTATGTAAGCGCCTACCTCGGCGTTGTGGGCGACCCCGCAGCGCCGCAGGGAAGTGTGAGTGAGATCGACACGGCATCGCTCACCATTATGCGGAGAGCGACCGTTGGGCGGCAGCCGGAAGAACTTGCGGTAGTCGGCAACCGCCTTTACGTGGCACACTCAGGCGGCTACAGCCCTTCTAACTATGAACGCACGGTTGCCGTGATCGATTTGACGAGCTTCCGGGAAATAAAGCGGATCGATGTGGCTGTTAATTTGCACCGCCTGCGGGTCGATGCCTATGGAGACTTGTATGTGAGTTCAAGAGGAGACTATTATGATATACCACCCAGATTGTATGTGATCGACACCGGGACAGATGCGGTCAAAAAAAGTTTTAACCTGGCGGTCAGCGATATGGATATCAGTTCAGATACGGCCTATATCTGCGGCACGGCTTTCAGTTACCAAACCGGCAGAAACGAGATCAGTTACAGCATGCTGGATGTACGCACGGAAACCCAGCTGCAGCGCTCCTTTCTAAGCGATGGCATGGACCGGAATGGCAAAATTACACTTCCTTACGGCCTGGCAATTAATCCTGAAAACAAGGATATCCTGATTACAGACGCTAAGGATTATGTATCGCCCGGAAAACTCCACTGCTTTAGTAAAAGCGGTAAACTGAAGTGGTCGGTTGCCACGGGCGATATCCCTGCAAAAATTGAATTTTTAAAGAAAACACCATAAATGATGAATAACAACAGAACAACTGTAAGCCGGTTTTTAGCCGTGCTCGCCCTCCCGTTTGCACTGGCTTCCTGCGGCAAAACCGGGGAAGAAGATATCCTGGATCAAGTGAAGCCCATACCGGTAGTCGACAAAACTGTTGGAGTCTATGTGCTCAATGAAGGTTCAATGGGTGCTGCCAACAGCTCCATTACATACTATGACATGACTACCGGTAAAACAGATAGTGATGTGTATAAAAAAGTGAATGGACGTGACCTGGGCGATGGCGCGAACGATCTTAAGAGGTACGGAAGTAAAATGTACTGTGTGGTCTCCGGAGATTTTACAACTGCCCGGTCATTTGTGATTGTGATGGATGTAAAAACAGGCAAGGTTGTCAAAGAAATCTCATTCAATGAGAATGGGAAGGGTATCATGCCAAGATCAATTGCGTTTAGCGGAAGCAAAGCCTATGTGAGCGCCTATAATGGCAGCATCAGCCGGATTGATACGGCAACACTGCTGGTAGATAAAACGGTAACGGCAGGCACGGCACTGGAAGGGATGGCCATAGCAAACGGAAAGATTTACGTGGCAAACACCGAGAATACCTACACGGTTCCTGGCAGCCTTGGCAACAAGACCCTGTCGGTTGTGCGGCTGGAAGACATGACAAAATTAAAGGAAGTTGAAGTCGGACCGAGCCCCACCCATGTGCAGGCAGGTCCTGACGGCACGATCCTGGTTGCCTATGCAGGAGTTTATGGAGTTGCCGGCTCGGGCCCGGGTGCAGTAAAGTTAAGTGCGGCCACCGACGCAAGAATCATTACTGTTACTACAGAACTGAACAGCCTGGCGTTTACAGAAGATTTGCCCCTGGTTATTGGCGGAGCTTACACAGGACCGAAACCGTTCATTGCGTTTTTGAATTATACAAACCTGACCAAGGGTGCCGACTTTATTAAAGACCAGACCGCGCTGGTTAATCCTTATGGCCTTACGATTAACCCCTTTGACAAAAGTGTCCTCATCTCTGATGCAAAGGCCTTTGGCAGCACATCCGGGGAAGCCTTGTATTTCACAGCTGGCGGTAAAAAGCTGTTTAGCTTTCCTACAGGCATGAATCCGCAAAAAGCAGTCTTCGTTTACAGTTATAAATAGATAAAATTCAAATATGAAATTGGTAAACAACCGCGCCTTAAGCGCAATTTTTCTAGGTGCAGTGCTGGCGCTCGGCGCCTGTAAAAAAACAGAAGGCCCGGAAGATCCCGGCGAACAGACTTACGAGCCTCGCGATCCCAAAGCAGACAGCAGCCCGTATGTTAGCCAGCTGTATGCATACAATCCTGCACCCGGGCAATTCATGAATCGCGCGCCCGGTAACATCGAAAGCGCCAACAGTATTCTTGGCAAAAAGGGCTCGGTTACGCTCGGCGCCTGGGGCGGCAGCATCGAACTGGGTTTTGACCATACCGTACTCAATGTAGCCGGAAAAGATGACCTGGTCATTTATAACAACGCTTTTACCAATTTTGCTGAGCCAGGCGTTATTTATGTAATGCAGGACCTGAACGGGAACGGCAAGCCGGACGACACCTGGTACGAACTGAAGGGCAGTGAATATGGCAAGAACGGTTACATTCGTGATTACCAGGTTACGTACACCCGACCCAATCCGGCAAAATCTGATGTGCCCTGGCAAGACAACAAGGGCAATAGCGGCGTGATCAAGGTACTTGGAAATCCTGCAAATTCGTATTACCCGGATTGGATCACAGGCAATACCTATACGGTAAAAGGCGTATTGCTGCCCGCTGCAAACATCGATACACGTTCGGGTGTGAAGAGCATTGCCTTCGAGTCAGGGTATGCAGACAATAAGGCCGGCGAAGACCGGATCGATCTTGATCATGCAATTGACGCAAACGGAAACAAGGTGACGCTGAGCGGCATCGATTTTATAAAGATTCAGACGGGTATCCTGGCTAACCTGGGTATCCTCGGCGAACTGTCAACTGAAGTTGTCGGCGTTGCTGATCTGAAAATGATTGCCCCTTAAAAACAGGTGCCTGGTCTTATGCGGGCCGGGCACCTGTCTCCTGCAACTTTAAAAAGTCAGGAGAATGCATTAACTTTGAATGCTTAACCCAACACCATGTCGAAAACACAATTTAATCCGCGCACATTGATTCTGCTGTGTATCATTTTGCTCGTCACTCTTTTTCGTTTAGTCGTTACCTTTAATACCGATATTTTCGCTTTCGCCAATTTCAGCTCAATTGGTGCGGTGGCCCTTTTTGGCGGTGCTTACTTCAAAAACTGGGGGAAAGCTTTGGCGTTTCCGTTGATCAGTTTGTTCTTAAGCGATTTTATCCTGGCCAACACGATCTATAAGGCGTACAGCAATGGATTTTCTTACGATGGCTGGTACTGGACCTACCTGGCTTTTGCCCTGATGGTGTTGGTGGGCCGGCTGGTGTTGAAGCGCCCCTCGGTCATTAGCTACCTCGCATCTGCGGTGGCGGTTGTGTTCATTCACTGGGTCGTAACCGATATCGGCGTATGGTATCAAAACCCGGGATATACGCAGGATGCTGCAGGTTTTTGGCTATGCCTCGTTAAAGCAATCCCATTTGAAGGCAAGTTTTTGCTCGGGACACTGATTTACGGCGCCCTGATGTTCGGTGCCTTTGAATTGATCAAGGCCAGATACCCGGCCTTAAAAAGACCCGAGCTGCTGCCAGGCTAAATAGTTAGACCCTTCTGAAAAGAGGGGTTTTTTTATACCCCCAAATCTTAGCGCATGAAAAAGCTTGTTGTATTAACTGGTGCCGGTATAAGTGCCGAGAGCGGACTGAAGACTTTTCGGGACAGCGACGGACTCTGGGAAGGGCATCGGGTTGAAGAAGTAGCTACGCCGGCAGCCTGGCTGCAGGATCCGGAAAAAGTTCAGCGTTTTTATAACGAACGGCGCGAGCAGGTTAGGCAGGCAGAACCAAACCAGGCACATTCGCTGCTCGCAGCGCTGCAGGAATATTTTGAGGTACATATCATTACGCAGAATGTCGACGATCTGCATGAGCGGGCCGGGAGCAGAAATGTATTGCACCTGCACGGGCTGATCACCATTGCGCGGAGCACGTGCAATCCTGACCTGCTTTATCCCGTAGGTCCTGAAGGGATCAGCATGGGTAACCTCTGCAGCCTGGGAAGCCAGTTGCGGCCACACATTGTCTGGTTTGGTGAGCAGGTGCCCATGATCGTGCCCGCCGCCGAGCTTTGTTCCCGTGCTGATATTTTTGCAGTGATCGGCACGTCGCTGGCCGTTTATCCGGCGGCAGGCCTGATCGATTATGTACCTGCAAAGGTTCGGAAGTACATCATCGATCCGAATATACCCGACGTTCGGTCAGTTTCCAACCTCCACAAAATAAGGGAAAAGGCTGTAGCCGGTATGCGGCTGTTTTTTGATCTGCTGCTTAAACAACATGGAGAAAATTAAGGCGGTTTTTAACTGGAGCGGTGGCAAGGACAGTGCCTTTGCGTTGGGGCGGGTCCTGGATAATGAAAACATTGAGATCGTGTCGTTGCTCACTACGGTCAACGCGACCCATAAACGTGTGTCAATGCACGGCCTGCGCGAGGAACTTCTTGATTTGCAGGCTGAAGCGATCGGTATTCCACTGCTTAAAGTATATGTACCCGAGGGGCAAAGCATGGCAGAATACAGCCGAACTATGGCCGAACAATGGACTATCCTGAAGCAGTGGGGCATAACGCACGCCATTTTTGGCGATATTTTCCTCGAAGATTTACGCAGGTATCGCGAGGAAAACCTGGGCAGCCAGGGCATTACCTGCCTGTTTCCGATCTGGCAGGAGGACACCGGCAAATTGCCTGATGTATTTCACCGTTCAGGATTTAAGGCGCTTCTTTGCTGTGTGCGGGAAAATCAGGCAGCGGCGCTTGGCGCTGCGGTCGACGCCAGCCTGCCCGCTTTGCTTGCCCCGGGTACAGACGCCTGCGGTGAAAATGGCGAATACCACAGTTTTGTTTTCGCCGCACCTTTCTTTAAAAAGCCAATCTCATTTGTTACCGGCGAGCAGGTATTCCGGTCGTTCGACCTGGCGAAAGCGGATGGTACAACGGAGGTGCAGGGATACTGGTATCTGGATATTCTGCCTGCCTGAATTGGCTGCGCATGTCATTTCCCTGTGGCCCAGCCTGAACATGGGTAACGACCAGCCCTTTGCTCTTCGGGAGTTCCATGCAGTATGTTGAGTACCCAACGCAACCGGCAGATTTCATGGTAAGCATCATGCCTGTTTCAAGCACAGCCAAGAGGTTATCCATCCCGGTCTTCGGCTTTGGCATCATTTTTTCTTACTCATTATGACGCCTCAATTTATTGTACACATAAAACATAGAAGCCATGAAAAAGATATTAGGTGTTTTAATGCTTTCGGCCAGCATCGTTGCTTGCGGCCCAAGCGCGAAAGAGAAAGAACAGATCAGGATTGCGGCAGAAAAACGCATTACTGATAGTTTAAGATTAGACAGTTTCAAAAAGGTTGAAATTGCAAGACAGGAAAAAATTGAGCAGGAGCGTGTTGCTGCGGCCGCAGCAGCGGCGGCAGCGGCTGCCGAAAGACGTTCATACGCCCGCTCGTCGTACAGGTCTTCTGGATCGGGATCGGGAAGTTCAAGCAGCTCTTACGGCGGAACACAAGCAACCGCAAAGAAAAAAGGCTGGAGCGACGCTGCTAAAGGCACATTGATCGGCGCTGGTGCCGGTGCCGTTGGCGGTGCACTGATCGACAAAAAAAAGGGACGTGGTGCTGTGATCGGCGGTTTGATCGGCGCAGGCACCGGTTACGTAATCGGACGTGGAGAAGACCGCAAAAGTGGCCGCGTTCAGCCCAGGAACTAAAATATCCCACACAGGATGAAGAAGCCGGAAATTTTTCCGGCTTTTTTTGTTTAGACGAATAACAAAAACCGGTATCTTGCTTTTTAATCTGCGCTACCATGAAAAGAAGAAAATTTGTACATGCCGCGGCATTCGCATCTGGTGCCGCTATACTTGCTCCAGCTAAACTGTTCGCTACCATGACTGAAAAAAAATCCGGCCAGTTGCTGCACTACGTGCTGTTCTGGCTAAAAAAAGACCTGTCGCCCGCAGAAATCAGTTCCTTCAAAGGTTTTTTCGAAATGCTCAAAAAGATCGAGACGGTGAAATCGCTCCAATACGGACAGGCAGCTGGTACGCCCAAACGGGACGTAACCGATAATACATTCAGTTATTCAATGACTGCGGTTTTCGATTCGATTGAAACGCATAACCAATACCAGGACGACAAACGCCATCATGCGGCCATTGAAAAATACAGCCATTTGTGGACCAGGGTCGTTGTACACGATACGCTGCTAGACAGTTAGGCTGTCAGGTTCAGCGCCACCTGCCAATAAAATACACTGCTGGTGAAACATGTGTCGACTCAGGTAGGCTGTAACTGCACTAAAAAAGAGTTTGAGGTGTCTAGAAGGGTGGATCGTCGTCGCTGAAGTCATCCATCCGCGAGGGTTTGATGATTACATTGCCTGGTTTATCAAAATCCTGCGAAGGATACATTCCCGATGCAGGGCTGTCATTGCCAAACCCGCCCCCTGGAGGCATAAAATCTTCTTCGAGGTCACCAAACTTGACGAATTTGCCAATGAACCGAAGGGGTACAATCCCGGTCTCACCATTTCGGTGTTTGGCGATAATAACCTCACCTACACCAATTTGCGAACGTCCCTGTTCGTCTTCGGTTATGCCGTAGTATTCAGGCCGGTAAAGGAAGAGTACCATGTCTGCATCCTGCTCAATAGAGCCCGATTCACGAAGGTCAGAGAGCTGTGGCCGTTTCCCGTTCACCCCAGGTCGGCTTTCTACCGCGCGGCTCAATTGCGAAAGCGCCAGAACCGGAATGTCGATCTCTTTGGCCACCGATTTCAGGGCCCGCGAAATGCTGCCGATTTCCTGCTCCCGGTTACCGCCGCCTTTGCCTTCGCCCTTGCCGTGCATGAGCTGCAGGTAATCGACAATAACCATCTGGATGTCGTACTGCGATTTTAGCCGCCGGCATTTGGCGCGGAACTCAAAAATATTCAGGGCCGGGGTGTCGTCAATGAGGAGCGGCGCCTCGGTCAGGTTCCCGATCTTGCTGTGCAGCTGCTGCCATTCCCATTCCTGCAGGTTCCCCTTCCTGATCTTTTCCTGCTCAATTTCTGCTTCGCCGGATATGAGACGGTTAACGAGCTGCACGGATGACATCTCGAGCGAGAAAACGACCACCGCTTTTTTAAAATCGACGGCAGCATTCCGTGCACAGCTGAGAACAAAAGCGGTTTTCCCCATAGCGGGGCGCGCAGCAATGATAACCAGGTCAGATTTCTGCCAGCCACCCGTAATCCGGTCAAGGGCCGTAAACCCTGAAGGTACACCGGTCAGTCCGTCAGTTTTGCTGCGCAGTTCTTCGAGTGTAGCCAGCGACTGGCGAATGATCTCGTCCATTTTCTGCGTATCGCGGCGCAGGTTGTTCTGTGCAATGTCGAACAGGTTCTTTTCTGCATGGTCGAGCAGGTCAAAAATATCGGTGGTATCTTCGTAAGCGTTGTTAATGATCTCGGTCGAAATGCGGATCAGTTCACGCTGAATGTATTTCTGCGAAATGATCCTGGCATGGAACTCGATGTTGGCGGCAGAGGCCACGCGGTTGGTCAGGTTCGTAATGTAGAATGCTCCGCCTACCATTTCCAGGTGCCCAAGCTGGCGCAGCTCAGAAGTAACGGTAAGAATGTCGACCGGCTTGGATTTTTGAAACAGCAGGTGAATGGCCTCGAAGATCTTCTGGTGTGCTTCCTGATAAAAAAGTTCCGGCTTTAAGATGTCGATTACTGAAGAAAGCGCGTCCTTTTCAAGCATAAGGGCACCCAGCACGGCTTCCTCCAGGTCTACAGCCTGGGGCGGAATTTTGCCCATGCTGCTGATGGTATTGCTTAACCTGTTCTTTCTTGAAGTGGTGTTGTTCGGTTTAGTTTGTCCCGGCTCGTAATCGCTGCTCATGCAGCAAAAATACGCAATAAAAGGACGTTTTGCGCCGCTCAATTATAAACATCTTTTTATTGGCGTCAGCCGACCGGAAGCGCAGAGCGGCTGCTTCCTAACATTTTGTTGTTAATAATCAGGCGCTTGCTGCGGGCGCTGGACCTGATACCGGAATCGGATTAATTGATGTACTTTTGCAGCAAATACGATCAGCATGGACAACAACAGGAGAGCTCCGAGACCCAAGCAAAACAACACCTTCATTTTTGGCATTCGTGCGGTTATTGAGGCAGTCCGCGCCGGACAGGACATAGAAACCATCTATGTACAGCGCGGCATCGCTGGCAACCTCATACTTGAACTGAAGACTGTGCTTGCCGATCATACAATTCCCATGCAAACGGTTCCGGTCGAAAAACTGAACCGGATGACACAGAAAAATCACCAGGGTGTGATTGCGGTGAGCTCGCCGATTACCTACCAGCAGATCGAAGATTTGATCCCGGCTATTTATGAGCGGGGAGAGACGCCGCTGGTGCTGCTGCTTGACGGCCTGACCGATGTGCGTAATATGGGCGCAATCGTGAGAACGGCTGCCTGTGCGGGCGTACATGCCATCGTTGTTCCTCTGAAAAACTCAGCGCAGATCAATGCAGATGCGATCAAAACCTCTGCGGGCGCGCTGTTCAATGTGCCGGTTTGCAGGCACGCCAGTTTATATAAAACGGCGCAGTTTCTGCAGGAGAGCGGTCTACAGCTGGTGGCCTGTACCGAAAAAACGGACGATCTGATTTATGTGCCCGATTTTTCCCTGCCAACGGCGATCATCATGGGGGCAGAAGATGTGGGTATCTCGAACGAGTTGCTCCGCCTGTCTGACCACCTCGCCAAAATCCCGATGGCGGGCAGCATCGAATCGCTCAACGTTTCGGTCTCGGCCGGCGTGATCTTATATGAAGCGGTAAGGCAGAGGCTGTAGCGTATTTCGCTGGCTGAAACAGGAGCAGGGTGTGCAATCGCCGGTGCGCAGCAGACCATCAATCTGCAACCAGGAAGAAAGACCTGCCCACCAACCCCTCAGCGTAAGCGCATGCTTAGAAAGGGGTTACTGATAAAAAATCTGAAGTTACTTACTGTCTTTTCTCGGTCAGAAGCGGCCTTGTGTCATGTCGCCGAATCAAAGGCTTTCGGGGTCGCGGAGCATTGCCCATAACCAAGGCAGCAAACCAGGCTTGGGTAAACTACAGAAGAGGTATCCCTGGCTTTTAAACCGCCGCTTGACGCCACAAACGTTGATGCAGGAAGCGCTTACAGCCGCCCAGATCGGCGAAAAGAAGTAGCCTTAACGCAACCAACGGCCTCGATCCCGGCCTGGGTTCCGGATCGTGAATCAGGACCGGGGCGTCGAAACAGCCTGACCTGATCTAAATAAACCGTGTTCCAAACCTGGCCTTTACATCGTTAACAATCTGCTTGACACTCTGCTCCTGGTCGCGCGGACAAATCAGCAGCGTGTTGTTTGACTCTACGACGATATAATCGTGCATGCCCTGCAAAATAACAAGTTTGTCTTTCGGCACGTTGACCATGCAGTTCGACGAATCAAACATCATGACATGCTCGCCGGGAATAACCGCGTTACCCACATAATCCTTATCAGCCATATCGTAGATCGAAGCCCAGGTTCCCAGGTCATTCCAGCCAAACTCTGCCGGCAGCACATACACGTTATCGGCCTTTTCCATCACGCCAAAGTCGATCGAAATATTTGTACACTGCTGGTAAGCGTTGCCGATAAACTCTTTTTCCTGCTGCGTATTGTAAGCGCTGCGGCCCGAAGTAAAGATTTCGTGCATATCGGGCAGGTGCTGTTCGAATGCCGACAGGATCGTCCGGGCAGACCAGATAAAAATGCCTGCATTCCAGAGGAAATCTCCGCTCTGGATAAAAGAGCGTGCCAGTTCGAGGTTCGGTTTTTCTGTAAAGGTTTTTACCTTGTGTATATCGGGGTCTGACTGCAGCGTGTGTTCGTTATACTGAATGTAGCCGTAACCCGTGTCGGGCCGGCTGGGCTTAATGCCCAGTGTAATGAGGCAGTTATTTTCAGAAGCAGCCTTCAGAGACTGCTCGATGGCGGCAACAAAACCTGCCGGATCGGCGATCGTATGGTCGGAAGGGGCAACGACCACAGCGGCATCCGGGTTGATCTCGCGGATTTTCATGCAGCCATAGGCAATGCAGGGCGCGGTGTTGCGCATCATGGGTTCGGCCAGGATCTGGTTGTCTGAGATTTCCGGAATTTGTTCCTTGATCAGATCGCTGTACAACTCATTGGTAACGATAAAAATATTTTCTGGCGGGCAGACGGCTTTGAAACGTTCGTAGGTGCTTTGGATAAGGGTCTTTCCGACGCCGAAAAAGTCGATAAATTGTTTGGGATAATTGGTACGGCTTACCGGCCAGAACCGGCTTCCGATACCGCCTGCCATAATCAGGGCAAAATAATTTCTGTTCATTTCTGCTAGCTCAGATGATACCTTCCTGTACAATATCGTGCAGATGGACCATGCCAAAATACCTGCCCGACTGCGTTACAGGGAGTTGTGTAATGTTGTGTTTCTTGATAATTTCCAGGGCGCTTACAGCCAGCTCGTCTTTTTCTATCGATTTCGGATCTGCGGTCATAATCTCAATGGCCGTAATGTTGGCAAGATCGGTATGTCTTTCCAACATGCGGCGAATGTCCCCGTCGGTAATGATGCCCAATATACGGTTCTCTTCTGTAACCGCAACCGCACCCAACCGGTTTTTACTAATTTCAATAATGACATCCTTCACCGAGGCACCCTTGTGTATACTTGGTTTTTCGTTTCTGATGGCCAGATCTGCCACTTTCAGGTAGAGCTTTTTGCCCAGCGAGCCGCCTGGATGAAACCGTGCAAAGTCGTCCTCATTGAAACCCCTGGCTTCGAGCAGGCAAATGGCCAGCGCGTCGCCAAGCGCCAGCTGTGCAATGGTGCTTGTAGTTGGAGCGAGGTTGTGCGGGCAGGCTTCTTTTTCGACTGATGTATTGAGTATAAAGTCGGCCTGCAGGGCCAGGTAAGAATCCAGGTTGCCGACCATGCCGATGAGCGGGTTGCCGCCCTGTTTAAGCAGTGGCGCAAGCAATTTAACTTCAGGTGTATTGCCGCTCTTAGAGAGGCAGATAATGGCGTCGCCTTCGCGGATCATGCCCAGGTCGCCGTGCACGGCATCTGCAGCATGCATAAAGATGGCTGGTGTACCGGTAGAGTTGAGCGTAGCCACTATTTTTTGTGCAATGATCGCGCTTTTCCCGATACCGGTAATGATGACACGGCCCGGCAAATCGAGCAGCAATTCGACGACCGCAACGAAAGAATCGTCGATAAAACGGCTGATGCCTGTGATGGCCCCGGCTTCTAGCTGAAGGGTCGAAATGGCCGTTTCGAGGATCGATTTTTTACTTTTCAAAGAGAAAATTATTTGTATCTTAATGATATAATTCCTGCAAAATTATGTTATTTTGAACAAAAATGCACATTGCATATTTTACACACACAAATGGACGTTAAGAAGTCGTTATTTGACAACCTGCAAAATTTTTTCGGGTTCGATAATTTCAAAGGTGATCAGGAGTCGATCATTACCAATATTCTCGAAAAGAAAAATACTTTCGTTATTATGCCGACCGGCGGCGGCAAATCGATCTGTTACCAACTGCCCGCCCTGATGAGTGAGGGCACTGCAATCGTGATCTCGCCGCTCATCGCCCTCATGAAAAACCAGGTAGACCAGTTAAGGGCATTTGGCGGCAATGACAGCATTGCCCATTTCATGAACTCTTCTCTGAACAAAGGCGAATTAAACCAGGTAAAAACTGACCTGCTGAGCGGGCAGACGAAGCTGCTTTATGTTGCGCCTGAGTCGCTCGCCAAGGCAGACAATATTGACTTTCTGCGGCTCATCAAGATTTCTTTCGTCGCAGTCGATGAAGCCCATTGTATTTCCGAATGGGGCCACGATTTCCGGCCTGAATACCGCAAGATCAGGCAAGTGATTTCAGGTCTGGGCGCCGACATCCCGATCATTGCGCTGACCGCTACCGCGACACCCAAAGTACAGCAGGACATCATCAAAAACCTGCACATGACCGATGCGACACTTTTCAAGTCCTCGTTCAACAGGCCTAATCTTTATTATGAGATCCGGCCCAAAAAGGATATCATGAAAGAGATTATCCGCTACATCAAGTCGAATACGGGCAAATCAGGTATTATTTACTGTCTGAGCCGGAAAAAGGTGGAAGAGGTGGCCGAAAGCCTGAACCTGAATGGTGTGCGGGCCCTTCCTTATCACGCCGGACTTGATGCCAAGGTCCGCGCCGAAACACAGGACAAGTTCCTGATGGAAGACGCCGAAGTGATCGTAGCCACCATTGCTTTTGGCATGGGGATCGACAAGCCGGATGTGCGTTTCGTTATTCACCACGATGTGCCAAAGAGCATGGAAGGGTATTACCAGGAAACGGGCCGTGCCGGGCGCGACGGCGGCGAAGGTGTCTGTATTGCTTTTTACTCGCAGAAAGACATCGATAAGCTGGCCAAGTTTATGAAAGACAAGCCGGTTGCGGAAAGGGAGATCGGCACCCAGATACTCAAAGAAGTGATCGATTATGCGGAATCCGGTGTTTGCCGCCGCAAACAGATCCTGCATTATTTTGGCGAAAATTTTAACGAGTCGGGCTGCAACAGCATGTGCGACAATTGTAAAAAGCCTAAGAAACAGTTTGACGCTGAAGAACAATTGCTTACCCTGCTCAAGCTGATCGAATCGACCGGCGAAAAATTCGATGATGCGCACCTGCTCAATGTCCTGATGGGCAATGAGACTGCACAGATCATCGCTTACGAACATAAAAAGCTGCGCGAGTTCGGTCACGGAAAGATCGACGGTGAATTGCTCTGGAAATCGCTGATCAGGCAAGCTGTATTGTCGAATTTCCTTTCGAAAGACATAGACAATTACGGCCTGCTGAAACTTACTTCGTCTGGCCGGGCATTCATTGCCAATCCATACAGCCTGCGTTTCGTGATGAACGAGCCGATCGAATCTGCCGGAGATGATGCCGACGACGACAGCAAAGGCGGCAGCGGAACGCTTGATACCCAACTGCTGCAACTCCTGAAAGAGCTGCGTAAAAAGATCGCCAAACAAAAGAACGTGCCGCCGTTCGTGGTTTTCCAGGATCCCTCTCTCGAGGAGATGTGCACGCACTATCCGGTTAGTATGGAGGAGCTCCGCCAGATATCAGGCGTGGGAGCAGGAAAGGCCGCGAAATTTGGCTCAGCTTTCCTGGAGCTGATCAAAAAATATGTGGAAGACAATGACATTGAACGGCCTATAGACCTGGTTATCCGTACCCAGGCCAACAAATCGCAGCTCAAGGTTTCAATTATCCAGAACATTGACCGCCAGATCGGACTGGAAACCATAGCGGACTCAAAAGGAATCACTTACGAGGATATACTTAAAGAAATAGAATCGATCGTAAACTCGGGCACGAAGATCAATCTCGACTATTTTATCGACGACCTGATTGATGAAGAACGCCAGGATGAAGTGTTTGACTACTTCCGCGCAGCAGAAAACGATTCAATTGATGCGGCCTTAAACGAACTTGGGGAAACCGATTACACGCGCGAGGAAATTCAGCTGATGCGCATCAAATTTATGTCTGAGCTCGGCAACTGACGGGCATCCAACTTATCAAACATGAAGAACTACTTAAGAAATATTCAACACACACAATCCGGGAACTTTTTTCTGATGGCAGGACCATGTGCCATTGAAGGCGAAGAAATCGCCTTACGGATTGCCGAACGCATCACCGAAATAACAGATCGACTGCAGATTCCTTATATTTTCAAGGGCTCTTACCGCAAAGCGAACCGCTCCAAAGGCAGTTCTTTTACCGGCATCGGCGATGAAAAGGCGCTTAAGATCCTGGAAAAAGTAGGCAAGACCTTTGGCGTACCTACGGTTACCGACATCCACGAGCAGCAGGAGGCCGCCATGGCGGCAGCCTATGTAGATGTGCTACAGATCCCGGCCTTTCTTTGCCGGCAAACAGACCTGCTGGTTGCCGCCGCAGAGACCGGTAAGGTTGTGAATGTTAAAAAGGGGCAGTTCCTTTCTGCAGGTTCTATGAAGTTTGCAGTTGAAAAGATTAAAGATGCTGGAAATGATCACGTTATACTAACAGATCGTGGCAATACCTTTGGTTATCAAGACCTGATCGTAGACTACCGGGGCCTCCCTGAAATGCAGGGCTTCGGTGTGCCGGTTGTGATGGATTGTACCCATTCGCTGCAGCAGCCTAACCAAAGCAGCGGTGTAACCGGCGGTAAACCTGAGCTCATCGGTACCATTGCAAAAGCCGCGATCGCGGTTGGGGCCGATGGTTTGTTTATCGAAACCCATCCGGATCCGGCCAATGCCAAATCAGACGGGGCAAATATGCTGCACCTGAACCGGTTGGAAGAACTGCTTGAGAAGCTGATCCGCATCAGGCAGGCCATACAATAGCAACGCCGCGTTATCAGGCCCTCAACTGGTCTGCTCGCCAATTCTTTACTGCCCGTTTGATCTGGTCGGCCGACAGATTTTCAGCAACAGCACGCTGTGCCAGGGCCGGCATCTCTTCGTCTGAAGCAAAACGTAAGGCAAGAATCTGAGGCAGCTGCAACGCAGCCGGTAATGGTTTTCCCGTAAGCAGGTAATGCCGAAGTCCTTCTTCGGCACGGATTACGCGATCCTGCACTTTCAGCGCAAAGGAGCGCAGGCAGTAGGCCGTTAACAGAAAAAGCAGGAAGACAAGGGCATAAAGCCAATGTTGCTGCACGGCAGGCCACCAGTCAAAAACTGTGATGACCAGACCGCCGAGGCTTAATGGCAGCAGCACAAAATGATAAGCCGGAACGTATTGGCGGTGATTTTTATAATTCTGATCCATGTCATGCAAAATACAGATCAGATTACAAAATGCTTAAGGAATATTAAGGAATTTATGCGTCTGCAAAGATATTTCCCATTTCGGGTGCTGCATTACGTAATCAATGATCAGCGGCGTTACTTCCTTTGAACGCGACCATTCCGGCTGCAGGTAAAGCTTGCAGTTTGCAGACACGGTTTCAGCGTATTTCTCTGCCCAGTCGAAATCGCTTTTATTGAAAACGATCACTTTCAGCTCATTGGCAAAAGGTGTCATATCAGGGCGTGGCGCTTTGAATTTTTTGGGCGAAAGACAGATCCAGTCCCAATGCCCGGAAAGCGGGTATGCACCTGATGTTTCGATGAATGTTTTGATCCCTTTTTGCTGCAGGGCAGCCGTCAGGTTATCGAGGTTATAGATGAGCGGTTCGCCACCGGTAATGACAACAGCTTTACCCGGATGTTTTTCAGCGTTCGCAACGATCTGTTCGACCGCCGTAAGCGGATGCATCTCGGCATCCCAG
Organism: Pedobacter yulinensis; assembly: GCF_003029735.1. GTDB lineage: Bacteria > Bacteroidota > Bacteroidia > Sphingobacteriales > Sphingobacteriaceae > Pedobacter > Pedobacter yulinensis. The sequence goes on from NZ_KZ686269.1 coordinate 673,168, forward strand.
CTCTCTTTTACATCGCACCAATGACAGCCCACATCGCAGCCTCCCAATCTGATAAAATAAGCGGCCTTACCGGTATGAAAGCCCTCACCCTGAATGGTGTAAAATTCTTCCATTAAAGGTAAAAGTGAGCCATCTTCGGGAACCTGAACTGCCATTTTTGTAAATTAGGCTGCAAATATACGTAAACATGCAGGACCGTTCAATGCGTTGGGTAAGGATAATGTCAAAACAAGAGCTGCCCGACGGCGATTTCGTACGATGTCTCAAAGCCGAAGGTCGCAAGCTTTGCCTGATCAGGCATGAAGGCAAGTTGTATGCCACTCAAGTGACCTGCCCGCATGCCGGCGGCCATTTTAGCGGGGGCTGGTGTGAGCATGGCAGCCTTGTTTGCCCGATACACCGCTACAGTTACAGCCTTGAAACAGGCAGAGGCGCCGAAGGCCAGGGTGATTACATCGACCTGTACCCGACTGATATGCGTGAAGACGGTGTTTATGCCGGCTTCCGCGTCAGCTGGCTGGGCCGTTTATTTGGTGACTGAACTATTGCAGATTTCGCTTCAGCTGAGCGGGACAAAGTCACTTTTTATTTCATCTAAACAAGCGGTTAGCAGGGCTGGTTTCAACCGACTGGTCGCTGCGGCAGCGCCTGAGTGCTTAGCCGTAAATTTCCTTTCTTGCCGATGCCAGGGTGTTTTTCAGCAGGCCAACGATTGTCATCAGGCCTACGCCACCCGGAACAGGCGTAATGTACGATGATTTGGGTGCTACGTTTTCAAAATCCACATCACCGTACAGCTTATAACCTGATTTTGTCTGGTCTGAAACCTCGCGGTTGATGCCTACATCAATGACAACGGCGCCTGGTTTCACCATGTCGGCGGTGATGAAATTCTTTTTACCGATTGCTGCGACAATGACGTCTGCCTGCAGTACCTGTTCTTTTAGGTCGCGGGTTTTGCTATGGGTCAGCGTAACAGTGCAGTTGCCCGGATTGGCATTTCTCGCCATGAGAATGCTCATGGGCATGCCTACGATATTGCTGCGTCCGACGACGACACAGTGTTTGCCCGCCGTATCAATGTTGTAAGCTTGCAACATCAGCAGAATGCCGTAAGGGGTTGCCGGCAGGTAACAGGGCAGGTTGCGCACCATGCGGCCAAGGTTAATGGGGTGAAAACCGTCAACATCTTTTTTCGGGTCTATCGCTTCTGTTACTTTCTCGGGGTCTATATGTTTAGGCAGGGGCAGCTGAACGATCAATCCGTCGACACCCGGGTCGGCATTGATCTCCCTGACTTTGTCAAGCAGTTCATTTTCTGATACGGTTGTATCAAAGCGATACAGGGACGACTGGAAGCCGACCTTTTCGCAATTCTTCATCTTGCTGGCCACATAGGTTTCGCTGCCGCCATCGTTGCCAACCAGGATCGCCACCAGATGTGGTTTGCGGCCTGCATCATGCAGAAAAGCCGCGGCCTGGTCTGCAATTTCGAGTTTGATTTTTTCAGATACGTGTTTTCCGTCCAGAATGTTCATAGCTATTGGTTTTTGAAACCCTTCACAACAAAATTACCCAGCAGGATGTTCGCTTCGTGGTCCGCTTGCCATGGCCCGCTGATGAAAAAATGACTGGCAGGTTCGCTGCCGAAAAGTTGGGTATCGGTGATTTTAGTTTGGTCAAGATAAACAGCAACGTTCTTTCCGTTTACAGCCACAGACACATGCATGGGCCTGTTGGCGTAGGGTTCGAAATCAAATTCGCCTGGAAGGTGTTTGTCTGTGGCGCGGCTGCTCACGCTGAAATCGTCATTATTCATGTAACCCAGCTGGCAGTTCCAGATATCGCCGGTCGAGATAAACTCGCGCACTGCATTGTCTTTGGTGAAACCAAAGCTGACCGCCGAAAGATCGCTGACTTTATCTGCAGCGACCAGCAGGTCAAATTCGATGGTGTATTTTGCGGGGTATGTGACAGATCTGGTCAGCTTATAGGAAGAGGCCGGTTGAAGCCGCATCCACTTTCCGGTTACACCGTCTGCCGATAAGACCTGGGCAGAGCCATTGGTTTTCCAAGACAGGGCCTTGTTGCCCGCTGTAGCGGTAGTCAGGTTGTCCATAAACAGCAGCGTATCACCTGGCGTAAAATCGAAGCCGCCCGATAAACGTACCCGTTTTGAACGGCCCACGGCTGTTCCTGGTGCTGGCTGCCCGGCTGTACTTTTCTTTTCCAGCAGTTTTTCTGCGCGGTCGGCCGCTTTCTGTTTGGCCTTGTTCAGCAAATCATTGAACTGCGCCTGCACGGGTGCAGCAGCGCCGGCCAGGATTGCTGACACAAGGAGTAATTTGTTAAGGTTTTTCATTTAGGTAAGGTATGTGATGCTTTGGCAGTTAGTCGAGTTTAAGTACTGCCATGAAAGCAGACTGAGGTATTTCCACGTTTCCTACCTGGCGCATGCGTTTCTTGCCTTTCTTTTGTTTTTCAAGAAGCTTACGCTTGCGGGAAATATCGCCGCCGTAACACTTGGCGGTTACATCCTTGCGCAGGGCCCGCACGTTCTCACGGGCAATCACTTTGGCACCGATCGAAGCTTGGATAGCAATCTCGAATTGCTGGCGGGGCAGGAGTTCACGCAGTTTTTCGCAGATCTTTTTGCCGAAGTCATAAGAATTGGAGCGGTGGATCAAGGAAGAAAGCGCATCTACCGGCTCCTGGTTTAAGCGGATGTCAAGACGAACCAGGTCTGAGCGGCGGTAGCCGATCTGGTGGTAGTCGAACGAGGCGTAACCTTTTGAAATGGTTTTCAGTTTGTCGTAAAAATCGAATACAATTTCGCCCATCGGCATTTCAAAGACCAGTTCAACCCGGTCTGCCGTGAGGTAAGACTGGTTAATGATGGTACCCCTTTTTTGGATACACAAACTCATAACCGGCCCTACGAACTCGGCCTTCGTAATGATGTTGGCTTTGATATACGGTTCTTCCACGTATTCCATTTTGCTTGGATCGGGAAGGTCTGACGGGTTGTTTACAATAATTTCATCGCCCTTTGTGGTGTAGGCAACATATGATACGTTGGGAACTGTGGTGATTACGGTCATGTCGAACTCACGTTCCAGCCGCTCCTGGATAATTTCCATGTGCAGCATGCCCAAGAACCCGCATCGGAAGCCGAAGCCGAGTGCCGCAGAGCTTTCAGGTTCAAAGACAATCGAAGCATCGTTCAGCTGCAGTTTGTGCATGCTTTCGCGCAGTTCCTCGTAATCCTCAGTATCAACGGGGTAAATGCCGGCAAAAACCATGGGTTTCACCTCTTCAAAACCCTGTATAGCTGTGCTGGCCGGGCGGTCTACGGTGGTAATGGTGTCACCCACCTTTACTTCGCGCGCTTCCTTGATACCGGAAATGATGTAGCCCACATCGCCTGTCTTGATCGAGGTGCGTGGAGACATGTCGAGTTTAAGTACACCCACCTCGTCTGCCAGGTACTGTTTGCCTGTATTGATGAATTTTACCTTGTCATTCTTTTTGATCTCACCGTTCACTACCTTGAAGTACGCAATGATGCCGCGAAAAGAATTGAAAACCGAGTCAAAGATCAAGGCCTGCAGTTCGCCGTCAGGATTGCCTACCGGTGCAGGCACACGGTCAATAATTGCCTCGAGGATATCAAAAACGCCCATGCCGGTCTTCCCTGAAGCAGGAATGATCTCTTCGCGCTTGCAGCCGATCAGGTCAATGATCTGGTCTTTGACCTCTTCAGGCATGGCGCCGGGCAGATCCATTTTGTTCAGAATAGGAATGATTTCCAGGTCGTGCTCCAGTGCCAGGTACAGGTTGGAAATGGTCTGTGCCTGAATGCCCTGTGAGGCATCGACAATAAGCAGCGCGCCTTCGCACGCGGCGATAGACCGGGAAACTTCATAAGAAAAGTCAACGTGTCCTGGCGTGTCGATCAGATTGAGCACATAATCCTGTCCGTTGAGCGAGTAGTTCATCTGAATTGCGTGGCTTTTGATCGTGATCCCACGCTCGCGTTCCAGATCCATGTCATCGAGCAGCTGGGCCTGGGCCTCACGCTGGGTAATGGTCTTGGTGTACTCCAGTAAACGGTCGGCCAGGGTGCTTTTCCCATGGTCGATATGCGCAATAATGCAGAAATTACGTATGTGCTTCATCAGTGGGCGCAAAGATACGATTTTGCGCGAAGGTTAACGATATCGCGATATTGAAAGTTGCTGTTAAAACGCTGATGCGGCTAAGGTGGCAGCAGTGGTCAGGCGCACAGTCGTTATTTTTTGTCTTTACTTGGCCACCAGTCTGTCGTTCAGGTTACATTTCCATTGCGGCAACAGAAAAATGAAATACCTTTGCGGCGCATGGAATGGAAAGACCTTTTATCAAGCCGGCGCTGGGGTTACGCAGCGAATCCGGAGCAGGACGAAGATTCGGCCCGCTCCCAGTTTCAGCGCGACTATGACCGGCTGATTTTTTCGTCGCCCTTCAGGCGGCTCCAGAACAAAACGCAGGTTTTTCCGCTGCCGGGAAGTATCTTTGTTCATAACCGCCTTACCCACAGCCTGGAAGTTGCCAGCGTGGGGCGGTCATTAGGTCGGATATTTTACCAGCGTCTTAAAAAAGACCATGCCGAACTGGACCGCGAGCTGCCGCTGATCGGCGAAGCGGGCAATATTGTAGCCGCCGCCGCCCTTGCCCACGACATCGGCAACCCCGCATTTGGTCATTCCGGCGAAGCCGCTATTTCGCGTTATTTTACGGATGGAGAAGGGCTACGGTTCAGGGATGAACTGCTGCCGGAACAGTGGACCGATTTTGCAAACTTTGAAGGGAATGCGAATGCCTTGCGCATCATGACCCATGATTTCAAGGGAAAAGGAAACGGGCAGTTTGCACTCACGTATTCCACGCTGGCTGCCATTGCAAAATATCCCTGCTCTTCTGATGCAGGCAAAAACAAAAACTTTCTACACCGGAAGAAATACGGCTTCTTTTATTCGGAACGCGAAACGTTCGCAGACATTGCAGACGAGCTGAAACTTGCCAAAGAACCTAGCGATCAGCTCATTTACAAGCGGCACCCGCTGGTCTACCTTGTCGAGGCCGCCGACGACATTTGTTATGGCGTGGTCGACCTGGAAGACGCACACCGGCTCAAAATTCTTTCTTACGAGGAGATCAAATCCTTGCTGCTGCCCATTTGCGGTGACGAGCGCATGGAAAGCCGCCTTGAAAAAGACATGGGCGATGACGATGCAAAAGTAAGCCTGCTGCGGGCAAAGGCCATTAATAACCTGATCATGACCTGTGCCGAGATATTTTACCGTGAACAGCCCGCTATCCTGGCCGGTACGTTTAACAGCAGCCTGACCGATTCGCTGCCCGGGCCGCTGCTCGCTGCCTGGAAGCAGATCGGCCGTATTTCAGTCGAGAAGATCTATAATTACAACTCGGTTATCCAGAAAGAAGTGTCCGGCTATAAGGTGATGGCCGGACTGCTCGAAGAATTTGTACCTGCCGTGGTCAGCGGGCAAGGCCACTATTACCAGAAACTGGTTAAGCTGATACCGGGGCAATTTCTGACCGACCGGCCTGATACCTATTCAAAGGTGCAGAGTGTGCTCGATTTTGTGTCGGGCATGACCGACTTGTACGCGGTAGAATTATATAGCAAGATCAAAGGAATTTCTTTTCCCTACATTCCATAGATCTGCCTGCAGGCATTTACCCCGCTGCCTGAAGCGCATTTACCAGTTCCCTGACCCGGGCTGCAGTGGTCTGTTCGTAGCTGTACTCGTCTGTCAGGCTGCCCATGAGCGCATCGTGGTTTCTGAAATTCATTCTACTTGAGATGCTTGTTTTACAGGAGGCGTGAAATTGCGTGGCCCCGGTTGCACGCAGTTCGCCGATGTTTTCGGCATTGACGCCTGCTCCCGGCATAATTTCGATTTGTGCCTGCGCAAGCTTCACCAGTGCAGCAAGGGTTTCGCGCCCCGCCCATGCGCTGGATTTGCCGCCTGAACTGAGCACCCTTTTTATTCCCAGGCCGATCAATTCGCCGAGTGCTTCCTCGAAGTTCCGGCTCATGTCGAAGGCCCGGTGAAAGGCGAGTGGCATGGGCAACGCGAGTTCGACCAGTTGCCGCATCCTGGCAGTGTCAATTTGCCCGTCTGCCATTAGTATTCCGGTTACAACACCATCACAACCAATTGATTTGCAGAGTTTAATATCCTCCTGCATGATCCTGAACTCGAGGTCGCTATACAGGAAATCACCACCCCGCGGTCTGATGATGGGCCACAGTCCAATGTGCAGCGACTGTCGTGCCAGCAGCAGTTGTCCGGCACTGGGGGTAGTGCCCCCCTCGGCCAGGTTGTCACAGAACTCCACGCGAATGGCGCCTCCTTCCTGGGCAGCCAACGCTGATGGCAGGGAATTGGCGCAAACTTCAATACCCGTCATGACTGGTAATAACTTTTTCCGTCAACAAGCAGATCTTGTTTCTCGACATTGCAGATCGCGTAACTAAAACCCTTCTGAATGGCGTAAGCGCCGTATTCGCCTTTTTTATTGAGTGCCAGGAAGCCGACCTGGATGTTTTTGGCTGTTTGGGGCTTTTTCCTGATGATGCGCATAACCGCCTCTTTACAGGCGGCCTCGGGCGAGTAACCCTGGCGCATGAGTTCAACGACCAGGAAACTGCCTACGTTCCTGATCACTTCTTCGCCCACTCCGGTTGATGTGGCGCCACCCACTTCATTATCCACGTACAGGCCGGCTCCGATAATGGGGCTGTCGCCCACGCGACCGTGCAGTTTGTAGGCCATGCCGCTGGTCGTGCAGGCTCCTGAGAGGTTGCCTTGTGCGTCCAGGGCCAGCATGCCGATGGTGTCGTGGTTATATTGGTTGCCGGGCAGGCGGGTAGGCGCCACCTTGTAGGTTTTGTTCTCAATATTAATGACCGGTTCGTATTTTGCAGTTTTGAGCCATTCTTTCCATGCTTTTTCTGACTGCGGCGTGAGCAGGTTTTCCTTTTTAAATCCGTTTTCCAGCGCAAACTGGAATGCGCCATCGCCCACGAGCATAACATGAGGTGTTTTTTCCATGACCAGGCGTGCAACTGAAATGGGGTGCTTGATGTGTTCCATGCCGGCTACCGAGCCACAGTTGCCATGGTGGTCCATAATGCATGCGTCGAGCGTAACCTTGCCATCGCGATCGGGCAGTCCGCCGTAGCCGACTGTCTGAATGGCGGGATCAGCCTCGGGTACCCGCACGCCTTTTTCTACCGCATCAAGGGCATTTCCGCCCTGGGAAAGGATGGTCCAGGCAGCTTTATTGGCCGGAATACCGAAATCCCACGTCGATATAACGATGGGTTTAGCGGCAGGAGCATCGAGTATACCTGACCCGAAGCTTTTCTGGGCCGCCAGCAGCGAAGCTGACAGGACGGAACCTTGTATGAATTTTCTTCTGTTGAGCATGGAATTGAGATAAGTTAGCCGGGCCGGTGAACAGCCGTGGCCCGAAGATAAAAATAAGCATGAAAACAGACTCGAGTTATTTTTAAATCGATTTTCATAACGGGTTATGCGGGGTTTTTGGCTTGTTAAGTTTTTTGGCGTGTCGGCATTTAAAGTGATATATTTAGCGCATGAATTATCCTGAATTGCTCGAGGGGATCAGGCAGGAAATAGCCGGCCGTTTCGCGGTTGCAGCCAGCAGCGACCTGGTTTACCACAACCTGTCGCACACAGAGGCGGTTGTTCATTATGCCGCTGAAATGGCTGTGCATTACAAACTGAACGACCGTGATTTTTTTGTTGTTCTGGCGGCAGCCTGGTTCCATGATGTCGGTTACCTGACAAACAGCGCAGACCATGAGCTGCAAGGTGCGGCCGACGCGACGGCTTACCTGCAGGCCATGCAGGTTCCTACCGAAACGGCAGATGCCGTTAAAAACTGTATCCTGGCCACGCAGATTCCACAGAAGCCACAAAACCTTTGCGAGGAAATCCTGTGCGATGCAGACCTGTTTCACCTGGGTACCGAAGATTTCAGAGCGCGCAATAAACTGATGCGAAAAGAGGCCGGGCGGTGCTCTGGCAAGGATATAGATAAGGAAACCTGGCGCAGCAAAACCATTGCACTACTCGAAAACCACCGGTATCACACCGCTTATGCCCGCGAAAAGCTGGATGCCATGAAAGCAAAGAATCTGGACCGCCTGCGCGCGAAGGGGTCAGAGAACATCGAGGCCGTCGCTATTGAAACACCTGTAACGGCACCTGTGCAGGAAAGTCCGGGAAAAAAAGCCAGGTCAGACAGGCCCGAGCGCGGAATTGAAACCATGTTTCGCATCAGTTCCGGCAACCACCAGCGGCTGAGTGACATGGCTGACAACAAGGCGCACATCATGATCTCCACCACATCGATTATTTTGTCTATCGTGCTGAGTATCCTGCTGCGAAAAATTGAAGATGAACCCCAGTTTATGATACCGACCCTGCTGCTGCTGCTGATCTGCGTCACCACCATGGTGTTTTCCATTCTCGCTACCAGGCCGTCCCTGCCGGGTGGCGTTTTCGGACAGGAAGATATTGACCAGAAGCGCGTCAACCTGCTCTTTTTTGGGAATTTTTACCGCATGAGCCTCGACGATTACAGCGCAGGTATGCATAAAATGATGGAGAGCAAGGAATTTCTCTACGGCAGCCTGATTCGCGACGTTTACTCGCAGGGCGTTGTACTGGGGCATAAATACCGGTACCTGCGCATTGCCTATAATGTCTTTATGTTTGGCATCGTGGCAGCAGTGCTTGCGTTTATCATCGCTGCTTTTGCGGAATACTGAGTATGATCGAAGCCCTGTTTTTCAATCGCGACCTGAGCTGGATCGGTTTTAATGCGCGGGTGCTGTCCGAAGCCGGCAAGCCAGCGGTGCCGCTGTTGGAGCGCATCAGGTTTCTCGCCATTTTTTCGTCCAACCTGGATGAATTTTACAGGGTCAGGATGCCGGTATTAATGGCCCTGCATGCCCGCGTTGATCCGGGCGACGGCGTACCGGTCCCGGTATTGGGCGAGGCGTCGAAACGCATTGCAGTTCTGCAGAAGCAGTTTGGCCGCGTATTAAACCAGGAAATTATTCCGCAACTCGCCAGGCTCGGCATTGACTTCTATTATGGCTCACCTGTTCCAACCCGGGTGTCGGCGGCACTGAGGGAAGTTTTTTTTAATGAAGTGCTTGGCCTGCTGCAGGTCAGCAGGATTGAGCCCGGAGCCCGGCTTCCTCTTGTTGAAAACAACCGGCTTTATCAGTTGGTGGTTGCTGAAGATGAGCAGGGAAACGAGGTATTGTTCTTGGTAAATATTCCTGCCGAAGATGCGGGCCGTTTTTTCAGGCTGGCCGATGCCGGCCGGGAACAGATATTTTTCCTGGAAGACATGGTCCGCCATCACCTGGAAGACCTGCTGAAAGGGTACCGCGTGCTTGATAGCTTTAACCTGAAAATTACGAGAAATGCAGAACTCAGCATCGGAGAGGAGTATGGAGAAGAGCTACCGGCGGTGCTCGAAGCCAGGCTGCAGCAGCGCGAGCTGGGCAGCGCGACCCGCCTGCTTTACCAGCCCGGACTGGCCCTGCGCCATCTTTACGCAATGATTTCTGCACTGGGCCTGGAAACAGCCATGCTTGTTGAGGGCGGACGGTACCATAATCTGAAAGATCTCGCAGACTTGCCCCTGCCAGCGCAAGTGCCCGCTTATGCGCCGTGGTCTGCGCTGAAAAATGTCGATATAGGTTCATCGGGCAGTCTTTTTGACCAGATCTCTGCAAAAGACCTGTTTCTCCATACTCCCTACCAGGACTATCGCCCGGTTTTGCGGTTCTTCAATGAAGCGGCCACCGATCCCGGTGTAGAAGAGATCTGGGTTACCCTGTACCGGGTGGCCACGCAGTCGAAAATAGCCAGAAGCCTGGTCACGGCTGCGCGGAACGGAAAGCAGGTAATCGTACTGGTCGAGCTCAAGGCCCGTTTTGACGAAGCCAACAACATAAAATGGGCAAAGACAATGAAGGCCGCTGGCGTAACGATCCTATACAGCCGTTTCGACCAGAAAGTACATGCAAAGATTGCCCTTATTAAACGGGTTGACAGCGATGGTCCGGGTTATCTGGGGCTTTTGGCTACCGGGAACCTGAACGAGACCACCGCACGTTTTTACACCGATCATGTGCTGCTTACGGCAGATCAGCAGTTGTTAGCTGAGTTGCGGCAGCTTTTTCTGTTGTTGAAAACCAAGGATCGGCTTGCGCCGCAGCCTCATTTCGGGCACCTGCTCGTTGCTGGTTTCAACCTGCAGCAGCGTTTTCTGGACCTGATCAGCGCTGAAATTAACGAAGCACGTGCCGGACGACCAGCGCTGATCATGTTGAAGATGAACAACCTGGAAGAAAAGGTGCTCATCAGCAAATTATATGAGGCGTCGTGCGCAGGCGTGGAGGTCCGTCTCATTGTTCGCAGCATTTGCTGTCTGATACCCGGGGTGCCGGGAATGAGCGAAAACATCAAAGTAAGGCGTATTGTAGGCCGTTATTTGGAGCACGGACGGATCTTCATATTCGGAAACGCTGCGCGCGGGCAGATCTTTCTCGGCTCTGCAGACTGGATGAACCGCAATATTTATAACCGCATCGAGGTGTGTTTCCCGCTGCGCGATCCGCTCCTGCAGCAGGAGATGAGGGAAATGATGCGGCTGTACCTGGCTGATGACGTTCAGGCCGTAGACCTAAACAGCAAACTCGAAAATGAAGTGCCGCTGCGATCAAACGAGCCGCTCGATGCCCAGGCAGCAATCTACAGTTTCCTCGCTGCAAATAAATCGACCCCCAGACATGAATCGAATCCCTAACTGATATGAAAAACCGATACATCATTCCCGCAGTCTTGTTTTATCTTGCTTTCCTGCTTGCCTGTAAACAAAAAGCAGCATTCAGCTCGCCTGCAGGGTATGATTTTGGCAATCCGGAAAAATTCGTTATGCCTGAAAGCCTGCTGGAAATTTCGGGTATCTGTTTTAAGCCCACTACCTCAGACACGATCTACGCGGTGCAGGACGAAGAAGGCAAGTTATTTCGCCAGCGCTGGGGTGTAAAAGCACAGCAGAACATGCATTTTGCAGCGGGCGGCGATTATGAGGACGTAACCTATTTAAAGGGCTGGTTTTATGTATTAAAAAGCAACGGCCACATGTATGGTTTTAAAGAAGAGCCGTTTGACAAAAATGGGGCGAATGACACCCGGGTCTTCAAACAGCTCGTTCCGAAAGGGGAGTACGAGGGCTTATTTGCAGACCAGTCCTCGGGTTTGCTGTATGTGCTCTGTAAAAATTGTAAAACCGGGGAGCGGGGCTCTGCACCGGGTTATGTACTCGGATCCGACTCAGCAGGGGCAGCCCTGAAACTGGTCAGCCAGTTCAGTGTTACTGCCGGTGTATCGCTGGCAAAGAAAAAAAAGAAAAAGCAGGCCGCATTCCGGCCATCTGCGCTGGCCAGGCATCCGAAGACGGGTGAATGGTTTGTGCTGTCATCTTTCAATAAACTGCTGCTGATCGTCGATGAAAATTGGAAGGTACAGTCCCGGCACGAGCTGGACGGCGGTGTTTTTAACCAGCCCGAAGGAATGGCTTTTGACCCGGAGGGGAATCTCTACATCTCCAATGAGGGTGGGGAGCTGGATGCAGGAAATGTCTTGAAATTTACTTACCGCCGGTAATATGCGCAGCGTTATTTTATTTTTTTTACTGTTTTCGGCAGGTTTTAGCCATGCGCAGCGGGCCCAGGTAGAAAACCGCATGATCCTGATCGGAGATGCCGGCGAAATGGACCGGCAGCAGGGTGGGGTCATCGACTTTGCTGTAAGCAAGATTCTGCCAGGAAAAACCAGGGTGATCTATCTGGGCGATAACATCTATCCCAGGGGTATGGGGCTGCCGGGAAGTCCTGAACGCAGGCAGACGGAAGAAATCTTAAGGTCACAATATCAGCCCTTTCGGACGAAAGGCGTACCAGTCGACTTTATTCCGGGCAACCATGACTGGGACCGCATGGGGCCGGGGGGACTGGCCAAGATGCGTGCTCAATGGGCATTCCTGGATAGCCAGCAAGACTCCGCCTTGCGTGCGCTGCCAGCAGACGGGTGCCCGGGCCCCGAAGAAATTGCGGTAGGCAAAAATCTGGTTGTGATCGTTTTTGACAGCGAATGGTGGCTTTTCCAGCATGCCAAAGAAACTACCGCCGACTGTGATTGCCGCAGCAAAGAGGAAATTCTGGAGAAGTTGGGCTCGTTGCTCTATAAAAACCGGCACAAAGTTGTCTTGCTCGCTATGCACCATCCGTTTCAGTCTTATGGCCGGCATGGCGGTTATTACGACCTGAAGGACCACCTGTTCCCATTCACAGCGATCAATCCGTCTCTTTATATCCCGCTCCCGGGAGTGGGCTCACTTTATCCGTTTCTGCGGCGCACTTTTCCGAATCCTGAAGACATGCCGCATCCGCAGTACCAGGAAATGATTAAAAAAGTTGATGGTGTTTTTGCCGGTTTCCCGAACCTGGTGCATGTTTCCGGTCATGATCATGGGCTTCAGTTCATCAAAAATGATCAGGCCATCCAGGTGGTTAGCGGGTCAGGCGCCAAGCACAGTTTCGTGGCCCGGGGCAAACATGCCCTTTACGGGTCTACGCTGCCCGGCTTTGTGACCGCCGATCTGATGAGCGATAAGTCGCTTGTTTTTTCCTATTATGCGCAAACAGACAGTGGCTTCAGGCAGGTATTTAACTATGCCAAACCTTATGCGCCTGTGCGGCAGGCTGAGGAAACAAGTTATGCAACCTTTAGTGAAGATAGCCTGGTCAGGACCATCCGGCCGGGGTATGACAGTGTTGGCAAGTTCCATAGGCTTCTTTTTGGCGAAAATTACCGCAAGGAATACGCGCAACCGACCAGACTGCCCGTTATTCGCCTGTCTGCCATCAATGGCGGACTAACCCCGCTCAAAGCCGGGGGTGGTCATCAGTCTAAATCGCTACGGCTTGCTGATCGGGCCGGGCGGGAATACGTGTTGCGCAGTGTACAGAAATATCCCGACGTACTGATCCCCGAGAAACTGCGGGAAACGTTCGCAAAAGATATTGTAGAAGACCAGATGTCTGCACAGCATCCATTTTCGGCCCTTGCTGTGCCACCCATCGCCGAGGCCGCGGGCGTACCGCACAGCAAGCCTATAATCGGTATCGTTGCGCCTGAGCAGGGGCTGGGCGCCTACAACAAAACTTTTGGCGGTGTTGCGGCCCTGCTCGAAGAGCGGGAACCGGCTGGCAAATCAGACAATACCCCAAAGATGCTTGAAGCGCTGATGGAAGATAATGACAATACCATTGACCGGCAACTTTACCTGAAAGCACGCTTGCTCGATGTGCTGATCGGCGACTGGGACCGCCATGGAGACCAATGGCGCTGGGCATTTCGTAAAAATGGAAAGAACAAACATTATTTTCCTGTACCGCGCGATCGGGACCAGGTATTTTACAAGTCTGAGGGCCTGGTTGTCAAGTATGCAACGGCCAAATCGCTTCTGCCATTTATGCAGGGATTTGGCGAAAAGATAAAAGACATTAACACCTATGTATGGGAAGCACGGCAGACCGACTCCCGCATCCTGATCCCGCTGCCACGGGCAGACTGGCAATCGGTTACCCAGGATTTTACCGGCCGCATGACAGACGGTGTTTTTGAAACGGCCTTGCGGCGGTTGCCTGCGGCGGCCTATGAGCTTCGGCATAAGGAACTGCTGGATACACTAAGAGCCCGCAGAGCCGCGTTGCCAGCAGCAATGGATAAGTTATACACGTTTCTGAATAAAATAGCAGACATCCAATTGAGCGATAAACGGGAGGCTGTTTCGCTGCGGACTTCGCCCGATGGCGGCGCCCAGCTGCTGGTGCAGAAGATCAATAAAAACGGCGAACTGAAAGATACGCTGATGAACAAGACGTTCGAAGCAAGCGTAACCAAGGAGATCAGGCTTTACCTGAACAGGGGCAACGACAGCGTCTTCCTGGATACAAAAGGATCGGATATCAAGTTCCGCATCATTGCAAAAGAAGGTGATAAAAAGTACCAGGTCACTTCGTTAGGGAAAGCCGCTAATTTGTACCAGCCGGAAACGCAGGCCAACATTCAGGGGGCTGCTGCATCACGGCTCCGGATCACCGCCTCTAATGACAGTATCAATACGGCTTTCGTGCCGGTAAACCTGTACCATGTGCCGGTTTACCTGCTCAATGCAGGCCTGAACCTGGACGACGGGCTGCTGCTTGGTGCCACCTACAAGTACACCCGGCAGGAAGGCTTCAGGAAGGTGCCCTTCGCAAGCTCGCACCGGTTTACCGCGCTGCACGCGTTTGCTACCGAAGCATTCCAGCTTAAATATAACGGAGAATGGACCCATCTTGTTGGAAATGTCGACCTGATTGCCGAACTGAACCTGAAGGCGCCGAACAATACCATGAATTTTTTTGGCCGCGGAAACGGGACGGCTTTTGACCGCAGCGGGGACTACAAACGGTTTTATCGCACCAGGTTTAACCTGCTTACCTTCGAGACCGCCCTGCGCTGGCGCAACGGCGCCGGGAGCAGCCTTACGTTTGGCCCCTCAATGCAGTTCTACCACCTTAATTTGAGCGAAAACAGGGGCCGTTTTATTGAACGCACCGGCGAGCTGGGCTCTTATGACAGCCTGACAACCGGGCGGGACAAATTGCACCTTGGCCTCAGCCTCCATTATGAGATGGACGCCAGGAACAACAGGCTGCTGCCGCAATGGGGTTCTTTCGTCAGCCTGCGGGCCCAGGCCTGGCATGGCTTGAGCGGAGGTGCAAGGGCCTATGCGCAGCTGATGCCACAGGTTGCACTCTACAAAAGCCTGGATAACCGCGGCACAGTCGTGCTGGCAGACCGAATTGGCGGAACACTGGGCTTCGGGCAATCGGCCTTTTACCAGTCGGCTTTTTTAGGTGGACAGGACAATTTGTTGGGTTTTCGTCAATATCGTTTTGCAGGGCAGCATAGTTTATATAATAATTTGGAAATTCGCCTGAAATTAGCGGACTTTGCGAGCTATATTTTACCAGGACAGTTCGGCCTGATCGGTTTTTACGATACGGGCCGGGTCTGGGAACCGGAAGAGGCCTCTTCAAAATGGCACCATGGTGTAGGCGGAGGCCCGTACTTCGCGCCGGCTCAGATCGCGGTCGTTAAATTCCTGATGGGTCGTTCTGCAGAAGGCTGGTACCCATACCTGACGGTCGGAATGCGTTTTTAATTTGAGTGAACTGCGTTATGCAAAACAAGCTATTGAGTCTGAGGAAATTCATCTATGAGGACCGGGTGCCGCAATGTACCATACAGTCTAACCTCAGTTTTGCACCTTTTGTCAGGCACCTGAAGAAAAAGATGGATGCTGTGCCGCATCCCAAATCAAATTTTTACCGCTATGCCCTCGCCAAAATCGGGGAATACGCGGAGCTGGAGAAAACAATCGATACTGCCCAGGCCGCAGATTACCCGGAAGTTCTGGATGTGATCTACACCGCACTTTCCCCCTTGCTTACTGATGAGGATTCCCAGTTGTGGGCTTTGTCAGCCCCCGGAGAGCCGGAGTTTTTTTATGGTACCAATTCGTTTTATGAAACCATCGGCAATATGATAAAAACCGGTAGTTTCAGCATAGTGGATCCTGAAAAAGCCGAGGCAAAAAAAATGATGAACCTTTATGGCCTCATTGCCGAGCGGCTGTTCCACGTTAAAACATCGATGTACAACACTACCGTGCATCGCGTCATGGATACGAAGACCGGTCTGGAGACCTATTACCGCCTGGGCATTGACTGGCGTTTTGTAGATGTGTACAGCGAGGGCGACATGGCCCAGCCGGGACCCGATCTGATGGACGAATTTATGCGTGGCGACGGCAACGCACTTGACCTGGCCCTGGAACATTTCCCGCTTGAGCAGTTCCGGTTCGAAGGCTTTTGTGTAATTACACTTAAAGACGTTACCGCCGATTACGTGTTGGATGCAATCAAGAACATGATCATTTCGCATAATGATTGTGATGCGATCAGCAATAAAAATGAGCTGGAAGGCGCCTTGCAGACGCTTTTTGGCAGCAACCGCATCCGGTTTAATCTTTTGCCGTTTTTTCACATCAACGGCAAACCGCTCCTGCGAAACAACTTCGGCCTGCACAGCCTGATCTATGACCTGGCTGGCGGGGAAACGGCGAACGACCACATTTACAGGCAGTTTGTAACCGGGTATCTGGAGGAACCACGCAAATTGATTTTTCTGGATATATCAGAAAAACAACAGGAAGACAGCCCGGTGCTGAGACTCCTGGCAGGCACCGGTAAGATCCGGTCGTACGCGCTGTTCCCGATGTATTACAGCGGCAGGTTTGTAGGCTGCCTGGAACTTTATAGCAAAGAGGCGGCGGTTTTTAACGCGGGTCTGATGCCTACGGTAGCGCACGCCTCCGATCTGCTGGGGCAGCTGCTTCAAAACATCATCACAGATTTTAATTCAGAGCTCGCCGGCGTGATCACTGACCGGTTTACTCCGATCCAGGATGCGGTACGCTGGCGTTTCAATGAAGCGGCTTACAATTACCTGAACGAGAAATACCAGGGAACCGAGAAGCCGGCCATCGAACCGATTGTTTTCGAAGATGTATACCCTTTTTATGGAGCGGTAGACATTCGTAACTCGACGATAGAGCGGAATGACGCCATACGCAAAGACCTCTTCGAACATTTCCGCCTGCTGGGTGATACGCTGAAAGCCATCAAGGTCCGCGTACCTGAAGCCTTCAAAGACGATATCATGGTCAATTTTGACGAGTGGCTCCATGAGGAGCTGTCAGAGATATCAGACCGGGTGGTCTTGAAACTCGATGATTACCTCAGGCTTCAGATGGCGCCCTTTCTGCGACAGCTTCGCGACACCCATGCCGAACTGAACGGGATTGTTGAAACATACTTTGAATCTACTCATCCGCAGCGCGGCCGGGTGTTCGAGCATCGTCAGCGATTGGAAAAAAGCATGCAGACAATTAACCAGCATATCGGAACCCATTTGCTCGATCTGCAAAAAGATCTGAATGCAGTTTTTCCGGGTTATTTTGAAAAGTTCCGTACTGACGGGTATGAGTTTGATATCTATCTCGGGCAGTCAATTGCGCCCGAACGGCCGTTCGACTTGTCGCTGAGAGGCACCTATCGCCTTATGCAACTGCGCTCCATGGCAAAAATCGCACAAGGCACACACAAGCTTCTGCCTTACCTGCCCACGCCATTGCGTACAACCCAACTTGTTTTTGTTTATGAAAACCCGATCGATATCAGTTTCAGACAGGAGGAGCAGCGATTTGATGTGGAGGGCAGTTACAACATCCGCTATCATGTTGTCAAGAAACGAATCGATAAGGTGCACATCAGGCATACCGATGAACGGCTCACCCAGCCAGGAACCCTTGCGCTGGTCTATTTCAATGAGGCAGACGCGCGCGAATACCTGGATTACATCCGCACTTTACATTACGAAGGTTTGCTTGCCGATGAGGTGGAACAGCTTGAGCTCGAAGTGCTGCAGGGCGTCGACGGCCTCAAAGCGCTACGTGTAAAGGTTCTTACCGATCAGGAAGCCTGAATTATTCAGTTATTTCAAAACGGTCTGCGTCTGCCAGGAAAGGAAACTGCCTCCGTATTTTGACCATTTCTTCGTAGTTCAGCGTGAGTGTATACATGTCCTCGTCTTCAGGTTTGTAGTATACGGTATTTCCGTATGCATCAATACACATGGAATGCCCGCTGTGATACACCTGGTTGCCATCATGACCAACGCGGTTCACGCCGATCACGTAACTCTGGTTTTCAATGGCCCTTGCCTGGATCAGCGAACGCCAGTGCATGGAACGCCGGTCGGGCCAGTTGGCCACCAGCAGCAGGATGTCGTATTCGCCGTTAATGTTGCGGTTCCAGGCGGGAAACCGCAAGTCGTAACAGATTGCAAGCCTGATTTTCCAGCCCTTAAGTGTAACAGTTACCTGATCCCTGCCTGCCGTGTAATGCCGGTTTTCATCGCCCATGGCAAAAAGATGGCGCTTGTCGTAATGTGTATAAGTGCCGTCAGGGCGCATCCAGACCATGCGGTTGTAGAACTTGCCGTTCTCACCGATAATCAGGCTTCCGGTTACCACACAGTCGTATTTTGCCGCCGTATCGCGCATCCAGGTTACCGTTTTTCCATCCATTGTTTCAGCAAGCTGGGCGGCGTTCATGCTGAAGCCTGTATTGAACATTTCAGGCAGGATGATCAGATCAGTTTTCTCCTTGATACCCATGTTTAATCGCAGCGACATGTTCTGGAGGTTTTTGTCGGTATTTTCCCAGAACAGGTAGGCCTGGTAAATGGTTATCTTAAGGTTGGGGACGTTTTGGTTGTCGAGGTTTTCCATCATACAGCTTGCATTTAGTGTATTTTACTGAGCTGGTTAACGGCCTGTTCGAGCGTTTCGGTGCGCTTTGCAAAGCAAAACCGCAAAATCCGCTGTTCAGTTTTCCGTGTATAAAATGAAGATACCGGGATGCATGCAACGCCGAAATCTTTGACCATGCGCATGGCCATTTCCGTATCGGGTTCTTTGCTGATATCCTGGTAAGAGACGCATTGAAAGTATGATCCCTGGCAGGGCAGGAGCGTAAATTTCGTTTGCTGCATCATGTTTCTGAAAAGATCACGTTTTTCCTGAAAAAAGGAAGGCAGCGCAAGGTAGTGCTGCGGTTCTTCCAGGTAGGCATGAATGGCGTGTTGCATCGGTGTATTAACGCTGAAAACGTTAAACTGGTGTATTTTCCTGAATGCAGCCATTAAACTTTCGGGTGCAAGGCAGTATCCGATCTTCCAACCGGTTGCATGCAGCAGCTTACCGAATGAGTAAACTATGAAACTGCGTTCCCGGAGTTCGGGGTAAAGCGATACGCTGAGATGCTGCCGGCCGTCGTATACCAGGTGCTCATAAACCTCATCGCTCAGGATGATGACGTCGGTGTCGCGGGTCAGGCGGATCAGTTCCTGCATATCTGCTTCAGACAAAGTGGTGCCTGTCGGGTTTTGCGGGGTATTGATGATGATCATGCGTGTTTGCGCGGTGAACAGTTTTTTGACCATATCCCAGTCAATGCGAAAATCGGGACCTTCCAGTTCATAAGGTTTGACAAGGCCGCCGAAGAGCCGCACGGTAGGGGCATAGGAGTCGTAGGCGGGTTCAAAAATAATCACCTCGTCACCCGGTACAACAACGGCTGCTATCGCGGTAAACAGGGCCTGTGTGCCGCCGGCCGTAACGGTAATTTCAGATTCAGGGTTGTAACCGACCCCGTACAGATCACGGGTTTTCGCAGCAATGCGTTCGCGCAGGGCGGGAAGTCCTGGCATGGCTGCATACTGGTTCTTTCCAGCTTTCATTGCCTTTTCGTTCAGGTCGAATAAAGCCGGGTCAGCATCGTAATCCGGGAAACCCTGCGACAAATTGATGGCGTTATATTCCTGTGCCAACTGGGACATGACCGTGAATACGGTTGTGCCGACATGCGGGAGCTTCGAGTTTAGTGTGATCATGAAAAACGAATGTACTACTTTCCTGAATGATAGGCAAGGCACGCCGCCGGCAGGGCAGGCAACGGCAGCCCGGTAGGGTTAAGTCGGAATTTTTCCTATTTTTACTCACCATTCATTATCATGACCTTCAAAACCAAAGAAAGCAGGCTGCTCCTTATCCTGGGCGGTGTCCTGGTTGCCAACGCGATCCTGTCTGAATTTATCGGCGTAAAACTTTTTTCAGTCGAGGAGACGCTTGGCTTTGATAAATTTGATATCAATCTTTTCGGTGTAAAAAACCTGTCGTTCGTTATGTCGGCAGGAGTACTGACCTGGCCGGTCATTTTCATCATGACCGATATCATCAATGAATATTTTGGGGTAAAGCAGGTTCGGTACCTGTCTGTACTGACCTCTGTCCTCATTGCTTATGCATTCTTTGTTGTTGGCGGGGCCATGAAGCTGTCGCCAGCCGATTTTTGGGTGAACCAGGAAATTGATGGCAGAACGGTCGATATGAACCGGGCCTTTGCTGGTATTTTTGGCCAGGGTATGTGGATCATTGTCGGCTCCATTACGGCTTTTTTGGTCGGGCAGTTCGCCGATGTGCTGATCTTTCACCGCATTAAGCGTCTTACAGGCGAGCGGGCACTTTGGCTGCGCGCAACCGGCTCGACCCTGGTTTCGCAGTTCATAGACAGTTTTGTGGTGATCTTTATCGCGTTTTATTTAAACCCGCAATACGATTATACCTGGAAAATGGTAGCTGCGATCGGGCTGGTTAATTATACGTATAAATTTATCATTGCCATCCTGATGACACCGATTCTGTATGTGGTTCATGGTATCATCAATCGTTTTCTCGGCAAAGATCTGGCACATCGCATGATCCAGATGGCGGCCCGGAAATAAGGGAGTAGGCAGATTTTCACATGCTGGTGAACGGTCCAGCCGCGCCGCACCCAGGTCTGGTGCTTAATTCCCAACTCCCCGGTCAAATTCAGACCTTCACTTTTTTCGACTGCACATAATCTTTCGGGCTCAGGCCAAATTGTTTCTGAAAGCTGCGGGTAAACTGCGATTGCGAACTGAAGCCCGTGACCGCCGCAATGCGGTAGATTTTGTAATCGGTTTCCAGCAGGAGTTCGGCGCCTTTCTTCAACCGCGTCAGGTTGATAAGTTCGTGCGGTGTCATGCCGGCAAGAGCTTTGATCTTGCGGTACAGGGTCGGGCGGCTCATGTTCATCTGACCGGCCAACTGATCAATATCAAACAGGCTGTCTGCGAGCCGGCTCTGAATCACCTCATCCAGTTTATCCAGAAAAGCTTTGTCTGCCTTGTTGCTGGCCATGCTTGGCAGCAGCGTTACGGGCGAGCTGGCAAAATGCCGGCGGATGTTCTCGCGCCCTGTAAGCAGGGTGGCGACCTGTTTCTGCAGGTGTTCGGGAGAAAACGGTTTTTCCAGATAGGCATCAGCGCCCGATTCCAGCCCTTCAATGCGCGATCGCATGTCGTTGCGGGCAGTGAGCAGCACAACCGGAATGTGTGTAAAGGCGATGTCCTGCTTGACTTTCGCACACAGTGCAAAGCCATCCATTCCGGCCATCATGACATCGCTCACAATTAATGCAATGTCTTCGCGCTGCAATACCTGCAGGGCTTCTTCGCCGCTGCAGGCGGTAAATACCTGGTAATACGGGCTGAGCAGCTGGAACGTGAAATGGCGGATCTCATCATGGTCTTCTACCAACAGAACCCGGCATCTTTCATCGGCTTTTACTTTTTCTTCCCGCTTTTCGGGGAGCGCCGCGGCGCCGGTGGTTTCAGGCAGTTTAAACTCCTTGTTGTGGTGCAGCGGCAGCTGCAAAACAAAGACGTTCATGCCCTGCTCATCAGCGTGGACTTCAAGTGTACCCTCATGCAGCTGCGTGAGCGCAGCAGCAAGGGGAAGGCCGATGCCTGTTCCGCTTTCTTTTTCAGACAACCGGTAAAAAGGCTCGAATATTTTTTTGCGCAGGCCGGCCGGAATGCGTTCGCCATCGTTCCTGACAACGATCTCAAAATGGGCCGGTAGAACTGATAAGGAAACAGCGACTTGCGCTTCAGCGTATTTGAAGGCATTTTGAAGCAGGTTGCTTAGAATTTTGCTGAGCGCTTCAGGGTCTGCGTAGGCTTCGAAAGACGCCGCAGGCAGGTCAAGGCTGAACGCGTAATTCTTTCTGACCGCTTCTGCATCAAAACGTCTGCAGTTTTCTCTGAGCAAGGCTGCGATATCCACGCGTACAAAACTCAGGCTGAAACCTTTTTGCTCTGCTTTACGGAAATCAAGCAACTGGTTGGTAAGCGTGAGCAGGCGGGAGGTGTTCTTCTCCATCGTTTCCAGGTTTGCGCGCAGTGGCCCCGAAGCACCTGCCTGCCGCATCACCTCTTCCAGCGGCCCGTGAATCAGGGTCAGGGGCGTGCGAATTTCATGTGTGAGGTAGGTGAAGAACTCGATTTTGGCCCGGTACACTTCTTTTTCTTTCTCCGCTTCCAGCAGTTCATACTTGCGTCGGTTCCGGTCGTCTACTTTTTTACGGTAATTTCGCATAAGCAGAACGACAATGGTTGCGCCGGCTAAAAAATAGAGCATATACGCCCAGCGGCTTAGCCAGAACGGGGGGAGCACACGAACTTCTAGGCGTGTTACCGGACTGGCCGATGGTTCATGTCCCCTGGCAGCCCGTACCAGGAACGTGTAATTGCCGGGTGCGAGTTTTGTAAAATAGACCTTCCGGTTGCTTTTCAAATAGGTCCAGTTCTTCTCCAGCCCCTCCATTCTGTACTGGTAGCCCGTCATTTCAGGCGCAGTATAACTCAAGGCGGCAAAATCAATGCTGAAGGTCGATTCGAAGTGCCGCAGCACAATTCGCTCTGTAAAATTGATTGACTTTGAAAGGGGAGAACCTTCTTTACCGATGGGCACTTCATCGTTATAAATTTGCAAACCGGTCAGGTAGACCGGGGCAGTGTACGTATTTGTCTTAAAATCATCAGGGCTAAACCTGACCAGGCCGTTTACACTACCAAAATACATGCGGCCCTGCTTGTCCGTATAACCTGAATTGTAATTAAACTGGTCGCTCAGCAAGCCGTTTGCCTTGCTGTAATTGGTAATCCGCCCGGTGCCCAGCGCGTAGGCACTGAGGCCGCCAGCTGTCGTGATCCACAGGTTTTTATGCTTGTCTTCGGCAATTTTGTAAAAAACATTGCTTGGAAAACCATTGGCCTTGTCGAACACCTCGAAATCGCGCGTCTTTTTCCGGTAACGGCAAAGGCCATTTTCTGTGGCGGCCCAAAGATCGCCGTTGCTGTCAACAAACAGGCCGTTGATCGAATTGTTGCTCAGGCTGTTTTTGTTGCCGCCATCGACAGAAAACCTGCCCGAAGCTCTGGTTCGTGCGTTGTAGAACAGCAATCCGTTTCGCAATGATCCCGCCCAGAGATTCCCCTGGCCGTCTTCAGCGAAAGCGCAATAGTGGTAATTTGCCGGAAAGTACCTGAACAGGTTAAAGTGATCCGCATCCCGGTTATAAACGTAGGCACCCATGGATGTGCCCACCATGACCTGGCCCTGCCGGGTGCCGTAAATCGATTCAATAAAATTGCTTTTCAGGTCGTTCGGGCCGGGGCCGGCAGCGTAATGCCGGATCACCTTGCCACTGTGAATATTCATGACGTCCAGCCCGCGTTCAAATGTTCCGATCCAGAGCTCATTGCCGTTGGCAAGCAAACCATGTATGTTGTAATGGGCAATTCCCGAATTACCGGTCGGACGAAAACTTGCAAATGATGTGGTAGACGGGTTAAGCCGGTTAAGTCCGCCGTCTTCAGTGCCGATCCAGATGTTTCCAAAGGCGTCGTCGGTAATTTCCCGGACCGCATTGCCATGCAGCGACCTCGGGCTTCCCGTATCGAAGAATTTTTCAAAAGGCGCGTAGGGAACTGCGTAATAGTTTAAGCCGCCAAAATAACTGCCGCACCAGATACCGCCTTCCCGGTCTTTGCACAGCGTGTACAGCGCATTGTCTGACAAGGCATAAGGGTCGGGACGGTATTTTGTCAGGTTGCGGTAGGCGCCGGTAGCCAGGTTATAAATGAAAAGACCCGATTCTGTGGCCGCCCAATACTCATCGCCGCCACGGTGAATAAAGTCGCGGGCATAAATTTCAGTGCCATCCTGGTTGTAAGTAATGACATCCTGGTAGCTGAAGGTGGTCAGGTCGAATAGTTTGATTCCCTGGTTCGATGTGCCAACCAGGAAGGAGTTCCTGCCGGTGTCGTAAATTTTATCTACCCAGCGAGAAATGACCGGCCGAGACCTGTCAAAAACGTTAAAGGCTTTAAAACTTTCATGCCGGGGATCATAATGCTGCAGGAAACCGTTGGTGGTCGACACCCAGAGTTCCCCGTTTTTACGTACACAGATGGATGTGGCATTGAAATAACGGGCCGGCGGGTACGTACGCAATCTGCCACTGCGGGGATGATAGCGGGTCAGCTGATCGCCTGCAATGTACCAGAGGTTTCCCGCTGCATCAGACTCAATATCCCGGATATCCTGGCTCTTGGTAGCTTCCAGCAGGGTAAAATCCTCTTTTTCAGTATTATATCGATAAAGTCCGCGCAAGGTGCCCACCCAAAGGGTGCCGGTGCGGTCTTCGTGCAGGCTGTGAATGAAATTACTGCCCAGACTGAATTCATTGCCGGCCTGGTTCCTGAAAACCTTAAAGGTGTAGCCGTCAAACTTGTTTAACCCGTCTTTGGTGCCGAACCACATAAAGCCGCGGCGGTCCTGTACGCTGCATATAACCGAGTTGTAGGACAGCCCGTTCTCAACCAGGTAGTGCCTGAAGCTAGGTGACTGGGCCTGCAGCACTGTCGTCTGCATGCACAGAAGAACGCAAAAAAGTAGAAGTCGTTTCACAAGTTTAATCTGGTTACCAGCGAATTTATCCTTTTGCACCGAGATATAGAAAAGAATCCGCCAAATGACGGTATATGGTATCCAGGGAGCGATTTTGACACAGGCTGCTAAATTTTTGATCGGGACGATCAAAAAAAAATGCTTCATTTTGATGGCATTGATAGCGTCGTATCGATAACCACTTTGTGGCGCTTTATAACAACTTAACCAAATATGAGCAAAACTTTACCAATTCAGCGGCGCCTGCGGCGCCCGGGCGGGCGGTCGTTTCCGGGAAGGAAAGCCTTCGTCCTCAGCTTTATTTTTCTTTGGCTCGGATTTGCGTTTGCTGCCAACGCCCAGACGCAGAAAGTAACGGGCAGGGTCGTGGACAGCAAAGGCGACCCTGTACCAGGTGTTACTGTGAAAGTACAGAATACCACAAGGGTGTCTACCACAGATGCGGAAGGCCGTTATTCGATTGACGTGCCCGATTTGCAGACCACGCTTGTTTTCAGCAGCATCGGTTACACCGAGCAGCGGCAGGCTTTGGGCGGACAAACTGCCCTGAACATTACCCTCCAGGATGACCAGCAGGCGCTCGATGATGTCGTCGTTGTTGGCTATGGCACCCAGTTGAAAAAGGATCTGACCGGAGCTGTATCGGTCGTTAAGGCGCAGGATGTGAAGAAGCGTCAGGCAACGACGGTGGCCGAATCGCTTCAGGGCCTGGCTTCGGGCATCAAGGTGCGCGGCGGCGGACAGCCCGGGTCAGAAGCGCAGATTCAGATCAGGGGACTGAAGAACCTGTCAGGTACCAATCCGCTGTATGTGATCGACGGCCTGGTCAGCAATGCAAACCGTGATTTTAACCCGGCAGATATCGAGTCCATACAGATTCTGAAAGATGCCTCTGCGGCAGCTATTTATGGCTCGCGTGCGGCGAATGGTGTCATCATCATCACGACACGTAAGGGTAAAGAAGGGCCACTTATGGTCGAATTTACGGGGAGAAGTAGTATTCAGACCATGCCCAGGTACGAACTCGCCGGCACTGAGGAGTTTTCACGCATTAATTTTATGGCGTACGACAATGCCAATGTACCAAGGCAGAACCTGGACCTCGGCGTTAACACCGACTGGCAGGATGTTGCTTTCCGCACCGGTAACGTGCAGGATTACAACATGAGTTTTTCGGGCGGTTCAAGTACCGGAAATTACCTGGTTTCAGGCGGGTATTTTGGGAATAAAGGAACGGTAATCAGTACCGGCTTCGACCGGCTGAGCTTTCGTGTCAATACACAGGGTAAAAAAGGCATTTTCACTATTGGCGAAAATTTTTCAGTAACCAATTCGAAATCCGACGAGATGTCGGGCAATCCGATCATCGATGTGATCCGTATGTTGCCGACCATTCCGGTGTACAACGCAGCCAACCCAGGTGGGTATGGGTATGGCGATGAAAAACGTGGCCGAACTTTCGGCACGAACCCGCTCGCTATTGCCAACCTGGAAGATCGCAGCAAT
Organism: Pedobacter yulinensis; assembly: GCF_003029735.1. Taxonomy (GTDB): domain Bacteria; phylum Bacteroidota; class Bacteroidia; order Sphingobacteriales; family Sphingobacteriaceae; genus Pedobacter; species Pedobacter yulinensis. Next base: position 699,376 of record NZ_KZ686269.1, read on the forward strand.
GAAAATCTTCGTCTCCGGGGCAACCTGTTTGGTGAACTTCAGATCCTGAAATCGCTTAAATATCGCCTTAACCTGGGTTATGAAACCAGCCGCGATCACTACAAGTACCTGAAAAAAGATGGGTTCTGGACACTGAACCAGGCTTTTGATCCGGCAATCGCCAATGAAAACCGCGCCGAATCTGAAACCAAACTGATTGAAAACACGCTGACCTTCACCAAGCAGTTCGGCAAGCACAGCCTGAATGTGATTGCAGGACAATCGTACCAGCAGGATACCTATGCGCAAATCTGGGGAACCAAAAGAAATCTGCTGCCAAACCCAAGCGGTGGTTATTATGATGTGCTGGACCAGGGCAATGAAGGTCTAACAGGCGGCTTCCGTAATCGTACCGACATCATCTCATATTTTGGTCGTGCTGAATACAATTACGCCGATAAATACCTGATTAACGGGATTATTCGCCGCGATGGTGTATCGCGTTTCGGTCCTGAATACAAGTTTGGCAACTTCCCTTCCCTTTCTGCCGCCTGGCGCATCAGTAATGAAGAGTTTTACAAGGTTAAATGGATGAATGACCTGAAACTTCGCGCCAGTTACGGTACATTGGGCAGCAGCAACATCGGGCCTTATGATTACATTGCACTGATCAATACGTTCTCTACAATTGCCCTCGGTCAAGGACAGGGAGCACAGCAGGGTGCCACACAGGTTAAACTGGCCAACCGGGACCTGCGTTGGGAAGAGCTTGTGCAGCAGAATTATGGCTTCGACGCCGCTTTCCTGAACAATAAACTTACCGTGAGTGCAGAATACTTCATCGCAAAGACCAAAGATGTGCTTCTGGAGTATCCCTTGCTGCTTTCGACAGGCAATGACGGCGGGAACCCGCGTGTAAATGGCGTTACGCTGGGCAATCGTGGTTTTGAACTGACTGCCGGCTATGCGAATAATGACAAGCCGTTCAAATATAATGTAACCGCGAACGTAACAACCCTGCGCAACAAGGTACTTGACCTGGGATACAATAAAAACAAGACTTATGTAGGCAATACGGTAACGGAAGTGGGGCAGCCCATCGGCATGTGGTATGTACTGCAAACAGACGGTCTTTTCCAAAACCAGGCTGAGATCGATAACTACCGGAATGCAAACGGAACCGTTATTCAGCCTTCGGCGAAACCCGGCGATATCCGGTACAAAGACAACAATGGCGACGGGCAGATCACCAATTCAGATAAAATTGTCGTAGGTAGCCCCTGGCCAAAATATGAGGTCGGCCTGAACATTGGCCTTTCTTATAAAAACTTCGAGTTCTCAATGGACTGGTTTGGGTCTTTCGGATCGACCGTATTTAACGGTCCGCGGAGTGTGATTGAGCGTTTCGACGACAACTCCAACTATCCCGCAGGAGTTCAGCCCTGGACGCCGCAAAACCCGAATACCTCAACGCCGCGAGCCTATTATGCGTCTACGCTTAATTCACGAGGCGATACAGACCGCTGGCTCGAGAGCGGCAGCTTTGCGAGAATGAAATACGTGGCGCTGTCTTACAACCTGCCTGCTGATTTTGTAAAGAAGGCTGGATTTAGCAGGGCGCAAATCTCTATTTCAGGTCAAAACCTGATCACGCTGACCAAATACACCGGGCTCGATCCTGAGTTCAGTAACGGAAGCATATTTGAGAAGGGTTACGACTTCGGTGCCTACCCGAATTTACGTACCGTATCTGTGGGTCTACAGTTTGGATTTTAATAAGAACGAAATGAAAAAGATTTTTCTCTCCATATTTTTTGCGGGCCTGCTCGGCGTCATGACCGGGTGCAAGAAGGACCTGTTAAATCAGGACAACCCGAATACGCTGACCACTGAACAGTTCTGGAAAACAGAAAGCGATGCTCAGAAGGGCGTAAACGCCATTTATCATATGTTTTACCAGAACGGAGGTTTTAACCGCTGGATGTACTTCCGGCTCGACCTGGCCTCAGATGAAGGATTCAGCAAAAGTCCCTGGGTCGAGCTTGCTGACTGGACGCGTTTTCAATACATCAATTATAACTTCTGGGAAGGCAATGTGAACAGCTACAGGGACGTGTACAAAGCAATTTTTCGGTGTAACCAGGTTCTTGAAAATGTACCAGGGATCGAGTTCGATCAGGGACGCAAGACACAGATGATTGCCCAGGCGAAATTCCTCCGTGGCTTGTATTATTACTATGCGGCGATCTTATGGGAAAATTTTCCCATCGTTACCGTTACCCAGCGGCCGGAGGATATGCCCAGGCAAAGTTCCCTGGCAGAAGTTTGGGCGTTGGTCGAAAAAGACCTGACCGAAGCCAGTGCAGGCCTGCCGGAACAATGGACCGGTAATGATCTCGGACGTGCCACGAAAGGAGCCGCTCAGGCCATGCTCGCCAAAGCGCTGATGCAGCAGAAAAAATGGGCACAGGCAAAAACGGCGCTCGATTACCTGGTAACCGGTGCCGGACAGAATTATTATGACCTGGTCGATTTCAAAGACAATTTCCGTGCAGACAATGAGAACAACAAAGAGTCGGTTTTCGAGATCCAGTTCTCTGATGCCAACAAAACTGGCGAGGGTGATGGTCCGAATTCAAACATGGGCAGCAACAGATCTCAGTTCTTCGCTCCGCGTGATATTGGGTGGTCTGATGGACAAGCGCGTTTCTGGCTTGTAGATGAGTTTAAGAAAGAGAAAACCACCGACAACCAGATCGATCCGCGGCTGCAATATTCTTTGTTTTACCCAGGATCTGAAGCAGATTTCGGTGTAAAAACCTATGGCCGCAGCTGGACGTGGGGTGCTGATGAGGCCTGGTTCAAAAAATACTCACGCGATTACATGCGCAGCAACGAAGATTATTTTAATCAGATTAATAACCGGATGATCCGGTATGCCGACGTCTTGCTGATGTATGCTGAGGTTCAAAACGAGCTTGGGCAGACCGCAGATGCTTACACCTATGTGAACCGTGTGCGCGCACGTTCAAAAATGGCACCGCTGGCTGCGGCGTATCCGGCCATTGGGAATAACCAGACGCTGTTCCGTGAACGGCTTAAGACAGAACGGGCCCTGGAACTTTGCGGAGAGAGCGTGCGCTGGGCAGACCTTAAACGCTGGGGTGATCTTGATACCCAGGCCGGCGTGAACAAAGTTGCAGAACGCGATCCCGACTTCAGGAATTTTGTTGTCGGCAAAAGCATCCGGTTACCGCTGCCGCAGATCGAGGTAGAGAACAATACCAACCTGAGACAGAATCCAGGCTACTAAACCAACAAACCGGCAGCGTCATGCTGCCGGTATGATACGCAGATATGAAAATCAAACCCTCTTTATTTTTCCTACTTGCCCTGGCCGCATGTGGCAAGAGCGAACCGCCGGCTGTTGAGCCACCGCCCGCACCTGTTAAGAAAACCAGCTACACGAATCCTGTTTTTACGCCGGTCATGGCTGATCCTTCGGTACTGAGAGACCCTGCATCAGGTTATTTCTTCGTGTTCGGAACAGAAGATTTCTGGGGCCCTGGACAGGGCACCAAGCTCGTGCCGATAGCCAGATCTGAAAACCTCGTAGACTGGGTGTACATTCGTGATGCTTTTTCAACCAAACCGGGCTGGAAAGCAGATGGCGGTATTTGGGCACCAGATCCGGCGTACGTAAACGGACAATACTACCTGTACTATTCATACTCTGTCTGGGCAGACAGCAACCCGGGCATAGGCCTTGCTACCTCGCTGCGCCCCGAAGGGCCGTATACCGATCTCGGGAAACTATTCATGAGTTCTGAAATGGGGGTTCCCAATGCTATCGATCCTTTCTATATGGAAGACGGTGGTCAGAAATACCTGTTCTTCGGGAGCTACAGTTCGGCAGCAAACAACGGCACCTGGGGGGTGCCCCTGGCGGCCGATGGTAAATCTGTACCGGATAAAAATGCGAAGTTCAAAATTGCCGCCGGCGACTTTGAAGGTGTGATCATTGAAAAGCGCAATGACTATTATTATTTCTTCGGTTCGAAGAACAATTGCTGCGACGGTGCTGCCAGCGTTTACCAGGTCAGGGTTGGCCGTTCGAGAGCGCTCAGGGGTCCTTATATCGACAAAGAAGGCAAAGAGATCACCCAACGTGGCAGCGGCAGCCTGCTCATTGCCCGCAACGACAAAATTGCCGGCCCCGGCCACAATGCGCGTATCATTACCGATGATGCAGGTACAGACTGGTTTATTTATCACGGCATCGAGGTTGCCAACCCGATGATTCCGAACGGACCAAACCGCCGGGCCCTGTTCCTGGACAAATTAACCTGGCAGGATGGCTGGCCCGTCATTGCAGGCGGTACACCATCAACCACCGCGCAGCCTGTGCCTGTATTCAACAAGAAAAACTAAATTTATAATACAATCGAAAAACACATGACAAAAACGAACCTGAACCTCCTGGTTTGCCTCAGCCTTTTCTTTTTCTGCTGTAAGCAACCCGCCAAGAAAGAAGAAACCCGCCAGATCTGGTCGAAAGAACAGGCCAAAGAATGGTATGGCAAACAAAACTGGATCGTCGGTGCAAATTTCCTGCCCAGTACCGCGATCAACCAGCTTGAAATGTGGCAGGCCGATTCTTTTGATACGGTTACCATCGCACGTGAACTAGGCTGGGCCCAATCGCTCGGCATGAATACCATGCGCGTGTACCTGCACGATCTTCCGTATGAAGAAGATTCAACCGGTTTCCTGAAACGCATTGATGCCTTCCTCGATCTGGCCAAAGACAAGAAGATTAAGCCGATCCTGGTCATCTTTGATTCATGCTGGGACCCCAACCCCAAGTCAGGCAAGCAGCGCGATCCAAAACCGTTCGTGCATAACTCTGGTTGGGTGCAAAGCCCTGGCCTGGAGGTACTGCGCGACAGCACCAAACAGGCGCGCCTGGAAGGTTATGTGAAAGGACTTGTCCGTCATTTCGCCAATGACGACAGGGTGCTGGCCTGGGATGTATGGAACGAGCCTGATAATCCGAATACCTCATCTTACGGACCGATCGAACTGAAAGACAAAGAACGTTATGTGTTACCTCTGCTCGAAAAGACGTTTAAATGGGCCCGGGCTTCAAATCCGTCACAGCCACTTACATCGGGTGTTTGGCGCAACGATTGGTCGGCAGATTCCCTGCTTACACCCATCGAGAAAGTGCAGCTCAACGAATCGGATGTGATCAGTTTTCACTGCTACGACAAACCTGCCGATTTCGAAAAACGCATACATCAGCTGGAGCGATATGGCAAACCCATGATCTGCACTGAATACATGGCGCGTCCGAATGGAAGCACCTTCGAGGGATTCCTGCCTATCGCCAAAAAATACAATGTCGGTATGGTTAACTGGGGTTTTGTGGATGGTAAGAGCCAGACGATTTATCCGTGGGACAGCTGGCAAAAGCAATACACCGGCGAACCTCCGCTTTGGTTCCATGACATCTTCCGTAAAGACGGTACACCTTATAAAACCGAGGAGACCGAGTTTATCAAACAGATAACCGGGGCTAAAAAGGGTTAAGCAAATGCGGGCGGCGGTTGAGGCTGCCGCCCGGGCAACTGCAGCTTATTGTCCTTCCGGCGCCGGCGTGCCCGGAAGGACTTTTTTATGGTACCAATGGCCCTTTAACCGGCTAACAAAACAAACACAAATGAAACCGATTTACAAATGCCTGCTGGCAGGAATGGTGCTGTTTCGCACCGCAGACCTTCACGCCCAGGAACCACCAGAAAACAACATCCTGCTTGCAGACCCCTCTGTGTACGCCGAAAAAGGCCTGTATTACCTGTACGGCACCGGCGAGGCCACCGGTTTTAAGGTATATACCTCAAAAGACCTGGAGCATTGGAACGATGGCGGGTTCGCCTTGAAAAAGGGGGAATCTTTTGGCGATCGCGGCTTTTGGGCGCCCCAGGTGTTCAAGTACCGTGGCAAGTACCACATGGCCTATGTGGCAAATGAGCAGATCGCTTTGGCGACGGCCGACAGCCCGCTGGGCCCGTTCAAACAGACTGTTCTGAAACACCTGAAATCTACCCAACGGCAGATCGATCCCTTTGTCTTAATTGAAAACGGCAAAATTTACCTGTATCATGTCCGCGTGGATCCGGGAAACCAGTTGTTCGTGGCAGAAATGCTCCCCGATCTGTCAGACATACGGCCGGAAACGTTAAAACACTGTGTGTCGGCCACGCTTCCCTGGGAGAATACGACGAATAGCTGGCCTGTGGCCGAAGGGCCAACGGTCATTAAACATAAGGGGCTTTATTACCTGTTTTACACGGCCAACGATTTCCGTAACCCAGATTACGCCGTAGGGTATGCAACTTCAAGGCATCCCGCCGGACCCTTCACCAAGTTTGCAGGCAACCCGGTTTTAGATAAAAAGCTGGTAAAAATGAACGGAACCGGTCATGGAGACTTGTTTAAAGGCCCGGGCAACAAACTTTTTTATGTTTTTCATACGCATTTCAGCAACACGAAGGTAGGAAGGCGGCGCACGGCCATCGTTCCTTTGAACTTCGAAAAATCAGCCGCAGGCGGCGACCAGGTCGTTCCCGATGCATCTGCCCTGATCTGGCTTAGGGAAACTCCCGGTAAATGAAACCAAGAACCTTTAACAACACAATGAAACCTTTATATCTCTTTCTTCTGCTGTTTTTGCCCGGCTTTATGCGCGTGTCAGCGCAGCTTAATAACCCCGTCATTGCCCGCGATTTCCCGGACCCGACGGTTATGCGTTTCAATGGTGCATGGTACGTGTATGCTACCCAGGGAAAATCGACAATCCAGGCGGCGCGCTCCACAGACCTTCAGCACTGGGAAGATCTGCCCGATGCAATGCCTCAAAAGCCTTCCTGGGGAAACGAACATTTCTGGGCACCGCATGTGCTTTACGATGCCCGGATTAAAAAATACGTCATGTTCTATTCTGCCGAGTCGACCGACGAAAAAACAGGTAAATGCCTTGGGGTGGCATTTGCTGACAAACCGGAGGGACCATTCAAAGATAAGGGCAGCCCGCTGATCTGCGGTGAAACGTTCGTGAACATTGATCCCTATGCTTTTCGCGATCCCGCCACCGGCAAAAACCTGCTGATCTGGGGGTCGGGCCATCAACCCATCCGGATACAGGAAATGAACAGCGACTGGAGCGATTTTCTGCCGGGATCGAAAGCCAAAGACCTGCTTTTTCCTGATCAGGAAACCCGGTACACGAAATTGATCGAGGGCGCATGGATTGACCAGCACAAAGGGTACTATTATCTTTATTATTCAGGCGACAACTGCTGCGGTGACAAGGCAGATTATGCAGTGCTTGTAGCCCGGTCAAAAACGGTCGAAGGGCCTTATGTTACATTTGGCGCTGCTTCAGGCACAGGCAAAAGCGCGATCCTGGAAAGCAAGCAAAAATGGCTCGCGCCCGGTCACAACTCCATTCTTCATGACAAGGGAAAGACCTGGATTGCTTTTCATGCCATTGAACAGGAGAACCGCAAAAAAGGCCGTCAGATGCTGATTGCACCACTTTTTTACCGCAACGGCTGGCCGCAGGTATCCTGGTAGGGCCAATTGTGCTGAACGTTCGGGCAAAAGCTGCTAATGTTATCGCTTGCAATAGCTTTTTATTTGCCTGTTTACCATTTAGCCCGACTACCTGACATGAGAAATTTTTGCCGGCTGCTGTTGCCCGCGCTGTTCGTTTGCTGGCCCGGGGCAAAGCCTGCCAGTGCTCAGAACAACCCGCCGAAACCTTTTGGGCCAGTGCCCTCAGCCGCCCAGTTGCGGTGGCATGAAATGGAAATGTATGTGCTCGTCCATTTTACGCCCACCACTTTCGAGAACAAGGAATGGGGGTATGGCGATGCTGATCCAGAAATTTTCAATCCAAAAGCCTTTGACGCCGACCAGATTGCTACTGCAGTCAGGGCAGGCGGCTTTCGGGGACTGATCAGCGTGGCCAAACACCACGACGGTTTTGCGCTCTGGCCAACAAAAACCAATAACTACAACATCAAGGCAAGTCCGTGGCGGGACGGAAAAGGCGATATGGTGATGGAATTCATGCGGGCAACCCGAAAGGCAGGCATGCAGTTCGGCGTGTATTGCTCGGCCTGGGATCGGAACGACCCCGCCTACGGAACTCCGGCCTACGTAAGCCATTACCGAGAGCAGCTGAGCGAGTTATACACCCGTTACGGGGAACTGTTTACGAGCTGGCATGACGGCGCAAACGGAGGCGATGGTTATTATGGCGGCGCCCGCGAAACCCGGAAAATAGACCGTGCAACGTATTACGAATGGGAGAAACTCTGGCAAACAACGCGCCAGCTCCAGCCCGGGGCGGTCATTTTCAGCGACATCGGTCCCGATGTTCGCTGGGTAGGAAATGAACGCGGCGCAGCAGGGGAAACCTGCTGGGCCACCTTTACGCCTGTGGGGCCAGATGGAAGCAAGCCGGCACCCGGCCACGTGGTTGAAACCTTTCTGACCAGCGGTCAGCGCGACGGCAAATTCTGGATACCCGCCGAGTGTGATGTGCCGCACCGCAAGGGCTGGTTTTACCATGCCGATCAGGATGACCAGGTCAAAACGCCAGATCAGCTCTTTGCCATCTACCTGCAGAGCGTGGGCCGCGGGGCCAACCTGAGCCTGGGCATCGCACCCATGCCCGACGGACGACTGCATGCGCACGACGTTGCTTCGCTGCGGGCCTTCGGCGAGAAGCTTAGGAAAACTTTTTCCACCAACTTGGCTGCCGGAGCCACACTGCTGACCGCTCAAAGCCGCCCGGGCAATGCCTACCGTCCCGAAAACCTGCTGGACGGCGACCGGTACAGCTATTGGGCACCGCCTGATTATGTACATAACCCGGTTCTTGAAGTGGCCCTGAAGGGACAGAAACGCTTCGACCTGATCCGGCTGCGCGAGAACATTAAACTCGGCCAGCGTCTGGACAGTGTAAAAGTTGAAATTCAGCGGGACGGCGGCTGGAAAGCCCTGGCCACCGCAACGAGTATCGGGTCTACCCGGCTGATCAAACTGAAGGCGCCGGTGCAGGCTGAACGGCTCAGGCTGAAACTGTATGCCCCTGTGGCACCCACCCTGAGCGACCTGGCTTTGTTCCTCGAGGCACCCGGCGAGCAAATGACTTACCTGAAAGAAACGACGGGACTGGATAGGTCGGCATGGCAGATATTGAGCCCTGCATCGGGCGATAGCCGCAATGCCCTTGATGGAAATAAAAATACAACCTGGCTTACTGCATCAGGAGCGTTACCTGTACAAATTGTATTTGACCTCGGAAAACAAACGGTCTTTTCAGCCTTTTCTTACCTGCCACGGCAGGATGGTGCAGCAATGGGCCTGGCCGAACGGTACGAACTGGAAACCAGCCAGGATGGAAAAGAATGGACCATACAGGCAGCAGGCGAATTTTCGAATATCCGGGCCAATCCTGTACAGCAATTTGTCAGGCTAACCAGACCTGCCAACTGCCGTTTTCTGCGTTTCACGGTTCGTTCTACCACACAAAACAACAACGAAGACAGGTTAAGCATCGCAGAATTCGATCTTTACAAGTAAGAGCTTAAGACAAAAGGTCCCGATCAATCCGGACCTTTTGTTGTTTCAATTATACTGCTGTATCATTTTTTTTCCTGGAGACCCGATACAAAACCAGGCCCATACCCGCAAAGAAAAGTACGCCAAGCAGGGCATAACCTTCATGACCCAAAACTGACGACAGCCAGCTCTCCGCACTAACCAGTTGCAAATTGTCGTTCACTGCCGGTATGACCGATAGGATCGCTACAATAACGCCGGCAATGGCGCCGCCGGCAACCAGGCCGGTGGCAAACAAATTGCCCGAGCCCAGTTCTTCCTCCTCGACACTGGCCGCCTTTCTTTTCTGGCGCCAATCTGCCAGCGCGCGAATTGCACCGCCGGCAAAGATCGGCAGGGTTGTAGACAACGGAAGGTATGCCCCGACTGCGAATGAAAGGGACTTGATGCCGCACAGCTCGACCGTAATGGCAATGAACACGCCTACAAGTACATATTGCCAGTCCAGGTTGAAAGACAACATGCCCTTGATCAGCGTAGCCATGAGTGTGGCCTGCGGGGCTGCATACGTTTCTGTGCCAATGGCATGTGTGATGCCCTGTTTAACCATCTCGGTTGTGGGCGTATCCAGGATGCGTACGGTTATGCCGATCACGAGCGCAGACACAATGACGCCAACGAACAATGCGATCTGCTGGTACTTCGGTGTGGCGCCGATCAGGTAGCCTGTCTTGAGGTCCTGCGAGGTGGCACCTGCCGTAGCGGCCGCAATGCAGACCATGCCGCCTACAACCAGGGCCATGGGTTCATAAATCTTGCCGGTCCAGCCCATGCCGATGAAAACCAGGCAGGTGCCCATGATCGTGGCAATGGTCATTCCCGATACCGGGCTGTTGCTGGAGCCGATCAGGCCCACGATGCGGCTGGCAACCGTTACAAAGAAAGCGCCGAAAATAACAACCAGCACGCCCAGCAGCAATTTGCCAAGGAATGTGTCGCCGGGTACCTGGGGAAGCAAAGCCATAAGTACAATGAGACCGATGCTGCCAAATGCCACCACTTTCATGGAAAGGTCACGCTCCGTGCGTTTTACAGCAGCCTTTTCGCTTTGCTGTTTAATGGAACCGATACTTTCTTTAAAAGATGATACGATAGTAGGCAGCGTTTTAAGGAGGGTAATAAAGCCGCCGGCTGCAACGGCCCCGGCGCCGATCTGTTTAACAAACGCCTGGTAAATGGCTTTGGGATAATCGGCAAATGTTTTGGTAACCGGATCCCAGTTGCCGGCGCCGCCTGCTGTGTTCAGGTCTGCAAGCAAACCGATCTTAACCAGTTGCCGGGCTGCCCGCAGCGGGTCTATCAGGGTAGCCAGCAGGGGAATTAACACCAGCGAGGCCAGCACGCCGCCCGCCACCAGGACGCCGGCTATGCGGGGGCCGATGATGTAACCCACGCCCATGTATTCAGGTGTAATTTCTCCGCTAACCTGGGCAGCCGGCAGGAACCTGTTGGTCTGACGCGTGGCCCATGCAGGTACTTCTGCGATAATATGGAATACCTTCTGGCAAAGGGCATATACAAGCGAAAAGCCAAGTCCCCAGAAAGCTGTGCGCGCAAAGTTGCCGCCGCGCTCCCCGGCCTGCAGCACAGAGGCGCAGGCTGTACCTTCGGGATAGGGAAGGGTATGGTGCTCCTTGACAATGAGCGAGCGCCGCAGCGGAATCATCATGAGGGTACCCAAAATCCCGCCGAGAATAGCAAGGATCAGGATGGTCATGTAGTTGAAAAATGCTTCGCCCGAGCTTTGCCCGCCGAGGCCGGTGCTGAGAAATAAAAATCCGGGCAGCGTAAATACGACACCCGCTGCGATGGATTCGCCGGCCGATCCGGTTGTTTGTATAATGTTGTTCTCGAGAATGGTCGTTTTGAAAAAACGTTTGCCAAGCGTAATGGCCAGCACTGCGATCGGGATTGATGCAGAAACGGTCAGTCCTGCCTTCAGGGCAAGATAAACTGTAGCTGCGCCAAAGATAACGCCTGCAAGGCTACCCAGTAAAACGGATTTAACGGTCAGCTCTGCTACATGCTGTTCGGCCGGTATGAACGGTTTAAATTCTTTTTGTTCCATCAGTTTGTTAATGACAGCCTAAAGGTAGGCGCTTTTTGATGTTTAAACAAACCGTCTGCAGGCCGCCGCGGGAAAACAAAGCAGGCGCCCTGTTGCCGGGGCGCCTGTTCCTTTTTTTTGGCTATTGTCCTAGAAAATCGATGAGGCGCTGATTCAGCATGTCGCGGTCTGTAATAAAAAGCCCGTGCGGTGCTCCTTCCAGGACCGTGTACTCGGCCTGCGGAACACGCGAGGCCACGATGGCGCTGGTTGCCTCGATAGGCACCGTTTTGTCGGCATCGCCATGGATAACCAGCAAGGGGATTCTGATCTTGTCGAGGTCGCAGCGAAAATCGGTTCTTGAAAACGACTGCAGGCACCTTTCGGTAGCGCGTGCGCTGGCCTGCAAAGAAAGATTCTGATGCCAGTTCAGTATGTGCTGGCTTACCGGCTTGCTGAGCAGCCCTTCGCCATAAAACTGTTTGGCAAATTCTGAAAGAAATGCCGGGCGGTCATTGGCCAGCTTCTCTGCAAAACCGTCAAAGAGTTCTGCCGGGACGCCCTCCGGATGGTCATCGGTCTTCAGCATAAAGGGTACGACAGAACTGATCAGCACCGCTTTTTTGATCTTGTCAATGCCGAAACGGCTCAGATAGCGGACCACTTCGCCGCCGCCCATGGAAAAACCAACCAGGCTTACCGACTCAAGTGCTAGTCCGTCTATTAAGGCCGCAAGGTCTGAAGTAAGGGTATCATAATCGTAGCCGGTCCAGGTTTTCGCAGATTTGCCGAATCCCCGCCGGTCGTAAGCAATGACCCGGTAACCGGCTGTAACCAATGCATCGATCTGGTATTCCCACATTTCGTGCGACAGCGGCCAGCCATGAATGAGTACGACAGGGTCTCCGGCTCCCCAGTCTTCATAGTACAGGGATGCGGTGCTTGTTTCGTTCTCCGGAATGTTCAGGTTAAAATAAGGCATAGTGTTCTTAAGATTAATCTAACACTGAACATGCTTGCCTTCACTTTGTTTGCCAGCAGTTTACAACCAGCAGGAGAGGTGCTAGCGGGCTGCCGTAAGGCGGCGGGGCAGTTTTACCTCCAGGAAGGTAATGATGCCGTCGCGCAGTTTTGCCGTGGCTTCGCCACGAAAAACCGGCCGGGAACCTGGCGGGCCAAAGTTCACCGGGAAGGTGATGTTGTCTCCTGAAACAACCGGTGTACCTTCGGTGCTGAAAACGTAGTTTTTATGCTGGCGTTGCAGTTCGTTCACGGCTGCATCGATCTCGCCGTATGTTGTCGCTGTAACCGCCGGCGTAACGACACGGCTGTCGGGTGTATACGTTTGCCTGATCTTTTGCAGGCGTTTAACCTGGTCGCGTTCGTTCCAGACGGAAAGGTGTTTTTGTAATACGGTGTTAAGATGTGCGGCGCTGGTGTTGAGATGGGTGGTTGCTGCCTGCCGGGCTCGGGCTGTATGACCGGACTGGGCATAACCGCCGATGGAAAGGATGAATCCGAGTGCGGCGAGGTAAAGAGTTTTCATGATATGCGCAATTAAGCTGCAAGTTTACGAAGCCTTTTCCGCAACACATTCACAGAATTGTAAAAACTGACGAAATTAGTTTTTTGGTCAAAAAGTAAGCCCCGCCCATGGGTTGGGCGGGGCTTTGATGCAATGCGTTTTCGCTTATTGTTTGGCAGCTTTCTGATGATCGGCCAGGAACTGGGCCAGGCCGCTGTCGGTAAGGGGATGCTTCAATAAACCGAGTATGGATGCCAGCGGACTGGTAATTACATCGGCGCCAAGTTTCGCACAGTTGACAATGTGCAGCGGACTGCGTATAGAGGCCGCAAGGATTTCGGTTTCATAACCGTAGTTGTCGAAAATGGTGCGAATGTCTTCGATCAGGACCAGGCCGTCATTTGAAATGTCGTCCAGGCGACCCAGGAAAGGAGATACATAACTTGCACCGGCTTTTGCTGCCAGCAGGGCCTGTCCGGGTGAAAAAATCAACGTACAGTTGGTACGAATGCCTTTTCCGCTCAGGTATTTGATGGCTTTAACACCGTCTTTGATCATGGGCACCTTGACCACGATTTTCGGGTTCAGGGCAGCAAGACCTTCGCCTTCTTTGATGATTTCATCATAGGTTGTCGAAATGACTTCGGCACTGACGTTGTCTTCAACAATTTCGCAAATGGCTTTATAATGATTGATGATGTTTTCTGCGCCGGTAATGCCCTCCTTGGCCATCAGGCTGGGATTGGTGGTTACGCCATCCAGAACGCCGAGGTCCTGTGCCTCCCTGATCTGATCAAGGTTGGCCGTGTCAATGAAAAATTTCATGTTAAAATATAAGTGGTTTATGCCTTTATCCTACCGGCCTTGCACTTTCAACACCAGAACGGGTAAATGCAGAATAGATTTAAAAAAAGGGCAAGCACCTCTTATCGCACCGCTACAACCTTCTACCCTTGCTGTGTTCCCACCCTGGGGGAGTTCAAAGGGAGCTGGTCGTAAAAGACTTGCCCGCCGCAAATGTAGGAAAACCTTTCATTTTGCGAAAACTAATCTGTATATTATCAATCGATAGCCGCTATATCATTGATACATAAGCTTATTATTTTGCGCCTGAAGGCCGTTTTGCAGCCTCCAGCCGCTCAGGCCGGCCAGTCAGTTACGCCAGCCAGTCAGCCACACTACGGCTGAAAAATACGATTATCAAATTGATAATTTTACTCGTGTAAATTGATCTATTTGTAAAAAAAAATGGGTTGAGATAACGAAATAATCAAGTTTTAGAAAAAAGACTACTAAAGTTATAAAAAATATGCAAATTTTTCGTATCTTAGTGTCATCTATACACTAACACAATACGAACGAGCTAAATTATGAAACCAAACCAAGGACTTTACGATGAACAGTTTGAACACGACGCTTGTGGGATTGGCTTTATAGCACATGTGAAAGGGAGGAAGTCGCATCAGATCATTTCAGACGCACTGACCATCCTGGAGAACCTTGATCACCGCGGGGCATGTGGGGCCGAGCCCAATACCGGAGATGGCGCCGGTTTAATGATCCAGGTACCTCATGAATTTCTTTATGATGAGTGCCTGAAAACAGGATTCAGCCTGCCGGATTACGGAGATTACGGAGTGGGTATGCTGTTTCTTCCGAAAAATGTACGTGCACGGGAAGAGTGCCGGGAAGTGATTTACCGCGCTGCTGAAAAGCTGGAGCTGGAAGTGATCGGTTTCCGTAAGGTGCTGGTCAATACCGAAGACATTGGTGAAACTGCCCTGTCTGTAGAACCTGAAATTGAGCAGCTTTTCATTGCACGGCCCTACCACATTGCGCAGGGTGCCGACTTTGAGCGCAAACTTTATGTTTTCAAGAACTATCTCAACAAAACCATTTATAGTACGGTAGCCGGGGGCAAGGAATTTTACATTGCTTCTTTCTCAGCGAACACCATGGTATACAAGGGGCAGCTCACCTCGTTACAGGTGCGTACCTATTTTACCGAGCTGAATGATAAGCGTGTTGTATCGGCTTTTGGCCTGGTCCATTCTCGCTTTGCAACCAATACATTCCCATCGTGGCGTTTGGCCCAGCCTTTCCGTTACATCGCCCACAACGGCGAGATCAATACCCTGCAGGGTAACCTGAACTGGTTCCGTGCCAGCGTCAAATCATTCGCTTCTCCTTATTTTACCAAAGAAGAACTGGATATCCTGCTTCCTGTTATCGACGAAAGCCAGTCTGATTCAGGTTGCCTTGACAATGTGGTCGAATTGCTGCTGCATGCCGGCCGCAGTCTTCCGCATGTGCTCATGATGCTTATTCCAGAGGCCTGGGATGGCAATGAGGACATGGATCCGCTTAAAAAAGCCTTTTATAAGTTCCATGCTTCATTGATGGAGCCATGGGATGGTCCGGCGGCGATCGCCTTTACAGATGGTAAACTGATCGGTGCCACCCTTGACCGCAATGGCCTGCGTCCGTCCAGGTATGCCATTACTGATGATGACCGCGTTATCCTTGCTTCTGAGGCGGGAGCTGTGGCTATTGACCAAAGTACAGTCATTGAAAAGGGCCGGTTAACACCGGGCAAAATGTTCGTCGTAGACATGGAGCAGGGCCGAATCATCAGCGACGACGAGATCAAAAAAGAGATCTGCAGCCGCCGTCCATACGGCGACTGGCTTAACCAGTACCAGATCAGGCTTGAAGAACTCGCCGATCCGCGCGTTAGTTTTACCGGTCTTTCAGAAGAATCGATTTTTAAGTATCAGCAGGTATTCGGCTACAGCCGCGAAGACATCGAACTTTTGCTGAAACCCATGGCGGTAGACGGAAAAGAGGCCATTGGTTCAATGGGAACCGATACGCCCCTGGCCATCCTGTCTAAGCAGCCCCAGCACCTCAGTTCCTATTTCAAGCAGCTGTTCGCGCAGGTCACCAATCCGCCTATCGATCCGATCCGCGAACGCGTGGTTATGAGCCTGGCCGGATTTATGGGCAATGCAGGCAACCTGCTCGACGAAAACCCGATGCAATGCCACTGCGTAGGCATCAAACAACCTGTGCTGACCAACCTGGAACTGGAGAAACTGCGCAGTATAGATACCGGCGTTTTCCAATCCAAAACCCTGCAAACCTATTTCCGTGCGAACGATAAACCGGGTTCGCTCGCGAAAGCATTGGAACGCCTGTGCCGCTATGCCGTAGATGCGGTAGAAGACGGTTTCCAGGTCATCGTGCTTTCTGACCGCGCCATCGACTCGGAGCATGCTGCCATTCCATCGCTGTTGGCTGTTTCGGCCGTTCACCACCACCTTATTCGTAAAGGATACCGCGGTGCGGTTGGTATCGTCGTTGAAGCAGGCGATGTCTGGGAAGTACACCACTTCGCCACCTTACTCGGCTTCGGCGCTACGGCCGTGAACCCTTACCTGGCCCTTGAAACGATTTCAGGATTCGAAAAGGAAACGGGTATCAAGCGTGAGAAACTGATCCAGAACTACATCAAGGCGGTAGATGACGGTTTGCTCAAGATCTTTTCAAAAATGGGTATATCGACGCTGCAGTCTTACCACGGTGCACAAATATTCGAGGTGCTCGGCCTGAACAAGCAGGTGGTCAACACTTATTTTACGGGCGCCGTTTCGCGCATCGGGGGGCTTGGCCTGGATGAGATTGCGCTCGAAACGCTGATCAAACACCGGCGGTCGTTCAATGCGTCTTCTTCGCAGGAAGACATTCTGCCGGCAGGTGGCACCTATAAATGGCGCCGTCGGGGTGAAAAACACCTGTTCAACCCGCAGACCATTCACCTGCTGCAAAATGCAACCCGGCGCAATGATTACCAGACCTATAAACAATATTCGAAGCTGATCAATGAGCAGACCGAGCAGGCTTATACCATTCGCGGTCTTTTCGAGTTCAACTACAGCCGCACGCCGGTGCCGCTTGAAGAAGTAGAACCGATCGAACAGATATTTAAACGTTTCGCTACCGGAGCCATGTCTTTCGGCTCAATTTCACATGAGGCGCATTCCACCCTGGCCATTGCAATGAACCGCATCGGCGGCAAAAGCAATACCGGAGAAGGCGGGGAAGACGAGATCCGGTATGAACACCTGCCAAACGGCGATTCCATGCGCTCGGCCATCAAGCAGATCGCATCGGCCCGCTTTGGTGTAACCAGTTATTACCTCACCAATGCAGATGAACTGCAGATCAAAATGGCCCAGGGCGCAAAACCCGGCGAAGGTGGGCAATTGCCAGGACATAAGGTAGACGACTGGATTGCCAAGGTACGTCACAGTACCCCGGGTGTCGGCCTGATCTCGCCGCCGCCTCACCACGACATTTATTCTATCGAGGACCTTGCGCAACTGATCTATGACCTGAAGAATGCCAACCGGGCTGCCCGCATTAACGTTAAACTGGTATCTAAAGCCGGGGTCGGAACGATCGCTGCCGGCGTGGCGAAAGCACATGCCGATGTAATCCTGGTCTCAGGATACGACGGGGGCACAGGCGCATCGCCGCTTACCTCTATCCAGCATGCTGGTCTGCCCTGGGAGCTTGGCCTGGCCGAAGCGCACCAGACACTGGTTCGGAACAGGCTGAGAAGCCGGGTTGTGCTGCAAACAGATGGCCAGTTGAAAACCGGCAAGGACATTGCCATTGCGGCCCTGCTTGGCGCCGAAGAATGGGGTGTGGCTACCGCCGCCCTGGTTACCTCGGGATGCATCATGATGCGTAAGTGCCACCTGAACACCTGTCCGGTCGGCGTTGCCACCCAGGATCCGGAGCTCAGAAAACTGTTTACCGGGCAGGCAGACCATGTGGTTAACCTGTTTTACTTCCTGGCTATGGAACTTCGCGAGATCATGGCCGAACTTGGCTTCCGTACCGTGAACGAGATGATCGGTCAGGCCGACCTTCTTAAAATGCGCCAGATACCTGAGGCAGACTGGAAGCTGAAGTTTGTAGACCTGAGCGGCATTCTTCATAAAGCCGAAGATAACGGGTTAAGCCTGTACAATACAGAAACGCAGGACCATGGACTGGACAATGTGCTGGACCGCAGGCTTATTGAAGCAGCGCAGCCAGCTATTCAGAACAACGAGCCGGTGTTTGCCAACTTCAACGTGATCAATACTGACCGGGCTATCGGCACGATGCTCTCGAACGAAATTTCGAAGGTGCACAAAAGTGCCGGGCTTCCGCACGATACCATCAATTTCAAGTTTGTCGGTTCTGCAGGGCAGAGTTTCGGTGCGTTTGCTACAAAAGGCCTGACGCTGCACCTGGAAGGGGAAGCAAACGATTACGTGGGCAAGGGACTCTCCGGCGCCAGACTGGCTATTTACCCGTTCTCTAACGTTAAATATGTGCCTGAACAAAACATTATAATCGGCAACGTGGCCATGTACGGGGCCACATCAGGCGAACTGTTCATTCGCGGTAAGGCAGGCGAGCGTTTCGCCGTACGCAACTCGGGTGCTACTGCCGTTGTTGAAGGTGTGGGCGACCACGGCTGTGAATACATGACGGGCGGTGAAGTCCTGGTACTTGGCAGCACCGGCAGCAACTTCGCTGCGGGCATGAGTGGCGGCGTGGCCTGGATCTATGATACCGACGGCACCTTTGCGCGTAAGTGCAACAAGGAAATGGTCGATCTCGATCCGCTTTCATCTGAAGACGAAGATCGTATCATCGATTTGCTCAAAAAGCATATTAAACTCACAGACAGCAAGGTTGCGGAGTTTATCTTAAACGATTGGAAAGCTCAGCACAACCATTTTATCAAAGTATTCCCTAAAGAATACAAAGCCGCATTAAACAAACGTAAAACTCAAGAAGTGATCAAATAGCCATGGGAAAAGTAACAGGATTTTTAGAATATGACAGGAAATCTCCTGAAAAGGAGGCACCCAAATCGCGCATTAATCACTACAATGAGTTTGTTGCGCCACTTGGAGAAGAGCAACTGAACAAGCAGGCCGCACGGTGCATGGACTGCGGCGTTCCATTCTGCCAGTCGGGCTGCCCGCTTGGCAATGTGATCCCCGAATTTAATGATGCGGTTTACAAAGCTGACTGGTACCAGGCTACTGAAATTTTGCTAAGCACCAACAACTTCCCGGAGTTTACCGGAAGAATTTGTCCGGCTCCGTGCGAGTCATCTTGCGTGCTCGGTATCAACAAGCCCCCCGTATCGATTGAAGAGATTGAGAAACACATTATTGAAATCGCTTTTCAGAAAGGTTACATCAAGCCCAATCCGCCGCTCATCCGAACCGGAAAAAAAGTGGCCGTCATTGGTTCGGGTCCGGCAGGACTCGCTGCAGCGGCACAGCTAAACAAAGTGGGCCACGAGGTAACAGTTTTCGAACGCGATGATGCAGCCGGCGGATTACTCCGGTACGGTATTCCTGACTTTAAATTGCAAAAGGATGTGGTTCAAAGACGGGTGCAGCTTATGCAGGACGAAGGTGTTGTGTTTAAATTCAATGCCAATGTTGGCGAAAACATCGAGATCGGTACCCTGCTGCGCGATTACCATGCGCTGGTGCTTGCGGGCGGCTCTACTGTACCGCGCGATCTGCCAGCACCTGGAAGAAACGGCGCGGGTGTGCACTTTGCAATGGAATTTCTCAAACAGCAAAACAAGCGGGTAGCCGGCATCGGTTTCGACGAAGCTGAGATCTCTGCAGCCGGCAAGGATGTGATCGTTATTGGCGGTGGCGATACCGGTTCAGACTGTATTGGTACCTCAAACCGCCACGGTGCCCGCTCGGTTACCCAGTTTGAGATCATGCCAATGCCTTCATCTGCCCGTACCGACAACATGCCCTGGCCAACCTATCCCATGCTGCTGAAAGTTACGTCTTCTCACGAAGAAGGCTGCGAGCGGGGCTGGTCGGTCAATACAAAAGAGTTTGTACGTGACGCGCAAAACAACCTGGTCGCCCTGCGTGTAGTTGATGTAGAATGGGAAATCGATGCTGCCGGCCGGCCGGTATCATTTAAAGAGGTTGCCGGAACGGAGCGTGAGCTGCCTTGTCAGCTTGCTTTGCTGGCCATGGGCTTTGTGCATCCGCAGCATGAAGGCATGATTGAAAAATTGGGTGTCGAACTCGATAACCGCGGCAATGTAAAAGCCACAGAAGGTTTATACCAGACCAATATGGCAAAGGTTTTTACGGCCGGAGACATGCGCCGCGGCCAATCGCTTGTGGTTTGGGCCATCTCTGAAGGGCGCGAGGCGGCAAGAAAGGTCGACGAATACCTGAACGGGGGTGTAACTAAACTTCCGTCGAAAGACGCGGTTGCCTACGCTTAACATACGTACCTAAAATTAAACAACCATAAGGGTCCCCGTAAGGGGACCTTTTTTACTTTCGCCTGGAATCATTCTAAATTCCGGGGCCAGGCAGTTTTCACAAATGCTTTAACGAACTTAGGTAAGGATTACACAATTTGTATGACTGATCGCTCTATGGCAGATAACAAAGAAAAACCGGGCACACCATCGCCCGGGCGGCGCAACTTTCTTCGCGACAGTACGCTCATCACCGCGCTCAGCCTGACGCCCGGCGCCGTGCTCAAGGCGGCATCTGAAAAAGCCGATGAACGGTTCGCTGAACTATTTGAGAAAATTCCGCTTCGTTTAACCGTAAATGGCCAGGCGCATGCCCTGTCTGTCGAACCGCGGGTCACCTTACTTGACCTGCTTCGGGAGCAACTAAAGCTGACGGGAACCAAAAAGGGCTGTGACCATGGCCAATGTGGTGCCTGCACCGTTCATGTTGACGGGGAGCGCGTTAACTCCTGCCTTAGTCTGGCCGTTATGAACGAGGGTAAAGAAGTGACAACCATTGAGGGACTGGCCCGGGAGGGGGAACTACACCCCATGCAGGCCGCATTTATCAAACATGACGGTTTTCAATGCGGTTACTGTACGCCGGGGCAAATCATGTCGGCCATTGCCTGTATCCGCGAAGGGCATGCGCGCACCCGCGATGAAATCCGCGAATACATGAGCGGTAACATCTGCCGCTGCGGCGCTTATCCGCATATTGTCGATGCAATAGAAGAAGTACAGAAAACGGGAGGGAAGATATGATCAATTTTCAATACCTGCGCGCCGGCAGTACGGAAAAAGCGCTGGCGCTGCTTGCGAAAGATAAAAATGCGAGTTTCATCGCCGGTGGCACCAACCTGGTCGACCTGATGAAGAAGGGGGTGAGCAGTCCCGACAAACTGATTGATATCAACAAGCTGCCGTTAAAAGATATCTCTCTGGAAGAAGGTCACATTCACATTGGCGCACTGGCCAGCAATGCAGCCGTCGCAGACCATGCACTGATCCGGGAGAAACTGCCACTATTGTCCATGGCGCTTAACAAAGGCGCATCGGCACAACTGAGAAATATGGCTACGGTAGGCGGGAACCTGATGCAGCGTACGCGTTGCGGTTATTTCTACGACATAACCATGCCCTGCAACAAACGTAAGCCGGGCAGCGGCTGTGGTGCGCTTGAGGGTTATAACCGCATGCACGCCATTTTCGGACATTCAGAAAATTGTATTGCCGTGCATCCGAGCGATATGTGTGTTGCGCTGGCTGCCCTGGATGCCGTTGTGGTCATCGGACAGCCGAACGGGGAACGGCGCATTGCTCTCAGCGAATTTCATCGCCTGCCCGGAAAGACGCCTCAGCTGGACAACAACCTGAAGGCCAACGAAATTATTCTTGGCGTTGAGGTACCGCTTAATACCTACGGGCGTCATGTTCAATACCTGAAGGTGCGGGACCGCAGTTCGTATGCTTTTGCGCTCGTGTCGGTAGCTGCCGCGCTTGAGCTTGATGGAAACCGGATCAGGGAAGTGCGCCTTGCGTTGGGGGGCGTTGCCCATAAGCCCTGGCGGTTAACAGCTACCGAAGCGTTTTTACGCGGTAGAGAATTTGATCCTGCTTTGATCCGGGAGGCAGCAAACCGTTCGGTCGCCGAAGCCCGGGCATTCAAACACAACAAGTTTAAGATCACACTGGCAGCCGAAAGCATTGTGCAGGCGCTATCGGAAGCCAGTCAGCAAAGTTAATATGTCAGAAAAATTCCTCTTTCCGGATGATACCGACCGCGTGGACGGTGTTGCCAAAGTAACCGGCAAAGCACGGTATTTTGCCGAGTTTGACCTACCGGGTCTGACCTATGCCGTACTGGTAACCAGTTCCATTACCAAAGGACGCATTACACAGCTCAACACACGAAACGCTGCACGTGCACCGGGTGTGCTTGCCGTTGTTTCGCACCTGAACCGGCCGGTTACTGCGGGTTACGAGAGCAAGGAGGGGCCTGCCATGCGCATTTTTTATACAGACCGCATTTTCTTTAACGGGCAGCCGGTAGCCATGGTGGTAGCTGATACATTCGAGCGCGCCACGCATGCAGCGTCGCTTGTCGAGGTGGGTTATGAAAAAGAAGCATTCAACACAGATTTTGACGGCAGCCTGGATCAGGTCAAGAAGCCTAAGAATCCGGCGCAGGGTGCATACCAGCGCGGCGAAGCAGATGCCTATAAACAGGCGGCTGTCAGCGTAGAAGCCACCTACACTTTGCCGGTCGAGACACATAATCCAATGGAACTGCATGGCATCCTGGCATTTTGGAACGCCGCAGATAAACTAACCGTTTATGCCAAAACGCAGGGCGTTAAAGCCACACAGGGAACCCTGGCACGCACCTTTGGCCTGCCGGCCGAAAATGTACAGGTCTTTTCTGAATTTGTGGGCGGCGGCTTTGGCATGGCGCTGCGCACCTGGCCGCTTGAGATTGGAACGGTCATGGCGGCCAAGCTGGTGGGCAGACCGGTCAAGCTGGTTATTACCCGCGACCAGATGTTTACCATGGTGGGCAACCGGCCCGCTGCCTGGCAAAAGATCGGGCTGGGCGCCAGCCGCAACGGCCGGCTGACCGGCATTACACACCATTCCCTTGCGCAGTCTTCAGTTTATGAAGATTTTATGGAGAACATTACCGGGATGTCGAAATTTATGTACGGTTGCGAAAATGTGAACACCACATCGGGCATCGTCCCGCTCGATCTCAGTGTGCCAATCTGGATGCGCGGACCGGGTGAGGCAACCGGGGCTTTCGCGCTGGAGAGCGCCATAGATGAACTGGCTTTCAAACTAAACATGGACCCGCTCGATTTCCGGGTTTTGAACGATCCGGAAACCGACCTCGAAAAAAATAAACCCTTCTCAGACAAGAACCTGAAAGAAGCCTACAAGCGGGGTGCACAGGCAATTGGCTGGAAAAACCGGGTTCAGCGGCCTGCGCAGCTTACAGAAGGCGATTGGCAGATCGGTTACGGCGTCAGTACAGGTGTTTTTGGCGCTTTCAGACGATCGGCAACCGTTAGAGCGGTGCTGAATGCCGACGGGTCGCTGGTGCTGCAGAGCGCTGCAAGTGATATCGGCCCCGGTACCGCAACCGGTATGGTGCGCATTGCAGCGGGTGTATTGGGTATCCCGGCATCAAGTATCACTTTTGAACTTGGCGACTCTTCACTGCCGCCGGCACCAAGTCAGGGCGGGTCATCGACACTTTCAACAGTAGGCGCGGCTGTGAACGACGTTTGCCTGCAGCTGCTGGGCAACCTGAAAGAACTGGCTGTCAACGCGGGGCTGAAGGCCGATGCGCCCTTCGCAGATATTCTGAAGAAAAATAACCTGCCATATGTCGAAGTAACGAAAGAGTCGAAGGGGGGAGCTGAGCAGGCGAAATATTCCATGTATTCTTTTTCTATCCATTTTGTACAGGTAAAAGTACATCGCCGTACCGGGGTCGTTAAAGTAAGCAGGATCGTCTCAGTTGGCGACGCAGGGAAGATCGTGAGCCCTAAAACGGCAAAAAGCCAGATGGTGGGCGGCGCGGTAGGTGGCATGGGTATGGCGCTGACCGAGGAGGCCGTTCTCGACAGCCGTTACGGCCGGTATATCAATAATAACTTTGGCGACTACCATGTTCCGGTCAATGCTGACGTTCCTGATATTGAAGTAATCTTTATAGACAAACCCGATCCGCATATCAACCCGATGGGAGCGAAAGGAATGGGCGAGATTGCGCTGACCGGATTTTCTGCAGCTGTGGCCAACGCTGTTTTCAATGCGACAGGCAAACGCATCCGGTCACTGCCCATTACACCCGATAAGGTCCTGCAGGAAACGGCGGGTGTCTGATTGCTGTTTACTTGTCGCCTGGGTTTTTCTTGCCCGAACGTAATTTTTCAAGGGTTTTGAGCAGGCGCGTGCTGCGTGTTTCAGCTTGCCTGGCACTGAGCAGCCAGATTACGTATTCTTTGCGGTTTGTATAAGATAGCGAATGATATGCCCCAGCGGCGACAGGATCCTGGTCAAGCGCCGCCTGCAGATCTTCGGGCAGTCGGACCCCCCGGTTAACGGGATCGATATAGTCGTTGTAGCCATTTTTTAAAATGTCTGCATTGCCAATGCCCGAGCGCCTGATCTGCCCGGTAAATTTGAGCCTGACGGCGGTCCACACCCTGTCCAGGCTTACCGATGCGCAGGGCTGCAAGTCGTATTCCAGCAAGGCAGAACGCTGCGCCATCATTGACAGGTCTTTCTGTTGCCCCGAACTTTTCTTCGGATAGGCTACCCAAAAAATGGTTTCAGGTGTTACATGCGGCAACAGAGTTGCCATTGACGCATGCAACATATCGGTGCGGTCGGCAAACAACAGGATGGCGGCAGCCGGCCCTGTTGGCGGGGCAGTAATCACGTCAACTCCGGTCAGGAACTCACCCTGCGGCGGCGGCAGGTTAACGAACAGCTGCTGACCTGGCACGAGCCCTAATTTCTTAAGCACCTTGTGCTCCATAACCGAGGCGCATCTTCGCATAAAAATCCCACAGTACAATGCCGGCCGAAATAACCACATTAAAGGAGTGTTTCGTTCCGAACTGCGGGATCTCCAGGCAGTGGTCTATAAGTGCCATCGCAGCGTCGCTCACCCCATCGACCTCATTGCCAAGTATCAAAGCAAATTTTTTGCGCGGGTCTGGTATAAAACCGTGAAGCATTGTGCTGCCGGCCGCCTGCTCAAGGGCAGCAATGGTGTAACCGGCCTGGCGCAGACCGGCTATGGCATCGGCGGTGTGTTGCTGATACTCCCAGCTTACCGAAGCGGTTGCGCCCAGGGCGGTCTTTTCGATTTCCCGGTGGGGGGGCTGACCGGTAATGCCGCAGAGGATGACTTTTTCTACAGCAAACCCATCGGCTGTACGAAATACCGAGCCCACGTTGTGGAGGCTCCTGACGTTATCAAGCACGATGACCACCGGCAATTTTTCCTGCTGTCGATAAGTGGCCAGATCGGGGCGGTTCAGCTCATCTAATTTTAATTTACGCATTGACAGCTACAAGCTCGTGTGAACCCTCACCAATCTCACTGATATACACCGCCGGTTTGTAGCCGATATTTTCTGTATAGGCAGCTGTCAGTTTCTCTGTAAAATCGTCTTCCTGACCTTTTTGAAGCAAGGCGATGGCGCAGCCGCCAAAGCCGGCTCCGGTCATTCTTGCGCCGGTAACGCCGGGATACGTGCTGCAGAACGAGACGATGGCGTCCAGCTCTGCGCCGCTTACCTCGTACAGTTCTTTCAGGGACTCATGCGAGGCATACATCAGCCTGCCGAACGTGGGCAGGTCGCCTTCATTAAGCGCGCGGGCTGCCAGGTGTACGCGGTCGTTTTCCCTGACCACATGGGTGGCACGTTTGAGCACGGTTTCATCAGTGATCAGGTGGCTGTGAAGTGCAAATTTCTCAGCAGTCAGTTCGCAAAGGTTCTGTATGCTGATTTCCTGCTGCAATGCTTTCACTGCAGCCTGGCATTCTTCGACCCGTTCATTGTATTTGGATTCTGCGAGTTCACGTGGTTTATTTGTGTTAATGATGGCCAGGACGTGGTCGCCAATGTTGCAGTCGACCATTTTGTGTTTGAGCGTGTCGCAGTCAAGCAAAATGGCTTTGTCCCGCTGGCCAAAGGCAACAGCAAACTGGTCCATAATGCCGCAGTTTACTCCGATAAATTTATTCTCAACCCGTTGCGCCAGCTGCACCAGCTCCAGGCGGGTATAGCCCAGGTCAAAATGTTCGTTCAGTGCATAAGCGGTTGCAACCTCTATAGAAGCCGACGACGACAGGCCTGAGCCGATCGGCACATTGCCGAAAAACAGCAGGTCAAGGCCCCCAGGCTTCCGGCCATCGGCCAACATTTCATGGAATACACCCAGCGGGTAATTAAACCACTCTTTTCCCGTTTTGCTGAGCGTTTCGCCAAGGTCAAATGTTCCTTCTTCAGGAAAGTTGACGCTGCTGAAACGGACCCGGTTTTCGTTATTGGGAGCAAGCAATACCCAGGTTCCCATCGTGATCGCTGCAGGCATAACGAGTCCGCCGTTGTAATCAATGTGTTCACCAATCAGGTTCACCCGGCCCGGTGTAAAATAGGTTTCGGTGTTTTCCCTGCCGTATTTCGCTAAAAACTGTGCTTGTAAGTGCTGCTCCATTAATAAAAGTTTAGTTGTTCTTTTTGGTTTAGTTAAAAGTGTTGTACTATTGTGATCATTAAATCAAGCCACAATCACCATGAAAGTAACCCAAACGCCGACCGGAAAAAATAAAGACGGTGCGGACATCTATGCCATAGATCTGGAAAATAATACAGGTACCAAGGTAAGAATTTTTAATTACGGCACGATCATCAATTCGTTCAAAATCATCAATAAAAGCGGTCAAGAACAGGATATTGTACTTGGGTTTGACGATATTGACGGCTACCTCTCGCCGGTTTACCTTGCCAATTATCCTTACTTCGGCGCCATCATTGGCCGCTATGCAAACCGCATCGCAGGCGGGCAGATCAGTATTGAGGGGAAAACGTATGAACTGGCAAAAAACGTAGGTGGTGCCACCCTCCACGGAGGGCTTGAAGGCTTTGATAAAAAAGTGTGGGAGATTGTCGACACCATGGAGACGCCGCATGCCGGTGTCGTTCTCGGCTACACCAGTCCTGATGGCGAAGAGCAGTTTCCGGGTACGCTCGATGTTCAACTTACATTTGAGCTGACAGATCACAACGAATTGATCTTGAGTTATGAAGCTGAAACAGATGCGCCAACAGCCATTAACCTGACGCACCACAGTTATTTTAACCTGAGTCCCGAAGGCGGTTCGGTCGAGAACCACCACCAGCGTATCAATGCATCACATTACCTGGAGCAGGACGATAATTTTACGGTTACGGGAAAACTTATCGACGTAACCGGTACACACCACGATTTCAGACATGGTAAGCGCGTCGGCGAAAACTGGGATGCGGAGTTCGGCTATGACCAGACCTATGTGCTGGATAAGAAATACGGCGAACTGACCCTTGCATCCGAGACGACCGAGCCGGTAAGCGGCCTGAAATTGCAGGTCTACACCACAGAACCGGTGGCACACCTTTATACGGCAAAGTATACCGAGGTGGAGAATGGCAAAGGCGGACGCAGTTACGGTCCTTTCAGTGGCTTTTGTGTGGAAACCCAGCACCACCCCAATGGCATCAATATTGCTGACTTCCCGTCGACGGTACTGAAGCCGGGTGATGTTTATCACCAGACCACCATTTATAAAATAATCGTTTAAAGATGTTTACAGAACAGCAAATCGGCGAGGCAAACGCCCGGGTTAAAAGCGGAAAAGACTTTACGCCCTGGGCGTATGAACTAAAGGCACTCGGCGTAAAACGTGTCGATTTTTATGTCATGAACGGCCTGACCTACTATTTTGGTGAAGGCGATCACAGTGTCGAAGATGCACCGATGTACGAGCCTCGTGAAATTCCTGACGAGTCGTCGACAGAGGCACTTCAGGAGGCGCTGAAAGTGCACCAGGCGGGCGAAACCGATTATTTGACCTTTACCAGCGATGCGAGTAATGCCGGTGTCGAGAAATGGGTGGTCGACCTTGAGCTGATGACGGTTACGTATTACAATAAAGCAGGCGAGGAGATGGTCGTTGAAACGATCCAGCCTGCATCATAACCGCTCCAATACATGCTGTATGGCCCCGTCAACCACGCGCTGCGGTTCTTTTTCAAAAGCAAAACTTAGCCGGCTGGCAAGAATAGCGTTTACGGAAAGCGCCCGGTGGCCCAATACTGCCGCAAGGGCATAGATTCCGGCGGTCTCCATTTCCAGGTTACTGATCCGGTGGCCATGGTGGTTAAAACTGCTGAGCAACGGGATCAGCTTTGGTATGGTGCGCCTGGCGCGGACCGCTCGGCCCTGCGGCGCGTAAAAACCAGGAGCCGTTACCGTAATGCCGGTTGCAAGGCCCGCTCCAATCTGCTGCAACAGTCCCGGATCGGCCGGGAACAGGTAAGGCTGCAAGTGTGGTACAGCGTCGAAATGCGATTTAACGGCTGTTAACAGCGGTAGTTCGGGTCCGCTTTCATAAAACCGCATGAGTGCGTCAAGTCCCAGTCCGTAACCCGAAGCGAGGATGGTGCCCATGGGGATATCGGCCTGAATGGAGCCTGATGTGCCAATGCGTATGATATCCATCGACTGCAGCACCGGTTTCGGCTGGCGGCTTTCCAGGTCAATGTTGACCAGGGCATCCAGCTCATTCAGCACGATGTCGATGTTGTCTGTACCGATTCCCGTAGATATGACAGATACGCGCTTGTTCCCGATAAAGCCCGTATGGGTGATAAATTCACGCTTCCCCTTGCGG
Organism: Pedobacter yulinensis; assembly: GCF_003029735.1. Lineage (GTDB taxonomy): Bacteria > Bacteroidota > Bacteroidia > Sphingobacteriales > Sphingobacteriaceae > Pedobacter > Pedobacter yulinensis. Next base: position 728,435 of record NZ_KZ686269.1, read on the forward strand.
ATATCAATGCGATCAAAGTATTTGCTCACCGATGCCACACGATCGGGGTCGCCCACGGTGATGACCGTGCCTGCCAGGTCTTCGGGCAGCAGGTTCAGGTGGTACACGCTTCCGTCAGGGTTTAAAATCAGGTCAGATTCGGAAATAGGCTTGTTCATCTGTTGTGGTGGTTCTTTTTCAGGGATCAGACAGAATAACAATATACAACTTTTAGCCCATCGATTTGGGCAACACGGCTAAGCAACCTGTTTGTAGCTGTTTGGCGCACTTCAATATCCATACTGCACTGGTTATCAAATACCTGCTCCAGGATGTGAAGGTTTTCTTCTTTGACGAGGCGCATGACCGGATTCATTTGCAGGTAATCGAACTCGAACCGGTAAATATCGTTTACGGTTCTTTCTTCAACAAGGGCTGCTGCAAGTGCTTCTGACGCTGCCGTGCGATAAGCATTGATCAGCCCAGGTACCCCCAGCAGCGTACCGCCGAAATACCTGACGACCACGATAAGTACATTGGTTACATCTGCCGACAAGAGCGCATTGAGGATCGGCCTGCCACCCGTACCGGCAGGCTCCCCATCGTCGTTGATCCTGAACACCGAACGGTCTGGTGTAAGCCGCAGTGCCGTACAGAAGTGCCGGGCTTTGGTATGCGCATCCCGAAGCTGCTGGATCTGTTCTTTTGCTTCAGCCTCCGTACGAATGGGAAATGCATACCCGATAAACTTGCTTCCGCGGTCGCGGAAAACTCCTTCGGCAGGCGCTGAGATCGTCTTATATGTATCGTTAAACAGCATAGACCTGCGATAAGGTAATCAGCACGATGGAGAGGATGGCCAGTGCAAGCCCGATATAATTGAGTCGGCTCAGCTTTTCCTTAAAGATGAGCACGCCGACTGTGGTGCCCAGTGCAATAACGCCGAAATTCATCGTCGCGAAAACGGTAGAAGGATTCTCTGCAAAAGCCCGGTGTGCCTTCAGGTAAAACACAATATTTCCAAGATTGAACAGCCCAAGAATAACACCGCAGACGAAATTGACAAGCTGCAGCTTTGTTTTTCTCCTGAGCAGCAGAACGACCAGGCTAACGAGCGACACGGCAAATGCAGCGCAGAATGCCAGAAACAGCGAACTGGTATAGGGCCGGTCCTGGATCAGCGCCATGCGTTTAAACAGCAGGTCTATAATGCCGTAGCCAAGAAAAACCAGCAACGGGTAGATCACGTTTGCACTTGCCGAGCGACTCTTTTCAGGCCGGTAAACGGTGAGGCAAATGGCCGCAAAACCTGTGGCCAGCCCAATCCATTTCCAGCCGTTAAAATGTTCGTTAAAAAGAAAAAAGGCGCCCAGTATGGAGATAAAAAGGGACAGCCGTTGTGCAATATCGGTCCGTACAATCCCCGAATGTCTTACAGAGGCCGCAAGCAGCCAGAAGACCGAGGGAAGCAGGAGACCGAGCGTGAGGGTAATGTCAAAAGCAGCCGGCTCGGTGAGTACCTTCGTACCGGGCTGGTACAGGAACCAGCTGACCACAATGGCTGTCAGGTAGTTCCAGGTAATGGCCTGCGGAATGCTGATGTGGTAACGCCGGGCCAGTTTGAGCAGCACGGAAACGGTTACGCTGCAGGTAATACTCAGTATGAAGAGGATCATAGGGATGGGTTCTTGTAAATGTTCAGTTCGTCTGCGCCAACTTCCAGCTGTTCCAGCAGCCGGCCTTGCAGGTGGGGGGCCTCCAGGCCAGCTTCCCAGGATTGCGGACCGGTAAAGACCCGGGCTTCGTCCCATAAACCTGCTTCAATAAACAAGTTTAAGATCTGAATGCCACCTTCAATGATGACAGACTGGATGTCCATCAGGTATAGCTGGTAAGCGATTTTTTGCGGAAGGTAAAACTGCATATCCTCCATAGCAATGTAATGCAGGTTGGCCTCGACATCTGTTTTATTTTCGTTAAGAATGAGCGTCCGTGCCTCGGTGTTCATGATGGGGTTCGTGGCTGGCACTCCGAGCTGGCGGTCTACCAGAATACGGACCGGATTCCTGCCTGCCGTTTCCCGCACCGTTAGCAGGGGCCGGTCGGCCAGGGCAGTGCCTTTGCCAACCAAAACTGCGTCTTCTTCGGCACGCCATTGGTGTACGAGTCGTTTCGCCTCCCGGCCGGTAATCCAGCGCTGTGCGCCATCGCGCGGAGCAAAGAGACCATTGGCCGTTTGGGCCCATTTCAGAATAATATAGGGTCGCTGTCTGCGTATGCGTGTAAAAAAACGCCGGTTAAGCCAGGTGCAGGCACCTTCTTCTATGCCCCATTGTACCTGTATGCCTGCCTGCTGCAGTTTTTCAATGCCTTTCCCGTTCACCGCCTCGAAAGGGTCCCGATTGCCAATAAGCACAGCTTTTACGCCATGCCGCACCAGCAGGTCGGCACAGGGCGGTGTTTTGCCAAAATGTGCGCAGGGTTCGAGGTTCACGTAAACAGTCGCTTCGCGGAGCAGTTGGTTACCCTGCTCCTCGCCAAATTTTTCAAGTACCGACCTGACTGCGTTGACCTCTGCGTGCGCCTGTCCGAAAGCATGGTGATAACCCTCGCCAATAATGGCGTCGCCGGCTACAATGACGCAGCCAACAAGCGGGTTGGGACTCACATTCCCTGCACCTTTCAGCGCCAGTTCAAGGCACCTCGTCATATAAGTCTGATGGTTCACGGTGCAAAGGTAGGCAAAGAACGGAACAAGAAAAGAAAGCCGGTCAACCGCAGGAAAATTTTACTTTTGCAGCATGAAAATACGCGACCTCCAGCAGGAATATATCAGGCAGTTATCCAACCTGTATGCACGAGACGAGGCAGCAACCATCTTTGCTGAATTTACGATGCACCATCTCCGGCTGGACCGTGGCGGTTATCTGCTGGCGCTTGGAAGCCATGCTGACGCGGATTTCATTGACCTTGCCAGGCGTGCGCTTACTCGCCTGGCAGGCGGATCCCCTTTACAGCAGCTTACCGGGCAGGCACATTTTTACGGCCTCGAATTTACCGTTAATGAACATGTGCTCATTCCGCGGCCCGAAACAGAAGAGCTCGTTGACTGGGCCATAAAGACCGTCGCGGAAAAAACGCAGGATGGTTCCGGACTGTCTGTCATGGACTTTTGCACGGGAAGCGGTTGCATTGCGGTTGTGCTGAAACACAAACTGCCGGCAGCGGCGGTCTCAGCCCTCGATATTTCGGAAGCGGCGCTGAAAGTGGCCAGGGGTAATGCAAGCCGGTACCAGACCAACATCCGGTTCCTATGCGCAGATGTTTTGGCGTATGAAACCGGTCAGCCATTCGACGTCATGATCAGCAATCCACCTTACATTCCCGATGCTGACCGGTCCTCGCTTCACATTAACGTGCTGATGCATGAACCGGAGCTGGCCTTGTTCGTGCCCGACAATGATGCACTCGTGTTTTATAAAGCAATCGCTGCCATAGCCGCTCAGGACCTGAAGAAAGGCGGTTACCTGTTCTTTGAAATCAATCCGGATTATTCAGGGGAACTCCTGGAGCACCTCACCCTCTCAGGCTTCAGTCATGTGGAATTGCGTCAAGACATGCATGGAAAAGACCGCATGATACGGGCCAGGAAATAATTTTCGATTTATTTATGGAAAGTCTCAGGCAGTGGCATCTTACCTGTTGGCGGTTACGTCCGCGACCTATACGTATAAACCAATGAAACATTCTTCTGTTTACAGATTGGCCTTGACGGCCGCTGGACTGTGCTTAACGGTCTTGCAGGCACGCTCTCAGCAAAAAACTGAACCGCGGCTGCATCCTGATACGGCTGCTGGCTTGAACACCATTTGGCTCTTTACAAAAACATTGCCCGGGGAGGGCACAGCGATGCCCGTTCGACGGCTGGATGGGTTTTACAGCAATATGCCCGTGAGGAAAGATCCCAATAACTTTTATAGCCCGATGCCGGTGGCTGGCCTTAAGAAGGTCTTCAGTCCTGATACGGTCTCGAAAAATCGCGGGGCAGAAAGCGGCAGGTTAAAATTTCATTTTCCCGCCGGTCCCGGTCGCAGGTAAACTAGTATGCCACGGCCGCTGCTTCGCCCTGGTGCAGGTTCCTGATGTAAACTTCGTTTAAGACACTTGCACAAAGTTCGCCCGCATTGTTGGTAATCTCCATGGGATATGCTTTTACAAATTTGCCGTTACTGCGTAGCGTCGCGTCTGCTTCAGCGAGCATTTCATCGGTAATACTGATGGTGAAATAAAGCGAGCCACGGCCCGGCTTGAGGTACTGGATCGATGCACTTTTGAGCCAGACCCTGACCTTGAAACCGCGGCGTTGCAGCAGCTGGTCGAATAAAATGGCGTAAAACGGGTCGGTGGCGGCATAGATTGTACCGCCGAAGATCGAGCCGTTGTAATTTTTGTTAAGAAAACTTTTGGCAATTTTGACCGTCACGCTCCGGTAATCGGGCGAGAACTTTTTTACCCAGATCCGCTGGAAGAACAGGGGAGGGTAAAGGCGCATGGCCCATTTTAGGGTGTTGGGTGAAACCTGCATCGCTCTAAAGATCATAAACATTTACCGGCTTTTAAAGTTTGGAAACGATCTTTCCTGTCGGTTCGTGCGTTGGGCGGTATCTGTACCAAAACGGTCCGGCCAGGCGAGATGGCACGTGGGCACTTAAACCAATACCGCTCAAACAAAGCAGAGAAAATGCTGTTGTGCTAATCGACCGAACCACGACCAAGGTTGGTCTGTCACCACGCCGAACATGAAAAAATTGATAATCAACTGCCTCATTCCTGCCGGAATACTGATTGGCTGTGGCGCATGCCAGTCAGGTCAGCGCGCCGGCGCTACCGATACGCTGATAGCCACCCATGAAACCGACACGACCATGAACATGGCCGATACAACGATGAGCCGCGACACGGCGGTTGGCGTTATGGTTGGAGGGGCCATACTGAAGCCAGACCAATCCCTGATTAAAAACCTGACGGAATCGAAAGACCATACCATTCTGGCTTCGGCGATCAACTCAGCCGGCCTTACCTCGCTATTGAACGGCAAGGGCGCGTTTACGCTGTTTGCGCCGACCAATGCCGCTTTCGGTAAAATCCAGGCTGCAAAATTTGAACAACTGATGTCTGCAGCACAACGGAGTAAGCTTAAAGCACTGCTCGAAGCGCATATCGTTGCAGGCCGCTATAAATCGGCCGATCTGAAAGAAGGCTTGGAGCTGAAAACCATTTCAGGCGGCATGTTAAAGATTACCTTGAAAGATGGAAACTGGTGGGCAAACAGTGCACGCATCACCATCCCCGATATCGTGTCGGCCAACGGCCTTCTCTTCGTAACAGACGGCATTGCCGCATCGGTAAAATAAGACATGAAGCTTTGGTAAAAAGAACCATGCAGTTTTTTTAAGCCCTTCAAAACTAAATTGCTGCCTGTTCGTTTATATTATCGTAACAAAATTTGAACCTATGAAAAGAACAATGTTAAGTCTTGCTTTTATTGCCTCACTGGCTGTGGGCATTTCAGCATGCAGTTCGTCAAAAGATATGTCAAACAGTTCTGACAGCACCGCGACGGACTCTACCTCAACGACCACTCCAACGTCGGATACGTCGGGAACGACTACACCGCCTACCACACCTCCAGATACCACCAAGACTCCACCTATGTAGTCTTTCGGTAGCCTGAAAGTATGCGAAGCCCCGGGAATTCCCGGGGCTTTGTTCGTTTAAGCGCAGTTGAATTTGATGCGGTTCAATCCTGGAAATTGCGTAATTTTCGCAACCAAACTTTAAAAATGACCCCCGCTTCATCCAATCGCAACATCGGTTTCCTGGTTCTTGTTGCCTCGCTTGGCTACTTTGTTGATATTTACGACCTCCTGCTCTTCCTGATCATAAAAAACAAAAGCCTGGCCGAAATTGGCGTGCCTGCGGCCGAAATTACCCAGACCGGTCTGTACCTGATGAACTGGCAAATGGCAGGCCTGCTGGCAGGAGGTTTTCTTTGGGGCATCCTTGGCGATAAAAAAGGCAGGCTGTCTGTGCTTTTCGGCTCAATTCTCATGTATTCTGCAGCCAATATCCTAAACGGCTTTGCGTATGATGTGACCAGTTATGCCGTACTGCGTTTCATAGCTGGTGTTGGCCTGGCCGGAGAGCTGGGTGCCGGCATTACCCTGGTCAGCGAAAGCATGAGCAAAGAGAAACGTGGTTACGGGACCATGCTGGTTGCTGGTATTGGTTTAAGCGGCGCAGTCGCGGCCTATTTTGTGGGCGACCTTTTCCATTGGCGTACGGCATTTTTTGTAGGCGGCGGCCTTGGGCTGCTCCTGCTGCTCTTGCGGGTAGGGGTGTATGAGTCAGGCATGTTTCGAAGCATGGAAAAAGGCCGGGCCGAAAAAGGCAATTTCTTCATGCTTCTTGCTTCGCGAAAGCGGCTCTTTAAATACCTGAACTGCATTCTGATCGCTGTTCCACTTTGGTTTGTGGTGGGCATCCTGGTCGGAATTGCGCCCGAATTTGGCAAGGCGCTGAATTCCAAAGATATGTTAGACAGCGGCAAAGGGGTTATGTTTACCTATATCGGCATTTCTTTGGGCGATTTTCTGACCGGTGCGCTCAGCCAGCTGTTTCGGACCCGGAAAAAAATCGTTTTCGTGTTCCTGACGCTGACGTTCCTTGCTATCCTCTATTATCTTTTTTCCAATCAGCTTACCGCAACGGGTTTTTACACCCTGTGTGTGGTTTTCGGTATTTTTACAGGTTATTGGGCAGTGTTTGTAACCATCGCGTCAGAGCAGTTCGGAACAAACATCCGGGCCACTGTAACCACCACCGTACCGAATGTGGTGCGCGGCTCGCTGATTCCGGTTACCATGCTGTTTACCTGGCTTCGTGGCAGCATGTGCATTGTGAACGCGGCGCTCGCAGTGGCGGTGCTAACCGTAGCGCTTGCGTATATCGCCCTTTACAACCTGGATGAAACCTATGGCCGTGATCTGGACTTTATCGAGGAGTAGTAAATGTCAAAAGATTGTACTATCAAATTCCGGGGCTGTTTTAGCGCTTTTTTGGGTGTAACTTTGGCTTATGTTTAAAGAGCAGGTAGATAGCCTGTACCGGCAGGTACAGGATGAGATTTGCGCCGGACTGGAACAGGCCGACGGAAAAGGAAAATTCCAGGAAGAATTATGGGAACGCGAGGGGGGAGGCGGGGGCCGCACCCGGATCATGCAGGGCGGCGCAGTGATCGAGAAAGGCGGCGTAAATTTTTCTGCTGTGCATGGAAAACTGCCTGATTCTGTGAAAAAAGCCTTCAGGGTTGACGCCGAAGATTTTTTTGCTACAGGCGTTTCGATCGTGATTCACCCGGTTCACCCGTTGGTTCCGATCATCCATATGAACATCCGTTATTTTGAGATGGATGAAAACACCCGCTGGTTTGGCGGCGGCATAGACCTGACGCCGCACTATGTGTTTGAAAATGATGCGCGATTTTTTCACCATCAGCTCAAAAAGACCTGCGATGCCTATGATCCAGGCTTTTATCCGCGCTTCAAGGCGCAGGCAGACGACTACTTTTTTATTCGCCACCGCCAGGAAACCCGCGGCATAGGAGGGATCTTTTATGACCGCCTGAAACCTGACAATACCGGGCTGGACTGGTCAAAGATCCTGGACTTTTCGGTTGATGTGGGTCGTACTTTTCTGCCCGTTTATACGGAATTGATTGACCGGAACCGCGACCGCGATTTCACAGAGCAGCAAAAACAATGGCAATACCTGAGGCGCAGCCGTTATGTGGAATTTAACCTGGTATACGACTCGGGAACGAAATTCGGACTGGAAACAAACGGGCGGATCGAGTCAATCCTGATGAGCCTGCCGCCGCAGGCGAACTGGGCTTACAACCACCAACCGAATGCGGGGTCTGATGAGGCGCATACGCTGGCTCTATTGAAAAAGGGCATTGATTGGCTATAAGGCACGCCGCCACCGTAAATGTCTGAAATGCCCCGGATAAATGTCGCAGCTGCACGCATGCAGCCGGTTTATCGTCTCTAACTTTGCTGGTGCACTTAACATACAGCATGATGTCAAAATTTACGACTTTTTTATGGTCTGACCGCGATCCAGAGGCGGTGGCAAATTATTATGTTAACATATTCAAAGACAGCAAAATCACGTCGAGCATGATGGGGCCTGACGGCAAGGCTTTAGTCGTAGCGTTCGAGTTGAACGGGTCTGCATTTGCAGCCCTCGGCGGCGGCCCGGCCCGGCATTTTACAGAGGCCGTTTCATTTATGGTTCCTTGTGCTGATCAATCAGAGATCGATTATTACTGGAACGCGCTGATTGCCGATGGCGGTGAGCCTTCTATGTGCGGCTGGCTGAAAGACAAATTTGGCGTTTCCTGGCAAATAACGCCACCGCGGCTGGTCGAACTCATGAGTGACCCGGACCGAAAAAAAGCAGATGCCGTGATGCAAGCCATGATGCAAATGCGTAAGCTCGATCTGGCTGTGATTGAGCAGGCCTATGCCGGCACTTAAGTTAGGGGCTTACACTGATCATTCATAGTAATTTCCTGCCAGCTTTGCCTTGAAATGAGCAAGCAGTTTCGGACAGGTTCGGCATTGGCCTGTTGCAGTCATTGCTGATTCATGTTTGCCGGGCTGCGGCGGCAATTTCCAAAATATCAGCCACGTAGCGACAAATGCCTTCGCGTCTTATGGGGCGATCCTGGTACATTGTATGATTAAGTGTGCCACAGGCTGACCCTTGGTAATCCCTTGATGGCAGGCATCCAGACAGCGTGTTGATGCAGATTAACCCAAGTAACTTATCTTATTAGACTCCGGTTGTCTTATAATTAATATTATGTTAAGTTCCTGTCTTGTTTGCCCTTTCTCCTGAAGTTATCAAATGCAAAAAAGATTTTTTGAGTTAAGATAGTCAGTGAAACGATAACGCCATGGTGTGCTGTCTGAAAAATTTTCTGGTCATCGTTGTATGCACGATGGTACTTCGAAAGAATTCAATGCCTGATCTGAGTCGTTAGGGAATTTGTCGGCAAAGTGCTCACTATCTGTCCAGACTGATCGTTAGGCCGAGGGCCGAAACAGCCGTCGGTCGCCGAATGATCAAAGACAAGAATTGATGCGTTAGCCAGCGCGTGCTGTTTCCCCTTAGGCATTACTCGGACTTTTCATTTTCTTTTCCCCGGCGCAGCTCAGCACGAATGGCTTGTTCCAGCATGGGAATGGTCTGGTCTGATAAACCCGCAGTGACAAATGACACCGTACCATCTTTGGCAATTACAGCATGCGTAGGGTATCCTTTTACGCCCTGCTGCTGCGCAAAACCCCTACCCGATGGCACGATTCGGTAATCAAATGCTACGTCGTCTTTAGCCAGGAACTGCTTCAACGCTGCAGCGCCGTCGTTTGCAACAGCCAGGAAAATAACGCTGTCTGTCTTGTACTTTTTAACGAGCGTATTTAATTCGGGCATTTCGGTACGGCATGGTGCGCAATTGATGAACCAGAAGTTCAGCACGTAGACCGTACCCCGCGGTGCGGTCAGGTCATAACTGATGCCTTGCAGATCGGTCACGATCGATCCGGCGAAAGGTTTGCCTTTTACGATATTGACCGGGTAATAAGAAGGTGTGCGCTGTGCAATCACAGTACCCGACGAGCACAGCAAAAGCAGCAATAATGTATACCTGAAATAATTTGTTGGAAATTCTTTGTTAGGCATGTCGGTGTCTGGTAAAAACGGGTTTTTAAAGTTCCTGCAGTTTCTGTTTCAATTCCTGCACTTTGTCCAGGCTGTTTTTCCGTGAGTAAATCTCGATAAGCAGCTGGATCGTTTGCCGGTCGTTCGGGTTCACTTCATGCGCATGCATGAGCGAAAGCTGCGCCCGGTTAATGAGCGAATTAAATTGTTCCAGGTTCTTGGTGGCGCCCCTGATCGATTCATTGGCGCTGTTGATATAAGCCAGTCCGAGTTGGTATAGTGCATCAAAATAGTTCTGGTCCAGGTCAATGGCTTTGTTATACGCGAGTTGTGCGGTCTGGTTGTTATTCTTTGTGGTTTGCTGCAGGTAGCCATACAGATAATAGAGCAATTTGCTGGTCTTTTCTACTTTCAGGGTCGCATCGATAACGGTCGTTGCTTTTTCAAATTTCTCATTGTCGAGCAACAGGTTGATGTAATCGTTATTCAGAAAGGTATTGAACGGGTTTACGCTGATGCCCTTCTCTAAAATCCTGATCGCATCTTCTGGAAGGAATTTAGCTGAATAGATATAGGCCATATTTTGGAAGACCGCCGGGTTCTTTACTCCGTTTTCTATGCCGCGGTTAAAATACACCAGCGCTTCGTCATAGTTTTTCATGTTTTGTGCAGCGATGGCGGCATTGACAGCGAGCGCCGTATCTTTTGGCAGGAAGTCGCTCACGGCTTTGAGCTCATCGAAAGCGGCTTTGAAATCATTTTCTTTAAATGCCGTATTGCCCTTGTCCTGACGTTTAATGTAAATGTTGTGCACAGAGGCCGCGATCAGACCAGAATTGTCCTGGAAGCGGTCCAGCCGTTTGGCCGAATCAATTGCCGCCTGAGCCATCTTGAAGTGGCGGTCTGAATTCGCCTCATCTTTGTCCAGAATCGCAACGTACGATGCCAGGTAAGCATTAATAGCCCATGTCTCAGGGTATTTCCGGGTTTTACGGTCCTTGCTTGCATTTTCGCTGGCTTTAATGCCTTCACCAAGAATGCCAAGCTGGGTCTTTTCATCTGCCTTATTGGAAATGGCCGCCTGGAGCTTGCCTACGGCATTCTTTGCAACAAGCAGTTGGGTGGTCTGTGCAGCCGCCGGGAAATAAGCTGCGAGCGTCAGGATCAGGAAGAGGTATCGGTTGTGTTTCATCGGTAACGCAGTTTTCATGCGCCGGCAGGATTTCACTGCGGCTGGTTCTGGATGTGTGCAAACAAAATTAAAAAAAAAGAGGGACAATTTTGCTTGTCCCTCTCTCCTTTTCAACCAGTCAGATTAATTGGCCGGTAAGGCTGCGATCTGCTTTTTGATTGCCTCGTAGTTGGCATTGTCGTTTTTAAAACCGTAAATCTGCTGCAGACTTTCAAGCGCTGCGCGGTTTTTCGGATCAAGTTCAGCTGCTTTCTTGTAATATGGCAAGGCCTGGTCAATCAGCCCAACGAGCTTTTTATCTGCTGCAGCGATCTCCTTCGTTTTTTTGATGTCGATTTTGTTCTTTGCTGCCTGTGCCGCCAGTGCCTGTTTGTAATAAACATCACCTTTCAGGTACTGGTACATCGAATTGTTCGGGTTCTTGGCCAGCAGTTTGTCGATCATCTCTTCAGACTTGGCAATGTCGCCCTTGTTGATGTAGTACTGCGTCTCTACCTGGACGAAGTAATCATCAGTCGGGAATTTCGCAGCTGCTTCTTTGGCAATGGCTACGGCAGCAGCGGTGTCTTTTAAGTGGTTCATGCTCAGGTTAACCATCTCACTGTAGGTTTCCTTTGCATCTGCCGTATTAAAAGCTGCGTACTTTTTGTAATTTGCTATCGCTGCTGGATAATCCTGAACCAGGCTCGCCATTACGGCCGCGTTCTTGAACATGGCAGTATCTTTAGGATTGATAGCCGTGATCTGCTCAAAATATTTTTGCGCGTTTTTATAGTCCTTTTTGTTGTAAGCGGTATAAGCGCGAACCTTTACAGCGTTTTGAATGTTGACTTCTGCAGTAGCAATTGCTTCTTTCTCCGCATTTTTAGTGTCCAGTTCCTTGGTTTTCGCTAAGGCTTCTTCAGCAACTTTCTGGAATGACTCAGAGTTCTGCAGGTTAACCGTGTCCACGACAGCGATGGCAGAAGCAAATAATGCCTTGTGCGACCAGGCATCCGGAGCGGTTTTGGTTTTCTCATGAACAGTTGCGGCTTCAGCATGTTGCAATCCGGCTTTGAGATCGTTCAGCTTTTTATCAAGCGCCACTGAGTTGTTACCTGCGGAGATCTGGAACAAGTTCCAGGCATTCTTCGCTTGAGTGATCTCACTTTTCTGTGCAAATGCAATACTGGCTGATCCAGCAAGCAATATGGTTAAAAGTGTTTTGTTCATCATGTTATCTACTTTGTTTGTATGAATTTAGCAATTATTCTTCAGTTTCAGCCGGTGCATCGCCATTCTGAGCATCACCTTCCGATTGCCCTTCAGGCATTCCAGCCGGGTTTTCTGTCGCATTTTCTTCTGCGGCATCGTCCTCATGCTCAATCTTGGCCACAGATGCGATCTCGTCATCACCCTTCAGCGTGATCAGCCTGACACCCTGCGTTGCCCGACCCATGACCCTCAGTTCGCTTACCGCAATGCGGATAACGATGCCTGAGCGGTTAATGATCATCAGGTCTTCTGCGTCAGTTACGTCTTTAATGGCCACCAGTTCGCCGGTTTTATCGGTGACGTTAATGGTCTTCACGCCTTTACCGCCCCTGTTTGTAACGCGATAATCGTCGATGTCAGTACGTTTGCCGTAACCTTTTTCTGAAACAACCAGTACGGTTACGTCCGGATTGTTCACAGCAATCATGCCAATTACCTCGTCTTTTTCATGTGCAAGCGTTACCCCGCGCACACCGGTTGCCGTACGGCCCATCGGCCTGACGGTCGCTTCATTGAAACGAATGGCCCGGCCGGAGCGCAGTGCCATCACGATCTCGCTCGCGCCGTCAGTCAGGCAGGCTTCGAGCAGCTGGTCACCTTCGTTGATGTTAATGGCGTTAATGCCGTTAACCCTCGGACGTGAGTAGGCCTCGAGCGAAGTCTTTTTGATGGTGCCCTGACGGGTACACATGATAATGTAATTGTTCTCGAGGTACTCCTGATCCTTCAGGTTCTTCACCTTGATGTAGGCCTTGATCTTTTCTTCTTTAGGAATGTTGATGATGTTCTGAATGGCCCGGCCCCTGCCCGTCCGGTTCCCTTCCGGGATTTCGTAAACGCGCAGCCAGAAACAGCGTCCTGCCTCGGTAAAGAAGAGCATGTAATTGTGGTTGGTTGCAACGAGCAGGTGTTCAATAAAATCTTCGTTCTTCGAAGTACCTCCTTTTGAACCCTTTCCGCCGCGGCCCTGAGTCCGGTATTCTGTAGCCGGGGTGCGTTTAATGTAGCCTTCGTGCGAGATGGTGATCACGACTTCTTCGTCTTCGATAAAGTCTTCCATGCTCATGTCTTCGCCCGAATGTACGATCTGTGTACGGCGCTCATCACCATATTTTTCGCGGATCTCGAGCAGTTCGTCTTTGATGATTTGCATACGCAGACCTTCATCAGCCAGAACAGACTTCAGGTAGTCGATGGTTTTCATCAGTTCCGCATATTCTTCCTTGATCTTGTCGCGCTCCAGTCCGGTAAGCCGGCGCAGCGTCATGTCGAGAATGGCACGCGCCTGGATATCGCTCAGACCAAACTGGTCCATCAGCCCCTGGCGGGCATCTTCCGGCGTAGCCGAATTTCTGATGAGCCGGATCACCTCGTCCAGGTGGTCCAGTGCGATCAGCAAACCTTCCAGGATGTGTGCGCGTTTTTCGGCCTCTGCCAGCTCAAACCGGGTACGGCGAATCACCACCTCATGGCGGTGCTCGACGAAATATTTGATCAGGTCTTTCAGGTTCAGCAACTGCGGCCGTCCTTTAACCAGGGCAATATTGTTTACGCTGAATGAGGTTTGCAGCGCTGTTTGTTTATACAGGTTGTTTAAAACGATAGAGGCGTTCGCGTCGCGTTTAATCTCGTATACAATACGTATTCCGTCCTTGTTCGACTCATCTTTGATGTTCGAAATGCCTTCGATCTTTTTCTCACCGACCAGTTCAGCAGTGCGCTCGATCATCTGCGCTTTGTTAACCTGATATGGGATTTCGGTTACAATAATGACTTCGCGGTCACGTATCGTCTCAATCTCAGCCTTGGCGCGCATGACCACCCGGCCGCGGCCGGTTTCGAAGGCCTGCTGTACGCCGGCATACCCATAAATGATACCTCCCGTCGGGAAATCCGGAGCTTTGATGAATTTCATCAGCTCTGCAATGCTGATTTCGGTGTTGTCTATATAATTAACGGTGGCATCAATGGTTTCGGTTAAGTTGTGCGGAGCCATGTTGGTGGCCATACCTACAGCAATACCCGAGGCACCGTTGACAAGCAGGTTGGGTATTTTGGCTGGCAGAACGGTTGGTTCGCGCAGCGAGTCGTCAAAGTTCAGCTGGTAATCGACCGTATCCTTATTGATATCGGCCAGCATTTCCTCTGCAATTTTCGCAAACCGGGCTTCTGTGTAACGCATGGCCGCCGGGCTGTCGCCGTCAATGTGGCCAAAGTTACCTTGTCCGTCTACCATCGGGTACCGCAGGCTCCAGTCCTGCGCCATACGCACCATGGTATCGTAAACCGAAGAGTCGCCGTGTGGATGGTATTTACCCAACACCTCGCCTACGATACGCGCAGATTTCTTGTGTGGTTTGGTGCTTGTTACACCCAGATCCAGCATACCGAACAATACCCGCCGGTGTACGGGCTTCAATCCGTCACGAACGTCGGGCAGCGCCCGCGATACGATTACCGACATCGAATAATCGATGTAGGCGGATTTCATTTGTTCTTCTATATTAATCGGGATAATGCGGTCGTGTTGTGCCTGATTTTCTAAATCTTCTGCCATATACTGTCTGGTCCCGCTGGGGGCGTATTTTTAAGGTTGTTCTATAACCTTGCGAATTTAGCAAATTATTGCCGTATTGGGGTAATGTTGAAAAGTTTTACGTATCGCCACAGACCGGCTGCAGATCGTGTCGCAGATCGCTTAAAAAGATGGTTTTCAGCGAATTTATAAAGGCATAGGATTGGTCAAAACTGATAAAAATCAAAAAAGTGTTTGCATCCCTGTTCCTTATCTTTACCTTTGAAAGACTTTAGGGGTGCCGTTGCGCTGAGATAATACCCTTCGAACCTGATGCAGTTAGTACTGCCGCAGGGAAAAGTAAGCTGCCTTTACGTGTGCTTTCTGCATGCGTCATGCTGGTCGCTCCTGAAGTATAAATGTACCAGGAATGATCATCACACTCAACAACAATTCTTTGGAAATTGCCCCGGGCACCAGTCTGGAAGCGGTGGTTGCCATGTATTCTGGCCAGGAAACGCTTGGCATTGCCGTTGCCGTCAATGAACTGGTTATTACCCGTCAGCAGCATGCCGCTTACCAGCTAAAACCCGGCGACCAGGTCTTGATTGTCAAAGCCACACAAGGAGGTTAATCATGCAACAAAACAGCATGCGTACAACACGCAAAGAAGACCAGGTGCCCGAAACGGCAGGCATCTCGACCGGACCGGTGTCCGGTTCACGGAAAATTCATGTACCGGGAACCCTGTTTCCCGACATCCGCGTGGCCATGCGCGAAATTATCCTGAGCCCTACCCGGCTCAGTAACGGGCAAACCGAACCCAACGAGCCGGTAACGGTGTATGACTCGAGCGGGCCCTATACCGATGCCGCTGCCGCCATTAATATCCGCGCCGGCTTGCCGAAGCTGCGCGAATCATGGATTTTGTCGCGGGGCGATGTCGAGATGCTTCCGGGCATCAGCTCTGCCTACGGTCGTGAGCGCGCTGCCGATTCCAGCCTGGATGCCCTGCGGTTTACCCATGTTTCCAGGCCGCTCCGTGCCGCCGCGGGCGCAAATGTTACCCAGATGCACTATGCAAAGCGGGGTATCATTACGGCGGAAATGGAGTACGTGGCCATCAGGGAAAACCAGCGTTTGGAAGAACAGCGCGCGACGGGACAGCTTTTGCACCAGCACCAGGGACACAGTTTCGGCGCAAACACCCCAGTGGGGTCAATTACTCCTGAATTTGTGCGCCAGGAAATTGCTGCGGGCAGGGCCATTATCCCAAACAACATCAATCATCCTGAAAGCGAACCCATGATCATAGGCCGGAACTTCCTGGTCAAAATAAACGCAAATATCGGCAACAGCGCCGTGACCTCATCTATAGAGGAGGAAGTGGAAAAAGCGGTCTGGGCCTGCCGTTGGGGTGCCGACACGATCATGGATCTTTCTACCGGTAAGAATATTCATGAGACCCGTGAGTGGATCATCCGCAACTCGCCGGTTCCGATCGGTACGGTCCCTATTTACCAGGCGCTTGAGAAGGTAAACGGCAAGGCAGAGGACCTGAACTGGGAGATTTTCCGCGATACGCTCATCGAACAAGCCGAACAGGGTGTATCGTATTTCACCATTCATGCCGGCGTGCTGCTGCGTTACATTCCGCTTACGGCAAACCGGCTCACCGGAATTGTCTCGCGCGGGGGCAGCATCATGGCGAAATGGTGCCTGGCCCATCACCAGGAAAACTTCCTGTATACGCATTTCGGGGAGATCTGCGAGATCATGAAAGCGTACGATGTAGCTTTCTCGCTCGGAGACGGTCTTCGCCCCGGCTCCATTGCCGATGCCAACGATGCGGCGCAGTTTGCCGAACTCGAAACGCTTGGCGAGCTTACCACGCTTGCCTGGGAACATGATGTGCAGGTTATGGTTGAAGGACCCGGCCATGTGCCCATGCACCTGATCAAAGAAAACATGGACAAGCAGCTGGCTACCTGTAAAGAAGCGCCCTTCTATACACTCGGCCCGCTCACCACCGATATAGCGCCCGGTTACGACCACATTACCTCGGCCATCGGCGCGGCGATGATCGGTTGGTTCGGTACGGCCATGCTTTGTTATGTAACCCCCAAAGAGCACCTCGGACTGCCAAATCGCAAAGATGTTAAAGACGGCGTCATTACCTATAAGCTTGCCGCGCATGCCGCAGACCTGGCAAAGGGCCATCCGGGTGCACAATACCGCGACAATGCCCTGAGTAAGGCACGTTTCGAATTCAGGTGGGAAGACCAGTTCAACCTCTCGCTGGATCCGGATACAGCCCGCGAATACCACGACGAAACACTCCCGGCTGAAGGGGCTAAAGTGGCACACTTCTGTTCCATGTGCGGGCCCAAGTTCTGCTCCATGAAGATTACTCAGGAAATACGGGATTCTGCCGCGGCCGGACTTTTCGAAAAGGCCGAAGCGTTTAAAAAGCAGGGCAGCGAAATTTACCTGTAATGCTAGTCGTTGTCTCGCATCCGGATTTGGTTCACAACGAACTCGCCCAGGTAAACCAGATGTTCGCTGCGGGCATGGAATACTTCCACCTGCGTAAGCCCGGTCTGTCCAGGTCGGGGCAGCTGGCCTATCTGGCGGGTATCAGGCCGGAGTTCAGGAACCGGGTTGCCCTGCACCAGCACCACGACCTGGCTGAACAAGCGGGTACCCGCAGGCTGCATGACCGTACAGAGGCAAGGCATAGCCGAAGCCGTTTCGAGCCTGACATTGTGTATTCGACCTCTGTTCATGCAGGCGACACCGGCCTGCCACCCGGGCACCAATACAGCTATGCATTCTTTGGTCCGGTATTTCAGAGCATTTCCAAGCCGGGGTACGGTGCAGGCGGCAACCAGGTCTCGGCACCGCCTCTGCCGCAGATCAGAATGGTGGCCATTGGCGGGATAACCGGAAACAACTGCAGCGAGCTGCTGCACAGGGGATTTGCAAGCATTGCGGTGCTTGGCAGCATCTGGCAGGCCGGCGATCCCGTCGCAGCTTATTTAAGTATACAAGAAACATGGAACAAGAAAGACCCCTGGTCATCAGTATAGCCGGTTACGATCCCAGCGGCGGTGCGGGTGTACTTGCCGATGTCAAGACATTCGAGCAGCTGCACTGCCAGGGCCTGGCCGCATTGTCTGCCCTTACGGTGCAAACGCCAGCGACCGTTATTTCAGTTAACTGGCTGTCGCTGGCCCAGATTCTGGCGCAGGTAACGCCCTTGCTGGCGGCTTGCAGGGTTGGGACAGTGAAGATCGGGCTGGTGCGGGACATGCCCCTGCTGGCCGCGCTGCTGGAAGCGCTTCACGCGCTGAAGCCTGGTCTACGGCTGGTCTGGGACCCGGTGCTTCAAAGCAGTTCTGGCTTTACGCTCTTTGAACTGCCCGGGCGGGACGAAATTGCCGCTGTTTTAAGCCGAATGACCCTGCTTACACCAAATGCCGGCGAAGCCTGCGCCCTATCTGCCACAGCAGATCCTTTCCATGCAGCGGCATCGCTCTCCAGACACACGGCCGTATTGCTTAAAGGCGGGCATCTGGAGGCCAGCCGCGGCACTGACTACCTGTTCCAGGACGGTGAACTCAGGGCTACTTTTTTACCAGGGGAAACAAGGCTCTGGCCAAAGCACGGGTCTGGCTGTATTTTTTCAAGCGCCGTTGCAGCCGGCCTGGCCCGTGGACTGGATCTGCAAAACGCCTGCAGCACCGCTAAACACTATACCGAAAAACGCCTGGCCAGTCACCCGGGCCTGCTTGCTTACCACGATGAATAGAGTACAATACATTTCGCAGGGCGAAACAAACAAAGAACAGCTGCGCCATATAACCGAGGTACTGGACGCAGGATGCGGCTGGATACAGCTCCGGCACAAAAACGGAGGTGAAGATGAGCGTAGACGTCTGGCCGAACAGGTAAGGCAGCTTTGCTCCGGGTACGGCGCTACCTTTATTGTCAATGACCACCCTGAACTCGCCTTTGAAACAGGTGCAGACGGTGTGCATCTTGGCCTGTCAGACGTGGCGGTGGGTACAGCGCGCATGCGGCTTGGCACCGGCAAGATCATTGGCGGCACAGCCAATACCCTCGAAGACGTTCTGCAGCGTGTGGCAGAAGGCTGCGACTACATTGGTTTAGGTCCCTTTGCTTATACCACCACAAAAGCAAAACTCAGTCCCATCCTCGGGCTGGAGGGGTATCAAAGAATGCTTAAGGCGCTGGGCTCGGCCGGGACGGTCATACCCATTTATGCAATCGGCGGAATCACACTGGCCGACCTCCCAGCGCTTGCGGCAAGCGGTATTGCTGGTGTAGCAGTGTCGGGACTGTTGAGCCGTTCGAAAGATAAGCGTCAAACAATCAACATAATAAACGAATTACTGACATGTCAATATTAACGATAGCTGGAAAATCATTTGGTTCGCGCCTGTTCCTGGGTACGGGCAAATTTGGCAGTACCGCGCTTATGGAACAGGCTGTGCTGGCTTCGGGATCTGAATTGGTAACGGTCGCCTTGAAACGCATCGGGTCCGGAGAAAACGACGAAATGATCCGTTCCCTTGACCATCCGGGCATCAGCCTGCTGCCCAACACATCGGGCGCAAGGAATGCACGCGAGGCAATCTTTGCTGCAGAGCTGGCCCGGGAGGCACTGGAAACAAACTGGCTCAAACTGGAAATACACCCTGACCAGAAGTACCTGCTCCCTGACGCGGTAGAAACGCTGAAGGCTACAGAGGCCCTGGCCAGGCTGGGTTTTATTGTCTTGCCCTACATCCATGCGGACCCGGTGCTTTGCAAACAGCTCGAGGAGGCCGGAACGGCCGCGGTCATGCCGCTCGGCGCCCCGATCGGCACGAACAAAGGGTTGAAGACACTTGACTTTCTTGAGATCATCATTGAACAGAGCCGGGTGCCGGTCATTGTTGATGCGGGAATTGGTGCGCCCTCGCACGCCGCCCGGGCCATGGAGATCGGTGCAGACGCGGTTCTCGTCAATACAGCGATCGCGGCAAGCGGCGATCCAGCGGGTATGGCAGCTGCATTCCGGCTCGCCGTGGAAGCCGGCCGGATGGCCTATGAAGCCGAGCTGCCAGCCATAAACCGCGCCGCTGAAGCCAGCAGTCCTTTAACCGCTTTTCTTAACCATTAATTTTGGCCATGTTCACAGCACTTTTTGATTCGTACAACTGGGAAGAAGTCAAAGTGAGTATCCTCGGCAAAACGGCAAATGATGTGGAGCGGGCGCTGGCCCGCAGCAAACGCTCGCTTGAAGATTTCAAGGCGCTGATCTCGCCGGCCGCGGCCCCCTACCTCGAAGAAATGGCCCGGCAAAGCCAGGAGTTAACGCGTCAGCGCTTCGGCCGTACCATCCAGATGTACGTGCCCCTCTACCTGAGCAATGCCTGCCAGAATATTTGCACGTATTGCGCGTTCAGCCTGGACAACAAGATACCCCGAAAAACGCTCGATGCTGCGGGTATCCTCGCTGAGGCCGCCGTGATCAGGCAAATGGGCTATGAACATGTGCTGCTGGTTACCGGCGAGGCAAACCTGACTGTTGGCGTGGATTATCTGCAGCGAGCCCTTCGGCTGCTCAAGCCGCATTTTTCTCAACTGTCTATGGAAGTGCAGCCGCTTGACCAATCTGACTATGAAGTACTTATACCCGAAGGTTTGCATGCCGTGCTTGTTTACCAGGAAACTTACCACCGGGATAATTACCGCAAACACCATCCTAAAGGAAAGAAGTCCAATTTCAATTACCGGCTCGAAACGCCCGACCGCTTAGGCAAAGCAAACGTGCACCGCATTGGCCTGGGCACGCTGATCGGCCTTGAAGACTGGCGAACAGATTGTTTTTTCACCGCCCTGCACCTGCGGTACCTGGAGAAAACCTATTGGCAGACCCGGTTTTCGGTTTCCTTTCCGCGGCTGCGTCCTATTGAACTGGAAGGGCAACCCAGCCCTTTGACGTTCGACACACACATGAGTGACCGGGAACTGGTGCAGCTGATCTGCGCCTGGCGGTTGTTCAGCTCTGAACTGGAAATCTCACTTTCCACCCGGGAGGAACAGCGTTTCAGGGATCATGTGATCGGGCTTGGCGTGACCAGCATCAGTGCCGGCTCCCGTACAAGCCCGGGCGGTTATACCGCCCCCGCACAGGAGCTCGGGCAGTTCGAAATTTCAGACGAGCGGAGTCCGGCCGAGATTGCTGAGATGATCAGGAAACGCGGCTACGAACCGGTCTGGAAAGATTGGGATCGCAGTTTTCTAACGCAGACTTAACCGGCTGCTGCCGGGTTAAGGCGGATATCAAGTTTGGCAAACTGCTGCACCTCGACCGATGGTACACCGAAATCTGCGATGACCTTGCCAAGAATCAGGTAACAACCCCGCCCCCGGAACGGATAACCGTTCGAGGCGCCGGGAAAATGTACCGTATCGAAAAAATCGCCGGCAGCGTCCAGGAAGGTACCAAACCACATTTTTCCGTTATTGCGCATGCGAACGGGTTTTTCACATACATAATTG
This sequence comes from Pedobacter yulinensis, assembly GCF_003029735.1. Taxonomy (GTDB): domain Bacteria; phylum Bacteroidota; class Bacteroidia; order Sphingobacteriales; family Sphingobacteriaceae; genus Pedobacter; species Pedobacter yulinensis. The sequence continues at coordinate 749,737 of NZ_KZ686269.1, forward strand.
CCCACCATTTTTACCGTCTGCCCTATTTTTTCGCGCAGCCGGGCAGCCGGCACATCGCCGCGGTAGCTGGTCTTTAACAGGCTGAACATGTCGACGCCGAGCGGATAACCCAGCAATTCAAGCTCATTGTAGGCATCTTCCAGTTCTGAATGCTCGAGCTCGGGTAAGGTGAATGTTTTTTTTGCCAGTTCGAACAGTTCGGGGACCTTGCTCATTTGCGGTCTATGGCCCAAAAAATCGTGAATGTCCCAGAGTAGTTCTTTCTTGGTTCGGCCGGTAAACCGCAGAGCCCCGAGCCTGGCCAGGATCAGCGCCTGCTCAAGGCCGGTCTGGCTGCGCTTCAGAAAATCGCCCAGGTTACGAAACTTTCCGCCGGCTGTGCGCTGTTCCACGATGGAACAGGCCACTTTTTTTTCCAGGCCCTGAATCCCTGCGAAGCCAAGCCAGACATCGTTCCCGGTTATACTGACCTGAATTTCGCTCTGGTTAACGCAGGGTAAATGCACGCGCGCGCCGGTTTTCTTCAGTTCGTGCACATACACCCAGCGTGGGTAAAAGCCCCCGTAATTGTTGAGAACGGCTACCATGAATTCTTTCGGGAAATATGTTTTCAGGTACAGGCTCTGGTAACTTTCTACGGCAAACGACGCCGAGTGTGCTTTTGAAAAACTGAAGCCGGCAAAAGATGAGACCTGTCGCCAGACCTCGGTAATGGTGCTTTCATCACGGCCCAGCCGGCGGGCGCTGTCAAAGAAGCGCTGCACGAGTTTTGCAAACTCTTTCTCTGAGCGGAACTTTCCACTCATGGCCCTGCGCAGCACATCAGAATCGGACAGGTCAAGGCCGGCAAAATGATGGCAGATTTTGATCACATCTTCCTGGTATACCATGACGCCAAAAGTCTCCTTCAGATGCGTTTCCATAACCGGATGTAAGTATTTAACCCCTTCCGGATTGTGGTAATTCTCGATATAGGTCTTCATCATGCCAGAGCCCGCCACTCCCGGCCTGATGATCGAACTGGCGGCTACCAGGGTCAGGTAATCGCTGCAATTCAGTTTGCCGAGCAGCTGCCGCATGGCCGGCGATTCGATATAGAAACAGCCGATGGCCTGTGCGTTGCGCAGGTTTGCATTGAGCAGCGGATCCTGTTTGAACGACTTGAAGTTGTGGATATCGACTGTTTGCTGCCGGTTTTCCCTGACCAGCTCTACTGCTTCGCGAATGTGCCCGATTCCGCGCTGGCTCAGCACGTCGAATTTTTCAAAACCGATCTCCTCGGCCTCATACATGTCCCACTGCACGGTTGGCAGACCTTTGGGTGGCAGATCAAGCGCCGTGTAATAACTCAGGGGCTCCTCAGAAATGATGATGCCCCCTGAGTGGATGGAACGCTGGTTGGGCATTTTGCGCAACCGTTCATACACCCGCATGATGCGTTGGAACATCGCATTTTCCCTGTGCAGTCCGGACCGCGCCGGGTCGCTGAATTCATCTATTTCAGACTTGGGCAGGCCCAGGACCTTACCGATTTCCCGGATAACGGCCCGGTCGCCGAAGGTGCTCATGGTTCCCAGCAGCGCTACGTGCTCAGAACCATATTTCCCGAACATGTACCGCTGTACCTCTTCGCGCTCATTCCAGGCGTAGTCAATATCAAAATCGGGCGGACTGCTGCGTTGTTCATTCAGGAATCGCTCGAAGTACAGGTCCAGGTCCATGGGGTCAACATCGGTGATCTTCAGGCAATATGCAACGATGCTGTTTGCGCCGGAGCCCCGGCCAACGTGGTAGAACCCGCGTGAGGTCGAAAAACGGATCATGTCATAAACGATCAGGAAGTACGAAACGAACTCCAGTTTCTCGATCACAGCGAGCTCTTTTTCAACGCGGGCCCGTGCTTCCCTGTCGTCGGCGGCATAACGGTACGGGAAGGCTTCGTAGGTAAGTTTTCTGAGCAGTGAACGGTCGTCTTCGGCACTCCCGGTAAAGTGTTTTTTATTTTTCGCCTTCGGTTCTTCCAGGTAGCCAGACAGGTCACAGTTATCTACCAGCCGGCGGGTGTTTTCGCAGATAAAGGGATAGCTGGCATAACTGGCGGCCAGTTTTTCCGCTGTCATAAACCGCTCGTCGGGGCGGCACTTCCGGGTATCGTCTACCTTTGCAAGCAAAGTATTGCAATCAATGGCCCGCAGGTACTCATGCAGCCGGTAGTCGTACTTGTCGCGAACGGTTACGGGTTGCCAGCACACCAGTTTCGATTTCAGTTCTGCGTTGAGTTTGCCGTAGAGTTGGTTCAGTTCGTCTGCCCGAATGCCGACGTATTCATGTGCAAGCAGGTCGGCGGGCGCCTGGCGGAAGGGATAAATGATAAAAACTTCGCTCAGCACCGGAGCACGGCTACCGAATGGTTCCCCGCGCAGCTGGTAATCGGTGAGGTGGCTGTTTAACTGTCGCATGCCTTCCCTGCTGCGCGCAATGCCGACATAGCGGCAGTTGTTATCGGCGCGGAAATCGATCCCGGTAATGGGCTTAAGCTGATAGGCAGGCTCGAAGTCTTCTTTTTCAGTTTGTGCCGTGCCCCGGGCCAGTTTGGCGCAGCGCCTGATGAAACGCAGGGCGCCCGTAGCGTTGTTGATGTCTGTCAGTGCGAAGGCCCCGATGCCGTGCAATTTCGCCTCCTGCACCAGGTCTTCAATGTCCATGATGCCGTAACGCAGGCTGTATTGAGAATGTACGTTCAGGAACATGGTAGACTTATTTACGGCCCGGCATATCAAGCGCGGTGGCCAGGACAAGGCTGTTCATGCCGTAGCGCGCCCGGACACGGTCCATGGCCTGGTAGAGGCTGTACCGCTCCTCGGCCGTATGGTACAGATCAATCTGCTCATGTCCGCTAACCAGGTGGGAAAGTTTCACGCCCACCAGTCGCAGCAGCATACGTTTTTTATATACTTTATCGAACAGGTCCCGCGCTTTGCCAATGAGCAGTGAGTCTAGTGAGGTATAAGGGATCATGGCTTGTTGCGTAACCGTTTCAAAATTGCTGTACCGGATCGTGACGGTAATACACGCAGTTAATTTGCGTTGCTGGCGCAGCTCAAACGTTAACTCGGTCACCATGCGGGCCAGGAGCGCTTTCAGCTTCGGTATATCCATTGTATCTGACTCAAAGGTCTGCTGCGTGCCGATAGACTTGCGTTCCTGGTATGGCACGATCGGCGAAAGATCGATGCCGTTGGCTTTCTGCGATAAACTCAGGCCGTTTTTACCCAGAATCTTGAACATCAGCTCCTGCGGAATTTCTTTCAGTGTGCGCACATACCTGACGCCCATTTCGCTCAGCTTGCGAAAAGTCGACTCGCCCAGCCCGGGAATTTTGCTGATCATCAGCGGATCGAGAAAAGTTTGCACGTGCGGGAAAGGTACCTGCAGCTGTCCGTTCGGTTTACTTTCATTGGTCGCTACCTTTGATACCATTTTATTGACAGAAAGCCCGAAAGAGACCGGCAGCCCTGTTTCTTTCAGAATGGTTTCTTTAAGGCCGGACGCAAATTTCATGGCCCCGAAGAAACGGTCCATTCCGGTCATGTCAATGTAATGCTCGTCGATGCTTGCTTTTTCCAGCACGGGCACACGCTCTTTCAGGACCCCGGTTACCACCTGCGACTCCTTGCTGTACTCTTCCATGCTGCCTTTTACAAAAATGGCCTGCGGACAAAGCTGCCTGGCCAGCCGCGACGGCATGGCTGAGTGAATACCGTATTTCCGGGCTTCATAACTGCAGGATGCCACTACCCCCCTGTCAGAACTCCCGCCAATGATAACGGGCTTGCCCGCGAGCGCCGGGTTTTTCCTAACCTCGACCGAGACGAAAAACGAGTCCAGGTCCATATGTATTACCTGCTTGTCTTTTTGCATAACGACCTATTTGTTTTCAAATATACTAAAAATATTAGCAAATTGTTTTTGATCTGAAAACATCTTTACTAGAGTTCAAGGGTGCTGATTCGTCCGTTTGTCCAGAAAAGTGGACGTGTTTTGAGGCCGGAATGATCAGGCTGGTCTGCAGGAAAAGGCAGATAAACCGCTGAAAGTAACGGGTTTGTTTCATTTCCGCACAATGTTGGCAAGGTCTTTTCAATACGGGTCCCAACAGTTCAGGCCTTGGGGGTCGGGACGAACACAAGATCTAGAAATATGAAAACAATTACTAAATCAGCCGTAATTCTTTCGCTTTGCGCACTGGCAACGCAGTCTTACGCACAGGAAACGACGACTTCAGAAAATACACCCCGCGAATTTCGCACCTGGTCTGTCGGGCTAAACGGAGGGGTACTGACACCTTACACCATTTTCAGGGGAAAAACCAACGACTTTAACACACCGACCGAAAACTGGGGTTACGGCGGTTTTGTGAAAAAACAATTTACGCCAAGCTTCGGACTCCAGGCCGATTTCCTGGCCGGTAACGTTGAAGGGCTTCGTGCCGCTGGTCTACCTGCAGGTCCTGCCTATGAAGATTCGCGGTTTAAAACCCACATCGAATGGTCGGCAGCGCTGAAGGCTAATGTTACCCTGGCTAACTTCAGCATCCTGAACGACCGCAGTCTTTTTTCTCCTTATGTTGCTGCCGGTGCCGGTTACATGTCATCTGCCGCTACCACCCGTAACCTGGGTGTTGCTGATCAGGGATACCAGGAAAACTGGTTTATTCCGGCTGCGCTCGGCTTCAAGATCGCTGTATCGAGGGGTGTAAATATCGACCTTGGTTACCAGGTTAACTTTGTGAAAAGTGACAATTTTGACGGTTACAACTATGGCAGCGGAAATGATAACTTCTCATACGGGTATGCGGGTGTGGAAGTTGCCCTGGGCCGTCGCGACAAGCCGCAACTGGCTAACCACAGCCCGATTCCCGGCCTGAGCCGCGAAAGTGAAAACCTGCGCCGGTCGCTGAGTGCACACGAAGCACAAAGCCGCCGCGACATGGAAAAATATGAGCAGGACATGGGCGATGAGGATGGAGACGGCGTAGCCAACAAATTTGACAAATGCCCTGGTACACCTGCCAACACGGTTGTAGATGGTTCAGGATGCCCACTGAAAACACCAAGACCGGTTGTTCGTGAAAAAGTGATCGTAACTGAGGCCGACCGCAAGGTGGTTGACGAGGCGATCAGAAACCTGGAGTTTGACCTGGGTAAAGCAACCATCCGTTCAAGCTCTTATCCAACGCTGAACCGTGTTGCGGCCCTGCTCGTTGAAAAGAACTTCAGCCTGAAACTGGCTGGTCATACAGACAATACCGGTTCAATGGCACTGAACCTGCGCCTTTCTAAAGAGCGTGCAGAATCAGTAAAAGCTTACCTGGTAAGCCAGGGTGCAAACGCATCACGGATTGAAGCAACCGGTTACGGACCAAACCAGCCAATTGCCAGCAACAAGACTGCCGAAGGCCGTCAGAAAAACCGCAGGGTAGAATTTACATTGTTCTAACCTGGCTAAAACCGCACAAAGCCCGCCGGAGAGATCTGGCGGGCTTTTTTTTGCGCCGGCGTCAAGGCTGAACGGAGTGAAAACCATGTAAGTCCTGCATGGTTGAGGGAAGCCAAGAACCAGAAATAGCGAACACGACGCATCACGTGCGTGCTGCAGAAGCAGTAGACAGGGACTTCGTACAGCGGGACCTTCCTCGCTACGCCGCGTTAGAACAAAAAACCAGCGCCTGGGTGTCTCCCCGCTGCGCTGGTCAAACCGGCTATGAGCTGCCTTATGGAAATTTACCAGCCTACGTTTTGTACGAGGTTTTGGTTTTTATTGATTTCTGCCTGCTGAATGGGCCAGAGGTAATGCTTCGGCGCCAAAAACACCCGCTTTTCGATCACCACACGTTTGTAGTAGTTTTCATCGGTCAGGCTGGTGCCGGCCCCGATGTTCATGCCGTGTATTTCCCGGTTATCCACCTGCGCGGCAATTTTCCAGCGGTGTGTATCAAAGTACCGGTGCGCTTCAAAAGCCAGTTCGATCTGTCTTTCATGCCTGATGCGTTCGCGCATGGCATCTTTGGTAAGTCCGGCGGGAAGACCCGGCAGACCGGAACGGTCACGGATCGCGTTCATGTATTTATACACGTCTGCCACCGGACCATCAGCCTCGTTCAGCGCTTCGGCATAATTCAGGTACAACTCGCCCAGGCGGAAATAAATGAAGGTGTTCAGCGAAAAGATGTTACCCGGGATGTTTGAAGTCGGGTTCACGTATTTCTTCTGCAGGTATCCTGAAACGCAATAGTCGGAACCCGTTCGCTGCCGGCCGTCCAGTCCGGTAAACCAGAACTGAATACCCCTGCCCTTCCAGATCGCACCGTTGTAATTGATGCTGGCGTAAAAACGCGGCTCCCGGTTTACATACATGTTTCTTATGCCGGCCGGGTGGTAGTTCTTTGAACTCGCGCTTGCTGCAAAGCCGGTTTCCTGGTAACCCGAAGCTGGGTTTACGACGGGGCTGCCGTCTGGATTGTAACCCGTAATGGGCTGTTGGCCGTTGGCCATTTCATAAGCATCGACCAGTTCCTGTGTAGGGCAAAAGATTGAGAAACCTCCATACCCTACAGGGTTGGCACAGCGTTCGAAATGCGAATTAACAGCAAGGTTGCGCGCAAACAGAACCTCTTTGTTGTTGCGGGCCAGGAAAAGCTGCTGGTAATTGTTCACCGGATCGTTGTCGGGGGCACGAAACAACCCGTAGCCGTTGGCTTCGCTCTGATCAATAGCCGCTTTGGCCGCATTGGCGGCGTTTCGCCAGCGTTCGCCATTGAATTGCGGAAACAGCGCTTCCCCATCTTTGTTTTTCAAACCGGTGTAATCAGGATTTCCGTTCCACAACGGGCTGGCCATGTACAGCAGCGCTTGAGCCTTAAGGGCCAGGCAGGCCACGCGGGTGGCACGACCAAGCTTATCAGCGGTTACCTGGTAGTCCAGCATAGGTGCTGCCCGGTCACACTCGGTCGTTATAAAGGCGATAACCTGGTCTATGGGTGCCCGTTTAATTTTTGTAAAGTCTTCTTCCAGTGTGTAGGTATGGTCAGCTATGGGAATTGGTCCGTGAATGCGGGCCATGATAAAATGATAGTATGCACGTAGAAAGATCGCTTCGCCCTTCCAGTTCATTTTTTCCTTTTCATCCATCGGCACTTTGTCGATGTTGTCAATGAAGAGATTTGTCTTGCGAACGCCCTCATACATGTAACCCCAGATGTCTGGCCAGTAATAGTCTGCACTCCATGAACCCGAATTCAGCAAGTGCGAGTACGCACCCAGGAAGGTGATCTCCATTTCGTCAGATGCACCGGTAAAGGGGTTCCGCGTGGCATCATCGGCCGCATTGGCCATGGTGGGCAGATTGCTGTAAGCCGAAGATAAAAATGCCTCGGCATAACGCCGCTCGCTGAACACCTTGTCAATGTTCAGGTCCTCATCCGGTGCTTTTTTCAGGTAATCCTTTTTGCAGGACAGGCCGCACGAAAGTAGGATCAGGCACAAGAAGCCATAGATTAGTTGTTTCATAATGTCTTTTCTGACAGGTTGATAACTGTGGTAAATATTCCTTTTCATCAGCTGGGGGGTCAAAATGTAAGCTGGAGTCCGCCGTTGATGCTCCGCTGCAACGGATAGCCGCCTGTACCGTAATTGGATTCAGGATCGATCACCTTGATGTGGTCCCAGGTAATCAGGTTCATGCCATTTACAAATGCGCGCACGCTTTCGAGCCCAAACCTGCGCAGGCCGCTAATTTTAAAGCCATAGGCCACCTCGGCACTTTTCAGGCGCAGGTAGGCACCGTTTCTCAGGTAAAGCGAATTGGTGCGGTTGTTATTCGGGTTTTCCATTGGCGATGCCCTCGGATACCTTGCCTCAGGATTTGAGGGTGTCCAGCGGTTGTCGTAATACTCCCGCAGGATGTTGTAGGTTCCCTCACCCATTTGGAACGGATACATGGAAGGCCCGTCTACGAAGGTGCTTACGTTTGCAGCGCCGGTAAAGAACAGGCCCAGTTCGAAACCTTTGTAACCGATGGTACCGCCTGCGCCATAAACGATTTCAGGCGTGCGCGCATAACCGATCGGTACGCGGTCAAAATCATCGATTACGTTGTCGCCGTTGGTATCCTGGTATTTGATGTCGCCCGGCCTGACGTTCGTCATATATTTTTGCTGCGGACTTGCATCAATCTCGGCCTGATCTTTAAAGAAGCCAAGCGCCACCAGGCCGAGGGGCTGGTCTATCCGCTGGCCTATAAAAGACTGGTAATCGTATTTAGGAATGGGATCATCGTTTTTAACCAGGATGCTGCGGGCATAGGTAAAGGTTCCGCGAACGTTGTAGAAGAACGAACTGGCAAAGTTCTGCTTAAACTCAAGCATGCCGTCTAGGCCATGATTTTTTGCCTCGCCAAGGTTGGCATAGGGGATGGCCCATGGGTAGAAGCCGGTTACCCGCGGAATGACTCCCCGTTGAATCAGGATCCCGTTGCGTTTTTCCTTGAACGCATCTACCTGCAGCGTAATCGCACCGTTAAAGAGCTCGAGGTCCAGTCCCAGGTTCGCTTTATTCGAAACCTCCCAGGTTACGTCTGCGTTCCCGATCTGGTCTTCGTCATACCCCTGAAAATATGCCTGGTTGTCGCCAAAGAAAGTAGACTGCCCCCCTTTGTTGATCGTTGTCAGGAAAAGGAAGCGCCGGCCGCCGATCGCGTCGTTGCCAACCTGCCCGTAAGAAGCCCGAATTTTCAGGTTGTTGATGACCTTCGGATTCCAGAATTTTTCATTGCTGACCACCCAGCCAACCGATCCGGACGGAAAGAAGCCGTACTGTTTACCGTCAGGGAAATTCTCAGACCCGTTGTAACCCATGTTAAACTCGGCCAGGTACCGTTTGTCATAGGCATAGGTTGCCCTGGCTGCAATTCCCTGTCGGCGGTATGGTAAATTGTTAATCGATGAGGATGCGGTTAAGTCAATGTATTCCCGTCGGTTATATAGCAGCAGACCGGTCAGGGTGTGTTTGCCGAATGCGCGGTTGTAATTGGCCGACGCCTCCTGGTAAATAGCCCGGCTGGCGCCGTTATTGAGACCATAACCTATGGCCTGCTCCTCGCGGATGTTCGGACTGGCATAAATGTCCTTGCCCGCCGCATCTTTTCCGAGGTATTGCCTGATGGCGTAAGCCTTAAACCGGTCTGTAGAAGCTGCGTAACTATGGTCATAAGCAAAACGGCCGTTCAGCGACAATCCCTGGGTAAGCAGCTTTCCGAGGTCCCACCTGGCGCCAAAAGTGCCTTGTATGGTGTTGCGGTCCTGCCTGGTATAACCGGAGCGGGTAACAAAGCCATAAGGATTGTTCTGCAGGTAAGAAGTTGTTTTGCCGGCAATACTGCCGTCAGGGTTTGTAACAGGGAAATTGATCGGCGAAGTGACTTTCAGCGCGTCGAAAATAGCGGGTGCAGATCTGCCCGGATAATTGCCCTGCTGGATGATCCCGCCAACGCCGAGATCAATGGCCAGGGTTTTAGAGAGATTGATGTCGACGTTCGAGCGGTAATTATAACGTTGCAGTTGTGCATTGTTGTTGTAAATGTTGCTCGGGTCTTGCCGGTAAATCCCGTTCTGAATCGTGTAGCCTACGTTGGTGTAGTACTTGACGATCTCGTTGCCGCCGCTCACACCCAGGTTGTTCAGGCTTTGCCAGGTATTTTTCTTCAGGACGGTGTTGGTCCAGTCTACATTCGGATACAGGTATGGGTCAGAGCCATCATAAAACTTCCGGATCTCTTCAGGTGTGTAACGTGCCGGCAGGGCCACGTTTGCCCGCGCCTCATTGATCAGGCTGGCATACTCGCCGCCGTTGATGTACTCAGGCATGCGCATCGCCGTCAGCGCGGCAGTCTCAGTTCTGAAAATGACCTTCGGCTTGCCGAGCGCACCGCGTTTGGTTGTGATCAGGATAACCCCGTTGGCACCCTGTACACCGTAAACTGCGGTTGCCGATGCATCTTTGAGCATCGTCAGGCTTTCGACTTCCTGGACGTTGACGGTATTGATGTCGCGCTGAACACCATCGACCAGGATCAGCGGGCTGCGGTTTGCCCAGGTGCCAAATCCGCGTATAAAGACCTGACCGCCATCGAAGCCCGGCTCCCCGGATGCCTGCCTGGTTACAATACCAGGCATGCTCCCGGCAAGCGCATTGGATAATGACGGGGTAGCGATGCGCTGAATGTTCTTGATCGGTGCTTCTGATACGGCCCCCGTTACCGAAACCTTTTTCTGTTTTCCGAACCCAACAACGACCACTTCGTTCAGTTTCTGATTTTCCTCATCGGGCTCCAGGCGGATGGTTACCGTTCGCAAAGTGCCTGCCAGCTGTTCTTTTGTTTTATAGCCCACGTACGAAATGACCAGGATTTCACTTTCCTGCTCGATTTCGATAATGAAGTTACCGCTCACATCGGTAACCATGTTTCTGGTTGAATTTTTGACCCTCACGCTGGCCCCTGCAAGGGCATCGCCGTTTTCATCGACTACTTTCCCTTTGAGCACCCAACTGGCAACATTGCGGAAGCTGCGAGCCGAAAAGGCTGCAGGGCGGTGGTTGTTCAGGCTGGCGTGGCTGGTGAGGGGAATCATGCATCCCGAGAGGATCACGGCAGCATAGGGACGCAAGGACCTGGCACATAAAAGCTTCAGGCTTTTGCGTACATTTTTTTTCATAAATTTGTTTGGTTAAGGTTGAAAGCCCGGGCAGAAACCGGTTTTCTCAGGACGTGGTAACTGCCGCAACGTTAATCTGCATTTCCGGGCCTTGCCCGGAAATGTTCTGTATTGGGGGTCTTCGTTTAATGCATAGGCTTGGTTTTAGGTAAGACGTGCCGTCTGGCCGCCGACCATTACTTTTTTTACGGGAATGGTTCCGTGAACAACTTTCAGGCTCGGTTTACCGTTTTCCAGGCTTACTGTTCCAAACCCGGTACTTGTAGCTAAAAAGCTGGTAAAGTTCCCGACTTTCGAATCGATATGTAACGTTTTGTCTACCGCGTCGTATCGTGCGCCCGTCAATGCCTCCAGCATGGCGTAACTGGAAAGCGCCCGCGCGTACCAGTGCCCGCATTCGTACTCGTTGTACGGGTTTCTGACCCGGCCGTCGTAGCGGTCCCGGCAGGCCCTGACGATATCGAGTCCTTTTTCCACTTCGCCCAGCAACATCAGGTGCGAAGCTACTTGGTATTCAATACCTGTCCACACTTCATTGCTGTACACAAACGGCAGCGACAGCATGCCGCCTTTGGGCCAGGAACACAAGAGCAGACCGCCGTCTTCGCCAATGGCAAAGGTTGGGCGCTGCGGATTGGCATGCTCGCGGAGGTCGGGCTTGTAATTGTGTTTGTGCACGGCCACCAGGTGGCTTTTGATTTTCTCGCTGTCAAACGGATCTTTCAGGCCGCAAACACGCGACATCCAGGCGCCCATAACCCCGTCAGAGAGGCATCCGGTACCGTATTGGTATTTTGGTCCCTCCTGCTGCAGCACTTCGAGCGCTTCTGGCGTGTATTGGGTGTGGAACGACTGTGCCTTGGTTGGGTCGGGTGCTTCCAGCCCTTTCCACTGGATCTTCTGAATGAAATATTCGCCGTCGTACAGGTCAGTCTCCATGTAACTGCGGCCCTTTGCAAGCAGCGTCTCATATTTCTTTACATCTGCCCGCAATGCTTTTCCCATGGCGACCAGCGCCTGGGCGGCACCCAGGTAAAAGCTGGTTGCGAAACCGGTTGGTCCCCAGAACTCAATGTCGTAGGTATTGTGGTGCGGTTCTTCCACGAATCCTTTCCCTTTCGGGTCCCAGGTTTTGCTGCAGTAGTCGAAACTCTGTTTTACCTTCGGATACATGGTTTTGAGCCAGGCCGTATCACCGCTGATGCGCCATTCGCGGTGTACCTTCATGATGCCCCCAAGCTGCCCGTCGGCTGCGGCATGGAAGTCATGCTTAACCGGGGTAATCGGCAGGTTCGAGCGGAACATCTGGTGGCCTTCGGCATTCTGGCTTTCGTTGAACTCGGTTTCCCGCAGGCTGCGTTCCAGCCTGGGGAACAGGTGGGATACTGCCTGTGCATAGTTCCAGACGTGTGTGCATGAGCCATGGCAGCTGCCCCAGGTATCGCCGCAGCCTTCCCAGCACCAGAACCTGCCGTCATATTGCCGCATCACGGTTGGCGATTTGAGTATGGTCAGGTTCGCCGCCACAGCTTCGGTTACTTCGTCGGGCAGCGTTGTATCGTAAAACGTATCGGTAAACAGCCGTGTCTTTTTGTACAGGCTGGTGTAGTTTTTCTTCCAGAAATCAGCCGCTTCCTGAACGGTCTTAAACTGGCTGCTGTACCATGGCCGGTAGTATTGCAGGGCAGGATCTTTGTCTACCCTGGCCTGATCGTCAGGATTGACAACCCCCATGCGCAGTTTCGTGCTGGGTACATACCAGGCCATCATGACGCGTATGGTTTTCTGCTGACCGGGTTTCAGTGTGAACGGAACGAACAGTGATGCACCCGGGGCATCTTTTTCGACCGGCGGAACGGCTTTGGGTTCGGCCTCGCTGATCGTGTTCCAGATCATGGTCAGACCGTCGAACCAGCCACCCCTGAACCAGCAATGATTCACCACCGCCTGTTCGGCATCGGTAAAAATGGCAAACTCCCCTTTTTTATGCGGATCGTTTTTGGTGCCTTCGGCAGCCAGGACAAAGCCATTGTTGATCCCGGAAATATAATTTCGCGTGTCGGGCTGCCACATAAAGTTCCGGCTGTTGTACGAGAACAGGTATTCTTCTGTTTTGCTGCCTGTGTTGGTAAAGGTATATTCGAGGGCGCCAACCGGAAGGCTGGCACTGTCTTCATCGTTGGGAACAAATGGGCTCCAGCCTTTAATGCTGGCTTTAACCGGGATGCTGCCGTCTTCGAGCGCAATCTCGCCGAAAGGGAACCGGGCCTGGAAACTGGCCCGTTCAAAACGGGGAAGGCCCCATGTTGCACCACCCGTGCCGCCAAGACCGGAGTCGCGGGCGCCGAATTTTTTCCATTCAGGCACCATGCCCTCGACAACCCTTGCGCCGTCTTTGTGCCCTTTGACCGAAATCGCCGCAAACATGGCGGGTTCGTTAAACATTTCGGGATTATGGCGTACGGAGACATGGGAGATGGAACCGGTTCCCTCGAGGGCCAGCATGCCGGCCCCGATGCCGCCGATCGGAAAAGCGATTCTGTTGTTGAACTCGCCTGAGTATGCGGAGTTGTAAGCGCGGCCGCTTTTACTTTTGCGCTGCAGCACCGACTTGCCGGCGGCGACTTCTGCTGCATTGGCGCTGCCGTTAAAAAGCAGCGAAGGGGCTGCAGCAACGCCGATTCCGCCAATGGCTACATTCCTTAAAAAGGATCTGCGGTTGTTCTTCATTTGTTTAAGGTTTTATGGTTCAAGTGTTTGTGTTTCAGCAAAGGCGCAAAGCGCTTCATATTTTTTAAACCGCTGGTCGTATAAAGCCTGTCGCTGCGGATCGGGTTTGTATTCAAGATCGAAGCCCTTGCCCATCGCAGCCATGGCCTCTTCTACCTGTGGATAAATGCCCGCGGCCGTAGCGGCGAACATGGCGGCACCCAATGCGCAGGTCTGCTCGGAATGGTGAATGCGGATCGGCATGCCCATCACATCGGCAAGCATCTGCATGACGAAAGGCGATTTTTTTGCAATGCCGCCCACGCCGATCAAACCTTTTACGGGTATGCCTTCGGCTACAAAGCGGTCGCTGATCTTGCGCGCCCCGAAACAGGTCGACTCGACCAGCGCCCGGAATATACGCGGCGCGTCGCTGGCCAGGCTCAGGCCGCTAACTGCGGCTTTGAGCAATTGGTTGGCGTCTGGCGTGCGGCGACCGTTCAGCCAGTCTATGGCCACCTCGCTCTGTTCGTCGGGCACGATCTGGCCGGCCTGACGGCTTAGTTCTGACAATACCTGGTCAGAGAGTGTCTGCATCAGCATTCTGGCCTGGCCCGCATCGAGTGATTCGGCCTTGGCCAGCAGGTGCTGCAGCGGCCAGGTGAGCAGGTTCTTGAACCAGGCATAGGCATCGCCAAAGGCAGACTGACCCGCCTCCATGCCAATCATTCCGGGTATGATGGAACCCTGCACCTGTCCGCAGATACCGCGAACCAGCGTTCCGCCGACTTCATTGCCGGGCGCAACGAGCATATCGCAGGTCGAGGTGCCGATCACCTTACTCAGGTGATAGGGTTCGATCTCCCCGCCTACCGCACCCATGTGTGCATCAATGGCGCCGATACCCACCACTACGCGGGCAGAAAGCCCGAGCCGCTGCGCCCATTCTTCAGACAGCGTGCCCGCCGCCTGGTCTGAGGTGTACAGGGTTTTTTGCATGCCGGCGGCATAACCCTTCAACAGGGGATCAAGGGAAGAAAAGAAAGAATCTGGGGGAAAACCGCCGTGCTCAGCCGCCCAGAGACCTTTATGCCCAGCGGCACAAACGCCCCGGCGCAGGTGGTCCGCACTGCGGCCGCCGGTGAGCAGGAACGGCACCCAATCGCAATGCTCTACCCAGGTGTAACAGGCATTGCGTACCTGGGGGTCTTCCCTGAGCACATGCAACAGTTTCGACCAGAACCATTCTGAAGAATAGATTCCGCCAGAATAGGCTGTAAAATCTGGACGAAGCGTTCTGGCGTGCTGGTTAATTTCAAGTGCCTCAGCAACAGCCGTATGGTCTTTCCAGAGCACGAACATGGCGTTCGGGTTGTTCTCGAAAGCGGGCAGCAGCGCCAGCGGCGTGCCCGACTCGTCGACCGCTACAGGAGTCGAGCCGGTGGTATCGACCGAGATGGCCATGATGTTGCTCTGAACGGTGGGTCCGGCCTGCAGCAAACATTTTTTTATGGTCTGTTCCAGGCCTTCGATGTAATCGCGGGGATGCTGCCTGAACTGGTTTTGCGCGGGGTCGCAATAAAGACCGTCAGCCCAGCGCGGATATACGTAAACAGCACTGGATAGTTCGGTACCCGAGTGCGCATCCACAATGATGGAGCGCACCGAGTCGGTACCGAAATCTACACCTATACAAAAATCGTTGGAAATCATTTTTTCAAGTTAATGGTGATGAACCGCCATGTCTCTGGCGTCGATCTTTTTGCCGATACCCCAGATGGCATACCAGGCAATAAAGGCAAAACAGACCATCGGGATCACAAAGGCGATAGACATGCCGAAACTGTCGCCGATGGCGCCCATAACCGGCGGGCAGAATGCTCCTCCGGCAACGGCCATGACCAGGAACGAGGCGCCTTTTTTGGTAAGTGGCCCCAGGTCGAATACGCCGAGCGCAAAGATGGTCGGGAACATAACCGACATAAAGAAATAGGTAAGAAATAGCGCAACTACCGAAGCCCAGCCCCACTCCATCAGGACCACACCCACAAGGATGGTATTTGCAACCGCGTAAAAGCCAAGCAGGCGCTGCGGCAAGATGAATTTCATAAGGTATGAGCCTGTGAGGCGGCCGATCCAGAATAAACCCATGCCGCCAATGGCAAGAATCAGCGATGCGGCCTGTTCTGCGTTTCTTGGCATGAAAACATCACCAAACCAGCCCAGGTGCTCCATGATGCCCGCAACAGGCGTGCGCACGTCTGGTATGGTCTCGGTCACATAATTAATAAAAAATGAGTTGACACCGGTCTGGGCAGCGACGTAAAGAAACTGGGCAATAACGGCCAAAACGAAGGCCGGGTGCCTGAGCAGGTTGCGCATGGGCGGATCTTCGGCCGTTTCGCTGTCGCTGTCTTCTTTGACCTCAGGCAACCTGATGATCATAAAAAGAATGGCTACCGCGACGACGATCACCCCGATCATCATGTAAGGCTTGAGCAGGGAGTCAAACTTGTTGCTTTCTCCCGAGCTTTCTGCACCAAAAATAAACAAGCCGCCCATAAGCGGACCAAGAATCCAGCCCAGGCCATTGAAAGACTGCGAAATGTTGATCCGCCTGGCAGCGTATTCTTTTGGCCCCAGGATGGTCGAGTAAGGGTTTGCTGCCGTTTCCAGGAAAGCGAGCCCGCAGGCCAGCACAAACAAGGCAAGCAGGAACGGCAGGAACGAAGCCAGTTTGGCCGCGGGATAAAACAGGAAGGCCCCGACTGCAAATATGATCAGTCCGAGAATGATGCCGCGCTGGTAACCAAAGCGTTTCATGAACAGGCCGGCCGGAATGGCCATAGCCAGGTAACCGATATAAAGCGAAAACTGGATGAAGCCTGACTGTGCTTTCGATACATGAAGAATGTCCTGGAAATGTTTGTCAAGTACATCGAGCAGGCCGTGGGCGAAACCCCAGAGCAGGAAAAGACTACAGATAAAAATGAAGGGAACCAGGTAACTGGTGCCGTTTTCGGTGCGGAAGAGGGATTTCGGTTTGTTTTTTCTCATGGTTTTATTTGTAAAGTGATCCGTAAACCTGGCATGCACGGTAGTCTGACCCCTCGGGGTCCATTCCAAACGATGCCCAGGCCGACGGACGGAAGACGTCGGCCTCCCCAATATTGTGCATATTTACCGGGATTCGCAACATCGCAGCCATGCTGATCAGGTCGGGCCCGATGTGCCCGTAACTGATGGCACCATGGTTGGATCCCCAGTTGGCCATGACTGAATACACATCGCGAAAGGCACCCGAGCCGGTTAAGCGCGGTACAAACCAGGTCGTGGGCCAGGTGAAATCGGTGCGCTTGTCGAGCGTATCGTGCACCTCATCTGGCAGGTCGACAGCCCAGCCCTCTGCAATCTGCAGCACCGGCCCGATGCCCCGTACCAGGTTGAGCCGGCACATGGTAACGGGCATCTCACCTTTGGTCAGGAATTTTGATGAATACCCCCCGCCCCTGAAGTAATCCCGGTTGGCCGGGTACCAGGTTGTGGCGTCAAGACAGGCCGCGGCTTCCTCTTCAGAAATAGCCCAGAAAGGTTTCATGGCGGGTTTGCCATCCAGCTGCTGTCTGCCCGATCCGTCAAGTGTTGCCGAGCCGGAATTGATCAGGTGTATAAAGCCATCTTTGGCACGGCCCGTAGGCTCCCAGCCGGCCACACGTTTTACGGCTTCCGGGCTCCAGAACGTGCGCACATCGGCAAAAATCTGCGCCGTGTTGGTGAGCAGGTAGTTAAACAGCATGGAGACGCCGTTCAACGCATCGTTTTCTGTGGCTACCATGTAAGGCGCGCGAAGGCCGTTCCAGTCAAATGAAGAGTTAAGGATGGCTTCAGAAAAGTCCCCGTTGGGCAGAAAATCGGTCCACTGCCGCTGTCCCTGGAAACCCGACACGATGGCATTGTGGCCATGGGCTTCTTCGCTAAAGCCAATTTCATGCAGCTTGTCATTGCCGGTCATCAGGTCGCGGATGATCAGGGTCATCTTAACCACGAACTCCCAGTCTTTGTCTTTTTCTTCGCGGGACTTTATTTTTTCTTCCCGGTTCAGGTCTGCACCTTCCCGGCAATTGTTGCGCGTCCACTCGATGGCGCGTTCAAATTCCTCGCGGTCATAAATTTCCTGCTCAATGCGCCTGAGCACCTCAGAAGAGTCGACATATTCATTGCGCATGCCCAGGTATTGCTGAAAAAAGTCAGGATCGACGATAGAACCGACAATGCCCATAGAGACCGACCCGATAGCGAGGTAAGATTTGCCGCGCATCATGGCAACGGCGAGGCCCGCTTTTGCAAAACGAAGCAGGCGGTCGCTTACATCTGCCGGGATCACGGCATCGCCGAGGTCCTGGACATCGCTGCCGTAAATCCCGAAGGCGGGCAATCCTTTCTGGTTGTGCGCCGCCAATGTTGCGGCAAGGTAAACTGCACCGGGCCGCTCGGTGCCGTTAAAGCCCCAGATGGCTTTGGGTGTAAGCGGGTTCATGTCCATGGTTTCTGAACCGTAACACCAGCAGGGCGTAACCGACAGCGACACGCCTACCTGGTTTGCCTCAAACTTATCGGCGCATGCGGCGGCTTCCTTTACACCGCCAATGCAGGTGTCTGCAATAATGCACTGCACCGGTGAGCCGTCAGGGTATTTAAGCTGGCTGCTGTACAGTTCGGCTACGCTGCGCGCCATATTCATTGTCGTTTCTTCGAGCGATTCACGGATGCCGCCTAAACGGCCGTCAATAATCGGCCGGATGCCGATCTTAGGATAATTATTCATATAAGGGTGTTTTCTGTCTGGCGATCTATTTTTTGAATGTCTCTGCAATCTCTGCGAGCGATACGCCGAGCACTTTTCGGGCGATCGCGTCGAGACCTTTTTCATTGCCGGTAAAATGAAATACGCTGTGGCTGTGGCTCAGTCTGCCGCCGGGCTTCAGGAAAGCAGCCGGCGATACGCTTTCGATTTCGTAGAACGGACCCATCTGGCTGCCGTCTGCCAGCGGCCCGTCGTTATAGGCATTCATGGCATCGCCGCTGTAGGGTTCGCGGTCGGTGCGCCATTCCTGGTTCAGGTATTTTGCCTTATTGTTTATGTCAAACAGGGTAATGGTCAGCACTTTGCTGTCTGCAGCGTAACTGCCGGCTACATTTTTAACGCGTACGGGCGGTATGCCCAATTTGCCGCGCGATTTCCCGTCGGCTTTGAAGAGAAGCACCCCGTTCTTGTAAGCGATCCTGTCTTTAGCGATCTCACCGAAATAATCGGTTGTTGCCACCTTGCCGGCGGCGCCTTCCTCGTAAGGAATAACGATGACCGTACCCGGCGAGGGGCTAAACATGTCCAGGTTCCACAGGCAGGGCGCCCCCGTTTGCTCATCCCAGGCATTGCTGCCTTTGTTGATCAGTACATTGGTGGTACGGAAACCAACGGTCTGCATGCCTGAACCCAGGCTGATGCCCAGCAGGCGGGCAATGCCAGCATGTTCAATTACTTCGATGTCGCGTTCAATACCCAGTTTAATGGGTGTGCCCGCATAGTTTTGCAGCTCCATGTCTTTACGCAGGGAAGCTTTTTTTTCTGTAGCCGCGGCCAGTTCCCAGCTTTCGCTGTCAATGCCCGGTGGCGTATGCCAGTTATCAAACTCCATTTTTGTACCGGGCTTGAAAAAGAGCGAAAATTTACCACCCTCCGGCCCCAGCCATAGCCGGTCCTCACCGCCGTAAGCGTTCATGTGCGGATCTACCGGCTGGTCAAACGCTTTGTAATTGACCCAGCCAAAGCTCTTGCCCTCCGGGCCTGCTGCGGTCGACGTGAAGACTTTTCCCTGGTACCTGGCCGATACGATCAGCTGGCCCTGGCCGGAGCTGTCTTTCAATACCACCAGGCTGTCTTTGTCTTGCAGGAAGGCCAGGTCATAGCCAAAGGTCCCTTTTTCGAATGCAGTCATGTCTTTCTGATCCTTTTCTTTGTTGCTGCCGCTGCAGCCGGCCAGGAAGAGTCCCAGCAAACCTGCGGCAATGGTTCGTGTAGTGTTCAGGTTGTTCATTTAATTTGAGGAGTATAGGTCGGTTTAGGTGCTCAGGGGGTGTATTGAACCGTTTGCCCGAGCGAATAAATACTGGATGCATAATTTACATCCTTATTTCGTGTTCTGCCAAAGAGTTTCACGATAAAGCGGTAGGTCTTCGTGGCATTGGGCAATTCATAGCTAAACGTTGACGGGCTGGCGGCAACCGTAAACTCGTTGATGACGATCGTCCGCGTTGGGCTGATCACCTCTGTAACCTGTATGTTGGCGCTGAGCGGCTGTTCAATCTCGGCCGGCATGCCCTGCGGCACGGTCCAGCCCAGGGTAACGTTTTTGGCACCGGTCTTCTGCAGCGTTACATTGGTAACCGCCGGCAGGCTAACGCCAGGTTTGCTGTAATCTGTGGATTTTTTGCAGGCTGCCAGCACAAGCAGCATCAGGCAAAGGCTTATGTATCTTTTCATGGTCTGCTGATTAATATCCCGGGTTCTGAGTATAACTGCCCTGAGAGTAGTTCATTTGGGGCTGCGGTATGGGTAGGAATTCATCACGTCCGGCTACAAAACGGCCCTGCCGGTTCCAGGCAAAACGATCGCCCTCTTTGGCAAAATAGGCGTTCATGGTCGGTTCAAGAATGCCCCAGCGCATCAGGTCGAAGAACCTGCGCCCTTCGTTGGCCAGTTCAAGCCGGTTTTCCCAGATCACAGCCTGCATGGCAAACTCCTTTGTCCAGGTGCAGTTTACACCGGGTTTGTAGGTGTCAGCCCGGTAATCCATCCAGGGTGTGCCATCAGGCTTTTTAAGACGCGCCGTACTGTTCGCGGCACGGGTTCTGATGCGGTTTACCAGGGGCAGCGCCTCCTGTTCCCTACCCAGCTGGATCAGGATCTCTGCTTTCCACAACAATACTTCGGCATACCGTATTTCCTTTTTGTTCATTGAGTTGTAAACAAAAAAAGGCTTGAAGACACAGTCACAGTCGGGAAGGACCTGTTCCTTAAGCGATTTAAAGTAACCGTACTGGGCTGCATCGCGCGTAGCGGCTTCCTCATAGATCAGCTGGTTGTTGTATTTGAAAGGGTAACCCGGAATGGCTACGGTATGGCTGAGCCTGGGATCAAAACTGTGACTTTTGAAATAGGCAACGTAGGTGTTTCCCTTCATCTCTGTGTTGTTGTAACCCGTAAAATCTGGCAGGCCGCCGTTATCGGTCTTAAAGGCGTTAACCAGCGTGTGCGATGGCTTGTGGAAGTCACAGCAGGCAAAGAAAGGCGCCCAGTAAGGCGCGTTCAGTTCATCGCCCCGGTTCAGACGCCCGTCTGTGGTGCCATCGTCAATTGAGTACTGAACCTCCCAAAGGGACTCTTTGGTGTTGTTGTCATACTGGATCAGGAAATTGTTGGCGAAATCTGGCTCCAGATCATAAGTTGAACCATCTTTGGCCATGATCAGGTCAATGTGCGCCAGCGCCTTGGTCAGCGTTTCCTTGTTGATGTTCACGACCTGGTGGCGGTCGTCTTTTTCATAGGCCCGAAACAGCAGTGACTTCGCTGCAAACGCGTGTGCGGCATACCGGGTGGGTCGTCCTTTTTCGGCCTGCGTTTCAGGTAAAGCGGCCGCGGCCTCTTCAAAATCTTTGATGATGCGGTCCCAGAGGGGAAGATCGTTCTGGTTCGGCTCGCGATTGGGTACCTTGGCTACAGCGTCTGCATCGTTGGGCGTGGTTTCGCTGATGAAAGGGATATACCGCCAGCGCAGTTTCATACCCAGATAGATCCAGGCCCTGATGAATTTCATTTCAGCAACCCGCTGGTCTTTAGCCGGGAAGGCTGCTGCATCGACCTTCGAAAGCAGGTTAAGTGCTGTATTGGCCCGGCTGATGCCGCGGTAACCGGCAAACCACGGACCATCATTGTTGCCAATGTTGGAGGTTACGGGAGCAAACAACTCCATTTCGTGCCAGGGCGTCTGGTCGTTAAGGCCGCCGCCGCCTTTGTAGGCATCATCAGAGCGCACGCTCTGGATCCACGGGTTGTGTGTATCGCCGTACCCCAGGCCGGCCATATGGGAGTAAGCTGCAATCACGAACTTCTCGATCTGCGCCGGGTCCTGCGCCTGCTCTTCAGACAGCACGCCCTTCGGATTAACTTCCAGGAACTTCTTGCAGCCGATCATACCGACCAGTACGAAGATGAGTATGCTGAGTTTTATGTGTTTCATAACTAGCGTTTTAAAAAGTAACATTTAAACCAATAAATCCGGTAACGGGCATGGGATAGCCGGTACCCGGGTTCTCGGGATCACCAGCGGTAAACCGGTCGTCTCCCCAGGTCTTTTTCAGGGTAAGCAGGTTCTGACCGGAGACGTATACGCGGAGCCGTTTCATGCTCCAGCGCTGCACGAGCTGCGCAGGGAATGAGTAGCCGATGTCAAGCGTACGCAGTTTCACGTAAGAACCGTTTTCCAGGTAGTATGATGAAAAGCGCTTTTCGCCGTTGGCATCGCCCCTTGATAAGGCGGGAATGTCAGAGTTGGGATTGAGCGGCGACCAGGCATCAAGGATGCGTACCGGATGGTTCCGGTCTTTCTGGATACCAATGTTCCAGAAATCGCTCGATTCTTTCCAGGCGTTGTAAACGGTGTTGCCGAAAAAGCCCTGGAAGAAAAAGGTAATGTCGAAGTTTTTGTACGTGGCGGCAAAGTTGAGACCGGCTGTAAGTTTTGGGTCTGATGTGCCCAGCCAGGCGCGGTCGTACACTTCATTGATGACGCCGTCGCCGTCCAGGTCTTTGTAGCGGATGCGCCCCAGCCCCTTGCCGTTCTGGCGGGCAGAGTTGTCCACTTCCTCCTGCGTTTTGAAGATGCCGTCGGCAACCAGGCCGTAGTGCGAATTGCGGGAACGGCCAATGATGTTGTCGAGCAGGCCATTGCCGGCATATACATATTTAAAACTTTCAGGTACGGAAACGATCTGGTTCCGGTAGGCAGCCATGTTGCCGGTAATGTTGTAACTAAAGTCCTTAGCGCGGCCCGCCCAGCTCAGCACCAGCTCTACGCCCTTGTTGTTCATGTTGCCCGCATTGATGAAGCGGTAACCACCTTCGCCAAGTGCAGCAGGGTACGGCGGTTCGAACAGCATGCCGGTGGTTGTTTTGTCAAACCAGTCAAACGATCCGCTCAGCCGGTTCTTCAGCAGGGCGAAGTCGACACCGAGGTTAACCTGGGTCGTTGCTTCCCAGCGAAGGTCTGCATTGCCCAGGCGCCGGCGCAGCAAACCACTTGGAATGCTTCCTGAGGGGTTGCCGGCAATGGGATAAGAGGTGCCGTTGAAGTCTGTAGCGTAGATGTTGTAAAGCCGTCCGGCGCCCAGTGGTTCAGAGTTTCCGTTTTGCCCCCAGCTTGCACGGATCTTCAGGTCGTTGATCGCCGTCAGGCTTTTCATGAATTTTTCTTCGCTGATGCGCCATCCCGCAGAAAATGCCGGAAAAACAGCATAGCGGTTGTTGGCTCCGAAAACAGAAGCACCATCCTGCCTGATCGTAGCAGAAAGCAGGTATCTGGATGCAAAGGCGTAGTTGACCTTACCAAAGAAAGAAGCGAGCCTGCGCTCGTCACCACCGCCAAATTGTTCCTTGCGGTCGCCGGCTGCGGCACCGAGATACGCGTAGTCCCGGTCTTCGGCTTCGAGTCCGTCCCGATAAGAGTTGATATCTTCGGCCACGAATTTGTAGATTTCTGTGCCGGCCAGCATGTCGATCACGCTTTTGCCAAGGGTTAAATTGTAGGTAGCGGTATTGGTCCAGGTATAGCCCAGGTTCTGGCCGTTTGTTTGACGAACCCCGTTGATGTCGCTTCCCCGGCCGCCGCCTTCCGCCCATTTGCGCTGAATATCGCGCAGGTAAGACATGCTGTAATCGACACCAAACTGACTTCTGAAATTCAGGTTGTCAAGTATTTTGAGGTTGACATAGGCATTGCCTAAGACTTTCATGAAGTTAAACCCATTGTCTTTGCTTAATTCCAGTTCGCGGATCGGGTTGTTAAAGTCGTCCATGCCCAATCCCATTGCCGAACCGCCCCAGCCGCCATTGTTGTCATATACAGGCACATTTGGCGGCATGACCAGGAACTGGTAGGTACTGTTTACACTGCGCACCTTGAGGTTGGTCAGCGTCAGGTTTTCGCCCACGGTTAGCCGGCCTTTGATCAGGTCGTATTCATTGTTGAACCTGGCCGAGTACCGCCTGAACTGAGAGGTGATCTGCGTACCGTCATTGTTGTAGTAGTTGAGCGAAAGCAAACTCGACGAACGTTCCCTGCCGCCCGATATGGTTACCTGGTGGTTTTGCTGCAGACCAGTACGCGTGCCTTCATCAAACCAGTTGGTGTTGGCCGAGGGCATTGTTTTCTGGTTATTGAGCCAGGGCACCGGGGTTACGCGGTTCAATACAGGAATACCCTGTGCATTGGTGTTCCAGTCATAATTGAAAATGCGGATGGTAGCGGGATCAATGCCGTCGTTAACGGTGGCCTGCCACAGACCGCGACCGTATTGTTCGGCATTGAGCATGTCTGGAACGCCGGTTATTTTCTGCAGACCCATGTACGTTTCGTAGGTAATCTCGTTTTCTCCCTTGCGACCTTTTTTAGTGTTGATCAGAATGACTCCGCCTGCGGCCCGCGAGCCGTAAATCGAGGCCGACGAGGCGTCTTTAAGAAACTGGATGCCTTCAATATCGTTCGGGTTGATGTCGCGCAGGTTGATGCTGACCGGCTGTCCGTCCAGTACAATAAGCGGCGGCGAGGAATTGATCGATGTGACGCCACGAACCTGGATGCCGATTTCTTCGGCCGGGTTGCCGTTGGTGGTGATGTTTACACCGGGTACCTTGCCTTGAAGCGACCGGAGTACATTCGCACTCGGGTTTTTGACAAAATCATCACGGGTTACAGCCGTTACGGCGCCGGTTAAATCGGCTTTCTTCTGGGTCATGTAACCCGTGTAGATACGCACCTCGTCCAGTTCATTTGCAGCAGGTTGCAGCTGGATGTCATAGGTATTCCCGCTCCCCAGGGTTAGCTCTCGTGTCTGCATGCCTATGAAACTGAAAACGAGCACCCCGCCCCCGGCCGGCGCACTGATCTCATAACGCCCCTGCGCATTGGTAGCTGCCCGCGTGGTGGTGCCTTTCAGCTGCACACTGACGCCTGCCAGGGCCTCGCCCGCTTCGTCGCGGACGACCCCGCCAACCTTGCGGGCCTGCTGCGCCTGGGCAAGGGATGGCCAGGCAGCGATCAGGACTGCGAGGCAAAGGCCGGCCAGTAAAGTGCTGCGGATCTTACCGTACTGCTGTACGGCGAATGCCTGTACTGTACTTTTCATCATGTTTCCTTATTTAGTTGATTGGTTGATAGCGTGGTTGAGCTGCTGGTCAGGCAGCCGGTTAGTTCACTTCCAGTTCGTCTTTAGAAGGAAGTTTAGGGAAACGGGCGTGTGGTTCGCGCTGGTACCAGTAAGCAACAGTTACAATATCAGAGCGCTGAGCCAGGTACCGGCCTTCTGAACGCCAGCCAAGATCCTGTATGGTGATCTTCAGGTCTTTTTCAAAGCGGACAGGATCCATGATGTGCCAGCGGTACATGCCGAAACGCTGGGAAACCTCATAATGGCCGTCGCCGCGCAAAACCTGGTGCAGGCCGGCGAAGGGAGTATTGAACTCTGTGTAGTCTGTAATTTCAGCACCCGAAGCTGTTTTCTTACGGCTGTCAAAGTTATACGAGCCACAGAAATAGTCCTCTGTACCGGTCCCTACAATGGTGGCGTAATCCTTGTCGCCATCCATGAAAAATTTGATTTCTCCTTCGCCCCACCAGCCGTTGTTCGTCACGCCAACGCCCATATAGGTGCCTACATAGTGTCCTTTGCCCTTAATCCCGTCTACGATGGTATGCAGGGATGTCGGACTGTGGCGGCTGCGGCGAAACTGCGCATGGAAGTACGCTTCGTCTTCACCAACAGGCGTGAGGGTGTAGTCGACCTGGTAATACAGGTTCATAGGCCGTTCGTCTATGTTTTCCATGGTGATGCGGCATTTCTTGCGGAAAGGCATCTTCCAGTAACTGTTGAAGGCACTTCCCGGGTTGACGGTCATGGCCATGGAATTCAGGTGTGAATACCTGCCCCAGCCCATGCCAAAGAAAGCTCCGACGGGCGCTTCGACCGATGGTTCGGATTCGTCGTCCCAGTAAAAGCGGATGATGGAAAAATTCCAATTGCCGGTAGGCGTCATCCAGATGTGCTGTATGGCGCCCGAGCCGTCGATTTCGGCAATGGTAATCGTTTCTTTGGAGTTGATGGTGATAAAGGGGTTCACTTTCCAGCCGAGGCCGAGATCGCGGGAGGCGTGAGCGGCGTTGGCCACATTTCGCTGGCCGTTTTGTTTGACAGGATCTGCCATGCCGCCCTTTCCTTTTGCCCCGGTAAAGTTCTCGGGGCTGATAGAACGCGTCTGCGCGTCAGATAAACGCGAGAGGTTGCCCATGTTCATGTCGAGGCCGTTAAAGGAGGCCGGTTTCTGAGCCTTGAGCTGGCTGGCAGCGAGCACAATAAGCAAGAAAGAAAAAAGTCTGGTTAGATTCATGTGTGGTAAAATTTGGCCATGCGGCAGCCCATGCCGCCCTGGCGGTTTAATTTTGATCATTTAAGAATCGGCTTGTGCTCCGTTCTCCGGAAAACTAGCTTACACGTTTAAGCTACATGTTCGAAAAAAACGCCAGTTAGATGTGGCGAAGCATGGCTCGATTTGGTTTATAATTTGGTTCGTTTACTCAAACTTAAGCTTAAACGTTTAAACAACCAAATATTTTTTTTGATTTTCGGATTAATTTTTTTGTTACGTTTTGCGGTTTCTGTGAGGATGCCGTTTGGAGGTTCACTAAAACGATTATGCATGGCAGCGGCTGGATGTGTCTGGTGGCGCTTACTTGGCGTATGGCCAGCGTGCCTTTTAAATGTTGTTCAGCCGGAGCGCTCCTTATTGTCTTTGCACCCATCCCGGTTCCCGTGGCCCACCCAACCCTTACTGTCATTCTGAGAATGCCAGCGTAGCGCGGAGGAATCTCTCCAGTACGGGGCGCGGGGCTTGTTGTGTTGTGATACAAAACATGGATTACAGCTGAATAACAGCAGCGGGAGATTCCTCACCGCGCGGTTTGCCCGCCAGACAATCAAGCTGTGGTTCCGGAATGAGGAGTGGGGATACGAACAGATTCTTCGCTTTCGCCCTGAATGACATAATGGTGTGGACGGCCGACGGGTATGCGCCCTGGTCTTTATTCCTTGTTCCCGGCTCTTGATTCCGCTTAGGGGCCCCGGTTTTTATTTTTGGTTCTGTATATGCTGGATCCATGCTTCGACAAGCTCAACATGACATTGACAAGCTCAGCATGACATTGACAAACTCAGCATATAAGCGCATTGCAGGTCGCCGCCGCGGTCTTTATTCCTGGCTCCTGGTTCACCTAAAAAAGCAATTGGAGCCGCTCCTAACCGCGGCGGCTACTTCTTTTCCCCGCCGAAAAGAAGCAAAAGGCGGGCGGCTGTTCTGTGGCGAGACAATACAAGGCCACTTCGCAACGATCAAAGGCAGCTGGTATACCGCCGTAAGGGCTCTATTGACAGGCACTGCTCCTCTGGCACCCAGTTGTGCAAAGCGGGCTTTATGCCCGGTTCCTGATGTCTGATTCGGCGGTGCTCTTAATGCTTCTCCCGGACAATCAGCGCAGAATCTACAAACACCTGGTCCAATTGTGGTTGTTTGCCGCTGATCTGTTCGGCCAGGATGCGGACCGCTTCTTTGCCCATTTCGAGCAAGGGCTGGTTCACAAATGTCAGCGGTGCATAAAACAGGTCGAATGCCTCGCTTTCGTCGAAACAGACCACAGATATGGTTTCAGGAATTCGGTAATTGTTGCGGTTCAGGTACCGCAGGCCGCCCATCGATAAAGCGTTGCTTCCAAAGAAAAAAGCGTCGATATCGGGATGGCCGCGCATCAGTTGGCCCATTACCTCGCCTACCTCCCGCTGGATAAAGTTGTAGCTGATCTCTTTAACCAGGTTCAGGTCAGAATCAAGGCCGCTGTCTTTGAGCGCATCAAGGTAACCCCGCTCCCGCTCTTTCATGTGCACCAGCTCGCTTTTATAAGCGATCATGGCGATCTTTTTGCGGTGCTGCCCGGCCAGGTGCCGTACAGCCTGGTACGATGCCTGGTAATTGTTCGTCACAACAAAGTTGGTCTGTATATCTGGAAAATACCGGTCAATGAGGACAAAAGGAATGCGCTGGTCCTGTAAACTGCGAATTTGTTCTTCCGAACCTTCGGTCGGCGCAATGATAAAGCCATCTACCTGCCTTTCCAGCAGGATGTTAATCAGGTTCTGCGACTTGTCTGCAGCCTCATCAGAGCTGCCGAAGATCACGGTATAATTGTATTTTTTGGCCTCGTCCTCGATGGTGCGGGCAATGTTGGCAAAAAACGGGTTGGAAATGTCTGCCACGATCAGACCGATGGTTTGCGACCGGCCGGTTTTCAGGCTTTTGGCGATCTGGTTGGGCTGATACCCCAGTTCCCTGGCCTTCACGCGAATCACTTCGGCAATCTTCTGACCCACCCGGGCTTCTTTTTCCTTGTTATTCAGCACGTAAGAAACCAGAGCTGTCGAAACACCGACTGCCTGGGCAATATCTTTGATAGACACTCTTTTCATGCGGATAAAGATAGGCTTAATCGATTAAATTGCAACAGAAGTTCGGTACATGAAATTTTATTGCCTGACAGGCTAGCGGATGGCCCTGTCCAGGTGTACATAACCACCGTCAACATGCAGCAGCTGGCCTGTGGTATGGCTGGAACGTTCAGAGAGCAGGAAGACAGCGGCATTGGCAATCTCCTCGCTGCTGGTCATGCGTTGCCCAAGCGGAATGCGCCTGGTAATTTCCTCAAGTTTCTCTGCACCGTCTGCAAAAGAATGGACCCAGGTTTCGTACTGAGGCGTCCAGCACTCGCTTACCACAATCGCGTTCACACGAATGCCATACGGCAACAGTTCGACCGCCCATTCCCTGGTCAGCG
Organism: Pedobacter yulinensis; assembly: GCF_003029735.1. Lineage (GTDB taxonomy): Bacteria > Bacteroidota > Bacteroidia > Sphingobacteriales > Sphingobacteriaceae > Pedobacter > Pedobacter yulinensis. Next base: position 778,426 of record NZ_KZ686269.1, read on the forward strand.
CGTTCCGGCCGCCGTTGGCCGCTGCATAACCCGAGGTGCCCCCCTGCCCTGTCTCAGCCGTTTTGCTGCTGATGTTCAGGATGCTGCCCTTGCTCAGCTTCAGCGCGGGCAGTGCATGCTGCGCCAGCAGGTAATAATGAATCAGGCTTTTGTGTAACGAGGCCATGAAGGCTTCATAACTTCCGTCTTCAAGCCCCACACCATCGTTCTGGCCGGCGTTGTTGACAAGTCCGTCAATGCGCCCGAAACGTCTGAGCGTTTCGGCGATGACCCCCGCGCAGCGCGCCGGCTCGTTCAGTTCGGCCGTCACAAAGGCTGCGCGTTGCCCCTGTTCAGTCAAGTGGCTTGTCAAGGCCGCATTGTCAGCTTCGTTCCGGCCCACGATAATGGGCAGGGCCCCCTCTGCCGCAAGCAAACTCACAATCGAGGCGCCGATGCCCTTGGCACCGCCGGTAACGATAAATACTTTGTCTTTTAAATTCAGGTCCATCAGGATAATGTATAAAACCTGGCAGCATTGCCGCCAAAAAAAGCCGTTTTTTCAGCCTCAGAAAAACCATCCAGGTAAGCGCTGAGCAGGTTCAGCCAGGCCCGGTACCCGCCGGCCAATTGCACCAGTGGCCAGTCGCTGCCAAAAAGCAGCCTTTCTATGCCAAATGCGCTGAAAACGACATCAAGATACGGATAGATCTCTTTAGCCGACCAGTTTTGCCAGTTGGCTTCCGTCAGCAAGCCCGAAACTTTGCAGGACACGTTGGGGTGCCTGGCAATGCGCTGTATATCCGCGGTCCAGTCGTCGATCCGGCCTGAAGCAATGGCTGGCTTTGCGCAATGGTCCAGCACAAAGGGCTGTGGCGGACAGGCTTCCAGGAACGCTGCCACTTCGGTCAGCTGCTGCGAGAATACCAGGATGTCGTACCTAAAACCGGCCCGGCCAAGGGCATGTATGCCGCGTATAAAGTCTGGCTGTGCCAGAAACCCCTCGGGTTCTGCCTGGACAATATGCCTGAAGCCTTTTAGCAACGCCAAGGTTTTGTACTGCGCGAGCGTATCTTCCACATTGGGCGCCCGCAGGTCCGTCCAGCCTACGACTCCCTGGATCGTCGGATTGTCGCTGGCCAGCTGCAACAAAAAACCGGTCTCCAGATCAGTTTGGCTGGCCTGAACGGCCACACAACCAGCGCCGGGATTAACCTGCTCAAACTGAGCGGGCAGAAAATCCTGCCTGATAGCCTGCATGTCTGGCGTAATCCAGGCATCCCGCCTGGGATCGTAATTCCAGAAATGCACATGGCTGTCTATCATACAGAAAAGCTGAATATCCGAACCATTAACCGCCACTTTTCGCCCGGTTTGCTGCCAGGCAGCTGCTGCTGATAGGTCCACATCAGCGTTTCCCAGTCCTGCACTTTCGCATTGGCTGCATCAGCTTCCGTCTTGGCGTCGAACGAAAAGCCGGCAGCGGTTTCCATTATCATAAACAGGCGGTTGCCGGTGCGGTAAATCTCCATGGCAAGAATACCCGAGTTTCGTATGCTGTCAAGTACTTCTGGCCAAACCGCCGCATGGTGTGCATCGTAGGCGGCGATCAGCGCGGGGTCATCGACCAGGTCGAGAGAAAGGCAGTAGCGGTTCATGCGTTTTATGATTCGTAAGCACGGGCTACCTGCCGGCTGCTTCCCAGTCCGTCAATTCCCAGTTCCACCACATCGCCCGGTTTGAGGTACCAGGGTTCGGGTTTCTGGCCCAGCCCCACGCCCGCTGGTGTGCCGGTGGTAATGACATCGCCCGGTAGCAGGGTCATAAACTGGCTGATGTATGATACGAGGTAAGGAATGTTGAAGATCAGGTTGGCCGTGCTGCCATCCTGCAGCATTTTTCCGTTAACCGTTAGCCAGAGTCGCAGGTTGTGTACATCCTGCAGTTCATCAGGGGTGGCAATAAACGGGCCGATGGGCGCGAAGGTGTCGCAGCTTTTGCCTTTAACCCACTGTCCGTTTCTTTCCAGCTGAAATTCCCGTTCGCTGTAATCGTTATGGAGCGTATACCCTGCCACATGTTTAAGCGCATCTGCTTCAGTCACGTAGCTGGCTTTTTTGCCAATCACCAGGGCCAGTTCGACCTCCCAGTCGGTTTTCTGGCTGTTGCGGGGAATGACCAGGTCATCGTTCGGACCGGCGATCGCCGTGGTCGATTTGAAGAAAAGAATCGGTTCTGCCGGAATAGGTGCATTTGTCTCAGCTGCATGGTCTTTGTAGTTCAGGCCCACACAGATGATTTTTGACGGCCTGGCCAGCGGTGCGCCGAGTCGCGTACCTGCCGGTATCTCGCTCAATTGTTCTGTGCCTATTGTATGGCGCAGGCCGGCCAGGCCGTCGCCGCCGAAAAAGGCTTCGTCATAGTCGTTTACCCAGGCCGACACATCGAACATTTTGTCGTTGATGATAACGCCAGGTCTTTCCTGGCCCGGATTTCCGTATCTGATCAGTTTCATGCTGTATTTTTATCCTAATTTAATTATTCAAAGTGGTAAAGCCGCCGTCTATCGGATAGTCCACACCAGTAATGAAGCCGGCTTCGTCGCTGCAAAGGTAAACCGCCAGCGCAGCGACCTCTTCGGGCCTGGCCATGCGGCCTATGGGCTGTGTTTTGCTCAGCTTTTCGAACATCTCTGCCACCTGATCCGGATAGTTCTGCTGCAGGAATCCGTCTACGAAAGGGGTGTGTACCCGTGCCGGCGATATGGAATTGCAGCGGATGTTTTCATGGATGTAGTCTTTGGCTACGCTCATGGTCATGGCTTTGACCGCTCCTTTTGCCGCACTGTACGCAAAGCGGTCGGGAAGACCAACCAGCGCGGCGATTGATGCCATGTTCAGGATTACGCCCCCTCCTGCCTGCCGCAGTTGCGGAATGCCGGCAAAAAGGCAGTTGTACACGCCCTTGACGTTCACTTGCATGACGCGGTCGAAATCAGCCTCGGTTGTGGTGTCGGCCTTGCCGATGTGTGCGATACCGGCATTGTTGACGAGGATATTGATCGGGCCGATCTGCGAAAAGGCCTGTCCTACTGCCGCCTGATCGGCCACATTGCAGGCATGGCTGTACGCCTGGTTGCCTGCCTGTGTAATCTGGCTGAGTGTTGCGGTGGCCTTGTCGGTACTGAGCTCGATGATGTGTACCTCGGCGCCTTGTGCGGCCAGCGCAACGGCAATGGCCTGGCCAATGCCGCTTCCGCCGCCGGTTACCACTGCCTTTTTATGATTTAAAGAGAACATAGTCTTTCTTTTTACAAGCTAACGCCCCGTTTCCAGGGAATAAAATCGTCCTGGTTCAACTGCACCGCCTTCGGCAGGCTACGCCCGCTGGCCACCTCAATGCAATACTCCAGGATATCTGCACCCATTTCTGCAAGGCTTTTTTCGCCGCGTATGACCGGGCCGGTGTCGATATCAATGATGTCGCTCATGCGGCTGGCCAGGGCTGAGTTTGTGGCTATTTTGATTGTTGGACAAACAGGATTGCCTGTCGGAGTGCCCAGTCCGGTGGTAAACAGGATCAGCGTTGCACCTGCCGCCGCCTTGCCCGTTGTGGCTTCTACATCGTTCCCGGGTGTGCACACCAGGTTTAACCCTGGCCGGATAGCCGGTTCTGTGTAATCGAGTACATCGGCTACCGGTGCAGAACCGCCTTTTTTGGCCGCCCCGGCAGATTTCATGGCATCGGTAATCAGTCCGTCCCGGATGTTCCCCGGCGAAGGGTTCATGAAAAACCCGGAACCCACTCGGTGTGCCATTTCATCATATTCCGTCATCAGCCGGATGAATTTCTCGGCAACCCGCCGTTCGGGCGTGCGGTCAATCAGCTCCTGTTCCACGCCGCACAGTTCCGGAAATTCGGCGAGCAGCACCTGTGCCCCGAGCCCAACAAGCAGGTCGGCGCAATGCCCAACGGCCGGATTGGCCGAAATGCCGCTGAAACCATCGCTTCCGCCGCATTTTACGCCGACCGACAGTTTGCTTAGCGGTGCAGGCTGCCGCCCGGTGCGGTTGGCTGCGATGAGCCCTTCGAAAGTCTGCCTGATGGCATCGGCGATCAGCTGTGCTTCACTTTGCGTACGCTGCTGCTCAAAAATGAGAAGCGGTTTGCCGAATGCGGGGTTTCGTGCCGCCAGATCGCGCTGGAAGTCGGCCACCTGCAGGTGCTGGCAGCCCAGGCTAAGCAGGGTTACCCCGGCCACGTTCGGGTGGTCTGCATAAGCCGCAAGCAGTTTGCTGAGTGTGTCGGCATCCTGCCGGGTTCCGCCGCAACCACCGCTGTGGTTCAGAAATTTAATGCCGTCTATGTTTTGAAACAGCCGGTTTGCCGGTTCTGCGGCGGCGAACTGTACACTGGCATCGGGCAGTGCGCGGCCTTCCCGGTAGGCTTGGGCCAGGGACTGTGTATATCTTTTATACTGCTCGTTAACCGAATAACCCAGTTCATTGTGCAGGGCCTCTTTGATCACGTCAAGGTTGCGGTTTTCGCAAAAAACGGTTGGAATGAAGAGCCAGTAATTGGCTGTGCCTACGCGCCCGTCGGCGCGGTGATAACCGTCAAATGTGCGCTGCTGCCAGGCCGTTGTATCCGGCGCCTGCCAGTTGTACACAGCATCGCGGTAAGCGTAGGGTTCAGCTGCATGTTTGGTATTTTCGGTACGCATGCGGCTTCCCCGGGTAACCGGCACCTGGGTGCGGCCCACGAGTACCCCATACATAGTGACCGCCGCACCTGCGTCCAGATCCTGCATAAAGAACTTATGCTTGGCCGGGATTTCCTCGGTCAGGTAGAACGTTTCGCCTTTGAAAGTCAGGCTGCTTCCTGCGGGTAAATCGGCCAGTGCCACCAGCACATTGTCTTTTTCGTGAATTTGTAGTATGCGTTGGTTCATGCTCAAGCGATAATTTCCGGCCCGGGCCGGTGGTGTTTTGTAAAATTGGCCGCGCCTTGACTGTCCGTATGAGCGCTTGCATGGCATGCAAGAGGTCTTTAGGCGCAGGTGCTCCCTGGCGGACCCTACGCGCGGCGGCGAAAGCGTGGTTAGCTTGTACGGTTGCCGTCTTACAAATAAAGGTCCGGTTTGCCAGAGTTGATTGTCTGGTTTTGGCTAATTATTGTATGATTTTGCCGTTATTTGATTTCGGTGACTTAATATTGTCCAATATCTTTAATTTTATTGTAAACGCAATTCCTCCAGTTTAAGCACAAAAGAATGAAACCGCAACTCTTAAAAGTTTCTACAGACACCCTGCATTCTTTCAGCGCGCGGCGCGATACAGCGCCTGATATCAACAACCGCTGGCATTACCACGAGGAAACCGAACTGATCTACGTGCGCAAGGGTACAGGCACGCAGTTCATTGGCGACAGCATGCTGTCTTTCAAACCCGGCGATGTGGTGCTTGTGGGTAGCAACCTGCCCCATTACTGGCGCTTCGACGAGGAATATTTTCGTGACGGCAGCGAGGTTGAGGTCTGGGCCATTCATTTTAAAGAGAATTTTTTCGGACAAGCCTTCCTAGAGCTGCCCGAAAACCATGAACTGCGAAAGGTACTCGAGCAGTCCCGCCGGGGTGTGCGCATTGGTGCCGATGAAAGTGTGGCCATATCGGCCATCATCAGGCAGCTGACCGAAACGGAGGGCACCACGCGCCTGATCAGGCTGCTGGAGGCGCTGACCAGCATTGCCCGCGCCAAGGATAAAACGCTGCTGGCTTCACTTGGCTTCAGATACAATTTCCAGGATTCAGAAAAAGACCGCATCCAATCTATTTACAATTATAGCATCACGAATTTTAAGAAGAAGATCCAGCTGGCTGAAATCGCCGAGGTGGCGCGGGTAAGCCATCATTCTTTCTGCAAGTACTTCAAGTCGAAAAGCGGCAAGACCTATTCCCGGTTCATCAACGAGATCCGCGTGGGACATGCCTGCAAGCTGTTGATCGAAAGCCGGATGACCGTCAAGGAAGTGTGTTACGAGAGCGGTTTCTACAACTTTGCCAGTTTTCACAAGTACTTTAAGGAAATTACAGGCAAAAGCCCGCTGAGTTACCAGAAGACCTTTGTCTCTTAATAAAAAAGGCCCTGATCGCAATGACCAGGGCCTTTTTATTTGAGGTGTCACACTACCAGTAAACGGAGTAGAGCGCCACAAGCATACCAACGATCAGCAATGAGCCGACCGCGAAAGAGGTTGATACTTTGAACATGGAGGCATCGACCTCAAGGCCTTTCGGTTTCACGCCGCGTGCGTTCTCTACCTTGCTGATGATGAACATACCGATGATACAGCACAGGAATACGATAGACATGCGGTCCATGAACGGAATTTCGTAAACACCGGCTCCGTTTGGAACGGACCAGCCCGATGCATGCAGGAACGAAAGGTCGACCCACATGGGCAGGAACTTCAGAATAACCGAGAATACGAAACCGCCGATTGTCGCGAACAGGGCCGCGTTTGAGGTGGTCTTTTTCCAGAAGAACCCGAGGATGAACATGGCAAAGATACCCGGCGAAACAAAACCGGTGTATTCCTGGATGTATTGGAAACCTTGTTTACCCTCGCCCATCAGCGCATCGCCGATAACCAGCGAAAGCAGCACGGCAAGCAGCATGGACACCACAACGGTGATCTTGCCTACGCCAACCAGGCGACCTTCTGAAGCTTCGGGCGCGAAGGCTTTTTTATAAATATCGAGGGTAAAGATGGTTGCAATGCTGTTTGCTTTGCCGGCCAGCGATGCCACGATAGCCGCAGTCAGTGCCGCAAAAGACAGGCCTTTCAGGCCGATGGGCAGCAGACCCAGCAGTGCCGGATAAGCTTTATTCGGGTCCTGCACGCCGCCAGAGGTCAGCAGTGCGTCGGGGCTGATGCCGCCTGCATCGTTCTTAATGATGTAGTAAACGGCAATACCCGGGATAACCACGATAACCGGCATGAGCATTTTCAGGAAAGCTGCAAAAAGCAGTCCGCTGCGGGCAACCGGTAAACTGGCGCCGAGTGCACGCTGGGTGATGTATTGGTTACAGCCCCAGTAACTCAGGTTGGCGATCCACATGCCGCCGATCAGCACGCTGAGGCCGGGCAAGTCGATGTAGTTCGGGTTATCTTTTTCGAAAATGAGGTGGAAATGTTCGGAGGCCCCTTCCTGCAGAATGGCGAAACCCTTGCCGATGCCGCCTCCGCCCGAGATGAGGTTCAGCGCCAGGTAAGTAGCCACAAGGCCGCCCAGTACGAGGAAAAAGACCTGGATCACGTCGGTATAACCAATCACCTTCATGCCACCCAGGGTGATGAAGATGGCGAAGATGGCCAGGGCCAGGATACATACGGTGATGCTGATGCCCGAAATGCCGCTAATGGCCAGGGCGCCGAGGTAAAGGATCGACATGAGGTTGACCACGATGTACAGCATGAGCCAGAAAACGGCCATGATCATGGCTACCGTGCCGTTGTAACGTTGGTGCAGGAACTGCGGCATGGTGAAGATCTTGTTCTTCAGGTACACCGGCATAAAAAAAATGGCCACGATGATGAGGGTTGCTGCCGCCATCCATTCGTAGGCCGAAATGGCGAGGCCGAGTTTGAAACCCGAGCCGCTCATGCCGATCATTTGTTCGGCCGAGATGTTTGAGGCGATGAGTGAGGCGCCGATTGCCCACCAGGTCAGCGAGCCTTCTGCGAGGAAGTAATCGGCAGAGTCGGCCTGGTCTTTCTTCTTCTTTTTATAGATCCAGAAGCCATAGCCGGAAACGATTATGAAGTAAAAGAGGAATACGACATAATCGAGGGTTTGAAGTTTGTCCATCGAAATTATTATAAAATTTAGTTAGCGTATTTGGTTCAGGGCTTAAACTTATCATTAGTTTAAGGATTTTACAAGTGAATTGCAAAAGATAGTGTTATTGATACACGAAGTGCGCGTTTGATCTCATGGCTGTAAGCCGCAGACTTTCGCCGGGGATTTCTTAACTTGGCGATCAAACCTAGTTAATCCCTATGATTCAATCCCAGCACATTGCCGCATTGGAAGAAAAATTGATCGGCGCCATACGCAACAGCGACTTAGCCGTTCTGGACCAGTTACTGCACGATAAGCTTTTGTTCACGAATCACCTTGGGTATGTGATGAACAAGGAGCAGGACCTGGCGAGTCACCGGAGTGGCGCATTGTCGATTGCCGGTATTGTTATAAGCAACCAACAGATCCGCCTGATCGATGACTGTGCGGTTGTCTCGGTCCGCAAACGTGTAAGCGGCAGTTACGCCGGTGCACCGTTCGATGACGAGTTGCAGTTTACACGGGTATGGAAACAGGTTGCCAGCGGCTGGAAGGTAATCGCGGCGAGCAGTGTGAAGGGTTGATTTGGTGTTTTGGATGGGGGGTATATCGTAGTTCGTCATTCGTATTTAGACGGCCACCCCGTCAGATTTGAGATTTGAGTCTTCAGACCTTAGTCGGGGCCTATGTTGCGCTCTAGGGGGTGTGGCGGTGGGTGGAAGCTTTTCACTTTTTACTCCATTTTCAACTTCGAACGGTCTTTTCTCCTTGTTCTTCTCTTTTTTCTCGTTGGCAGGTACTGGCTTCCCAAACCCGCCTGATTCCCGCGGTTGAAAAACTAATTCCCCTAAAAATCAATTGCCTATCCCCTGTTTCGCAGAAAAATGCTGTTGAGATTTGGAGGAAATACCTTGCATGGCTATATTTGCACCACTTTAAAGGAAACGGTTACACGTTGCCGACGAAGTTGATTCCGTAGCTCAGCCGGTAGAGCATAACACTTTTAATGTTGGGGTCCTGGGTTCGAGTCCCAGCGGGATCACAGATGGCCTTCGAAAGAAGGCCATTTTTGTTTAAATACCCTTCTAAACCGTTAAAAAGCGGAAATTTCAATACAAACAAGACTAACTAAATGCAGGTAAATCGGTCGCCTATTCGGTCGCCTATTTATTTTACGGAAATTAGGCGACCGAATTTCGCTTAGATTCCGATATATCTATTTGATTTTCAGTTCAGAGAACCATGTTTCACTTAAAAAAAAATGGTTATGAAAGTAAATGAAAATCTTTCGATTCTGTTCTATCTGAACACCCCAAAAAAGAGCAGAGACGGCCTAGTTCCCATCTATGTAAGAATTACTGTTGACGGCAAAAAGGATGAGTTTTCGTCCGGTAAGAAATCGACCCTGAATATTGGGATGCAAAAACTGGCGCAGGCAAAGACTGCCCCGATCAGAAGGCTATCAACAGCTATATCACAAAAACAAAATCCGGACTTGAAAAATGCTACATCCTGTTAGAAGCTTCCCATGCTAAAGTTAGCGCGGCCATGATTAAAGAAGCCTATATGCCAAAAGCAATTGTAAGCAAAACACTGCTAAATGCCTTTCAGTTGCACAACAAAGAGTTTGCGGAAAAGGTGAGCAAACAGAAAGGTTCCGACAAAACCCTTGCCCGCTATGAGCGGCTGGAAGGAAAAATTAAAGTGTTTTTAAAAAAGAAGTACAAACTCAATGATATTGCCCTTGACGATGTGCAAATGGCGCTGGCGACCAACTTTTACCACCACCTGATCATGGATGATATTGGCGAGAATACGGCTATGAAATATGTAAATACCTTAAAGCAGGTCATTGACCGAGCAATAGATGAGGGCTGGATCAAGCGCAACGCCATCAATGGATTTAAGTGTACTTATGTGCAGCCTGACCGGGAATGCCTGGAGGCGCATGAAATTCAAAAGATATATAAGAAGAAGATTGCTATTAAACGCCTTGAAGAAGTGCGGGACGTTTATATTTTCTGCTGCTTTACGGGATATGCCTATGAAACAACTTATAACCTGGAGCCGGAAAATATCTTTAAGGGCGTGGACGGTCAACTATGGATCACAAAAGACAGGGCGAAAACCGGTGTTGAAGAAACGGTTCCGCTGATGCCTATTCCGCTTGCTATCATAAAAAAGTATAAAGATCATCCCTACTGCGTGGCTAACAACAAGCTGCTGCCTGTTAACAGCAATTACCGCTATAATGTGTACTTAAAAGAACTGGCCGATATCTGCGGCATCAGAAAAGAACTGACTACACATACCGCCCGGCATACTTTTGCCACGACGGTAACATTGGAAAATGACGTGCCGCTGGAAACGGTCGGCAAAATGCTTGGCCATAAAGATTTGCGCAGCACACAGATCTATGCAAGAATTACTAAGCGAAAGATCAGCAATAATATGAAGGAGCTAAATAAGAAAATATTCACCGAGAAAGGTGTATTTAAATCGGCTTCTTGACTTCACCCGATAGCAAAAAAGAAAGCCCTGGCAATGACCAGGGCTTAATTCTTAAACTTAATTACGTTTTTGTTTCCAAAAAGAGGCTTTATTAAGCATTACATTACAAATGTACATACTTTTAATCTTTAATGCAATACTAAATTGAAATATCAACAGCTAGAACAATTTATTTCAAAACCGAGGCTAGATCGTTTTCTAATTGCTTGTGGCAACTCTAAGACTAAAGCTCAAAAGCTGTATAAAATAAATCTTCGGGTATCACAGGAACCCTATCCTTTGCTCAATCTTTTTGAAATATTTATAAGGAACGCAATTAATGCACAAATGATTGTACAGTTTGCAGACGCAGATTGGATCGTTAATCAAAAGGCACACTTCATGAGTAATCCTTCTTTATCCAGATCTCGATTCCAGATGAGACACTCGGTGCAAAATGCAGAAGCCGCTATCAGACGAAAAGGAGCCGCCGTGACTGCCGGTAAAGTTATTGCAGAACAAACTTTTGGTTTTTGGACAAGTCTTTTTGAAACCCATCATTTCCGTTTGATTGGAGGTGCGCCTTTAACATGTTTTGCCAATAAACCAGCGGTTGAAAATAGAAGTAGTATTGCTGCTAAACTAAATGATATCCGGCAATTCAGAAATCGTGTATATCATAATGAACCAATATGCTTTTTAAATTGTAACCCTCCCGGAATTCGAACCGGTTTTATGACGAGATTTCAAATCTAATATCTCTGTTGTTGTTAAGCCAACTTTTTTCAAGTTGGCTTAATGACGACACGCCGCCGGCAGGGCCTTATACTCCGCTGGTGTTTTGCCGTTTAGGGCGTCATGTGGTCTATTGTAATTATAATCCTGCATCCATTCCTCGGCCAGGATCTGCACCTGGGTGATGTCCTCAAAAAGGTAAGCGTCCAGGATGTTTTCCCTGAAGGTTCTGTTAAAGCGTTCGATATAACCGTTTTGCATAGGTCTGCCTGGCTGGATGTACTGAACCTTAATACCTTTAGCGCCACACCAGTCCCGGAACTCCCTGCTGATAAACTCTGGTCCGTTATCAGTCCTGATCCGCTTAGGTTTGCCTTTTTCTCGCATGATCCTGTCTAGTAATCGGGTGACCAGCTGTGCAGGCATGCTATGGGCGGCTTCTATAGCAATGGCTTCCCTGTTAAAACATCAATTACATTCAGGGTCCGGAATTTCCTTTTGTTCACCAGCACATCACTCATAAAATCTAAAGACCAAGTCTCAGTGTAGTTTTCGGGTTGACACAGAGGTTGTTTAACACGGTGGGGAACACGCCTCTTTGCTTTCCTCCGCTTATTCATTCCAAGTATCAGGTAAACTCTGCGCACCCGCTTATAATTCCACTTCAGGCCTTCCCGGCGGATACGGCTGTAATAAAGATCTTGCCCTTCGGTTGGGTGCTTAACGGCCAGCTCCTGAAGCTTCAAAATGGTCGCACTATCGTCTTTGATCCTGGTATAATAATACATGGACTTTGGCAAGCATATAATCTTGCAAGCCCTGCTGATGCTGATATGATACCGGGCGATCACATAAGCAGCCATGTCTTTGCGCTGGCAGGGCTTTAGAACTTTTTTGACAACACATCTTTAAGAATCTTGTTATCAAGAGCTAGTTCCGCATACATATGCTTTAACCGACGGTTTTCTTCTTCCAGCTCCTTTAAACGACGAAGTTCCTGATTATCCATTCCGGAATACTTCTTCTTCCAATTGTAAAAAGTGGCTTGGTGAACACCTAATGCACGGCAAATGTCCGCCGCTGATTTCCCAGCCTCATGTTCCTTGATCGCTGAAACGATCTGTGACTCGCTGATTTTTGACTTTTTCATCCTTCTGTTAAAGTTACGTTTTTTCGTCACTCAAACAGTCCGAGTTTTTGGAAGGGTTACAGTTGTACATCAGGATACCCCGGATGCTTTTACCGCTTTTTATCTTTGCAACCATTTTTTGGCGAGTTGGGAAATGAGCGACAGCAGCACGCTGATCTTCGGTTCTATCTGCCGGAAAAGCTCTGCGACTTTTGCGGCATGGCTGTTCTTTTCATCATCTTTTTTTGTGGTATTCAGGTAGCGGGTAACCTGGTTGATATTGGTACCGATCCTGCGTATTTCTTCTTTGATGGTGACCAGGTTTTCCATTGGCCCGTCCATGGAAGCATCCTTATGAAAGTAAATCACTTCCTGGCTCGAAAGGATGCGCCGTACGACTTCGCCAACGGTACGACAGTCGCTGTTCGCCCGGATCTTGTCCAGCTCTTTCCAGGCTTTTTCGGTTATCCGGAAGATGACGGGATGGGTTAATATTTCATCCGGCTGTGCTGCTTTTTTTCTGCCCATATACTTTACTGTTTTGATCCATCAGGTGCAAGTTCCGCGGCACCCGAAAAAGACGTTTCGTATACGAAAATACATCTAGCTATTTCCGCAAAACGGGAAATGCGTCTCCTTTGGTCGCCGTGCTGAACTCCTTGCATCTGTTAAATGATTGATTGATATTTTGATAATCTTGCCTGTCGTTTCAGGAACTGCCGATGGTCAAAAATCCACTCCGCTGCCAGTACTTTCCAATTGCGAATAGCGGCACCGGTGATGGTTTTCCACCGTTCCTTTTGGTAGTGACGATAGAAGCTTTCGGCTTGATCCCCGCAGCCTTGCTGGTCGAAATAAATGGCCACAAATTCCGGCTCGGGTGGAATGTTGTAGCCGAAGCCCAATGTTTCCGCATAGGTTTTTACCTGCCTTGTTTGGGCGATTTTTGCTGATCGTTCCGGCCTTCTTTTTGCCCTTCTCATCAGGCTACTCTCAGGTGCGTTTCATAGTGGCCGGATTCCATAAGCTGCATGATTTCCTGGTAGTCATAATAGGTAATGCCGCCAAGTTTGGTAAAGGGGATGATGCCTTTGTCCCGAAGGTATTGCAGCTTGCCTGCCGACAGGCGCAGCATCTTACGCACCTCGTCAGATTTGAGCCAGCGTTTGGCTGGCTCGGCAACGCGCTGTTGCATGAGGCCTGCGATGTCTTTTAATAACGCTTCCTTAAATTCGATCAGGTCCCCCAGGGTAATCAACTGATCCCGCTGAATGGTTGGCTTTTGTTGCTGGTTGTCTTTTATTGCTGTCATAACTGTAAATGTTTATGCCAGCAAAGGTGGTGAGCGGTGTAAAAAAAGGTACCCGAGTATAACCGAGTAGGAATAAAGGATTCAGCAGTACGTTATAATTTATAAACTAATTGACAAGGTTTATGCCTATGATACTGTGAATTATAATCCGAGGATTTTACAACATATCGTTAGCACTACAGAAGAACTGGCAACGTATATACCTTTCAGTTTTGGTAGACAAAGCCGCTATTGCTTTATAAACAAATATCTGGTTTAAACTTCACTTCTTTTAAGTGGACTTGGGATATACACTATACACACTGCGGGCCTCGTATCGGCAGATTTGCAATATCTGAACTTTATCCAGTATCTTCATCTTTTTTTCGCATCATTATGCGGATTAAGTTCGATCTATTTTTTTATAAATTATTAATCGCTAAAGTGATGTTTCCATATTCTCTTAAGCTTCCCCCAAACTATTGAAAGCGTTGAAAGAGTTTAGATAATCAACCATTTCAGCAAATAACGAACCGTTTTCTCTAGGTGACCAGCAGTAATTATTTTATGAAACTTACGGCAAACAGCATTTTTCTTAAATAAAATAAAAAATTATCAAGACAACATTATTGTAACATGTTGATTTTTAACAATTTAAATAGTTATTAAATAAAACTTCTATTCAAGAATCAACAAGAATAATGTCATACTAATGAATTTTAGAAAATAGAATCAAATAAAATTTGTTTTAGTTCTCTTTAATAGCAATAAAATGCTTTCGTAAACTTTTTAAAGCATTTTTACTAATGATTGATATTCGATAATCAAAGGAATCTTGATGTTCTTACATACATAACGCAACAAAAGCACAACAACTATTAAGTGTAATCTGTTGAAAAAGTGTATAGTATGTTAATAAATAATTGATGAAAACGAAGTGAACCGTGTATATATTTGTTCTTTACATATCATTATAACATGGAAAATTTTAAAATGCGGTTCAAATGGAATGGTTTGGAGTTGGACTTGGAGGGGAATGAAAAAGTCGTTCGCGAAGAATTCGCAGTTTTTAAGGACTTTATGATAGAAAAGGTGATCCCGAATTTGGGTAATTCAGTTTCGGTGGTAGAGTCAGAAAATATAGGACTACAAGAAGGCTCACAAACAAGCGATAGTATCCGCTTTCCGCATATCAAAGAAGTGGTTATGCGAGACTTGCCAAAAACGGAGGGTGAATGGATACTGATTTACGGCTTTTACGCGTCGAATTTCGGTAAAGAACCTTTTTCTGAACCAGCGATTAAGACCCTCTACGAAGTATCTAAACGCAAAAACTTGAATCGCATGAAAAATTTTTCAGCGAATTTCAACCGGTTAATCAGTAACGGCTTAATCAAGATATTGAACGAAAATGAGTTCATCCTTTCGCAAAAGGGACTGGAACAATCGCACTACATCTTAGACTACGATCAGCACCCTCCGGTAATTGAACAAGGGGTTGGTGGAGACGCTGTCGCATCCAAAAAAATTAAAAAGGCTGGCAAGTCCGCTTTGAAAAACAAGGGGCCACAGATGCTGTCGTCACTGAACTTGAAGCAGCCGCATGTAGAAACCATTCGCAGTTTCTACGAACGACATTCAGCAAGCACATTTTTTGAGCGAAACTTGATGTTCGTTTATTATTTGGAAAAGATATTACAGGAAACCCCTGTCACACTCAGCCATATCTACACCTGCTATAAATCGCTTTCCCTGAAAGTACCGGGAAATATTTACCAAAGCATAGTGGACACTAAGAAAATTAAAGGTTGGCTGGAGATCAGATCGATGAATGATATCCAACTCAGCATACACGGTGAACAAGTAGTTGAACATGAATTAACCAATTAAAGATGAATACACTCCAATGTAAAGCCTGTGAGGCACAATTAGATGATACCGCCGCTTATTGCCACGAATGTGGTCAAAAAGTAAAATGCGATTCCTGTGCGGCAACCCTGCCAAAAAACGCGAAGTTTTGTGCACAGTGCGGCGCAAGCACTGCGAAAAGTGAACTTGGTGCTCAGTCTTTGAATACCGTCACTTTTCGGAAAACAAAAGACGAGACTTATTGCGCTGTAGCTTTGACCGATGAGGTTGGTAAGATCGGCATATCCGGGATCATCGATAATTTAACAGGTAACAGGGGTGTTTCTGGCACGATGTTGCCGGCGGGTACCATAGACATTTCCTCTACAGAAGATCTTGAAAATTTGCTTGCCGACAAGGTCGGAGAACGGCAAATGGCTGATGATCCTGTTGTCTCCGTGTCACAAAATTCCGTCATTCCTGACTTGCCGCACATTCATGATGTGGAAAGAAATGTTCATTGTTCTGAACCGGAATGGATTGCGATATATGCCTTCTACGCCAGCAACCATGGTAAGGATACTTTTACCAAAAGCGAAGTGCAGCAAATCTACCTCTCCAAAAGAAGCACACAACCGCGGAAAAAGAAGTTTCACGACAATTGGAATTCGCTTTTTAAACATTATTTCTCTACTGTTAAAGAAGGAACCTTTCGGTTGAAAAGCACAAAGTTGCCTTACCTTATCGATCTGATCTCAGGCAAAGAAAAGGGCTCAGCAAAACCAACCGGCCGGAAAAAAACTACCGTAAAGAAAGCGGTAGTGGAACCTGACACATCTGAAATTACACCTGGGTCCGGAGGAAAAACTGGCAAGAAGAAGAAAAGTGGCGGTTTGCCGTCTGTAGTAGCTGACTTAAACCTATATCCTAAAGGCGAGCAAAGCTTGAATGATTTTTACGGATCGTTTTCCCCAAAAAGCAACTTCGATAAAAATTTGATCTTTGTGTATTATCTTACTCAGAAGTTAAAACTAACGCCTATAGGTGTTGATCATATTTTTACATGTTATCGGCAAATCGGTGTGGCTTTGCCTTCGTCAATCGCGCAAAGCATTATCGATACCAGCTTCCATAAAAGTTGGGTAAGCAGTGCTGATCTGGCCAATATCCAGCTAACAACCTCCGGACTTAATTATTTGGAACAATCGATGGCGAAAAAAGATAAAGCATAATAAATGATATCAATATTCGACAAATTTTGTGACCTCGCCGACATTCACAAACTCTCTAAGTTTGATGCTGTTGTGGCTTTTATGTGGTTCAACTGCAAAACAGAAGCTGAACCCGAGATCGACATTAAAGGCATCAATGGTTATTTTACCAAAGCTTCTTTACCTCTTTACAATATCACGTATTTACGGAACGCATTAAAAAAATCCCGAAATGTGACGAAGGGACTGAAAGCAGACCATTTTAAACTGACAAGATCTATTCAGGTAGACTTGGACAAAAAATACGCTTCGGTCTTCTACACTGAACCTGTAAGTATTACTACAACAGTTGATCTGAGCCAAACGCCATTTTTAACAATTGATGATGTTAATGCGGCTCAAAAAATGGCGGAATTATATGTGGTCATTCATTGTTACGAAAACTCAGCCCGCCGACTCATTGAAGATGTCTTAACGAAAAGCTTGGGTGAAAAATGGTGGGACGCGGCTGCCAGCGCGGGTATGGTTACAAAATATAAGGATCGGAAAGCCAAAGAACTTAAAAATAAATGGCTGAGCAACCGTGGCGACGGCTCACCGCTATATTATCTGGATTGGGCAGATCTCGTCACAATCATTCGAAAATATCCTGTTGAGTTCGCCCATAAGATTCACGATATAAAGTTCGTCGAATTGCGTTTGGAAGAACTTGAGAAAACAAGAAACGTAGTCGCCCACAACGGCCTGTTACCATCGGAGGATGATTTTCAGCGCGTCCAGCTTTCCTTTAAAGATTGGTGCAAACAATTGGCTTAATTAAAATAGTGAACTCAACCTATCATATATTCCGAATAAATATTACGATACATTATTCATATAAATACGCCATTTACTTTATGCCAAATAAAGTTAGTATCTAATCAACCTTTAATACCTGAGCCTTATGACGAATATAATTACTGAGCCGACAAGACCTATGATTATTAAATTAAAATGGCATCAGAAGTTACTTGTTTTTTTAAAGACGAAAACCGGGCTTCTTATTGTTTATACCGTTCGTTGGCTAAATAACATCGATTTAAGGCTTACTAAGTACATCATCAATCCCAATTCGATGAAGTTGGAAGATCTTGGGCCAACTTCGAATGCGACTAAAAACGAAACGTATGAAAAAAGCTTATACTGGGCTTTGCGCAATATCAACGTATCAAATATTGCACTTACGGGTCCGTATGGCTCAGGTAAAAGCAGCGTGATCGCGACTTTCCAATCCAAATACCGGGAGTTCAAGTATTTGAATATTTCCCTGGCAACATTTGACAAGGAATTCAAAGAACAGGACGACTGGCGTCAAAAAGTGGAACTGAGTATATTACAGCAACTTATCTATCATGTAAAAAACAGGGAATTGCCGGATTCTCGGTTTAAAAAGATAAGTCACACCACCAAAACAGAAATGGCTTTTGTGACACTAGGCTTGGTGTTACTTGGTGTCTGTTTTTTTAATATCTATAAACCCGATTTTATCGCCAAATTTTCCTGGTGGCAATGTTTGAGCCTGGCCCAAAAGGACCTGATTAACTACTTTTCAATAGGTTATTTTCTTTTTGGGATAAGTATTATTATCTATATGTTTTACCGGACATTAAAAAGCTTCAGGTTTTCGAAGCTGGGTCTCACTAGTGGTAGCCTTGAATTGTCCGACAAAGAGGATCGCTCGATTTTCAATAAACACCTGGACGAAATCGTTTATTTTTTTCAGGTAACCCCCTATGATGTGATCGTTATTGAAGATCTTGACCGCTTTGAAGACGCAGAAATATTTACTAAACTGCGAGAAGTAAACAGCCTTATCAATAATAGCCGGCAGGTCGGAAGGCCGGTAAACTTTGTTTACGCAGTACGTGATGACATGTTTAAAGATACTGATAGGGCAAAATTCTTTGATATCATCATACCCGTCATACCGATCATCAATACGTCAAATTCAGGCGATGAGCTTAACCGGAAACTGGATACCGTTACATTGGATAAGCCGATCGCTAATTCTTTTTTTAATACTGTCACCCTGTATATTCAGGATATGCGGCTATTAATAAACATCATCAATGAATTTAAGATCTATTTGACACAGATCGGTAAAGGCCTCGATGCTGAAAAAATGTTGTCGATCATTATTTATAAAAATCTCTATCCCGATGAATTTGCAAAACTGCACAAGCAGGATGGTGATGTATATAAGTTTATTAATACCAAGAAGGGTTTTATCGCTACCCATACAGAAGAAATCGATTTGGAAATAGCCGCAGCCGAAAATAAAATCGAGAGCCTTAATGAAATGAAGCATCAGGATATAAAGGAATTGAATTCCGTATACCTTACAGCTATTTTGGCTGAACTACCGAATAATAGTGTGCTTAGTTTGGGTAACAATGACATGAGCATTGCCGAACTGCTTAAAGATGAGAATTTCAAAAAATTGACCTCCCTGTCTTCGTTTAGCTACCGTAAACCAGCGGGATATTATTTGGGAGATGATGTCTTACGTATCTCGTTTGCACAGATCGAGCAATCGCTGCATGCCGATACCTACAACGCGCGCAGGAAAAAACTGATCGCCATTTCGGAAAATGAGATCCAGACGCAACGGGCACTGATCAAAGCACATAATCGCAAAAGGTCTGAGATACAGGGTTACAGAATCCAGCAGGTCATGAATTCCTTTCCTGAATTCGCATTGCCCGCAGAGTTTAGTAATAAACCTTTACTGGAATTCCTTATAGGCGGCGGGTATATCGATGAACATTACCCAATGTATATATCGTACTTTATCGAGGGTAGCCTGAGCCAGGCTGATATGGATTTCGTGCAAAGCCTTACAAGGCGTAAACGATTGGCATTTGACCTTCCGCTGAACAATATTGCGACCATTGTCACTAACTGGCTCAGCATCGGCAATTATGGCCAGGTAGAAATTCTCAACATCACATTCTTTGATTGGATATTGAAATATGACGATCGGGAAGCAGAGCCGCGCATCTTATTCGAGCAGTTAGCAGAAAGCGAGGGGCCGTTATATTTCACCGAAGACTACCTGGAAAAAGGAACCGAAATACCGCAGTTTTTGAAAAAACTAGCCGTTCACTTCCCTTTATTTTGGGATAAACTTTATGATGATATCGCTTATGATGACGAAATATTGGATAGGTATTTATGCCTTATCCTAGAGCATGTACCGGCTGATCTTATTGTGAACTTTGATGGTTCGGGTAAATTCACCACTTACCTGCAAACCATGACCCACTATGTCGAAATCTTTAAAAAGGTGGCTAACAAACAGAATATCAAGGACACTTTAGCAAAACTTGATATTGTTTTTGACCATCTGCAAAAAGGTGATACCGTGGTGGATATTTTTGAAGATATAGTTGATAATGACCGGTATACGCTTACACCTGAAAATATAATGATCGTTTTTAACGCCTACCCGGATCTTTTCAAACCGGCTACTGCTGAAAAATGGGTGCTAAGTCAATACACTATTATTCGTGAAAGCCGGGCACAAGGCGTTTTTAATTATATCAAAGCCAATATCAATGTATACACCGAAAATGTACTTTTAAAAATAGATACCAATATCCAGGAGTCTGAATTAGCACTCATCGAATTATTGGCTTATGATGATATCGATAACGCTTTTAAAGAACAGTTGATCATTCGCCAGCAGGTGATCATAAAGACCATTACCGCTGTGCAGAGTGACTATTGGGATTGGTTATTGAAATATGAAAGGGTCGAAAAGACCTGGGGAAACATCTTAGAATATTACATGGCAGCGGAGGCTGTTACCGATATACTGATTATCTATTTGAACAGTCCCGCCCCAGGCTCCTTGATTAAAGATGCCTGGAATAGCTTTTTCAAATCAGCTGACCATAAAGCTGCAGCCGCCGAATTGGAGGTCCGACTGCTCAATGAGGGCCAGTTGCGCCTTGATCTATACAATTTGATCGCCGAGCAAGCGCACAACAAGTATGATGATCTGGGACTGGAAAACCTGGATGATTTAAAAGTTATAGCATTGATCGATACCGGTACACTGGATTTTACTGAGGACGGTCTGAATGCGGTCAATACCCACCATCCGGGTCTTGTGTTATCCTTTGTACTTGATAACGAAGAAAAATATCTGGAATTGGATTGGCCGCTGTCACCACAGCAATATGTACAATTGATCAACTATCCTGGTCTTACGGTTGAACGAAAATTGATCTATCTTAAACGGTTGCAGGCGGCGGATCTCACCGATAACCTCGCCCTTGCATTAGGTAAGTTATTGAGCGTCAATACAGACAGGGTTCCAGATTTTTCACTGGAGTTCCGGGTCGCTCTTTTCCTTAAACAACCGTCGGTCGCTGACACCGCAGAATTATTACAGGCGATTGGCCGATATTTAACACCGGAAGCGTTAACAGAAGTGATCAGTTTATTACCGTCGCCCTATGCGGAGCTTGCGGTCATTCAAAAAAAACCAATGTTCTTTGCCAACGGCGAGCCTAATAACAAACTGTTACCTTATCTTGAACGGTATTTGACAAATATCATATCTTCTGCTAGGCTTGATGAAAAAAACCGGTGGCGAGTAAATTTTAGAAAAACAAAATGATAAAGGGATAATAAGGTTCTTATTTTTTCTCCGCAAGTATTAGATGCTCTTTCGTATCTAAGATTATCTGTCATAATATCCTGACGGTATTTAAAATCTCTTAACGCAGCTTTTGATATAACCAAACAGGTGAATGAACGATCTAAAGATACATTATAGATAACTATTTATTATCGATGGTAGAGACGAATATTGTTATTTATGTAAAAATCCACTATTAGAACACATTCTTGCAATTAAATCTTCTTTCACAATGATACTGTTTATTAGAAAATATTACTTGATATAGAAAGATTGCTATAATGCATGGCCTATCAATGGCCTACTAGCCGCTTGGTTCTCATCACTAGATGAAACTGAACCAGAATCATTATCGACAGTAGTCAAAATAACATCAAACGGTTTTATAAACATTTATTATTAATGCAATAAACGTCATTGTTGCTGCCATAATTTTCTATAACAAAATGTTATATTTGTGTTATAGATAAGTTCTTTAAACGACTTCAAGTAAGTACAAAGTAAATGGTAGATTTTTAGGTCGCCTGTTGCTACTGAAGTTAGTCTTTGTATTGAAAATCAGAAGGTTACGCCAATATTATACGATCCCAGCGGGATCACACCAAAATGTATAAAACCCTGCAATCGCACGATTAGCAGGGTTTTTGCTTTTAGGGAATTGCCAGAATTCGCACGAATTCACAAAACTTTGGTGAGTGATTCGGTGAGTAAGGCAAAATGGTTAAATTGACTCACCGAATGGCGCATAATCAATTAATGTACAGGTTGTTACACTTAATATCTTGTGTAGAATTAGTTGCAAAGCTAGATGCTGCCTTAGGCATACATTCAATCCGCGAATGGACCATGCCATATAGAATCAATTTTCACATCGGCCCCTCGCCCATTTGGGAAACAGAAAATTCCCCAATTTCGGATTGATCCTCCCAATACTACTTTCTTAATATCTTATCCAAAGATTTGCCTTTCGCCAGTTCGTCAATCAGCTTATCCATATACCTGATTTCACGAATCAGTTTGTCTTCAATTTCCTCGACGCGGTAGCCGCAGATCAGCCCTGTAATTTTCGAAGCGTTGGGATTGATCTGTGCCTGGCTGAAAAAATATTCAAAATTGGTCTTTTCTTCAAGATGCTTCTGCAATGCTGCTTCGTCATATCCGGTCAGCCAGAAAATGACCTGATGTACCTCTTCTTTTGTGCGGTTCTTTTTCTCCGCTTTTTCCAGGTAGTGCGGATACACGGAGGCAAAGGGCATTTTTAAGATTCGGGATATATTTTTATCGTGCATGGTATCTATTGATCAATAAGTCTCTTCGATAGTGGATTGTCGCGCATTCGCAATGTCGCCTTCACATCCGATTATCACAAAAAAATTGAAGCCACGATTTTACAAATTTTTACCTAAAATAATACCACCAATTGCTGTCGTAGTTTTTATCAAAGTTTTCCTTGCTGTCAAAAAAAAGCGTGAATTCTTCACGTTCGAAGTACCCGTAACGATCGTATTGTTTTAAAAGGTGAAAGTATTGTTACTAAATTGTTCACGGGATCCGTTTCTTTCGTGTCCTTCTTCTTGCTTCGTGGTGTAAAAAAGGCTGTTGCGGTCGAAAATGCCGGAACAATTTGCCAGATCTGATCATTTCGGAGATTTTGCTGCAAAGCTTCGATTTGAATTGTTGAAATGCTCATGTTGATTTCCTCTTTTGCTACGGGTTCGAACGCGGAAAATACAACTAGCAGGTTTTTTCTAAGGTCTTCGCCTCTAATGCACGATTAAAGAGATGAAGCAGCGCATGATTTGGGGCGGACTTCCGTTTTTCCATCAAAGCCGCGAAATGCCGTCTGATCGCACCTTGCTTTCCAGGATTGAAATTGCCGCTGGATTTTACGAAAGTCGAGACTTCATGCGGGCACTCAAAAACAATATTTAGTCGCGGCCTTCTTTCCGTTCCAAATGTGTCGGATAAAATATTCAGTGGGCGGTGCTGCCCTGATAAGGGCTTGGATTTAGATGAACGACGTCGAGAATTTGATTTGGCGGCTCTATCAGAATTTTATATAATATTTATCAATCTTCTTTGGTTACCTTAACATCAGTAAAGTGGCCTAATGTGCCGGGACCTATCCATAACCCAATACTTCCCCGAATATCTTTACCTTGCTTTAAGTCATTTACAATTAAAGTAGGCTCAGAAGCACCATTAACATACAGCCTGGCGGTTTCATCCTTTACTACAATTTTTATTTTGATCCATTCCGCAGGCAAGATATCTACATATGCTTCATACTGTCCTGGTGTTTCCTTTCTCAATTTCTCCCAGGGATATCCCGGAATAGAAATATACTGGCTGGAGTGGTTTCTGCGTAGTTGATCATTTGCACGGCCATTGGTAGGACGTAAATAAAAAACCTCCATTTTAGAAGCATCCAACGCCGCCCGAAACGCAATACCTACAAACCCACGGGCTGTTTCTCCGGCGTTTGCAAGAGGCTGCCCACTAATTGTAGCTTCAATGATACCATTATGAAAATCAATATCCTTCAGGATTGCCACTGTATTGTCTGCGTCAGCTTCACCCTTGATTTTCAGGGCTAAGGCATTTTTACTTTTATAGATGGATTTTTCCACAGCTACCTGAAACGGAATTACATCAGACGGAATTATTGCTTTGTTCTGTGCTTTAGAATTCAAATTAAACACGATGCTTAACACCAATATAAATAACAGCTTTCTAGTCATATGGAAAATAATTGAGTATTTCTGGCAGGCTAAAATAAGAAAATTGGGCTTACTAAGCAGCTTTCAGGGAGCTCAACTTCAATCATGATGAGGCCGAAGTGTTCTATCTTAATCTTCTGTTTCAGTCCATCAGAATTTTTCACAAAATGGATTGTGAGATTTCCCGGTTTTTTTAACAACTATAGCAATTCCAATTCCGGCTACCATAATTCTAGAGTAATATAACTAGCTATTTTGAGTTCACTGAACTGTAAAAGCCATCGGAAGATGGCTTGTTTCGTTTACCGCATCCCGCTTGGGGGCCGTCAAGCGCCGAGGGAAGGAAGAAGCTTATGTTGGGGGCGAGGAACGAGCATCCCAGTGTGCAATAAGCCAAAACCTTGTGGCTAGCCTGTGCTGAATGCGGGGAACGAGCGTCCCAGCGTGCAATAAACAAAAACCTAGTTATCCCTTCGTTTGGCTAGCCGGCGCAGACCGCGAGGAACGAGCGTGAAGCAAGGCCCAGCGGGATTACGAAACTGAGACAATTCCTAAAAGAATGTGTCACGTCTCTTTTCAGCTTTGCCGCTTTTCACGATCTCGCTCACATCCTTAACCTGGTTATGAATACCCGTTTCCTGAGTTTGGCTATGCAATGCCCCGTTTTGACTACGCCGGCAAGCCGAAGACTGATGAACTTTGCCTGTATCAAAATAAAAAATAAAATGAAACAGTCACAAACACCCATCATCAGTTTTAGTCCGGTTGTATTGCCAGTTGCCGGCCGTCATGTAGACCTCGAAATCAAAATTTCTGCTCCCGCCAGCGGAAACAATCTGCCGGTTATTCTTCTTTCGCATGGGCATGGCCCCTCCAACTTTCTCTCTTCGTACCGAGGGTATGGGCCCATGGCAGATTTTTTTGCGGCAAAAGGGTTTGTCGTCATTCAACCTACGCATCAAAATTCGAAAACACTCGGACTTTCCTCTTCCCTTCCCGAAGCACCCTTGTTCTGGAGTTCGCGCCCGGCAGACATGAAATTTATCCTGGATCATCTGGACGAAATTATTTCCACCGTACCCGGGTTAACTGGAAGGACAGATAAAACAAAAGTCGCCGCCATCGGCCATTCAATGGGCGGCCAGACCGTAGCCATGCTGGCTGGGATGGAGGTAACTGACCCCGCAACCGGCCAAGTAGTGAATGCCGCAGAACCGAGATTAAAAGCCCGGGTGCTGATTGGCGCGTCTGGTGGACCCGAAGGGTTTAACGGAGCCGCGAGACAGCTCTATCCCGTTTTAGCGGCCGGCAATTTCAACACCATGACTCTGCCAGCACTCATTGTGAATGGGGACCAGGACAAAAACCTCATGTTCTCTGATGTCGACAACTGGCGCGCAGACGCTTATTATCAAAGCCCCGGCCCCAAGGACCTGCTAACCGTGTTCGGCGCTGAACACATTTTTGGTGGCATATCAGGCTATGATGCCCGCGAAACCAGTGATGAAGATCCGGTGCGTGTTGCCTTTGTATGTGAAAGCATTCTTGCCTATATTCGGAGTGCATTCGATTCGACCGATTCAAGTTGGGAACAAGCAAAGAAAAGCCTGAACGGCGTACCGGGTGCGTTAGGCAGCATTGAAAGTAAATTATAAATAGACAAAATGAAGGATGAAATGTCTAACCACAGATTTAATTCTTTATCAAGGTTGCATAAGGCGCTGGATATGCCGGCACCTATGCACCCATTGGTAAGTTTAATAAATAATGCCGATGATACCATTCCGCTGGAAAAACTCCCCAGTCCCCACATCTTGAGTTTTTACAAGATATCCTATAAGATGAACTTTCAGGGAAAGTTCAAATATGGGCAGCATTATTACGATTTTGACGAAGGAGGAATGTTTTTCGTTTCGCCGAACCAGATCACAGGAGGCCACGAACCGATCAGTGATCAATCAGGTTATACTTTGCTTTTCCACCCCGACTTTTTACTGGGTTACGAACTCGCCAAAAAAATTAAGGCGTATGGCTTTTTTTCCTATTCGATCAATGAAGCATTACACCTGTCGGAGAAAGAAAAAACTACAATTATTACTGTTTTTCAAAGTATCGAAGAAGAATTAAAAGACAGGATTGATCATTTCAGCCAGGATGTTGTTATTTCCCAGATTGAATTGCTGCTAAATTATGCAAACCGGTTCTACAGCCGGCAATTCATCACCCGTAAGGCAGCAAACACCGATTTACTCCAAAAGGTAGAAGACATTTTACGCACCTGCTTCCAGTCACCACACGCGCAAAAGCAGGGGCTTCCCACTGTCCAGTTTCTTTCTGCTCAACTAAACATCAGTGCGAGTTATTTAAGCGACACGCTGCGATCACTTACCGGGCAAAATGCTCAACAGCACATTCATCACCACCTGATTGAAAAAGCAAAGGAACAGTTATCGACAAGTCAGGCTTCGATCAGCGAGATTGCCTATGAACTGGGATTTGAGCATCCGCAGTCCTTTAGTAAACTATTTAAGCTTAAAACGAGTATGTCGCCACTGGATTTCAGACGTTCTTTCAGTTAAGCTTTTATCTTACGTTTATACGCTCAACCTGGTAGCGTGTGTTATGGCTAGCAAAGAATCAACTCCTTTTAACTATCGTATAAAGTCCAGGAATTTCGATACAGCGCTATCCAATACATTTTCCGGAATGGGTTTTTGATCCGGGAACCGGGCAAGCTCTACGCCGGTCCCCTTCCCGTTCTTCTTCCAGGTTCCAACAATTGCCTCACCGTAAAGAACGGTCGGTTTAAAAATGCCGTTCCCGAGTTTTTGCTTGTCGACATGCGCAGGTAATGCCAGGTCACGGCCTTCGGAATAAGACACAGTATATTCATCGTAACAAGGCAAAAGTGCCAGCGCTCGCTGTTTGCCCAGGCCTGCAGGCTCATTGAAATAAAAGGTCATGTTTTCACAGCTGATCCGGTTAAGCGCCAGTTCCGCCACGCCCATCTGGGCATCTTTCAGCGGAAGACCGCTCCACCAGGAAAAATCTTTTAATGTGGCGGGTCCTCTCGACCTGAAATATATTTCAGCCAGCCTCACGATGCTTTCCTGCCGCGGCACGTCAGGCGCCGGCGGAACTTTCGTGTCGAACAAGGCGTAGCTCCCTTTTTTATCGCCATTGCAGATCAGCATGTCAATCTCGGCTCTGATCAGTATTTGCGTGGCGAGCAAATTGCTGATTCTAAAGGACTCAGCCGACAAACATGCCATGATTTCCTCTTTGCTCAGGGAAGGATTTTGCTGAAGCTGCTTTTCAATGACCGGCCATACGCACTTGAACAGATCGTCGGTCAGACCTTCCTGCTTATCAATAAACTGCGTAGCTTTTCTCAGCGATGGCGCTGATAGCCGCATCATCCACCTGATGTCCTGCTGGTGTACAAGGTGCCAGGTTGGGCGCAGGACATGCGTGCGGATCAGCTTGCCGGTGTTCACACATGCTTCGACCTGACCCCGCCCGGGATTTTTCATGCGAAGCGCGACTGCCCAAAGCGACATGGAATAATCCTGCGCCTGCATCGCTCCGAAATGGCTCACAACGCCCTCCGGATCATCAAAGCGCGATTGACTCAGTCCCTGGTTCCATTGCCGGAGTTGGATGATTTCTTTTTTTGTCATGATGTGACAATGTCTGTATAAAATTCCCGGATGTCATGCACCAATAAGTGGGGTACCTCCAATGCAGGAAAGTGTCCGCCCCGCGTATAATAGGTGTAGCGGTTTGGCGTGCCCATGAGCGCAGCAACTTTTCGTAAAAAGGATTCATCTTCTTTTTTGCCGAAGCAGGCCGTTGCCGAGGGAACTGCAGGCAGTTCCCAACCCTCAGCGGCTGTATCGTCCCCACCCCAGTTAAATGCCATCTGCATATTTTCCGCCAGAATTTTTGCGCTTGATGCGCCGGTTTTGGTGAACCAGTAGAGGGAAACATTGGTCAACAGCCGATCAATACCGATGGCATCTTCCGGTAAATCTGCCGACGCGTCTGACCACTCTCTGTACTTTTCGGCCATCCATGCGAGTTGCGCCAGCGGACTGTCTGTCAGCGCAATGCCGATGGTACCAGGTCTGGTGGCCTGGATATCCAGGTAAGCCGTGCCGTTTTTCTTATGGGCTTTCATCCGGTCCAGGGTCGAGAGCTCTTCCGCCGAAAGCGCTGCGGGGTCTGAAGGGTACATGCCGAGCCCGGCGATCGAAAAGAAATCGGAGCTGATGTGCGTACCGATCAGTTCATTTGCGGCCATTCCTGAAAGCATTCCGGCTATTCCGGCGCCCATGTCTCCTCCGTGAACACCGTACCGCCCATACCCAAGTTTTGTCATCAGCGCTTTGAAGGCGGCGGCAATGCGAATCATGTTCCAGCCGGTACCGTGAACCGGCACAGAAAATGTGAAGCCGGGGATGGAGGGAATAACAAGGTCGAACGCCAGCTGACCGGCTGCCTGGGGAGCGGTAAGCGGTTCGATGACAGGGATAAAATCTGCAAAAGACCCGGGCCAGCCATGAATTAACAGCAGCGGTACTGCGTTGGGTTTGTTTGCCCGGATATGGATGTAATGGATAGCTTGCCCGTCAATTTCCGTAATGAACTGCGGATACTGATTTAGGAGGTCTTCCTGTTTTCGCCAGTCGAATTGGGTTGCCCAGTAATTCGTTAGTTTCTTCAGGTAGTTTACCGGAATACCCCGCTCCCATCCATCGTCATCCGAATGATCGGGCCAGCGCAGATCGGCCAGCCGCCTATGCAGATAATCGAGGTCTTCAGTTGCAATCTGTATGTTAAAACTTTTCATAAAAAGATCTTTTAGACAGATCAAAACTAACTTCTGCAGGATACAGAGACGATAACTTTTGTTAATAAATACTACCGGCGGTTTCTGATTCTGCTAAGTGACACGGGTGTAATGCCCAGGAAAGAAGCGATGTAGTGCTGCGGCACCCGTTGCAGGATATGCGGGTACTGCGAGATTAATTCCTCGTAGCGTTTTTCCGGCGAATTTTTGATTCTTGAAATAAACAACTTTTCCATGATGAGCAGCTGCTGAAAAGTGCGTTCCTCCAATTCTTCCTTTATGGCGGGTGACTGGCGGATCATCATTTGGAAATCTTCCTTGTCCAGGGTATAGATGATTGATGGCTCGATACTTTCAATTGTGTACAAACTTGGCCTGGCGTATTTGAAACTCTCGGCCGAGGATATCCCTTCCCCCTCAAAAAAGAACTGGCAGGTGATGTCTTTCCCTTCGCTGTTTAAAGAGAGCCTGAAGCATCCTTTTTCAATGTAATAGATCTTCCGCGCAACCTCCCCCTCCCGCAAAAGAACCGTTTTTGCCGGAATCTCTGCTTTCTTAAAAAAGTGCGCAAACTGTTGCCATGCTGTGGCCATAAATTCTTTATTTAAAACGGGCAAATCATGCTATCTCGGTCACGAACTGCTACAAGCCGTATCCCCGATATTTGGTGCGCGATTGCCTGGCACGAACTTAGAATTTATCGCGACTTCTTACAACATCCGGAAGCTTTTTCAAAGACCGGCGAGTCGGGGATGTCACCTCCCCATATTTGAAACAGTTTGTAATTTGCGAGTTTAGTTTAGTGGCGTTCATTAAGAAACGGAAACGGGCTCTGCCGAGGAGCAACCCCAAATGCAGCACATTTAAACTTCACATCAAACAGCAACGAAAACGGGGGAAATCATATCTTTAGAAAAATGTGCTATGGAAATCATGAACTTAAGCAGCAGCCTTGCCGGGCATTGGCGCGGCACCTATCGTTTGATCCTGAATTGGTTACCGGATCCCGATTTTATATCCGATTCAGATTTATCAGTTAAGTCCGTGGCAAACGGCAAATTCCTGGTGCTCGACTATGACTGGCAGCATGAGGGTGCCAGCCAGGATGGTTTATTGCTCATCGGCAACGTCAATAAAGCTCAGGAGCTTACCGCCTCCTGGGTCGATTCCTGGGGCATGAGCGGAAAAATCATGAATTGTAACGGAACAATCAGCCAGGATGGTTACATTTCTTTATTGGGCGCATATGAAGTGCCGGACCATCCCGATTGGGGTTGGCGTACCGAAATTCACTGTCCCACGGCTGATACTTTAAAAATTACCATGTATAACATCAGCCCGGAGGGTGAGGAATCCCTGGCAGTCGACTCAAGCTATACACGGGTCAACAGAACAAACGATGAGTTGACTCCGGAAAAGTAGTGATCCCTTTGCTGGTACCCCCTTCCCGGTTCGGTGTCACCAGGATCGTACTGTGGCGCTCGATCCGGATATGCCAACAACTGGATTACCCATTCCTTGCGGGAGAAAAAAGATGCACGCCAAATTGATCTGATGAATACACCCATTGCTAATGAATTGATCGACATGGCGCAGTACGACCTGCGCGTGCGCGACATGCTTTTAAAAGCGAACCTCCTGTCGCCGGGTTATAATCCCGATATGGAGCGCGTTCATGAAAGCAATGCCGCACGGCTGGAAGTGATTATTGATGCCATGGGGTATCCAACCCGGTCAAATGTGGGCCCGCAAGCCAGCGACGCAGCCTGACTTATTGTCCAGCACGCCATCGGCAGACCTGCTTTTATGAAAAGATGTTATGCGCTGATCTGCGCCGCCGGGGATGATGTTAACCCGCAACACCAGGCGTACCTGTACGACCGGATCTGCTTTTTCGAGGGAAGGCCGCAGCGGTATGGTACCCAGTTCGGCGACCGTGGCCTGTATCCCGTCGAAGATTGGGAGGTTATGGTTCGCCTGCGTGAGGAGCTGGGCTTGTCAGCACACGATGAAAAGCTGATTACCGAAAGCAAATATCCGGGTGATGCCATAAATCTCCATTCCCACGATGAAGTATTCTGCCAATGGAGGAAAAAAGTAGGCTGGATATAACCCGCTGCACAGCGTGCTGAGTGGTCTCAGCGCATCCGGATATTCCCTACGGCTGCTGCAAGGTCTTCGCAACCCCTTTAATGAAATAATAATTCACCGCGCCGCCCACAATGCCGCCAACAATGGGCACCAGGCGCTGGTAGGTTTTTGAACCGACAGACAGCAGGAGCCTTTCGGCTACCTCTTCCATGATATTTTTGCTGAGGGCCAGTTTGGTATCTGCTTTCAGCGACCGGGCTATGATTTTGAAGAAGTCCTCGAAGCGGATCTCGTACCTGCCGGTCTGGTGGTAGGAAATAGCCAGGGTAACCCGGAATTGCTGGGTAATCAGGTTGATGATGTCGAGCGGAATGCCGATCAGCATGGATCCCAGGCCCCCTACCCCCGTAACCAGGCCGGAACCTGCCGCCATCAACGCGCACTGGTTGACGAATCTTTCAATACCCATTTCGTCCACCCCTTTTTTAATGCCCATCTGGTCGATCCGGCTAAAGATCTGCTTGAACCCGCCTTCTGAAAGGCGCCGGATATTTTGCTTAATTTTTGGAAACGATAGCTTTCTCATCTGCGGTCATTTGTCTGGTCAATCCTGTCTACAACCATGCCAATAGGCTCGAACCAGATCCGCGTCGCACTCATCACATTCCTGGTTCCAACACAATTTACGCCCGCAAACCATGCTGCCCGGTCATACCGGGCCAGGAAGCGCCGGCTGCTTCCTGGCTACCCTTACTATCCGGCCTGCAAGGTCAATAACAACCTGTCAAGATTTTTCAAATGCGACGAAAAGCCTTTTTTGTGGGTTTCTGTGGCCATTTTTTCGAATATCTCCTGACTGCCATAACGCTCATGAATGGTGACCCGTGTTCCGGCCTCCGCCTCTTCAAAGGTGGTCGTCGCTTCAGTTGGCAGAAAACCGGGAACCACCTGCCCGCCCTCATCACAAAATGCCCGCAGCTCTGTCATGCTTTTTCGGGTCTCGATATGTTGGTAGTCATGCCGGCTCCAGTGTTTTTGTCCTTCAGGGCTTACAATAGCGTATTGCCAGATCCCACCTTGCCGCAGGTCCAGCACCTTGGTTTCTGTGCGGTAGGGATTTGGCGCACACCACTGGTCGAGGAGTCTGGCTGTTGTCCAGGCTTGCCAAACCAGTTCCGGCCCGGCATTAAATTCGCGTGTAATGTGAATGATCTGATTTTCCCGGTCTACGGAAAAATCGTACAAAAGATTGATGTTCATGTTTCTGTTTTTTAAAGTTTTAATAGGTCTTTACTGGACGCAACCGGGTCTTCCGGGACCTCCGGAAGAGGTCGGGCCGGCTGCCCTCATCCCCCTCATCTTTATTGATTTCATTTTGGCGGTGATTTTCTGCCGCCCGCTTGTCATTCAGCATTGTCAAACATTTTTTGATACCCGCTCAATCGTTTAACTTTACGCCGCACCAAACACCTGTTGCCATGAGCGCGCGCCAATTAACTGCCAAACCCACTATCCTATTCTAGACGGACTTCGTGGAGTGGCTGCCATCATTGTCGTGACCTTTCACCTGGCCGAGCCGCTGGGCACCGGCCACCTGGATATCCTGGTAAACCATGGTTACCTTGCGGTCGATTTCTTCTTCCTCCTGTCGGGCTTCGTGATCGGTTATGCTTACGACGACCGCTGGGGTAAAATGACCTTTGGCAGCTACCCATCCCGCTTTCTATGGATATACGCGGCTGGCAGGAAATACACCTCCTGAACAGCGTGGGTTGGTCGCTCTTCTTTGAATACATCGCCAATATGTTTTATGCTTTGGGTGTCGGGAAGTTTTCCCGGACCCCCCTTGGTATCCTGGTTCTCCTGGCGGCCGCGGCACTGGCACACCTGGCCATCAGCAGTCCGAACGGCGATGTGAGCGGCGGATGGGCCCTCACCGCCGAGCAGCTGCGCGTTGGCCTGACGCGCACGATGTTTCCATTTTTTGCCGGTCTGCTCCTGCCGCGTGTCTTCAAACCGATCCGCGTAAAGAACGCCTTTTTATGGTGCAGCGTGCTGCTGGCCACGGCCTTATACATGCCGCGTATCAGCGGCGCCGAGCAGCTCTGGATGAACGGGATCTACTAATCGGTCGTCATCATCTGTGTTTTCCCCCTCATCGTTTACCTTGGCGCAAGTGGCATGATCAACAGCCCGGCTGAAGGCCGCATTTGCAGGTTCCTGGGCGACATCTCCTACCCGCTCTACCTGGTGCATTATCCACTGGTGTACTTATACGTAGCCTGGATCAGCAACAACAATGGCATCAGCGTTGCCGGCGCCTGGCCTTTTGCCCTGCTCATCCTGGCTGGCAGCATTGCGCTGGGGTATACCGCTTTAAAATGGTATGACGAACCGGTGCGCAAATGGCTGCGAAAAAAATGGGCTTAACGTTTGCCAAACGGCGTGGTTCTGGTCTTTTTGCTAAAGCTCCTGTCTATTTTGACAGCTTCTGCAAGCAGGGTCCTGATGGATGCTTCGTCAATCTCCTGCCAGCTGCGGTAAGTCCTGTAATAAACCTGCTTGTTTGTACCCCTGGCCAGGTACGCTGCAGCATCGTTTAACTTACAGCCCCACCAAAAGCCCAGCAGCACGCCTTCTTTGATGCCGCCCCGTGGGATGCTTGCCGGCCAGATGATACAGATACCTTTGTTGCCATAAAAAAACGGCACATTGTAAGCTATTTTTTCCCTGCAGTAATCGGGAAGGGCCGCGATTACGATCTGCCGCAAGACATCGACCATAAGCCGTTCCGACTCGGGAAGCCAGGCATACAGCTGGAGCAGGTTTTCTGCTTTAAGCGGAGTTGGCCTTGAAGCCTTCATCTTTTTTTTATTTATGTTCAGTACGGCCAGATGCTACATCCGGTAATTCATGGCTATTGTCCCGCCGGGAAACACTTCCACCTCTGCCGGTTTCAGGTAAAGCGGCTTTTGGAGCCTGTTAAATACCGGCAGGCCATTGCCCAACACAACCGGGTGAACGAACAGCTGGTATTCATCGATCAGGCCGGTCGCGACCAGGCTCTGCATCAAGCCGCCTCCGCCAAGTGCTACAATGGGCTTGCCCGGCTCTGCTTTAAGCCGGCTAACCGCCCGGGCCAGGTCGCCATCAAAAATCCGGGCAGTGGCCCAGGAAACTTCTGCGGGCGACCGTTCTTCTTCGCTCTTCCGAAAGTCAAGGCCGCTGAACCCATTTTTGGTAAACACGGCTTTCGGGATTTCGTTCATCGGCGCGGCAAAGGGTCCCGTTGCCGCAGGCCAGTACCGCGCAATGGACACGAATGTTTTCCGGCCAAGCAGGATCAGCCCGGCCTGCCGGATGCCGGCAAGGCTGCGCGCCATCGACGCGCTATCTGCAGTGCTGAACAGCCAATCTTTACCACCTTCCGCATCGCATACAAAACCGTCGACCGAAACCGACATTTTCATGATTAATTTTCGCATAATGAACTGATATGCATGCAAATGTACTCGGTGTCCGGAAGATTGTTGCGTGTTAAAACGACAACACAAGGGGCTAATTGCGACTTTTTTAGAAGTGCCTGGTCTTCGTGATTTGTCTGTTGCTGATTACGTTTCACAAAAATCTATACTTTCTCGCTGCGATCCGGGCGCGCAAGTAAAGAAAATGCTAAATTTGGGGAGACTGAATAAATTATGAAGACAAACGCTGCTGCCGGCTTAACGGATGAAAAATTAATCAAACAAAGAAACCTGCTTAAAGGCGCCATCATCGGACTGGGCGTATTTTACCTCGTTGCGCTCGGCATTCTGGGGTACCTTGCCGCCACCCGGGGCGTTAAAAATATGGCTGTCGCATTGATCCCGGTTTTTAGCCTGCCCATCACGCTTTTGCCCCTGCTTATCAGTCTGAATACGCTCAACAAGGAAATCAAGTCCAGAAACCTGTCATCTTAACCGGCCAACTTGCCCGCTGGCAACCCGAATGGACTACCAGACCTTTAAACCTGGACAGGAACTGGCCGCACTGGTTAAATATTACTGGACGCTGGAAGTGCCTGCCGGATATAGTTCAGAAAAGCAGCGGATCGTTCCCGACGGCTGTATTGAGCTGGCCTTTATCATGGGCGACGATATCAAAAGATACGTTTCTGAAACCGGCTTCATTCTACAGCCGAGGGCTATGGTGCTGGGGCAGATCCTGGAGCCTTTCTACATTCAGCCTGCCGGGCAGGTCAAAACATTTGCCGTCAGGTTCTATCCGCACGGTTTCGCCAATTTTTCAGCTACACCGATTCAGGACCTGGCCAACAGGGAAACGGCCCTGGCGAGGTTATTCGGGCGGGAAACAGCCGATGAGTTGACCAATGAGGTGATACATGCACCGGGAACGCCGCAGCGAATTGAGATTATTGAAGCATTTTTACTGCGCAGGCTGCAGGACAGCACAACCGTTGACCGACTGGTGAAATCGACGGTACACACGCTGCTGGCCAGCAAGGGCAGCTTGCCAATTCAAGCGGTTCTCGGCGAAGACCTGTCGGTACGCAGGCAACTGGAGCGAAAGTTCAGGAAGCAGATCGGCCTCAGTCCGAAGCAGCTGGGAAAGGTACTCAGGTTGCAGGCAGCCCTGAAACTGTTGCTGAACCGGGAAAATGATACGCTTACCCGCGTTGCATACGAAAGCGCCTATTACGACCAGAACCACTTCATAAAAGACTTTAAAGAGTTTACGGGAACAACACCTAAATATTTCCTGGCAGCTGGTGAACTGATGCTTGCTTCCGTCTTTTACAGCAAAGATTAAGCTGTCGCAATTTTACTATTTGCTCCTCAAAGCGCCCGCTACTTTTACAGCAGAAACCAATTCTGTAAAAAGATGGAAACACGCGCAGCTGGTATTGTTCTTTTGCTAATGATCGGGCTCGGCGCCTGTCAGGACCGTGTGCACCACTCAAAAAACATTCATAAACAGTCGTTTAACACAAAAAACATGAACAACCTCATTTCCATTGTCGAAATCCCGGTAACCGATTTTTCAAGGGCCCTTAAGTTTTACGGGTCGGTATTGGACGTAACCATTGAAACAACAGACATGTCCGGCACCCAGATGGGCGTGGTCCCGGCTGCCGAAGGAGCCGTAAACCTGATCCTTGTTAAAGGTCCTGACTACAACCCCTCGGCAACCGGCGCGATCATTTATTTGCAGGCCGGAGCTGATCTCCAGCCGGTGCTGAGAAAAGTAGAAGCCGCAGGTGGAAAAGTCATGCTTCCAAAAACGGAGATAAGCCCTGAAATGGGGTTCTTCGCACTGTTTACTGACCCGGAAGGAAACAGGCTTGGCCTTCATTCAGCGAACTGACGCAGGCGGCGCGGGCAGCGCATTGCTCGCCAACATTTATTCAGGGCTGCCTGCTATCCATTCAGTATGCCCGAACCTGCACGAACGCCTGGTAATTGAGTACAGGGCAGCAAATCTATTGTTTGCCCCTGTACGCTTTGATCAATAAGAACAGGCAGGCAAGAAATGTAATGCCGTACACGACCGCCATAGCCGGTTGCTGAAATATGAAAGTGCCAAAATCGAACTGCTTGTACAGGGTGGTGCCAAGGATAATGACGATGATAAGGAGGATGAAATTGACCGACCGTTTCTTTTGCATGTCAGGCTAAAATTAGATCTATTGATGCACCCAATAAGATCACAATAAGCATGAAGGTGATCATGCCCAGCACGTAGGCGGCAAATGCTTTCAGGTAACTGGCTGCCTTCTTTTTGTCAAAGAATTGCCCGATGGCCCAGGTACAGTAGACAACACCCACAAAACTCCCGACCTGTGTCAGACCGATGTGTGTGAGGCCCTGGATGATGGCGAACAGTGCGGAAAACAACATGCCCATGCCCATGACGAAACAAAGCAGAATCAGGATCTCGAAAACATTGTAATCATACTTGCGGAAAAATAACCGGATCCACTGGGCTATAAACACGCCCATGATAATGTTCGAATAACCATAATGGTCCTGTACCCACTTCATGATGTGATCGGCAGCTGATGGTTTTGCTTCGCCGACTTGCATGGTACTGCTTTCGATATGAAAAAAATGGCTGACCAGGCTGTAAACAAGCGAGGTGACGATGATAAAAATGATCGGTTTAACCAGGCGGCTTCGGTTTTCAGAGATGAAACGTCTTACATTTTCTCCCGGTCTTGTGAGTAATTCTCTGATCGTGAAGAGAATTCCTTTTTCAAAGTGTAGTACATGCTCAATTTCATGAACAAGATAATGGCTGTTAATTCGCTTAACATGAGCAGGTTGTCCGCAGTTCGGGCAGTATGCGGTGTGTATTTCTGTGTCGCAGTTGGTGCAATTCATTTCAGAGCTGTTAACTGCGCCGAAACTAACAGTTCTGTTTAATATTTACAAGTAATATGCGCTGCATTTTCAGCCTGCATTGCGATTGCACAAAATGGAAATTTTGACATGCTTCTGTTCGAAGCTATCATGGTATTTCACCAGCGATCGGTATGTTTGCCGGAGCCACATTTGCAATTGGCAATGCGGCCCGACTTATTTTGTTTTTAGCAGCTATGAAGAAAATTGGATTCTTATCGTTTGGCCACTGGGCCAATCATCCCTCATACCGGGCGCGCACGGCAGCCGACACGCTATTGCAATCAATCGACCTGGCGGTAGCGGCTGAGGAAATTGGCCTGGACGGTGCCTATTTCAGGGTGCACCATTTCGCGGCACAGCTGGCTTCACCGTTTCCTTTGCTGGCTGCCGTTGGCGCGAAAACGAGCAGGATCGAGATCGGCACCGGGGTGATCGACATGCGTTATGAAAACCCGCTGTATATGGTTGAAGATGCCGGAGCGGCCGATCTGATCTCGGGCGGCAGGCTGCAGCTGGGTATCAGCAGGGGTTCGCCCGAGCAGGTCATTGAAGGATGGCGCTACTTTGGTTATGCACCGGAACCGGGAGAAAGCGATGCCGACATGGGCCGGAAGAAAGCACTCGAGTTTCTTGGGAAACTGGATGGAGCCGGATTTGCGCAGCCCAACCCGTACCCGATGTTCCCGAACCCGCCCGGTCTGCTCCGACTGGAGCCACATTCGGAAGGCCTGCGTGAACGCATCTGGTGGGGCGCCGCCTCGAACGCTACGGCAGTCTGGGCTGCTGAGAACGGCATGTACCTGCAGAGCTCTACCCTCAAATATGATGAAAGCGGGAAGCCATTTCATATCCAGCAGGCCGAGCAGATCCGCCTGTACAAAGAGGCCTGGAAAAAAGCCGGACATACCCGGGAGCCCCGTGTATCGGTAAGCCGATCGATCTTTGCGCTGGTGAACGACCAGGACCGCTACTATTTTGGCCAGGAAGCGGACCGGACAGATAAGATCGGTATGATCGAGGCCGACAAACGCGCCATATTTGGGAGAAGTTACGCTGCCGAACCCGACCAGCTGATCAGGGAACTCGCAGAAGATGAGGCAATAAAAGAAGCAGATACCCTCCTGCTGACCATACCCAATACCCTCGGCGTGGACTACAATGTGCACGTGTTGTCGTCCATACTGACGCACGTTGCCCCCGGACTGGGTTGGCGGTAAAGGCTGAGTTGAAATTAAAAAGGGCCCGGATTGTCCGGGCCCGGCTTTTAAAACATTCATTCAGACTGAACCAATTGGCTGGCGTGTCTTTATCCGCTCCCGAGGTATTTAACCCCGTTTCTGGTGGCAGCGACTAGTTTTGATCGTGACCACCAACAGGCATATAAAACGATGCTTCGCCGCTCCAGATCTCTTTTATCGCGTCGTTGCCTGTGCGTTTCCAGTTCACACCATTGTATTTACCGCCAACGTTGGCGACTTTCTCATACTTCCTGTCCCGCTTATTCTTGTTGATGCAGGATGTTTTTTTACTGCCATGATAACCAATATCTGGAATTGCCAATCCCTTAACTTCCTGTGTGGTAAAGATCAGCGCAGAAAAATCAGCATTTGACGGCCTCCGGGGTCCTGCTTCAATAATGCTTCGCAATGTAAACGTACATCAGTTAAACTGAGGGCACGGTTGCGGGCCATGTCGGCTTCGGCCGCCTATGATGCATTCATTTTCTGCAAAAGTCTCAATTGACCCCGCAGCTTGTCGTATCCGCATGCCCAAACATGAGAGGCGATGCTGCATTTTTGCACTACATCATTAGCTAATCCACATGGCAACTCAAATTTATTTAAACCTTCCGGTTGAAGACCTGGAACGCGCTGTCGCCTTTTTCACGAAACTAGGCTACAGCTTTAATCCGCAATTCACCGACGAAAAAGCGACCTGCATGGTCATCAGCGACACAATTTTCGTTATGCTGCTTAAAAGGGCATTTTTCCAGACCTTTACTGAAAAACAGATTGTCGACGCGCATAAAGCCGTAGAATGTTCCATCTGCCTGTCTGCAGACAGCAGGGAGGCCGTGAATGAAATGGTGGCAAAGGCAGAAGCGGCCGGCGCAACGATACCCAACCCGGCGAGCGATTATGGCTTTATGTACCAGCACAGTTTTGACGACCCTGACGGGCACCACTGGGAATACGTGTGGATGGATCCGAATGGGCCGCCGCAGGAGTCCTGATGCGTACAATTTTAAAGCCGGCCGGGTAAACCAGCCGGCTTTGAACAACCACAGCAGGTCC
Source organism: Pedobacter yulinensis (assembly GCF_003029735.1). Taxonomy (GTDB): domain Bacteria; phylum Bacteroidota; class Bacteroidia; order Sphingobacteriales; family Sphingobacteriaceae; genus Pedobacter; species Pedobacter yulinensis. Next base: position 817,998 of record NZ_KZ686269.1, read on the forward strand.
GCCCCGCTGTGGTACCTTTAACCTGTATGGCAGGCCGGGCAGCAATGCAAGCAGCCGTTTGCTGCCGGGTAAATCTGTTTGGCCGCTGCTACGGCGGCATAACAGTTTGAAAAACTGCCAAGATACCGCCGGTTCGCTGCCCCGGGCATGTACGTGCAGCGCTCCTCATGCACCTCATGATCGCCGTTGGGCTGGCGCTGGGCGTTTACGTAGTACTCCATAAAATGTGGTTTTAAATGAGCACACAAATTAGCTGTTGTAATACCGGCGGTTTTCCGGAAACCCGTAGCCCATTTACCAGGCTTTTTTTGCTGCTGACAAAAAAAGGCCGGACAGCCGGCGCATTTTTTTGTTGTCAATGCCCGGCTAATCTGCAATTACCCCAAATTCTGCACCCGATGCAAAATCGGCACCGTTTTGCGAGCCCAGGGCCGTAAAACGCAGGTAGCGCGCCTTTACCGGCTGGCTGAATCTGATGGTTTGCAATTTCGCTTCGTTGACAAAACTGCCGCTGGCAATGGCCTCAGACCAGCGTTTCCCGTCTGCACTGACCTGGATCTTGTATTCCTTAATGCGGCCATTTGGTCCGTCCTGCCTGGGCAGGTAGGTAAAGCCCCTAATGACTTTGTTCCCGCCCATGTCCAGGTCCACCCAATGCGGGTATTGCGCCACGGTAACCGAATACATGGTGTGCCAAATCGAGTTCGCATTGCCATCGACCAGCAATTTAGCCTCCTCTCCTGTCTCTTCGCTGGAAGCGAAAATGACGCTCAGCGGCACAGTTTCGATCTTCGGAAAACTGACCGAGGATGTCAGCCGGGTATTGTCTTTGTACCAGGCCCTTATGTCTCCGCCATTGCGAAACGGAAAAGGTTGACTGTAAATTTGCGGCTTGCTTTTTCCTGCCTGGTAAACAAGCACGGCATCCCGGCGATCGCTGGTGATGCTTACCTCGCCAAGCTTGTTCCTGACAACGGTGAGGGGCATCTCGCCGGAGGCTGAAACGTTTGCCTGCTGCCTGAAGTTGTTGTTGGCTACCGGCCGGATCATCAAACCAAACGATCGCGGTGCAGCTTTGACCCGGTCTTCTTCCAATGGCGGGCCTTGCCCGCAGCTGTTGCCGCCCAGACCCGTTACGGCGGCGTCCAGGTGCAGGTGCGTACCTGAACTTTTTGGCAGCTTGTGGGGGTGTGTAGCCAGCGTAAGTTCAAGTTCGCTCCAGGCCAGCGCCGATGCCGAAACCGGGCCTTTGGCCACAAATATGGCGCCGTTGCCCGTATTATCGGTCAGGGCTGCCCAGCGCACTTCTTCGTTGTTGCTCATGCTTTGCGGGTTGGCCCAGTTTACGAACTGCTTTTGAACGGTGCTTTCGTGCTGCTCAATGTTCTGTGCTGTCTTGCGGTCGGCGTAGTTGTTTACTGGTCCGCGGCCGTAATAGGTATACCGGCTCAGCTGCCCGGGAAGTTGCAGGGAATAACCCAGCCGGGCCAGGACAAAACCTTCATCGTTCGAGGTCACAGCCGACTCGAGTTCGACCGAACCGTCCTTGTACACGGTCCATACCTGGTTCGTGGTGAATTTGAAATCTGAGGAGCCAAAAGGCCGGTCGGTATGCTCCTCGATGGTGTATGTGCCTGAAGTGCCACCGCGAATGGTTGCCGGATTGGGTGCCTGCGACTCGACCAGGAAGGAAAGCACCACCGCGCCATCAGCCCGTTTGAACACCGAACCGGCCAGGGCCTTATGCCTGAGGTTGTGCAGGCCTTTGGCGATCCATTGCTGGTAAGCCCAATTGTCGTTATCGACCGGTGCCCGGTAGGCGTCCAGTTTGGGTCCTTCCCCATCCCGTATGATCGTTTCTCCCCTGTAATTCAGGCTGTGCAAGCTGCCGGTTTTTGTATCGAACTGTGCCTGGAAGCCATCGCCGCTAAGCAGCTTCAAATGTCCCTGGTCTGAGAGGCTAATCTCTTTACCCGTCGCAACTGCGGCAAGCCGGGGTTTCTGTTCAGCTTTTTTAAGCAGCAACTGCTCTTCCATCTGTACGTGCCCCCTGGCGGCCCAGAACCGGTCTTCCTTTAACACAAACTGTATTTTTAAAAAATATTCTGATTGCGGTTTCAAACGCGCAAAATCAAAGCCCCTAAGGGAATAAGTGGCCCGTTGTCTTGGTCCCAAAGGTTCTGCAGGACCCGAAAAGCTGGCCGACCTTTCGATTTCCTTCCCATCTTCATAGACCGCCCATTGCATTTCGTAATCGGCCAGCGAACTGAAGTAGTTTTTGTTAAATACCTCAATTTTGCCCTGCCGGATATCTGCCGCTTTTACACCGACATACTGATATACTTTTTTTACTTCATAGTATTGCGGCTTTTCGGTCATATCGGCAAAGATGAGCCCGTTGTTTACAAAAGTGCCGTCGTTTGGTTTGTCGCCAAAATTTCCACCATAAGCAAGGAACCGCTCGCCGGTCTGCTTGTCGTAGGTATACATGGACTGGTCGATCCAGTCCCAGATGGCCCCGCCCATAAAAAAATTGGTTGATTCGATGGCTTCCCAGTAGTCGATCAGGTTGCCCGCGGCATTGCCCATGGAATGGGCATATTCTGATATGTGAAAGGGATATTTCAGGTTGAATTTACCCGAAACTGCTGCCCTTACCCAGCTGATGGAAGGATACTGGTTGGAACCCATATCGACGATGTTGTTGTTGCGTTCGTATTGCACAGGCCGCGAAACATCGATCTTTTTGATGGCTTTATAGGCTTCGACAAAATTATTTCCCGGCCCCGCCTCATTACCCAGCGACCAGATCACGACCGAAGGGTGGTTGATATCTGCCTGCACCAGTTCCACGTTGCGGGCCACATGGGCGTCCCGCCACTCAGGGGGATGAGAAAGGGAAGCATCGCCGTAATAATACTCGTGGCTTTCGATGTTCGCTTCGTCTTCCAGGTAAATGCCATATTTATCGCAAAGGAAATACCAGTACGGATCGTCAGGATAGTGTGCCGTACGCACATGGTTGATGTTGGCTCGTTTCATCAGCCTGATCTCTTCTTCCATTTGCCGGCGTGTAACAACCTTGCCTTTTTCAGGATTGGTCTCATGCCGGTTCACGCCTTTCAGCTTGACCGTTTTCCCGTTGATGTAAAAATAACGCCCGGCCAGCCCGAACTCATCATCGGCAGCTTTCGTGTCCTTGATCTCAATCTTACGAAAACCCACGATGGTGGAGACCGTTTCTACGGTTCTGTTGCGCGCGTCTTTCAGCTCAGCAACCAGGGTATAGCGGTAAGGCTGCTCAGCCGACCAAAGCCGCGGCCCCTGCAATGTAACCTGGTCTTTAACCAGCTGACTCGACTGCGCTGCCACATTGTGTCTTGCAGAAGGGCTGAGAACTGCGGCGCCCACTTTTTCGGTAACATCGCTATATAGCTTATTTGCGAAAAGCGTGTATGCCACGGTGTAGCCTCTGGCTGCTTTAGAACCCAGGTTCCGGAGGTCTGCGGCAACGCGCAGCACGCCATCGCGGTAGGCATTGGTCAGGTCGGGAATAACAGCCAGGTCGCGGATATGCACCCTGGGTTTTGCAGTCAGCGAAACGGTGCGGAAAATACCCGGCAGGCGAAACATGTCCTGCGCCTCGATAAACGAAGCGTCAGAATTGCGGTATACAGCCACCGAAACCGTGTTGCTCCCCTTTTTATTCAGGTAAGGTGTGATGTTAAAAGAGGCCAGGTTGCGGGAATTTTTGGAAAACCCAACATACTGACCATTTATCCAGAGGTAAAAGAAGGAATCGACACCGTCAAAATTGATAAATATTTCGCGACCGCTCCAATTGCCCGGAACCTCGAAGCTGCGTTTGTACGAGCCGACCTCATTCCGGTAGGTGTACGCGGTCCAGTCCGGGCGCGGCGTACGCATCACACCCCCCTTCCAGTCGCCAGGTTTGACGCTGTGCTGGAAAATAACCTGCTGGTTTACGTAAATCGGAATCCCGTACTTCAGGGAACCGTCTTTCTGAATGCCATGAATGTTCCAGCTCATGGGCACCGGGACGTCATCCCAGTTTGATACATCGAAAGAATTTTCGAAAAAGTTTTTCGGACGCTCATCAGGATGTTTTACCCAGTTAAATTTCCAGGTACCATCCAGGTTTTCCAGTATGTGCTGTTTTCGGGCAGCACTTTCCGGGCCTCGGCAGCGTTTGCAAACGAAAAAAAACATGCCCTGGGAAGCTCTTTGTTCCAGGACAACTCGCCGGGAGATTCCCATTCCCTGCCTGTAGGGCCCTGCTTTTTCCCGAAGGCAAAACCACTCAGCGACCTCGTAAAAGGGTCGTCGGGTGCAGATTGGGCAACAGTGGCATACGGCAGAGATCCTGTGGCCATGGCCAACAGCAGAAAACGCATTAGAGAAAACTTCATGATGAAAGTGGCTTGGTCTGGCGGGCAAAAGTAACAGACCCTTTGAGACTGGCAAGCAGGGAAAACGATCCCGCAGGCAAATCTAGCACAGTCAAACGATTGCGCAGGCATGAATACCACAAAAATATTACACTCGGACCATGGGTTTTCTCATTCACTTTTTTTCTTCCCGCAACAGCTAAACCGGACACAACAGCCCGGAACCGGATGCTGCAAAGCACAGGGCTGAAAGCCCTGGTTGCTTTTTAACTCATTGCAGCGAGATCGGCGCCTTCCTTGTTGTACTTGTTCTTATATTCAAGCGGCGACATGCCTGTTATACGCCTGAACACTTCCCTGAAAGCCTTTACATCGGCATAACCGACCTCATACATGACTTCGCTGATCGTTTTACGGGTGCTTTCCAGGCTCTTTTTGGCCGATTCGACCTTTACCCGCTGTACATATTCGACCGGGGTGTTGCCGGTCGCCTTGATAAAACGCCGGTCAAAATTGCGCCTCCCCACGGCAAACCGAGTTGAAAGATCCTGCACAGAAATCTTTTCCCTGAAATGGTCTTCAATAAAGGCCTGTGCCTTCCGGATCACCTCGTCTCCGTGCGCTTTTTGCCCGGTAAAAATGGTAAAGGCCGATTGGTTTTGCCTGTCAATTTCGATCTGGTAGATCTTGGAACAATAGATGGCGGTTTCCCGGTTATAGTATTTTTCGACCAGGTACAGCACCAGGTTCAGAAAGGAATACCCGCCGCCGTTCGTATAAATGCCTTCGGCATCGGTAATCAGGCGCTCTGTTTTTACCAGCACCCTGGGGAAGAGGTTTTTCAGTTTGTCGACAGCATTCCAGTGAATGGAACAGCTTTTTCCATCGAGCAGGCCGGTCGATGCCAGCATTAGCCCGCCCGAGCACATGCTTGCTACTTCAGCACCCTTGTTGTACTGTTCCCTGATCCAGCCGGTCAGCTCAATGTTTCCGCCTTCCGGCCGCTCAAAATCCAGGCTGATGGCCGGGATCAGGATGAGGTTCGTTCCGGCAACCTGTGAAAGCCTGAACTCAGGCCTGATGCTCATGATATCCTGCTGGATGACAGCATTTTCAGATACACCGGCCAGGCAGACCGTAAAAACCGGATCCTTACCCTGGCCGACCCAATGCTGGTTGGCGCGGGTAAAAATATCGTAGGCCCCGATGATGCAGGCAAAAGTGTTTAGCGAGGTTTGTGCGTCGGGCACTAAAATGGTCAGGTGTTTCAAGCTGCAGTGAATTAGGATGTTGGATGACAGCCAAAAGTAAGAAACATGGCTGTCCATATCAACCCTCGATGTTGCTTGTTTTTCGAATTTGTTTTGTGCCTGTTTGCCGGCGGGCAACCGGGACACAATGAGCGTCTGTTATGGAAAGCCGTATTCTTTTTAGCATGATTTGAGGCGTTTTGCCCAAGAATCAAATTTAACATGGAAACGATCCATGCCATTAAACCCGGGCATAAGCCCGAAAAAGATGACGGCAAACCGGACCGCCGAAGACGCGTCAATCCGGAGACTGCCTTTTTACAGGGGTTAAGCTGCCTGTCTAGCCTCGAGCCGCCTTATAGATTGGCGACAGCAAAGTGGTTTCGCTGTCGCCGGTGGTTTATTGCCGGGAATGAAGACCGATTGTGTTGCCCTCTGTATCCATGACGAGCGACATGAAACCATACTCGCCGATGGCCATTTTTGATTGCAGAATTTTACCGCCGGCCGCTTCGACACGACCCTCTTCGGTCACACAATCGTCGGTTACGAAATAAATGACCGTGTTGTTTCCGGCCGCATGCTGTGCCGTTTTTTCGACGAGTGCACCCGAAATGTTCAGACCCTGTTCATCTGCAGGAAACATCGCCTGCCTGCCCCATTCGGGCGGCAGGTCAGACAGTTGAATCGAGAACACAGTTTCATAGAATCTTTTTGCCCGGGCCAGGTCAGCGACATAGAGGTCGAACCAGCCCACTGGATTTACATTTTTCATTGTTAAAAAATTAAGTTCGCCGGCAAAACTGCATGGTATTTCTGTGCTGAAATTGTAAAAACGGGACAGCGCTAAGATACCGTGTCAAAGATCAGCGACATCTTGAGGCGGTCGCCATAAAACTCTTTGGGCGTAAGTCCGGTAAACTCCCTGAAGTCTTTGATAAAGTGGGCCTGGTCGTAATATTCGTTTTGATAGGCCAATTGGGTCAGGCTGGGAACATCCTCAGTAAGCAATGTCTTCAAAGCAGCCTGAAGCCTGACCGTTTTCGAAAGCTGTTTCGGACTTAAGCCGATGGCTGCAGCAAATTTCCTGACAAGCTGCCTGCGGTGGGTGTGGGCCTGGCTGGAGAGCGCATTGACCGAAAGCTGGCCATTGGCGGTCAGTATAGTCTCGACCGCTGAGCGAATCAGGTGGTCAACTGTCCGCGTATCGGTTAAGCGGCCAAGCAGAAAGGGCTCGACCAGGTCAATCCGCTCTTCAGCAGTTTGGGCCGCCAGAATTCTGTGCTCAAGTTGCTGTCCCTGTTTCCCGAATAGCGTAAGCAGCGGAACCGCTGTGTTTTCCATGGCTTTGATCGGCATGGATGAGAATGGTAAAAACCCGTTCGGATGAAAGCACACAAAAAAGGTACCCGTCTTCCCTGTGGGCTGTACCAGGTATGGCTTGGTCAACTGCCCGATCACAAAACACCGCGGCAGCAGGACACTGTTGTGCGTATCGCTTAAATGCCGGTAAGGATCGCCATAGTGGAAAATCATCTTCATGCAGCCGTCTGGCACGATCGTATTTTTTTGTGGCGTCTGTTCTTTGCTGCTTTCCAGTACCCAGTAACATTTGACGAGCGCTGACAGATCACTGCCTGGCTCAATTATCCGGAAGTTCATGCCTGTTTAAGGGGTTATTTGAGGTGTAAAATAAGGTAAAAATATGTTTGTTGACGACCCTGTTGTGCAGGCCACCCGTTTCGGCCGGCATTCCAGCTGGCCGGGACAAGCTGTGCGTTGAATTTTGTCCATATCGGCCCCTTATGTTGTCCAGCTGCCGTCTGCCGGCCAGGCTTTGGCAACTGTAATTTAGCATGGCGATACACGCAGATCGTAATTACAATTAAAACAAACGATGAGAAACGAGGATTTCAGCACCACCATTACTGTAGCGGCTACGCCCGCGGAGGTTTTCCAGGCCATCAGCCATGTTCGCGGCTGGTGGTCAGAAAATGTTTCAGGCCATACCGACCGGGCCAATGGCGAATTTACATACCACTACCAGGACGTTCACCGCGCAAAGATGCAGATAACAACGTTTAAACCTGATCAGAGAATGGTCTGGCATGTTATCGACAATTATTTCAAGTTTACGACAGACGAAACGGAATGGACGGGAACCAATATCATTTTCGACATTTCAAAGCAGGACGACCGCACCGTGCTGCGTTTTACTCACGAAGGCCTGGTTCCGGCTTTCGAGTGTTTCCAGATCTGTCACGATGCCTGGACACATTACATCCAGGACAGCCTTAAAAACCTGATCGAAACAGGCAAAGGAAGCCCAACCCCGCTTGACACTGCGGACCCTGAACCGGCAACCCCGGCAGGGCATACGGGGTCTGCAAAAAGCATCTGCCACCGGCTGCTGATCGGGGTTCCCGTAGAAAAGGTATTTGCCGCGCTCAGCACGCAGGATGGCCTGGCCGGCTGGTGGACACCCGATACCATGGCGAAACCCCAAGTCGGAAGTATAGCCCGCTTTGTTTTTGACGATTACTTTAAAGAGATGGAAGTAGTTGAGCTAAAGCCCTACAGCAAGGTGAAATGGCACTGCCTGCAGGCCTATCATGAGTGGATTGGAACGACCGTTACCTTTGAAACCGTGCCTCATCAACAAGGCGCGATCCTTCTTTTTCGTCATGAAGGCTGGAAGGATTACAGCGATGAATTTGCTTCCTGTAGTTATGCCTGGGCTTTGTTCCTGGGCAGCTTGAAAGCCCTGTGCGAAACAGGCACCGGGACTCCCTATCCGGCAATCGGTTAGTTGCCGTACCTGCTGACGGACATCTTTTACGGGTTGTTTCTGGTCAGGGCCTGAACTTATTTACCCCGAACGCTGCTTACCGGTGGCCTGTCCTGCCGGCGTTTTGCCCAGTTTATGACCGGACACGGCATAATAGCCGATGGCCAGGTAACAGGGTACAGCCATCCAGTAGGCCTGCTGCGGGTCGATCTGATCTGCCAGGTAACCATACAACAGGGGAAGCAACGCCGCACCTGAAATGGCCATGACCAGCAGTGAAGAACCGGTCTTCGTAAACCTGCCAAGTCCTGCTATGGCCAGGGGCCAGATTGAAGGCCACATCAGCGAATTGGCCAGGCCAAGCAGGGCTACGAAAACAACCGAGCTGAGTCCGCCGGTGAAAACTGCCGCGACCGAAAAGACAACGCCGAGCACGGCCGAGATCTTGAGGGCACTTTCCTGGCTAAAGAACCGTGGAATGCAGATGATCCCGATCAGGTAACCGCCGAGCATGCTGATCAGTGTAAATGAGGTGAAAAACTTTGCCGTAGCAATCGGTATGCCCTGGAAAGCGCCGTAGCCGATGATGCTGTTGCCCGCAATGACCTCTACCCCCGTATACAGAAAAAGAATAAATACACCGAGCAGCAAATGCGGGAACTGGATGATCGAGGTTTTTGCCGCCAGCCGGTCCGAAGCCGGTTCTTCTTCGATATCCTCCTCATTCACTTCGGGCAAACCGGACAACCTGATGAGTATGGCCAGCAGGAATACGACCGCGGTAATGACCAGGTATGGCACGATGACCTTGTTTGCCAGGGCATCCAGTTCTGCCGTCTTCTGCACCGCATTCAGCGTCTTCAATCTGGCTGTCAGCGCATCTGCATCATTCAGAATCACGGCGCCAAGTATAACCGGCGCCAGGGCACCCGCCACCCCGTTGCAAATGCCCATAAAGCTGATTCGCCTGGCAGCGCTTTCTTTGGGGCCAAGTATGGCCACATAAGGATTGGACCCGGTTTGCAGGATGGTGAGACCGGCGCCCTGAACAAACAGCCCAAACAAAAATAGCGGGTAATACCGTGCCATTGCTGCGGGGATGAACAGCAGTGAACCGGCCGCGACGAGGAGCAGGCCAATAGCGAGCCCGTTTTTGAAGCCCGTTTTTTTCAGTATCCAGCCCGAAGGAATGCCCATCAGGAAATAAGAAATGTAAAAGGCGAAAGCCACGAGGTACGATTGGAAATTGTTGAGCTCGCAGGCCAGCTGCAGGTAAGGGATCAGTACCGAACTCAGCCAGGTAACAAAGCCAAAAATAAAAAATAGAATGCCGATAATGACGAGCGGGTTAAGTCCGGGTTTGTTTGCCATGCTTAATGGTTGTTGGCTTTGATCTGTTTGATGATGGTTTCAAATACATTCAGGGGAAAGACGGAAGGCTGTCCGTACCAGAAAAAGGAATCGTTGCCTTCGTAAACGCCGGCGCTAATGTGCCTGGATGTAGGCAGGTAACTCGAAACGTCGTTGCAATAGCCGGCAACGCTGACCAGTTTACCCGGCCACAACTGTTTTACGGCAAGGCTGTAAGAGGTTACGGTTTCACGCGAAATGCCGACAAGTTTCCAGTTGCCAATATTGAGCGTTTGCATGTACACGGGCATGGTGCGCGGCATGCGGCCCTGCTGGTCAAGCCTGGTCATCAGGTCGGACCAGCGAACATTTTTTTCCGCCGTCACGTCGCCGCGGCCATTGTCGTTCTCTTTCCGGAACGCGGCAATTTGTTCGCGGCTCCAGGGTTTTACAGGGAACTGGACGGAGTCGACGTGGAAATTGATCCCGCCGCTGATCTGCTGCATCGGCTGCCGCAAAATGGACCTGACGTTAGCCGCCAGGTCGGTACCCGTTTTAACATGGTCTGTACTGACCGGGTTGATGTCGCCGCCGCACCCCTGCAAAAACAGGGCATCGCCGATGCCGGCCTCCTGCTGCAGCAGCGCCCGGGTTATGCCGGGGTAATTTGCGCTGAGCGTAAAACCTTCCGCACCTTCATTTTTGAATACGGGATGACAGCCTGTTAAAAACACGAGCGATTTTGAATGGTCGCCGGTGCGTTCTACCTGCAGCACATCGAGGTCATTGTCATAAGGCGCATCGCTACCTGGCAGGGTGCGGTTATGTCCGATGTCAGTTTTACCCCTGCCGAAAGAGAGCCATGCAGGTTTCCTGTTTTTCAGCGCGAGTGCAATGGCTTTGAGTATGGCCGGGCGCACCACGCCGTTCAGGTAATTTGTGTCGGGCAGCTGGTGACTGCCCCATGTTGTCCAGTCCTGCGTAGCGGGCGCAAAGTGCGTATGCGAGGCATTGATCAGCAAAGCTTCCGGGTTCAGGCCGTGCCGGCGGTACGCCTCCTGTTTTATCGAATTTATGAAATCATGGTTAAAACCGCAAAGATCAGTTCCTACCATGACAATGGCCGATTTGCCCTGGCTAATGGCGAGTGCGCGGGCAGAAAGATCTGCCGAACTCTGGTGACCGGCACGGTAGACTTTGCCGTCTTTGCTCAAGCCATACAGCGTTGCGCTGTGGATCGTGATGGACTGTAAATGGACATCATACCCTGAACCGTTGAATGCAGCAAACCGAATCCATTCACCTTTCAGGTTGCCGGCATCCAGCCGGTACAGTTCATCATTTGCCGTCAGCGCAAGGAGCCTGTTTTTATAGGCAGTTACGCTGATCGTGCCGGTGGGAAAATGGTTCGCAAGGGCAACGGCCTTCCAGCGTTTTCCCGTTTTCCCGGACTTGAATTTGCTGAGTGGCAATGAGGCAGCTTTCCAGTCTATGCTGAACCGGCCACCCCTCGGGAAACCGTAGCCAGCAAGGGCCAGGGAAAAATCTGCTGGGCCTGGTTCCAGGCTGACCGTTGCGCTCCCGGCCTGATAAACCGCCTGTGTCTGTGCACGGCCGATTAGACCCTGCAACAGGCTGGATGAGATGAACAGGGTTAAAATAAACAGTTTGTTCATTGTGGTCATTTATGGGTTCCTGAACAGTGTGGTTGTGCCGGCGCTGCGTTTGCCTGAAGGTGTAACGACGACAGATTTCATTTGCCGCTTCTCCCCTTTTTTCAGGATCACGTCGAAGGGTTTTTCGTAGAGATAATCGGTTTCCCGGGCATCCTGGCCGTCAAAATTATAATAGATCTTGGCGCCGGAAACAGGTGGCCTGAGGCTGATCGTAAATTTACTGCCTTGCAGGGTGGTGTCACGCAGCCCGATTGGCCCTGGCACGCGGTACACAATGTCAGACTGATCAAGCTCGGCCAGGTGTTTTGGCAACCTGTGCTCGAAAAAATCGACCGAGTCTTTTCGTTCCGGAAATGTCCATGCAATTTCAGCGAGCGCCATCAGGCGCGGGTAAAGCATGTATTCCACCTTTCGGTGCGTGTCCATGTGTTCCGTCCAGATGGGTGCTTCTACGCCAATAATGTGTTTTTTCTGGTCTGCAGTCAGCTGCGCCGGCGTTGGGTCATAGGCATAAACGCGCTCTGCAGGGTTAAAACCCCAGCCAATGGCCAACGGTTCCCGGTCGCGGGGTCCCTGCAGAAAATCGAAATAAACATGCGACATCGGTGCCATGACGACATCATGGTTCTCCTGGGCAGCCTTGATCCCTTCATCAATGCTTCGCCAGGCCATAACAGTTGCATTCGGGGCCAGGCCGCCTTCACGAATCTCGTCCCAGCCGATGATCTGGCGGCCTTTGCCATTGACAAAGCGCTCGATGCGCTTCACAAAATAACTCTGCAGCTCGAATTCATTTTTCAGGCCTTCGGCCCGAATGCGCTGCTGGCAATATTTGCAGGCTTTCCACCGCTCTTTTGGGCATTCATCGCCGCCGATGTGGATGTACCTGGAGGGGAAAAGATCCATCACTTCGGTCAGCACATCCTGCAGGAAGTGAAAGGTCTGCTCCTTCCCTGCGCAATACACGTCTTCAAAAATGCCCCAGTTCTGCGCCACCTTGAACGGACCGGGCTTGTCGCCGCAGGCCATTTCAGGGTAGGCAGCCAAAGCCGCCAGCGAGTGGCCAGGCAGTTCGATCTCGGGGATAACCGTCACATTTCGCGCAGCGGCGTAGGCCACTACGTCCCTGATCTCGTCCTGCGAATAGAAGCCGCCGTAGGGCTGGTGATCCTGCCCGGTCAGCGAGTCTGTATAGTGGCTGATCTGTGTGCTTTCCCGGTACGCACCTATGCTGGTCAGCTTCGGGTATTTTTTGATCTCGATGCGCCAGCCATGGTCTTCTGTCAGGTGCCAGTGATAAACATTCATTTTATATTTCGCCAGCATATCGATCTGGCTTTTTATAAATGAAACCGGGTAAATATGGTAACCAACATCCTGCATAATGCCCCTGAACGCGTAACGCGGTCTGTCTGATATTTCTGCAGCGGCAACACGCAACTGCCCGCCGGTTTTGCTGCACATCTGCAGCAGCGTTTGCAGTCCGTAGAACAATCCGGCAGCGTCACCGCTGATGCGTATGCCGCCAGGTCCTGATTGCAGTGTATAGGCTTCGGGCCCCAGGCTGGCAGTTGTCGAAAAGGCCAGGGTATTGCCCTGAGCCTGACCCTGACCTTGCTTTAACTGCAGGGTCAGTCCATGGTTTTTCTGCAGGTAATCGTTCAGCTGGACCGCAGTTTTTTTTGCCGTCTCATCGCTGTACCATAACCTGGTCCGGCTGTCGATTCTGAAAAAACCGGCGGCCATCCTGACCTCGGCCGGCGCGGGAATGACCCCCAGCTTTTCTTTTTCCGACTGAGCCCGGAGGGCCAGGGGCACGCCCAGCAGCACGAGGAGTATGATCCTGAAAACATATGGCATACCCATGATTTAGATGTATTTGGGTGCAAAAGCTTCAAGCGCAGCTTTAACTGATCCGTGCTGGAGCAGCAGCGTTTTCGCCTCGGCGTAATTGCTTATTCCCGATTTGTTCATCAGCATCAGCACCGCGCGGTCTACGATCTTATCATTGATGAGCTTCACGTTGACCATGCTGTTGCCCTGCACGCGGCCCAGTCTGATCATGGTGGTGGTCGAAATCATGTCAAAGATCATTTTCTGGGCCGTTCCGCATTTCATGCGGGTGCTGCCGGTAATAAATTCCGGACCGGTAATGACTTCTACCGGGTAGTCGGCCTGGGCGGCGATAACCGAGTCAGGATTGCTGACAATACAGCCGGTGGTGATCTGATTTTCCCGGCATTTTTTTAATCCTTCCAGCACGAAAGGTGTACTTCCGCTTGCGGAGATACCTACCACAATATCAGCCGGCGAGATGTTTGCTTCAGTAAGTTTCGCCCAGGCCTCGTTCACATCATCTTCCTTTTCTTCCAGGGCCTCGACAAGGCGGTCGGCGCCGCCGGCCAGGATGGCGTTAACACGGCCTGGTTCTACGCCATAGGTCGTGGGCAGCTCGATCACATCGAGCACCGATAACCTGCCGCCGCTTCCGGCACCGATGTAAAACATCCGCCCGTGGGCAGATAATTTGCTGACAATCTGTGTAATCAGTGCATTGATCTGAGGTAACGCTTCTTTGATGGCGCCCGCAACCCTCGCGTCTTCCTGGTTTATGTAACGCGTAAGTTCTTCAACTGATTTTGTCTCCAGGTTATCGTATCGGGATGATTGTTCTGTAATTCTGGTCATTTAATGTTCTCTTAGGGGTTATTTTTTTAATTGAGGATTTTCACTATAGATTCTGGCAATTTTTGCAGCGTACTTTTTGTACATCTCCCGGGAAACTGCGACCGGATCGCCTGCTGGTTTATCTGCATACTGCTCGCGGCCGTTTACCCAATTCCATTCCCAGTCTTTAATGCGTTCTTCAAACGCTTCCTGGTCGAACGATTTTCTCTGCGCAAGTGCAGCCGTCGTCGCGGCAAAAAACTGCTGCCACCGTTTGCCATAAAAGCCGTTGAAAAGGCCCGACCACTGTTTGTTAGCGTATTCATGCAACGATGCGTCTTTGCCGCCCCAAAGGGTAACGAGGTCGCGGGCGTTCATTTCGTACAGCCGGCTTTCTTTTTCATTGGTTGCCCATTTTTTGGCATCATTGAGCCACTTGCCCAGCAAAAAATCCGGGCGCGTAGCCATCAGTTTGTCCATGTCAGCGATGAGGGTCATAAACGCTGCCGTACGTTGTTTATATGCAGCAAGGTTTTTCTGTTTAAAGTCTTTCGCAAACTGGCGTTGTAAAGCGGTTGCGTAATTGGCCATGACCTGGCGACCTACGTTGACCAGGTCGTACTGGTAGCCATCTACTTGTTTGAATGCATCGGCCGCATTCAGCAGGTGTGTCCATGCGGGCAAAAGTTTGTCAGCATCGTAGGGCAGCGCAGTAATGGTCCAGCCCGCATCCGGTTCGTGGGTCGGGCGGCCCGAAATGATGGTCTCGTAACTTCCCTCCTGCGCATACACCGTCTTATGCAGCACCGACCAGGCTTTTTCGGTCTCCGGATGGCGTTTGCCGTACCTGCTCCTGGTATAATCGACCAGCCATTTTTTTACATCGATGGGCCGGTCATTCCAGACATGTTCCAGCATAAGCGAATAAATGACGGGGTTTTGCTCAATACCCTCGGGTACAAGCCCAATTCCCGATAAGCGGCCACGGTTGGGATCGTGTACCATTTCTGCAGGTTCGCGCCCGATATAGTCCAGGTTACCGAACAGCGGGTTTCTGCCGCCGAAGTTGTGCAGCATGCACCAGATCCATTGTTTCCCCCAGAACGCATCGGTTTTGGTCCAGATCGGCTGCTCATCGGCAAACAGGTCAAGTATGATCAGTTTGTCGTCTGGCACGCCGCTCAGGTAATTTTTTACCACATCAGGTTTCCAGAAGTCGCGTTTGTCCCAGAACATCCAGCCCTGCATGACCCATACGGCTTTGGGGTCGGCCTTGGCCATGCCCTGATAAACGGCAGTGCCGATTTTCCGTACATAGGCCGTATCGGTATACGGCAGGTACATCTCGTTAAATGTATCTGCACCATACAGGTGGTCGGCATTGCCAAAAGTTTTATCCTGCTCTGCCATAAATTTGTCTGCGATCTGCTGGAAGAGCGGATCGTCCGGATGCAGCACATAGGTATCGGCAAAGCGGCCTTCCCAGTTCAGTTTATCAACCTTCGCGTTGGGGAAACGCGACTTAAAGGTCGGCGGCACGTGTCCGCTGAAAGCAGGCAGGATGGGTTTCATGCCCAGTTCACGTTCTCTTGCCAGGATCTTTTTTTCCAGGGCTTCGTGACTGCTCATCCAGCTTTTAGGCAGCGGCCCGTTCAGCCCGTCTATATTGCCCGCCCAGAACCACATGAAATAGGCCGGGCCGGTAAAGAAGGCGTCCATATCCTTATCATCAAAACCCATGCTGCGGTACACGCGGTCCCACAAGGCGTTCTGTCCGATCATGGCAAGCGGCATGTTCACGCCGTTAAGCGCCATAAAGTCGATCTCCCATTCCCAGCGTTTCCAATCCCACCAGGACGAGGTGTAGTTGATGGTGCAATAGTTTAAGTAATGCCGGTAGTCATGTGGTGTTGCTTTTCTGACCTTTGCGGGTACCATGGGAAACGGTTTCGGAATGTTCAGGTTGGTTCCGTTCCAGCTAATTTCGCAATGGGCGTAGTTCTTGAGCCAGTGGTTCAGCGCGCTGGCTACCGATACACCATTGTTCCCCCTTAATACGATCTTATTGCCCTTTGTTTCAAGTTCAAAGACGTCTTTGTCATGGTCTGCGGGAACCTCTTCTACCAGGAACCGGTCGGCATACGCGGGCAGGATCCGTTTGATCAGGTCGTAACTGGCCTTTTCATTCAGTTTAGCGGCTGTGCCGGCAGGCTGTGCCAGGGTTTTTGTTGCGGAGAACAACAACAAGGCGACAAGCCAGGGCAGGATGCTGAGTTTTAATTGTTTCATATCGTTATTTTGTGTGTTTGTTTTGTGTGTAGGCCTGTTCAACCCTGTTGCTGTACTTTGTATACAGTGCCCTGGCTACAGCAACCGCATCGCCTTTGGGTTTGTCGGTATAAGGTTCGGTAGCGTTAACCCATTTCCATTCCCAGTTTTTGATCTCCTCCTCAAACCGTTTCTGATCAATTGGTTTGCCTGCAGCGGCCTGCTTTTGAACTTCTGCAAAAAACTGCTGCCACCGCGGTTTGTAAAATCCTTTAAGCATGCCGGCCCATTCTTTACAGGCATATTCATGAATGTTGCAGTCCTTATCCAGCCATAGCGTAATCAGGTCTCTGGCATTGCGCTCATAAAGCTGTTTTTCCCGGGCATTGTCGCCCATGGCTTTTGCGCTGTTGAGCCAGGCACCGAGCAGGAAATCTTTTCGGGTAGACAGCAGGTTGTCCATGTCGTCGATCAGGTCGAGGAAAAGCGCGCTCTTCCTGTTAAATGCGGCCATGTTTTTCTGTTCATAATCCCGGGCAAAGTCCTGCTGCAGCTCGTTGGCATAATTGGCCAGTACCTGCCGGGCCACATCGACAATGTCATATCTGAAGCCGTCGCTATTGCGCAGGTCGGCCGAGGCGTCAAGGAGATGTTTCCACGCGCCAAGCAGTTCTTTGGTGTTGTATGGGATCTCAGTATAGGTCCATACAGTTGCCGGGCTGAACGTTGGCCGTCCGGTAATGATCGAGTTGGTACCCCACCACGGCTGGTGACTGTAAACGGTATTTTTCAATATTTCCCAGGCCTTTTCAGCCGCCGGGCTTTTCTGGCCATAGCGCCTTCTTGCATAAGCCTTAAGCCAGTCGTCCAGCACAATGGGTGCTGTGTTCCAGACGTGGTCCAGCATCAGCGCATAAATTGCGGGGTTTTGCTCGATGCCTTCCATGGTCAGGCCGATGCCGGATAAATTGCCTTTTCCCCTGGCTTGAAGCGCTGCCGCGGGGTCTGCTGCTATGCTGTTCATGTCGCCAAACATGCTGATGCGGCCGCCGAAGTTGTGAAGCATACACCAGATCCATTTTTGGCCGTAAAAGGCGTCTGTGCGGCTCCAGACAGGGTTTAATTCGCTGTTCAGGTCCAGCACAATGAGTTTGTCATCCGGTACTGCGTTGAACAAGGCTTTCATTTGCGTCGGCTGCCAGAAATTGGGACGGTCCAGGAACATCCAGCCTTGCATGATCCAGGTTGCCTGCGGATCTACAGCCGCCATAGACTCATAAATCTTTCGGGCCATGCCGCCCAGATAAGTCGAGTCGTTACTTACCGGGGTCATTTCATTGAACGTGTCTGCCGAGTACAGGTGGTCTGTGCCGAAGGTCTTGATCAGTTCTTCGAGAAATTTTTTCCCGATCTCTTTGAACATGGGCGTTTCAGGATTCAGTACATAGGCTGGAGCCACGTTGATGCCCCATTGCTGCGTGTTGACCTTAATATGGGGAAAGCGGTCCTTAAATGAAGGCGGTACGTGCCCGGTGAAAGATGGCAGAATCGGCGTCATGCCGAAAGACCGTTCGCGCTCAAGTATTTTCTTCTGCAGGGCTTCCTGTTTTTGCATAAAGTTTTTTGACATGGGGCCGCCCCAGGCATCCAGGTTACCCATCCAGAACCAGTTGGTGTAAGCCGGGCCGCTGAAGAATGCATCCATATCTTTGTCTGTAAAGCCCATGCTGCGGTAAACCTTGTCCCAGATTGAATTTTGTCCGGTTAGCGCCAGCGGCATATTGATGCCGTTCATGGCCATGAAGTCGATTTCCCACTCCCAACGTTTCCAGTCCCACCAGGTGGCGGTGTAATTGAAGGTGCAATAATTGAAATAGTAGCGGTATTCGTGCGGTGTCAGTTTGCGGACTTTTACAGGTACCTGCGGGAAAGGGTCGGGAATGTTCAGGTTGGTTCCGTTCCAGGTAATTTCACAATGCGCATAATGCTTGAGCCAGTGGTTTAATGCACTGGCAACCGATATGCCGTTGTTTCCGCGCAGCACAATCCTGTTGTTTTTACTTTCGAGCTCAAACACATCGTTGCCTTTCTCTTTTGGAATGTAGGCGATCTCGAATTTACCGGCGTGCTCAGGCAATACCCGCTTAATGAGCCCGTATGCGGCTTCTTTGTTCAGTTCTTTGTCGTTATATGCCCGAACGTTTTGGGCGGTTGCCGTCAAAACAAGCGCCAGGACCAAAATGATATATCTCGTTTTTCTCATGGTGTGTAGGAACGGCGCCCGGGCATGAGCCCCGGGGCTCATGCCCGGGCGCCATTTGTATGTGTTTGTTACTTTTGTAATGGCCAGAATCCTGCTGGATTAAACTTGTACCGCCAGAGGTCTCCGCTGCTGTCTAGCGCGAGCAGGTCATCGCCTGCTGCAAACACTGAACCGTACATGTTCCAGCCGCTGCCTACTTTCTTCCTGGCACCAAATTCCCCGGTATCTGACAGCGGGAACTGGTACATATCGCCCCCCGGCTCGATGGCGATCAGGCTGTTTTTGTAGGCAAAGACTGTTGTAAATGCATTCCAACCGGAGCCGATATCTTTTATTTTGCCGAAGTCAAAGTTGCCGGCCGCATCAAGCGGATACATGGTCATCTTGCCTCCGTTGTCGATACCGAGCAGCATGCCTTTGAACGGAACGATCCTGCTGAAAATGCCCCAGCCCTGGCCAATGCCCTTGCTCCCGCCAATCACACCGCTTTTTGTTATTGCATACTGCACAATGTCTCCTGCACCGCTTCCCCAGCGGGCAATAAGCCGGTCACCGCCATAATAAAAGATCATGTTGAAGATGTTCCAGCCGGACCCGATTTGGCCCGGTGTACCGAATGTGCCGTCGACGTTTGCAGGATAAAGCAAAAGGTTGCCTTCGCTGGTTCTCCTGATCAGTTTGCCGTCGAAATCAAACATCACGTTCCCAGCCGCTTCGGCGCCGAACGAAATGGATTTCTCCCGCGGCACTTCGCCGGGGGCGTAAGATCCCGTAATCAGGTAATAGCTCGTTTTGAGTTCACCATTGATCCGGGCGCTGGCATCTTTTATACTGACGGGTAGCAGGTAGCTTTGAAAAGGAAGCATAAAACCCTTGGTTTTGAGTTTGATATGCAGGGCGCCGGTACTCTTTTCGCCGCTTTTTATAACGGCCTGCTCATTGCTGAGCGTGTAACTGCCAGCAGGCATGAGCGCATAACTGGTTCCGTTTTTGGCGTTAAACTCAGTTACTTTGGCCGCATCGACCACGAACCTGAGTTCGACATCTTTCGCATTGTCCTGGCTGCCGCCGAGAAAAGCGCTGTAAACCAGGGTGTCGGTCTTATCTGTAATGCTCAGACTTCGTTGTATAGGGTTCTGGTTTGCCTGCGGCATGTACAGCTGCTGAAAATCATCGGCCCCCGGGATGTCCAGGTTTACATGGACTTCTTTGCTGCATGCGGCAACGGTAAGAATAACCGCCATGCCGCATAACCATTGAAATATATTTTTCATCTGTTCAAGTTATTTAAAGAAGATGAAGCCGCTCAAAGCAAAGGGCTTCACCTGTTGCTATTGTGTTTACCAGCCGGGGTTCTGAACCAGGTTTGGGCTTTTGTCTATTTCACTTTGCGGGATGGGGAACAGGTAATGTTTGGGGCCCTGGAAGATCCGAGACTCGACGAGCATTCTCCTGTAAAAGACATCGTCTTTGAGCGAGGTGCCGGCAGCAACGTTCAGTCCGTAGATCGGGCCGTTGTCGGTCTGCGTCGAAATTTTCCAGCGGCGGGTGTCAAAATACCGGTGTGTTTCAAATGCCAGTTCTACTCGGCGTTCATTGCGAATGCGCTCGCGCATTTCCTGTGCCGAAAGGTTTGCAGGCAGGTTGGGCATGCCTGCCCGGTTCCTGATGCGGTTTACGGCATCATAGACTGCGGGCGCGGGGCCGCCTGCTTCGTTCAGTGCTTCGGCATAATTCAGGTAAAACTCGCCCAGGCGGAAATAGATCCAGGTTTTAAGCGAAGACCTTCCCTGGATGAGGCTTACACCGGGGTCGATAAATTTCTTGAGCAGATAGCCGGTCGTATTGTAGTCGCGGCCGGCATTACCCCGTCCGTCTGCGCCGGTAGACCAGAACTGGACCCTGCGGTCAATAAAAAAGGCGCCGTTAAAATTGATCGTTGCATAAAAGCGCGGATCGCGGTTCACATACATGTTCCTGGTGTCTGCCATCCACCTGCCGGCCGGGTGGGCAGTAGTGGCATAACCGCTTTCTACATAACCAGACAGCGGGTTAATTACCGGGGCACCATCGCTGCCGTAGCCGGTAATGGGTACTGAACCGTCGGCCATGTTGTAAGCATCGATCTGGTTTTGCGTGGGGTTCCAACCATTCCAGCCGCCCAGACTTCCTGGAAAGGCGCTTTTTTCCATCCAGTTGTCCCGGCCCGAGTTGCGGGCAAACAAGACCTCTGAATTGTTATTTTCCAGAAAGAGCTGCTGGTAGTTTTTTACAGGGTCGGCATAGCGGTCAAACAGCTTGTAGCCGGCTGCTTCGCATTGTTCAATGCAAGTCTTTGCTGCCGCCGCGGCTAGGTTCCATTTGTCTGCCACATAAGTCTGGGAGAACAGTTTCATGCCCTGTTTATCTGCCACCGGCGCATAGTCAGGATTGCCGTTCCACAGCGGACTTGCATTGTAAAGCAGCAGCCTGGCCTTCAGTGCCAGCGCGGCAGCTGCAGTAGGCCTGCCGAGGTCGCGGTTCTCTACCACATTCATGGGCAGCATGCTGGCTGCCCTGTCGCACTCTGAGGCAACGAAAGCCACGCACTCTTCCATGGGTCTGCGCTTGATCTGCGTAAAATCATCGGCTACGCCAGCGGCATAGTCCATGATCGGCACAGGCCCGTAAATGCGCATAAGTTGAAAGTGGTAAAAGGCGCGCAGAAACCTGGCTTCGCCGATCCAGCGGTCGCGGGTTACAGCTGTAAACTCCGTTGATAGCGGCGTCAGTTCAATGTACTTCAGGAAAATATTCGCCTTCCTGATGCCCTCGTACATGTTTTTGTAGATCTGCCCGGCAACATTGAACGCGTTCCAGCTTCCTTTATTCATCATTTTAGGAAATTTCTCCGGCCAGGGCACATTCATTTCATCAGAGGCGACAATGAACGGATTGATATCGATCATGTCGGTGAAATAGATTTCGTTCGGCAGGCCCGCGTAGATATCGACCAGGAAAGCTTCGGCGTACTTGCGCTGCCGGAAAGCCTCTTCGATTGTAATGTCTTCTTCCGGGCTTTTGTCGAGGTACTTTTCGCAGGCGGAAAAAGTCACAGACACGCTGAATAAAGCCAATAATATGTAGGTGTAATTCTTTTTCATGTTACTTCTATTTAAAATCGATCTGGAACCCAAAGTTGACTGAACGCTGCAGCGGGTAGGCTCCTGTGCCGTCATTGGATTCAGGATCCATTACTTTGATGTGGTCCCAGGTTGCCAGGTTCATTCCGTTTACAAACAACCTCAGGTTTTTGAGGCCCATGCGGTTACTCAGCCCCTTGCCTAACGTGTAGCCGATTTCAGCGTTCCTTAACCGCAGGTAGTTGCCATTGCGCATCCATACGGTCGAATTCAGGAAGTTATTCGGATTATTGCCAACGTCTATAGCCGGGTAAAGCGCGTCTCGGCTGGTCGGGGTCCACCGGTTATCGTAATATTCGGTCATGACGTTGTTTACGCCGAGGCCGTCAAAGAAAGGCCACATGGACGAGCCGCTGAGAAATACGCTGGTGCGCGCCGCACCCGTAAAATACACACTCACATCAAAGTTTTTGAATGAGAAGGTACTGCCAAAACCGAAACTCATCTCAGGAAGGCGTGAATAACCGGCAGGGATCTGGTCAAAGGAATCGATAACGCCATCGCCGTTAATGTCCTTGTACTTTACATCGCCGACCCTGACCTGCGAGAACGTTTGCCTCGGACTGGTCTCTATTTCCTGCTGCGACTGGAAGAAGCCGTCTGAAACGAAGGCGAATGACTGGCCAAGGCGAAGTCCCTTTTCTGAAAGGTAAGAAAAGCGTTTAAGGGCCTCATCGTTTTCAATGATGGTGTTCCTGGCGAATGTGAAATTGCCCCTGAAAGAATAGAACAGGCCGCTGCTGGTGGTATGTTTAACTTCGAGCAGGGCGTCAATACCCTTGTTTTTGATGATGCCCAGGTTCCCGAAAGGAATAGACCAGGGGAAGAAGCCTGCAGCTGCGGGTACGGTGCGGCGTTGCAGGAGAATGTTCTGGCGCTTTTCGCTGAACACGTCTACCTGCAGGGTCAGGATATTTTTGAACAGGCCCAGGTCGAGCCCGATGTTGTTCTTGTCTGCGGTTTCCCAGGTTACGTTCTGGTTCCCGATGGCATTCTCCTCCATGCCGTAAAGCGCTTCCTGTCCCGGACCGAAGAGATAACTCTGCCCCTGCGTCCTGATCGTGCTCAGGAACAGAAACCTGCTGCCGGAAATTTGGTCGTTACCCACTTTTCCGTGCGAAGCCCTGATCTTCAGCGAACTCACTGCCGGTATTTTCCAGAAGTCTTCGTTTGATATTACCCAGCCGGCAGAAAATGAAGGGAAGAACCCGTACCGCTTGCCCGGAGGAAAGTTTTCTGAACCATTGTAGCCAAAATTGAGCTCGGCGAAATACCGGTTGTTGTAACCGTAGGTGGCCCGGCCGGCAACACCCTGTCTTCTCTGCGGAATGTTCAGGATGGAACTGGAGGCAGTTAGGTTAACGTTCTCATTCTGGTTAAACAACAGCATGGCGGTAACGTCATGACGGCCGAAATTGCGGTCGTAGTTCAGTTGCAGTTCGGTATACATGAGCCTGTTGCCTGCGCTGCCGATCGAGTAGCCAAGCGGCTGCTCTTCCCTGAACGCTGCGCTGTACAGGTCTTTACCGGTCAGGGGGTCCTGGCCCAGGTAACGCTTCACTTCGAAAGCCTTGGGCCGCGCATTCGTGGTCTGGCTGTTGCGGTCGTAGGCGAACAATCCCCTGATTGAGAGGCCTTTTGTTGTAAATGAAGATAGGTCCCACTTAGCGCCAAAGGTGCTTTGAAGCGTGCTGCCATCCTGGGTGGCGTAACCGGATTGGGTAACACGGCCCCAGGGATTCCAGCCGATATAGGTTGATGCGCCGCCGGGTGTTCCGTCAGGATTTCTGACCGGATAGGCAATCGGCGAGATGACCTTCATGGAAGCAAAGATGTCAGACATGCCAAATCCGGGATAGTTTCCCGTGCTGATGATGCCGCCCAGGCTGAGCTGCATGGTCAGGCTTTTCGACAGGTTGATGTCGACATTGCTCCTGAAGTTGTAACGTTTGATGTTTGCGTTCGTGTTGAACTTGTTATTCGGATCCTGCTGGTACAGGCCGTCCTGTAAAGTAAATCCTACGTTCGTATAGTATTTAATGATCTCAGAACCGCCTGTAACCGTTAAGTTGTTGATCGTTTGCCAGGTGTTGCGTTTCAGCACCGCTTCTGTCCAGTTTGAGTTGGGGTACAGGTAAGGATCTGAGCCGTCATAGAACTTCCGCAATTCTTCTGGGGTCCAGCGGGGCGATTGGTTCGAATTGATAAGCGCCTCATTCATCAGCGAAGCATATTGGCCGCCATTAATGTACTCGGGTAAGCGCAGCGCCGTTAGCCCGGCCACTTCCCCGCGGTAGGTAATTCTTGGTTTTCCCGATTCTCCCCGCTTGGTGTTGATCAGGATAACGCCGTTTGCGCCGCGCACCCCATAAATTGCGGTTGCCGATGCGTCTTTCAGAATCGTAAAACTTTCGATTTCCTGGGCGTTGATCTGATTCATGTTTCGCTCTACCCCATCAATCAGCACCAAAGGCCCGTTGCTGCCAAAGGTCGATAAGCCCCTGATGTACACCTGTGCGGCATCGCCGCCGGGCTCACCGCTGGCCTGCCGGGTAATGATTCCCGGAAGTTTACCTGCAATGGCATTTGAAAGTGAAGGTGTTGAAGTCTTTTCCATCTCCCTGACCGAAATGGATGACAATGAACCGGTAACAGATACCTTTTTCTGGGTTCCATAGCCGACAACCGCCACATCGTCCAGGTCGCGTTTATTATCGGGAAGAAGCTGAACCGTCACCGGACCTGTTACGTTTGCACTGATGGTTTGCGTTTTGTAACCCACAAACGAAAACTGGATCGAGTCCCGGTTACTGCGTACACCGATAGAGAACTCTCCTTCCGCGTTGCTGATCGATCCGCCGGTCCCGCCCTTGATCCTGACCGAAACACCGATCAACGGAAGCCTGGCTTCGTCGATGACTTTACCAGTTATGAGTTTGAGATCTGTCTCCTGGTAAAAAGAAAAATCTCGTGCCTTTGCCTCCGTGATCAGGAACAGCAAAAACAAGAATTTTAAAATTCTGTGCATATAATTAGTTTGGTTGGTTTAGTTGCGTACATAAAAAACCAGGTATAATATGCGTTTTTTATGCGGTTTATTAAGCAAATATAACCGCAAAAAACTAGCAAGCAAATTTTGTTTGAAAAAAAACTAAAATTCTTCATTAATGTATAAAAGTCACATTTATAGACTGATGTATGGCATGACTGCTGCTACAGTCCTGCCACCTTTCGCACATTCAAAACCGCATAAAAACCGGAAAAGGATAAAAAGCATGCGGTTTTCGGGCTTCCTTGTGAAAAAATAGCGTAGTTTTACAGACCTAAAAGTCGTTTTGCACCCATGCGGAAAGAAGAAAGACACAAACTCATTATGAGAGAGATCAACCTTCATAACAAGGTTCTGTCTGCAGATCTCAGTGCGCTGCTGAACATTTCAGATGATACGGTAAGGCGCGATCTGAAAGAACTTGCCGAGACCGGGCAGGTGCTCAAAGTGCATGGCGGTGCCGCCAGCAAGTCTTTTGTGGCGCCGTTCAATGCTCAGAATGAGGTGTATGCGCTGAAAGAGAAAAAGGCCATTGCCGAAAAAACCCTGAAGCTGATTAAAAATGACATGGTGATCCTGACTGAAGGCGGCACAACCATTCTGGAGTTTGCACGCATGATTCCCGAAAACCTGAAAGTCACTTTTTTTACGATCAGTCCCCAGGTAGCCATTACGCTTTCAGACCACAGCAACCTGGAAGTGATCACCATTGGCGGTAAATTGAACAAAAACGCAAACCTGCATGTTGGCGCCAGCGTTATCAATCAGCTGATCGATATCCGTGTTGACCTTTGCCTGCTTGGCGCGAATGCTTTTTCAGCCGAGGAAGGGCTGACCGATATGGATTGGGATGTGGTGCAGGTTAAAAAAGCAATTATCAGGTCGGCCAAGAAAACTGCGGTGTTGAGCATTTCAGAGAAACTGAATACGGCGCAGCGCATCCGGATCTGCGGGGCCAACCAGATCAGTTACCTGATTACTGAACTGGGAGCCGATAACCCGCTGCTGGCCAGCTACAGAAATGATGACTTTCGATTGCTGTAGGTCTGCTGCCAGGTGCAGCGGTGTATGATAGCCCGTAAGGTGGAAATTTTTACATACCAGGCTCAATCAGGAGCACATTGAACTTATGTCCGTCCGGATCGGCAAAACCGCCATAAAAGAATCCGTATTCGTCGTACGCAGCTTCGCGGAATATGGTGCCGCCGGCTTGCCGGGCCATTCTAATCCATTCCTGAACATCGGCTTCAGACTCAGCTGACAGGGAAAACATGATTTCGTTGCCACTGCTAAGGTCAGCGCTGGTGCCGCCGAACGCCTTTGCCAGTTCTGACTTGTCAAAAATGTATGACCAGATCATTGTCGGCGAAAAGAAAGCTTACGAGCGTCTTCGAAGGATTTCCACTTGGCCTGATGCCAAGCGCATGATAAAAGGTAGCGCTGCGTTCAACGTCTTCTACGCCGAGGTTGGCCCAAATCTGTTTTGTCTTCATAGGATGATTAAAGTATACGGGTGGTATGATAGACAATATAAGATTTTCCGTTCTAAATCAATCCTTGTCCGAGCGTAAATGGACATGCAGCAGTTCCGGTTCCGCACACCGCTTACCGGCGGGCCTGTGTCGCGGCCGAAAAACGGCAAAAAAAAAAGCACCTGTTCAACAGGTGCTTTACAATTATAATCGAAATCTGATTAGCTGATCTTAACATTAATTGCATTCAGGCCTTTTCTACCGTGCTCGATGTCGTAGCTTACCTGGTCATTCTCACGAATGTTATCCATCAAGCCTGAAGAATGAACAAAGATTTCGCTATCGCCATTTGCTGGCACGATAAATCCAAAACCTTTTGTCTCATTGAAAAATTTTACTGTTCCTTGTTGCATTGTATTTATTTTATACACAAAAGTACATAAAAAAAGTCAATTAAAATAAAATTTTGTAATTAATAATATTTTAAAATTTTATTCTAGAAAATATGTGTGTTGTAGAATTTTTTTCTGTCCTTATTTCCATTGTTCTTGCCCGCCATTTTAGCGGTCCAGGGCTTCGAAACGAACGATAGGCCAGGCGGACGCCGGCGGCTGCACGGTGACAAGGTATCGTGCACTATTTTTGATTTTTAAGATAAACGCTGAACACCGATCCTTTACCCGGCTCACTTTCCACGGTGATCTTGCCGCCCGCACTTTCCATGATTTGTTTTACAAGGTAAAGTCCAACGCCGTCTCCCTCACCCGTATCAGCCAAACGCTCAAATTTGTTAAATATTGAATCCAGGTGCCGGCTGTCGATACCGATCCCGTTATCAGCTACACTGATTACAGCAAAACCATCCGCTTCGTAAGAGCGGATGTTGATTTCCGGCCGGCGTTCGTCTGACCTGTATTTGATGGCATTGTTAACCAGGTTGTAGATAACGCTGCGCAGCTTGCGCCTGGCAAAGGTAATCTCCGAAACGCCTACCTCTGTCCTGATCAGGGCTGAAGAATGCTGGATCTGATGCGACAGGGTGAGCCTGACATCTTCCAGTATATTTTGCAGATCGAGCAGTTCGTCTACAGCCTGATACCGTGGTCCCTGCCACCGCGACTGCACCAGGTCGGCAATAATCGTCTTCATTTTAAGCAAGCTGCTTTCAACGTTCTGCAACAGTCGCGGAAACCGTTCCATGCCCTTTTCCGGGATTTTTTTCAGCATATCGATCGTCATGCCGAGGGCTGTCAGCGGATTTTTGATGTCATGCGCAATGGTATCCAGCAACAGTTCGTGTTCAGCAATCAGTTTTTCCTGCTCACGCAGGTCTCTGATACGTGCAGTAATGTCTACGAACGTGATGATGACCCCGTTGTTTTTCTTTTCCCGCCTGATAAGGTAAGGAATGATGTTCATCTGGAACCAGCGCATATCGGTGGTCTGTATCTCCTTTTCCAGAATCTCGCCTGAATCAATTACATGCTGTATGTTTTCAATGATGGTGGGAAACCGGAAGTTCTCATGAATGTCGGCTATGTGTTTGCCTATGAACGTTGCCTTCAGCTTGAACTGCTTCATGGCAGGCGGTGTAAATTTACGCAGCACCAGTTGCGCGTCGACAAAGAGCTGCGGAATGATCGTGTTCTGAAAATAATTTTCCAGCTCATCGTTGAGTTCAATGAGCATCTTTATCTCGTCGTTTTTATTTTGCATGGTCGGCAATTTTCGGGCTGGAGTGCCTACCAAAGGTAAGTTAATCCTTTAACACTTCAACTACACAAGCTTTAACATGATGGGATACACCTCAGGTGTTCCTAAACTCGCAATTTTTAATATTTTTACGGCTTCTATTGGCGCACTGCACCCCGGCAACAACACCTAAAATATAAATTAATCCGTTAAAAAGGAATATGCTAATTATAAACAGTTTTGAAGAGTACCAGTCTCACCTGGGAAAAGAGTTGGGCGTATCCAACTGGCACACCATTGATCAACAGCAGATTAATAGTTTCGCTGATGCCACGTTGGACCATCAATGGATACATGTGGACCCCGAGCGGGCGAAGAGCGAAGGCCCGTTCGGTGCAACCATAGCCCATGGTTATCTGACCCTCGCCCTGATCCCCTACTTGTGGAAACAGATCGCCGATGTCAGGAATATCAAAATGGAGATCAATTACGGCATAGAGCGTTTCAAATTTGGGCAGGCCGTTGTGGTGGGCAGCGAAGTGCAGCTGGGCGCCAAGCTGATGTCTATTGCCAACCTGCGCGGAACAACCAAAGTAGTCATCCAGGCAACATTGATGATCAAAGGATGCGCAAAACCTGCGTACACCGGCGACGTTGTTTTCCTGTACCACTTTGCATGATCCTTGCAACAGCCTGCGGGAAAAACATTGCGGCAGCTGATCGATCGGTAACCAGTGGCCTAACCGGAGATGATGAGGTAATACTTGTCGGGATCTCTTAAACTAAACTGCCGTTTACCTGAATTGGGATTTAAATGGGGTTTCTGTTCGATTTGTAGTTTCAGGCTGACAGCGTTTTGCCAGACCTGCCCAAGCTCCTGAACCCTGAAGTACAGGATCAGCCCATGACCCGTACCGGGCAGTGGTCGGGTCATGGTTGGGTGGTCATGTTCGCCCCAGCGGTGCAGGCACAGCAATACAGTTCCATCTGTATCTGCCAGAATTTCGAACGTATCACCGCCATGCATGCTCTGGCAGCCCAGTAACCTTTGGTACCACCGGGAACTTTCTTCAACGTTTTTTACAGCAATGATTGGTTCTGTTCTGATCATATCGGCCTCCCGCCTGAGTATTTTTATAGTTCCAGGTCATGCCTGACCCTGAGCAAATGTAAAAAATATACTGCGCAGTCGACAGCCGGGCCGGGTACTCTCCGCTCCTATTTTTGTACCTTTGTTTGAACACCGTTATCATGAATCAAAACCTGAAGTCGTTGAGGCCCTTTATAGGTGCAATAGATTTTGACCTTTCACGAAGCTTTTACCGGGACATGGGTTTCCGTGAAAGCGTTATATCGGCCGATATGTCTGTGTTCGAAATGGGCGGCCTGTCATTTTACCTTCAAAAATATTATAACAAAGATTGGGTAGACAACACCATGCTGTTTTTAGAGGTAACTGATGCAGAAAGTTCTTACCAGGAATTAAAAGCCCTGGATCTGCCGGGTAGGTACCCGGGTGTCAGGTTGCTGCCTGTTCGTGCAAACGACTGGGGCGACGAGTGTTTTCTTCATGATCCTTCGGGTGTCCTGTGGCACATTGGCCACTTCAGGGTATAGGCACACGCTGCCTGGCAGTTCGGTCGCTTTCGCGCTTTTTATCATGCCTGCGCAGGCATGGCATCACCGTCATGGCCGGGAAAATCGTTTAGAGCCGGCCACGCAGAGAATGACCCCGATGGCGGTCAGAAACATCCCGGCACTGACGTGTTCGCGCAGCAGTGCCGCCGCAAGTGCCAGGCCGAAAAACGGCTGCAGCAGCTGCAATTGCCCTACGGCGGCAATGCCACCCTGCGCCAGCCCCCGGTACCAGAACACAAAACCCACCAGCATGCTGAAAACCGAAACATAACCCAGGCCCAGCCAGGATGCCGGCCTGACTCCTTGAAAACTCTGTGGACATAATAACCAGACGGCAGGCAACATGACCGGTAGCGACAATACCAGGGCCCATGAAATGACCTGCCAGCCGCCCAGCGTTTTTGAAAGTTGCGCGCCCTCGGCATAGGCCAGTCCGCAGAGAATGACCGCCGAAAGCATGAGCAGGTCGCCTGTTAACGACACGCTGAATCCCTGGGCCATGGCGTAGCCTCCCACCAGCAGGCTGCCGGCAATCGAAAACCACCAGAAGGCGCCCGGGGGACGGATGCCGGTGCGCATGACCCCGAATACCGAGGTGGCAAGGGGCAACAAACCGATGAAAACAATTGAATGCGCTGAAGTAATGTGTTGCAGTGCCAGCGCAGTAAATAACGGGAAGCCGATAACCGCCCCGGCCGAAACGATCAGCAGGCCAGCGCGGTGTTTCCTGCCCGGCACCTTCTCCCTGAAAGCCAGCAGCAGCGCCAGCGCCAGCAAGCCTGCAATCGAGGCTCGAGCTACGGTCAGGAACAGCGGGTCGAAATTGCGCACAGCGACGCGTGTAGCAGGTAGTGAACCACTGAAGATCAACACGCCAAGGAAGCCGTTTAACCAGCCGGCATAACCGGCTCCGCCGCTGACTGAATTGTTGTTGGTATTTATCATGGTGAATAGTTTTCGTTGGGGCAAAAATAGCAGCCACCGAAAAACATAACAGATTCAGTTTTGGGTATTTTGATGGATACAGTTAAATTGCCAGCATGACAAAAGACTATTTGTACCGGCAGGTTGCCGACGAGCTTGCTGCGCTGATTAACCGGGGCGTGCTGAAACCGGGCGACAAGTTGCCCTCGGTCAGAATGCTGTGTAAGAGATATGGAATCGGCATGAATACTGCCAAGCGGATCTTCGTTCAATTGAGCGACCGCGCACTGGTTTATTCCAAACCCCAGTCAGGGTATTTTGTCAGTCAGCCCGCTTATGTCAGGCAGCCGCTCGCAGCGCCGAGCAGGCCGCATCCGGAGCCGGCCAGCCTCGAGCCTAAAGAACTGATCACCAAAGTTTACAGCCACATGGGGAACGAAAAGCTAACGCTTTTTTCAATCAATGTTCCATCGGCGGGGCTGTTGCCGCTGGCCAAATTAAAAAAAGAGCTGATCCAGGCCACCCAGCAGCTGGGCTCGGGCGGCGCCGCTTATGAATCATTGCAGGGAAATGTCCGGTTGCGGCGAATGGTTGCACAGCGTTCGCTGGCCTGGGGCGGAAACCTTCACGAAGATGAGCTGGTTACAACGAACGGCGCCATGAATGCGCTTTCTTTCTGCCTGATGGCGCTGAGCAGGCCAGGTCAGACTATAGCCATTGAAAGCCCCTGTTATCCTGGTATCCTGCAGTTGGCGCTCAGCCTGGGTTTGCGCGTACTGGAACTACCTACACACCCGATTACAGGGCTTGATATGGAAGCCCTGCGGCAAGTGCTGCCGAAAATAGACCTTTGCCTTGTCGTTCCGAACTTTAATACTCCGCTTGGCAGCCTGATGCCTGATGTCCACAAAAAAGAAATGGTAGGGCTGTTTGCAGCGCGCGGAGTTCCGATCATTGAAGATGATATTTATGGCGATCTTCACTTTGGTCTGCAGCGCCCTGTCTGCTGCAAAACGTTTGATACCACCGGAAACGTCTTGTGGTGCGGCTCACTTTCCAAGACGCTCGCTCCTGGTTATCGCGTTGGCTGGGTCGCACCCGGCCGGTATAAGGAACAGATATTAAAACTCAAGCTCGTTCATGCCCTCTCCTCGCCCCCGCTTGTACAGGAAGCGGCAGGCACGTTCATGAGCACCGGCAAATATGACAAACACCTGCGGCAGCTCAGGCGCAGCCTGGAAGAAAACTGCGCCAGGTATATGGGTACAGTTGCAGATTATTTTCCAGAAGGCACCGGGACGAGCAGGCCGCAGGGTGGGCTTTCGCTCTGGATAGAGCTGGCCGATACAACCAATACCGTGAAATTGTATGAGCTTGCCCTTAAACAGGGAATCTGCATTGCGCCCGGCCGTATGTTTACCTTGCAGGAACAGTTTAACAACTGCCTGCGGCTCTCTTTCGGGTTGCCCTGGACTGAGGAACTGCGCCAGAAACTGAAACAGCTGGGCAATTTCGCAAGGGCAGTGTAGCGCGGCAGACTGCAGGCGGTTACTGGCTGCGCATTATTGCGCGGCGCCTGCATCCAGGCTGTAAAAAGCATGCATCCGGTTAACCAGGCCGTTCTGGTCGAAAAACATCACCTCGACGGCCGTTTTGTCCATAACCGTCTTGTAATATAACGCCACTGAGTTGACACCTGCCGTAACACAGATCATGTCAAATTTCAGTGAAGGAAACTTGTTAAGCGCCGTTGCCCAATAGTTCTTCACAGCCTCTTTACCGCTGAGAGTGTCCTGGTCCTTGCCCGTCGCAATCCTGATCATGGGTGTGGCAATTTCTACATCTTCGGCAAAAT
This sequence comes from Pedobacter yulinensis, assembly GCF_003029735.1. GTDB lineage: Bacteria > Bacteroidota > Bacteroidia > Sphingobacteriales > Sphingobacteriaceae > Pedobacter > Pedobacter yulinensis. The sequence continues at coordinate 850,481 of NZ_KZ686269.1, forward strand.
GCGCGAGTACGCCGTCCAGGTCATGTGCATTCCAGGCACGAAGCCATTTGCCGGCAAATTTGTTGGGATCTGTCATATTGTTTTCGTTGAGTGGTCAGTAGCTTTAGTGTTTGCCGGTCAAAGGTTGATGCGGTCGCCATGTGCCATCGGCTCAGAGATGACAAGGAAGTTGAGCAGCTGGGCGCTGTCGTTTCTGATCAGGTGTGCTTCTCCTCCGGGAATGTGTATGCTTTCACCTGCAGCCAGGATTTCGGTGGTAGTTCCGACCAGAAAAGTGGCGGTTCCCGAGAGGATATAAAAGAGTTGCTGGCTGCGCTCGTGGTAGTGAAGCGCTTCGCCCGCCCCGGGAGGTATACGCTCCTGGATCACGCTTAAAGTCGGTGATTTCAGAAGATGCCATCCGTCGCAGTCTGCCCCCCATTTATAATGTTCCGTATTGTGAATGGATTTTTTCATGGTATCTATGCCTGATCCAAGTTACGTTAAGCGCAATACACCTGCAAGACACAGTTTGCCTTTTTCGGCCGGGTACAGTCAGCACGCGGGCCGGCCTGGCGGCTCACCCACGGTCTGCAGCGCCTTCCCCAGCCGGTGCGAACAACCGTGGGTGCCTGAACATTTTATTTTTCGCCTCCGGCTGTTACCTCGATCTCGCATGTTTCATAGACGACTCCGGCATCGCCGATACCCTGCACAACGATTCGGAACATACCGGTAGTATCGCCGGTAAAGAAGCGCAGCTGTGCCGTTTTACTGCGACCCAGCGTTACGGCATGGTTCCAGTACAGGGTGGACCAGATGGCCTGGTTTACCGGTTCAGTAAAAGTGTTTACATAAAATTCCTTATGCACGTAAACAGGATTCACCTTAACGTAAGAAGTTCCTTTTGGCAGCAGGTCAGTACAACCGGGATAGATCAGCTTTGCGCCGTTAACTGTATATACCTTTCCGCGCTCCGGTGGCCTGTTGTCTACATCGCTCCTATGGTTCGGGCAGTTAAGGATGTTGAAGCGGCACACGTAATCTCCGCAGGGGTTCGGTCCCCTTGCTGTGGCCAAAAACGGATCGTCCGGTCTTTTACGGATCACCACCTCCTGCAGGGTAATGCTCCGCTCATGGTTGGCAAGGGCGAGCTCCTTGTTTTCCTGTTCAACCATGGGGGCCATGGGTACTGGCGGTGCGAAGAATTGCCGGCCATAGCGTTGCGCGAGTTCCTGGTAGGGATCGTACACCCGGACCTGGTGCGTTGCAGAGGCTGTACCGGGTAAGAAAATGTAAACCTGCTTGTCGGCGGGAGCCAGCAAATCGGGCAGATTTAAGCGGAAACGGCCGTCGGTGCTGGTTCGGACCTGCCGGAACTGCTGACCGGTAAAACGCAGCAGTTCTGTCGCTGCACGTATATTTTTGCCGTTCCTGGTCACGGCGCCCGTAACAAGCATGCTGTCTGCGCTGACCAGGGTATCGACAGCCCGGACTGTGATGAGTTTATTCCAGCTGTACCGCCGCCAGCCGCGCAGCAGCAACAGGTCTTCCAGTTGGTCTGGCTGCCGCAGGGCTTGCAGGGTTAGCGGAAAGTCGGCCAGATCATCGCGCAGTGCTACATGGCTTACGATATCAGTCTGGTTGAATGCGCTCAGGCGGTTGCTTTGTACGCAGGCAATGGAAACGAGAGCTGTATCAGTACCGGGCAGCAATCCCAGGTCTAACAGCACCTCCTGCCGCCGGGCATATTTCTTTTTGTCAGGCTGTACCGAAACATGTGAACCGGGCGCGCGATAATGCGCATAAAAAAGGCGCTCGGCGAGCGGGCGGTCCAGGCTATCGGTCACGGTCAGGGCGCAAAGCCCCTGCGGAACGTCACCCAGGGGGAATACCAGACTTTGCAGCTGTCCTTTAAATTCGTGCCTGACAGCCAGAAAAGTGTTTTTAAAATCATGCAGGTAGAGGTTCAGCTGTTGTTGGTTGTTGCTCATGATGCGGAGCCTGAGCGTGTCGCCGGTTACGGCCTTTCCCATACTGATCGCTACGCCATGCGCCAGTGCGCGGGGCAGGTGAAAAGTACTGTCGCGAAGTTGCGGGTGTTTAATGCGTAGGGTGTATTGCCGGTTCTCCAGGCAGTTCACCACAAAACGGCCCGCGCCCTGGCTGTTTGTGCGCACCTGGAATAGCGCCCGCTCATCTTCGTAAACGGTAGCGGTGGCTGCCACCGGCGCCCCATACTGGTCATGTAACTCTAAACCCACCCTGCCCGGAAGCCCGCAAACCAGCTGGCCGCCTTCCGGATAAAATCCGACGACCGCCCGGCGTACCGGCAGAATAAGTGGCAGGATAACCTGATCTGTATCGTTTTTCCATACTGCCCGCACATAAACACCGGGATCCTGCACAGCCTGATCAAGCGGCAGTCTGAAAGCGAGCTGCCCTGCTACATCGGTGCGGGCTTTGATCCGCCGGTGCCCATACTGGTAGCTCACCTCGACCGGTTTTGGCAAAAACCTGGAATCGCTGCCTGTAACAGCCAGCCGCAGCCGCGCATCAGCACTCAGGGTATCAAGTGGTTCCTCGAGAACCAGCCGCAGGTGAAAGGGCAGCTGGCGTGCGGTTTTGACGGTAACGGGTTGCACAAACAGGGCTTCGGGGCGGCCGCGGTACACCCGGTTGGTAAACGCCACCAGGCGGTACCTGCCTGTGGCCAGGCTGTCAGGCAATTGCAGCTGACCAAATGACAGGCCATTGCCCATCACGAATTTCTCCTGTTTGACCAGTGCCGAGTCGCGGTCCCGGACCAGCGCCACACACAAAACGTTGTGCTGGCCGGCGGCACCGCCAAATAGGTACGCAGTAAACCAGGCCGTTTCGCCATCTGCGTAGATGTTTTTATCAAAATGAACAAAAAGTTTGCTGGATGGCTGGGACCGGGTATACCAGGCTGTTTTTTCTGCAAGCCGCTGCCTGGCCTGCGTGGCAAAAGCCATGAATACCAGCAACAGGAAGAACGGAAAGCGCGTCATGCCCGAATATAAACATATCCCCTAACAAACGAAACGGTTGCAGGGCAATGCAGCGCTTTGGCTGCGCCTCATACAGCTCAACCACAGTACCGTTGCCGGATCACCCCACATTTTCCAGATCGAGCCGTTTTATATCGCGTACCAGCAGCCGTGCATCCAGGTTTCCGGTCTGCAACAAGGCAAGGCCAAGTTCGTGATCGGTTTTGATCGAATTGGCCGGTGTGCGGATATCGCCAATTTTAGTTCGAATTGGTTGTCGCTTTTGCTGAAGAGCGGCATTTTCTCGCTGCCAAAGCGCTTCCATACCGGCATCCACTATGGCTTTGCCGACATCTCCTGTTTAAGTTTTTTGCGGTGCTGTGCGCCCCAGGCTGCCATTTCATTGATAAGCGGATGTAAAGTGGATCCATATGCTGTGAGTTCGTATTCGACGGTAATGGGTTTTGTGTTTTTTACTGTCCGGGTAACCAGGCCGTTTTGCTCCAGTTCCTGGAGTTCTTTCGACAGCATTTTTGCCGCGATGCCTTCAACATCGTGAATGAGTTCCATAAACCGTTTCTTCCCGAAACCGAGCGAACCGATGATGCGTACTTTCCACTTTCCGCTTAAGAGGTCCATGGTATCGCGTATGGCCAGGTGGTGGGCCGCACAGGCCGATTTGTCGTGGTGTTCTGTTTGTGCCATCATGAAAATAGTTTCCCGCATGAAACCGGTTTCCTCGGGTAAACCAGTTACAAAAGTAAACTATCTGGCGGTATCTTTGGCCATTCAAAAACAGATTACATGAAAACGTTAAAAATTACTTATTGGGTCAGCACGGGCATCATTGTGCTCATGATGCTTTTTTCGGTTTATAATTACCTGTCGGCACCGGCCATGAAACAGGGTTTCGAACACCTTGGGTTTCCGGATTGGTTCAGGGTCGAACTGGCGATAGCCAAACTGCTGGGCCTGCTGGCGCTTGGCATTCCTGGGGTGCCCGCCCGGGTGAAGGAATGGGCTTATGCGGGGTTTTCTATCAACTTTATCTCGGCCTTTCTGGCACACAACCAGGCAGGCGATCCGGCACAGCACCAGGTTACGCCACTTGTTATCCTGCTCATTCTGGTCGTATCTTACGTTTGTCACGTAAAACTGACTGCCGGCAGGCTGCCGGGTCGGCCAGCTGCGCTCAGCTCTTAGCGCGGAGCAGCGAGTCAGAAGACCGGACTTGAAATTTCAAAGCCATGGTGGGAATTCTGCAGGGAGATTCTTACCTTGGTATTTGAGAAAAAATCTGAATGAAGCTTTGCAAATACCTGCTGTGGCTGGTCCTGGTCGCCACCGCCGCAAACCTCTCTGCGCAGCAGCCTGGCCGCGTAACCGCCCGTTCAGTTCACAAAATTGTTGCCGCCCACCGGCAGCTTTATGGCATGTCCTGTATACCCATGAGCGTCGAACTTGTCTTGAAACACCACCATAAAGTGAGCCCGGCGTATTATGACCTGCAGCACGGCTGGCAGAACAAGGCCGACGGCAGTTTCGCCGATTTTGATGGCAAGACGCTTGCCGGACTGAAGTTCCGGCATCAGTTCGGCAGACCTCGTGGCGAAGGCTTTCCTTTCGATGAACTGTTTAAGGTTATTGATAATGAGCTTGACGCGGGTCGCAAGGTAATCATTTCCCTACCCTCTGGCTACAACTTCTGGCACATGTATGTGATTGATGCGAGAACGGCGCAAAATGATTACCGGGCGTATTCCCGGCATTTTGAAAATGACAAACCCCTTGTTCTTGAGGGCGTCAAGGGTTTGATTTTCGGTGCCGGTGGCACCGATATAATGACCTACCGCGTGGTCCGGTAAGCGCCGGCGCATTTACGCCACCGTCAGCGATGCAACTACCACTGGCTGCGGGTCTTCCCGAGGTACACAATGAAGTCGAAGTTGTCGGCAATCGACAGTTTTTTATACGCCGGAATGTTCCAGGCACCAATCATTCTCATGTCTTTCGGGGTGCGGAGGAATTTCGCCAGGACCTCATCTTTTGTAGCAGTTTCCAGGATGAAGTGCTGGTGCCGGCATTGTGCAAAATAAAATTCATACGCTTTTTCGGGTGCCGGGGGAAAATAGCGGGGCCGGAAGCCCAGTAAAGGTTTATTCCTGGCGACAAAGATATTGACATAGGCCTCGCCATGGTTGAAGTCTGTTGCAATGACCGCATACCTTGAACCGTACTGCCTGTCCAGGTGCGCACCCAGAGGCGGATAGCCATATAGGTCTGATCTGGCCAGGTGACCATTGTGTGCCCAGACGATCACTTTTCCGTCTTTAACGCGGTTCTTCAGCCAGGTCACGTTTTGTGCATGGCCGCATCGCGGTAGGACATTTTCGTTTTTGCATACAGGAGCACCTGTTTCAACATATCCAGATAATGCCGTTGCAGTTCCGGAAGCTGGCTGGTGTTCAGCCGGGCAATCAGGGAGCCCAGCGCTTCCTGGTCCTGCCTGGTTAGTTTGTTGTACGGCTGAAGTGCCACGTTTTTTAGCAACAGGCTGTCTGCCGCAGAAAGCCCCGGAATAACCCGGACCAGTTTCCGGCTGATGTTACCCAGTTCCCGCAATTCGACGCCAAAAACGTGCACACGGTCGGTTGCTTTACGCTCCAGGTTATAGGCCCTAAGCCAATTAATCATGGGCCGGTTCGAGCCGCCGAGGGCCGTACCCGACAGCAAGGTCAGGCTATCCGTTTTCCCGTTGATGTACGCATCGATGTTTTCCATGGCGATAAAATCACTCTCAAAAGCAATGGCCCGGAAACCCATCCGGCTTACCAGAAACCTGACCAGCCTGTCCTTGTAGCGGAAAACCTCGGCCGTGCCATGGGTAACTTCGCCCAGGCCGATCAGGTCCTTGTCACGGAGCTTCTCTTCCAGGAACGCAATATCTTCAAAAGAACTGTCTGCCCGCAGGGTTTGGATCGGTCTGATCTGCGCGTTTAACCGCGACACGACTGAGACATCTTGCTGGCGCGCCTGTAGGGCAAGGGCATAAAGCGTACAAAAAACAAAAAGGAGAAAGGGTTTCATCGCGTGGGTCTAGATAATCCGTGGTCAAATTAGCGATCGCAGACTTGTGACGCATGGTTTTAACAATCTTTAACACTGCTGCGCAATGTTGTACCGGGCTTGATCGACGCATCGAACTGCTTGGAGAGTGTTCCGGTGCGCCAATGAGCGGATGTCTGGCAAACATTCCGCTGGTTAAGGGGTTACAAAGACATGCAAGATTCTAAAAAAACCATCGTGGTCACCGGTGCCTCGAGCGGGGCAGGCCGCGCCATTGCACTGGCTTTTGCTGAGCAGGGCCACAACCTGGTTCTGGCGGCAAGAAACACTGTTGCCCTTGAAGAAGTTGCCATAGAATGCCGGCAACTGGGCAGCCCTGCCCTGGTGGTCACGACCGATGTGTCTGACCACCGCTCGGTCATTAACCTGGCAGCGGCCGCAGCCGATTTCGGGCCCGGGATAGATGTTTGGGTAAATAACGCAGGCGTACTGGCTGTTGGCGAGTTCGATGCGACGCCTATGGAAGTGACGCAACAGGTCGTCTCGACCAACTTGCTGGGCTATATGCATGGTGCACATGCTGTGCTGCCCTATTTCAAAAAACAGCAGCGGGGTATACTCATCAACAACATTTCTATCGGCGGGTTCCTGCCTGTGCCCGGCGGTGCCGGATATTCTGCGAGCAAATTTGGGCTGCGGGGTTTTTCGGCTGCACTAAAAGGTGAGCTGCGCCGGTTCCCGGATATACACGTCTGCGACGCTTACCCCGCATTCCTGGATACCCCCGGTATACAGCATGCGGCAAATTATACCGGCAAAGTTCTGAGGCCGGGGCCGCCGGTCTATGATCCGCAACGCCTGGCACATGAAGTGGTAGCGCTTGCAGAACATCCGCAGAGCGAAAAGATGGTTGGCAGTTTTTCAACGCTGATGCGTATGTCTTATGCGGCATTCCCGGCACTTACACGAGCCATTGCCGGAACAGTAATCAGATCTTACCTGAAACAGGCAGATGAAATTGCGCGTACGAACGGAAATATCTTTACCCCGGTTAAATATGGAAATGCGGTGCATGGTGGCTGGGGGCTTCCCGGCAAACCAAAGGCACACCGCAAATACTTGGCTGCGGGCATCGTTTTTTCCCTAGCACTGGTTACCGCAAAATTGCTCAGGCGTTAGTGCAATTCAGCCTGCGCACGCTGGTTCCGCAAAAGGGAGCGCATACCTCCTTCCTTGTTGGACGAGATCGATCATGTTGCGGGGCGGTCGTCGACCCGAGCTATATTACACAGCTGGAGATGATCTGAAACTAGAGCTACTTGATCGAAAATCGGGTGGATTAATGTTAAGATTAACTATTGCATTTCTTATTGCAATTTGCAATCTTTATGGCAATTAGCCCTAAAAATGAACCGGAGATCCCTTCTTGCTGTCCTTCTGTTGACGGCAGTCTTTAGCGCCTGTGAACGCGACCAATTGCTGGAACACCCTTCACAATCTGCGAAACGAGCAACCAATAAGGTCGCTAACGAACCGCCATGTCCCTACATTGACGACCGGGACTGCGATTCCGTGCCGGACAACCTGGATAACTGTCCGGACACTCCGAACCCGGATCAACAGGATATCGACAGCGATGGAGTGGGCAATGTATGTGATAACAATGGGGGACCTGTAACGCCACCTCAATTGACTGGTTATGTTTCTGCCGAGGTATATTTGAACCGATATTGCGCCGTCACTGCTTCGATGACATATACATGTGGCCTGGCCAAAGGAATATCTGAGGTGTTAAATGAAACTAAGGAACTATTCAAAAACGCAATGGTTTATGAACCGGTACCAACGTTTTACAAAGTTTCGCTGACCGGAAGCACCAATGAACAGACGACAAAGGAATATTGCGACACCTCCGCTCGCGGTTGTTATATAACCATGCGATCAGTCGCGAATGAAATTGCCATGCGACAGAGTAAGCTTAATTATTTGGAAGGGAAGCTTGCATATATAGAGGAACTGCGTACATATTTCCCCCATCTGAACGATTATTACGAAGGTTATCGAAACGGCTGTATTCAGGCATTTTGGTTTACCGAAGATAGTTTGCCAGCGTTTCAACTTTAATGCATGAGGATGGACGTTAGAACGCAATGCCGTCGATGGTGAGGAATTCCTCTTTTCTGGAGTAGCATAAATCATAACCTGTTTTTAAGGGATCAGCAAGATTTTACCCGTGCTTTTGCGGCTCTCCATGAAATCGTGGGCTGCTTTTCCCTCAGACAGCTGAAAACAATGCGGACGGGCAGGACGCACCTGTCTGCTACCCAGCCAGCCGAATAGCTCTGCCGAACGCCGTATGCGCTCCTCGCGGGAAGTCAGGTAATTCCAAAGGTCTCCGCCGGTAATGGTCTTTGATTCTGCGATGAGAAGCAGCGGGTTGCCCAGATCGAGTGAACCGCCGGCCAGGCCAAACAACACTACCTGCCCCCTGACCCGCGTAGCGGCAAGACTGTCTTTTAGTGTGGTGCCAACGCTGTCATAGACCACGTCTACCCCTTCAGGCTGATGTGCCTGCACCGCCGACACCCAGTTTTCATTGTAAGTAAAAACAGCGTCGGCACCCAGGGCCTGGACGATTTCCTTTTTTTCCGCTGAAGAAACCAGGCAGATTAACTTTGCACCCAGCAACTTACCGACCTGGACCAGCAACTGCCCAACGCCTCCGGCCGCGGCGTGCACCAGAACGGTCTCTCCTTCCCGCACCTGGTGACAGTCGGCAGTTAAAAACTGTGCCGTCAGGCCCTGCAGCATGACTGAAGCGGCGGTCTCGAAGCTGATCCCGGCGGGCAGCGGAATGGCATGGTCTGCGGGAACAGCGACCAGGGAGGCATTGGCAAAGGGGACATCGGCAAAACACACCCGGTCTCCCGCGCTGAAACCAATTTGACCGTTGGCGTCGATCACGGTTCCTGCACCCTCATAACCATTAATGTAAGGCGCCTCTCCGCTAAGTGGGTAGACGCCGCTGCGGCGCATGAGATCAGCGTAGTTTAACCCGATCGCCTCCGTTTTGACGAGCAGATGACCCGGAGTCAAAATGGGATCCGGTACGTCTCTGTATTCCAGGACGTCGGTGCCGCCCGGTGTGTTAAATATCAGTGCTTTCATATTTTTATCTGGGCAGCTGCCTGAATGAGCGGCTTTAACCATGCAAAAAGAAAACATAAAAATAATTATGAATTGGATGAATCGGAACAGGCTGCTAATAATTTGGTTTTATCAGTAACCAATGCATTGTCCTGAACAAAGACTGCGTCTCGGCTGAACCAGCTGCCGCGCCTCCCCTTAAAACTGGCAGACGCTATTGGCGGGGCAACCAACCCGACACGATCTGATTGCTAACGGCGGCCTCCTGCTGTGTTTGCCCGGATTAGCAGGCAGTTTTGCAGGTTCAATTAAAAATAAATAAAGTTTGTATTTTCAAAATAAAAGAGGTAAATTTGAAAATAATTAAATAAAATATAATGCAACAAGGAACAGTAAAATTCTTCAATGAGACTAAAGGTTTTGGATTCATCGTGCCAGCAAATGGCGATAGCGAAATCTTTGTTCATTCTTCTGGGTTGCTGGACAACATTCGTGAGAATGATTCAGTAACTTACGACGTCGAGCAAGGCAGAAAAGGCCTGAACGCAGTTAATGTTAAAATCGCTTAATCAGATTTCCTTCATACATTAATGAAAAAAAACCGCCTCCGTTTGGGGGCGGTTTTTTTTTGTCTTCCGGTCACTCAGCAAAACCGAAAAGGCTTGCCGCCGGGACCCGCAGCTGCAGGCATCTTGCAATACGGTCAGCCGGTTTTACAAGACAACCTGCACGGATACAGCCATGTTGTTTATGCGCTGATCAGTTATGGAGTTATTTCATCCAAGTACTGTTACTCTATAAAGGCCCGTATGAGCGAAACGATGCAGTCCGGCTCCTCTTCATGCGGAAAATGTCCTGCGTTCTCAATATAATACAGCTGCGCCAAAGGGAAACCTCCGCTGAACCGTTCAGCATACGCCGGCGCAATCATCGGATCACGTGTTCCCCATAAAATTAAAACCGGTTTTGCCGCAAGCACCCCCCTTTTTTGCCACAGCGACTCAAACCAGTCCTGGTCCCGCAGCAGGGCACGGGCACATGCGAGTAAGGCCACCCGATCACGAACCGAAGCATACGGTTTACGGTATTGTCTGCGTATTTTGTGCGGCAGCTTGCGCCGGCCAAAACTGGCAGGAAGCAATACCCGAAGTGGAAAGTTCAGGTATTTATACAGGAAAGGCACCCAAGGACCAGACAACGCCTTTTTAAGTTTTTTAAATCCGGGTTCGTCTGCGCTGCTCCAAAGCCAGCTGTTCAGCACAACAATGCGCTGTACCAGGTCCGGCCTGCGCATGGCAAAGCTCAGACCGATTGGCCCGCCAAAATCATGTACAACCAGCGTAATGTTTTTGAGCCCCAGGCCTGAGACAAAAGTTTCCAGCAGTTCACTGTGTCTCGGGGTCGAGTATGGGAACGAGCCCGGCTTGTCAGACAGCCCGAAACCAAGGTGGTCGGGCGCAACACAGCGGTAATTGCTGTGTAATGCGCTGATCAGGTTTCTGAACTCGAAGCTCCAGGACGGTGTGCCATGCACAAAGAGCAGGATTTGGCCCGCACCCTCATCAATGTAATGCTGCCGAAAGGCGCCCTGTGCAAAATATCGGGATGTAAAGGGATATTCGTGTTTGTCCAGCCATGTATGTATCATAAAGCAGTTTTCTGGCAAATTTCGCACGCCCATGCGACTAAATTCTTGGTGCGCACCAAGATCAGAACGGCACCTGATTGTAGAGCTTGCTGAAATTTGTTGCATCGATACCAAGGTAAGAAGCAATGTACTTATGGGGCACGAGCTGCAGCAAATGGCCGCTTCGCTGGCAGAAAGCGCGATACCGGGCTTCCATGCTGAACGCGTGCAGGTCAATGTGCCGGCTAATCAGCCCTGCAAGGATGGCTTCTGTCATGCGCCTGAACAGCCGTTCCAAATGCTGCGAGCGGTCAAAAAGAGCGGTCAGGGCGCTATAGGAGATACAATCTGCATCTGTGTCGGTCAGGCAAACCAGCGCGTATGGAGCCGCCTGCTGCCGCGAAAAAGAGCCTGGAATGGCGCAAAAGTCTGGCGGGTAGGTAAATGCGATGACGTGTTGCCGCTCGGCAGTTTCAAAATAAGACATCTGCACGCCCTGCCTGATCAGGTAGAGTTCACGCTGCACATGACCGGGATCCACGAGCCGCTCCCCTCTTTTAAAACTGCGTGGCTTAAGCGCGGCCTGGAACAGGTCATAATCATCCTGAGGCAATTCATGGAACTGCCTCAGGTAATCAAGCCTTGCTGTGTTTGAGACCATACAACAAAGATGGCAGATTTTTCTTTTTCCCTGCTTTCTGATGAGCAATTTTAGGTGAACTACTTCGCGAAGTTTTTTCCGATATCAGGCACGGTATCAGGCATCTTGATCTTGTACCGTAACATCCCGCCAAACTCATCTTCTTCTTTCAGGAACTCATGATTTGCTTTGCTGATCCAGAACGACTGGGTATACTCACGACCGTTATGCTCACTGACCGAACGCAACACCCAGCAGTCGACCTGCCGGTTGTCGAAGGTGCGGATGTTTTCGCTGCCCACGACCTGGTAGGTTGCTAACTTTGGCGCATCCTGTCCGATATCCAGGAAATTGATAACGAAGGTTTTGCCTGCGGCAAGCGGGAGCATTTCGAAAGTCTCCAGATCCAGGTTCCAGTTCCAGGCCGGTGCGTTCAAGGTGATTGCGAGGTCTTTGCTGGCATTACCCGCAACGGTGTCTGCACCCCTGATTTCCCGTTCCGACCAGTTCACGGCCCGCATTTTGCCACCACCGGCTTCTGAATGAAAAACTGGCTGAAAGTCTGTGGCCCGGTTCACCGAACGTACAGCCCTGTAACCCGAACTGTCGCTGCTAAACCACTGCTGGTCAATAACAATGGTCGGTTTGCCCAGGTGGCTGCCCAACGAAAGGCGTCGCTGCCAGTACCAGAAGGCCAGTTTTTTCTTAGCAGCCGGCTGCTGCATGATAACCAGGTACTGCCGCATTCCGGGCTTAAGACGGGAAATGTCCAGTTTCAGGTTTCTTCCGAGGGTATCGGCCGAGGCTGATGCTGCGGCCGCATAACTTAGAATACAGATAAAGATCAATAGCTTTTTTTTCATGTTAAGGATTTTTTATAGTAAAAATGCAGGCGATGTTGGTAGCAGCAGAGACAATTCAACCGAATAAGGTGTCTTTTCAATTTTTTGGCAGTAAAGTCATTCTTTGCCATCCGTTTAAATTTTAAGGTCAACAGTTGAAAAAGGCCTGAAAAGCAGCTGCCGGTTCGTACTTTTGAACATGAAGCGACATGCGGCATGGTTTGATTTGAGCCTGAGGCAGTTACAATGGCTGGTCTGGTCTGCGGTTTTTGTTATCCTCTTTCTATCAATTCTGGGAGAGGATGGTTTACTGCCCGCCCTGGCTTATTCAGTCGCAAGTGTGGTTTTTTCTGCGCTGATTATATATGGTAACATTTTCCTGCTCTTTCCCAGGCTCTACGAGAAAGGCCACCGGGCCTGGTACGTTGTCGCCTCGGTTATCTACGTAACCGGCATCAGCATGCTTCGTACTTTTCTGGTGCTGCAACTTTATAACAGCCTTCATCCGGAACAGCAGGGAACACTAACGTTTTCGCGCTACCTGTACTACATCACAGGCGGTTTTCTGGTGTACGTGCTCAGCTTCATTTTTCGCATGGCCATTGCTTACTTTAGCCTGAAGCAGCAAAATGAACGCATCATAACCCAAAAGAACCATGCTGAGATTGCCTTGCTGAAGAACCGGGTGCAGCCGCACTTCCTTTTCAATACGCTGAATAATATTTATTACGAAGCCTACCTAGAGGCGCCAAGAACGGCCGCACTGGTCGATAAACTGGCGCAAATGATGCGTTATTTCGTAGAGGAAAGCCCGAAAGAGCTGGTTCCCATCAGTACCGAGGTGCTTTTTCTTGAAAACTACCTGGCGCTTGAACAGTTACGCATGCGACATCCCCTTCAGCTCAGTTTTCACACCGATTTCAATCCCGCCCTGCGCATTCCGCCCATGCTGCTTATGACCTTCGTTGAAAACATCTTCAAACATGGAGTCGACAAGTCGCGGACAGACAACGTAATCCGGATTCAACTGCAGGCAGCCGGGTCACACGTTCTTTTCGAAACCCGGAACACGCTCACTGTGAGCACAACAAAGAGCACAGGCGGTTTTGGGTTACTTAATCTGCGCCGGCGCCTTGATATGCTCTATCCCGGCCGCTTCGTATTGGAAACAGGTATAGAAAAGGACGGGTACAAAGCCGTTCTCAAATTTCCCGTAACATGAAACTCAGCTGCCTGATCGTAGATGATGAACCCAATGCCGTAGCCCTGCTGCGGGTCTTGATCCTGGAAAATACAGATTGGGAAATTTCCGCCTGCTGTTACGATGCGCGCGAAGCGCTCGACTTTCTGCGGAACAACACAGCTGATCTGATTTTTCTCGACATCAACATGCCCCGGTTAAGCGGCATGGAACTGGCGGCTTTACTGCCGGGAACTACCCGACTGGTTTTTACGACTGCCTACTCAGAATTTGCGGCGGCGAGTTACGGTTTCAACACGCTCGATTATTTGCTCAAACCCATCACACTCGGACGCTTTCTCGCGGCGCGGGGAAAGATTGAGCGGGCTTTTGAGCCGCCTGCCACCACAACCGATCTTGCACCGGCAGCGCCTCGACCGGATTGGTTCTTTGTCAAATCTGGAAAAACGATTAACCGCATTAGCCTGAACGACCTTTTATACATCGAAGGCGAAAAAGAATATCTGCGCCTGGTAACGACCGGCGGGGACCTGCTCGTTTATAAACGAATGAAAGAAATGGCCGAACAGCTTACGCTGCCTTTTTTCAGGGTACACAATTCATGGATCGTGAACACTGAACGCATTACACGCATACAGGATAACCAAATTTATATAGGCGGGAAACGCATTCCGGTCAGCGATAAGTTCCGGGGCGCTTTTTTTGAAATCATCACCAAAGGCCTTCTTTAAGCCATGGCGCAGGTTTAATCTCATCATGTACTTTTCTGATATATGAAAAAGTTTAAGAAATATAAATTTGTTTGCGCACAATTACACCCTATGAAGCCTCCGTTAATTATTTTTCAGCTGGCTCCGGCAACATTGCTGTTTCCTGCTGTAGCTGCTACAGTCAACACAACAAAATCACAACGCGGGCAATGAACCTGGCTATCATGCCAGATACCGTTTCGCTGGAGGACTATATTCCGGTGACGGGCAGGTACATTAATGACAGATTCGACATGCAATCATCCTGGTGTATCAAAACAGGCCTTGCTTCTAAAAGCCAGGTTGGCCATGCAGGTTTTATTTCCGGCCGTCAAGCCGGGCGCCATCACGGTCGATTCGGTCGGCGGCATCTGTACGGGTAAACGACTATATCCGGATATATGACCATGCCAGTTATTTTTTCCGTGTCGGCTTACCGTTGTGGCTAAGCAGGATGCGTTTAAATGGTCTTTGCACGTGCCCCGTTATGTATCGTCGCGCGATGAACTGGTGGAAATGGCCAATTTCGAAGCGGTAAGTCATCCGCTTACTGATCTGGCCAACAGCCGGCGGGCCCGCAAGCGCGAGCGCATGCGGGTGCTGATCGACCTGAACAAACGCAGCTGGGAGCTGGCCGTGCGCCTGATGGACGAGATGAAGCAGCCAATGGTTGCCGGTTTCGATCCGTACAAACATTCCTCCGGCTTACGTGTTGTTTCCAAAAACAACAAGCCATGAACATTACTGTAGCCGCACTTTCAGGTAGCCTAAGAAAGGAATCGTATACCACAAAAACACTTAAAGCTTTTGCCGCACTTGCTCCCGAAGGCGTGACGGTCAACCTGGTCGACATCAGCGACCTGCCGCTGCTGAACCAGGACCTGGAACAGGACCTGCCCGAGCCCGTAAAGCGCCTGCACGAGCAGGCCATGGCTGCCGATGTCGTGGTTCTGGCAACGCCCGAGTACAACCGGTCATATTCTCCGGTTATTAAGAATGCCCTGGACTGGGGTTCCCGGCCGCAAGGCAACAATTGCTGGAACGGTAAGCCCGTAGCCGTGCTGGGTTGCACACCATACAACCTGGGCGCCTTCGGCGCAGTTCACCACCTGCGCCAGGTATTGGTCTACCTGAACATGCAGCCCCTGCAGCAACCCGAATTTTATCTTGCAGGCGCTGCCGATAAGTTTGACGAGTTTGGCCAGCTTACAGACGATTCCACGCGCAAGCTGATGACTTCTGTTTGGGAAGGCCTGATGGTGCTGGCACAGAATACGCCATAAACTTTCGAGCTGTCCTGTACGCTAAAAATGAGCGGGTCTGGCGCCTGAAAAACAGGGCTGTTTTTTTGAAAATTCTTTTTTTTGCGGTGACATAGGGTTGTCAGTGGCGGTTGGTTTCTTTGAATAAACAAAAAGAAATCGTTATGAAACCGCACAACAACACCCCCGCCTACCGCACCATCGGCAGCCTGATGAAAAATTATGCAAGCTACAACCAATGGGCAAATCAAACCTTCGTTAACTGGCTTCAAACCAAACCAGCGGCATTACTTGAACAGGAAGTGGCATCGAGCTTTTCCAGTATCAGCCAGACGCTCCGCCACATCTGGGAGACACAGGATTACTGGCTGAACGCGATTAAACGCAGGGGCGATTGGGCACCTGGCGCATTCAGCGACGACACTGCCGAAATTCTTGCCGGCATAGCCAGGCAAAGCGCCGAACTGTCAGACTACATCAATGCCATGGAAGAACAGGATTTTCAGGAAAACAACCTCCTGGTCAGCCCCTGGTTCCAGAGCGATTTCGAAAACTTCGAGTATGTGCTTCACTGCATGACGCACAGCGCCTACCACCGCGGTCAGATTGTAACAATGGGCAGGAACGTCGGTATTACCGATGCACCCATGACCGATTATAATTTTTTCAACGTGTATGTGGGAAAGATTGTACAGGAACTGGCTTTTGCCGGATAACTTATCCAGGAAGGGGAAGGCTGAAGAAAAACGTGGAGCCTACCCCTTTCTCGCTTTCTACCCAAATATTACCGCCATGCCGCTGGACAATCTCGGCCGACAGGTAAAGGCCGATGCCGAAACCGGAAATGTTGCGGGTATGCGGACTTTCTACCCTGTAGAACCGCTTGAAAAGCAGGTTGATGTCATCAGGTTTGATGCCCATGCCCTCGTCCTGCACGCTGATCACCGCGTCGCCATCCTGCTTCGTCCAGGCTATCCTGACCACTTTTCCCCGCGGGGAGTATTTCACTGCGTTACTGACGAGGTTCATCATGACCTGGACAATTTTGTTCTGATCGGCAAATAAAGTAACCGGCTCGCCGGCTTCAAGTAAGATGGTATGTGTACCCATGATCGGTTTGGCCTCGTCGACCACTTCGGCAAGCATGGCTGGCAGTTCGAAGGTCGATTTATCCAACTGAATTTTGCCCGATTCCAGCCTGGCCACGTTAAGGAAACTGTTGATCATGCCGGTCATCTTATTCACCTGTTGCTCCACTTTGTTCAAAGATTCAGAAGCAAAATGATCTCCCGATTTGCGTGCCCGGTTGTTCAGGATCTGTACGTAGGCTTTCAGCGAGGTTAGCGGTGTTTTCAGTTCATGGCTAACCATACTGATGAAGTCGTTTTTGCGCAATTCATCCTGTTTCTGATCGGTAATATCGAGTACGGCCCCGGTAAAACGCAGCGGTTCATCTTTATCGTTAAACATGACCTTTCCTTTGGCCTTGACCCACCTGAGTTTGTGATCTTCGGCGCCGACAGTGCGGTATTCGACATCATAGTCGCCATTGCTAACTGTGCGCACCAGTGCTTTTTTTACTTCATTCAGCACCTTGTCACGGTCGTCGGGGTGCAGGTTGGCTACGAAGTCTCTTTCAAAGTCTATATCGCGCGAGCTGAAGATACCGAACAACCGGCAGCAGCGCTCATCCCACTCCAGTCTGCCGGCCGGCACATCCATATCGAACGAGCCAAGTTGTGCAGCGTTTTGTGAAAGTTTCATCTGTTCAAAGGCATTCTCCAGGGCCGTACGCGCGGTAATCTGGTCGGTGATATCGCTGGTTACGCCAATGATGCGCTGTGCGCGTCCGTCTTTGTCATACCGTGGTTTACCCGAAGCGCTGATCCAGTGCAGGGATCCGTCGGGCCAGCTGATCTCATACTCGGCGTGGTACACCGTGTCGTGCTCAATGGCCTGCCTGATCTGCTGGTCTACATACGGGCGGTATTCAGGCCTGACAAGCGAAATCAGGTCGTCATAGGCAAAATCGCGGTCCGGCGGCCAGCCGAAATTCAGTTTGAATTGCGGCGTGCAGTACATTTCGCGGGTTTTCAGGTCCAGGTCATACGAGCCCAGCCTGGCCGCCTCGAGTGCAATCTGCAGGCGGCTGTTCGTTTCTTCGAGCGCAGCACTGAACTGGCGTTCTTCGGTAATGTCCTGTAGCGTACCGCTGAAACGGATGACCTGCTCATTCTCATTAAACAACGCCTTGCCCTTGGCGCGAACAATACGCGGTGTTTTATCTGCCGGTGTGCTGATCTTGTATTCTGCAAAGTAAGCACCGCCAGAACGGTAAGTCATGGCTTCCTGGATGGCGGCGATCACCCTTGCCCGGTCTTCAATGTCAATGATATCGGTTGCGCGGGACAGTTCAATTTCTTCAGATGAGGACAAGCCGAACCAGGACTTGAGACGCTCATTACCCACAAAGCGGTTGGTGGCAGGATTCAGGTCCCAGGTGCCAAGACCGGCCGCATCAATGGCAAACTGAAACTGGTCTTCGCTGTCGCGGATGCGCAACTGGTGCTTTTTTTCAGTTTCATAATTGCTGCCGTTTGCAATCGAGTGGCTGATGTGCCCTGCAACAGCTTCAAGGAACAGCTTGTAACTGGCATCCATGGCAATGCCGGGGTGAATGCCGCAAACGAGCAGCCCGCTCACCTGGTTTTCGCCCTGCCTGACCGGCAGGATCATGACCTGGTCTATCGGATCAGGCCAGTCTTTGGGATACACAGTGGTCCATGTTTTTGCAAGCTCGCCGATCAGCAGCGGCGTTCCCGATTGCCTGACAGTCGCCAGCGGAAGGGTCAATGACAAAGCCGTTTCCTTCGATACCCCGGTGGCTTGTGTAAGCACGTACGTGCCGTTGTCAGGATCCTGGAAATACAAAATGCTGAATGGAATATCGCTGTCAAAAATATTGAGCAGGTCCAGGCTTTCCTGGTATCCCTGCGCCTGCGAATGGAAAATGTTCGACTCGAAACTGAAGCGGTAAAGCAGTTTGTTCCTGCGCTCATTGATAACCCGGTACGTGGTCTCTATAATGGCGTTCATGACCCCCCTGATCTTCCCGGAGCGGTCAACAACCGGCGACAGGTTGTAGTCGAAATAACATTCCTCCAGCCTGCCGAAGCGTTTTATCGGAAACTGTTTGTCAAAAATCCTGGTGCCCTTGCCGCGGAACAAAACCGCTTCAAATTGCGGCCGCACCTCTGCCCAGCTTTCCGGCCAGATCTCTCCCCTCGGTTTGCCAAAACAGGCCGGGTGGCGGTGAGCCGCGATGCTGATGTAAGCATCATTGTAAAGCAGCAGGTACTCCGGGCCCCAATACAATGCGATCGGGTACGGGCTCCCCAGGCACATGCCCAGCGCATACTGCAGGGCCTCAGGCCATTCGGCCCGCGGACCAAGCGCCGAATTGCTCCAGTCCTGCGTAATCAGCAGCCTGGCAATTTCGCTTTCGCCATTCAGGTAGTAATTAAAATCGCCGGAAGCCTGGTCAGAAACAAAGGGTGTAGACATTTAGGCCTAAGATAACAAATCTCCGTTTTTTGCCCAATTTATCGCCTCTTTTTATAACCCCGCCGGTAAAACCGGGTTTCTAACGGTACCTGCCAACTTCGATTCCCTGCTCGTTCTCCAGCTGCAGCAGGCGCTCATGCCAGCGTTGCAATTCAGTCCGGCGTGCCTGCTCGTCCAGCCTGGCCGGCCCATAAACTACCTGTGGCTCGAGGACCGTAAACCCTGTAAACTCCAGGATGCCCCGGTGCAAGGGCCTCAGAATGCCGGCCAGTTCGCCGTTGAGCCCACCGTCAATGTAATCGGCGGCAGCGCCCCCCATGGTCACCGACAGCAGCGCTCGCTTGCCTTTGAAGGTACCATTGGCGTACAAGCGCCCTGCGCCATAGATACGACCCATGGCAAACACACGGTCTACCCAGCCTTTTAAAATTGCCGGCACGCTGAACCACCAGAGTGGAAACTGCCAGATCATGATGTCGCACCATTCCAGCTTCTCCTGCTCTGCAGCAATCTCGGCAGCAAAGCCGCCCGTCCGGCTTGCGTGCAGTTCTTCCAGTTGTTGTTTGAAAAAGTCGGGTTCGTTTAACGTTCTGAAATTGTGCCTGCCCGACACGGGGTCGAACTGTTGGCCAGTCAGGTCAGCGACCCGTACTTCATGGCCGGCGTGCTGTAACGATTCAATGGCCTGGCGGTACATGGCACCGTTGAAACTTTGTGGTTCCGGGTGTGCGTAAACGATAAGTACTTTCATTTGCGATACTTTCTTTTGTAAATTTGAACATCCAAAATTACAGGCTGAGCAACAAATTCAGCACACCGCAACCCATTGTTGGGAACGAACAAAAATGTATGTCAAAACGGAAGGAAACATCAACCAATAGCCTGAACAAGGCCATACTCAGCAGTTTTTGCGGGGTCGTTCATGCACTCGACCTGATCGGCGGCCGCTGGAAATTGCTGATCCTGTATAAACTGGGTACGAACCGGAAACGGTTCAGTGAACTTCGCGACCAGCTGCCAAACATCTCAGAACGCATGCTGACCCTGCAGCTGAAAGAACTGCAGCGTGATCACCTGATCAAACGAACGGTGTATGCAGAAGTGCCTGCCCGTGTGGAATACGAACTGACCGATACCGGAATGGCGCTCAGTCCCATTTGGCAGGACCTGGAGAAATGGGGTGAAGCGCACCGGAAAACCTTCGGCGCTGCAGCAGCTACGGCGCAACCTGATCGCCTGAATGCCGTGTAATGAATGAAAAACAACCTAAGTAGGTGTATCAGTGAGCTGGTACACGCATCAGTTCGAGCCATTGACCGGCATAGGCTTCGCCAAAATAACCTTTGATATAGAATTGCCCGCCCTCCTGCCTGATCAGGAAGTCCTGGCCGTCTTGCCGGCAGTCCTGTTCATGACCGGCATATGTGAGCCGTAGCTGCCCGCTTTTTTCTTCACACAGGTAAATTCCTTCGCAGCGAATGGGCTCGTGATAAGTGGTCATGGTGAGTTCGGCCTTCTGACCCCTGACTTTAAAATGATAGGTGGAGCTGCTGGTCCCGCTGGTCGTTTCCTCGCCAGCTACGTTGATGCGGTAAATCCCATCCCAATTGCCGGCCCCGCTACTTGCTGGCGGCGCGGCCACCGGTTTTTCGGGTACCACGGCATCAGCTGCCTGCTCGGCAGTATCTGCAAGTTCAGCGCGTTGACTGACCGGCGAGTGGCAGGACAGGCAGTTGACCACAAAGAGAATCAGCCACCAGTACCTGCTCATGTGGTTTCTTTTGTGATCCATTTCTGTACAACCGGCGGTTCATACTTGCGGATTGATTCGATCAGCGCAGCGCTGTCTGCAGATACGATCAGCAGGTCGCGGTATACTTTTTTCAGGAAACCCGCCGCAACCATTTCATCGACAAAGCGTAACAGCGGATCAAAAAAGCCGCCCACGTTAAACAGAGCAACCGGTTTGCTGTGCAGGCCGAGCTGGCCCCAGGTCAGCATTTCGAAAAGTTCTTCCAGGGTGCCAAAACCGCCGGGCATGGCGATCACGGCATCGCTGATCTCGCTCATCCGGATCTTGCGCTCATGCATGGTTTCAACGAAAACCAATTCGCTCAGCTGCGGATGTGCAATTTCTTTGGCCTGCAGAAAATGCGGCAGCACGCCGGTTACCCGGCCACCCTGTGCCAGACAGCCGTCGGCTACAGCACCCATTAGGCCAACATTGGCGCCGCCATAAACAAGACCGATGTCGAGGTTGGCCAGCATGGCGCCAAGCCCGAAGGCCTGTTGCATGTAAACCCGATCGTTGCCGGGGCTTGAGCCGCAAAAAACACAAATATTCATTAATGAGAGTGGTTAAATAAAAAGCCAGGCCCAAATATAAGGCAAAAGGGGTATACCTGGGCTCCCCCTCGCCGTCGCACAGAAAAGTCGGTCCCTGCCGGGCAATAATCACGAGCGTCCAGTCGGTTGGGCTCCAGAATTGTCAGCCGCTCAAGGTACGCAAAAACTGAGCCCCCAACCCGCTAATAAAAAAAACGATGATTACTTTGAAATGCAAAGTGTTTTTTATTAACTTTGTTTTTCAAAGCACTTTTAGATAAACCAAACTAATTTATATCAGATATGACACAAAACGAGAATCTCAGGAAACAGGGAACAAGCACCCTGATCAAACCCATGCTGATTGGCGCGGGCATCGCATTTTTTGTAATCGCGTATTTTTTAATCGGAGCAGGTAAAGGGAATCCTGCCTGGCCGGCCTACTGGCAGGTCAAGCCATTGCTGATGGTACCTGTAGCGGGTGCCATGGGCGGAGCCTTCTACCATTTGCTTGGTAACTTACGCGCCATGGGCGGCTGGAAAGCCGTTTTAGGAACAGTGATCGGCATTCTGGGCTATGTATTTATTCTTTGGATCGGCACGGTACTTGGGTTAAACGGAACCATGTGGGATTAGCGTTCCCGGTTGAGCGCCAGTTTTAAAACAAAAAAGGAGGCCACGGGCCTCCTTTTGTTTTTGTTATCTTACTTTTTTTTCCGCGGATTTGGTCCGGCCTTTTTTTCCATCGTTTTGATGGTTTTTTCTTTGAACTCTGTCAAAGCGTCTGCAAGACTTTGCATTTCGGGATCGAGCCCCGGAGCAAACTCCTCGGGTCTTTCCGGTGCAACGGGGATTGGGTAAGATTCATCCGGTTCTTTTTTCGTGACCAGCTCAGTACCGTCATTTGCAGGCGCACTGCCGCTGAAAATGAGGTCCATCATCGAAGAATCAAGACGGAAATGGTATTGCTCGCGGTGCAGACCTGCATCGAGCAGTTTTTTTACTTCCGGGTACTGCGACGAATCGAATTTTGGAATAGGCAGCGTTTTGGCCCAGTCAATACCGAGCGTTTCAAGGGCCTTCGCAAAAGCCATCTGGTGCGCCTCATCGCGAACGATCAGGAATGCAATCGTGGCCCGGAGCGTTTTGTTATCAGACATCTGGTAAATACGCGCTTTCTGTGTACGTCCGGTCGCTTCGAGTACCAGGTTATCCATCAGGTCGAGCACGAGGTTGCCGTGGTTGTGTACGTACGAGCCGCTCCATGGATTGCCGGCGGCGTCGACCGGTAATGCACCTTGTGCACCATGAATAAAATGGTGCGGGTTTTTCGCAAGGCGGCCAATATCAAGCGTAGCCTCACCGCCTGCTCCTGGGGTGTCAAACTTATCGCCGTTGTAACCCGGGGCACCGTCTAGCAGTTGCGCAATGGTTTTACTGATCAGCTCTACGTGGCTGATCTCTTCAATACCGATACCCTGAATCAGGTCGAGGTAAGGAATACCGTTGCCGCGAAAGTTAAAGCTTTGAAAAAGGAACTGCATCATGGTGCGCATTTCACCAAATTGGCCGCCAAGGCCTTCTTGCAGGGCGTTTGCTGCCGCCGGATCTGGTTCGTCGACAACAATCGGATTGATCAGTTTTTGAATATGGTAAAACATAAATTGGGGTTTAGGTGGTTAAAATCCATTTCATTTTCGGTGGTACATGTACAGGCTGTATGGGCCGACCGGTTTCCTGATGTCTTGCGGTCTTTCATGCTTTCCTGTATTTGTATCTCTGTAACCCTTGCGAAATGCATTTGTTTAAAACGTTTCCAAAAAGCGGGTTTTCCACAGGAAATTGGTTTCTTGCCACGTATAAAGCCATCGGCTAAGAGTGCCCTCCGCTACGTCACACGCTGATTTCCAGCTGACGGATTGCTGATTGGCGTTTGGTGATGATTTTAAACGAAAGCCGGTTATTTGGCAGGCGATGGCGTTTCGCCTTTTTGCATGGCGTATTTTTTTGGTTTTAATCCGTGGTAGCGTTCAAACAGCCGGGCAAAATGGCTCAGATTTGTAAAACCAAGCCGGTAACCGGTTTCAGCTACCGAAAGGCCCTGCCGGCCAATGAGGTTTGCAGCTTCTCTCATGCGCAAGGCCTGGTAGTAGTTATAGATGCTATCGCCAAAGATTTGTCTGAACAGCCGTTTCAGTTTACTTTCACTCATGTTTGCCAGGCCAGCCAACGCCGGCAGGCTGGGCACCGCGCCGAGGTCAGCTATGACATGGTCGCGAACCTGGTATGCCATGACAACGTCTGATGCGTTGAGCGGATGGTTGCGCAGGTCCCGGCGTTCGAGTAATGCGGCAAAAAACAGGCAGATCAGTTCCTGGGCCTTGACCCGGTAAAAAAAGGCTGACAGCTCCTCCGGCACCCCCGGATCAAACATTTGGGCGGCCACTTGCTGCATTTTCGGCGACAGAAGTTCTTCGAACAGGTAGGGTTTTTCTTTGGCCAGGATGTCCTGGAGCAGGCTGTGTTCTGCACCGGAGTTAAACAATTCGACCAGGTCGCTCTGGTGAATGACGATGATAACTGCAAATACATCCGTATTGCCCGGGATCAGGATCTCATAATCAATATTGGCGGAGGTAATTTTCACAGCAGGGATACGGCCACGGGCAGCAGGCATGTCTTGCCGGAAAGGTTTCACAAGGCCGGGAAGCGTCCCCATCTGAAAGGTAAAAGTCACGTTGTGCCTGGCATCTTTCGCGGCGACCCGCCGAAACAGCAGGTCGGTGTTGAACCGGCAGCACTGCAGCATCAGTTTCAATGACGAACCCGGCTTTACTCCTCTTACATAACCTGAACCTAACTTTTCGGGAATTTCAAATGCACCATTGCGGATCTCGCTCCCTGCAAAGCTTGCAAAGGCTTCAAGCAACGACTGGCCTCCGGCGGCATCAAATTCAAAAACCATTACCCATTCAGACTATTTTATGCCCAAATGTAGCTGTTTTTGGATAGATAAGATACTGATTTTTGTTGCGCCAGCGCGTGGCCAATGGCGGTGCGGGGCGGGCATTAAATTTTATAATCTACACATATGCATAAACATCAAACAACAGCTGTTGTCAATGCAACAGTTTTCGACGGCAGCAGCTCGCTCGGAAAAACCAACGTCATTTTCTCTACAGAAGGAATCCTGGCCATTGGCGCCGAGGTTCCGCACAATGCAGTGGTCATTGACGGAACCGGCGCTACCCTCCTTCCGGGACTGATCGATGCACATACCCACACCTCGGTCGATAGCCTGCGCTGCGCACTGCAGTTTGGTGTGACCACCGAACTGGAGATGATGGGCGGCTTTACAAAACAAGGCCGGGCGCTTCAGCTGGTCAATATCACAGACATTGCCGATGTACGCTCGGCAGGAATGGGACTTACGCCTCCGGGCGGGCACCCGGATGAACTGATTCCCAAGGGTGATGGCATTCCGGACTTTGTGCTGAAGGAAATGGAGCGAATGAGCGAAGAAGAAAAAATCGCCTTTCTCCAGGCGCATGAGCGCCAGGAGGCGGCGGAGCAGGGTGGTCCGGACGTAACAACAGCAGCCGGCGCGCGGCAGTTCGTGCACCGGCAGTTCGCGAACGGTGCAGACTATTTCAAGGTCATGATCGAGGAAGGTACGGTCATGAACAGTCCGGGACTTCCAATGATCAGCGAACCCGTTATGCAGGCAGCCGTTTCAGAAGCACATGCGCTTGGCATGCTTACCGTTGCACATGTTTTAACAGCAGAAGCGGCCAGGACCGCAGTTAACATTGGTATTGACGGACTTGCCCATCTTTTTATAGACCGGCCCGAATGGACAGCCAGCCTTGTCCGGCAGATTGCTGAAAAGAACATCTTCGTGACACCCTGCCTGGTGCTGAACGCTTCGATTATCGGTAAGAATGCCTGTGCGATGGCTCATGACGAACGGGTGGCGCCCAAACTGGACAGCCAGTGGGTAAAGACCATGTGTTCCTGTTTCCATACATTCCCCGGCGGTAAAATCGAAGACAGCTATAAAAACGTCATGGATCTTCACCGGGCAGGCGTGGATATACTTGTAGGAACCGATGTCTCCGTCCCGGCGCCACACCTGGGCGGCCTGGCCCATGGCGTAAGCGTACACCATGAAATGCAACTGCTGGTCGAAGCCGGGATGACCCCGATCGAGGCACTGCGCGCGGCCACGTCAGTTCCATGCAGGCGGTTCGGCCTGACTGACCGTGGCGAGATCAGCATTGGAAGACGCGCCGATCTTGTATTGGTTGACGGCGACCCGACAAGCAACATTTCAGACAGCCTGTCCATCACTCAGGTCTGGAAAGCAGGCACGCCGATCCTGCCGGTTTAAGGGACAAACGGCATTTGTTAACCATGTCAAAGCAAATATTGTTTCTGAATCCATCTGCGTGATGAGGCGCCCTGTCATCTCAAACGGCGCAATCCGGAGTGGCGGTAGCGGAGGCCGGGTCTGTTCGAAATCCCAAACAGATTTTTCGCTACCGCCCTGAAGGACCATTGTGGGTTAACTGTCGCGGGGAGTTCGGCGCGCCCGGTTCTCATTCGAGCCTGCAGCCTCCAAATTTCAAACCTGACTACCATCATGTTTTAGCCTGATCATGGTTAAAAAAATCGACTGGGTGTTGTCTTAATTTCGCCTGAAGTCCGGATCCTGCTACTTCGGCTTTGCCGCAAATTAGAAACATGAAATTACAAGACAAAGTTGCCATTGTAACAGGCGCCGGGTCGGGGATCGGCCGCGCCATTGCAACCCTTTTCTGCGCCGAGGGCGCCAAAGTACTGCTCGTTGACCTCCGAAACGAAAACATTGAAGCACTTGCAGGTGAAATTCGGGAAGCCGAGGGCACCGCTTTGTGTTACCCGGCGGATATTTCCCGTTCAGACGAAGTCGAGAACCTTGTTTCTTTTACACTCGAGCAGTTCGGCCGGGTCGACATCCTGGTTAATAATGCCGGTATCATGGACGACTTTACCCCCGCCGGCGACACCAGCAATGAACTTTGGGACCGTTTGATCGCCGTTAACCTCACGGGAACTTTTTTAATGACCCGCACTGCACTCGGCTTTTTTACAGCACAGCGTTCGGGGGTGATTGTCAATGTAGCATCGATTGGTGGCCTGTTTGGCGGCCGGGCGGGTGCAGCCTATACCGCATCCAAACATGGCGTGATCGGCCTGACCAAAAGTGTTGGTTACCAATACGCAGGGCAAAACATCAGGTGCAATGCGATTGCGCCGGGGGGCGTGGCAACGTCGATCCTGACAGATGCGCACCCACACCCCTTCGGTTTTGAAAGAATGAGCGCAGGTGTAACCAATGCACCAGGCACCGGAGATCCGGAAGATATTGCCGGAATCGCTCTTTTTCTGGCCAGCCACGAGTCCCGCTTCGTTAACGGATCAGTGATTACCGCCGATGCGGGCTGGACGGCTTATTAAGAACTTTAAGGTTTGCCAGCCGTGTGCATCACTGCGGAATGATTTTTGACCCAGGCCATTCATGACAAAACATAACGCTATCGGTATCCTGGCCGCGCTGCTTATCTGCGTCTGGGCCTGCAAAAAGAAAAATCCTGAAATTCCTGCAGAGGAAAGTTCGCCCTGCAAAAATACGTATACAACCTATTACGACGGGAACAAAGGCGACGACATCGTGATGGCCTTCGGGAACCAGCGCCGCCTGGAGAGCATTGCTTCTAACGGATCGGCAATTCGCTATGTCTATGAAAACGGACGCCTTACAGTCTATAACGATGAAGATGCCGAGGCCCATGTTGACCTGGCAAACGGCCGCGCGGTTCGGATTAGCCGCGCCGGTGGCCAGGAATACCATGAACTGAGCTACAACACGGAAGGTTACCTATCTTCAGTAAAGATGTTTCTGCAAAACCAGCTGTTCACCACCTTTGAGCTGTTTTATGAAAACGGGAACCTGACGCGGATGCGGGAACGCGGTGTAGGGCTCGAAAACGTTACCCAGGAAACGACGTACACCTATCAACCGGATCAGGCAGACGAAGCGCTGCTTGCCATGGAGGTGCTCGACAAGCGCGTGCTGAATTTTTATATACCGCACCGGCTGCTTGGCAGAGCATCCCGCAATGTCATTGCTTCGAGCACTTACGTGAACGTGAATCCGAATTATGTAGACAGGCTAGTACGCACCTATACCTATCAGAAAGATGAGTCGGGCCGCATCACATCCCGCAAGGAAAAGGAAACATCCATCTATGAGTCTAACGGCAAAACCGAACGAATGGAATATAACCATGAAATGCGGCTTGCCGCAGGCTGCAGGTAGAAGCCATGCAAATGTAGGTCGTTTAGCAAGCCGACGCGGCGCGTTCAGCTGCCTTGGCGGCAATCCGGCTGTTGTCGCTGGCCTCCATTCCAAACTTTTTTAAAATCAGGTAGTGCGAGCGCAGTGCTGCCAGGAAACTTTTATTTTCAATATAAGGCAGGTTAAATTCTGCGGCTGCCTGCCTCACAATAACGGCTATGTCACGGTAGTGAATGTGGCAGACCTTTGGGAAAAGGTGGTGCTCAATCTGGCGGTTTAATCCACCGAGAAAGAATCCCATGAGCCGGTTCTGTGTTGCGAAATTTGCCGTTGTATGCATTTGGTGTTCGGCCCAGACTTCATCCATTTTTCCCTGGGCGTTCGGCGACGGAAAACTTGTCCCCTCCACGACGTGCGCCAGTTGAAACACCAGGCCCATGGTAAGCCCTTCGGCAAAGTGCAGGACGA
Organism: Pedobacter yulinensis; assembly: GCF_003029735.1. Lineage (GTDB taxonomy): Bacteria > Bacteroidota > Bacteroidia > Sphingobacteriales > Sphingobacteriaceae > Pedobacter > Pedobacter yulinensis. The sequence goes on from NZ_KZ686269.1 coordinate 878,702, forward strand.
GGAAACCGATCATCACCTGCCACCAGCTTACGTCCATCACCATCACCGGAAGTGCAAGAAACAGGAAATAGTAGAGCGCTTTGTAAAAAAACAGGTTAAAATATTCCATACGGGGATGACTGCCGGTATGCGCACTCACGCTTTTCCTGAAGAATTTGACGTAGTCCTTTCGGAAGACCCAGGAGAGCGACGCCAGACTGTACAGCGGGAAAGCATACCAGTGCTGGTAACGCTGTATCGGGTTGATATCATCTTCTTTCGCCACGCGGATCAGGCCCGGCGCAATTTCGATGTCTTCATCATGCCCGGGTATGTTCGTGTACGTATGGTGAATAACATTGTGCGTAATGCTCCATACATATGGATTGGCACCAATCAGGTTGAAAATGAAACTGAGGAACCGGTTTACTTTGCGGCTGCCTGAAAACGCACCGTGAATGGCGTCGTGGCAAATGTTGAAACCTACAAATGCGCTGAACATCCCGAGCGCTGCCGCCAGAGACAACAATACCAGGGGAGAAAACGGCCCGAGGATAATCAGCAGGTAAATACCGATAAAGCCCGCCAGGAAAAACATCGTTTTGCCCCACATCTGTCCGTTGGCATGCGGACTTCGCTGCTGTTGTTTGAAATACTGATCTACGCGGCTTCTGAGCGTTGCGTAAAAGGGAGAACCCGAAGGTGTGGAGAATTTTAGCTTTCTGGTAGACATATCTGATGTGCTGATCAACTCAATGCAAACAAACAGATGTGCTAAAACCGGGTGTTGGAATAAAGAAGAATGTAAAACCCGGCACCGTGCCGGCGTATTAATTATATAACATGTCAGACCGGGTTTTGTTGTAGAATTATGAAAGTTTCATAAACATTTTTAGGGAAGCAGGTCTGGGTGTTGCGAGCGTGCAGCCAGTCACTCTAGCCGTCGCATTGCGCAAAAAGCCCTATGCAGATCTGAACCTGCGCCATCAAATGTAATCCCGCTGGTGCATTTGTCTTATATCACCCTGGAAAATGACACGAACGGCCGCGGTCCTTCTGCCTGCGCCTGCTTAAATTAGAGGAGCACATAAACATGTAAGAATGAATGAAAACATCATCGCCTGGTTCGAGATCTATGTAAAAGATATGGAGCGGGCAAAGAAATTTTACAATGCCGTACTCGGCACCAGCTTTATTGACAGCGGTGCGCCAGGTGATTCGCCGCAAGGCATGAAAATGGCATTTTTTTCCCCTATGGAAAACCAGGGGGTATCAGGGGCACTGGTCGAGATGCCAGGCGTCAAGGAAGGCGATGGACAATGCGTAAACACAATGGTTTATTTTCCCTGTAACGATTGTAGCGTCGAGGAAAGCCGCGTAGCTCCGGCCGGCGGAGTGGTCAGGCAACCGAAGTTTTCAATTGGCGAATGGAGGTTCTGTTCCATCTGCGCCGACAGCGAGGGTAACCCCTTTGGGCTGTTCTCTATGGCGTAGTTTTGTATTGCGCCGGTACGTTGAAAATAAAAACAATGGCTTCATGTTGATGTTGAAGCCATTGCCCTTGTTGGCAGCTTATTGGAATGACCGGCTGTATTCGGGCGGCAATAAGCTGGTTCTTGTTTTAAATAATCTGGTGAACGATTGCGGGTGTTCAACCGCAGGCTCACTAATAACGTGTCAGGCTTTATCAAGATGGGTTACCAAGCTGATCACTCCGGTTACCAGGTCACGATCAGGTCAGCGAGTACAGGCAGATGGTCCAGGTCATTTAACCCGGTGAAAGGCGCAGAAACGTTCAGAATTTTGATGTTCTTCGTGGTTACAATGTTGTCAATGTTCATGTTAAGTCCACCCGTTACACCGGCAGCCCTGGCGTTGCCCGCCGCAGTGGTAAACCAGCCCATGTACCCTCCGTTTGCGATATTGAAGCCATCTTTCTCAAAACGAAGCTGCTCGGCGTCGCTGGCATTCATGTCGCCCATGCAGATCAGGTATTCATATTTTTTCATTTCTGCCAGCAGCGAGTCGAGCCCCGGGAGATGCTGCCCTTTCTGCCAGGGCAGATGGCTGGACATCACGGTAATCACTTTTTTGCCGATCTTAAGATCGCCGATGATGGCATAATAATCGCCCGGCCAGCGCTTTTCCCTGATGTTGGTCAGTTTGTAATTGGTGGCGATACCATTGTAAATCCACCGGTTCTGACGGCCGAAATACCGGTTCTTGTAAAATGGCTCCAGCAGTGCCTGATCGGCAATAAATACGCTGTCTTTGTCGAAGTGTTTGTTCCATTCGTTAAACGCGAAGATATCAAGACTCTGTTTGCCTATCCACCGCCGCCAGTTCATTATCTCTGCCCTCGCCTGAGTAGGCAATCCCTGGAAACCGCCAAGGCTGCCCTGGTTAAAATGGCCTACGTTATATACGCCTACCCGCAACCTGAGGGATTGGTCGTTTGGCAGCTGTGCACGGGTGTATAATGCGAAAAAAATACCTGCCAGAATGAAAATCAGTTTTCTGCTCATCATGTTTAGATTTTGCCGGGGTACCGGCCATGCTTCAGGCCGGCAGCTTCGCCGGATCATTTGAAAAAGCGGGACCCCGTGAAGGGCCCCGCTGGTTTACTTTATTTATTGTATTTAATAGACAGGTGGCTTAACCTACTCAGTCCGTTCACGGCCAGTGTACCGGCGGTCGGGCTGGTTGCCGTCCCTACGGTGCGGTTTTTAACCCGCAGGCGGATGTACAGGTTGTCGAGACCTGAGGCGGCCTGCGGAAACTGGAAGTTAACGGCCTTCATGCCCGGCACCTGCGTAACCAAGGTGTTCGACCAATTGGTCACGTCTTCCAGTGTATATTCACCGGCCACGTTCCAGGTACTGGTCTCCTCGCCTGTGGCTGACCATTCTACAACGAAGTTTCTCGGACCGCCAATGTCATTATGGCCTTCGACCTGGAGGGAGATCGGTTTCGAAACTTCTTTGGTCGATACCCGGACCAGCCACCACGAGCCGCGGTTTTTTGTGGTGTTCCACCAGTTTCTGGCCGTAAATGCCCCATTCTCAATAGCGCCTTTTACGGTCGAAGCTTCTGGGATCAGGCCATTGTAGTCAGACGAGCCGAAGATACCGGTGGTGGTAAAATCGAGCGCTGGTTTTTCGCTGTGCGTCAAAGTTCCGGTGCCAACATCGGGTGTCAGCGGGTTCCGCGCGGCGGTTGCTCCGGCCGTAAACTCAGTCTTGAAGCGGCTCCACTCAACCAGCACGTTTGAAAAGCCGTTCTGACGTTCAGCTTGAAGGGCAATGTCTTCCTCGGTGACATGCCGGATCGAGTACGGGCCGATGTTCGTGCCGTAGCGCTGTAGTTTTTCGTGCACGAGGATGCCTGATATATCGCCTGAGCCCTGTGGTACCCGTTTACCATTGCGGCGGTAAGGCACATCAATATTCGTGATCATGTACAGGTTGCTGCCGTTTATGTCGCGAATGTTCATCGGGTAAGCATCGGTACGCATGTTGTAGCCTTCATTTACATTGAAATAGCTGCCAGAAGGGATAGAAATCTCCACATCCCGCAGTTTAACGTAGGTGTACAGGTCATCGTCTTTCAGGTCTTTCATGTACACCGCGCGGGCAGGAACCGGCGTTCCGGCATCTTTAGCCATGATGTTCAGCGCCGGTACCTGGTCCAGCATGACACGGGCCGGATTGGTTTCCTTGCGCAAGACCACGCCCTTCAGCCAGATCTTTACACGCTCAAAACGACCGTATACATTGTCGCCGGCAGTTTTGGTACGTATATGAAGTCCCGATTTTCCATCATTACTTTGCACATATACGGTAAGCGCATTTTCGGCCTTATCGATCTCGTGTTTGTTGGTGCTTTTGTTGGGGTTGAGGCCCATGTTGGGGTTGCCCTTGTCGCTCACCACCACACCTTCCACATAAATATCTTCAGTAATGGTTCCGGCGGCCAGGGCACTTTTCACGTAGGCAAAATCCTTCAGCACGGCACTATCGTAATCTGCCTTAGGGTTCTGCGAAACCAGGATCGAGTCTCTGGTCACCGTGCCAAAAGCATCCAGGTACGAAAGCAGGATTTTGCCTTCCCTGGCCTCAGCCCGGGTGTTTTTTGCCAGGGTGGCTTTCAGAAATCCATTGTCCATCTTCAGCCCGGTTATCCAGTTGCTTTCGGCCTGATAAGACACGGTTTGTTTCATCAGTTCGAATGGAACATTGGTGGTTAACAGGGTCTTCATTTCGCCCCCGTTGCCAATGCCTACCATGGTATCGTCGGCGAAACGGAGCGCAGGCGTAATGCCGCGCTGCTGCAGGCTGATGGTATCGGTTTTGCCGGCGGCCGAAATGAGAATCTTGGCCGCCCGGGGCAGGTTGCCGTGGTTCTCGGTGAACGAAACCAGGAACTCACCCTTTCCGCTGCCTGAATTGCGGTCAAATTTTAGCCAGCCCGCATCCTGCGGAGCAGAAACATCCCAGTTTCCGTCTGCGTAAACCTGCAAACGAGTGGATCCGGCACTGTCGGCCACCCGGACGATTTTCGAGTTTAAAGCCAGGTCGGTACTGAATTTTCTGAATTCATCTTTCTGGCACGCAAACTGGAAAAGCGCGGCGCAGAAAAGCACGAATCCGAGCAGCAGAGACGACTGCTTATCTGTAAAAAGTTTCATATCTGTTGTATAGCGATAATTGATTCATTAAAAACCGGTGTAAGCAGGGTTGGTGAGTATGCCCCTGGAGCGGGTAACTTCGCGGTCAGAGATTGGGTAATATTCATGGTAAGGGCGCAGGTTGGCTTTAATCACCTCCCACTCCTCGGCGGTGGTCTGCTTAACCGAATTGTAAAAAATACCCCAGCGCACGAGGTCCCATTTGCGGCCGTACTCGCCCATCAGTTCGCGGGCCCGCTCATCTTTCACTTCCTGGAAGAATTGGTCCTTGCCCGGATATTCGGTCAGTACGTAATCCTGAGAAGCGCGTGCTTTGACCTCGTTAATTGCACTCATCGCAGTATTTGCGTCGCCCAGTTCATTGGCACATTCAGCGATCATCAGCAGCACATCGGCATAGCGGAACACTTTCTGGTTGTTGCCGTCAGAGATGTTGTCCATGCCCGGACACCAGAATTTTGGGCCCATCCATGGTTTACCCGTCCCGTTCAGCGTTTGTGGTCGGCTGAACCATTTGTCGTTGTAGGTGTAAGCCAGGATGATGTTACGCCGAGGATCGTTCAGGTCGTACAGTGACACAAAATAGGCCGATGGCGTAATGGATGCGAACGGATTGGCTTTAGAACCCAGTTCGGGAATCTGTACACCGTCATAAATGTCTTTCCCGGACTGTTTAGTTGGCGTGAAGAAGCAGGCTACCGTTGAGGTTTTTTTCAAACCGGTGGCCGACCAGGTAAACTGGACTTCAAAAATTGATTCCGGCGTGTTTTTGTTCCTGAAATACGTGTCTTCGAGCGGGTATTGTGCCAGCTGACCATATATTTTCTGGATCTCTTTCAAAGCGGTAAGCGCCGTTGCAAAATCCTTGTTCCACATTGACATTTTCGCAATCAGTGTATAAGCCATGCTGCTTGAAATCCGGTTACCCGGAATGCTGGAAGTACGCTGTGCGGGCAGGCTGGGCGCATATTCTTTCAACTCCTGGATGAGCGTGTTCCGGGTTACCTTGGCATCCATACGGCCAAGCTGCATCACTTCTTCAAGTGTTTTGAGTGTGGATACATCGTCGGTGTAATAAGGAACATCACCAAAGGTAGAGGTGAGCACATAGTAGTAGAGTGCCCGGAGTGTAATGCCTTCGGCCAGCAGGGCCTTTTTACGGTCTTCATTTATTGGTGCGCCTTTGATGCCCTCGATGGCGGCGTTGCAATACATGACACCTTTGTAACTTTGCTCCCAGATGGCCTGGCCCATGCCCGGATTGGCGGGCGAGATCTCAAATTTTGCATCCAGATCTGCCGAGTTGAGAAAGGCCAGGTCGGTACAGGCCTCGTTGGCGACGATCAGGTCAGAACTGAAGATTGCATTCAGTGGAATATGCGCGCCATTCAGGGCGGTGAGGCATTGCGCTTCATTTTTGAAAAACAGATCGGGCGCCACAAAACTGCGCGGCTCTTCCTCCAAAGCTTTCTCGCAGGCACTCAGGGTTACCAGAGCCATCATTGATCCCGCTACAAGATTTTTTATATGTGATTTCATGATATTTAAATAATAATAAGGGGTGATTAAAATTTAACTTCTGCGCTGAACGTAACGGTCCGGCTGGCCGGATAAGCGCCATTGTCCATCCGGCGGATGGTCGAGCCCTCGCTTTCAGTTGAAACCTCCGGGTCGTAACCGTTGTAGTATTTCCAGAGGTACAGGTTGTTTCCGCTTACGCTCAGGGTGAGCGACTTAACCGCATTCCGCGTCATCTTGTCGAGCACAAAATTGTAGCTGATGGTAGCGTTTTTCAGGCGCAGGAAACTTGCATTGTGCACAAAACGGTCGTTCGGGATGTCATCCTTTGAATCGGCCCGCGGATAATCTGAGGTCGGGTTGCGGACCGGATGCCAGGCGTTCACCATGTAGCGGAACTGGTTAGACAGGTAAGTGCCTGTGCCCATGAATGTCTCAATCGGGTTATAGATCTTTCCGCCCAATGAATAGTTCAGGTAGAAACTGAAGTTGACCTTGTAAAGGCTGAATGAGTTCTGGATGCCTCCATACAATTTCGGATCTGCATTCCCCAGGTAAACCAGGTCGTTGTTGTCCAGAATGCCGTCCTGGTTCTGGTCAATGTAGCGCTGCCTTCCGGGCGAGTAATAACTTACTGCCGATGATGCAAACCGTTTATCGATCTTGTTTTGGTCAATTTCCTGCTGGGACTTCCAGACGCCGCCGTATTGCATACCCCAAAGCGCGTTCAGCGGACGGTCTTTCACGTATCCGTACATCATGTACTGTGCGCCCCAGGCATTGTTGTATACGGAGATCCGGTCAAGGCCGCCGATGTCGTCGACCATTTGTTTGTTGTGCGCAAAGGTGAATGTGGTTGACCAGGAAAATTTCGGGCGGCTGATGTTGTCGGTATTGACGGTCAGCTCGACACCGCGGTTTGAGGTGGCTCCGATGTTGGTGATGCGGCTGGTGTAACCACTGTGTGAGGGCAGTTGCACGGTAAGCAGCAGGTCTTTGGTGTTGGCGCTGTACAGATCGAGCGTAAAATCGACTTTGTTGTTCAGGATACTCAGGTCCAGGCCCAGGTTGTAAGATGTTGTTTTTTCCCAGCTCAGGCCTTCGTTGGCAATACGCGACGGATAGTATGCCGCAGGGATCTGTCCGTCGAAGATGTAACCGCTTGAGGTGGAAGTCAGCCTGGCCAGGGACTGGTATTTGGAAATGGCATCATTGCCCGATACACCGCCGCTCAGGCGCAGGGATAGTTCGTTGATCCCTTTAAATTTTTTCAGGAAACTTTCATTCTTGATATTCCATTTCAATGCGGCCGAGGGGAAAAAGCCCCATTTATGGTTGGCCGCGAAATTGGAAGCGGCATCCGCCCGGCCGGTAAAGGTCAGGTAATATTTGCTGGCATAGTTGTAATTGATACGCCCCAGGTGCGAAATTCTTTGCTGCTCCTCGCGAAGTGAAGTTGCGTTCAGGGTTTCTTTCGACGGAATGGCCGTGAGGTCGTTGGTTTCGATATCATCGATAAAATAACCATCGCCGCTGGCGGTCATGTTCGTGAACGAAAGCGACTGGAAGGTAAAGCCGTACAGCGCGTCGAAATTGTGTCTCTTGTTCCAGGTCTTTTTGTAATTGATTGTATTCTCATTCAGGACGTTACCTGTACGGTAAGCACGCTTGTAGGCATATGCACCGGTATTTTTGCTGGCCCGGGTGGGCAGTGTTGACGGAATGAAGGTGTCGTCAAACCGGTTGTGGTCATAGAAAGAAAGTGAACTTCTGATCGTGAGGTTCTTCATGGGGGTGACCTCTGCGAAAATCATAGACGACAAGCTTTTTTTTAGCTCATCTTTACGCTGCAGGATAGAATTGGCCAGCGGCGAGTCGAACAGCGTTCCGCTGTACCACTGGGAGTTCCAGTCGTTGAAGCTGCCGTCGGGTTTGTAAGCAGGCATGGTTGGTGCCAGGAACAAGCTGGACCGGTACCAAAGCGTATTGGTGCCCACATCGGCCTTGTTCACCGCCTGGTCAATGTAGGAGTAGTTGAGTCGCAAGCCACCTTTCACGTATTTGCCCAGCGTCTTGTCCAGGTTAAATCTGCCCTGGTAGCGTTGCATACCGCTGTTGATGATGATGCCCTGGTTGTCGTTAAAGTTGGCCGAGAAGTAATACTTGGTGGTTTTGTCGCCGCCAGAGGCTGAGAAAGTATAGTTCTGATAGGGAGCCACACGGGTGATTTCTTTGGTCCAGTTGGTCCCCTCGCCCAGCGCCGCCGGGTTGGGATAAGGATATTCTTCCAGTGGTTTGGTTTGGTTGGCTGTACTGGCAAAGTAATACCGGTCATTCTGCAGTTCGGCAAATTCCTGGGCATTCATCAGATCGAGGTAGCGAGGAATTTGCGACATGCCTACATCAGCACGGAATGAAAAGTTGTTTTTCCCGCTCGAGTTGCCTGATTTTGTAGTGATCAGGACCACGCCGTTGCTGCCGCGTGAGCCATAGATGGCGGTCGAAGATGCATCTTTCAGCACCTGGATTGATTCAACATCGCTCGGGTTCAACTGGTTCAGGTCGTCAATGGCATCCATTACGCCGTCTACCACGAACAGCGGCTCGTTTGTGGCTGAAATGGAACGCGTACCGCGGATGCGGATCGAGGTTTTGGCGCCGGGCTCGCCTGTTGTCGAGGTGATCTCGGCACCGGCAATGCGGCCCTGCAGCATCTGGTCTACACGCGGTACGGGCAGATTCTCCAGATCTTTGATGTTTACAGACGAAACTGAACCCGTCAGGTCCTTGCGTTTTACCTCGCCGTAACCGATCACGACAACGTCCTCAAGCGATGCACGGTCTTCGGTGAGCTGAACATCAAGTGTAGTGCGCCCGTTCAATGCTACTTCCTGGGTTTTGTAGCCCAGAAACGAAAAGGACAGCACACTTTTCGCATCTGAAATTCCAATCGAATAAATGCCGGATGCATTGGTGACAACACCGGACGTAGAATTTTTCAGCCTGACGGTTACGCCTGGCATGGCTTCACCCTTCAGGTCGGTCACCTTGCCGGTAACCGCTTGTTGAGCGAGTGCAACACTTGCACTGAACAGGAGCGCGCCCAGCAGGAAAAGCAATTTCTGCCAGTCAAAAGAAAAGTAGTGGTTTTGGTACATATAAAATTTGATGATTTGATAGCGGGAGCCATTTGTTTGTTGGTGATTCCGCAATTAACCAAATAAAAGTTAATTAAACATAAATTCGATTTGTAACAATCTTAAATGAAAGCAAAAAAAACATAATGTAAATTGATTATTAATTCGGGATTAAGTTAACCTGAAGGTAAAAAAAATGGAAATACCGTATAAATTCGGCTGTAAGCCTGATTTTTATTAAAAAAATGAAAAAAATGAGGTGTATTTCGATGCCTTAAGACTTAAAAATGATTTGAAACCGGGATTTTCAAGCGTACGCCGGGGGCGTATATCTTAAGGGCATTACCTTGTCAACTGTGGATAGCCTGACGAACTTCCGGTAACCGGTTTGTGTCAATCCGGGAGGCTTTTTAATAAAACAAATTTTGCCCGCTGCGGTATTCTGAAGGATGGAAAAGTATGCAAACGCGAATGGTGGCTCGGGGGTAGCCGCGTATGAGATCGGCGAGACGTTTATCAGGGTCCGATTTGTGCAAGGCGGCGTCTACGAATACAGTTACGCAAGCGCCGGCCCGAAGCACGTCGAAGCAATGAAAAAGCGCGCACAGGCGGGCAAAGGTCTGAGTACCTATATCTCGAGGTACGTTAGAGATCAGTATGTCAGCAAAAAGGATGAATAGCCTTTGGCGATTTTTTTTCAGACCTCAATACCGACCAGCTATCAGCATCCTCCCGGTCTGGGTGCTGCGATTTCAGAATTTTATTTCATGGCCTGCTGTTGGCCGTTGCAGTAAGAATAAATGGTTTTGATCAGCCCCTGGTCATCAAACTCATATACGTCACAGGAGTTGACTGCGTTGAGCAGCTTACCGTCCCGGCTAAAAGTTGCGTAGCCATAAATGGCTACCCTGTTTTCGCTCATTAGGTGACCGTGCTCCCGAAAGTTTGTCTCGACCGATGCAAAGTATGCCTCGATACCGCTACAAAATTCCTGCACTTCCGGCTTACCCACAAAGTGTTTTCCGTCTTCAAAGATGTGAAATTCCACATCATCTGCCAGCCGGTCGGCCACATCGGCAAAATGCCCCGATGAAAACAGCCGGGCCGTGTTCAGTTTATCTGCTGCCGAAATCATGTTATTGGCTGTGCTGATCTTTCAGTCCTTTGAGGAGGGCATAAATGGCCATGGCATGGCCGTGTCCGAGCTCAAAATCTGCTTTCAGCCAGTTGGTCACTTCGGTGGCCTTGACCTGCAGCTGTCCGTCCCTGACAAAACCCTTTTCGGTAGCCAGCGCCTGAAAGTCTTCAGGCCCTTTGCCCGTTTTCTCTTTAATCGTTTTTAAATATCCTTGAAATGACATAATTGATAGGTTTGATGCAAAGGTAATCTCCACCGGTCATGTTTAGACCGGTGTCTTCCGACATTTCAGCGGGCTGAAAAGGACAATCGCCTTCAGCGTGCGCCAATCACAAGGCGAGAAGTCGCTCTATCGCTTTGTGTAATGTAAGGTTACGACACCAGAGCCGAGTGTTTGTGATTTCAACAACACGAGGCTGTTCAACTGACTTGCTTTTTCGAAAAGGCTGATACCCCCTCCAAGTATAACCGGGTGTAAGGTGAGTTTAAATTCGTCGATCAGACCGAGCGCCAGCAGGCTTTTGGCCAGTCCTGGGCTACCAAAAACGACAAGATCTTTTCCCTCTGCTTCTTTCAGTTTGCGGACCTCCGGTGCGATGTCACCGCTGATGAGTCGCGTATTTTGCCAGTGGGCGGCTGTCAGGGTGGTCGAGAAGACAATTTTAGGAATGTCCTGAACCCACCTGGCGTGTGCCAAAGCATGCTGGTCGGCGTTCGGATCGTTAAATACCCCGGGCCAGTAAGCTTCCATCAGGTGATAGGTGTTTTTGCCATAGAGTGCTGCGCCAACGGTACCGACCACTTCGTCGGCAAATTGCTGGAGTTCGTGGTCGTAAGACAGGAACCCAAGACCGCCTTTTGCATCGCCGGCAAAACCATCAAGCGACAGATGCGCAAATAAAACCAGTTTTCTCATTTGTAGTGATTATTCAAGGTCAAGATACAAAACATAGCAACACAGCTGCCGCAGGAGACTGTATGTTTTGCCCGCCTGGTTCGCCGTTCTGCCTCGCTGCCGGGTCAAGGTTGCGTCCTGGTGTTAGCCCGCCACCACTGTTAACCAGGTTCCGCCTGCGCACGGCCCCGGCATCTTTTCTTACGGCAGGTCTCTTTTAGTCAGCCGGGCTTTTCAGGTCTTCAGCCTGGCGGTGTCCGATCGGCCCGGAGACAGGGACCCGGCCGCTGAAATCCTGCTGATCGACATTTTCAATTCAAAAGCCCGACCGATTGGAACATTTGTCTTATTTTTGCCTGCCTAAGAAGCGGTTTGCTGTAACTGGGTTACCATGCACATCGTTTTTTCTTCGTCCCTGCCTGCTCGCCAGGTAACCGTATAAAACAAATATATTACCAAACTGCTCACGACTATGTCATCCGCTTGCCTGAATTGCGCCACTCACCTAACAGAAACCTATTGCCCGAAATGCGGCCAGAAATCCACCACACACCGGTATTCGATCAAACATTTTGTTGAGCACGATTTTGTACATGGCGTATGGCATGTAGACCGGGGCTTGCTGTTTACCGTGAAGCAGTTGTTTACCCGGCCGGGCCATAGTGTGCGCGAATACATACAGGGAAAACGTGTAAACTACTTTAGCTTCATTACGCTGATTTTACTTATCCTGACGATTACGACACTCATTGCGCCCTACGTGCATGTCAAACTTTCAGACCTTGCCCCGGGCAACAACCGGCAGGCCATGACAACGCTTGAGCAATTTATATCAAAATATCCGAAACTTGTCATCGTGCTGATGGTACCGCTAAATTCGGTCTTTAGTTTCTTATGGTTCAGGAAAGCTAGACTGAACTTCTCTGAACACCTGGTTGCCAACTCCTATAAAGCTGCTTCAGAGCTGCTGATTGGTCTCGCTTTCACGTTTGTAATCATCCTTTATCCCAACATCAGCGTGCTGCGCATCCTGTATATGGCCTTGATCTCCCCATCCATTCTGGTTTACGGCATTTGGTTTTACCGGCAGCTTTTTTCTGCATTCGGGTACAGTAAATGGGCTTTGCTAGGGCGAAGTCTTGCCGTGATTGTTTCTATTTTACTGTTCCACGTTGTGCTCGGCGTTGTTTGGAGCATCGTACAGCGGTAGGAGGCGGAACCCGGAAAATGTTATTGCAGTTTCCGCTAACCGCATTTCCGCACACAAAATGCTGCCACCTTTAAACAGGCGGCAGCAACACTGCGCCTTTAGCAGCGGTCAGGTGATTTTATAGCTGTATCTGTCCGTACGTTGTGATCTAACGCAAAACCGAAACGGCATTGATAATCAAATTTTCGCAAGGATGTCACAAATCCTCCCTCAGAATGCCACGAATCCCTCGGACTGGTATCCGCGCGAAAAATTAAGTTTGAGCCGTCCATTTTATCGAATACCATGAAACTTCTGCTCACATCGGCTGGAATAGCAATGCCGGCATCGGCAAAGCACTCGTTGATCTTTTGGGAAAACCTGTCGTTGAAGCACGGGCGCTTCTAATTCCAACAGCCATTTATGGCGTAGCGGGCGGACCCGATCTCCTGCGACGGGTAGTTTGCGGAACACTTGGCGACCCATTTTGTGAACTGGGCTGGAAATCGCTCGGCCTATTGGAACTGACGGCCCTGCCCACCCTGAAAAAAGAAATATGGGCAGATCTGCTCCCGGAAACCGACGTCCTGTTGGTTGGCGGTGGCGACTGTCAGTACCTGACGTACTGGATGCAGCGGTCAGGCCTCGCCGCCCTGCTTCCCGGCTTGCTGGAAAAAATGGTATATATTGGACTGAGTGCAGGAAGTATGATCCTGACCCGGTACGGCACAACTTTCGGCAACCACACATTGCCTGAAGAAACGCCTAAATCGCCGGGATGGCCTGATTTCGCGATCCACCCTCATTAAGACCATGTGTTGTTTCCGCATAATTCGCTGGAGAACCTGGAAAAGGTGGCGGCGGGGATTTCGGTACCATCCTACCCGATTGATGACAAGACTGCGCTTAAAGTGACCGGAGGTGTAGTCGAGGTGATATCGGAAGGGAAATGGAAACTGTTTCAGCCGGTTATGCAGTAGAGATCGGTTTGAGGCTCTTTGGCTAAAACCCTGCACGCACATTATAATACTTGCTTTTGATCTGCCAATTTATACCCGAACTTAAACCCCATAAAAGTTCCAGATAAAATTGCTAAATTAAGTCCTGTAATTAAACCATTAATTTCGGTGACTCCTTCCGGACTGCGTGTTTGCGCCGGCCCCGCACATATCCGGAAAGTTGTGCTTTAAACGAGTGAAGTTGCGGTTAAAGTCGCGACAGATTTGGGTAAGGTCTGCTAATACAGGCAGTTCACCTGATACCGGCCGCAATAAATTAAAACTTATGCGCTTTTATCTGACGTTCAGTATCTGTTTTGTCCTCTCCGCTCTCCTGGCATTCCAGGCAAGAGCCCAGCAACCGATACAATTCATGGAGCAGGCTGATTGGGACCTGGTCAGCGCAGAGGCGCGGCGAGCCAACAAGCTCATCTTTATCGATGCGCACACCACATGGTGTGTTCCCTGCAAAAAGATGGATCAGGAAATTTTTCCGGATACCCTCGTGGCCAATTATTTCAATAAACATTTTGTGAACCTGCGCATTCAGTTTGACTCTACGGCCAATGATAACCGGCTTACCGTTGCCCAGCGCCCCTTGGCAAGGATGCTGCAAACAAAATATGAGGTCAGTTCCTACCCGACCTTCCTGTTCGTTGACGCAGATGGCAAACTGGTTCGCCGCATAACGGGCGCCAGCCCCACGCCTGCCTCTTTTATGCAAAAAGTAACCCCGGTCTTTGAAACCGGGAGTCCCTACCGGATCATGCAGAAAAGATATGACAGCGGCGCCCGCGATTCTGCCATGCTGTCTGCGCTCGTAAAAATGGCCAAACAGACCGGCGAAACGGCGAATTACCAGAAATATGGCAGGACATGGCAGCGCCTGAAGACAAACCTGTTTGATGAAGAAGGCATATCCCTGATCACGGAATTCACCGAATCCATGAACGACCGCGGGTATCAGATGCTGCGCAATCATCCAAATAAAATTGATTCTGTTATCGGAGCAGACAGCCGCATCGATCTTCTGAGGGATATCTATTACCGGGAGTTGGTCGTTCCCGCGCTCAGAACAAACAGTGCGGCCACGCAATATGGACCGATGACAGTCTACACCGGCCCCGTCAGGGCCACGGTAGATTGGCCCGCCCTTGAAAAAAAACTCCAGGCGGCCGATCCCGCCCTGGCAGCGGAATTAATGAGCAAGGCCAAGTTTGAGCACCTGCTCATTACCGAGCGCTGGAAAGCATATTTGGCCCTGATTGAAAGGATGGGAAGAAAAAAAGAGGCCGATCAGCCGTTTCTTCAGTCGAAATTATACGAGGTACTGCTGTATTGTGAGGATCCGAAGTTGCTTACCGAGGCTGCGAACATCGCAAAGGGAACGTTCTTAACGAATGCCGAAGGACATCTGACCCGTGCACAGCTGCTCGAGAAAGCGGGCAATCTGGCTGCTGCCGCCAAAGCAACCGACGTTGCGCTGAAGACATACCCGGAGGATGAAAACCTGAAGGCGTTTGCCGATAAACTGCGGCTTAAACGCTGACCACAAGGGTGCACCTGCAAGCTGTGTTCACAGGCATAGATGAGCGTCGTCGACTGCTGTTCTGCCGTATTATTGATAAAATCTGTGTGTACAGGGGCTAACCTTTTTATTCTGAAGCACATGCTCAGTGCTGCGGCGCATGTTTCCAACTGGCCTCATGCATACGATGCCCGATCAACTGAACAATCTTTTTAACCCGGTTCAACGCCTTAATAGCATATCTCTAATACGTAAAGAACCGAATGGTCATCTGGTGATCCCGGCAAACCGGATTTGGTTGCCGCCGTATTCGTCATGCCGGCGCAGGTAAAATTCTTTTCCCACCCTGTTTATGTGTTCGATAAAGTCTGGATTGTCTATCTTCTTAAAGACGGACAAGTCAAATTTATAGGGCAGCAATAAATCGTCTAAATCGTTCTCAATAGCGTACTGAATACTGAGGTCAATCTGGTCGCCCATGAGTGTCAGGTCAATATCAGACGAGGGACAGAAAGTTCCTTTTGCCCTGCAACCATATATCAATATCCGCTCTATGACCGGATACTTGTGGAATATACCGTTGATCTTACCGATCGTTTCCTTGCTTAAACCGAATGTTACCATATCAGAATATCACCCTGCTCGCCTCTTCGTTTTGCTTCTATGTTTGCCTGAAAGCTCAATAATGCGGGATAATAATCGTTTAGAATCTTTTGAAAAATTTCGTCAACAGTTGTTTTGTTATAGGTATGTGAGGTTTGGTTTCTGCTTCCGATCATTTCCATCCAAACATGGCCATCCGTGATGAGCTTCAACTGAAACACCTCTCTGGTTGCATCAATGCTTCCCCCGACAGTGGAGTTTCCCTGGTGTATCGCGTAATCTTTCATGACTTTTCCAGGCAAGTTGCCTCACCCCGGGCAGCAGGATTTCTCATCCTACCCCTTAGTCACAGGAAAAAAAGGCGAAACACGCGTTTCGCCTTTCTGTGATCATATCAATAAGTTTCTGAATCCAATTTTCAGACCGGGACCAGATTCCACTGGTGGTTGCCGTCATACTTGTCCAGTTTGTAAGAACCGGCTTCATCGCTGCCTACCAGGAATATCCTGTTTACCAGCGCTTTGTCTTCTTTGGTGTTGGTGAGCGTAAAAAGAAATGCACCCGGGCCGCTTTTCGTGCTGCCCGCCGGGACAAGCTGCAGCTGCCAGTAATAAGAATTTTTGACCCGGGCTCCGACCTCGCCGAAGTTTGTTTTTGATGGAGACACCCAAATCTTATTGCTCACAACCGGATCCGGATTGAACATGTATAAATAGCCAATACCAGGTCCGGTTATCGTGACGATACTGTTTCTCGGATCGGTGAATTCAACGGTCCAGGAAATGGCAGTATCAGAAAAGTCGGTGCCCCAGTAATCGCATGTGCCGGCTATGCGGTTGGCCAGGCTGAACCCCTCGGGTCCGGAAAGCACGAGATATTTTTTTCGCGCGATATTTTGCAGCCTGACTTTTTGCTTGCTGATGATGGCGTTGAACAGTGTATAAGCGTTGCCACACAAATATTGCGGCGCCTGGAGAACAGGAATGAGCAATTTGGTCAGGATATTTGGTATGGGGCGCTGTTCGGTGGTCATGAAGTTAAGCTTCGTTTCCGGGTTGTTGAGCGTTGCCGCGATCTTATCCATTAGCCGGCTGTCCAGTGCCAGCGCATCTGCACGCAATACACCCTTCCCCTGGCGGCTGTCCACTACGTCCTGGAAGGTCTTCAAAACCAGCTGCGCACATAGGATAACACCACTCGTCGCTGTAAATACGGCGTTCCGGATTGAAATCTGTGTGTCAACAAATTCGTAAAAGTTGGCCGGTATGCTGTCCAGATCGGTCTCACTCACCACCCGTGCATAACTTTTGCTGCTGTCGCCAAACGGGATCACAGCATCAGCTTTTACCTGGGTAATGTTTGCAATATTGATCCCATAAGCTGCCCTTAAAATACCATTAATAAAGGAATAATAGGTTTCTTTGGGTTCAATCGTGAGAAATTTAGCCATCGTTTGCCATTGTTCGGCGCCCAGGCTGGAGAGGTATGCCTCATAGGAGCCAAAGAGTGCTTCCCGCTCTTCATTAAAATCAAGCAGATCGCCGATGGTTTCGGTGTAGAGCTGCGCGTCATTGATTGCGGTTTCATAGATCACGAAAACGCTGGTGGCATGGGGCAGGTTTTTAATCTTGTCCTTGATCGCGTTTAGTTCATCGTAAATTTTTTCAAGCATGGCCGCGGTCGGATCTACCGTACCTTCAGCAAGCAAATTCAAAATCATTTTCAGGGCCGTTCCGCCGGCACCGCTCAACACGGTCGAGACCCCCTTGGTCAGGTAACCGGTTAACTTGTCTTTAATCTGGGCTTTTAATGCATCGTCTAACATATTCTTAGTTTATTTGGTTGTTTTACAGGGGCCGAGTCGACTTTACCGGCAAAGTGTGTTGTTCGAGTCAGCGTTGGTTCGGCCGTTCTCTTGAATGTCTCATGATCAGCCGATGTTTGTCTGTGTTTGGTTGCAGCAAATTAAATAATCGCGGTTGCTGATTGTTGTTCAGTTTGTTCAGTAGCCTGCACCGGCTATCGAAGCTATACAGGTACAGTAAATGAGTGTAATCTTTTACCGGTCGGTTGCGCTCGCTTTGCAGGCAGATCTAATAGTGACAGCCGGCCTATGTTTTCTAGCGGACGCTAAATATCCACCCAGGACGAAAGCAGCATATGCAGAAGGTTTTTTACCGGTCGCGATACGCAGCCGCCAGAAAGTTTCCAGAAGCGGCCTATATTTGCACAAACATCTGTTGAACGCTGAAGTCAGCAGACAGCAACTGGTTAGGGCAATGGCGTGTTTAACCTGTTAATTTTAAAATAAACATATTGGCGTGTCCTCCGCTGAACAAGTTGAAGCCAAGCTTTGCTCAAAAGTAGTTCTTGTGCGCGAAGGCAGACCCACCACGACGAACACATTGTCGGAAAAGGCAAATGCGCGGTAAACTACGATGAAAATTATGAAGAAAACAGGCTCAGGAAAGAACAAGAATTTGTTTCAAGCGGGTAATCGCCGCCGTGGATTACACGTGCTTTTTATTGTTGTCCCAATGCTATTTGCCAGTTGTAACAACGCCCGGAAACCGACCCGGAAATCAGTGCCTGATACTGACCCCAGGGCTGCAGCTGCCCCTCAGCAAGCAACCGAAGGCAGGTCGGCCCGAACAGAGACCAGACCGTTGATGGAAGATTTTGTTCCGAAAGGATGGAAAGTCATTGCCCATGCAAGCGGTGATCTGAACAAGGATGGGATCAGTGATGACGCTATTGTCATTGAGGATACCGACCTGGATAATTTCAGACCTCAGGATGGTTTGGGCGACGATACACTCAACGTGAATCCCCGGACGCTGATGGTATTCCTGAAACATAAGAACGGATATCAACTGGTTTCACAGAATGATAAAGGTTTTATCCCACCCGCAAATGACGAGGATAGTCCCTGCCTCGCCGACCCTTTATTACAGGACGGCGATCTTTCTATAAAAAAGGGCCTGCTCTGTATCGTCTTCAACTACTGGCTTAGTTGCGGATCATGGTATGTAAACAGCGCATCTTATAAGTTCCGCTATCAGCATAACGCAATGGAGCTCATAGGCTTTGATCATACTGAATTTCACCGGGCTTCGGGAGCAGCAAGCAATACGAGCATCAATTACGTCACCAGGAAAAAAAGCACAACCTCGGGGGGGAACATGTTCGACGATAAAAAGAACCAGGAAGAAACCGTTTGGAGCACAATTCAAGTCAAAGCGCTTTATCGGCTTGACGAATGTAACACAGATACCTACGGTAATATTTTAGGTCTATAAACCTCGTGCTCATTTAAAGATAAGATAGTCCGCAACTGTACCGAGGCTAATCCCATTCTGTACTGGATGGTTTCATTTGCAAAGTTTGGATGGTCAATCTCATCCAATGAATCACTTATTTTGTCAAGGCATTGCGGTCGGGTACCATAGCGGTTCGATCAATTGCGATGCGCGAATTGACTTAATAAAAAATCAACTTGCATATGAAAATTTTAGTACTTGGAGGAACGGGGCTAATCGGTAAAGCTGTTAGCAGAAAACTGACCGGGGCAGGTCATGAAGTGGTCATTGGATCACCATCAAACGGGATAGATGTTGTCACAGGTGAAGGTCTTGCAGAAGCGCTGGAAGCGACTGAGGTAGTGATCGATCTCTCGAACGCAGCATCACCGGATGAGCAGACAGCGCTGCATTTCTTTCGAACCGCAGGGAAAAACCTTGCTGCCTTAGAAAAAACGGCGGGCGTGAAACACCACGTTGTTTTATCGATCGTTGGTACGGACCGCGCTACTTACATCGGCTATCTTCAGGCCAAAAAAGATCAGGAAGATTACATTAAAAATTCCGGAATTCCTTATACCGTTATCCGCTCCACGCAATTTCATGAACACATGACCACGTTGATTGACGTTCAGGGCGATGAGACGGGGGTGAATATTTCTACAGTTGACTACCAGCCGATAGCCGCATCAGATGTGGTTGACTTTGTCGTGCAGATCGCGTTAGAAGATCCGAGGAATGGAACGGTTGAAATTGCTGGTCCGGAACGCGCGCGCATGACTGATTTCGTCCAAAAATATCTTGACCATACAGACGACAGCAAGGTCCTTATTTCGAATGATGAGAATCAGTATATGTTTTTTGAAATTCCGGGAGATCTGTTGGTGCCGCTTGGCGAATTTCGGCGGGGCCGTATCACTTTTGATGATTGGTTAAAGGCTAACTAAGCCTATCCTGCACTTAACCGGGGGCCTGCCGAATGCGGACACGCCTCCGGTTATCTGACCTGCGCAAGGGCATGCGCAAATGTTTCCATCTCAGCATCGTTAAGTGATGCGAAACCAAGTCTGATACCGTTTACTGTATCCGAATACCGGAAAATACTGCCGTCATTCATATAAATGCCCTTTTCGTACAGCCGATCAGACAATTCGCTGATGGAGTAATCTTCAGGAAAAGTAATCCACACAGCCATGCCTCCCTGAGGTACAGTAAACTGTACAAGGTTTCCCAATGAGGCCTTTAAAAGTTCACAGAACCGGTTGCGCCGCTGCCGGTATAATTTTACTGACCTCCGTAAATGCCTTTGCATTTCGCCAGTGCTAAAAAGATGAGCTATAGACTCTTCATATAAAACGTCTCCCCTGATGTCTATCAATTGTTTGAGCCTGGAAGCTTGCTTAACAAAGTCCACACTGCCAACCAGGTATCCCATCCGGATGGAGGGCGCTAAGTTTTTGGATATGGACCCAACATAGAGCACATAACCGTTGTGGTCAGCGCTGGCAAGCGGTAAGACCGGACTGTTATTGTAATGAAAATCATAGTCGTAATCATCTTCTATTACGGGCAATTGGTATCTGCTGATAATATCTAATAACTTCATCCTCCTTTCGGCACTCAGCGTTACTGTTGTCGGATGATGGTGGTGCGGGATGATATATAAGAGGTCGGGCCTGGATCTGCTGCAAATCTCTTCGATTGCATCGACATCGATGCCATGCTCATCAACCTTGACTTTCAGCAATTTTGCGCCTAACTGTTCAAACAGCTTATCGGCCAATATATAGTTCAGATCTGCAACGATGACCGTACTCCCGGCTTTTAACACCATACTTGCCGCAATATAAATTGCCAGCTGTGCGCCAGCCGTAACCAGCAGGTTTTCGCTGTCAATATTTAAACCTCTTGTTTTTGATAAAAAGCCGGCAAGTTCAGTTCGCAGGGATAAGCTGCCGGCAGGGTTCCCGGTCAGCAATGGTCCCTGCAAATGGTTTTTTGTGAATAAGGTTTTGTAACGGTTAAATATGGAGTTCAGAGGTGCAATCCTGTGGTCTGGGTACCCGTCGTTGATCATCAGATGAAACGGTTTTACCTCATGGCGAGGAGGCCGCCCGAAACTTATCTGCCGATAAAAATCTTTCTCACCTGAACCATCTGACGTCGAATGGTTTGCTGATTTAAAAGATTGGGGCCCGACCACCGGCAGTCGCTTTGAAACGAACATTCCTTTTCTGCCGTCAACTTCGAGCCAGCCTTGCGCGCTTAACTCGTCATAGGCAGCCACCACCGTCGTCCGGTTCAGTTTGATCAGGCCAGCCATTTCCCGGGTAGAAGGCAGCTGATGCCCCGGTTTTATTTTCCCGTTGCTGATGAGTGTGATTATCGCACCGGCCAATTGCCTGAAGACCGGCGTGGCGGAAGTCCTCTCGATCGATATCAGGGTGCTGAACGGTAAGGTCTGGATGGCCATAAAGATAAATTTAAAAAGAACAGGCCATCCAAATATCAGGTTATTCTGGCAAAATCCCCAGAAGAACGTTGATAGACAGGGGCGCGTTAGGATGAATGTGCTGATAGCAGGCAATTTCTCCGAAGTATGCACCCCGGAGGTTCGGCATATTTCGAGCGTTTTTGCGATGCTTGAAAAGTACCAGGTTAAGAGACCAACAGTTAGGCGCTAACCGAACGTCTTTGCAAGACAGCCATGTAGCGGTCAATTCGCCGCTTGTTCTGCTGCTGCAACAAACTTGGATAAAGGTTTGTGAGCACGTTCACAACCAATAGTACCAGCGCAAACAGATACAAGCCCTGGAAAAGTTTGAAGGCAACAAAAAGTAACATGAAAGCAAATGCGAAGAGGTGATTCAGTTCTGCCAGGGTCATTTCAGCACGGTAGACCGCCAGCTCGGCGGGCACAATCTTTTTCTTTATGGAGAGTTTCGGATTGAGGTACTTAAAGAAACTATGCATGATGATCCATTTAAAGGGTTCCAGACCCAGCAAAGCGTTCAGTTGCTCATTTTTAATGAAATTCAGGCTCAGCAGGTGTGCCTGATAGAAATCCGTTTTCGCAAACATTGCATTTAAGATCATCCCCACAATCCAGGAGATGAAAGCAATGGCGATACTAAACGAAAAATATTGGAGCATGAATAGGACTTTTTTTAGGCAGATTTTACTGGTGCGAAAGTAAGAAAATATGGGTGGAAGTTTTTTGAAATTATTTCTCCATGCTCACAATTTCTGTTTGTTTGGTCACGTACACTTTAATTGTGGTCGATGTTTTTTGAGCCGCTGCCAGGAGCCCCACATAATAATTCGCATCGATCCTGTTCAAATCAAAACGATATTTCAAATGTGAGCCTTTGAATTGTATAACAGCAAACATGCCGTTCTCAATATCAAAAGTTTGAGGAACCATGTTTCCTAAGAGATTTATCTTTAAATCACCTTTAACAGGAGGCTGCACCTGTACGGCTTTCTTACAACCCAGGCCGATACTTATTATAACACTGAGCAGCACGTAGCATCTAATCGTCTTAACTGTCATTTTTTAGCTATTGTTGTACGAAACTTACGGAAAATATAGCACGGTTGTACCTCGTTAAGATAAATTTAGCGCTTTATTCTATCTACACTTGACTCAACATACGGAACATAATCCGTAAAGTTCAGCTGAAAAATTGTGGGAAGGATACAAGGTGGCCAGGATAAGTAGGTAAATCCTGCGATCAGTATGAAATATCAATAATATGCGACACAAGTAACTCAGATGCGCTGATCAAGCTTTTTTTCCTGCCAGGTATCCCTGATTAATGTCTGCAATCGAACAGGTAAAGCCGACAACTTTTCTTCTTGCCACTGCTTTTCTGCAAGCACATTACCGTTAGCAATTTTGATTGCTTTCAACGCATAAAACGCGCCGCCAAGTGAGTGGTCTGCCATATGGGCGGTTGCAACAGCTTGCCCAGCCCCTCTGGAGATATTTTTATGAATTTCGTTACTTGATAACCTGGCCGCAGCATGAGCAGCAAGTGATGCTTTCATGCAGGTGCCGGTAGAAACACCGCTAGCCTCCCACGTTTTGGCCGTATTCAAAGCGTCAAGTATCCTTGAATCGGCTTGGCCTTCTGTTAAAAATAATACGTGTTCTATACACTCCCTGGCCCATCGAATCAGTTGCTGCCGATCAGACAACGAAAGCGGACCTCCCCGATGTTCGGCGATCCAGGCATAACGTCTAGAATGTTCGGCCTTTTTTCCGATTGAAACTTTCATTCATGCAATTTAACTAAAATTTCAATGTAAAGCCGATCTCTTATTCGCCAATCTTGCATGTGCCTTAAACCGGGATCAAAGCACAACGCGGCATACGTCGGCCGCCATTTTATTCGCAGACACGCGTACAGAAAAAGCGATTGAAAGCTGGCTTTCGCAGTCCGTGATATTTATGTGCGAAATCAAAACGATTTGCTGCTGGATTTAAAGATTTAATCGCTTGGTCTGATGGGTCGTTAACAGGTTTTTTATTTAAGTCTCCAGCTTTGTCGACGTTTTGTATTGTTGTAACATTACGACGGCCCAAATCTTTACCAAATTGCAAGATTTAACGGGAACGTTTTTTTCTACAGGTGCTGCTACAACTTTGTAAAGCTTACATACTGCACAAAACGGGGCAGACTGGAATGGTTGGCGCTGGCCGCGTGTGGCAGGGTTTGCTGCCACAGTATCACATCCCCTTTTTTGCCGGGTACGGGTATGGCATCGGGATGCTTCTGGATGGACACTTGGGCGGCTTCTGGCGTTTCGAATGTTTTGACGTATGCGTTGTATTGGTGGTGAAAGCCGGGTACAAGCCGGAGTGGCCCCCTGTTCTCCGGCACATCGTCCAGGTACACCAGGCCCTGTATGTAATAATCAGCCGCTTTGCTCATGTCAATATCCCAGTGCAGCCGGTCATGCCGGAATGTCCAGCTGGCTGTCTCGGGCGGATTGTAACTCACCTTTTCCGTATTGGCTACGATATTATAAGTCTGGTATAACTCCGCAAAAAGCTGGCTGCTATCAGGATGCTGCCTGATCGCCGCGATGGCCGGGTGCTGGTAGGTCTGCAGCATCAGTCCCTGCCAATCGGACTGAGCAGGATACCAGGTAGTCCTGTCGTGGAGATCGATGTGGAGATATTCGCAGATATACGCTTTCACCGCGTCGCAATAGTCCGGCGGTATATGCGCACTGATTTTTAAGAAACCATGATCCCGCCAGTGTTCTAAGTCTCCTGCGGTAAGCAGTGTATGCGGAACCGCCGTTGCGGTGCGGCCGGTAACGGAACCGTTTATATACTGCTCGAAGCGGAGATTTGCCTTCGCCACCTCATCTGCGCCCTTCAACTCAACCAGCCAGTTGCGCAGATCGTGTGCATCCTGACAATGGCTGTAGAGGAAGGCATAAAACTCCAGCCGGCCGATTTCATAAATGCTGAGCCAATGCGCCTCCCGTACATCGAAAGCGGCAGACGATTCCTGGTCTTTGCCTACCTTTCTATCAAGGTGCGTGGCTACGATGAGGTCTGTAAATTCAGCGCCGGACATAGCGACAAAATAAGGAAGTATTTTTTGATCTCCTCATGAACGATCCAAAACGATGTCTTTTCATCATTCAATCATCCGATATTATTTTGTTTCCCTTCGATTTTGGCAGAGGCCCCTTCCGTTGCTCCGCCTGGACGGCCGGCCCTGCCTCCTACTTCATGAAAGCGGACCTCGCGTTTGGCCTTGTTGACCAATCAACCGTTGCTCTTTCCGACTCACATGATGATTTGCCTGAATAGTTGTCGCCAGATAAATTGTTGTACATTTGTTAGACTGACTAAACAGTCAGTATTTTGATAAATAGAGACTGTAAACTCGGGCCGTGATTTGCGGTTTCGCAAACACTTACGTATGGATAAAAAAGAAAAGCTGCTTCAAACCGCCCTGACATTATTTGTATCACAGGGATTTACGGATACGCCCACGAGCAAGATTGCCAAAGAGGCTGGTGTTGCGACGGGAACTTTGTTTTATTTTTTCCCGACCAAAGATGAATTGATCGTTTCGCTTTATTCAAAATTGAAAAAGCAGGCTGCAGAAGGTATACAGGCTGCCCTGGCAAAAGTGAACTCGAGAAAGGGCGCCATCAAAGCCTACTACGAAGAATCGTTGAAATGGTCGCTCCGCAACCCGAACGAATTTTCATTTCTTGCGCAGTTTTCCAATTCCCCCTACCTGAAAAAGGTTGGCGCTGATGAAGTATCGGTCCAGGTGGCTCCTGTATTACAATTGTTTAGAGAGGCCATTGCCGGGCAACAGATCGTTGATATGGATGTAACGTTGTTGTATGCCTTAATCAGCAACCAGGTATTTGGCGTAAACCAGTACCTGTCTTCGAATTCATTTAGTAAAAGAGAACAACAGGATATAATTGAGGATACATTCCTGATGTTCTGGAGAATGATTGAAGGCCGATGAGCAGGGCATTGATTTATGCCGATCGCAGTGTAACGCGGAGGGATATTCCTGGTGCTGGGCATTGCCGTCAACTTAATGGAAAAAGCCTTGTAACGAGCAAAGGTGAGATTCCTCACCGCACAATTCGCAGTAGAAACAATTTGGCTTGCGGTTTCGGAGGAGCCCCCTGTGGCGGTGAGCGGTTCGATTCCACAGCTGTACATTTATTAAAAAGCGAGGAGCTAAAGACTTTCGCAAAACTTTCCCCGGACAACAGTGAACATAAAAAATATGAAAATAATACTAACAGGCGCCACAGGCATGATTGGCGAAGGTGTGTTGCTGGCAGCGCTCGATCATCCCGATATTACCGAAATACTGATGGTGAACCGAAGGGCGTCTCCTTTAAGGCATCCCAAACTGGCTGAACTGATTGTAAAAGATTTTACAGAGTTGGCCTCATATCGAACGCAATTAACGGGCTATGACGGCTGCTTCTATTGCGCAGGAATAAGCTCCTTTGGCATGACGGAACAGAAATATAGCGAGATCACCTTTGACACCACCCTCCTGTTTGCAAAGGAACTGGTCCTGCTGAATCCGGAGATGGTTTTCTTTTACTTGTCCGGCGTGTATGCAGACAGTTCGGAAAAGGGAAAAATCATGTGGGCAAGAATAAAAGGCAAAACCGAGAATGCGCTAAATGAGCTGCCTTTCAAAGCCGCTTACAGCTTCCGGCCAGGTTTTATCGTTCCCATGAAAGCGCAACAAAACGTGCGGCTGATTTACAAAGGACTTAACCTGATCTACCCATTTGTTTTCCCGAAGCAAACCTTGACTTATGACGAAATTACAACGGCATTGACGCGAACACTGGCGGTTGGCTACAACAAAAAGATTTTGGAAATAAAAGATCTGAAATTGATTGCCAGACAGGCTGGGATGGCTGAATAAGATTTTGGGTGATCAGGGTTGTTTCGAATTGCTAGAAGTAGTCTGATAAGCGTTTTGCAAGATGTGTGTCCCGCTGGGATCTGGACTATATCGTTTCTGAACTTCTGGGACCGTTTTTTGAGCTCAAATCTCGACAGAAGCACCGAATTTGACACCTGTGAAATGGATGAATTGAGGCAAATGATGGTTGAAGATAGTGAAAATTACGCAATTAAGATTGAGAGTTGCTACATTTTGACGTGGTTGTAAACCTCTTACTAACCCGATTAGCTACCGGATAATTGTTGATTACATTTGGTTGGCGAGTGGAAGGATTTTCCACTACTGCCCTAAATCGTTCATTTTATTATTGTTAGCAAGTAACCCATCAAGAGAGGTAACCGAATAGGTCACCTTTAATATGACCGCCTTTGTAGTCTTTTCTGTTCTCCCGATAGAACCTTTTCCAATCAGTCAATGTACTTTGTTATGATAAAGATACGAAATCCCCCGATATTAACAATCCTTTTTTTCATAGAGTTAGGTCGCCAAACCAATTCCGTAAACAGCCAAAGCGAGAACGGCCAAGGCCATGAGTGCAGGGGTTTCGCAGGCCACAGATGTGCGGGGGATTATAGTATTTCCTGATCGGGTTGGCTTGTATTATCGTTCCAAGCTTTCTCTAAATTAATAGTTTCACTTCTTGGTTGCCGTTCTATCGGTAACAAATCAATATCTACTTTTACAGGAATATCCGATGCAAGCCCTGCAATGAAACAACTACCTACGGCCAAAACTGGAATAGATTCAAATGAAAGCTTGTCTAAGTAAGCAACGGTTTTTTCGATAGCTTTTATATCAAGGTCATTTATCAAACGGTGAATAAAGTAGTTGTGTAGCTGTGAAATAATTGTTGGCGAAATGTCATACGGTCTTTGACTTGAAACAGTAAGAAATGTGCTGAATTTTCTGCCTTCTTTAATAAGTTCCTCAAATGTTTCAAGACGATAGTCTTTCCACGTTTCGCTCTCTCTTTCTGATGCGGAGGAAAGAATATTATGTGCTTCGTCAATAACAATGTGTAATGATTTGAGTTCAAAATCTCCTACTTCCTTATGCTCATCATATAGTTGTTTAACAATAATAAGTGGAAGTGTTTTTTTCATTTCCAAGTTGACATCTTTAAGATTTATGACTTCCAAATTGTTATCAGCTGAATTATAATTGTCTGTTGTGATGAGTTTTCCAAGCATTTCAAACTTTTTAAACATTCGTCCGATTAAGGGGCGGATATGTTCTTGGTTTGAGTAGCCGTTGATTATTTCGTGATAGTATTGAGATAGTATTTTAAATTTTAGCTTTCCGAGATTTGATGAATCAATTGCGATAGTATTTAAGTTAGGAAACGCATTTAGTATTACATTCTCTATATCTGAATTGGCATAATACTGCCCAATATAATAAGTTGAACTATTAGAATGATATTTTAAGTCTCCTGATTCTATCTTATTTAATATACCAGAAGCCACATTTTGCCCGTTAGTTTCCAACTGCCGTAAATGGGAAAAATACTCACTAAAAATTGCAACCGAAAGATTTGGGTCGCCTTTATGCAAAATATCTTTTACAGTTTTTAAGACATTCGCCTTTGTCCTATTTTCAAAATCCTCTTCCAAATACTCATTCCTGATTGCACGATTAAGAAATGGTTTTTGAGTTTTCTCTGTCGCTTCAAGCAATACGGATATTATTTCAAGTCGTTCGATGTTTGACTGCTTGATTGGGTATTTATCACCGTCTGAATTTCGGGTGGTAAGGTTGTATGATTTTTTATTTTTCGTAATTAAATCTTCTTTCGTGTATTCTCCATTGAAGTCAATAATTACAAAACTCGCATTGTTTTTAAAATTATCTTTATCCGTATTTGCATTAAATAATTCGGAAAATATTCTTGCAAGTGTATTGGATTTTCCGCTTCCTGTATTTCCAAAAACACCAATATGGCTTGCAAAAAGCTTTTTGATGCTAAGTTTTATTTCCTGCGAAGGTTCTTCTGTTAATACACCCACTGTGATAGTTCTTTCGTCACTGAAGAAACGATGAAGTTTATTAAACTCATCTCTGTCAAGCAAATAGCATTCATTATCTATCAAAGGCATTTCTTTTATACCTTGTTTGAATCTATCTTCTTTTTTGCTAAAATGCCCGAATAAAGAAACCTCTAAAAACCGAGAAATTTTCAACTCATCTTTTTTGTACTCTCTGTTGTAAACAGTTTCTTCTTTGATGTATTCTCCTTCAACCTTACCAATAATTTCGATAAATCCCTTTGTAATTTTTATGTAGCTGCCAACCGAAACGTTTTTTATCGTTCTGCCACGATATGACAAATGCGATAGATTTTTGTCCTTTTTTACCTTGACTCTTATTTTTCTTCCTTCAACAGAAGAAACTGTACCAATAATAAAAATGGATTCCCTTAATAGCGTTTCACTTATTTTACTTTTCTGGCTCGACATCTTTACTGCTCTTTTTTTCCACAACCATTTTCAGAATATTATTCGTAAAGCAATCAAGCGTAAACTTTTCTGTATCGCTGTCAGGTGTTAATACTTGTATATTGGGGTGTTGCGTGACTTCCAATTTTGTATACATTTTTTCGTTAGAACTTTGCGAACAACAAACAAATATTCTAAGAGTAGGGTTTGCTTTAGCCGCTCTTAATGTAATTTCCTTGATGTGCTTGTCATCCATGGAAAAACCAACAATAAACAAAGTGGAATTTTCTTTCTCCAATTCACTGGAATACATTCGCAGCAGCTCATAGTAATAGAGATTTAACACACTTTCCAAGTGTTTGGATTCTTCGGGATTTACAACAAGTATTCGTTTGTAAGGCTCTAAAAATCCATTTCCCGTTTTTCCTGATGTAGCTTCGTCAATGTGATTTAATGAACGTGCAAACATTATTTTATCATCAGACTGCTGCCAAGTTAATGAGCCATGAACTTTGATGATGTTAAAAACAGGAATTTCAGAAACATGGTCAAAATGCAAACTTCTTTGCTGAATTGATTTTTTGTAGTGGGCTGAACTGAAAGTAGGATTAAGTTTCCCTGAAAATCCGTCATTGTATTCAATCAAAAGTCGTTCAAGTGATGTTTCCATCAGTACATCAATATTTGTCGTAAACACATTAACCTGCTTACTCAATATCGTGCTTTTACGTTGCAAAATAACTTCTGACAAAGCAAGAAAAAAGTCGTCATAGCTCTTTTTTGTTTGTTCGTATTCATCAGTTGAAATAGAATTGTCAATTACCTTTTTATTAGGCAACATTACTTTATTGAAATACTCTTTGTACTGTGTTTCTCTTGCCGTTTCGTCTGCTGCTTCGTTGAGTAATTTTTCTATATTACCAAGCAATGGAAGAAAAGGTGTAGAAGTGCCTGCACCAAAGAGAAAATTGATATTTGAGCTTTGAATTACTTCAGATAGGTCTTGTAAAGTTCTTTCTTCCATGCTTTAGTAATCTTATTTAACATTCTATTTCAACTTCGTTTTTCACAATGCCCAAAAATTCATCCAGATTAGGGCTCACTTTAATTTCGTAAGGTGCAGAAAAGATATTGCCATTCATTGATTGCCTATGCTTCTTGAAATAATCTAACATTGCGGGGTCGTTATCCACTAAGATAGAGTTTCTACTTTCTTCAATACAAATTCGTCCTGTAGTTCCCGAACCGCCAAAAAAGTCAAGCACCAAAGAACCTGGATAAGACAATCCTTTTACAAACCTACGGATCAGTTCAAGTGGTTTCTGTGTTGGGTGTCCAACACGTTCTACGGAATTTCCATTAAGCCTTCCGATTTCCCAAACATTCGTAGGATTTTTGCCTTTTTCGATACTTTCTGGCAAGAGGCGTTTGTCTTTTAATGCCGTCTTCTTACTTTCTTCATCGTAAGGTACACGAACGGAATCCAAATCAAAAAAGTAATTTTTGGTTTTTGACAGCCATATTGCTTCCTCGTGGCGGTTTGCAAAAAAACGATGGGCACTCATTCCGTTTTTGTAATACCAAATTACGAGATTTGTGAAACGTAAATCAGTGTTATGTCTCGTGTAGTGCATAATTTCCAATAAGTCGCCCTTCTTTAAATCCTGATATTGGAAGCCACCAAAGATTACACAATTACCTGTGTCAGTAAGTATTCGGTATATTTCATCTAACCATTGTTTTGCCCAATCAAGGTAATTTTCAAAAGTGTCCCAATGAGCCAAGTCAATATTATATGGTGGGTCAATTAAAACCAACTGTACTGATGAATCAGGCATTTGTTTTAAAAATTCAACAGCATCTTTTGTGAATAAACCATGATAGGTTTTTTCAGGCATTTTTGTTTCAATCTGACTGCTGTGAGCGACACCATTCTTTTTTAGCGTGTTCATCGCTATATGTCCTGCGTTGAAATGTGATTTATTTGCCATGCTATTTTATGATTTTAAATGTTTTTAAATAATACTTTTCAGAAAGAAACTCTTTACCAAAAGTTTCTTTTAATAATGAAACTTCCTCTTTTGGAAGTTTGTCAGGTGCGTTTTCAATTTTGTTGATACGTTCCGCTATTTCTCGCTCGTTTTCATTATGTTGAATTGCTAAAATTTGATTGGAAAGAACAAACTCCAATACTTCGATTGAGCTTGTCTCTTGTTTGATGACTCCTGTTGCTTCAAGAATATTTAGAAGAAACGGGCATCTCCTCCTTGCTCCTTCTTCGGTTGCAGCTTCTATACCGTTTCGGTCGCAATAATTGGCAACAAATGATGCTTTAAAGAAATTTTGGTAAATGCTGTTTTTGGTGATGGTTGCTTTGCGTTCAACTCGATAAAGGTAGTTGAGCATTAGACCGACAGCGTGCATATCCAATAAAACTTTTGTAATAAGTTTTCCCTCTTTCGGGTATTGCTGAATGAAGTGTCTTAATGCTTCATTGAAAGTGGACGGTTGGGCGTTCATTTCCCAAGACGGAATATCTCTATCTTTGCCCTTAAATGTTAGGTCAAGCTTTTTGAATAACGGTTTTAGTGCTTCCGCTACTTCTTTTCCTTTTGGCGTAAGCTGTAATTCGTAGTCAATGTCTGCGCCTACTTTTCTATCGTCAACAACTAAACCAAGTTCCATTAAACCTTGCAGCTTGTATTTAGTTTGTCGTTGAAATGCTCCTAATCTGTCTTCGCCAAGGTTTCCTCTAATTCGGATATACTTTTCGTCAAGGTGCATTCCCTTCAAACGTCCGCCAAGCAACGTTTTCAAAATATACAAAATGTGTCCAAGATGTAAGCCTTGCGGGAAATGATAGCTCGCCTCTGTAAATTCTCCGATTTCCCGCAAGAATTTCACCCAAGAACCGAATAGAGCGAGATAACGAGCAACTTTAAATTCGCCTTGCTCATTGATTTCCTGTTGTGTTGGCTTCCGTCCTAACGACTCGGCTAAATCATAGTAAGCTGCAATTAAATCTTCTTTGGTAATTTCTCTACCTGCTTTGTCTTGTGCATCAAGTATTTGTTCTACTTCAGCATCGAAATGAACAGCACATTTCGGCGAATACTCGTAAATGATTTTTTCAATTCTGCCTGTTTTCGGATTTTTCTGTTCGTTCTTTCCTTTGGAAAGGTACTCACGAATTTTGTTCGCTTTTTGGTAGTTGCTGATAAAATCGAGGATGGTCACATTGTCTTTTCCTCCGCAAAGTCTTAATCCTCTGCCAAGTTGCTGAATGAAAACTGTTTTTGATTCAGTTGGTCGTAAGAACAGTAAAACTCGTAAATCGGGAAAATCTACTCCCTCATTAAATAAGTCAACGGTGAATGCGACAGTGAATTTATTTTCTCTGAATTGTTTTATTAACTCGTTTCGGTTTGGTGTTTCGGAAGTAATCGCATAAGACGGAATACCATTTTCATTGAAAAACTTCGCCATTGCTTCCGCATGCTTTACAGAAGCACAAAAACCAACTGTTTTAAATCCTTTTCCTTTTTTTAAATATTCCTTTAAAATCTGTTCATTGCGGCCTTTTATGATTAAGGCTCTATCAAGGTCATTGACATTATATTTGTTTCCCTTATAACGGATTTGGGAATAATCAATATTATCTTTTAGTCCGTAATAAGTGTAAGGGACAAGAAAGCCATTTTCAATAGCTTCGTTTAACGTGTATTCAAAAACTTTTTGGTAGTCGAACAGTTCAAAAATATCCTTTCTGTCCATTCTGTCAGGCGTGGCTGTTAAGCCAAGCATAAAGAAATTGGGCTGAAAGTAATCAAGGATGATTTGATAGGATTGAGCTTGTCCGTGATGAACTTCATCAACAATGATGTAATCAAATTCATTGGCTTTGTATTGATATAAAACATCAGGATTTCTCAATGTGTCCTTTGAAGCAAAAAGAATACGGGCATCCGTGTTTTCTTTCACATCACCAGTCAAAAGTCCCAACGCTTCTTTCGGATAGATTTTCTCAAAAGAGTCTCTCGACTGGCTTAAAATATCAAGTCTGTGAACGATAAATAGTATTTTGCCTGTTACTTTCTTCGTATCAAACGCTGACAAAAATGTTTTCCCTGTTCCTGTCGGCAAAACAACTATTCCTTTTTTCCAGCCGAAACTTCTACGCAAATCAAGTTGTTGCAATGTCTGTTGTTGTAGATGGTTTGGCTCAACCAAATTTTCAGATAGGAGTTCAGGTATATTCCTATAGATAAGTCGTCTTATGCTATCGCTGACTTGCTTTCTCCAAAGCGGGTGTTGTAGCTGCGAATAAGAAAAGCGTAAAAGAAAATAACCTGCACTTAGGATTTCGTTTTGACGGTTCAGGTTATCATCATACATTTCTCGGGCAATAACGCCTTCTGCGTGGTAAGTTTCTCCGTTTACTTCCAACGCCAATTTTTTATCGCCTTTCCACAATACAAAATCTATTCGCCTTGTCCTACCTTCGGAATCAAGAAACGGATATTGAGGAACAACGTATTTTATATTTTCTTCACCAAGTAGCGGAAATAAAAAATCAGAAACAAAAAGCCTTTCGCTGTCTTGCGTAATTCTGTTTTTGTAAAACTCCAAATATTCCTGCAAACTCACTTTTTCCTTGTCTGCAAGAGGATTTATCCAATTTATATGTTCCTTTAGTTCGTCTTGATTCATTTCTTACTTTTTAAATAGGCAACTTTTTGTTCCGCTACCTTTAATGTCTTTCCAGCTACATCTTCATTCACGAGGTCATAAGCAATTTTTTCACTAAGATATTGAATAAGCAATTCGTCCTTTTTTAGGTCGAGAATATCAGCAAGTTTTAAAATTTGCTCCTTGGTTGCTTTTCGTTCCCCACGTTCTATTTTACTTAGTATTGCTGTGTCAATGTCGAGTAAGGCAGCTACTTGTCTAAGCAGTAACCCTTTTTTTTCTCGGCTTTCTCGCAATATCTCACCTGTTGTTTGTTTAACGTTCATATTGTCGTTTGAAAATTTGCACTTGACACTATATGTCAAATGTGGTGATATATTTTTGCCCTCCAAAATTTTAATATAAGTTCGCCCTTTTCTTTTGGCAATGCGAGGTTATGTTTTATTTGAAATCCCCGTCTTTTCGCTCTTTCAACCGATTCACTTCTTCTCTTTCCCGTTCTGCCTGCTCGATGGACTGCCTTGCACTTTCTTCGACTTTTCTAATGGCACGCAATCTTTCTTCCTCCTGCTCAGCCCAACTTTTAAGCTCTTTGGGATTTTTCCTGTATGCCGAATCAATATCAAGATGTTTATCTGTAAAACATTTTGATATACAGTATTTTACAAGCTATTCGGTGCTGCGAAAAACGGTGCAGTTCCGAAGCACCGAATCGGACACCTTAAGGATGCGATTTGATGCATATTTTGGCACAGTCCAAAAACAAAAAACCCTGCAGATGATGTCATCTGCAGGGTTTTAAGCCATTTTGAGGTGTTTTTCTGTGATCCCGCTGGGACTCGAACCCAGGACCCCAACATTAAAAGTGTTATGCTCTACCGGCTGAGCTACGGAATCATTTCCCGTTTTTGGGAGTGCAAATATAGAATTATTATTTTAACATTACTGAATATCTTGCAAAAGAATTTTCAGCTTTCATGCAAAAACACAGCCCTTACCCAATAACAAATGCCTGTTTGCAGCGTTCTGAAGGGGTAAGCAACACAATATGCATGTTGCTTCTGCGGGTTAAGTTGATCTTTAGGCACTACAGGTCAGCCAGTTGTGCGCCGCAAAGAAAAAAAACACAAAAAGTGCCGGGAAATAACATTCTTTGGCTATTATTGAAAAAATTTAAAACAGATAAATATGGAAAAATTCGAGAAAGTGAAAGCACTCGTTGCTTCAATCGAAACCGACGTAGAAAAATTCTATAGCGCTGGAAATGCAGCAGCCGGAACACGCGTACGTAAAGGCATGCAAGACCTGAAAGTACTTGCTCAGGAAATCCGCACCGAAGTTACTGAAAAGAAAAACGCAAAATAATTTTGCTATCCCCAAAAAGCCGGTTCACCAACCGGCTTTTTTTTTGCGCTCCGCTCCCCACCCGCGTTTTGTGCCCATACGGCCAGCTACCTTCCGATCTGACATCCGGTCGACGAACCCCTGCAGATAATTTTGTACCTTGTATGCGTCATGAACATCAAGAAGCTCATCCTCCAGGGAGAAGGAACGACCCTCGATTTTAAAAAGACCATTACCAGCAACGAAAAAATCGCCAAGAGCCTCGTCGCTTTTGCCAACAACCAGGGCGGCAAACTGCTGGTCGGCGTCGCCGACGATGGCCGCATCAAAGGACTGAAAAGCGAAGACGAGGAACGCTACATGCTGGAAAAGTCGGCCACGCAGTTCTGTCGCCCGGCCATCGACATCCGCTTCGAAGAAGTTTATGTAGACGATAAATTGGTCCTGGTTGCAGAGATTCCTGAAAGCGATACGAAGCCGCACTATGCGCTCGACGAACAGGGCAAATGGTGGGCCTATATCCGCATCCGGGATAAAACCGTTCTGGCCAGCAGGATCATCGTCGATGTACTCAAACAAACCGCACAACCGACCGACCAGGTCATCGTTTTTTCAGATAATGAAAAAAAGCTGCTCAGTTACCTGGAAGAAAACGGACGCATTACGCTCAAACAGTTCAGCAAGCTGATCCGCGCTTCCTACCGCAAAACACAAAAAATCCTGGTCAGCCTGATCCTTGCAGGAGTGGTCAGCGCCCATACATCTGAGAGAGAGGAGTATTTTACCCAGGCCGGCGGACTACAGGCCTCCTGATAAAAATGAGCTTCAGTTGACGCGGAAATCACGATCTTTGTCGCCTTATGATCCCTTCTATCTACCAAAAATACAAATCCTACTATAAGGAAAATCTGCACCTGGCGCTCCCAATCGTGGTTTCGCAACTCGGCCACACCCTGGTACACCTGGCCGACAGCGTGATTGTCGGGCATTTTGCCGGCACCGTGCAACTGGCGGCCGTCTCGCTCGTGAACAGCGTATTTATGCTGGTCATGGTGTTTGGGTTGGGCATCTCCTACGGACTTACCCCGCTCGTAGCACGCGAAAACGGGGAACGCAACGCTGCAGAATGCGGCCGGCTTTTGTCGGTCAGCCTGCTGATCAATATTGCCGTCGGCATTTTGCTTTATCTTTTTATCCACTTCGGCACGCTGCTGATCATTGACCACCTGAACCAGAGTCCGGATGTGGTGGCCTATGCCAAACCCTACCTCGGCCTGCTGGGCATCAGCATTATTCCGCTGCTTATTTTTCAGACTTTTAAACAGTTTACCGAGGGCCTGGGCTTCACC
Organism: Pedobacter yulinensis; assembly: GCF_003029735.1. Classification (GTDB taxonomy): domain Bacteria; phylum Bacteroidota; class Bacteroidia; order Sphingobacteriales; family Sphingobacteriaceae; genus Pedobacter; species Pedobacter yulinensis. Next base: position 914,977 of record NZ_KZ686269.1, read on the forward strand.
AAACAGGCCATGATGGTTTCGATCTGGGGCAATGTGCTTAACGTGATCCTGGGTGTCGTTTTTGTAAAAGGCTTGTTTGGCATTGAACCAATGGGCGTAAACGGTGTGGGCTGGAGCACGTTGATTGACCGCTGCCTGATGGCTGTTGTGATGTGTACGTATGTGATGCGTTCGAAACACTTCAAAGTTTACCTCACCGGCTTTCGGCTCGGACTTTTTGACCGGGTACGCGGTCTGCGCATTGTGAAACTGGGCATGCCAGTAGCCCTGCAGTACCTGTTCGAGATCAGCGCTTTCAGTGGTGCGGCCATCCTTGCGGGTACCATTGGCGCAGTACAGCAGGCTGCGCACCAGGTGGCCATTAACCTGGCGGCGATTACTTATATGATGGCAAGCGGAATTGCCTCTGCTGCCACCATTAAAACGGGCACAAACCTGGGCGCGAAAGCATTTACAGACCTGCGCCGCTCGGCCATTGCAAGCTACCACGTTACCCTGCTGTTTATGACCTGTACGGCGCTGCTGTTCATGCTGGCCTGCAACCTGCTCCCTTATATCTACACTTCAGACGGCGCGGTCATTGTCGTCGCCAGTCAGTTGCTGATTCTTGCAGGATTTTTCCAGCTGTTCGACGGAACACAGGTAGTCGGCCTGGGCATTCTTCGCGGAATTGGCGATGTGAACGTCCCTACGCTGATCACTTTCCTTTCGTATTGGGTAGTAGGAATTCCGGTCGGTTACCTGCTCGGCATCCAGCTTAGATGGGGAATAGACGGCATTTGGTATGGCCTGGTGCTTGGACTGGTAACAGCCTCTATCCTGCTGTTCTTCAGGTTTCAGAACAAGACGCGGCAACTGATGTCTACCATTAATTAAGATTAATTCTAAATAAATTCGTCGCGATTGCTGGTTTTTGCGCATTTTTGCGCAAGATTGGATTTACCCGCATTGAAGACGAAATTTACTACGCTGTTTTTTCTGATCATCTCTATTCATGCTGTCGCGCAGCAGCGCATCTCTGGTCGCATCTTCGGACCGCGCGACCCAATTGCCTTTGCCACAGTATCCAGCCCTGAAACAGGCCTGCAAAGCTATGCAGCCGAAAATGGGGCATTTAGTCTTTCGGTTTCTGGCGTTGGGAAAGTGCAGATCCGCGTTACGGCCGTGGGCTACCGTTCGCTCGATACGGTGGTGAACAGCCTGTCCAGCGACCTGTTGTTCCGTCTTCAGCCGCTCAACCTGAACCTGCGCGAGGTGGAGGTAAATTTCGTGCGTCAGCCTGCCTCTTCAAACAGTTCGCTCCTGTTTGACCGGCAGGCGATTGAGCAAGCCCAGGCGTTCAGCCTGACGGACATCCTGAACAACCTTCCGGGTAAAAAGATGGTGCCGCTTGATTTGCAGGGGCCGCAAAACCTGACGCTTCGTGGCAATCTTGACGGCGCTGCGGCTTCAAACAACTCGATGGGGATTGGCATTGTTGTAGACGGCATTGTTCAAACCAATAATGCAAACATGCAAAGCCGGAACCTCGGCACCTTCGGGGCAAGCGGCAGCACATTATCTGATTCCAGAAACAGCCGCCGGTATGACGTTACTTTTGGTGGTATCGACTTGAGGGACATTCCTGCCGATAACATTGAGAGCATTGAGGTCATCCAGGGCGTAGCACCTGTAAAATATGGCGATATGACTGACGGCGCGGTCATCATCAACCGCCAGGCCGGCGAAACGCCATACCAGTTCGCCGCAAGATTTAACGGCGGTTCAACGAATACGTCGCTGTCTAAGGGTTTTAAGCTGAAGAATAAAGCCGGCGCCATCAACATCAATCTCAATTATCTGATGAGCAATGATGATCCCCGCGACAAAATGAAGGCATACAGCCGGCTGAACGGCGGCGCCATGTGGACTTCGTACTTTGCCAAAGGGTTAAAAAACAATCTGTCGGTCGATCTGAGCGAAAAATTCGACAATGCTAAAACTGACCCCGACGACGAGCGCCTCCGCCGCACCTATTCAAAGGCGCGTTCCATCCGCATTGGTAATCGCACCAGTTACACGTTTGATCACGGTTATCTGAAATCGCTGAACTTTACCATCGGGATTGACCGCTCCTACAACGAGAGTTATGCTGACTATTACCTGAATGGTTCGCCACGCGGCATGGCCGGGAAAGATACCACCGGGACCTACGAGGGCTTTTACATCCCGGGCAACTATACAGCTGTTGACCACATCATTGGCAGGCCATTCAACATCAACAGTGGCCTTGATCTCCTGTCTGCTTTTCAAATTGGTAAAACCGTTCATACCCTCAGTACAGGCCTGAGTTTTTCGCGCGCATCGAATGGCGGGACCGGCGTCCTGGCAGACCCAAACCGTCCGCGGCTGCCCAACTCAGGCAACAAAAACGAACGCCCTTATAGTTTCGAGTTTGTTCCCGCATTGGTAAACATCGGTGCGTATGTTGAAGACCGGTTTAAGATCAGCATCTTTGGCAAGACACTGCATACGGCAGCGGGCCTGCGCCTCGACTTTCAAAATGGGTTTGCCAGTTTTCAACCGAGGATAAACAGTAACCTTGAACTGGGCAACGGCTTGAAAGCCAATGTGGCTTATGGCATTTCCAGCAAAGCGCCTACAATGGCCTACCGCTATCCTGGACCGACATATATTGATTTACCTTTAATTGATTACTATACAGGGGATGTGCGAAACAGCCTCTATCTGGTTCATACCACGCGTTTTGTGCCAGACAACAGCGACCTGAAACCGGCCCGGTCCCAACAAATAGAGCTGGGTATGTCACTGACCAAGCCGTTTTTCACCACCTCTCTTAACGCGTATCACAAGGTCAACAGCCGGGGTTTCAATACGCAACAAAACTATTATCCGCTGGCGGTTCCGGTCTATACCGCTGTGCCAAATGGCGCTAACAAACCCGGTTATGTTTCTGCTGGACGCGATACCATCTGGCCAGGCCTGACCATTTCGGAAGTGGGTAACCTGGTTAGTTCCTCAAGTTCAGGCATAGAATGGTTGGTCAACACCAAAAAAATACCGGCTATTCAGACCAGCTTCTCCTTTAATTCTGTATTTGGCTACAGTACCTACCGACAGTCCGGCGACCGCTCTGCCATTGCCAATGAAGTATTCATCCGCGAAGGCAGAAAGGGTTGGTATGGCGTTTATGAAGCCAATAAATACGATAAGTGGTCTGTTTCCAGCCGCCTCAATTCCAACACGCACATCCCTAAACTTGGACTGGTGGTCTCGGCGATCCTGGATGTGACCTGGAAAGATGAGACCAAAACGCTGAACTCGCGGCTACCCATCGCCTATCTGGATCGCTATATGGTGCGCTACCCGATTGCCAATTTTGACCCGGCGAATTCTGATTATGGCCATCTGGCGCAGTCGCAGGCTGCCGACTCTTTTGCGAGTCTCCCCATTCCCTATGCCAACCTGTCCATGCGCCTGTCAAAGGAGTTCAGGAAACGTATTCGCTTTTCGATTAATGCTTACAACGTTTTGAATGTACAACCACGGTATTTCGACGAGGCTACCAGCACATTGTATGTGTTCAATGACCCCATCAGTGTCGGAGCCGAATTATCTTTTAAATTTTAATTATGAAAAAAAATCTATTCTTCCTGCTTTTGCTTACCGCGGTGTTTGCTGCCTGCAAGAAAGACCGTTCAGGTGATGTACAACCCGTAAAACTCTCGGTCAAATTACAGGTCGAGTCGAATGCGGTTGCGTATGGATTTGACGTGGCTAAAACAAAGGTAACGGTACAAAATATAGACAACGGGCAATCTTTTGCAGCACAGGCCGACGCGACGGGATTGGTGGAAATTGACAACCTGATGCCCGGTGCGTACGACATTCAGGCCAGCCTGACCATTGCTGCAGCTGAATATACGCAGGCCACCGGCATCAGCACCACACAGGATATCGTTTACAACGCCAGTGCAAAAGCGCAGTCGCTGATCAATCTGCAAAACAGCCTGGTGCTGGAGCTGCAGACCGGAACCATTGGCGACTGGGTTATGAAACAGATTTATTATGCTGGCTCGAACGGCCGGGATGGCGCTTCTTTCCGCGACTGCTTTGTTGAAATCTACAACAACTCGAATAAGGTGCTGTATGCAGACAGCCTTTGTTTCGGACAGGCACATGGCATTCCCACGAAAAAAACAGCCATTGATTTTACCAAGCCTTACATCCTGCCCAGCGGCCAGTTTGACTGGACAAAGGCAGTAGGCATGAACAATGCCAGGGCCAATTCAGATTACATTTATGCCAGTTCAATGTTTATGATTCCCGGTACCGGAAAACAGCACCCCGTGCAACCCGGGTCCAGTATCATTATTGCCGCTACGGCGTTGAACCACAAGGGTGCGTATATCGGATCGACCGGGACGCAGATCACCGTGCGTGATCCTGAGCTTACTGTCGATCTGAGCAAGGCCGATTTCGAGGTGTATGTAGGCGATCAGCCGGGTGTCAATCCGCTCAATTCGGATGTAAACAACCCAAGTGTGCCCAATCTGACGGTGATCCTGAGAGGCGACCGCGACCTCATTTTTGATGCCACAGGCCGGGACTCGTATTTCCTGGTAAAGACCCCGCAGGACGTGGCGTCTTTTGGCAAGTTTGCAGCGCCAGACATTACCAATGTAACGGCATCCACCAAACTGTATGTCCAGATTCCGGTTTCAGTTGTCCTTGACGCTGTCGAGGTACAGCCGCCCCTTTCCGACAACCAGTTTCCCCAAAGACTTCAGGCCAGCCTTGATGCCGGGTTTACATTTGTATCAAAAGGCCAGTATTCATCGCAGTCGCTGATTCGCAAAACTGCGCGAACGGTTGCCGGTCGTCGCGTTCTTCAGGACACCAACAACTCTAAAAACGACTTTACAGAACTGGACCGGGCCGATCCGTCGAAAACCGCATTTAAATAGCCTTGAGAGTTTTCTTTTTCATAACACTGTTCGTCCTGTCTGCCGGCGCTTTTGCGCAACGGCCGGCAGACAGCCTGTATCTGAACCCCATCGCGCTCCGGCAATTCGGCTACCAGACCGGCAACCTTGCCGGATTGGCCAGCTTTAAAGATAGTTCGACTGCAGCCATCGAAGTGGGTTACGGACTTACCCGGGGTTCGTTCCGCAAAGCACAGCAGCCTTTCATGGATCAGCAGGCGCGTCTGGGCATTGAAGGAATCAATACGTTTAAACGTTTTCGGACCTGGGGACGGATTAAACTGACGCGGAATTACCAGGACAGCCTGGCCTGGAGCGCCAAAGGAACAGAGGATGTTGAGCAACCGTATTATTACGGATCGATCAAGCCGGGACCGTTCCAGCGAACGGCGTATAGCCTGTCTGGCATGCTGCTGTATGCGCTCGTACCTGGCAAACTGAATATCGGTTCGGGTATCGATTACGATTTTAAAACCTCGACCCGGTCCGTCGATCCCCGGCCGGAGGTCAATGCCTTTTCTTTGAAATTGCGTCCGCAGGTAACGTATCAGCACGCAAGCCACACCTGGTATGCCGGGGGCATCTGGGGGTACGGAGATGAGCAGAATATCCTCACGTTCAAGAGTATTCAGTACCGGCTCAGCCCCGCGTTCCCGGACCGAATAAACTACCTGATTCAGGGTTATGGTCTGATCGCCATTCGCCAGGGCAACCAGGAATTTCACCGGCGTGTGCGGGTATATGGTGGGGAGGCAGGTTATGTTTATGCAGGAAACCGATTGGAAATCATGAGTTCTGTCCGCTATGAAAAGCGCGGGGAAACAAACATGATCCGTCTGGAGCGTTCGACCGCGACGGCTGATATCGGCAGGTTTAATACCGCAAGGCTCGACGTTCAGGGGCTTTTCACCTACCACAATGACAAAAGCACGCAACAACTTGAGCTAACTGCTTCAAATACGGCCGCGAGCGATTTTAATGTGACCAAGGGCGGGACCAATTATTATTATGACCAGACCAGTGCTGCAGCGGCTTACACCTTGCGGTTTGACAAGGGGGCGACAAGTTTCAAACCCGATTTTGGGATTTCGCTTGCTTATTCCACTACCGCACACGAAGATATTATCAGTGCACATCAGGTGTCTTTTACACGGTTCGAACCCGGTATACGCGCAGGCTTTCTCAACCGGTTCAGCAGCGGCGATCAGGTACGGGTTGATGCCGGGGGCCGCTTTTCCTGGTCTTCAGACAATCGCCTGAGTGTGCCGGCAAGCCAGGAGACGGTTTTCAGCCGGGGTGTAATTTATCCTGATTTTGCTTACAATACAAGTGAGTTTGCTGCCCTTGATTTCAACCTCAGCCTGGTTACAGCCCGACTGGTACCCGGTTTGCGTACGGGGCTTGCCTGGTCAGGAACCTACCTCACCAAATGGAAACAATTGAAACATGTTGCCGGCGCGATGACCAATCCCGGATCTGACCGTTTTTTTAGCAACATCAGTATAAATCTTTATTTTTAGCGCATGAAACGGGTTTTAGCAGCGTTGGCTCTTGTATTTTGTGTTCTCGCCATCATTTCTTTCCGCGGCAGCGAATACCAGGAAGACGATCCCATTCCGGTCGATTCCCTGCGTAAACTTTACTCAGGACCATCTGCCCGGTGGCCTAAACCGCATGTAGACAGCGGTGCAAAGTTCGAGGAACTGGGGCCACTCCTGCCCTCGCCCGTGGATCTGAAGAATGATTCAGTTCAAAAAATCGTCGAATTGGGAAAGATCCTGTTTTTTGATCCCCGCCTTTCGGGTTCGAACCAGATTTCCTGCTCCAGCTGTCACGCGCCCGATTTGAACTGGACCGATGGCCGGCAGGTTTCGGTAGGTCACGACCACCAGCCCAACAAGCGTAATGCACCCTCGCTCGAAAATGTATGGTATGCGGAGCGGCTATTCTGGGACGGCCGGGCAGCGGCGCTGGAGGACCAGGCCGAAAGCCCCATTGCCGCACACAATGAGATGCACCAGGACGTGAAGGAACTGGCCAAAAAGATCGGAAAGATAAAAGGTTATCAGCCGTATTTTCAGGCTGCCTTCGGATCGGCTAAGGTGACGAATAAGCGGATCTTCGAAAGTCTGGCGACATTCCAGCGCACCATCGTGAGCCGGCGCACTGATTTTGACCGGTTCATTACGGGTACAAAAAATGCGCTGACAGATGAACAGGTTGTTGGATTGCACCTCTTCCGCACCAAGGCCCGCTGCATCAACTGTCACAATGGCCCTATGTTTACCGACCGCGAGTTCCATAACCTGGGCCTCACCTATTATGGACGTAAATACCAGGACCTGGGCCGCTATGAGGTGACCAAAAATGTCGAAGACGTAGGGCGCTTCAGAACCCCCGGACTGCGTAATGTGATGCGTACCGCCCCCTGGTTTCATAACGGCCTGTTCCCTGATATGGAGGGTGTCATGAATATGTATAACATCGGCATGCCCGTACAGCGGGTGCGGCCCGAGCAGGTTAACGACCCCCTCCTGCCTAAAAACGACAAATTGCTGCGCGGATTGCGGCTTAGCAACAGCGAAAAAACAGCGATCGTGGCTTTTCTGCGGTCTTTGAACTCGATCCCTGTGGTTGTTAGAATGGAAAAGTTGCCGAAGTAGAGATTATTCCTCCCCGCGCGATGAACTTTGACTCAGGGTTGTCGTTAGCGATAGCGTAGTCTGGATGTTGGTCTTCCTTGGCCGTTGCCTTTGCCGGGATGACGATTGAGCAGGCTGACCATGATGGGCGCAAAGGCGACGGCCCAGGCTGAACTGCTCTATACGACACATTATTTCTCCCCGGCTAGTTTCTTCAATACCGCAATGGTAACCGATTTGCGCAGTGCGCCAAAACCAGGATGCGCGGTCAGGGCCTTTTTTGTTAATCGCGTGGCGAAAAAATAAACGTTGGCTTTCTGCTCGACAAAACCGACATACCAGCCTATATCTTTTCCATCCTGCCGGGTCCAGCCCGTTTTTTCGTAAAACACCCCGCCGTCGTGTTCAGTACGCATGATCCGCTGCACGATCGCATAGGTACGTTCTGAAAACGGCAGTTGCCGGGAATAGAGCTTTCGCAGAAAATTGATCTGGCCAACCGGCGTTACCCCAAACGTTCCGTAGTTCCAGAAGTCCGTACCTGTTTCGCGCAGATCGCCATTGCCATACGAACTGGCTTTGAAATACCGACGGTAGACCGGTCTGCCGACTCGTCGGGCCATCTCTGCATAAAACCAGATGGTTGAGTTCCGGTACGCCTGCTCCATGTCGGTATCGGCATTCCAGGCGGCGAACGGTTCGCCAAGGAACTTGTTAACGGTACCATCCCACTTCAGCACCTGGCGTTCATCAGCAACGGCACCTTCTTCCAATGCAATGCAGGAATGGAGTATTTTGAAGGTTGAGGCGGGCAGGGATTCGTGCAGGGCATCCCGCTCGTCGGTATAGTGCCATTGTTTGTGCTTCAGGTCGAAGACCGTTGTGCTGCCCTCGATGCCATCCGGGAGCGACAGGTGCTGCGCCGTCAGCGGCAAGGGTAGCAGGGAACATGACATGCCGATGAGCCGTTGTGCGAGGGATTTATAAGCTGTCTTCATATTGAAAAAAAGCGGCTGCAGCCAGAAGCCACAACCGCCATATCTAAATTAACGTGCTCTGCATAAAAGTAGCGCTTGCGCCGGCATTCCTAAAAAAGTTATCAGTTTTGTTACGGCACTACTTCCTGACCAGGCAGTCTACAGCCATGCGGTAACCGTCCAGTCCGAAGCCGGTCAGTACCCCTTTACAATATTTTCCGGTGAGCGACATATGCCGGTACTCTTCCCGGGCGTAAATGTTCGAGATATGTACCTCAACTACAGGAGTTTTGATGGCGGCAATGGCATCGCCTATGGCTACCGATGTGTGAGTAAACCCTGCTCCGTTGAGCACGATCCCATCGTAAGAAAATCCTGTTTCATGAAGTTTGTTGATGATCTCGCCTTCTACGTTACTCTGGTAATAGTCGATCTGAACATTCGGGAACTGTTCACGAAGCGTGGCGATGTACGTGTCAAAGTCCATATTTCCGTAAACGGAGGGTTCACGCACCCCAAGCAGGTTCAGGTTCGGTCCGTTTATTATTTGTATCTTCATGCGCCAAACTTAGGCCTTAAAATCATTTATTCAAATTTTTTGTGCAGCTCAAACAGCACCTTTATGGCTTCCGGTCGTACCTGCAGCTGGAGCGCGGACTCAGCGCAAATTCTGTCGCCGCCTATGTCAAAGATGTCGGGAAGCTGATCTCATACCTGCAGCTGCAGGGAAAGGATCCCGTACCGGCCGCTATCGGCTCTGAAGATCTTCAGGGGCTGCTCGTCATGCTGTACGAGATGGGCATGGAAGCCAGCACACAGGCACGCATCGTTTCCGGGCTTAAATCTTTTTTTCATTACCTGCTTTTGGAGAACGCGATTGAGCAGGACCCTGCGGGTTTGCTTGAGGGGCCCAGGCTTTCGCGCAAGCTGCCTGACACCCTGAACCTCGATGAGATCAACAGCATGATCGCCGCGATCGATGCGTCGAAACCTGAAGGCATGCGCAACAAAGCCATGATCGAGGTCTTGTACGGCTGCGGACTCCGGGTAACTGAGCTGGTCGAACTTAAGCGCTCGGGCCTGCACCCCGAAATCGGCTTTCTGAAGGTAACCGGAAAAGGCAATAAAGAGCGTCTGGTACCCATGGGCAATGCAGCAGCGAACATGCTGGCGATATACCTCGGTGAGGTGCGGGTACACCAGCCGGTACAAAAAGGCCACGAAGACTACGTTTTTTTAAACAGGTTCGGGAAACGGATTTCGCGCATCAGCGTTTTCAACCTCGTCAAAGGACTGGCGTTGAAGGCGGGAATCAAAAAGACCATCAGTCCGCATACCTTCCGGCATTCTTTCGCTACGCACCTGGTTGAAGGCGGCGCCGACCTTCGTGCCGTTCAGGAAATGCTTGGCCATGCGAGCATCACAACGACCGAAATTTACACACATCTGGACCGCAACTACCTGCGTGAAGTGGTTACACAGTACCATCCGCGAAGCTGATCAGCCAAAGAGCTGCACGGCAAGGCGATAGGTGTTGCAGTGTGCCTCTACAATGTGCCGAATGTCTTCAGAATAACCCCCTCCCATGCTTACCTGCACGGGAACACCTCTATCAAGGCAGGCCTGCAGCACCATGCGGTCGCGCTCGCGGCAGGCTTCCCTGCTCAGTGCCAGTTTCCCCAGTTTATCGGTTGCCAGCACATCGGCACCGGCCAGGTAAAAGACAAAATCGGGCTGCACCTGGTCAAACAGCATTGGCAGGTGCCGGCCCAGCAATTCCAGGTAAACATCGTCGCCGGTGCCATCGGCCAGGGGAAGATCCAGGTCAGAACGTTCTTTTCTAAAGGGAAAGTTTTTGTCGCCGTGCATGGAGAACGTAAAGACCCGTGGCTCATGTGTAAAGATCTCGGCTGTCCCATTGCCCTGGTGCACATCAAGATCAATGATCAGTACCTGCCCTGCCTGGCCTGTGTGCAGCAGGTGGTTGGCAGCGATGGCCTGATCGTTCAGCAGGCAAAAACCTTCACCCCAGTTGCTGCCGGCATGGTGTGTACCACCGGCTACATTGAACGCAATGCCATACACCATACTGAACCGGCAGGCATCTATCGTGCCCTGCGTAATGCGCAGTTCACGGTCTACCAGGTCGGCGGTCAGCGGAAAGCCGATGCGTCGCTGGGCCGGCGGCGGTAAGGTCAGCGTTTTCAGGGCTCCCCAGTACTCGGCTTCATGTGTACGCAGGATGTCGGCTTCGTTAACCGGCTGCGGACTGAAAAGATTGTCTTCAGTAATGGTGCCTTCATGGAGCAGCTGCCCGGGAATCAACTCATATTTTAGCATGGGAAAACGGTGCCCTTCGGGAAGCGGGTGCGCGTAGATCGGGTCGTAGGCGATTTTAAGCATGTCCGAGAATTTCCCCTACATGCCGTTCGATGTTGTTGCAGATCGTATCGACCGGCAGGTCATTCGCGTCGTACCCAAAGGGATCTTCGATCTCCTCGGCGATCAGTTCCAGGCTCGCCAGCACGTACAGGATGAAGGGCACAATCGGGATCACCCAATACCCAAGACTGAATACCCAGCCAATGGGCAGTGTAATGACGTACACAAAGATGAACTTCTTGATAAATACACTGTATGAAAAAGGTATCGGTGTGTTTTTGATTCGTTCACACCCCCCGCAGATGTCTGTAAACTGGTTCAGGTCTGCGTTTAAGCTGATCAGCTGCTCTTGCGGAATCTTGCCCGCCGCCGCAAGTTCAAACACCCGGCTGATCATGCGGCCAGCGATCTGGTTGGGAATGTGTTTTGCCTCTTCGACTTCGATCAGGATGCTGTTTTTACCAAAGTATTTTTTCTCTCGCAAATGCTCTTTAAGCGCGAAAGCATATTTCGGAATGGCATACTCAAAAAATTCATTCTCCTTGCTTTCCAGCTTCATGGCTCTGATCTTCATGGCAAAATTCCGGCTTACGTTTGTAAGTCCGCCCAGCAGCTTGCGGCCTTCCCACCAGCGGTCATAAGAGGAGTTGGTTCGAAAAACGAGCAGCATGGAAATCACGAAACCAAGCAGGTTGTGCATCATGGCCACATTTCTGACCGTATCGCTGGCCGAGAGCTTCAGGAAATTCAGCTCCAGAAAGGCGAGCCCGCCAGAAAGGACTGCAACGCTGACCATGAGCGGCCAGAGCTTGTAAAAAGTATCTGCACGGTGTATGCGAAAAATAAAGCTGATCCAGTCTTTAGGATTATAATTGATCATGTAGCGTGTTCAGTTAACCTGGTATAACGACTGATAACGAATTTATGAAGCGAATAGTTTGCTGCTGATGTCATGGAGCGCTTCGCCAAGCAGGTATACATCCTCGAAGGAATTGTAAAGCGGCACCGGGCTAAGCCTGATCACATCGGGCTCGCGCCAGTCGCCCAGAAACTGCCGCTCAACAAGCGCATCAAACACTTCCTTGCCCTTGTTTTTTGCAACAATTGACAGCTGCGCACCGCGCTCGGCCGGTGCAGCCGGGGTAATGATCTCGAAGAGGATGCTACCGGCGGCACGGTTCACCTCGCCGATGACCCAATACAGGTAGGCCGTCAATTCCATGCTCTTTCGACGCAGCGGCTCCATAAAACCGGCGCGCTCAAACTGCAGCAGTGCCGCATGGTAAAGGCTCATGGGTAGTACCTGGGTACAGCTGACCTGCCAGCCGTCGGCGCCCGCCCCCGCAACAAAGCCTTTCTGCATGAGGAAACGCCGCTCTTCCTCGTAACCCCACCACCCTGCAAATCTTTTCAGATCGCGATCGTCAAAATGCCGTTCATGCACGAAGATGCCCGCAATGCCGCCCGGGCCAGCGTTCTGGTATTTGTATGAACACCAGCAGGCAAAATCAACCTGCCAGTCATGCAGTGCCAGCGGAACGTTGCCGGCGGCATGGGCCAGATCGAAACCAACACGCGCTCCGGCACCACGGGCCGCTCCCGCTATCTTTTCCAGGTCATACAGCTGCCCGGTATAATAGTTAATACCACCGAACAACACCAGGGCAAGTTCGCCGCGGTGGTCATGAATGGCATCGAGAATATCTTGTGTGCGCAGCAGCTGCTCGCCGGGGCGGGGGGAAACTTCAACAATGCATGCTGCAGGGTCCAGACCGTGAAAACGTATCTGGCTCTCGATGGCATACTGGTCTGAGGGAAAAGCCCCCGCTTCCATTAATATCTTGAAACGGTGGCTATCGGGCCGGTAAAAGCTAACGAGCAGCAGGTGCAGGTTAACGGTCAGGGTATTCATGGGGCAAACTTCAGCCTCTGTGGCGCCGACAACCGGAGCCATGAGCCGCTTCAGTTCCTTGTGGTAAAACATCCAGGGCTGCTGGCCTGTAAACCACCCCTCTACCGCATGCTGCTGCCAGTTGGCCAGCTGTGCATCGAGCGCCGCCCGGGCAGTTACCGGCTGAAGGCCGAGGGAATTACCGCAGAAGTAACGCATGGTCTTCCCGTTCTGCTGCGGAAATAAAAATTCATGCCGGAAAGCGGCAAGCTCATCGGCCTGGTCCAGGGCCTTGGCAAATGCCAGTGTGTTTTCAAAATTCATGCGCTTCAATATTAGCAAAAAGATCGCCGCCATTGAAGCGCATACGTTGATTTTTCAGTTAGGGCGTCGTGATCCACCAGGTGTTCCCGAACGGATCCCTGATGCCGCCACTCCGGCCATACGATTGGTCCTGTGGTTCCATGATGCTTTCGCCACCGGCATCGCGTGCACGCTGAAAGGCTGCATCTGCATCATCAACATAAATAAAAAGACCTGCCGGCTGCGGTGGCCAGTCGGCCGTGGCGTTGGCATACATGATAACCGTGTCGCCTACCTGCAACTCGCCGTGCATGACGGTGTTTTCGTCTTCTCGCAGCACCCTGGAACGCTCGGTGGCGCCAAAGACCTGCTGCATAAAATGATAGAACTTACCTGCCTCTGCCAGGATCAGGTAAGGAAGCACCTGATGGTGCCCTTCGGGGATGTTAGAAGTCATATAATTGATTGTTTAATGATACAATTGGCGTTCCTGGTAATTCCTGACGTTCTGACCAGCGCGCGCCATCTGGCAGCGAATCTGCCGAAAATTCCAGGTGAATGACCCGCCGCCTCGCTGCAGCGTCACTTCTTAACGACCGGTGCAACAGCAGCGGCTTCATCAGTAGTACATCGCCGGCGTTTGCCGTACAGGTAACATAATCTCTTCCGGCGAGCGATACCCGTTCTGTCTCAATGATCCCCAGCCGGTGTGAGCAGGGCCGCACCTGAAGGGCGCCGTTGCTTTCGTCAGTGTTATCGAGGTGAACGCGTACGGTCAGCATGCCTTCGAGTACTCGAACCGGAGGTTGGGCGGCAAAACGGCCGTCTTTCACGGTCCAGTTTGTAAAACTGGCTGAGGGCACCTTCCCGGTCAGCTGGATGGTAAGATCCTGGTGCGGCGGTACAAACCAGTTTGAGCCTTCAGGTTTATCAAAAAACACCGACCGTACCAAACTGAAACCCGGGATGATCCGCCCGAGCCGGTGGGCAAGCCGCCGGTTAAAGATCAGGGGAAATACGGCGGGCGCGGCCTCCAGAAACTGCCTGATGGCAAACACACCGGCACGTCGTCTGAACTTTTCGCCCTCCGGTTCCAGTCCGTCAATGAGCGAGGTCAGCGGCCTGACTTCCGCCTTATCAAAAATGCCCGGTAACAATGCGAAGCCGTGTTGATCGAGTGCTGCGCAAATAGCTGATTCTGCCTGCATCACGTCAAGATACCGTTTTCGCGTGTACTGTTAAAATTTAATGGTATCGTGGTCGCCCATATCAGGCTGTTTCCCGGTAACCACTGCCTTCAGCATGTTGAACAATACCACCATTTTTGATGAGCTGCTGTCCCAGTACTCAGCAGCCGAAGGTGTGACCTTAATCAGGGTTAAACGGGGGTCTTCCAGACCGTCCGGGAACCACGCTTTGACAAACGGATTAAAATATTCTGCTTTTCGCACATCATCGTCCACCAGTTCGGCTTTACCCTTTACGGCGATATACGTGTTGTCTGAGGGATTGCTGTAAGCCAGCAGCACTTCGTTCTCGCGCGATATTTCTTCAGATTTCAGGGAGTATTCGTTGGTGAAGAACCAGATGCTGCCATTTTCCTCAATTTTCGCAGTAGCCATTGGGCGGCTTGAGAGCTCATCTTCGTCTTTTGACAGGGTCGTAAACATGCAGATGCGCACGGCTTCTGCTTTCTCTTTCAGAATGGCAATATTCTTTTCGTTTTTCATGTTTTTTTTGATTTTTCCGGACCTGCTCCGGTTTACTTCCAAGAAACAACAATTGAATCGAAAGGTTTCTGAAATGCGACAATCAACCCTTGTTAGGCTTGCTGACATAGGGATTGCCCCGAACATAAAATCGCCAGGGAAGCAGCGCATCTTCGCCTGCATAGTCTACTCCTATTCTGGGCCCTGAAACGATTTGGTTTTCGGCATACCGAATGCCGTGATCCTCTATCCAGATGTGGTCGCCTGTCAGGTCCTGACCGTTTAGCAGGCGGTCAATTCCCAGGGCTTTTGCTGCCGAACCTGGACCCGCTGTCAGGTTCGGCTTGTGCACCAGTGCTTTTCGCCTGCCCATCATCAGCTCCAGCCCTTCAAGCGGCTCAATGCCGCGCACAAGCACCGCATGAGGTTCGCCCGGCCCCGAGGTGACCACATTGAACAAACAGTGCATGCCGTAACAAAGATAGACGTATGAAACGCCGCCTGCCCCGTACATGATTTCTGTACGGTTTGTGCGTCGGCCGCCATAGGCATGCGATGCTTTGTCTGTAACACCGTTATAAGCCTCTGTCTCTACGATGATCCCGGCGGTTATCTGTTCATTAATTTTTGTATAAAGCACTTTTCCCAAAAGACTTACAGCCAATTTGATGACGTTATTATTCAGATAAAAATCGGCGGGGAGCTTCCGGTTATCCGGCATAATTCAGCAGGGTTAAAGCTTTGGTAAGGTATTTCTCATCTGTGCTGTCAAAGCTATTCAAATCAACGCTGTCGACATCAAGCACACCAACGACCTGTCCTTCAGACACCAGTGGTAGCACAATTTCTGAGCGTGACAGCGAACTGCAGGCAATATGCCCGGGAAATGCTTCCACGTCGGGAACGATCAGCGTCCGCGCTTCTGCCCAGGCGGTACCGCAGACACCTTTTCCTTTGCGGATGCGGGTGCAGGCTACGGGTCCCTGGAACGGGCCAAGCACCAGCTCATCGCCTTTTACCAGGTAAAACCCAACCCAAAGCCAGCCAAATTGCTCTTTCAGCGCAGCACACAAGTTGCCCATGTTTGCGACCGGGTCGGTCTCGCCCGGAAGTAAAGCCTGCAGCTGCGGAAGCAGCGACTCATATTGCCCGGCTTTGCCGGCATTGCGTTCTATAATCAGGTCTTCAGCCATGTCTGTATTTCATGCACAAAAATAAACAATTGTCCCTGTATTCTGACAGAGGGCCCTGATCCTGACATGCCGAAAACAATGTTTATACTTCTCCACATTGAAGACATCAACATCAAAATTTTATAGATTTGCCTCATTGTAGCTTAACACACACCGATATGTACCTTAAAAGCTTACTTGTCACTTCAGCTTTGTGCCTTGGATTTTTTGCGGCAGGGCTGCCGCCCGAAGAAGGCATGTACCCGCTTAGCGAACTGAAACGTCTGGACCTTAAGAAAGCCGGCCTGCGCATTTCCCAGGAGGAGATCTATAGCCCGGAGGGCAAAAGCAGCCTTGTTGACGCACTTGTGAATGTAGGCGGCTGCACCGGCTCTTTTGTTTCTGCCGAAGGACTGATCATTACCAATCACCACTGCGCTTTCGGCGCCGTTCAACAGGCCAGCACGCCCGAGCACGATTACCTGAATAACGGTTTTGTGGCCAGATCTCATCAGGAAGAAATAGAGGCAAAGGGACTAACTTGCCGGATTACAGAAAGTTATGTAGATGTTTCTGACAAAATATTAGGTGCTGCCGCAACAATTGCTGACCCCGCCTCGCGCCTGGCAGTAATCAACAACGCAATGAAAAATGTAGCACGCGAAGCAGAGCAGGCAGATCCGGGCATTAAGGCTGAAGTCTCAGAAATGTTTATCGGCAAGACCTATGTGCTGTTCCGGTATCGCATGATCCGGGACGTACGCCTGGTTTATGTACCGAACAGGAAGATCGGCGAGTTTGGCGGAGAAACAGACAATTGGGTGTGGCCGCGCCATACCGGCGACTATTCTTTTATGCGCGCTTACGTTGGCCGCGACGGCAAACCGGCCGCTTACTCGCGTGATAACGTTCCTTACAAACCAAAAAAATTCCTGAAGGTAAATCCAAAAGGAACCAGCGAAGAAGACTTTGTCTTTATTCTCGGGTATCCCGGCCGCACATTTCGCCACCGACCCGCAGACTTTATTTCTTACCAGCAGAACTACCTGCTGCCTTACACGTCTGAACTTTACGATTTCCAGAATAAGGCCATGGAAACAGCGGGTAAAAAAGACGCCGCCACGGCGTTGCGGCTTGCCACGCGCATTAAACGCAATGCGAACGTTATGAAAAATTACCGCGGCAAACTGCAGGGCCTGCAGGGCATTGACCTTGTTGCCGAAAAACGCAAAGAAGATGCCGATCTTGCGGCATTTATTGACGACAACGCAGCATTAAGATCCCGTTACGGTTCACTGATGAAAGACATCGGGGCCCTGTACAAACTGATTTACAGCGACGCTTACCGCGACATGTGGCTGAGCCAGATCTACAGTTCAACCAGCCTGCTGAAAGTGGCCGGTACGCTGAACAGTTTCAGAACCGAATTGTCTACACAACCAGCAACAGCAAGACAGGCTCATTTCAATGAACGGCTGCCGGCCGTGAAAAAGGAAATCGAGGCAATCTATGATTCGTTCGATGCCGATGCAGACCGCCGCATTCTGGGCCGGATGCTGGCAGACGCCGCTGCCCTCCCGCAAAACCAGCGTATCACTGCCGCAGACCGCCTGTCAGGTCGTGGTGCCGGTGCGGCAGCTGCCGAACAGCAGGCAGAGAAACTGATCGGCAGCACCAGGCTCAGCAGGAAGCAATTTGTTATGGACGAGCTGTTGCGCTCAGCGCAGGCCCTGACGGCCATGAAAGACCCAATGGTGGATTTCTCAATAGAGATCGATCAGCTCATTACTCAGTTAAAACCTGAGAAAGACCGCCGTGATGGCTTGTTGAACCGTCTCATGGGCGATTATGTCGGGGTAAAAGAACAATTCCTGAAAAAAGCATTTATACCTGACGCAAACAGCACGCTCCGGCTAACCTACGGGTATGTGCGGGGCTACAGTCCGGCAGATGCCACCTACATGAAGCCGTACACATCGGTAGGTGGTATCTTCGAAAAAGGCGCAGGCAATAACCCGGACTTTGCTTACCCAGCCGAACTCAAAAGACGCTGGCAGGCAAAGGATTTCGGTCCTTATATAAAGAAAGATCTCCACGATGTTCCGGTGTCATTTCTGTATAATATGGACACCACCGGCGGCAATTCGGGATCGCCGATCATGAACGCTGATGGCGAGCTGGTGGGCGTGAACTTTGACCGCGCTTACGGCGCGACGATTAATGACTACGCCTGGAATGAAAAATACAGCCGTTCGATCGGCGTCGACATCCGTTATGTGCTTTGGGTAGCGCAGAAGATCGACAAGGCCGACTTCCTGCTGCGTGAAATGGGTGTCAGGATCTAAGCATGCAGGTACTTTTAACGGTAACGCGGTTCAAGACCATTTTTATACCCTTTGCGTTTATGGGGATGGCGCTGCTTCACTTGCCGCTCTGGCTGAACAGGCAAATTACCTTTTACAAACTGCTCGGAGCAGGCGGCGATGCACAGCCTGATCTGCCCGCAGATTACCGGCACTGGGGGCTCCTGACCTGCTGGGCAAATGAAAAAGCCATGCAGCGGTTCCAGGTCAGCTCATTCGTAGCTTTCTGGTTCAGGCTTTTTGCTGCAGAACAGTTTTCTGTCGTGCTGCAGCCTGTCGCCTCGCACGGGTTATGGGATGGAAAACAGCCTTTTGTTAGCGCCCCGCTCCCCGCATCAGGTGATGCACGCGTGGCCGTACTGACCCGGGCTACCATACGGCCGGGCAAGATGAAGGCCTTTCGCTCTGATATCAGAAAAGCTTCGGCAGCCATGCGTACAGCACCCGGCTTTATCCTGGCTGCCGGACTGGGCGAAAACCCATTCTTCAGACAGGCTACCTTTTCCATCTGGGAAAATACCGAACTCATGAAAAATTACGCCTACAAGCACCATGACCATGCCGCCGTGATCAAGCGCACACGCGCCGAACAGTGGTACAGCGAGGAACTTTTCGCCAGGTTCAGGGTTGTAGCAGTCAAAGGCACATTAAACGGCAGGAACTATTCCATTTAAACATATTACCATGCGTGTTATAGCAGAACTTCCGCACCCAGAATGCAAAATTTCCATTTTTTTTATGAACCAGAAGTACATTGTCAAATTTGAGCAGGGTACACTGGAACAAAGTTATAAACTTGCCGAGCTGGACCTTTCCGGCGGCGGTGTGAACGAGATTTTCCAGATCATTGATGAAGCATTTATCCAGACGGTCATCAGCCGGTTTAAAGACATGAGAAAGGATTTTCGGGAGGCTTATCAGCGACAGCAGTATTAGTTGATGTACAGGAATTTAAATATCTGATATACAGAATTTTAATAATTAATTCAAAATATTATTTGGCGCTCTGACTGCCATATTGCTGACGAGGCTTGATATGTGTAAATATGATGTTTAACACAAATACTGTAAGCACATGATTATTAATACATTAATAGTTCATTCAGAATTAAATTTGGAAGTTTGAATGAGTAAAATCTGAGCGAAATCCTGCAGTTTTTATTTTCAACGGGTGTAGGCTTTCCGGGAATGAGCATGTATCTTTAGCAGCCTACTTCCGAGCCATGAAACCCAGACCAAACGCTGCCATTACCTTTATCTTCATTACCATGCTGATCGACTTTACAGGCGTTGGCATCATCATTCCAGTGGTTCCTACGCTCATTGAGCGCCTGACCGGCGGAGGCCTGGCCGAAGCGGCGGATTATGGGGGCTGGCTTACGATTGCCTATTCAGCAATGCTCTTTATCAGTGCCCCGGTTCTTGGCGGGTTGAGCGACCGTTACGGCCGCCGCCCCGTGTTGCTCGCCTCGCTGTTCGGCCTTGGCCTGGATTACCTCTTTCTCGCCTTTTCGCCGAGCGTTTTCTGGCTGTTCGCTGGCCGAATCATTGCCGGTATAACCGGCGCCAGTTTCAGTACGGCTCAAGCCTATATTGCCGACGTTAGCACACCTGAAACAAAAGCACAAAACTTTGGCTTGGTGGGCGCTGCTTTCGGGCTGGGTTTCATCATCGGCCCCGTTATTGGCGGCTTACTCAGCAAGTTCGGCGTACAGGCACCCTTTTTATTTGCGGCTGGACTGTCTTTGTTGAATTGCCTGTATGGTTTTTTCATCCTGCCCGAATCGTTACCTGCGGCAAAACGCCGAAAGTTCGAATGGCGCCGCGCCAACCCGGTCGGGTCGTTGCGGCACATTGGCCGGTATCCCTCCATTGCCGGTTTGCTTGGTGCCATGGTGCTGCTGTACATCTCAGGGCATTCCGTACAATCGGTCTGGACATATTACACCATGCACCGTTTCCAATGGTCGGAAACCATGGTTGGTTACTCGCTCGGTTTTGTGGGTGTCACCGTCGCCCTGATACAGGGCTGGCTGATCCGCATCATCATTCCAAAGCTCGGGGCACGCCGCGCCGTGTTCATTGGTCTTTTCCTCTACGCCATTGGGTTTGTCGCCTTTGGCCTGGCTACAGCCGGCTGGATGATGTTTGCTTTTCTGGTGCCCTATGCGCTGGCTGGCATCTCAGGCCCCGCCATGCAGGGAATTATCTCGAACGTGATACCCGACAATGCCCAGGGAGAATTGCAAGGCATCATGTCGGGCTTAATGAGCTTAACGGCAATGATCGGCCCCCTCATCATGACCCAGTTGTTCTCTTACTTTATCGATAAAAATGCCCCGGTGTATCTGCCCGGAGCGCCCTTTTTTCTGAGCGCTGCGCTTACGCTGGCCGGCCTGCTGATCTGTATGCGCTCGCTGCGCAAGTACCATGGTGACAAACCCGTTTCTGCTGCCGCCCCGTCGCCACACTAGTGTCAAGTCTTACGCCCGGAAAAATAGAGATACAGCGAACTGGCCAGGGCCAGGAAAAAGCCAATTGCCGTGCCGGCATCGATGAGTGACTCTGGCAGGTTCAGTCTCCAAACTGTATTGAGCCAGTAGGTGATGAAAGAAGCCGGCAGGTTCTGCTCGCCGAGGTGTCCCTTGACCTGCCACTGCCAATCGGTAATCGGGCAATAGCCCAGACCATACCAGATCCCGAGCACCAGCCAGGAAGCGGCCGTAAGGCCTGAAACCAGGAGGTGCAGGCGGCGGCTGCGTGACCAGACCCATCCGAAAAGATTAAAACAAATAACCAGCAGGTGGACAACGGTCAGCGTAAAATCGAGGAAAGCATACATCTGGTTACCTGAACAATTCAAAACTGTATTGCGCGTCTGTCCAGAATGCATCAAGAACCAGCATGCGTGGTTTGAAAAAGGAAATCAGAGCAGGCCAGTCGCTCCGGTTAAAAACGCTGACGCCGCCGAGTTCGGTACCGATCCGGGCGGAGGTCTTGCCAAAAGCATCCTGGTGTTCACTGCTCCAGTCCCACTCCTCGCCGAGCATGCCATGCAGCAAGGTGCGGAAGGGCAGGAACTGTTCGTACATCAATGCACGGATCCCTGCGTCAGGGTGCGCCATCTCGATGGCTATACTGGCATGATGGCTGCCGGCGTCCATCTTAAAGTAAAGGTGTTTGATACCGGTCTTGTAATTGATCCAGCCAACCTTTTCTCCTTCTGCCGAAGGGTGCAGCGCCATATATTGCCCGAATGCCGTCCAAAAGGCCTGCCTGATCTGCCTGGTTTCGTCTCTCGTGTACATATGCCGGTTAAAATTAGAGCAGTTCTGTAGCTACGTTGGCGAGTTCGCTGCGTTCACCTTTTTGCAGCGTAATGTGCGCATACAGCGGATGGTGTTTTGCGTTCTCAATGAGATAACTGAGTCCGTTGCTGGCCGTATCCAGGTAGGGCGTATCAATCTGGTAGATATCGCCGGTGAACACGATTTTCGTCCCCTCGCCGGCCCGCGAAATGATCGTCTTGACCTCGTGCGGGGTTAGGTTCTGCGCCTCGTCTACAATAAAAAAGATCTTGGTCAGCGTGCGGCCGCGTATAAAGGCAAGCGGAGCGATCGTGATCTTGTCAGTACTGACCAGTTCATCAATCTTGTACACCATCTTGTCTTCTGCTGCAAATTGTTCCTTGATAAAGCGAAGGTTGTCCCAGATGGGCGCCATATATGGGTCGACCTTTGACTTGATATCGCCTGGCAGGTACCCAATATCTTTATTGCTGAGCGGAACAATGGGTCGCGTAACATAGATCTGTCTGAAGTCCTTGCGTTGTTCGAGTGCGCAGGCAAGGGCCAGCAACGTCTTGCCTGTGCCGGCATTGCCCTGTATGGTGACCAGTTTCAGTGCCGGGTCGAGCAGGGCGTGCATGGCGAAGGCCTGCTCAGGATTTTTTGGCGAGATCTTGAAGGCCTGCCGGTTTTGCACCGGCAAAAGCATGCCATCGCTGACGCTGAAAAAGGCGTTCAGGCCTTTCCTGCCTGACTTCAGGATATAAAAATGGTTCGCATTGGTAGCAGGCAGGTTTTGTAGCAGCTCTTGCGATGCAGCCGCTCCCGCGCGGACCTGCTCCAGCAAAGGCGCCGGGAAATTGCGGCAAAGCGTGCGGCCGGTATATAGCTCATCGACGTTTTTTACCTTGCCGGTCTCGTAATCTTCTGCCTGCAGATCGAGCGATTTGGCTTTCAGCCTGAGGCCAATGTCTTTCGACACCAGCACAACCCGCTGCTCGGGATGCTGTTCCTTCAGTACCAGGGCCGAGTTCAGGATGCGGTGGTCAAATTTGGCGCTGCCGAATATCTTCTCTGCATTCAGTCCTGCAGGAAGTTCGTCGAGCGCAATTTTAAACTTGCCGCTGCCCGCACCGTTCAGTGGGATCCATTCGCTGATGAGCAGTTGTCCGGATAGGCGGTCGATCATCCTGAAAAAACTCCTGGCTTCAAAGTTCCGCGTTTCATTCCCATTCTTGAAATTGTCGAGTTCTTCCAGTACCTGGATCGGTACGGCCACATCGTGCTCCTTAAAGCTGTTGACCGCACTGTGGTCATAAAGGATCACGGAAGTGTCCAGCACAAAGATCTTACGCTGGTTGTCTGGCCGTTTGACCGCTTTTTTATCCGCCATGCACTAAAATTAGCATTTCAGGTCTGTTATAAAAAGCTGCAGCCATATATTTTGCCGCGAAATCTGTAAAAAGCAAAACGGAGAATGTCCTCTTGCGATTCTTTTCTCCGTTTTAACCCTGCTCTCTTCCGTAAAATCAAGCAAGGCATCGAACCGGTCTTTACTTTGTTTCACCCTGGCTCCTCTGTCGAGTGCCTGCGGGATCTTCCTCCCATCCTGATCTTGCGTTCCGTAGAACATGTATCATTCTGTGAGCTCGTCTGTCGAACAGTCAGCCTCTCGGCGACTTTTAGATTTACCCGGAAACTTTCGTTTTCCGGCCATCTAATCGGTTTTTGAAATTCCGACAACCTGTCTTTCAACCTGGTCATCTTTTGGTTTTCAGTCAGACAATCAAAGTACTCCGTGTTTGATAAGATCTAATTTCAGCATTATCACGGATATATACAAGCTTCTTAACTCATTTTTTATGAACAAGTTATAAACCAAACAATGCCATGTTATTAACATTTATCTTAAACAAAAAACAGCTAATTCAGATCATTAACAAACGTTTATCGCTAAAGTGGCAGCGGTTTTGCACACGCGCAGACCTTTGCATTTCCACACGGTGGTGGCGAACGCTTCTGGCCGGAAAGTTGTTTGAAGGCGCAATGGCAGTTCATGCTGAAAAGCCTATATTTATGCCGCAACACGAAAACAGATACATGCAGCTGCGCGAACCGGTCAGAAACATCCAGGATTTCTTGCTAAGTACGTACTTCGCAGACGGCTTGCGTATTACCATCGGGGTGCTCCTTCCGCCGCTTATCCTGGCGCAGTTCGGACACTTTAATTACGGCATGACCCTCTCGCTCGGCGCTTTATGTGCCAGCGTTGTCGATACGCCGGGCCCCGCGGTACACCGGCGTAATGCCATGCTGATCACTGCCGCACTTATTTTTGTGTTTTCGATCCTGACCGGGCTCACCAACCGCAATACCTACTTTATCGGTGTGCTTCTGGTGGGCAGCAGTTTCGTCCTTTCCATGTTTAACCTGTATGGCACCAGGGCGGCTTCCATCGGCACCGCCACCCTGCTGGTCATGGTACTAAGTATCGATGATGTGCGACCCTGGCAGGAGGTGCTCCTGCACGCCGGGCTTATCCTGGCCGGTGCCTTGTGGTACTCGGCGCTCAGCTACATTTTTTACCGCTTAAGACCCTACCGGGTGCTGCAGCAGTTTTTGAGCGACTCGATTATCGAGGTGAGCGATTTTCTTCGCGCCAAGGCCCGGTTTTATCACCAAAACATTGATTACGATGCGCAGTACGCCGAATTGCTCAAACTCCAGGTCTCCGTGCACGAAAAACAGGAAGCCGTTCGGGAAATCATGTTCAAAACCCGCGAAATTGTACGCGATTCCAATCCGGAAAGCCGTTTTTTGCTGCTTGTGTTTGTAGATATGGTCGACCTCTTCGAACAGGTCATGTCGACATACTACAATTACCGGTCGCTCCACGAACAGTTTGACGCAACCGGGATTCTTCACTCCTACGAACGCATCATCAACAAAATCTCTTATGCGCTTGATGATGTCGCATTCGCGCTGAAAAGCGGCGGCAGACCGGCCCCACCCCGGCAGCTGGTTCGCGACATCAACGCATTGAAAGACGAGATAGCAGTCCTGGAGAAAAACGCGGCGGCGCTGAAGATCAGCACCAATGGGATTCTTGCCTTGAAAAACATCGAGGTCAACCTGGAGAATATCCTGGGTCGGGTCAGAACCATTATCGGTTATTTCAAGACCCGCAACAGCCGCGACCAGAAACGGGAAGAAATCGATACCGAAAAATTCATTACCCGGCAGTCGATCGATAAAAAGCTGTTTTTTGAAAATTTGACGTTAAAATCGTCGGTTTTCCGCCATTCGCTGCGCGTTGCGGTGGTTATGCTTATCGGTTTCATTGTGGCTAAGGCGCTCGACTCTTCGCACAGTTACTGGATCCTGCTCACCATTCTTGTCATTTCCAAACCCGGCTTCAGCCTGACCAAACAACGCAATATTGAGCGGATCATCGGCACGGTGATTGGCGGCATTGTCGGTACCGCTGTTCTGTACTATTTTAATGACCAGCGCACCCTCTTCGTCATTTTGCTTGTTTGCATGATTGGCAGCTACAGTTTTCAGCGCAAGAACTATGTGGTCAGTGTCCTGTTCATGACCCCGTACATCCTGATCCTGTTTGATTTCCTCGGCATGGGTACGCTCGATGTTGCAAAGGAACGCATTTACGACACCCTGATCGGCTCGGCCATTGCCTTCCTGGCTGCGTATTCGCTCTTTCCCAACTGGGAATCGGAGAAACTGAAAGAAGCCATGCTCGACGTGCTCGAGGCGAACATGAACTATTTTGAGCAGGTGTCTCGGCTGTATTTTGACAATGCATACGACCGCACCAGTTATAAACTCGCCCGTAAACAGGTGTATGTAAGCACCGCCAACCTGGCCAGCCTCTTTCAGCGCATGTTTTCTGAACCCAAAAGCAAGCAGTTATTTATTAAAGAGGTGCACCAGTTTACCGCGCTGAACCACCTGTTGTCTTCGCACATGGCTACCCTCTCCCTCTACCATAAAGAACATGCTTTCAGCCACCAGCATCCCGACGACATCCGCCCGGTGTACCGGAACACACTCTACCTGCTGAAAAGCGGCATGGAGATCCTGTCACGCCCGAGCGATACCCGGGCCAATGTTCCGCTGATCAAACAAAAAAACGGACAGGCTGAAGGGAGCGAAACAACAGAATTGTTTATAACCGAACAATTCGACCGGATCCAGAAAATTGCATACGACATTTACCGGCTTACCGAAAAGATTAACATCTGAAAACCAAAACACCGGCCTGCTGTTTACAAAGGCATACCAATAATTTGTATCCATGGAAACAGTATATACAGCTGTTGTAACAGCAACGGGCGGCCGCGAAGGCCATGTACGGTCTGATGACGGCATTATCGATTTCAACCTTAAAAAACCCAAGGAACTTGGTGGCGAGGGCGGTGCTACAAATCCTGAGCAACTGTTCGGTGCGGCCTGGGGAGCCTGCTATTTGGGGGCACTCGGCTCGGTTGCTTCGCGCGAGGGTGTCGATGTCTCGGCAGCCAGCGTTGATACGAAAATCTCGTTCAATAAAGACGGAAATGCTTTTGTGCTTTCAGCTGCGCTCGATGTGCACATTCCGGGCATAGCCATCGAGCAGGCACAAACACTTGCAGAGAAAGCGCACCGCGCCTGCCCGTATTCAAAAGCTACACGCGGCAATGTTGAAACCCGCGTAACTGCTGTCTAAATCGCGTCTCGCAGCGCTGACGGACAATCTACCCGTTGTGGCAACCATGCCAGGCCCGGACAAAACCATTGTCCGGGCTTTTTTATACGTGGTATTGGGGCTTCCAGTTCTCGACGGTGCCTTTAAAGGCTGCCTGGTTAATCATGTGTACACAAACGGCCGTAGTGGCGCCCGTATGCACGTTCGATGACGGCTGTTTCTGTTCAGTTACCGCACGGTAGAAATCTTCGAAAGCGTAGTATGTGCCATCTTTCGTTTTCTCCGGCAGAACGGCAATGCCGCCGTCCTTTTTCCATTCTATTTTAGTAGCTCCGCTTACTCCGTCAACCACCTGCAGCTCTTTCCGCGTGTCAGGTTCGGGGTAAAACACGCCTTCGTTCACCAGCAGCGAGATCATACCCTTGGTACCTTTGATTTTGAAGATATAGCCGTCGCGCGCGTTGCCGCATGTGGCACCGAAGTTACCCACCATGCCAGTCTGCTTATAACGCAGCAAGGCCTGCACATTGTCGAACGTTTCGCGGCCGTCTTTGTACACATCGACGCCGCCGGTAGCCAGCACCTGGTCGGGATGGGTGTTAAACGCCCAGTTGATGAAATCGATCTGGTGCGACAAAAGTTCGGCAGGCAGGCCGCCAGAAAACTCCCGGTACAGGCGCCAGTTGATCTGCCGGTCATTCAGGCCCTGCGGCACTGCGCGCCTCCAGTCCCAGTTCCGGTCCCAATGGCAGTCGATCTGGGACACCTTGCCCAGATAGCCCTTGTCGATCATTTCTTTCACTTTGAAATAAAGCGGAGAATACCGGTACTGGTGCCCCACCTGTACGATCTGTCGCGGATACCTGGCTGCCTGCTTAACCAATTTCAGGGCCTGCGGAATGTCGAAGGTCATGGTTTTTTCCAGGTATACGTGTTTGCCTGCTTCCAGGGCATCGACCGCAATGTTGTAATGCAGGTTAAGCGGTGTGGCAATGACCACTGCATCGATCGTTTTGTCTTCCAGCAGTTTCCGGTAATCGTTGTAAGAGGTGGCAGCCGGACTGATCTTTCTGGCGGCAGCAAGCCTGAAATCAAAAATATCACATACCGCTTTAATGGCGAAGCGGTCTTTCATTGTCCTCACGATACTCATCATGCCGGTTCCGCGGTCGCCTGTACCAATGATACCCAGATTCAGAACTTTAGCCGGTGCCATGGCGAACAGCTGGTTCATGGGTGCTTCGAACAAAGCCGCGGCCGTGAGCAGGCCGGTGTTGCGTATAAATTTTCTCCTTTCCATTACCTGGTATCTTTTGGTTGCAGCAATGTTGCGAAACGCGTAGAAGCTGTATCTGCGGTGTTGCCGTCTGGTTTTCGATAAATAAAGTAGGCAGCCAGTTCAGGCTGCTTTTCAACAAATGCCAGTGCCTGTTCCAGACCCATGAGCATCAGCGCATTGTCGTAGCCGTCTGCCGTCATGGCGTCTGGCGCGTAAACCGTGACACTGATAAGTTCGTTGCTGACAGGGTAACCGGTTTTCGGACTAATGATGTGGTTGATGTGCCTGCCCCCGCGTTCGTAAAATTTACGGTAGCTGCCGGAAGTGGTGATGGCCCCCTGTGCAAGTGTGAGGATGCGCTGCATGGGGTGTACGCCCGCCCCATCGGCTTCAGGCGATTCGATACCAATGCGCATGGACTCGCCTGATGGCAGTTTCCTGCCTGATACCCGGATCTCCCCGCCTACTTCGACCAGGAAGTTGCTCACACCCCGGCTGGCGAGCAATTTTGCCAGTGCGTCGACCGTGTAGCCTTGCGCAATGCCGTTTACATCGGCTCCGGCCCCGGGCATCATTTTGCGCAGGTGCCGGCCTTCAAGCTTCAGTTTGGACGGACCGACAGCCGAAAGCGCCCGTTGTACGGCAGCACTGTCTGGCTGGGTTTTTAAGCCCGAAGTACCGAAGCCCCATAACTGGGTAAGCGGTTGAATGCTCATGTCAAATAAACCGCCTGTTTTTTGGCCGATCTCAATGGCCTTTTGTGCTACGGCCAGAAAGTGTTCATCGAGCTCGACAGGTTGCTGCCCGGCATTGAACCTCGAGATCAGCGAGGCCGGTTTGTACAACGACATCGATGCGTCGATAACGGCAAGCAGGCTGTCTGCCTGTTCCTGCCTCAGCAACGTATCGGGAGCATAATACGTGATGTGATAACTGGTTCCCTGTGCAGGCCCTTCAAAATAAATACGCCTCACCTGCTGTTTATCTGTGAGCGACAGGCACAGCAACGCTGGAAAAAGAAATAAGCGTAATTGTTTCATCTGTGGTTAGCAGGCAGTGTGTATGCTGGTAAATTTACCAATTTCCTGACCCGCGGCAAAACCCCTCGTGTAACAAGTTCGATCTACCCGCTTACTTGCCAAACTTAAGTTTAAGTTGCTCCAGCATATCGTCGGTGACCGGGCCATCAGGCTTTTGTTTCTGCTGCTGGTATCCCGGATGGGGCTTGCGGTAAACCTTTTGTTGCTGTTGCTGTTGCGGACGCGGAGTCTGCGGCTGGCGGGTTGTTTGCTCCTGTGGCTGGGCGCCGCCCTCCTGTTGGCGGGCCTGGCGCTGTTCTTGTTTTTTTACGTTCCAGGCAGACCAGCATTCGTCAAGCTTTTTCTTGGTGTAAAGCGGAAAATCGCCCTGTTTCATCCAGGCGTAATAACTGGGTTCGATATCGAATACCGCATCTGTAGTTTTGCCCTTGTGTTTACCAAAATTGAAGACAATCTCGTTGCTTTCATTGTACACCATCCGCCCGGCAAAATCTACCGGCTTTTGGAGATTGGTAAAAATGTGCAGTGCCTCGACATCGTTTTTTACCGGGAAGCTCTTGTTGCCCTGCTTGTCTTCGTACGCCACGTCGGCATATTTATCCAGCTGGGCCAGCAGGACCTCGTATGTGGCGCGAATGTCTGCCTCGGCAGAGTGCGCATTGATCAGGTCTGCATTGCAATAAAATTTATAGGCAGCACGCAGTGTGCGCTGCTCCATCTGGTGAAAAATGTTCTGTACGTCGACAAATTTGCGGTCGCACATGTCGAAATCTATTCCTGCCCGTAAAAACTCCTCGAGCAAGAGGGGAATATCGAATTTGTTGGAGTTGTAGCCGGCCAGGTCGCTTTCGCCGAAAAAGTCGGCAATTTCCTGTGCCACTGCTTCAAACCGCGGTGCCTGCGCAATGTCTTCGTCATAGATGCCGTGAATAAGCGACGATTGCAGCGGAATGGGCATACCCGGATTAACGCGCCAGCTCTTTAACTGCTCAGTCCCGTCTGGCATGGCCTTCAATACAGCAAGTTCGACAATGCGGTCAGATCCTACATTCACACCCGTACTTTCTATGTCAAAAAATGCCAGTGGACGTTTCAGTTGTAATTTCATTTCTGGAAAAGATTTTGGCGGCTTTGGCTTCATTTCCAGCCACCTTTATTTCCCAAAAATGGCAATTTCATCGGGAAATAGTAAAAATATTTTTTTTTGTTCGATTGGCGCAGACGCGGAATGTGCTTATCTTGCTGCCGCAAACAAACAAGAATGAAGAAAATTTTATTGTCCCTTTTCCTGGGCCTTGGGCTGAACTATGCCCATGCGCAGGATTTTGACTTTGGTCTTTTCAGTGAGGCCGAATCCAGCTTTGATATACGCAAGTTCGATGCCCAGGCGAATGCTGCTGTATTGAATGAATACGGTACCGCTAAGATCGATCTTGATGCCAGCGGCAACACCAGGCTATACTTTACCCATCACCTCCGCATTAAGATTTTAAACCAGGAGGGCTTTGATGAGGGCAACATCACCATTCCGCTCAGGCAGAGCAGCGACTATGACAGCAACGAAGAGATCTCAGAAATCGTGGCTGCGACATTCAACCCCGACCTTGGCGTGTATGTACGCAATAACCTTGATCCTAAGAAGATTTATGAAGAACGTGCAAACAACAATTACAAACTTGTTAAGTTTACGTTTCCAAACCTGAAACCGGGCTCTGTCATTGAGTACAGCTACAAGATCAGCTCGCCCAGGCTCTTCAATTTCCACACCTGGGAGTTCCAGTCCAACCTGCCAAAACGCACCAGCAGTTTTGTAGCGCGCATTCCTGCTATCTACAATTACAACGTAACGCTGCGGGGACCATACAAACTAAGCAAACAGGACGCAAAACTGGACCGGGAATGCCTGAGCATCTCCGGCGTAAAACTGGATTGTTCGAGAATGACCTACACCATGGATTCTGTGCCGGCTTTTCGCGAAGAGGAGTTCATGACCGCTGCAACCAATTTCAAGTCTGCCATTTATTTTGAACTGAGCGATTACCAGACCATACGCGGCGTAAAGATGAACCTTACGAAAACCTGGCGGGATATCGATTACGAACTGAAAGGCAACAAGGATGTGGGCGGACAAATGAAACGGGCCGATGTATTCAAGGAAGCCGTAATGCCGCTGCTTGCAAACGCTTCTGATCCCCTGCAAAAAGCAAAAATTATCTACGCCTTTATCAGCAAAAATATCCGTTGGAATAATTACCGTGGTTTCGTGTCTGATGTCGGCGTGAAAAAGGCTTTCGAAACGCATACCGGCAACACAGCAGACATCAATTATGCCCTTATTTCGGCGCTCACCGCGGCCGGCCTGGATGCCGAAGCCGTGATCCTGTCAACGCGCAGCAACGGCACGGTGAACAAACTGTTCCCGGTACTGACCGGCTTTGACTATGTTGTGGCTAAACTGAACATTGCCGATAAGACCTACCTGCTCGACGCGACAGATCCCCTGCTGCCTTTCGGCCTCCTGCCCATTCATTGTATCAACGACCAGGGAAGAGTAATCAGCCTGAAAAAACCTTCTGAGTGGATTGACCTGAAGGCCACCCAACGCGAAACAGTGCGGTATGTGCTTGACGGCGATATCAATGACCAGGGCAAGTTAATGGCCACGCTGAGCATTTATTCGAATGGATATGCCGCGCACAAGCGCCGTAAACAGATTAAAAGTTACAACAGCCTCGATGAGTATGTAGAAAAGTACGATGAACGCATGACCAAAATGAAGGTACTGAAGTATGACATCACTAACCTGGACACGTTAGACCTGACCCTTTCGGAAGTTTACCACGTTGAGATGGATATTTTCCAGGGCCTGGATCACAGCCAGCTGTACCTGAACCCATTCATCCTTGATCGCTTTGAAAAGAACCCCTTTAACCTGGATAACCGCACCTACCCGGTCGACCTGGGCGCCCAGCGGGACACCCGCATCCTGTGCAACATTCGTTTCCCCGGAACTTACACACTTGTAGACAAACCCAAAGACCTGTCTATTGCGCTGCCCGAAAAAGGCGGCCGGTTCCTGACGCAGACCGCCTTTGAAAATGGCGCACTGACCTTTTCCCAGATGCTTACGCACGACAAATCCATTTATGACCCGCAGGAATATGCAAGCCTGAAAGAATTTTACAGCCGGATCATCCAGTTGCAGAAAA
Source organism: Pedobacter yulinensis (assembly GCF_003029735.1). Lineage (GTDB taxonomy): Bacteria > Bacteroidota > Bacteroidia > Sphingobacteriales > Sphingobacteriaceae > Pedobacter > Pedobacter yulinensis. The sequence goes on from NZ_KZ686269.1 coordinate 946,921, forward strand.
CCGATATCGTCCTCAAAAAAACGCCCTAATGAAAATCCGGATCTTAACGCTGCTCCTGTCTGTTACTGCCCTGCACGCTGCTGCTCAATACGCTGTTGACCAGATACCTGCCGCACTGAAAACCCGCGCCAACGCCGTAATTCGCGATATGGAAACAACCGTCGACATGCGCGCGCCGAATGATGTGGGAACCCGGGTAAGAAAGGTGCTTACGGTACTGAATAAAAACGGCCGCGAACACGCCCGGCTGGTGCTCATGTACAGCAAAAATTCCAGTATTAAATATGTGCGCGGGCAGATCCTGAACGAATTCGGGATCCCGAAAGCTAAATTCAACCTGTCTGACTTTGAAGACGAAAGCGCGGTTGACGGCGGCACGCTGTTCAGCGACTCCCGCTTGAAACACTTCCTTCCAAACGAGGATGTCTACCCTTATACCGTTATTTACGAATACGAGGAACGCGAACGGCAAAACCTGGTGCTGCCACAGTGGCTCCCGAACCCGGGTTTTGACATTTCAGTTGAGAAAAGCCAGTTTACCTTCCTGGCCAGAGCCGAAGACACTTTTCGCATCAATGCCCTCAATTTTGCCGGCAAACCGGTTGAAGAACTCAACGATAAACAAAAAAAATTGACCTGGAGCGCTGCAGGCCTGCCTGCGGTGCGCGCAGAAGCTTACGGCCCCCACCCCGAAAGTTTCCGCCCGAGTGTGCGGATCGCTGCCGACAAATTTTACTACCATGGTTTTACCGGCAAATACAGCAATTGGGAAGAGTTGGGTGGCTGGCTGTATGAGAACTTTCTGAAGAGCCGGCGAAAACTGTCCCCTTACACAGAAGGCCTGGTAGCCGACATGGTGAAAGACCTGCCAGACGAGAAGGCCAAGGCCAGGAAACTGTACCAGTACATGCAGCAAAAGATGCGGTATATCAGTGTACAGATCGGCGTAGGTGGTTTCCAGCCAATTCCCGCGGCAGAGGTTGACCAGATGGCTTACGGCGATTGTAAAGGTCTCGTTAATTACATGCAGGCGCTGCTGGATGTGGCGGGCATCGAGTCCTATTACTGCGTTGTCAGTGCTGGGAACTATAAAAAGAGCCTGATACCGAATTTCCCGGGTGTGGAACAGGGAAATCATGTGATTCTGTGCCTGCCGCTCAAAGGCGACACCACCTGGCTGGAATGCACCAGCCAGAAAGCGCCTTTTGGTTTCCTTGGCGACTTTACCGACGACCGGACCGTCCTGGCCTGTACGCCGGGCGGCGGCAAACTGTTGCGTACGCCGAAGCTAACCGCTGCGCAAAACACCCAGTTGCGCACGGCTAATTTTAAGGTGGCTGAAAACGGCACCATGACCGGTTCGGTCGAAACAGCCTTTGCCGGCAGCCAGTATGATGCGCACCTGACTATAGCCAATATGCAGGATAAGGAGCGCCTCGAAAAGCTGAAAGAACAGTATGATGTGGACAACATCGAACTGAACGACATTCGCTTTAGCACAAAGGAAGGTACCGGACCTGTCTTCGTGGAAAACTTTAACTGCACCCTTCCGCTCTATGCAACAGGCAGCACAGACAACATTTACCTGCCAGTCAACCCGTTTAACAGGCAAAACAGCATCCCTGATCTGCGTACCCGGACCATGCCCCTGTACCTGAACCGCGGATATACCGATGTCGACTCTATTGTTTACCATATTCCGGCGGCCTGGCAAATGAAGGTCAAGCCGGCAGACCAGACCATAGAAACGAAATTCGGCACCTACAAGGTCACGATCGTTCAAAGCGGAAGCCAACTGATCTTTAAGCGCACCATGCAGATGAACGAAGGAAACTTTTTAGCTTCTGATTACGAAAGCTTTAGCCAGTTTATAAGCAAGATAGCTGAACTGGACCGGAGCCGTGCCATTTTTACAAAAGGCCAGTCGGGTTCAGGAAAGTAGAAGGATACCCAGCGCAATGCCAATGACCATAACCAGGTACATCAGGATCTCGGTTTTGGCGAACTTGCTGTATTTTCTCCAGAACGAATCGTCTGCTTGCGGGCGTGTTTTCATTTCTTCGATAAGTGGTTCAGCAGACATGTAAGTCTCCTGCCCCTGGTTTCTGTCAAAAACTCAACTGATCTTTGCCAGGATATTTTCTACATAACGGTTGGTAAGCGGCTTCTTCAGTTCGGGATTGTCGTCAATATCACCGATATACTTGATCTCGTACTGCGAGCCCTTTCTCTGCAGAATGACCGCTTCGGGCGTGTGCCTGATGCCGAACAGGTACGAATACTTGAACGCCCGGTCTGCCAGGTAGGGAAAGCGGATATTTTTGGCGCGCACCCATTCTTTCATTTTAGGCATGGCATCAAGCGGGTACTTAATGGGGTCGTCGCCGTAAGGTGCAATGGCAACCACGGGAAAACCCTTCTTCTTAAAACGGTTATCTAGCGCAATGATGCGGTCCTTGTACTTGATGCAGTGATCGCAGCTATTCGACATGAAGACGATAATGAAGCCCTTTGCACCTTTCTGGGCATTCAGGCTAAACAACCGATCGTCGGTGCCCATCAGTTCAATATTACCGATAAAGTCGCCGGCCCGAAGGGCCTTTTGTGCCTGAACCAACAGCGTGCTGCAGGCCAGGGCAATCATGAAAAAGATTTTCCTTGTCATCTCTTTATTATCTATTAACTGGTCCCCCGCCTGTAAAGGCGTTCTGATAAGCCGGCAAATTGAGGTCGTCTACAACGACCCCGCGGGTCGTCGAGGCATGCACAAAAAAGCCATTGTTCAGGTACACGCCGACATGGTCTACATCTTTACCGCCAAACGAAAAAAAGACAAGGTCGCCCTCTTTTAAATGAGAAGGTGACTTCCGGTTGATGACGCCGGCCTGGTCCCTGGAGCGCCGCGGCAGCTCCTTGCCGTAAATCTGTTTCTGCAGCAGGTAGGCAAATCCCGAACAGTCGACCCCGCTTTTGTCCAGTCCGCCAAGCCGGTAACGTACACCGGTCCAGTGATTAATAAAACGATAAAGTTCCTTATTATCGATCCTGGCCATGGCATCAGCTGCGAGCGCTGCCCGCGTATTAGAGGTTACCGGCTGTCTCCTGGCCCCGCATGAGGCAAGAAACAGCAGCAACAACAGGAAAATGGCAGATCGGGTGCGGCTTTCGGAAAAGGTCATTCGCGTTGTCAGGTTTTAATGAGGCGCTGGATCTCGTCGAGCTTCAGCAAGGCCTCTACCGGTGTTAACGCATTTACGTCAAGATTATTGAGGCTGTCGCGGATTTTGATCAGTACGGGATCATCTACCGTAAACATTTGCAGCTGGTAAGCCTGGTTCTGGACTTTTTTAATGCTGTCTTTGATGCTTTGCCCTTCGGTACGGTCTATTTCCAATTTTTTAAGGATCTCGCCGGCACGCTGCACAAGACGCGGCGGCATCCCGGCCATTTTTGCTACATGAATACCAAAGCTGTGTTCGCTGCCACCGGGTACAAGTTTGCGCAGAAAAATGACCTTGTTGCCCATTTCCTTGACCGACACATTGAAGTTTTTGATGCGCGGCATGGTCGCCGAGAGCTCATTCAGCTCATGGTAATGGGTTGCAAAAAGGGTCTTGGGCCGCACGTGTGCCTGCTGGTGCAGGAACTCTGCTATGGCCCAGGCAATTGATATACCGTCATAAGTGCTCGTACCACGCCCAATCTCATCCAGCAGGATGAGGCTGTTGTCTGAAATGTTGTTCAGGATGCTGGCCGTTTCATTCATCTCGACCATAAACGTACTCTCGCCCGACGACAGGTTGTCGGAAGCGCCGACACGCGTAAATATTTTGTCGGTCAGACCAACGGCTGCCGCTTTGGCCGGAACAAAGCAGCCCATCTGTGCCATCAGCACGATCAGGCCCGTTTGCCTGAGCAGGGCAGACTTACCGGCCATGTTCGGCCCGGTAATAATGATGATCTGCTGTGACTCGTTGTCGAGGTAAACATCGTTCGTGATGTACTCCTCGCCCGCCGGCAGCCGCTTTTCAATAACCGGGTGCCGGCCGCCTTTAATGTCGAGCACCTTGCTGCCGGTTACCACAGGCTTTACGTAGTGATTTTTTTCTGCCAGGCAGGCAAAACACAGCAGGCAGTCAAGCCGCGCCGTTAACAGGGCATTTTGCTGTACCGGTTTAATGAACCGGGCAGCATCTTGCAGTAATTTTGCATAAAGGCGCTGCTCAATCTGCTGGATCTTTTCTTCCGCACCCAGGATCTGGTCTTCATATTCCTTCAGTTCTGGTGTAATGTAACGCTCGGCATTGACCAGCGTCTGTTTACGGATCCAGCTGTCGGGAACCTTGTCCTTATGCGTATGTGTTACCTCCAGGTAATAACCGAACACATTGTTAAAGGCAATTTTAAGCGATGGAATACCCGTGCTCTCAGCCTCTCGTTTCTGCAGTTCGACCAGGTAATCTTTACCTCCGAATGCGATCTTGCGCAACTTGTCCAGGTCTTCATCTACCCCGTCTGCAATTACATTCCCTTTGATCAGCAAGGCAGGCGGATCGTCCTGCAATTCCCGCCCGATCTGCTGGTGCAGCGCGCTGCAGGGATCAAGTGCCTTTGCAAATTTACCAAGAAACGCATGCTCGTGATCGGCCAGCAAAGCTTTGATGTCTTCGATGCACTGCAGCGACCGTTTAAGCTGTACCAGCTCCCTCGGACCGGCTTTCTGCAGACCAACCTTTGAAATGAGGCGTTCCAGATCGCCGATCTGTCGGATGCGGCCGATCAGGTCTTCCCTCAGTCCGCTATGCTGCACAAAATAATCTACGATCTCCAGCCGCTCTGTAATTGGCTGCAGTTCTTTAAGTGGCATCACAATCCAGCGCTGCAGCATGCGTGCGCCCATAGGCGTAACGGTCTGATCGAGTACATCGAACAGGGTAACGGCGTTGTCATTGGCACTGCTGATGAGCTCCAGGTTGCGGATGGTGAACCGGTCAAGCCACATGTACCGGTCTTCTTCGATCCGCGTCAGCGCGGTCACGTGCTGCAGGTTACGATGCTCGGTCTCGCCCAGGTAATGCAGGGCAACTCCAGCGGCCACAATGCCGGCCTGCAGTTTTTCAATGCCAAAGCCCTTTAATGAATTCACATCAAAGTGCCGGGTCAGTACTTCGTTGGCATAATCGGTGGTAAAGGGCCACTCGTCCATGCCGAACGTGTAAAACTTATCGCCGAATGCTTCCAAAAAATGCGCGCGCCTGGATTTCTGAAAAATAACCTCATTGGGTTTGAAACCCTGAAGCAGCTTGTCTATATATGCCGTACTGCCCTGTGCAAGCAGGAACTCGCCGGTAGAAATATCAATAAAGGAAACGCCCGCCTGCGTTTTATCAAAAAATACACAGGCCAGGTAGTTGTTGCTTTTTTGATTGATGATGTTGTCGCTGTACGCTACCCCCGGCGTAACCAGTTCAGTTACGCCCCGTTTTACAATGGTCTTGGTTGTTTTGGGATCTTCAAGCTGGTCGCAGATCGCTACACGCTGGCCCGCGCGAACCAATTTTGACAAATAGTTGTCAAGGGAGTGATGCGGAAAACCGGCCAGCTCGATGTGCGTGGCCGCCCCATTGGCCCGCCTGGTCAGCACGATCCCAAGTATCTGGGCGGTTTTTACTGCGTCTTCGCCGAAGGTCTCATAAAAGTCGCCGACACGGAACAGCAGCAGCGCGCCGGGATACTTCGCCTTGATGGCATTGTATTGCTGCATTAAAGGCGTCTCTTTTGTCGTGCTCTTTGCCAAAATATATGCGTTTACGAAAACCCTAAAGATAGCGTCAAAAATCTGTTCAGACCCTTAATGTGGAAAATTTGAAGGGTTATCAACGATTTACACCGGCTCAGTCATCCAACTGCCTGATGTATTCCAGGAAGCGGCCCATGGCTTCCCGCTTTCCGTTGGTCAGGTTAAAATCGAGCTTGTGCATCAGGTAGTCATGCTTGTCGAAGCCGGGGTAGTCTGGCAGCGCAGTGATCACCTCCTTGCGGTGATCAAGACCATACTTCAATGCCGCATTGAATGCTGCTTTAAAGCTGGCATCGATATCGCGGTTTGCGATCCACGCCGCGTATAAGAACGGTAGGCCCGTAAAAGCTTTCCATTCCCGGCCCAGGTCATACGCATAGGCATGGTTACCGGCCTGGCCGAATGTGCGGTCACCAATGAGTACCATGGCGTCGGCCGGCGTATCGCCGTTAACGAGGCGTACCTCCTGTTTCCAGTAAAATCTGAGCAGCACCCGGGCAAGCTGGTTAGAGGTGCGCGAATGGCTGTCTAGCCGCAGGGTCCTGATCTGCTCAACCGGCACCTTGCTAAAAATAAAGACTGAATTCACCGCTCCATCAGAGCCAATGCAATAGTCGGCAACAATGTTGGCTTCAGGCACCAGCGGGAAAACTGCGACCGGGACCAGACCGATATCTACTTGTCTGCCAATCAGTTTGGCGGCGCAATCTGAAGGGATATCCAGTTGCAGGTCCATGTCATCGAGAATGGCTGCGCGTTGAAGGCCGTATATGAAAGGTTTTGTATTCGTATAGGATACTGCAGAGATGCGGATTTTTTCCAAAGGTATATTAAGGTGTTAAAAGTTGAAGGTGATCGCTGTTGTTTGGATCAATGATGTCATATTTCCCACCGCTCAGCGACACCCGGTAAAGAATGGTGTTGGCATGGGCAAACTCGGCCATCTGGTTCAGCGGTTTGCCAGACAGCAGGCAAAGCAGGATACGCAGCGCGCGTCCGTGCATGCAAACCAGCACGGTCTTTTCTTCGGCAGCGGCAGCGATGGTCTGCAGGGCTTCCTGCAGACGGCCGGCAACTTCCTGCGGACTTTCGCCACCCTTCAGCCGCGCATCGTAATTTCCATTTAGCCACTCTTCGACCAGCTGCCTGAATACTTCCCTCGCTTCCTCGGTATTTGGCTGTCCCTCCCATTCGCCCCAGGCCAGCTCATCCAGTCCGGAAAGCTGCTGCCAGGGAATGCCTGCGTCAATAAATGCCTGTACCGTCTGGTGCGTGCGTTTCAGGGTCGACGTATATACCTTGTCGAAAGGCACATTTTTGTAGGTATCGAAAAAAGCCTTCGCCTGGGCACGCCCGGTGTCGTTCAGATCAGCGTCGATTCCCCTGCCCTGCACAATGCCGAGCCGGTTCAGTTCGGTCTCGCCGTGCCTGATGATGTAAAGTTCTTTATCCATGAATGTCAGTTAATGACCGGCAGCTTGTAATACTGCGGCTTTGGCTCATCGTCAAAAACATAGTCTGAATAATCGGTAACTACGTTGTAAAGGGTATCGCGTTCAATTGGCCGCCGGTTTACCTGTTTGATCAGGTTGGCCAGGTCGCGGGTGCTCATGGCCGGGGTCTGCTCTTCGGCACCGGCCATTGAATAAATTTTGGTCGTATCGTCAAGCGTGCCGTCAATGTCATCCACGCCGAAGTTGAGCGACAATTGCGCCGTTTCGCGGCTTATCATGGCCCAATACGCTTTGATGTGCTCAAAATTGTCAAGATAGATGCGCGCAATGGCATAGTTTCGCAGGTCTTCGATCACAGAAACCTCGGGTACATTTTCCATCTGGTTGTTCTGGTTGCGAAACTTGAGGGGAATAAAAGCCTGAAAACCGCCGGTTTCGTCCTGCAGCTGGCGCAGGCGCTCCATATGGTCTATGCGGTGCCAGAACGCCTCGATGTGCCCGTATAACATGGTTGCGTTTGAACGCATGCCCAGGCTGTGCGCCTGTTTATGAATATCGAGCCATTGTTCGGCGTTGCATTTGTCGTGGGCAATTTTTTCGCGCACCTCGGGGTGGAAAATTTCTGCACCGCCACCGGGCATCGAATCGAGACCTGCTTCTTTCAGGTACTTCATACCCTCATAATGGCTCAGTTTGGCCTTTTTGAAGATGTAAAAATACTCGACCGGCGTAAGCGCTTTGATGTGCAGTTCCGGGCGGTGCGCCTTGGCCCGGCGAAAAAACTCGGCATAAAAATCCAGGTTCTGCTTGGGAACCACGCCACCCGTGATGTGCACTTCGGTGACCGGCTCGTCATCATATTTTTTCAGCGTTTCGATCATCGCGTCAACGCTCATTTCCCAGCCTTCATCGCGCTGTTTAAGCAGGCGTGAATACGAGCAGAATTTACAGTCGTACACACAGAGATTGGTGGGTTCGATGTGGAAATTGCGGTTAAAATAGGTGTTGTCGCCGTGTTTCTGCTCGCGAATGTAATTGGCAAGGATACCCAGGTAAGCCAGTTCACCGTGCTCGTACAGGTAAACGCCTTCTTCTGCACTGATCCGCTCGCCCCCTGCGACCTTTTTGGCAATGATTTTTAACGTTTCATCAAGATTCGGATCCTGAACCAGTTGAGATAATGTGGTTACTGAAGACATACTGAAGTGTATTGTACCCGGCAAAAATACAATTATCGCGCTGAAAGCCTATCATTTTGTTGTAAGCTTGTCATGTTATCCGGATGGGCTGCAAGGGGCCCTTTTTCCAGAAGCACAGTTGTCTGCACAGACCTGCGTCATTCCTGCTGTTCGCTGTAGCCCGGCCCTGCCGGGGCTGCCGCTGCCATCAGGGCTGAATGGCCCGGCTTGTGCTGCTGTAAATGGAAACCTGCATCCGCCCCGGTAGACAGGGCATAAAAAAAGCACCTTGCGGTGCTTCCTGTTTTTGGTCATCTTTTATTTTGCTGCGCGGGTAAAGTTGAGAACCACATTTGCGGTTGCATTTCCGTATTCGATCGGCGATTTCAGTACCATAGACTGCTTGTCGGCAGATACAAGGACCAGGCGATAGCCATCTGTAATGTCTTTTGCCTTTTGTCCCTCCATTAATTTCTTGAACTGGAAGGTCTGATCATTCGGGCTGGCCGACCAGAATATGTTCTGCGTTCCCGATGCACAGCCGGTGCCGCCGGTTAAGGTATAACTGCCATTGCCGCTGTTGGTCAGGTTCCAGGTGCTGCCGGTAAAACAGGCATACGAGTTTTCGCCAAAAAGGCCGCGCACCGCCTGCGACGGAATTCCTTCAAAAGTAATGTCGTTCAGCACCCAGTTGCCGATTACACTGCCGCGGCGTACAGTAGCGGGTGCACTGGCGGCGTTTTGTGTAGAGCAGCTTTGAATGGTGAGGGCACTGATGGCGAGCGCCATGATGAGCACTATCTTTTTCATTTTCAAATCGTTTAAGTGTTTATGTTTTTGTTAAAGGTCCCGGGCGCAATACATGCGGCCGGTTTGACCAGAACTTTACATAAATCTTGCCAAAAAAAAGGCGGTTTTGGTTTTTTGCCGATACATTTGTATGCGGCCGCTTCGGTTCCGCGACTCAAAATTTTAAGCTATGAAACCCGAAACCTTAAGCATCCACGCGGCAAATCTTTACAAAGCGGCAACCGGCGATGTCACGCAGCCCATCAACCTTAGCACTACATTTTTCAGGGACGAAAACGGGGGTTACCCGGGCGGGCACATGTACTCGCGGGTCAGCAATCCGAACCGTGATGCACTGGAACAGGTGTTGGCCGGGCTGGACAAGGGTGAAGATGCAGCAGCATTTTCATCGGGCAATGTAGCCGGCATGTCGCTCTTCCAGGCACTAGAGCCCGGCAGCCACATCATTGCCCCCGACGATATGTACTGGGGTTTCAAAAAACAACTGTTAACCATTTTTAATAAGAGCCTCGCTTTTGATTTCGTTGACCAGACCGACCTGGATCAGGTTAGGACAGCGCTCAGGCCCGAAACGAAGCTGATCTGGGTCGAGACCCCATCAAACCCGATGCTGAAAATTACCGACCTGGCCGCCATCAGTGCTTTAGCAAAAGAAAGGAACATCATTTTCGCGTGCGACAGCACCTTCGCTTCGCCCCTGCTGCAGAATCCCATTCTGTTCGGCGCCGACCTTGTCATGCACTCCACAACAAAATACATCGGCGGACACAGTGATGTGCTTGGCGGCGTCTTGATCACGGCTAAAAAAGATAGCTTCTGGGAACGCATCAGGAACATCCAGCAGACCGGGGGCGCGGTTCCCGGACCCTTTGACTGTTTCCTGCTGCTGCGCAGCCTCAAGACGCTGAGTTACCGCATGCGCGGGCATTGTGAAAATGCTGCCCGGCTGGCCGGTTTCCTGCGCGGACATGCCCAGGTCGAATCGGTGCTGTATCCCGGACATGCAGATCACCCCCAGCATGAAATTGCGAAAAAACAGATGTCGGCCTTTGGCGGTACGTTTTCATTCCTGCTGAGCGGCGGGGAAACGGCAGCCCGGAAACTTGTGAACAGCCTGCACCTTTTTGCGCAGGCCACCAGCCTGGGCGGCGTGGAAAGCCTCATCGAACACCGGTTTTCTGTTGAAGGCCCGGAATCGAAGACACCGAGAAACCTCGTGCGCGTATCCGTCGGCCTGGAACACATCGACGACCTGATCGCAGACATGGAGCAGGCACTCGCGGCGCTTTAGGTGACCCTTGCTGCTGACTGCATACGCCTTACCGCGTGGCACTACCACACCTCCCGGTCAATGAAGCGACTTTGTATTGCCGGGCGGTTCCTGAAGCGGCTGCACCACAATTCCGCCAGTATTGGCCCAGACAAAACTCCAGATGTCGGCCATTTCATCGATCAGTTTTGCTGTGGGTTTTCCGGCGCCGTGGCCGGCACGGATGTCGATACGGATCAAAGCCGGAGCCGCACAGCCCTGCGCTTCCTGCAGGGCCGCAGCAAACTTAAAGGAATGGGCCGGAACCACCCGGTCGTCATGGTCTGCGGTAGTAATGAGCGTGGCAGGATAACAAGTTCCTGACCTCAAATTGTGCAACGGCGAATAACTTAGTAAATAACGAAATTGGGCTTCGGTATCGCTGCTGCCGTACTCCACTACCCAGCCCCAGCCTACCGTAAACTTGTGGTAACGCAGCATATCCAGCACCCCAACCTGTGGAATAGCTGCTGCAAACAGCTCGGGCCGCTGCGTCATGCAGGCGCCGACCAGCAGCCCCCCGTTGCTTCCGCCCCGGATGGCAAGTTTTTCGGGCCGGGTATATTTTTCGGCGATCAGGTATTCGGCCGCCGCAATGAAATCATCGAACACGTTTTGCTTCCGGTCCAGCATGCCGGCCTGATGCCAGTCTTCGCCGTATTCTCCGCCTCCGCGCAGATTAGCCACACAATAAATACCACCTTGTTCCAGCCAAACGATATTTGAACTGGAAAAGGCAGGTGTCAGGTTAATATTGAATCCGCCGTAGGCGTATAGCATGGTCGGGTTGTTCCCATCCAGTTCGATTCCCTTTTTGCCGGTAATGAACATGGGCACCAGTGTCCCATCTTTGCTCGGGTAAAAAACCTGCTTGGTCTCGAATGCCTCGGGGTCGAACCGCAGTTCAGGGCTTTTGTAAAGTGCAGACAAACCAGTGGCAATATCGTACCGGAAAACCGTTGCCGGGTATGTGAACGAGGTGAACGTATAGAAGAAATAGTCTTCGTGCGCACGGCAGCCAAAGCCGGCGGCGGTGCCCGGGCCTGGCAGCGAGATCTGGTGCTCCAAAGTTCCGTCCAGGCGGTGCTGCTGTACCAGCGTCGATGCGTCTTTCAGATAGGAAACAAAGAGTTTACCGCCGCCGGTTGCCACATCTGTAAGCGTCTCTGTTGCTTCGGGAATCAGCGTGGACCAGTCTGCTGTGTCCGGCTTCCGGGGGTCCATCAGCACCACCCTGAACCGTGGCGCCGCGGCATTGGTCTGAAGAATCAGTTTGTCGCCGACGTTTCCGATAATCGCCGCGTTCGTATCAAAACCTGCAACAACGGTCCTGAAACCTGAAGAATGCGGATCCTGGAGGTCACGTACGCGAATCTCGGTACCGTCTGTTCCTTCTGCAATGTGCAGGACCAGGAAACGTTCGTCTTCGGTCAGGCTGGCGTCCACATACCGAAGCGGGTGGTCGCGATCTTCGTATATGAGCAGGTCTTCTGTCTGAGCAGTACCGATGCGGTGGTAATAGACCCGCTGGTGTGTGCTGACGGCGCTGAATTTCGTTTTCTCGTCCCGTGGCTGTTCATAACCGCTGTAGTAAAATCCGTCGTCGCCTGCCCAGCTTATGCCGCTGAACTTGACATGCTCGATCCGGTCTGCCAGCAGTTCCCTGCGCTGAAAATCAAGCACCAGGATTTCCTGCCAGTCGCTGCCCGATGCTGCAACCGAATAAGCAAAGTACCGCTGGTTTTTGGAAAAGGCGGTGGCCTGAATGGCAATGGTACCATCTTCAGACAGCTGGTTCGGATCGATCAGGACTTCCGCTTTTCCTTCCGCCCCGTCCTGCACGTAAAGAACCGCCTGGTTCTGCAGGCCGCTGTTGCGCGAAAAGAACAGCCACCTCCCCGCGCGCCGGGCTGCGCTTTCTCGCGGGTAGTCTGAAAGTTCAACAAGCCTGCTCAGAATGCGGCCGCGAAAAGGAATTTGGTCCAGGTAAGCATCAGTTATCGCATTCTGGGCTTTTACCCAGGCGGCCGTATCGGCGGCATGGTCATTTTCCAGCCAGCGGTAAGGATCAGCAATGGTGGTTCCGAAGTAGTTATCGGCATGGTCGTTTTTTTTTGTAGCTGGATAGGTCAGTCGCTGCGGCATCATCTGATTCGTTTAAGGGCGGCAATTTAACAAAATATGTTTCTGCAAAAAGAAAAGCCCCCGGAGCAATTGTCTTGCTGCCGGGGGCTTCCCGTAATGGTTGTGCGTACTTGTCTAGTTAAACAGGTACCGAACACCCAATTGCCCCTGCCATCTTGACGAGAACGACTCGTTGTAAGCAGGTTGCAGTGTTTCTGGTGAAAAGGTGAAAGAACTACCTGAACTGCTGTAAGAAATCAGCTGATAAGAACTGTTGCTGAAGTTGTACTGGCGGCCCCACTCTTTATTAATCAGGTTACCCACGTTGAAGATATCGAAAGAGATCTGCAGACGGTTGCGGGTTGTACCGATCATGGTGCCGATATCCTGCATGACGCGAAGGTCTACAACATGCTCCCATGGTAAACGGCTGCCGTTACGTTGTGTGTACTGGCCGCGGATGCCGCTCAGGTTAGGATCATTGCTAATGAAGTTGTTTAAGGCATCCCATTGCTGCTGTGGCGTGTACACACGGCTGGTTCCGTCAGGCTGACGTACAGTAAGATTGCTCACAATCCTGATCTCTGACTGTGAACGCGGTACGTAAAGCAGATCATTTCCGGTAGCACCGTCACCATTCAGGTCACCATTATACAGGTAAGTAAACGGAGCCCCGGAGCGGCCTGCATAGAACAGGGAGATGGTGGTGCCGCTTGCTTTCTCACGACCATAGTTGATGGCATAAGAAAGACTGCCTACGATGCGGTGACGCAGGTCGTAAAGTGAATAGGCCAGTTCGGGATCATTTGCATTGCGAACAATCTGGTTAAATTCCCAGTTTGACTGTGCAGTGCTGCTTGTTCCTGAGTTCAGGTCTTTAGACTGGCCGTAGGTATAAGCCGCGCTAGCGAACAGGCCATTGCTGAACCCTTTCTTGAACTCGGCCGTCAGGCTGTATGCAGAACCTTTACTTGTGTTATCGAGCAGGTAAGCGCCGGTATAGGTGCTGCTAACTTTCGAGCCATAGAACGGCCTGGTGTCATTACCGCCTGACAGTGCAGGATTGATGTTTGCCACAGAAGGGCGAACGTTCAGGTCCTTATACAGGATGTTGTTGATGTTTTTTGTATAGATGGCCTCAAGCGTACCGATAATGCCGCCCGGAAGTTTGAAGTCTGCTGCAATGTTGTTGCGGAAAACCTGCGGAATCTTAAAGTTAGGGCTCATCAGGTTCACCTGGTAGGTTGATCCCGCATTACCCACAGAACCTTGTTTTTCAGGGTCAGGCTGGAAACCAGCGGTATTGGCTGCTGCACCTGACAATGAAATGCTCTTGTAATCAAGACCGGTATTGCCATACTGGTTAGACAGCCATACGAAAGGAACGCGGCCGGTAAACAAACCTGAACCACCACGCAATTGCAGCGAGCGGTCGCCGGTCAAGTCCCAGTTAAAACCAAGTCTTGGAGAAACAAGAAGTTGTCCGCTTGGAATATTGTCTGTTCCATAACCAGGGAAAGATGCTGCCACAGCCGGGTTGTTTGCTGGTTTATCGTTAAAAATCGGCACGTCTACACGGATACCTGCAGTCAGGCGGAATTCAGGAACAACCTGGATTTCATCCTGGAAATAACCGCCAATCTGAGCCGCGCTGAATGCAGCAGCAGGGAGTGTTCCGGCAACCGCAGGGTAAACCACGTCGATGTTAGAAGGCTTGTTGGCATAAAAATCTGCCAGGCTTCCGAAACGGTAGCGTCCGCGGTAGTTGTTTACAAACAGGTTGCGGAATTTGAAGAATTCGTTGTGGGTACCGAGGGTAAAGGTGTGGTTACCTACAAGCAGTTTCAGGTTATCTGTAAACTCGATAATGTCCTGGTCAAGTTCGTTTGCGGTCGAGCTGCGTTCTGAACCGAATTGCAGGGTCGAACCTGAGGTACCTGCCCAGTTCTGGATTTCGACCTGAGGAAAAAGCTGACCGATAGAGGCCCGGCGGTCACGGATGCGTGAATAACCGACGATCAGGTTGTTAGACAGGTTTGAATTGAACTGCGAGCGCAATTCGATTACGCTGACATTCTGATTGTTTTTAAACTGATAGGTATTGTTCTCCAGGCGGAACAGGGAGCCTGTTCTGCTGATGTTATCGTCATACGCATTGATGTAGTTATGACGAAGGGTCAGTTGGTGCTTGTCATTGATGTTCCAGTCCAGGCGTGCAAAAATTTTGTCGCTTTTGGTCTCTGCAGGAATGGCAGCAGTCGAACCAATGGCATAACCATACCGGTTCTGAACATAAGCGGCCAGCGCGTCTACGTCTGCAACGGAAGCCGGTTTTACAACACCTTTAGGGTCGCCTGCATTAAACAGGGTGGGCTGCTGAACTTTAACCTGCTCGGCGTTTACGAAGAAAAAGAGCTTGTCTTTAACGATTGGCGCACCGATACGGAAACCGTACTGCGTGTTGTAAAAGTCACTTGCTTTTTCCCCAAGCGAATTTTTACCAACGATACTTTCGTTCCGGCCAAAGAAATAGGCAGATCCTTCTACCTTGTTTGAACCTGAACGGGTAACAGCGTTGATGCCGCCACCGGTAAAGTTGCCATAAGAAACGTCGTAAGGAGCAAGAACGACCTGAATTTCCTGGATCGCATCAAGGGAAATAGGCTGGGTGTTTGCGTTACCGCCGGGAAGACCTGATGAGGTCAGACCGAAAACGTCATTGTTCACCGCACCATCGATAGTCAGGTTGTTAAATTTGCCACTTGAGCCGGCAAATGAGTTTCCGTTTGCCTGCGGCGTTAAACGGGTGAAATCCTGGAGGCTTCTGTTCAGGGTTGGAAGCGCTTTGATCTGCTCTTCATTTACAGTCGTTGCCGCACCAGTGCGCTTGCTGTTCATCAGCGGGTCACGCTGACCGGTTACAACAATATCCTGTAATTGACTTGCATTGTCTTTCAGTTCTGCGTTCAGGGCAAACGGCTCGCCGAGTTTGACCGAAATGCCCGAAAACTTGGCCGATTCGTAGCCTACATAACTTACTTCAACAGAATAAGGCCCGCCCACACGCATGTTGGCAATGCTGAATCGACCTTCTGCATTGGTCGTTACAACGTACCGCGTGCCTGTCGGCTCGTGCACCGCCTTAACCGTTGCGCCGGGAAGCGGGTTTGTGCCCTCTCTAACCGTACCCGTCATGGAAGAAGTCGTAACCTGGGCCTCTGCGCCTGTTATAACCCCCACGAAAGCAAGCACAATTACCAGAAATTTGACTAGTAAAGATTTGTTCATACTTGTTTTTTTAATGAATAGTTTTGTTGTTCTTTCCTGGTACATTTTCATACCGCCGCAAAGGTAGAGATAATTCAACGCATGTGAAATTTTGATTTATTAAATTATTGTTAAGTCGTGTCAATTTTTTCCACATTTAACAGGCCGGAGACAGTCCTGTATTTCAGCTTTTTATCACACATAATTACAGGCTATTTGTACTGCCATGCCAGCTGTACAGTTGCCTGGCGGGTTTGTGTCTGCGAAAGGTAGATTTTTATGTCGCACAAGCTTCTTTTTAGCCTGGCATGCGCTTGAGATAGGAAACATAATACGCATGTTTTCAATTGGTTGTGCACTGTTCAGTAGCCGGCGCACCGCATCTTTAAACACGAGCCCCTGGCCTGCTTCACTGCATAACCACATTTTTTTATAATTTTGGCAAAACTATCGGCTGCCTGTTGCCGCTATAGTTTAAAACTTTATTCCTTTATAGAAGTATGAACTACGACGTTATTGTATTAGGAAGCGGTCCCGGTGGTTACGTTGCCGCGATCAGGGCTTCTCAGCTCGGATTGAAAACCGCGATCATTGAACGGGAATCCCTTGGCGGGATCTGCCTCAACTGGGGTTGTATTCCGACCAAAGCGCTGCTGAAAAGCGCCCAGGTATTCGAGTACATCAACCATGCCGCCGATTATGGTATACAGACCGCAGAAGCTACAGCTGATTTTTCCGCTGTTGTGAAACGCAGCCGGGCCGTTGCCGATGGCATGAGTAAGGGCGTTCAGTTCCTGATGAAAAAGAACAAGATCGAAGTGATCATGGGCACGGGTAAAGTGAAACCCGGTAATAAGATAGAAGTCAAAGGTGCCGACGGCAGCCAGAAAGAGGTAACCGGCAAACACATTATCATTGCCACCGGCGGGCGGTCTAAAGAATTGCCGAACCTGAAACAGGATGGCAAGAAAGTAATCGGTTACCGCCAGGCCATGGTACTCCCGGAACTCCCGAAATCGATGGTAATTGTTGGCTCAGGTGCCATCGGCGTTGAGTTTGCCTATTTTTATGCGACCATGGGTACCAAGGTAACCGTGGTTGAGTTTATGGAGAATATCGTACCGGTCGAGGACGAAGACGTATCAAAACAGCTGCTGCGCAATTTCAAAAAAGCAGGCATAGAGGTTATGACCTCTTCGAGCGTTGAATCTGTAGACACAGCCGGTGAAGGCTGCAAGGTACAGGTCAAAACACCTTCAGGCATGAAAACGCTGGAGTGCGAGATCGTTCTTTCGGCCGCGGGCGTCGTTGCAAACATCGAAAACATCGGCCTGGAAGAAACCGGTATCAAAACCGAAAAAGGAAAAATCGTCGTTGACGAATACTACAATACTTCTGTGAAAGGCTACTATGCCATTGGCGATGTGGTTCCGGGTCAGGCACTCGCCCACGTGGCCTCAGCAGAAGGCATTATCTGCGTTGAAAAGATTGCCGGTCAGCACGCTGAACCGCTCAATTACAACAACATACCGGGTTGTACTTATTGTACGCCTGAAATTGCTTCTGTAGGTTATACCGAAAAAGCAGCCAAGGCAGCTGGTTATGAGCTTAAGATTGGTAAATTTCCCTTCTCTGCTTCTGGTAAAGCCAGCGCAGCCGGTGCAAAAGACGGGTTTGTTAAACTTATTTTCGATGCCAAGTACGGCGAGTTGCTGGGTGCGCATATGATCGGTTTCAACGTAACCGAGATGATTGCTGAGATCGTCGTAGCGCGCAAGCTCGAAACAACCGGTCATGAAATGATCAAATCGGTACACCCGCACCCAACCATGAGCGAAGCGATCATGGAAGCTGCGGCCGATGCCTACGGTGAGGTTATCCACCTGTAACCGGAACGAATACTTTGTAAAAAAAGCCCTTTCGCAGACGCGGAAGGGCTTTTTATGTTTCGGCGCAGGCAATGCTAAAATTTGTATGTTTGTTTCATACAAACCGTTTCCGCATGAAACTTTATACGATCGATACCGGCTTCTTCAAACTCGACGGCGGCGCCATGTTCGGCGTTGTTCCCAAGACGCTTTGGCAGCGAAGCAACCCTGCCGACGAAAACAACCGCTGCACCTGGGCCATGCGCTGCCTGCTCATTGAGGACGGAAACCGGCTGATCCTGGTCGACAATGGCATCGGGAACAAGCAGGACGATAAATTTCTCGGTCACTATGACCTGCATGGAAATGCCACTTTAGACCGATCACTGGGTAAGCTGGGTTTTCACCGGGATGATATTACCGATGTTTTCCTGACGCACCTGCACTTTGACCACTGCGGCGGCTCGATAGAACGACAGGGCACCCGGCTGGTTCCCGCCTTTAAAAATGCCCGTTTCTGGAGTAATGAGCAGCACTGGAAGTGGGCAACCGAACCAAACGCGAGGGAAAAGGCATCGTTTCTGAAAGAAAATATCCTGCCCATTCGTGAAAGCGGGCAGTTGAACTTCCTGGATCAGGAAAAAGGTGCCGGTTTCCATCCGGACATCGACGTGCGCTATGTTTTTGGCCATACGGATGCCATGATGCTGCCCCAGCTCCGGTATAAAAACTACACGCTTGTATTTATGGCCGATCTGCTGCCTTCTACCAGTCATATTCCCCTGCCTTATGTGATGGCGTACGATATGTTTCCACTAAAAACGCTGCAGGAAAAACAGGCTTTCCTGGAAGAAGCAGTGGCCGGTAATTACATCCTGTTTTTTGAGCACGACCCTGTCAACGAATGCTGCACACTGCAGAACGCTGAGAAAGGTATACGCGCGGACCAGTTTTTCTCACTCGCCGACCTGTAAACGGCCGGTTAAAAGGCGTCGTACGACAGGGCAATGACTCCTGAGCTGAAACGTTCAATAGACTCCGGTTTCAGGTTAAGCCTGCTGCGCAGCTTTTTGAAGAGCGCCCTGCCCCGCCCGAGTGCCACAGGATGCAGCCAGAGGCGGTAGATATCGACCAGCTGCTCGGCCACTAACGCGTCTACCAGTTTCCCGCTGCCATAAACGATAATGTTTTTTCCCGGTTGTTTGCGAAGGTCGGAAATGGCTGCACGAACCGTTCCGCGCCAGAGGGTGCTGTTTTTCCAGCTGGCGTATTCAAGTGTTTTTGAAAAAACAATCTTTTTGTGGTTGTTCATCATGTCAGCGAAAGCCAGGTCTTCCCGCGGAAAATAAAGATCGCTGCCGCAGGATGACCAGTAAGCTGACATAGCGAGATAGCTTTCCCGCCCCAGCAGGATCGTGTCTGCACCATTCAGTTCGGTACAAAGTGCCCCGGCCATATCGGCAGACCAGGCATCAAAATGCCAGTCCAGTTCGCCTTCAGGTCCCGAGAGATAACCGTCAAGCGTCACATTCATCGACACGATCACCTTTCTCATGATCTTCCTTTTTTGGCTGCCATCCGTCTGGCCATTTTTTTAGCTTCCCGTTGTTGCAGCATGAAGTCGGTCTCGGCCATGCGGTCAGCTATGATCTTTAACAGCAGGGTCGCCGGCAGGGTAGTTCCCGCCCCAAAGTGCACCGCTGTCGCGGTTTTTTTGTAGCCCGAGAGTTCGTCGCTGTACCGTTCCATAACCGCTTTACTCATCGTATACAAGCTGCAATGTTTGGGATAGGCAGCATAAGCCAGCAGCGGCGCTTCACGGTACTTAATGGTTGGAATCTGGTAACTGATCAGCTCGGTCGCCCCGGGAACGGCCGCCAGGATCTGTTCGCGTGTCTCTTGCAGGGATTGCGCAGCGGCTGGGTCCTGGGCTTTGATGTATTCGGCTACTGTTCCAGAGCCGGTTTCTTCTTTTTTCATATGCATGATCGTCATGACGCCGCGCCGTTAGCTGCGGTTGCAGGTGCAGGCAGGTGCTTGTTCAGCAAAAATAGGCTGCTTTCGCGAGCCTTGCCTGTCATGTTTGAGACAAATACGGGGGCCGGTTGCGACTCCATGCCGCCCGATTTGGAATTCCGGTCAGACATTGTGTAATTTAGACGGATAGTATCGTTTAAGCAACCCGTAAACCTGGTAAAATGAAGCATATATCCATCCTGATCCTTCAAGAGGCTGTGCCTGCAAGTATTGTGGACCCCCGTTACATGTTTAGCGCTGTAAACGAGTTTCTGGCCGAGCGCGGACAGCCGCCCGCGTTCCAGCTGCAGATGGTGGGCCTGAGCAGGGAGGTACCGCTTAATAACGGTGTGTTTTATGTGCGAACCGATGCCCTGCTGAAGGATGTAAAAAAAACCGATCTGATTATAATCCCGGCGCTCAGTGCGAATATCGAAGAAGCGCTCAGCCTCAATAAAAAGGTGATTCCGTGGATTGTAAAGCAGCACCAGGCGGGCGCAGAAGTGGCTTCGCTTTGTGTTGGTGCCTTCCTGCTTGCTGAAACGGGTTTGCTGAACGGAAAAAAATGCTCGACCCATTGGTTGTTCGCCGACCGGTTCAGGAGCCGCTTTCCCGAAGTAACGCTGACCGATGGCAGCATCATTACCGAAGAACAGGGATTGTACTCAAGCGGCGGTGCGAGCTCCTATTGGAACCTGTTGCTGCACCTGATTGAGAAGTTCACAGACCGGCAGATGGCGATTCGCGCGAGCAAGTTTTTCGCCATCGAAATTGACCGCAAAAGCCAGTCGCCGTTTGCCATGTTCAACGGGCAGAAAAAACACGAAGACGAACCCATTCGCAAAGCCCAGGAGTTTATCGAAACCAATGTAACCGAACGCATTTCGGTTGAAGAGCTTGCCACCCGGTTCGCCATTGGCAGGCGGCATTTCGAGCGCCGGTTCAAAAAAGCAACCAACAACACACCTGTCGAATACATTCAGCGGGTAAAAATCGAAGCTGCGAAAAAACACCTGGAAAATACCCGCAAAAACATCAACGAGGTCATGTATGAAGTCGGTTACACCGACACCAAAGCCTTTCGTACCGTGTTCAAAAAAATTACCGGCCTCTCGCCCATCGAGTACAAAAACAAGTATAATAAGGAGGCGGTGGTGTAACGCGCCACTGCCTGCTGTTTAAACCGCAGTTCTCCCCTCGCGTATACTTTCGTGTTCAGCTTTTCGCAGCAAATGATTGCTGCGAAAAAAATCAGATAAAATTGCGCAAGTAAATGTTTGCACATATATTTGCAATCAAATACTTGCGAATGGATTTAAGACGAGATACTTTTCAGGCAATAGCCGACCCCACGCGACGCCAGATCATCGAGCTGCTTACGCGAAAGCCGTCGCTCCCCGTAAATGCCATAGCCGAGCAGTTTGAAGTAACCCGGCAGGCGGTGTCGCTACATGTCAGAATTCTGCATGAATGCGGACTTATTGCCATCAGAAAACAGGGCCGCGAACGCTATTGTGAGGTGAATCTTGACCGGTTGGACGAGGTCAGCGACTGGATCAATTACAACCGGAAGTTCTGGAAAGAAAAATTCCGCTCGCTTGACAATTACCTTAAAAATCAGAACGAAAAAAACAACGATCATGAACAAATCTGAAACGAACCGCGAAGCGGTTTTCCTGCTGAACTATGTGTTCAACGCCCCGGCCGAAGCCGTATTCAATGCCTTTGCAGACGCGGATGCACTCAATGCCTGGTGGGGTCCTGAAGAAACGGATAACACCGTTATCAGCCTCGATTTTAGACCCGGCGGTCAGTTCAGGTTCGTCATGGTACATGATGGCGGCACCAATTACGGCCGGTTACTTTTTGGTAAAATCGAACCTTTCCGCCTGCTTGAATTCAGCAATGCGTTTACAGATGAAGCGGGCAATCTGATAGACGCCCCTTTCGGCTTCCCGCTTCCCCGAGAAATACAGTACAGCCTGATTTTTACTGAGGACGGGGAACGCACGCAAATAACGATGACAGGAACACCACTCACCACCAATACTGCCGAATTGGATGGGTTCGTGTCCATTGAAGAAAGCATGCAGCAAGGTTTTGGTGCTTCCTTCAGACAATTGGCCGCATACCTGGCAGACCGGGCGACGGCACAATGACAAGTTCGATCCAGGTTATTGCCAGGCCGGCCATAGCCGGCCTGGCAGCTTAACAAGCCCGGCCACAGCAAGGGGGCCGCTTTCTTTTAAAACAAGGTAAACGTCACAGCCCGCTCACCCTTTCGGAGGTGTAATCTTTAGCCGTTTGCAACGCCCGCTGCTGGTCACTGTACCAGTGGGGAACCTTTCAGAATGGAACACACCGCAGAACTTTTAGATTTTTATACCGGCTGGTGCTTTTATTTAATTTTTAACCCTGTTCTTTTCACTCTCGGCGCCGTTCGCGTTATGCTTGCGGAGGCCGGTGATGGCTTGGCCGAAACGATAGTTTAACGACAGCACCACCGTGCGCGTATCGCTTCGGTTGAGGAAATTGGCTTTTACATTTGCCAGGTTATTGATATCGCCGGCGTTTTTGAAAGTATAAAAGAGGTCGTTACCAACCAGACTTAGGCTAAGTGACGGCGAGAACCTCTTGGTCATAGCAGCATTGATCTTGCCCCTTGCCGAAGCAACAAATTGTGCATTGGTTACTTTGCTTTGATAACCTGCATCCAGCTGGGCCGTCCAGTCGCTCGGCAAGTTGAATTTAAATACCGGGCGAACGAAAACGAATGTACCCTGCGTATTTAAAAGGCCGGTATAAAACTGGCTGGTGGTATGAATATTCGTTAAGCTGCCATACAAATGGAAATTGAACCATTTGGCAAGATCAAAACCCGCGTCAACGCTGGCACCTTTAACAACGATCTGACCAAGGTTGCCCGGCCGACTGTAATAAATACCATCTACGATCTCGATGGTCTCGTTTACTTCATCCTTCGTCTTGCTGTAATTAAAGGCGGCAGTAATGTTCTTAAACGTGTAAGACAATTCGAGGTTATTGGTGTAAGCTGGCCTGAGAAAAGGGTTACCGGTATAATATGTAAATTTATCAAGGGGAGATAAAAATGGATTAAGGTCTTCGTAGTAAGGCCGGTCAATTCGGCGGCCATAATTTAAATTGATGCTGTGCGTTCCGGTGCTGTCTAATTTGTACTCGAAATATGCGGTTGGGAAAAGTCCGTTATAGCTCCGTTGAAAAGCAGAATCGGGTCTTTCTATATTGCCCAGCTGGTGTGCGTCAGATCTTGTGTTCTCAAACCGCAGGCCCAATTGTACCGAGATCCGCTTCCAGCTCTTGTTAAGATTTAAGTATCCCGCGCTTATGCGCTCCTTGTAAATAAAATGGTTCGTTTTGCCATAATCCGGAGTCGTCTTCCCACCTTGCGTAAGGAAATAAGCCGCGACATTGTCAGTTTGGGTGTAACTGCTTTTCAAGCCGCTTTCCAGTTTAAAACCGTCGCTAAACGGATGGGCATAATCTGTCTTTCCTGACCATATACGGATGTTTGACGGAAGATGCCCGGTCAGCAACTCGTTCGTGGTGATACCGCCATCAGGTAGGGAACCGGTATTATCAAACGATTGGTCAATATTGTTCTGATATCGCAGGTAGTCCGCATCGAACGTGATTTCTTGACCTTCTTTTTCAAACCGATGGCGATAGTTTAAGTTCAGCGATCCGTTGCGGAACCTGTTTTCCTGACGATTTAGAGCGACGATGGTAGAATCGATGTAACCTGCTCTGTTGATGAAGCTGCTTTTATTTAAAGTATTCACGTTGCCGGGGTTTAAAAGCCCGTTGACCACAACGCCGAAGGTTGACTTTTCACTAAAATAATAGTCGAGGCCGACCTTAGCATTGTAGCTGCCGGATTTACGCCTGATGAATGAATTTTGCAGGAAATCATAGTCTGGCAGGCCTTCGTTGGTCAGAAAATGGCGGTTGATATCGAGATCGTTGAAGCCATTGTTAACGTTATAGCTGAAATTTCCGAAGAGGTTAATTTTGTTGTAGCGATAAGTAAAATTCATCCCATTGTTGGTCTTGGCATAAGATCCCTGCGCATAGCTCAGATTGAGTCCGCCATTGAAGCCTTTTGACTTGTTTCGCTTCAGGCGGATATTGATGACTCCCCCATTACCAGCCGCATCGTATCTGGCGGGTGGGTTGCTCATCAGCTCTATCTGGTCTATAGCAGACGAGGCCAGTGAGCGCAGGTAATTCTCCAGCTCTGAGCCAGACAGGTAAGTCGGCTTATCATCGATATAGATTTTTACACCGCCCTTTCCCTTTAAGCTGATGGCCCCGCTCTGATCGATCAGTACTCCCGGCGATTTCTCCAGCACATCTAAGGCTGTTGCGCCTGCGTTGCTGATTAAAGCATCGACATTAACCACCGTGCGGTCAAGCTTTTGCTCAACAAAAGCCCTTCGTGATGTAACGACAATTTCTTTCAGCTCCTTCGCTTCGGGTTGCAGGGTAAGTATAAGCGAGGTGTCAGGCTTCAGCAAACCGGTCTTGTGAAGCACAAAACCTACCTTGCTTACCTGGATGTGATAGGTGCCGCCTTTTACACCAGAAAAACTGAACATACCGCTTGCATCAGCCAGAGCGGTTTTGACAAGCACCGAATCTTTCATGAGGTAAACACTGGCGCCAACGAGCGGCTGTTGGCGGTTATCGGTTACTTTGCCGCCTATACCCTGGGCACATACAAAGGTTGAGGCAGCACAAAGCCAGGCGATTAAAAAAACCGCAAAATTTATTTTCATAGTTATCACTTTAGGATTTTTCAGGCATAGGTATACCTGTTCATGTAAGATGAATAGTTCTTTTCGGAGGATATTTTCGCTTACTTCCTGGTTTCGGTACTGGTATCGTAGTTGTTATAAAGTGTCCAGGTACTGTTGTCATTCGTTGCCGGCACAAACTTGTCCTTATAACGCTTTTGCACCTCATCTGACTGGCGTATGCCGTTAACAACCAGTTCAAAATTGCTGAGTTTGAACGATATATGCTTATCATCACCGCTGATGATTTTGTCTTTGATCAGTTCAGCAGTTATCCGGTCGCTAATCGTCGGTTTTGACTGCTGCGTGGTAACGGGGTAAGCAACATGCTTTTTTGCTGCATTCGCAGGATAGCCCTTGTAAGTCGGCTTATAAGGCTCTGACCGTTCCTTCAGCGGCGCTAAAGGCTTAATGGCGGCATCGACCGGCCCAAGCACATTTCCAGGATTAGGAGGTGTTACCGACGTCGCGGGCAATGAATAAGTGTTCTCACCCCCATCTTCAGATGCCGGCCGGTTCTGCCGCATTGGTTTTCCTTCATCCGTGTTCGTGACTTGGATTTTCCTGGTGTCGGTTTCAGCCTTGTTGCGAATGGTGTTTACTTTTCTGGCAGGCTGACCTGACTGCGTTACTATAGGATCGCCCGACGACACAATGGCATGTGTGATAGCCTTTTGACTCTTTGCTGCGAACTGCTGTACCTGCTTAACACTGGTGAACGCTACGGTGAGTAATCCGGTAGTAAACAGCATCACCATCAGCACGCATCGCTCTTTAAAATTCAAAACATGATTGGTTCCCGAAGCCATGCGTTTAACGCGGTCAACCAAGTGACTGCGCCTGCCGGAGAAGGCCGTGACATAAGCAGGAGCCGATAGCTGGTATTCCTGGAAGGATACAAGTGCGCGGATGTAATTCACCTTGTTTCCGGTTTGCGCAACCGTGATGTCATCGCAGCAGTTCTCCCTTTCTTTCCGAATGAGGGCGGATAACCACAGCACCGCGGGGTTGAAGAAAAAGATGACCTCCAGGAAGCTTTGCAGCAAGTTAACCAGGTAATCCCTGCGCTGTATGTGCGCCAGCTCATGCAGGAGAATGGCTTCGACTTCAGCGGGCGATAAGGCGGTCAACAGGCCTGTCGGAACAAGGATAAGCGGCTTGAGATGCCCGATCACCATGGGTACCTTTGCTATGCCTGATTCTGCTATACCAACGACCCGACCGACACCTAAGCGCGAGGCCAGTGCTGCTACCCGTTCTACCCAAATATCGTCAACCCCGAAGATATTCCTGTGACGCAGGTGGGATAAGCCCCGCATGCTGATCGCCAGCTGCAGACTGCGCACCAATACAACAACGCACCACAACACCACAATCGTCTTGATGTTATTATCCACATACTGTATGACCCGCCCCTGGAGACTGCTCGCGACCATGGAATGACCTGAAATAACGCCGGTTTCGTAAGTGAGGTGAGCCGATGTCTGTGATCTTATGGCATGCCTGGAAAGCTGGTGTACGAAGGTACCGGCACATACCACCACGAACAGTACCATCACACCAACCATCAGGAGATAACGGTTCGCCGCCTTTGTAGTGCGGGTCAATACGACAATGAGCCCTGTGATTCCAGCCAGTATCGCTCCCTGCCATAATGAATGGATGAGTGTTTGGCCAAGTGCAGCATAAAAATTTTCCATGGTTATTCCTCCAGTTTTTTAAGGATATCTTTTATCTCCTGCAGCTCCTGCAGCGAATTTTTTTTGTTGCCAAGTAATTGCAGCACCAACTTACTGGCCGACCCTTTATACATCGAATCCACAAACTTATCGAGCAGGTGTGATTTCATCTTGTGTTCTTCCTGGGCAACGCTGTATATGTGTTTCATCTGGCTTTCATCGCGGATGAGCATCCCTTTTTCGGCCATGATCTGCATAAACTTCAGCGTCGTAGCATAATTTATTTCCCTTATTTTTTGCAGTTCATCATTAACCGTACGCACCGTTGCCGGGCCTAGCTCCCACAATACCTGCAATATTTCAAGCTCTGATTTAGTTGGCTCAACCGGGCCGTTTTCCTGTCTTTTACTCATAACAGGTCGAAGGTAGAAATTTTTTCCTATGCTCCAAATAAAACATAGGAAAAAATTTCTAGCTGAAAGGTGCTGGCAGACCTTTCGTTCCATAATTGCAGGGTACTTTCGGTCCCGAAAGCCCGGCTGCTTGCTTATTGAACGATTTGCTGTTATCTTAGAACATTAAATTACATGCAGGCAGACCTTGCCGAAACTCCCTTAAAGGACAAAATGGAGACAGAGCAGGCGATAAAGGTGAGCCTGATGAAGGCAGTAATCAAACCGACCAGCCCTCACCGGCATGCTGATTATTACGAGTTGATTGTTACTTAACCTGGACGCAGGTTTCTGCGAGATCGGCGATAAACGATTCGAAGTGATCGCGCCAACGGCCACACTATCTGCACCCCGGGCACACGCACTGCTGGAACTTTTCACCGATTTCTACGGGATTTTGTTATACTCTTTAAGGGGAACTGCTCCCGAGGCAAAATTTGGGAACATTATTTGATTTTCCGGTCGAGATCGTCCTTGCCGATAAGAATACTCTATTCGATCTTTTTGCCGTTTTCTATGAAGATTTTAAGCGGAGCGCGCTCAGGAGACCTGCAGCGGGCGCCTATATTCATCTGCTTGTAACCAGGCTCAGAGAGTTGGTCCGAAGCGTCGGGCCACATTTACATGGCACCAGCCACCTGGTGCAGCAGTACAAAAGCCTGGTTAACGAACACTTTCATCAATAGAAAAGTTGACCTTTTATGCAGACCAACTGCACATTACAACGGCCGCACTTAATGCCGCATGCAAAAAACAATTGGTAAAACACCCGCCGCCCTCATCAACGAACGTATTTTGCTGTAAAAAGGCCAATCGCGCAGGGCTCTGATTTTTGTCGAAACCTGCGGTTTCACCTGTCTTTTTACCGAAACCTGCGGTTTCTCTCGGAGGGAAATTGGGCTGCGGGGTGGCAGGATTGCGCTCCTTCCTCGCGCGATCCTGGAGGGGGGGCAGACAAACAAAACAGAAACCGAAAAACCTGAGGTTTTTCTAGGCTTTGCTGTTCCCGCCCTCCCTGAAGCCTGCGGCTTCGGTCGGGCCGGAAACAGCAAAGCCCCCGCTACGCGGAGGCTTCTGTTTCGTTTGTCGGGGTGGCAGGATTCGAACCTACGACCTCCACATCCCAAATGTGGCGCGATACCGGGCTACGCTACACCCCGAAGTCAGTTGATCTGACGGCTGCAAAGGTAAAAATAAAAAGCATTCTGATCTCTTTTTTTTACACTTTCTTGCAAACAACTTAATGATCAATCACTTAAATTATCCATCTCAGCAACGTCTTGCACGCCCCTGTCCCATTACGGTCTTTTAGATGTTTTAAATACCTTGTTCTTGGATGCTTTCTGGTTTCACACAGGTAAGCGCGACACTAATTACCGGTACACTTCAAGTTCGTAAATCGAAAAGCCCCGTTTACCGGGCGGTTTTTCCTGCAACATCACCTTGAGATACCGTGCTGTGGTCTTGACCGGCATTTCTTCCATGCCGCCTCTGCCATGCTGATTGCTGTAAATGGACTTCCAGTTTTTATTGTCAGTCGACGACAGGATCTCATACTTTTTGGCATAAGAAGCCTCCCAAAGAATCTTGATTTTGCTGACGTTGTATTTTTTTTCAAGATCGAGCAGCACGAAGGCCTCATCACACTTTTTACTGGACCACCGGCTAAGCGTGTCGCCATCAATCATGTTACGTGGATCAAATAGCGGGCTGAGGTTTTCAGCCGTTGTGGCCGCGATGGTATTTCCATAATATCGTGCAATATTTCCCTCGCCATCTGGCACAACCTGCATGGTCACCGTTCTTTTCGACTCTCTTCCCTTTTTTGCCAGCAGCCGAAGGCCAAACGTGGCCATACCACGCTGCGGGCCCAACACCAGGTCGAGGTTCCTGCGGTCATTCTGCCTGAGCAAGAGAAACGTTGCATCCCCTTCTGCCAGAGCAGAAACCCCGGGATTGTCTGAAAGTGCATCGAGCTTGACGAAATCGTGATATACCTTTTTACGGTCAGACACTGGTGGCCACTTGTCTGAATAAATAAGCGGATACCCTGTCAGCCACCGCACGCCATTTTTCAGCAGTTCCTGGTAACCGGCAGCTTTTTTAGCCGCTTCGTCATGGCCAAGCGTCAGGCACATGACCCGGCCTTTGCCTACCTGGTGGCTCCACATCACCGGATGGTTTTCAGACCTGGCAATCACATCGATCTCTTTTTTTGTCGGCTGAAAATAGTACAACTCATCTTTGGTATCAAAATCTTCCAGCGTCCTCGAAACAGGATGCTGCTCCATGCTGCGAAAACGCAATGGAAAACCCCAAAATTCATAATTTGAGGTATAGACCCGGAGTGTTTGCGGCTCGGTCGATGGTCCGCCGACAAAAAATCCCCCGATAAATGTTTCATATTTATCCCAGTTCAGGCAGGACAGGATTCCGCTATGCAAGGTAAGGTAAGATTTACCATCGGCCACAAAAGCCCAAAGTGCGTTCAACTGCTTTTCGTCAGGCGTCAGAAACATCGAATTGCTGATCACCAGGTCGTATTTCCTGAGATTTTCAGCGTTCAGGTCTTTCATATCTGTGGTGGTATCAATTTCAACGATCTGATCCAGGATCTGGATAACCACGTCGTTATGAAAATCGTGTGTCCACGGCGGGTAGTTATCAAGTTGATTTGGAATATTCCCGTTGCCGGTGATGAGCAGGGCCCTGGGTAGTTCCTGCGCCCGTACAGCAGCTGCAATGCACATCAAGGCTAGCAGCAGCAAGAATTGTCTGAGCCCGGACCGGGCTGTGCAATTTAAAAGACTCCTGAAATTTTGACTGCTGTTTCCAGGAATACGTGCTTCACAGGGACGATTGAAGCGGTGGTTTACAAAAGCTTTTGTCTGAGCGTCCCAATTCAATTGAATTGATGCGTTGGTCATGGCCTGTTTATGGTTGATATTAAGTGGCGTATCTCTCGCGATACCCACATCAGAGTTCATCACCGGCAGTTTTACCTCTTCAGCTTGACACGGAGCATCGCAATATGTATGGCACAACGGTCCCCCCCGATGCAGCAGCGCCTGGTCAAGCAGTCAGCAAATTTAAAATAGGATTATACGGACTGCCTTGTCAAATTTGTTCGTACACCTCATCCGGGTATACTCCATAAATATAGGACAATATAAAATGACTTCTGCTTTTATTTTTCTTGCGGCGCATAGTCGGGGCACGGCTTATACCAGGGATTTAGAAAAGGTACCGCCTGAATGGAGGAATGAAAAATGCTGGAATGATTTGGTTTGGCCCACGCTTGCGAACCCGGCTTATTTTATGAGCCGGTGCGGTTCACTGTTCTGCAGCAGGTTCTTGTATTCTTCCAGGAGCCTGATGTATTTTTCCATCCAGTAAAAGATAGCATCCGAGCGCTCCATGTCGCCGCTTTGGCGGCTCGGACTGTTCTCCTGGGGTCTTTCGATGAGCGGAATCTGCTTTTCGCCCGTAAAGTCTTTGGAAAAATCATGTTGAATCATGCGACCTATGTTGTGTACCACCTCTGCACTTAACCTGCGTTGCTGAAACCAGTTGTACAGGGTACGTCGATTCACGTTCATCTTTCTTGACAGTTCACTGATGTTTACATTTTGCCGGCGTACTGCCAGTTCTACTATTTCCCCCGCGTTAATAACCATAGTATGTTTTTAATTGGTGAAGAATGAAGTTGCTATTTCAGGTGACCGTAGCCGCCTTCCCCTCAAAAGACATTAACAGCTATTTTATAAAATTACGTTGTATTTTAAACATCATGAACCTACTGACAGCCAAAATATAGCTGCTCATATTCAAATGACCAGGTCGGCGGCGCGGATCGCGCATATGATCGACCCCACCGGCTTTCCGGAATGGTCGGTCCAGGGACGTATCGTAAGCGAGAGTTCGTGCCGGTTACCGTTCCTGTCGTGCAGACAGGTGCGCTGCGGCTTGGCATGCACCCGGCTTTTGCCGGGCTGCGTGGCAGGCCAGTTGATGTTATGCTCAGGAAAGAACTCTACAAAACTTTTACCGAGAACATCCTGACTATCGGGATGGAATTCTGCCAGCCATTTCTCCGAGGCAAGCAAAAACTGCCTGTTGACATCGAGGACAGCAAGCGCAACAGGCACCTGCCTGATCAAAACATCGTGGTCTGTGCCGGGCCTGGTGTTGGCAGGGCTCGCCTTTGCTGCTGAATCTTTTTCATCAAGATAGCGCTTGTAGCGCAGGTTGAAATTTGTGGGATTCGAAAAGCCCAGCATCATGGCTACGGTTTTTTTCGGACACCCGGTACTTTCCAGATAACGTTCGGCAAATTCCATCTGAAGAATCCGGTAGTATTCATGTGGACTGGTACCGAAAATAAGCCGGAAATCGCGCATGAGTTTGGAAGGTGATATCAGGTGCGCCCGGGCAATTTCCTTAATGGTCGGGAATTCAGATAGAAGGTGGTTCTGAAGATAACGGCTTACCCTGATCATGCAGTCGCGGGGGCCGTTATGCTGTCCTGACTGAAGGCCGGCCGTGTTTGCCTGGGTATTAAGGTAGGTTGAGTCGAGCGGCTCCTGCTCAGACAAGCAAAGAAAAAATCCGGCAACGGTTTCCGGCCCCGGATCGGGAAAATAGCAGGCCTCCACCTGAATCGTTTTACCGGATTCTACCTCCATTTCTAGCAGCTCGCTTTCTTTGTATCCGTCAAGAGCAGATTCAATTAGCGGCATGTGTTGGTCGAAAGCGGCTCCCAGCAAAACTTTTAAAGTGGTTTTGCCAACCGCGTTTTCAGGAGTTTCGCCGAACCAATACCGAAAGTCTGCGTTTGCAAACCTGCAAACCAGGTCCCGGTCCCAATAAGATAAAAGCGCATGCCGGTTTTTTTCTTTAAGTGCGTGGGTAGGCTGCCTGATGTCTGTCTTCATGCCCACTCTACGTTTATAGACGTAACCAGCGACACGAGTTCAGCAAAGCAAGCATTCCGGCTTGCTTTGCTGGTGTTTCGCTTAATGTTCATTATTCAATTGTGGCTGATGTTGCGAGAGGAAATCTGTATAGGCTTCCAGCAGCCTGATGTACTTATCCCGCCAGTATTGCGGCGACTCTGAGGCCTGTTCTGACGGCCGTCCTGACAGGGATTCTCCCGCTTCTGAATTTTCCTGATCACTATGGTATCTATCTGGAAAATCTCCGGCAATGCTGTAGCCGATACTCTGCCCAATCCGATCAATGATATCAATGTTTAGCCGTTCCTGTTTAAACCAATTATAGATTGATTTACGGCTAACCCGCAGTCGCCGGGATAGTTCACTGATGCTGATCTGGTCGCGCCTGATGATCAGCTCTATTGTTTCTCCGTCATGCATATGAATTGCTTTTACTGTTAAATTGATTAGCTCTGCAAAACCGCATCAAGTGTATTGAATACCGAATTGTTACTCCTATACTCCGGAATGATTTTTTTCATCTTCCTAACCGTTTCCATGGCATTCTGTTTTAAATTAATACAAAGTAATTCTTTCACGTCCCGGCTAACCTGCTCGAAATGAAGCGGTACAATGTCTGAGATCAAGATTTTGTGGTGATGGGTGGGCAACGTATTTTCCTGTTGGTTTAACAGTTCTTCATACAATTTCTCGCCCGGTCTGAGTCCTGTATATACGATATCTACGTCCTGGTAAGGAACCCGCCCTGAGAGTTTGATCATGTTAAGCGCCAGGTCCAGTATCCGGATCGGCTCGCCCATGTCGAAAATATAAATCTCGCCCCCCCTGCCCATCGCTGCCGCCTCCAGAACGAGTTGAACGGCCTCGGGAATGGTCATAAAATACCGCCTGATCTCAGGATGGGTAATGGTGACCGGACCGCCCGCCTCGATCTGGCTCTTGAAGCGTGGAACGACCGAGCCATTCGAACCCAGCACATTCCCGAACCGGGTGGTTATAAACAACGTGTTCGAACCAAAATGACTGCTGCCGCCCTGCAAAGACTGAATGTACATTTCTGCAATGCGCTTGGAGGCGCCCATGACGTTCGTGGGGTTAACGGCTTTATCTGTCGAAATCATCACAAATTTTTCTACATTGAAAGAGACTGACAGGTCGGCGAGGTTTTTTGTTCCCCAAACATTCGTCATTACGGCCTCCTGCGGATTATTTTCCATCATCGGTACATGCTTCAATGCCGCGGCATGAAAAACAATTTCCGGGCGGGATCCGGCAAAAAGTCCGTTCATGCGTTTTTCATCCTGGATGTTTGCCATAAAGAATATACAGTTGCTATCTGGAAAGGCCGATTCAATTTCGAGCTGCATGTTGTGCAGCGGTGTTTCCGCCTGGTCGCATAAAATAAGCAGTGCGGGTTCGCACTGAAGTACCTGCCGCACAATCTCAGATCCGATAGATCCGGCTGCACCAGTAACGAGCACCCGCTTACCTGTTAATTCCAAGAACAGCTGGCGCTGATCGAATGTAATCGGCTCCCGCTGCAGCAGGTCTTCGATTTTCATTGGCGGAAGATCGGCCAGGCGAAGCGCCCCGTCTAACCAGTCGGCCGGCGCCGGCACCGATGTCACGGTGATGCCGGCTTCCAGGCACGTTTCGGCCACAACCTTGCGCGCCTCGGGATCCTTGCAGCTTGCAGACACGATGAGTTTACTGATGTGGTAACGCGCATGCAGACCGGGAATCTCATTTCTGCAGTAGACGTTTTTCTGCTCAATATGCATACGCGCTCTTGCCGGTTTATCGTCTATAAAACCTACGATGTGTACGCCTGGCTGCGGACCAAGCTCGAGGCCGTGTTTAATCAGCACTGCATCCCTGTCGGTGCCGTAAATCAGGATGGCCTCCTTCTTTTCATCCCGAACATCGCTGAGCGTACAGAACAGCAGCTTGACCGCCATGCGCAAAACCATCAGCAAAGTCGCCGAGACAAAAAGATTTAGCACAGAAAGCGCGTAGAACCACCTCCAGTCAAGGTCAAGACGCGGAACAAGGACCAGCCAGCCAGCAACAAAATAGACCAGCGACGCCAGCAGCACTGTCCTAAAGACTTTAAACACGTCTGTCAGGTTGGAATGACGGATCATGCCCGTATGCATACGCATCACAATAAACAGCGGTGCGGCCACGGCATGATAGGCAAACAGACAAAGTAAAATATCATCAACAGGGCGCTTGGCCGCACCCAGTTCCTGCACTAGGAGTACCGAACTCAGCATGGACAGGAAAACGATCGCCTGATCGATGACCAGGATCAGCCAGCGCGAATGAAACGTTTTGTAAAAAAGAAACTTTCTCATTTTCTAGTTTTCTGCCAGCAATGGCTCGCTGTACCGGTAAAGTGGAAAAAAATCGACCGTTTCATCTGTGCCTGACATCTTCTTGGCCACCGCGGCGGCATACTGCTGCCGGTCGGCTATGAAGCGCCAGGTTGTATATGGAAACCTGGTGTGTGAAAAACTTGCCTTCCATCCGAACAGGTTATCCTCCCTGAACCCAAAGCCCCCGCCCAGGTTATAGTACTTCATACCCAGTTGCCGGCCGAGTATACTGGCTTCGTCTACCATCAGTTTGGCCGGCGAGTCTGCCAGATAGGCGTTCGCGGTTCCGATGAGGTGCGCTTGCATGATACCGCTCGCAAACGTGATGACCGTACCGCAAACCGAATCGCCGGCTTCATTGTAAACAAACAGCAGCTTGGCGGTAAATTGGGTTGAGTTGAGCAGTGCGAAAAAGTACGCTTTGGAAAAAAGATAATGCGATGCGGCATTCACACGGACCATGTTTTCTGTATAGATCTGATGAAAGGTGCTGATCGCTTCCGGCCCCCGCGCTTCCTTCACCGTGAAACCGCGTTTTTGCAATTGCTTGATTTTTGACTTCACCTGTGTCTGGTATTGGGAGCGCTGCGCCTCGAGGGGCAGCTGCAGGTCGATCGCAACAACCTGTCCGTTGTCAAACAGCCCGCCCAGTGGCTCAAAAAGGTTCAGCTGGTCAAAAAAGGGGTGCAGCCTCAGAAACACCGACACCACCCGCTCCTCTTCGAAGAACTGCATGAAGGCAAGGCGAAAACGGTGAATAAAGTCGCCGGAAAGCTCGGCGAATGGCAGGTTGCATACCGGCCCGGTATACCCGTAGACCGAAGACAGATCAAACCGGTCTGTCCCCGGAATTTTTCGTTTCACAACCGGGATCGCGATAAATATTGCGTTCTCTTCGAACACAAATAAAAGGCTTTCACCCGAGGCCTCGAGACAATGGTAATCCTGGGTGTGGTAAAAATCATGGCTGTGTGCGCGGCTGATATAGCCGTTCCAGCCTGCCTGATCGGCCAGCGCAATAGTTTTTTTCATAGTCTGATGTTTAATAAGCCGTGAACACGGAACGATGCAGCTGCATCTGAAGAAATGGTTCTTGGTAAGTGGTTTCTGTGAAACCGTATGATTCATAGATGTGCCGCGCAGCAGCATTCTCTTCATGCACAGCCAGCGTAACCGTTTGGAGCGAAAGGCCATGAAAGGCGATTCGCAGCATTAACCAGGTCGCTTCTTTACCGACGCCTTTCCCATGGCATGCGGAATCACCGATGAACAGGTGGAACTCGGCGGTCTGCCGGTCAATACCAATCAGCTGTACGTTCCCGATATACCGGTCGTCTTCCTTGAGGCAAATCGCAAGCCTGAGCTCATCTGTGCGCAATGCAGTCTTACAAAACCAACTCCGTTCATCTGCAAGCGTTATGAGCTTTTCGGGCCGGAAACGTGTGTGAACCCAGATTGCAGGCGTGTTCCGCCACACAACTGAATGTTCCATATCGCACAGACGAAGCTGGCGCAGGTAAACCTGTTCTTTCATAGGTGATTTTTAAGCACGTTAATGATCCGCTTCATGTCGAGATGGGTGTAGCGGTGGTCAATCGGCAGCGGAATAAGGTGACTCGCCAGATAATATTCATACATCTTTTTTGTGGTCCAGCTGAATACGTTTGGCCAGTAGGTAGCCGTATAGATCCGCTTTTCTAACAGTTTCTCGCGAAGCGATGTGGACGGGTGCGAAAAAGGATACACCATTGGTCCGTTCACGCTCGACGCGTCGAAGACATAGTCGTTGTGGTTGACCAGGAAATCATGCAAATACATAAAGTTGGCGTTGCGCCGGTACTTACAAGCTTTATAAGCCACACCCGAAAGAATGCTTTGCGTGAGTACCGACATTTTCCTGATGGGATTACCCGAAAGCACATTATTGTTAGCCAGGTAATCACTATATCCGTTCTCAATGCCCAGGTCAATACTTCTGATGAGGTGCGAAAAACGGTCGACCGATACGTCGCGCTCCAGTTTAAGACGCGCCGGCCCCGATACCTGCAGGTAAGCACCATCGGGCACCCCGAAAAATTTGCGGCAGGAATAAAATGTATCTGTGGCTGCTACGGGTTCTGAAAAGAAGCCCTGCGAGTTGTCGACGATCAGGTTTGCAAAACGCTTTCTAAGTGCGATGGTTGTTTCTTGCTTCAAACCAAAATAATTGGTATAGAGCAGGCAGTCGTTCGGGCCGAGCTCAAAATCCAGCACCGGCTCCATCTGTTCGTTGATTGTATAAAACTGGTATTGGATGCCCAGTTTTCGAACCGGTTCCATAATCACCTCGCAGGTAAAGTAAGGAAGGTAGATCAGCGTATACGCCTTCGTCTTTAGAATGTACTCCAGCGCATTTCTTCCGGTATTCAGTCGCAGCAGGGCCGGGTAATATTCAGACTCGTTTGAGAGCTGGAGTTCAAGGTACCCGCCGATTGATTTCATTTTACCCGGTGCTGACGAACGGATATCGAATTTATGTTTAAAACTTTTGGTCATGGTGTGGTCGTTTCAGGCATAGCAAGGGTAACGGCCTATACGGAATAGGCAGGCGTGTGAAAATGGATGAAAGTAATTCGGGGCAGGACTGCGTAGCTGGCAAAGGTCAGCGCAGCGATAAGGATAGTGAAGCGACCGTTGGGCAAAAAGGACGGCCTGCGTCAAGTAACCGGCACTACCGACGCCGGTATGCCCATGATGCGCAGCATATCTGCATTGACCGCCAGTACGTCGAATTTTTGACAGACAAAGGCCCTGCCGTTCCGGCCAGAATCAACGATATCTTCAGGGCAGACAACATAGTGGTGCATTTTATCTGCAAGATCTTTCGCATTCCTGGCCTGCACCAGCAATCCATTGCGAGACCCCGGATCCGGGTTGATCGTTTCCCTGCAACCAACAGAATCGCAGGTAATGATGGCCCTGCCCATTGCCATAGCTTCCAGCAGGCTCCGGGGTACACCTTCGCCATAATAAGATGGTAGAACTACAACCGATGCGGCTTCAATAAACGGCCTGACATCTGATACCAGGCCATGGTATTGAACGGCGTTGCCGCCTGCAATCTGTTCATACAGCTCGGCGCTGATCGAATCAATGTTGTCTTCGAAGGCCCCGATAATGGTAAAGGTAGCTTCCGGGTGGCTAAGCCTTGTTAGCTTGGCCGCTTCGTAAAACTCCCGTACGCCCTTTGCATTGATCAGTCGTGATACCATCAAAAAGGATGGCGGGTTCACCGGCGGCTTACTGTAGGTAAACTGTTCAAGATCTACGCCCGAGCCATTCACCACATGTGCGTTGGCTCCTCGTTTTAAGACGCCGCTGCGCCGCAATGTACCGTAGTCGTCGGGGTTCTGCAGGATCAGGTGGACGTGCCTTGCCGGCGAAAGACTGATGCTGAGCAACGCGCGCGTGATACGCTGCACCAGCGTCGGTCCCCGTTTACGCCGCAGAAATGTATTGCCAAGTCCCGTGAGCATCGGTGTAATCCGCCTGATGCCACACAGCCGGGCCACGATGGTCCCATAGATAACCGGCTTGAAAGTATAAGGAAAAAACACCTCGGGTTTAAGCTTCCGCAACAGGCGGTATAGCTCAGCCATATACCGCAGGTCCTGGACCAGGCTTACCGAACTGGGCCGGAGATGATTTTCATATACTGTTACGCCAAGCACGGCGAGTTTGGTACGGATGGATTCTTGTTCGATGGGCGGCGTAAACACCGACACCTCGTTCTGTAAGACCATTTGCTCGATCAGCTTGCCCCGAAAATCGAGCAGCGACCGTGGCGAATCGCAGGCAATAAGAATTTTCTTCGTCATAATCGTTGGGGTTCAAGTGAGGAGAAACCACCGCAAACATGTAAACCCGGCAGGATTACTGCCGGGCGTTTACACGTAGAATGGTTGGTTTTAAAGTTTTAAAGTAGCACCGGCAGCAGCGGTAACCAGCGCCGGTACCTCTGCAACACTGCTTAACAGGTCGCGGTAGCTATAAGGCGGAGCCCAGAACGATTCTTCTGTTGTAATGCGGTTTTGTCCCGAGTTCCGGTAAATGTTCGTTCCGGCACCGCTGATCAGTCCGGGGCGCGCATTATAATTCGTTTTGAGGGGCTCTTTCTGGTTTTCGAAATAGTTATTGTCTGTTCGTACCAGCGCATTCATAGTCACACCGATCGCATAGCCGCTTCCGTTTCTGTGGTAGTTGTTGAAGCAATGAACCGTACCGAATCGAACGCTTGGCTGGCGCTCAGAAACGTTATAAAAGTAATTATTATAAACGCTTACACGCAGGTGGCCTGCATCATCGGTATTGCGGTCGTCAAAGCCAATGAGCATGGGGATGTGGTTGTCATGCATGCGGTTCCAGGAAACACTGATGTAGTCTGCCCGTTTGCCGATGTCTAATAAACCGTCATAGTAATCCCAGCCATGGTCACGGTCTGAAGAAAGGTCGCAATGGTCTACCCAGACATGATGCGCGTCTTCCTTGATCATGATGTTTGAATAGTTGACCACATTTCTGATAACCAGGTTTTGAAGAATGATGTTGTTGGCTCCGTAAATAAGGAGTGCTACACCATCAAGCACCGAACCCGGCAAACCCAAAACTGTCTTGTTTGATTTGATATTCAAAAAGCCCCTTCCACTGATGTTACCCTGGACGCGTACAATCAGGGTCTGCGCAGACTCGAGCGCGTTTCTCAGTTCATTCAGGCTGCTCACGGTGACGACGACTCCGCCGGCGCCGCCCGTTGTCCGGCCGTTAACAGATGCGTAGCCAAGCGGCGCGTTACTCAGTATCGGCAGAAGAATTCCCGGCGACTGGGCCGGCGCCTCCCGGTGCAGCTGGTAAGTATACGTGCGGCCGTTGGTGCGCGGGTCAGAATTATCTGAGGCGCTAAAAAACAATTCGTTTTGCCAGTGGCTGAACCGGCCGTTGCCGTTTCGCCTGATCTCGCTGTGCAGTGCATGTGCCGGCCCGATTTCGCGGCCGTCCTCGAACAGCCGCATGCTCGAGGCGTCCAGGTCATCCGGTGTGTCCCCCCTCTCTGGTAGCCCGCGCACTTTGAAAGCGCTACCCTCCTCTGCTGTAACGTACCTTTGGTCGATTACCAGCAGCCCTGAAGGTTCGCTCACTATACTTTTCTTGTTTGTGATTACCAGTGGGTCGGCAACGGGCGGTGCTGTGACCTGCTTTTCACAGCTGGAAGTTCCTAAGACAGCCAGTACCAATAGTGCGTTCATGACCAGTGATTTGTTAGTTTGTGTGTGCTTCATATTCCTGATAGTTTACAACCGTAACGAATGCTGCTTTCGGTTTGGTACACATCGGGATTTTAGGGAAAATGAGCGCGTTTTTGTATATGAAGCGTGTTTTTTCGGGTAACTCAAAAAGGGAAGGTTTCAGAAATTAATCCAAAACACGGGTAAATTATCATAATATGACAGACGCATAACGAATACAGAAAACAAAAAAAGCAAAATAAAATTCAGACATTAATTATTTTCTCTCGATCACGAACGGCGTTTTGTTTGATTTTTTTTATCTTTTTTCAAACTTTTTTTGAACCGCGCTGTGCACTTGGATATTTAATGTCCAAGTTTGTATGAAACGTGGTGCTGGTGAGGTTAAATACCGCCGAATTTATCAGGCGTAGCTTAGACTGCCGCTGCTTTTTCTGCCGCTGGGATGGCGAGCCCGCGGCCGTAGAATTCGAGGTACCAGGTAACGAACTTGCCTACCCCCTCGGCTATAGAAACCGCCGGAACATATCCTGCAAGCGATGCCATACTATCGATGTCTGCAAAGGTTTCTTCCACGTCGCCATCCTGAATGGGCAATAAATTCACTTTGGCTTTAATTCCAGTGTTTCTTTCAATCTCAGAGATAAAGTCTGATAGCCGCACCGGCAAGCCGCGGCCCAGGTTGTGTACCCTGAAAGGGGCGCTCGATGTGGAGGGGTCGGGATGCTGCGGGTCCCAGGTCTGATCGGGACACGCGGGGGTATCAAGCACTTGCAATATACCGGAGACGATGTCGTCGATGTAAGTAAAATCACGTCTCATGTTGCCGTGATTATAAACATCGACACGCTTATTTTCGAGAATCGCTTTCGTAAAAAGAAACAGCGCCATATCAGGCCTGCCCCAGGGGCCGTATACTGTAAAAAACCGCAGCCCGGTCGTGGGAATGCCAAACAAATGGCTATAGGTATGCGCCATCAGCTCATTGCATTTTTTTGATGCAGCGTACAGTGATATCGGGTGTACTGCGGCGTCGCGAACCGAAAACGGCATTTTCTTATTCAGTCCGTATACACT
Organism: Pedobacter yulinensis; assembly: GCF_003029735.1. Classification (GTDB taxonomy): domain Bacteria; phylum Bacteroidota; class Bacteroidia; order Sphingobacteriales; family Sphingobacteriaceae; genus Pedobacter; species Pedobacter yulinensis. The sequence goes on from NZ_KZ686269.1 coordinate 987,405, forward strand.
CGAAGAACTCGCGTAGACCAGGTGTTTGATTTTGAAGTGCCGGCAACATTCCAGGACATTCAGAAAACCGCTGATGTTGGCCTCGATATAAGCTGATGGATTGCTCAGGCTGTACCTGACACCCGCCTGCGCTGCCAGGTTACAAACACGTTCAAACCCTTCGTCTACGAAAAGCTGCTGAAGCACGTGCCTGTTATTCAGATCCAGCTGGGCGAACTGATAGGCCGGGTTCGTCACGCTGGCCGTAAGCACCGCCGGAACCAGGTCTTTCTGATAGATTCCGCACTGCTCCAGCCGGGCGTGTTTCAGTGAAACGTCGTAATAGTCGTTCAGGTTGTCTATGCCGACAACTTCATCGCCGCGGGCAAGCAGGGCCTGAACCAGGTGAAAACCAATAAAACCGGCCGCGCCGGTTACAAGAATTTTGCTCATGATTGTAAGATTTGGGGTTCGTTTGCGAGACGCATCGTTCTTTTTTTATTCCACACCTCCATACTGAAAATGGCAAAGAGGATCTTTGCCCGGCGCTGATCAGAGATTCTGATCTTCCTGGCCATTAGCTTGTATACAAACTGCGGCGAAATCAAGCCGGCATAGAGCGGCGCGGGAGCAGTCAGGTAATCGCCAATAACCGCCTTGAGCTTGCCATCTACCCAGTCTGAAAGCGGAACCTCGAAGCCGCGTTTTGGCTGGCCCACAAGATTCTCGGGCAGGTAGCGGGTTGCAAGCTGCCGGAGCACAAACTTGGTCTCCAAACCGGATATTTTTGCCGAGTCGCACAAGCTCGGGGCAAAAGTCAGCAGGTCCCGTGCCAGGAACGGGCTGCGGCCCTCAAGCGAGTGGGCCATTGTAGCGATATCCATCTTGGGCAGGAGCCGGCCAAATAACATGGATTGAAAGTCCATGACCAGCATTTTGCTAAGCGGCGACATTGCAGACTGATTGATGCGGGCCAGATCTGCCGCAATGTGATCGAGTGCGGGCGGCTGGATAAACTGGTCTTCAAAGCCGTTCAGCAGATCTGCCCCTGCTGAGGCATAAACCTGTAATGGATCTTTCTTCGCGCTGAAGGCGATCAGCCGCCTCAAATAAGTAAAATTGCTCTGTTTTTGGTGTGCAATGGGCAGCACAGCGTCCAGCAGCTTTGACGCGCCCGACAGCAAACCAGGGGGTTTGAAAAAGTCCAGATACCGAAATGGGACGTACCGCCGGTAGCCACCAAACAATTCATCAGCTCCGTCGCCATTCAGAATGACACGGAGATGCCGGCTGGCTTCCCTCGCTACATAATAACTGGGAATAACCGAATTGTCTGACACCGGTTCGCCATAGTTGGCAAGAATCTGCTCGATGTCGTTAGACAGGTCAGAAAATTCAATTTCTATTGTGGTATGCTCGGTGCCGTACCGCTGCGCCACCTGAAGGGCGAGTGCCGACTCATCGAACCCGCCGGCCATCTTTACAGTAAAAGTCTTTAACCTGGGCGTGTGTGCCGCGGCCATCGCGGTAACGAGCCCACTGTCAATGCCCCCGCTTAAAAAGCTGCCCACAGGTAAATCTGAAGTCAGCATGCGGCTGCGCACCGCATTGTTTAAAAGCCGGTCTGTTTCATCCAGCGTTTCACCAAAAGACAGGCGACCTGAAACAGCGTACTGCCGTTCCATAGAAAACCAGCTAATGTCCTTTTCTTCCAAGGTAACGGTACCGATCTGAAGGTAATGGCCGTTTTCAAGTTCTTCAACCCCTCTATAGGGCACCGATTTGCGATAGTGGTGGCCCAGGTATAGGTATGCAGAGAGCGCAGAAAGATCGGGTTCAGGGCGGAAAATCGCGTTGAGCAGGTTAAGCTCAGAAGAAAAGGCGAGGGTGCCGGCGTGGCGATACACATACAGCGGTTTTTTCCCGGCCCGGTCTCTGGCCAGAAATAGCCGCTTTTTCTCCCTATCGTACAATGCAAAGGCAAACATGCCGTCAAACTCGTCGAGCATGGCCATACCAAGCCGCTCGTACAGCATCAGAATGGTTAGCGTGTCAGAATTTGACGCCGCACGAATCTGGTACTTCTCGCGAAGCTGCAGGTGATTATATATTTCACCATTGAAAACGATGGAGAGGTTTTTATAAATCATGGGCTGTTTGCCGGCCTCGCTGAGGTCCTGTATAGAAAGCCGGGTATGATACAGCTTCAGGTTGTCGACCCGCATGCTGCCCTGTTGGTCCGGGCCGCGATGCAACAATCCGCTAAACGGGATCATATCGTCAATATCCTGGTGGTAATTAAGCGTTCCGAAGATGCCGCACATGGTGGTTTTGTTAAATGGATGGTGAGTTGATAAGCCGCAGCCAGTCGGCCATGACCTTTTTATCTTCGAAATGCTGCTCGACGAAGGCCCTGCCCTGCTGTCCTTTGCGAATACGCTCGCCTGCGCTCAGCTGCATCATCATTTCCATGCGTGCAGCCAGTTGCCGTTCGTTGCCGGCAGCGCTCAGAAACCCGCAGGCGGCCGGCTGGACCAATTCGCGGATCCCTGCAATGTCGGTGGCAACGATCGGACAGCCGTGCGCCATGGCTTCGAGGATGGCATTCGGCATTCCTTCAGAAATTGAAGAAAGCACGAAAGCATCTGCCCCCTTCAGGGCGGAAACGGCCTCCTGCTGAAACCCGAGTAATTCTACATGCGCATCAATACCCAGTTCTGCAATCATCTGCCTGGGCCAGGAAGATTTATCCAGGTCACCTACGATACAGACCCGGAAGGAACGGTGTTTAAGCAAAGAAATAGCCTTAAACAGTGTCTTGTAATCCTTGTTCCAGCGCAGGTGCGCAATGCAGACCCAGCGAAATACCTGCCCCCTGGGCCGCTCACATTGCGCTGGAACCGATATTCCGTTATGAATAACGACGCCGTTATGCCTTGCCAGGCCCCGGCTTTCGAAACAGAGTTTCGAGGCCTGTGAATTATAAACAACCACATCATCAAGCATCGCGGTCAGCCGGAACAGCAGTTTCCATTTGGTTTGAATGGTCGATATACGGATGCTCGAGATCAGCCGGAACGAGAATCGCATTTTCAGGACCCTGGCGAAGAGGATCGCGATGAACATAAAGGCCAGCACCACATCAGGTTTAAATGCGGCACAGATGCCCAGCAGTTTCCGAGTGTTTACCAGACCATTGTACTTCCACTCCTGCAAATAAGTGATCTGCAGATCAGGAGGCAGTGAAAACCCTTCAAATTCATTAATTGGTTTTAAGGAAACGATGTGCACACGATATCCTGCCGAAACCAGGTAGATGGCCAGCTTCAGCAACTGTGTTTCTGCCCCGCCCTTGCTCATTGAAGGCGTAAGGAACAGGATCTTTTTAATCCGGGCCATGAGTTAATTGGCTAAGGCCGGCTGAGAAACTCCTGAAGGGTCGAGATATGCGGCCACCTGTTTGTGTTTGATCGCGAAGATCAGCCTGACATACCCCACATCCCAGGATCTTCTGAGCTGCAAACCGGTTTTATAATTGGAATAGGGTGTATTTCCTGCGGCCATACGGGGATTGGGCTGGTAAAACGGGCTCACTTCCAGGTATAGCGGCGGCGTATCCAGGTCGTCGTTCTGCCAGGTGATATCGAACGCACCTGTAGTGAGGCCTAATGTGGCAAAGGTTTCCTGGATATGCGAACGCCAATGCTCGGGGAAGCTGTCAAAGTCCACTTTGCTGCCCTTGCTTGTTGCCGTTGGCCGCCATTCGGGCGCGAGATTAATGCGCCAGTAATGTGCAACGATTTCCTTTCCAACCAGGATGACACGCAGGTCACGGCGCATGTTAATCAGTTCCTGAACGATAATTCGTTTGTTGTATTTCTGGAATTCAGGGTCCCGGATCAATTGCTCCAGCTCTTGCCTGGAACCGATTTTATATAAGCCCTTAGAGGCACACGAATGTTCGCTTTTGATCAGAAACGGGAATCTGGGATGCATATGCAGGAGTGTTGCCGGATCCTCGCAAATGCTGGATTCGGGCTCATTGACACCCAACTGTTTGAAAGCCCGGTGCATATGTGCTTTATTTTCCCAGAACAGCACTTCGCGGCTGGCCGGGTATACCTGGTTTCCCTGCTGCTCGAGCTGCATGGCGACATGTTGCAATACGCTTGTATGGTCGGCAAAACCATAAACATTATAGGTCCCGCTAAGGGTAAAAAAAATCTTTTTGTTATGAAACCGTCCAATCTGAAGTCCGGTAACCACCCTGAAGCGTTCGCCCTTACGGACCAGAGAGGCGAGCGTAGCCATGTCCCACACAAAAGCGTCCGTACCAAAATAACGCAGAGAGAGTTTTGGAATCCACAACAGAATGCTTGCCTTCCGGCTATAACACCGAAATAGCCAGGGCCACCGGATCAGCGTGATTATGGCCGCCAGCCGGCGAAACCTTTTCAGAATTTTTTTCATGTGCGGGCAATTGAATCATTGATTGCTTCGATCTCGGCAAGGCCGAAATACCGGATAGGCATGTTTCTGACCCTGCGGATCGTTTCTTCATAAAACCGGACTTCACCTGCCTCATGGTTGTAGCTCAGATCGTCGATATACACGACGTTCAATCCTTTTGCGATCAGGAGGTCGATAAAACCGATCTTCTCGCTCACGCGATAAACCAGGATCAGCTGATCGAAAGGTACGCCGCAGGCCCTGAGCCAGCGCATGGTCGAAAAGTAACAATGGTAACTGCGGGCAGAGACAAAAACGACGAGATGGCCTGCGGCAGCCTGTTCGACAACAAGCTGGCGCATTCCCCTGAATATTGAGAGGGTTTCATAACGACTTGCTTCGGTTCGTATATAGCCGTCGCACAGGGAGGGCCAGGTATGGGCAAGCGTGTTATCGATGTCTACCACATAAACCGTACGGCTGCCAGGCCGGGAGCGGGCGAGCACGCCGAGTCTCAGTATAAAAAATCGTCTGACCGACTCAATGATCAGCTCTTTAATCCACTTGCTCATTCTCGAGTTCTTTGACCAGGCTGAAGTCCAGGCAGGCTGAAATGCTTTGCAGAATGTAGTCGTTTTCAATGCTGGAGCGAGAGGCAAGTCTGATAAACTGCCCCTCCAACCCTATTTTGTCGTCACAAACCCGGACGTATATACCATAAGTGATCAGCAGCTTGGCTACGAAATCAGCCGAACGAATGCCGGCCGGCAATTCGATCAGGACAAAATTGGCCATGCTCGGATAGACCTTGATGCCCTCGACCTGTTTGAGCCGGCTGATAAATTGCAGGTTTTCAAGAATGTATTTGATCCTGACCTCTTCATAGCGGCGCGCAAAATCTTCCCGCGCATACAGCCTGAAAAAATATTCGGCCAGGCCGTTTGAATTCCACAGGTAACCATTGGCGAGCAGTGTTTCTACCCGGTCTGGCGACATAATCCCGTACCCGGCGCGGATTCCTGCTACGCCGAAGTCTTTAGACATGCTTTTTACCACGACAAGATTCGGATAACGGCTTGCCAGGTGACTGAGCGACATCAATCCATAACTTTCGTCTTCATAGGCAAAGTGGATAAAGCTTTCATCTACGATCACCTGTTCTACAAAAGGCAATTCTTCCAGGATGCGCTGAATGGCCGACACCTTCGTATAAGCTCCGTTCGGATTGTTCGGATTGATGAGGACAATCGTGTCTGGCTGGTGCGATTTGACCATCGAGATATATTCATCCACGTCCAGTTCATAATGATCCTCTTTTTTAAGCAGGTTAAAAACAACCTCCACCCCGGGCTTTACGTACTCATAATAGCTGGAAAATGTGGGGATGTTGATGATGACCTTGCGCCTGGCAAAGTTATGAATGACCGCCTGTATGATTTCAATGGCCCCATTCCCAATAAATATGCGGCGGCGGTCTACCCGGAGAAAATCGGCCAGCGTCTCTGCAATGACCCGGTTTTGCGAAGGATAGCATTCCATCAGGTCGCGCATGCGGCCAGTCTCCAGGATCTCACGGTTAAAATATTCTATAAAAAGTTCCGTGGCGTAGGGGTTTGACAGGAAGCAGGCATCGACTTTTATATCGACGTCTGCCAGCTTCTGCCGGAGGGTAAAAATACTCGGCGAGTGCGAACCCGCCTGTCTTTTCAGTCTTTCCAATTGGAGGACAATCTGGCGCTCAGCCGGTGTAAAATTGATCATATGCTGTTTTCTGGTTGGATTGTTTGTTGCACCTGGCCCGGTTCTGGCGAAGCAAGTGTTTGATAAAGCGCCTTGTGTTTTTGGGCGGCAATAGAAATGTGGTATTTGGTGGCAAATGTTGCCCTGGCACGAGCGCTCAGTTGTTCAGTATCTTTCGAATAGACAGCAGTCTTGAGCGCCTGATAATACGCGTGCTCGTCCAGGCCGTCGCTGAGAAATCCGTTAAAGCCATGGTCAATGACATCGCCCATGCCGCCGGCGGGGGTGCAAACGGGAATGCATCCGGCAGACATGGCCTCGAGGAGGGAAATAGGCATGCCCTCAAAAAGACTGGGCAGGCAGAAGATGTCGGCAACAGCCAGGTAGTCGGCTACATCAGAGCGGCCGCCGAGAAACTCGATGTGCACATCACCCGCGGCCAGGGTTTTTAACTTATTTGCCAGCGCCAGGTCGTGCACCTCCCCGATCATCAGCAGCCGGCAACATGTTGTTTCTTCCTGATTGAATCTCCTGACTACCCGGATCAGCATCTCCTGGTTCTTCTCGGGCGATACGCGGGCCACGTGCAGCAGAACCTTTGTTCCGGACGCCCGTCGGTATTTTTCACTCACCGCCTGACCAGCCGTTGCGGGCTTACAGCCGTTCTCGATCAGCCAATCGTTTGCAAGCCCATAATAGGATCGAAAGGAAATGCGTCCGTCCAATGAAATGGTAATGGGTTTGACACTTCCCCATCGGTAAAAAAGCGATCTCAATGTTTTGACCGGCATTGAAGGACATTCTTCAGGGGCTATATTGTGAACCGTATGCACGCATGAACTGCGCCGGTTCAGCAGCACATAGGGGTACAGGTATTCGAATGCGTTCAGGTGAGAATGCACCACATCGGGTTGCTCGCGCCTGAGCCAGGCGGTAAGTGACCAGAGTGCCTGCCAGCTAAATCCCGCACCCTTGTTAAAGGTGACATAGCGTACCGCCTGGCCGATTTCTGAGACAAATGACTTGCCCGCTTCATTCGACTTCAGCGAAATGATCACAACTTCGAGCGAAGCCGAACGACTGAGTTCATTGCACAGGTCGACCACCAGCCGTTCCGCACCTCCCCGGCTTAACGAGCCGATTACATGGACAATTTTTGTTTTACGCATGGGCGAAACTTGTTGCAGGTGTGCGATAGGCGGCTGTCTGTTGCCTGGCGCTCCAGGTATGCAGAAGTGCGAAATACAGGAAGAGCGTTGGCCCGTCGCTGCTGATGAGCCAGGGATTATGCGATAAGGCATTGATCGATGTAGCTAAAAACGAGAAGCCCAGGCAAACCAGCAGGCGGTTTTCCGGCTCACGGACCGCGCTGATAACCCGGAGCATTATCTGTACAGGCCGCCGGTAAATCATGGCCAGTAGACCCAGGCCAAGGAAGGGCCCGAGATAAGTAAAAAACATCAGGTAGGCGTTGTGAGAAGTAATTCCCGCCGAAAAGACCTGGTTGCGATAAATAACGTCTGCCCAGTTTTTGCCATAAAAGACCAGTCCATAAGGGTAATCGAGATAAATTCGCAAGTTCTCTCCCGACAATGAAGAACGGTTGCTGGCCGCGTCGTTGTGTTCATTTTTAGTAATGATGTTCTCGATACCATCCAGCTGAAACTGGAGATAAAAATGATAAAGAAGGAAACAGGCAAGCACCAGCGCGCCGATGGCGAAAACTCCCTTGTAGCGGTAATAGGCAACCAGGAAAATTACAGTAGCGATACTGAAAGCGATAAAGGCCGATCGCTGCATACCGAGCAGCAACAGGGCAATACAGATGGCAAAGGCGAGCAACTGCAGGTACACAGGCTGCCGGTAAACGACAGAAGCTACAAATAACATGGTGCAAAAAGCCGCAACCTGGTAACCAAATACAAACTGGCTGGTCGACAAACCGGAAGGGCTCTGCATGACCTCTTCTCCAAGTACCTGTTCCCGAACGCTGTCGACAGAAGCGCCATACAAGTGATTGAGAACCATAACAGCGCCCGATATGCCGAGCAGCAAAAAGAAAACGACTATACTTCGGTGCAGACGCGGCTGCTCGCCGCCAACGAAAAAATAAAAGTAGGCGGCACACAACACCATACACAGGCTGTTCGCAATAAAGGCTGTGAGGTCAGCGAGTCCCACTGCATAAAAAAGAAAGGCACCGAGTGCCAGCAGCATGACTTCGTTGATATAGCTGCCATCAGCCCGTTCCCGGCATTTGAACAGGAAAACAAGCGGGAGGCAAAACAGCAAGGGCGCTGGTAGCCTGAACAGGTCTGTCATAAACACACCGAGTGAGATGGCGTACAGGTACAGGCACATGAAAAGGCCGGTCATTATTTTTGTTGTCATTGTTCAATACTTTGAAGCAGCTGGCACACAAAGGCGTGCCCGTCGTTGCTCTGTTTATGATAGTGTTCCTGCGCGTGCTCGGCAATGTGCCTGTATTCGGTATAGTTGTCCAGAACCTGGTGTACGAGGTTGCTCAGACCGGTCAGGTCCCATGGAACCGGCAGGTAGGTCTGTTCCGGAAGAAACAGGTTGGGAAATGTTTCCAGGTGCGTCATGTCAGGTTTGATCAGCAGGCTTCCCGCAAGGAAGGTCTCGAAGTCCCGATAGCAGATCTCACCCCACCCGTAAGGGCTGATGCTCACCTTCGAGTTTCTGAGTTCCCGCAGGTAGGCCGCCTTGCCGATATTTTTTCCCGTTACGACCTTTCGTCCGAGGGTACCAAGTAACTGCAACAGTTGATTGCGCTGCGCAGATACGTTATTTACGGCGGCATCGGCATGAAGCGTTCCCCGAAAAGCAAGATCATATGGACGTTTCTTCAGTACCGGGACCACCCGGTCAGGGTAAATTCTCCTGCTAAGTACATTGCTTAACCGGCTTGTTTTACAGGCATAATAACGGTAATCATTCAACCCGAGGTTCCAGGCCAGCCTGAGCTTTGACAGCTCGGCAGGTTGGCAGGGCTGAAAGGGTGTGGCTGGCTGTGCTGTACCGGGATTATTCAGCCAGATCCTTAATTCTGCCGCCGGCGACCGGTTGGTATAATAGCTGCGATCCTTCAGCAGTTGTTTTTTCAATATTGCGTCAACGAGCGGCATCAGCGCCAGATCTGCAGACCCACTCGAATCTGCGGCATCAAACCAAATGAGCCGCCCTACTCTTCCTTTCATGACAGATAGGTAACGGAGCAGCGCTGCTTCGTTTCCCGGAGTACGCGTAGGCAGGTGCTGCCAAGCCTTGAAATACCTGGAATGGATGAGCAAATAATCAGACCCGTCCAGCCTGCTGTCCAGGTGGTTGCTGCAGAACTCGATCAGGATGCCGTATGCTTTCAGCAGCGGCTTCCAGCGATGCAGCGGATGGCTGTCTCCATAAAAACGCTGTTCGGGCCAGTCAATGATTCGCAGTGTTTTCATGCTTGTTCGGAGGCGTGCGCCAGCGGATGTTGTTGCCGCGGTATGGCCAGCATTCGTTTGCCGGTCAGGAAGATGATTCGAAGATCGGTTGTTAAGTTGTGCCGCCTGATATATTGCAGGTTGAATGAAAGCTTAACCGGAAGAATTTGCTGCACATAATATTCTTCGGGGTCGGCAGCCTCCTCGAGCAACCTGTTCTCATCAAAAAAACAAATTGATGCCCAATCGGTCATACCGGGCCGCACAGTAAGTACGTTCAACTGCTCGGTGTTGTAGAGCGCAACATACTTGGAGACCTCCGGACGCGGCCCGACGATACTCATATCACCCTTCAGCACGTTCAGCAGTTGCGGAAATTCGTCGATTTTATACTTGCGCAGGTAATAACCGAGCGACGTAATGCGGCTGTCCCGCATACCGATTGTCAACAGGCTTCCGCCGGCATTTCTGCAATGCATGGTGCGGAATTTTAATAACCTGAAACACCTGCCCAGCCTGCCTACACGCTCCTGCGCGTAAAACGATGGGCCCGGCGAGTTCAGCTGAACCAGGACTGCCAACAGCAACAGAACCGGGAGGAGCAGCAGGAGCGCGATGAGCGACAGCGCAATATCAAATATTCTTTTATTATTCATTGTCAGTCAGTTAAAGCGGGTACTTCCACTGAACCGATCTTTGCGTTCACGGCATCCAGCACGCAGTCGATCACAAAATCCGTTTCCTCATCACGCAATTGGGGATAAATGGGCAGCGAAATTTCCCAAGCAAACTGGCGACGGCTTTCGGGATAATCGGCGATCTGGTAACCGAGCGATTCGAAATAGGTAAGCATCGGCATCGGGATGAAATGCACGTTGGCCTGTATGCCTGAAAGTGCCAGTTCGGCGATCAGTTCATCGCGGACCTCTTCAGAAATGCCCCTGATGCGCAATGCGAACAGGTGGCAGGAGGACTCACGGATCCCGTCGGCATAAACAGGCGGTATGAACCAGTCTTGCGCCATGAACGCACTCAGGTATTTGTGATATATTTTTTTGCGCATGGGCAAAAGGACAGCGGTATATTGCCTCAGCTGCGCAAGACCAATTGCGGCACAGATATCCGGCATGTTCATTTTGAAGCCTTTGAACAGGATATCGTAGCGCCAGCTGCCGCCCTGAGATTTGGTAAACGCGTCTTTACTTTGCCCGTTTAAGGAGAGCATTTTCAGGTAGCGGCTTTCGGTAGCCACATCAAACCCCGCCGGGAGGTTCAGACAAATGCACCCACCCTCGCCTGTGGTCACATTTTTGACAGCATGGAACGAAAAAATTGTCATGTCACTCATCAGTGCGGCAGGTCGGCCCTGGTAGCTGGCGCCAATGGAATGCGCTGCGTCGCTGATGAGCAGAATCCGGCCAAGATCGGCCTGCTTGACGCTTGCCGGTACAAAAAGATCGCGTACGTCTTTCGCATGAATCAGCTCGTTGAGCCGGTTGTAGTGACAGGGCAAGCCCGCTATGTCTACAGCGATGATGGCCTTGGTTCGGGGGGTTATCCGGGCGAGAACGGCTTCGGGATTTATGGTCAGGTCGTCCAGTATGTCGACCATTACCGGAGTGGCGCCGCAATGCAGTACGCACAGGGCTGTTGCGCAGTATGAGTAAGCGGGAACGATCACCTCATCGCCCGGGCCTACGCCGAACCAGTTTAGGGCCATGATGGCACCTGAGGTCCAGGAATTGACACAAATGGCTGCCGGCGATCCGGTAATGGCCATCAGCTCGTCTTCGAGGGCTTTGACTTTAGGCCCCGAGGTGATCCAGTTCGTGTGCAGGGTGTCAAGCACTTCATCGATCACCTGCTGATCAATGAATGGTGGGGAAAATGAGATGTTCATGTTATGCGTATTAAAGTTTGGTTTCTGTACAGGGTAGCGGCCCGGCTGCGGTTGAGTGGTTCACAAGTGCAAGCCAGCGGCCTGAAATCTGTTCGATAGAGTTGGTTTCCCTGATCCTGGCTGCGGCATGCCCGAGTTTATTGCGAAGCCTATGATCGCGAAGCAACCTGCGTATGGCACTGGCCATGGCCGGCGGATTGCTGTTTTCCACAAGCAAACCATTCTCAGCATGCCTGATAATTTCTGATGGACCGAATTCGCAGTTCGTGGCTATAACGGCACAGCCACAGCTCATGGCCTCGATCAATACATTCGGGTACCCTTCGTTCCTGGATGAAAGGATGAACAATTCTGCCTGGAGGTAATAGCCCTGCAGTTGCTTTATCGCTCCGAGCAATATCACCCTGCCTGTTAGGCCGAGTTCTGAAATTTGGTGCCGTAGTGCCTGCTCTTCTTCGCCCTGACCGGCAATAAGCAGGTCAGGTGCCGACGGCCCGAGTTTGCTGTACGCCGTGACGAGTTGATCGAAGCCTTTCTGGTAGGTGAGCCGGCCTACTGCCAGCATGAACGGCTTTTCATATACCCGCGCAGGCGCATAATCGATCCGGCTTTCAACAGGGTTATGAATAACGATATCATTTGACAGGCCTGCAAATACCTTTTTCCTTTTGAGTCCTTCGCCAATCCCCGCTGAAGGCAATACAAGCGCTGCTGCCCTCCGGTATAGCGCCGCGCAAAGGCGCAGGCTAAAAAAACCGAGCTGGTGCACGCCGTATTGCGGAGCATTCCGTTCTGAAACGATGTACGGGATTTTCCGCAGCCCCGCGGTAAGCCCCGCCCAGATGTTGGCACTCGTCATAAAGGCGATCAGACAACCGGGTTTTTCCCGTTTTAATACCGCCATGAGCCGGTAGAAAGTCTGCCAGGCGTATTGAATGCGGGCAACGAAATTTCCCGCTGTTCTTTCCCTGATCAGTATATGCACAGCAACGCCGGTATGCAGCGGGTAAGCCTGCTGCGAGCTGTTCAGGCAAATGATCAATACCCGGCGCCCCTGCGTTGCCAGGCTGCTGCTTAGCCGAGTCACCACCCGTTCGGCCCCGCCGCCACCCAACGTATTGATGAGGAACGCAATAGGCTGGCCGCTCATCAGGCAAGTTTTGAAAGTGTGGTCAGTGCGCGGCGGAACTTGAAATAGCGCAGGTCAAAAAGGAAATAACGCCGGATGTAGAAACCCAGCAGGCGGTACTTCATACCAGTGGAATAGCTGAAATGGCTGATCATGATGTTGAAGTCGCTTACCATGCGGTGCTTCCTGAGTTTTGAATCAATCATGCTCCACACCCCGCCTGCATGCCAGCGGTAGGCCGCCATGACCTCGGGCAGCACATGAATTTTCAGCCCTGTTCGGCTGGTGGCGTACAATTTAAATAACGTATCAGAACCGAAGCCCTGGTAATACCATTGCTGGGTAGAAAGGTCCCTGATTTCGGGAACGTTCCGTACCACCACCGATGACATCCGGGTTTCTTCACGCTCGCCCATGAGCACCTGCTGGTAGGAAAATTGCAAGGCCCGTGGTTCGGGGTGCTCATAGACCAGTTTTCCCTGGTCGTCGATTACCCGGCTGTAACAGCAGCAGATCACAGCTTCGGGATGAGTTTCAAGGTGCATGATCTGCTTTTGCAGTTTCAGTGGGTCCGTCCAGAAGTCGTCGCCGTCGCACATGGCGATGTAGCGCCCTTTTGCCTCTTCAATAAGGAGCAGGTGGTTGCGCACGGCACCGAGGTTCTGCTCGCGTGGTACAAGCCTGATCCGGTCCGGATACCGCGCTGCATACGAAGCCGCAATTTGTCCGGTTGCATCGGTAGAGCGGTCGTCGCCAATGAGAATTTCGTAATGAAAGCTGGTCTCCTGCATCAGAAATCCCTCCAGTGCCTGTGCAATAAAGGCCTCGTGGTTATAAGTAATGCAACAAATGCTGACAAGTGGCTTGGTCTGATCTTGCATGTTAGCCGGCGTTTGATGAAACGACTTCGAGGGCTGCATCCGCCAGGGCAGTTTCAGGCTGCTCCAGCTCGTAATTGCGTACGCGAAAAATAATCCGGGTAATCAGATCCAGGTCGCTGCTCGTTAACGTATGATAGAGGGGCAGGCAAAGGATTCGCCGGGCCACCGATTCGCAGACCGGAAGTGGTCCGGAACCTGTATGAGAAAGGGTATGCAGCGCCGGAAAAAAATACCGGCGGCAATAGATTTTCTCGTTCTCCAGAGCCCTGAGACATTTCAGCATCAGTTCCTGTGAATCGAACAGCACAGGAAAATACGCGTAGTTGTAATCAAGATCATTGTTCAATTTCGGGTACTTAAGTGGCAGCCCGTTCAGTTTTCGCCAATAGTAGAAGGAAAGCAGCCTGCGCTTATCGAGGATATCATCTATGCTTTTGAGCACACACAGGCCCATGGCAGCATGGAACTCGCTGTTTTTGCCGTTAATGCCCAGCCCGGCGAAATCTTCGGCACCGTTGTGTCCGAAATTTCTGAGCAGGGAAAGTTTTCGAAGCAGTTCGGGATCAGCCGTAAAAACGGCCCCGCCCTCCGTGCTGTGAAAGAGTTTCGTAGCGTGGAAGCTGGTAATGCTGATGTCGCCATAGGCGAAAACCGATCTGCCTTTGTACTTCGTGCCGAAACAATGTGCAGCATCGTATATCACCTTCAATTGATGCCGGTGAGCGATTTCCTGGATGGCCGCAATATCGCATGGATTGCCATATACATGGGTAGCCAGGATGGCTGATGTCTGAGGTGTGATGGCCGCCTCGATTTTGAGCGGATCAATATTGAATGTCTCCGGGTCGATGTCGGTAAAAACCGGCTTGCAGCCTTCCCAAATAATGCTGTTGGTGGTGGCAACAAAAGAAAAAGGCGTTGTGATGATCTCGCCTGTTAGCCCGAGCGCCCGGATAGCCATTTGCAGGGCTATCGTGCCGCTGCTTACAAATAACAGGTGGTTGATGCCCAGGTAGGCCTTCAGTTTCAGTTCCAGTTCGTTGACAAGCGGACCATTGTTGGTTAACCACTGTCTTTCCCAGATACTGCCTACATAGGCATGGTATGCCTGCAGATCAGGCAAAAATGGCTTCGTTACAGGTATCATTTTTTTAAGATTATATTTTTGAGATCTACAGCAGGCTGCAGCCGAAAAACGGCGCTGATGGTGCCATAGGCAAGAAAAAACAGGCCGGTCGTAGCAAAAAGATGAACGAAGTTGCGGCCTGAAAGATCAGGTAAAAAGTACCGTTCTGCCGCCAGACAAAACAGTGTACTTGCTCCTGAAGAGACGAGCACGGGTAACATGTCTGCTATTTGTTCGGCAGCAGCGTACCCGATCAGGCGGCCGCTGTACACTGAATTGATGTAATAACCCAGTATGCTGAATGCCAGCTGGAAATACAGCAGTCCATAAATACCGAAAGGCAAAACCATAGCGATACCGGCTACACAAAAGACTTTTTTAATAATTTCCAGCCTGAGCACCAGGTCGCTCCTGCCCTTCACCTTGAGAATGTTCAGGTTATAAGCATGCATGGGATATAAAACGCCGGCCAGGGCAAGGATCTGAAAGTAGGGTACCGCGGGCAGCCAGCGTTCTGTCAGCAACACGACGATCAGTGGTTTTGCTACGAGCGCCAGGCAGACGAGCACCGGCGCGTTCCAGAAAATGACCTGCTGCATGATTTTTTTGTACAGTTGCTTCAGGCGTGGATGATCATCCTGAATTTCAGAGAACATGGGATACGTTACCTTCCCGATCACTGTAGAAATGCTGGCAACCGGCAGCTGACTGAGCGCATCTGCACGCGCATAATAACCCAGCTGGACCGCATTGTAAAACTTGCCGATGAGCAAAACATACACGTTTCGGTAAACGATTTCGAGTAAGCCCGTGAGCGTCATTTTATAGCCAAACCTGAAATGTTTCCTGAAAGAAACAGCGCTGAATACCCATGATGGCCGCCAGGATGAAAACTTCCAGTGCAGCAACGCCAGTAAAAAGGCGATACAGAGGTTCATCCAAACCAGGCTCCAGACGCCGAAACCCAGGTAGGCAAGCAGCAGCCCAACCAGGCCTGCAGCAAATACGGAGGGTACCTGCATGGCCATTTGCGTTTTAAAATCCATTTGCCGGGTCAGACGCGCATTCTGTACACTGAATAAAGCATTGAGCACAAAAACCAGGGCATACACGCGAAGCACCGGTGCAAGGCCAGCCTGTGCATAAAACTCCTGTACCAGCGGAGCGGAGATAAAAACCAATCCGTACGCCACAGCTGCCCCCCCGATATTGAAGAAAAAAACGGTGGAATAATCGGCTTGGGCAACCTTGGGGTCTCTGATCAGGGATGAGGTTAAACCGCTGTCTAACAGGCTGCTTGCTACCTGTATAAATACCGTAAGCATGGCGATCATACCAAAAGCGGCAGGCAGCAACATCCGGGCAAGTAATATATTAACCGCGAGGTTGATAAACTGCGCACCGAGCTGCTGGCTCAGCGCCCATGCAAGTGCCGCAACGGTTTTTTCTTTCAGGCTCATCGTGTCAGCTGATGGCCGGCTACTCCGGCCTGTTGGTTGCTGAAAGGGCATCCTGCGTTTACCTTCATGGGGCTAACGGGCCAGGGCAAGCACCGTAGCGGGCAAACGGGAAACCAACGCGCATGAAAGGCTGTCTATAACGACAAGTACCTGCTTCCCTTCTACCCGGATCACCTCCCCTTCCTTGTCGTTCATCAGGCCGGATTTGATCCGAACACGGTCGCCTGCCCCGAAGGCCTGGTAAGAAACGACCTCGGCCTGCGGAAATTTGCGGAGATAAGCTTTGACGTCTTCGATCACGTGGTCGGCCACCTTTGCCGGCTTGCCCATGAAATAGACGAAATTAATCACACCCACAGCGCTTCTTACTTTGAGCTCGTCGCGCATATTGATGTGAATAAAAACATAACTGGCGAACAGCGGCAGGTCTACATCTTTCACGCGGTCGGCCCACTGGCTTTTTACCGTTCGCAATGGGCAATACGTTGTGATTCCCTGCAGTTCAAGTGTACGGGTGACCTTTTTTTCCCATCGTGGCCAGGTATACACTACATACCAGCTCTTTCCCGTACGCAGTTGCGGGTTTATCGCATTCATCATGGTAAAAATTTGTTTAGGTTTTCAGGTCTATGCACAAGCGGGCTGTCCGTTTAGGGCCGGATACGGCTTCGCCACCTCACTTACATGAGTTTTTGTTTTCAAAGGTTTTTGCCGGGGCAGGTATTCGAGGCAGGGCACATTGTGCAGCAGCTGCATCGGTAGTTTAGGTTACGCCGGCAATGGATAGAAGCCGGCAGGCGTCAGAGCATACGCTCGTTTAAAGTTGACCGGCGTATGGGCCGGTGGCTGGTATAATACGCCCGCAGGCGTCAAAAGATTAGGGTCGTTAGTTATAGCCGTAGTGGCCATAACGTGATATCCGGTTTTCTTTTTTGGCATCGTTAAAGACCACCATCGGATTTCTGAGGCGATCATGTGTATAAATATCCTCGAGTACGCGCAGGTCAGAAATATTTGTATAGTTATAACGAACAACGTAAATACTCGAATCTGCAAATCCGGCAAGAGAAAAGGCGTCTGAAACCTGCCCTACGGGCGAGGTATCGACAATAATGTAATCGAAACGGCTTTTCAGGTCTTCGAACAGCTCCCCGATCCGGTTACTGAGCAACAGCTCTGAGGGGTTTCTGGGAATTTTTCCGCATCCTATTGCCCAAAGGTTCGGCGATCCCGAAACGGGCTGCAGTATATCTGAAACCGACAATTTATCGCCGGCCAGGTAGTCGGCCAGACCATATTCATTTGTCATTTTGATATCTTTCAGCAGGTCGGGTTTGCGCAGGTCAAATTCAAGCAGAACGACCTTTTTATCGACCAGCGAAAGCGTGATCCCCAGGTTAACAGAAAAGAACGTCTTTCCTTCGCCCTGGGCACATGATGTAACAAGCAGAACCTGGTTGCGTTGATTGCCGTTAAGGAACTGCAAATTGTTCCTGATGTACCTGAACAGCTCTGAAATGGTGGTTGTTTTGTCCCGGTGAACAACGATCGGTCCGGCAATGGCCTTGTGTGTCAGTTCGCCAAGTACTTTTACGTTTCCCGAGACTGCTTCCACATCGGTAAAAACCGATACCTTGGTATTAAAGCGGGACTTGAGCCTGACGAATGAAAGTGGTACTGCAAATCCGGCCATCAGCCCCAGCAAATACACCAGTTGCCCACGGGGTTTGACAGGTATGGCGCTGTAGGCCGGCCGGTCAATAACCTGCGACGTGGGTATGGTAGCTGAAAGTGAAAGTTCCGTTTCTTCTCGCTTCTGAAGCAGATAATGATAAATACTTGTTTTAACCCCCTGAACACGGCTGCGCTCCAGCAAGCCCCGTTCCACGACAGGAACGTTGCTCAGCTGCGCTTCAAACTGCCGCGACTTGCGCATGAACCCGTTGCGTTCAAGTGCCAGGCCTTTCCGGATCACCTGCAGGTTCTCTGTCAGGCTTCGTTTCAAACCCGCCAGCTGTTCTGAAATGTTCGCCACCAGCGGATTGTCTATCCTGTTTGTACGCAGTAAGCGTTCTCTTTCGACCTGCAAATTATTATATTTTTCCATCAGGTTGAGCAGTGTCGGGTCCTTGAGACCGAGTGTGGTTGGTACCATGGTAAACGAGTTGCCCGAGTCCCCCAGATAGGAAAGCAGGGATTGGACCAGTTCCAGCTGAACCTCCGTTTCGGCCAGCTGCTGGCTGTAATCGCCAGACGATGCCAGGCTTTGCTGCGCATCGGCGCTGAGTTCGGTGATTCTGTTAGACCGTTTGTAATTCTCTACATCTGCCTCTACGCCTGAAAGGTCTCCGGAAAGAAATGCCAGCTTTTTGTCGATAAAACGAATGGTATTGATGGCAATCAGGTTTCTCTTCTCGACGTTTTCATTGTTGTACAGTTCAATCAAGGTGTTTAAGACGTCCAGTCC
Organism: Pedobacter yulinensis; assembly: GCF_003029735.1. GTDB lineage: Bacteria > Bacteroidota > Bacteroidia > Sphingobacteriales > Sphingobacteriaceae > Pedobacter > Pedobacter yulinensis. The sequence continues at coordinate 1,005,982 of NZ_KZ686269.1, forward strand.
GCGCTGTGGCAATGGATCGACAAGGCTGAGAACAATCGTGTTCGCGTCTTTCACGACCGGCAACACCACAAGTTTGCTGATGCTGTAGGCTTCGGCCAGTACCCGCAGGTCTGAGAACTTGACAAACAGATCGGGAGAGTTGTTGCGAAACTTTTTTGATTTACTGACCCGGATCTGGTAAGCTGGCCGGCTAACCTGTTCACCGAACCGGAACACGCCCGAATACTTGCCATCGGTTAACCGGAAACGCAGGTCATCTATGGTTTCCAGCCGCAGTTCCTTTTTGTAGGCCGCCTCAGTCAGCTTAAAGGTCTCTACCCTCAAAGGGCTGTTGGTTGCGTAGACCTCTCTCTTCAGTAACAGGGGTTTGGTATAGTAGGAAGTTTGAAGAGACAGCCGGCTTAGTACCTTGTAAATCAGGTCGCGGGAGCGAATTACCTCCATTTCGTTGTCGACGGTACTGGAAGACTTGAACATATTCAGGTCGCTGAAGGCTGTGCCTTTAAGCATACCGTCACCCTTGGTGTCTTCAAGCACCAGCAGGGTGCTTTTAATTTTATACTGCGGAACCGTGAGTTGCATATACATGTAGGAGCCGCACAAGCCGAGCACGAGGCAGAGAAAGAACAGGCGCCAGTAGCCCGCGTAATGGAGCAACTGCGTCATTAAATCTTGCTTCTGCATCTTATTTTGTTGTTGAAATGCCATGATCTGAAATTGTTAACTTGTTATAATCTGTTCAATAACGCTGTCGCCAGCACGGCTGCGCCAGAAATCACAGCAACCAGTACAGGAAGTGAGCGGGTGCTGCGGCTATATTCTACTGCCTTGGCTTTGTCAGGTTCCACATAGATAACGTCGTTCTGTCTCAGGTAGAAGTAGGGCGAATTGAGTACGTCCTTTTGGTTCAGGTTGACACGTGTGGTGGTGCGTTGTCCATCGTTCTCCCGGATAATCAATACATTCTCACGTTTGCCATAGGGAGTCATGTCTCCGGCCATACCGAGCGCTTCCAGGATGCTGATCTTCTCGTTCGAGACGGTGAAAGTTGCAGGATGGTTTACCTCGCCGATAACGGTAACGCGGAAATTCATGTACTTGACAGTAACGATCGGGTTTTTGACAAAGCGGTCTACTGCTCTTTCCAGCACCTTTTGCGCTTCACTAATTGAAAGCCCTTCCAGTTTAATGTTCCCAACGACCGGAAACTTAATGTCGCCGTTTTTGTCAACCCTGAAACCTTCCCGCTCGTACATCCCGCTTGCGCTGATCGTAGTGGTATTGGCTGCAAACAGCAGGTTAGACTCTGCACTGGTCGTCGTCACGACGACGCCAAGCAGGTCATTTTTCATAATCTTTGGTTCAACCTCATTTACAATGTGGCTTGCGTTAGCAGATGCAGATTTCAGGTCACTGAAGTAAACCAAATTTCGTCCTGAACCACACGATGTTAAAAATATTAACCAAAATAAACAGTTATAAATAGTCCAACGTTGCATGTCGAGTTTTTGAATTAATAGAAATAAATAGGTCATTAATAATATCAACTAAGGTAAATCAAAAAAGATAAAAGTTATTGGTTTACAGATTGTTGTGAAGCAAACTGTATAACTGGCACAGTTGGTTATACAGCGGCGGGACAGGTTATTACACGGAAGTGAGAAAAAAGTGTGCGCATTTATACATATGCTGGCACAGTATCTGAAATAGGCCATTGTTTTTCAGCTGGCTGGGTGGATTTACAAGGCCGTTTTACACAGTTCGGAGCAGTGCAGGTCATTTTGGTTCCAGGCACAGGCCGACACTGCCGGCGGTTCACGTTGGCCAATGTAAGCCTATCAGACAATTGCTGGTCAGGGATATGCCAGCTTGTTGCGAGCGGTTAGAAATCATTCAAATATGCGGATACATCAAAACCCCGTACATTTACCTCCTTATTAGACGCCGAATCAAACCGTGAAATTCCAGGAAATTAAACCGCACAGCCACCTGGCACCTTTTATCGATGCTTATTGGGAAATAACCTGTAGTGAAGAGGCGCCATCTGTTTTGAAGGTCATGCCTGATGGTTGTATCGATATCATGATCAACCTCGGCGCAGAATTTCGTGCGGAATACGCGAACCTAACACTCAGGAATGGCAAAGGATATTTGGGCGGCGCCATTAAATATTTCCAGGAAGCGATCACATCGCAGGAAACGCACCTGGCGGGAATTCGCTTTAAACCCGCTGCCTTTTCGCACTTCTACAACTTTTCTTCTCTTCACGAAACAACCGATCACATTCTGGAACTAGCCGCCGATCTCATTCCTGAACCCGGCTCGGTTCTCAAAAATGCCCGCGCTGCTTTCGATGCTTTCTTCCACAAAAAACTACGGCTGCCTGGGCGTTCGCTATTACCTGTTATTCAGACGGTCAGGGAATGCCGTGGCAATATATCAGTCTGTAAATTGGCAGAGCAACATTGTACAACAGTGAAGCAGCTGCAGCGAAGTTTCCAGTACCATGTCGGTTTAAGTCCAAAAGAGTTTACGAACATCGTCCGTTACCGTTCTGCTCAACAACTTATTCAGGCCAGGCATCCGGTCAAAAAGCTTTCAGAAATTGCATTTGAGTGCGGTTACGCTGACCAGGCTCACTTAAGTCGGGAAATCAGAAAATACACCGGTCTAACGCCAACTGCTCTATAGTCGCAACCCGCAGGCGTTGATTTCCATAACCACACAGCCTCCGAATCATACACAGGATCTGCAAACTGATCTGATTGAATTTTGTCGCTTTTATTCAAAGGCCGTCGGCGCAGCGGGAATAACTTTGTCTGGATAAAGCTACGATCGGCTTTATGCCCGTAAGAAAACGAACATGGCAAGGAAAATGCTAATTTTAGGCGCGGCAGTGCTTTCTTTTTTTGGCCTGCTGCACTTCCACGATACATTTTATTCTACCGATCTGCACCCGGCAGATTCGACATTGATTGCCAATATGCAGGTCTCCCATATACGCATGGGCGCCGAAGGTAATGTCTGGAAACTATGGCTTGGTTTCAATGCCATGTTCGGCGCCGGTCTTGCGTTTATTGGCCTGGCCAACTTATATCTATTTATAAGATATACCGGGTACAATGGGTATGCGCGTTTCTTGTTGTTGCTTACGCTATTCACGAACGCGGTCTTTCTTTGGATCGGACTCCGGCTTATGGTTGCGGCCTTTGCAATTTGTATGGGTGCCACCCTCCTGCTATTTGCAACCGGGTTTACAATACTCGAGTTGAGCAGGTACCGGCAACAGGACCAGGGCTCCGGCCCCTTAGCGGTTCGAAAATTACCAAACGTTTAAATTTAAGTGGCAAATGAAAAATCAAAAATTAAACAAGTATGACCGGAACATCGGCAATTTTATCCTGATTACCGGAATTCTGCACGTAATCCTCGGCTTTGTAGAAAACTGGAATCTGGCGACGCAGATTTGGAACTCCGGAATCACCAACACCCTTGTGGGGCATCCCGGTCGGGCAAGCTTTTTCTGGTATGAAATCGCGGGTGCATTTGTCATGCTGTTGGGAAGTGTTGTCCAGCATCATTTAAATCAATGCCGGCAACCTATTCCAAAACGGTATGGCTACTACCTCTTAATTGTGGGACTAATCGGCTGTACGCTGGAACCCGTGTCCGGCTTTTACATTTTCCTGATCATTGCTCTTCCCATCATGTTATCCAAACAGCATCCGGCTCATGAAACCGCTCGGACCGGAAATAACGCTTGAACGATGAATGACTATGAAAAATGAAATTTCTATCAGGCCGGCAACGGCTGCCGACGCAGCAGCGCTCAGTGAGATGATCTGTGCGAATGCGAAGACCACACTGCTGCCACACTACAGCAGGGAGCAATGGCAGATTTTTTTAAACTACTACTCGCCAGAAGCCATGCATGCCAAAATTGAAAAACAACACATTTTTTGCGCCTGGTTCGACGGGAAAATTGTCGGAACCGTTGCACTTGAGAATGCCTTCGTATATGGTTTTTATACACGGCTGGAATACAGGAATATGGGCATAGGCCAATTCATGATGCAGCATCTGGAGCGGTTTGCCATTGCGATCGGCATCAGCAGCATCGAACTGGCCGCTTCACCGGAAGGCCTGTCTTTTTACCTTGCGAACGGATGGGAAAAAGTTAAGGACATCACCATTGAACATGGGGGTGTCGGTTTCCAGGAAACCTTGATGGTCAAACATCTTGAATCACAAAGAAAGCGTTGAAATCAAAGACCTGCGGTTTCTTTCGGAGAGATTTGGAAGGGATGCCTGGGCTACTTTCAATATAACGTGAAAAATGACGCTCGCCATAGCGGTCAAGGATGCCCTCAGTCAGACTCCCGAACAAAAGCAGGAACTGAAGCCTACCTGCCAGCATCTTTGTCATGAAGTGATACTAATGTAATATTTATTTACAAAAGCATAATATATACCGTCGAACCTGCTGCCTCACAGATTGTTAATCTACCAGGATCTACTCCTCAATTGTTTCCTTAAGATAATTATACAATAGACATATGTGGGAAATTATACTGCTTGTTCTGGGCGGGCTTGGTCTTTTCCTTTTCGCCATCAACAACCTGTCAGCTACCCTTAGCGCACTGCTTGGCGATAAGGCAAAAAAATGGCTCGGCTATTTTACCAAAACCATATTCTCAGCCATACTTACCGGAACGGTGATCACGACAATTCTCGATTCATCGTCGGCAGTGATCATTATGACGGTTGTCCTGGTCAACGCGGGCGCCTTAACATTCAGGCAGTCGATGGGTATTGTAATGGGCGCGAACATTGGAACCACGTTTTCAAGCCAGCTGATCGCACTGGACATTGGGCAATACTCGCCCATACCAATTTTCCTCGGGCTGATGTTCAGCCTGTTCTCAAAAAGCGAACAGGTTTCCAGTACCGGTAAAGTGATGCTTTATTTTGGCATCCTGTTCTTTGGTCTCTATACAATGGAACGGGCAGTTGGTCCCCTGAAAGACGACCCGGCTTTTTTAACATGGATGGAAAAACTCGACAGCCCCTTGAGGGGCACCGCTGTCGGCGCTTTGGTTACCCTGGTCATTCAATCCTCATCGGCAACAGTAGGCATGGTGATAACTTTGGCAAAGAAAGGCCTGCTCAACCTGGGCGGCGGTATTGCCGTTATGATTGGTGCAGAACTTGGTACCTGCTCAGACACCCTGCTGGCTACCATCCGTTCTGACAGGCAGGCAGTGAAGACCGGCGTCTTTCACCTGTTTTTCAATATGATCTCTATTGCTCTTGGTCTGCTGATCTTTCCCCTTTTCGTAGGCTTGATAGAACAGGTTTCGGGCAATGCAAGTCTTGAACAGAAAATAGCCAATGCCCATATGGCGTTCAACACCACCGGTGTGCTGCTGTTTATACCGCTAGCGCCGCTCATTGAAAATTTACTGAACCGGCTGCTGCCAGCGACCGGAAAGCAGCGCCAGGCTGCGGCGGCTTAGCCGCCTGTCTGGTACGCAAGTTATTCGGGAGGCTTGCCCATTCTGCATCCGGTTGTCGTGATATGCGGCAGGAAGAAAAATAACAATGAACCGCATTTATGGAATGTTGCGGATTCTGCATCTGAATTTTAAACTAATCCATGAACATCTGCAAATCTGTTGTCTGCCTTACCATGATCTCAGCCCTGGTCTGTTGTAAACCCAACGCTGAAAAAACCTTGTTTTCCAAGCCTGAAGACCTTCACGGGCAATGGAAACTGACCTGCATTCATCGAGGCACCAGCATCATACACAGCGCATTCGGAGAAAAAAAGCCTGTCATAACAATCGATTACAAAAAACGTCAAATACAGGGCTTCTCGGGCTGTAACTACTTTTCGGGGCCCTTTCAGGCCAAAAATAACGGCATTAAAATTGGGCCGCTCGCCGCCACCCAAATAGGCTGTGTGCCGAATGGGGAAAGTATCTTCTTCAGGCAATTGGCGAAAGCCAACCGCTTCGAGGTCAGTAAAGACAGCCTGAAATTTTTAGCAAGCGATACCGTTTTGCTTTCCTTTATAAAAGATCGGTTTAAACAGGTCCGTTATTAGGGGTTTGTAAGGCGCTGTTTTATCGAATGAACTTCTTTCATCCTGGCATAAAATGAAGGCGAGAGCCGGCCGCCGCATCGTTTCTGGTAAATACCTGAAAACGGCTAATATTCAGTCTTCGATCGCTGCTGTTCGTAATCTATCGTCCCGTACCGACCGGCATACAGGTCTTTATAAGCGTCTGCAATTTCTGATAAAGAGTTCATAACGAAAGGCCCCTGAGCGACGATAGGTTCAAGATAGGCCTCGCCGCCAAACAGCAGCAGATCGCAGGGGTCATGCCCCTCATTTTTCAATTCCAGTTCGCCCGCGGCTCTGTCAAATTCGATGAAATCACCGGCGCTGAAATTTTCATCATTTATCAAAGCCGGCAATGCAGGCAAAAAAACCGCAACTTCAATTTTATCCGCAAAGCTTGTTGTAAAGCCGGCACCCGGCTCCAGGTGTACATGGTAGAGAAACTGTTCTGAATAACCCGGTATTGTAGCGTGAATTTCCTCAAACGAGCCCACCATTACCTTGACCCACCCGCTTCCTTCCGGCAGCAGTTTGACAGGAACTTCACTGCCTTCGATCGCCAAGTAGGCAGGCTTCCCGAGTTTGATTTTCGCAGGCAGATTGATCCAGAATTGAAATGCGTGAACGAGCTTTGAATCCGTTTGGGCGTCATGGTTCAGCGTTTCATCATGAATGATACCATTACCCGCATTCATCCATTGCACCCCGCCCGAATGTACTTTGGCATAATTCCCGGCACTATCGAAATGTTCATCCTCTCCGTTCAGGACATAGGTTAGCGTGGCGATACCGCGGTGCGGGTGGGCACCGGTACCCTCCTTGTTAATTTCGGTCTGTATCCGGGGAACGATATGGTCGAGAAACACGAATGGTCCTACCGCGTCGGCGTACCGGTTAGGCAGCATCCGGTATATTTCCAGCTCGCCGATGTCGGCCCTTTGGCCCTGGGTTGAGAAACTGCTTTTCTTTTTCATGATGAATATAGCTATGCTGTTAAGGTTCAGTAAATATTTGGCTGAAGACTAGCGTCCCGCGCCCTGACGGACCAACGGAATAACTTTGCTGCCAATCAGTTCGATAGCGCGCATCAACTGCTGATGTGTCAGTCCTGCCATGTCCATTTGGAATGTGAACACGTCGATACCGCCGAGCGCATCGCTATGCCTTTTCAGCTTTTCGGCCACCGTTTCCGGTCCGCCGACGACCAGGACACCTTTGGATGAAACACCTGCGTCAAACTGGGCTTTGGTAACCGGAGGCCAGCCACGCTCCTGGCCTACTTTCGACCATGATTCTATATACCCGGGATAATAATCTGCGATAGCTGACTCATCAGTATCACCTACATAGCCTGGCGAATGCAATCCGACCTTCAGCTCTTCCGGCTTAAATCCAGCTTCTTTACCCGATGCTCTGTACAGATCAATAAGCGGCCGGAAACGCTCGGTCTCTCCGCCAATGACTGCCACCATAAGGGGAAGCCCCAGCATACCGGCCCGCACAAATGATTGCGCTGTACCTCCCACGCCCACCCATACGGGCAATTTCTTTTGTACTGGCCGGGGATACACCGGCTGGTTATGCAAAGCGGGTCTGAACTTACCCGACCAGGTAACGAATTCTTCGTCCCTGATCTGTAGCAACAGCTTTAATTTCTCTTTAAAAAGGGCATCATAATCATTCAGGTCGAATCCGAACAAGGGGAATGCTTCTGTTGCAGAACCCCGGCCGGCAATGATCTCCGCACGGCCTTTAGAAATAATGTCCAATGTGGCGAATTGCTGAAACACCCGCACCGGATCTGATGTGCTCAACACGGTCACGGCGCTCATCAGCCTGATCCTTTTTGTACGGGCAGCAGCAGCTGCCAGTATGACCGCCGGAACTGAATCCAGAAATTCTTTTTTATGATGTTCTCCAATCCCGAAAACATCCAGGCCAGCCTCGTCTGCTGCTGCAATTCTGTCCAGCAATTGTTCCATGGCATCAATGCTATTCAGCTCATTACTTCCGTACATGGCCGACGCGAAACTGTCTATGCCTATTTCCATCTTTATTTTTGTGTCTTTAAGTTTGTATGTATTCATTTCGGCCTATCCCACTGCGTTGCTATCAGGACAAGGTATTGGGCGGTGGTCCGCCCGCAGGCCTTGACTGGGTTGCGGGCAATGGAATGTATTCAGCGTTGTCTGAAGGGGGTAACAGAATGCGGCCCTGCCTCCAGTCTTCTTTGGCCTGTTCGATCCTTTCCCTGCGGCTCGATACAAAATTCCACCAAATGTAGCGGTCGCCCAGGTGCTCGCCACCCAGCATCATCAGCGTGGTTCGCTCAGCTGCAAGGATCACAGGATCAACGCCAGTGCTGAACACCAGCAGCTGTCCTTCCTGGTATTGCACCCCATTCACCCGGATACTTCCATGCACAATGTATACCCCTCTTTCACTATAGCCTTCAGGCAGACCGAACCGGGCACCTTCTTCCAGTACCACATGCAGGTAAAACAAAGGTGATGTAGTTTTTACACCGCTTTTCAGCCCGAAGGCTTCACCTGCAATCATGCGCAGCCAAACACCGGTATCGGTGAAAACCGGCAACTGTTCGGGTTTATAGTTGTGGAAGGATGGATCGGACTCCTCGTCCCTCTCAGGCAAAGCCACCCAGGTCTGTAACATTTCCAGTTTCCCGCCGGCCCTGATGGCCGGATCTTCAAAACGTTCGCTGTGGGCAATTCCTTTACCGGCGGTCATCCAGTTCACTTCGCCTGGTTTGATGGCCTGCTGAACGCCAAGAGAATCCCTGTGCACGATTTCCCCGCTAAACAAATAACTTACAGTTGATAAACCAATGTGGGGATGCGGCAGCACATCCAGGTTACTGTGTATAGCGGTTGGCATACCGATTGGTCCGCCGTGGTCCATAAAAATAAAGGGCCCCACCATCCGTCGGAGCTGGTAAGGTAAAAGGCGTCTGACGGTAAAACCCGGGATAATCTCCGTTGAGCGCGAAGAAATAACGATGTCCAGCATAATTAAATTTATAGGGATAAAAATAGTATTTGTTGTGAGTTATACATTTGAAGTGCTGCGACAGGAAACCCAGCAACATCTGGAATGTTCTGATGTTACCTTGCCACCCCAGGTTACAAGGCCGGTACCGGCGTATTCAACAACTGTTGTTCCCAGAGGAATGCCACGCCGCTGGCCCCGCCGTGTTCTAAAAGGATATCTGCTAGTCCAGGCCCCGTTTCAGTTCTGGAATGATCACGCTGCCATTCAGAAATTACGGCTATCCAGTTCATAGGGGTAATGCCATGCGCTTCCATACGGCGCACGGCCATGTCATGTGCCTCGACTGAAACCGCCCCGCAGGCATCTGTGACCACGTATACATCGTATCCTTCTCCTGCAGCCTGGATCGCCGGCATGGCCACACAGATCTCCGTATAAAGGCCAGCTATAATCAATTGTTTGCGGCCCGTCTCAGCCACTAAAGTTGTAACATTCGGGTCCTGCCAAGTATTGATGAAGGTACGGTTAACAGGCTTTTGCTCGGGGAATACATCCTGAATCTGTTTAACGAGAAGTCCTCCACGCTCTGCTATAACGGTCGTTAGGACGGTTGGTACGTTGAACAATTTTGCCGCTTTGGCAAGTGCTGCGGCAGCATTGATGACCGCCTGCGGATCATGGCTGTTCAGATTCGTGAACTGGAAAGGTTGGTGATCGATCAGCAATACGATACTGTCCTCCGGACGAAGGAGCGCCTCTAGCCCTGTTTTTACATTTTTTGTCATTGTAGTAGCTGTATATAATGAATTATTAAAAAATTGCGTTGCCTAAAAGGCGGTTTGTTTACCTGCACCATCAAATGTCTTTACCAACCTATGCCCGGCCGCTTGCCGAAAAGGATGCAGGCGGGGTGGATCGCCGAATAAAAGGCCCTGTATGGATCTCATGACAACTTTGTTTACTTCTGATAACACAAATTTCATGATCCTGGAGAAACGGAAAGATGATGTTTGTAATGAAATGCCGTAGATAATTGTCTATGGATTTCCCGCAGACTGTTCAGCGCATGGCGCCTATATCCCGGATCTTACAGGCCATGGCTTGGCCCCGAACGCTGCTGTTGGCAACCACATGCTTTTAGTATTATATTTGTCCGAAGACCGGTAACATTCAATATTTAAAAGATACGAGGCCTATATGCACGACGCTTTTTTTCGGTATTTGACGAAATTTGTCTCAGATCCACTTTCAGACGAGGAAAAGGCCTTAATCAAACGAACATTTGTTCCGCACAGGTTAAGGAAAAGGCAATTTCTTTTACAGGCCGGGGACCATTGCAGGCATTTTGCATTCATCGTGAAAGGTGCCATGCGCATGTATTCAGTAGATGAAAAAGGCGCTGAACACATTGTACGGCTGGGCATTGAAGACTGGTGGATGGGCGACCGCGAAAGTTTTGTGTACGCTACGCCAAGCCCGTACCATATCGAGGCCTGCGAACACTGCGAATTGCTTTTAATTACCAAGGCAAGCGTGGATGAGCTGCAGGAAAAGCTTCCTGCGTACCGCGAAATGAGGCTTAGGCTCGATGAGCGCAATATCATGGCCAACAACCGGCGCCTGACATCTGCAATAAGTTCCCCGGCAGATAAGCGCTACGCAGAATTTGCGGCATGTTATCCGGAGCTTATTGAACGTTTTCCACAGCATATTATCGCATCTTATATAGGTATCAATAAGGACACGCTGAGTCGTGTTAAACGCCAGCACAATCTGAAATGACTGCCTTTTTAAAGATAAGAAAGTAGACTTTTATCGACTTTCTTTTTAGACAAACATCATCTTTCTTTTTAACCGGGTTATAGAGATTTGCGTGTCGCCTGACATCAATCCTTACCTCGGGTCAGGCCGGTAGTTTTTGTGCCGTTCGTCAGAGGTTAGACATCCAGCTTAAAAGAGACATTATGGAGATCCGAAAATACCAGAACGGGGAAATTGCCATCCTCTGGAAACGAGAAGCATGTATTCATGCAGGCCATTGTGTCAGGGCGCTGCCTCAGGTTTACGATCCGAAAGCACGGCCCTGGATACGTTTGGAAAATGCAACCACCCGGGAGCTGATCGACCAGGTCGCCGGTTGCCCCTCAGGTGCTTTGACCATTCAAATTGACGATAATCAAAACGAATTATAGCACGATGGAAAGTACCAGGATAACTTTAACAGGCCATGCACGCGGCGAAGTACAGCTCTTTAGCAATGAGGTAAAAGCCGGAAAAATGGATATAGCGATGACCAACAGCCGGCTGACCGTATTTCATACTGAGGTTGACCCCGAGTTCGAAGGCCAGGGTTTTGCAAAATTGCTATTGGCGCAATTGGTCAGCTATGCCAGAGAGAAACAACTGAAAATCGTAGCGCTGTGCCCCTATGTAAATATGCAATTCAGACGCCATCCCATGCAATATGAGGATATCTGGGAAAAAGACTGGCATCAATGAAGTATCTGCTGGAAACGCCGGTCAGGGGGAAGATAGGCGGCAAGAAGTTTGAAACAGCCATTCAATGGCGGAATGGCGTACTGATCACGGATGAACCTGAAATACTGGGAGGAAAAGATAAGGGGCCTGACCCTTATACGCTTTTGCTGTCATCTCTTGTTTCCTGCACACTGGCTACGCTCCGCATGTACATTGATCTGAAAGGCCTGGACATTCCGGAGATTGAAGTTGAGGCCAACATGCACCAGGGAATCGAGAACCACCGTACAGTCCTGAAAATTGTTCGCAGAATCGTTATCAGGCAGGAAGCAGATCTGGAGCTGCAGGAAAGGTTGGTTCGCGTAGCTGAAAATTGCCCAGTATCCAGGATTTTGAAAGGCGATATTAAGATCGCAACGGAAATGAATTAGAAGACAAACCGAAAGAAAATGATGGGATCATCTGGCACACGAACAGATTTTTTGTTGCTGACATAAAACCTTTAACTTCGGATCATTCATTCTAACGATAAAAATGCACCAAAACCTGTTGCTCATCCTGGGACTTCTTTTTGTAGTGATGCTGCTGGTCATGCTTGCCCAGAAGATCCGTATTGCTTATCCGATCTTTCTGGTGCTGGCCGGGTTAGGAATCGGTTTTATTCCGGGCATACCGCCGCTGGAGTTAGACCCCGAACTCATCTTCCTGGTCTTCCTGCCACCCCTGCTTTATGAAGCAGCATGGTACACGTCCTGGAAAGAATTCAAAAAATGGAGCAAAGGCATTATCATGCTGGCGTTTGGCCTGGTATTCTTCACTTCTTTCGTCGTTGCGCATGCCGCCCACGCTTTCATTCCCGGCTTTACACTGGCCCTGGGCTTCCTGCTGGGAGGTATCATATCCCCTCCAGACGCGGTCGCTGCGACAACCGTACTCAAAGGTCTGAAAGTACCCAACCGGACCATTACGATCCTGGAGGGCGAAAGCCTCGTAAACGACGCCTCGTCGCTGATTGTATTCCGTTTCGCGTTGGCCGCCATCCTGACGGGGGTTTTCTCCATGCAGCAGGCAACCGGGCAGTTCTTCATGGTATCGGGCATGGGGGTGGTTGTCGGCCTGGCCGGGGCGCATGTCATGTACGTGATCCATCGGTTTCTGCCTACCTCTGCCGCCATCGACGCTACGTTGACCGTGATGACGCCTTACATACTTTTCTTGTCGGCAGAACACTTTCATTATTCCGGTGTCATGGCTGTAGTGAGCGGTGGCCTGTTCATGTCTTTCCGCTCGCATGAGATCTTCAGAACAGGTGGTACCCGCGTAAATATGGTCGCTGTCTGGCACACGCTCGTTTTCGTAATGAATACCCTGGTGTTTATACTTATCGGTCTTGAACTGCCGGTTATTGTGCGGGGCATGGGTGATGTATCGCTAATTCAGGCGGTAAAATACGGCGTATTTATCAGTCTGATTGCGATCGCCATCAGGTTACTGTGGGTTTTCGCCACGGCACATATCCCCCGGTTGTTCAGCAAAAAATGGCGCCGGCTTCCCTCAGCGGGTTGGAAAAACCCGCTCATCATTGGCTGGGCGGGGATGCGCGGGGTCGTATCCTTGGCCTCGGCTTTATCGATACCGTTATATATGGGTAATGGCGAACCGTTTCCACATCGCGACCTGATCATTTTTATAACCTTCGTGGTGATCCTTATTACCCTCGTTTTTCAGGGTTTGACCCTTCCGGCGGTGATCAGGTTGATCAAGATTGGGGAATTGGATCCGGTGCTTCCGGAGCACGAGCAGCATGCCGGCATCAGGCTCAGATTAGATACCCTGGCGCTCCGTCACTTGGATACGCGCCACGCCTCTGCATACAGCAATAGCCTGGTGAAAGCATATGCGGAGAAGCTAAGACGGGAGATTGAAGGGCACCGGCAGAACCTGAGCTCTGATGAGGTCTGCAGCAGCCGGGCATCGGAACGCGAAGAATTCCAGCAGATCATGTTCGACATCCATGCCCAGCAACGTAATGAGTTATTTAAAATGAAGAACGAGAAAACCTTCACCGACGAGGCAATACGCAAAGCCGAACATTTACTCGATATCAACGATGTCCGAATATCAGAAAGTACCGTCTAGTCTTCCCGTGAGACAGACAATAAACAAACTGTGAAACGATAAGAATTCAATCAACGAAGTCTGCAGCACTTTGTGGCGGAAAACACCCATCATCACCGGCCAGCTGCCGGCAAGACCGGCCGGGACGAACACTTGCTTTAAGTCGCCTTGCAGTGTCTTAAGTGATTGGTTAAAAACAGCAAAAACCGAGGGCTTGGTTTAAAAGGTTGGCCGGGTGGCAGGATCGCGCTTGTATAACAGGCAATTTACGGCTGCCGCTGCACAAACACGTCAAAACGGCAGCAACGCGCGAGTTGGCTCATCCACATCGTAAGCCTCTTCGGGTCGAGCTGACGAAAGTTTGTTCTGACTCAAAATGACCCTGCGCAGCCGCTCCTGATGTTCGTCACCCCAGAGCCCGATTGATTGAATAAGCGGGATAAGCGTTTTTCCAAACGCGGTCAATTCATATTCCACTTTCGGAGGCATTACCGGGTATATGGTCTTAGTGACCATTTCATGGTCCTGCAATTCTTTCAGTTGTACGTTCAGCACCCTCCTGGTAACGTCGGGAATCTTCCGCTGTAATTCACTGGGTCGCCGGTTACCTTCGTGAATGAACCAAAGGATACGGATTTTCCATTTGCCGTACAGCACTTCACCAACCAGATCAAGTCCGCAATTAAGCGACGGTGTTATCTTTTTCACGTACATTATACAAATATACACTGAACTGATTAAGCGAGCAATACGGATAAGTTTGTCCCTATTTGATTCGTAAGCCCGTAATTGTTTGGTACCGGCGTACTGCTGAGATTTGCATAAAATTAAAGATTTATGGAACAGCAGACCAATTACAGCCATGAACTATCTGGGAAGATAGCCCTCGTAACGGGCGGCACAAAGGGCGCCGGAAAAGCGATCGCCGCTCGCTTAAAAGCCGCAGGCGCTACCGTTGTCATCACGGCAAGAAACATACCCGAACAGGCAGATCCGGACGTGCATTTTATCGCGGCTGACCTGAGCCAGCGCGGCGCAGCAGCTTTGGTTGCCAGCGAAACATTGGAGCGCTACGGCAGATTGGATATTCTCGTCAACAACCTGGGCGCCTCAGAAACACCGGGCGGCGGCTTCGCAGCACTCAGCGATGAGCATTGGGAAAAAACGATCAGTACAAACTTATTCGCACCGGTCAGGTTAGACAGGGCATTCCTGCCCCAGATGCTTGGGCGGGGTAACGGTGTGATCATTCACATTGCTTCTATCCAGGGTCGGCTCCCCTTGTACGATGCAACACTCCCCTATGCCGCCGCTAAAGCCGGACTCATCAACTACAGCAAAGGCTTGGCAAAAGAAGTAACGGCCAAAGGGGTGCGGGTGCTGACGGTTTCCCCGGGCTGGATCAACACCGAAAATGTCAAGCATTTTCTGGAACGGATCGCCAGGAGCTCAAACTGTTCTATTGAGGATGCGCAGAAAAGCGTTATCGCTGCCCTTGGCGGCATACCAGCCGGAAGACCCGCAGAACCCGAAGAGGTTGCTGAACTTGTCGGCTTCCTTGCCTCGCCACGGGCTAACTATCTGAGTGGCTCTGAATTCGTCATTGACGGAGGAACAATTCCAACAATTTGAAAAGCAAGTAAAACAACCATGAAATTACACAAAGTAGTAGAGCGCTTTATTGAAACGCAAAACAACCACGACAGCAACGCTTATGTAGCGTGTTTCACCGATTCTGCCGTCGTTCATGACGAAGGTAAAACCCACAAAGGGAAAACAGAAATCCGCCAATGGATAGAAGATGCCAATGAGAAATACCAAAGTTTCATGGAGCCCCTCAAATATGAGGCGACCGGACCGAAGGGAATACTGACCGCAAAGGTATCTGGTACATTTCCCGGAAGCCCGGCAGTGCTGCAGTTTCATTTGGTACTGGAGGATGACCTGATCGATTCTCTAAAAGTAAGTGGATAACACGCGGGTTACAAGAGACCGCTGATGCAGAACAAGGTGCCCACATGTGTAGGAAACAGTGGCTTTTCGCAAATCCAAGATCCGACAGGATGCGAAAAGAAATAGCCGTTGATTACGGTAGTCGGCATATGGCTAATAACAAAAACCGCTATTCAACATGTGAAGAGCGGTTTTTGTGGTTTCATCGTGGTGGCAGGATTGCGCTCGTTCCTGAAGGCAGCTGACACTTGAGGCAGATACCTCTTGCCTCGGCTGGCACCGATACATTCAGCCCGTGAATACTCCGATTTTTGTCGAAACCTGCGGTTTCCTGGCTTTTCGTCGAACCTGCGGTTTCTCTCAAGGGGGATTTGGTCGGGGTGGCAGGATTGCGCTTCTCTACTAATCTTCCTCGCTCGGCAAGCGTAGACCTGTTCCGCTTTCGGCCACGCCATTCAGGCGCGAATGCTGTGCTTTTATGCGAAGCCTCCGGTTTCTCTTCATGCTTTCACCGAAACCTGCGGTTTCTCTCAAGGGGGATTTGGTCGGGGTGGCAGGATTGCGCTCGTTCCTCGCGCGATCCTGGAGGGGGGTAGACAAACGAAACAGAAGCCGAAAAACCTGAGGTTTTTCTGGGCTTTGCTGTTCCCGCCCCTCCCTGAAGCCTGCGGCTTCGGTCGGGCCGGAAACAGCAAAGCCCCCGCTACGCGGAGGCTTCTGTTTCGTTTGTCGGGGTGGCAGGATTCGAACCTACGACCTCCACATCCCAAATGTGGCGCGATACCGGGCTACGCTACACCCCGAAAACTGACTGAGTCAGCGGTGAGAGCGGGATTCGAACCCGCGGTACGGTTGCCCGTACGACAGTTTAGCAAACTGTTCCTTTCGGCCTCTCAGGCACCTCACCTCACCTTTCAGCAAGCAGTCCTGCCGCTGTTTTAAGGTCTGCAAATATAGCAATTCAGTGTATTCTGCAAAAAAAAATTACGCATGTTGTTGATAATCTATCCGCACGTGGTAGATGCTCATCAACATTGTCTTGAATATCAGCTTAATAGTTTCAATATCTTTTAAGGTCAGATCGCAATTATCGAGCTGGTCCTGCTCCAGCTTGTAATTAATGATCCGTTCTACCAGTGCATTGATGCTTTCCATATCCGGATTTTTGAGGCTTCGTGAAGCCGCCTCGACCGAATCGGCAAGCATGAGCACCCCGGTTTCCTTCGAAAACGGGATCGGCCCGGGGTACCGGAAGGTGTTTTCATCGACAAACTTTTCAGGCGAATTTTTCAGGAATGACTGGTAAAAATAGTCGACCCGCGTATTGCCGTGGTGCGTGCGGATAAAATCAATTACCGCTTCCGGCAGCTGATGTTTCCTGGTAATCTCAATCCCCTTGTGTACATGCTGAATGATGATCTGGGCACTTTGTTCATATGGCAGCTTATCGTGCGGACTTTCGGCCGTATTCTGGTTCTCGATAAAATACTGCGGGTTCTCCATCTTACCAATGTCGTGATACAATGCGCCCGCACGCACGAGCAAGGCGTTCCCGCCGATCTTAAAGATCGCCGCCTCGGCCAGGTTGGCCACCTGCAGCGAGTGTTGGAACGTGCCCGGCGCCTTAAAAGCCAGGTCACGCAGCAGCTTGTTGTTGGTATTGGTCAGCTCGATCAGCGCCACGTCAGAGGTGATGCCGAACACCCGCTCAAAGGCCCAGATCAGCGGATAAGCCAGGAGGGACAGCAACACACTGAATACGAACGGCGCAAAATTCAGCCATTCAATCTCACCGAACGAACCTTCGCGCAGCAAAGCAATGCCCAGGAACGAAATCAGGTAGGCCAGCAGGATATAAAAGGCAGAAAGCAGGAAACGCGCGCGTTTAATGAAGTTTTTAATGCTGTAAATGGCCACCATGCCAGCGGTAACCTGGTAAAAAACAAACTCAAAGGCGTTGCCCACAAAAAAGCCCGCCACCAGGATCACCAGCAGGTGCAGGTAAAGCGCCAGCCGGGTATCAAACAGGATGCGGATAATAATCGGAACAATACAAAACGGAATATAATACAGACTGGGCAGGTTCATCTTAATGGCAAACGTCAGCGCCAGCAGCATACCGGTTACCACGATCAGGATGAGCGACAGCTGCCGGTTATCAGCATAAATGTCTTTTCTGAACATGGCCAGGAAGATCATTAGGAGCGAAATGGTGAAACCAACCAATAGTACCTGGCCGATGTACACCTGCGCACTGCTGCCGATGCTTTTGGTCTGCGCATCGTACGTGGTCCTGAACGATTCGAGCTTCTGATAAATTTCATCATCGATCACCGCATTGCGCGACACGATCAGCTCGCCTTTCTGCACCATTCCGCGTGTCGAGGATATATTTTCAATGGTATTCTGCTGCACAACGGCCGTCAACCGTTCATCAAAAGAAATGTTCGGCCTGATGTGGCCTTCAGCCAGTTCATTGACCATTTCATTTGCCCTAACGCTTGTCGATTTGAAGTTTGTCCTGAAATAGTTAACGGCCCCCTCCGTCGTAAACACATCCTGTGTACTCAGCCTTTTCGAAACATTGTCGGTCAGCAGTGAAAAGTCGTAACTGCTCTTGCCTCCCAGGTGCATGTTGTTGACGCCGACCACTCCTTTCCTGTAAATCGCAGTCAGAAGGGCTACCGCGCGGGCTTTGTTTGCATCCCGCTCCCGCTCGCCTGGCGCCGCCGATGCCCACTTTACATCAAACTCACCAGAAAAACTTTCTATTTCGATATCCCCCAGCTTTTTATTCAGCTGGTACACAGGCAAGACGTTTTTAAGCACTTCGTTCCGGTCGGCCAGGATCTGCCCCGGCGTTTTTAAAATCGCGAAACTGAACGGTGCCACCAAGTCCCTGTTCATCCAGTTCTTCCCTTTTTCAAATTCGTACCGGAAACGCGGCTGCTTTGGTAAGTAAAGAGTAATAACCAGCACCGATATCACCATCATGATATACTTGATGTTCGAAGAGTATTTCCGGTAAAGAAGCCGCTGGGAATTTCGTTTGATCTTGGCCAAAATGTGAGTGACAATTAGTGCGCCCAAAAATAAACATAAATTTTAACAATAAGTTTTGCTGCGCACCCTTGAAAAGTTCAGTTGAACTTGCTACATTTATGATATCAAATTAATATCATATGTATCAGGAAAAAATTATTCATCCGCCTTCTGGCTATCTCATCTTCTTTTTATTTTTGATCGCACTGGCCGCAGGCGTGCTGGCCCTTGTCAACGCATTTTACTGGACAGGCTCGCTGGTGCTGGCCGCCGATTTGATTTTGGTACTTCCGGGATTGATCATCAATGACCCGAACGAGGCCAAGGTGCTGACGCTTTTCGGTAAATACGTCGGCACAGTAAAAAGCGATGGCTTTTTCTGCGTTAACCCCTTGACAGTAAAAAAACGCGTATCGCTTCGCGCCAACAACCTGAACGGCCAGCAGATCAAAGTAAATGACAAACTGGGTAATCCCATTGAAATTGCCGCTGTCGTGGTCTGGCAGGTGAAAGAAACAGCGAAAGCCACTTTCTCTGTGGAAAATTACATGCAATATGTATCCATTCAGAGTGAAGCGGCCGTTCGGCATTTGGCCAACCTCTTCCCTTATGACAATTTTGAAGATGAAGAGGCGTCCATTACGCTGAAAGATGGTGCAGAAAAAGTGAGCGCGCTGCTTGAAAGCGAATTGAGCGAGCGCCTGGACCGGGCCGGAATCGAAGTCTTGGAAGCACGCCTCTCACACCTGGCTTATGCGCCAGAAATTGCCGGAGCCATGCTGCAGCGGCAGCAGGCCACAGCTGTTGTAGCCGCGAGGAAACAGATCGTAGAAGGAGCCGTAGGCATGGTCGAGATGGCGCTTGCCCGCTTGTCTGAAAAAGGCATTGTCGAGCTGGACGAAGAACGGAAGGCGGCCATGGTAAGCAACCTGTTGGTCGTTCTTTGCGGGGAGCGCAATGTATCGCCTGTGGTCAATGCGGGAACCCTGTATCCTTAAAAAGTACGGGGTATACACAACGCAGGATTTCTTTCGACAGCTTGTCGCATAACGGCCAGTTTGCAGTTCACACCAAAAGTTTTATCCTGCTCTATCCAAAGAATGTTCAGAAACCAGTTTATGCCTGATAAAGAAAAGAAAGCATTTGTGTTAAGGGTGAGTCCGGCGATGATGCAGGAACTGGAACAATGGGCTGCCGAAGAATTTCGCAGCACCAACGGCCAGATCGAATACCTGCTTAGCCAGGCCCTGAAGGCAAGGAAAAGGAAAGCCGGCGATAAACCGGCTTAACTCCCCTTTTACCGGGACCCATCTTGTGCATTCGGGCGAAAGCCCTATCTTAGCAGCACTAACCAGTATTCAAAAAGGAACACACATGAAAGATGTCGTCATCGTAGCAGCTGTGCGTACGCCTATTGGCAGTTTCGGCGGCTCGCTTTCCTCATTATCAGCAAGTCAGCTGGGCGGAATAGCCATTAAAGCAGCCATAGAAAAAGCAGGCATTGACCCGCTAGAGGTCGGTGAAGTTTACATGGGCAATGTCCTCTCTGCCAACCTTGGTCAGGCCCCGGCCACCCAGGCAGCTAAATTTGCCGGGCTGCCAGACCTGCCCGCCACGACCGTTAATAAAGTTTGCGCATCGGGCATGAAGGCCGTGATGTTGGCCGCCCAGAGCATTGCGCTCGGCCAGCAGGATGTCGTCGTTGCCGGGGGGATGGAAAGCATGAGCAACGTACCTTATTACCTCGATAAAGTGCGAAACGGTTACCGGCTCGGCCATGGTCAGCTAACCGACGGATTGGTTAAAGACGGCCTCTGGGACGTGTATAACGATTACCACATGGGCTCGGCCGCTGAACTTTGTGCTGCTGAATGCGGCATTGGCCGGGAGGCTCAGGATGCTTACGCAATCGAATCATACAAACGTGCGCAGACCGCCCAGGAAAAAGGAGAGTTTACCGACGAGATCGTGCCTGTTACGGTGACAGACCGGAAAGGCGACACCTTGATTGACCGCGATGAAGAGCCTGCCACCGTTAAATTCGAGAAAATTCTCGGTCTCAAACCTGTTTTCAAAAAAGACGGCACGGTAACAGCCGCAAATGCCTCCACCCTGAACGACGGTGCTGCCGCTTTGGTGTTGATGAGTGCTGAAAAAGCGGCAAGTGCGGGTCTTACCCCCCTTGCACGGATCAGGGGTTTTGCCGATGCACAGCAGGCGCCTGAGTGGTTTACGACCGCACCGGCCAAAGCCATACCACGTGCACTCGAAGCTGCTGGCATTCAAATCACTGAGGTCGATCATTTCGAGATCAACGAGGCTTTTTCAGTCGTCGCCCTGGCGAATAACCAGGCACTTGGCCTGGACCAATCAAGGGTAAACCTGAGAGGGGGTGCCGTTTCCCTGGGTCACCCGCTTGGCGCCTCGGGCGCAAGAATCCTTGTCACGCTGTTATCAGTCATGCAAAAGAATGGCGGCAAGATCGGTGTTGCAGGGATCTGCAACGGCGGTGGCGGCGCGAGCGCAATTGTTGTTGAAAAGATCTAGAAGTATATAAATTGCAGAACTGCCGGCGAACTATTTGTCCCTTTGGCCGGCAGTTTTTATCTTGCGCGGCTTGAGCAAACCTACACCCAAACAAATTATGTCTGATTCTTCAAAGCCCCGGCATCCAAAGGGGCTCTCTGTTTTGTTTTTTACCGAAATGTGGGAACGCTTCGGGTATTACCTGATGCTCGGCATTTTATTGCTTTACCTTAAAGACCCGAAAGGCGGCTTTGGCTACGACAACCGGGAAGCATCAGACATCGTTGGCACTTACCTCGGGCTTGTTTACCTCACTCCTTTTATCGGTGGCCTGATGGCCGATAAGGTACTTGGGTACCGCAAATCTGTCATTCTTGGCGGACTCATGATGTCTGCCGGATATTTTATGCTGGCCATTCCGCAAACCGAAGCTTTCTGGCCTGCGGTCTTGCTGCTGGTTGTCGGAAACGGATTTTTTAAGCCCAATATCTCCACCCTGCTTGGAAACCTTTATGACGCTCCGACCAACCGGAGCCTGAAAGACAATGGCTACAACATTTTCTACATGAGCATCAATGTAGGCGCCTTTATCTGTAATTTTGTAGCCGCTTACATGCGCAACGCTTATGGCTGGGGTTACGCTTTTGCAGCGGCAGGGATCGGCATGCTGATCGGCACAGCCTGGTTTATGGCCGGCGACCGGCACATTCGTTATGCAGACGTCATGAAACCCGCAAATCCTGAAGACATGCCCGTTAAAAGGGTCGTGTGGCTGGTCATTCTGCCCATGCTTGTGGCGGGGGTGCTCGGCTGGTTTATACCGGGAACTATTTTCGGCTCAGATTCGACAGATGCCTTCATCACAGCCTGTATTCCGGTAATCGGTTTTTATGTGCACCTGCTCGTCAGATCCAATAAAGAAGATAAGTCGCGCATTGCAGCGCTGCTTTCTATTTTCGCTGTAGTTATTGTTTTCTGGGCTGTTTTTAAACAGAACTCTTCAGCGCTGACCAATTTCGCCGAAACTTATACCGACCGGCAGATCAGCCCGCCAGCAGCAGATGCGGTGCGTCCTTTCGGCATGGTACAGGAGCTGTCGGCCAGGCCTGACTCCTTCCCGGCACATGATCGCTATTTTCGGCAGCTAAAAGACGCCTCTGGCGAAAAAGTGATGACCGTTTCGCCACATCCCTATTTTCAGAACCTGCCTAAAGAAAAATGGCCGGAACCAGCTTCAAAGGTGCAATTGGTTTCGACCGAGATCTTTCAGTCGGTCAACCCCTTTTTCATCATCATCCTCACGCCATTGGTCATTTCGTTCTTTTCCTTCCTCAGGAAACGTAATGCCGAGCCGTCCACACCTGCCAAAATTGGTTGGGGCCTGCTGATAACAGGCCTTTCTACCTCGATCATGGCCATGGCCATCTATTCGACCGATATTACCATGGAAAAATCTTCTGCCTGGTGGCTGATCGCCTCTTACGGTGTAATTACCATTGGCGAGCTGTTCCTTTCGCCCATCGGTCTTTCGCTGGTCTCGAAGGTTGCGCCGCCACGGCTTACCTCCCTGCTCATGGGCGGTTGGTTCCTGGCCACTTCGATCGGCAACAAACTCAGCGGCGTGCTGGCCTCCATGTGGGACAGTTACAACGACAAGGCCAATTTCTTTTGGGTCAATTTCGCAGCCTGCATGCTGGCCGGGTTGGTTATTTTCCTGATGATCAAATGGCTGCGATCAATCATCCAAAGGCATACATAAGCTTACTCATCATTAACTAAAATAAGACTAATGGACCAATCAGAAATTATGAAGCCGGAAAAGCTCGACAGTTCGCCTTCGGGGCACCCAAAGGGACTGTACGTGCTGTTTGCAACCGAAATGTGGGAGCGCTTCAACTATTATGGCATGCGGGCCGTGCTTGTCCTGTTCATGACCAAAGCGCTGCTGCTTGACAAAGTTTTTTCTTCGAACCTGTACGGCAGTTATACCGGCCTGGTTTACCTCACGCCACTGATCGGGGGGTTCGTGGCAGATCGTTACTGGGGAAATCGCCGATCGATCGTAACCGGCGGACTGCTGATGGCCCTCGGTGAGCTCATCCTTTTTGCCTGCGCATCCGTTTACCAGAGTGCGCCAGACCTCAGCACCTTCCTCTTCTTCTCTGGACTTGGTTTCATGATTTCGGGTAATGGTTTTTTCAAGCCCAATATTTCGTCAATGGTGGGCCAGCTTTATCCTGCCGGAGACCACCGCAAAGACGCAGCATACACCATCTTTTATATGGGTATCAACGTTGGAGGAGCATTCGGGCCTTTTATTTGCGGCCTTGTGGGCGACACCGGCGATCCTGCCGATTTTAAATGGGCTTTCCTGGCGGGAGCTGTCGCCATGCTGCTCGCCGTGATCGTGTTTATCATTTTCCGCGATAAACATGTGCGTGATCCTGAAGGTGCACTGCTTGGCCTGGAACCCGAGCATGGCCTTGAAAAGAAAAAACGGCCCAACCAGGTGCTGGTCTACCTGGGGCTGCTTATCTACTCGGGCATATGTGTAGGGCTGCTGTATGTCGATGCGCAGAAATTCAGTTTCCTGAGTTACCTGATGCTGGCGGCGATCGTGATCATTGCAGCTATGATCTTTCTTGATCCGAAACTTTCGTCGGCCGAAAAGAAAAAAGTACTGGTCATTTTCATCGTTTCCTTCTTCGTCATCTTTTTCTGGAGCGCATTTGAACAGGCCGGCGCCTCGCTGACCTTCTTTGCAGAAGAACAAACACAGCGCGACCTCGGCTTTTTCGTAGTTCCTGCCAGTTGGTTCCAGTCGCTCAATTCAACCTTCGTGGTCATATTCTCTTTCATTTTTGCACTGATCTGGATGAAAATGGGCAAACGCGAACCATCGGCTCCAACCAAAATGGCCCTTGGTCTCCTGTTCCTGGCGCTTGGGTATTTCTGGATTGCAACGGGTGTCAAGGATGCCGGACCCGGCATCAAGGTCAGCATGATCTGGCTCATAGGCATGTATGCGTTTCACACCTGGGGCGAGCTCTGCCTTTCGCCCATCGGGCTTTCGCTGGTCAATAAACTCGCGCCTTTTAAATTCGCGTCGCTGCTAATGGCGGTGTGGTTTACTGCCAACGCCATTGCGAACGTGCTGGCGGGAAAACTGAGCTCACTGTATCCTGAAGCAGGCAAGACAACTTCTTTCCTGGGGTA
Source organism: Pedobacter yulinensis (assembly GCF_003029735.1). Classification (GTDB taxonomy): domain Bacteria; phylum Bacteroidota; class Bacteroidia; order Sphingobacteriales; family Sphingobacteriaceae; genus Pedobacter; species Pedobacter yulinensis. The sequence continues at coordinate 1,030,448 of NZ_KZ686269.1, forward strand.
TGAAATGAGCAACCTGAACGAATTTTTTATGCTGTTTGTTGTCATGGCCGGCGTTGCCTCTGCCATCCTGTTCCTGATGACCAAATGGTTGCAAAAACTCATGGCCGCTCAGGACTGAGGAGTTTAACACATTTTAACCCGCAGCACAGGCACCGTGCTGCGGGTTTTTGTTTTTTATGCGTAGTTTTACCCGCAATTTATTTGAGACCGCCCATTACCAATATCCAGACAGTGTCAGACAGCCTCGTCATCATTCCCACGTATAACGAAAAGGAAAATATCGAAAAGATCGTACGCAAGGTCTTTTCACTTGCTCAGCCTTTCCATGTGCTGATTATTGACGATGGGTCGCCGGATGGGACCGCCGATATTGTTAAAGCCCTGCAGCAGGAGTATGACGGTCACCTCTTCATCGAAGAACGCAGCGGTAAACTGGGACTTGGTACGGCCTATATCCATGGGTTCAAATGGGCGCTCGATCATGGCTATGCATACATTTTCGAAATGGATGCCGATTTTTCTCATAATCCCGACGACCTGATCAGGCTGCGCCACGCCTGTTTGCCCACAGCAGGCAATGCCGATGTAGCCGTTGGCTCACGTTATGTAAAAGGAGTAAATGTCGTGAATTGGCCTATGGGTCGCGTGCTCATGTCTTACTTTGCTTCCATGTATGTGCGGTTCATTACGCGCATCACGATACAGGATGCTACTGCAGGTTTCAAGTGTTTCAGACGCGAGGTTTTGGAGACCATACCGCTCGACAAGATACGGTTCGTAGGTTACGCATTTCAGATCGAGATGAAATTCACCGCCATCAAATATGGTTTTACAGTCGTCGAAGTACCCATCATTTTTACCGACCGCACAGAAGGCGTTTCAAAGATGAGCACACGAATTTTCAGGGAAGCCTTTTTCGGGGTGATCCAGATGAAAATCAGCAGTTGGTTCAGGAATTACAGGCGCGCGATAAAGAGCAGCGAATCTCAACTAACAGCGCCCCAGCGCAGTACTTAACTGCGTGCATCTTTCCGGCTGGCTTGTTCAGCGCGGATCATGCCACCAAAGTCCAGCCCCCGAAGCATAGCATTCACCGTCATGACGAGCCGTTTCTCACGGGTAGGCAATGTTTTTGCCTGGTTGATCCAGTTGATAAAATAGTTCCGGTGTGATTTGGGCTGCGCCATGAACTTTTCAAGTGTTCCAGGTTCATCTAGGAGGCACATTTCCAGGTCTTCAGGCATTTCAATCTTAAAATCTTTATCTTCCTGCAGGACCGCGGTCACGACATCGCCTTCCTTTTTGCCCAGCTGCCGCCGCAGCGGCCCGTTCAGTGCCAGGATAAAGTCACCACCGCCTACAGGCACCAGCGACATGCCCTCAACCGGGACGCGGTCAATCAAACCCTTAACCCGGTAGCTTTGACGGTGTCCCGGCCTGAGTATGCCCGCCAGCGCCGCTGGCACCAGGATGTATCGCCATCCAGCTTTTTCAGCGGCTTCGGTGCCGAATTTTTCAATTTCGGCCGATACCGTAATCAATGGGTCTATTGAGTTATGCGCTGTCATTACTTAAACGGATTTCAGTTAAATGGCGCCTTCAACGCCCAGCCCGAACAGGGCAAAATCGTATCTGACCGGATCTTCAGGATCGAAACACCGCAATGCAGCGGTCAGCTCGACCGCTGTAAGCCAGTCGGTTTGTTTCCTGGATATCAGGCCGAGATTCCGCGCCACGCGGTCTACATGAACGTCGCAGGGACAGATCAGCTGAGCCGGCCTGAGCGTCTTCCAGATACCAAAATCGACTCCACGGTCATCTGCCCGGACCATCCAACGCAAAAACATACACAGCCGTTTGCACGTCGATTTCTGGCTGGGCGCCGATACGTGTTTCTTTGTACGGTCAGGAAAGTCAGGTAAGGAAAAGAAGTACCGCCGAAAATGGTCAAGCGCGTCCTGCAGATCAAACCGGAGCGCCCCCTGCAAACAAACCGGCGAACTGACCGCTTCGGCTGCCGGCAGACCAGGAAAGCCGGCCTCCAGGTAAGCCGGATTAAAGGTATCCATCCCAGGAATAAAGGCCGCCTCAAGGCTGCTGTGCCGCCGGTAGTGCGCCCTGAAAAATGCCACGAAGTACAGCAGGTCTGTGTCGTTGAACGTGCGGTGTTTGAAGCCAAGCAAACGTTTCAGGTCATGATCGCTGTGGCCGGTTATAAAGTCATAAGGCGCGTCATCCATGCGGGCCATTAATTCCAGGCATTTATTAATGATCGTTTTGCGCTGTCCCCAGGCCAGTACGGCGGCAAAGAACCCGGCAATTTCGATATCCTGCTTTTTTGTGAACCGGTGCGGAATACTGACCGGGTCGGCGGCTATAAATTCAGGACGGTTGTACCAGTCTGCTTTGGCATCAAGAAAAGCCTTGAGGTCCTGGCTCATCACCCCCTTCTTATGCAAGTGCCTGTTCAAGGTCGGCCAGCAGGTCTTCAATGTCTTCGACACCAACGCTAAGCCGCAGCAAATTATCGGTTACGCCTGCTTTTTCCCGTTCTGCCTTCGGAATAGAACCATGTGTCATGCTTACAGGATGGTTGATGAGCGATTCCACCCCGCCGAGTGACTCGGCAAGTGTAAAGACCTTAAAACCTGATGCAACACGAAAGGTCTCCTGAAGATCGGCGTCTTTGAGGGTAATGGATATCATGCCGCCAAAGCCACGCATCTGTTTCTTGGCGATTTCATGGCCGGGATGGTCCTCAAAACCCGGCCAGTAGATCTTGTCGACCTTTGGATGGGTTTTCAGGTAACGGGCAACACGTTCTCCGTTTTCACAATGCGCACGCATGCGCAGGTGCAGGGTTTTGATCCCCCTCAGCACCAGAAAAGCATCCTGTGGTCCTGGCGTTGCCCCGCAGGCATTATAAATGAACCAAAGATCCTTGTACAATTGCTCATTGTTGAGCAACAGGGCGCCCATGACCACATCAGAATGGCCGCCGATGTATTTCGTTACCGAGTGCATCACGATATCTGCGCCCAGATCAATCGGGTTTTGCAGGTACGGGGAAGCGAACGTGTTATCGACCGTCAGGATCAGGTCGTGTTTTTTGGCAATCCGGGCTACAGCCTCGATATCAACAACTTGCATGGTTGGATTTGTGGGCGTTTCGATCCAGATCAACCGCGTTTTTTCATTGATATATGGAATGATACTTTCGGGATCGCTCATGTCCAGGAAATGGAATTTGATGCCGTACTTGCTGAAAATTTTTGTGAATATGCGGTATGAGCCTCCGTACAGGTCATTTCCCGTAATTACTTGGTCGCCGGGGTTGAGCAATTTCATCACGGCATCGGTCGCCCCCATCCCACTCGAAAAAGCAAGACCATACCTGGCGTTCTCCAGTGCCGCCATGCAATCTTCAAGTGCTTTCCTGGTCGGGTTGGTACCGCGGGAATACTCATAACCTTTGTTGTCTCCGGGCGATTTCTGCCAGTAGGTAGATGTCTGGTAGATGGGGGTCATCACCGCTCCGGTGCTTGGATCGGGCTCCTGCCCTGCATGTATGGCTTTTGTTGCAAATTTCATGATACGTTGTTTTCGTTTTCCAGCTCCGCCCTGAAGCGGTAGCCAATGTGTTTGCCTGTTGGGTAACCGCTGTTCGCGATCATCGACTGTTTCTGGTCAAGTGTGAGCATTTTTTCGGCGGCGAACGGCGGCGCCACCAGGTCAGATTTGATGCAATGCAGAACAGCCTGCTGGGCAATGTTCAGCAAGTGCGCACGATCCATGACCTGCGTTGAAAACTCACTCCAGAGAAAACCAAGCTGGCCCTCGCCCTCTACCAGGAATTGTTTGTTGCGGTTAACAAATATGCGCGCCACCAGGTACCCTACATCGGCCAGCCGGTTGTATTTAATGGAATCGGCAAGGAAATTATGGATATAGATGACGCCGCAATACGCCGCTGACGAATCGACCGCAACCGCAGGAGCCTGCCGGATGCGGTGCTCTTCCGGGAAAGTAAAAACATTGCTGTGCATCGAAGCGACCAGCATGTCGCCCGAAAATTTAAGCTGTGCTTCGAACTGGTTGTTTTCCCGGTAGGCCACTTCGACCGCAGGGTCCTGGTGGTCTTTTTGCATGGAGCCGGCTATGCCCGAAAGCACCGATTTAAGTTCTTCAAATACGGCCCTGGTGCTCCGGTAGGTCGCTTGTTTGACTGAAGCCCTGTTTTTCAGTTCCGCAAGAATTTGCTGATAGTTTTCTTCTGCGTTCATCTATATCTTGAATGTGCCCTGTGCGTACGAACAGGCATTAATAAGCCCGTGCAAACAGCACGCGCTGTGTAGACGGTTTTCCGGTCAGTATGCAGACACCCTCTTCCCGAGGATTGTCAAGCGGAATGCAGCGAATGGTCGCTTTCGTTTCCTCTTTAATGCGCTGCTCGGTCTCCGGTGTACCGTCCCAGTGCGCTGAAATAAAGCCGCCTTTCTCATCGAGAAGCTGCTTGAATTCTTCATACGAATTGGCCGGTGTAATATGTGAATCGCGGAAAGCAAGTGCGCGGTCAAACAGGTTCTGCTGAATTTCTTCCAGCAACTGCTGAAGGTAAATTTCCAGGCCATCCTGGCCTACAGTCAATTTCGTTTTGGTATCCCGGCGGGCTACCTCGACTGTGCCGTTTTCCATGTCGCGTTTACCGACGGCGATGCGCACAGGCACGCCCTTCATTTCATACTCCGCAAATTTGAATCCAGGGCGTTGTGTATCCCGGTCGTCGTATTTAACGGCAATGCCCTTCGCCTTAAGTTTAACAACGAGTTCGCTGACGAACGAGCTGATTGCATCGAGCTCTTCGGTTCCCTTGTAGATCGGAACGATGACCACCTGGATGGGCGCAAGTTTCGGCGGAATGACCAGTCCGGAGTCATCGCTGTGTGCCATGATCAGCGCACCGATTAAACGGGTAGAGACGCCCCACGAAGTAGCCCAAACGTATTCGAGTTTGCCATCGCGGCCGGTAAATTTGACGTCGAATGCCTTCGCGAAGTTCTGCCCCAGGAAATGTGAGGTACCAGCCTGAAGCGCCTTTCCATCCTGCATGAGTGCCTCAATACAGTAAGTTTCCAGGGCGCCGGCAAAACGTTCATTGGCCGATTTTCTGCCCCTGACCACCGGAACAGCCATCCAATTCTCCACAAAATCGGCGTAAACATGAAGCATGCGTTCGCTTTCTTCTATGGCTTCCTCCTGGGTTGCATGGGCTGTGTGCCCTTCCTGCCACAAAAACTCTGCGGTACGCAGGAACAGCCTGGTTCGCATTTCCCATCGCACCACGTTCGCCCACTGGTTAACCAGGATCGGCAGATCCCGGTACGACTCGATCCAGCCCTTGTATGTATTCCAGATAATGGTTTCTGAAGTTGGCCTTACGACCAGTTCTTCTTCCAGTTTCGCGTTCTCATCCACTACGATGTTCCCGTTGCCGTCATTTTTCAGGCGATAGTGCGTAACCACCGCGCATTCGGTTGCAAAACCGTCCACATGGCTTGCCTCTTTCGAAAAATAAGACTTGGGTATAAAGAGCGGGAAATAAGCGTTGCTGTGTCCGGTTTCCTTGAACATGCGGTCCAGCACGGCCTGCATTTTTTCCCAGATGGCGTAGCCATGGGGCTTGATAACCATGCACCCCCTTACGGCAGAATGCTCTGCCAGATCGGCCTTAACGACGATGTCGTTATACCATTGTGAATAATCCGTTACACGGCTCGTTATTTCTTTGCTCATAATGTTAATGGAACGTAAATTGCAGCTATTTTATTAGTATGTATGGCTGCAAATTTATAAATTTATACCTACAAAAAAATTCTAACACACAACACCAAATAATATGAGACCTGTACACAAAATTTTACCGTTAGCGGTTGTCGTGACCTTGTTCATGGCATCCTGCTCAACCTCGAAGCTGGCGAGCAATACGACCAGCGACGATGTGTATAATTCAAACGCCCAGGCGCGCGTGGTGGAGCGTAAAGCTGTACCGCAGGCGGCAAGAGGCACGCAGAGTTATTACGACGATGAGTACTACGGCACAAGCGATCCTTATTACGACATGGATTACTCATCAAGAATCAACAGATTTTACTACGGCAGCCCATGGCGTACGTATTATGATCCGTATTACGGGTACTATGGAAGCGGGCTGTCGCTCGGCTTCGGACTTGGCGGACCATTTTATGGCAACTACTGGAATTCGCCTTACGGCGGATGGGGCTGGAACAACTGGGGCTGGAATTCTGCCTGGTCGCCTTACTGGGGCTGGAACAATTACTGGTCGCCTTACTGGGGTTATGGCAACTACTGGGGCGGCGGCATTGGCTGGGGTGGCGGAGGTTATTGGGGCGGAACCGGTGGCTGGTATACCGGCCGCACGACCAATGTACCGGACTACAGGCCTCGGCCGGCACGCGGCAGCGACTATGCAAGGCCTAGCCGCGGCGAGGGTAACGCCTACAACGGATTGAGCCCGCGCTCGCGTACCGCAGTTACCGATGCCAATGGCGACCGGGTTTCCGGCCGGTCGCGTTCAGAAATGTACCGTCCTGACCGCAGTTCGGGCAACGGCAGCAATCCTTCAACACGCAGCAACGGGAACACCGAGTACAACAGGCCGAGCCGTGGCAACAGCGAAAACAGCCGCCCAACCTATACGCCGCCTGCACGTACAGAATCCAGGCCAACCTACACGCCTCCACCTTCTAATTCTGGCGGCGGGTCATCAGGCAGCAGCGGCGGCGGCGGCGGACGTCCAACCAGGGGAAGGGGCTAGTCTTAACGCACACAAACACAAATGAAGAAATTTTCAATCATGCTTGCAGCAATTACAGTAGCTGCTGCAAGCACTGCATATGCACAATATGAAGGAGACGCGCTGCGCTTTTCCCAGTCAAATTACGGCGCTTCTGCCCGCATACGGGGTTTAGGCGGCGCACAGATCGGCCTGGGCGGCGACATCAGCTCAATGGGCGGCAACCCGGCCGGGATGGGTTTTTTCACCCGGTCAGAATTTTCGTTCACGCCCGAGTTTAACCAGACTTCGGCTTCCACCCAATACCTTGGGCAAGCTTCGAAATCGAACAAAGGCATGCTGAACCTGAACCAGCTGGGCGTGGCCTGGTATAATCCGACAACCCGCAATACGGGCGAGAATACCGATAAAGGCCTGCTTAGCGTGGTATTGGGGATTAACTACAACCGGAACAACGATTTCAGTGCCTTTTATGATTATGCCGGCACAGCCAATTCAGGACCATCGATTCGTAATTTCTTTAGCGAACTGGCCAATGAAACCGGCCTGGCGCCAAATAATAATGGATTTGCTGGTCTGCCTGCCATGGCATACGACAGTTTCCTGATCAATTACGATGGCACGTACGGCCTGGGTACACCGTCGTCAAACTCAAACCGGATCAATGATACCCGGACCGGCTCAGTGTCAGAACTTAACTTCAATGTAGCATTCAACATTTCAAATGAATTTTACATCGGGGGTAGCCTGGGCCTGGTAAACACCCGCTACATGCGCAACCTGAATTATATGGAAAAAGGGACTGTCAATGTTGATCCGAATGAGACAGACCAGGTAAGCAACCCGAGCATTCACAATTATGACCTGACTTACCGTACCTCACAGGAGTCAAAAGGTTCAGGTATTAATGCCCGCATTGGCATGATCTTCCGACCGGTCAGCGAATTCCGTATTGGAGCCACCCTACAGACGCCAACGTGGTTTACCGTCGAAGATATCTACACAGAAACTGTTGACAACCGGCTTACCAAGGCGAGTTTTAGCCGGAATTATACCAACACACCTGACGAGTTCCCTTTCACCTACAACCTGCGTACCCCGCTTAAGGGATCGCTTGGTGCCAGTTATGTGATCGGCGGCACGGCATTGATCAGTGCAGACATTGACTACATTGACTACGCCAGTATGGTATTTAACCGCAACAACAACAATGGCGACGCGGCAACCATTGCCTCTAACAACAACGCGGTAAAAAACCTGTACAAAGAGGCAGTAAATTTCCGTTTCGGGGCTGAGTACAAACTGGACCTGATTAGTTTGCGCGCCGGCTACGGGATTAACGGAAGTGCTTTCCAAAACGATGACAACGGCGATTTTGCAACAAAGACCTACAGTGGCGGCCTTGGCTATCGTGTGAAAAACTATTCAATCGACCTTGCTTACCAATATCATGATTACAAGAGCAGCTTTACGACCTATGGCTTAGCTGATGGGTCAGAGCCGATTGCTGATGCAAAAACCGGGAAAAACAACATTTTCCTGACTGTTGGTTTAAGATTCTAATACAAGTTAGTATAGAAAAGCCGCCGGAGGAATGACCTGCCGGCGGCTTTTTATTTAGTTGCGGCGCTGCCGCTTTACTCAGATAATTCCGTACAGCGAACGCCCCTGCGCTCCCAGCCTGTTAATACGCTGTTCAACACCCGGATCTTTCACAAGCTCGGGTGCATGATGTGGTTTCTTGCGCGCGTCAATAACGAGCGGTCCCGCACAACCCCAGTGTTTGTCTTTTACGATTGCGCCCAGCCCATATACATCTGCCGCCGGGTTGCTGCGGGTAAACGTTACCCAAACCAGGTTGCTGATAGTTGCGGCCGTAAAACCGGCATCGTCGCAGAGTACCAGGATAACGGTGTCCTGTCTCGAATTTTCAGGCAAGTCACGCTCTATAGCTGAGACCAGTTCCTCAGTTGCTTCCGCATTCAGGTAAGCAGGCGCCTGAACAGCAACTATCCCCGGGATGGCCATCAACGCATTCCCCATGCTACCGGTCAGGCCAGCCGGCAGTACGCTTGCCAGGCGGCGTTTTGGCTTACCGGCAGCAGCCAGCACCAATTTGGAACCGCTGTTTAGTCCGCTGCCGCTGTAGTCGAGGGTGTCGATGGTAGTATTGGTATGGAAATGAAGATCCCGCATCAAATCGATCCGCTCGAGCACATGGAGCAGGAACTGTTCAATGTCATGTGTGGAAAGCTGCTCATTATCTTCACGTGCAGCAATAAACAGGTATTTGGCCAGACTAAGCTGGTTTTTACCGAGAATATGGTTTGAAATAGTCAGAATCTCCTGAGGTTTCCGGTCGTCCAGGTATGGGGTGTAACGCTCGCTGCCAATGGCAAACAGCAGCGGATGCACACCGGCTGCGTCGACCGCATGAACTTCTTTTAATCCGTTGATCTCTTTAGGCATTGCCGCACCTGTTATTTCGTGGATCAATGCACCAAAAGCGGTATCCTCCTGCGGAGGCCGGCCCACCACGGTGAACGACCAGATCGCATCTTTGCGGTGATAAACCTTGTGTACTTTCATCAGGGGAAAAGGATGAACCAGGCTGTAATAGCCCAAGTGGTCTCCAAACGGGCCTTCAGGTTTGTTCTCTTGTGGATAGACCGTGCCGGTGATGACAAAATCAGCATCGGCCGACAGGCAGAAACCCTCCCGGTCGTAAAAATAACGGAACCGCCTGTTGCCCAGTGCTCCCGCGAAGGTCAGTTCAGATAAACCTTCAGGAAGCGGCATAACTGCAGCCAGGGGATGAGCCGGCGGGCCGCCAACAAAAATGCTCACCTTTAAAGGCTGTCCTTTTGCGTTGGCTTTGCTCTGGTGTACGCCAATGCCCCGGTGAATCTGGTAATGAAGCCCGATCTCCTGGTTTTGCAGGTAGTCATTCCCTGCCAGCTGAATCCGGTACATACCAAGGTTGGCATTCATTACGCCCTTGCGGTCGGGGTCTTCGGTATAAACCTGCGGCATGGTCACGAACGGCCCCCCGTCCATAGGCCAGTTGACGATCTGAGGCAGGGCCGATATGGTGGTTTCGCTGAAATGATTCCACGAATAGCCGAGCTTCCACGGAAGTGCAGAAAAGGCCTGCGCCGCGCTGCCTGCATATTTAAGCGGGTTGCGAAGCGCTTTTACGGGGTCTGAACGGAGCGACACGAGTTGTTTTACTGCACCAAGGCTGTCCCGGAACATAAAAGCCGACCGTTCGAGTGTTCCAAACAGGTTGGAAACGGCCGGAAAACTGCTGCCTTTTATGTTTTCAAAAAGTAATGCAGGTCCTTTTGCGTCAAAAACACGCATGTGTATGGCTGCCATTTCCAGGTATGGATCAACTTCTTCAGTAACCCGTACCAGGTGGCCGTTCCGCTCCAGGTCGTTGACGCAATCGCGCAAATTTTTATAGCCCATTTGGCAAAGATAGAAATCAATTGGCGATGGCTGAATCAAACCAATGAAAAAGCCGCCGCAAATCCAGGTTGGCTGGAAATACGGCGGCCTGTTCCTGCTTGCAGCGTTTATTTTTTGCCGGCAAATGAGCGCAACATCCAGGTGGTTTTTTCTTTAAACTGCATAAACCTGTTTACCATGTCGTTGGTGCCATCGTCGCCAGCCTGTTCGGTCGCGTCGAGTAGTTCACGTTCCAGTTCGATCAGTTTGGCCATATCTGCCAGGATTTCGTCTACCATATCGAGGTCTGCCATGCCGATGGTATCAACTTCCTTGATGGTTGATGCCCTGATGTAGTCCTCAAACCGGCTGTGCGGCGGTTTACCGAGTGTAAGCACGCGCTCTGCGATCTCATCAATAGTGGTCTGAGCTTCCGTATACAGCTCTTCAAATTTTATATGTAAGGTGAAAAAATTCTGGCCCTTGATGTTCCAGTGACAGCCACGCAGTTTCTGGTAGTGAATGTGGTAGTTTGCCAGGTAATCATTGAGCATATCGACAATTGGTCTGACCGCTTTTTCGTTCAAGCTTATTTCTTTTGCGTCCATGGTATTTGAGTAGTTTTACCACCTCAAAACAATCGGTTTCAGCAAATGTTTGCGGGCAGCTATTATTGTGCGGGGCTGCCACAATACCAATGTTAAGATGCCGTTTAGTAATCACAAGGTATGCCAGAATATTCGTATTATTGTACCCTTGTTTTCATAGTTTTATAGGATCATAGATGTATAAATTTTTAGTTACGGTTGCCTTGCCGCTTTTTTTTGCGGCCAAGAGCAATGCGGCTGTGGTGCCCGATTCCATTAGTGTGGAAAACAACAACGGAAAGCGGGTCGTCGTACACAAGGTCGATGCAAAAGACACCTATTACTCGATTGGCAGGCGTTATAATGTTGCGCCTAAAGATATCATGAGTTTCAACAAGAATAAATTCCTGAGCATCGGGGTCATCATAAAGGTTCCTACCCAAATCGACTTCACTTCTGCACAGCCTACCAACCCTCAATACCAAACCGAACAACGGGCACAGGCCGCACAGCAGCAAAAAGAGGCTGCACAGGCACAGCCAGCGCAATCAGTCCCCGAAACCGGCCTTGTTGAACACGTTGTTCAACGGAAGGAAAATCTCAACCTGCTTGCCCAACGGTATGGCACAACGGTGAACGAAATTAAACGTGTCAATAACCTGCGCACCATTAACCTGAGCATCGGCCAGGTTCTGCGCATTCCGTCAAACCAGGGTACGCTTGCGGGCAGCACCGAAAATACCCAGCAGGAAACCAATCAGCGTGTTGTACAGGATACCCGCACGGCACCCGAGAAGCCGGCTGTGCAACCTCCGGTTACAGCCACTCCGCGGAGTTCCCAACCTGCGCCTGCGGGTAAAACTTATGAAGTGGATGCTTCGGCCAAAACGGCAACGCCGGGTTATGTTGAGCATACAGTCGCTTCGAACGAAACCATTTATTCGATATCTGTCAAACATGGCGTGACGATGGATGAGATTAAGCGTAAAAATAACCTTGGCAACAATGCATTGACCACCGGCCAGAAATTGCTCATTAAGGGCGAATACCCTCCAAAACCTGTTGCCGGCGCAGAAGAAACGCCGGCAAACGGCGATACACTGAAAGACCCGTCTCTACGGTATCCGGCAAGCAGGTACGGCCTCAACCAGGTGGAAGAAAAAGGGACTGCTGTATTTATTACAGACCCGGAGCTGGATGCCAGTAAAATGCTGGTGTTGCACCGCACGGCACCGATCGGTACAGTCATCAAGGTAACCAACCCGATGACGAACCGGACCACCTTTGCCAAAGTAGTGGGTAAATTTACCGAAAATGAAACCACCAAAGATGTCATCATCGTCATGACGAAAGCGGTGGCCGATTCATTGGGTGCGCTTGATAAACGATTTTTTTGTAACCTCTCCTACGGCGTTCAGGAAAATGAACAATAGACCTTTTATTATCGGCATTGCCGGCGGAAGCGGCTCCGGCAAGACGTTTTTTCTGAATTGTTTTCTTCACCATTTTGTACAGGATGAGGTGACGCTGGTATCGCAGGATGACTACTACATTCATGCGGGCGAAATGACGCAGGAAGAAAATAAACTTTACAATTTCGACCTGCCTTCTACCATCGACGACGGGCAGTTTCTAAGCGATATACGCAAGCTGATTAGCGGCGAAGCCGTTTACAAAAAAGAATACAATTTCAATAACCCCCTTGCAGTCGTTAAAATACTCGAAATCAAGCCGGCACCCATCCTGATCGTTGAAGGGCTGTTTATCCTGCACTTCAAGGAAATCGATGCCTTGCTTGACCTGCGGATTTTTGTGGAGGCAGACGAGCAGGTAGCCCTTGACCGCCGCATTATGCGCGACGGCATGGAACGTGGTTACCCGGAAGATGATGTACGCTATAAATGGCACAACCATGTCATGCCCTCGTATAACGAGTTTCTACTGCCCTACCGCTCTCATTGCCACAAGATCGTCGAAAACAACAGCAATGATCCCGACGACATTATCCGTGCGACCGAATTGATCTCGCAAGAAGTCAAAGTCAGGCTGGAGCAACACAGAACAGGCCGCTGACTCTGTCGCCATGATCTTCGAACGCTTCTCTCCTCACCCAGATCTTGCCCGGATCATTGAATGTTACTGGCTGATGGAAGACAGCGACACCGGGACGCGCATTGAAAAAATTATTCCGGACGGTTTTCCAGAGTTAATTTTCCATTATGGCGATCCTTACGAAAATAACCAGCAGGGCGCCTGGAAACATAGCAGTCTCCAAATCGTAGCGGGCCAGCTTACCAGTTTCTTCAGCATCCGGAACACAGGAAAAACCGGGATGTTCGCCGTAAAATTTAAACCTACGGGTCTCACTCAACTTTATGATCTGCCCATGCATCGCCTTACCGATGTCATTGCCGATTTAAGCCTTCCTGCCTACGAACGCCTTAACGTATTTCAGAGCGGCATTCCGGCCGGACCTACAAAGGAACAGCTTACCAGCATATTGGACAGTCACTTTTTGAAGATTTCCGGGCGCTGGCAGGATAATCCTGTGGAGACCGCCGTTGCGCTGATTTTCGGGCAGCGAGGACAAATCAGTACTGCTGGGCTATGTGCTGCTACCGGCGTTACAGAAAGGCAATTGCAACGGCTGTTCAGACACTATGTGGGACTCTCGCCGAAGTTGTATGCACAGGTTATCCGGTTCAGCCATATCTGGCAGCTCATCCGCGAAGGAAAAAGCACGTGGCAGGAAATCACCTTCGTTTCCGGCTATTATGATCAGTCACATTTCATCAGGAACTTCAAGGCATTCAGTGGCGAAGATCCCGGAAGCTACTTTTTCGATACGCCTTCAATGGCTAATTTTTTTCTGAATAAGTAACTTCTGGTCGGGTTCGTACAATACAAAGGGGTCTCTTGATTTTATTTTAGCCGCCTGACTACACGGACTGTTACCAAAAAAGACAAATGATGAACTTACAAACCAAATTCGCATGGCTGATCTGCAGCACACTGGCTGTTACCGCTTGCTCAGATCGCCCGATGAACACAGGAGGCACAATAAGAGCGGTCGCCGACTCCCTGTTTTTTTACTTCAATGCGCACAACTGGAAGGCTTATGCCGCAATGTATGCTGACACGGCCCAGTTCCTGGATCCGGCGCTGGGGCAGAGATTCGTGTGGCAAAGCCGGGCAGAGACCGAAGCAAAATATGCAGCAATGCAGGAATCTGTGCCAGACGTGCGCGACAGTATACGGTCCATGCATGTGGATGGTGAGACGGTTGTCGTTGAATTCACCGCCAAAGGAACGGAAGCAGGTAAACCTTTTGAGCTTCCCATTTGCACGGTCCTGAAGATCCGGGAAGGGCGGATTGTACGTGACGCTACCTATTATGACCAGCCCTGATCCGTGTATTTCCATGTCGGCCTTGTGGTTGGGCATTTCTTCCCGGAAGTCATGTTTATGCGATATGCCCGGCTAAGCCATATCCATGGCCGGTACATGGTCGGGAACAACAAGCCTGCCCTTGGTTGCATCCCTTATATAATCGACCGATACATCAGGCGCGCGCTCCAGCAGATAAAATCCACCCTCTGGCAGCACATCGAGGACGGCCAGTTCTGTAACGATCTTTTTGATACATTTTACGCCTGTTAACGGCAGCGTACATGCCGGAAGCAATTTGCTTTCGCCCGCTTTGTTGACATGTTGCATGGCCACAATGATGTTTTTTGCAGAAGCGACCAGGTCCATTGCCCCTCCCATGCCTTTGACCATCTTACCCGGAATTTTCCAATTTGCGATATCACCGTTCTCGGAAACTTCCATTGCGCCCAGGATGGTCAGGTCAACTTTTTGTGCGCGAATCATACCGAAACTCATAGCCGAATCGAATACAGAGCTTCCCGGTAAGGTCGTAATGGTTTGTTTACCTGCATTGATTAGGTCGGGATCTTCTTCACCTTCGAAAGGAAATGGCCCCATGCCAAGCAAGCCGTTCTCTGACTGCAGAACGACCTGGATGTTTTCGGGAATATAGTTGGCAACCAGGGTGGGAATACCAATGCCGAGGTTTACGTAATACCCGTTCTTGATCTCTTTCGCAATGCGACGGGCAATCTGTTCTTTGCTTAACATAGTTGTGTTTTACGAAGCAGACGCTTCATTCGATTCACTTTTTCGTACGGTTCGCTGTTCAATTCTTTTTTCATACCCTGAGCCTTTAAAGATGCGGTGAACATAAATGCCCGGGGTGTGAATGTGATCAGGATCGAGTTCTCCGGGCTCAACGAGCTCTTCTACTTCGGCGATCGTAATTTTACCGGCCATGGCCATCACAGGGTTAAAATTCCGGCTCGTTGCCCGGTAAACCAGGTTGCCGGCTGTGTCGCCCTTCCATGCCTTAACAATCGCAAAATCAGCTTCAAAAGCCATTTCCATGAGGTAGTCTTTGCCATTGAACTGCCGGATCTCTTTGCCTTCGGCTATTTCTGTACCGATGCCGGCCGGCGTAAAAATTGCCGGCATGCCATATCCCGCCGCCATACATCGGGTAGCGAGCGTTCCCTGAGGGATAAGCTCGACCTCAAGTTCGCCGCTAAGCAGTTGCCGCTCGAATTCGGCATTCTCGCCAACATAAGACGCAATCATTTTTTTCACCTGTCTTTTGTGCAGCATCAGCCCGATGCCAAAATCATCGACCCCGGCGTTGTTCGAGATACAAGTTAGATTCGTGACGTTACGTGCAACCAGGGCGGCAATGCAGTTCTCTGGAATGCCGCAGAGTCCGAAGCCTCCCAGCATAAGTGTGGCCCCGTCGGGAATGTCGGCAATCGCCTCTTGGGC
This sequence comes from Pedobacter yulinensis, assembly GCF_003029735.1. GTDB lineage: Bacteria > Bacteroidota > Bacteroidia > Sphingobacteriales > Sphingobacteriaceae > Pedobacter > Pedobacter yulinensis. Next base: position 1,046,147 of record NZ_KZ686269.1, read on the forward strand.
AGAGGAGACAACTTTGTAGATCATATATTTGGTTTTTGCTAAATTAAGGAAAGCGGCCGAGACCTGTGCTCAACTTTACAGAAATTCTAATTTTGAATTGATCTTAATAAAACCTAGTTTTGTGGAGATGATTTTTGAGCGTGATGACAGCCAGGGGTTTACCGACCTCATTCCTACCGACCCGGAACTGATGAAAGGAATCGGCACTTTGTTTTGCTGCAGTGCGGAATTTAAAAAATGCTGTAAAAAATACAAGAAGGGTAACCGCTGCAAAAAATGCCCGGGCAACAAAAAGAAATAAGAAGCCTTTCGCTATTTATACACTTCAATAATTTTATCGTTCGTACCCTCGTCTGTTGCCAAATAGATCTTACCATCAGCCACAGGCAATACGGCCCGTAAACGGCCAAAGGTGTTCACAAAATAATCCTGCTGACTTTCTACCTTCGAGCCATCGGCGCTTAATTTGAGCTGAACCAGCTTTTTGTTTTTCAGCACTGCCAGCAGCAGAGAATTGCGCCACTGCGGAATGTAATCGTTGTTATAATAGCTAAGGCCTGCCGGGGCGATTGTGGGTGTCCAGGCGACGAGCGGCTCTGCAACATTTTTCTCGGCACAGAAAGATTTTTCAGCGTTTTCATTACAATAGCCCAGTACATTCGGCCAACCATAATTCCGGTTCTTCTCGATCAGGTTGATCTCATCATCACTGCCAGGCCCGTGCTCTGAGACATAGAGGCGGTTTCCTACCTGCACCAGTCCCTGCGCGTTACGATGTCCAAAACTCCAGACCGCACTACCTGCCGAGGGGTTGTCTGCGGGAATGCTGCCATCCAGGTTTAGCCGGAGCAACTTCCCCGATAACGAGCCCATATTCTGCGCACTAGCAGCCACATTCGCATCGCCTGTGGTCACAAGTAATTTGCGGTCTGTCGTGATCAGCAGCCTGGAACCATTATGTATCGAGGCCGCAGGAATCCCGTCAAGCAAAATGACAGGGCTGCCAAGCGTATTGTTTGAAAAGGTAAAACGCACCACCTTTTGCCGGTAGGGGCTGCCATAATTGTAAGAAACATATACATACGGGTTGTTGCTGAAATCTGGATGGAGTGCCATACCCAGTAAACCGCCTTCGCCCTGTGCAGACACGTCAGGAATGCGGTACAGGGTACTGACAGCGCCGTTGCCAATATTCAGGCGCGCTATACGACCTCCTCTTTCTGTAAACCAGATTTGCCCGTCAGGTCCCATGGCCATTTCCCAGGGTTCGGTAAGCCCCGATGCGACTACGCGGGTTTTGATTTCGGCATCGGGCAAATCAGCACCCCCGCCAGGATTCTTTTTACATGTGGTGAAAAAAAGCAGGACGATAAAAGCCAGTTTGATGAGTCTCATTGGGGCAGGAATTAATCCTTAAATAACAATGTCCACCTCAATTGGTTTTAGCTTTTGCAGGCTTTCATTACGCGAGGTAAACGTAGGTTATTCCATCTCCACCCCGGTCAGCGTGCTCATCTTCCATGCGACTTACCTGACTATATTTTTTCAGGTAATCGCGAATCAGTTTGCGGAGAATACCGTCTCCCCGCCCATGTATCAGTTTAATGGACGGGAAGCCCATCATGATCGCCTTGTCCAGGTATTTTTCAACTTCATGTAAAGCCTCCTCGCCGCGCATGCCGCGCAGGTCCAGTTCCGGACTGAAAGAAGCAACAACCTCGGTCATCTTGGCGCCGAATGACCCCGTCCTCACCTCTTTCTTCAACTGCTTATGACTGATCTTTTGCACACGGCTGCGTTTTACAACCGACCGAAGATCGCCAATGGCCAGTACCAGGTTATCCCGGTTAATCTCGAGTACCTGCCCCGTGGTATCGCTGTCTGTCAGTTTGACCCAGTCGTTCACCGCTATGGCACCAGAGGCCGGCTCGGCCTGTTTCACCGGCTCTTCAGCGACCTGGTGTTTGGCCAGCTCCTGCTGAAGGCTCTGGCGCAGCGAACGGGTTACGTCTTTTTCGGCCTGTTTCTCGCGAATTTCGGAGATGGTGTTCTCGACCAATTTATTGGCATTCCTGATAATATTCTGCGCTTCCGCCTTGGCTTCCCGCAACAGGACTTTCCGGTTTTCTTCCAGGAAGAGCTTCAATTTCTCGTTCTCTGCCACGAGGTTCTTTGCTTTGTTTTGTTGGTTGGCCAGCGCAACGCGCGACTCATGAATGGTCTTCTTTTCGCGTTCCAGGTCAACGAGCAGGCTGTCCAGGCGATTCTGGTTGCTCCCCGTTTTTTCTCTCGCCAGTTCAATTACCTCGCGCGGAAGGCCGATATTCTGAGCGATCTCGAATGCATAAGAACTGCCGGGCTTGCCCATTTCCAGTACATACAAAGGCCGCATGTTGCGGTTGTCGAACAGCATGGATGCATTTTCAAGTCCTTCGGTATTGCCTGCAAACAACTTCAGGTTTGAATAGTGGGTAGTAATCACGCCCCTTGCTTTCTTATTGTTGATAACCTGCAACACGGCTTCGGCCATTGGGCCTCCAAACTGCGGGTCTGTTCCTGTTCCAAATTCATCGATCATGACCAGTGTTTTGGGCGTGGCATGCTCTACAAAATATCGCATCTTGGTCAGGTGGGCGCTGTAGGTACTCAGGTCGCTTTCGATCGACTGGTCATCGCCAATATCGGCAAAGATCTGGTCAAAAATGCCAACTTCGCTTTGCTCGTCTACTGGGATCAGCAAACCCGACTGCAGCATCATCTGCAGGAGTCCGATCGTTTTCATGCAGACCGATTTGCCTCCGGCATTAGGCCCTGAAACCAGCACAATGCGGGTGTGCTGGTCAATGTGTACGTTGAGCGGTACGACCTGCTTGCCTTCTTCCCGAAAAGACAGGAATAACAAGGGGTGACGGGCGTTGACAAGGCGCATTCTGGCTTCCTTAACAAGCACGGGCATACCGGCCTCAATCTGCATGGCAAAAAGCGACTTGGCACGTACAAAGTCAAATTTGGTTAGGAAGCCATGGTAACTAAGCAGCAAGGCGCTATAGGGCCTGACGGCATTGGTCAGCGCGATCAGGATGCGTATGATCTCGCGCCGGCGATCAAATTCAAGATCGCGCAGCTTGTTGTTCAATGTGAAAACTTCTTCGGGCTCCATATACACGGTTTGTCCGGAAGCCGATTCGTCATGGATAAAGCCTTTCAGCTTTCGTTTATGTTCAGCCAGCAGGGGAATACACATGCGTCCGTCGCGAATGGTCAGGCTGCCGTCGGCCACCCAGTTGCTGGCCGTTGCCTGGCGGTAAATGGCATCCATTCTTTTGCGAACATCCTGCTCGCCCTTGCTGATCGCCGCGGTAATTTCCTGCAGCTCGCGCGATGCATTCGGTTTGATCCGGCCCTTTGCGTCCAGCACTTTTTCGATCTCGCGCAGCAGGTTTTTCTCAATGGGCAAATGCTCGAACAAGGCCTCCAGGTTCGGGTAAACTCCTTTGCGGTCGTCAAAAAACCGGAGCACCGAAAACACGGTCTGCAGGGAAATATACAAGTTGAACCATTCCTCTTCAAGCAGGAACGTTCCCTCGACCTTTATCTTATCGATCAGTGCCTTAATGTCAAAGAAGGCGTTGATCTGCAAGGGTTCGCCATTCTCCAGGATGCTCTTGAATTCATGTGTCTGGCGTAAAAATTTGTTGATCTGGTCATATCGCGTCATGACCTGCATTTTCGCGACCAGTTCCTGGCCCATCGGGCTCAGGCAGTTTTTGGAAACCAGTTGCCGGATTTCTGTGAAACCGAGTCTTTCCTGGCAATTATCGGGATATAACATTTTTGCGTATACGTTTTTTGCTGTGCTTCAGGGAGTCGGCCCGGACCTTCTTCAATGAATCAGTCTTTTTGACCTGAAGCACTTTTTTCAGCGAGTCTGCTTTTTTCACAGAATCGCGCTTGGTGGTGGCGCTGGCTTTTTTCGTGGCCTGCACCAGGGAAAGGGAATCAACTTTAGATTGTTTTGCCTGCAGTTTTTTCAACCGCCTGGTCACTTTAACGTAAATCTCGTTGAACACCTCAGGATTGGTATAATAATAATCCAGGCTGCGGTTGTATCCGGCAGAATCTGTTCCAAACTTTTCATAGATACCTTTGTAGTAGGCAGCCCCGGTCTGTTTAACAGAGTCCTGTCGCGGCATCGCGGTTAAATAGCCGTCTACCAGGTGAATGTCGACCAGGATATCTTCCATTTGCCGGGGCTGAATGACATCTTCCGGAATACCCGGTTTGCAGCCAAAGGGCAGGACAGCCAGCCAGCACCCTAAAATTAATTTTCTCATTGTGCGTTAAAACCTCTTAATTATCTGGCGAGGTTTTTAATTTTACCCAAAAATACCAATAAATGAGCATTGCAGATAATTTGTTAAAATATAAAAACGAGCTTTCGGCAATCGACGTGCAATTGGTTGCGGTTTCCAAGACGCAGCCCGTTGGACTGATCGAAGAGGCGTATGCTGCCGGTCAGCGTATTTTTGGCGAAAACCTTGTACAGGAGATGGCCGACAAATATGAACAGCTGCCCAAAGATATTGAATGGCACCTGATCGGCCATCTGCAAACCAATAAAGTCAAGTACATAGCGCCTTTCGTGAAACTGATTCATGCAGTAGACAGCCTCAGGCTGCTGACAGAGATCAATAAACAGGCACTGAAACACAACCGTGTTATCGACTGTCTGCTGCAAATCTATATTGCCGATGAAGAAACGAAATTCGGTCTTGGTTTTGACGAGGCCATCGACCTGCTGCGCTCTGAAACATTTGCTTCCCTGGCCAATGTACGTATCGCCGGTGTCATGGGCATTGCCACGAATACGAAAAACCCTAAACAGATCAAAGCCGAATTTTATGAACTGAGAACGTTTTTCAAAGGACTCAAAGAAAGTTTTTTCAGAGATGCTGATTATTTCCGCGAGATTTCAATGGGCATGTCAGATGATTACAAGATAGCCATTGAAGAAGGCAGTACCATGGTACGCATCGGCAGCAGCATCTTTGGCAAGCGTAACATCAAACCCCGCCAGGAGGGCGTAAATCAGGAAAACAAATGAGTGAGATCAAAATACGTAAAGCGCTTCGCAGCGATTGTGCGCGAATGATGGAACTGATCAACGAACTGGCCGTTTATGAGCGGGCACCAGAGGAAGTTACCGTAACGATGGACGAATTCATTGATGCTGGTTTCGGCGAGCGCCCGGTATGGGAGGCCTTCCTCGCCGAAGCGGATGATACTGTTATTGGCCTGGCCATTTTCTACACCCGTTATTCTACCTGGAAAGGGCGCCGGTTATACCTCGAAGATTTTTTAGTTACCGATCAATGCCGGGGAAAAGGCGTAGGCAAGTTGCTTTTTGAACGCGTGATGCAGGAAGCGCGAGACCGGAATTACCATGGAATGACCTGGCAGGTGTTGGACTGGAACGAACCGGCCCTGAATTTTTACCGGAAATATGCAGCACGGGTAGAACCCGGCTGGCTTAACGCCTCTTTTGACAGCGCTTACATCCGCAGTTTTCCTTTTGAGGATTAACCGTATTTTCAAGTTGCGGCCGGTCTTTGCCGCTTGGGACAGATCATAGCCGCGCAACAACACACATACATGGAAGTTTACAAATTCGGTGGTGCATCGGTAAAAGATGCATCGGGAATAAAAAATGTAGTCAGTATCATCAGCAGCGCAAAAAAAGACGAGCTGCTCGTGGTCGTATCTGCGCTTCATGGCGTAACAGACCGGTTAGAGAAACTTGCTTATGCTTATCTTTCCGGCGACAGCCACACGAACGCTTTGTTTGAGGAGATTAAACAAATTCATTTTGATGTGCTGACAGAGCTGTTTCCTGATCCGGGGCATTCCATTTTTGATGAAATCTCGAATACCTTTGTAGAAATTGACTGGTTGCTGGAAGAAGAGGCGCAAGACGATCCGGACTACCTGTATGACCAGATCGTTTCGATGGGCGAAGTCGTTTCCAGCAAAATCCTGCATGCTGTCTTAAATGCATCGGGCTGTGTGTCGGTATGGGCCGACGCGAGAAACTACATCAAAACCGACAACACTTACCGTGAAGGCAAGGTCGATTGGGCTCTGACCGAACGCGAGGCAAGTCATCTTACCCGGCTACTAAAGAATCAGGTGGCGGTTACCCAGGGTTTCATTGGCGGAACCAGCGAAAATTACACAACGACGCTTGGCCGTGAGGGCTCCGATTATTCGGCCGCTATTTTTGCTTCAGTGCTGAATGCCCGTTCGCTGACCATCTGGAAAGATGTGCCGGGGGTGCTCAATGCAGACCCGAAATGGTTCGAACACACGGAAAAAATTCCGCAGATGTCCTATCACGATGCGATCGAGCTCACCTATTACGGCGCGACGGTTATTCATCCAAAAACCATTAAACCACTTCAAAACAAGGACATACCCCTGCTTGTAAGATCATTTATCGAGCCCGCAGGCGCGCATACCGAAATTAACAACCAGCCCAATCCCCTGCCGGTTCCATCGTTTATCTTCAAAGTGAATCAGGTGCTTATCTCTGTGTTGCCTAAAGACTATTCCTTTATCATTGAAGAAAACCTGAGCACCATTTTCGGCATTTTTCATCAGCATAAGGTCAAGGTCAACACCATGCTCAATTCGGCACTCAGCTTTTCAGTCAGCATTGACCACGATACACGTAAGCTGGATGCTTTGCTGGAAAGCCTGCAGAAAGACTTCAGGGTGAAGTACAACACGAATATGGAGCTGGTCACCATTCGTTATTACAACCAGGAGACAATAGACCGGGTAACCGAGAACAAGGATATTATCCTGGAAGTGAAAAGCCGGCATACCTGCCAGATGGTTATGAAAAACAAGTCTTGATATGGATCCGGCGCTGCTGCAACCCGAGGTTCAGGCCTGGCTGCATGACCACATTGACGCAGATGTGCACCGGCTGGCCTTATCGGTGAGTCCGTTCCAGGGCATCAGCCCGGCTGCCCTGTCGCTGCAGATTGCCGCACGGAAAAACAGCCGCAAAAAACTACCAACCTGGTTTGCCACACCCGGCATTTATTTCCCGCCGCTGCTTTCTATTGAGCAGGCCTCTTCGGAGATAACGGCCGAATATAAGTCTCAACTCGTTCGCGGTGAAACTGTTGCCGATCTTACAGGCGGCTTTGGCGTAGACAGCTATTTTTTTTCACTACGGTCAAGGCAGGTGCTGCATTGCGAACTGAATCCCGGCCTGCTGAAAATGGCCAGACACAATGCCGGTCAACTGGGCACAGGAAACATCAGTTTTTTGCATGCAGACGGACTGGAATTTCTTCAATCAACGCAGGAAACCTACGGAACCATTTACCTGGATCCCGTGCGCAGGGGAACCACAGGCAAAGTGTTTCTGTTTGCTGACTGTCAGCCAAATATCCTGCCGCAGCTTGCCCTGCTTCGCTCGCGCGCAGGCCGCCTGCTGATCAAGAGCTCCCCGTTGATAGACTTGCAGGCGGGTATCCGTGAACTGGGCGGCGTGAGCGAAATACACATTGTCAGCGTACGCAATGAATGCAGGGAGCTTTTGTGGATTTTGGACACAGAAACATCGATGACACCGAAAATCGTCGCAGCCAGCCTCAATGCAACACAAAAGCAGCTCTTGGTAAAAACCGGAGCAGAAAATATGCCTGCGCAGATTGCGGCCAGGCCACTTGCATACTTGTTTGAACCCGATGCCGCGGTCATGAAATCGGGCGCTTTTAATCAGGTCGCGGTCGACTTCGGTTTGCAGAAAATAGCGCCGCAAAGTCACCTGTATACAGGAGACCGGGCGGAGGCCGCGTTTCCTGGAAGAATTTTCCAAGTTCTGTCGGTCATGGACTGGCAGTCGTTCAAAAAACAAAAAAAACTGGCTGGAAATATAATTGCTAGAAATTTTCCCGTAAAAGCCGCCGAATTATCAAAGAAATACAACAAGGGCGCAGCAGATACAGACTTCTTGATTTTCACCACCAGCCACAGTGGCAAATCCACCGTTATACAGGCGAAGATCGTGCAATACTATTAATTTATGCCAGATAGTCTGCCTGTCTGGCCAGCAAAGCGCGGTACTTGTTAAATATCGCCGTCTTGGACACAAAACCCAGGAAAACGCCCCTGCTGTCAACAACTGGCAACAGCCAGGCCTGTTCATTCTCCATGCCGGCCAGAACAGCCTGCAACTCGGTATCGGGCGCAAGAACCTGCGGTGCGGGCTGCATCAACTCGCTGAATATTACGGGCTGCTCTGCATTATTTTTCAATACCTGCTGAAAGAGATCTTCTGCATAAACAAGCCCCAGGAATACGCGCTCTTCTGTGAGCACAGGGTAGATGTTATGCCTGGATTTGAAAAGCCCCGATAGCCTGCTGCGCACCTGTTCCTGTGGTTCTACGGCACTGAAATCCTTTTCAATGAGGTATTTAAGTTTCATCATGCGCAGCACAGTCGTGTCTTTATCCTCGTGCGACATCAATTCCCCGGCATCTGCGAGTGGTTTTGCGTAAATAGAATGCTTCTGGTAACTGCGGCTGATGAGGTAAGAAATGGCAGTTGTGATCATCAAGGGCACCATCAAAATATATCCACCTGTAATCTCGGCTATGAGAAAAATGCCTGTGAGCGGCGCATGCATAATAGAGCCGAGCGCTGCCGCCATACCAGCTACGATAAAATTACCCACATTGACGTGGGCCAGACCGGTCAGGTTAATGGTATAGGCAAGTGTAAAACCCAGCAATCCGCCTATGATCAGGCTTGGCGCAAATGTACCTCCGTTACCGCCGGCGCCCAGGGTCACAAGCGTTGCAATGGATTTGGCAAAAACCGTTAACAGCGTGAATAGCAGTAAAACTGCAGGAAATTCATTATAAGACGAGAAAATGCTGTTGTTTATAACGGAATTGTAATCACCCAGCAATAGGTTTTTGATAGTTACATAGCCCTCGCCATACAGTGTCGGGAAAAGAAAAACCAGTGCTCCAAGGGCAAGTCCGCCTACAACAACTCTTCTGTAGGGACTTTTGATGCGGTAAAAAAATGATTTCACGGCCTGGTTGGCTTTGATAAAGTAGATCGAAAAGAGGCCGATCAAACAGGCCAGGATAACGTACCAGATGAGTGCCTTTGTTTCCCAGCCCTGGCTTACAATATAAAACAGCTGCTCGCTGTAAAACAGCCGGGCTACCACTGAAGCCGTTGCCGACGCTAGCAATAGCGGAATGAAAACCGGTATGGTAAACTCAGGAAGAAGGATCTCTATGGCAAAGACAATACCGGCTATGGGGCTGTTGAATGCTCCGGCAATGGCGCCCGCAGCCCCACAGGCCAGCAGCAGAGTAACTTCCCGGTAAGATAAGCCAAGAAAGCGGCCGAGGTTTGACCCAATTGACGACCCGCTGGTTACCACCGGCGCTTCAAGCCCGGTCGAACCGCCAAAACCGACGGTGACAGCTGCGGTAATGATCTGCGAATAGATGTTGTGAAACTCAACACGGCTTGAGCGCCCCGAGATGCTGCGCAACAGCGGCGTCAGCCCGGTTTCAAACTTACCTTTCACAATAAAGCGACGCACATACAATACCGACAAGAGGATACCAATGAAGGGAAACAACAGGTAGAGATAGTACTTGTATTGCCAGTGAAATCCGGTCTGCAAAAAGTCTTCAATATGATGCGTCAATGACTTCAGCAAGGCAGCGGCCAGGCCGGAGAGTATGCCAACTACGACGGCAGCAAAGACAAGGAAATTGCGGTTCGATATTTTCGTTTTGCGGTAGGAATTGATCTTGTTTACCGCCCTGGTGAGACTTTCATACATGGGCACGACTTATGCAGTTGCCCAAAGGTAAGCCTTACCAGCCGGAAAACAAACGTGCTTGCGTACGGTTACTGCTAACTGTCGTATTTTTCAAGCAAGCTAAGCAGTACGGCAAAGTCCTTAGGGTATGGCGCTTCGACCAGGATTTCAGATTCATCCATTCCCTTAAATACGAGCGAGCGGGCATGAAGCGCAAAGCGTTTCATTATCGGTTGCTCTTCCTCTCCTTTGGCCAGGCGAAAACCGCGCTTAATCGCCGAAAGAAAAACCGGTTTGCCTTTATACAATTCATCGCCGCAGATCGATGCTTTCTGCGTAGCGAGATGAATCCGGATCTGGTGCATGCGACCTGTAATTGGCTGGCAATTAACCAGGGTATAGTGCTTGAAATAGGTTAGCGAATTGAAGATGGTCTCGGCGCGTTTACCTTCCTTCCTGTCAATAGAAACATTTTTGTTGCCTGCGTTCAAAATGGGAAGGTCTACCAGCAAGTCTGTGAAAATCACGTGGCCGTTTACAATGGCATGGTAGTTCTTCGTCACTTTACGCCGTTCAAATTGCATGGAAGCAGAGCGGTAGGCATCGGGTGTTTTAGCAATAAGCAGGCAACCTGACGTTTCCTTGTCCAACCGGTGACAGACCTGGGCATCCGGGCTGTACTGCCTGGCCAGACGCAGCATATTCAAATCACCAGGCGCGTTTCGCTCATCGAGTGAGGCAATAAAGGGCGGTTTGTTAACGACAACATAATCATCGTTTTCAAACAGGACCATCGATTTAAAGGCGGGTATTTTCACAATTCAGTATAAAGTGCAAAAATACGATTTCCCAGGCACCGGACCTACCTGATATTCATTATTTATAAGCAGGTTGCTAACGAAGTGCCCTTAACTTAATTCAAACTTATAGCCAACGCCTTTTACGGTAGAAACATAATGCTCGCCCAGCTTTTCGCGCAATTTGCGGATGTGGACATCGATGGTGCGGTTGGTCACGACAACAGAATCTTCCCAAATGTTCTTCAGGATCGCTTCACGTGTATAAACCTTGCCGGGTTTCGAGGCCAGCAGATAAAGAAGTTCAAATTCTTTCTTCGCGAGTACAACCTTTTTACTGTCCTGGAACACGAGGTAAGATTCCCGGTCAATGACGAGGTCGCCTACTTCGACTTTGTTTTCAGACACCTCATCAGTGCTTGAATTACGTCTCAGAATCGCATTGATCCGGCTAACAAGTGCCCGCGGTTTGATCGGTTTGGCTATGTAATCGTCTGCACCTACATTAAATCCGGCAATTTCAGAATATTCCTCGCTGCGAGCCGTAAGAAATACCATGAAAGTATTTTTAAATTCCGGAATACCCCTCATGATCCGGCAGGCCTCTATCCCATCCATTTTTGGCATCATGATGTCAAGGATAATCAGGTCGGGCTGAACTTTTTTCGCTACGGAAATTCCTTCCTGGCCATTGGGTGCCAGGAATACCTGGTATCCTTCCTTTTTCAGATTGTATTCGATCAGTTCAAGGATATCCGGTTCATCGTCTACTACCAGGATCTTTTGCTTGGCATTACTCATGTCTTAAAGTTTGTTACGAAAGTATGCACTCAGATCCATTGTAAGGTTAATGCAAGGTTAATAAATCGTTAAGAGGCAACATGCCATTAACAATCAGTTTCTTATAACGTTTTGGCTAAGAAGGCTTCAAGATCGTCACCCCGCAGGTTTTTAGCAACGATCTTGCCTGAAGGATCGACCAGAAAAGATGTAGGAATAGCCTGTACGCGGTACTTTTCGACTGTCGGGCCGTTGAAATCCATTAATTCGCCGGCATGAGTCCAGGTCAGTCCGTCTGCAGCAATGGCCTGTTTCCAGGCTGCAGGGTCAGTATCCAGTGAGACGCCTAAAATCGTGAAATTCTTTGTGCTGTACTTCTTAAACACCCGTACAATATTCGGATTTTCCTGCCTGCATGGCTGGCACCAGGATGCCCAGAAGTCGATCAGCACATATTTACCCTTAAAATCAGCAAGATTTACAGGCTTGTTGTCTATGCTTTTGAGGGTAAATGCAGGTGCGAGCTGTCCCACTGATACCGTTTTCAGATCGGCCATTTGCTTAACGAACTTATCGACGGCAGCATTTCCAGCCACTCTGCCTTTGATGGCGTCAGAAAAGGCGATCAATTCCTGCTCATATTCGATCGGACTTAGCGTATTTGCCGCATAAAAACCCGCAAGGTTATCTTTGTTGTCATTCGCAAATTTTAAGGTCGCAGCATCAGCAGCAGATTTAATCGCATTGTATTCGGGTTGTATTTTTTCATAGATCGCCGAGCGCTGCGCAGGATTGGCCGAAACTTCAGCCTCAAAACGCTGCTGAATTGCTCCAAGCTTTTTCCCGAAATCGCCACGTAATTTGTTGAATTCAGTAAGTTTATCGGTTTCCTCCCCCCCTTCAATCTTGTAATTTTGCTGGGGATCGGTCAGGTCGGCGTCGAGTGTGATCTTGTCCCCGTTCCTGGCGATCAGCATGTACTCGGAGTTTCCGCTGCCCACGCGGTAAAAATCGGCGCCCGTAGCCTTGCGCTCAAACTTAAATTCACCACCGGCAGAAAGTACGGTAGAATCTACCGGTATCATCTGGCCGTTGTTCAGGCCATAGAGAAAAACTTTCGTGTTCTCGCCCGGATTTTTAAATGTTCCAGAAATTGTAAAACTGTCTGAAGGACCGCAGGCAGCCAGGGCGGCGGCGGCGAACAGCAATGCATATAATTTTTTCACGTGTCGTTACTTAAGTTTTGATATTATTTTTTCGTTGACCGTTTTCGGGTCAGCCTTGCCTTTGGCAAGTTTCATCACCTCGCCTACGAACAGACCGAGTACACCTTTCTTCCCTTTTTTGAACGACTCGACCTGGGCCGGAAACTTCTCAAAGACGGCAGCGATAAAAGATTCAAGTTCATCGCTGTCTTCAACAATCAGCAGGTTCATCTGCTCGGCCAGCATTGCGGGATCGTGATCGGGAGCTTCGGCCATTGCAGGAAGTAGTTTCTGAACAGCCAGGTTCTGCGTAACCTTTTTCGACTCGACCAGGCTGATAACGGCCGCCAGTCTTGCCGGACGAACTGCAAACGTATTAAAGTCTGCCTCGCGGTCATTCAAAATACTTTTAACAGGCCCAAGCATCCAGTTAGCAAGGATCTTCGGCTGCTGCACCAGATCTGCGCCTTCCAGGAAATAACCGTACTGGTCTGCATCGCGAGCAATGATCAACGCATCGGCAGCAGCAAGTCCGTATTTCTGCTGAAGACCGGCAGCGAGTTCTTCAGGCATCGCCGGCATTGCAGCCCTGATCTCCGCCAGCCAGGCATCCGATATGTATACAGGCTGCAGGTCGGGATCTGCAAAGTAACGGTAATCATTGGCCTCTTCCTTTTCGCGCATGGGCGAGGTAGTGCCCGCCTCAGCGTCAAAATTCAGCGTGCTCTGAATAACCGAACCGCCCGAACGGATAAGCCGTTCCTGCCGGGAAAATTCATGTTGAATGGCTCTCCTGACATTCCGGATCGAGTTGAGGTTCTTCACCTCGCAGCGGGTGCCAAATGTTTTTTCGCCCTGCGGCCGGATGGAGATGTTGGCGTCGCAACGCAGGCTTCCCTCTTCCATGTTACCGTCGCTCACGTCCAGATGGCGCACCAGTTTCCTGATCTCCGAAAACAGTGCCGCAGCCTCCTCTGCCGAACGGATATCAGGCTCAGTCACAATTTCTATGAGCGGAACGCCTGCACGATTCAGGTCAATGTAAGAAAACTTGTCGTCCTGGTCATGAATACTCTTACCTGCATCTTCTTCCAGGTGAATGCGGTTAATTCCGATCCTGCTGGTGCTTCCATCTTTGAGCGTCACATCAAGATAGCCCTTCCCGCAGATGGGCATGCGGTCTTGCGTAATCTGGTAACCCTTGGGCAGGTCAGCGTAAAAGTAATTTTTACGGTCAAAAAAATTATGCTGGTTGACCTGGCAGTTCAGGGCCAGCCCCATCCTGATGGCTTTGGCAACAACTTCCCGGTTTAATTTCGGCAATGCGCCTGGCAAAGCCAAAGATACAGGCGAAATGTGTTCGTTAGGTCCGGCGCCGTAAGCTGCACTATCAGAACAAAATATTTTGCTTTTGGTATTGAGTTGAACGTGGATTTCAAGTCCTGAAACCAGCTCAAATTCGGTTGTATCAATTTCGTGATCTGTATGCATTTACAGGCAGTATCTATATTAAAAACGAAGGGAGACCGTTTTTACAAATATAACCAAATTCGGCTATCCCCGGTTAAGTTATGCGTATTTTGACCGATTGGCATGAATTTGGGAAAGGTTTTATACGTACACACAAATGCATTTATTATGAAAAAATTATGGGTAATGCTGTTGATCGGACTGGGTTCCCTGGCCAGCAGCGAAGTACATGCGCAAGTCAGCATCAACGTGAACATCGGTACAGCGCCGACCTGGCTTCCGGCAGGATACAACCGGGTCAATTACTACTACCTTCCAGACATTGACACGTACTATTATGTGCCCAAGCGCCAGTATGTGTACATGAATCGCGGGCACTGGGTGCGCTCACACTACGTTCCGGCACGTCACAGAGGCTACAATTTCCACAGGGCCCGAAAGGTCGTATACCACGGAAATCCCTACAACAGTTATCGCACGCAGAAAGTATATTACAAGAGTTACAAACATCCTAAACACTACCGAAGCAGCCACAGCGGGTATTACGGGCGAAGTTCACGCGAATATTACAGACACTCAAAAACATATTATCGCAGCAGTGGCCGAGATCATGGCCGGGCTTATAAACGTGGCCCGCATATGGATAGGATTATCCGATAACCATATATAACTAAGTAAAAAGGCCTTTCAGTCATTGAAAGGCCTTTCTTTTTAGCTGATCAGACGCTCTGCAATTGCCGGAACCAATGCCAGTCCTTCGGACTTTTTGCCGCCGGCCGTAGCAAAAAACGGCTGGCCGCCACCACCACCCTGAATTTCTTTTGCCAGCTCACGAACCATGGCAGAAGCGTTCAGGCCGCGTTCCTGAACTACGTTATCAGATAACAGTACAGTGATGCCTGGCTTGCCATCAATCAGGCTGGTCAATACCAGGACCAGGTGAGGCACCATGTCCTTTACAGCATATGCAAGATTCTTAACAGCATCAGCACTGGGCAGATCGACAGCGAAAGTAATCAGGTTCAGTCCGTTAACAATGCGTACAGCCGCTGCCACTTCGGTCTTCATGCCGGCGGCCCGCTCCATTAAATGTTTTTCCATTTCACGACGCAGCCGGTTGTTCTCATCCAAAAGGGTATGAACTGCAGCGGGCAGGTCTTTGGCTCCTTTAAGCAGGGATTTCAGGGCCTGGATCTGCGTGTTTTGGCCTAAAATAAACTCCTGGGCACGGTCGGCAGTAATGGCTTCAATTCTGCGAACACCTGCTGCGACTGCACTTTCAGCCACGATTTTTACAAAACCGATCTGTCCCGTTGCCCTGACATGCGTACCGCCGCACAGCTCTTTCGAGAAATGATCATCGAATGTGATGATCCGAACAAAATCACCATATTTTTCACCGAACAAGGCCGTGACCCCGCTGTCAAGCGCTTGCTGATAGGGCACGTTTCGCGCTTCTACCAACGGGATGTTTTCGCGCACTCTGGCGTTGACGATCTGTTCAATCTGAAGTAGCTCTTCATCGGTAATTTTTGCAAAATGAGAGAAGTCAAAACGCAGATAATCTGCATTAACCAGCGACCCTTTCTGATTTACGTGACCACCCAGGACCTGTTTCAAGGCTGCATGAAGCAGGTGCGTAGCAGAGTGGTTGTTTTCTGTAAGACGGCGCCTGTCTTCATCAACAACCGCCCAGAATTTCCCTTCAAGTGTTTCAGGAAGGGTTTCTGTGATATGTATGGTAAGTCCGTTCTCTTTGCGCGTGTCGATGACATCTACATAAAACAGCCGGCTGTGATCTTCGAGCCTGCCTGTATCGCCAACCTGGCCGCCGCTTTCTGCGTAAAACGGCGTTTCGCGCAGTACAAGATGGTACTGATCTTTCCCTTTGCTGTTAACTTTACGGTATTTCACGATTTCCGTTTCGATTTCGAGCTCATCGTAGCCAACAAAGGTGCTTTCTTCGAGCGGCGAAAGTACGATCCAGTCGCCGGCATCTATAGCCGTAGCTGCCCTTGAACGGTCTTTCTGTTGCGTCAGTGCAGCCTGGAAACCATCCATATCGACGTTGAGCCCTTTCTCCCTGGCCATTAATTCGGTCAGATCAATAGGAAAGCCGAAAGTATCATACAGTTCAAAAGCGAAAGCGCCTGTAATTACACCGCCCTCGGCGGAATAGCGCTCAAAGCGCTGAATTCCGGTGGCCAGCGTACGAAGAAAAGATTGCTCCTCTTCAAGAATGACCTTCTGAACAAAATCCCGCTGGGCGGAAAGTTCGTCAAATACCCCTGCAAACTGGTCTGCAAGGACCGGCACCAGTCGGTTCAGAAATGGCTCTTTCAGCGAAAGAAAAGTATAGGCATAACGAACCGCTCTGCGTAAAATACGCCTGATCACGTAGCCAGCCTTGTTGTTTGATGGCAACTGCCCGTCAGCAATCACAAACGAAATGGCACGTACGTGGTCTGCCATGACACGCATGGCGATGTCTTTTTGCTCATCAGCACCGTAGGCAATACCTGAATGCGATGCAATAAACTCAATAAGCGGCTGGAACACGTCTGTGTCGTAGTTCGAAGATTTTCGCTGCAACACCCGAACCAAGCGTTCGAAACCCATTCCCGTATCAACGTGTTTGGAAGGTAGATCTTGTAAACTGCCGTCTTTCAGCCTGTTGTACTGCATAAAGACATTATTCCATATTTCAATTACCTGCGGGTGATCCGCATTTACAAGCGCCGCTCCCGGCGTCTCGCTTCGTTCCTCGTCACTCCGGCAATCTACATGGATCTCTGAACAGGAGCCGCAGGGTCCGGTCTCACCCATCTCCCAAAAGTTATCCTTCTTATTTCCTTCAAGTATACGTTCTGCCGGAACAAACTCCTTCCATATCTGATAGGCTTCCTCATCCCTGGGCAGGCCTTCACGCTCATCGCCCTGAAAAATCGTAACATACAGCCGGTCTTTCGGTATCTGGTAAACCTCAGTAAGCAATTCCCAGCTCCAGGATATGGCCTCCTTTTTAAAATAATCGCCAAAACTCCAGTTACCAAGCATTTCAAACATCGTGTGGTGGTAGGTATCGATGCCCACCTCCTCAAGATCGTTGTGTTTCCCAGAAACCCGGAGACAGCGCTGGGTATCGGCAACCCGGTTAAAGCTGGCAGGTTTTTCACCCAGAAAAATTTCCTTGAACTGGTTCATGCCTGCATTCGTAAACATCAGCGTCGGATCGTTTTTAACTACGATCGGTGCTGAACTTACAATGCGATGTTGTTTAAGTTCGAAAAAATTAAGGAACGCCTGCCTGATCTCTTTTGCTGTCATCTTGATGGAATTGAAGCGACAAAATTAAAATTTTATTGTGGTTTTCAGCTAAAATCCGATTACATTTGAATACTTTAAGTAAACATCCTAAATCGCTCATAGTCAATATAAAAATATGCCATACAAGGAAAGAGAAATCAATAAAATGTACTACACGATGGGTGAAGTCACTGAAATGTTCGGTGTGAACGCATCCCAGATCAGGTTTTACGAAAAAGAGTTCGATATCCTGCAGCCGAAAAAGAATAAAAAGGGAAATCGCCTTTTTACACCCGAAGACATTGAAAACCTGAGGATCATTTTTAACCTGGTCGATGAAAAAGGCTTCACGCTCAAAGGAGCTAAAGAATACCTCAAAAATAACAAGGGTGATGTTAGGGAAACCCAGAAGATTATTGACTCACTCGAGCGTATCAAATCATTTCTGTTAAAAATAAACGAAGAAATATAATTATTTTATTTTTAATTAAATTTTTATCGTAGATTAGGAAACTATCCCTGATCTATGTACTTTTTTCTTTTTTTATTTTTTATCGCATCGCCGTGTTTTGCCCAGGTCTCGCAGGGCGCGCGTTCGTATGGCATGGCGCAATGCACCGCTGCGTTAACTGATCCCTGGTCAGTCAACGGAAATCCGGCAGGCGTATCCCTATCCGGAAGGGTGTTTATCGGACTGTCGCATACACGCCAACATCTTGTGACGGACCTGGCTACGGCCGCCATCGCAGTGGTCATTCCCTCCCACGGGGGTGCATTCAGTTTATCGGCTGAGCGCTACGGGTTTGATTCCTTTACGCAGACAGGCGCACGGCTCGCGTATAGCCGCAAGTTTGGCAGGCGTGTCTCTGCCGGTCTGGCCCTCTCCTGTTCCAGGCAGGCGATTGCAGGATATGGGTCAGAACTCGGGGCGGCTGCCTCCGCAGGTATTCATATCGCGTGTACTGAATCGCTGACCGCAGGCGCCTTTATCCGGGATTTCAGTACAAAACATTTCCCGACAAAGCCCCTTATCGGTTTAGGACTTGCCTGGCAGGCATCAGACAGATTGCTGCTGCTTAGCGATTTCTATACAGACTCGCCAGAAATGAGGGGTATCCGGGCAGGGCTCGAGTACGCGGTATTAAACAGAGTTTTATTCCGCGGCGGACTGCAATCAAAGCCCTTTGTGCAGTACGCTGGACTGGGCTGGCGGCCAGGCTCATTACAATGTGAGCTGGCCGTTGCCGCGCACCCGGTTCTTGGTTTGTCACCGCAAATCTCTGCTGGTTATGCTTTTTAGATGGTTGCTGCTGCTGGCGATCTGTCTCGTCAGGCCGGCGTTTGCGCGTCAGGCTGGTGAAAAGGAAATTACCGACGTGATCGAGAGCATGGCCGAAGCCATTCCTGAACACTACGACATGAGCGAGTTGACAGGTACACTCGAGTATCTGCAGAAACATCCCCTGAACCTCAACCAGGCTACTGCGACAGAACTGAAACAACTTTTTTTTCTCTCGCCAATACAAATTACCAACTTGCTTGCTCATATAAAGGAAAGCGGCGCGCTTTTAGACTTACTTGAGCTGCAGGCGCTGCCGGGGTTCAGTGAAAAAGTGATACAGGCGCTCAAGCCTTTCGTGACTTGTGCGCCAAGCCCCACCCAGCGGCGGGCCCTGTTCAGTGCTGGCCATGACTTGCTGCTGCGATATGGCCTTGGCCTGAAGGACAGTGCGGAAAACAAAGGAACCGGTTCCCCTGATCGCATGCTGCTGAGGTACCGGTTAAGCGGCACAGGGGCGGTCAATGCCGGGCTTACACTGGAAAAAGACCCGGGCGAACCCCTGGTAGCCGGCGGTGCTCACCTTCCGGATTTTGTTTCGGCTAACCTGTCTTTCAAGGGCAATGGACCTTTAAGGCAAATCGTGTTGGGCGACTACGGCCTGCAATTTGGGCAGGGCCTGACCATGTGGACGGGCTTCAGCTTTGGTAAAAGCCCGGATATAACCAGTACGGCACGGAAAGAAACTGGACTGCGCCCCTACTACTCGGTAAATGAGTATGCCTTTCTGCGCGGCCTGGCGATTACGCTCAAGACCGGCCTAACACATGAGCTAACCCTTTTTGGCTCAAAGCGGATGCTTGACGCGTCTGTTTCTGAAGACGGAACGGTTACGGCACTGCAGCAATCGGGCCTGCACCGCACACCTTCAGAGTTGCGCAACCGGCAGCGTCTCGGGCAGCTGGTTTATGGCGGCGCGATGCAGTTTACGAGGGGCCGGCTCGAGGCGACCCTTACCAGCTTTGTCACGATGTTTAACAGGACATTTGCCCCGGGCAAACAGGTATACGAATTGCTTGATTTTAGGGGCGACAAACTTTTCAATTGTGGACTTGCTTATGGCTATACGTTGCGAAATGTATCGTTTTCCGGCGAGGTGGCAGCAGACGGGTCAGGTAGGGTGGCTTTGATTCAAGGGATGCTACTCAGTTTGTCGAGGGCTATTTCGCTGGGGCTTAGCTACAGGAACTACGCCGCCAGTTTTCAAAACTTCTTTGCGCAGGGCGTTGCAGAAGGATCGGAAACTTCAAACGAAAGGGGGTTGTATACCGGAATTCAATTACACCTTGGCAAATGGAATTTTTCAGCCTACACAGACTGGTTTTCTTTTCCATGGCTTCGGTACCGGGTAGATGCGCCGTCTTCCGGTCGCGAACATTTTGCTGAGTTGAGCTGGACCCCGGATAAAGTGTCCAGGTTTACGCTGCGAATGAAAACGGAAACCAAGGCGCAGAACGGCAGTGTGCTGTACAGCGCGTTTCCTGAAGATACAGGTCGCAGCAATTACCGGCTGGAAGGCCAATGGATGCCGGGCCGACAGGTTACCCTGCAAACCCGGGTTGAATTATCAAATTACCGGAAACTTGCTTTACCAGAATATGGCCTGCTCATTTATCAGGACGTACAATGGGCAAAACCGTTCGCAAGGTTAAGCGCGAATTTACGGCTTGGATGGTTCCGTACGGCGTCGTACAACAGTCGCATCTATGCCTATGAGAATGATGTTCTTTATGGTGCTGCATTCGGCGTCTTTAGCGGCCGCGGACTAAAGGCTTACCTCAATGCCAGGTACAAGCTCTTTAAGGGGGCAGACTGTTATTTTCGCTGGGGCACGCTCTGGCGCATGCAGGCTGCCGGAATAGACGAGACCAGACCTTACGTTGATTTCAGGATCCAACTGCGCTACCTGTTCGAATGAAAGCAAAGGTATTTGCGGCCGAGATAGTTTTTGTTCGCCTGTTGTTGCCCTGGCTGGCCGGCATGTACGTGTCGTACAGAGATCTGTACAGGCCTCTGAGCGGGTTACTTCCGATTTCCATGATCTTGCTGATGGTGCTGTGTTTCGTGTTTTATACCGGTTTCACGCTGAACAGGAAAAAATATCTGTCAGGTATGCTTTGCATACTTGCAGCCTATACAGGTGGCGCTTTTTGTTATACACATGCCGATGAGCGGCTCAAAAAAGACCATTTCAGCAGGTTAAATGCCCAGGTGTTCCTGGTAAAAATTATTGAGGAGCCAAGGAATACAGCCAAAACTTTTGCTGTTACCGGAAGGGTCGAAGCGACATTCATTGGGCAGCAGAAGTTCCGCACCAGCGGAAAACTGCAGCTTATTTTACTGAAACCAGTTCAGACACCGGTTTACGGGGATGTGCTGCTGCTGAGGGGTAAAATCACAGAAACGACCAGGCCACTTAATCCTGCGCAATTCAACTACCGAAACTGGCTGGCAGGGAAAAATATCTACCACCGGCTCACGGCAGCCAAAGGTTATGTAAAGAAGGTTAAATCACATCAGGGCCACCCGATAAAGGCCTTCGCACTGTCATTGCGCGAAAATTGTGCATCGGTTTTGAACCGGGCCATGCAAGACAGCGAAGCCAGGGCCGTTGCAGCCACCCTGCTGCTTGGTACACGCACAGACGTAAGCAGCGAAGTGATGGAGGCGTATGCAGAAACGGGTACCATACACGCGCTCTCAGTGTCTGGCATGCATCTGGCCCTCGTCTATTTCATGCTTGATCAGGTGCTGAAACAGTTTACGCACCGTTTGTTTAAGCGATGGCTAAAGCCGGCCATCGCCGGTGCAGTTATCTGGCTGTATGCCCTGCTTACCGGCTTTTCTCCGTCTGTTTTGCGCGCGGCGGTCATGATCAGTGTGTTCCTGATTGCCGATGCGAGCGGCAGGAATACAAACGCCTACAACACACTCGCCTTTTCAGCCTTCCTCCTGCTCAATTTTGATCCTTTTCTTTTAACAGATGTCGGCTTTCAGCTGTCTTTCCTCTCGGTTTTCGGACTTTTAACTTTTCAGTACCCAATTTACTGTCTGCTGCCACTACGTAATCTTCTGGCCGATCAGCTGTGGCGCCTGTGTGCAACATCACTTGCGGCACAAATCAGCACCTATCCTGTCGCGCTTTATTATTTCCACCAGTTTCCTGTATTATTCCTGCCTGCAAACCTGTTTCTTACACTGCCTGTGGCGCTGGTCATGTACCTGGGAATGGCATTGCTGCTGTTCAGAATAGACTTTTTGGGTAAACTTACCGAACTGATTATAGTCGGGATGAATGCCGGTTTGAAGTGGATGGCGCAGCTACCGGGCGCAACAATTGACCAGATCTGGCTATCACCTATACAGGTAGCGCTTATCACTGTCGTCATCCTATGTTTTACACGCGCCGCACAGACGTTTAAGGCAGTGTGGATTTGGCTTGCGCTTTTTTCCTTGTTCACACTTGAAGCGCTTTTCTCCTGGAAGAATTGTAATATGGCCAACCGGCGACTAATTGTTTTTTATAGTCTGCATTCCAATTACGCAGCTGCATTTATTCATGGTAACAAAGCAACGGTGCTTAGTGATCTTGCCCTGAAAGACAAGGCCTACCAGATGGCCGTAAAGCCATGTCTGGACAGTTTACAGGTGAGGCATATAAAGCTTCTGCCAGTTCAACAGGTCCCAGCACGGAACCAGGTCATCACATTTGGCAACAAACGAATTCTTGTCGGGCAATACGAGCCGCCAGGCGTCAGCGACCAGCAATATGATATCGTATGGTTGCATCAGGTACGTCATGTAACTGCTAAATTTCAGGGCAAACCCCGGCTGATTGTTGCAGACGCTACTTGCAGCCGAACAGTAACCGCATACTGGGAAGAAAGATCAAAATCAGCCGGTGTGCCTTTTCAGCAATTGAAGGCCGAGCCCGCTGTCATTATTCATGTGTCGCAATAGCACCCAAACACGGCATAGATCGTTATATTTGAAAAAACTGAGCTGTGGAAAAAGTTATTCTTTATGCGGTCGATCGCCGTATTGCCTCAATTACCCTGAACAGGCCTGACAAGCGCAATGCGCTTAACCCCGATCTTGTCAGCGAATTGAAAGATGCCTTAAGGGCTGCAGATGAAGATCCGGCAGTTAAAGTGATCGTCATCAAGGCTGCCGGTTCAAGCTTTAGCGCAGGTGCCGACCTGGCCTATCTTCAGCAAATCGGCAACAACAGTTACGAAGAAAATCTGAAAG
Source organism: Pedobacter yulinensis (assembly GCF_003029735.1). GTDB lineage: Bacteria > Bacteroidota > Bacteroidia > Sphingobacteriales > Sphingobacteriaceae > Pedobacter > Pedobacter yulinensis. Next base: position 1,069,161 of record NZ_KZ686269.1, read on the forward strand.
ACTCTCAGCGGCTTGCGGAACTTTTCAGACTGATTCACAGGCTGGAAAAGATCGTCATTGCGCAGGTGGAAGGCCATGCGATTGCTGGTGGATGCGGCCTGGCTGCAGTGTGTGACATCTCATTTGCGATTCCCGAAGCGATATTTGGCTATACCGAAACCAGGATTGGATTTGTTCCCGCAATCGTGGCATCCTTCCTCCTCCGAAAAATACCCGGAAATGTGGCGCGGGAACTCTTGCTGACAGGGCGGACGTTCAGCGCAGCAGAAGCCCTGACTTATGGATTGATCAATTTCGTAACAAAAAAAGAAGAGATCACTCAAAAAGTAAGTGAATTTGCTATAGATTTGTGTGAAAACAATTCCGGAAACTCCCTCGCTGTAACTAAACGGCTTGTCACGATGAACCTAAATACCTCGCTGGAAGACAGCCTGGAAAACGCCATAAGAATAAATGCTGAGGTGAGGGAAAGTGAAGATTTCAAGAAAGGCATAGGTTCCTTTTTACGTAAAGAGAAACTCAACTGGTAAAAAATTTAATTAATTTATATGTTCAAATCAATCAAAACCGGTGTACTTGCCGTCATTTTAGCAAGCTCGGCCATTTATGCTCAGGCACAGAAAAAGATCAACGAGGGGTCGTTGACTTACGGCGTGGAGTACAAGCTGACGAAAGAGCAGCAAGACATGATGCAAGGCATGCCGTTGCCGAATGAAACCAAGTTGAAATTCAATGGCAATATTACAAAGATCGAAATGGAGCAGGGACCTGCACTGATCAGCATCATCACCGATAATGCACAAAAAACAGGTGTGATGCTTGTTGACGTTCCTGTTGCGCAAAAACAGTTTGCTGTTAAACAGACAAAAGAAGATATCGAAAAAGTAATGGGTACAACGAAATACAGCGATTTCAAAGCCACTGGCGAAAAACAAACGATTGCTGGCTATAATGCAGAAAAGTATACCTATAAAGATGATAAAGGCACAAGCCACGAGCTTTGGGCTACAAAAGACGTCGAACTTCCGCAGATCGGCGCAGCGAGCTATTTTCCAGAGCTCAAGGCTTTCCCTGTAAAATACAGCGTTGTACAAAACGGCGTGGGCGTGACCGCGACACTTAAATCCTTAAAAGAAGAAAAAATCGGTGCCTTATCTATCGCCGTTCCGAGCGGTTACGAAGTAACCACCATGGAAGATCTGATGAAGATGGGCGGACAATAGATCCGGCAATCTGCTAGTTGAAAGCTTTTTAACCTCCTTATTTTTGAAAGGCTGGTTAAAAAGCTTTTTTTTGTAAGCTTCAACTGAATAAATTCCTATATGATCTTAAAAGTTACCAAAAAACTGATCGCTGTTGCTGTGCTGAGTGTCTGCATGGTTCTTCCGGCCGCGGCACAAAAAATCAGGTGGACTGAAGACGGAAATGGTTATTATGCCATAGAACGGGGAAACCTGGTTTCCGTCAGTTTACCGAAAACTGAACGAAAAGTGCTTGTTGCTGCTGCCAATCTCAAAGCTGAAGGAAAGCAGATCAACATCCGCGACTTCGCATTTTCTGCTGATGGATCAAAAGTCCTTATTTACACAAACAGCAAAAAGGTCTGGCGGTATGACACCCGGGGCGACTATTGGGTGCTTGACCTCAAAACACAGAAGCTCGCCCGGATTGGCCGCGACAAACCCGCTTCTTCGCTTATGTTTGCTAAATTTTCACCATCGGGAAACGAGGTAGCGTATGTCAGTGAACACAACCTGTATGTCGATGACCTGAGTACCGGGATTACCAAAGCCTTAACCCTCGACGGGACGAAACGGCTGATCAACGGAACGTTTGACTGGGCCTATGAAGAAGAATTTGACTGCAGGGATGGGTTCAGATGGAGTCCTGACGGTAGGTCTCTCGCTTACTGGCAAATCGATGCAACGAAGATTAAAAATTTCCTGATGATCGATAACATTGATTCGATTTACTCTTACACCATTCCGGTCGAGTATCCGAAGGTTGGCCAGGATCCCTCGGCATGTAAAATCGGCATCGTGGATATCGCTACTGCAAAAACTTCCTGGGTAAATGTGCCTGGCGACCAGGTACAGAATTACATTCCCAGAATGGAATGGATTCCGGGCACAAATAACATCATTCTGCAGCAATTGAACAGGGAGCAGAATGAAAGTAAACTGTTCATAGGCAATGCAGCCAATGGCAGCGTACGACAAATCTTTAGTGAGAAAGACAAAGCCTGGATCGATGCAGCCCCTGGCTGGAATTGGATCAGCGGGGGTAAGGAATTCATCTGGCAAAGTGAAAAAGATGGCTGGAAACACCTTTATCGCCTGACCAGCGACGGGAAAAGATCTTCTTTGATCACAAAAGGCGACTATGACATCATCGAACTGAAACTGGTCGATGAAAAAAACAACTATGTCTATTTTCTGGCTTCACCTGCAAACGCTACGCAGCGTTACCTGTTTAGAACAAAGCTGGATGGCAAGGGAAAACTGGAGCAGGTTACACCAAGTATTTTTCCTGGAACGCATAATTATGATATCTCGCCCAATGGATTGTTTGCCCGGCATACCTTCAGCAGCGCAGCTGTAGCGCCAATCCAGGAATGGATGAACCTCAGCACAGGAAATCCCTTGACCATGGATGGAAGTTTAACCAACCAGCTGGCCAAGAGAACGCCCCCGAAAAATAAGGTGGAGTTTTTCCAGGTTACCACAGAAGACGGAGTTACGCTTGACGGCTGGATGCAGAAACCGGCTGATTTTAACCCGTCAAAAAAATATCCGGTGGTATTTTATGTATACGGCGAGCCAGCATCACAGACTGTAACCGACACCTGGGGTGCTGGTCAGAATTTTTTGTATGCGGGCGATATGATGGCCGATGGGTATGTATATGTTTCACTGGAGAACCGCGGCGCGCCTGCCCCGAAAGGCCGCGAATGGAGAAAAAGCATTTACCAGAAGATTGGCACGCTTAACATTCGTGATCAGGCTCAGGGTGCCAAAAAACTGCTTGCAAGCCGGCCTTATCTTGATGCGGGCCGTGTGGCGGTCTGGGGATGGAGTGGCGGCGGTTCATCTACTCTGAACCTGCTGTTCCAATATCCTGATATCTACCAGACAGGGATCGCAATTGCTGCGGTAGGCAACCAGCTTACCTACGATAATATTTACCAGGAGCGTTATATGGGTTCACCGCTTAAAACAACCGAAGCGTATGTAAAAGGTTCGCCGATCACGTATGCTGGTAACCTTAAAGGCAATCTCCTGTACATTCACGGAACAGGCGATGATAATGTTCATTATCAGAATGCTGAAATGCTGATCAATGAATTGATCAGACATGGAAAAACTTTTCAGATGATGGCTTACCCCAACCGTACACACAGTATCTCTGAGGGCGAAGGCACGGGCAAACACCTGAGCCTGACATACACCCGGTTTTTAAAGGAGCACTGTCCGCCTGGTGCAAGGTAGAAGAAAAAGTTCTGATGCCCGGAAGCGCTGCTTACCGGGCATTTTCATGATAGGCCTGCTGCAAGCAATCCCGTTACGGTCGCTATTCCGAAACTAAGGAGGGTACCGATGAGCACATATTCCGTTAACTTGATATCCTGAGCTTCTTTCAGATCTCCGAATCTGAAAATCGATTTGGCCGCCAGCAGGAAGCCAACAGCTTCAAAATGTCCCGTTAACACAAAGATATAAATCAGAAGCCGCTCCAGGATTCCGATGAAACGGCCAGCATCCTGCAATGATTTTCTGTCGGCGGAGGCGCTTAACGGTGTTTCGGGAATCCAACGGGCAATGACGACCCGAATTATTGTAGCAGCAGGCATGGTTAAAAAAAGTGCGGCGCAAATTATTCCCCATAATTTTGTTTCAGCTATAAAACCAGGCCAGAAAGCGGGTTGCCCGCTATACAGCCAGCTGACCACCGCAATCGTAAATAGATGAAGTAGCTGATCGATAAAAAACCAGGTTCGTTTGGTGTTGTCTTTTTGGAATTTAAGCTTTGCAGCATCGATAACGAAGTGGAAAATACCAATCAGTAATGCCGCCGTCCATGCTTCGCTGTTTGCCAGGAACACAAAGGCCAGTATGATATGAAGCGCCACGTGCAGGTACAGTTTTCCTGAAGCCAGTTTAAGACGCTCCTTGTCTGCCACCCAGGCGTTCGGTTGCAGAACAAAATCGCCCAGAAGATGAGCCAGGAGTAATTTGATGAGGATGATTTCCATATTGCTGATGATTCAATTCTTCATGTGGTGTATACCTAGGCCGAGGTTTGCAATTCCTCACGGTAATAGGCATCCAGATCCATGATTTCCTGGAAATAAGCGCGTTTAAGCGACTCACTTACAGAAGATTGCGATTTAGCCATTTTCACAGCCAGTTCGGCCTGAACCAGATCTTTGTTTTCCATTGCAACTTTGACCGTTTCTGCCATGACGGGGCTCCAGTTATCTGCTGCGATCAATGCAAGGCTGATCATGAGATTGATATGTTTATCAAATGCAGTATCGGCACTGGCGAAATTCAGGCTCATTTTTTTTTCTTCCAGTTCATCAAAAGCTTTGCCCGAATGAACAAAGGCTTCTCCCATGGCTTCTGTCAGTTTAACCGTCTGGTTGCCGGGCTGGCCAACACCTATTCCCATACGCACATCGCCATTTTTCAGCGTACGCATACAAGCTTTGATATAAAATGCGGCGTGTAGCGCCTCTTCTGCCGGCACACGGAGTTGAAAACTATCTCCACGATAAATTTCCCAGTTTTTATCGGCTTGTGCCTGGCTACGCAGGGCCGCTTTTAAAACCTGCAGCCAGGTTGTTTCCAATTGGCGCGAGCCGATAACATCTCCTGTTATGATTGCTTCCATGTCAAATAAATATCGGGCTTTTGACCGATATTTACAATTATCGGGTTTTTAGCCGATATTTACAATTATCGGGTTTTGAGCCGATATTTAAAATTATCGGGTTTTGAGCCGATATTTAAAATTATCGGGTTTTGAGCCGATATTTCAAATTATCGGGTTTTGAGCCGATAATTTACAGGTTCAAACTAAACAAGTGGTGGTTTGTTAAATTCAGCATGGGCCTGATCAGTTTCACAAACAAAGGTATATATTGCAAACAAGGTGATTTTTACATCGACCCCTGGCGTCCTGTAGATTATGCAGTAACCACTCACGGCCACAGTGACCACGTAAAAGCCGGTAATGCACATTACCTGTGCCACACCCTGACTAAACCTATACTGCACCGGCGCATAGGCGAAGACCTTAAGATAGAAACCCTTGATTATGGGCAATCAATAACCAGAAATGGCGTTCGGATTTCTTTCCATCCTGCCGGCCACATTATCGGATCGGCACAGATCAGGCTTGAATATAAAGGTGAGATCTGTGTCGTTTCGGGTGATTATAAAACCGAATACGACGGCATCAGTACGCCCTTTGAACCTGTAAAATGCCATACGTTCGTTACTGAAAGCACTTTCGGACTCCCTGTATATAAATGGCAGCCGCAAGAGATTGTCATGGCAGAAATCTTGCGATGGGCCCGGGAGAACATTTCGAAGGGTAAAAGCACTGTACTGGTTGCCTACAGTCTGGGTAAGGCCCAAAGATTGCTTAATGCCCTGGCGGGAGCGCACCCCGTATACGTACACAGTTCAATTGCCAACCTGAATGATGCCTTAAGACAGGCCGGTGTAACCATTCCCGAAGCCACCAGAATCTCGCCCGAAACAACCAAAGATATGCTGCAGCAAGGCATCATGATCGTGCCGCCGGTGATGCGTACAAGCCGGTGGATCAAAACATTGATCAGTCCCGTTACGGGTGTTTGTTCAGGGTGGATGCAGGTGCGGTCGCACCGCCGCTGGCAAAGTGCAGATGCAGGCTTTGCCCTGAGCGACCATGCAGACTGGCCCGGCCTGTTAAGCGCAATCCGCGAAACAGGGGCTGAAACAGTATATGTAACGCACGGCTTTACCGCAGCATTCAGCCGCTTTCTTAATGAGTCAGGCATCTATTCGGAAGAAGTAAGAACGCAGTACGGTGCAGAAGAAGATGAAGACGCTATAACAACAGAAACCCCATCATGAAACGCTTCGCCCAACTGATACAGGAACTGGAAACCAGCAACAAGACCAACGATAAGATTGAAGCTCTTGTTAACTATTTTCAGTCTGCCGACGAACAGGACCGCGTCTGGGTCATTGCCCTGTTTACCGGTAAAAAACCCAAACGACCCGTAAACTCAAGCTTGCTGAAGATGTGGGCTTGCGAATTAAGCGGCACCCCTGAATGGCTTTTCAATGAAAGTTATCATAACGTTGGAGACCTGAGCGAAACAATCGCACTCATTCTTCCGAGGGCAGCAAGCCTGCTCGAACTGCCGCTAAACCAATGGATCGCAGAACTTCAGGCCATTGAAAAACTACCGGAAGATGAAAAAAAAACATTTATCCTGAACGCCTGGAATCACCTGGCTACCGCAGAACGGTTCATTTTCAATAAACTTATATCAGGCAATTTTCGCATCGGCGTTTCAGCAAAAACCCTTGTCAACTCGCTGGCAAAAAAAGAAGCGGCAGACAGCAACAAAATCATGCACAGCATTATGGGCAAATGGGACCCATATACCATTGCTTACGAAGACCTTGTAGGCGGCAGCCATGTAAATACAGACAATTCCTGGCCCTACCCTTTCTGTCTTGCTTATGCCCTGGAACAGGAACCCGCAACATTAGGTCCGGAAGCGAACTGGCAGGCCGAATGGAAATGGGATGGAATCAGGGGTCAGATCATTAAACGCAATGATGAATTGTTTATCTGGTCGCGCGGCGAGGAACTGATTACCGATCAATTCCCTGAACTGCATGTGCTGGCCGGGATCCTGGATAATGGGACCGTACTAGACGGTGAAATCCTCGCCGCAAGGAATGGACAGGTACTTCCCTTCAGTACGTTGCAGCAGCGTTTAAACCGCAAAACCATCAGTAAAAAGCAACTGGAAGATGCGCCCATCGGTTTTTTTGCTTACGACCTTCTCGAACACGAGGGCCGTGACATTCGTGATCAACCCTTGCGCGAACGCCGCAAAATACTCGAAGAGATCCTGAGTAAATTACCTCCTTCTGCAGGCATCGTGCCATCGCAGATTATCACCTACCATAACTGGGCAGATCTCGCAACTGTACGCGAATCAAGCCGCGACAACAACAGCGAAGGCGTGATGCTCAAAAACCTCGACTCATTGTACCACAGTGGGCGAAAAAGAGGAGACTGGTGGAAATGGAAGGTGAACCCGTATACGGTCGATACCGTTATGATTTATGCCCAGAAGGGCGCCGGCCGAAGGGCAAATTTTTTTACCGATTATACCTTCGCAGTACGCGACGGAGAAAATCTGATTACCATTGCAAAAGCCTATTCGGGTCTTACCGACCAGGAGATCAGGCAGGTAGATGCGTTTGTAAAAAGAAATGCGATAGAGAAATTTGGTCCCGTGCGTACGGTTAAACCAGAACTCGTGTTCGAAATTGCTTTTGAAGGTATTGCAGAAAGCAAAAGACACAAAGCAGGGCTTGCACTCCGATTTCCGCGTATTTTACGCTGGCGCAAAGATAAAACCGCGGCAGAAATTAATACGCTCGACGACCTTCGCCAACTGCTCTTGTCAAGCCAGGCCTTGACAAAAGCCGGCGACGAGGCAAAAAAGCGTGCGGAATAGAACCTGTTTGGCTCTATTGCATTAATTTTACGATTCCTTTCACCCCGCAACAAATACATGCTCAGCAACCACCCGGGTTATAAAAAGATCAAGTCCTGGCTTCGTTCTGCAAAACGAAAGCCCTTCCCCTTCCAGGAACGGGCCTGGGAAAAGTATCTTCAGGGGTTTAATGGATTGGTTAATGCCCCCACAGGCTTCGGAAAAACCTTCTCACTGTTCCTCGCTCCGCTGATTGAATCCTTTGGCCTGAAAGAACTTCCCAGGCAAACCAGCAAAAACCGGCTCAAGCTGATCTGGATTACACCGCTTCGCGCGCTTGGCAAAGACATTGGCCGGGCAATGATCGAGAGCCTCCTGGAACTCGAGATGAACTGGGAGGTTGGTATCCGCAACGGCGATACGACGACCGCTGAAAAGGCCCGGCAAAAACGCTCCATGCCCGAAATCCTGATCATTACGCCCGAAAGCATGCATCTGTTGCTGGCTCAGAAAGGAAGTTCGGAAATCTTCGAAGGTCTGCAATGTATCGTTGCAGATGAATGGCACGAGTTGCTCGGCTCCAAACGTGGTGTGCTTGTGGAACTGGCCATTAGCCGCATCAACGGCATGAAAAGAAAGCTAAATCTGCCTGAGGCGCGGGTTTGGGGCATATCGGCCACCATTGGCAATATCGAGCAGGCACTGGAAGTTTTGGTGCCGGACCCGAAGAAGCCCAGGACCATTGTCAGAGCTGAGCTGGAAAAGAAAATCGAAATACACTCCATACTTCCCGATAACCTGGAAACCCTGCCATGGGCCGGGCATCTTGGCCTCAATATGGCCGAGAAATTGGTGCCGATCATTAACAAAAGCCGCACAACCCTTATTTTTACCAATACCCGTGGACAGGCAGAGATGTGGTACCAGCGCATGTTGCAGGTAGATCCAGACCTGGCAGGCCTGCTGGCCGTGCATCATGGCTCTATAGATAATGAACTTCGTGGTTGGATCGAAGATGCCCTGCACTCGGGAGCATTAAAAGCCGTTATCTGCACCTCCTCCCTCGACCTTGGCGTCGATTTTAAGCCCGTTGATACCGTTGTTCAGGTGGGTTCGCCGAAAGGTGTTGCCAGGTTCTTACAGCGTGCCGGCAGGAGCGGCCACTCCCCTTTCGAAACGTCTGTCATTTATTTTATGCCAACCCATGCGCTCGAACTGGTTGAAGCCGCAGCCATAAAAGAAGCGGCCAGGAATCAAAATATAGAACCCCGTGAACCCGTTATCCTGTCATTCGATACGCTGACTCAATACCTGGTTACCCTGGCTGTAGGCGATGGCTTTGACGATGCCGAAACATTTGCCGAGGTTCAGGGAACACATGCCTTCAGAGACATCCTGCCCGAGGAATGGAACTGGATCATGCAATTTATCACCTCGGGCGGCGACACGCTTGGTGCCTATGAGGAATTTAAAAAGGTAATTCGCGACACAGACGGCCGTTGGAAAGTGACCAGCCGAATGACCGCCATGCGGCACCGCCTGCACATTGGGACCATTGTGAGCGATGCCATGCTGAAAGTAAAGTTTATCAGCGGCGGCTACATCGGTATGGTCGAAGAAACCTTCATTTCTAAACTTAAGCCCGGCGACAGTTTTACGCTCGCCGGCCGCATCCTTGAACTTGCGCAGGTTAAAGACATGACCGTTCTTGTTCGACGCAGTAAAAAAAAGAAAGCAATCAGCCCCAGCTGGAACGGAGGCCGGCTGCCCTTGTCATCAAACCTCGGTTCCGTTTTGCGCAAGAAATACAACGAAGCCCTGCAGGAAAACCATCCTGACCCCGAACTCAGGTTCATATACCCGCTTTTTCTGCGCCAGCAACGCACATCGCACGTACCCAAGAATGATGAATTGCTGATCGAGCTGATCAGCAATAAAGAAGGCTTTCATTTGTTCGCCTACCCTTTCGAAGGCCGCCTCGTTCACGAAGTGCTCGCGGCACTGGTCGCATTCAGGCTGAGCCGGCTGTTGCCAATCAGTTTTTCGATCGCAATGAACGACTATGGCTTCGAGTTGCTCAGCGACCAGGAGATCCCGTTCGATGAAGGCATTGCCTATGATGTATTTTCGCCCAAAAACCTTTCTGAAGACATCACACTCAGCATCAACTCGACTGAAATGGCCAGACGTAAATTTCGGGACATTGCGTGTATTTCAGGGTTGGTCTTTCAGGGTTATCCCGGTAAACATGTGGCAAACCGGCATCTGCAGTCTTCAGCGGGTTTATTTTTTAATGTTTTTGCAGACTACGATAAACATAACTTACTTTTGCGCCAGGCTTATGACGAAGTGTTCTACGATCAGCTGGAGGAACCGCGGCTTGCTGCCGCCCTACACCGCATCCAGGACAGCCGCATCGTAATAACCGAACCGCAGTCGTTCACACCGCTATCTTTCCCGATCAAAGTAGACAGTCTCCGGGAAAACATGAGTTCTGAAGAGCTCGAACAACGCGTGGTACGAATGACTGCCGAAGCGCAAAAGGAAGACGAATGGAAATAAATTGCAAGGGAGAGAGAATTATTCTGGATGAAGAGCGTGCAATCTACCTGCCTGATCACGGCTTCCTGGTATTGAGTGATCTTCACCTCGGAAAATCGGCGCATTTCAGGCGTGCCGGTGTTCCTGTCCCTGCAACAATCGGCATCAATGACCTTTCAAGACTGTCATTTTTACTGGAACGTTATCAGCCTGATTGCCTGCTGGTAACAGGCGATATGTTTCACCACAGCCTGAACAGTGACATTGCGCATTTCGCCGACTGGCGTAAGCAGCATTCGGCGTTGCGCCTTATTCTTGTAAAGGGTAATCATGATCTGCTAAGCGATGCCGACTATGCTGCGCTTGGTATTGAACTGCACAGTCCTTCTTTCTGCCTCGGGCCATTTTGTTTTATTCATGATGCGCCAAAATGCACGGAAGAAGAATTGTACCCGATTAGCGGACATATCCATCCAGGTATCACCCTACAGGGAAAAGCACGGCAAAAACTTCGGTTTCCTTGCTATTACTTCGGGAAAGACTTTGCCGTATTACCGGCTTTCAGCCTTTTTACGGGCCTGAGCACGATCAGACAGTCGGCCGGAGACCGCTCCTATGCCATTACTCCCGGTAAAGTGGTCGCCGTCTAGTTCACTGGCTCAGGCTGCATGGTTTTACCAAGCTCCTGAACCCACTGGTTAAACAGTGCTGTTTCTATCTCAACAACATGTGCCGCATGCGCTTTCCACTCCGGACTGAAGGTTTCAAGCTGACTGATCATTTCTTCAAGATGTCCCTCTTCTTCGAGAATAATGGATTTAACATTTACCTTGCTGCTGTGCTGGTCCAATACTGACTGGTAAACCGGGTATAGTTCATCAGCGCGTACTTCGATCGCGTAGGTCACGAATAAATAAGCCGCGAATTTCAGGTCTTCACCTGATAAAGCAAATTGCTTTTTCAGGTAACGGCACACCGCGATATCGAGCGCATGCAGGTAAAAGCGCGTAGACCGGGGCGTGAGCAATTCATCGTTTTTATAAGTCTTGCAAGCCAGCGGATCTACTTTGGCAATTTGTTTTTTTAAATAGTATGCGTGGCGGTGTTCTTCAGCAGCATGCTTAAGCACAATGATGTTAACCTGGTCCTTACTTTCTGAGGCAGAGATTTTCCGTGCACCTGCATTTTCCATGAATGATAACGTATTTAACCACTTGGCATGCAAAAAGTTGTCTTTTACTATTTTATCTAAAACTTGTGTAAATTCCATATCAGATTTCGGCAAGTGCCTGTTCAATTTGTGTGTAAATATAGGCTAAATCTTCATCAGCAATGATATAAGGCGGCATCAGGTAAATGATATTTCCCAGGGGCCTCATCAAAATGCCGCGTTCCAGAAACCAGGTATAAAGCCTGTCGCGCAGGCCGCTCAGGTACGAGGTATCTAAACCTGTTTCCCATTCCAGGGCAAGTATGGTTCCAGTCTGCCTGATGTCTCTGAGCCGGGTATGTCCGCTGAGTTTGGCGGCAAATGCGGCATGCTGCCTGCTGATCCGGTACAGGTTCAGCTGTGTTTCCGGCTCAACAAACAGGTCAAGACTCGCCAGGGCCGCGGTACAGGCTATCGGATTGGCTGTAAAAGAGTGTCCGTGGTAAAGCGTCTTAAGTTTGTCGTCGCTAAAAAATGCTTCGTAAATCCGGTCTGTGCAGGTCGTAATGCCCAGCGGCATGGTACCGCCTGTAAGTCCTTTGCTGAGGCAAAAAATATCGGGCGCCTGGTCAAGATAACCGGTAGCGAAAGACCGGCCGGTACGGCCAAAACCTGTCATAACTTCATCAGCAATCAACAGCACCTCCTGCTGGCGGCAGCACTCAAGCAGTTCGTCCAGCAATGCTGCCTGGTACATCAGCATCCCGCCCGAGCCGAGTACCAGTGGCTCAAAAATAAAACAGGCAAGTTCTTCGCCAAGCGAGGTAATATGTGCCTTCAAAGCCGCTATATTATCAGCGGTGGGCAGATCGATAAATTCGACATCAAACAGGTAGGGCGCGAAAGCATCGGTAAATATGCTTCTTCCGCTTACAGACATGGCGCCGAAAGTATCGCCATGGTAGGCGTTTCTGAATGCGAGGATCTTTCTCCGTGGCTTGCCGGCATTTCCCCAGAACTGTATGCACATCTTCAACGCAACCTCAACCGCCGTCGATCCGTTATCGCTATAAAATACTTTGTCCTGCTGCCCTGGCAGCAGTGGCAGCAGCCGCTCGGCCAGTTCGACCGCGGGCTCATGGGTAAATCCGGCAAAAATCACATGCTCCAGGCTCTTTAGTTGCGCGGATACCTTTTCTGCAATGTACGGATGTGAGTGCCCGTGAATATTGACCCACCAGGACGATACGGCATCTATATACCGTTTACCATGCTCTGCATACAGGTAAGGGCCGGCGGCATGCGTAATACCGATGGCCGGCAAGGCATTTTTCATTTGGGTATATGGATGCCAGACCACCTTTCTGTCACGTTCGGCTAATGTCATTTGTGTAATGTTCTTTAAGTAGTGTTACTGCGGTTTTGTCGGTTTTGAACGTTATATCGGCAGGGTCAAGTTGCGCGATGCCCACCCATCTGAATGCCTGACGGATATCGCCATCGGCATCAAAATCAAACACCTGTTCCTTGAAATGAAGGCGCAAGGGTGCCCGCTCTTTCACCAGGTAATAAACGCTGATCACCTGGCTGTCATTGAAAGACGACTTCTCGTAAAAATCAGTGGTGTAAAAATGCCGCAAAACATCGATCTCTGCATTGCATTCTTCCATAAACTCACGTTTCAGCCCATCAATCAGGCCTTCGCCCAGTTCGAGGCCCCCGCCCGGAAACTTGCTGAAGCGAAAACCAAACTCTTCCTCATCGCTAACCAGCACCTCCTGCCGGTCGTTCACAAGCAGGCCATAAACCCGTACGTTAAAGTAGCTCATTTTCGAAATGTTTTTTGTTGCGGGTGGTATTCTCGATGGTCCAGGTAAAGTCTTTTGACTGCGGTTCCTGTCTGACCGGGCAATCTTTCATGCGGCAATAGTGGCAACACTGGGGCAGACACGGATCAGCGTGTATAAACAACTCCGTTTCGCGCAGTTTCTTTTCGTTGATCAGATCGTCAATATCAGAAATTTCTTTGTGTACCCGAGTCAGATCATAATAATAAGGCAGGGTTACATGGCAATCTATATGCAGTTCGGGCCCGTATTGTTGGGTTCTCAGGTTATGGACATCGATCCAGGCATCAGCGCGGTGATCCTGCAGGATATCGACAACGGCCGAAACAAGTTTCAGATCACTTTCGTCCATCAGACCACCGACAGACTCGCGTGTCAGTTTATATCCAGTAAAGACAATGTATAAGCCGGCTGCGACAGACAACAGGCTGTCCAGCCAGTACAGGTCGGTCAGCAGCATCAGTACCAAGCCCACAACGAGCGCAGCGCTGGTATACGTATCGGTCAGGAGATGCCTGCCATCGGCCACCAGGGCCATCGAATTTTCCTGACGCCCGGTGCGGATCAGGAAAAGACCTGTTACCAAGTTAATTAATCCCGCGATGGCGATGATCAGCGTACCCTCAAAGAGCTGCTGCAGGGGCTCCGGGCTGAGGATACTATAAATGGATTTTCCGATAATGATGATACCGGCAATGAGGATGAGTGTCCCCTCTACAAAGGCCGAAAAGAACTCGACCTTTCCATGGCCATAAGGGTGGTTCTCATCGCGCGGACGTGTGCTCAGATAAACGCTGTAAAACGCAAAACTGCTTGCAATGACGTTAACAATACTTTCGGCAGCATCAGTTAAAATGGCATTCGAGCCGCTGATGAAAAACGCCGTAAACTTGGCCAGCATAAGCAGGACGCTGATACACAAAGAAATCACGATTGCCTTCTTTCTCTTCGTCATGCCTTTTTTTTGCCAAAAATACAGTAATAACAGAAATTACTTAGTGAAATTGCCGCTTTTTTGGCGCAGAATAATATTTGGTTCCTATATTTGCGCCAAACGAATTGACCATGACGTATTTATCTAAAAGAATCAACAACCTGTCTGAATCGCAAACGATCAAAATGGCAAAACTTGGCCGTGAGCTGTCTGCCAAAGGGATCGATGTGATCAACCTTAGTTTTGGCGAACCTGACTTTTTCACTCCTGAGGATGTAAAGGAAGCTGCAAAAAAGGCGATCGATGACAACTTCTCTTACTACACGCCCGTATCAGGCTATCCTGACCTGCGGAAAGCTATTGTAAAGAAGCTGAAGGACGAGAACGGGCTTGATTACGAAGCAGATGATATTGTGGTTTCAACAGGCGCAAAACAAAGCCTGGCCAATGTCGTTATGTGCCTGGTCAACCCGGGTGATGAGGTGATCGTACCTACCCCTTATTGGGTATCATATTCTGAGATGATCAAACTGGCCGAGGGCGAGTCGGTTTTCATTAACGCTACTGTAGAAAACAATTTTAAAATAACCCCTGAGGAACTTGAGGCGGCGATCACGCCGAAAACCAAACTTTTCATGTTCTCTTCGCCCTGTAACCCAACAGGTTCAGTATACTCAAAAGACGAGCTCGAGGGGCTGGTCAGGGTATTTGAAAAACACCCTAATATTTTCATCATATCTGACGAAATATACGAGCACATCAATTTTGGTGAAGGTCATACCTCCATCGCATCATTCGACAGTGTGAAAGACCGTGTCATCATCATCAACGGTTTCTCAAAAGCCTACGCCATGACCGGCTGGCGGGTCGGTTATTCGGTGTCTTCGAGAGAAATCGCGAAAGCCTGCGACAAACTGCAGGGCCAGATCACGTCCGGAACCTCCTCGATTTCACAGCGCGCTGCGCTGGCTGCCTACAATGCAGGATTGAACAGCGTGGAAGATATGCGTACAGAATTTAAAAAGCGCCGGGACCTGGTTTACGGTTTACTGAAAGAAATTCCCGGTATCCAGGTAAATTTGCCTGAAGGAGCGTTTTATTTCTTCCCGGAGGTAAAAAGTTATTTTGGAAAAAGCTACAATGGTTTAACCATTTACTCGGCCGAAGACCTGAGCCTTTACCTGCTCAACGAAGCGCACGTTTCGACGGTTACCGGCGAAGCCTTTGGTAATGCCGATTGTATCCGGATCTCTTACGCAGCTGCTGAAGAGCAACTCATAAAGGCCATGAAGCAGATTGAAGCAGCCTTGGCCAAGTTGAATTAACAAACAGCTTTACATATTAAAATCCCCCGCCAGCAACAGCCCGCGGGGGATTTTTTTATAGTGTCAGCTAAATTGCGCTGGAACTTAGGAACGGATCGCTTCGACGGGATCGAGCCTCGAGGCGGAAAATGCCGGCGAAAAACCGGAAATGCTGCCAATAATCACCGAAATGCCAATCCCGAGTATGATGTTGCCCATATCCAGAATGATCTCTATATCGAGCAGATGCGTGAACACCTGCGTGAAGATAAAGACAAACAGCAGTCCAAGCAGGCCGCCCAGCAAACAAAGCAAAATTGCTTCGAACATGAACTGCAGCAGAATAAAATAGTTTTTCGCCCCAAGTGATTTCTGTATGCCGATGATGTTGGTGCGCTCCTTGACCGACACAAACATGATATTGGCTATACCAAAACCACCAACCAGGATGGAAAAACCGCCGATGACCCAACCGGCAATTTTAACCATACTGAACATGGTGTCGAGCTGGTTGGAAATGATGGTCGTTTTATTCAGCGCAAAATCATCTTCCTGGCCGGGTTTGAGCCGGTGAATAGAACGCATCAGCCCCTGAAGTTCGCTTTCTATCTCCTCCAGACTTACCTGATCGTTTCCCCGTACCGTAATCTGCGGGTCGTACCGTTCATTCCTGATATCGAAAAGTCCTTTGGCAAAATTGATCGGGATCAGGACGTTTTTATCCTGCGACATGCCCAGCATATCTTCGCCCTCTTTCTTGAACACGCCCACAACGGTAACGCGCCTGCCCATTACCTTGACCTGTTTACCTACGGCAGCCCCGCCGCCAAACAAGCCTTCGGCTATTTCAGCGCCCATCACGCAGATAGGTGTGCCTGATTTACTTTCGTTTTCAGTAAAGTATCGTCCCTCCTGCAATTCAAAACTCCAGGTTTTGTCAAAGTCGGCCGAGGCAGCCCAGACCGTTGCGCCTTCAACCGAAGAACTCCGGTATTTGATGACCCGGTTTTGTGCAGCTGCCTCGTAAGTAATGCCCTGGGCATTCTCCATGCGCCTGCGCAACTGTTCATAATCCCGGGGTGAAGGCTCAGGTCTGTTCATGTATTTCCACCAGGGGTAATCGCCGAAACCTCCCCAGGGCCACTTCTGGATAAAGATTGTTTTAGAGCCCAGTTTATCAACGCTTTCCTGCAGTTTATTGCGAAGCGTATCTACAGCAGTGAAAACGGCTATAATGGTAAAAATACCGATGGTAATGCCCAGCAGTGACAAAATGGTGCGAAGCTTGTTCTGGCGAATGGCGTCGAGCGCGAAGCGAAAGCTTTCGCCAATAAGTCTGAAAACGATCATAATTAACGTTTAGACCAAAACTAACCAAAAAGGTTACATAAAGCCGCGTCTTAGTAAAAAAGATACAAAAGCAAATTTATAGTGGTCTGACAGCAACAAATTGGCCCTGTAACCGGTTAATTACCTGATGCGTTTTATGCAATCTTAAAAAAGAAATTATTTTTGTAAATTTGCGCCCTTAAAATATCAAGTCAGATTATGAAATTATCGCAGTTTAAGTTCAATTTGCCCGACTCGCTCATCGCAAGTACTCCTTCAGAAAACCGGGACGAAGCCCGTTTAATGGTTCTGCATAAAGACAGTGGTAAGATTGAACACAAGATTTTTAAAGATGTCTTGGACTATTTTGACGATAAGGATGTCATGATCCTGAACAACACGAAAGTATTCCCGGCACGTCTTTATGGCAACAAGGAAAAGACCGGCGCCACCATCGAGGTGTTCTTGCTTCGTGAGCTGAATAAGGAATTGCGGCTCTGGGATGTACTTGTAGATCCTGCAAGAAAGATTCGGGTGGGCAACAAGCTGTATTTCGGCGATGACGATCTGCTCGTTGCCGAAGTTGTGGACAATACCACTTCACGCGGTCGCACCATACGTTTCCTGTTCGACGGTACGGATGAAGAGTTCCGGAAAAATGTAGAGATTCTGGGCGAAACACCCCTTCCCAAATACATTAAGCGCAAGGCTACAGCCCAGGACAAAGAAAGGTACCAGACCATCTTCGCTAAACACGAGGGCGCAGTAGCGGCTCCGACAGCCGGCCTGCACTTTAGCCGTGAGCTGATGAAACGGCTCGAACTTAAAGGGATTGAGTTTGCTGAAGTAACCCTCCATGTGGGCCTTGGCACATTTCGTCCGGTGGAAGTGGAAGACCTGACCAAACACAAGATGGACTCTGAGCAGTTTATTATCGAAGACCGCGACGCACGTATTGTAAATAAAGCACTCGAAGAGAAACGACGCATCTGCGCGGTCGGAACGACAAGCATGCGTGCGATCGAGTCTGCTGTATCTGCCAGCCATACATTGAAAGCAGCGAGCGACTGGACGAGCAAGTTCATCTTCCCTCCTTATGATTTCAGCATCGCAAACTCGATGATCACCAATTTCCATACACCAGAATCTACGCTCCTCATGATGATCGCAGCCTTTGGCGGCTATGACAATGTCATGAACGCCTATGAGATTGCGGTGAAAGAAAAATACCGCTTTTACAGCTATGGCGACGCCATGCTGATCATCTAAACGGTGTGGCATGAGGCACTACGCTATTGTCGTTGCCGGGGGCAGCGGGAACCGGATGGGTGCAGACGTACCTAAACAGTTCCTGCCGCTGAATGGCAGGCCGCTGCTGATGTATACGCTGCAGGCCTTCGCCTCCAGTTCATTTCAGCCGGACATCATCCTTGTGCTTCATCCAGCTGAACAGGCGCGTTGGGCGTCATTGTGCAAAACCTTTGATTTCCGCATCCCCCACCAGATCGTACAATCGGGTATTGAACGCTTCCATTCTGTTAAAAACGCGCTGTCCCTGATCACAGAACCTGGTATTGTATCTGTCCATGATGCTGCCCGCCCCCTTGTCAGTACCGAATTGATTGACCGCTGTTATACCAGTGCCGCACGCGAAGGAAATGCCGTAGCCGCAGTGCAGGCTACAGATAGCATCCGGATCGCAGCCGGGGGGAAAAACCGAGCGACAGACCGCCGGCAGGTATTCCTGGTCCAAACGCCGCAGGTGTTCCGGTCATCGCAGTTACTGCCCGCCTATGGCAGACCCTATAACAAGGGCTATACAGATGATGCGAGTGTAGTGGAATCTTCAGGTGTGGAAATTTTCCTGGAGCAGGGCGAACGCACGAACATCAAGATCACTTATCCTGCAGACCTCATTCTGGCCGAAGCACTGCTTGTGCCCAAGCCATAAAAAAACCCGGTGCTGTCTGCAACCGGGTTGATTAATATATTTTCTGGCGATTATGCTGCCCTGTTTATCACTTTGAGCAAGATGGCAATAACTGCGATGACGAGCAGGACGTGAATGATACCACCCACATCACCAAATCCATTAAAGAAAAAGCCGATTACCCAGAGTATAACCAATACAACGGCAACCAAATACAATAAATTTCCCATAGGTTCTTAATTTAGTTTTTAAGTATGTTATTTGGTGATTAAACATGCACTGCCGACTGATTGTTTCGTTTGGACCAACAAAAAACAGACACAGCACTGACACTTAGGCAAAAAGAATGGGAGACAAAAAAAGAAAGGCCGGATTTGCATCCGGCCTCTGATATCGTTAAGTAAAACTAGTATTCATCTTCGTTAAAGAAAAAATCTTCCTTGGTCGGGTAATCCGGCCAGATTTCCTCGATACTTTCATAGGGCTCGCCGTCATCTTCCAGTGCCTGAAGGTTCTCAATCACCTCGACAGGGGCACCTGAACGAATGCCGTAATCAATTAATTCATCTTTAGTTGCAGGCCATGGCGCATCTTCCAGGTGTGATGCCAATTCTAGTGTCCAATACATATTCCCTGTTGTTAAATTTTAGTGTATTTCAATTAATCGCAAAAGTATATTAAAAATAATCTAATATCCAAACATTTTTTTCAACGTATTTAAACGCGTGGAATCCACTTATTTTCTTCCTTTCCGGCATCGCTGCACAGTTTCCGTGCCAGAACAAACAGGTAGTCGCTAAGCCGGTTAAGGTAAATTATAACCTGCTGGTCCACAAAGCTTTCTGCAGAAAGTGCAATAACCAGACGCTCTGCCCGGCGGCACACACAGCGGGCAATATGGCAGAAAGCGGCAGCCGTTCCTCCCCCTGGCAGGATGAAGTGCCTGAGCTCAGGCAGCGCCGCATTCATCTGATCCATTTCGTTCTCGAGCAGCAAGACATCATCGGCAGTGAGGTCGGGGATTTTCATCCTGGATTTTTCCGGGTCTGCAGCCAGCGATGAACCGATGGTAAATAACCTGTCTTGTATTTCTTTCAGCAGCTGGCCTGTATGCACACCGGTTTCATGGCTCGCAATCAGGCCTATATATGAGTTAAGTTCATCGACCGTGCCGTAGCTTTCAATGCGTACATGCGCCTTTGAAACCCTTGTGCCGCCAATAAGAGAAGTTTCTCCTTTATCGCCGGTTTTAGTGTAAATCTTCATGAGAATAAGGTATAAAAAAAGCCTTACGGACTAAGGCTCTTTATTCGCACTTTGTAAGTCTAGCTGATCTTTTCCCAGTCTGATCCTGAATCGCGAAGGGCCTGCAAACGGGGAGATACCGACTTTACGTCTGTGTTCGGGTAATCATTTTCTACCAGGCCATCGCGCATCCTGACGATCCGGTGGGCATGCTGCGCAATATCTTCTTCATGGGTAACCAGGATAATCGTATTGCCGCGGCTGTGTATCTCTTCCAACAATCCCATGATCTCGATCGAGGTTTTGGTGTCCAGGTTTCCCGTGGGCTCATCGGCAAGAATAATAGAAGGGTCATTGATCAGTGCACGTGCTACAGCAACCCGCTGCCGCTGCCCGCCCGAGAGTTCGTTGGGTTTGTGGTCCATGCGGTTGCCAAGGCCCACATTCTCCAGCGCTTTGGCGGCGCGTTCTTCCCGCTCTTTACGGCTTGCACCAGCATAAATAAGCGGCAGGGCCACATTATCAAGCGAGGTTGATCTCGGAAGCAGGTTAAACGTTTGAAATACAAAACCAATTTCTTTGTTTCTCACTTCAGCCAGTGCATCATCAGACATCTGGCTCACATTGATGCCGTTCAGAATGTAGTCGCCCTTGCTTGGCGTGTCCAGGCAGCCTAAAATGTTCATGAGCGTAGACTTTCCTGAACCTGACGGCCCCATCAAGGCTACAAACTCGCCTTTTTTGATCTCAAGAGAAACCGACTTTATGGCATGGATCACTTCCGTTCCAATAACGTACTTCCGGCCGATATCTTTGATAATGATCAGTGGGGTATCTTTCTGCATCGCTTTTTCTTTTTAGACAGGCAGTGCCAAGTGAATGTTACAGCCCGCTTTATTTTTCAATAATCTTCGGAACGAGAAAAAACCGGTCGTTGTGTTCGGCAGCATTCATCAGCCCCTCTTCAGTACTCAGTTCATTCCTCACTTCATCTGCCCGCCAGGTATTTACCTGTTCGTTCATGTACCGGAGCGGCTCGACATGAGTGGTATCAAGCTCGTTCAGTTTTTCCATGAATGTAAGAATCCTGTTCATGTCTGCACGCAATGTATCAATATCTTTATCTTCTATGTGAATACGTGCCAGGTCGGCGATCTTATAAATACGCTCTTTATCGAGGTTCATTGGTCTGTCAGTTTACTTTTAATTTTTTCAAAAACATGGTCGCGGAGCTGTTCATCATCAGCCAGCGATAATCCTGTCACGCTCACCGGGGCATGAACGAATATCCGGCAGCGTCCCGGCCTCGAGCCCAGCCTGCTCCCATCGTCCCACAAAACTTTCCAAATATCGGCAATTGACACCGGAACGATCGGAATATTTTTGTCTATGGCCAGCCTGAACGGCCCATTTTTGAAGCTGTGCAGGCGGGGCGGATACTGGTCATCTATCTTGCCTTCGGGAAAAATGACCAGGCTCATCCCTTTATCCAGGTTTTCGCCGGCTTTTTTGAAGGCGCGGAATGAAGATATCTTGCTATCCCGGTTTACGGTAATATCTATGGTCTTAAAGAACAACCGGAGTATCGGGTTTTTCAGCAGCTCCTCCTTTCCCATGAAATGGTAACTGCCCTTGGCCAGGATGCAAAAAACCATGATATCGAGATTTGACGTATGGTTGGCACAGTAAATATATGTTGCGCCGGCCGGTAGCCGCTGTTCAACATGATACACGTAAAAGATTCCTGCCAGGGCACTTGCCAGAAAACTGTGCAGGCGTCTGAAAAAATTCAGAACGGGGTAAAACCGTTCATTTCTTGAACTGAGGTAATAAAATGGGAAAAACAGGAGAAAAAAAATGAAAACCAGGAGCATGAACCAGACACGGTGAAGCTGTTTGAGGATTTTCATATACCCGCCAAAAATAAAAAAAAATGCCACGAATTTTCCGGGTGCTGCGAATTGATCTGCCGAATGTTTCAATTCTTTCTTAATTTCGCCGCATGAAAGAAACGGTAGTGAGCGGGATTCGCTCTACAGGAAAGTTACATCTTGGCAACTATTACGGGGCATTGAAGAACTTCGTGCAGATGCAGCACGACTACAATTGTTTTTTCTTTATTGCAGACCTTCATTCGCTGACCACGCATCCCACACCAGCCAACCTGCACGGCAATGTGAGGCAGGTACTGGTTGAATACCTGGCCTGCGGCATTGACCCAGAGCTGAGTACCATTTATATCCAGTCTGATGTGCCTGAAGTAACCGAACTCTACCTGTATCTGAATATGAACGCTTACGTAGGCGAACTGGAACGCAGCGCCTCGTTCAAGGATAAGGTTCGCGGCAATCCGGACAATGTGAATGCCGGCTTACTCACCTACCCGGTTCTGATGGCGGCAGATATCCTGATCCACAAAGCCACCAAGGTCCCGGTCGGCAAAGATCAGGAACAGCACCTGGAAATGGCCCGTACCTTCGGAAACAGGTTTAACCGCCTTTACAACAGCGACTATTTTCCTGAGCCCTTTGCGTTTACCTACGCAACCAATCTGGTCAAAGTACCAGGCCTTGACGGCAAAGGCAAAATGGGCAAATCTGAGGGTGAAGGCAACGTCATCAATCTTTCAGATGAGCCTGAAGTAATCAGAAAAAAAGTAATGCGGGCAGTAAGTGATGGCGGCCCGACCGTCGAGAACCAACCAAAGCCGGAGCCGATCCAGAACCTGTTCGACCTGATGAAAGTCGTCTCTGCCCCCGATACACTTGCGCACTTTGAAGCACTGTACAACCAATGTGCCATCCGTTACGGCGATTTCAAGAAGCAACTTGCCGAAGACATGATCCTCGCTACAGCGCCGATCAGGGAGCGCATGCAGGTCATTGCGGCCGACACTGACTATCTGAAAAAGGTTGCTGCCATTGGCCGGGAAAAAGGCCGCGAAAGCGCGTCTAAGACCGTTAGGGAAGTTCGCGAGCTGATCGGATTCAGAAGTTTTTAGAAAAATACCCATAACCCGCATGTTGCGGGAGAATGTTATATTAGTCTGCCTAAGGGCAAAATCTGCACCTCGAATTGAATCAATATGCACATAGCGATTGTTGGAAACATCGGTGCCGGCAAAACAACCCTGACGGGTCTGCTGGCAAAAAATTACGGTTGGGAAGCCTTGTACGAAGCGGTAGACAACAACCCCTATCTCGAAGATTTTTACAGCGACATGAAACGCTGGAGTTTTAACCTGCAGATCTATTTTCTAAACAGCCGTTTCCAGCAGCTTGTCGATATTGAAAAAAGCAAGCGCAACGTGATCCAGGATCGCACGATTTATGAAGATGCCTACATTTTTGCTGAGAACCTTCATGAAATGAGCCTGATGACCACCCGCGACTACCACAACTACCGCGCAATTTTTGACAACATTACCTCTTTCATCAAACCGCCTGACCTGCTGATCTATTTACGCGCATCAGTGCCAACGCTGGTTAACAACATCCAGCGCCGCGGCAGGGAATATGAGGCCAGCATCAGGATCGATTACCTGTCTAAGCTGAATGAAAAATATGAAAACTGGATACAAAACTATCAGTTGGGCCGCTTGTTGATACTTGATAAAGACCGCCTCGATTTCAGCAACAATGTCGAAGACCTGAGCCTCGTGATCCAGGCGGTAGAAGCAGAAATAAACGGTTTATTTTAAAAGATGTCACGTATTTTAGGAGTCATACCGGCGCGTTATGCCTCGTCCAGGTTTCCCGGTAAGCCGCTGGCAGACATTGGCGGCAAAACCATGATCAGGCGCGTATATGAGCAAGCCAGTAAGTGCAGCGAACTGGAACTTGTTGTCGTGGCAACCGATGACCAGCGCATTGCCGACGAGGTAAAGGGCTTTGGCGGCCGGTTTATCATGACCGCCGCCGAACACCAGAGCGGAACTGACCGCTGCGCCGAGGTACTCGAACTGCTGCCCGGTTATGATGTACTGATCAACATCCAGGGCGATGAGCCGTTCATCGATCCTGCGCAAATCACGCTTGTTGCGCGTTGTTTTGCAGGCAAGCAGGTGCAGCTTGCCACGCTCATCAAAAAGATAACGGCAGCTGAAGAGCTTTTTAACCCGAATATCCCCAAGGTCGTGTGCAGCCAGGAGCAGGAGGCCGTCTATTTCAGCAGGCACCCCATTCCTTACTTTAGAAATGACAGTACAGACAACTGGCTGGCCCGGCACGTTTATTACAAACACCTGGGCATTTACGGCTATCGTGCTGCAGCTTTGCGCCAGATCCGTGAATTGTTGCCGGCGCCGCTTGAGCAGGCCGAAAGCCTGGAGCAGCTTCGCTGGCTTGAACATGGTATGCGCATCTATACCCGGGAAACCGAACTTGAAACCGTAGCGATCGACACCCCTCAAGACCTCGAAAAGGTTGCTCACCTGATCTGAACGGCAATTCGAAAAAAAAGCTATCTTGGCGGTAACCTATGTATATGAAAAGAATCCTGTATGCCCTGATTCCGTTGCTGTGTCTCGCATGTCAGCCCGGTGCCGACAAACAAAACACCGCAATACTACTGCCGCCAAAAGAAGCTGCCGTATATTTTTCAGACAGCACAAAAAAAGATACTTTCCGGCTTACCTTTAATGGGAAGACCCTTGCTTCAGGCACGCTGGTTTTTAGCATCAGCAAGGCCGACGGCCGTGAAATTTACAGGACCAGCATCGCCGCGAAAGACCTTTTTGCAAATTACGATTCAGAACTTGACCTTTCTAAAGAAAAAAATCAGGCCGCCTTTCTGACAGAAGAAGTCAACCGGTTCTTCGACGAGGAGAACTTCCTGATTCCGGCCGTTACAGAAAACGAACAGGCTGACGCCAACGTTCCTGACAAAGCCTTTTACGAAGAGCTCAAAAAAAGCCGTCTTAACGGTTTTAAATACCGGCTCGGAAAAGAGACCAATGTTTACATCGGCTGGTCGGCTGCCGCAGGCGGGGTTCGCATCTATTACAAATGTTGCTAATCGGCAAACACACGGAGGCAGCTGAAACAAAGTTGCGCTGCTCCAGGTCACCTTTTCAGATCCCGACAGCACTTAGTGTAATTATTACACTAAGATATCGTCCCGGTCGCCGAAATTCGACAAAATGAGTGGAATTGATATAATTTAAATTTATAATCCTAATTATCAAATAGTTACAGTTTTATTCGTTTTTTTTACTGTGAATTTCATGCAACTTGCAATTTTTAAATTAACTTTATCTTAGTGTAAAGAATTTGACACTGTTCCTTTTATAAGGCAAGTTGCAAGATCAACCTGAACCCAATCTAACAAACCAAATATAATGAGCTGCCCGGTCTCCCCCGGGCATTTTTTATTTCAGCTTTTGATAAATATCTTATCAACAAAACCCCTGAATGCCCCTAAATTTTCTACCTTTGTATCCCGTACAAAATGAAAACCGAACCTGTTTTCAGGTAAGGCCGAATAAACTCACAAATCATGACGAAGTATATTTTTGTTACGGGCGGTGTCACATCCTCTTTGGGTAAAGGCATCATTTCCGCATCATTAGCTAAACTCCTGCAAGCTAGGGGTTACCGGGTAACCATTCAGAAATTTGATCCTTATATCAACATCGATCCGGGAACGTTAAACCCTTATGAGCACGGAGAATGCTTCGTTACTGAAGACGGCGCCGAAACTGACCTGGACCTGGGTCATTATGAACGTTTCCTGAATGTTCCTACATCACAGGCAAACAACATTACGACCGGGCGCATTTATCAGAACGTAATCAATGCCGAACGTCAGGGTGCCTACCTGGGCAAGACCGTTCAGGTGGTTCCGCACATCACAGATGAAATCAAACGCAACATGCGCATCCTGGGAAACAGCGGCGAGTTCGACATCGTAATAACTGAACTTGGCGGTACGGTTGGCGACATCGAGTCGCTGCCGTTTATCGAGGCTGTGCGGCAATTCAAATGGGAAGAAGGTGCAAACAACGCCATCGTCATTCACCTCACGCTGATTCCTTTCCTGGCTGCCGCAGGCGAGCTGAAAACCAAGCCAACACAACACTCGGTCAAAGCGCTGCTTGAGTACGGCATCCAGCCGGATATCCTCGTATGCCGCACCGAACATCCCATTTCGCAAGACATCCGTAAAAAAATCGCCCTGTTCTGTAATGTCAATGTCAATGCCGTTATCGAGTCGCGCGATGCGTCGACCATCTACGATGTGCCTTTGCTGATGATGAAAGAGCAGCTCGATAAAACCGTGCTCAGTAAACTGAAACTTGCTCAGAAGAATGAGCCCGACATGGAAAGCTGGAAAGAATTCCTTGGCCGTCTCAAAAACCCGACTTCAGAGGTCAGGATCGGCCTGGTCGGTAAGTATGTGGAATTGCCGGATGCGTATAAATCCATTATTGAAGGTTTCGTACACGCAGGGTCAAAGAATGAGTGCAAGGTAAAAGTAGAATATATCCACTCTGAGGGCATTTATCCTGACAATGCGCATGAAAAACTGGGCCACCTGGACGGCGTTCTCGTGGCGCCGGGTTTTGGCAGCCGCGGCATAGAAGGTAAAATTGACACCATCAGGTATGTTCGCGAAAACAACGTTCCTTTTTTCGGCATCTGCCTGGGCATGCAATGTGCCGTTATCGAGTATGGCCGCAATGTCATTGGCCTGGAAGGTGCGCACACCACTGAAATTGACGAAAACTGTGCACATCCTGTCATCAATATGATGGAGGAGCAGAAAAAGATCACAGAAAAAGGCGGCACCATGCGCCTGGGCTCTTACCCGTGCGACCTGAAAAAAGGCAGCAAGGCATTTGCCATTTACGGACGCACCCACATCACCGAACGTCACCGCCACCGGTACGAGTTCAACAGCGCTTACCTGCAGCAGTATGAAGACGCAGGCATGATCGCCTCTGGGATCAATCCCGAAAGCAAGCTTGTCGAAATTATTGAGCTAAAAAACCACCCCTTTTTCATTGGCGGACAATTCCACCCGGAATTAAAGTCGACCGTAGCAAATCCTCACCCACTTTTTGTTAAATTTGTCGCCGCTGCAAAAGAACACGCTAAAAAACCAAGCAAATAAAAGCAGCAAACATTATAATGGATAGAAATACATTCACAGGCCTCTTCCTGATCCTGATCATTTTCGGAGCTTCGTTCTACTTTTTCAAACCAAGCGAGGCAGAAATTCAGAAAGAAAGGGAAAGACAGAAAAAAGAGGCTACAACAAAAACGGCAGGTCCGGCAGCAAGGAACATCGCCCCGGCAGCCGTGCGTACGCCAGATTCGGCTACATTGAAAGGTCCGTTCGGCGCTGCGCTGACAGGTGCCGAGCAAACATCTGTGCTCGAAAACGAAAACCTGAAGCTGACTTTCAGCAACAAAGGCGGCAGAATTTTTTCAGCTGAAGTAAAGGGCGCAAAAACCTTCGATGGCCGGCCCCTGATCCTGTTCAACGGCCCGGGCAACAAATTCGGGTTTAAACTTAATGCCGCCGGCCGGGTGTTCAATACGAACGAACTCTTTTTTACCCCAAAGCAGAACAACGGCGAATTGAGTATGCGTGCCATGTATGGCCCGGGGCAATACCTCGAATACCGTTACGCATTGAAACCGGGATCAAATAAGGTCGAGTTTAATATCAACGTGGTGGGCATGCAACAGGTTATTTCAGGAAACAGCCTGACCCTGAACTGGGAGTCGACCCTGCTGCAGCAGGAGCAATCCATTGAAAGTGAACACCGGTACTCAGCGCCTTATTACAAATACCTGAACGAAGGCGTCGACAACCTGAGCGAAGCAAAAGATGACAAAAAAGAGCTCACGGAGGATAAAATTCAATGGTTCTCATTTAAACAGCACTTCTTTTCTGCTGTACTGATCAACAAAAACGGCTTTGACAAAGGAAGCCTGGAAGTGCGCATTCCAACCGGGAACCGGGAAGTGAAATGGTACGGTGCCAATATGGACCTTCCTTATACGCACCAGGCAGACCAGGCCTACAGCATGGAGTTCTACTTCGGATCGAACAAGTTCTCGGCATTGAAAGCGCAGGGCTATGAGCTCGAAAAACAGGTGAACATGGGTTACTGGCCGCTTAAGTACATCAACCGTTTTATCGTACTCCCGCTGTTCAACCTCCTGGAGAGTTTCAACTGGGGTTATGGCCTGATCATTCTGGTGCTGACCGTTATTCTTAAACTGGTGCTCATGCCGCTCACTTACAAGTCATACCTTTCGATGGCGAAAATGCGTGTACTGAAACCGGAAATGGATGAAATCAAGGGCAAAGTTGGCGATGACAATCCTACCCTGCTTCAGCAGGAATACCTGAAACTGTATAAAAAGGCAGGGGTTAATCCGCTGGGCGGCTGTTTACCGATGCTGCTTCAATTACCAATCGTAATGGCCTTCTTTTTTTTCTTCCCGAACCTTTTTGAACTGCGCGGCGAAAGTTTTCTGTGGATGAAAGACCTCTCGACCTATGATGAGTTTGTGAAATTCGGCTTCACCATTCCTTTCATTGGTGACCACCTCAGTTTAATGTGTCTGCTAATGACCGCTTCGCAACTGGTTCAGGCCTATTACAACAACCTGACATCCGGCAGCGCCGCCAACAACCAGATGAAATACATTGGCTACATCATGCCAATCATTTTCCTGGGCGTACTGAACAGTTACCCGTCGGGCCTGAACTATTACTACTTCCTGGCCAACATGATGACCTTCGGCCTTCAGTTTATCATTCGCAGAATGGTAGACGACGAGAAAATTCACGCCATGATCCAGGAAAACAAGGCTAAACCCGAAGAGAAACGGAAAAAATCAAAGTTCCAGCAGCGTCTTGACGATTACATGCGTCAACAGCAAGCGCTGCCAAAAGGTAAAAAATAAATAGTGCTATTGAACAGAAAGGGTCCGCCAGGGCCCTTTTTTGTTTTCGTGCATTTTCTGATTCTTATTGTAAAATTTTGATCTCCTTTTGGGTCTACCGTAAAAAATTGCAATTTTTAGGGATTATTCATAACCCAAACAACCATTACAATGCGAAGAATACTGCTGCTGCTTTGCTGCTGCCTGGCCAGCCTGGCTTATGGGCAAAAAAAGCCACTCGACCATTCCGTTTATGACTCCTGGGAAGCGCTCGGCGAACGCCGCCTCACCAACGATGGGCACTGGTATTTTTATACCGTTACCCGGCAGCAGGGCGATGCTGTACTTTATGCAGGAAGCACAAACGGGCCGGTTAAAATAACGGTACCCCGGGGGGCTGATGCCGACTTCAGCGCCGATTCAAAATATCTTGCTTTCCTGATCAAACCACATTACAAAGACCTACGGCAGGCAAAAATAAAAAAGAAAAAACCGGCCGACATGCCAAAAGACAGCCTGGGCATTGTAACCCTGGGTGGGACGGCGATTGTCAAAGTGCCGCGCGTGCGAACCTTCAAGTTCGCCGATAAAGGCGGTGCTTTCCTGGCTTACCAGCTTGAACCAGCTGCCGATACCGCAAAAAAAGCCCCCACCGAAGACCCCAAGAAGAGCAGCGGCCGCGAATCAAGTGATCTTGTTTTAAGGAACCTGGCTGCCGGTACGCTGCGCACTTTCCGTTCGGTAGCCGGTTATGCATTCAGCAAAGACGGTAAACAGCTTGTTTACGCGGTTCAGGGTTCGCCGAAGACACCCGAAGTCAAAGCGGGTGTTTTTTTGCATAACCTGGAAAAGAATACCGCCCGCACGCTGGTTGCCGGCAAAGGCAATTTCAGTAACTTCGTTTTTGACGAAGAGGGCGAAAATATTGCCTTTACAGGCGAAACCGATCCCGAGAAAAAAGAGACCAAAAACTTCAGGATCTACTTTGCCTTTCCGGGTTCAGACACAGCGCAGGTCCTGGTAGAGGGCGACATGCCCGGGATCCCGCCTAAATGGTCGGTTAGCGGCGAGGCAAAGATCGGCTTCAGCCAGGATGGCAACAAGTTGTTTTTCGGTATCGCGCCCGACCGTAAGCCCAAAGACACGACGATCATCGAGTCTGAGGTAGCCAAGCTCGACATCTGGGGTTATAAGGACGATTACCTGCAACCTATGCAGCTTAAAAACGCCGATCGGGAAAGCAAACGCAGTTTCCTGAGCGTGATAGACGTTTTCAACAGTAATCCGAAGGTTATCAGGCTTACAGATGAACGGCTGCCCGATGCCCAGCTGGCAGACCGGGGCAATGCGCCTTTTGTTCTGGCTTCAACTGATTTCGGACGGCGCGCCCAGCAGCAGTGGCTCGGTGGGACCAGTCGCGATTATTACCTGGTCAGCACCACCGACGGCAGCCGCAAAAAAATTATTGACGATCTGAGCGGCAGTGCAGAGGTCTCACCCAACGGGCAGTATGTGGTCTATTTTGACCGCCGCAAAGGAAACTGGTACAGCTACATCATCAAGACCGGCCAGGTTGTGCAGCTGAATGCGGGCATGGTAGAAAAGTTCGCAGACGAGCTGAACGATGTACCCGACGACGCACAGAGCTATGGGCTGGCAGCCTGGACCGAAGACGACAGATCGGTATTGATTTACGACCGCTACGATATCTGGTCTTTCGCTCCTGACGGAAAAAGCAAGCCGCGCAACCTGACCAATGGTTTCGGCCGTGCCAATGGCCTCAGCTTCCGTTATGAAAACAGGAATGGCCGTTTTAGCCGCCTGAACCTGCCTTTTGGCCCGGGATCAGACGAAGACAGGTTTTTGAAGAGCAAGCAGCATATTTATGTCAGCGCCTTCAGCGAAAAAACCAAGGAGAATGGCTTTTACCGCGTCAACACCGGAACTGCAAAAGATCCCGAGCTGCTGCTAATGGGGAAATTCAAATATTCTCCGCTTACGAAGGCGAAAGACGCAGAACTGTACCTGTTTGACAAAGGCAATTATATGCAATCGCCAAATCTCTATTTCACAACCGACCTTAAAACTGAAACCAAACTTAGCAATACCAATCCGCAGCAGGCCAATTATAATTGGGGCACCGCAGAACTCGTTCACTGGACCACACCTAAAGGTTACAAATCTGACGGTATCCTGTACAAACCGGAGAACTTTGACCCGTTAAAGAAATACCCGATGATCGTGTATTTCTACGAAAAACTTTCCGAAACCCTGTACAGTTACCAACCGCCTGCGCCTACTCCTTCCCGCCTGAATATTCCGTTTTTCGTCAGCAACGGATACCTGGTGTTTGCACCGGATATCAGCTACGAGATTGGACAGCCAGGTCCTTCTGCGGTTGAGTTTATCAATTCGGGTGTAGAAAGCCTGAAAAAGAACAGCTGGGTAGACGGTACCAAGATCGGTATTCAGGGCCAGAGCTGGGGTGGTTACCAGGTAGCCTACCTGATCACCCAGAATGACATGTATGCCGCAGCATGGGCAGGCGCACCTGTAGCCAACATGACTTCGGCTTACGGCGGCATTCGCTGGGAAAGCGGTATGAACCGGCAGTTTCAGTATGAGCGTACACAAAGCCGTATCGGCGCAACACTCTGGGAAAAACCGGAACTGTACATACAGAACTCACCATTGTTTATGCTCCCTAAAGTCAATACCCCATTGGCCATCATGGCGAACGATGCTGACGGAGCAGTGCCATGGTACCAGGGCATTGAACTTTTTACCGGTTTAAAACGACTCGGCAAACCGGTGTGGCTGCTGAATTACAACGGTGAGGCGCACAATCTTGTAGAAAGACAGAACCGAAAGGACATCCAGATCCGCGAGCAGCAATTTTTCGATTACTACCTGAAGGGTGCAAAAGCGCCGCTCTGGATGACCGGCGGCATACCAGCCACCGAAAAAGGCCGAAGCTGGGGTTTTGAACTTACAGACGATAAACCATAACCTGAACTCCGGCCCCGGGCCGGAGTTTTTATTTTTTCTATGGAACACCTCCTAGCACAGTACAGCACCTTCCGTGAACCGGCACTCACCGACCGCTTTTTCAAACACGCTGCCCTGCAGCCCTTACTCGATCGTTTGCCGCCGGCATTCAGTGTTGAAGAAATCGGACAATCTGCCGAGGGCCGCAGCCTGCGACTGGTCTCGTGGGGGAACGGCCCCGTGAAGATTTTTCTCTGGAGCCAGATGCATGGTGATGAAGCGACAGGAACGATGGCCATGTTTGACCTGTTCAGGTTTCTTGACCACCCTGCATTCAAAGAGGAATGGAAACAAATACAGGAACACTGTACCCTGCTCCTGCTGCCAATGGTCAACCCCGATGGCGCCGAACGTTTTACACGCCGGTCAGCGCAGGGAATCGACATCAATCGAGATTACCTACAAACGGTCACTGCCGAGGCCCGCGTGCTGAAAGCAACGCGTGAACGCCACACGCCCGACTATGGTTTTAACCTGCATGACCAGTCTACCCTTTGGAGCGTTGCCGCAACGGGCAAACCAGCCAGCCTCTCCTACCTGGCTCCGGCAGACACGCCCGGGCTTACTTTCGGCCCGGCCCGGACCAGGGCTGCCGCTGTCATTGCCCAGATGTACAGCCGCATCTCGCCTTTAGTGCCTGACCAGATCGGGCTTTTTGACGACAGCCACGAACCGCGCGCATTTGGAGACAACTTTCAACAGGCCGGTATGGCAACCATTCTCATCGAGGCCGGCGGACTGCAGCGGGACCCTGAAAAACAGCGCCTGCGCGAATATTATTTTCTTTCGATACTGGCAGGGCTGCAGGCTATTGCAGGCGGAGTGAGCCCCGGAAATGCGCTGGACCGTTATTTTGAAATTCCAAAAAATTCCGAGACCCTCATGCATGTCATGCTGCGCAGGGTGCAGGTGAACGGAGTCGTTGCCGATATCGGACTCAATTACCAGGAGATTCCCGAGCACAACGCAGCGACCACAGCACAGTTTTACCAGGTCAAAGACCTCGGCGATCTGCATAGCTACCAGGCTTATGAGGAGATAACCGGCGAAGCGCTCCGCATTGCGGTACCGGTGCATGTTGAAAGCGAGGCCGATTTCGACCTGCATGACGGAGAACGGATTATTTTGTCGTTCAGAAAAGGCCGGAGAAACAAAAATTTTATACTTTCATAGCTTTAAAACAAACATTCTATGGCATTAAGCAGGATATGGTCTGCCTTCATTATTGTGGCGATCGTTGTGGCGGGAATCAAGTGCTTCTTTTTTGGTCAGAGCGACATTTTCAACTGGATGGTCGTGGGCAAGGCAGATGATGCTGCCAATCCGCTTAAAATGGATGGTGTAATTGAGACCTGCTGGACAGCAGTAAATATTTGCCTGAAACTGATCGGGATCATGGCGCTGTTTATGGGGTTCATGAGCATTGCCGAGCGCGCCGGGGGCATCAGGCTTCTATCAAGGATCATCAGTCCCTTTTTTTCCAGATTATTTCCTGAAATACCCAAAGGGCATCCGGCCACGGGGCACATGGTTATGAACTTTTCGGCCAACCTGCTCGGACTCGACAATGCGGCTACGCCCTTCGGGCTAAAAGCGATGGAAAGCCTGCAGGAGCTAAACAAGGACAAGGAAACCGCGTCCAATGCGCAGATTATGTTTCTTTGCCTGCATGCTTCGGGCCTAACGCTGATTCCGGTCAGCATCATTGCCGTTCGTGCTTCGCTGAACGCGGCAAACCCGACCGATATCTTCATTCCCTGCATGATCGGAACATTCATTACCACCATGGCCGCCATGCTGATCGTTTCTTACAAGCAGAAAATTAGGGTTTTCCAGCCGGTTATCATGGCCTGGGTCCTGGGCATCTCGGCAGCCATCATGATGCTGGTGCTTTACCTGAACACGCTAAGCGCCGACGGCCTGCAATCCTTTTCAGGCATTCTGAGTAACGGTTTGATCCTGCTCATTTTCCTCCTGATCATTCTTGGTGCCGTCTACAAAAAAATCAATGTTTTTGAAGCCTTCGTAGAGGGCGCGCGCGGTGGTTTTGAAACCTCTGTAAAAATTATACCCTACCTGGTCGGCATGCTGATCGCCATCAGCCTGCTGCGTACCAGCGGCACTTTTGAGCTCATCATCAGCGGCTTTAAGTATGTTTTTACGGCTTTGGGTACAGATACCCGGTTCATTGATGGCATTCCAACGGCTTTGATCAAACCGCTCAGCGGAAGCGGTGCCCGGGGCATGATGATCAATACGATGACAACACACGGGGTCGACTCATTTGCCGGCAGGCTTTCTGCCACACTGCAGGGGTCTACAGATACAACATTTTACATTATCGCCGTCTATTACGGCGCCATCAGCGTCAGGAACACCCGCTATTCGGTCGGTGCCATGCTGCTTGCAGACCTGGTGGGGATCATTGCAGGTATATTCCTCGCGTATTTTTTCTTCGGCTAAAAGAAAAAATCCCCGGTTGTACTGACCGGGGATTTTTTTTGTGTGCGGTACTAGGGTTTATCCCACCAGACCCGCGCATTCAGGTCGTCGGCCCCTCCGTAGGGAAACGCCGAAACCGCGGCGTTGTAGTTGGCCGGATTGATACTTCTTTCCTGTGTACCATAGGCCTCTCTGCGGGGAATTCTGTCGCCGTTCGCTCCGGGAGCTGCAACCAGTGCAGGGTAACCGGTACGGCGCCATTCTGCCCAGCCTTCATAGCCATGCAGGAACAAGTGCAACCAGCGCTGGTAACCGATTTTACGCAGCGCATCAGCCGGCGTATATGCCACTTCGGCATTGGCCAGGTAAGCAGGCAGGTTTGTAACATCGTTGTTGTTCCACTGGCGAATTGAATATTCGACGGCGCGTTCGTAATTGGTGCGTGCCACTGCGTCACCACCGGTTATCCATCCTATTTTTGCTGCCTCGGCGAGCGCGAACAGGGCTTGGGCATAGGTAACCAGGTAAACCGGAGAATTCTGCTGACGCAGACCTGTTCCCAGCAACGATACCGTATTCGCATCGGCCGAATTGGCTACAGCCTTGCCATACTCCAGTCCAACGTAATTCCCGCTGTTGTTTTTATTTCCATAGACCGGCAGGCGCGGATCGTTCAGCGGAAGCATGTAATCTACAAGCGGCTTGCTCAGGGCAAACCAGTTCCGGCCAAGATTGGTAAACGAGTTATACCAATAATTCTGGTTGGCCGTATTGGCCAGGTGCGGGTAAGCCAGGTTATCCGTATTGCCGGTCATGATGCCATTGGCAAACGCTTTGTTAAATTCTGCACGGCCTTTATCAGGGTCCACTTTAGTTAAACGCAGGGCCATGAGCAGGTGAATCGTATTGCCCAGTTTTTTCCAGCGCGTCATGTCGCCGTTATACACGATGTCGTTCTTGATCGTTCCGGCTACAATAGCGGCATTTGCTTCGTCGAGCAACGTGAAAAGTGAATTGTAGATCGCCTGCTGTGAATCATACTTAGGTGTAAAGTTGTCAGCGCCTTTGAGCGCTTCGCTATAAGGCAGGTCACCCCAGCGATCGGTCATGTGCCAGAAGAAATAAGCTTTCAGAATTTTTGCCACAGCAAGCTGGTTGGCTGGCGCACCCTCGTCTGGCAGCAAACGCGAACTGTTGTTAATGACTTCCTGCAGGTTCATAAGCGGTCCCGCATACAAACCCGAAAAGCTAAAGTTAACCGTTACGTATCTGCTGTTTTCTGTGAACGAAGTATTCGATAGATACTGCGGGTAGTGTACACCGTATGGGCTTGAACTCATATCTGGCAGGTAAAATTCAGCGTTCGCGATAAGTTTGGTACCGGAAAGGATGGTCGGGGCATTCGGATCGATATTAAGTGAATCGTCGAACTTCGTACACCCGGAGCTCAGCATGCCCAGGATAAGGGGCACGCCGAAATATTTTAGTGATTTTTTCATGTTTCCTAATTAAAACGTAAGATTCAGGTTAAGACCGAATGAACGGACAGTTTGTAATTCGCCCTTTTCGATCCAACTGATGGCGGCACTTCCTGAAGACAGCTCTGAGGGGTCTATCCCTTTAGGGGCTTTTTGCCAGATCATAACCGGGTTACGCGCAATCACGGCTAGCTTGGCAGCACGGAACGGTGTTTTTTTCAGCAGATCGGCGCTGAGGTTATACCCCAGACTCACTTCCCTGAGTTTTACGAACGAAGCATCATACACCCATTCATCGTAAATTCTGGTGCCGATGGCATTGCGGTAATACGAGCGGGCGTCTACATAACCGTTAAATTCGCGCCCGCCAACATCGGTTGATACACCGTTGATGGTCTGGCGGGTGCCTGGCGCATAAATGCCGTTCATCCGCACGCCGCCACCGTTTGCCAGCGGCTCGCGCACATTGACGCCATTTTCATTCAGACCTGCTGTCTCCAGCGCCTGACCTGATTTAACTGCAAGCATCCGCGACCAGCTGAAAAATTTGCCGCCCTGCTGGAAATCGATTACGGCCGCCAGGTCAAAACTTCCG
Organism: Pedobacter yulinensis; assembly: GCF_003029735.1. Lineage (GTDB taxonomy): Bacteria > Bacteroidota > Bacteroidia > Sphingobacteriales > Sphingobacteriaceae > Pedobacter > Pedobacter yulinensis. The sequence continues at coordinate 1,105,642 of NZ_KZ686269.1, forward strand.
ATCCTGAAATTGTTAACAAACCCGCCGGTAAACTGCGGCAGGACACTGCCAAAATCTTTGTTTGTTGCCGTTACAGGCAGGTTGTCAGCACCTAGAACATATTTTCCGGTAGCTGGGTCAACCTGGTACCCGGGTCCGACGAGGTTACCGAAAGAAGCACCCCTTGTCGAATTCAGGAACATGGTCTGGCTCGAATACAGATTCGCATCAAGCTCATAGACATCTACACCGGGGTAAAGATCGACCACCTTGTTCCTGTTCCGTGCCAGGTTGATGCTGGTGTTCCAGGTCAGGAATTTTGATTTGACGGGTAAGGCGTTCAGAGAAAGCTCGATGCCTTTGTTTTCAATAAGACCGGCATTGACGATGGTGCGGTCAAATCCGCTCGCTCCGGAAACAGACAGGTTAATGATCTGGTCTTTGTTGCGCTGCATGTACCAGGTAAACTCGAGCCCAAGGCGATCCCCAAAGAATTTAAGGTCTGTTCCAACTTCAAACGCCCTTGCAAAGGCAGGTTTGATATTGGGGTTTTTCAGCAAGTCGGGCACCAGGATGGTATTGATAGACGAAGTATTGGTCTGGTAAACGCTGCCGAGGCCGTACGCCATCAGGATCTGGTAAGGATCGAGGTCAGAACCGGCAATTGCATAGCTGGCGCGGAGCTTTCCGAAAGAGAGAGGCTCCCATTTCAGCAGCTCGCTGAACATCATACTGCCCGATACTGAGGGATAAACGTACGAATTGTTGTTCGACGGCAGCGTGGAAGAAACATCATTTCTGATGGATGCATCCAGAAAATAAATGTCCTTAAATCCTACCGAGGCCATGGCGTACGCGCTGCGCACGTGTTTGCGGCGCCGGCCCGATGTGCTGACCGGCCGGTCAACGGAGGCTGCAATGGTATAGAGGCCAGGACTCGACAGTCCGCCTACGGTAGCCTGCGAGGTAAAATCAAAATTCAGGGTGTATAAGTTTGCGCCAGCATTCAGGTTCAGCGACATGTCGCCGAACTTTTTCTGAAACTCGGCAAGGAACTCGTAGTTATTTTCTGTGTTCTGGTATTTATTCACAGAATAACCATCCAGCAAACGGCCTCCGGCGGCTTCCTTGTGCGAAATGTTCTGTGTGTACATGTCTGAACGTACAAAACCGCTCAGTTTCAGAGAAGGCAGCACCTGGTAACTGAGGTTGATATCGCCAAAGAGCCGGTCCCTGCTGTCATTGTTAAGCGATTCATAAGCATCGAAGAACGGATTATTCCAGTCGCTGGGACGGTTGTTTGTAATGATGCCTGCCGAAGTCGGGTTAACATTCCAGTTCATAATCGTCCCGTCAGGATATTTGTAGCTGCGGAGGCGATTGATATCCAGATTGCGCTGAAACCACTGCACAGCACCTGTAAAAGAACCCTGGTATCCCTGGGTGGGGCGTTGTCCTTCGTTGTTGGCATAATTGGCATTGATGCCGAGTTTCAATTTTTCTGCAAGATCAAAACTTCCGGCAAAACCCAGGTTGTTGCGTTTCAGCCAGGTGTTGGGGATGGTGCCATTAATATAGGCGTTGTTGTAGCTGACGCGGTAGTTTGATTTCTCGGTATTTCCGGTCAGTGAAATTCCATTGTTCACGTTATGACCGGTCTCGAAAAAGTCCTTGATATTATCAGGCTGTGGTACAAAAGGTGTGAGCTGGCCGAACTGGGGATCTTGCGGATAAAAACTGTAATACATGCGAACCGGGGTACCATCCATTTTCGGGCCCCAGCTTTCGTCGTTTCCGTTCACATATTTCTGGCCATTGGCAAGTGTCAGGAAGGTCTGGTTGTTACCCACGCCATAAATGTTCTGCAGGGGCATGAAGTTGCCGACACGTTCCTGCATGTAAGAGGTGTTCAGGTTAACGGATACCTTTTTGGCGCCGCGGCTTCCTTTTTTGGTTGTGATGAGGATTACGCCATATTGGCCGCGTATCCCGTAAAGTGCCGAGGCGGCCGGCCCTTTCAGCACGTTAACCGATTCGATGTCTTCCGGATTGATGTCCTGCGACACATTTCCATAATCAACGCCATTGGCATCGCCGCCAAAATTATTTTGCGCAATCGGTGTACCGTCTACAACCATCAGCGGGCTTCCGTTGCCGGTAATGGAATTGACGCTTCTGATCTTGACTTTTTGCGTACCGCCCATACTGGCTCCAGATGAGCCGGTCACCTGAACACCTGAAACTTTCCCGGCCAGCGAGCCGATAACATTCTGCTCTTTAGTAAAGGTCAGGTTCTCGCCCTTTACCTGTTGCGCGGAGTAACCAATGGAACGTTCTTCCCGGCGTATACCCAATGCCGTAACAACGACTTCAGAAAGTTCCGTGTTGCTGGAACGCATGGCAACGCTGATCTGCGTGCGTGTTCCTGCGGGAATTTCCTGACTGAGATAACCGACTGAACTGAAGACCAACACGGCGCCATTGGCGGAGGTGATAATGGAATAGGTGCCGTCTGGCTGGGATGAGACGCCGCTGGTGGTTCCTTTAACCACTACGCTCACCCCTGGAATGGCTTCGCCGGTTTCCGCATCGGTAATTTTGCCCCGAATGGTTTGCTGGGCAAAAGTGGTACATGCGAAAAGCAGAAAAACCAGAAAAAGGGTACTTTTTCTGTTCATAGTTTGTTCTGTTTAGTTGATATTAGATGCAAACAAGATACACAAAATCAACTAAAGGAACCTTTGAACAGGGAAAATGGAGAAAAAATTATGCGGTTTTACCGGTTTTTTCTGCCGGATTGTGCAGGATACCAATGATTTGATCAATGGCTTCCTCTTCGATCCCGGCCGATTTAGAGGTTTTCCATTTTTCTGCTTTTTCGTCCATCCACACACAAAAAGAATGGTAACCTTCCAGGATTACCGCATAAGTTTCATGGAAATCGTCCTGAATTTTCATGCAAAAGCCTTTAAAAGGCTTACCCTTTACATCAAATTGTAAGGGAAAATAGTTGCTCAACATGCTCATACATTTGGTCTTAGTTATAACAAATTTGGCGATGAGATGTTTGGCGGGGATTAGGGCAATGTTAAATTTTTTAAGCATTTGTTCTGCGATTGAGCTGCCGACGCCTGAAAAGGCCGGACCGCCGCCCAACTCATTCAGAACACGCCTGTAAGATGGGTTAGCCGGCAATCGAAAGCGTGATAACACCCGCCTGCTCGCAGGCACAGGGCAGCTGCAGATTATTTTGAATAAGATTTCATTTTATTCGGCTCCAATGGTACATTTGCTTAATTTTAATCAATCTAAATAAAGATTGAATTACCAGATAAAAGTATTCAGATATGAAAAAACCGGTATTATTTATTTTGCTGTTAATGTTTGGCTGCGTACAGGCTTTTGCACACGCCCTTTGGATCGAAACGAAAACCAGAGGAACAAAAGGACAGAAACAAGACGTGAAAGTCTTTTTCGGGGAATATGCAGACAATGAACGGGACTCGACCGCGAAATGGTTCAGCAACCTGCGCAGTTTCGAACTTGCATTGACAGGTCCTGACGGCAAACGGGTCATCCTGCCTACGACTCAGGAAACCGGATTTTACAGTGCCTCGTTTACGCCTGAGAAAGACGGCCTTTACACCTTGAGTATTGTGCATGAAGTAGCAGACGTTTACAATGCAGGCAAATTGCAGTATTACGCGCTGGCCGATGTTCAGGTAGGAACCAAAGCCGGCAAGCACAGTTGTACAGCGCCTTTCGATATCACTGGCCTGGCTGGCGCAAAAGCGGGCAAGGATGCAAAACTGGCACTTCATTTTGACAAGAAACCGCTTGCAGCCCACCCGATTACCCTGGTAGCGCCGGGCGCCAAACCCGTCGAAATCAAGACAGGTACGAACGGTGAGGCGGCATGGAAACCCGTTGCCGGCGCCCATTTCCTGGAAGCCGTGCGCGAAGAAAAAAAGGCCGGAACTCACCAGGGTAAGCCCTATGAAACGATCTGGCATATGGTTACGCTTTTCACCGAAGTCGGCTAAATGATGATCGGGACAGCACCGGCGGCAAAAAAAACAGCGATTTCCGGCCTGCGCAGCCTTCTGCGCAGGCGAAAAAAATCGAAAAAATCTGCCTTCAGACGCATAACCGGCTGGCTTCACCTCTGGCTTGGACTTGCATCGGGGCTGATCGTTTTTATCATTTCTCTGACCGGCTGTTTATTCGTTTTTCAACAGGAGATCAACGAGCTTCTCTACCCCCAGGCTTTTTATGTTCAAACGCCGCCTTCCGGGCAGCAACCCTTGCCGCTGAACACACTCAAGGCTAACGCCGAGCGCGCACTTGGCGGCAATAAAAAGATTAGTTTCATAACCACCTTCAGGGACCCCGGACGCACCTGGCAGTTCGGGACCTACCAGGTCGGAGATCCCAATGCGGCAACCTATTTTGGAGTTATCGATTATTACGATATGGTATCGGTTGACCCCTATTCGGGCGAAGTGACGAAAGTCTTCGATTACAAGCACAATTTCTTCAACATTGTGAAGATGATCCACTGGAGCCTGCTCCTTAACGACAATCCGGGTCAGAAAATTGTTGGTGTGGCTACGCTCATCTTCATTGTGCTGCTTTTTACCGGCCTGATCATGTGGTGGCCAAAAAAATGGAACCGTGCCAACCGCGATAAAAGCTTCAGGATCAAATGGAAGGCCGGTTTCAAACGCTTAAATTACGACCTGCACAATGTGCCTGGTTTTTACGCGATGCTGGTTGCCCTAGTGCTCGCGCTGACCGGGTTGGTATGGGCGTTCCAATGGTTTCAGCAGACCGTGTATGTGGTTGCCTCTGGCAGCACAGCCCCGCCGGCAACGAGGCTAACTAAATCAGACTCGACCGCAGTGCCGGCAAGTGACCCGCTTCAGGCAGCCTTTACGCAGGCAGGGAAAATCTTGCCTGATGCAGACCGCATTGGCCTTTCGCCCGCTGCCCCGGGCAAAGAAGCGGTGATCTATGTGACCGGATACCGTGGCCTGGAAACGTACTATGATACCGACGAGCTGCAGTTCGACCAGTTTACCGGCAAATTGCTGGACCGCCGAAACTATAGCGAAAAAAATGCGGGCGAAAAGATCATTGGCATGAACTACGATATCCATGTAGGCGCCATCTGGGGCCTGCCAGGTAAAATACTTGCCTTCTGTGCCAGTTTCATTGCCGGCTCCCTTCCCATCACCGGGTTCATCATCTGGTGGGGCAAAAAGAAAAAGCGCCCCGCTTCCCGAATGGCGCAATAACGCTCATGTTGAACTGGCACCTTCCTTCATATTCCTCCTGGACCTGTGTTATACTTCATATCGTGGACCAGCAAGGCCCTTCGCCAGACTTGAGCTGATAAATCATTTTAATGCAATATTGTTGCAGTTGTAAAGAGAGCTAAACAATTGCAACAAAATTGCGTTTATATTTGGATTTATTTATCTGACATGAACAACATCTTACAGGCCGACCGCCTCGGCATCACCGCTTCAGGCCTATGCGCCATTCACTGTGCCGCATTGCCATTCGTTATGGGAATCCTGCCCTTGTGGGGCATGACTTTCCTGGCACACCCGGCGCTCGAAGCCGGAATGATCCTGCTCAGCCTGCTGCTTGCTTTGGGATCTATTCTTCATTCCTACCGGTATCACCACCGGCGGCCCTTACCCCTGCTGCTTGTGGGTGCCGGGTTCGCAGCCATAGCCAGCGGGCATCTGCTGGAGACGAGCCTGCCCGAAAGTGTGCTGGTCCCCGCCGGAGGAATCAGCATTGCCCTGGCGCATTTTTTTAATCTGCGGTTCAACAGGCAGTGCAAAGCGAAACTGGCGGTTCCTCAATCCACTAAACGCACCCGGTACATCCTCTAAGAAACGTATATTTGAGCCTTTAACCACAAGCATCCATGATTTCTATCCAGGGATTAACTTACCGGTACAAACAGGGCCCCACTTTGCAATTTGCAGACTGGCACCTGAAACAGCAGGAACAGTGGCTGTTACTAGGCGCATCGGGAAGCGGCAAAAGTACGTTGATCAACATCATGAGTGGCCTCCTGCGGCCGGAGAGCGGCCGGGTAGAAATTTCGGGCACTTCGCTTTACGGCCTAAGTGCACGTGAACTTGACCGTTTTCGGGGCCGGCACATCGGCATCGTTTTTCAGCGTCCGCACCTGGTACGCAGTCTCCGTGTGGCCGAAAACCTGGAATTGGCCCAGTCTATGGCCGGCCTGCGGTCTGATCGCAAGAGAATCGATCTTCTGCTGGGCGAACTGGGCCTCTCAGAAAAATCTGACCGCTACCCGGATGAGTTAAGTCAGGGCCAGCTGCAGCGCCTGTCGGTTGCGCGTGCGCTTGTTAACAAACCGCTGGTACTGATCGCTGATGAACCCACATCGAGCCTTGATGACCAAAATGCCGAGAGCGTGATCGCCCTGCTGCGCGAACAAGCTGCTGCCAACGAGGCTACCCTGCTGATTGCCACCCATGACAAACGTGTCAGGGACCACCTGAACAATGAATACATTCTCTGATGAATATCTTTCAAATAGCCGTTAAGAGCCTGCTTAGAAATAAACTGAGCACTTTCCTGAACATCGTTCTGGTGGCGTTCGGCATCGGTATCCTTTCTATCCTGCTGCTTGCATCGGCGCAGATCAGTGATAAGCTGGACAAAAATGCAAAAGACATAGACCTAGTCGTTGGCGCCAAGGGCAGTCCGCTGCAGCTCATCCTCAGCAGTATTTACCACATTGATTTTCCAACGGGAAACATACCTGCAGCAGAGGCCGATGCACTTGCCCGCAACCCGCTCGTAAAACAGGCTGTTCCGCTGGCGCTGGGCGACAATTACGCCGGGCACCGCATTGTGGGCACAAACGCTAAATTTATAAAACTGTACAATCTGCAGGTTGCATCAGGCAGGTTCTGGAAAGCAGACCTGGAGGCGACCATTGGCAGCCAGGTGGCGGCCGAGACAGGCCTTAAGGCCGGCGATAAATTTTATGGGGCGCATGGGCTCAGCAGTGAAGAAGATACACACCGGCACAACGCGTATACCGTTACCGGCGTTCTCGAACCTTCGGGCGGTGTAACAGATAACCTTGTGCTGACGAATCTGGGAAGTATCTACAAGATGCATGCACCTGAGGAACCGCATCACGAAGAAGCGGGAGAACATCCGGAAGAAGAGGCGGCACCCGAAGAAATTACAGCACTGCTGATCCAATACCGTTCTCCAATGTCGGTCGTGCTGTTTCCGCGCATGGTGAACCAGTCGACCAGCCTGCAGGCTGCATCGCCGGCCATGGAAAGCGCCCGCCTGTTCTCTCTCATCGGCGTGGGTGTCGAAACGCTTCAATGGTTTGCAGTGCTCATCATGGTCATTGCGGCGCTGAGTGTATTCATCAGCCTGTACAATTCAATGAAAGAAAGGAAGTATGACCTGGCAGTGATGCGCTGCCTGGGCGCCTCCCGGTACAAGATTTTTTTCCTCGTGGTCCTGGAAAGCCTTTTAGTAACCCTGGTGGGGTCTGTGGCAGGTCTCCTGATCGGCCATGGCGCACTTTTTCTTATCGGTCATTACCAGGAATCGTCCCAGGCCAGACTCGACCCGTGGTTTTTTGCTGCCGCAGAATGCTGGCTGCTCCTGGCCGGCATCGGCATTGGTCTGGTGGCCTCGCTGCTGCCTGCTCTTCAGACCTACCGGGCAGATGTGGCGCGCATCCTATCCAAAAATATGTAATATGAAAAGACCAACCGCGCTGCTGATTTGCCTGCTGCTGATCGCCTCAGGCCTGTCTGCGCAGGATATCCACACGGAGCTCATGACGCCGACCTGGAAAAAACTTGCGCTCAAACACGATAAACAGGTTGGCAAACTAAAGTGGGTTGCGGTATTTCCTGACGAATTGAAAGCGCTTGCAAATAAGCCGGTCGAGCTGCCGGGATATATCTACCCGACTAAGGCAACAGCTACGTTCTCCGAGTTCCTTTTGTCTGTGGTGCCGATCGCCCAATGCCCCTATTGCGGAACCGGCGATATTCCGGAAATGGTAGTCGTCAGGATGAAGCGCCCCATTGCCTTTGATGCCGAACCGGTCAGACTAAAAGGGCGGCTGCTTATTAACACGAGCGAAAACGGACAACCTGCTTTTACCCTCATCGAGGCTGAACTGAAATAGGAGCTCATAAAAATTAGGTATCTTTGTCTATATTTTTCAGGCATGAACACAGATCAGTTGAATCAGCATGAAGCGCTCCTGGTTAAGAACGGATTAAAAAAAACAGGAGCCCGTTTGCGGGTATTGGATATTCTTTCAGGCAGTGAGGCGGCAGCTTCCCAGCCAGATATAGAACATGTAGTTGGTAAAGACATTGACCGCGTAACCTTGTACCGCATCCTGAAAACATTCGAGGAAAAAGGAATCATACACCGCATTATTGACAACCAGGGAACTGCCAATTATGCGTTTTGCCACAACAATTGCAGCGAACACGCCCACCACGATGAACACCTGCATTTCAATTGCGTGAATTGCCAGAAAGTTTACTGCATCGATAATGCACATTTGCCGCATTTTAAATTGAATCTGCCCCCGGGTTTCAGCCTGCAGCAGCTCAGTTTTGTGGCAACCGGTCGCTGTGAGAATTGCAGCAAGCTTACCGAACAAAAATAACAACCTGGTTTATTGCTGGTTATGAACAGTAAAGTGATTTTAAAATCCTCTTGCCATAATCCGGTTCAAATTCTATATTTGCAGCACGTTTAGCCGGCGTATGCCGGCAAAGGCCTCGGTAGCTCAGTTGGATAGAGCAACGGTTTTCTAAACCGTGGGTCAGGGGTTCGAATCCCTTCCGGGGTACTGGTTAAAAACCCAATTAGGGTGAAAAGGGACTTTGGTTATTTCAGAGTCCTTTTTTTTGCCGACGTCCTCCCCTTACGCACCCACGTCAACCAATTCTTTGCGCGCCTGCGCTTCGCATCGAAGGCACCTTGCCTCAATCGGCATGGTTAGATAGAAACGCATGTATATTTGTTAATTCAGGAGTGCCCGGGCGGGCTACCGGTGCTGCGGCCGTTCGCTTCTTTCTAATGGCCCGACATCCCCTAGCCTGCCCCTTCAGATGCCCGCTCTCCCGCCTGTCAGGATACAAACGTCCAGCCTTGGGGCACAAAAAAGGCGCAAACACAGCAGGATTTCACGATTTCCGGTTTGTTATATACGGTAGTTCTGCCACTGTCGGCATACATAAGACATGCCGGCATCAACAGAACAACATGAAAACAGAATGTTCAACCACAAACAAAGCGGGCGGCTCTACACCGAAGTTTCAGCCAACTGGAACCTTGAATTGGCCGGCGAGCTGCTTTCTCCCGGCTTCACTTCGCATGACTGGCCGGCCGGCACACCAACCGGGCCGAAATTTTCCTGGCATTCTATGAACAGATCCGCTGGGCCCTGCCGGATGCCCGTTATGAAGTGGATGACCTGGTAGCCGAGCATGACAGGGTAGTTGTGCGCTGGCGGTTGCTGGGTACGCACGAAGGTCCATATCTTGGCATAGCCGCGACCGGGGAGCAAATTATCCTCTCTGGCATCGCCATTTACCGTTTGGAAAACGAATAGGTTGCAGCGGGCCGGGTGGTTACAGACCTGCACCGCCTGCTCGGGAAACTTCGCCAGTCGCCGCTTCATCAGGCCGGTGCATAGACTCGTCGGATTTAAATCGGGGCAAAGCCGGAAAGTACCCCCCCCGGTTGTAAAGCGCCGTTCTTATTTGTAATTTGCCCCGGTTAAACATTTGCCATGCTTGGAGAACTGAACAAACGAGAAATTATTGATTTGCTGGAAAGCCAGACCATTGGGCGACTGGGATGTCATGCCGGGGGCGAGACCTACATCGTGCCCGTTAGTTATGTGTACAGCGAAAATGCGGTTTACGCCCATTCTGGCGAAGGAAAGAAGGTGACCATGATGCGCGAATCGCCGAAGGTCTGTTTCCAGGTTGACGCCATTGCCAGCAGTTCCAGCTGGAAAAGTGTGATTTTATGGGGCACTTTCGAAGAGTTGTCTGGCGAGGAGCGGCAGCAGGCCATGCAGGGAATCATCAGGCGAATCATGCCCATTTCTGACCGGCCATTAGGCGGGCCGTCGCACGGCATTGATCCTGCAAAATATGATCGGCTGGTCGTTTACAAGATCCATATTACAGAAGGCACCGGACGTTTTGAGTCGCACGGTGAGCCCGACGAAACAGCCGTACCGTAAAAAGTCACCAGCCGGTTCGTTAATGAGCTTTTTGCCTGGTCAGCAACTCCATACCCAATTCAGTCACTTCCTCTGCAGCATTGGAGAGAATAACGATACCCATACCCCTGGAGGTATCGAGCCCCACAAAAGACCGGAAGCCACCCGTGCCCCCCGAATGATGCAGCAAGGAATGCCCCGACACGCTGTCGATGCGCCAGCCAAGCGCCATGCGCTGCTCGCCACCCGTAAATACAGCATGATGACTCAGCTCAATAGCCTTTTTCAAAGTACCCCCGGGTTTCAGCTGCGCCTGTGTATAAACGATCATGTCGTTCAAAGTAGAGCGGATGGCACCTGAACCCTGCAATGGTCCGAGATCCCAGGGTGGTACGCCCCTGCCGGTCTCGTTATGCCCTTGCGCCATATTCTGCAATTCAGCCGGTGTGAGACTGACCTTTGTCCTCATCATGCCTAATGGCCGGGCGATGCGCTCTTCAATCAGCCTGCCAAAGGTTTTGCCGCTTTGTCTTGCCAGGATGGTGCCCAGCAGCCCGGCGCCGAGGTTGGAATACGAAAACTTGGTGCCCGGCCCGACCGTTATGCGGTGGGTGCGCAGAAAGCGATAAAGCGAGTCTGCCGTGTAGTGTTTGTATGGATTGAGCGGATCGGCATTTCCTGTGAAAATGTTTTGCGGCAGTCGCGGCAGTCCGGACGTGTGGCTTGCCAGGTGCTTCAGAGTCACGGGAGTTCCGTGGTATTCGAGTTCGGGTATCGAATCCGGCAGGTAGCGGCTTACCGGGTCTTCGAGTTTCATGCGGCCCGCGGCCACCTCAATGGCCAGTAAAAGGGCTGTGAAGGTCTTTGTTACAGAACCAATCTCAAAGACAGTCACATCGGCATCCGGGAGTTTGCCGGCGCCAGCCGCCGTCGTACCATAGCTGTACCGCCTCACTCCGTCATTTCCAATCCATGCAATCAGAAGTCCCGCTGTATTTCCCTTCTGAATATAGGGCCGAGCCACCTTCTCGACCATCCGGTCAATGCTGTCTTGCAAGCGGTTGCTCGATTTAACAGCTTGCACCTTATCGGGAATAACGCGCGGGGCCGCCGCGAAATTAATCCGGCTCGCCCGGCCAGTTTGATCCAGCTTCAGGGAAAACAGGTAATCGGAATTTTCAAACTTACCGAGATAGTCGAATCCTTTTTCATTTGCATCTTTGTAGGCTACAGATTGCCAGCTGCCTGCCTTTGCGAAGAATTTATTCATTCCTTCTGCGAACTGGCCGGCAGTCATCTTTTTACGAAAGGACTCGGATGTCAGTTCATATATCTCGTGCGGCCGATGCCCATTGTAACTGGTGCGAATCCGGTTGGCGACGGAATCGTACAGCCGACGATTATGATCCTGGGCCGACGCCTGGAGGGCAAGGCTAAACAAAGAAACGGTCAGCAGTACAGACCTCAGCCACCTGTTGTTATTCATGACGATTGAATTGTTTTATCACTTTGATAACCAAATGAACGTTTTGTTACGACGCGCCACCCCAGGGCAACATGCAGGGTTGCCGGACCCTGGCAGCGCGCTAAGCCGCCGCATTTCACAGCGTTTATGTATTTTAGCCGCCTAAATGTTTGAAAAATGAGGTTTGCCCTACCAATCCGCGCCGTGCCGCTTTCAATGATATTTGTGTTGCTGTTTTCCTGCGGAGATCACAAAGCCGGCGGCTACGCCGCAGGCGCTGACACCGACACCAGCGGGGCCGCCGCAGTACAGCAGCCTGAACTTGCCGGCGCAATCGAACAGGGAGAGTTTACTTTTTTGCACCTGGATCAGGACGGAGATGACGACCTGCTGCTGCTCGTCGGGGAAGGCGACACGCTCGATATGATCTGCAGCCAGGTCGATATGCCGCAGCTCTACCGGGGCGACCGCGTTTCTGTACAATGGAACAATAAACGTTATGTACCTGCCGGCGATGCGCAAGCCGTTTCTGTCAGGCCCTTTGTTGCCTCGCTCCGGGTGCTTGCCAGCGGGCGATTGGGCAAACGGATGAAGCAGCAGCCCATCGAGCTGAAACTGACTGAGAAAGACAGTACCCTGTCAGACTGGGGAACCGAACAGATAAAAAATGCACTTCTTTTTTACCTTGCTAACATAAAAGACCCCGTCGTCAGACGCGTGGCAGACGCCACCACCACCCAGCCCATCGGTTTCAGCGCAAAAAAGACAGAGATCAACGGCGAACCGGTTTATGAAGTCGGCCTCAGCGCACCCGGGCACCCTGAACCCTATTTTAAAGTGGTGTATTACCTGCCCGAACACAAATTCGATATTTGGGAATATGGCCAGCTCGACCCTGCAGACGGCAGTTCGAACAAGGCTGACAGGCAATAACTATGACAACCCTGGCAGAAGCATATCCAGGTTCTGAAGCCCTGATTCGAAACCTTCCCTGAACCCCATGCCGATCATCGTTTCCAGGGCAGCGAGTTCCTCAAAGGCAATATCGATCTTCACCCTGGTACGGCCGGCCGAACTGTCGAAAACTGTTGACCAAAACGAAACGGGGCCATCGGTGCTGCTGCGCTGTTCGTCGGTAAAAGCACTGCTTCCTGAAAAGCCGCGTTCAGGTTCGATGCTGTTGTAATTAAAAATTGCCCAATGGCATTCACCTTCCGGTCCGACCATGGCATAATGCCAGAACCCATTTTTTTCAAACTTCATTTCGCGGGTGCGGGCCTTCCAGGGTTTCGGGGCCCACCACTTGTCAAGCAGATCAGGTTCAGTCCACGTTCTCCAGACCAACGGCCCTGAAGCATCAAAATGTTTCTCTACATAGATCATCCGCTTTTCTTTATCTGTGCGGAACTGAAAAGAATTTATCGTATTCATGGATTTTCTTGTTTTAATTCTGTTAACAGCTCGCCAAGCTGGTCAAAGCGGCTGGCCCAGATACTCCTGAAGGTTGCAATCCACTGTTCCAGTTCATCGAGCTTCTGCATCTCGAGCGTATAAGATACTTCGCGCCCGGTCCGCGTTTTTTTTACAAGGGCCGAATCGATTAGTACACCGATATGTTTGGCTACAGCCTGCTGGCTCATGTCAAAGTGTTCAGCCAAGGCATGCTGGGTAACGGTGCCGCCGGCAATCAGCAGGATCATTGCCCGGCGCGCCGGATCTGCTATTGCCTGGAAAATATCTCTCTTCATAAAAACAACCTAATGGTTGTAAATATAGGAAACCAGTATTTTAGATGCAACAAAAATTTAGGTCAGCATTCTTAAGGCGCCAGCGTTCATCTGTTGGCTTGTGCGTGTAGCCCGGGATGCCTATCTTTAGAAGACATCAAATTGTTAACAGCACGAACAGGCAAGCGATGAAAGACGGCGATGCGTTATCCTACCGGCGTTTACGCAAAATGGTCGGTGTGTTGGGGTTCTGTTTTCCCTTTGCGCTGGCGTTTGGCTCCCTCCTTTCAGGGGCCTGTACCGAACTGCAAAGTTCGATCAGCGGTTATTACCACACGAACATGCGCGACCTTTTTGTCGGCGTGCTGTGCGTGGTAGCCTTCTTTTTCTTCGCCTACCGGGCCTATAGTCTGGCAGACCGCCTGGCTGCAAAACTTGCATCGGTATTTGCGCTTGGAGTGGCTTTTTTTCCCACAGGCGCCATTCCGCCGTTCGACAGCTGCCGGCTCGAACCCTACAGGCAGGACAGCCTGACAGGATATATCCATTATGCTGCCGCGGCGCTGCTTTTTCTGGACATGGTTTACTTTTGCTTTTTCCTCTTTACCCGTTCCGCACCATCGGCCGGCACAACACCTGAAAAAAGGAAGCGAAACCGGGTATTCAGAACATGCGGGGCTATTATTCTGGTTTGTATCCTGCTCCTTGCGCTCTACTTTTCTACACTCGACAAATGCCCAGCCGTGGTTAACCTGAAACCTGTGCTGTGGCTTGAAGCAATTGCACTCATGGCCTTTGGCTGTTCCTGGCTGGTGAAGGGCGAATTGCTCCTGGCCGACAGAGGCCTGCATGCGGACGGGCGTTAATCCGACCAGCGAATTCTCCTGTTAAGATAAACGCATGATCAGACCTGCCTGGCGTGCGAGCTTTCGAGCAGTTGCCTCAGTTGCGCCGCACTGCAGGACAGTCCCTGCATACTGATCACGACCGGCGATCCCACCGTACCATTCTTAAGCGCAAGAAGGCGGCGTTTCCAGGAAACGGACTGTTGCCTCAGGTAGGCGAAAGGATCACTTAAAAAAACCACGATAAAATCCTGGCCGGCCAGGCGCACCTGCTCAATTTTTTCAACAGTGTTCCAATGGATAAAACCAGAATGGATCCCACCCGATGAATCGTAAAAACCTTCTGCTGTGATCACAAGGGCGGGCCGTCCGGCCATCAGTTTACTGAAGAGGAACAAGGAAAAAAGTCCGTTACCGACGAGAAAAAGAATGGCCAGAGCGCGCAGCAGTCCCGCCTCGCGGGGCAGGGTTGCGGCCTTTGCCATGAAGACAAGCGCAGCCGCAGCACCGGCAGCTACCGAAAGGGAAATAATTAACAGGACAATGAGTCTGAACTTTGAAAAAGATACGGTCTTCTCTTGAACAGCTGGCATGGGAAAATCACTTTGGTCTTACCTATAACTACTTTAACAGGTAAAGTGTTTCGTCCCACAACCGCATGGCGTTCTGCTGGTCGAGGGCGTAAGGGGCCACACCAATGTAATTATCAGGGCGTTGCGCCACTGTAATGGCTTCATTGCAATTTTCAAAATAGCGTCCGCCGACGCCTTCTACCAGCGGCGACACCGCCAGGAACACCGACGTTGCTGCCGCCTGTTCAACGGTTTTGAGGGGCTCGATGGGCGCATGCAATTGTCCGCCAATGTGTCTTGGCAGCCCTGTGGCTACTGCTCCGGGGTTCAGGGCATTTGACGTAATCCCCAAACCTTCCCACCAAATGGAAGAGGCCACGGCAAACAAGATATTGGCGGTTTTCGACTGCGCATAAGCCAGCCACGGATCATACGGCCGAAAAGCGAAATGAAGGTCATCAAAAACTACCGGTGAAAGCAGGTTGGCACTCGAGCTGACGGTTACAATCCGGGCCGATGCAGCATCTGCAAGGGCTTCCTGAAGACCCCAGGCGAGCGCAAAGTGCCCGAGGTAGTTCGTTGCAAACTGCATTTCCCAGCCCTCAGGACTAAGGGTCAGGTGAGGCAAGGCCATAATTCCTGCATTGTTGATCAGTATGTGCAGCGGCCCTTTCCATTTTTTGCAAAATGACTGAACCGACTTGCGGCTGTTTAAATCAAGTTCTGCCGCATGCACTGAACGGTTTCGCGTTTGCATGCGGATGCTTTCAGCAACCGTATTCCCCGCCCTGATGTTTCTGACTGCGAGCGTGACCGAGGCACCGGCAGAAGCCAGCACCCGTGCAATTTCCACACCAATGCCAGAACCGGCTCCCGTAACGATACAGCGCTTTCCACTCAGGTCCATGCCCTGAACAATTTCGTCTGCCCGTGTAGCAGCTGAATATGTAGAAAGAATCCTTTTCATAACCGAGGTTTCTTTCTGCGGTATATCGGCGAAACCCAAAGGCTCCCCTGTTGCAGAAATTTGATGTGTTGTGCCGCAAGATACGCGATCATGGGCGTAACCGGGCATGCGCAGGCAAAAAAATACCGGTCTATCACCATAACGTTACCCTGACGGGACAAGGTACCCGCAATACCTTGACGGGTCAGAGGCCTGCAAAAAAATTCCGCGCTCATGTTAGGGTTGATAAACCCCCTGTGTTGCTTCCGTAATAAATACCGCTGTCTGCCAGCACTGAAATTGCGGTCTGTTACCACCACCGAATAACACCAACAGGGAGATAAAACATTTTTTTAACTCTGTAACTAAAGCTACATAAAGAAACTGTGGTTTCCGCAGGGGGCCGGCATAATTTAGTGGTTTTTAACATTTGGTCTTAAGCCGTCCATAGAAGCGGGCTTTTTTATTAAAAAGTGCAAACAACTAACATTAACACACACAGGACTCATTTTTTTACTTTTATGAAATCAAAGTAAGACTTTAAGGTATATTTTCAATATTTTACAATCGATTTAAAGGCCATCAACCGATTTTCATCATTAATTCGTCCTTAAAAAATCGATACAAACACTATTCATACATGAATACCACAGGAAAAAACTTAATAATTGATCTGAAATGGAAAAATTACCATCCGGAACAATCCTTAAGTCCTGAAAAAACACATGTTTTCTCCATTCGGGCCAGCAGCCACTTCAAGAACATCAGGCGCAGTTATTCAGATTATTTATCAGAACGGGAACTGGGCAAGGTAAGCCGTCTGTTCAATAAAAAAGAACGCGAACGGTATATCGTGAGCAAGTATTTTCTGAATACCTTCCTGTCTGAACTGCTGCATACCTACCACCTGGAACCTGTCCTGTTGCGAAAGCGGGCTGAAACGAACCAGGTAAAATTCAGCATCAGTCATACCGAGGACCAGATTCTCATTGCCCTTGGTCAGGCGGCGGTCGGCATAGACCTCGAATTTATGAACCATGCTTTCGACTTTGAAAGTATATCGATTCACAGTTTCTCGAGCGATGAGATGTCTTATGTACAGCGGCAGCGAAACAATGCAGTTTATTTTTATGAGATCTGGACACGTAAAGAGGCACTTCTCAAAGCCTCAGGCAAGCGGGTCAT
The DNA here is from genome assembly GCF_003029735.1 of Pedobacter yulinensis. Taxonomy (GTDB): domain Bacteria; phylum Bacteroidota; class Bacteroidia; order Sphingobacteriales; family Sphingobacteriaceae; genus Pedobacter; species Pedobacter yulinensis. The sequence continues at coordinate 1,122,646 of NZ_KZ686269.1, forward strand.
CGAAAACATGAACCAGATCTGCAGCCTGCCCGATGTGGTCACCATGCCTGAAGGCGCATATAAACTTTACAGTTTCAAGATCAGCCGCAACTATGTGGCCAGCCTTGCACTCCCGCCCGGCGCCCCGCTGGCGTTCTGGAAATGCTGAACACAGCGCCGGGGTTAAGCGGCAATCGGGACTACAGGCACCAAAACAAATTTTACACAGCCATGTTAAGCTATAAGTAACAGCTTTAAGGCCGGAACAATAGCACATGATTCCCTACATGCTCATATGCCAAGCCATTCTGAATGAGGATCCTCATCCCGTTCACTTTCCCTTTATCAATCAACAATTCCTATTATGAACAAATTTAAACTCCTCGCGGGATTTCTTCTCGTTATCCTCAGCATTGCAGCCTGTAAAAAAGACAGCTCCGGCCCTGAACCAGATCCGTCTGAAGAACCCGGAAACGGCATTCCCGCCTCGTTCAGTTACCTGACAACCCACCAGGTAAACGTCAGCATCCAGTTGCTGAGCAACAACAACCAACCTGTGGCGGGCGCCGTTGTGACTGTGGTCGCCGCAGATGCTCCTGAAAAGACTTTTATGAAGGGGGTCAGTGACGGCGCCGGTTTTGTAAAAGGTGTCATCAGCGTTCCCTCTTACCTGGATACGATAGCCATCTTACCTAAGTACACCGGCCTGCTCAACGAGGTGAGGTCGGTGATTAAGGGAAAATCAACAGTAAATATTGTAATTGGGGGTGAAAACGGATTAAGCGGCGATGTTGTGATCAGTTCAGCCAATTCTGCCATGGCAAGCCTGGAGAAATTTCGCGGTGATGCCAGCACACAGGGTCTCTTCGGCACCGACTACGGCTTTCCCTCTCCCTACACCAGCGCGGCCGATGCCGTCGTAAATACCAGCGAGTACCCTTTCAGCCTGGGCAGGCCAAAATACCTGTCCACGACATCCGACGTGATCGATGCAAGCCTGTTATCTTATATCAACGCCTCTATCCCTGAAGGACTGCCGCTGACGCAGACGCATCCTGAATACTTGACCAGTACAGTACAATCAAACATCGTGGTAACACAGAACGATACCGAGGTCTTCATCACTTTCGTCTCAGAAGGCGCAAGCTACCGGAATTCCTTGGCCTGGTATAGTTATCCGACCAACAATCCGCCCACGCAGGCATCCGGATCATCATTGGTGGGGGCCATAGATGCCGTTACATACGTATTTCCGAATGCTTCTGCCTATGGCTCGTCTGGCGGTCTCAGAACAGGAAACAAGGTAAGTTTGGGCCGGTTCAATGCCGGAACAACCGTCGCGCTGGTATTGATACAGGACGCCTGGAGCGCCAGTTCGGGCGTCTCGTACACCAATACCAAGTTCTACACAGACAGTCGTTTCAACCCTGAAAGCAACACATCCCTGCGGAAACATTCGGTGATGCTGTACGACAGCAGGCATAACCTATTTCTCTTCGGATTTGAAGATATCAACCGCACATCGAGCTCAGACAATGACTTTAACGACCTGGTTGTTTATGCCTCTGGCTCCCGCGCAGGATCCATCTCGACAACCAACGTGGCGCTGATCGACACACGCGTGGACAGCGATGGCGATGGCGTCGAGGATGACCTGGACGAATTTCCGAATGACGCAGCCAGGGCCTACACCAGTTATTATCCTTCGGCAAACAGCTGGGCAACACTTGCTTTCGAAGACAACTGGCCAAACCAGGGTGACTATGATGTGAACGACCTGGTGGTGAACTACCGCTACACCTATGTCAGCAACGCGGGCAACAACGTGGTCGAAATGACGGGCGACTTTCAGCCCATTGCGGCAGGTGCCGACTTCAAAAACGGCTTTGGTGTTCAGCTTCCTGTTGCATCCAGCGCCGTGGCATCGGTGAGCGGCCAGAGTCTGACCAATGGTTACGTAACCCAGGCGGCTAATGGCGTTGAAGCGGGTCAGGCACGGGCTGTCATTATTCCATTTGACAACCACGAAAACCTGCTTAAAAACGCTGACGGAAGCCCGCAGGTCAATACCGACCCGTCTAAAGCAAAAGCTACAGGCAGCATTGCCAGCGTAACGGTCAGGTTCACATCACCCGTCACCACGGCAGCACTGGGCACGGCTCCCTACAATCCCTTCCTGATCAGCAACCGCAGGCGTGCCTACGAGGTTCACCTGCCGAACAATGTGCCGACAGACAAGGCAGACAAGAGCCTCTTTACAACCGGAGCAGATAACAGCGCGCCTGCAACCGGCCGGTACTACCTGGATAAAAACAACTCGCCATGGGCACTGAACTTTGCCGATGCCTTCAGCTACCCTTCAGAGACCAAGTCCATCAGTTCCACCTACCTGCGGTTCCTGGACTGGGCCAAATCAGGCGGGACCAGCTACCTCGACTGGTATGTGAATACCGCGGCAGGTTACCGGCAAACGAATAACATTTATAAATAACCATGTTGAGAGCGCGTCAGATCAGACGCGCTCTTTTATTTTCTCCTGGCCTTTTCCCAGGCAGCTGATTGCTTGCCGTTCATGTAACGGATTATTCCGGCCAGTACGGCATAATTCATCATGCAAAAATAATACGGGATAAAGGCGGCCTTCACCTTCAGTTGCCGCTTTTCAAGGAGGTAGCCTGTATATGCAAGAGTATAGAAAGCGACCTGCGCCAGCATAAGCAGGTCATAAATGAGCCCGGCGCGCTGCCAGGCCAGGAAGCCGTTCAATATAAACACCAGGATGAGCAGCAGCGGTGTGATTGTCCAACGGAGTACGCGGTGACTCACATACTGAAAACTGAGCACCGGGTATTTGAAGGGCAGCAGCAATGCCTTAAGGCGAACCACAGATTGAATGCCACCGGCGGCAATCCGAACTTTGCGTTTCAGTTCCTCACCCACATCGGCAGAGGCGCCTTCCATGGCATATGCTTCAGGTTCATAGACAATGCGGTAGCCTGCACTGGCGATGTTCATGGAGATCATGAAGTCATCTAGAATGGTATCGGCACGCACGGGCACATACAGCGAACGTCTTACGCTAAACAGTTCGCCGGCCGCCCCGACCACAGAATGCAGTTCGGAATCCCACTGTTTCAGTTTCGATTCATATTTCCAGTAAAACCCTTCGCCAGCAGCGCTGGCATCGTCTTGTTCTTCCATCATGACGCGTTTTTCTCCGGCTACCGCTCCAACCGCTGCATCGGCATAGTGGCGGCAGATTTTAAGCAATGCTTCGGGGTTTAGAAACGTGTTCGCATCGGTAAAAGCAACAACTTCAGTATCGACCTGTTCCATGGCCCGATGAACGGCTGCAATTTTGCCGGCACGGCCAGGTTTGTGCAGGAGGCCAATCTGTGGGAAAGAGCGAATCACCGCATCGCTGCCATCTGTTGAGCCGTCTGTAACGAAAATAAACTTTAATTTTCCAGCAGGATATTGTAATGCGAGGGTATTGGCAATTTTTTGCTGCAGCAGGCCCGTCTCATTGTACACGGCCACGATCAATGTGCAGGAGGGCAGATCATGAAACGCCGGCTCTGGCGGTACCCGCCTGCCTGCCAGCAGCCGCCGTACTTTCAGCAGAATAAAAAGCAATACGCCATAACCCACATAGGTATATACGATCAGAAAGAGAGCTATCCAGAAAACTATTTCCATGGTTTTTTATTTCAGGTCAAAACCGAGTTTTGTACTGTCGCGCCGTTGTGTGAGGTTCCACCACACTGCCCGCCAGAACACGGCGATAAATGCAGTGTCGCCGTTTTTCAGATAAGCGAAGGTATTTCGCATCGCCACAAAGGTGACAAAATAAAGCCAAAAAAAAGTGCGCTGCAAGCCGCCGGCGTTCCGCCTGATAAACAGAATCCGGTTGCGGTTCATGAAATATTCCTTTAAAGCACTTTTCTTGCCTACCGCCAGCGACTCTTTATGAAAAATCAGCGCACGTGTGTTCAGCATGATCTTAAAGCCCGCCTGGCTGATCCGGTCGCACCAATCCATTTCCTCGTAGTATAAAAAGTAATTTTCAGCCATCATCCCTGCGCGCACGAGCGCCTGCCGGCTTACCATCATGGCGGCGCCGTGCACGAAACCCGTTTCACCTTCATAATTGTCGTACTGCCCTTTATCGACCTCCCACTGCCCGATGCAGCGGTTCCGGCAGGTAAAATAGTTCATCGGTGTGAAACCTGCATACTGTATAATTTCCTTCTCGTCGTAGTACCTGATCTTCGGCGATACCATTCCTGCCTGCGGATTACGTTCCAATGTGGCGATCAACTGGTCGGCCAGCCCAGGGGTAAATTCAGTATCATTGTTGACCAGGAAAAGATATTTGCCGGTTGCCTGCCTGATTCCCAGGTTATTTCCACCTGCAAAGCCCAGATTTTTTTCTGAACGGATAAATTGAATATCTTTGTTTAATAACTTAAATTGTTCGACGCTTTCAGGCCCGCTGCCATTATCGACCAGGATCAGTTCATAACTGCATTCAGGAGCACAGGCTGAGATCGAATCCAAAAGTTGAAGCGTAGCTTCAGGCTGGTTGTAGTTAACAGTGATGATAGATAAAAGAGGCATGAATCAGGCTACAGATAAGAAAGCCTGAAATTAGTACATTTTGGCGAAGAACGATAAACTTTCAGATGATTTAAACCGCCTCCGGCATCTTGATGATGACGGTGAAGCGGTACATCGAAAACTTGATGAATTTATTAATTTACTGGAGGCCAGTGACCTGGACTCTGAAAACATAAAAAAACTAAAGTCAAAGCTTGACCAGGCTTTGGAAACCAAATTGAACAACAAGAGCCTTGTAAAAGAAATTCAGCGCATGTCTATGGGTGGAGCTAACCTAGAAACCCTCGACCAGCTTGAGTTCCTGCTTACAAGCAATCACCTCGATTCGCGCGAAGCAAAAAAAATCCGGTTGAACGCGCGGGTCGTGAACGTATTCAGGCTTTTTGTAGGTATCTTGCTGATAACACTTGGTTTCGCGATGATCGTCATGCCGGCTCCGCCTTATTTTGAAATGTTCACCATTTTTTATTTTACGGCCGATGACGGTTTTACGCTGATGGACCTGATCAGTCTGATTATCGTTGCTACAGGTATTTTTATAATGATCAGGTCACTGATAAATACGAAGATCGATGGATAAAAACATTCTTCTGGTTGATGATGATATCATTCAGCTGAAGCTGTATGAGCGGCTGCTGACCAACCATGGCTATTCCTGCGCCACGGCCCTCTCTGTAGATGAGGCTGAAAAGATACTGGAAGACCGCATACCCGACCTGATCATTTCTGATTACGAGATGCCTGATAAGAATGGTTTCGACTTCAGAAAGCGGCTGCTTCAAAACAAGCAGCTGCGCAACGTTCCCTTCCTGTTTCTGACCTCGGTAAACGACGAGCATTTCATTCAGCAGGGGCTTGATCTGAAAGCGATCGATTATATGGCGAAGGATATTCCACCCGCGCGCATCCTTTCCAAGATCAACAACCTGATGCTCGCGGTACGGGAACATTATGAACGGTCGCTCAGCGAATTGAAGGAAATTGCCGAAAAACTGAATCTGCGCAATATTCCACGCAAGGCCCCTCAGCTTCAAAAATTCAGCATCAACTATTACAGCAAGTTTTACCAGGACCAGCCAGGGGGCGATTTTATTGACTTTGTGCGCGTAGACGACCGCTATACCTTTGTCATTCTTGGCGACGTAATGGGCAAACGCTGGGGCGCCTGGTTTTTCTCCTTCAGTTTCCTGAGTTACATCCGCTCGGCAATCAGGCTTTGCGTGTATAATGAGAATTACTCACTGTCTGAAATCCTGTCAAAACTGAATAAAGTACTGTTTGCAGACGAGTTGCTGGAAGATATATTCTCAACAGTAAGCATCGTGTTGCTGGACGATCAGGAAGGACGCGTGCTGTACTCTGGTGCCGGAGACCTGCCCATCCTCAAATTCGACAACCACGAACAGGGATTGCACAGTTTCCAGTCGTCTGGTATTCTGCTGGGCTTTACCGAGCAGTTTCCGTTTGATGAGACCGAGATCGTGATGGAGCGTGGCGAAGAACTTTACATGATCTCAGACGGCATGATCGATTTTGAAATGAACGGCCAGAAAAAATCAGACCTCGAGTTGTTTAAAGGCAAACTTCTCGGCCTCAAAGTCAAAGGTGTATCGACCGAAACCATCAAAGACCAGTTATTCAATAAAAACCAGGCCCAGGTAGACGACTGCAGCATCATCATTATTAAACGCAAATAACATGAACTTAAAAAAAGAAAAGATCAACGACGTTTTATTGATCACGATCGAGGAACGCGAGGCCAACCTTTCTAAAGCGGAAAGTTTCAAGGATAAGGTTCTGCAAGACATCCAATCCGGGGAAACACAGCTTGTCATATCTTTCAAAAACGTCACCTACCTGGACAGCAGTTTTCTTGGTGCCCTGGTCGCGATACTGAAGAACCTGTTGCCCTTAAAGGGCCAGCTGACACTAACCGAGCTCAACGAGGACATCCAGAACCTTTTTGAACTGACACGTCTCGACAAAGTTTTTGTCATCAAAGACTCTCCAGAAACTGCCACGTCCTGATTTGATGAATCACCTCCCTATTTCCATCCCGATTGAAATTCCTGAAACTGCAGACGGACTATACCAGGTAAGCAGCAGTGTGCTGGAAAAACTGCGTAGCTATGGCGTTCACAACGCAGGTTTATTGCGAAAGGTGCGGCTCGTCCTTATTGAAATGGCGACCAATTTCCTAAAACACGTAACCGATGCACGCGCCCGGATGCTGGTAACGCTGGATGTGGAACAGCTTACCATCTGCAAGACTTATACAGGTTCGCCGCTCAGATTTTTCTGCGAAGAAGCCGGTTTTCCCTTTCCCGCCGGCACCACGGAACTGCACATCAGTTTTGGAAAAAACAATAATCACCTGATCGCCGTGCAGGGCCCCTATTCGTTCAGGTTTCTGAATCCCCTGGTCGACGAGACGTCGATCGAACTGCTGCCCGAAAGTTATGGCCTTTCTATTATTACGCATGCAAGCGAGCGTTTTGTTTATGCTTACGAACCGCAGACGCACCGCAATGAATTCATGGCCGTTCTCAACATAACCGGTTCCTAGCCGGAAGTTTACCAGAAAACGCCGTTTCGCGCAAGTTGGCCCGGCTTTCCGGTTTTTGGATGCGATGCGGAGATTCCCCAATTGCAGCATCAGTGGAAATAAAAAAGGGAAAAAATTTCCCCACAATACCAACAACAAAAAATTAAAAATTTATTTATAACACTGGTTTTCATGAAATTACGATAATTATTACCCAGTTCATAGGCGCAGGCACCATTCTTTCATTTTAGTGCGTACACAATACACGTATCCCCCTAAGAAAATGAAGAAACTATTACCAATTCTCCCTGTCCTTGCCCTATTTGCAGTGACGTCCTGTAAAAAGCAGGCCGGCCCGGAGGAGACATTACCCAACAACACCGAAAAAGCGGCTCCAGATGGTTTCGCATACAACACAACCCGCCAGATCAAGGTGAACGTGCGGCTGCTTACCCGCACCAACCAGCCTGTTGCTAAAGTGCTCGTTTCCATTTACGGAATGGAAACACAAGCCAAAGGCACAGCCCTGACCACGGTCATGAGTGATGAAGATGGTTATGTAAGAACTACGCTTAACGTACCGACAGCAATGAAAGAGGTGGTTATTGACCCAGCCTACGTAGGTTTGGCGCGTTTTGTTCAGGCTTATATAGGCGGAGACCAGTCGGTTAGCGCAATCATTGGCGGCCCTACGGGTTATTCCGGAAACATCAGCCTGCAGAAAACGGCAGCAACCGACGTTCCGCTGAAATCTGCTTCGCCCCTGACCGCGGCCACACAATATGTGTATGACAAAACTAAATTTGACAACCTGGGCAGACCGCTGGTACGTGAGGCAGTAGATAACATTGACTTTGCAAGCCTGATGGAGCAGATCAACCATACGTTGCCTGAATCGAAGGTGGCACAGGAAAAATACCTCGCTACTGAAGCGCCAACCGATCTGACGATCACCAAAACTGCAGATGTGTGGATCACGTTTATCCACGAAGGCGCCGATTACCGGAACTCGCTGGGGTATTATACCTATCCGACCGGGCAGAAGCCACGCACCGAAGCTGACATCAGTACTGTACACCTCGTATTGCCGAATGCATCGCTGGCAGGCGCCCGCGGCGAAGGCAGCATGGTTCAGGGCGATAAGGTCAAGATCGGCCGTTTTGCACCTGGAACCTCGATCGGCTTCGTGCTGCTGCAAAATGCTTACAGAAACGATGGATCTGTTGACTTCAACGCACAGAAGTTCTACACCAACGAAGAACTTAACCCCGAGAACGGTAAACTGAAAAGACACAATGTATTATTGAACAATTCAGGCCAGAAGACATTTATTGTTGGCTTTGAAGACATTAACCGCACCGCCGGACAAGGCAGCGACCAGGACTTCAACGACCTGATGTTTTACGCGCAGTCAAACCCGGTAGAAGCCATTTCGCCTGAAGACATTCCTTTTCTTGACGATAAAATTGAAGACACGGACGGCGATGGTATTCCTGATGAAAGTGACGCCTACCCGAACGATCCTGAACGTGCTTACAACCGGTATTATCCAAGCGAATCTGTTTGGGGTACACTCGCCTTCGAAGATCAGTGGCCTATCGTTGCCGATTATGACATGAACGACCTGGTGGTAAGCTACCGGTACAAGTTCGCCATCAGTGCCAGCAACAAGGTAAAAGACCTTACTGCAGAATACAAACCGCTTGCAGCCGGCGCGAGTTTCCAAAACGGATTCGGCGTGGCACTGACCGGCCTGGCTCCGTCGCAGGTCGCCGCCGTTACCGGAAGCAGCATTTCTGCCGGAAGTTACATTCAGCTGGATGCCAACGGACTTGAAAAAGGACACAACGAAGCGGTCATCATTGCATTTGATAATTACAGGAATCTATTCGGAACAAATGCGACGATGGTGAACACACAAACCGCATCACAGAAAATTACAGGCAGTCCGGTTACCCTGAACATCCTGTTCAGTACGCCGCAAAGTGATGAATTCACAGCCTCTGCACCTTTTAACCCGTTCATGATCAGCAAACTGGAACGCGGCAGAGAAGTGCACTTGGTTAATTACAAGCCAACGGCTCTAGCCAATACGGCCTTGTTTGGCAAAGAAGGCGATACTTCGAACCCTGCAACCGGCAGATTTTACATGACTGCAGATAACAGGCCGTTTGCCATCGATATTTATGGTTCATTTCTTTACCCTGTTGAGACCAGGTCCATTTCGTCTGCCTACCTGAATTTTGATGCCTGGGCAAGGTCCGGCGGAGCATCGTTTGCCGACTGGCATTACAACACCGCGGCCGGCTACCGGAATCATGCGAACATTTACACCAAGTAATATCCACTTCTCATATCATCAAGCGGGACAGCATTGTCCCGCTTTTTCGTTGCCGTTTTTTGCGGTTCCGTCCCTTAGCTCAGCGTTGCGTATCTGGAAAGAATACAAAAGAAACCAAACAATGAGTGTAAATCTGTAACTTAGCGCACCGCCATGTCAATGCAACAAGATACCATATACATCGTCATCGCAACAGACAACCACTACGCCATTCTCCTGGCTGCATTATTAAAGTCTGTTGAGCAGAACCACACATCCGGAGAGCGGATCGAGTTTTACATTATCGATAACGGCATCACAAGCGAAAACATCGCCAAGCTGAAAACCATCCTGAATCCGGAGGCGTATGGCCTTCATTTCTGCAACATGAAGTCGGTGTTGCCGAAAGACATGGTGCTGCCGGTTGATGGTTCAGCCCTGCCCTTCGTAGCATACATGCGGATGTTTGCCCCTTACATTATTCCGCCGGAGGCTGAAAAAGTCTTGTACCTGGATGTGGACATGATCGTGGTAACCGATATTTCAAAACTTTGGCATACCGATATCGGCGATTACATGGTAGGCTGTGTGCAGGACCACTCTCAGGTTGTGAGCTGTGAATGGGCGGGCATCAGAAATTATGCCCAGTTGGGCCTGTCGCCTGACACCAAATATTTCAACAGCGGTCTGCTGCACATAAAAACAAAAGCCTGGCGCGAAGCAAATATTCCGGAGCAGATTATACGCTGCAGTGAAGAAAATAAAGAATACCTGAGCCTGGCCGATCAATACCCGCTAAACGTGGTGTTTGCCAACAAGTGGTTCGAGCTTGACCCGCGCTGGAACTGTAAGGCTATCCTGGACATCAAGGACCCCTATATTATGCATTTTATTGATATCAAGCCGATCTACAAGTCATATAATGGCAGCAAATATTACCAGGATACTTTCTACAAATACCTCGATATGACGCCATGGGCCAATTACAGCCCCGTTAGCAATTACATCAGGTTATGGAGAAAGGTCTATTACAAACTGGTTAAGGCTTCAAGCAAAATGATCAACAAAAAACGCGGCTAAGCGGATTGTAAGGCACGTTACGCGGGCTACTTCGAATGAAACAGGAAAACATCACCATCTTATCGGTCTCAGACAACAAACTCGCCGTCATGCTTGCGGCCCTCCTGAAGTCTGTCAGCGATAACCACCACAGCGGCGAACACATCGATTACCACATTGTCAGCACGGGCATCAGCCGGCGCAACATCACACGCCTGGAAAAGTCTGTCGATCCCGACAAGATCACCATAATCTGGCACCAGAACCGGGATGTGATTCCTCAGGGATTCAACTTCCCACTCGATAATACGATTTATCCCATCACAGTCTTTACCAGATTGTTCGCGCCTCATTTCATTCCTGAAAAAGTCAAGCGGCTGCTCTATCTGGACGTTGACATGATTGTACGCAAAGACATTTCTGCTCTTTGGTATACAGATCTGCAGGGCAAACACATTGCAGCTGTTCAGGATCCTATGGAGAGTTTCGGGGGCCGGCAATGGGCGGCGGTGAAAAACTTCCGCGAACTTGGCTATCCTCATGAAACGCCTTATTTTAACAGCGGCCTGCTTATTATGGAGCTCGATTTCTGGCGAAAGACCAATGTAACTGACCAGGTCTTTGAGGTGGTCAGAAAGAACCTGGAACACATCACTTATGCGGATCAATACGGGCTGAATATTGTTTTTGTAAACAACTGGCACAAGCTGGACCACCGTTGGAACGTGTACGCCACTGAGGAGATGGACGACCCCTGGCTGATCCACTTTATCATGGTAAAACCGATCTACGAGCATTATTATTTCAGTAAAAAATACGCGAGCGAGTTTTTTGCCTACCTGGAAAAAACGCCCTGGAAAGGGTTTACCCCGCGCAGCAGGCTTCGCGCTTTTATAGAAAAGGTGAAACTAAAACTCTGGAAAAAAGTTAAAAAGATAACCGGTTAACATCATCCTACGTCTGATCACTGTATATGCCAGCTCAACACTACGAAAATATCGCTCTTCTCGTTACCATTTATAACCGTTCAGCATCGCTGGAGCGGCAGTTACTGGCCTGGGAACAACTTGGTGTGAGTTTCGGCGAGATCGTCGTGTCTGACGACGGGAGCAAACCTGAGCACCTGGATAAGGTGAAAGCGCTTCAGGAACGTTTTCGCTTCAGGTTGATCACCACACCGCAAAACAAAGGACTGGGTAATAACATCAATAAGGGACAGGATGCCGTAACCCGGCCCTATACTTTATATGCGCAGGAAGATTTCGTACCGAAACCTGCCTTTACCGAACATTTCAGGGATGCATTTGAACTGCTTGAGGCCGATGCTTCCATTGACATTGCGCGCCTGTTTGCGTACTATCCCTACCCTTATACAAAGCCCTATGCCAGGGGTTTCGATGAACTGGTGTTTAAATGGTATTATCCCGGTTACCCGAAATTCCATTATTACAGCGACCACCCGCACCTGAGGCGAAGCAACTTTCTTGAAAAATTTGGGCGCTACCGTGAGGGCGAGAATGTGAACATCACCGAATACACCATGACCATTGACTTTCTGAAAAAGAAGGGCAAAGCCATTTTGTTTCACGACGTATATGCGCTTTTCGATGAGATGAATAACGCCGACGAGCCGAGCACCGCTTCTTACAGGCCCGACTGGCGCACCAAAAACAATATCTTTGTTCGCGCGCTCCGGAAAATATTCCTTCAGTATAAAGTTGCAAAATGTTATAAGGACCTTTATTTTTAATATTCCGGCTCAATACATCTCCCTGTTACCGGTCAGGGGAACAGTAAATTCCGACTTCAGGTATGAAGACACAAAAAAATCATTTCCCCGACATCAGTCTGCTCGTTACGCACTACAACAGGCCTGCATCGCTCGAGCGGCAGTTGCAAGCCTGGGAAGACCTCGAATGCAGCTTTGGCGAAATTGTCGTGTCTGATGACGGCAGCCAGCCGCAAAACCTGCAGGCGCTTCAAAACCTGGCCGCAGGTTATGGCTTTGTCCTGGTTACTACGCCGGTAAACCGCGGCTTGGGCAACAACATCAACAAGGGGCAGCGTGCGGTATCCAGGCCGCTCACCCTGTATGTGCAGGAAGACTTCGTACCGCTGCCGGCTTTTCCGCCAAAACTCCTTTCTTCTGTTGCCTGGATGGCCGAGGATCCCTCGCTGGATATGGTGCGCTACTATGCCTACCAGCGTTTTCCTTACCTAGAACATTTTCGCGACGGTTTTTCAGTCATGAAGTTCAATGCCCTGAATATTCTGGGCAGTTATAAAAAGTTCTACATGTACAGCGACCACCCGCACCTGCGGCGCAGCAGCTTTATGGATAAATTTGGCAGCTACAAGGAAGGTGTTAATGTAGAGAAGGCGGAATACAGCATGATGATGTCTTTTCTGAAAAAAAACGGAAAAGCCTTATTTTACGAGCGGTTCGAAGACCTTTTTGAGCAAAAAAACTCGAGCGACGAGCCCAGTACGTTTGAACGCGACTGGCGTCGGCACCCGACAAATTTACCGATCCGTATAGCCAGGCACCTGTACAGGCACCTCAGGTTTAACTACAATTATTTTTTAAACTGATGTCGATTTTTAACCTTCCAGCCTGGATCAGGCCACACCTGTACACAGGGAAAAATTATGACAGCCTGACTGAGGCAGACATAGCAGACCTGCGTGAGCGCCTGAAGCGCTTCCAGGCCGATGCGCCAGAAATTTCGGTCATGATACCCGCGTGGAACGAACAGAACAACATTTTCCGCACCCTTTCCTCGCTTGCGGCCAATACAACCGCCCGTGCCGTTGAGATCGTTGTTATCAACAACAATTCGACAGACAGGACTCAGGAGCTTCTGGACCGCATTGGCGTGCGCAACGTGTTGCAGCCCGAGCAGGGCACACCACACGCGAGGCAGCTGGGATTGCAGGTAGCGGGCGGAAAATTCCATCTGTGCGCCGATTCAGACACGTTCTATCCCCCTACCTGGATGGAATATATGGTCAGACCTATGGAACGGAACAGTGAAATTGTAGGCGTTTACGGCCGTTACAGCTTCATGCCCGGCCTGGGCCAGAGCCGGCTTCCATACTACCTGTACGAGAAGGTTGCCGGGTTGCTGATCCGGGTAAGGAAAAGAAACCGTGAACACATTAACTTTCTGGGGCTGAATATGGGCTTTGTGACCGAAGTTGCCCGGCGCACCACCGGCTTCCAGGTAAGCCAGGTCAGGAAGTTTGACAACGCGCTTGGAAGCGATTATTTTGTCGACGAGGCTGAAGACGGAAAGATGGCGGTGAACCTGAAGACCCAGGGGCGGCTGCAGCTGGTTACCGGCGACAAAACGCGGGCCTTTACCTCGTCCAGGAGGCTTATTGCAGAGGGCGGCATTGTGCAATCGTTTAAGAACCGGTTAAAATTGCATCTTAGCCGCGTTAGCGAATATGTAAAGGGATAATATGCTAAGAAACATCCTTAATAAAATTTTCAGCGCCTACGTGCGCCTGCGTTACGGCAAGATGCATTGGAGTTTACGGTACTACTACCGCGATACCTATTATTGCATTGCCGTTCAGGCAAAATACCTTTTGCGTGATTATATTTTCAAGCCAAAATACAAGGTCACATCGTTTGACGGGGAATTTGCCCCCGAGCTGCAATTTGCCCTCCCCTTCGCTTACTGGCATCACAAGAACGGTACGCTAAAAAAAACCGAGTCTTCTAAGTTTACCCGCGAGCTTTACTTCTTCTCGCCGGCGCATGAGGAAAAATATGACACCCGCCGTCCGGAGGGCAACTATAATTTCGAAATGCCAAGGATCCTGTACAGCCAAGATTATGACATGAATAAGTGGGCGCAGGTACCTTTGAAAGAGACGTACCAGAACAATGTATATGTCTTTGACAAGCCGGTGCTGGTCATTGCCAACCGCTATAACATGGAATGGGACGGCCCCCCGATCAGTTTTTTCAGCATTGAGCTGCTCGACCACATCATTTCTGAACTGAAAGACAGGTACACCATTATCTACAACCGGCCCCGCCCGCAAAACATTACCATGGACAACAGCGACATTTATGACATGGACGAGTATTCCTGGCTGGAAAAGACGCACCCGGAGGTCATTCTCCTGGAGAATCTCTGGCGGGAAAACCGGGCTAAGGCAAATAATTTTAACCACCTGCAGCTGCAGGTATACGCCAATGCATCAAAATTCCTGTCCATTCATGGCGGCACGGCAACGCTGGCGAGCTATTTTGGCGGTACCAATATTATTCTCAGTAAACAAGGCCCCGAACATCATTTCGGCTGTTACCATAAACTGTATCCGAAGTTTTCCGGAGCTCAGATTTTGCATGCAAAGAATGATGATGAAGTCAAGCAATTTATCCGAAACTATTAAGCATAAGACAATCTGAACATGATCGGTGTAAAATTTAACGGCCGCCTGGGTAACCAGCTTTTTCAGTTTGCCTTTTTCTGCTACCTGAGATCGCGTGCGCCGGGCAAGATCATGTTTTTTGTCAACCCGCATCATTCCAGGATCGGCCAGTATTTCGACCTGGGTATGTACCATAACCTGACCATCAGTTCCAAGATCTATTCGGTTTTTGCCCGGACAATGGGGCATGTCCTGCCATTGAAACGAAATTACATCCAGAATATCCAGGTACCGCGCCATGTGGATCCCGTTAACGGCACCCTTTATACAGGTTTTTTTCAAACAGATTTTTATTACGAACACACGCCTGCAAGATTTAAACCGACATTTAAAATCAAGAAAAAATATACAGATCAGTTTGACACGCTCTTCGGCGAATCGTTCAGAAACAACAGGACCATTGTCGTTCACATTCGCCGAACAGACTACCTCACCTATTTGAAACGGGACATTTCCCTTCCCATCACCTATTTCAAAGCGCAGCTGGACAGCATAGAGAACCTGGATACCTACCTTGTTTATTTTGTAAGCGACGACATTGATTACGTAAAAAAATTCTTTGGCGAAAAACCGAATTTTATCT
This sequence comes from Pedobacter yulinensis, assembly GCF_003029735.1. Taxonomy (GTDB): domain Bacteria; phylum Bacteroidota; class Bacteroidia; order Sphingobacteriales; family Sphingobacteriaceae; genus Pedobacter; species Pedobacter yulinensis. Next base: position 1,138,201 of record NZ_KZ686269.1, read on the forward strand.
TTTCGTACAACAATGAGATCATCGATTTTCAGATCATCCTGAATGCCGACATCAAGATCATATCAAACAGCAGTTTTTCTTGGTGGGCGGCCTATCTCTCAGACAAAACGACAAAGATCATTGCCCCTAAAAATTGGATGGGCTTCAGGATCGGCAAAGAACATCCCAAAAAGGTTATGACCAAACGGTTTATCTGGCGGGATGTAATTGACACCGCGCAACAAGACTAACAATACAGGTGTTTAACACCGGCAGCTAAAAAGAAACTATGGCAACAACAATCACCCTGGTAAGTATATGTGACAACCATTATGCAGAAATGTTGTGTGCGTTGTTGAAGTCGATTGCCGAGAATCACCATACCGGCGAGCCTATTTCTTATTACATCATCGACGACCAGATCAGCACGGGGCGCAAAAAGCAGGTCGAACAGTCTGTCGCCGCACCCGACTTTACACTGAACTGGATTCCTCTGAAAAAGGCTATTCCTGCAAATGCCAGGGTACCGATTGACCTGACCATGTATCCCCTGAACATTTATGCCAGGCTTTTCATCAGCGAAACGCTGCCCGGACTGGAGCGGGTCATTTACCTGGATGTAGATACAATTGTAAATGGCGAGATCAGCGAACTCTGGAATACCGATCTGCAGGGCCGCATTGCCGGCGCCGTGCTTGACCCGCTCGGAACCTTTGACAACCCTGCAGGGGTAGGTAACTACCGGGAACTGGGTCTTTCAGGCAAGTCTCCCTATTTTAACAGCGGCGTATTGCTGCTCGACCTGAAAGCCTGGAAAGCCAGGAACCTGGGTGAGGAAGTACTTCGCATTATTTACGAAAACAGGCGTTTTGCTAAATTCCCGGACCAATACGGACTCAATGTGGCCCTGGCCGATAACTGGACGCCGATTGATCCTTCCTGGAACGCATTTGCCTCGTTTGAGTACCAGCAGCTGCCCAACCTGGTCCATTTCATTGCACAAAAGCCAATTTATGAGGACTACCAGGGTAATGTGCAATTCCGCGACCTATTTTACGGTTACCTGGGCCGCACCGCCTTCAGAGGATTCAGGCCGGCTGCGCGCAGCAACCGTTTTATGCAAAAGGGAACGCAGAAACTAAAAAAATTCTTCTTTAAACTGTTCGGCAGAAACTAAGTTATGATGTGGATTCAGGCATGCGTTTCCGGATGTACCTGTTCCAGAATTCAGGGTAAAAACGGTAGGCGTAAATAAGCGCATTGAAGGCGTTCACCCTGAGTTCCTTGTGCAGAATGGTTTGCGCTACGATAAAACCAAATACATTGGCGATCAGCGTGGAATACGCAGCTCCCATTACACCATAGCGGTGAATCAGGAAATAGTTGAGTACAAGCACGACGACTGCATTCAGGATCACAACAAAAGAGGTAACGCGTGTCTTACCGATCGAATCCATGATTACACCGAACTGCCTGCCAAATGGCCCGAAAATGCAGTACAGCAGCGTAACATTCAATATCGGAACTGCATTGGCATATTTGTCGCCCGCCAGCAGCCTGAGAAAAAAAGCATCGAAAACATAAATAAAAATCACCGCCGGGATGACCATAGCCAGAATAATGCCTACCGAGCGTTCATACAGGTATTTGATGGCACCTTTACCCTCGGTTTCAATGCGTTTGGCACTTTGCGGGAAGACAATGGTGGCCACGGCGTTTGTCGGGATGTCGATCAGGTTTCCGATGCGTACTGCAATGCTGAATGCTCCTGAAGCCACGGGCGAGATGATGCCAGCCAGCATCCATTGGTCTATGGTGCCCGCCAGAATCGAACTGACCCAGGTTGCAAAAGCGTATTTGCCATAGTGAAAAATGCGCAGCATCCAGCCCTTGCTGAAAACGTATTTGAAATGGATGTATTTACGGGTGTAAAACCAGGAAATGATCAGGCCCACGATTGTACAGAAGATTTGTACCCAGACAAGCGTCATTACATCGGTTTTCATATTCCCGAAAAAGACAACCACCAGGAAAAGACAAAGGATAATTTGCCTGACCGTGTTGCTTACAAACACGCCTACATACTTCAGGTTGGCCTGCTCTACACAATTGATCTGCGTGAGCACACCTGAGAAAATGAAGACAATGTTATACAGGTAAAACATGGGTTTCAGTTCGGGGGCATTCAGGGCATCGGCCAGGTAACCGGCAAACAGCAGATTAAGGATGATGCATACCAGAGTCAGGCTGCCGCTTATAGTCAATGTTGCTGAGAAAATGTGGTTGTGTTCTTTTGCATCGCTTCCCGACATGAACTTGATCAGGGCGCTTTGCACCAGCCCATTTCGAATAAACTCAAGAATGGTAATGGTCTGCATATACAATCCCCACACCCCGTAATCATGCTTATCCAGCAGGCGCACAAGGATAAAAAATATAGCAAGGCTCAGTATCGTTCCCGAGAAATTTTGAATCAGATTGATGAGACCCGATTTAATCCAGTAATTATCCTTGTCACTGCTCATTGGTAGATGGTTTTAGTCGCTTGCTCGTTATAGCAGTTGAGAACGCGTGTTTCGAAGATATAGAAATATTGTTTAAATCTGCCGCTTTTTCTTTTCCAGCGCCGTCTCTAAAAGCGCTGAGAACTCCTCCCCCCGGCGGGTCCATGTGTTTTCTTTCGCCACAGCCTGCCGGGCCGCAACATCGGCGGGTTCGCGCAGGGGAAGCACCTTGCGAATGGCGTCTGAAAACTCGGTTGCTGTACTGCAGAATCTTGCTTCGCCGTGGGTAAACTGCTGCAGGTCGGGGTTGAAGTCTGTGATTACCACAGGTTTACCTGCCCCGAGGTATTCAAATAATTTAAGCGGAAAAATGGTCGAACTTACCTCATCTTTCGCAAAGGGGATCATGCACACATCAAAGCCTTTCAAAACCGCCGGTATCTCGTCGTAGCGCACGGCGCCCGTGAAATGGACGTTCGAAAGCTGCTGCAGGCTGTCAGGAATGAAGTTCCCTTCTACCGGTCCCGCAAATACGAAAGACAGGTCCGCATTGCTGCGCGCCACCTCCTGCAGCAATGCAAAATCCATACGCCTTTCAATATTACCGAGATAACCGGCTATGGGCCGATTAATTCCTGAAAGCGAAGGGTGTAAAGCAAGTGCGGGGTCTGCTGCACGGCTGCTGTGACTAAAATCTGCCGCGTTGGGCACAAAATAAGTTTCAGGATTGAGCCGCTTGTGCTGTTCATAAAGCGCCTTGCTTGTGCAAATAACAAGATCGCTCGTTGCCACCAGTTCGCGTTCTGATTTCAGCCCATGCCGGCGGTCATACGGAACAATAATGGGATCAACCGCATGGTATACCTGCAAAGCTGGCCGGAGTAACCTGCCGATGGCCGGGTAGTGGAAATTGAAAGCATTGATAAAAATATACTCGCCGATATTTTCACGCCTGATCAGCTGCCTGATGCGCCTGACCACGCGCCGCTCATTTCTTCTGAGCAACAGCCTGTAGAGCCAGCCCTCCGGTAAAAAATTGATGGTAAGCACCGGCGGGCAGATCAGCACTTTGAGACCCGGCAGGTCTGTGTCAATCACACCTTCGGCCCCATTCCTGAAATGCGGTTTGCGCACCAGGAATTCAAGGCTGTCCTTCTGCCTCATGCAGTCGCGCGTGGTGAACGGATTGTCGATATAATAAACGGTATTGTGTTTGGCAAGTTCGCGGGCGATAGTATAATTTGTCGACGCAAGGCCGTCAAACTTCATCAGGCTAAAGATGAATATGGTTTTGTTCCTGAGCATATTGGTTAGCTTATGCCTGTATCGGGGCGGTTAATTGTTGTTGATCATCTAACTTTTTGCAAGCCACAATCAATGCGGCAGACAGGTAAAAAAGAATGTTATTCGGAAACTGTACGAGGGCCTCCTGCGGGTAATTTCCGATACCAAGCGCAAAAATGACCAATACCATGGCTAATGTGTACGTCTTGAGTTCCGGGTCGCGGATCAGGTAATAATTATTGATTCCCGTTCTGAGAATGATAAACATCAGTGTGCAGAAAATGATCAGGCCAACCCATCCCAACTCTACGGCGACGCGTACATAACCGCTATCCGGCGGGAAGTTGGCCAGAAAAGAATAAGGCGCGAAGCGTACACCCCAGACACCGGTCGCGCCAAGGCCGCCTCCAATCGGGTGGGTCAGGATATAAGGCTGTATACGTTTTTGGTTCATTTTCCGCACATTGAAAGAGGCATCGTCTGAAGGCGTAAACGCAGATTGAAAACGAACAATGGCGGGGTTGGAAGTTGGCAGCCGCACAAGCAGCAGGAAAAACACGCCGCCAATAACCGAAAAAATGAGAACGCGGCGGTTGTAATTCATAACCGCAAGCAAGACCATCGCTGCCGGCAGCAGCACATAAGCACCGCGCGTTCCGGAGAACAGCATGACGACCATAAACAGGGCCGCAAGACATGCAAGCACAATCTTTTTCCAGACAGGCAACCTACCAAAGATCAGCACGATACAGATAATGGTGCCAATAACCATGTTGTATGAAAAGGCTACCGGATCTGAAAAAATAGAGAACTTGCGCCAGTGGCCGTCAATAAACAGCAGGTTAGTGGTCAGTGGGTCGCTGATCGAGTTCAGTTCAAATTGAAAGAACCCAAACATCTCCTGCTTGATGGCGTAAAGGGCGGCGAAAAAACTAAGAAAAAGCCAGATCTTCAGGATCCAGCGAATAAACCAGACCTTGTCAACCTGGTAACAAAACACAAAAAAAAGCAGCATAACGGCCGCCACACTCCTGATTGTATACACCCAGGCCATGCGTGACTCAGCCACGGGGTTTGCTACCTGGACCAGGTTGTAGGTAACCCAGACAAGCACAAGAATCGAAATGGGTTGTTTCATAAAACTCCAGTCGGGGCGCTGCTTTTGCTTGATAAAAAAACCAAGAATAAGTAATGCCTCCATTCCGTCCATCAGCGTCCCCAGCGGAAAACTGATCACACCCATTCGAATTACCCACATCACCAGGAAAGCCATCACGATCAGCACCATGATGCCGAATTTAGGGCGGGTAACCACGAGGTACACAAGCGGAACGCCGGCCACCAGTGCACCGATGAGCCCTGCCCCTACAATGCCGAGCATACCGATCAGCGCAGACAGGACCAGGCCGCCAGCCACCAGGACCACGTAAAGTGCAGTATTTTTATCAGACAGGGTGCTTTTCATATAGATAGGCGGACAAACTGCTTGCGCAGGATTGCCCGGTTACAAAAACAGTATTTTAATAAAAAATGCAAACACACTGATAAATGCGAGGATAATCGCCGCTTTACGTGAAAGTTCCTTGACAGGATCAAGTTTGACCGTGGTTTGCGGTTTCTTGTCGGGATTGGTTCTCATGGTGCATCAATCATGTTTGGTAGCTACCGACCGCTGGTTTGCCCTGGCCGCAAAAAGCAGCGCGGTAACCTGGAGCCAGATAAATTTGGGAATATGCAGCAACGCCCGAAAAATGCGCCGGTCGGTCTTGCCATGAGCCAGCGACAGCAGAAAACCGCCCACGAAACAGACGAAACCGGCCAGCCAAATGATCACAGCTGTTGCAGACACAAAGACATTAGCCAGCATACACACAATTGAGAGCAGCAAAAAGATAAAAAGCGGCGGGCGCAACAACACCAGGCCGAAAAGTAACTGATTCATGCGCAGCCTGAATAATCCCTGTCCCACCAGGCCAAATCCAAAATAAAAAAACGAAAACCACGTGTTGATCCAGCGTGACCGCTGGTTCACCAGCTGCCCTGCCTGTGTAGTTTTTTCATCGTAGACAACTGCCCGGTCCGCAAAGGCAATTCGCTTATTCATTCGCAGAATGCGGTTTTGCAGTACCTTGTCAAAGCCAGCTCCCTGCATGTCGAAACCGGCCAGGCAGTCCTGGTAAAGACGTGTTGTAAAAGCCATTCCTGAGCCCGCCAGCGTAGCGGAAGAGCCGGCGCCATACAATAACCGGCCATCATAGAAGTGGTAATAAATATCGCGGGCGGCGTCCAGGCAGGCCAGTGTGGTATTCAGGTTTTTTGGATCTCTTACCCCTTGCACAGCTTCATAGCCCCGGTCAAAGAAAACGTTGAGTTCGGCCAGGTAGGCTGGGTCGGCCAGATTATCGCTGTCTATAATTGTCAACCTGTTGTGCGGACGTACAAACCTGTTAATCGCATAAAAGTGTGAACGAACGTTGCCGGCCAGTACCTGTTCAGGCCAGAGGAGCACAACTTTTTCGTGCGAATAGTCAAAGCTGCCTGGTTTGCAGTTATCCAGCACCACGTAAACAATAAAATTCTGCTCATGCTGATCCAGGATGGATTGGATGGCTGCAGGCAGCTGGTGCGTTTGCTCATAGGCCGTAATGATCACAGCATAGTCTGCCGGCTCCGTTGGTACTGCGGCGACCGATCCGCTACCCACTGCTTTGCGCAGCAGGTAAAACCCATAAAGCAGCAGCGGGAAAACCAGATGGAACCCGATAAGCACTTGTATTATGATCCAGACAACCATCATGCGTTCACCTTATTTACGGCCGGCTGCTGTGCCTACCTTGTTCAGTACCCACCCTAAAAATTTCGGTTTCAGCGATTCCAGGAAGGCAACGTGCGCCTTCTTTTCCTCTGTAAGCGACTGATCTGCTTCGAATACCGAAACGACCGCATCGGCAAAATCCAGCCATTCGCGTGATTTGTCAATGTGTATCAGCGATGCAGTCTCGACCAGAATGATATCGAAATGTTCTTTGAGCACAGCCAGACGCTGGGTAACAGTTTTTGAATCAATGAGTTCCAGAAGAGACTTGTCTCCGCCCTGGTTGCCCAGCGCGAACACACTGCCTCTTTCGTTCGAAACCTGTCCCATCTCGCCCGACATCAGGTATTCTTCCAGCATAAGTGGCTGGCTCATGATTTTGGTCAGGCCGGGGTTGTGGAAATTTCCGTCGATGAGCAGCACCTTACGGTTTGTAACGGCAAAAGCGTAGGCCAGGCCGAGCGTCATCAGTGACTTGCCCTCGCGGTCGCCAATGCTGTTAACCATCAGCACCTGGCTGTCTGGCGACAAAAGCTGCATTTCACGCGCTACCTCGAGCCGTACAGAGCGAATCTGGTCTTTGAAACGCTGCAGATCGGCAGGCAGTGAGCGGCTTTCCCAGAGTGATTTCATTTGCAGGCTGCCTGCATCGATCCGGTTGAGTTCGCTGAGAACAGGCAGGCCGGTCTGATTGGCCAGGTCTTTCGCGTTGCGGATGGAACTATCAAAGTAATAGATTACAAAAAACACCACAAGGCAGAAGATCAGACTGATCACGCCGCTGATGATGACCAGCAGCATTTTTTTAGATGGTACAAGCGTTCCCGGCATCGCATCCTGTACAATCCGCAGTTTGCCCGAAAAACCGGATTCCATCTTGATCTGGTTGTAACGATTTAAGATTTCCAGGTACTCCTTGCTGGCCACTTCGATATCGCGGTCGTAACTTTGTACCACAGCCTCATTCGGCACGAGGGCGCTGAACTGCTTGTTGAGGTTTTCAATCGATTTGTTGAGTGATTGAACGCTGTATCTTGCCAGGTCTAGCTGGATTTCGAGCGTAACCTTCTGCTGGCGGAGGCTTTGCGCTGTACTGAGCGGGTTACCCACATAATTATCATTCACAGCATTGATCTGCCGGCTCATGACATTCTGCAGCGAGTCGATTTTTGGCTGGTACCATTCATCAAAATCATTCTCTACATACTTGTCATACAAGTTGCGCAGCTTTTCGCGCGTTTCTGTGATCTGCTGGTTCGGTCTGATCAGTGTGGACTCGACATATTCCCGTGCATTCGGCTCAAATTTGTTGTTGATGTTCCGGATGGCCCCCGTAAGCGAGGCCACGTCTTTTTCGGCCTCCTTTTTCTTCGACTCGAATGCCATCATTTGCCCGTATATACTCGAAGATTGCTCGCTGATGTTCAGTACACCATTTTTGATCTTATAATCCTGCAAACCAAGAATTTTATCGTTCATGGTTTTAAACTTCTGTTTCAACAGGTCTTCGAGGTATGCGACAGACCGGTTGTGGTTTTCACGAAGCAGGGCTGAGTAATAGGCCAGGAATTCATCGGCAAGCGTATTGATGACATATGCTGACAATTGTGGGTTTTCAGACTCGTACTGGATATAAATAAAATCGCTTGAACCCAACCTAAAAATGCTGAGCTTGTTGCGCAGGTCTGACTCGTGATACTGCATGGAATGCAGCAGGTCATCCAGGTTCTTTTGCTCGGGGTTAGTCAGGTTCAGGCTTTGTTTGGTACGGTATTTTTCTTTGAATACCGCTATGGCTTTGCGCCTGGCCTCGGGACTCAGGCCCTGCACCATATTGCTGGCCGAACGAAACGGCTTGCGCCCTTCCATGTCATTCAGCATGAGTCGGTAGGAAACCAGGTCAATGATTTTTTTAAGCCGCATCATTTCAATCAGATTGCTGAATTCCTGGTTAATCCGGTTCTCCTGCAGAACGTCTGCACCCAGGATACTGGGTACACTTTGGGTATTGTCTACGATACCTGTTGCGATCTGGACCTGTGAGGTGTACATGTCGGGCATTTTCCTGGTCAGGAAATAAGTAATGATGACGGTAATGATCGGAACCAGGATCAGGACATACCTGTTCTTCAGCAGCAGTTGTAAAAATTTTTTAAGCTCCATCTTATTTAACCTCCTCCAATCGTTTACCCAGCATTTCTTCCAGTGCAACTTTGGCTGTCAGGAAAGCGGCTTCGGCAGCAATCTTACCCTGCGCCTGGGCACTTACTGTTGTCATGGCGCTGTTGTATTCAGAAAATGTAGCAGCTCCTTTCTCGTATTTTGCACGCACATCTCTGAAGCTGTTTTGAATGTCAACAAGACCTTTTGTCTGAATGCGAAGCACTTCCAGGCTCTGGATATACTGGTAGTAACGCCGTTTTACCTCCGATTCGAGGGTCAGGATATACTCCTCACGGTTTGTCTGCGCAATGCGGTAATCGATTCGGGACTGCTTTACATTGTAAGGTTTCTGAAAAAGCGTTCCGATGTTCACACCCACCCCAAACTGGAAGCCGTTCAACAGAACCGGGCTCAACGTACTTCCAGATTCAGGAGCTCCGGTAATGGGATTTGTAACGGTTATGTTATTTTGAGGCTGTTTAACGTAAGACAGGTTAAAGAAATCGAGCCAGGAAACGCTCTGGCGGCCAATGTCGAGCTTGGCGCGCGCCACCTGGTCGTTGAAATTTTTCATGCGGGGATAATTTTCTTTCGCGGTAGCAATCAGTTTCTCCAGGTAAACCAGCGAAATTTCTCCCATCATGCTTTCCTGGGCACGTGCCAAGTGGCAAAAGGCTGAAAGTAGAGTAAAACAAACAATACTTCGGGTAGCAGATCTCATCAATAAGGAATATAATAGGTTATAAATATAAGGTTTTGCCGTAGAGAAAAACAAGTCTTCCAGGCAGCTTGGGTGGTGGCAAGTTTCAAGCCAAAGGCCCCGATAGGCTGGCAACGGTTCGATAAGTAGTGGTGCACGGATACTTGAACATAGGTTTCAGGCCGCCAAAGTAGGTAAAAAGCCCCGAAGAATGCTCCAGTTCATCGACAAAAACTACAGCCTCATGCCCGCTCAGCGGTCACAACACTGACATCGAGCAATTTGCCATGTGCCGGGCCAGGGCTGAAACCTACTCCCCTGCTGTTTATTTCATGCAGTCACAGACCGGAGCCATTGCTGTTGAAAATGCAGGGAGCCTATTTGAGGCACGTAACAGATTTTCCCCGTAAGACCGCTAAAAAACGAGGAATAATTTCCCCATATTTTGAATTTTGAGCGTTCCGCGGGCGATCAGCACAAAGCGAAAAAATTTATGGTGTTATTTTTTGCCCTGCGGATTGAAGGTCCCGTTCAGCTTTTCAGAATTGCCCTATTCGATCAATATCGACATTTCTTCCCGGTGACGCCACGTTTTTTCGGCAGATAGTTTTCATGGAATTATGTATTTTTACCTTGTAATCATACCCCTGTCTGTATAAGCGCGGCTACGCGACCAACAATTGCCTTGTAATGGCTCATGTTTTGCCAATAAGATGGTCAGTAAGATTACCTAAAATTACATTTACTAGATCATCATTATGGTAAAAAAGTTACTTCCTATTCTTCTGCTGTTTGCTTTTTTCAGTGCGCATTTCGCATCAGCCCAGCAGGCTACCTTTCCTTATGTATTCAGCTTCCGCAACTCTACGGCCCCTTATACAGAGTTCGGCGGTGAATCACCTGCGTTTCTGACGGCCGGCAAGGGCCCGATAGACGGCCCCAACGGCACCACAATTACCGATGCTGAAGGACAGGGCTTTCTCCGGTTAACCAATAACAGGGAATACCAAAAAGGCTACATCTACAACACAACGTCCTTTCCCTCGGTAAATGGCCTTAAGATCGATGTGGAGTATTACACGTATGGCGGCACGGGTGCTGACGGCATCTGTTTTTTTCTGTTCGATGCGGCAGCCACATCAAACTTTACGATCGGAGGATTCGGCGGCTCACTTGGTTATTCGCAGATCAACATCCCGCAGGGCCAGTCGGCCGGGGTCAGTAAAGGATACCTTGGCATTGGAATCGATGAATACGGTAACTTTTCGAATGCCAGCGAAGGACGGCAAGGCGGTGACGGGTTCCGTCCCGGGTCGATTACGCTCCGCGGAAAAGGCGATGGCATGGACTTCAACAACCCGAACAACTACAAGTTTCTGAAACGGTTCACCCCTGCCGATGAAGCAAACCCGCCTTTTAACCTGATTCCTGCAACAGGCGTCCGCAATACCAGCCTAACCGACCCGAACTACCGTCGGATAATTGTTGAACTGAAGCCCTCGGCCACTGTTGGCTTTGACATTACCGTGCGGGTCATTACCGGCGGGCCAACACCGGTTACACGGACCATTATCGACAACTATGCTTACCTTGAAGCGGCCCCGGCTAACCTGGCGTATGGCATTGCTGCTTCGACAGGCTTGTCTACCAACTTTCACGAAATCCGTAATGTGCGCATTGAGGAATACAACACTACGTATTCGACAGCGGCCGATATCACCATGTCGACCTGCCAGGGTTCCAGTGCAACGACGAACGTTGCCCAATTGGCCACGCCATCAACGAGTGGCGGCACAATTAATCCGGCCACGATTGACTTTGACCCCTACACTCCAAATCTGCAGCAAAGCCTGACTGTGCCCGGAAAAGGGGTGTTTACGGTGAATAACCAAACAGGCAGCATCATATTCACACCAGAAGCCGGCGCAACACCGGGAACCTTTACAGCCTCGTATACGATCAGGGACAACCTGGGCAAGTCTTCGAGTCCGGCTGGCATTACCGTTACCATGCAGGCGCAGGCCGCCGCACAAGCAGGTCCCGATCAAACCGTGGCAAAAACCACGGCTGCTCCGGTTGCCACCACCTTAGCCGCCAGCCAGCCCACAGCCGGCCAGAGCGGTACATGGACTGTTGTTTCTGCCCCTGCCGGTGCGCCCGCCCCCGTATTTGCCAGCACCACGCAGTACAATACCGGCGTATCAAATCTTTTGGGCGGCGAGTATGTGTTTCGCTGGACCGTGAGCGGAACAGGGACTTGTCAGGGTACAGACGATGTTAAAGTGACGGTGAACGAGGTATCAACACCCAAAATCGGCATTACCAAGGTTCTGCAGAACCTTACCCTGAATCAGGACGGCAGTTATTCTGCCCGTTTCCTGTTCACGCTTAACAACTACGGCAACGCTGCACTTCGCAATGTGAGCCTGCGCGATAACCTTGCAACAACATTTGCCGGAAGCACATTTACCGTAACAGCGAAAAGTGTGGTGAGCAATTCAAACCTGGTTATCAATAATGCGTACAACGGCACCAGCGAAACGGAATTGCTCGGTTCGCAAAGCACACTGGCTGTAGGCGCCAGCGGTCAGGTTAGTCTGGATATCCGCGTCACGCCATCCGTCTACCAGACCTACGAAAACACTGCAACCGCATCCGGCATATCGACAGCAGACAACACACCGGTAAGCGCGAATTCATCAAACAGCGCCACGCCGAGCCCCAACCTCAGCCCTTCGCCGACGCCCGTTCCGCTTGCCGCCCCTGCTCCGCGCATCGGCGTTACAAAGGCACTTCAGACACTTTCCTACAATCCGGACGGCAGCTACACAGCCCGCTTCCAGTTCACCGTAAGCAATTACGGCAATGTGGCCCTGCAGAGTGTAAGCCTGCAGGACGACCTCGCTGCAACTTTCTCGGGCAGTACATTTACAGTAGCAGACAAACGCATTTCAAACGGCGCCAGCCTGGTGATCAATACAGCCTTTAACGGAACCAGCAATACAGAACTGTTGAATCCGCAGAGTACACTTGCGGTGGGTGCAAGCGGACAGGTAACCCTGGACATCCGCATCACGCCAGCTGTATACCGCACCTACCAAAATACCGCTGTGGCTGCAGGCCGCGTAACGCCCTCAGGTACCCCTGTTACTGCAAACTCAGCCAATAGCGCGACGCCAGGTCCTGACCTTACGCCCTCACCAACACCGGTTCCACTAACCGCCCCGGCGCCGAAGATCGGCCTGACAAAAACGCTGGTTAGCTCGGTCAGAAACTCGAACGGCAGTTATACCATCCGTTACCAGTTCACGGTAGGCAATTACGGACAGGCTCCGATGAAAGAGGTTAGCGTAACAGACGACCTGGCTGCTGTATTCAGCGGCGCTGTATATACGGTCGTGGCCAAAAACGCAACCGGCACACTGGCCATCAACGATGCTTTTAACGGCGGCAGCAACAGGGAATTGCTTGCAGGCAGCAGCACTTTAGCCGTTGGCGCAACAGGACAGATCAGTCTGGACCTGAATGTGACCGCGACGAACCGCGACGGCACCTTCCTGAACACAGCCGTCGCCCGCGGCCTGTCAACGCTCGATAACACGCCAGCGACGGCTACTTCGGCCAACAGCGTTACCCCGGGTCCTGACCTGCCGCCCTCACCTACCCCGGTAGACCTGACTGTTCCAAAACCAGAGATCGGTCTTACAAAAGCAGTTACCTCGCTGGCCAAGGCCGCAGACGGCAGTTATAACGTGACCTTCCTGTTCAAAGCGAGCAATTTCGGGGTTGTTGACCTGGAAAAAGTGAGCCTGATCGACGACCTGGCCGATGTTTTTGCAGGAACGACATTCCGCGTCACCTCACTATCAACGGTCGGCAACGCGACCCTTAAGGTAAATAATGCGTTCAATGGAACTTCGGTTAAACAAATGCTCGATGCTTCCAGTACGCTGGCCGTTGGCGCTACCAACCAGATTGAGCTAAAACTTAATATCTTACCGGCCGAGAAAGAGGGAACATTCCAAAACACAGCAATTATTGAGGGTGCATCCGTTCTGAACGGAAACATCGCCTTCAAGCTGTCGTCAAACACGCTCACGCCAAGTCAGACGAACACGCCTTCCACGACCCCCGTCGAACTGAAAAAGCAACCTTTATTTATTCCAGGCGGTTTTTCGCCAAACGGCGACGGCATCAACGATAAGTTTATCGTAAACAATACCGGTAACCGCAAGGTGAGCCTCGAGGTCTTTAACCGCTGGGCCAACAGCGTCTACAAGAACACCACTTACGACAACAGCTGGGATGGTAAATGCAATGTCGGTCTGCACATTGGCTCCGACGTGCCGGCAGGAACCTACTATTATGTAGTGATCCTGGACGATACTGAAAAATATGTAGGCTATATCACGATTAACAGATAATTATGCGCAACTTCTTTAAAATCTTCCTTTTTATACTTGGATTGATCAGCACGGCACAAGCACAGCAGGATGCCATGTACTCACAATATGTTTTCAACATGATGGCCATTAACCCGGCCTACACCGGCAACCGCAACGCCATTTCTGCCTCGGCCTTTTACCGGAGCCAGTGGTCGGGCATTGACGGGGCGCCCCGAACCGGTAATGTCACCGTGCAATCGCCTTTAAATGGAGAGCGCATGGGCCTTGGTATCCAGGTTTTTGACGACCGCCTCGGCATAACCAGCACCACAGGTGCAATTGGCAGCTACGCCTACCACCTGACACTGAACAATGAGGCCAAACTTTCGTTCGGCCTGCAGGCCAGCGCCATGCAGTACAAAGCAAACTATGGCTCGGTAGATCTCGGAAGCGGCGCTGCGATCGATCCGGCGTTTAGCCAGAATGTAAGCAAAACCATAGCAAATGCGGGTGCGGGCGCCTTTTACCACACCGAAAAATTCTATGCCGGACTATCTGCGCTAGATCTGCTGCCCAATAAGCTGAACGAGAACACAGAACTCAGTGCCCGCCAGGTGCCGCACTTCTTTTTCACCACAGGGTATGTGTTCCCGGTAGGCGAAGATTTCAAGTTCAAGCCTTCAGTTCTCGTCAAGGCTGTCAAGGGCGCCCCGGTAGAGGGCGATATCCAGGCCACATTCTGGATTAAAGATTTCATCTCTGTCGGTGGCCTTTACCGCACCAATGCCGATGTATCCGGTTTACTGGGCATTCAGGTTAGTCCGCAGTTTTACCTTGGTTACGCTTACGATGCGAGCACCACTGCCCTCAAGCGGTTCAATTCAGGAAGCCACGAGATCATGATCCGTTATGAATTCAGCTTCGACAGGAATAAAATATTATCACCCAGATTCTTCTGATAAAGATCACATGACAAAGAAACTTCTCTCCATTTGTTTTTTCCTGACGATCGGACTCGGGGCGATGGCACAAAATTTCAGTGCGCCACAACCCAGGGAGAATGACATGGTCCTGAAAAAAGCTACGGATGCGTATGAAACACTGCAATATACCGCGGCCATCGATGCCCTGCTGCAGTTCAAAAAGAAATATCCTTACTACGTGCCGGCAACCGAAATGCTGGCAGAAAGTTACCGGCAGACGAAAAATTATGAACGTGCCCTGCACTGGTACGGGCAGCTGGTTACCGAAGATAAGGTGAAGCCTGAATGGGCTCTTCACTATGCCGAAGCCCTGGCCAACAACGAACAGTACGAGCTGTCAGAACAGTGGTACCGCAAATACCTGAATCTTGTTCCGTCAGACAAACGTGCGCAGGCTTTTGCCCGCACCGACGTGCGCCGGTTTACCAAAAATGCAGCCGACTGGCGGGTTTTTTACACCAATATCAACAGTCCTGCAACCGAGTATTCGCCAATTTATTACAAAAATGGCCTCATGTTCAGCAGCAACCGCACCGTGAACAGCGCGTATGTGTTTCAATGGGACCGCTCGGCCTTTACCGACCTGTACTTTATTGACAAGCTCGACCATGTACGGTTAGATACCGTCGAGATCAAGGAAAAAACATTGATGCCGGCCAGGAAACTGAACAGCCACATCAACAGCAGTTACCACGAAGGCTCGGCCATTATCCTGCCCGAAGGCTCGCTGATGTTTACCCGGAACAATTACAATGCGGGCCGTACGCGTACCAGCAGCACCGGCGTGAATAAACTCAAACTTTTTGTAGCCAAGGGCAAGGAATGGGATATCATTGAAGAATTTCCATATAACAACGATGAATACTCTGTAGGCCACCCCGCACTGAGTCCAAAAGGTGACGTCCTGATTTTCGTAAGCGACAAAAAAGGCGGATACGGCGGTACGGACCTGTATTATTCGGTCAGGACCGGACCGGAGGGTTTGTGGGGCAAGCCGGTAAATATGGGACCTAAGATCAATACTGAAGGCGATGAAATGTTTCCTTACTGGGATAAGGACAATAAATTGTACTTCTCCTCTACCGGGCATCCCGGTATTGGCGGACTTGACATCTTCGAAACCACACTGCGCGATATCAAACCAATGTACCCTCCGGTAAACCTGGGTAGCCCGATCAACTCGCCGGCAGATGATTTCGGCATGATTACCAACGACGAACGCGATAAGGGATTTTTCTCGTCCAACCGCACGGGGAATGATGACATTTATGCATTTGAGCATAAAGTGTTCAAGCTCACCCTGTCAGGCCTTGTCATCGATGCCCTGAGCCGTCAGCGGCTGTCAAACAGCCTGGTCGCGATTTCTGCAGACGGTGTTACACGAACCGTTACCACCGATGTCGATGGCCGGTTTAACCTGGAACTCGAAAAGGAAACCGATTACGATTTGCTTGCTTCCAAACCCGGATACCTGAACAACGGCAAATTCCTGACCACAACCGGCCTGCGGACCGATCAGAACATGAATGTTGTTATCGAACTGCACCGGCCAAAAACTGATCAGCAATGGGTTTTAGAACATTGCGATTCACTGAAACGCATCTTCCAGGCAGATCCGGTATATTATGACCTCGACAAGTACAACATTCGTCCCGATGCCCAGCCAAACCTGAATAAACTCGTTGCTTTGATGAAAGCGCATCCTGAAATGACTGTGATCACATCCAGTCATACCGATACGAGGGCCTCTGTAGCCTACAACAAGAAACTCTCACTGAACCGGGGTAATTCAGTGAAAAGTTACCTGGTCTCGCAGGGTATAAATGCCGGCAGGATCCGCGTCGAGTATTATGGGAAAAGCCACCTGGTTAACAATTGCAACGACCGGCCATGTACCGAGGCCATGCAGCAGCTTAACCGCCGCACAGAATTTGAAATCCTGGTTAACGGGGTTAACCTGACCAGGCTCGATTGCTCAAAATAACCAGTGCACAATATGTAATAAGGAAACCGGATCGTTAGATCCGGTTTTTTTTGTTACCACTTCACTGTAACCGGCCCCAGAAGCCCAGACGACAATAGTCGGGCATCTTTTTTAAGTTGAATATTGGTAGTTGTAAGCCGCTCTGACTTTGGCAAGGTCGCGTCTTTGAGCAGGCGATTCGGCCACAGGTTGATCACCGTGACTTCAAGTTCGTTATTGCCGGACCTCATGCTGTTCCCCGCAGCTGCATGCCAGGGCGCAGTCCAGACAATGCCCAGGTCCTGCCCGTTCAGTTTTACTGATGCAATGTTTTTAACTGTACCGAGGTCAATGAACGCCTGCCCGGCCGGTTCATGGGGCAGGCTAAAGGTGGTATGGTAAACAGCTTTACCTGAATAATAACGAATGCGTTCGTCTTCATGTGCTGTCCAGTCTGTCAGCGAACCGAACAGAACAGGCTGCGCCGGTCCGCCCCAGGCAGCATCGAACGCTACAGACCATGGCCGATCCAGGATAAGGCGGTTTTGAAACGCCGGGCAAACGGGAATTGGTCTGACGGCTTTTGCGCCGTGCGGAAACACCAGAAACCAGGACTGAAAGGCATGGAACTGCAGCTGCACATCTGCGCGGCCAGCCCGGCGGTCGAAAGCGACCGGCTGGCTTTTGCCGGTAACCGGGTCCCAGAGCTCGGCAGGCCCTGCTGCATCGCGGAAGCTGCAAACTGCCGTTGCCGGCCGCCCATGCCGGTTCGATACAAAATAAACGTCGGCCTCAGGCAGCTTACGGTGAATAAAGTCCAGCTCTGCCTTATCCCTCTCCCGGTATTCAAAATCTGGCAGAACGCCGTCACCGGACAGGACCTCGCGCGCAGATTTCCCCCAGATTATCCGACCCTTGCCAAACCTCCCGGTGGTTCGTTGATGGCCATCTAAGCTGCCCCAGAGCTTGTTGACCAGCGCTTTCAGGTCGCCGTCACATTGCGGATAATTTTTCAGTCCAGAGACCTCCCCGGGGGGCGGTCCCAGCACGGTGGCACCCTTTTGTACCAGCGAAACGATCTTTTCGAGCGCCTCCAGCGACATTCGTTTTAGGTCTGGTAAAACAAGCAGACGGTAAGTCATGCCATCGGGCAGGATCAGTTTACCAGCACGGCTCTCCAGCCGTTGCACCAACACCTCTTCGTTACAGTGGTCATAATCATAACCCGCACCCAAGGTAGGCGGTACATGCTTCTGGGGCGCGACATTCGGGGCAAAATCGCCGGTATAAAAAAGTACATCAGCTACGAAATGGCCCTGCCGCAGTAAATGTTGCGACCGGGCAATATAGTCGAGAAAAGGCTTCGAAAACTCCCACCAGGTTACATTCGGGTTAAAGTGGGTACCTGCCCCGTATTCATAGCCCGGCTTGCCATCTGATGGCCTGGATGCCGTTAAGGTATGGATCGCAACCCGGTTAACACCTTCACAGAACGCGCGGTCCAAAGACTGTTTCAGGGATCCGGGATAATCCAGCCAGTGCCGCATGCTTGTAAATGCTTCTGCCGAGACCATTTTTTTTCCATAGGTATGGGCAGCCGATGCCACCATTTTAGTGACCTTGTTGTACCCGCTGTCCAGCCTCGATACACCATAGGGCTGGTCTGCCGCGAGCGTTGCCTCATCTTCGTGGGTAATGCCGAGCCAGAACTCGCCCATGGGGAAATCACTGCGACCCAGGTTTTTCATACCGTCCAAACACACGGTGGCCGAACGGCTGGGTCCCGCAGACTCATTCTGCACCAGCATGCCGTGTTCATGGCAAAGTTCCGCAAAACGCCCGTAATGCTCATCGGCCATCAGATCAGCCATCGTTTTGCGGTAGTCATGCAGAAAACGGTCTGAAATGCCGGCGCTGCCGACCAGGTAACCGGAAAGTACCGGCAGGTAGGGAACGGGATCGTAACCGCGGTATTTTTTAAATTGTGTAATAATCCGGTCCGTCCAGTTCGGAAACCCGTCTTCAAAGCTGTCGTCGCAAAAGTACAGCGGCTTGTTGCCAACCCTGGCCGCTTCTTCAATAAAAATCCTGCCCAGCTTTTCAAACTGGATTTCGACACCCCGGCGGTCAAACCAACCGATGGAAAGCCCGTCTGCTTCAGGCTGGGCGATCATGAGGCGGGAGCCTGTCATCCGGTGTCCGGTGCGGATAATTTTCCATTT
The DNA here is from genome assembly GCF_003029735.1 of Pedobacter yulinensis. Taxonomy (GTDB): domain Bacteria; phylum Bacteroidota; class Bacteroidia; order Sphingobacteriales; family Sphingobacteriaceae; genus Pedobacter; species Pedobacter yulinensis. The sequence goes on from NZ_KZ686269.1 coordinate 1,157,199, forward strand.
TCCCTGAGGAACTGCCCATTGCAGGTTGCCTTCAGGATCGATACAGTTGCTCAGATCGATCACGGCCTCGGGCGCTATGGGGCGGTCGCCAGCTGCGGGGCTCCATTCAAAAAGCGCAGGACCATACACGTCTGAAGCACGGGCGAAATTGCTGGCGTCGCGCCGGTTTGCTTTGGCAGGCAGCACCGCCGCACGGCGGTCATTTAACCTGGCTCCCTCCTGGACCGGTATGGCCACGACGGCGGTATCGCGGTAGTCGAGCTGCTCGAGCGGCAGGTCAATATAGTCCTTGTAGCCCGGCGGGTTAAACACATGTTTATAGCCCGAGCGGTTTCCAGGAAGCGGCAAAGCGCCCGAAAAATTCTGCGGTCCGTCGAGCTCCATTTCGGCCTGCAGGTACCAGCGTCCGGCATCCTGAGGTTCGATCCAGGGACCGCCCATGCACCAGCCCGAACTCATGTTAATGCCTACACCGATGTTCAACCTTTTCGCTTCTGACATGGCATGTCGGTACAGCGCCCGCCACTCGTCTGACAGAAACTTCGCGCCCTGTGGATAAGGAACACCGCCAAGCCCGCCTGCCGTGTTAACCAGCAATACCTCGCCGATGCCTTTGTTGTGAAACTCCTCCAGGTCGCGTGTAATGCCGTTGCGGTCTACCCTGCCGTTAAACCACCACCAGTATCCTGACGATTTGCTGGCATCTGGTGGCTCCAGGAAATGCTTCCGCAGCACGCCCACCGCCCTGTTCTCGGGCTGCACGGCTGGTACGGTGGCGTACAACAGCGTATCGTGCAGGGCGCAGCCGGCTGTTGCCAGCGTGCCCAGTCGTATAAATGTTCTTCTGTTCAGCGCCATTATTTCTTCTGAACGTAGCTGAATTCATACCGGCCGCTCCCGGCCTCCACCTGCAGGTCGTTCCCAAGCCTGGTTACGCGGCTCAACCCGGTTGCTTTCTCCAGTGGCGCGTTGCCCTCTGCAACAGCTGCACCGGCAGCAGCGGGCAGGATGATGCGCGCCGTGCTGTTCGCGGGCACTTCGACCGTCAGGTTAAATTTGCCTTCTTTGAGCGTCCAGGCAGACAGCACCTTGCCATTTCCGGTTTCGAGCGTAGCTTTTACCTCAGAAAATCCGCCTCCTGGTTTTGGTGCGATGAGTATCTTTTTATATGCAGTAGAGCCCGGCTCCTGCCCGATTCCTGCCATTTGCCGGTACATCCATTCGCCAATGGCGCCATAGGCATAATGGTTAAAAGAATTCATTTTTGCGGTTTGAAAAGTACCGTTGGGCTTGATGCCATCCCATCGCTCCCAGATGGTGGTCGCTCCCTTTTTTACCGGGTACAGCCAGGACGGATAGGTCTCTTGTAAAAGCAGCCTGTAGGCAATGTCATTGTAGCCAAAGCGGCTGAGCACATGACACAGGTAAGGTGTGCCTAAAAATCCGGTAGTGAGGTGATCGTTGTAAGACCTGATGTTTTCAACGAGCCGTTCTGCCGCCTGGCTGCGCAGCGCTTCTGGCAGCAGGTCAAAATGCAGTGCGAGCACATAAGCCGTTTGCGAACCGGATACCAGCCGGCCCGATGGGGTAACATATTCCCGCATAAATGCGTTCTTCACGTCTTTAAGCATCGCAGTATACTGTTTCTCGTCCTGTTCCCTGCCCAGAATCCGGGCCGCATCGATTACATGCTGCAGTGAGGCTGCCCAGAACGCCTGCGCGATCAGGTACTTATCTGTAATCGCAGATTTTCCGTCACGATCGTCATCAAGTTCATAAAACAACCAATCACCATAATGCCGGCCGCTGTTCCACAGGTCATTTTTGCTCATGCTCCTGATGTAACCGACCCAGGCCTTCATGCTGTTGTACTGGGAATCGAGTAAGGCACGGTCGCCGTAAGCCAGGTAAAAATTCCAGGGAATGATGGTCGAAGCATCTCCCCAACCCGCCGATCCTGAATTGGCCTGCTCCCGGATGTCCGGGATAACGGCAGGGACCATGCCGTTCGGTAGCTGATCGGCTTTCAGGTCGCGAAGCCATTTGATAAAAAAGCCCGATACATCCATGTTGAAAGCGGCTGTATTGAAAAAGACCTGTGCATCGCCGGTCCAGCCGAGACGCTCATCACGCTGCGGACAGTCGGTCGGTACGTCAATAAAATTACCCTTCTGGCCCCATTGAATGTTGTGCTGCAGCTGGTTCACGAGGGCGTTCGATGTGAGGAACGTACCATTCGGATCCATATCAGAGTAGAGCGCCCTGGCCATCAGGCTGCTGCTGTCTGGCAAGCCACGATATCCGGTAATGCGGAGATATCGGAAGCCCTGCCAGGTAAACCGCGGACTGTACCACCGCTCTTTACCGTCGAGAACAAAGGTGTTTTGCTGCGCGGCTGCACGCAGGTTTTCGGTATAAAACCTCCCCTCTTTGTCGAGTACCTCAGCGTGTTGTACATGTACACTGTCGCCGGGCCTTCCTTTTAACCTGAGTATGGCCCAGCCCACCAGGTTCTGACCGAAGTCGACCAGCAACTCCTGCGGGCCCAGCCGGGTGATCTTTACCGGCCGGATACGCTCTTGTTTTTTCACAGCCGGCCCTACCGGTGCAACCAGTTTGCCGGCAGGAGCATTCATGGACCTCACACCCAGCCAATTTTTTGCATCGAAGCCAGGCAAAGAAGCAGGGCGTTCGCGGCGGGCATCATAGACTTCTCCATTGTAAATGTCTGACGCGCGTACAGGCCCGTCAAAAGCGCTTTGCCAGCTGTTGTCTGATACGACATATTGTTTGCGGCCATCTGCGTAGGTAATGACAAGCTGGTAAAGCAGCGCGGCCTCGCGGCCATAAATTGCCCGGCTCCCTTTGTAACCCAGGTTGCCCCGGTACCAGCCGTCGCCTACCATGGTGAGGGCGGCATTGTCGCCGGGTTTAAGCTGCGCTGTCACATCATAAGTCTGGTACTGGATGCGGTGGTTGTAGGAGGTCCAGCCGGGCGCCAGGCAATCTTCACTGATGCGGCTGCCGTTCAGAAAGGTTTCATAGAGCCCGAGGGCGGTTGTATAAAGCCTGGCCGATTTGATGGGGCCATTGATCCTGAAGACCTTCCTGAATTCGGCAGCGGGCGCTGCCTTGCCACCGGTTTCGCGTACGCTCGTAATCCACTGTGCTTTCCAGTCGTCGGTCTGCAGCAGGCCGGTCTCCCATAAGGCAGGTTCAGACCAGGCCGATACTTTGTTGCGGTTGTCCCAAACCCGTACCTGCCAGAAGTACCGAGTTGCCGAAGTAAGTGCCGGGCCTTTGTATTCAACATGGAGGTTTTGATCGGAGCTAACTTTTCCGCTTGTCCAGATTGTTTTTGTACCCGGTTGGGTAAAAACACGCAGTTCATATGCCTTTTGCATGGCAGCCCTTACCTGGCTGTGCAGCTTCCAGCTGAAGGCTGGCCGGGGTTCATCGGTACCCAGCGGGTTGTACCGGTAATTTGTGCGCAGCGACCGCGTACTCAGTTGTGCGCCCGCAGAAAAAGTGAACAATAAAAGCGAAACAATATAAAATCCTGAAAACATCAGGGTTTTGAATGAAAATTTAGTCATAAGCCCGGCTTACAATATTTGGTTTAGCTAAAAATGCGCAACCGCGCCCATTTCGGCGTCCTGTACTGTTCTGTCTCGTCGTTTTATTACGTTAATTTTAATTGCCAACTTCCTGATACAGGTGAGCAAAATAAAACAAAATCGCAAGCAAACGAAATAAAGGCCTGACTATGGCAACCGGAGGAACGGCCCTGGCAAATGGCCGGCCATGGGGCACATGTGCCGGGCGCTCAGGAAGATTTTGCTGCGAATGGCTGGTGCATCTTTTCCAATTCCCGGAAATTGGCTAATTTCAGCCGGTGCCGGGAGAACGAAGGGCTGCCAGCCAAAATTATATGAAAAAAATTCTGTTCATCCTGCTCTGTTGCAGCATCGAATGTCTGGCGCAGGTCGCCCCGGTCCAAAAACGGCGATTTGTACTTCCCGCCGGCGTCACCGACCAGCATTACCTGCCCAATACCGTGATCGTAAAATTTAGGCAGGAGCCCAAAGTGAATGGTATAGCGGTTTCACAGGGGAACATGACGCTCGGCAAAGGCCGCATCATGTCTGTCAGGCAGCCATTCGCTTCCGCAGCCAGGTTGCCACAAACCGCAGCGGTGCCGGCCGGTCTTGATAAGATTTATGAGCTCAAATTGTCTGCACAGGCAGATGTGGTCGCGTCGATAAATGAATTACTAACAGACCAGAATGTGGTCTATGCCGAACCGAGTTACATTTACCGGACTGGTTATACACCGAACGACCCGGGCGTAGCACAAAGCCCTTACCTGTCGCAGGTACGTGCGCCACAGGCCTGGGATCTGCTGACACAGGCTTCGGGCGTGGTCATTGCAATCGTAGATTCGGGCAGCGAGACCAGCCACCCTGACCTTGCACCCAACTTATTTTTGAACACCGCCGACCCGGTAAACGGCGTGGATGATGATGGGGATGGATTTACAGATAACTATTATGGCTGGGACTTCGCCGGCGCAAGCACCAATAACCCGGTCACCGATAATGACCCGAACGTAAAATCCCGCAACAGCCAGCACGGCATTCACGTGAGCGGCCTGGCTTCAGCAGTTTCAAACAATGGCCTCGGCGTAGCAAGCATTGCCGGTTCAGCAAAACTCATGATCATCAAAGCCGGGCCGGATGATAATGCGACATTGATTTCGAAAGGCTATGAAGGCATCAAGTATGCCGCCGACCATGGCGCGCAAATTATCAATTGCTCCTGGTCGGGTCCGGTAGGTGGCGCCTATGGCCGCGATGTCGTGAATTATGCCCTTGCCCGCGGGTGTCTCATCGTTGCGGCCGCCGGCAACAGTAACGCTGAGCAGCCAGAATATCCTGCGGCCTATGAAGGCGTGCTGGCAGTAGCCGATGTTAACGGTACCGATGCAAAGAGCGGCACCTCGAACTATGGCCGCCACATTGGTATCGCCGCGCCCGGAACATCGATCTACAGCACCATGTACGACAAAAGTTACGGATTTCTTTCAGGAACATCAATGTCAACGCCCATCGTGACGAGCGCTGCTGCCCTGGTCAAAACGCACCGTCCCGCCTATGATGCCCGGCAGATCGGAGAACTGCTTCGCGTAACTGCCGATCCAATTTTCAACGGCACGAACTACAGCGAAAAAATGGGCAGCGGCAGGCTGAACGTATTCCGTGCCATGACAGAAAACCCAGCCTCAGTGCGCATTGCAGCATTGCGGGCAACAAATCCCTTTGGTAATTACCGCGCCGGCGATACGCTCCGCCTTTTTGTAGACCTCAAAAACTTTCTGATACCCGTTACCGGCCTTAGCGTCAGGCTCTCCACCACCAACCCCTCAGTGAGAATCCGCAATCCCGAAATATCTGTCGGCAATATGGCTACCGGAGCAATCAGGACAGCCACTGAGCCGTTCAGCATTGACGTTCTGCCAGGAATATCTGATAATGAAGTCGTTGAATTCAGACTTAGCCTTAATGGCAACGGCGGAGTGTACCAGGATTATGCATATTTTAACCAAACTTTTGCGCTCGATTACCTGAATTACCGGGTCAATGAAATCAGTACCACCCTGACCAGCAACGGACGCATCGGCTTTAAGGAAAATACCAGTAACATCGGGCAGGGCTTTCGCTACAAAGACCAGAACCTGTTGTTCGAGGCCTCTCTGATGATCGGTACGGAGTCCGGAAAACTGGCCAACAACGTCCGGGCGACCGACCTCACTGCAGATGAAGATTTCGTCAAACGAACGGCTGCCAAACTGGTCAGCAACGACGCGCGCCTTTTTGAGGCCAGCGCCAGCTTCGACGATCGCGATGCGCCGAACAGACCCGGTGTCGTTGTTGAAAACAGGCATATCGCTTTCAAGGATACTGAACGCGCAAAAGCAGTGATCGTCAATTACGAGGTAAGCAATCCGGGAACCGCGGGCCTGCAAGGCCTGTACCTTGGCCTGTTTACCGATTGGGATTTCGGCGATGGAACCGGCGAACTTGCGCGCTATGATAAGGCAACCAAAACGGCGTTTTTCGAAGCAAAAACTGGCAAACATCCCTATGTCGGGATCAAACTGCTTAACAGATCTTTCCGTGCACTGTATACACCCCTTTCAGCTTCGCTGGCGGGCAACGCGCTGACCGACCGCAGCTTCACGGCCAGTGAAAAACTGCAGCTGCTGCTTTCGGGCGTAAGCAGCGACGGCCTTGGCCAGAATGTAAATGGCAATGCAGATGTTTGTTTTGTGACGGGCTACGGACCGGTTTCAATAGCCGCGGGCGCGAAACAGGTATTTAGTTTTGCGATCATAGCCGGCGACAGCCAAGAAGAAATAACCCAAACCGCAGCTGCACTCGCGCAGGCCTACCCCGTTCCGGGTGATGCAGGCACTGAGAATGCCCTTGTTTTGAAACAAAATTACCCCAACCCGGTAAGTAACCTGACCACGATAGAATTTAACCTGCCCGAAGGCGGGCAAACCGAACTGGCTGTATTCGATACTCAGGGAAAGCGTATGGCCGTGATTGCAAGCGGCTTGCTCGAAGCGGGAAGCCATCAGTTCGATTATAAACCGGGCGGCCTGGCGCCGGGCATTTACATTTACAGGCTTACCACGGGTTATGGTTCCAAAAGCGCCAAGATGATTATCATGCCTTAAAACGGTACAGACAGAAAGTTACGCCTGTCCACCAAACAAGGCAGCCTGCGACTTGTTAAATGGAAACACGAGGCAAAATGGCAAAACTCAGCGCCGGTTTATTGGTTTACCGCAACACGCCCCGGGGGCCGGAATTCCTTCTTGCACACCCTGGCGGACCGCTGTTTGTACGGCGCGATGAGGGCTGGTGGTCCGTTCCCAAAGGTGAGCCCGAACCCGGCGAAGCGCTCCTGCAGGCGGCCTTGCGGGAGTTCAGTGAGGAAACCGGGTTGACACCATCTGGCCCCTATCTTGAACTCCAGCCCATTACACAAAAAGGCGGCAAGCAAGTGCATTGCTGGGCCTGTGAAGGCGCATTCGATGGTGGACAGGTAAAGGCCAACACCTTTCGAATGGAATGGCCGCCCCGTTCGGGCAAGTTCGGCGAGTTCGCAGAGGTCGACCGGATCGAGTGGTTCGATGCAGGCACCGCGCGGGTTAAAATAAACGCCGCACAAGCCGACCTGATCACCGAGCTGGAGCGTCTGCTTCAGGCCAGATCGCGGGCAACACATCAAAATAATTTGCTCTAAATCACCACTTTACTGTATTTATTAAAATTTTCCTTGACCCTCACCCCGGGTCATGGCCTAGCTTTGCGGGTAAATCGTACACCATGAATAAACAACAGTATACAGTCAGGCAGGTATCTCGCCTGTCTGGCGTAAGTGTGCGCACGCTGCACCTCTATGACGGCAATGGTTTGCTGAAGCCAGCCCTGCGGTCGCCCTCCGGATACCGCCTGTATGGATCGGCCCAGCTGCTGCGTCTGCAGCAGATCCTGTTTTACCGGGAGCTGGATGTACCGCTGAAAGCGATCGCCCGCATACTGGATGAGCCCGGATTTGACCTTGTTGCAGCCCTTAATGGTCACCGCAAAGCGCTTTCAGCCAAGCGGGCGCGGCTCGGCACACTGCTAAAAAATATTGACAACACCATTTATAAACTAAAGAGCAAAACCATGTTATCACCAGAAGAACTCTATGACGGCATGCCACACGATGAGGCTGCAGCTTATCGGAAAGGTGCTGTAGCCGCCTATGGCGCAGAAGTTGTTGCACACGCCGAGCGCCACCTGGAAAAACTGTCGAAAGACGAACTGAAGCTGCTGGTGGCGAGGCAAAAATCGCTCGCTGCCGAGCTTTCCCGCCTGAAGCATAAGGATCCCGCAGATATCCAGGTACAGGATCTTGTGGAGGTGCACTACCACAATACGCGTCAGCTCTGGGGCACAGCCGGCGCAGCAGACAAACAGGCCGAGGCATACGAAGGGCTGGGCCAGCTTTACCTGAACGACGAACGCTTTACCCTGGAGCAGGGCGGCTCAGACCCGGCTTTTCGCTCATTCCTGAGCAGGGCGATATCAATCTTCGTGCATACGCGGTTGCTGTAACACCTTACCCAACCAGCTGCGAAAACAACCGCGAGAGGGTTTCAGCCGGCGAGGCGGTAAAGCCAGGATGCACTTTTGAACACTGGAGAATCGTGCTCCTGGTCGCCGTAAGCCACCTGAAGCGCGAGGCTGCGTCCAGTTCGGCAATTGGCGAACCACACGGGCGGCCTTCGCTGATGAGGCAGAATGTTTCCAGATGCGTGTGTATCTCTGCAGCATCGGTCTCTGGCGAGAGTGCCGAAAGCCGTTCTTCTGCCAGCGCGGTTTTCGTTTGAAGGAATTTTGCGCGCGCGCAATACAGCACCACACCAACATTGATGAACTCTTCACGCTCCACACGCGGAACGAGGCGAATCACGGCATACTCAAACAGTTCCTCTTGCATCGATTGCCGCTTTTACGAAGACTGCCGAGTGGGCCAGCCTGGAGGTTAAGAACTGAACATAAGCTGCCCGGTACGCGGAAGGTGTATCAAATGTGCCGCCGGTCAACCACTCGTCGGGGATCAGCCCGACTATTCCGGCAATGATTTCCGGGGTAAGCAGAGGTTTGAGTAAGGCATCCATTTCTTCCAGCCTGCCCGCACGGCGAAGCAACACGTGATCCTTAACCAGCAAAAAAGGTTTCACAGCCTGATCTTCCCAGTTGTGCCAGGAATGGTGAAAGTACAGCGAGGCACCATGGTCAATTAGCCAGAGTTCCTTGTGCCACCACAACATATTGGTATTGCGGGCAGTTCTGTCCATATTGGTGAGCAGGCAATCCAGCCAGACGATTTTCGATGCCATTTCTTCATCTACAACGGAAACGGCAGGGTCAAAGGTGATTGATCCTGAAAGAAAGTGCAGCGCCAGGTTGAGCCCGGTACTGAATTTTAGCAGGTCCTGTATTTCCTCATCAGGTTCGGTCCGGCCAAAGGCCTCGTCCAGGTCGGCAAATACCAGTTCCGGTACCCGCAGTCCAAGTCGTCTGGCTATTTCACCTCCAATCAGTTCGGCGATCAGGGCATTTTCGCCCTGTCCGGCGCCGCGAAATTTAAGTACATACAAAAATCCGTCATCTGCTTCGGCAAGGGCTGGCATGGAGCCGCCTTCGCGCAATGGCGTAACGTATCGGGTAACGCGCACCCGGCGCAGCTTTAAGGCATTCATCGGGGCAAATATACGCAATGACAGCGAACCGCTGTGCAGCCGCCACTCCCCTGCTGTTTAAAGTTGTGACAAACCTTTTCGCCTCGGGCATGTTGAAAATACAAACAAAATTGAATCACTATGAAAACAGCAACAGTAAGCGCCGAAGTGCTTAACGATCTGGTAGAAATTAATAATGACCGCATTGTCGGATATGAGAAAGCGCTTGAAGAATTACAAGAAGGAAACGAAGACCTGCGCACGCTCTTCCTGGAAATGATCGATCAGAGCCGTCAGTATAGAATGGCACTCGGACAGGAAGTTGAAGTAATGGGCGAGGAAATGGAGAAGGGCACAACCACCTCGGGAAAGATCTACCGGGCCTGGATGGACGTTAAAGCGGTTTTTACCGGACATGACCGGAAGACCGTACTTGAAAATTGCGAGTTTGGCGAAGACGCTGCCCAAAAGGCCTATAAAATGGCACTCGATGAAACCGATATTTCTGCAGCGCTGCGTGACATGATCACCGAACAGAAATCAGGTCTTAAAGTAGCACACGACAAAATCAAGGCGCTGCGCGACAGCGAATAAGATTGTCGACATATAATTACTGACCGGTACGCCCTGCGTGCCGGTTTTTTTTTTGCCATGACTTACCGGTCCGGATCGGCTGATTCGGCAGGGCAACTGGACCTGACACCAGTTAAATACCCTATCCGGGGCATTCAAACAATGATTTTAAAAAAATTAGAATTAATTCTACTATTTCTATAGGAAATATAGTTTTTGTATTTATATTTGTTCCGGATGGTTGTTTCAGAAGAGGCCGGGGCTGCGCAGGGTTTCAGCTAAATTTAGATGGTTATGTCAGTTTATTTTGAATATCCCTGTATTGCCGACTTCGATGCCTTCCCGACACAAGGCGTATCGTCAGGATACCCGGCTGCAGAAGAAGAACATCAGGCAGGCGGGCATGGCGCCTGTGAAGAGACAACATATCCGCAAGTGAACTGGTTGGGTGACCGAGTGGCTCAGGTGGAGGCCTCATAAGCCTTTTACGGCGGTTCGAATCCGCCCCCAAACCGCTCCTATTCCAGCTTCCCGGTTCCAGGGAAGCAAATTCATATGATTGCTCGTCATATATTTGTTTTGTTAATTGCGAAAAGGCTGTCCGCGAGGGACAGCCTTTCGGTTTTACAGGCAATTGACGTCTTGCAAACGTACAGACAAATAAAATTCCGAAAAGACCAGTAGCTTAGTTGTACTGGTTTTCCAGCCAGGCGATCAGCACCTGGGCGCGGGCTTTGCTAACGATCACCTCTGCGGGGCCTTCGCACTTAAGGATTACCTTCAGTTTCCGCTCATCGTAATATTCAAGTTCTTTGATGGCATGATATGCGATGATGCTCTGTCGGTTGGCGCGGAAGAACAGCTCAGGATCGAGCAAAGTTTCCAGTTGATCGAGGGTATAAGCGATCACATATTGACGGTGGCCCATGGTATGGAGGTACAGAGCTTTGTCATCGATACAAAAAGCGCCGATCTCTGCTTCACACACTGGAATAAGCTTTTCCCGGAAGGTGACCAGGAACCGGCGTTTGAAGCGGGGGCCGGGAATATCAAGGCCTTCAATGGGCTTCATATCCTGTAAATTAATGACCGGGTGAAAAAATTTTGGATTTCTCATGACAATAGGTAGTGAAGTTTAGGTAATGCATTACAAATATGTCTGCGTCTTGCTGCAAATAATAGTACAAATCCGACGCAGTGAGACGAATAATGAGGGCTCTGCCGGCCCGGGGGTAGGCTATCATACCAGGCCCTTCAGTTTTTTACCAGGCTGCGGCAGGAGATCCGGCTGTACCGGAACGGAACGGCTGGAGCAAAAATTTCCTGCATGCTGGGGTTTCTGCACCCGTTATTCGCGAAGGTAAAAGCTAAAGTGGACAAATCGGCTTCTGAATTGACCATATAACACATCCAGCTGACCACCTCTCCGGGCCGGCGGCGATTATTTTAACGGCCTGAAATTTCCGGAGGATCTGCCTTGCCGGCAGGCCGTCAGGATTTCAGGTAATTAACCGACCAAAGATTCATATGAAAAAAACTTTACTCAGCTTGCTCGGCATTCTGCTGCTCTCGTGGAATGCAATTGCACAGCAAAAAAACGTGAGCGGCACGGTCCGCGACCAGGGAGACGGACAGCCGATACCCGGCGTCAGTGTACGCGTTAGCGGCAGCCAGACCGGCACCTCTACCAATGCAGATGGTACCTATACGATTTCTGTACAGGCCGGCGCATCGCTGGTCTTCAGTTCTGTAGGTTATGTAACACAGACCAGACAGGTAGGCAGCGGCACTACCCTGAATGTGGAACTGGCTTCAGACTCAAAAGAACTCAGCGAAGTGGTAGTGACCGCCCTCGGTATTACCCGGAAAAAAAATGAGTTGGCTTACGCCGCGCAGGAAGTGCGCGCGGAAGACATTACCCGCACCCGCGACAACAACCTGGTCAACTCCCTGGGCGGCAAGGTTGCCGGCCTCGACATCAGGAGAAACAACACGATGGGCGGTTCGACGAACGTCGTGATCCGCGGTTTCAAGTCAATAAGCGGTAACAACCAGGCGCTGTTCGTAATAGATGGTGTGCCGGTCAGTAATGCGAATATCAACACCGCCAACCAGCAGACCGGCCGCGCCGGGTTTGACTACGGTAACGCCGCTGCAGACATCAATCCCGACGATGTAGAAAGCATGAACGTACTGAAAGGCGCTGCCGCAACTGCGCTTTACGGATCACGTGCCGCAAATGGAGTAATTATCATTACGACCAAAAAAGGCCGGAAAGGCAGTACAAATTTCTCTGTTAACAGTGGCTTGACCTGGGGCAATATTGACAAAACGACTTTCCCTGAATACCAGAAAGAGTATGGCGCAGGCTATGGCACACCAGCTACCGACGGTGCAGGAAACCCGGTTCCTGTACCCGGCTTCTGGTACCGGGACATTTTTGGCAACGGCAAAGAGCTGATCACCCAGTTTACTTCCGATGCTTCTTACGGACCGCGGTTTAACCCGAGCCTGCTTGTTTACCAGTGGGGTTCGCTTGATCCCTCCTCTCCCACCTATAAACAAAAAACCCCATGGGTAGCAGCGGCAAACGGACCTGACAAGTTTTATGAAACCGCCCTGGTATCTAACCAGAGTATCGCCATTGACGGCGGAGGTGAAAACACCACGTATAAAGTAGGCTACACCCGCAACGACGAAAACGGCGTATTGCCGAACAGCAAGATTACCAAAAACCTGTTCAACTTTGGCGCATCGCGCGAAATGGCGAAAAACCTGCGTGTCGAGGCCTCCGCAAACTATTCACGTATTGAAGGGCTGGGGCGTTACGGCACAGGTTATGCCAACCTGAACCCGAACCAGAATTTCCGTCAATGGTACCAGACCAACGTGGATATGCTGGAACTCAAAGATGCATTTTTCAGGAACCGCCGCAATATTACATGGAACTGGTCTGATGCAACAGGCACGCGACCCATTTACGCTGATAACCCTTACTTTACCCGTTATAAGAACCTTGTAACAGATTCCCGCAACCATTTCTTCGGAAATATTACCGCCACTTATAAATTCGCGGAGTGGCTCGACGTGCTTGGCCGCGTTACTTACGACGGCACGGGCGACCTGCAGGAAGAACGAATTGCAGTTGGCAGTTACGCCGTTTCTTCTTATGCCCGCACCAACCGGAACGCCAGCGAAACAAATTATGACCTCCTGCTGAACTTCAAACATGATTTTTCAGAGGTGTTCACATTCCGCGGACTTCTTGGTGCCAACCTGCGCCGCGACAATGTCAATTCGATCCGTGCGCAGACCAACGGCGGCCTGGTGGCCCCAGATCTTTATTCGTTGCTGAACTCCGTCAGTCCGATCGAAGCGCCGGTTGAAATTTACCAGCGCCGGGCAGTAGATGGCCACTTTGCCAGCGCCACGTTCGGCTACCGCAACATGCTCGTTCTCGATGCCACGATACGTCGCGACGTATCCTCTACTCTGCCCACCACGAACAACGAGTTCTGGTACCCCTCGGTCGCGGCCGGTTTCACATTCTCAGAACTGATGAAACAGCAAACGTGGTTATCCTATGGTAAACTGCGTGTCAACTACGCCCAGGTGGGAAACGATGCTCCGCCGCTCAGCGTGTATGATGTCTATACCAAACCTACTTCATTCGATGTGCTGCCGCTTTTTTCGGTATCAAACACAAAAAACAATCCTGCGCTGCGTCCTGAACGTACCCGAAGCCTGGAAGCAGGGGTCGAAGCCTCATTCTTTAAAAGCCGGCTCGGATTTGACGTAACGTTATACCGCACACTGTCTATTGACCAGATTACGCCGGTATCGGTGAGCTCGGCAACCGGCTATACTGCCAGGTATGTAAATGCTGGCGAGGTTGAAAATAAAGGTATTGAGCTTAGCTTGTACGGCACACCTGTGAAGACGCAGAATTTCTCCTGGAACATCAACCTTAACTTTACAAGCAACCGCAATATCGTGCTTAAGCTGGATCCCGATGCAGGCGGAAACATCGAACTGGCCGCACTTCAGGGCGGGGTAACACTGAATGCCGCAGAAGGACAGCCTTACGGCGTGATCCGCGGAACAGACTTCGTATACCTGAATGGCCAGCCGGTTGTGCTGCCTACCGGTTACTACAAGGTCACAACACAATCCAATCACATTATTGGCGACCCGAACCCGGACTTTATGGCCGGACTTCAGAACGGGCTCAAGTACAAGAACATCGCGTTGAATTTCCTGATCGACATGCGGCAGGGCGGCGACCTGTTTTCACTTGACCAGTGGTATGGCAACGGAACCGGTCTTTATCCTGGTACTGCAGGCCTGAACGACCTTGGTAACCCATTGCGAAATACGCTTGCCAATGGCGGCGGGATCATCTTACCCGGTGTTAAGGAAGACGGCACACCAAATAACATCCGTGTGGATGCATCGACTTCGGCAATTACACCTTTTGGCTACTCGCAAAACCCGCCAAGGGCCATGCGGATTTATGACGCCAGTTACATCAAACTGCGCGAGGTTTCACTCAGCTACGCCCTGCCGGCCCGCCTTGTTGAAAAAATCAGGCCCTTCAAAGGCGTTGAAGCTTCTTTGATCGGGCGCAACCTCTGGATCATTCACAAAAATGTACCTTACGCAGATCCTGAAGACGCACTTAGTTCAGGCAACCTGTCGGGCTACCAAAGTGGCTCGTACCCTGCCGTGAGAACGATTGGTTTTAACCTGAGATTCAAACTTTAAGCCTACACAAATGAAAAAGATAACCTGTATACTTGCTGCCGCCGCGCTGCTGAGCGCCTGCGCCAAGGATAAATCCGACTATAATATCGACATAAAAAACCCGCAGGTGGCCACTGCGCCACCGCTGTTCACAGCCGCAGCGAAAAGTTTTTCTGATATCATCACCTCGCCCAGCGTGAATAACAACCCTTTCAGGTTTTATGCCCAGTACTGGACTTCGACAGAATACCTGGACGAGCCCAGGTATAACCTGCTCGCCCGGCCCATTCCGCAGGCGTTCTGGCAGGCGTTGTACCGCGACGTGCTGATGGACCTGCGCGAGGCGAGGAAACTCATTACCGCCGATCAGTTTATGGCTGCGCCAACCAAAGCTTCGCAGCTTGCCCAAACTGAGATAATGGAGGTAATGGCCTGGTCTACACTCGTCAACACGTATGGAAATATTCCTTATTCAGAGGCCCTTGACGTAACGAAGACACAGCCTAAGTACGATGACGCGGCCACGATTTATGCTGACCTGCTGACCCGGCTCGACGCCGCCCTGACAACGCTTAACAGCGGCGCAACCGGCTACGGCGCGGCCGACGTGTTTTATAACGGCGATATTGCCAAATGGCGAAAATTTGGCAACTCCTTGAAACTGCGCCTGGGGCTGATCCTGGCCGATAAGGATCCTGCAAAAGCAAAGACCCTGATTGAAGCGGCTGCACCGAATGTCATGACCAGCGCCGCTGACAACCTGACCTTTAGGTACATGAAAACCACCCCAAACAACAATCCAATTGCCAATGCGACTAATCCGGGGTTAACCACGCGTAAAGACTACGTGGGTGCCAAGCCATTTATTGACAAACTGAACAGCCTGCAGGATCCGCGACGCGCTGGGTTCTTTACCACCGTAGGCGGAAATTTTGTAGGAGGTTATTATGGCTTCTCGAACTCATACAGTAACTTTTCAACGCTGAACCCCAAAATCGCGGCGTATGACTTCGAAGCACTGCTGCTGGACTATACCGAAGTGGAGTTTGCGCTGGCAGAAGCCGCTGCCAGAGGATTCACGGTTCCAGGCACTGCTGAAACACATTACAACAACGCCATTACTTCATCTATTCTGTACTGGGGCGGAACCACAGCGCAGGCAGCCACCTATCTGGCGCGTCCTGACGTGGCCTGGAGTTCTGCTTCGGCAAACTACCGCGAGAAAATCGGCCTGCAGAAATGGATTGCTTTGTATAACCGCGGCTACGACGCCTGGGTGGAATGGAAACGCCTTGACTACCCGGTGCTTGCACCCCCAAGTCCGGCAACGGCGCCTCCGGGAGAAACCATTTCACCAGGCCTGGTCATCCCTGTCCGCCTGATCTATCCGATCAATGAACAAACTCTGAACACAGCCAATCGCGCAGCAGCCGCATCAGCTATAGGTGGCGACCTGATTACCTCTAAGATATTCTGGGATGTAAATTAATGCATTCCTGGCACAAGCGGCCAACTCCCACTTTCATACTTTGTAGAAAGTTAGTTAATGATAGAAACAGCGGAACGAGCGAGTCGGGCCGCTGTTTTGTTTTAAGACAGGCGCGCCTGCGAAACCGTGACTTAACAGTAAGCAACAGAAAACCGGAGGAATGGAAAAAAAATGGAGCGGCCCGCTTGCCTCTTAACGGTCACACAAATGGGAATCCCGGTTTAGCCGGAAATTACACGCCGTATCGTTCGCGGGAGGTTGCCGCAATCTGCCGGGCATTTCCATAAATGCTGAGGGCACGGTCATAGCTGTGTACCGTATCGTAAGCCAACATGTCAAGCCGGTCGAAAATAGCTGCAACAGTTTGTAGCGGTAATGGCATGCGATTCGGGTAGCTGTACATTGCAGACAAGTGGCGGCCGTTTGGCGAAACCATCAGCGTATCGCCGAGTAAAACGGTTCCGCCTGCAGAAAGAGAAGGCGCGTATAACACACTGCTGCCCGGGAAATGCCCGCCCAGTTTCAGCAGCGAAAGGTCATCCCAAAGGTAAAGCATATCTCCCTGCCACAGGTTAAGCCTGGGCGTCCGGTTGACAATCCAGGGCGAATTTGATGCGTGAATCAGAATTTCGCAGTTGAAAGCTTCGGCCCATTCGTTCATGTTGCTGCAGAAATGCGGGTGTGATAAGGCAATGGCGCGCAGTCCCCCCAGCGCTTCGATGCGTATGCGGGTCTGCTCGTCCAGCAATGGAATGCAGTCCCAGAGCACGTTTCCTCCCGGACTTCTGACGAGGATGGCGCGCTGCCCAATGGCAAACCTCGGGCTTAACCGGAGGTCAGAAAGACGGGGGCCCAGCTCCTGCCAGCTTACATGGAATGTATCGTGCAGCTGCGATCGGTCTGTCCAGACCTGTCCGCCCGCCGGCACATACTGACGGTCATCTGCACAGATGACGCAGGTACCTGACAATTCTTGCTGTGGGTACTGCGTGCCGCATGTACTGCATATTTTTCCTGAAGTTAGATCCATGGGGGCCGGCGGATGTTCTTTTAAAACGCCCTAAATTAAGTCCCTGCCGGCATGTCCCGGTAGTCCAGATTGCAAACTCCCGGTAGTCCATCCCATCTGCCGGTCACAAGCCTGTTGCGGCCTCCGGTTCGTTTGCGTTCGTGCGCCGCACATGCAGATCGGCCCGGCCAAAGCCCAATGAACCAGCCAGATCAGTTCCCTGTACGTTGATAACATAGGTGCCTGCTTTATCAGCCGTGAAAAAGCCGATCCGGGCAATACCTGCCGAATCGGTGGTCAGGTTAGGCTCCCAATGAATCGTTGCACGCATATCAGAACCGTCGGCCTTTGCACCCGGCCGGTATCGAGGGGTGTAAAATGTTTTGGGTAAGGTAAATGGCAGCGGACGGTGCACCAGGGTACCAATGCTTTTTCGCATCATCGGGCCGTGGCCTGAGCGGGTGGTGACTTCGACAAACGAGTGTTCATAAAAAACAGCCATAGGGTGCAGGTAACGGCTGGTATAGCCCATCTGGTATTTTCCCGAATACATGACCTCAATACCCTTAATTTCCTCCGCACTGAAATAATCGAGCAGCTGCCTGAAGTATTCATATCGCGGCGTTCCCGGCGGTAAAAAAAAGTCGACATCCTTGCCATCGATGATCAGATGCATAGGCACAAAATTAACCGTGTGGAAGCGCTCGCCGGTTTTCGAAGTCCGTTCGCCGAAATTTTTCAGCTGGCTTCTGAGCAGGTCGCCAAGGGTGGTTCGTCCTGCCTTGATCATATCCGCCTCATCAAAAATGACATCGGCGGCCCCCGGCCCGTTCACGTTTTTTGAATCGGGCACAAGTTTCTTACCCCTGATTATCACCTCCTGAAGGCGGATGCCGGTGGCCGACTCCTGCTCACGCCTGAGCGCAACCTGCTGCTGGCTTTTAACCAGGCTGGCGGTATCAATGTTCGCAAACCAGGGAAGTCTACGCAGAACCGGGGCCGGCAAAGCTGGGGGCGGGATAATATCGACTTCCAGCCCAACGTTAAAACTCTTTCCCCTTCTGTTTTTGGCCTGAATAAAGTATATGGCCGTATCAACGGGAACCAGGCCGGTAAACATAAAGCGGCCGCGTGCATCTGCCACCGTATCCAGAACGGTTACCGGCTTTTTGGAAAAAAGTGCCAGCGGCGCCCCGGGAACGGGCTTATTGAAGGCATTGGTTACCGTACCGCTCACCACAAATTCTTTTTCGGCCGCATAAGCGGGCACAGCAGGCGGCCTGAAAGCAGCGGCTATATCAAATTTCACCCAAGCCTGGGTAAGCAGAAGAAGATCAAGATGCCGCCACTTACGGGGGCTACCCGCGGCACCCTCATAGTAGGCAGGCTGCTCAACGTTTCCTTTCAGTTCAGCGTGCAGCAGAACCGAACGGGTCATGTTATCATTCCGCAAGCTGTCTGAACGAACCTGGCTATTGGCGGTAACCGACAGCGAAAAACTACCCCTGACCGGCTTCCCTCCCGCGTCTGTAACCTGCAGGGTCAGGTTCACCGAGTCGCGCAGCGCATACTGGGTTTTAGAGGGCACGATCTTTACACGCAGCGCATCCTGGTGGTCTACATAAAAAGCCCGCTCGGCAAGGGGTTGTCTGTTTGCATCAAGCAGCGTAATCCTCGCCACGCCGCTGGGGAACGCCTTTTTACTTATTTTCAGCGTCGCAAAACTCTGGCTCAACCCAATCGCTGCGGCAAAAGCCACGATTCCCCGGCTGTGACCAACCAGGAAGTAACGCTGGCCGGTCGGTGTTGCGGTTCCTGCTGCGAGCACTCGCACGAGGCACGAATCGTTTGCCAGGTCATTAAAGACAGACAGGATTATCCCTGATGGTTTTACCGCCGGCAGCGGATAGTCTTTGCTTCCCCCGCCGGGCAAAATAATCCTGGCCTTATAGGTTGAGCCAGGCTCCGGCGTAAAGCGAAAGGCCCCCATGCCGAGGTGTTCGGAAACAAACTCGACAATGGTTTTACCCTCCTGATTAATGACCTGGCCGCCCACATGGGCTCCGGTGCCATCTTCATGAAGCGACTTGAAGGCCACCAAGACAGGAAGGCCGGCAACCAGATTTCCGCCCTCGGGCAGAAACTGGATGTCACGGTGTTCAGCACGGTTAAAAATGAGCGGCAGGCGAATGGTTTGCTGGTTGCCGGTCTTGCGCCGGTCCTGAACAGACAAAACAAGGTCAGGCTTCACATTAGACTCGGGCAGTTCAAAATCCACGTACGCATCGCCATCCAGGCCGGTTTCGGTATTGGTCCTGACCAGGTTCTTTTTACCCTGGCTAACGGCAAGTTTCATTTCGCGAAGCCCAACCAGCGTTTCGTCCAACTGCCTGAACCGCAAGTCGAGCCTGACCTGCCGCGCGCCTGGGGCGCTGGCAAAACGCGGCTTGTAATGCAGCAGCCAGTCGCCCGCTGCAGGCGTGCCAATAAAAAGCTCTTTGCTAAAAAAATGTGCTGTACCCTGGTTGCGCATCCAATTCGTATACCCCCGAAGCAGGTACGTGCCCTGCGTCAGTTTGTCGGGCAGGACGATTGTTCCGCCTGCCAGACCGTAGGCAACAGGAATCATCTGTCTGGCAACGACCGCATTGCTGTCAGATATCAACTCTACATACATGATGCGGCTTTGTTCTGAAGGACCGAGCAAAGAACCGTTAAACAAATAGGCTTTGAACCAGATGGTGTCAGCAGCGAGATACCCGTCCCGGTCTGTGTGTATGTAAAGCCGTTCGGGCGCAGTGCGGCGTGTATGCGCCTGCAGGCTATCGATCAACGTGTTTACTTCCTGCCTTGCGCCAGACTGGGCGGCGACCTGCAGGCTAAACAACACAAACGTAAGAAGAATGGCGCAGGACCTGCTCATATCTGGTATATCTGGCTAAGACAAACGTACGAATTTGGTGCTTCCCGGCAAAGATTCCGGCTGGGCTTACGGGTTTTAAACATCCGGTCCGGGCGCGATCGGCCGATACTGTACACATAACTGGTCTGTTCACCGCCATACCTGTGAACCCTGACCAGCTGATGCGAACCAAAAATCGACCAAAAATGCATCAAACTAATAATGAGTCAATTATAGTAAAAAAACCGGGCATTATTCCGGTTGACTCTTGGCGGACCAGCCCTTTGTAACAACTTTTTGGCATTCACTTTGTCTCTGGACAAATACATTATTAAAAATACCTATATGAAAAAGACAGTTCAATTGCTCAGCTTGTTAATGATCGCCCTTGTGGGATTTGGATCGTGTAAAAAGGATAAGGATCCGGCAACGACAGATTTCTTCGTCGGCACTTATCGGGGAACGGTTAGCTATAACGATGGCACCAACAACATCAACAGCTCTGACGGCAAAGTAACCGTGACCAAGGTCGGTTCTACATCGTACAAGTTTTTCTTTGGAAACAATATCCCTGACATTACTGATGTCAATTTTGAAAAAGCCGGCGACAACACCTACGTGAGTGTGGGTTCTGGCGTGACGGGAATTACCATCGACGCAAGCTCGCTAAAAATGCTGGTTAAACGTGGTAACCAAACCTGGACAGCCAATTGTACGCGCTGATCGGGCAGCAACAGCCTTTAAAGAGCCGTCTCATCACATGGATGAGGCGGCTTTTTTTTTGAGAACTCAGTGGGCTGCAGGCGACTGCCGAACAATGCGCATACTCCCCCTCCCGAATCATGCCTTTAACCTGGCTTGAGCCGAAAGTCCCGGCCCTATGTACACGCATCACCTGTTCAGGTAATATCATGGCAGACAGACTATTACGATAGTCTCAAAACTATTGACTTCAGGAGGTGTTTATTTTCAAAAAGCACCATGGAAACGGATAAGAAAAAAGAAATAAAACAAGACGCTGAAACATCAAATATGCCTCACAGACAGGTTCCGGTGTACAAAAGCAACGAAAATGAATCGGAGAATAAGGTTGAGAGCGATGCCGGAAACCTTGCCAAAGACTTTGGCGGCGGTGATTATGGTGCCGAGGAAGCACGTGCAGACGCCGGGAAAGGGAATAAAGGCGAAACCGGAAGTGAGCCGGGCAGCAATCCGCCGGACTAACATCCTGCCGGGGCGCTGCGCGGCCTCCAAATCGCCGAGAAATACACCCATGCGAAATAAAATACCTGTTCAGGTATCCTGATCCAAAGGTACTCAGGCCCCGGCCCATTTGCTTCGGCGGTGTACAAATTCAGGTGCGTCAGTGCCGCATGAATATTTGCAGGCAAAATCAGCACAAAAAAGACCAGCAGCAGCCTTGCAGTAAGCTGCCGTGTTTTTTTGACCTGTAAACCAACAGCTGCCGCAATTTCAAGTATACCGGTCAGTATAACCAGAAATACTTTTCCCGGTACGGGATCCGGAATCATGCGGCTCATGCCGGCAGTAAACATAAAGTGCCCGAGCGCGGTGAACAAAAGCATGGCCGACAGGCCTGTGCGTGCCGCCAACTGCCAATCGTGGCGGTTTCTAAACAGGCGCAGCCACAAGTAAGCTGCCGCCGTTACAACGAGTAATACCCATATAACCTTCATACGCCAAATGTCGCAAACCGCTACCCTGCTGTCAATGAACCCAGGTTAAGTAATTCGGCGGCGAATGCGACTGAGTGCCTGTGGCGTAATACCGATATAAGAAGCCAGATATTTTAAGGGAATCTCTTTCAGCAACCTCGGTTTCTCGCTGAACAAATCGCGGTACCGTTGTTCGGCACTGCGGGTTAAAAACGAGAGTTCGCGTTTGGATTTTTCCAGAAAGAGATGTTCTCCTGCAAAACGGCCGATGGCATTGCCCACTTCCGTATGTTTATAAACTTCCTGCAGGTCTTCCCAGCTGATCTGCCAAAGCACCGCGTTTGTTAGCGTTTCGATCCGGTAACCGGATGGCCGGCGCGTCAGGAAGGAATCGTAGCCACTTATAAATTCTCCCTGGAAAACAAATGCGAAGGTCGTTTCTTCAAATTCCCTGGTTACCAGACACCTCACTATGCCTTCAGACAGAAAAGACAGGTAGTTTTCGACCGAACCGGCCTGGAGCAAAGCCGTTTTACGGGGTACTTTGCGGTAGCGCAGCCTTGAGGAGAAAAACGCCCAGTCGGTCTCTCCGACCGGCGCAAAGCGTTCAAAGTAAGTTCTGATCTGGTCCATCTGCAACTAAGTTCTGAAAAATAAATTAACCGCCACAATTCCCGGCGTAGCGATGCGGAGCCGGTATACGTATGTGTCCATACTAAAGGGTACATCATGCTACGCAACTACTTACCTTTCATTTCTCTTGTGTTTGTCCTGCTTTCGGGATGCAAAAAAACAGACAAACCGCAGGTTGTTCCTGTAATGTCGGTGAACGATTCTTTTGAAAGTGCTGTTTCAGGCTGGACGGCCGACTTTGCCGACTATCCGGCCGGCGAAGAAACGAAATTCCAGCTCCAACAGGGTTATGCCACGCTCCCCGCGCCGCTCGACGCATCGAAAGGCGGCTTTCGCATTTCAGGCATGAACCGCAGCGATGACCTGTTCATGTTCTTTAGAAAAAAATTAACAGGACTGCTCCCGAATAAAGTGTATCAGATGGATCTCGAAGTCACATTCGCCACAGCTGTACCATCAGGCCGGGCCGGTGCAGGCGGCGCACCGGGCGAAAGCGTATACCTGAAGGCGGGGATGATGCCACTCGAACCTCAGAAGGTATTGAACCAGCAAACCGGCTATTACCGCATGAACATTGATAAGGCCAACCAGGCGGTAGACGGCAAAGACATGCAGGTTATCGGCAACGTCACAAACGGGACGACGACAGAGGAGTACCGGCTGGTTAAAAGACTCGGCAGCTTTTCGGGATCGACGAACAGCAAAGGGGAAATCTGGCTTTGCATCGGGACGGATTCAGGCTTTGAAGCAATGACGACCCTATATTACACACAAGTGAAGGCCATACTTTATGAATAAAGCCAGTTAGTCAGATCTGACCGGAAAGGCCTCATATCTGACTCAAAAACGAACTGCTTTCTTCTACGATCTTGGGGTGCTTCAGGAAGCTGTTCGGTGTCAGGCCGGTAAATTCCTTAAACTCCCTGATAAAATGCGAATGATCGGTATAATTCAGTTCGTAAGCAATATCGGAGGTGTTCCGGTGTTCTTTATTGCGCAGCATGCTTAAAGCATTTTCAAACCTGCTGAGCCGCTTGTACATAACCGGGCTGATGCCTACATACTGGTAAAAGCGGCGTTGAAACTGCCGTTCAGAAATCGAATATTTCTTTAAAACTTCTTTGTAGGTCAGCTGCTGGTGGTTGCGCAGAAAGTCGGCCACGATGAAATCCTCTCCGTACTGCCGGTGGTAACAACTGACCAAATAGTCTGAAATCAGCTTGACCTTTTCTGCATTACTTTTAGTCTCGGTTAACTGCTCATTCAATTCGAACCTGTAGAAATCCCTGATGTCGGGAACCATATTGACCAGCTCGAAAGCGTCGATGCCAAATAGTTTTTTAATGGCGCCCGGAAAAAAGCTTACGCCCACATGGGCATAAGATCCCTCTATGATGTAATTTTTGTATTTATTTACAATACCTGCCAGGAAAGTTGGCGCCAGCGGAGAACCGTCGATCTGTTTGAGCGCTTCTTTAGTGTCCAGGTCCTGGAAAATCAGCCGCGGATATTTGTCGGCAAAAATGTGCAGGATCTTTTTATTCGTCGCATCGTCATTGATGTTCAACGCCCAAATGTACCGGACGTATTTTTTAAGAATTTCAGGTGGCGGAAAGATTTCTACGTTTCCCATCGGTCGGTTCAGGTTTCTTATAGTACATACCGTGGTTAGCGGTATCGGGGATTAATTCAAATATAAGGCGTCAGGGCTTAATCGTTTCAGCTGGCTTTGACTTGTGAGCTTTAACTGACAATATCGGCATATCAGTTAAGGCTTCGATCAGACCTACAGATTTGACTACGGGCACCATCCTGGTTTCGCTACAGTAAAAAATAAAAAAATTAAAATACCAGGCGCAGCTAGTGCGCGACTGTGCTCAGTCCAGGCTCTGCTTCCACCTGACGGGTGATCAGCCTGCGTCCGGCGAGCAGAATCAACCAGGCCAGTACGGCAACAACGGCCATGATCAATGGCATGGGCAGGCTGGACTTTTCAGGAAACAGGCTCACAACAACAGAAGCAAGCGCGCCAAGTCCCATTTGCAGGGCGCCCATCAGCGCAGAGGCACTGCCGGCGTTCTTGTTAAACGGGGCCAGCGTCAAGGCTGCAGAATTTGGATTGATGAGCCCCAGACAGCCAAGGTACAAAGCGATAAATGCGACGGTCGAATACAGGTTAAGCCAGCCGGCAGCAGCAGCAGCAAGAAATGCCAGACTGATCAGCGCCTGGGCAGGCAGAGCAAGTGCGATCACCTTATTGCTGTTAAACCAGCGTAGCAGCAGGCTGTTCACCTGACTCAGGCCAATAAAAGCTACAGATAACAACGCAAAGATCCATCCATACCCGGTTTTGCTAACCCCAAAAATGGTCATGAACACAATGGGCGAGGCAGCTACATAAGCGAAAAGCCCTGCGAAGGTGAGTGCGTTGACCAGGCAGTAGGTGAAGAACTGTGGATTCGTAGCTACAGCTGTCATGCTGCGCAGAATTGGTCCTGGCTTTAGCGAATAAGCGCGGTCTGGCTGGTAACTTTCAGGAAGGAAAAAGATCACGGCGACCAGAATGGCAGCGGCCATGAAAGCCAGAAAAACGAAGACCCACTGCCAGCCAAAGGCTTCGATCAGATATCCGCCCGCAGTTGGAGCAAGCATGGGTGAAACGGCGATAACCAGCATCAGCGATGCAAAAACTTTCGGGCTCTCTGCCACCGTAAACAGGTCGCGCACCATGGCCATGGCCGCAACAGAAGCCGCGCAACTGCCAATGGCTTGTACAAACCGCAACACAATAAGCTGATCAATATCAGTAACAGCCAGGCAACCCAGCGAGGCCGCGATATACAGCGCCATGCCAAAGTACAAAGGCAGTTTACGCCCGAACTTGTCAAGCAAGGGGCCATACAGCAGCTGCCCTGCCGATATACCGATAAAGAAACCTGATAAGGACAACGATACTGACGGCACGCTTGTTTTCAGATCTCGGGCAATGACGTCAAAGCCCGGCAAGTACATGTCTATCGAGAAAGGACTCAGGGCAGCAAGACTGCCCAATATCAGGATTAAAACGAAATGGCCGGGTCTTTTCATCGGGGTTGCTTTTGGGAAGCCGCAAAGATGAGCAGAAAATCCCGGTTGTGTGACCCATCAGTAGTCTGCATTGTGTCAAAAAGACGGTTGAATCCTGACCGCTGCGGGGTTTATGCTGAGCCTTTTTCGGCTTCAGTCTCCTGTACCGACTGTCCGCCGGTTTCCACTTCGACCTCCTTTGTCGTCACAGCATAATGCTTCGGATGGATCTCCGAACCATACGCCATGGCATACGCTTTTGTAAATTCAGCACCGAAATACAAGATAATGGAAGAATAATAAGCCCACAACAACACCACGACGAGCGAGCCCGCGGCACCATATGTACTGCCTACATCACTCTGGCCAATGTAAATGGATATCCCGAATTTACCAAGCATAAACAGCACGGCGGTGACCATAGAGCCCAAAATCACATCCCGCCATTTGATAATGCCGTCGGGAAGCACTTTAAAGATTACGCCAAAGATCAGTGAGATCACAGCCAGCGTGACAGCCTGGTTCAGAATGTAAAACAGCACAACAGACACATCTTCATACCTGGCCTGCAGGGCCTGGCTTAGTCCGTCGAGCACCGCTGTCACAGCAAGCGACACCAGCAGCACAAAACCCAGGCTGATGATGACTGAAAAAGACAAAAACCTGTTTTGTAACATCTTGAGCCAGCCCCGTTTGGGTTTGGGTTTCAGCCCCCAGATGGTGTTGATCGAGTCCTGTATATCGCCAAAAATGGTGGTTGAGCCAATAAGTAAGGTGACAAGGCCGATGATGAACGCTACGGTTCCCTTGTCGCCCAGTGAGGCTTTTCTCACGATGTCTTGCAGCTGCACTGCTGTGTCCTTGCCCATAAACTCGTCTAATTGCCTGTAAATGGTACCCTCCGCTGCCTCCTGGCCCAGGAAAATACCACACAGGGAGATGATCACGACCAATAGCGGAGCCATGGAAAAGACCGTATAGTAAGCCAGTGAGCCACTCATTTTGGTTACTTTATGTTCGCCAAATCCGGTAAAGGCCGATTTCAATACCTCCCAAAGACCTTTAAGGGTTACTTTCTTCTTTTTGCGCTTTTCTGCTTTTGTGTTCGTGGTCATATATTCCGTGTAAGTAATGCTGTGTTTCTGATCTATCAACTGGCATCCTGGTTTGATTGCGGGGTCAATACACTGCAGCAGCCAGACTGCATGTAGAACCGACACTAAAAAAAATTGTTTGAGGAAATAGCGACAGGCAGGCGCAGGCAGACCGGCCTGCTGCCGAGATCTATTACCTTTGCACTGTCAATGGCACACGCACACAACAAATTCAAAGGCTTCGTCCTGGTCATCACTGCCGCTACGATCTGGGGTGTATCCGGAGCGCTGGGGCAATTTTTATTTACGCAACGGGGTATCAATACTGAATGGCTTGTTACCGTGCGACTGTTGGTTTCAGGGCTCATTCTTCTTTCGGTTGGCGCGGCAGCAACGGGAAAGCGAATTCTTGCCATCTGGAAAGAGCCACGAGATAGCATGGAGTTAATTATTTTTAGTCTGTTTGGTATGCTGGCCGTGCAGTACACCTACTTTGCCGCGATCAGTCATTCGAATGCCGCTACCGCGACGGTACTGCAGTATGCAGGCCCTGTGCTCATTACCGTGTATCTGGCCCTTAAAAAAGGCAGATGGCCAGCTCCGGTTACGTACCTGGCTTTGGCCATGGCTGTTTCGGGAACATTCCTGCTTGTTACGCATGGCGACCCGGGCGAGCTGTCCATTACGCCTGCCGCTCTTTTCTGGGGAATCGCATCGGCGGTCACACTAGCCTTTTACAGCATCTATCCCACGAGGTTGATGTCCAAGTTCAGCTCTGTGCAGCTGATTGGCTGGGCCATGTTCATTGGCGGACTGGTTTTCTCTTTTGTTCACGCGCCCTGGCAGGTATCAGGAACCTGGGACATTTACACCTGGGCTTTTCTCGCATTCATTATTCTTTGCGGTAGCCTGGTTTCTTTCTACGCCTACCTGACGGCCATCCGCCTGGTCGGTGCGCAGACGGCAAGCCTGCTTGCATCTGCAGAACCACTCTCTGCGGCGATCATCGCAGTATCCTGGTTGCATGTCGACTTTTCGGCCTTCGATTATGCGGGCAGCCTGCTTATCCTTTCCACACTGTTTTTGCTCGGGCATAAAGAACCAGCCTGACGGGGAGTGTGCCCGGCCTGGTCGGCCTGCCTTTACCGGGCCCTGCCTGCTAACCTGGCCAGGCTGAAGCGATGCAGCACTGATCTATCTTCCCTATCGGTGGGTTTGGATCGCTAACAGACATCAGGCAAGAGGCTTCACAGGTCACGTGCCATCGCATCAAGTGCTAACCATTCACTTTGCAAATCAACCCGGCGTTTACGCAATCTTCCCGCTCCGCAGCTCTGCAGGTGGCTCCGCAAAACAAATGTGGCTTCTTAAACCTTGTACATGTACATGAAACACAAAACGCGGCCATTTCAGCCCATAGAAAACTATGGCATTATCGGCAACTTGCGAACGGTTGCCCTTGTTTCACTTCACGGTTCGATCGATTTTATGTGCCTGCCCCGGTTTGACTCGGCTACGGTTTTTGCCGGTATGCTCGACGGCGAAACGGGTGGCTATTTTTCCATAGAACCTGACCTGGCCGATTACACATGCAAACAGCTGTACCAGCCTGCCACAGCAGTATTGCTTACCCGGTTCTTTGCGGAGGAAGGCATTGCCGAACTGACCGACTACATGCCCATTGAAAACGGCCACGGACGCAGGCCAACAGCCATTGTACGAAAAATACATACCATACGCGGTGCAATTACCTTTCGCATGCGCTGTGTACCCCGTTTTGCTTATGCGTCGGAACCGCATACCTGCACATCAGCCGATGGGGAATTACGGTTCAGCACCGAGGGGGAAAAGCTGGAGCTCCGCCTGATGGCCGATTTCGACATGGTGCAGCGCAATGGTAATGGTTATGCCACATTTGTCCTGGCCGAAGGCGAGACAGCCTACGTCGTGCTCGAGCTGCCCGAACAGGATGAACTGCAATGCGACTTTGAAACATATAAAGGCGCCGCCTACCGGGAAACGGTCGATTACTGGCGAAACTGGATCAGCAAAAGCACCTATCATGGCAGGTACAGCGAACTCATCCAGCGGTCGGTTATCACCCTGAAACTGCTTACCTCGGCCGAATTTGGTTCTGTAGTGGCCGCGCCCACCTTTGGACTGCCAGAAATTCTGGGTGGCTCACGCAACTGGGACTACCGGTATACCTGGATCAGGGATGCAGCTTTTACTATGTATGCCTTTCTGCGCCTGGGATTTAACGATGAGGCGACCGCCTTCATTGACTGGATCTTTAGCCTCTGTAAAAACACTGACCTGCAGCTCGTCTATACCATTGACGGCAAACCCGGACCGAAAGAAAAGACCCTGAAACAATTTAGGGGATACCGGGATTCTGCACCGGTACGCATTGGCAATGATGCCGCCAGCCAGCTGCAGATCGATATTTACGGCGAGCTGATCGATACGATCTATATTTACGACAAATCGCACAAACCCATTACCTTCGAGTTCTGGCAGCTGATCGAAAAGCAGGTGCAATGCGTTATCAAAAACTGGAAAAAACCCGATCACGGCATTTGGGAGATCAGGAGTACCAAAAAGGAATTTCTGCATACCAGGCTCATGTGCTGGGTAGCCATGGACAGGGCCATTAAGATTGCCGAGCACCGCTCCTTTCCTTATCCTGAAAATGAGTGGCACCAGGTACGAAGCGAGCTGTATGAAGACATATATACCAATTTCTGGAACGAAAAGGCCCAGGCCTGGGTTCAATACAAAGGTGCTGAGCACGTTGATGCCAGTGTTTTGCTGATGCCGCTTACCCACTTCATTTCACCGCTCGAACCAAGATGGGTCAAGACCCTCGAAGCCATAGACAGGGATTTAATGCAGGATGTGCTTGTCTACAGGTACCGCAACGACATTAAACAGGTAGACGGCCTGGACGGTAAAGAAGGTACCTTTAACATGTGTTCTTTTTGGTTTATCGAGGCGCTGGCTAAAGGCGGGCAGGTAGAACGTGCAGTAGAAAACTTTGAAAAGATGATTGGTTATGCCAACCACCTCGGGCTGTTCGGTGAAGAACTTGGGCATCGCGGGGAACACCTGGGCAAT
Source organism: Pedobacter yulinensis (assembly GCF_003029735.1). Classification (GTDB taxonomy): domain Bacteria; phylum Bacteroidota; class Bacteroidia; order Sphingobacteriales; family Sphingobacteriaceae; genus Pedobacter; species Pedobacter yulinensis. The sequence goes on from NZ_KZ686269.1 coordinate 1,186,805, forward strand.
TTTCCGCAGGCCTTTACACATCTCGCACTGATCAGTGCGGCCTTCGAGCTGAATAAACAGCTGTCACGGAACAAAAACTAAGGGCTACCCCGGTATTGCAAAACCTATAACAGGCAAGTACATTTGCATACGCAGCAGTATGTACAGGCGGTACGGCTGGCTGGACTTTGTCGCAACGAAAAGCTACGCTACTTTTTGCACACTGCCTGGCAGGCCGCATTGTACAGTGCGCCGTTTATACAGGAACAACTTATTGTTTATCAGCTTACAAGACCTTTAACATAAAGAAAAATTTCGGCAACCTATGGCGACATCTGCCCACCAGTTTACGCATGCCAGGAGCAAACGGCTCTTGTTCGGTTCGCTGACTCCGGCAGATATTGACCGTCTGGCAGCCGGTTTTTGTACGGATAGCAGTCTTTTCCCTGCAGGTGTGCCGGGCGCTGTTGAAAAAGGCGATAAGGCCTGCATGGAGCAGATTAAGCAGGAAACGGCGTCTGGCCTGTCGCTGTGGCTAACCATCAGACAAAAAGAAAATGAAAAGTTTGCAGGCACCGCTGCGCTGCGCCACCTAGGCACGCCGGGTCTCGAACTCCGTCTATGGCTGGCCCCCGAAGCGCGGGGCCTTGGCTTTGGCACCGAATGCGTCCGTTTCCTGGTATCTCTCGCCAAAAAACAGTTCCAGTTCCGGTACCTTTATTTCCTGGTAGAACAAGGCAATAAAAGTGGAATTACCATTGGCCATAAACTGGGATTCGAGCCTGCGGCCGGCTACGACATCAGGCGGGCTGACGGCACGCTTTTACGAATGGTTGAGTTTCGGAAATCCTCCGACAATTGTTGATGAATATTTTGCGCAAGCGCGTACGACTTTCAAAGAAAAGTACCGGCACAACGACCGGTACTTAATATTCCTGGAAAGTCAGTCGCAACTAGCTCTGCTCCTCTTGCTGCTGCGACGGCTCGTCGGCATGCGCTTCATGAAGAATCTCTTTGATGTCAGACTTTGGTTTTTTCTGAACCTGTTTCTTGAAGTGCGGCACTTCATGTTCGGTTGCCGCATCTGCGGCTTCTTCAGATGCACCATTTATTTTTGCCCGCAGGGAGCCATATATATCTTTAATTCCTGAGGCCAGTCCGCCACCCTGTTCCCCGATCCTGCGCCGCACATTTCGACCGCTGTCTGGAGCGAATAAAACCGCCAATACGGCACCAACTGCAAGTCCCGCCACCAGTGCTGTGGCTACCGCAGCATCGTTGCCTGAATTTCTCATGAACGCTTTCGCGAATAACTTTCTGTATTTCATAGCTGTAGTATTTAAAATGCTAACAACGCTGGGCTGCCATTGTTTCATAAAGTGCAGATCTGGACAATTGAAAGCTGCGGGTCGCCCGAAAGGGTCCTGCCCGAACAATTTAGCCGCCGCCCGCGTTTATTCGTAAAAAAAGATATGCAACAATTCAGAGTAGAAGTGGCCGATGGCGGTGAAGGCAAAGTGTTCACGATCGAAAATCTTGGCGAAGGCCGGTACCAGATCAGCTTGCAGGACGAAGTACTTGGAAACATCAGACTTGACGGCAATGCCCATGATCATTGCGAGCAGGAAGGTTGCGAGATTGATTTACCTCTCCTTAATTCCATTCGCGAGGCCATTGAATCGCATGAAGCAAATACGCAGTCTTAAAGCAAAGCGCGCAGCAGCGGGTCTGCCGGTTTACACCAGGTCGAATGCACGTGCAAACTGGAACAACACCGGCAGCGAGGGTGAGTCGAGTTTGGCCCGGATGTTTTTGCGGTGGGTTTTTACCGTTTGTTCAGAGATGAACAAGGCATCTGCGCTTTCCTGCGCCGTCTTGCCAGATGCCTGGTGTTGCAGAATTTCCCGCTCCCGGCTGGTTAACGTGTCAAAACGGTCGGCATGACGCAGCATAAAAAGCTGGTCGGCCTGCAAACGCTCCAGCTTGCGTTTTACGTTTGCGTCAAGCTGCATAGGGAAGCTGTAGATCAGCACATGGCTTACATTGTTTTGCGCATCGCGGGCCAGTATTTTTAGTGAACTGGAATACCAGCGCCATTCTTCACTTGCAGATAACTTTAATCGGGTAAAATACGAAAGCTGGAAACCGGGCTCGTTCATGGCAACAAGTTCGCCGGCCTTTTCCCGAAGCAACAGGATCTCATCGGGGTGCAGGATCAGGTTACTTGGCCTGAACTCGTCCTGTGGGGCTTTGCGTTCAGGAGAGCTGAGCCGTCCTGAATGTTCCCAGCTAACGGCATGGCTGACCACATCGTAAATCAGGAGTAGCGCCGACGGGTCCAGAAATTCCCCCTTTACGCTCCGCGACAAGCCATAGGTTACGGTTAGAAAGCTCAAATTCGATGATTTTGGCTGCAATATAATGAAATCGGTAAATCAGTAAACATCATAGGTGTAAGTTATCCGTTATTTTTTCCGCAGAAAGCGGTAAAACCGAGCAAGCAGAGTATCCAGGAGTTAATGCGGCAGAAGCGGCCTACCCATAGGCACGGTAAATGCGGCCGCTTTCCGACCCTTCCACGCTAGCCACATAGGCAGCGACCAACTCTTCCATAGAAACCGCTTTCAGCCCGGGAAACAGGTGTCCAAATGCTTCGGCAGCGTCTGCTGCCATGCCGGGACTCACGCAATTAACCCTGATCTTGTTTTTCAATTCGCAGGCTGCAGCACGCGTGAAGCTGTGCAGGGCGCCGCTGGTCACTGCTCCGCCCGTGACCCCCGGATAAGGCTGGTCGGCAAATATACCTGATGTTAAGGTAAACGATCCGCCGGTATTCAACCAATTCTGGCCCAGCAAAACGAGGTTGATCTGGCCAAAGAGTTTTCCTTTCATATCCTTTAGCAATTGTTCTTCGGTTAGGGTGCTAAAATTGTCGAGTGGTCCGGAAGCGGCCACGCAGATGCAGGCATCCACGTTGCTAACCTGGTTGTACAATGCTTTGACAGATGCTTCGTCTGAAACATCTACTCGGTAGTCGCCGCTGTTTCTTCCGGCAGAGAGTACTTCATGCCTGCCGGCCAAAGCTGGGGTCAATCTTTTTCCAATGGTACCGTGCGCACCGATGATGAGGATTCTCATTGTATTTAAGTTTAGGTTCGGGATCAGACACACAATGATAAATATTTGCCGATTTGCTTAACGTGTTTGGAATGTCTTTGTCTTGTCAATTCAGGTCGCTGGCCCTGTAATGAGCTGCTTCACTACCCGCATGCCAAGCGGCAAGAAAAAATAAATTATTGTTTTGCAGCGGCTTAATCATGCGTTGTGGCGTGCAGGGACAAAAATATTTGCGCCGAATGTAAAAAATCGTATTTTTGCGTCTCTTAAAACACGGTGGTTTTAGCTCAGTCGGTTAGAGCGCCTGATTGTGGTTCAGGAGGTCGTGGGTTCGAGCCCCATATTCCACCCCAGCATTAAAAAAAAGCAGTTCTGTTCAGAACTGCTTTTTTTCTAGTCAGTTTTTTAGTCGTTAGTTAATTCTGCCAGCGAAAGCTATCACTGACATCTTTAAATCTGTTGTGATTGCTACATTTATCCATCTTTAGAGTTTTTAGCATGAAATGGATTACCCGGGAACGCCCCAAGATTGACCGCATTGCCAGCCCCTGGCTGATTAAACGTTTCGTCGATCCCGATGCTGAAATCATTTATACGCCATATGCCGAAGTACTGACCACAGCGGAAAAATTCGGCGCTATACCATTTGACTTGCCAGATGTTGAATACAGCCACTATAATGATCAATGCACATTTGACTACATCATCAAAAAGCACCAGCTAAAAGATCCGGCACTGCGGCGCATGGCCGACATCGTGCGGGGCGCTGATACAGACCGGCATGATTTTGCCAGGCAGGCTGCCGGGTTAGAAGCCATTTTCTCGGGTTTGGCGTACAACATTGAAGACGATCAGGAACTGTTGAAGGTCGGCATGACCATTTATGATGGGCTTTACAGTTGGGCAACACACTTATTCAAAAAAAAACATGTACAGGACGGACCGGTAGAGCAGGTTTTGCTCCAGGTCTATAACCAATTTCTGAAGCGGGAAAAAGGCAAAAAGCGCCCAGAATGGGCCGAAACGCTCAAAGAAATGATTCAGGATCAATTAGATACCACGATGACCTTGAGCCTGCAACAAGCCTCGCAGGAACTCCAGATCAACCCGGCCTACCTTTCGCGCGAGTTTTCCAAATACTTTGACAGCCTGAGTTTTGGCGATTACATGCGCAAGCTGCGCATCGAAAAGGCCCGGGAGCTGATCGCTGCATCCAACAACAGTTTAACCGAAATCGCCTATCTGACAGGTTTTTCAGATCAAAGCCATTTCAACCGGATCTTCAAAAAGTTCACAGGTGAGAGTCCATCAGCTTACCGAAAGTCCTTCAAAAAGTAAAAATCAGACCATTCGTTAAATTCGTACAATTTCGTTTTTCAAATCATTGATAACCTTGCAGCATATGCAAGGCTATTTATGAAAAATAAAATTTTTCTTCCTCTGTTGCTGGTCACGACCGGTGGCAGTTATGCCCAACAAGCCCCGGTGCAGGCTTACCCCAGAATCGCCGTCTATGCGGGCATCCTCCATCCTGTTGTGACTTTCAGCAAAACCGGGACCGATGCGAACTTTGGTGATCACTACGTTGTCGGCATGCCGGTTGGCATCAACATCTGGAAAAACAAGACGATAGGTTTCTCTGCCGAATTCGTTCCCACTGTGCGTGCCGAAAATCGCACCAGTAAGATGGCGAATTTCACCTTCCACCCCGGCCTGCTGGTTGCGCTTGGCAAAGGTTTTACTTTTGCCGGCCGGGCCGCTTTTGAAACTTCGGGGCGTTATGGCCTCACGCCGGTACTTAACAAGACAATTATAAAAGGAAAAACCAGCAGCATGTTCGCTGCTGTTCCGCTGCCGGTGCGCTTTGGGAACGACAAACCCACCTCGCTTACCCTTGGTTTTCAGTTCGGTATCGCATTCTAACGGGACATGAAATACACCTTAAAAGACATCACCCTATATTTCCTAAAATTGGGTACCTGGGGTTTCGGCGGGCCGGTGGCATTGGTTGGCTATATGCACCGTGACCTGGTCGAACGGGAACAGTGGCTTACGGAAGAGGAGTACAGAGAAGGGCTAGCATTGGCGCAACTGGCGCCTGGACCTTTGGCTGCGCAATTGGGGATTTACATTGGATTTGTTCATTACGGTTTGCGCGGCGCCACGCTAACAGGATTGGCCTTTGTATTACCATCTTTCATAATGGTCCTTTTGTTAGGAATGGCTTATCAACTTTATAGCGGAATGAGCTGGATGCAGGATGTGTTTTATGGCGTGGGTGCAGCCGTAATCGGGATCATTGGGATCAGTGCCTGCAGACTCACCCTGAAATCTGTCGGCAAAATGAACTTTTCCTCAGTAAAGAGCAATTGGTTATTGTGGCTGTTTTATCTTCTTGCGATCATGATGACGGTTCTGACTCAAGAAGAACAGATCATACTGTTAGTGAGTTGTGGTCTGATCTACATGTTTGTTAAAGCACCCCCCCGGTGGGCCAGAAAGCCGGAAGGCTTACCGATAATCATATTTGCCGGCACCGGCCTGGGAAGTTACCCGAAAGAGACGCTTGTAACTCTTGGTCTTTTCTTTCTGAAAGCCGGAACATTTGTATTTGGAAGCGGATTGGCTATCGTGCCGTTTCTCTATGCCGGGGTTGTAAGCAACCACCACTGGTTAACCGAAAACGAATTTGTCGATGCGGTTGCGGTAGCAATGATCACGCCCGGGCCGGTGGTGATTACCGTTGGCTTTATTGGCTACCTTGTGAGCGGTTTTCCTGGCGCTTCTGTGGCAGCACTGGCAACCTTTTTGCCATGCTTTCTATTTACGGTTGTACTGGCGCCGTTTTTCAAAAAAGTTGCCAAAAATGCAAGTATCCGGGCCTTTGTAGATGGGATCACGGCTGCCGTCATCGGCGCCCTCGTCGGCTCGGTTATGATCATTGCTATGCGGTCAATTATTGACCTGCCTACCCTGCTTATCGCCTTGAGCAGCGGGCTCGCACTGGTATACAGCAAGCGGATAAAAGAACCACATGTCATCGCCATCGCAGCGGTTCTTGGTATTCTTATCAAGACTGTAGGCTAAACTTTATCACGAAGCGGTAACCACGGCTGACATTGAACACTACCGGGAAAAATTTGTCAAGGCAAGTGTCTGTCCGGTTCATTTTATCACATCGTCTGAGGCGCTATAAACAAATCGCAACAGAAGACCTTCAGCCCACCTTACGCCGCCGCCGGGTACCCGAACTGCCGCGATACGACCATAACATCAGTGGTTCGAACTTGTTCCAGCCAAGATGTTTAAGATGATCGATAAAATCGGGATTTGTTCATTTTCTATTGGGAAGGTCCGAATCGCCCCGGCATATTGCCGCGTTTACCCCTATCCGGTACAATCCAAAATAGCTACATTTGTAACGTTGCTTGCCACGCTCATGCCAGATCTTATCTCTATATTTCCGCTGCAAAACCGGCACCCGGCACAAGCTGCGGGCGACTGGCCTCATTTTCGCGGGCGGAGGTTCAGGAGCAAGCCCCCATCCTTGTAACCGGCATTTACGCCCGCAATTATTTATCAATACCTAAACAAATACAATTAATTATGAAACTCAGATTTTTAGCTATCATCCTGTTGGTTTTCGCTGGTCGCCTTACCGCAGCAGCACAAGTCAGTATAAACGAATTGGTAAAAGAATGGGAACGCTCCAAAACGTACACTCAGGCTTACCTCGACGCCATGCCCGATGGGAAATACGAGTTGAAACCTACGCAGGAGATGCGTTCATTTGCCGCGCAGTTTTTGCACCTTGCCGATGCCAACTACGCACTGTTCGCAGCCGGCGCTGACCTAAAAAGCCCTGTTGCACTTGGATCGCTGGAAAAAAGCACAGACCAGTCTAAAGCAAACGTGACTAAGATCGTGATGGAGAGCTATGATTTTGTGATCAGCAACCTAAGAAAAATGTCCGAACAGCAAATGCGTGAAAACGTGCGCGTGTTTAACAAGTTCGAAATGACCAGGGCAATTGCCATGGTGAAAACCCTTGAGCACCAGGCACACCACCGCGGACAGACCACGGTGTACCTGCGCATGGGTGGCGTTAAACCACCTGAAGAACAGCTGTTTTAGCTGCAGCAAAATCCGCAAAGATGGCGGATTGCCGCGGCTGGTTATCAGTTCGGTTCACCCCTATGAACAAATCACGAAGCCGCGCAGACACGCGGCTTTTTTTAAACCAAGCATGCGGTTTGTGTTTCACTTTGCCTTTGAAAACGCAATCTTAAGCGCCAGCCAGGTCAGCACGCTGGCCATAACCCATTGCTGAACACTGATCCAGGCTGGCTGCCTCGCAAAAAAACGGGCGGCGCGGGCTGCCGACATGATGATCAGAAAATTGATGCTGAAACTGACCGCTATCTGCACAAAGCCAAGCTGCAGGCACTGCGCCGCAACCGAACCATGCTCCGGGTGTATAAACTGCGGAAACAATGACATGTAAAAGACCGCTGTCTTCGGGTTCAGCACGTTCGTGAACAGTCCGATCCTGAACAGCTTGCCTGGCTTGTCTGCAGGCAGATCGCGGGTGGCGGCAAAAACGTTCGTACCATTGGGCCTTACCGCCTGAAAAGCGAGATACAATAAGTATCCAACGCCGCAAACCTTCAGCGCGGTGTACGCAAGAGGAACCGCAAAAAGCAAGGCTGTAAGCCCGTAAGCCACCATCAGGATGTGAAAAAGAAATCCGCAGGCAACGCCAAGCAGGGAGATCAGCCCAGCCTTTTTGCCCTGTGTAATGGAACGGGATATCAGGTAAATCATGTTCGGGCCCGGGCTAATGACCAGGATAAAGGCGGCAAATGCAAATACAAGAATGTCGTGGAAAGGGATCATAAAAAGCTTTTTATAAAGTTAGGATTTGTCCGCGAATTTACCTGAACGCAATACGCAATGTACAGGCCTCGGGTTGGTATGAGGTCTGTCGCTTCAAAGAATCACCGATAGCCGGTCCCGCTTTGCATTCAGGTGCATGCTGAGTCCTGGAGGCTATAGGTTCTGAGGATAAAATCTTCCTGAAAGCCAAGTTTCGTATACAGTTCCCGGCCCATGGCAGAGGCTTGAAGCGTGACCAGTTCGGCCCGGCTTTCAAAAGCGAGATCAAGCAGAAATTCCATGATCTCAGCAGCAAAACCGCGCCTTCTCATGTCAGGCACGATACCCACGCCATGCACGCCAAATATTTTGCCAGTCTGGCAAACCATGGCTGTTCCGACTGGAACCTCCCCGCAGAAGGCCAGATAGAAGCCGATTGTCCTGAAGGCGCCCTCAAGGACCGAATGATTTATCCCGTAGCCAAAGGCCTGCGGATAAATTGCTGTCCAGGCCGTGAATTGCGCAGGCGTTGTTGCCCGCTCAAATCGAAGCTGGGTTTTGCTTTGCGGCCGGTGGTCCGGCTGCATCGACATCCCAATTTGTTCAAACCGTAGTCTGAACCCGGCATCGGCAAACATCTGGGTTGGCGTCGCAGCCGTCTGCCAAACCGGAACGGTCATGTTTGCCGCCAGTGAAAGGCAAACGATCCGGGCGCGCTCCAAGGTACCGGTTTGGATATTTTCACTGAACCAAAGTTTGTTTGGCCAGTCTGATCCGGGTACAAGACAATAGTCGAAATCATTCCCGGGAAAATAGCCCTGCTGTGGTGCGGCGGCCGCTTTCCAGAGGGTGGTGAGGTTCGCGATACTTGCATTGATGAGGTCGTTTCGATCCATTTTATTTTAATTTGATGAGTAAAATTCCCGCTAACATGAACACGATACCCAGGAGGCGTTTCAGCGTCAGGGGTTCGGTCGCAACGTTTAACCAGCCATAGTGCCCGGCCATGATAGCGAACACCAGTTGCCCTGACAGTCCAAGCGAAATCATCGTAGAAAGCCCAAGTCTCGGAATGGCAAAATAATACAGGCTGACGCCCAGCACGCTGAACAAGCCGCCCATAAACCAAAGGTAGGCTGGAACCTGCCTGACGGTCTGGACCGCCGGCAGCTCTTTTGCTGCCAGGGCGACCAGCAGCAGCGAAAAGATCAGTCCGCTGGCTGACTGGGCTACGGTGGCAAGAAGCGGTTTCTTTAGCAAAAGGCCGAGATGGGAATTCAGGGCCGCCTGAACAGCCAGAAAAACACCACCGGCAAACGCCAGACAAATCACAAAAATCTGTTTCATGAAACAAAGGTAATCGGGAGATTTTCCGGAACCCTTTACATATGTTGAAAGTCTATTTTTTTATATTTTTTCTGATGCGGCTGAGTTGCGTCGGCGTAATACCCAGGTGCGAGGCGATGTGCTGCAGGGCGATGCGCCGGTCTGCATCAGGGTGCTGCTGCAGAAAACGAAGGTAACGCAATGTTGCATTTTCCTGGACAATCGAAACCTCGCGCTGTTCTTTTTCAATGACCCAGTTGCGTTCCAGGTAAGCAATATAAAAGTCTTTCAGGTCGCCGCGGCTAAAGATCAGGTTTCTGTAGCTGCTGTAATCAATACTGATCAAAACGGAGTCTTCCAGGCATTCGAGCGTGAATGTTGACGGGGTCTTCAAAATGGCAGATACGGTAGAGCCGGCAAAGTCATTCTCCAGAAAAAGATTCTTGTTATAGCTGTTGCCCGCAACATCCGTGCAAAAGGCCCGTAAAGCACCTTTGCAGATAAAAAAAAGACGCCTGGAAATCTGCGATGCGCGGAGCAAAACTTCTCCTTTTTTTACAAGCTGGAACCGTACCGCTTCCTGTATACACGCCCATGATTCAGACGTTATCGGCGAATAACTATCGAATTTCGCCTTTAGAGCGCTGAGGTGAGCTTGTTTTTCCTGTATATCCATAAAGTGAACGGCGTCAAAGTACGGCATTTTTATGCTTGCTAAGGACAGCATGTTCCTAAGCAAAGCAAAATCGCGACCTGTTCTTCATGCACGGCTATAGATGCACAAAGTCTGTCGGGCCAGAAGTATGTTTTGTCTTTTCTGGAAATGAAGGCGCAGTGCCCATGGCAGCCGGTAGCCCTGTGCGCTGCTTTACTCCGCTCCGCTTCGTGCCCGCGCCGCCCAGGTTTAGCAACAACAGACAGTTCGCCTGCGAAGCTCGGAACACTGCAGGCTGCAGGTTCCCAGCCTGTTGCACAGAAAATATGTTGTTTCCTGGAGTGTATCCAGGCCAAGCCCAATTAGTACGCCAGCGCAAATATTTGTTTCGTACTCAGGCGTTGAACACCAGGTTTGGCGGTACGTGCTGCATTTGCCATGGCAGCTGCCAATGTTTCTGTAGGCAACGGTTTATGGCTTTGGAGCAGGCCAAGCCTGTTGCAAAACCTGATAACAGCTACGCCAAATTGTTCAGCCGCACGGTCGCTGTTGTCACGCAGCAGCGGACCAGGCTGGAACAGCACCGTTTTATCAAAGGCAAGCTTTTCAATCTTCTGTTCCAACTGGCCTTTCATTTTGCTGTAAAAGATGAACGATGCCGGGTTCGCACCCGCAGCCGAAACCAGAATGTAATTCGGTACACCGTTGGTGCGGGCGGCGCTGGCAAAACTGTACTGGTAATCATGATCTATTTTCCATTGTGCCTCTTTACTGCCCGCCGCTCTGAGGGTTGTGCCGAGGCAGGAAAAAGCGACATCGCCGGTTACCAGGTGCTTCCAGGTATCCGACCGGTCAAAATCGACCACATGAACCGTGAGTTTATTGTGCTGCAGGCCCGCAGGCCGGCGTACAAAAATATGCACCTCGCTGAACGCATTGTCTGCCAGCAGCTTCTTTACGAGGTCTTTTCCAGTAGCGCCAGTAGCGCCAGTTACCAGTGCTTTCATATTTTAAGCCTGCCCGGCCAGCTGTTTATCGCCAAACGCCAGGGTCTCATATCGCCTAATATCCGTGCCAACATATTACACACACACCTTCCAGTTTCTTACACCTTCTAGGTTTTAGAAACCTAAAAGGTGTAAGAAAAAAACTGAAAGTTTTTTTAAGTTTGACCAGACACACAGAAATGACCGCAAACACATCTCCGACCGGCTTGCTGCAAAGCAAGCAGCATTTTGCCATTCTCGACGGCTTGCGCGGCGTAGCCGCACTGGCCGTTGTCATCTTCCATTTCATGGAGATCGTTAAGCCAAACCCGGCCGACAACTTTATCGCCCACGCCTATCTCGCAGTTGACTTTTTCTTCTGCCTTTCAGGTTTCGTCATGGCTTATGCGTACGATGACAAATTACCTTCGCTGGGCACATGGAACTTTTTTAAACTTCGACTGATTCGCCTGCACCCATTGGTGATCATCGGTTCTGTTATCGGCCTCGTTCTTTTTGTAACTGATCCTTTCAGTAACCTGGCCGAAAAGTATTCATCGCAGATCCTGGCGCTGTTCCTGACCTCCTGCTTCATGATACCCTATCCCATAGTACCCGAGCGTTACCTGAATTTATTCCACCTCAACGCGCCGACATGGTCATTGTTCTGGGAATACATTGCGAACATAGTCTACGCGTTTGTGCTGATACGCCTGGGCAAAAAAATGCTGTGGGTATTGCTGGTACTGGCCGCACTGGCTGTTTGTTATGAGGCCTGGAAAACGGGATTTTTAAGCGTGGGCTGGGGCGGCGACAACGTCAGCGGTGGTGCCATCCGGGTCTCTTACTCCTTCCTTGCCGGTATCCTGATCTACCGATCAAACTGGATCATCAAAACGCGTCTTGGTTTTTTGCCGCTGGCCATTGTGGCCATGCTCATTTTTATGGTGCCGTTTGACACAAAAACCAGTCCTTTTGTTGATCCGCTGCTCATCATGTTCTGCAGCCCATTGCTGGTTGCACTCGGCGCAGGCGCCGTACTCAGGCCCGCTTTCGACAAACTTTGCCGCTTGTCGGGCGAGTTATCTTATCCCTTGTACATGGTCCACTACCCATTTATCTGGATATTTTACAGTTACCTCGAGAAGTTCAGGCCCGGCATGACTGAAATGGGCTGGATTACAGCCATTGGCACAATTTTACTGGTGCTTTTTGCTTACGTAGTCATGCGGTGGGTGGACATTCCGCTGAGAAATTTTTTGCGCAGGCGGTTTATCAAAAAGGCTGCTTAATACACACCACATGGGATGGTAGTACCAGTCGCCGTCTTGCCGTGTTTTGATTTCCTAACATGCCGCTCGCCGGTTATCCGCTTTTTTGAACAAATAATTTAGCTTTGCGCTTCAATGATCGAAATTTATACAGACGGCGCTGCAAGCGGTAACCCGGGGCCCGGCGGCTGGGGTACCATTCTCCGTTCGGGACAGCATTATAAAGAATTGAGTGGCGGGTTCCGGTTAACCACCAACAACCGCATGGAACTTTTTGCGGTTATTGAAGGGCTGCGTGCACTCAAAAATCCGGGGCAGCAGGTCATGGTGTTTTCAGACTCTAAATATGTTGTCGACGCGGTCGAGAAAAAGTGGCTTTTCGGATGGGTAACAAAAGGCTTTGCCGGCAAAAAAAACAAGGATCTCTGGCTGCGCTTCCTGGCCCTGTACAAACAGCATCAGGTTCGGTTTACATGGATCAAGGGTCACAATGCCCACCCGGAAAATGAACGCTGCGACCGCCTGGCCGTTGCGGCCTATCAGAACCCCGCCAGCCTGGCCATAGACACCGTGTTTGAAGCCGAACAACAAAACAAACTTTATTAAACACAGGTGTAAACCATGCGGCCGCAAACTGGCTGACCTCAGTCTGCCGCCTGTTAGTCGATACCACCTATAATGCCCAGCTCTTCAAGCCTGGCTTCAGCCTGCGTGTCCTGCCCGGCTGCAGCATTGCCCTGCATGAATGCTTCGGCCTGGCGCACCATCCGCGCCGAACCGATAAAGATCGGGCAACGCTGATGCAGGGTTACAGGATCGATGTCAAGAATGCGGCTGCTGCCGTCTGACGCCTTGCCCCCTGCCTGCTCCACAATGAACGCCATCGGGTTGCATTCATAAAGTAACCGGAGCTTGCCCCCCGGCGAGGCTGCCGTTGTGGGGTAAATATAAATGCCGCCTTTTATGAGGTTGCGGTGTATATCTGCCACCATCGACCCAATGTAACGGGATGTGTAAGGACGACGGGTACCGGCGTCTTCCACCTGGCAGTGTTTGATATATTTTTTCACACCTTCCGGGAAATGCACATAATTCCCCTCGTTAATTGAATAAATCGTGCCGTCTTCAGGGATCTTTAATTCGGGATGCGACAAACAGAATTCACCGATCGAGGGGTCAAGTGTAAACCCATTTACTCCTTTACCTGTGGTATAGACCAGCATGGTGCTCGATCCGTAGATCACATAACCGGCGGCTACCTGCTCAGTTCCTTTTTGCAGCACATCTTCCAGCGCCGCCCGTCCGTTTGTGCTCTTGCGCCTGTAAATGGAAAAGATCGTACCAACGGCTACATTACAATCGATGTTCGAAGAGCCGTCGAGCGGGTCGATGCAAACGATATACTTTGCATTGTGCGACACCGCCGAATCAATATAAATGATGTCATCGTTCTCTTCTGATGCCACGATGCAGCATTCACCTCCGCTGCTCAAAGCAGATATGAACTGCTCATTGGCGTACACGTCCAGTTTTTTCTGCCCTTCACCCTGGATATTCGTTGTGCCCAGATCGCCCAGAATATCGACCAGGCCGGCTTTGTTTACTTCCCTGTTCACGATCTTCGCAGCGATGGCAATATCGCGCAGCAGCCTCGACAGTTCGCCCTTTGCATAGGGAAAGTCTGCCTGCTTTTCAATGATAAACTGGCCAAGGGTTTTTACTCCTGAATTCATACTTAGTGTACTTTATACGTTATCTATTCGCTAATTCTATGACGGCTAAGTTATGGATATTTTCTTCAGAAATGCAAAAACGAATCAAGGTTTGAACTTTATGCCAGCCCGATTTTCCGGCCGCACCGGGGTTTATATGCAGGCATTTGATTTTTTCATCAAACATCACTTTTAAAATATGCGAATGCCCGCTAATGAACAATTTCGGTGGCTTAGTGTAAATTTCCGGCTTAACCTGCGGAGCGTACCGGCCAGGATAACCGCCAATATGGGTCATCCACACATCTACCTGTTCACAGCTAAATCGATTATGTTCGGGAAATGCCGAACGGACCTCTTTTCCGTCAATATTACCCCAGACGCCCCGCAGCGGCTTGAAATCGGCCAGGGCTTCGGCAACGCCTGCACCGAAGTCGCCTCCATGCCAGATCTCATCGCAGTCGGCAAAATGTTTGAAAACGGCCGGGTCCAGGTAGCCGTGCGTGTCTGATATCAGTCCGATGGTTTTCATGTTGCAAATATACTCGTGCTGCCCCCGATCCGGCATAGCCGGATCATATTATAAGGCCAGCAGAAAATTGCCCAGAAGGGCGCGGTATGCGGCACTGTAAACCTGGTGCGCCGCATAGATCGACAGGTCCCCTGTACTGACCGGCGTCGCGCTGTAGCCAAAAACCAGGATCTCGCGAATAACAGGCTTCGAATCGTCTGAACGCACCCGTACACGCCGGCAGCAAAAAAGGCCGGCCTCCGCGGCGATTTCAATCAGCACTGCTGCCTGTCTGGCAGGAATAATGATCCAAAATACGCCATCAGGTGTAAGCAGTCCCGAGATTGCTGCAAAAAGAGACTCGAAAAACCCGGCTTCAGCATGGCGGGCCAGCTGTTTTCTAAGGTCGGGATTCTTCAGGTCGCCGCTAAAAAAAGGCGGATTGGAAACAACCATGTCATACGGTTCTGCAGCCCGGAACGTTCTGATATCAGCCCCGGTCAGGGCCATACGTGCAGCAAACGGTGATGCAGAAAAATTATGTCCCGCCCGGTGTGCTGCGGCCGGATCGATCTCTACCGCCTCGACGCGTGCCTGCGGAAAACGCTGGGCAAGCATCAGCGCGATCACACCGGTTCCTGTGCCAACATCAAGAATGCGCAAAGGCCGTATGGCAGATGCCATTGCGCCGAGCAGTACACCATCGGTATTGATCTTCATGGCACAGCCTTCCTGCTCAACCGAAAATCTTTTGAACCGGAAAGGCTGATCTTTATTTCTCATACAGCTCAATGGGGAGCTCGTCGGGGTCAGCGAAAAAAGTAAAGGCCCTGCCCGTAAATTCATCGATGCGTACCGGCTCGGTTGCAATACCTTTTTCATTGAGCTGGGCGATCACCGCTGCCAGGTCACCGACCTCGAACGCGAGGTGCCGGAGCCCGCGGGCCTCGGGGCGCGAAGGCCGTGCGGGCGGAGATGGAAAGGAAAACAATTCGATCTGGTATTCGCCCTTCAGCGCCAGGTCCAGCTTGTACGACTGCCGGTCTTCCCGGTAATATTCTCCGCGTATTTCGAAGCCAAGTTTATTGACATAAAAATCTTTTGAACGTTCATAATCGGAGCAGATGACTGCGACATGGTGAATGCGGTTAAACATGCTTTTTTGCTGGTGAAAAAGCCGCAGAAGGGCTAAATTAATTGCCCGTAAAATTAATAAAAACCCAACAAAATACCCCGCCCACCGAACTTTTTTTTAAAATTTACCGTAACTTTGCGACTTGAAAATCAAAGCATGATTCATTTCTTTTTAAGCCAGTCTGATTCGGTTTTCGCGGTTCAGACCGAGAAGGATTTTTCCCCTGCCGATATTACAAAACTCGAATGGCTCTTTGGCGGCGCCAGGCTGCAGCAAACCTCCGGATTGGATGGTTTCTATGTAGGACCCCGGGCAGCCATGATCACGCCCTGGAGCACCAATGCAGTTGAAATAACCCAGAACATGGATATACAGGGTATTATTCGCATTGAAGCGTTTCAAAAGGTCGATGCCACGTTTGCAGATTTCGACCCGATGCTCTCGCAAAAATATGATGGCCTGACTCAGGAAACGTATACCATTCACATCCAGCCCGAGCCAATCCTGCAGATTACTGACATTGCCGCTTATAACAAACAGGAGGGCCTCTCGCTAAGCGAGGAAGAAGTCGCCTACCTCGAAGCACTGGCGAAACGCCTGGGCCGCCCGCTTACCGACTCGGAAGTATTCGGCTTTTCGCAGGTCAATTCCGAGCACTGCCGCCACAAAATATTTAACGGCAAATTTGTCATTGACGGCGTAGAACAGGAAACCTCGCTTTTCAAGCTGATTAGAAAAACTTCAGAAACACACCCCAACGATATTGTTTCTGCCTATAAAGACAACGTGGCCTTCATTAAAGGTCCGGTCGTGCAGCAATTTGCGCCTGCGCGCGCCGATGAACCTGACTTTTACCAGGTCTCTGATTTCGAGTCAGTTATTTCCCTGAAAGCAGAAACACATAATTTTCCGACCACAGTTGAGCCTTTCAATGGTGCCGCAACCGGCTCGGGCGGAGAAATCCGCGACAGGCTGGCCGGCGGTCAGGGTTCGCTGCCGCTTGCGGGCACGGCCATTTACATGACGGCGTTACCCCGCCTTGAGGCAGACCGGCCCTGGGAACAGGGTATGGAAGAACGGAAGTGGCTGTACCAAACCCCGGTTGATATCCTGATCAAAGCTTCGAACGGCGCCACTGATTTCGGCAACAAGTTCGGACAGCCGCTCATTACCGGTTCAGTGCTTACATTTGAACATGACGAGCACAATGAAGCGCTCGACGCCCCTGCCCGCAAACTCGGCTTTGACAAGGTCATCATGCTGGCTGGCGGCATTGGTTACGGAAAAGCCAGCCAGGCGAAAAAGAAACAGCCACAGACCGGCGACCAGATCGTTATTCTGGGTGGTGAAAATTACCGAATCGGCATGGGCGGTGCAGCCGTGTCTTCTGCCGACACGGGCGAACACGGTTCAGGTATTGAACTTAATGCCATTCAGCGCTCCAATCCTGAGATGCAGAAACGCGCAGCCAATGCCGTCAGGGCCATGGTTGAAAGTGACAACAACGACATCATTTCCATACATGACCACGGCGCCGGCGGCCACCTGAACTGTCTCTCTGAACTCGTTGAAGAAACCGGCGGCAGGATCGACCTGGATAAACTTCCGGTGGGCGACCCTACCCTTTCAGCCAAAGAAATCATCGGCAACGAATCACAGGAACGCATGGGCCTGGTTATTGGCCGGGAGAGCGTGAAAAGGCTTGAAAAGATCGCCGCACGCGAAAGGGCCCCGATGTACACGGTGGGCGCTGTAACCGGCGATAACCGTTTCACCTTCGAATCAGCAACCACCGGGGTAAAACCAATGGATCTTGAGTTAAAAGACATGTTCGGTAGCTCGCCGAAAGTTGTCATGGAAGACCGGTCTGTTGCTCGGAACTATAAAGCGCTGGCCTACGATCAGCAAAAGCTTCCAGAATACCTGCAGCAGGTGCTGCAGCTTGAAGCAGTAGCTTCGAAAGACTGGCTCACCAATAAAGTGGACCGCTGTGTAGGCGGAAGGGTAGCAAAACAGCAGTGTGCAGGACCGCTGCAGCTGCCCTTGAATAACTGCGGCGTCATGGCACTGGATTTCCAGGGCATTGAAGGCATTGCAACTTCAGTAGGCCATGCTCCGGTTGCAGCCCTGATTGACCCGGCAGCCGGCAGTCGTCTCGCGATCGGCGAAGCATTGTCTAATATTGTATGGGCACCGCTGAAAGACGGACTGAAAAGCGTTTCGCTTTCGGCAAACTGGATGTGGGCCTGCAAGAATGAGGGCGAAGACGCCAGGCTATACCAGGCCGTGGCTGCCTGTTCTGCCTTTGCCATTGACCTGGGTATCAACATTCCGACAGGAAAAGACTCCCTGTCAATGAAACAGAAATACAAGGATGGCGACGTAGTTGCTCCGGGCACCGTTATCATCTCGGCCGCCGGTAACTGCAGCAATCTGCGGCAGGTTGTCGAGCCTGTATTGCAGAAAGACGGCGGCGGCATCTATTACATTAACCTGTCTGGCGACGCTTACAAACTCGGCGGTTCGTCTTTCGCGCAGATCCTGAACGGCATTGGAAATGAAGCGCCAGACGTGACCGACGCAGGGCAGTTTAGCCGGGCGTTCAATGCCCTGCAGCAGCTGATCAAAGGCGGACATATCCGGGCCGGCCACGATGTAGGCAGCGGTGGCCTCATTACCACACTGCTTGAAATGTGTTTTGCCGACAGGGACCTGGGCGCTCAGCTTGACTTAAGCGAACTAAACGAAACAGACAGCATCAAACTGCTTTTTGCCGAGAACATCGCTGTTGTTTTCCAGGCTGAGGAGGCAGCGGCCACATTACTTAGCCAGGAAGGCATTGCCTTCACAAAGCTTGGCAGCGTTAGCCAGTCGGCCGTTCTGGAAATTAAAAACGGTGAAACAGCCTATTCCTTTGATATCGACGAATTGCGCGATGTTTGGTTCAAAACCTCATACCTCCTCGATTGTAAACAAAGCGGGCAAAAGAAGGCCAAAGAACGTTTTGATAACTACAAACACCAGGTGTTAAAGTACCGTTTCCCTGACCATTTTGATGGCCGTAAACCGGCCATTGATCCGGCCCGCCCTCGCCCGAAAGCGGCGATCATTCGCGAGAAGGGCAGCAATTCTGAGCGTGAACTGGCCAACGCCATGTTCCTGGCAGGCTTTGACGTGAAAGACGTACACATGACCGACCTGATCAGCGGCCGTGAAACTCTGGAAGATATCAGGTTTATCGGTGCCGTAGGCGGCTTTTCAAATTCTGACGTATTGGGCTCTGCCAAAGGATGGGCCGGTGCGTTTCTGTATAACGAAACGGCCCGGTTAACCCTTGAAAAGTTTTTCAAACGGCAAGACACCCTTTCGGTCGGCGTTTGTAACGGCTGCCAGTTGTTTGTGGAGCTCGGGCTGATCAATCCCGATCATGAGCAAAAACCAAAAATGCTGCACAATGAAAGTGGAAAGCACGAAAGCGTTTTCACATCACTCACGATAGCGGAAAATGACTCGGTCATGCTCTCCTCGCTCGCCGGAAGCACCCTGGGTGTCTGGGTTTCGCACGGAGAAGGCCGTTTCCAGCTGCCGTATGAAGAGAACAGGTACAACATCGTGGCCAAATATGCCTATGAGGCATATCCTGCAAGTCCGAATGGCTCAGATTTTAATACGGCCATGCTGTGTGACCCTACCGGCCGTCACCTGGTCATGATGCCACACATTGAACGCTCGCTCTTCCAGTGGCACTGGGCCAATTACCCGGCAGGCCGGCAGGACGAGGTTTCGCCATGGCTTGAAGCTTTCGTCAACGCTCGAAAATGGGTAGAAAAACAAACCGTTCAGGCTTAGGCCGTCAGCCAGGCTTAACCTATATATGACAGCAAGGCCCCGGAATAAATTCCGGGGCCTTTTGCATGCAGCCTCCAGGGACATAACGAGGCCGCCGGCATGTGCCGGACGACCTTCACCCTACTTCACTATACCCTATAACCCGATATTGAATGCAATGGCCATCGTGTACCGCACACGGACCGGCAGCCCGTTGTTTACGCCCGGAATCCACTTCGGCGACTTGCTGATCACCCGGATGGCTTCTGCATCGCATGCCGCATTTAAACTTTTTAATACCTGAACCTGGCTTACGCTGCCGTCTTTCTCGACAACGAAACTGAGCTGGACTTTTCCCGTCACTTCTTCCTGCGGATACTGCAGGTTGCGCTGAATGTATTTCTCCCAGGCCGGCTGCCCGCCTACGAATTTCGGATAGACCTGTACCCCCGCCGCGCTGTAAATTTCATCAGACCCGGTCGCTGCCACTGCCGTTCCGCTGCCTGCCTGGTCTGCCTCGGCTTGGGGCAGCGCGATCTGCACATTTTCAAGACCGTCCTGGGTTATAGTCGAGATGGCGGCATTTTTTAGCTCATCTATGGTTGGGGGCACATCTGTGACAGCCTTGTTTACCACGACGATATTTGAACTGAATTTAACAGACTTGATCTTTTCTGTCGTCGTTTCCTGTGGCTTGGGCGGCTCTTCGTCATTCGGTGGCCGCATGTCATGAACCGGGTCCAGTTCAACGACTGTTGCTGTATCAACGACTGCTTCGGTTTTTGGAAAGAGTTTGCTGTAGATGACAGGAGCGAGAAAAGCGCAGGTAAAGAGCACTGAAGAGAGCGTCAAGGCAAACAGGAGGATGCGCGAAGAGGCAGCACGCAATTGGTAAGCACCGTATTGTTTGTTTCTGTTGTTGAATACAATCTCGAGCCACTCGGTCTTGTATACATTTAGTGCGGAGTTAAACATGGTTTGAGGTTTTGATTTAAGCTGATGATGTCTGCAATTTTCTAATTCCATAAGGGCCGGCAAAAAAAATTGCCGGGCTATCGCGGTGAGCGGAAGAAACGCATCAAGTAGTTTTACGATTTTTCATGTCTTTTTCAAAAATTTAGTCCCATATTTTGAATGTTTTATGAATGATAATGTTATTTTTGGCAAAAAAAACTAAACAATAAATGAAAAGTCTTAGAACAATCGCATTAAAGGAGGCTCAAACCAGAATTTCACCTGAGGTAAAATCACCTTCGGCAAAAATTTCTGACTTTTTTGGCTTGAATGTATTTGATAAGAGAAAAATGAGAGATTTCTTATCAAAGGAAGTTTATGAAAAACTGACCATTGCCATCGATCAGGGCGAACTGATCGGCCAAGAGGAAGCCAACCAGATTGCGACAGCAATGAAATCCTGGGCGATGTCTAAGGGCGCCACACACTATACACACTGGTTTCAGCCGTTAACCGGAACCACTGCAGAAAAACACGATGCGTTCTTCGAGCCAAGTTCTGACGGCGCAATCGAGAAATTCTCTGGCGCCGCGCTGGTTCAGCAGGAACCCGATGCATCAAGTTTCCCGAACGGCGGCATCCGTAATACTTTCGAGGCCCGCGGTTACACCGCCTGGGACCCGTCGTCGCCAGCCTTCATCATGGAAAACAAAGCCGGCAAAACGCTTTGTATCCCAACTGTGTTTGTTTCTTACACCGGCGAAGCACTTGATTATAAAGCCCCCTTGCTGAAGGCACTCGCAGCACTTGACAAGGCCGCTGTAGATGTTTGCCAGTATTTTGATAAAGGTATTACCAAAGTGAACGCCTCACTCGGTATCGAACAGGAATATTTCCTGGTAGATGAGTCGCTGTTCAATGCACGCCCCGACCTCGTGCTGACCGGCCGTGCGTTGTTCGGTCACATGAGCGCTAAAGGACAACAACTTGAAGACCATTATTTCGGTTCCATTCCTGACCGCGTATTTACGTTTATGGTCGACTTCGAAAACGAAGCACTGAAACTGGGTATTCCTTTGAAAACCCGTCACAACGAGGTTGCGCCTTCACAGTTCGAGTGCGCGCCAATCTATGAGGAGATTAACCTGGCTATTGACCACAACCAGCTGCTCATGGACTTGATGGAAAAGGTAGCCCGCCGCCACCATTTCCGTGTACTGCTGCACGAAAAACCGTATGCAGGTATTAACGGATCAGGTAAACACAACAACTGGAGCATGATTACCAATACCGGCAAAAACTTGCTGGCACCTGGTAAAACGCCGAAAAATAACCTGATGTTCCTTACCTTCTTTGTCAATACAATCAAAGCCGTTCACGAACACGCAGACCTGCTCCGTGCAAGCATCGCTTCAGTAAGCAATGACCACCGCCTCGGCGCAAACGAAGCGCCGCCTGCAATCATTTCAATCTTCCTGGGTCAGCAGCTGAACGAAGTACTTGACGAGATCGAGCACTCGAGAATCAGCAAAAAAATCAAGGAAGACAACGCACTGTGGCTGGGTATTCCTAAGATTCCGCAAATCCTGCTTGACAATACCGACCGCAACCGCACCTCGCCGTTTGCCTTCACCGGCAACAAGTTTGAGTTGCGTGCCGTAGGTTCTTCTGCCAACTCTTCAGCGCCGATGACTGTCTTGAATGCCATCGTTGCCGAACAATTGACGAAATTTAAGGTTGAAGTAGACAAGCTGATCAAAAAAGGCGATAAAAAAGACATCGCTTTGTTAACTGTGATCAAAAAATATATCAAGGAGTCTAAAAACATTCGTTTTGAAGGCAATGGTTACAGCCAGGAGTGGGAAGATGAAGCAAACCTGCGCGGCTTGTCCAACATCAAGACTACACCGAAGGCGCTGGATGCTTATGTAAGCGAAAAGACCACCGCCCTGTTCACAGCTACAAATATTTTCAGCAAACGCGAACTGCACGCACGTCATGAGATCATGCTGGAAAACTACTACAAAAAGCTCCAGATCGAAGCCCGTGTCATGGGCGAGGTGGCCAACACTTCCATCATTCCTGCGGCCATTGCCTACCAGAACACACTGATTGAAAATGTTAAAGGACTCAAAGAACTCGGATTGAACGATGAGGCAGTTGCTGTTCCGCTCGGCATTGTAAACAAACTTTCAGAGCACCTGGGCCAGGTAAAATCAAACATTGACTCGATGCTGGAAGAACGCAAAGCAACCAACAAAATCGACGATACGCGTGAAAAATCAATCGCGTACGACGAAAAGGTCAAGTCTTACTTTGAGACCATCCGTTACCATGTTGATAAACTGGAGCAGATCGTTGACGACAGCGTTTGGCCGTTGCCAAAATTCAGAGAACTGTTGTTCCTGAAATAGCCGACCAACCTCTTTTTAAAGATAACCCCGGGTGCAGTACCCGGGGTTATTTTTTTGATCAATCCATGGCGAAAATTTTATCTTTGCAGCAACATGAGCGATAACCGGTACAACCAGCGAGGCGTTTCTGCCTCGAAAGAAGATGTGCACAATGCCATCAAAAACATAGACAAAGGAATCTTCCCGAAAGCATTTTGCAAGATCATTCCAGACGTGCTCGGAAACGACGAAACCTACTGCAACATCATGCACGCAGATGGCGCCGGCACAAAGTCTTCGCTGGCTTACGTATACTGGAAAGAAACCGGCGACGCTTCTGTCTGGAAAGGCATTGCACAGGATGCCATCATCATGAACCTGGACGACCTCATCTGCGTGGGCGCTACTGACCAGATCCTGCTGTCATCTACCATTGGCCGCAATAAAAACCTGATCCCGGGCGATGTCATCGCCGCCGTGATCAACGGAACCGAAGAGATCCTTGCAGAACTTCGCGGCCTGGGCATCTCCATTTATTCGACGGGTGGCGAAACGGCCGATGTGGGCGACCTTGTGCGCACCATCATTGTCGACTCTACCGTGACCTGCCGCATGAAGCGCGACGATGTGATCAGCAACGACCGCATCAGCGCCGGCGACGTCATTGTTGGGCTTGCATCGAGCGGAAAAGCAAGCTATGAAACGGAATACAACGGCGGTATGGGCTCAAATGGCCTGACTTCGGCACGGCATGACGTTTTTGGAAAGGCGGTGGCCGATGCTTATCCTGAAAGTTATGATCCGGCCGTTCCTTACAACCTCGTTTTTTCGGGAAGCCGAAAACTGACCGACACGGTTCAGATTGAGGGTTTCGGAAGCGTTACGGCAGGCAAACTGGTCCTGTCACCGACCCGTACCTACGCACCCGTTATCAAAAGCATCCTGGAAAATGGCAGGCAGGGAATCAATGGCATCGTGCATTGCAGCGGCGGCGCTCAAACCAAAGTGTTACACTTTATAAATGAGGGGCTGCACGTAGTTAAAAATAACCTGTTCCCTACCCCGCCGCTTTTTAGTATGATCCAGGAAGAATCGCGCACCGACTGGGCCGAAATGTACAAGGTATTTAACATGGGCCACCGGATGGAACTGTATGTAACTCCCGAACGTGCCGATGAGATTATTGCAACCGCCGAGCAATTTGGCATTGGTGCCAGGATTGTAGGTTACGTTGAAGCCGGCGAAGGAAAAAGCGTTACCATTGAAAGCGAACACGGCACGTTCCGTTACAGCTAATTGCCAACAGATCTGACAATCAGCGATTTGTTTTTTTTTCAAAATTTAATTTGGTGCATATCAAATAATTTCCGACTTTTGAAACATTATTTGGCAGTATAGCTAAATCATAGTCAGACCGCAGGGTTTTGATTTATAAAGAAGTGGCGAGAGACAGGCTCCGAGACCCACTGGCAACCCTCCCGAGAGGAGAAGGTGCCAATTCCTGGCCTAGCAGAATAATTTGCGGGCAAATATAAATTGCAACACGATGAAAGCATTATTTTCTACATCCGCTCCGCAGCATGCCGTGCTTACCGTACCGGCAGGGAGCTTTTCCTTTTCCAGCATTTCCCGTTTAGACCAGCAGATTTTCTGTATGCGCTGTTGCATGCATTAATCTGA
Source organism: Pedobacter yulinensis (assembly GCF_003029735.1). Taxonomy (GTDB): domain Bacteria; phylum Bacteroidota; class Bacteroidia; order Sphingobacteriales; family Sphingobacteriaceae; genus Pedobacter; species Pedobacter yulinensis. The sequence continues at coordinate 1,211,227 of NZ_KZ686269.1, forward strand.
AAATCTTCCTTTTTGTTATATACCTATACAAACCGGAAGGCCCTGCCAGGGGTACGTCGCAACGCTACATGCACAGTCCACAAACAACTTTATTAAAATACCTCATTATGTCAGCCACATACAAATTCGAAACATTACAGATACACGCAGGCCAGGAAACAGATCCGACAACAGGGTCACGTGCCGTGCCCATTTACCAGACTACATCGTACGCTTTCAACAGCGCTGAGCATGGCGCTAATCTTTTTGCCCTGAAAGAGTTCGGCAATATTTACACGCGCATCATGAACCCGACCACAGATGTGTTTGAGAAACGGGTAGCAGCGCTCGAAGGCGGCGTTGCGGCTCTGGCGGTGGCATCAGGACAGGCGGCACAATTCATTGCGCTGAACAACATCCTTGAAGCCGGCGACAATTTCGTATCCAGCAACCATTTATATGGAGGAACCTACAACCAATTCAAGGTTGCCTTTAAACGCCTTGGCATAGAAACCCGGTTCGCCAGCATCGACGACCTCAGCACTTTTGAGTCGCAGATTGATGACAAAACAAAAGCAATTTATCTAGAAACCATCGGCAATCCCTCATTCAGCATTGCAGATTTTGAAAAACTGGCTACCCTGGCGGGGAAATATGACCTACCTGTTGTGGTAGATAATACCTTCGGTGCCGCCGGATACCTCTTCAAACCTTTACAGCATGGTGCCCATGTGGTTGTTCAGTCGGCCACGAAATGGATCGGAGGTCATGGTACCAGTATTGGAGGCGTGATCGTAGACGGGGGCAATTACAACTGGGGCAACGGCAAGTACAGGCAGTTTACCGAACCTTCTGAAGGTTACCACGGCCTGGTCTTTAATGATGTTTTTGGCATCGGCGGGCCTTTTGGCAACATCCAGTTCGCCATCCGCGCCCGGGTCGAGGGCCTGCGCGATCTTGGCCCGGCGCTGGCACCATTCAATTCGTTCCTGCTTCTTCAGGGGCTGGAAACTTTGTCGCTCAGGGTGCAAAGGCACGTAGACAATACCCTTGCGCTGGCGCAGTGGCTGGAACAGCACCCGCAGGTAGCCAAAGTGAACTACCCAGGCCTGGAAAGCAGCCCGTACCACCAACTGGCTAAAAGATACCTGAGCAACGGCTTTGGGGCTGTGCTCTCCTTCGAGCTGAAAGGCGACAAGGCAGACGCCAGCAAGGTTATAGACAACCTGAAACTGGTTACCCACCTGGCCAATGTGGGCGATGCGAAGACGGTCATTATCCAGCCTTCTGCTACCACCCACCAGCAGCTCAGCGATGCCGAACAGGTTGCGGCAGGCGTAACGCCAAACCTGCTGCGTGTTTCGGTCGGCCTGGAACACATCGATGACATCAAGGCAGATTTTGAACAGGCTTTTAGCCAGGTCAGCTAATTAACCGGGTTGTATACAACGAAACAATGAGTACACAAAAAATATATACACATTCAAAGCAGTTCAAGCTCGAAAGCGGCAAAAAGCTACGTAAGCTGGAACTTGCTTACCAGACCTACGGCACGCTTAACGCAGATAGGGATAATGTGATCTGGGTGTGTCATGCATTGACTGCCAACGCGGACGTCTTTGACTGGTGGGACGGGCTTTTTGGCGAGAACGCGCTCTTTAACCCAAAAGAACATTTCATCATCTGCGCAAACGTTCTGGGCTCACATTATGGCAGTACCAGCCCGCTAAGCACCAACCCGGTTACCGGTCAGCCTTATTACCTGTCTTTCCCGGCAATCAGCATCCGCGACATGGTGCAGGCCCATAAGCTGCTGGCAGACAGCCTCGGTATCGGCGCGATCAAATTGCTGATCGGGGGTTCCCTTGGCGGGCAGCAGGCGCTTGAATGGAGTATTCTGGAACCTTCCCGCATTGAAAATCTGATATTGATCGCTACGAATGCAGCGCACTCGCCCTGGGGCATTGCTTTCAATGAAAGCCAGCGCCTGGCCATCAGTACCGACCGCACGTTTTATGCAAATCAGCCAAACGGTGGTGCCAAAGGACTGAAAGCTGCCCGCAGCATAGCCCTCCTGTCGTACCGGACCTATGCCGCGTACAATGCTACGCAGGTAGAAAGTGTCAATGAAAAGACCGACCATTTCCGTGCGGCCTCATACCAGAACTACCAGGGCGAAAAGCTGGTTAACCGGTTCAATGCCTATAGTTACTGGTACCTGAGCAAAGCGATGGACAGCCATAATGTTGGCCGCGGCAGGCAGAGCATTGCAGAGGCGTTAAAGCAGGTCAAAGCAAAAACGCTGGTGATCGGGATTGAAAACGACTTTCTGTTCCCGGTAACCGAACAACGGTATCTCGCTGCCCACATCGACGGCGCAGCCCTGGCCACCATCGACTCGGCTTACGGTCATGACGGCTTCCTGATCGAAACCGATACGCTCACCAACCTGATCGGAAATTTCATCCGCGAGAGCGCAAAAAAGAAAATTGTCAAATTACACAAAACAGCATAAAATGAGTAAAAACCTCAAGATAGGGTTATTTGGGTTCGGCGTTGTAGGCCAGGGCCTTCTGGACATTATCCAGAGCCAGAGCCTGAACCTGGAGATCGTAAAAATTGCCATTAAAGATCCGAAAAAGAAGCGCAGCCTCGATCATCACCTTTTCACCACGAACCATGATGAGATCCTTGAAAACGATGAAATAAACACCATCGTGGAGCTCATCAACGATGCCGATGCGGCTTACCGGATTGTTACCCGTGCATTAAAAAGCGGTAAAAACGTCGTCTCGGCAAATAAAAAAATGATTGCAGAACACCTGACCGAGCTGGTTGAGCTGCAGGAAAAACATGGCAGCTCATTGCTGTACGAAGGTGCCGTTTGCGGCAGTATACCCATCATCAGAAACCTTGAAGAGTATTACGACAACGAATTGCTGCATGCCGTTAGCGGCATTTTCAATGGATCGTCGAACTTTATCCTCTCAAAAATATTTAACGAAGGCCTTGATTACGACGTAGCGCTGAAACAGGCACAGGATCTCGGCTTTGCCGAAACCAACCCGATTCTCGACGTGGGCGGCTACGACCCGAAGTACAAACTGGCGATTGCGACGGCCCATGCTTACGGACTTTTCATCAACCCTGATAAAATTCTGAATATCGGTATCCAGAACCTTTCGGTACATGACATTCGTTTTGCGCGCGAAAAAAACTACAAGATCAAACTCATTCCAACCGCACGTAAGGTCAGCACCAAACAGGTTGTTACCTACGTATTGCCCAAACTGGTCACCACAGACGATTTCCTGTATAACGTTGAAAACGAATACAACGGCGTAACGGTTCAAGCCGCTTTTGCCGATAAACAGTTCTTTTTTGGCAAGGGTGCGGGCGGTCATCCGACCGGTGCGGCGGTACTTTCAGACATTGCCGCCCTGCGTTACGATTACAAGTACGAGTATAAAAAATACCACCAGAAAACGGAGGTTACGCATACTGGCAATGTATTGCTCGAGGTTTACCTGCGCTATACCGATGAAGACCTGATCAAGATTCTCAATTTTGATGACATCAGCGAGCGGCATTCCTCACACAGTTTTAAATATGTAATTGGTACAGTAAAACTGGAAAGCCTGATCGCCAACCGCGAACTGCTGCTTGATGAAGGTGTATTTATCGCCTACACGGGCAGGCAGATCTACAAAGAAGAGAAAGTCGTTTCGGCAACTTTTGCTGAAGCCGTTTCATAGTTAACTTTTATTTGTTTTGTTGTTAGCAAAAAGCCGGAGCGAGTCCGGCTTTTGCTTTTTATGGCTATGAGTTGACCGGGAGGTCAATTCATGGAATTCACGAACGTTTCTTTGATATAGCTGAGCGAGAATTTCAGGACGATGGGGCCATTATTCCCCGCCTTGATTCCTGGTCCCGGGCCCTCAGACCTCCCTGTTCATATCCCACTGCTCCAGATAATCGGCTACCCGGCGCACAAACATGCCACCAAGCGAACCATCGACCACGCGGTGGTCATAAGAAAGCGAAAGGAACATCATGTGCCTAATGGCGATTACATCGCCATGCTCTGTTTCCAGAACGGCGGGCTTCTTTTTAATGGCACCAACGGCAAGAATAGCAACCTGCGGCTGGTTAATGATCGGCGTTCCCATAACATTGCCGAATGAACCTACGTTAGTCAGCGTAAAGGTACCACCCTGTGTCTCATCTGGCTTCAGGCGCGATATGCGTGCGCGGCCGGCCAGGTCATTCACTGACTTGGTAAGCCCTACCAGGTTGAACTGATCGGCGCGTTTAATGACCGGTACGATCAGGTTACCGCTTGGCAGAGCGGTAGCCATGCCTATATTGATGTCTTTTTTGCGGATAATCTGGCTTCCCTGAACAGAAACGTTAATCATCGGGAAGTCCTTTATAGCTTTGGCCACAGCCTCTATGAATAAAGGTGTAAATGTGATCTTCTCACTTTCACGCTTTTCAAAAGTCTTCTTTACTTTTTCACGCCACAACACCATATTGGTCACGTCGGCTTCTACGAAAGAGGTGACATGCGGAGAGGTTTGTTTACTCATGACCATGTGGTCGGCAATGAGTTTTCTCATGCGGTCCATTTCTATGATCTCATCCCCGCCCGAAACCGGATTCGCAGCAGGTGCAGGACTCGCCGCAGCCGGTGCAGGTTCTTTATGTGCAGGCGCGATCGCCGCAGCGGGTTGAGCTGATGGCGCCGGGGCACCAGGTTCCGGCCTCCGTGCGGCTACATAACGAAGCAGGTCGTCTTTTGTAAGGCGGCCTTCCGCACCGCTGCCTTTAATGGCATCAAGTTCGGCGGCCGATATGCCCTCTTCTGCTGCAATGCTCTTCACAAGCGGAGAATAGAAACGGTCTGATCCCGATGAAACAGGCTCAGCGTCTTTACGCTGCTCCAGCTGGGCAACGCCCGGCACGGTCTCTGTTTCGGCCTGAGCGCTGGTTGTATCTGCAAATGGATTTTCAGCACCAGCAGGGCCTGAAGCATCATCTTCGGTTTCGATGATCGCGATGACTGCTCCAACCTGGACAACTTCGTCTTCAGCTGCAAGCTGTCTGACCAACTTTCCTGCCACCGGCGAGGGCACTTCTGAGTCTACCTTATCGGTAGCGATCTCTAGCACGGCGTCATCCAGTGCGATGCTTTCGCCCGGTTGCTTTAACCATTTGATCACCGTTGCCTCGGCAACGCTTTCTCCCATTTTCGGTAACAGTAATTCGTATTGAGCCATAAAGATCGTTCTTGTAAAAAGACAATTAACGAGGCAAAAGTAAGCTTTTCTGCCAATTAATTCTGTGCGCTCCGTAACTCATTCAGCAGCATCGTGAGCGCGGCGGCAGCAGACCGTTCAATGTTTTGTACACGTTTGCTGTTGAACTGGTGAAGCCTGGCCACACAACCATTCGGGCTGGCGACAGCGATCCAGACGGTTCCAACCGGTTTGCCGGGTACAGCGCCGTCAGGTCCTGCAATGCCGGTTACGGCTACTGCAAAGTCAGTATGAAAATGCTGTACAGCGCCTGAGGCCATTTCCCGGGCTGTCTCTTCGCTTACCTCGCCGAACCGCGCGAGCGTTTCTGCGCTTACGCCAAGTACCGACTGTTTCAGTTCAGCAGCGTAAGAGACTACCCCTCCTTTGAACACGGCAGAACAACCCGGATGCTGGGTTATGAGGTGTGCAATGTATCCACCTGTACAGCTTTCGGCGGTAGACACGGTCAGGTTCCGTTCTTTTAACTGGTCGATCAGGGCTTTTTCCAGCGGAATGTCACGATCAATGACCACGTGCCCGGCCAGGCGCGACATCATAGCCTGTGCGTGTAAGTCGGTTTCCGCTGCCAGTGCTGCTTCGTCCTCCCCCCGGGCCGACAGCCGCAGGCGTACTTGTCCCAGTTTAGGCAGGTATGCGAGTTTTATATGCGACGGAAGCGCATCCTCCAGGTCGGCTATCTGCGCTGCCAGGAAAGATTCGCCCAGCCCGGAAGTCAGAATGGTACGGTGGTGAATGGCCGGCAAGGCAAATCGCTGCTTTAACCTGGGAATGATCTCTTCATCCATCAGGTACATCATTTCGAAAGGCACACCTGGCATGGAGACCACAATGCTTCCGCCCTGCTCGAACCACATGCATGGCGCCGTACCATTCCTGTTCTGAATAACCGTGCAGCCATCGGGAACGTCGGCCTGTCTGATATTGGTTTCGAGCATTGGCCGGTTTGAACGCTTAAAAAAAGACTCGACATGTGCCAGCGTTTCAGCATCACGGCGCATGCCCATCTTGAAATACGCTGCGAGGGTAAATTTTGTAATGTCATCTTTGGTTGGCCCGAGGCCCCCGGTTATCAAAATGACCTGTGCACGCTTTTGGGCCGCAGCCAGTGCTTCGCTGATGTGGGCGGCGTCGTCAGATACGGAAGTGATCTGTTTAACCGCGATGCCCGCCAGGTTAAGCTGCCGGCCCATCCAGGCAGAATTGGTGTCGACGATCTGACCGATCAGGATCTCGTCTCCAATGGTGATGATTTCCGCTAGCATATGCGTGGTTTAAAAACGTGTGTAGAAAGCTTTTCTTTTACTCAGCTTGAGGTCCTGCAGGATTGATGCCTTCACCTTCAGATCTACTGAATAACTTTGGTATTGCCCGAAAGGTGTCCAGCTGAAACTGAGGTCCCAGCAGTGCAGGTCGCGGTAAATGGAAATATTGGTCATGGCCAGATCCTTGGCCTTGAAATCGTAGCCCGAGGTAAACTGCACTTTCCACTTGGGTGTTACGTTAAAATCCCCGTTAAAATTGAGTGTATTTGTAATGGTTGGGGTGGTCGATAAGGGATTTGAATACTGGAAGGAATACGAAAATGCGAAGTTCCAGGGAATGTTGAAATCAACAAATGCATTTGGGTCCCGGCTGATCTGGTTCAGAGCATCGATTTGTTCCTGGGTGCGTGTTTCCGGCGCAGTCTGGTTCTTTACTGCATCCAGGTTCTTGTTCTTGCTCTTTACCGCTTCAGAATTGAAACTGTAGTCGAACGAGAGTCCGAAAGTTGTCAACCGCGGCAGCTTCCCGTCTTTCCAGGTGTAGCGGTCAAGCAAAACGGATCCGCCGAGCGAATCTTTGCGTACACTATACGGACTGAAGTTGGCATTATAGTTTACCGTTAATTTTTCGCTCAACTGCGATCGCCCGCTCACAGGAATATCTGACAGCTTGAAATTCGGTGCCACAAAGTTGTAATTGGCGCTGACCGACAGCCCCTGTATGATCGGGATTTTTCGCTCCCCCGTTCCGGTGGTGTCTTTTGAAGAGGCGACCTTCATTTCAACTGTGTTGTCCATCGAAAAGCCAAGAGATGCTGCTTTCCGTGCCGACGGCCCGCCGAAAATACCATTCTCAAACACCGAATACCGTTGTACGTTACCCTGAGCGTCCAATACCGGGGTGTTGTTGATGAGCGGGTTAAGGTCGGTATACCGCGCCTCTTTATAATAGCCGCGCGCGGGGTCGGTAAAATCGGGGTTATAGGTCAGACTGAAGCTGGGTGTCATAACATGCCGCAGTGCCCTGATCTTGCCGGTACTTTTGAAATTAGCCTGAGAGTAGATTTTGGTCGACATGCTCGTGCTCAGGTTCCAGTCTCCGCCGCGGCGAAAACCGTTTACCGTATCAGTCCTGACGAGGTCTTGTCCGTTTTCCTGCTTAAAGAACGTCTTGTTGATGCTTTGCAGGTACCAGTATTCATTGATGGACGATGAAAGCGTGAAGTTGAAATAACGCAGCACGTTAAAATTTGTGCTGATCGGAATGCTGTGTGCCAGTCCGTTCCGGAACTTATTCAGCGTTTCGCGTTTGAAAAGATCGTATTCTTTTACCGAGATCGAATTGCTTCCCCTCAGGCTGTAACCCACATTAATCTTCTGCAGAATGTTTGGGTCTCCGACCCGGTCTTTTTTGTCGAAAGGGCTGAAGGTGGCCACACTGAAGTTGAAGTTTGGCAATTGCAGGTCCACCTGCTGGCTCTGCGTATTCTGGCTGTGGCCAAGTGAAGCTGTAAAATTGTATTTCCCATCGCCGAACACTTTGCCATAAGAAATACTTGAATTCATGATATTTTGCGTGATGGCGCGCGGGTCATAGGTGTTTGCAGCGGCAGAGTTGCGGAAATAACCGCTGGTACCCAGATTTACCGATGCACTGAACGTTGTACCCGGGCGCGCATTCGCATTCTGCGAATGGCTCCAGGAGAGGTTAAAATCCTTTTGTTTTGCATAGTCGGCGGTACCTTCTGTACCCGAGATCAGGTTATTGTACCTGAAACTGAGGCTTCCGTTGTATTTGTAACGCTTGGTATAATTGGTCAGCAAACTGGTTTCGTAAGAGCCACGGGTAAAGATCGTACCCAAAAGTTTGGCATCCCAGTAGTCATTTAGCCCCAGGTAGTAACCAAAGTCGCGGGCAAAGAAACCGCGTGTTGCATCCTCGCCAAAGTTTGGAAAAATAATACCCGATGAGCGCTTGTTGGGCTTGGGAAAAAAACCGAAGGGCAGACCCAGGGGCAAGGGCACATGCTCTACCTCGAGGTATACAGGTCCGGTTACAATCTGCCGCTCGGTTACAATACCTTTGGTAATGTTAATACCAAAGTGTGTATGTGGATACGGCAGGTTACAGGTGCTGTAAAGCACGTTTTTTACGTGAATCTCGTCGTCGATCTGTTTTTTGGAGATTCCGCCCGAGAAAAAACCGCCTTCCTGTTCGGTAAACGGATTGAAGACATTGCCTTTACCGGTTTTCGTGTTGTAAAGCAGCGAATCTGCCAGCGAAGTACTCTGCCCCTCCATTTTAAAGATAGGCCGGCCAGTATACTTGCGGGTGACAGGGTCGTAAACACCCCTTGCAAAAATCAGGTTGTTCTTGGAGTCATAACGAATGTATTCAGCATCCAGTTCAAAACCCTGGTAATTAACCCGGGCTTTGCCATACAAGTGAACCATGCCGCTTTTGTGGTCGACTACTGTTGAATCTTCTGCCTTATATTCTACCTGGGCATCTAAACCCCCGGCAGCTTTCCTGGTCGTATCGCCGATAGTTTTTACGGCTGTATCTCCAGGTAAGGTCGTTTTCTGGTTACTGCGTCTTGCTGTGTCCTGTTTTTTGATGATTTGCTGAAAAAAAACAGTTCGTGATGCATACGAAATCTGACTAACCAATGTTAATAAAAGTACCGTGCCCGAAAAAAGGATAGAATATAGGAGTTTCAAATTCGTGTACGAATGTTATTTTTGCATCAATGCTTAACCAAAAACGTTCAAAATTAATGAAAAATATACCATTGCCGGGACTTAATAAATTATTCGGATTGGTATTTTTGGCCCTTAGTGCTTTTACATCTGTAAATCAGTCAGTTGCGCAGGATTACAAATTAAAAACCATCGTTGTTGATGCCGGTCACGGCGGCAAAGACGGCGCCACGCACGGGGAATATTCTACCGAGAAAGCAGTCGCCCTGCAGGTGGCCCTGAAGCTGGGTAAAGCAATCGAAGAAAAGCTGCCCGGCGTACGTGTCGTTTACACCCGTACCGAAGATGTCTTTGTACCGCTATACGAACGCATTGGCCTGGCCAATAAAGTAAATGCCGACCTGTTTATCAGCATACACTGTAACGATATGCCGCTTCGTGCCAGCACCGTCATAACCGGATATAAAAAAGGCAAAGGCGGTTCCCGGATTCCGATCAGGCAAACGACGTACCGAAAAAGCACTTCTACAAAAGGCACCGAAACTTTCGTTTCGGGCAGCGGGCGTTTAAGCGAACAGGATGAGGTCATTAAGCGTGAAAATGCCGCCATGCTCCTCGAAAAAGACTACGAAAAAAATTACGAAGGCCTGGAAGACCAGAATCCGGAAAACGATATCATCGTATCGCTGATGAAAAAGAACAACCGGGTACAAAGTCTTAAGGTAGCCAAGTTTATGCAGGATGAATACATCCGGGTTGGCCGCGTTAACCGGGGTGTTCAGGAGAAGAGCCTGGCCGTCCTTGCGCGGGCAGGAATGCCGGCCGTACTTACCGAGATCGGTTTCATCAGCAATCCGGAAGAAGAAGAGTACATGAACTCTGCCGAGGGACAGGATGAGATCGTCACGTGCCTGGTCAATGCCATCAAATCGTACCAGAACAGCGTAGAGACCAAACCCATACAGGTTCAGAATTAAATAGAATTTTAAAAAAAAGAAAAACCTTTCAGCGGTCTGAATCCTTTAAAGGCAAAAAAATTGATGTTGCAAAAATCCGTCCGACTTTTTAGCCTGCTCCTTTTAAACATCATATTTCTGATGCCCTGCCGCTTAAATGCCCAGGGCTATAAAATGAAGACCATTGTGCTCGACGCCGGGCACGGCGGACGTAAACCGGGGGCTGCGGGGGCGTTTTCAACAGAAAAGCAGGTAGCACTCGAGGTAACGCTGAAGCTTGGCAAAAAACTGAAAGAGGCCTTGCCCGGTGTACGGATCATTTACACCCGGACGACCGATGTTGACGTCGATTTTTTAAGGCGCGCTGAAATTGCCAACAGCAACAAGGCTGATATCTTTATCTCGATACACTGCAATTCAATGGGCAATGTTCAGGTCAAGGACGGTTTTACAACTTTGAAGAACGGAAAAAAAGTACCAAAATACCGGTCGGTCAGGAACAGCGCTGTAAAGGGCGTCGAAACTTTTGTGGCCGGTTCGCACCGCTTGAATGAGCAGGATGCGGCCATCCGTGAAAATGCTGACATCAAACTGGAAAAGAATTACAAGCAGAAATATGATGGGTACGATCCAAACGATCCGGCCACGTTTATTATCCTGTCGCTTTTCAAAAATGCTTACCGGGACAAGAGCCTGAAACTGGCCAAACTGGTCCAGGCCAACTACATTGCCGACGGCCGTGAAAACCGTGGCGTTAAGGAACAGGGAATTCTGATCCTGCAACGTTGCGGAATGCCTGCCATCCTCACTGAAATTGGTTTCATATCCCATCCCGAAGAGGAAAAATACATCAATTCTGACAAAGGACAGGATGAAATTACCGATGCGATCGTTAAGGCTGTCAAAACGTATAAGGCCGATCTCGAAGGAAAATAATTCCGAATTATCTGGCTGGTTTTGCTATTTTTAAAACGAAATCAGAACTTTGGTGTTTACATCAAAACCGGAAACTGAAGAGCCGGGCATACTTCCTGATCCATGATCCGGGGCTGAATGCGGTTCTGAAACTTCGGTACAGCCGGAACAAAAGCACGCAACTAAACATAACACCGATCGCCCTACGGCCCATAACACAAAGATATACATGAAGATAGCAAACGAAACCAAGGTAGGTATACTCGCTGCATTCGCGATTGCGATGCTGATCATTGGTTACAATTTTTTAAAGGGCAATTCGATCTTTTCTGATGAAACCGTACTCTATGCACGCTACACCAAGGTAGATGGACTAAGTGTATCTAAACCCGTGCTCATTAACGGGTTCCAGATTGGCCGGGTAGATAAGTTACAGCTGGAGCCTAACGGCACCATCCTGGCTACGCTGAAGATCAAAGGCACCTATGAGATACCCACAAACAGTGTAGCCCGCCTGGAAAGTACCGATCTGCTCGGCAGCAAAGCCATTGTCATGGACCTGGGGTCGGGAAATAAGTTTGCACAGGACGGCGATACGCTGAACGCAAACGTAGAAAAGAACCTGATGGAATCCGTTCAGCCGGTTCAGAAAAAGGCAGAAGTGATCATCGGGAAAATGGATTCGATTCTTTCAAGCGTGAACTCGATCCTCAACCCGAATTTTCAACGAAATATAGACCGCAGTTTCAACAGCATTGCCGCCACCCTGGCCTCACTCGAGGGCACGTCTAAAAAGGTGGACAACATGGTTGGTACCGAAGGGCAGAAGATTTCGGCAATCCTGTCGAACGTCGAATCAATTTCCAGCAACCTGCGCAACAACAACCAGAAGATTACAGCCATTCTTGACAACCTCGGCTCTGTCAGCGACCAGTTAGCGGCAGCCAATTTTAAGCAGACCATAGACAATGCGAACAAAGCGGTCGCCGATCTGCAAAGCGTAGTAACCAAAATCAACAGCGGTCAGGGCAGCCTCGGTTTGCTCATCAACGACAACAAGATGTATGACAACCTGAACGCGGCTTCAGACAATCTGAACAAACTCATTATTGACCTGAAAGAAAATCCGAAACGATATGTTCACTTTTCGGTTTTCGGAGGTAAGAAATAAAATAATCCCGGTTTAGGCCGGGATTTTTTTTAAGGTATCCCTATCCGTTAAAATGATACAGAAAGACCGCCTCGCCTGTAAAAGCAGGCTTTTTCTGATCCCTGATTTCCAGTTCTATTGCAATGGTCGATTTTGTGACACCGCGCAGGTTGAGAATGCCCGACAGCCTGACGCGGAGCCTCACTTCGCTGTTTACCAATACCGGCTGACCAAACCGCAGGCTTTCTATGCCGTAATTGATTTCCATTTTGAGGTTCTGCACATCAACCACTTGTTTCCACAAGTAAGGAATGAGCGAGAGGCTTAAATAACCATGAGCGATAGTTGTTTTGAAAGGACTTTCAACCGCTGCACGGTCCGGATCGGTATGAATCCACTGGTGGTCAAGCGTGGCGTCTGCAAATTGATTTACCTGTTCCTGGGTAATGGTATGCCAGTCAGAGATGCCAAATTCTTTTCCTAAATGTGACTCAAATTCCTGGTGATTTCTGATCACGACCATAGTTTACGTTTATTTATGTATGTTATTCTGTTGCTTGTTTATAAGCCGGCCGGGGTTTAATAGCTTCGCCAGAAAGGGCCTTTCAGCTAAAAAATCCCACAAACGCCGGTTGCTGTCCTGTCCCCGGGCCCCGCAGTCGATCCAGGCCGTAGGCCGCAGCAGGAAGGCAAAAAGTTTTCTGAAGATGCCGGCAGAGAACACTTTGCACAGCCTGCGCGTTTGCAGGTCCCAATACATATGACCCCATATTTCTACTTCCAGCGACCTGAGCGGTATGCGCAGCTGTTCGCCTTTATGATTCAAATAGAGCTGTTTCAGCAATTGCGCAAGTTCGAATGTCCGCCCTTCGGTGTCCTGTGCAAGCAGCGCTTGGAGCGCGGCATCGTTTTCTATATGAACAGACTGCTCACCCAATGAGAGCGTCAGCTTGCAGCCATGTATCATACACGGAACCCTCACGCTTTGCCCGCTACAGCCCGCTTCAGGGCCATGATGTAGCCACTATGCAGTCCTTCGTGAAAAAGCAGGAAGGAGACCGCATCGCCAATGTGGCTGATCGCTACGCCATAACGGGTTTGAAGCGGTTCATAATGCTCAAAAACACCAGCGTTAATGTCGGCCTCCAACTCGTCGAGTGTGCTGAAAAGCAACGCGTTGATGCGCGCCCGGGTTTGCTCGGTGGCAGGTTCGCGGGGTACGCTACCCGGCCTGTATGCTTCGAAATAACTTTGATCGACCCGCATATCCCGCCCGGCACGCAGGTAACAAATGCCCTGCTGCGCGGCAACTAAGTGACCTAAGTTCCATAAAATATTGTTCGAGAAACCCTCAGGAATCGCATTGAGCGCTTCCAGGCTGAGACCTTCTACAAGCGACAACAGGTAGCGCCTGGTTTTACGCACAGTCTCAATTTTGGCTTCAAAATCACGTGAATTCATGGCGCAAGATAATAAACAAAATGCAGCCGGCACAGGCAGCCAGTTTTCAAAGACCTGCTTGTCGCGCTTAGATCTGACAAAAGCTTTGTTTCTGTCAGTTGTTCAGTATCTTTAGCCATGGAATACACTGAAAATCTGCCGCAGCTCACAGCAGAAGAAATACGCGTGTTGGGCTCCCTGATGGAAAAGGCTAAAACCACTCCCGATTATTACCCGATGACCATCAACAGCCTCACAGCTGCCTGCAACCAGAAAACATCCAGAAAGCCGGTTGTGAACTATGATGAACAAACCGTTACGCTAACGCTCGACAGCCTGAAACGTAAGGGCCTCATATCAACCGCCACCGGCGGATCAAGCCGTGCAGTGAAGTTCAAACATAATTTTGCCATCGTTTTCCCGCTCTTGCCTGCCGAGGTTGCATTGATCAGCCTTTTATTTTTGCGCGGCCCGCAGACACCGGGTGAGCTGAACACCAACTCAGGCCGCATGCATGAGTTCGAGAATTTAGACGAGGTAACCGCTATGCTTGAAAAACTGAGCCAGGACCAGCCAGCTTATGTGAGAGCATTGCCCAGGCGGCCGGGGCAAAAGGAACAGCGTTATTACCACCTCTTTAGCGGAGAGCATACAGCTGACCTTGACTTTCCAGATGATGCGTCCGGTACACAGCCGGTTTCAGGCGGGCTTGAGGCGCGCGTAGCAGAACTGGAAAGCGAACTCGCTGCAGTTAAAGAAAAACTGGAAGCCTTGTACAGCCAGCTGATGTAACTGCTTTTAACTGGTTCTCCCCACCCCCATCATGTGCGGGCTCCAGGCCAGGAGCGCCTCATTTGTTTCGGTGGCACGAAGTAAACCAAACATGGCCTCTTTCTTCTGCTGGTCACCCCTGGTCTCAAAGTATTTGCTGTCCAGCCAGATCATTCCTTCCACCGCAAACAAAGCCGGTGCAGAAAACCCTGCCTCCTCCAGTTCAGCTTTCAGTTCTTCAGGCCGATGAAAAAAGGCTTTCGGCAGCATACCCGGTGTATTTCCCAGGGGCTCATGCAGGCCTGTCTGCAGCTCGGCCAGGCACATGTCGCGGAAACCTGGCTGGTGAATCATACCGTTCAGGAGGCCGACGACTGTCGAGGCACTGTGGTTAATGGCAAAAGCCAGCACCACGCCCTGCGGTTTGAGCACCCTCCTGGCTTCGAGCAGCGCCTTCAGGCGGTCGGCCCGCTCCTGCAGGTGGTAAAGCGGCCCGTGCAGAACAACGAGATCCATACTCCGGTCTGCCAATGGCAGGTTTCTGGCCTCGGCCTCCAGCGCACGGAAAGGCCTGCGCATTTTTGCTGCTTTATTTCTGGCTGCGGCAACGTGCCGCGTAACCGGGTCGATGAGTGTAACCTCATGCCCCAGGTTTGCCAGCCAGGCAGCATACACACCAGGACCACCGCCAACATCGGCGATGGCGCCTCCGCCTTCTGGCAGAAACCGGCCGATCAATTCTTTGTTCCGCTCCAGCTCCAGTGGTCCCAGTCCCAGTTGCAACCTGGCTTCTTCCGAGCCGCCTGAATAAAATTCTTCGATCGCAGGATCGATCAGCTGTTTGCTGCCCATAATTTTTGGTATTAAACGGCACAAATAAAAGACATTCTTACGGTACCGCAAAATGCGGCCAACTGCTGTATATTAGCACACAGAACAGCATGGCCAAAATCAGACTAAAAGACATTGCCCAGGCGCTCGGGCTTTCGGTATCGACCGTATCAAAAGCGTTGCGCGACAGCCACGAGATCGGAGAAGATACCAAAAGGCGTGTACTGGAATTTGCGCACAACCACCATTATTTCCCAAACCGGTTGGCCAAAGGCCTCAAAGAAGGCCGGTCAGGCACGATTGGCGTTATCGTCTGCGCCATTGACAACCCTTTCGTTTCGGGTATGCTGGAGGGAATTGACCGCGCTTGCCAGGAAAAGGGTTATCAGATCATGATCATGCAAAGCAAGGAATCGTTTCTGCAGGAGCAGTCGGCCATCGAGCTTCTTCTTGCCAATGGCATTGATGGCCTGCTGATCTCGCCTGCGCTCGAGACAACGGATTTCTCGCCGCTGCTTGCCGTGCAGCAGCGCGGCATACCGGTGGTTTTGTTTGACCGCATCAGCGACCGTATCCAGACGCACCAGGTGGGTGCAAACAATTTCAAAGGGGCCTACGATGCTACCATGCACCTGCTGAACAAGCGTTATAAGCAGCTGGCCTATATTCACGCAGGTACTGAGCTTAATTTCGCCACGCAGCGGTTGAACGGTTTTCTGACCGCCCTGGCCGAACGCGGCATTCCTGAAAGCAATTACCAGGTAGCCGAACTGAAGATCAATGCACAGACCGGTGTGCCCGAAGCCCTGGCTCGTGCACTCAGGAAAATGATGCGCGGTCCGGCGCGGCCCGATGCGATTCTTGCCGGAAGCGACCAGATCAGCATTTCCTGCCTGAGTATCCTGACCGGCATGCAGGTAAAAATTCCACAGGAACTTGCACTCATCGGGTTCAGCAACACACGGCTCGCCGATGTATTTAATCCGCCGCTGAGCACGATCAGCCAGCCAGGCGAGGAAATCGGATACCTTGCAGCAGTCAGGCTGATCGGCCTGCTCACAGGCAAAGCCGTCCGTCAGGAATTCGAAACCGTTTTGATGGACACCCAGATGCACATCCGGGCGTCTTCAGACCGGCTTAAAGATTTACGAGTTTCATCTTAGGCACCAGCAGTTTCATCACAGACCAGGCAATAAGGTAAGCAACCGCGCAAATGGTAAACATAATGGTATAGCCGGTTTCAATATGCCCTAGTGCCTTGTAATGGTCAAAGAGTGTACCGCCAAGCAGCGAAACCACAACGCCACCCATTCCTCCCGCCATTCCGCCAATGCCGGTAACAGAGCCGACCGTTTTCTTCGGAAACATATCTGATACGGTTGTAAAGATGTTTGCTGACCAGGCCTGGTGAGCGGAAGCGCCTACACCGATCAGGAGCACGGGCAGCCAGTAGCTCAAATGTCCGAGCGGCTGCGCCGCAAGTACCACGAGCGGGAACAAAGCGATGATCAGCATGGCGCGCATGCGGCCATCGTAGGGCAGGTATCCTTTTTTAATAAAATACATCGGGAACCAGCCACCGCCAATGCTGCCGAACATGGTCATGCTGTACAATACGGCCAGCGGCAGCATGATGTCGGTACCGGTCAGACCATACTGCGACTTCAGGTAACCCGGAAGCCAGAACAGGAAAAACCACCAGATCCCGTCTGTCAGGAACTTACCCAGTGCAAATGCCCAGGTCTGCCTGAAGGTAAGGAGTTTTAACCAGGAAACCTTTTCTGCCTGTTTTTCTTCCTGCAGGGTCGATTGTTCCGACGCCCGCGGCTCGTCGCTGTAAATATGCTCCAGTTCTGATTTCGACAGGCGCTTTTGTTTCTCAGGCTTTTCATACAGCCAGAACCAGAAGATCAGCCACAGGAAACCCACTGCCCCGATGATCAGGAAGGCACTTTGCCAACCCCAGGTAGCAGCAATCCACGGCACGGTAAGTGGTGCCAGAATGGCGCCGACATTAGTCCCTGAATTGAAAACGCCTGTAGCCAGCGCACGCTCGCGTTTAGGAAAATACTCGGCCGTCGCTTTGATCGCTGCAGGGAAGTTACCCGATTCACCGAAGCCTAGCGCTGCGCGGGCCACAATAAAACCAAGCACCGAGACCGACATGGCGGCAAAACCCAGGTTACCCAGAATGCGCATCAGCCCTTCGCCAAGCGGCAGGGCGAAGGCATGAAGAATGGCGCCGAGCGACCAGACCACCAATGCGAGGGTATAGCCATTTTTGGTGCCAAGACGGTCTATGATGCGGCCCGCGAACAGCATGGAAATGGCGTATACGAATTGGAAGGCCGAGGTAATGGCCGCATAATCTTTGTTGCTCCAGCCAAACTGCTCTTCAAGCATTGGGTGGAGCAGGCTGAGTACCTGCCGGTCCAGGTAATTAATGGTGGTTGCGAAGAACAGCAGGCCGCATACGACCCATCTGTAATTGCCTGTTTTTGTTTGGCTCATGACTTGGTTTGTCTGGTTTGGCAGGGATGACCGTTAAAAATTGAAGTACGCTTTGGCGTTGTAATAACAAATGTCCTGGATAATCTTACCGGTCCAGTCCGGATCATTCGGAATAAGGCCTTTCCGCATGTCTTCGGCAAAAAGCTGGCAGAGCAATCGCCTGAAATAGTCGTGCCTTGAATAAGACAAGAAGCTGCGCGAATCGGTCAGCATGCCGATAAAGCAGGATATTAACCCCATGTTCGACAGACTGTTCATTTGTTGTTCCATGCCGTCGAGCTGGTCAAGGAACCACCAGCCAGAACCAAACTGGATCTTCCCCCTGATGCCCTCGCCCTGGAAATTACCGATCATTGTTGCAAACACAGCATTATCTGCCGGGTTCAAGTTGTAAATGACCGTTTTCGCAAGACCATTTTCGGCCTCCAGCCGATTAAATAGCCTTGACAGTCCTGTCGCCTGCGGATAATCTCCGATCGAATCGTAACCAGCATCTGCACCAATGGCAGCCATCTTGGCGCTGTTGTTGTTCCTGATTGCACCGAGGTGGAACTGTTGTACCCATCCCCTTTTTGCATAACATTGGCCCAGGAAGAGGAGCAGGTGAAAAGTAAAGGCATCGGCAAACTGCGCACCTTCTGCATCATTACCATTCAGAACCGCCCGCAGCACGCGGTCCAGTTGTTCATCGTCGTGTTCTGCAACCGGAATCTGACTCAGCCCATGATCAGAGATCCGGCAGCCGGCGGCATGAAAAAAGTCAATCCGCTTTTCCAGCGCCTGTTTTAGCTGGTCGAGCGAGGAAATGGTACCACCTGCGGCGGCAGCAAGCCGCTCGATATATTCGCGAAATGCCTGTCCCTGGCCAAGACCGAAACATTTGTCTGGCCGGAAAGAAGGAAGCACGCGCGTTTTGAACCCGGCCGCAGCGATCCTGCCGTGAAATTCCAGCGTGTCTGCAGGATCGTCTGTGGTCCCGAGCATCTCAACCCGGTAATGCCCGAGCAGCGACTGCGGAAGAAAAGCGGTTGTCTGCAGAATTTCCGAGGTTTGGTCATAGATCCTGTCGGCATTTTTTTCATCAAGCAGTTCTGAAATGCCAAACGGATTTTTGAGTTCCATGTGTGTCCAGTGGTACAGCGGACTGCGCAGCGTATACGGAACGCAGGCCGCCCAGGACCGGAATTTTTCCCGGTCTGTCGCTGTGCCGGTAATGTTGCGCTCAGCTACGCCAAGGGTGCGCATGGCGCGCCACTTATAATGATCGCCGGCAAGCCAGACTTTCGAGATGTTCCCGAAAGGCGCATTGACCGCGATAACATCGGGCGGAAGATGGGAATGATAGTCAATGACCGGCAGATCTTTCGCATAGTCATTGTACAACTTTACCGCAAGTTCGCTTTGCAGCAAAAATCGATCGTTTATGAATGCATTCATGTCAGTCTAAGCCATAACGTCCTGTAATACCCAGTTCAAGGCCGCGAAGTTCGGCCAGGCCACGCAGCCTCCCGATTGCCGAATAACCGGGGTTGGTTACCTTTGCCAGGTCATCGAGCATTTGGTGGCCGTGATCGGGCCGGAACGGAATGGGCTCAAGGCGCTTGTCGTTCTCTTCCACCAGTGCTTTCATGATCGTGTACATGTTTACGTCGCCCCCGAGGTGGTCGGCTTCATAAAAGTTTCCTTCATCATCTTTGGTCACGTTGCGCAGGTGCGCAAAATAAACGCGCGATTTAACGGCTTCGAAGATATCCGGAAGGTGGTTGGCGGCGCCGGCCCCCAGCGAACCGGTACAAAAACAGACTCCGTTAAAAGGCTGGTCTACCGCTCCCAACAGGTATTGAAAATCTTCCTTGCAGCTCACAATGCGCGGCAGGCCAAGAATGGGATAAGGCGGGTCGTCGGGATGGATGGTCATCCGGATGCCCGAAGTGTTGCAAACTTCGGCAATGGAAGAAAGAAAGTATACCAGGTTTTTCTGCAGTCCTTCCCGCCCAATCTGCTGGTACTCTTCAATACTGCTGCGCAGCGTTTCCATTTCAATGTTTCCTTCGTTGGGAATGCCCATGAGAATGTTCGTGGTTAGCATCTCCTTTTCGTCATCGTCCATGGCCTCAAAGCGAAGACGCGCCGCTTCCCTGACTTTTTCTGAGTAATCTGCCGCTGCGCCTGCCCGCCTGAAAATGTAAAGATCGAAAACAGCGAGGTCTGTCCAGTTAAAATACAGCGCCTTAGAACCGTCATGCATAACCAGGTCAAGTTGCGTACGTGTCCAGTCCAGTACAGGCATGAAATTGTAACAAACAGTTTTGATACCACACTGTGCCAGGTTCTGAAGGCTCACTTTATAGTTTTCAATGTATTTGTCGGCATCGGCACGGCGCGTTTTAATCGCCTCGTGCACCGGCACGCTTTCGACCACAACCCATTCCAGCCCGGCATCTTCTATGATATTTTTACGCTCCAGAATATCTTCAAGCGGCCAGATCGCTCCATGCGGAATGTGGTGCAGGGCCGTGACCACGCCCGTTGCGCCGGCCTGTTTAACATCCTGTAAGGTAACGGGATCATTCGGCCCGTACCATCTCCAGCTTTGTTTTAGTTTCATGCTATCGTTATTTTTAGACGCCGCTGTATGCGTTAAAGCCGCCGTCGACCACGATGGTCTCGCCGTTTACAAATCCTGACGCATCACTGAGCAGGTAGACAAGGGTGCCGGTCAGTTCGACGGGGTTGCCGAGTCGGCCGTAGGGCGTATTGTTTACAAATTTCTGTGCACGGTCGGTATAAGATCCGTCCTTATTGGTCAGCAGGTCGCGGTTTTGTTCAGTAAGAAACACCCCCGGGGCAATCGCGTTGACCCGTACCTGATCGCCGTAGCGTTGCGCCAGCTCTACGGCCATCCACCGGGTATAACCTTCAATAGCCGTTTTGGCAATGGTATAGCCGAGTACCC
This sequence comes from Pedobacter yulinensis, assembly GCF_003029735.1. Lineage (GTDB taxonomy): Bacteria > Bacteroidota > Bacteroidia > Sphingobacteriales > Sphingobacteriaceae > Pedobacter > Pedobacter yulinensis. The sequence goes on from NZ_KZ686269.1 coordinate 1,232,019, forward strand.
GGGTAATGGGCCGCTGGGCCGCGAGCGAAGAAATATTAATGATGCTTCCTTTGCCCTGCGCTGCGATCACTTTGCCAAAAATATGCGTTGGCAAAACAGTGCCGAACAGATTAAGATCGACGGCCTGCCTGGTATCGTTCATATTGGCGGCGAAGAGATCCTGGTCGGGTGCAATAACGGCGCCGGGTATGTTGCCTCCTGCGGCATTAACCAGCCCATCTATCCTGCCCCAGGCAGCAAGGATCTTGTCGCGGGCCGATACGAGTGCCTGCTCGTCGAGTACATCGCAGATCAGCGCCATGGCTTCGGCGCCCGCGGCCTGAGCCATGGCCACACGCGCATGGGCACGCTCCTCGTTCCGGCCAATTACCGCCACCCGGGCACCCGCCTGCGCAACGGCCTGCACAAACGCTTCGCCGAGTACGCCCGTTGCCCCGGTAATTACAACTACTTTTCCTTCCAGTGAAAATGGATTCTGATGACCTGTCATAGCGGCTGATATTTGGTTGTTAACCGTGAATAACTCCGGTTAAGGAGTTCAATTTTAATAAAATATTTTGCCGCTCACGGGAACAGCAGCTAAAATATTTACGAAAACGTTTGCGTAAATAAATGGTTATGAGCGTTGACCGTATCGGCCATTTTCGGCAATTTTACAACATACCAGACGACCATGAGCCAGGAAGAACACATCTTAATTTTCGGGGAACTCCTTTTACGCTTTAGTTCGACGGGGCAGGCTTTTATTAAAGATGAAAACCTCGCGCGTGTCTTCGTAGGCGGTGCAGAGGCAAACGCTGCCGCATCGCTTGGTCGATGGGGAGTGCCTTGCGCTTACCTGAGCAGGATTCCCGACAATGCACTGGCCGCCCAGGCGCTCGCTGAACTGGAGCGTCGTGGTGTCGATACCAGCCACGTATTGCGCGGTGGTGACCGCCTCGGGCAATACTTTTTGTTGTCTGCAGATGGGCTGAGCAAAGGCGAGGTCGTGTACGACCGGAAATATTCATCGTTCTCAGACCTGCGGCCCGGCATGATCGACTGGGAAACGGTACTGCGTTCCTACACCCGTTTTCACTGGACGGCCCTCACCCCTGCCCTGAATCCGCATATGGCTGGTGTTTGTGCCGAAGCCCTCCAGACCGCAAGAAAGCTGGGGCTCAGCATTTCGGTCGACCTGAATTACCGGAACCGCCTTTGGGATTTTGGCAAAGAGCCGATTGAAGTGATGCCCGAACTGGTGTCACAATGTGACGTGGTTATGGGAAATATCTGGGCGGCCGGTAAAATGCTCGGCATCGCGGTAAGCGATGGCCTGGAACGCTCCACACCGCCTGTCGTTTACCGGGAAGAGGCTGCGCGGTCGGCAGCCCTGCTCATGGGGGCTTTTCCCAACTGCCGGCATGTGGCCTACACATTCAGGTTTATGGACAACCCGGCACATAACCTTTTTTACGGTACCTATCATCAAAAAAACGGAAACTTCAATTCTGCGGTTTATGAAACAACCAGTGTTGTAGACCGCATTGGCAGCGGCGATGCCTTTATGGCCGGCCTGCTTTTTGCACTTTGCACGGGCAAAACGGGCCAGGAGGTCATTGACCTGGCTACGGCAGCAGGTTACAAAAAACTATTCGTAGCCGGCGATTTCGGCGACGGGGCTATCTGATTCTTTTATTTAGAAAAAACATGCAAGCAACTCAATTACAAGATATTTTACATGTACCGGTTATACCGGTTTATTACAACGACAATCCCGAAACCTGTGCGTCGATATTGCGTGCCTGCTACAGCGGGGGCATACGCACCTTCGAATTTACCAACCGTGGCGCGGCTGCCGCAGACAATTTCAGGCAATTGCTGCAACTACGCGACCAGGAAATGCCTGACCTCAAAATGGGAATCGGTACGATTAAAACCGCTGCAGATGCAGACCAGTTCATTTCAATTGGTGCCGATTTTATTGTCAGCCCGATCGTTAGCCGCGAAGTGGCGGCAGTGGCTGCCCAACCGGGCATACTCTGGATACCTGGCTGCATGACGCCTACCGAAATTGCCCTGGCGGAAGACCTGGGCGCCAACCTTGTGAAGTTATTTCCCGGAGATACGCTCGGTACAGGGTTTCTCAAAGCCATTAAGCCGCTCTTCAGCGGGTTGAAGTTCATGCCCACGGGGGGTGTTGAACCGAACAGGGAAAGCATCACAACCTGGTTTGATGCGGGTGCAAGCGCCGTGGGGCTCGGTTCCAAGCTGTTTGCCGGTACAAATGAAGCCGGCTTCGGGCAGCTCAGCCTGCGGTGCGAACAACTTATAAAGGCGCTGCCCCTTTAGTGCTGTACACTGCCGCCAAGCATTTTCAAAAGTTTCCCTGCAAGCGCATCAACGCTGGTATCTGAGTTGCTCAACACGACGATTCCCGTTGCCTTCGAGGGATTAAAGCCCAGGAAGGACCTGAAACCTGCCGTGCCGCCATTGTGCCAAACCAGTCCGTCATCCCCATCCAGCACCCAGCACAGTCCCGATTTTCGCGGGCCCGAGCCCGCAACCGCCAGCTGTGCGGTACGCAAGACCGGCTCTTTTCGTTCCATGTTGGCCCTGAGGTAGTTGAGCATATCAGGTAGCGTCGATTTAAGCCCGCCTGCAGGATCAAAGACATTCATTGTCCAGTACCCCGCGGCCTTTCCCGTTTGTCCGCTGTAACCTCTGGCGAGGGTGGCTTCCGCGGCCTTCGGTGCGAATGAAGTATGCTGCATCTCTAGCGGCTGAAGGATTTTAGCACTGATCTGTTCGGCAACAGGCGCTTTGACAGCTCGTTCAAGCACAAGACCAAGCACGGCGATGCCAAGATTGCTGTACACCTCCCGCGTGCCGGGCACGGTATCGGGCTTTACAAGCCGGAGGTAACCCAGCAAGGCCTCCCTGCTGTAAGACCGGTATGGGTCATCGGCAGAGTAACCCGGCTGTGTTTCAAAGTCGGCAGGCATCCGCGGCAAACCTGAACGGTGCGTGGCCAGGTCTCTTATCCTGACGGCCCTGCCCTGGCGATGCAGATCAGGATACGATCCGGGTAAGAATTTTCTGATATCATCATCCAGGTTAAGTTTGCCCGCGTTCAGGGCAGCAGCGAGGGCCGCGCCGGTGAAGGTTTTGGTAATGGATCCTATCTCAAAAACCGTAGTTCCTGTTGTGTGTTCGGCATGGTCAAACGCGGGCGTCCCGTAGTAAAGGGTATCGGTTCTGCGGCCGGTCGCCACCGCCATGGCCAATGCCGAATTGCCTGCTACCGACATAAATCCACGTACCAGGCTGTCGGCCTGCTTTAAAAAACCGGTATTGCGCGGGTTGTTGGTATAGATCTGGGCGGTTTCACGAAGCGGGCGCCACATCATGAATGCGATTTTTTTCGCCGCATCGGGCATAAAGATAAAAGACCGGGAACCCCGCTCAAACCTGACCAGGTAGTAAAACTGTCCGTTTTCCCGGTGAACAACCTGCCCCGAGACCATGTTCCCCAGGCCTGCGCGCAAAGCGTTTGCAAAGAAGGCTGTGATATCCTTTTCAGGCACCCGCTGTCTGAAGGTATCACTAAGCATCTGGTAAAGCTCCGGGTACCGCGCAGCATTATAAGATTCGGTAAGCCGGCTGAAAAGCGAGTCGGCCAGCCCTTGTTGCTGCGCATGCAGGCTGCAAAAAGGCGCTAAAGCCAGGATCAGCAGCGCCCGGAGTATTTTCTTCATGTCCCTAATATCGGAAAAGTAAAATGCGCAGCCAACTATCTGACTGGTGCCACAGCCACGCTTACCCTAGAGTCTGCACAGCCGTAATACAGAAACCATTTCCCGTCTTTGAGCACCATACCTTCTATGAAGACTGTTCCCGCGGGGTATTGGCCGCTTTTCTCAAACTCCTCAACCGGAAAAAAGAAAGGTTTGTCAAGCCGGGATACAAACCGCAGCGGGTCGCGGGCGTCGAACAAGGCCTGCCCGGCGGTATAGGTGTTTTTCGGAAAGTCCGGGCTGGCATTATCATTACCCAGGTTCTTGCCATTATACAGCAGCACGACCCCTTTTTCAGTCCATATTGCGGGGGGACCGCATTCGGTCAGGTCACTGTCGAAATAGCCTTTTCTGGGCGACATCAGGATTTTCAGACTTCCATCCTGGTTGGTAACCGGTTCCCAGTTAACCAGGTCGGTCGACACCGCAGCGTAAACGTGACGCTCGCCCCAGTACATGAGGTATTTGCCGTTGATCCTGGCCATGACCTGCCTGCCGTCTTTGATCCGGGTCAGGACCGATGCCGACTTGGAAGCGATGTTGTGAAAGCGGCCGCCATACGCGGCCTCAAAAGCGGGTCCGTGTTTTTTCCAGTGCACAAGGTCTTTGCTGGTCGCTGCTCCTATCCTGGGCGTTTTGTTGTTCCATTGCGTATACAGCATGAGGTAGGTGCCGTCTTCAGTAACGCTGACGCGGGGATCTTCACAGCCGCCTTTCCATTCAAACGCTTGCTGTTCATCGACATCGGGGTAGAGCACCGGCGTGGCACGGCGGGTAAACCGCAGTCCGTCTTTGCTTTCGGCCAGGCCAATGCGTGAGGTTCGGTGACCGATGGCAATACCCGATTTATCTTCTGCCCGGTAGAGCACATAAATTTTTCCGTCTTTCAGGGCGGCCGCCGGGTTGAAGGTATCATTCGATTGCCAGGCAATTCTGCGGCCCGTCATGGGGTCATTAAAATAGGTAGAGGTATCAGGCGAAATTACCGGGTTCAGACCTTGTGGACGCAAAAAGGGCCCGAAGGCCCATTCTGGAAGTGCTGAAGACTGTTGTGCGGCAGCAGTAAGGTTAAGCGGCAGCAACAGGAATAACAGGAATCTTCTCATGAGGTGTGCATTTCTTGCAGATTAATATTTAAAAACCTTTCCGTTAACCAGCACTTCCTGCCGCTTTTCGTCGAAGGTAGCCTTGCCGCCGGTACGAACTGCAGCGTTGGTCATGATGTTGGCAATGGAATGGTAATAGCCTGCCTCGACCGGCGCATTCGTTTCTTTGCGGCTTCTGATGCATTCCATCCAGTTGCGCATATGCGCCGAACTCAGGGCATCGCCGCCGGTGTTTGCCGAGGCTGCAACCGGCGATGCCAGGCTGGGCAGGCTCGCTTCGGCAAGCAGGTTCGCCTTCATGTTCATCGCTTTTGCAGCATTTTCAGTCAAACCGCCTTTGGGCGATATCTTATTGGTAATGAGGTTCAGTTCGCCGCCATTTGAATAATAAATTTCGGCCGGACGCTCATCTCCATTGTGCATGCGCGAGGTGAAGACAACCTGGAAACCGTTTTGCGGATCATTCTGCGGGCCATAATCAAATACCGCTGTTGTGGTGTCCCAGTTGCGGCGTCCGTCCTTCCACTGGTAAATGCCGCCGTTGGCAGTGACGCTGCGCGGATGCTGGAGGCCGGTAAACCAGTGCACCGTATCGATCTGGTGCGACATCCATTGTCCGGGCATGCCCGAAGAATAGGGCCAGAACAGACGGTACTCCAGGTATTTGCGAGGATCCCAGGCCTCGAATGGCCGGTTAATCAGGAAACGTTTCCAATCGGTATCCTGCTCACGGAGTCTCTCGACCAGGGCTGGTCTGCGCCAGCGGCCAGGCTGGTTAACATTCCAGCTGAGCTCAACCATGGTGATGGCGCCGAACTTACCATCCTTAATAAAATTAGCAGCAGCCTTGTAGTTGTTGCCGCTTCTGCGCTGCGAACCGATCTGGACCACCTGCTTCGATGCTTTAATGGCTTTCAGCGCCGCGCGGTTGTCTTCCATGGTTTCGGCAAAAGGCTTTTCGCAATACACGTCGCACTTTGCCTGCACAGCTTCGATGGCGTGCACAGCATGCTGAAAATCGGCTGTGCTAACGATCACAGCGTCGATGTCTTTCAGGCCGTACAGTTCTTCATTGTTGCGACAGCCGGTAATGTCATGACCGAACTTGGATTTAAGGTGGTCAACGCCCAGCCCCCGGCGATAGTTCCAGAGGTCTGAAACGGCCACGATATCAAAATTCAATTCTTTGTTGTGGTGAAGGAAACAGGGAAGCAGGGTGTCTTTGAACCGGTCGGAAAAACCGACAACCCCTACCCGCACCCGGTCATTTGCACCGATGATGTTTGCATAACTTTTGGCACTGAAGCCCATGGCGCCAAGGTAAGTCCCCGCGGTGGCTATGGCCGATTGTTTAATAAAGTCTCTTCTCGTTGTTGACATGTCTTGGTTTGATTATTTGGTCTGTGTGGAGGCCGCTGAGCAACCGAAAGGTGGTCCCCGCGCCTATAGTTCTTTGATCTTGATGCTTCTGAACGATACCCGATCGCCATGGTCCTGCAGCAAGATGTGTCCTTTCGGCGCCATGCCGAAGTTCGGCCAGTTTTTGTATTTACTCAAGGCAACGAGGTCCAGGAACGCTTTCGATCCACGTGTGTACTCAATGACCTTCTGGCCATTGAGCCAGTGTTCCACGCGCTTGTCCGGAAACACCTTCAATACGCCCTGGTTCCATTCGCCGATTGGCCGCAATACATTGGTCGGCCGTTTAGATTTCATCAGGTCGTAAAGCGAGGCCAGGGTGCGGTTACCTTCGCGACCGAGTTTTGCATCAGGATGCACCTCATCGTCAAGCACCTGGTATTCCAGCCCGATTGCCGAGCCTTTGTTGCCCTCACTTTCGGTTACAAAATATTTCACACCGCTGTTTGCACCTTTGGTCAGGCGAAAATCGAACTTCAGCTCGAAGGCCGCATATTGTTTTTCGGTAACGATGTCTCCGCCGTTTGTCGACTCACCACCATCAGCCTTGACCACGCTCAGCTCGCCATCGGCTATAGCCCAGCCCTTTTCCGGGAAAGTCTTTTTGTAGGCGCCGCGCCAGCCCCGCGTCGTTTTCCCATCCCACAACAATCCGAAACCCTGGCTTTTTTCAAGGGGCGACAAATAGTTAGGTATGGTATTGACCACAAAGATGCGGTCGGCAGGTGCTGCTTTGATATTACCGGTCTGGATGCGGATGTTGCGCCACCTGATTTGCTTGCCGGGCTGATCATTTTTCCCGATCGAGTGTACCTGCAGGGCAATGAACCCCTCACGCGTTTTGTCGTCGACCAGGCACGCGGTAGGCACACCATTTAACCAGATGCGGATCTGGTTGCCGATACATTCGATCTTGTACTTGTTCCACTGGTTATTTTTAAACGCGTTTTTACCAAGCGGATTAAGCTCCATCGGGTAGAGCCAGCCACGCCTGGCCTCATCGTAAATACCTCCGCTCCAGGCGCGTTCTGAGGGGTCAACTTCTGCCTGGTAACCGTGCACGCGCCCGTTCTGGTAATCAGAACGGCTTTCGCTTCTGAACTGGATGCCGGAATTCATCGCCGGATCGACGAACAGTTCAAGCTCCAAAACAAAATCACCATAGTTCTTTTGCGTGGCAAGAAACGAGTTGGGTTCGCCCGAGACGGTCGTGCCTACGATCTCGCCGTTTTTTACTTCATATTTTGCTTTGCCGTTCAGCTGTTTCCAGCCCGACAGGTCCTTGCCGTTAAAGAGGTTTTCCCAGCCCCGGTTACCCTGGGCATGCACGGCAGCATGAAAGGAAACGGCTACAAACAAACAGGGCAACAGGAATTTCATTTTCATATATCAGAATTGGAGTTAATAATCAGGTCTATATCTGGTTGCCCTTCCGGGCGGTTAGTAACTCAATTTTAGGAAATTATATGCCGCGAAGAGAGAAATACACGAAAAATTTACGAAAACGATTGCGTAACAAAAAAGCCCGCTTCCTTTCCAGAAACGGGCTTTAGTACTTGTTTGTTAGCCGCTAAGCCACCGCGGCACGGAACATCACTGCCCCTACCGTTAAATTATTGCGGCTGTCGACCAGGATGGCTGCGCCGTTTTCGCGGCTTTCATCGTACAGGTCAAAGGGCAGCTCGTCTGCGGTTTTAATAACCACACGGCCTATATCGTTCAGTTTGAACTCGTCTGAACTGTGTTTTTCAAGGGTATTGATATCAACTTTATAGATAATCTCGCTGATCTTGCAGCGTGTCAGTTTACTGTTGTGCTGCAGGAAATAGGTTAAAGAAGTATCGAGTGCACGTGCGTCCATCCAGCACAGATCGGCTTCGATCATTTTTGACTGGAGTGGCTGGTTTGCTGCATTGACGATCAGGTCACCGCGGCTGATGTCGATGTCATCTTCCAGGTGAATGGTGACTGACTGACCGGCATGGGCCTCCTGTGGCTGCTGGTCAAACATTTCAATTTTCGAAATGACTGAGCTGCTCCCGCCGGGAAGTACCGTGACGCGGTCGTTCACCCTGAAAGTGCCGGCGGCAATACGACCGGCATATCCCCGGTAGTCGTGAAGTTCGTCGGTTTGCGGCCTGATCACCCACTGAACCGGGAATCGCGACAATCGGGCATCGTCATTCGCCTCAATTTCGACGGTTTCCAGGAAATGCAGCAGGCTTTGGCCCTCATACCAGACCATGCGCTCAGATTTCTGGACCACGTTATCACCTTTCAGCGCACTTACCGGTATAAAGTTCACATCATTCAGGTTCAGCTGTGCTGCCAGCGCACGGTATTTCTCCGTGATCGCAGTGAATACAGTTTCACTGTAATCTACCATATCCATCTTATTGATGCAGACTACGATATGTTTAATGCCGAGCAGCGACACCAGGTACGAATGTCGAATGGTTTGCTCAACGACGCCGTTCCTGGCATCAATCAGGATAATGGCAAGCCTCGCGGTCGACGCGCCCGTCACCATGTTCCTGGTATACTGAATATGGCCTGGCGTATCGGCAATGATAAACTTACGTTTGTCTGTCTGGAAGTACTTATAGGCTACGTCGATTGTAATACCCTGTTCGCGTTCGGCGCGGAGACCGTCGGTTAAAATAGCCAGGTCGATGGTGCCGTCGTCGTTCTTGCGGTTAGAGCTTTGCAGCGCTTCCAGCTGGTCAGCCAGGATTGAACCCGTATCGTACAGCATGCGGCCAATCAGGGTGCTTTTTCCGTCATCTACACTACCTGCCGTAAAAAATTTTAAAATGTTCATATGTAATGGTTCGGGCAAGCCGAGGTTTGAAAATTAAAAATACCCGCCTTTTTTGCGGTCTTCCATGGCCGCTTCAGAGACCTTGTCGTCCAATCTTGCACCGCGCTCACTGATCTTCGATGCACTGATCTCTGCAATGATGTCATCGATCTGGTCGGCGTCAGACTCAACAGCTGCTGTGCAGGACATATCGCCCACCGTGCGGAAACGCACTTTCTTGTGGTAAACAACATCTTCCTCATCCATATTCAGGAAAGGAGAAGCGGCCATCCACTGACCGTTCCTGACAATACAGTCACGCTCATGCGCAAAATAGATGCTCGGCAGCTCGATGCCCTCCCGGCGAATGTAATTCCAGACATCCAGTTCGGTCCAGTTGCTGATCGGGAAGACCCTTACATTTTCGCCCTTGTGTATGCGGCCATTATAAATGTTCCAGAGTTCAGGACGCTGCCTTTTCGGATCCCATTGTCCAAACTCATCGCGCACCGAAAAAATGCGCTCCTTTGCCCTGGCCTTTTCTTCGTCGCGCCGTGCGCCACCGATACAGGCATCAAAGCCGTGAGCGGAAATGGTGTCCAGCAGTGTGACCGTTTGCAGCGCGTTCCGGCTGGCGTTCTTACCCGTCTGTTCAATGACCTTTCCCTGGTCAATCGAATCCTGTACGTGCCCCACGATCAGTCTTTCGCCGATCCGTTCAATCATCCGGTCCCGGTAATCGATGGTTTCTTCGAAATTATGACCGGTATCAATGTGTACCAGCGGGAAAGGAAATTTACCCGGACGGAAGGCTTTCTCTGCCAGTCGCACCAGGGTAATTGAGTCTTTTCCGCCCGAAAAAAGCAGCGCGGGTTTTTCGAACTGTCCCGCTACCTCGCGCAGGATGTGAATGGCCTCAGCTTCTAACTCATCTAAATAATCTAAATTGTATCTGCTCATGTTCTTTTTTGCGTGTTAATGCGTGGCATGCAAACCACATTCTTTTTTGCTTTGGTCTTCCCACCACCACCGGCCTGCGCGAAAATCTTCACCGGGTGCTACCGCACGTGTACAGGGGGCACAGCCAATGCTTGGAAAACCGCGGTCGTGCAGTGTATTGTAAACGATGTTGTTCGTTTTAATATAAGCTTTGACCTCGTCGAGGCTCCAGTGAAAAAGCGGGTGATACTTGAATAACTGGTTCCCTTCATCCCACTCCACCTCGTGCATTTCTTCCCGGTTGGCACTCTGGTCGGCGCGAATCCCCGTAATCCAGCACTCGTTACCCGTCAGCGCACGTTTTAAAGGCTCAATCTTGCGAATATAACAGCATTCTTTTCTGTTTTCAACAGACTCATAAAAACTGCTGGGCCCCTTTGTGCCAACCATTTCCTGGAGCAGGTCGGGCCTGGGAAAATACGGCTCAATCTTTTTGCCGTAAATCTCCAGCGTGCGGTTCCATACATAATAGGTTTCGGGAAACAGCCTGCCCGTTTCCAGTGTAAAAACCTTAATGGGAAGATTGTTGCTAAAGATCAGGTGCGTAATGACCTGGTCTTCCCAGCCGAAACTGGTCGAGAATACGATCCTGTCTCTGTATTTCTCTGAAAGCAGGGACAGCGCCGATACAGGATCTTTTCCCCTTACTTCTTCCAACAATGGCCCTATATCTCTCATGCTGCTAAACTAGTTTTAAAATAAGTAAAATCAGGCTTCGAAGGCTTACCGCCATGACGATAAAGCCAACAGCCACCATGATCGTTTTTGCCGAAATTTTATTTGACACTTTTGCTGCAATGGGTGCAGCGATCGCGCTTCCGATGATGAGACCCGTTACCGCTTCCCAGTACGCGCCGCCCAGCATTGTAAAAAAGGTCAGTGAGCTAAGAATGGCGATAAAAAAACGCGTAATTTTCACTGTTCCCAAAGAAAACAGCGGGTGGCGCCCGCCGGCAATCAGGCTTGAAAGTACGATCGACCCCCAGCCGCCGCCAAAGGCCGCATCGATAAAACCGCCGAAAAACCCTGTGACCCCGATCTGTTTGATCTTCTCGTTCTTTCGCCTCCGGCGGATGCTGAACGCTTTCTTCAGGATAATGCCGCCGAGGATGAGCGTGTATAAAGCCACAACAGGCTTGGTGTAATGGCTCAGATGCTCAAGCGATGAAAGCAGGAAGGCCCCCAATACCGCTCCCGTAACACCGGGGATGATTAAGATCTTAAAGAGTTTCCAGTTGACGTTGCCCATGCGGTAGTGCATCCAACCCGCAATGCCGTTGCTGAGCACTTCAGACAAATGGATCGCCATGCTTGCCGAGGCAGGTGGTATGCCCATAGCCAATGAAAACGAAGCGGATGTAACGCCGTACGACATGCCGATGGCTCCGTCGATCAGTGCAAAAACAAACCCGCCCAGAAGGAACCAGTAAAAAATGGGATCTATGGTGATCAGAAACTGCTGAAATGCTGGTTCTTTATACCAGAGTGTTGCGCCGACTGCTGCAATAAAACCAACCATAACGACCCAGACCAGCCACTTGAAATTGTATTTGATCTTGCGCTCCAGATCAGGCTTAACAAGTACCTCGGTCACAGCGTTGAGTTTGCGCACCTTTTGCGAGAAATCGCCTTTCAACGTTTCGCGAAGCGCATGCATTTGCTGGAGCGTGATATCGATATCGCCCGGTAAATTCTCATCAAGAAGTTCCCGCAACCGTTTGGCAATGGTCGGCGACTTGCCGTTTGTTGAAATGGCGATCTTGAGGTCGCCTTTTCTGACCACCGAGCCCAGGTAAAAATCGCAGAGCTCCGGTTTATCGGCTACGTTGAGCAGCAGCTTACGTGCATGCGCCGCTTCCTGGATCAGTTTGTTCAGACTGTTGTCGGCAGTTGCAGCTACAACGAGGTCGGCGGCATCCAGGTCTGCTGATTCGAAGGCCTTTTGTATGATCGATACCCGCGGGTAAGCTGCAGCCAGCTGCGTTACCTGGGGCATTACGGCTTCGGCAACAACGGTTACCCTTGCTGCGGCACTGTTGCGCAGAATAGCGGTCAGTTTCTCAAGGCCAACATTTCCCGCGCCAACAAGCACCGTATGCAATTGGTTGAGTTTGATAAAGACCGGAAAAAGCTCGTTTCCCCCATCCGTATCAATGCCCGCCGGTGCCTCCCTATTTTTCAGCAACTCCTGCATATAGCTGTTGAAGCGGTTTGAAAGACGCATGTAGGGAAACGACTTCGCCAAAGATCAGCACAGCCGGCGCTTTCACCTGCTCGCTGCGGGCAGCAGCACAGATTCTGCTAACCGGGGCCGTTACAATGCGTTCGTTTTTCGTTGAGCCGTCCTGGATGATGGCAACCGGAAGATCGTGTTTGCCTTCCGCAGTAAACACAGCAGCAATTTCTTCCAGCTTTTTTAGTCCCATGAGCACCACTACAGTGGCGTTTGACCTGGCTGCATCATAGATATCGGCAGAGAGTGCGCCTGCCGCGGTCGTGCCCGTCACTACCCAGAAACTTTCGCTCATACCCCGGTGTGTAACCGGAATTTGCTGCAGTCCGGCTACCGCGATGGAGCTGGAAATGCCAGGTACAACAGCTGCTGGGATCTGGTGTGCGGCAGCAAACTCAAGCTCTTCGAAGCCACGGCCAAAAACAAAAGGGTCGCCGCCTTTCAGCCGCACCACATGCCCGTAATTGAGTGCATAATCGACCATCAGTTTATTGATGGTTTCCTGTGCATATGCGTGTTCGCCTGATCTTTTGCCCACATAGATTTTCACCGCACCGGCAGGTACGTGATCCAGCATGGCATCTCCTACCAGCGCATCGTACAATACCACATCGGCTGTTTGCAGGGCTTTCAGCCCTTTGAGTGTAATCAGGTCGGGATCTCCCGGGCCTGCGCCCACGAGCGTTATTCTTGGTTCTTTCTGTCTCATGATTGTACAACCGCCTCTCTTTTGGTCCTGACCTGATTTAAGAAATCCACGGCCAGGGTAAAATATTGTTTCGCAAAGACTTCTGACGGCTCATTCTTGTTAATCTGAAGAACAAGCTCACTGAAACTCCCTGTTAGTTCGATCTCACCCGTCTGCACGTAACGTTCGTCAAATTCCCGGATCACGCCAGCCTGGGTGCTGCTGTTCACCGCCTTATCCAGCAGGAGTGCCTTTGCTGAACCTACAAACACGGCATAGGCATGATAAATGGCATCTGCCCAGGCGCCCTGCTGCAAGGAAGCTTCAGACCAGCCAAGTTTTTCTTCAGACTCGAGCAGCAGGGTAGCGACCAGGTCAATCATGACACCAGCACACTCGCCAACGCCAATCGCCGTTTCGAATGTTTCTTCATGACCCCAGTCTACAAACTCCTCCGGCTGCAGTGTGCTAAGGTCGGCAAGCGGTTTCAGCAGGCGGTAAAAATAATCCTTGCCCTGCCGGTCGTAATATGTATGAAAATTTTCGGTACCGGTGCGTTCCGCACGGTAGTCGTTCAAAACCACCCGCAGTACATCTGTAGCCCGTTTCGAGGGAACTTTGATTACCCGTTCAGCGACCCGGCCTATCCCGTCGCCAACCGTGCCGCCGCCCAGCATCACCTGCACAGCGGGTACCACCTTGCCGGCTGCCTTCAGCGAGCTGCCGTGAAAACCGATCTCGGCCAGGCCGTGCTGTCCGCAGGAATTCATGCACCCGCTGATCTTGACCTTCAGTTGCTTGTCGTAAATAAATTCCGGATATTCCTGATAAACAAGATCTTCCAGTACGGCCGCCAGCGTCATGCTGTTCGATATACCCAGGTTGCAGGTATCGGTGCCCGGACAAGTGGTAATATCAGCCAGGCTGTCAAAACCAAGCGCAGTATAACCCAACCGGTGCAGTGCAACGTACAGATGCGAAAGGTATTCTGCCCTGACATATTTAAGCAGCAGGCCCTGGTTCTGGGTAATGCGCATCTCGTCTGCAGCGTACGGCCGTATGGCTTCGACCAGTTCGCGGGCCTGCGCCGTCGGAATATCGCCTTTTAATATTTTTAAGTAAACGCCATAGAAACCAGGCTGTTTCTGTTCGAAAACGTTGGTCTTCAGCCAGGCCTGGTAGTGGGCCTCATCGGCAATAGGCGCGGGATTGTCTGCCTGTGTTGCAGGCAGCGCGGGATCGGCCACAACCTCGCGGTCAATTTTATAAGTTTTTACTTTATTGGCTGTACGCTCCTCATCAATCAGGCGCAGCACTTCATCAAGGCCGAGTTTCTGGACAAGGAATTTAAAACGCGCCTTGTTTCTGTTGTTGCGCTCGCCATACCGGTCAAAAACCCTGAGCGTAGACTCAATGTAAGGAATGACCTGGTCTTCGTGCAGAAAATCATGCACCAGGTGGGCAAGCACCGGCTGGGCACCAAGTCCACCTGCAAACAGCACACGGAAGCCGCGCTCACCTGCGGCATTTATTTTCGGGATAAAACCGAGATCATGGATATAGCTAAAGGCCGTATCGTCTTCGGAAGACGAAAAGGCGATCTTAAACTTTCTGCCCATTTCCTGGCAAATGGGGTTGCGAAGAAAATAAGCGAAGGTAGCCTGTGCGTAGGGTGATACATCAAACGGTTCTTTCGGGTCAATCCCAGCCGCCGGCGAAGAGGTCACATTGCGAACGGTATTGCCGCAAGCCTCGCGAAGCGTAATATCATCCTCAGACAGTTTTGCCCAGAGTTCGGGCGTACGGTCAAGGCTTACATAGTGGATTTGGATGTCCTGACGGGTGGTCAGATGCAGGTTGCTGCTTGCATATTCGTCTGAAATGTCGGCTATCCGCAGAAATTGCCTGAAGGTAACCCGGCCAAAAGGCAGTTTGATCCGCACCATTTGTACCCCCGGCTGGCGCTGTCCGTAAACGCCCCTGGCTAAACGCAGGCTTCTGAATTTTTCTTCGTGTATAACGCCCTCGCGAAACAGCCTGATTTTTTTATCGAGGTCAATGATATCCTGTTCAACGAGCGGATTTTCCAGCTCGGTCCTGAAACTTTGCATATTCGTCTTTATTTAGCGGCTTTCCGGACAGGCGTCCGGACAAGCACGGCATCCGGCCGGTTTCAGCATGCCAGGGCATGAAGCAACACACCGGACCCCTCCTGTTTTGTAAATTAAGCAAATATATAAAGTATATGGATATAGTCGTGTTTTTAATCAAAAAAAATCGGGATCAGATGCCGATTTTTAGTCCGCCTTCGCGCGATATAATATCGGCGATACTGGTTTCGCTCAGGATTTTCAACGTTGCATCTCTCACGTCAATAAAGACATTGCGAATGCCGCAGGTCACTTCGTCGTGACATTCATCACACTTGTGGTAAAACTTTAAGCTGGCACAGGGCACCATGGCAATTGGTCCGTCTGTGATGCGCATCACATCGACCAGGTAAATATCGCTGGCCGGTTTGTTCAGGCTGTAGCCTCCACCCGCCCCTTTTTTGCTATACAGAAATCCGCTGTTGCGCAGGTCGAGCAGGATCTGCTCGAGGAATTTTTTAGGGATGTGCTCTTCTTCCGCAATTCTTGAGATCTGGACAGGCGGCTGACCGGCATTTTTACCTAGTGCCACCAGGGCTTTGATTGCGTATTTGGTCTTTTTAGAAAGCATGCAGGCACAAAACTAACAAATCTTTATGAAAAAACCCGCGCAGCCGGGGCAAAGCCGCAGCTGCGCGGGTTTCGTAAGGTGTTTATTTCAGGGTAACCGGAACAGCTACTTTTTCCCACTTCAGTACGAAACCGCTTTTGGTAATTTCGTATTCCAAGCGTTCCTGAACTGCCGCAACCCGCTGGATTTTCACATCGGCACGAAGCTGATCTTTTGCCTGGTCATATTTATACGCGCCCCATTGTTTAGGCTCCTTGTTGAAGATAACAGTCCAGGTATCGCCCTGCTTCGGAATCACGAAAAAGGCATACTTGCCTGCCGGTAATGGCTTTCCATTTACGCTCAGGTCTTTGTCAGTTTCAACCGTGGTAGCTTCGTTCGCACCTGCGCGCCATACGGCATCGTATTTCTCCATGGCACCCCAGATCTCACGGCCTTTAACCGCGGGGCTGCTGTAGCTGATGGTAATGTTTGCACCTTTAACTTTGCCAGTGACCGTCTCGGCCGGGCTCGGCTTTGGCTTGGCATCCTGTGCATAAGTCATGGCAGAGACCAGCACGGTGCCGGCAAATGCCAGGCCTGTAATTGAATGTTTGAAGAGATTCATGTCTTTGTTTTCTAGTTTATAAATATAAGTCGCCGTACTTAAATAAAAAATTATTTTAGTCGAGCAGTGTCCAGGTTTTGCGGGTTTGTACCTGCTGAACCATTTGCTGTTCGGCAACCACGATATTTTCGCGGCGCTGACCAATGTACTCGAGTGTACTGAGTTTATTCCACAGCGCAACAAGTACCCGCATAAACTCTTCCACCATACTGAATGCCGAATTGATGTCTTTGTGATCGTAAACCAGCTCTATGGTGCGGGCCAGCAGTTCTTCGAAATTGCCGGGAGTCACATCTTTCCACTCGTAAAAGTATTTAAGCATTTCTTCGCGCTCCCTGGTCTCGATCTGTTTAACACCGGTAAAAAAAACGTGCGCCAGTGTAGAGAAATAACCGGGTACGGTCATGGGTGTCTGCTGGTAGGCCACATTGCGGTAAGCATAAAAGATCTGCGCCAGGTAATCGAGCATCTTTTCAGAAAGCAACCTGATGTTTCGGCCCAGAGGCGTAATGGAGTCTTTCCCGGTCGTTTTATCAATGATCCGGAAGGCAGCTTGTTGCAGTTCGTTGATGAGCGAATTGAGGAGTTCGTAGTAACGGATCAGCAGCGGATGACTGATGATTGTTGCACTGGGCGGAATATAGGACCGGTCTACCGATATACGGCCCGATTCCAGGTAAAGTTTCCCAATGGTGAGGTGGAACCCATCGGCGGTATCGCGCGAGATTTCGGCAGCCGGCAGCACGGTAATGCTATATCTTTTGCGAATTTCCGGGTAGCGGGGCGGGTTTTCTGCTGTATCAGGAACGCCGGCTGGTTGCCGGTCAAAAGGGTTTACAACGAGCAGCACATGAAATGAAGTATGCAATGCACCCTCCATTTGCTCGGGCGTAAAATAATGGTTGTATACAATATGTTCATTCAGGTCATTGCCTGCCAGATCAATCCGGCAGCCTTCTGCTGTTATGGCGTTGCAGTGTCTGACACGAACCTCGACATGGTTGGTCGCCTTTTCAATGATGTCAATGTCGTGCGAGCTGTTTTTGCCTGCAAAGGGCGGCAGCAGACCATAATTGCTGTTGTTAAGGTAAATGGATGAAGCGTCCCTGACAAAGTCCTGGATAAAATGGTCGGTACTTGTAAAGTGGGCACCTGACAACTTCATGCCATCGACCCAGTTAACAGGTTTATATTTCAGCGGAGATATCATTACGTTAAATTATTGATTTGGATTAAATAAAAACGGCCTGCTCCTCGCCTGGCTGTATCATGGCTACATTTTCTGAAACGCGCTTGGCATAAATGGTCATCTTTTCATTGATACCGTTCCGCGTAATGTCGAGATCCGGATCCAGGAAAAGATTCTTTTTGAAGAATGAAGTTTTTACAAAGAACATCCACTTATAAGTCTGGTTTTCCTCATTTCTGAATTCGATCGGGTTTTTAGGGAACTTCAGGTTGTAATCGTCTATAAATTTATGAAACCAAATCCCAAAATTCATGTTCTCAGGCGCCTTTACTTTCACCTTCAGGGGTTCAGCGTCATTGGTATTTTTATAAAGCTCGAGCTCGAGTACCAGGAGCCGGTCAAAATCCAGGTGCTCCATATCAATGCGCAGCGGTGTTGGCGGGTATTGCCAGATCTTGTATATCTCTGTCGGAATGCTGATAAAGGCCACATACGTCCACCAGAAAACCAAGGGCAGAAAAAACACGCTGGCAGCGGTAGCAGCCCACAGGCCCATGCGCAGATCGCTGAGCCAATTGAAGGCAAGCTGATACAGGTATACACCGAGCAGTGCCGAGATCAGCAAGGCAAAAAAAATGAAAAATTTTCTGTCATTCAACTCTGCCGGGTAATACTTTGTAAGCAGGTACACGAGCAGACTGCCCATGCCCAGGTAATAAATCTGACAGATGATATAACCCCAGGGCATAAAGTCGAAGCCAAGCATACCCATAAAACCCGGCAGGGCAAGCGCGATCGCCGTAACCAGGACACAGACGATTAACCGCTTGTTGTTGAGGAACTTGTTTTTTTTATTGATGACCGCCATAACCGCGGCCGAGATGATGAAAATGAGTGGAAATAAAAGGTAGCGGATGAAGAATGATTTTACGTCCATTAGTAGTTTTAAAGAGGTAATTTCTTTAAGCAAATATAGTACCTTAAAATTCGCGGGGCTGATGAATTTCTGGCACAATTATTCCGGGTCGCTATTTCTTAACGCCATCTACTTACATGAATCCAGGCCTCAAAGAAACGAACGACTTATCTACAGATTACAAAGCGGTTGCCAGGGCAGCGGAAATCATTGAAAATGGACAGCTTTCTGCCGAGCAGGTGGTGGTTTTGCCGCGGTCTGCAGACCGTCGCTCTTTCAGCAAGGAAATTGCAGCGGTGCAAACTTACTTTTCTGAAGTAAGACTGCTCGAGTGCCTGCGTATAGAGGCTAACCGCGAAGGTTTCTACGACATGCTTCCTGAAGGCATGTTTCACGAGCCCTTTGCCCGCAAAGGCGCCTTGTCTGAAGAAGAGATGATCCGCGATGTGCAGCAGCGTCGTGAAGAAGAAAAACAAGCGCGAAAATTTTTCATGCCTTTCGAGGCCGAACTGAACAACCTGCGGATTGTGCTGGAGCGTTATGAAAGCCGGCTGGATAAAAAAACCAGTTTTGATAACCTGACGGGTATTTTCAGAAACAAATGGCCTGAGTTTGACCTTTTTAACCGTGACCAGAGCATTGTTTGGATGCACTTTCTACCCGTTATTCATGAAAAGCGGAACGACCTGGCGTTCATGGGCCAGTTGCTGCAGGTCTTATTTTCGGTACCCGTGACTCTGGAGCGCGACCGCTCGCCGGGCCGCAAAAGCGCCATAGATGAAGGCATGCAGTTCCGGCTTGGCCACGGTACGCTCGGCGTTGATTGTGTAGCTGGCGATACATTTGAAAGTGATGAAGACCGGGTGCTCATCAACATTGGGCCCTGCCACACTGAAAACCTGCTAGACTTCCTGCCCGAGGGCATCAATACAAAAATCACCGAACTGGTAGCCTCCTACCTCCTGCCTTTCGATACCGCTTATGAAGTGATTTTGGAAGCCTCAGCTGAAGACAGGAATGGTTCGATCGGCGACGACCAGCAAAACGCCTACCTCGGATATACCGTCTATTTATAAACCGGATCTCCCCGGCTCCAGCATCAACCGAAAGTGTGCATCCATGCTGCTTCGCGCCAGCAACCGGGAACGCGTTAACTCAAGAAGCGACTCCCATTCCTCGGCCTGCAGCCTGGCAGATTCCGCAGGCCGCAGAAAGATGTCGGTTGTGCGGATAAATCCTTCTTTCGGGTTCTTTGATGCAAAAAGTCCTTTACGTATATCAACTGACTGGATTCGGTCGCCCAGTTCCAAAAGACAGAAATTGACGATATCTGACTTGGTCACGATCCGGTCTGCCGTTGTCAGGCCATACTTGTAAGCCTGTATACGGTCACTAGAATTCAGCCGCGAACGGCCGCCAAGCGTGGTGCTCAGCAGGCTCACACCATCCGGCCGTACGCCCGTAGTCTTGAGGGGCAGCAGTTTGCTGCCGGCCTTGATCTTGTTGCCAAGTTCGGCATCGGTTAGCCAGTAATCCAGGAACATAATATCGGTTTCATGAACTGGTTTAACGACAACGTAGTTGAGAAGCTCCCTGAAATTGGCGCTTTGGTTCAGCGTCTTCTGTTCGATCAGCGACAGCGTCTGCTCCAGGCTTTTAAGCGTATTGTTCAGAAAGTCAGAACCATAAGAATAAAAGGCAGCCTTCTCATCACGCAGCAATTCGAACAGGTATTCGACAAGCTCGCGCGCATTGCGGCTGTCAAAACGTTCAGTTCCACCGTAGCGAATGGTGAACGAGCCGTCGGCACGCTCATCCTCGTCGGCAAAAGGGACCTCTTTATAGCTGTTTCCCTGCTTGTCTTTCAGGCTGTCTACGGCGAGAAGCTGCTCATGACCCTCAGTTTTAACCGGGATGATCGTTGTCATGGTGCGCAGCCGGTGTTTGATCTCGCGCAGTTTTTTATTGACAACCGGAAAGGCATTCACGGAAACCTGCAGTTCTTCGATCATTTGTGCGGTAATCGCTGCAGGCAGCTCGATCCTGATCCAGAACAGGGGTTTGTTCAAAATGCCGAGCGCAGCTGGCTGGAAGACGCCATTGAAAGCTTCGGGATACGGAACAAGCATGCCGGCCAGGCCTGAGGCGCCTTCCTGACTGATGGTTAAAAACCGGTTCCGGTAGTGACTTTGCACGTCTTCGGTAAGCCGGTACATGAGGTTCTGGTTTCTGAAAGGCGCAAGCGCCTCTGCACGCTGGTCGCGGATAAAAAAAGCGTCGCGCAGCATTTCCATTTCAGCGTTGCCGGCAAACCACCTGCTCAGCGCAAGCAGCTCATATGCATCATCCTGAACGCGGTAATTGCGCCAATCAAAATAAAAGCTCATACCTTCGGGTGATGCCAGCCGGGTGTCGCACTCCAGCGCCAGGTAAAGGCTGTTCTGGCCCACCGTATATCCCGGTAACGTATTGGCTGCAACCGTCTTGAACCCGTTATCCTCAAGTTTAAACAAGTGAGACCCGGCAGCAGAAAAACGAATTTTTGCATTGAATATGCGCGTTCGCGCCAGCGGACTGAAAGAAATATCGACCGTTTTGTCTTCCCCCTTTCCATCGGGCTGTTTCAACTTTTTCTGGTAGATAAAACTCTGGTGCGGGCCCAGTATTTCCGATGCCTCGACCGGAAGCGCCTGCAGGATGCCATGGGCCGGCAACGGGCTGGTCAGAATATCTGATGACAGAATTCTCGAAATTTTGTCTAGGATCCTGTTTTCAAGGTTTTTGACATCGTTCGAAACAGCAAAGAGTTCGGAGCTCAGTGCCTCGAGCAGCAATTTGACCAGCGGATCAAAATCGGTTGCATTGCGTACGCCCCAGAAATCGCGGGCATTCTTCAGGATCCGGTTGCGGATCTCATCTTTAGAGGAATAAAATATCTTGTCCATTGATTAGTTCAGTGATTCAGCGGCACGCCGCGATGTTGTCCAGAAAAATGAGCAGTGTTTTCTGCAATTGAGAACACTTTTAGCTCGTCAGCGGACTTAAAAAAAGCGCTGTGCTGAAAAAATATTTTTCTCCTGTCGAATTTATTTTTCCCTTCACTACAATATCCACCTTCTTTTTGATTTCCGTTACATTTCGTTGCGGGTAAAATTTTTCAACTTCACTCATTTTAACCTCAACAGTAACATCGTACAGGCGTTTTTCATACTCGGTAATAGAACGGAACAGGGACTTTCTGAATTTCTCTTCCCAAATTGTTTCGCTCACAATCAGCTCAAAATCAAGATCCCAGATCTCACAGCCAAAATCAGGATTAAAACGATGTTCCCCGTAGCGGGTAAAAATGATCAGCTGGATATTGTTCGATATGGATTTACCCAGATCAGCTTCCTGAAATTCCCGCTGCTCAAAGATATTTTTAAAGTTGAAAGGCTTGCTGTAAAAACTTGCGGCCATTGGCGCTTATTTAAATGGAACAAAAATTGTTGACTGGTTCAGGGTCTTGATCTCGCCTACCTGCCAGATATGGCGTAAGCGGATACCTGATTTGCTCAGTTGACGTCTCTCAAACAGAACTGAAAGCACTAAAACAAAAGGCAGTCCAAAAAAACTGCCTGCGCCTAAATTGAACCTCGTTTATGAAGCCTATTAACGCCTACGAACTGAAAAAGTCTTACCGGGTGTTTGTCTTAAATTTTATATTCCTACTGCTGTTCGCTGTTCTCTGTGTGTTCTTCTATTTCAGAGCCTCTGCACATGAATATGAGCTGCTCAGCGCCAAAGTAAAGGAAACCGACAAACTCATCAGCCTCAGAAAGGAAATCAACAGGAACTTCGACATTGCACTGCTTCGTTTCCGGGAACTTTCTACATTCACCGTTACGAACGCCGAAGAGATGAACAGGCAAGCAGTTATGCTTACCGATATCAAAGATGCGAACGTACGTATCAAAACATTGATCAAGGACAACGAAAGCCCCGCGCCGAGTTTTAAGCTGTACGATAAGCTTAGCGACAATGTGGCCACAATGGCCGGCGTTCAGGATTCCCTGTCCATGACAGGATACCAGATTGAGACTTTAAAAGACCAGCTGAAGGCTTGCCTGCGAAATAACAAAGCGGCAGAAGTAAAAATAAACCGGGGCCGATAACCAGACAGATATGATAAAACTCAGTACTAAAGAGCGCCGGGAGCAGTTTTTATTTTTGGTAGCGGTGTTCCTGCTTACCACAGCTGTGCTGTGCTTCGGCATCTTTTATGACTTCGGCCCCTCACGCCAGATATCCAAACAGGAATTAGCCAGCCGCCTGAAGCAAAATACCGAATACGAGGAACTCGTTAAGGAGGTCATGCCGGCAATCGACACCACTTATAAGCAGATCGTGCATTTCGACCCGAAAGTGCAGGCGGTTTTTCTTCAGGCAGATATTACCACATCTATCGATGCGATCCGGTCACATTACGACCGCCGTGCGAGCGACCAGCGGTACAAAACATTCCTCCATGCCGCCCAGTTTTACAACCGCCTGTTTTTTGATAAGGTGGAACTGAAACAAAACTACAACGACATAGATACTTACAACCGGAACCTCGAAGATTGCATCATGACACGCAGGCAACTGCAGCAATCGCTCATTTCCAGGTAATCTACCATGCATTCAAATTAACTCTAACCCCCACCTCAACCTATGACAGACACCAATACCAGCGGCAGAGCGGTTAACAGCAATTCTACCGGCTACATTATCCTGTACATCCTGGTCGCTATTCTCCTGCTAGCAGGCGGCATCTTCCTGTTCAAAAGCTCGATATTCGATAACAAAGCTATTGATGCCCAGATCCTCAAAGATGAGATTGACCTGAACGAAGACCTCGTTTACACAGACAACACCAAAGGCGCAAAAAAATGGCTTTGGGAATTTGGCAACGGCGACAAGTCAACTACCCAGAATGGCAGTTACCGCTACCGAAAAGCGGGCGCATACATTGTTCGCCTGACCGTAGACGGCGAGTTGAAACAGCAGTACCCGGTCAACGTTCGCGATACGGTACGCAGCACCATCGATACGCTGGTTACGATCAGCGGACCAACATCGGGGGTGATCAATGAACAGGTCCGCCTCGAAGCTGAGGGAAATGCCAAGATTTTCCAGTGGTCATTCGGCGAAACCGGCCGCGTTGACATTACGGGACGCACTGCCCTTTACACTTACCGGGCCCCCGGCCGGTACTGGGTTAAACTGATGAATGACCAGACCCGCAGACCGCTTTACCATGTTATTGAGATCACAGATCCGAATGCCGACCTGAACGGCGAAATCGTAGCTCCCGGCGAAGGTGAGCGCAAAGTGGTCGATGATATCCGGGCCAGGCTGCAGGCTATTGCCAATGGTGCCGACTTCAATACACATTATTACTACCTGGTCAGGAAATACATGTGCAACAAGGAAAAAGTAACTGTTGCGATAGACCAGAACGGTGAGAAAAAACAAAAGGACTTTTATTCCTATTGCATGGGCCTCACGTTTGGCGGCGAGATTGTGATCGACGAGGCGCAGGTGACTGTAGCACCAAATTCGGCCTGCGCAACCTTGCTAAATATCAAACAGCACACGGCCAATACTGCTGCCGCCGAAGCAACAAAATCATCTAAATAGACCATCTGCTCATTAACCATCATGCCCCCTGAACTTATGAAAAAAACATACGCACTCTCCATCCTCCTGCTTTGCGCACTGGGCCTGCAGGCGCAGAGCCCGGCCGCCTTCGGCAAAAAGGTGAAATATATGCCCAGGAACTTCGAAAAACCAGCCGCCGGCACAGACATCAATGAAACTGAAGGCAACAGCAGCCTGCCGTGGATCGTCTTTTCTGACCGCGATGAGAATTATACCACCACCGCGCCGGGTGGAAGCCTCATCATGAAAAAACTGAATTTCATGGAATCGTTCTATGTTTCGAAAGAAATGAACGGTTACCTGAAACTGGTCAAATACAAGGCCGGCATGGTACGCGGGCGCAAGATTACAGATAAAAAAACAGCCATCAGTTATGGCTGGCTGCCCAAGTCTAAATTGCTGCTTTGGCAGCGCGCATACTCTAACCCCCGGTCGGGCTATGCCAGCAAAGCGATCAGTATCGTGAACGGGAAAAACCCGCTTACTGAACCGCGTTTCTATTTCGACAATACAGATTCCGTATTCGTCTACACCACGCCAGACCTGAAAGACCGGGCCACGAAGATCCGCCTGCATGAAATTGCCTACATCTACAAAAAGTCTGAAGACGGCAAAAAATACCTGATCGGCGGCGACGACCAGCTAATTGCAGACAGTGCACGGAAAAGCATGTATGGTTGGGTGTCGGCAGATGTGATTCACAGCTGGGGAGACCGGCTCTTTATCAGTCCGCGCGATCTGCAGACTACCAATGGCTACGACTCTGTTGCAACTTCGATAAATGCCGGGCTTCGTGGCGGGCAGGGTTACCAGGCTGATCCGCTCCTGCAGCCGAATAACGTTGTGTTGAGAAGCATCCCGGTGGTGTCTGATGCAGAGGGAAATGAATACACAGTTGGTACGGCCTACGACGTTTACGAGAAATCGCAGAACAAGGTGATCAGCATTAAGGGTACCGCACTCCCCTACCTGGAATACCTGAAGCTTCGCCGGAACATTCACAATATCAATGTGGTATTTGTGATCGATGGCGGCAGCCCGATGACAAATTACTTTTCCAGTCTGACCAATACGATCCAGTCTTTCGAGAATGTTTTCAACGAGTTTGGTAAAAAACACAACATCCGTTATGGCGGGGTTGTGTACCGCGGAGGTGGCAACTGCCCCGCCGCCGGTGTAACCAACCAGGGCATCAGCACCGACTACCGGGAACTGATGCGGTTTTTCTCCAACGAATCGAAAAATACCGAGCGCTGCAACGGCCGGGTAACAGAACAGCCTGTTTTTGAAGGTGTTCGCAGCGCACTTGGCCTGTTTAACGGCAAGGACAAAGAAACCAACCTCATCGTTCTGATCGGCAGCACGGGCAGCGAAAGCCAAAGCAGCTACCAGCTCAGCAAACTCAGTGAAGAGGTAGCCGGTGCCAATGCCCGCATCCTGGCCATCCAGCTGTACAGCGCCTTTGATCCTTCTTTTAATAATTTCGTTATTCAGTCGCGTAAGCTTGTCTCAGAAGCCGCTTTTAAGTCGGCCGACATGAAGAAAAACTATATGGTAAAGGGTGAAGGCCTGACCACCATGCAGCCGTACAACACGACGCGGCAGGACTCCATTTCTTATTACCTTGACTATCCTGCAAACAGCCTGATCCAGGGTGCCGTGGTTTTCCCGACCAAAGGTATGGTCAAGTCGAATGACGCCATGAACGTGGCCCTGCGCCGGTTTATGAAAGAGACCGACATGGACATTACCACGCAGATCAGCAGCCTGGACAGCGCTTTCAGGCTCACAGGCATTGAGAGAAAAAACTTGACCCCAGCTGTAGAAAGCGTACTGCAAAGCCCCGTCGATGCAACCGTAGCCGACCGCATGCCGCATAATGCCTTCAAATACTATATCCCCACGGCTGCCCGCGCCAGTACGGTCTCCGAGCACCGTGACGCACTGCAATACACCATTTTGCTAAACAGCATGGAGTACAAGCAGTTAAACGACATCTTTTCGCTCATGATCGGAGAAAACCTCCAGGCCGACCAGGGATCTTTCCGCAGTAAACTCGTATCCAACTATATCAGTATTCCTAAAAATCAGCTGGACCTGAAGCTTTCGCGCGGAGACATTAAACGCATGAGCCTGCAAAATTACTTTAAGACGGTAACCGGTTTGCCTCTTCAGAACGAACAGCTCGGTAAATTCCGTGTCGTCGACCTGAAACGGCCTGGAACAATGTCTCAGCAAGAGTTTGAGCAGTACATCAAATTCCTCATCGACTCGTCACAGCGCATTAAACGGAATACCCAGATCGAGCAGCAGTTTATCTCGAATGGTAAAACCTACTATTACATTACAGAAAGCAATTTCAGCCCAGCAGAAGCCGCTAAATAAACCCCCAACCCGACAATCATGAACCCCAGCAATTTAAGCGAATCGGTTAAAACCGCGGTCCGGGTGGCGCAAGCGCTGGCCCGTGAATACAAGAATGCGGTATTCGGCCCGGCGCATCTTCTTAAAGGACTGATGCACACAGAAGTAGGTATTCGGGCCTTTCTTGAATCGATCGGAAAGGATGCTGCTTATTTATCTGAATGGGCAGAAGTGCGGATCGATGAACTTGAGAAGGCCAGCGCCGGCGAAGAGCCCCGGGGCAGCGCCGAAATTCCTGTTATTTTCGAAGAGGCCGACAACGTACGCATCAAACTCGGCCTCGACCTCATCACACCGGTCTGCGTGCTCACCGCGCTCGCCAAACCCAATGTGGGCTTCAGCGTCGAGCAGCTGAAATCATTTCCGATCAAAGAGCGGGAAATGCTCGACCTGTACATTAAAGACGAAGAGGTTCAGCAAAGCATCCAGCCGGCTCAGAACGCTGCTTCAGGCAGCGCCTCTAAAACCATGGGCGCCTTGCTGAAGTACTGCAGTGACAGGATCAGCCTGGCGCGCGAGGGAAAGACCGATCCCATCATTGGCCGGGATAAAGAAACGCGGCAAATGATGGAGATCCTGTGCCGGCGCAGCAAGCCTAATGTAATCATTACCGGCGATGCAGGGGTTGGAAAAACCGCGCTCGTAGACGGTTTTGCGCTCGACATTGTAAAAGGAAATGTTCCCGCTGCACTGACAGACATCCAGTTATTCGAACTGGACCTGGGCGCACTGATCGCGGGCGCTTCATACAAAGGCGAAATTGAAGACCGCCTGAAAAACATCATCCGTGAGATCAAGCAATTCGACAAGGCAGTGCTCTTTATCGATGAGATCCATACACTCCTTGACCAGAAAGGCCCTATGGGCGGTGGTGCAGGAAACCTGTTGAAACCCGAGCTTGCCCGTGGAGAGCTTACCGTAATCGGAGCGACCACGATGGATGAGTACCGGAAAATCATCGAACCTGAGCAGGCTTTCAGCCGCCGGTTTGAAATTTTACAGGTCAGCGAGCCCGGCGATGCCGCAGCCGTAAAAATGCTCGACACACTAAAAGACCGTTATGAAACCCACCACGGCCTTACCGTTGCCGAAAAAACCGTTGCAGAATGTGTACGGCTGGCTAAAAGGTATATGAAAGACCGCCGGCTGCCCGATTCGGCTTTCGACCTGCTTGACCGCACCATGGCTGCCCTGAAAATGATGAACGATACGTCGGCCCGCGTGCTCGACGAACTTGACGGGTCGCTCGCGCAGCTTCGCGACCAGGAAAACACACCTTCCGATGAACAGCTTGCCGAATACCGCTGGCTTTACAGCCAGATGCAGCACAAACTCAGCCCTGTTCTGCTCGGTTTGCTGACAGACGAAACGCAGACAGATACCTTTGAAGAAGCTGCAGAATTCGACGAATTTATTTCGCGCAGCCTCGGGGAACTGCGGGGTTTTGCTGAAACGGTGCGGCTCGAGGTTACGCCGCAAGACATTGCCTCGGTCGTTTCTTACAAGACAGGTATCCCGATGGGCAAACTTCAGGCCGGCGAAAAGGAAAAACTGATGAACATGGAAGGCTACCTGAAAAAACGCGTCGTTGGCCAGGACCAGGCTCTTAAGGCTGTTGCAGACGCCATCCTGGAATCGCGCAGCGGCCTGAACAAAAAAGGCCAGCCCATCGGCTCGTTTTTCCTTCTCGGTCCAACCGGCACGGGAAAAACCGAACTGGCCAAGTCAATTGCGGAATTTCTCTTTAATGATGAAAAAGCAATGATCCGTTTCGACATGTCTGAGTTCAAGGAAGAACATTCGGCTGCCTTGCTCTATGGCGCGCCTCCGGGTTACGTGGGGTACGAAGAGGGCGGCCTGCTGGTCAATAAAATCAGGCAGCAGCCCTACTCGGTACTGCTCTTCGATGAGATCGAAAAAGCACATCCTTCGGTGTTCGATACCTTTCTTCAGATCCTGGACGAGGGGCACATGCATGACCGGCTCGGCAAAGAAGGTGATTTCTCAAATGCGCTGATCCTGTTTACCTCAAACATTGGCAGCGAATGGATTGCCGCACAAATTGCTGAAGGCAAAATTCCTGCACACAGCCAGTTGATGGAGATCATGGCCGGACATTTCAGGCCGGAATTTCTTGCCCGTTTGTCTGAGATCGTACCCTTCGCGCCGATCAGCGAAAAACATGTCGTTGATATCTTTAACATCCAGCTGCGCAGCCTGATCGACGCGCTGGAAAAACAAGGCATCAATTTTGAGATGGATGACGAAGCGCGTAAAATGATCGCACTCAGTGGCTTTACCCCCAAATACGGGGCCAGGCAGTTGTCTGGAGTGATCAGAAATCAGCTCAGAAGACCTATTTCCAAATACATCATTTCAGGAGAACTGAAGAAGGGACAAACCGTAAAAATCACCAAAAATGAGCATGAAGATGCGCTCGAGTGGGAAATCCTTCCTTCTTCAGACATGATGGAACAACAAAATGACCTGTTGACTGTTATATAACGAATGCAGTCATCATAAATAACGAATCGAATTAAAACTAAAAAACAAGACTATGTTCAATTATGAAATTGGCGGGAACGAGAAAAAAATCGATACCTCTGAAGCATTTGCTGACATTGCGCACAATAAAACGCTCTTCATTCAAAAACTAACCGATAACGAACCCATTAAGCCGGAAAAAGTTGAAGGACTAAGAACGGTTGAAGATGTTTTCGACTATTATAAACCAAAAGTCGATGTTTCTTTCGAGCGCCAGGACGGTTCTGTAAAATCAGAGACCCTGAGTTTCAGCAACCTCGGCGATTTTTCTGTTAAAAACATCGTGAACCAGAGCGAGCACCTCAGCAATGTGAACCTTGAAAAGGAAATGTCTTTGAACGTGATCAAACAGCTTAAATCTAATAAGACCCTGAAATCGACGCTCGACAATGAAGAAACCAAAGAAGCTTTCATCAGCGCACTTAAGAATTTTGTTGCAGAGCTGGAGCAGAACAAATAATCACCTGAACTGACGATCTAACACGACCACATTATGGCAACTCCACAAGAACAAAACATAACCCCAGGCGCCGCTGAGTCGCAATTCAAAACAGCAGACCGCCCGGCGAAAACCATAGGCCTGCAGGAAAGCCTGGACAAACTCGCGCGAGTCGGCGGATTCGACCTCCTGGAAGCAACCGTCGACGGGCTTCAAAACCTGAACCCGGAACGCAAAGCAAGGAAACAGATTTTCCTGACGGGCGATGAAAAGAAAAAGGAACGCGAGGAGCTGAAGAAAAAAATACAGCTTTGGATCGAGGTGCTTGAAGGTTCGAACTCCGTCGCAGACATGGTCGAAAAGAGCACCGAAAAACTGCAGAACGCAGAGGAAAACCTGAATAAGAATATTGCAGAAGCGCTCAAAAGCACCCGTGAACTGGAACAGGCTTACCGCAGCGTACACCTGTTTTATAAAAATACAGAAGAAGACAAGCTGAAAAACGTCGTGATCATGAACGCTGCAATGGACCAGCTGACCGATCTGGACAATCCGCGTTTCATCGATTATGTAGCCGAAGAGCTTAAACAAAAGTATGACCGGCTGGACCTGCGCGAAAATTATTCGCTGGTGGTTATTCCCGGTTATATGGGCTCGAATAAGGTGCTGGAACGCTGGGGCAAAATTGCCTACAACAACAAAGCGATGCTTGTTACCGATTTCGCCGACCTGGATCAGCCCGATGATGTGATCGACCTTTTTTCAGCTGCCAATTATACCGGTGGCGACGCATTCCGCTCTAACGTGATCATGACCTGCAACTGGCTTGTGGGCCGCGGCAAAGTAGACGAGGTAGGCGAAGAAGATGACCTGACCGTGCCTGGGTCTGCCGCCCTTGCCGGAAAAATGTACTACACGCTCATGTCGCAGGTTACGGCCGGTAAAAAACACGGTGCCATTAACGAGGTCGACGGCGTCAAATTCGATTTGAAAAAAAGCGAGATCTCACACCTGGAGCGGATCGGACTGGTACCGATGGTGAACGAATATGGAAAGGTTATGGCTTTTTCAGCCAAAACACTTTTCAATGGCGACAACATTGGCCTGCAGACCTATTCTGTGGTTCGGGTGTTTGACTACATTACGAAAGTGCTTTTCGATTTCCTGAACAGGCGCGCCTTCGAAAACTGGACTTCAAAAACCGAACAGGACCTGCGCAGCCAGATTGTAAAATTCCTGGACGGCATTCAGGGTCCCGAGCGCCTGATCGAGCGATTCAAAATCATGCGTTTTGAACGGGATGAGACGCAAAAAGACCGCATCCACTTAGACATTCACATTACGCCCTACTTCCCTGCCAAAAGTTTCGTTGTAAAACTGGACGGCCATAAAGGAGAAGATGAAAGCACAACCTGGGCCAGTGAATACAAACAACAGTAGCCCCTACGCTATCCATATTCAAACCGGCAACTGCCGGTTTTTTTGTTTGGTGCCGCCCTGGTTTCGGGTAAAGCGCTGCAAACCTTTGGACTTAATGATTTCTTTATAATTTTGTAACCCGGTCCAAATGGACCGGGGAACACACATGAAACAATTGCTGATCCTGAACGCCGACCTTGAAAAATCTGAATCCACTCGTTTTCTCATCGATGCGTACGTGAACGGAGCAGTAAAAAGTGGCGCCATTGTTAAGGAGATCGCCATTGTCGACCTCATCTTCAATTCGAACAAGCAGTTCATTAACCGACAGGCTGCGGATCTCGAGCCTGACTTACAAAAGTCATTTGATGCGATCAAACGCGCTAACCACATCGTGCTCTTCTGTCCTGTCTACGTAGATGTTATACCGGCCAAAGTAAAGGGATTCTTTGATCGCCTGTTTTTGCCAGACAGTGTCTTTACCTTCCAGCGGCAAAGCTTCAACAACAATTTCAGCGGCAAGTCGGCAAGAATCGTATCGATCCTCGACCAGGCAACTTTCGAAGACTGGAAACAGAACAGAAAAACCACGTATCTTTCTATCAAGCGCACCACCTTTGAGAACTGCCGCATCAGCCCGGTACATACCAGTACCATCGGTCACCTCCTTTCGCTTGAGAATGATTACAGCAAAAAATGGCTGAGAAAGATGGAAAAGTTTGGCACTGACTTAATATAGCCCTTCTGCCTAACGCAATATAAATACCCCTGCGCATTGAAATCCGGGACCTGCTTCCATCATTTTAGCAATAAGTATTTTTCAACATCCTGAACTTTACATAATAACGGCAAAGTTTTTGACGTTTTCCAAATAACCTGACACAACTTCATCCCCTGCTTTGGCAATGTGATCAGGCCTGCACTACCATTTGAATACTTACTTACTCTCTATGAAAACGAGCCTAAACACCGATTTCAGGATTTGTCTTTCCCGGCATTCTCCTCACGCAGCATTAATTTTTTGTTATCAATCCTCGTAGAGAAAAAGTCCGAACGCATACCAGCCGTTGTAAGCTGGGTGTTTAAACACCTGGCGTTTCTTGCAATGCAGGTGGTATGTCTGGAAAAAGCAACAATCATCTATGCTCAGCGATTTAGAATACATCCGGCTTTTCGATTCATGCGTGATCGCACCTGCACGCGTGCCGGAGCTGAATATGCTCATTGACAATAAAATATTAGCCGGAAAAACACTTTACACGCAATTGCGTGACCAGCTTTTCACGCCGCCACAGACTGTACCGGCATCAGCGTATGCGCCGGCTGCAAGCGGCTTTTCGGCATTCAGTTATGCGCCATCCACGCCTGTGGCAGCCGCTGCAAGAACTGACTTTGCAGGCTCGCAGGTTTCCATGCCCTGGTATGTGGTGGCTTGCCTCCATTACCACGAACAGGTTGACCTGAACCAAAGGCTGCGTTCAGGGCGAACCGGCGGTCTGCGAAACCCACTGAGTTCGCCAGGTCAGCGTATGATACCCATTTCGGGCGCATTGCGAGACCCCGTGGCAGCGATTCGCCGTACCCTAAAGGGAGACGCCGTTAAATGCTGGACACTTCCAAACATCCTGCGGGTTTTCGAACGGCACAACAGCGACCGGAGCAATGCGAACAGTTCAGACCTTTGGAGTGGCTCGAACCACCCATCGGTCCTCGCTTTCAGAACGGGCTTCCCTCCTCCGGCTTCAGCGACCGGACCACTCGGCGCAGCCGTGGTACTAAAGGGTCTCGAAAACCGCGGCATTATTCAGATACCAAGATATTGAAAGCATGAGGGGGTCGTCATTTGTTTCAATCGCACCGCCAGAGGTTAGCAGCAAAAACTGCGTGGCCTGCCGGCTTGTTGCGGTAGCTATGGCAAACAGGCCGTTCTGTCCCGCATGCCAGACATCTTCCGGCAGCGGCCTCTACCAGGTATCGAGCCACCTCACGCCCGGTCCCATATATTCCGTTCCTCTAACAACAGATACCAGCGCATTCAGGCAACATTATTGAAAAAACCCAGCTATCCATGGAAAAGAAATTAATTGCTGAGATCAACATCGAAGACGCCCCGATCTTGCATTTCGCATCATTCAGACTCAAGCAGAAGTTCAACGCCCATCACGAGTTCGAACTGCGATTCAATCACGATAAGATGGGCGCGCCGGGACTCATCAGTCTTGATTCCTGCAGAAATTTCATGGGCAAGTCGCTCACCGCTTCGTTTGGTTATACACAGGGGCAGATGCAGCTCTTTTCTGGTATCGTGACCAAGGTCGAGTTGGCTCAAAGTCATGGTTACCATGGCATTATCATCGTTAGTGGTTACAGCCCCACCATTCTTATTGACCGGGGGCGCGACCTGGGCTCCTACCTGGACAAAGACCTCAATACGATTGCCCAGATAGCTATAGAAGATACGGCAACCAACGATTTGAAACTTGTAACCAATTCCAGCCGAAAAGCTGCGATCGATTACGTTATTCAGTACAAGGAAAGCGATTTCAGTTTTTTGAACCGACTTTCGGCAACGTATCATGAATGGTTTTTCTATGACGGGCAGCAATTGCATTTCGGTAAACCCGACGATTTGAAGGAAGTTGCGTTGTTTTACGGACGGGATGTGCAGAACCTGCAGTATGGCATGGAAGTCGCGCCGATAAAAAGCAAACGCTTTTCGTACGATTCCAGGCAGGACACGATCCTGGAAAGCGAGAGTGCAGGAAAAGCCGAAGGCCAGCCTGATCTGGTTCACGCGGTCCGTGCATCGAACAGCACCTTTAGCAAGGTGTATAATCAGCCGGCACAGATCCGCGTAGACAGCAGTTCAGACATCCGTGAGTATGTCGAGAACGAAGAAAAAGCGCGGGTAAGCAACCTGTTAAACATCAAGGGCGGTGGCGATAATCCGATGGTCGGAATAGGAACGGTGGTAGATATCTCCATGAGCCTGCGCCAGGAGTTGGCGTTCAACACCCAAAGCCTTGGCAAATACCTGGTAACCGGCGTTGTTCACCATATTGAAGGCACAGGAATTTACCACAACACGTTCGAGGGTATCGTGGCGAACTCAGAAAAGATCGTGGTACACGACTGGCAGGAACCGCTGCCTGAAATGCAGCTAGCTAAAGTGGTAGACAACAATGATCCCCAAGGCCTGGGCCGCATCAAGATCAGCTTCCAGTGGAAATGCAAAACGAACGATGTAAGCGAATGGCTGCGTGTGGTCAGCCCGAACGCCGGCACCGGCGACCGGGGATCGAACCGCGGCTTCTTCGCCATCCCTGAAATTGACGACCAGGTCATGATCGCTTTTGAAGAAGGCAATGTGGCACGCCCGGTGGTGATCGGAAGCGTTTACCACAAAAGCAATGTGGACAGCAGTCCGCTGATTCAGAACCACCTCAAAAGCATCATGACGCGCAGTGGTCACCTGATCGAGTTCGATGACAACGAGTCGACCCAGGGTATCAAGATTACCGACATTCACAATAATATTATCCACATCGACACAAAAGGGAACAACATCACCGTAACGGCGCTCGAGAACATGAGCCTGAATTGCAAGAACATGCAGATCAATGTCGAGGAGAACATGAACATTTCTGTGGGGAAAGACCAGAGTACCAGCGTAGGCAACAGCCAGAGCACATCTGTTCAAAAAGACATCTCGGTAACTGCGGGCAACAATTATGCATTAAGCGCCAGCGGCGACATTCAGGAAAGTTCAGATACGAGGAAAGAGTCGGTCACTAAAGATTTCATGCGCCAGTCAGACGTGTCAAACGAACTGGCCAGCGAGATCGTTCTCTTCAGTCAGCAGGAAAATATGACCCTGCAGAGCGGTAAAACCGTGGAAGTAAACAGTGCTGAGAAATCTAAAATGTTCTAAGATGGCGATCTCCAAAACATGCAACAATATGACAATCCGGGTTAAGTCCGGGTATGAACTGACAGTAGGCAAGACGCTGCAAAAGATTGCAGGCAGAATAAATGTGGAAGCCCGGAAAAAAAACTTGGTGCTGGCCAGCAACAAGCGGGTTGTTGGACAGGGCGGAAAGGAAAGTTAACTATGGCAAACGTTCAGTTCGGAACTTACAGTCCTACAGAGGACCCCAAAGACTCAACACGATATGTCTACTATACCCGGCGGGGAGAATACCTTGGCGGCACAACGGGCAGTGCCAAAATTTTTACGACCGACAGGGAGAAATATGAGGCAGCGGCAGCAGCTTCGAAATGGGAAGATATAAACGATGAAACTTTCCTTGTGAAGTACGACGAGAAAGCGCTGAGTCATTCTGATTTCCGTTACATATCATACATCGTCCACCACGAATCGGGCGAAACTGACATCCGGGAGTTACGTTGTATCGCCTTTACCAGTTACAACCGCTCGGAGACCACAAAAAGAACATGGCGTGCGCTTCTCGCTTCGGGCTATTCTTCGGTACCGAGCAAACAGGAACTGGCAGATGAAAACGATGAAAAATCTAAGCTGGCCAGATATGCGGTGCTCGATGTGCTGCATGGCCTGGAAGACCTGACCAACGGGGCTGAATTCTGGGATGGCACGGACTTCCTGGCCTGGGGAAACTCAGAACAGAATCCTTACAACAAACTGGGGCAGAACAAGTTCGACGAGTATAAATTTATCGAGATTCCAAAAGCGATTTATGATGATTTCCTGGCCGCCCAGGGTGTGACCTCAACAACTTATGGGGATTCAGGAAATCATAACACCCAAAACGATCCCGGAACACACGAACACGTTACGGTAAAAGACCGCCGCGGGCGCGAGAAAGCGAAAATCCGTTACCAGATTCCCGCTGCTGACTTCGAGGACCAGCAATACTGGACCAGCGGCAGCTTTTATTATGAAACGGGCGTGCGAACGCCCAACGGCATCTCGGCTACGATCACTGCCGGTAAAAGTATTTTCTGGAAGATCACCCCCACCCGGCTTACGTCTGCAACCCCGCAACAGGGCGGTCAGCCGCAGCCGGGGCAACCGCAGCCTGCCCAGCAGCCCGGCCAACCACAGCAACCGGGGCAACAACGGCCCGGACAACCACAACAGCCCGGACAACAACGGCCTGGGCAACCGCAGCATCCCGGGCAACAACGGCCCGGCCAACCACAACAGCCTGGACAACAACGACCAGGGCAACCGCAGCAGCCGGGGCAAAGACCGGGGCCACCGCAGCCGGGACAACCGCAAGGGCCCGGGCAGGGCCAGGAACCCGGCAGACCACAACCGCCACCCAGACGAGCTCCATAATGATGAACCTGTCTTACATACCTATTTTGGTCTTGCTGACGGCATTCTGCCGCAGTGACATACCTGTTGACGGTCCGGGCGGGCCGCACCGGGCCACTTTGATCAGTAAAGTTACCACCGTGCAGCAGGACGGTGTCAGCACCCGCGACACGAGCCAGTTTATTTACGTGCGCAACCAGCGGGGCGACAGCCTGAATGTTTACCTCGTGGCAAAAGGCGCTTTATCTGAAGCCACCGGCTACACCCTGCAAACAGGCGGGAATACGGCCGTATTGCGCGCACGGGCGCTTAATACAAACAGCGAATTGGCAGACAGCTTAACAATGGATTTCAACGACAAGGATTACAGCATCCGGATCAACCGTCGCGACTTGTACCTGCTTTACCCGGAATATTATAAACAAGTCAGGCAGCAAATCTATACAGATCAATCCGTAATGGGCGTTTTCGGCCTGCTCGAGGATAATATTGGCGATTATCCGGTCGACCTGGTGCACCCGCTTCTCCTCACAACACGGGCACGGCTCGATAAGCGCCTGCGAAGCGCCAGCATCGTAACGCCGCGCAGCCAGTCTGACGACATCAAAGACACCTGGAACTGTGTGTATGACTATGGAAAAGATGGAAAATTATTGTCGGTTAAAGCAGCATCGGGCGATGATGTGCGGTTTCGCAAGCAACTCAGTTATCCTGCCGGCGGCGC
Source organism: Pedobacter yulinensis (assembly GCF_003029735.1). Taxonomy (GTDB): domain Bacteria; phylum Bacteroidota; class Bacteroidia; order Sphingobacteriales; family Sphingobacteriaceae; genus Pedobacter; species Pedobacter yulinensis. Next base: position 1,269,004 of record NZ_KZ686269.1, read on the forward strand.
CATCGCGATGAAGGTATACCGGAACATCGAGGACCGGCAGATCACCGAAAGAAAAATGACCCTGCAGCCTGCCAGCGCAGAAAGGGTCAAGTGGCAGGACCATATTGTAGAGACCGGCAAGAACCGGGAAACGGAGCTCTCGGCAATACTTTATAAAAACCCGGCACAGCCGGTTGCGTCCATGAACCTGGCGCAGGCAGAACTATTGAAATTAACCGTACGCACCAAGAATGGAAGCAGAGAATAAGCCTGTATTGCTCGATGGCGGCAATGTGCTGAGGCTGAAATGGCCACCAGGACAGTCGCTGCGTTACGGTGTACGCCTGACCTTCGAAGAGGAAACTGCAACCAATGAAGTGAAATACGAGGTGCAGGTAACCCGGCTTGAACCAGGAGAAGACCATCTGGCACGTTTCGAAGTGCGACGGATTGGTGAAGTGTTTGTAAATGAAACCTTGCCCGACCTGGTGGCTGATCAGCTGGCTTATGAAGCGGGTAAAGTTTTTTATCCGCTCACGATCGCCGTTAGCCGCAACGGCGCGTTCGAGGCGGTCTGCAACCACCAGGAGATTGTGTCGCGCTGGCCGGCAATTCGTGAGCGCATTCAGGAAGCTTACGAAGGCGAACTGACGGGTAGTTACCTGGAACGAATGGAGAAACTTCTGGCCGATCAGGCGAGCGTCCAGACTGCTTTGCTGCGCAATGATTGGTTCCTGCAAAGCTTCTTCAGTCCGATCTATAAAAAATATGACATGAACAATACGGGGGAACAATTATTTAGCTTTCCGCTGACGCGCGGTTTTGATGTGCTCGGTTACCAGACCGCTGAGCAGTTGGAAAAGCTGCCCAACAGCTTTGGCGCCATCGAACTCTTGCACGAAGGTCAGCTGCTGGCGCTCGAACCGGACTTGCTGCATGTGCAGCCTCCTGAAGGCAGCTACCAGGCACGGTATGTACTCCACCCCCGCCACCGCCACATTATTTCGCTGGCGGCAGACCACAGTTACCTGCAGGGCAGAATCACCATCGCCAAAGTTCGCATCAACCTGCTTCCGGAGCCGGGCAGTGCCTTTGATGAAGATTTCGGATCAGACCTGGCGGCAGATTCGACAGGTTCGAACCTGCTGGTAATTGACGGCCCGCGCAGAAAAAGTTTTTGGGAGCGGCTTTTCAACTAAAAGACATGGCAGAAAAACACATTGTAGTTCAGGGCGCGCAGTGCATGTGCAAGTTCGGCTCGGCGCCAGACAAGTTAAAAGTGCTTACGCACGCAAAGGAATATGCAAATGATCAGGAAGGCAGCACAAAACCTATTGCCACAACCAAAGATATTGGCGCCACCTTCGAAAAAAACATGTTCGGATCCTGTTCAAAAATGAACAACCGGCCCTGCAATGCTGTGGTGACCGAATGGTCGGCATATTATGAAGACACAATCTTGTCAAATGGTGGCAAGGTCTTGCTCGAAGACAGCAAGGCAACCTGCCCTGTTGGCGGCAAAGACTGCATCGAGATTATTCAGCATGGGCAAAAAGCTGAACCCTCTGCACAAAACTTTGCAAATGCAGACAAAAACGTTCAGGCGCAGCTCAACCCGCTGTCAGAAACAATTGAAGATACGCCCGAATGCTTCGGGGAAACCGAGGTTCAAGTGAAAGCTTAAGATATGGCAAAAGGAATAAAAAAGATTGCGTGGACCGGCGAAGGAAAAGTTTACAATGCTGCCAAAGGACCGGTTCCGAACCAGTTGCTGGTTGTTGCGCCCGATCAGTTCGTGTGGTTCAAGATCTCTGAGTGGCATGAAGGAACCAGTCAGCCGGAAAAGGCAAAAAATGTTAAATGGGCAATATTCAATGGCAAAGGGTATATTGAGCACCAGCGCACCATTCCGGGAACCTTCAAATACGCTTACAAGGTACCAAGACGCCTTTGCGGTCCTTATACCTGGTATATCGAGGCATCCTGGAGCGGAAATTTCGATGGCAAATCGGGTTTAAGGTTTCGGGGACATGCCCCGGCGCGACTGGTCGACAGCCGGTGGACCCGCGTAGAAGGCGGACCCGATGTACGCAAAGACTATCATTTCTCATATGGGGAGCTTCTTTGGCTGCGCCTTTTTACAGAGGGACTGAATGGTTACAAAAATGTCGAAGTACGGGTTTACAGAAGACTGCGTGCTGCCATGGGTCTTTTGCCTAAAGACGACGAGGTGACCAGGAAAATTTATTATGTCAACGTCATTAATGGCGAGATCAACCTCCGCATTCCGAATACCTATTCCTGGTATCAGTCTATTGGCGACCCGGCGGCTGTGGAGGAGTTCTACGTCAGGGTGATTCACCCGGCTACCGGGAAGTATATTGAAGACGACAGGGGCGACAGCGCGCACGCCCGGTTTCTGCGGATTAAAAAGAAGGTCATGTCGCAAGTGGTGGAGCGCCCGCAAAACCGTACGCCGGTAACCATCTATCAGCCCGACAAAAGCGCCGTCAGGTACGAGTTGTGCAAGTTCGAACAGATCAAGGTGATCGAAGACGGCAAGCCGATCCTCATCTTTGATAATGGCCGGGGTGCGAAAAAACTACAGCCGCGGCGCGAGAAGACGCTCGAATCTATCGTTTTTAACTACGACAGCACCGAACTGTCTGCTGCCAGCCTCAAGAAACTCAACAATATACTGCAGTTTCTGCTGGAACACCGCCACAGTTCGATCCAGCTGGAGGGGTTTGCCTGCGTGATCGGCAAGCAGAACCACAACAACGTCCTGTCTATGAACCGTGCAAAGACGGTAAAGGAATTTTTCATCCGTGGCAAACTCGACCCGGCACGGATCTCGACCATTGGCCGGGGGGAAGCGAACCCCACCGATGATAAAATGGGAAGAGATAATATCAAGTACAAAAATGAACTTAGCTATGTCAACAACAGGCGGGTAGACATCAGTTTCGAATACTACGCGCACAATGCAGAAACGATTATCTACCAGACAATCGTTGGCTCCACACCCAAGACTATTACCGTGCAGCCGGTAAATTTTGATACAAAGGCCTGTTACGAGCGGACCAAACATACCCGGATGCTGACCTTATATAACCTGAACGAGAAAAAAGCACAGAACGAGGGCAGCATTGGCGTTCCGGCAGTGTCAGGCATCAGCAAGGCAAACCCAATGCCCATACAGTACATTTGGCCGAGCAACAAGATCACCGCCAGCGGCATTTACAGTTCTGCCAATGAGTACCTGGTGCATATCCATTCGTGCCGGTACTTTGCAGTCGAAAATAATCCGACTGTCTCGATCCAGGCCTACCCCGACATTGAATGGACGCTGGAATTCTCGTTCAATTTTACAAATCCTGCGGCCTACACCCATGGCAACTTGCCTGAGTATAGCCGGAACGACCCTAAACCAGACGCTGTCCAGGATCTTATCCGTGACCGCAGAAAGGCGCAGTCGAAAGCGGTTTCTGCGGGGATGGAATCGAAAAGGGTTAAAAACAGCCCCGAGATGATGACAAAATTCGGCCTCAAACTGCAGGCTGAATGGGACGCAAAAGGCTCAAAAGCGGAAGTAGGCGTTGAATTTGCGAAAAAGCTGAGGCGGGTGCTAAACGTATTTGTCAAGTACAAGGAGATTGCCGACAAGGTCAAAAATTCGGTTGGCGGCGCGGTTAAAAAAAGCCCGCTCAGCCCTCCCTTTATGTTCGAGGTGCAGGCGCCCTCTCTCAACGCGGCCATCACCTGGAACCTGGCCAAAGGCGAAGGAAAACATGTTGGTAAAATCGCAACGGTCGGAAAGCTGAATTTCAAGGGTGATCCCCTCATTGGTGCCCAGTTTGTAATCGACCTGCTTGCAGTCGGCAGCAGGCTTCATCCGCTGGTCGCAGCCATGATTACCGGTGCAGAACTGGCGCTCAGCGCCCTGCATGGCGGAATCACTTTCGAAGCTAAATTTTACGGCAAACTCGACTTCGACTTCAAAGCACTGGAGATCAACAGCCTGACAGGCGTAAAAGCCGGCTCGCTGGACCTGGGCGCACAAATGGGCGTCGAAATTACCCTGCGCATCAGCTTCGAGGTAAAATACAAGTCCTGGTTTATGGAGGTTGAGGTTCAGCTGCGTGCACAGGGTGCCGCCAAAGCCTACTTCGCCGCCAAAATGACGCTAGACTCTGATGAGAAAGGCGTATTTTACAAACCAGAACTCGGTTTCTCAGGCCTCATTTTTACCTTCGAGGCAGAAATTGTGGTGGGCGGGTTTAAGCGCATGCTGAAATTCAGCAATGACAAGGAGCCGTTTTTGAAAGCCGATGTGCCAAACCTGACGAAACAGTACATTCTGCCATGAGCGGCATAAAGATCGCTGTCCTGATTGCCCTGACTCTGCTAGCCGCAGCCTGCCGGCAAAGCTCAGCCAGCCCGGAAAACGGGGGCAGCGATCAAACTTTATTTTGGAAACAAGGCGCGCTGTCTGTGCGCAAACTAAATGAAACGATGGAATACCCGGTAAAAAAAGAGCCCCATATTGCTGAGAAGCGCATTCACAGGATTTATATAGACAACATGGCCTGCCAGTTCGAGGTTTTTGTAGACGATGTCCTGCTGCTGCGTACCATGGGAGAAATTACCAGGAACGGCGGCGGCATGAATGGGGACCATGACATCAACCAGCTTTTGCTCAGTCCCGGCAAACATGAGGTCAAAGTCAGGATGTACCCTAAGTTCGGACAACCGGTCTTCGGCGACGAAGGTTACGTTAACCTTAAATTCTCACATTTTACGCGGGAAACCTTCAGAAAGCCGGTTTACGATCCGGCGATGAACAGCCACAATGGCATCCAGATTAACCAGGCAGATAAGCAATGGATCGAGAAATGGGACCATGAAAACCAGGTGGGCTATGAAGGCGATTACGTGGCCAAGCAACCAGACCGGTTCAAAGGCCTCCAGGCCTACGAGTGGCGCCGCACCTTCGACGCAGAGCTGCCCTTTGCCCATACCGGCTGGCGCGAATCGGTTAACCTGCAAAAGGAGCAGGATGATGAAGACAAAAATATTCGCAGGGAAGTGCTTGAAATATCTCGGGAAATTCATGCCCACCTCTCCGCACGGGATGCCGCTGCTTACCTTAAGCTGGTCACAGAACGGGAAGAGCTGATTACTCAAACGCTGTTCTACAGGGACAATGAAAAAAAACTCCGGGAACAGGAATTTGTGAAGCTGATCCGCGATGAGGCTTACGAACTGCAACCGTTGCTGCCCGAGACCTGTCGCCTGGACTACCAGGGTTATGGCAAACTCGTCGCGCTTGTCAACAATACGGACGGAGAAGGCGCGATCCGGTTTAAAAACAGGAATGACCCAAATGACGTTATTTACATGGATTTCCGGTTCCAGCGTAAGCACAAAGGATCGAAATTATCGGTGATCTGAAATACCTTTTAACCCAATTAGTTTTCAAATTGAATTTAGAGCATACATCTCACTCCTATGATCAGCATTAAAAAAATTATCCCGCATAAAACGCTCTTGCTTGCAGGCATTCTTTTGTTTACGCTGGCTTGCCAGGTAAAAAAAAGTGACCTGCTGACGCTCCGGTTTGACAGCCCGCTCGACGCTTTACCTGGTGTGGATGTTAAGGCAAAACACGTACGCGACCTTGGTTTCGGACTTTTGGGCTACGCGATTGAAAAGCCGGCTCAATACACGCTTGCAGGCATTGCACTGCCCGCAGGGGGCTCAGAATCAAGCGCTCAGGGCAGTCAGCCTGCGCTGATGGCCTATGCCGGCGGCCAAGACCAGGCGGCTTACCTGGGCTTTAAATACATCTCATCAGACAAACAGAAAAGCCAGGAGATCATTACCCAGCTAAAAAAAGCGTATCCACGCTTTCGTGAACACGAATCGGGCGGGCCACAGGCTGCTTATTCATGGGACTTGCCGACAGGCGCATGGCTCTTCGTTTTCCCCGGACAGATCTTTGATCCCAACGGCAAGGCCGACCAGCCCGTTAGTTTTGTGGTCGTGAAAAAGAATACCCGCATGGCGAACCGCAACGACCCGGGCATGAGTACGATCAGGCAATATTTTGAGACGAAGTTTCCGGAAAAACAGCGCTAGGTACGAAAAAAAAATAAAGGCCGATACACATCATGTGCATCGGCCTTTTATCTTAAAGCTGCAACCGGGCATAACCCGGCGACGGGCGGATTAGTGAACCGGTTCGATTTTAAAACCAGCCGATTTCACTGCCGATTCAATTTCTGCTGCACTCGCGTCAGAACCTTCTACCTGAAGTATCTTTTCAGGATTGTCTGTATCTACACGCCACTTGCCTTCTCCGGCAACCTTGTTCAGCGCAGGCGTTACGCCGGCCACACAGCCGCCGCAATTGATATTTGTTTTGAAGGTCAGTGACCCCTTGTTTGTTGTTGTTTCCATATGATCTGTATTTTGTTCAATTAACAATTTTACTTTTTCATGGCCGGCTACTTCCTCTACATTGGCCGGATTGGCCTGCCCATGAGCGCTCTTCATTTTTAACCTCAGGCTGTTGGCAACCACGCTTACGCTGCTCAAGGCCATGGCTGCGCCTGCAACCATCGGGCTCAGGAGGAAACCGTTCAGCGGGTAAAGAATCCCCGCGGCAAGCGGGATACCGATCAGGTTGTAAATAAAAGCCCAGAACAGGTTCTGCCTGATGGTCTTGATGGTTTCCCTGGACAGCTGTATGGCTTCAGGCACCTTGCCCAGGTCTGAAGAAATGATGGTCATTTTGGCTATATCGATAGCTACATCACTCCCTTTACCCATAGCAATGCTAACATCTGCCTGCGCCAGTGCCGGGCTGTCATTAATACCATCGCCGACCATAGCTACTTTCTTGCCCGCTTGCTGAAGCCGGGAAATGAAGTCTGCCTTTTCATTCGGCAGCACACCGGCAACAACCTCAGCATTGGCCAGACCGACCTGCGCTGCAATGGCCCGGGCTGTTGGCTCCTGGTCGCCGGTAAGCATATAGACCTGCATGCCCAATTCTTTCATCGTGGCAATGGCAGCCGCCGACCCGGCTTTAACCTGGTCTGAGATTGCAAAAATGGCCAGTACATGCGCTGCGTCTGCAAACCAGACCACCGTTTTTTCCTGCGCCTGCCATTTTTTGGCCTGCTGCAGCAAGTCTGGACGCAAGTTGATTTGCCGGCGCGATAGCATGTCCTTACTGCCGGCAAAGTAGGTTTTGTCTGTTACCAGACCCGAAACACCTTCGCCGGTATGGCTTTGAAAACCGGATACCGGTACTGATGTGATTCCCTGCAGGTGGCTGACCACCGCCCCCGCCAACGGATGTTCTGATGCCTGTTCAAGCCCCTTCAACACGCCTTTTATGTCTGCTGAAGGATCAAGCCACCATTCGTTTGTAACCCGGGGTTTCCCTTCGGTGATGGTACCCGTTTTGTCCAGAACAATGGTATCAATCTGCCTGGCAAGTTCAAGGCTTTCTGCGTTCCGGATTAAAATTCCCTGCTCCGCACCCTTGCCCACCCCTACCATGACAGCAGTAGGTGTTGCCAGGCCAAGTGCACACGGACAGGCAATAACCAGGACCGTAACAAAAGCCAGCAATCCGCGGGTGAGGCCATCTTCACCTCCCCATACGTACCATGTGAGAAATGAAATGACCGCTGTTTCCAGGACAACCGGCACAAAAACGGCCGCAATGCGGTCTACCAGTTTTTGAACAGGTGCTTTGCTGCCCTGGGCATCCTGGACCGTCCGGATAATCTGGGCGAGCAGACTTTCTCCCGCAGCCTTGCTTGCCCGCAGGCGAAAACTGCCTTTTTGATTCAGGGTACCAGCGTATGCGGTATCGCCGGTCTGTTTCAATACCGGCACAGGCTCGCCAGATAGCATACTTTCGTCTACGTATGAAGCGCCTGATTCCAGCACCCCGTCAACGGCGATCTTTTCCCCTGGCCGAACCAGAACGGTATCGCCGGGTTTCACGTTTGCAATTTCAACCTGTGTTTCTTCGCCAGAGGGAGCGATCAGGTTAACAAACTTCGGTTGCATACCGATAAGCTTTTTTATGGCCGACGAGGTGTTGCCTTTTGCCCGTTCTTCGAGCAGCTTGCCAAGCAATATAAAGGCTATGACAACGCCGGCAGCCTCGAAATATACATGCCCGTGCAGTCCGTGTGCATGCCATACCTCCGGAAACAGGGTGTTAAAGACACTGAATCCGTATGCCACGCCTGTACTTAGGGCCACAAGCGTATCCATGTTCGCAGAGCCATGCCGGGCCTGCTTCCAGGCATTGACGAAAAAATCTTTTCCCACCCAAAGTACAATGGGGCTTGCAAGCGCCCACATGATGTAGTTGGCATAAGGCATGTCCATAAAAAACATACCAATAGCTGCCAGGGGCACAGAAAGCGCAATGGCCAGCCAGGCTTTGCGCCTGAGCAACACCAGGCTTTGGTGCCTGACAGCTTCGAGTGACGATGTGCCATCCGCTTCGTCAGCAAACAGGTCGTACCCTATAGCCTGCAGTGTTTGCCTGAAGGCGGCCGGGCCGGTCTCATCAGCCAGGTATTCAATCTGCACGGTGGCTGCCGCATAATTCACAGTTGCATTGACCACACCGGGCTGCCTGGACAATAATGTCTGAACACTAACGGCGCACGAAGCGCAGGTCATACCCAGGACCGGAAAACTGCTTTTCAGAGCAGTCACGCCATAACCCAGGTCGCGCACCGTACGGACTACATCCTTCAGTGCCAGGCTAGTGTCCATCTGTACAATCGCGCGCTGGTTATTCAGCTCGACCCGGCTGTCCTGAACACCCGTTAGGCCAGCCAGCCCTTTTTCTACAATATTTGCGCAATGCCCGCTTTCCACTCCCTCCAGGGGCAGGATAACGGTCTGTTTAGGTTGCGTTTTCATATCTTATTTGTTATACAACAAATTTCGGTAAAGCCGGAGCCGCGCTTGTTATGGTTTTGTGCAGAAATTTTGTGATTTTATACATCGTTCAGCGATTTACGCTTTTGGCCTTTGATCTTCTTAAAATGGCTTGGCGTAAGACCGGTCACTTTCTTAAACTGGCTGCTGAGGTAAGCGACACTTGAATAATTCAGCCGGTAGGCAATCTCGCTGAGTGAGAGTTCATCATAAACGAGCAGTTCTTTTACCTTCTCGATCTTGTGGGCAATGTAAAACTTTTCGATCGTGATGCCCTCAACGGTCGAGAAAAGCGAACTGAGCACATGGTAATCTTTGCCAACGCGGGAAGACAGGTAGTCGGAAAGATTTTGCTGCAGTTCCCCATGCTGCTTTTGAACAAGATCAATGATCAGCGTTTTAACCTGCTCAATGAGGCGGCTTGTTTTGTCGCCGATTAGTTCAAATCCGAGTGCGGTAAGTCGCCGTTCCAGTTCTTCCTTTTCGGTGGCTGTCAGGTCGGTCGCAGTCTCTGCCTCGCCGAGCTGCATGTGCAGCACAGGATGGCCCAGCTCACTGAATACAGCCTGAACCGCGAGCTTACACCGGTCGCAAACCATATTTTTGATGTAAAGCTTCATATTGAATCAGCTACGGTTATGTGCAGACCAAAGTTAAGCCGGGCCCGCCGCGCTGCCTTACAGAATTTGAAGTTTTATTTGTACAATTTTATCCTGATTGTGTCCGAACAATTTGACCGCAAGTTCGTTTTTGCTTAACTTATTATCCCCATCCCATGAACTCAATCGTTGTAAAGAATGCGAATGGCAATAATTTAAAGAATGTCTCAGTCGCCATTCCGAAAAACAAAATTACCGTTTTTACCGGGGTCTCCGGTTCCGGCAAATCATCGCTGGTTTTTGAAACGATCGGTGCAGAAGCGCAGCGCGAACTGAATGACACGTATGACAGTTACATTCGCAACCGGCTGCCGCAGATGCCCCGGCCTGAAGTGGAAAGCATCAGCAACCTGAATGTGGCCATCATCATCAACCAGAAAAAGATCGGCGGAAACGCCCGGTCAACGCTCGGCACGGCTACAGATATTTACGCCTTGCTGCGCCTGCTGTTTTCGCGGTTCGGAAAACCTTTTATCGGTTACTCATCCCGGTTCTCGTTCAATAACCCCCAGGGCATGTGCCCCCGTTGCGAAGGCCTGGGAAAAATATCAGATATAGATACAGCAAAACTGTTTGACCGGGAAAAATCGCTTAACGAAGGGGCGATCCTCTTTCCCACGTTCACCCCCGGGTCCTATCGCTGGTTGCGTTATGTGCGTTCAGGATATTTTGATAACGATAAAAAACTGGAGGAATACAGCGATTCTGAGTGGGACATGCTGCTGCATGCAGCGCCGCACAAACCGCAGCATCCGGCAAACGACTGGGGCAAAACCGTGCTTTACGAGGGTGTACTGCCGCGTATCCGCCGTGGTTTTCTGAAAAAGGAGTCAAAAGAACTTGCCCGGTATTCTTCTGACATTAACCGGGTTGTCGTGCGACAAGTCTGCCCGGCCTGTAATGGGGCCCGGCTAAATGAAGATGTGCTGACCTGCCGCATTAAAGGGAAAAACATTGCAGACTGTTCTGCCATGCAGATCGATCAGCTTCGTGACTTTATTGCCGGCATCAGTGACCGCAACATGCAGGGGGTTGTACGCTTGCTGATTTCCAAACTCGGCCACCTGCAGGACGTCGGTCTCTCCTACCTCAGTCTTGACCGGGAAACATCAACCCTTTCCGGTGGCGAATCGCAGCGCATCAAGATGGTCAAACACCTGGGCAGCAGCCTGACCAACCTGGTTTACATATTTGATGAGCCAAGTACCGGCCTGCACCCGGCCGATGTGGACAGGCTGAACAGACAAATGAAACAGCTGCGCGATAAGGGCAACACCATCCTGATTGTAGAACATGATCCCGATGTGATTGCCATCGCAGACCACATTATAGATATGGGGCCGGGCGCGGGCAGGCTTGGCGGCAAAATCGTCTTTGATGGTTCCCTAAACGGCCTCAGACGGTCTAAAGGGCAGACCGGACAATATTTCAGGCAGGAAAGAAAGCTTAATACCCAGCCTGTCGCGGCAACCGGGTATGTGGAGATCAGCCACGCAAACGACCACAACCTGAAAAACGTCAGTGTCCGCATTGCTACAGGCATTTTAACGGTAGTAACAGGCGTTGCTGGGTCTGGTAAAAGCAGCCTGATCAATCATGCCCTGTCCAGGCAGCTTCCAGCACTGCGCGTCATTGACCAGCAGCCGCTTCGCGGATCGCGAAGGTCGCACCTCGCCTCCTATTCGGGGATTTTCGACGAGATCAGGACACTGTTCGCTGCGGCCAACCAGGTATCCCCGGCCCTTTTCAGCAGAAATTCTGAAGGTGCCTGTCCCGAATGCAAGGGACTGGGTAAGCAGGTCCTCGACCTGGCCTTCATGGATGATGTGGTCGAAACCTGCGAAGTTTGCCAGGGAAGCGGCTACAAAGATGCGGTGCTGGGATATCAGTACAAGGGCAGGAACATTGCCGAAGTAATGGAAATGGACGTAAGCGAGGCACTTGCTTTTTTTAAAGAACAGCCAATGGCTGCTGTTTTGCGCAAACTGGAACATACCGGTTTAGGTTATATGAGCCTTGGACAGTCGCTCGACACTTTTTCAGGCGGCGAACGCCAGCGCCTCAAGCTGGCCATCGAAATGGACCAAGATTCCGGATTTTTCGTTTTTGACGAGCCCACCACCGGCCTCCACCCCGCTGATATTGATAAGCTGATGATCATATTCAGGGAACTTATTGACCGGGGCAATTCTGTGCTGCTGATTGAACACAATTTAGATGTGATACGCCAGGCTGACTGGATCATTGACATGGGTCCCGGCGCCGGCACCCTGGGCGGAGAGATTGTGTTCGAGGGCACACCGGAGGAACTCTGCAAGCACGAAGGATCGCTCACGGGCAGGCACTTGCGGCGATTTGTACAGGCGGCTTATTAGCAAAGGATCTGCTATGGAAACGGTTGTAGTCGATTTGCTTCAGCTTCTTGTCAGACTGGCAGTTTACTTTAGCCGGCATTTGTAAAGTCAGGAACATGCCAGGACCGGTGTCAGCAAATTGAAAACATTTCATTCCGGTGACTGTGCTTTCCAACACATTGTATATGTGTGCTAAAGGCATTTTCATTTCTATCAAAACAGTCTTTGAGCCCTCGTGTTATAACAAGGAACGATGCAGGAATAAAGCGGCAGGAGCGGTTTATGGAATAATTTTTGATGTAAGCTAAAATTACAAATATAAGATGCAAACCCCTACGTTTTCAACAAATTATCTTTCAGAATACCACGAGAAACCGTAACTTTGCACGTTCATAATTTTAAGGAGCACGCACGTAATAAATGAGACAACTCAAGATAACGCAATCTATCACCAACCGTGAAAGTCAGTCTTTGGATAAATACCTTCACGAAATCGGCAAGGTAGATTTGATTACAGCCGAAGAAGAAGTTATTCTGGCAAGAAAGATCAGGGAGGGTGACCAGGCTGCTTTAGAACGTTTAACAAAGACCAACCTCCGGTTCGTCGTATCGGTGGCAAAACAATATCAGAATCAAGGGCTTACACTTGGAGACCTGATCAACGAAGGAAATCTCGGTCTGATCAAGGCTGCCAAACGTTTTGACGAAACAAAAGGTTTCAAGTTCATTTCTTATGCTGTTTGGTGGATTCGCCAGTCTATTCTTCAGGCTATTGCAGAACAAAGCCGTATTGTAAGGCTTCCATTGAACCAGGTCGGATCTTTAAGCAAGATCAGCAAAGCCTTTTCAAAGCTCGAACAGGAGTATGAGCGGGAGCCTTCACCTGAAGAACTGGCAGATATCCTGGAAACTACTGTCGACAAAATTTCCGATACGCTCAGCAACTCCGGCCGCCATGTGTCTATGGATGCCCCTTTTGTACAGGGCGAGGAAAACACACTGCTCGACGTTCTTGAAAACCACGAGCCGAACACCGATAGTTCGCTGATCAATGAGTCGCTCTCTGAAGAGATCAAACGTTCTCTTTCTACGCTTACAGAGCGCGAACGCGAAATTATCGTTTTGTTCTTTGGCCTGGGTTCGAACCACCCACTGTCCCTGGAGGAGATTGGCGAGAAATTTAACCTGACACGCGAGCGTGTGCGTCAGATCAAAGACAAAGCACTTCAGCGGCTGCGTCATACCTCACGAAGCAAGATCCTAAAATCATACCTTGGTTAAATTTTTAGCCACTCGGGAAAAATCATACAGAAAGATCGGCCACTAAGCCGATCTTTTTTATTTTTGGGCACTTATTATTTCAACCAAATAAAAAAACTGTATGAGCAACAATTACCAGGCTGAATTTCAGCATTGGATTGATAGGGAGCGGTGCGCCGTTTCCCTGATCAACCTGGTTGGCACGCTGTGGTTTGAACGTTCTGTCGAACTCGTGCTTTTCCGCAAACCGCTATTTGATATCGGCAGCAGCGAAATCCTTGCACACCACCAGTATGCAAGCGAAGTGAGCGGCAGGTCAATCTCCGTGTATGATACCCTTGAAATTGCCGAAACACTGACCTCCTGCAACCTTGCGCCTTCCCGCATTGACCTGGGCCGCCTCTGCGCCGAATGGCAGGATGAACACAGCCGCTTTCCTGCTGTAAGGGACTTTCTCGGTGTCAGGTTAAAAGACCACATAGGCAGGGAAAAACGCAACCTTCAGCCGAAAGACGTGGTGCTATATGGTTTCGGGCGCATTGGCCGGCTGGCGGCCAGGGAGCTGATCAGGCAAACCGGTAAGGGCGAACAGTTGCGACTGCGCGCTATTGTGACCCGCTCCTGCAGTGAAAAGGAACTGATCAAACGTGCCGAACTCTTTCGTACCGATTCGGTCCATGGCCCCTTTCAGGGGACAGTTAAAATTGATGTACCCCGGCAGGCGCTCATCATTAACGGACAAGCCATCTTCTTCATTGCTGCTCCAGCCCCGGAAGATGTCGATTATACGCAGTACGGCATTAGCGATGCATTGCTGATCGACAATACAGGCGTTTTTCGCGACCGCACCGGACTGAGCCGTCACCTGGCGGCGAAGGGGATTGCTCAGGTGCTGCTGACCGCGCCGGCTAAAGGTGATGTACCGAATATTGTATGTGGAATCAATGATGCCGGCTATCCTGGTCCTGAATCGGTGTTTTCAGCTGCCTCCTGCACCACCAATGCCATTGTGCCCGTATTGCAGGTTATTCACAATCATGTCAGTATCAGAAAAGGCCATATCGAAACCGTACATGCCTACACGAATGACCAGAACCTGCTTGATAACTACCATCCAAAATACAGGCGTGGCCGGTCTGCAGCACTCAACCTGGTGATCACTGAAACCGGCGCAGATAAGGCAGTAGCACAGGTACTGCCAGAGCTTGCCGGGAAACTGACCGGTAACGCCGTTCGGGTGCCAACGCCCAACGGCTCGCTCGCTATCCTGAACCTGACGCTTGCAAAAGCCGTAAGCCTGGAAGAGGTAGGCACGCTGTTGCGCAGCGCTTCCCTGTTCGGCCCCCTGTCTGAGCAGATCGAGTATTCGGTATCCAATGAAGTGGTCAGCAGTGATAGTATCGGGAACAGCCATCCGGCGGTTGTTGATGGCCCGGCTACCATCATTTCGCAGGATGGCAAGTCGCTTATCCTGTATGTCTGGTACGACAATGAATACGGATATACCCGCCAGGTCATCAGACTGGCCAAAAAGCTGGCCGGCGTGGTTCGCCTTACGTATTATTAATGTAGCTATTTTACCAGGGTCCGGCCGCAGTGCCGGACTTTTCTTGTTATATTCGTTTGCAATGCAGCGGTATTTCCAGGTCAGTCTATTTTTGTATGCGCGGTTATGGCCGCTCAATGCCGTGTTCAGCCTGGCCGGTCTGTTTTTCATCGTTGCCTCCAAAAACCTGGCGGCTGCATACATTTTGCTTCCCTTTGTAAAGGCAGGCGGTTATGCCGGCAGTTTGGCATTGCATTACGTCAGGGCTTCCCGAACACACCTGTTTTACAGGAACATGGGTTTCAGCATGCGCAGCCTTTTCGCAGGCAGCCTGGGGATCGATCTCTGCATTTTTTTGGTACTCGCAATCCTGGCCATTTTATGCAGACGCTGACTGCCGACAGCATTACCAAAAGTTTCGGTTCCCGGCAAGTGCTGAATGGTGTTTACCTGAGCTGCCAGACCGGCAGGGTAACCGGATTGCTGGGGCGCAACGGCTCTGGAAAATCGACTTTGCTGAAGATCGTGTATGGTATAGAGCCGGCATCGTTTCAGCATGTGAGAATAAATGGCCGACACTATAACCGCCCGTACCGGAGCGGCCTTTTACACCTGTTAAGCCAAAACTATGAAATACCCGCACAGCTGCATACCGGCAGCTTTATCGGCATTAGCTGTTTCAAATACCGCGAAGTGCTGAGCGCCCTGCCGTTCGTTAAAGACAGGCTGAATATGGGAATACATACCTTATCGGGCGGCGAGCGGCGCTTTTTATTTGTGCTGGCTGCGATCTATTCAGATGCCCCTTTTGTACTGCTCGATGAGCCCTTCGCCAACCTGTCGCCCCTGCTCGCCGAAGAAGCTATGCAGCATATCAAGGCCATGAAAGCACACAAGGCCTTTGTCCTGACCGACCACCGGTATGCGCAGCTGATCAGCTGCAGCGATGACCTCATTCTGCTGCACAACAACAGCAACTACACGATCCGTGCACCCGAAGAACTGGTTCGCTACGGCTACCTGCCCCAGGGAGCATTCATTCCCGAAAGCGAGAGCTTCCCATCACCTCTCTGAAAGTCAGGACTAGATTGTAAAACAAGTAGTTACAACACGTTAAAGGCCGGCCGGCATACGCAAACCATTCTGAGCGTAAATTTCTCTCTTTTTTCGTATTATTGACCCTCGTTTTTCCAGGCAAAATGCAATTAACGCGGTTAGAGATTAAGGGGTTTAAGAGCTTCGGCGACAAGGTCAATATCAACTTCAACGAAGGGGTTACGGCTATTGTTGGCCCCAATGGCTGCGGAAAATCAAATGTGGTCGATGCCATACGCTGGGTGCTCGGCGAGCAGAGCACCAGGATGCTGCGTTCTGAAAAAATGGAGAACATCATTTTCAATGGCACACGCAACCGGAAGCCTGCACAGCTTGCCGAAGTTTCGCTTAGCTTTGACAACACCAGGAACGTGCTGCCCACCTCTTTTTCGCAGATCACGATTACCAGGAAACTGTACCGCAATGGCGACAGCGAGTACCGCATCAACGATGTACAGTGCCGGTTAAAAGATATTACTGACCTTTTTCTTGATACCGGTGTCGGCTCTGACAGTTACTCGATCATTGAACTGAAAATGGTCGATGAGATCATTGCCAACAAAGAACACTCGCGCCGCAACCTTTTCGAAGAGGCATCGGGTATTTCCAAATATAAACTCCGCAAAAAGCAAACCTTCAGCAAACTTAAGGATACCGAATCTGACCTGGAACGGGTGGAAGACCTGCTTGTTGAGATCGATAAAAATTTGAAAACACTCGAAAACCAGGCAAAAAAAGCAGAGCGGTATTATAAACTGAAAGACCAATACAAAGAACTGAGCGTGCAACTGGCCAGCCTGCGCATTGGTGGCTTCAGGCAGGAACTGGAAACACTTGAAAACAAGGAAGCACGTCAGGTGGCACTTCGCGCCGAGCAAAGCGGGGAGATCGATAAGCTCGAAGCGACCCTGCAGCTGCTTAAGTTGAACATCATACAAAAAGAAAAAAACCTCTCGGTTCAACAGAAGGCTACGAATGAGTTTGTTGCCAGGATCCGGGCCTACGAGAGCGAGAAGAAGATAAAGAACGAACAAATGAAATACCTTCGGGAAAAGGAGCAAAAACTTGCCGAAGAAATCGAACGCGATACCAACCAGGAAAATCACGTCAAGTATAACCTGAAGCGGCTGAATGAGGAGCTTTTGACCGAGACCGAAACGCTGAAGAAAATTGAAGCCGAGCTACAGGGATTGAAACAAGGACTGGAGGCCCTGCGTGAACGGCAGCAGCTTGAAAAAAACCGGGTCGATGACCAGTCAAAAAATGGGAACGAACTTCAGAACCAGATTTACCAGGCCCAAAAGGAGATCGACATTCTAAACATTCAGAAAGAAACCCTTACGCAGGAAGGCAACCGCAATGTCGACGATACGACCGCAAAAAGCGCCGAACTGAAGGCGTTCAACCATGCACTGGCCGAGCTGGAGCTGACCATGACCCAGAAACAGGCACTGCTCGACGGGATGGCGGCAGAAGAAGCGCGGATCAATGAGCTGGTAACAGGCGCCGAGGCCGCTATGTCGCTTCACAAAGAACAGCTTGCGGTGCAAAGCCGCGCCAAAGATGCCAGGCAAAATGAATACAACCTGACAAAATCACTCGTAGACAGTCTGGAAGGATTTCCGGAGTCGATCCGTTTCCTGAAAAAAAACACCAGCTGGGCAAAAAATGCGCCGCTGCTTTCAGATATTTTGTTTTGCAGCGAAGCTTACCGCATTGCGATTGAAAACTACCTGGAGCCCGTAATGAACCATTATGTAGTTGAGCGTTATGCCGACGCGCTTCAGGCAATTGACCTGCTCACTGCTTCGAGTCGCGGCAGGGCCAATTTCTTTATTCTCGAAGACATTCCTGAACGCCAGCCAAACCTGCAGGAAATTGACGGTTTCGTTCCCGCGCTTGCTGTTGTAGAATGCGATGCGCGTTACCGGAAACTGTGCGAATTGCTGTTGCAGCAGGTGTACTTATCTGTCGGCGACGATGAGGCCGTTTTCCAATCGTCCCGGCAGCCAACAGTTACCCTGCTGGCAAGAAACGGCAAATTTGCGAAAAGCAGGTTTACCTTATCGGGTGGGTCTGTGGGCCTGTTTGAAGGCAAACGCATAGGGAGGGCAAAAAACCTGGAAAACCTTGCCCGGCAGATCAAGGAGAGCGAAAAAGAAATTGCCACCCTCAATGCAGGGATCTCGGCTGCGCAAGAACTGATCCGCTCTTCGAAAGCGGCATCAAAAAGTACGGAGATCGAACGCCTTAAGCAGGAACTCAACCGTCTGGGTAACGAAAAGGTATCTGTCAGCACACGCCGCGACCAATATCATGAATTTATAACGAGCAGCGAAAACCGCAAATCCGATATTCTGAACAAGATCGCCGTGATAGAGGCACAATTGCACGAAAAACTCCCGCGCTTGGTCGGCTTGCAGCAGCAGCACCATCAGGCCTACCTTGCATTGCAGGAACTTCAGCTGGCTTACAATGAAACTGCCGATGAGGTCAATGAAGCCGCGAGCAGATATAATGCATTGAATATCCGGTTTCACCAGCAGCAAAATAAGTTATCGGGGCTGGAAAAAGACCTCGACTACCGGCATGTGCAGCAGGAGAGCCTGGCTAAAAAGTTAGGCCAGAACAGGGAGGAATTACGGGTCGTAAAGAATGAGATCGGTGCAACGGTACAGCATACCGACCTGAACGATGACCAGCTGCTCGAGATGTACAAGCAGCGTGAAGAGATGGAAGCGGCGGTAACGGAAGCCGAAGAAGCGTATTACACAGATAAAGGCACAATCAATGAGCACGAAAACAGTGCGGCCGCGCTGCGAAAAAACCGCGAAGAGACCGATTACCTGATCAATGCCTTGAAAGACCAGAAAAACAACCTGCGCATTGAACTGAATGCACTGAAGGAAAGGCTTGCTGTAGAATTTAACATCGACATCGCGGCACTGCTTGAACAGGAAGTTGAAAGCACCGACAACGAATTACAGTTGCGAGAAAAAGTAGACCGGATGAAACGCCAGCTGGACGACTTTGGGTCAATCAACAGCATGGCCATGGAGGCCTTCCAGGAAATGAGTGAACGTTTTGAGTTCATTCAGACCCAAAAGAAAGACCTTTTGTCAGCAAAGAACGATTTACTCCAAACGATCAAAGAAATTGACGATACCGCCAGGGAAAAATTTATGCAGGCCTTTACACAGGCACGGGAACATTTCATCAATGTTTTCCGCTCGCTTTTTAACGAAGAAGACAACTGCGACCTGATCCTTTCTGACGAGAAAAACCCGCTCGACGCTGATATTGATATCGTAGCCCGTCCGAAAGGTAAGCGCCCGCTGTCTATCAACCAGCTTTCGGGTGGGGAAAAAACCCTTACTGCCACTGCCCTGCTGTTCTCCCTCTACCTCCTCAAACCGGCGCCCTTCTGTATCTTTGATGAGGTTGACGCGCCGCTTGACGACACGAACATTGACAAATTCAACAAGATCATCCGCAAATTTTCTGATCGGTCCCAATTTATTATTGTGTCGCACAACAAGCGCACGATCGCATCGACCGATATCATCTATGGTGTAACAATGGTCGAGCAGGGCGTATCGAGGGTGGTCGCCGTCGACCTTCGGGAAGTTGCATGACAGCTTAGCTTGCCAAGTCCTGTTTTCCCGGTAATTGTTCGAATAAAATAACTTACTCATAATCAAGGGCTTTAATTATACGTTCTTTTCAGAGCACCTGCCCTTCCCCCTTGCAGCCCGTGTTTAACGATTTCGGGGCCAATCTTTTACATCGCTCTCAGAACTTTTTTGGTCAGAATGTGTTATTAAGGTGGCTAAAACGCCTAAAACGACCAATAATATCCATGAAAATAGCTTATATATCGACTTACCCTCCACGTGCGTGCGGGATTGCGACTTTCAATCAGAATCTGTTTGCAGCCATGAACGGCGGCCAGCAAAATCAGCAATCTTCCTATGTGATTGCGATGAATGATGGTGAGACTACAGATATGTATGAGTACCCTGAAGAAGTTAAATATGTTGTTCGCCAGGAAAACCAAAACGATTACATTAAGGCGGCAGACTATATCAATACCAGTCTTGCAGATGCGGTACTGCTTGAACACGAATTCGGGATTTTTGGAGGCGACAATGGTGTTTACGTATTGCCGCTTATAGCCAGGCTGAAAAAACCGCTGATCGTCGTGTTGCATACGGTGTTGCGGGAGCCAAGTTATACCCAAAAAACGATTATCCGGGAAATTGCCAAGTATGCGAGCCGCATTCTGGTTATGAGCCACCGCGCTATTGGTTTCCTTACAGATATTTACAGCATCCCGGCACACAAGATCCAGTTTGTGGAGCACGGCGTGCCTGATATCAATACGCCGGTCGTGAATCCGGTAGAGCAGTCACTTCCTTTCAAAGGACGTAAGGTGTTGCTGACATTTGGCCTGATTAGCCGGAATAAGGGGCTGGAAACTGTAATCCGGGCATTACCTGACATCGTTGCTAAACACCCTGAAGTGAACTACGTGATCCTGGGCAATACCCATCCGGGCGTTGTCAAAAGCAATGGTGAAGAATACCGGGACAGCCTGAAGCGCCTGGCCAGGCAGCTGAATGTTGAAAACCACCTGATGTTCATCAATAAATTCGTGGAGGAAGATGAATTACACAATTACCTTTCTGCAGCAACAATCTATATAACACCCTACCTCAATGAGGCCCAGATTACCAGCGGCACGTTATCGTATGCAGTTGGCGCGGGTGCGGCCGTTCTGTCCACACCATACTGGCATGCGCAGGAGCTGCTGGCCGACAACCGCGGCGAACTGTTCGCTTTTAAAGACAACACCGGGCTGGCCGATATGGTGACTGGTCTGCTTGATGCGCCAGAAAAGCTGCAGCGGCTGAAAGAGAACGCCTACACATACGGGCTTAAACTTCGCTGGCCGCAAATCGGTAAAATTTACATCAATGCTTTTCGTGAAGCCATTCGCGAAGCAGAGGCACACACCCGGGTCCGCAAGCCGGTGATTGATGCCGACATGATGCCTACCTTTAGCCTGAGCCACGTTCTGCGCCTTACAGATGATACCGGCATTGTGCAGCATGCCAAGTACGGAATTCCAAACCTGAAAGAGGGTTACTGCCTGGACGATAACGCACGTGCCCTGATCATGGCCCTGCTTTCTTACCAGCAGAACAAGAGTAAAGTGGCACTTGACCTGCTGCCCATTTACCTGAGTTATATTCAATACATGCAGCGGGAAGATGGTAACTTTCGCAATTTCCTGAGTTTTAACCGGAACTACCTTGACGAGGTAGGGTCTGAAGATTCATTTGGCCGCACCATCTGGGCCCTGGGTTTCCTGATCAGCAATGCGCCGAATAACTCTTACAAGGAATTTGCTGAAGACCTCTTCGTTAAATCGATCCCACATTTTTCGACACTACAATACTTACGCGGCATTGCCAATACAATGATTGGCATTGCATATTACCTCAAAGTCAATCCATACAACCTGGGCGTGGCAGCAGAACTCGACGCGCGTGCGGCACAACTTAAAAAAGCTTACCGGGAAGCCAGCGATGAGAACTGGCACTGGTTCGAGAGCGGCCTGACATATGACAATGCAATCCTGCCACTGGCTTTGCTGCATCACTACCAGGTATCTGACAACCGCGAATCTCTTGAAATCGCGCTCGAGGCTATGGATTTCCTGTATGAAAAGACGCTGAGTAAAGGATACCTCAACCCTATTGGCAATGATGGCTGGTTCTATAAAAACAGCGATATGGCGGTTTACGACCAACAGGCCATCGAGTCTATGGCCATGGTCCTGCTGTACTATCAGGCATATGAGGTGACGCATGATTATGATTACATCAAACAAATGAACCTCTGTTACCAGTGGTTCCTCGGTGAGAACAGCCTGCGCCTTCCCTTATATGATTATGAGACAAAAGGTTGCGGCGATGGCCTGCAGCCGCACGGCGTAAACCGGAACCAGGGTGCCGAAAGTACACTGGCCTACCTCATCTCGCACCTCATGATCCTGAAAGCGCTTGCGCTTGAGCATCAGTATACTGAAGAAAGACAGGAGAACTCGAGTTTCGTAGCCTAGATGTCTGCACGTTTAAAGATTGCGGTACTGTCGCCGGTAGCCTGGCGTACACCGCCCAGGCATTATGGCCCCTGGGAACAAATGGCTTCGAACCTCTGCGAAGGACTTGTGGCTGCCGGCCATGATGTGACACTGTTCGCCACCGGCGACTCAATGACAACTGGCCGGTTGGATGCTGTTGTCGCTGTTGGGTATGAAGATCAGCCTGGCCAGGATGCCAAGGTGCTCGAGTGCCTTCATATCAGCAATGTCATGGAAAGGGCCTCAGAATTTGACCTGGTTCACAACCATTTCGATTTTCTACCCCTCACCTACTCCAGGCTCATAACCACCCCTATGGTTACGACGATCCATGGCTTTTCATCTGATCAGATCTTACCTGTTTACCAGAAATATGATGGTCATGTAAACTACGTGTCGATCAGCATGGCTAACCGCCATGCCAGCCTGTCTTATGCAGCAAACATTTATAATGGCATCTCAGTGGGCGATTTCGAATTTACAGAGACACCTGAAGATTACCTGCTATTTTTTGGACGCATCCATCCGGATAAGGGGGCGGCAGAAGCCATTGATATTGCGCTGCAAAGCGGGCGTGAACTCATTATGGCAGGGATTGTGCAGGACAGGCGCTATTTCGAAGAAAAGGTTGAGCCCAGGCTTAGCGACCAGATCCGTTATGTGGGATCGGCGGGCCCTGAGAAACGAAATACTTTGCTTGGCAGCGCTGCATGCCTGCTGCACCCTATTTCATTCGACGAGCCTTTTGGACTGAGCGTAGCTGAGTCCATGTGCTGTGGCACGCCCGTTATTGCTTTTAACCGCGGGTCCATGCCTGAACTGATCGAAGACGGAAAGACCGGGTTCCTGGTCCATGATGTAGACGGGGCTGCCGAGGCGGTCAAGGCGCTTTCAAACCTTGACCGGATGGCTTGCAGGACCCGTGCAATTGCGTGTTTCTCGACCGAGAAAATGGTTGCAGATTACATGGAGCTCTATAACCGCATTTTATAAACTGCAATCTTGGCTTTTGAGTTTATCCAGCAGCTCGTTCAATTTAACAGTTGCAAATGAAGAACAATAGTCTGACAATCCGTAAGGAATGATCAGCTCATTGTTATGAATGATCGCTCCGCAAGAATACAGCACATTGGGCACATACCCTTCGCGCTCGTCATCATTTGGAATGAGGAGCGGTTCACGCAGGCGGCCTATTTCTTTTGAGGGATCTTCAAGATCCAAAAGGCTCACACCCAGCACATATCGCCGCATCGGCCCAACCCCATGTGTAATAACCAGCCAACCGTCCTCCGTTTCAATCGGTGAGCCACAATTACCGATCTGTATATACTCCCAGGTAAACTTCGGTTGCTGCAGAATAACAGGATTGTCCCAGATGGTAATCTTATCTGAATACATCAGGTAGTTGTTTACCCCGTCTATCCGCGACATCATGACATATTTGCCTTTAATCTTACGCGGAAACAGGGCGAGGTTCTTGTTGCGTGCGCCTGCCCCATGTAACGGGCTAACCTTGAAGTCATAAAAATCTGTGGTCTGCAGCAGCTTGGGCATGATCATAGCGCCATCATAGGCCGTATAGGTTGCATAATAAATGATTGAGCCGTCGTCTTTCGTAAAGCGGACAAACCGCGCATCTTCGATGCCTTTGCGCTCAAATTCAGATATCGGAAAAATGATCCGGTCAGAAATGTCTGTATCGCGCGAAAAACTGATCTCGTGATAGGTATCTGACAGCCAAAGCACTTTATCGTATTCCAGCTTTTTAAGGTCATCGTCTGCCATGTTCTGGGAATCGACCACCAGCCGCCTCAATACCGAATAGTCAAATTTTTCCTGCAGTTTTCCGTCTATTTCATCAAGTACCAACGCATTGATATTTGCATCGGCTGCTTTTTTCAGGAACAGCTTTTTGTTATATACCGCATTTTTGATCACCTCTGCTTCATCTATATAGTTTCCGGCTTCAATGACCTTAATGTTGTTGTGCTTGTCTATCAGCGCCCGCCTGAACACTACGGATGAAATGTGGCCTTCTCCTACTGCCCGGAAACTGATGATGACCCGTTTCTCGCCGGCCACCAGGTCAGTCTGGTCAGGGTCCTCAACGATTGAGGGGTTAAAAAACGCTGCTGATTCAATAGAATACTCGTGCGTAAAGTAAGATCCGATCAGGAGCTTCTGGTATTTGTCCAGCGTATCGTAATCGATCCCGCAGTCTTCAATACTTGCACGAATTTTTTTACAGTGCTTGTTCAGTATTTTTGTAATGTTACGGTGTCGTTTGGAGTATTCCTGAAGCAGCGGCGAGATAATTGAAAAAACTTCTCTTTCTGACAAGGCGATCACATGCCTGATCACATCTTTGGCCCGGTCATCTCCATTGTAAAAAAAACGTGCAATAACGCGTTTAGGGTCCGGGTAAACCTTAACAGGTTTGCGCTCTATAGATAGTCTCATAACCAATAAAACGTTTGTGTTACCCGCAATTGTTTTTATAAAGGCATTTTTTTTAAACAGCAGTGCCCTGCCGGTTCATCTGAATGCTGCCTTGTCAGAGAAAGCCTGCCACACGCTGCCATAATGGTCGTAAAAAAACTGACAGTTTTACAAAATTAGTCAGTCCGTATTGTTTGTGGCAGCGCAGGAAATGTCATAAAAAAGTCCCAGTGTCAGTACAGTATAATTTTGGTCAGTTTTTAAAATTTTAGAAAGCTTGTAGTCAAACGTTTAGGAAAAAGCTGTGTAGCATAGGCTAAAACAAAGTTTCTGTCTGGCACAGCGATTGACTATATGCCACAAATGGTCAAGAAATATAAACAACTCAAAGACCATTGAAAATTTAAAAACATATCAAAATGAAAAAATTATTATTATCGTTGGTAGCAGTAGCAGGTTTAACTTATGGCGCCAGCGCTCAGACTGAACAAGGCAAGGTGATCCTGGGTGGTAATGTAAGCTTCAACTCGACCAAAGCGGAAGGTGCACCTAAATCAGACGTTAGCTTCCAGGTTGTTCCAAGCATCGGTTACTTTGTAGACAACAACATTGCGATCGGTACCGGTGTTGGTTATTCGTACAGCAAACAAATCGGCGACACTGAAGATCAGGCATTTGTAGTTGCTCCTTTTGCACGTTACTATACTGACCTGTCAGGACAATTCAAATTCTTCGGACAGTTGTCAGTTCCGATGGCGTTCGGAAGTGCTAAAGATGTAGACGCAGCTGGCGAGGTTGGTCCTAAACTGGGAACAACAACCAATATCGGCGTTGCACTGTCTCCAGGTTTCGCTTTCTTCCCAACCAAAAGCGTAGGTATTGAATTTTCAGTTCAAGGCCTTAGCTGGGAAAATGAGCAGTTAAAAGCTGAGGGTTCAGGTGCAAAATCGACCACCAACTCTTTCAGCGTTAATGGAAACTTCTTCGCACCTAAACTGGGCGTTCAGTTCCACTTCTAGTAATACAGCACTGAAATAAAAAAGCCCCGGGGATGACCCGGGGCTTTTTGCGTCATGTTCTGAGCTGAAAGTTATCTGAACTTAAACCGACTCTCAGAACGATTTATGAAGTTATCTCTTCTTTTCTATATCGCGGTCCATCTCGACCATATCGGTCTGGGCGCTGCCGCTAAAGTCGCCGATCAGGTATTTATTGAAGTGGTCTGAAAGTTTCCAGAACGTGTACTCAGTCAGTTCGCCGAATCCGTGACGCTGCCCCGGTACAATCACAAACTCGAAACGTTTACCCGCCTTCATCAGGGCATTTGCAACCCTGATTGTATTTGCCGGATGCACGTTGTTGTCAATGTCGCCGGTCATCAGCATGAGATGCCCTTTCAGGTTTTTAGCAAGGTCAGGGTTTTTATCAATCGCATATTTAAAAGTTGTATCGCCTTTCGCAGAAACGATCTCCTTCACGCCATGATGTTTTTCGCTCCACCAACGGTTGTAGATGCTATTGTCATGGTTGCCTGCGTTAGATACGGCGACCTTAAAGAACTCAGGGTACACGAGCATGGCTGCGGTAGACATGAACCCGCCGCCTGAATGCCCGGTAATGCCCACCTTCTGGTCATCAATGAAAGGATAGCGTGCCGCCAGCTGCTCGACTGCTGCTTTTTTATCAGCCAGGCCATAATCGCGCAGGTTGCCGTAACCGAAAGTATGGTACCACTTGGACCGCGCCGGGTTTCCGCCGCGGTTGCCTACTGTTATGACCACGTAACCAAACTGCGCAAGGCGGTCGGTGCGGTCCATTGCTCGACTGAAAGCCTTGTCTACCGCCTCTGTCTGCGGACCAGGATAAACGTATTCGATGATCGGGTATTTTTTGTTGGGATCAAAATCGAAGGGTTTATACATGACCCCGTAAATATCGGTAATCCCGTCGTCTGCTTTCACTTTAAACGGCTCGGGGAACTTGTATCCTGAAGCCATCAGCAATGACAGATCTGCTGTTTCCAGTTCCATGACTTTTTTCCCGGTGTTGTCATACAGTGTCGACTTGGGCACCGTATTTACGCGTGAATAGTTGTCTACAAAAAAATTACTGTCGTCGCTCATGCTGCTGCGGTGCTCAAAATCGCCGGCATTCAGCAATTTAAGCCCGGAACCGTCAAAGTTGACCTTGTACAGGTGTACAAAATACGGATCCTCCTTGTCTTCCCGTCCGTTAGCAGTGAAATACAGCACCCGGTTTCTTTCATCTATGTTGACAATGTTCTCGCAGTGAAAAGCGCCTTTGGTGATCTGGTTTTTAAGTTTGCCTTCGCCATCAAACAGGTAGAAATGTGCCCAGCCATCACGCTCAGACCAATGAATGATCTCTTTGCCGTTGCCGACCAGCCCGGGGCGGTTAATTTCGACATAGGTATTGAAACGTTCCTCGATCAGTGGCTTGATCGCACCCGTGCGAATGTCTGCTACGCACACATCGATGCGTTTGAGGTCGCGGCTGGTGCGCGAAAGATAAAAGCGGTTGTTATCGCCCAGCCAGATTGATGGCCTGAATTCGTTGTCCCGGTCCTTGTTTAAAAACGGCTGGCTCCAGACACCGATGCTCTGGTCTTTGAAAGCGGTCGTGTTCAGCTTTTTATAACTTTTGGCCGCAAAATCAAAGAGCAGGATCTCGTCAATTGGTGCTTCCTTTTCTCCGGGCATCTGGTATTTATAACTTTCCAGTGTAGGCCTCCCGTTTGTGATGCTGTTAATGACCCAAAGGTCCTTGACTTTGCGGGAGTCGCTGCGGCTTAAAATGAAGTATTTGGCATCGGGCGACCAAAGCACGTAAGCAGGTCGCCGTTTTTTGTTGTTTTTCTCGTTCTCTTCGTTGTTTTCTCCGTCACCGTTTGAACCGTAAGCATAAAATTTCTCGCCGTCTTTCGTTAGCTGGTGTTCAACGATCGTGCTGTCTTCTTCGTTCTGTATGGCTTTCCTGTAATTGACTTTATCCATCCAATACAGGTTGTAATTTTTTGAATAAATAATGGCAGAAGAGTCGGGAGCTACCGAACCCCAGCGTGGCCTTGGTTTCGGTTTGCTGTAATTTGGGATCTCTGTAAGCTTAGCGGATTCAAGATCATATTTGAATGAATAGATTTTACGCTGCATGGAGTCTGCGGCTTTTTTGTCTTTCCGGTCTTTCTTCACCTCCTCGGTGGTACCGGTCAGTTCAAATGTGACGCTGCGCTCGTCTGGTGAGAACTTCAGGTTCTCCAGAGGCAGGTGCTGCGCATCAAAAGGGTCACGCATGATCAGCGTCACCTCGGCAGCGATCTTTGCCGGGTCGAACATCTTTTTCTTTTCCCGCTTGGCCGGATCTACAAGGTACCAGTATTTACCCGACGGCGTTTCGTACTCATACCAAAAACGGTTGCTCTGTTTCAACCAATGCGCATCTACTTGGGTTGAGTAGATCATCTTCTTTAACTTTTGCGGCGAAAATCTGGCCGCCGCCTGGTAATTAGCCTTTGTAACAGGCTGGCGTTCGGCCACTGCTGCCGGGCCGCGGTCTTGTGCCTGCAATGCTACGCCCCACATGCTGAGCAAAGCAGCAAAGCATACTTGTTTCTTCATTTGTTTGGAATAAGCCGTAAAAATAATGTTCAGCTGCAGGATTGGGAAAAATGTAACATAATAATCGCGTTGGTTGCTGAATCTGGCTACTATCGCCACAAACTGTAGAAAAAGTCCACAACGCAAAATCCTGACACACACAGATAACAACCTGTAAAATAACGACTTAGATAAAATAATGGCTGTTGGCATCATTATGTAACCTTATCTGGCATGGCACAGCGATGTGCAACTAAAAATTTTAAATACAAAATCTATGAAAAAGTTCATTTTATCAGCCGCGTTTTTGGCTTTCGCAGGAGTAGCAACAGTAAGTGCAAAAGATGTTAACGTTTCAACCGCAATCGTTGCACAGCAGGACAGTTCTAAAAAAGAACCTGTAAAACTGGAAGAACTTCCTGATTCGGTGAAAGCTACGTTACAGAAAGATCCGTACAAAGCATGGACTCCATCAGCAGCCTTCCTGGTAACTGAAGCGAACAACGTTTCTTACTACTGGATCGATGTTAAAAAAGAGCAGGAAACTGCCTCACTTAAAATCGACAAAGACGGAAAAGTGATCCAATAAGCACCCTATACACCTATGATTAACAAATACAAAGGCCGGATTTACTCCGGCTTTTGTATTTTTGCGGTATTCTATAGCGAAACTACCCATGGCCAGAATACTGATAATCGAAGATGATACGACTTTCTCTCAGATACTAGAAGCATTCCTGGGCAAACATGGCCATGAGGTTCAGGTACTTTACGACACCAGGTCATTTACCAGGCAGGCTGTGCCTGAACAGTTCGACCTGATCCTGACCGACTACCGCCTGCCCGACGGTACCGGGCTGGATGTGATGAGTCACATACGGGACTACCAACTCAACATTCCCGCCATTATGATGACCGGCTTCAATGATGTTCGGATTGCGGTGAAATCCATTCAGATGGGAGCGCTTGACTATATTACCAAGCCGGTAAATCCTGACGAGCTGCTGATGGTGTTGCAGCAGGCACTGAATAAAAAAATGGCGCCTGGCCCGTTGCCAGCTGGGACGGCGCTGCCGGAAGATGACCTGATCAGAGGGAAAAGTGCTGTTGCCGCCAGGCTTTACGAGCACATCAATCTCGTAGCGCCAACCGACATGTCTGTGATCATTCAGGGCGAAAGCGGCACCGGGAAAGAACATGCTGCCCGAACCCTTCATCAGCAAAGCAAAAGAAAAAACAAGCCGTTTATTGCCATTGACTGCGGGGCGCTATCAAAAGACCTGGCGGCAAGTGAGCTGTTCGGACACGTCAAGGGAGCCTTTACCGGCGCTTTAAACGACAAAAAGGGCCGCTTTGAAGCGGCAGAAGGCGGAACGCTCTTCCTGGACGAAATTGGCAACCTGAGTTACGAGGTACAGGTCAAATTGCTCAGGGCGCTGCAGGAACGCATTATCCAGCCGCTGGGCAGTACAAAAAATATTCCCGTAGACGTGCGGATCGTATCTGCCACGAATGATGACCTCGTCAACAGCATTGCGAATGGAGAGTTTCGTGAGGACTTGTACCACCGGTTAAATGAGTTTAAGATCCAGTTGCCACCCTTGCGAGAACGGGGCGGCGATCTGAAACTGTTTATTCAGCACTTTATCAACCTGGCTAACCGGGAACTGGAACGGCGGGTGGAGCAGGTTGCTCCTGATGCCATGGAAATCCTGTTGCAATATGACTGGCCAGGAAACCTGCGGGAACTGAAAAACGTGATCAAACGAATGGTTCTGCTTACCCCGGGCCATGTGGCCGAAAAATCGTCCCTGCCCGAAGAAATGATCTATGCCATTCGGCAGCCACAGCGCAGCAACCATTCAGATCTGAAAGCCCAGAACGAACAAAACGAAAAAGTGCTGATCCAGGAAACGCTGATCAAAGTAAAGCACAATAAATCGCAGGCAGCCAAACTGCTGAATATTGACAGGAAAACGCTTTACAATAAAATGGAGCGATACGGGATCGAGTAGGCCCTAAGAAAATGGTTTAAGCTGCGGGGCCTAAACCATTTATGCTGCTGGCGAAATCTATAACGGTTTTACACCAGTAACTGCAAACGTATAAGAACCAAGGTCAAAAACCTGCGATTTTTCCTCCTTGGTATAGCTTACATCTTTTTTGCGACCTTGTTTGTACATGGAAGCCGAAATGGTGTAACGCTGTCCTTCCTTAAGCTGGGCAACCTGGCTTGGTGGCACGATTCCCCGAATGGTCAGGCGCATGTCGTTCAGTAAAGATTCCTTTACCCTCGTAGGATCATTGAAGGTTTCGAAATAAGCAATTTTAACATCCTGGTTCTGTACCTTTTCATTTTCCAGTTTTTTAAGTTCGAGCGGCAGGTTTTCAAAAAACCGGTCGTCATTGCTCCAGATAATTACGCTGTCCCGGAAATCGCTGGTTACTTCGGCATCTTTGTCTTCTGTCGATTTCCAGTCCGGATGTTTGGCAAGATAATTTCCAACTTTGTTTTCGAGGAATACGTCTGTTTTATGCGTAAATCCCTCCTCTTTCTTAGGTCCGCATGCAGCCATCAATGCAGCGGCAGCGATGATAAGTATTGATTTTTTCATGCTATGAAATTAGAAAATTATTGCTTGCTGAAGTTCCCGCGGCCAAAAACACTAAGTTTGTTACAAATATGAACCATACGATCAGCACAATAAGTATAATAGGATGCGGCTGGCTGGGCCTGCCGCTGGCAAAGTTGCTCATGGATTCGGGTTACCGGGTACGGGGCTCTACCACGACCGCCGAAAAAGTGCCGCTTTTGCGTGATGCAGGCATCGACGCCTACCTGGTTGAGGCCGGAACTGACCAGTTGTTGCTGCATAACGGCCTGCTGAATGCTGATCTGCTTCTGATCAACATTCCGCCCGGGAACAAGTCGGGACTGGGAAGTTTGTACGCGGCCAGGGTACAAAGCCTGCTCGATCAGGCAGCGCAGGCAGGCATAGGCCAGGTTATCATGACCAGTTCAACCGGCGTGTATCCGGACGCCTGCCGGCATTTCGATGAGCAGGAGAGCAGTGAGCCGGATACGCCCGGAGGCATCAATATTCGTCAGGCAGAGCTGGCTGCGCAGAACTTTCCAGGTACGGCGACCATAGTGCGTTGCGGCGGACTGTTCGGACCCGGTCGCGACCCGGCCCGGTTTTTTGCCGGAAAAACCGGCCTGCCTGATGGCCAGGCACCGGTCAACATGCTTTCATTGCAGGATGCCGTGAATTTCATCTGCCAGCTAATCCGTAAGCAAACTTTTGGTGGGGTTTACAATGCCTGCAGCCCCTCCCACCCTGCCAAACAGGACTATTATCGTTACGCGGCATTGCGGGCGGGACTTGCCCTGCCTGAGTTCCGTGAAGAAGCAAAAAAATGGAAAGTGGTGCATGCAAACCGTGCCGCGAATGAACTCAACTTTCATTTTTCGCCGCTGGAAGGATTCGCACCTGACAGGCTTTCAGAAAAAAATACGTAAATTGCTCAAAAACCAGTCCATGAGCGCCACCGAAATTCTTTTAATCGCCGTCATCCTTGTCCTGATCTTCGGAGGCAGAAAACTGCCCGAATTAATGAACGGCATCGGTAAATCTGTACGCGAATTTAAAGCAGGTAAGGAAGGAAAAGACCAGTAAGCGTCAGACTTTTTCCTTTTGGAACAGCGCCGGAATCGTTCCAAGGAGAATTTTCAGGTCGAAAAGAATGGAATAATTCCTGGCATAGAAGTTATCCAGCTTTTTGCGTTCCGTTTCTGACATGTCTGCTTTTCCCCGTTTGCTGATTTGCCATAGACCGGTCAGCCCTGACGGCCCCAAAAACCGCATGGACCATTCGTTTGAAGTCAGCATTTCAGCTTCGTAAAGCGGCAATGGCCGGTTGCCGACCAGCGACATATCTCCTTTTAATACATTAAAGAGCTGAGGCAGCTCATCTATGCTGGTCTTGCGGATAAAATTCCCAAGCTTGGTTACCCGCGGGTCGTCTTTCAGTTTAAAGAAAGCACCACCTTCAGCCTTGTCAGCATATTGGTTAAGCGCTGCCAGTTCTTTCAGCTGCGCGTCAGCACCTACCTTCATAGATCGGAACTTATAAAAATCAAATATCCTATACCCCGTACCCACTCGTTTACTCTTATAGATCAGCGGTCCTTTCGAGTCGAGTTTGATCAGAATAGCAATGATGAGCATGAGTGGAGAAAGCATGAGCAGGATACCAACCGAGGCCACGATATCGAAAACCCGTTTGAGCGTGGGTATCCGGTATGGGACGACCTTCGCATTATTCAGGTTGGCCAGGTTAGGTCGAATCAGCCTGAAACGAACAAGAAAGTCAAGCCGCTCTTCGAGGTCTGCCGGGTTAAAAGGCGAAAAATACAGGTCATGCACTTTCGCTTCAATGGCTTTTTTTCGCAGGGCGGGGTCTTTTTTTTCTGAAAGCAGGATGATGATGATACCGGCGGTGAGCAGGTTATCTTTAATGTAATGAACCATGCTGAGTACCGGATTTTCGGCTTCCACCTCCATCATGATCACATCAGGAGCGGTAAATATGGTCAGCGTATCGAGATAAGAACGAAGGTTTTCAAGATCACCGACAAGGTGCATTTCAAAATCATCGATCTTGCTGCCCAGAAAGTGTTCAGCCCGGCTGCCTGAATAAACAACCCGGCTCCGATCGTGGCTCCTGCTCATGGGACTAGTGCTGGACATAATCTTCGCTCAAAATTTCAGAAATCTTATTTTTCAATACCTCGGGATTGAATGGTTTTGGCAGGAAGGCCTCAACCGTAAATGGCATCTCTTTTACAATCATCTGCAGGTCTTCTGCTGCAGAAAGAATGACCAGGGGAATGTCCCTGTAAAACCCGCTGATCTTGATGCTCTTCATGAAAGACTGGCCGTCAAAATGCGGCATGTTCATATCGGAAATGATCAAGTCTGGCATGTTCCCTTCTTCGAGCCAAAGGTGTGCATTGTAGCCGCTCGTTACCGTAAAAACCTGGTAAATCGGCGACAGGATGAAGTTCAGCAATTTCAGGATGCTGGGTTCATCATCTACAATGAGAATTCTTTTCTTATCTGACGGGGAAGGGTTTGCAAAAACGGGCATAGAATTTCAACAAT
This sequence comes from Pedobacter yulinensis, assembly GCF_003029735.1. Lineage (GTDB taxonomy): Bacteria > Bacteroidota > Bacteroidia > Sphingobacteriales > Sphingobacteriaceae > Pedobacter > Pedobacter yulinensis. Next base: position 1,302,245 of record NZ_KZ686269.1, read on the forward strand.
TCAACAGCTATAGGTATTCAAATATACCAAAAATCTACGGTGCACAGCTTTTTTACATAAATTTAATTGAAATCAGCAACTTTTAGGGATTAAAGCCGAGCACGTAGATACTGCCCTCGGTACCGGCCAGCCAAACAGATTTGCCCGTGCCCGCACGCTGTACAGCATTAAAACTTCTGGACGAAATATTGAGCCAGCTGTTGCCTCCGTCCAGCGAAACATCTGTACCTGAAGTCCCGGTGGCAAATGCATATTTTTCAGAATAAAAGACGACTCCCGAACGGTAACCCTTTACGGGACGGGACGGCTTTCGCCAGGTTTTCCCGCCATCGGTCGTTAGCAACACGTTGTTCGTGTTTTCCTTGTCTTTTTTATAGTCGCCACCAACAGCCAGTCCGCGGTTGCGGTCCAGAAAATCGATGGAAAAAGGACCAGTACTGTCGGTTCCCTGCAGAATCGGCAGGGCGTAGCGCTCCCAGGTGGTCCCATAGTCGGGGGAAAAGTAAATATTTGAAGTCGCGCCGCCCGTGGCGATCCAGGTACGTCCGCCCGGCAGCGCTTTGATCGTTGTGCCGCTTGCTGCGAACGACGCCTCACCTCTGGCCAGATCGAACTTCATATTTTCTGAAACTTCCTGCCAGGTTTTGCCGCCATCTGTTGTTTTGAGTATAGGCATTTTGTTACCGATGGGATCGCCAAACACGATCCCGTTCATGCGCCCCCAAAACGCCATGCCGTCCAGAAAAATAGCCGAATCAGTATTTTCATATACCTTTTCCCAATTCTGCCCGCCATCAGTCGTCAGAAGGATATAAGCTGGAGAACCTGCATTTACGGCGATTGCATTTTGGTCGTCAAAGGCCTCGATGTCCCGGAAATCAAGTTTTTCAAAACCCCGGGGTTGTACCCATTGCCATTCCACACCTGCGGTTACAGTACGCCCGATCCAGCCGTTGCTGCCACTGACCCAAACAGTACTGTCATTTACCGCAGAAAGGCCACGAAGGCTGGTGCCTTTTCCTGAAGCCACCTGGGTAAGCGTGAATTCCTGCGCGCTGCTCAGCAGCGGTAAACAAAGCAAGCAAAGAACTAAAAACCTCACTATTTTACGCGGGTGAAAGTTTCGGACCTGCCTATGAGCGAAATCCCGATGTAACCCCTAACGCTCATTTTATCCTGGCCTTTCAGGCTGATGTTGCAACTATAGGTTTTGCCCGACTTGGGGTCATATATTTTCCCGTTTGTCCATTCCCCGTCTTCAAATTCAAAGTCGCGCAAAATTTCAAGATTAAGCAGCTGGCGGCTGCGCAGTTTAGCATCCGGATTTTTTGCATCTAACTTTGGTTTGCCATTCTCGTTCGGTTCTTTCATCCAGGCGAGTTTACCGAAGTATTTCGTTCCTCTCTTGTATATCTCGATCTGTCCTTCACCGGAAGGGTTAAGCCAACGCCCAATAATGGCATCTTTGTTTTGGGCAAATGCGCCTAGAGACACAGATGTGATGAGCAGCAGGCATGCAAAAAATTTGTTCATGTTCTTTTATGGTTAGGGATTCTAATTTATGAAACTGGGTACAGAATACGCAATGAATAAGAAAAAAAAGCTGATTTTGTTTGCCTGGAAGTATACCCCGACAGTGATTGGGTGTAGAGAACTACATGCGAGAGCAGGCGTTGCACTGGCCCGACTGCCGATGCACAAAATTAAAAATGAAAGCTGAATGTATCAAGCAGATTAAGGCTTACCTGCTTGATTTCGATGACTGTGCCCGGAGAGAGACTCGAACTCTCAAGGAACTTCTTCCAACGGCTTCTGAGACCGCAACGTTTACCAATTTCGCCATCCGGGCATTCAATATTTTCAAGAACTGTACCCGGGAGCAGATTCGAACTGCCACGCCCGTAGGGCGCCACCCCCTCAAGATGGTGCGTCTACCAATTTCGCCACCCGGGTTATTGTGGTGCAAATATAGGCTTAATACAAAGACGACAAAACTATTTGTTGGTTTTTTTTCAGGTTTTTTTGGTACAAAAGCTTAGTTCCTTTAAATCAAGTGGTTATTTTCATCTTCCTGGCTCAGATTCAGCACCAGTCCGTCATGCGCGAGAAATACACCATCCGGCAGTTCGCTTTCAACATCGGCGTGTTTACCGAGATTATGGCTCATGTGCGTAAGGTAGGTTCGTTTTGCCCCTGCCCTGGCGGCAAATGCGAGCGCCTCATCGAAAGTAAAATGTGAAATGTGCGGCTGCCGCTGCAGGGCGTTGATGACCAGGACATCGCAATTTTCCAGTTCGGCAAAAGATTCGTCGGGAACCATTTTTGCATCTGTAATGTAAACGAAGCCGCCGATCCTGTAACCGGTAATGGGCAGCAGGTGATGCATGATGCGAAACGGCCTGACCGCTGTGCTGCCAATGGCAAAAGGATGCCCGTTATGGATCTCATGCAGGTTAATCTGTGGCAGCCCCGGGTATTTCGTTTCGGCAAAAATGTAAGAGAACTCCCGTTTTAACGCCTGCTGAACCCGCTCTACCGCATAAATATCAATGTGCTTGTGCCGAAGGTAATTGAATGGCCTGATATCGTCCAGCCCGGCAATATGGTCCTTGTGCTCGTGCGTATAGATGATGGCATCGAGATCCTGCACGCCAGCGCGAAGCATTTGGTATCGAAAATCAGGTCCGCTGTCTATGCAGATCGACTCTGTACCGGTCTCAATAAAAACCGATACCCGCAGCCGCTTGTCTCTTGGATCTGTCGAATGGCAGACCTCGCATGGACAGGTAATAACAGGGATGCCCTGAGAAGTTCCCGTACCCAAAAAAGTTATTTTCATATATATCTGTCAGCTTTCAGCCCCGGGTACTGAACCGGTCCCTAAAATAATTCACTCTGTGTAAGTGAAAGATAAAATTGTTTCTGTTTTTCGTCGAGTACGCTCAGGTCTGTTTCTCCGCGTCTCAGCAGGTTGACCATAGCCTGTATCTTGCCTTCCAGGTTCGAAAACCGGTTAATGACAACGACCTTGCTATGCTCGAGAACACACGAGCCTGATTTGAAGTTCCCTTTTTCATACCTGATCTTGTAACCTGATGCTGCAAAAAGCTGCTCCAGCTTTTCCAGCGTATGGTTGGTCATTGGCAAACTCATGAAAGCAAATGTAATAAAAAAGGTTTGCGGGTACGCCCACAAACCTTTTTCTAGCCAGTTAAATTGTGCTTACCGAAGGTCTACCACTTCCACACCAGGGTGTTTTTTTGCATCAAAGGCGAAAGCGGTTTCAGGCACTTTCACGTTTGGCGTGAATGAACGCACGTTATAGGTATAGGTGTTGCCGTTTTTATCGTAAAGCACGACGTTCGAAATCTGTTTTCCTGCTTTGTCTACTGTTAGTTTGATTTTTGAAAACGGCTTTCTGGCATCCAGGGCAACCAGGTCGATCAGTTCGTAAACTTTTGTGCCCAGCTTTTTCTGGCCTGTATAAGCGGGTTTAAACCCGCGCTCAAAAATCGTGAAGATTTTAGCCGGGTTCAAGGCATCGCTGCTGTTATCAGCATCGCTTACCTGTACTTCCTTATCATCTTTCAGGTATGTCCATTGGCTTTTACCGTCGCTGATCAGCTCCTGACCGGGCATGCTGACTTTGTATTTATTTGAATTCGCTTTAACCAGCAAAGTACCCTGCTGGGTTTGTTTTGCTTTGGTTTTGGCATTGGAGACAGTAAGAGTAAAGTCACTCTTGACAACGTCGTAAGAACGGTATTTTTTACTTACCTCTGCTAGAATCGCTTTTGCTTTTGTGTCTGACTGGGCCTGCAGGCCGGTTACCCCGGCTGCGATCAGGAGGGTCAGAATGATCTTCTTCATCTTTTAAATTTTCAGTTATTGAGGTTAGTCAAGAACTGTTCCAAAGCATATTCGTCAGGCAGCAGTACCTCACGGGCCTTGCTTCCTTCGAACGGCCCTACCACCCCTGCCGCTTCCAGTTGGTCAATGATGCGGCCGGCACGGTTGTATCCAAGCTTCAGCTTACGCTGTATCAGTGAGGTTGATCCCTGCTGGTGCAAGACGATAAGCCGCGCTGCATCTTCAAACATGGGGTCACGATCGTCGGGATCAAAGTCTTTGGCGCTGCTTTCTGCCGCCTCATCATGGTATTCAGGCAGCTGGTATGCCTCTGAGTACCCGCGCTGGTTGCCAATGTATTCTGAAACGCGGTCAACCTCTGGGGTATCAACGAAAGCACATTGGAGCCTGATCAGGTCGCTGCCGGTGGCGAGCAGCATATCGCCCCGGCCAATGAGCTGATCGGCCCCCCCGCTGTCCAGGATCGTGCGTGAATCGATTTTAGACAGCACCCTGAAAGCCAGACGCGCGGGGAAATTCGCTTTGATGGTACCCGTAATGATGTTCACCGAAGGCCGCTGCGTGGCCAGTACCAGGTGTACTCCGATGGCCCGGGCCAGCTGCGCCAGACGCGCAATCGGCGTTTCAACCTCTTTGCCGGCGGTCATCATGAGGTCAGCAAACTCATCGATGATCAGGACAATAAAAGGAAGGAATCGGTGTCCGTTGTTCGGATTCAGTTTCCTTTTTATGAATTTGTCATTGTATTCCTTCAGATTACGTACCTGTGCATCTTTAAGCAGGTCATAGCGCTGGTCCATTTCAATACAAAGTGAATTCAGTGTATTGATCACTTTTTTGGTATCGGTGATGATTGCATCGGCTTCACCGGGCAATTTGGCCAGGAAATGCCGCTCAATTTTATTGAATAGCGTCAGTTCCACCTTTTTAGGATCGACCAGTACAAATTTGAGCTGAGAAGGGTGCTTTTTATAAAGCAGTGAAACAAGGATCGAGTTGATGCCAACCGATTTACCCTGGCCTGTGGCCCCTGCAACGAGCAGGTGAGGCATCTTGGCGAGATCGGCAATGTAAACTTCGTTAGAAATGGTTTTGCCAAGTGCTATAGGCAGATCCATCGTGGTCTGCTGGAACTTCTCGGTCGCGAGTACGCTTCTCATGGCTACCATTTCCGGGTGCTGGTTGGGAACTTCAATCCCGATGGTACCCTTACCAGGCATGGGTGCAATGATACGGATACCCAGTGCAGCCAGCGAAAGCGCAATATCGTCTTCCAGGTTTTTAATTTTTGAAATCCGCACGCCCGGTGCCGGTATAATTTCATATAGCGTTACTGTCGGACCGATCGTAGCCTTGATCTTATCGATTTCAATGTTGTAGTGATTCAGCGTTTCGACAATCTTGTTCTTATTGGCCTCCAGTTCTTCGGCGTTTACTGATATTTTATTTGAGCCATAGTTTTCAAGCAGGTCCAGTGTCGGATACCGGTAGCTGGAAAGATCGAGCGTAGGGTCATAATTACCGAATTGCTCCACCAGGTCTTCAGCCTTGCGCTCTTCTTCAGACTTCTCTATGGTGAGTTCCGGCTCTGGCTTGTCTGGCTCGGGTATCGGGGTTACAGCCAGGGGCACCGGCTGGAAAACATTTTCTACAGGAGCCGCCGGTTCCGGCGCTTCAACAGGGAAATCAACTACAGTTTCTTCTGCCTCAAAACGGCCGGGCGTCAGCACCACGTTTTGCTCGCGACGCTTAACCGGCTCAGCCCTGGCACGCAAGGGGAACTCAACCGGTTCTGAACGCACTTCGTTTTCAAGCTCGATGTCGTCGCTTGTATCGGGGACAAAAGCCGGCCGTGCTTTCCTTTCAGGAAGTTTAAAGTCGATGTTATAAGCAACGATCAGCAGCGTAAGGAAAGCAAATGCAAGAACCCCGCCTACCCCTGCCGTACCAATCTGGGCGGCCAGCAACCTGTTGGTCCAGTAACCAAATTCACCTTCAATAAAATGCGGGGTATCTTTAAAAAAGCTTTGTGCAAAGCCGAGGAACACCGATATAAATATCAGGAAAAAAAAACTATAGGCCAGTGTTTTGCCCATTGGCAGCACCCGGACCTTAAAAAGCAGGCGGTATCCGGCCACAAAAAAAACGAACACAAAAAGAAAAGAAGCCAGGCCAAACCATTCATAGATAAATTGGTGAGACAGCAACGCGCCGACTTTGCCCAGCCAGTTTTGAACAACAGGCGTCGTTACGCCTGCATCTTTCAGTTCCTCGACCGTCCGGAACAAGTTACTCCAACCGCCATTGGCATCAATAACATAACTCTGGTCATCGCGCCAGGTAAACAGGTATGAGGTAAAAGCGCCCAGAAAATAAAAAGCCAGCAGCACAAGCAGCAGGCCGGCGATTTTAAACACGCGGCCGTCGTGCATATCAAGCTGGGGAAAGCTGATCGTTTTTTGCCGGGACCTGCCCGTTCCCCGCTCAGCCGTCCTATCGCCTGGGTTCTTGAAAGTATTGTTTCTGAATTGATTGCCCTTCAACGCCATTTTCTAAATTTAATGCCAGCAACAAATATAAAAGATATCCGCTGAACTGCTTACATCGATCAAATTATCCTGACCAGTAACTACCATCATAAAATTCCGTTAAACCTTTGGTTGCCATGCGAGTCAGATGTTTACAATAGCACCAATGAAGTTTCAGCCAATGAAACTAATTTTGTTTTAGGTTTTGTTCCGCCCGGTAAACCGGGCGGATTTTTTTTGCTGCACGCCGGATACCTACTCTTGCACTTTGTTTCTATATTTAACAAACCAAACACTGCTGCTTATGGACAATCCGATTGTCGAAAGCCTGATTGCTTCAGGAGATCGTGCAGGTCTGCAATCCCTCCTGATGAATCAGCCTGAACTGGCTACCCGTCAAACCTCATACGGTGTAAGCCCCCTGTTGCTGGCCTGTTATTATAAGCAGACCGCGTTGGCATCACTCCTGGCTGAGTTCAGCGGTCCGCTTAGTATATACGAGGCCGCCGCGATCGGCGATCTGTCTGCCCTGTCCGAGCTATTGTTCAGTGAACCCGGACTGGTAAACCGGCATTCGAGCGATGGGTTCACGGCCCTTGGCCTGGCCTGCTATTTTTGCAGGGAAGACGCAGTAAAAATTTTATTAAGCCGTGGTGCTGACTGCAACATTCCATCTGCAAATGGTTACGATGTTTACCCCCTACACTCGGCCGCCGCGGCTGGCGATACAGCCATTGCATCACTCCTGCTTCATGCCGGCGCAAACGTTAATGTGATACAACAGGCCGGGATGACGCCGCTGCATTCGGCGGCGGCAACAGGGAATATAGCCTTGATTATTTTACTCCTTGAATATGGCGCCCGGACAGACGCAAGAATGGAAGGTGGAAAACTACCAGCAGACCTGGCGCACGATGCCGGCCTTATCGAAATAGCGAAAATACTGGAAGACTAAAGGTCCCAGATACGGGTTCTAATTTTTCTCATGTACCGCCTTACATCCAGAACAAAAGCCGCCAGCACATAAAATACAATAGGGAAACCGACTGCCAGGAATGATGAATAAATAAAAAACAGCCGCACACGGCCAGTAGAAAGTTTCAGCCGCTCTGCGAGATACGTACAAACGCCGAAGCTTTGTTGCTCAAAATAGGTCACGATTCGCTGGAACATATCAAACGTTTTTTAACAGGTTGATTCCTATACTACAATGTACACATTTTTTTTCGTCGCACCAGTTTTTTTTCAACTCCAGAACGGCCTGCGAGAAGAAAGCATTGTCTATCTCCAGACCAGCCCCGCGGTAATGGCGCACAATGGCATTATTTTCGGGCTGAAGAAATTCAAGCAATTCAAGCCCGGCCTGTACGTAAATATCATTGTCTGTGTATCTGCCATAAACGAACAAAAACAGGGAAACTGTATTGATCAGTACATTTTCTATCGAATCTCTTCCCAGCTGGCTGCCTACCTGGCCGGCTGGTTTGCCAAAATGATAATGCGTTTTCCAGAACTCATGCATGTTGCTCCTGCCAAATACCGCAGCAATGTCTTCGGGCTTGCGTAACGCCAGGACAGCAGAAAACAGCGGTGCAGGCCGGTTGAGCAGGGCCGCAAACTGGGCAATGCGCAGCGAAGGAAAATTTTGCGGTCGCATGCGCATGAATTTCCACATAGATAAAGGCACTTTTTTCAGGCGGTATTTCTTCTGAAGGAATGAAAACTCATTGCGCAGTTTCAGCGGGTAGGTGTCTGTGCTGCGCAGGTGGTCGAGCATGCCTGCCACACCAAACAGCAGCGCTTCCATCTGAAAACGGTTGCCTCGGCAGCGGCCCAAAATGCGGTAAGGCATAAGCTGCGCTAGCAATTCGAAGGGCTGGGCGTTTATCTTGAAACCGAAATTCCTGGCTAAGAACCGATAAAAAGTCTCTTCCCAATCGCCGCGCAAGGCCGAAAGCACCTGCAGCACTTCTGACGATTTTTTCTCCATCCGCGCAACCAGCTGCCGCGTCAGTGCCGCCCTGACAACCGTTTTGCTTACTGCTGCAATGTTGCCTGCACATGGAAAATAGGCAGCAGACAGCTGGAGCCGGTTGTAACTGCTGACCAGTTGAAGCGGGATGTGGCCTGCAAGGGGCAAGACCGGCAGCGGGCTTCCGTCAGGCCGGCTGATCTCGCGGTCATGCTCGTAGACCACATGAAGAATGACATTGTTATATGATTTGTCTTGCTGATGTCCGTGCAGCAGCCAGTCTGAAGTTTTAAGATGAATTTCCACATCACCTACCCATAACGTGGCTCCGATGCGTACACGGGCCAAATTGAAATCCGGACCTGAGTTGTGTTGGTATGTTCCCGGGCTGATCACCTGAACACGTGCGCCATCGCAAACAAGCGCTACCGGATCATAGCGTCTGAAACGCCAGACATAATGAAGAAATTCTTCGGAAAAATCCATCCCCGAAGATAATTTTTATTACATAAGAAATAAAATTAATTTTTAGTTTATATCAGGTCGTGTTGGTGCAATATAACTTCCATCTCCTGCTGCACCTTTAGTGCCTCGGCCCGGGCCATCTCCGCAAAATCGGTCCCCTTGCCGGCGTAAATAATCTGGCGGGCAGAATTGACCAGCAGGCCGCATGTTTTGTTCAGTCCAAAACGACATACCTCGGCCAGACTGCCACCCTGTGCGCCAATGCCCGGTACCAGGAAGAAGCTATCAGGCGCCAGTGCACGCAAGCTTTCAAAGGCATCTGCCTTTGTTGCCCCGACAACATACATGATCTGCTCTGAATTGCCCCATTTTGAAGAGCGGGCAATGACTTCTTCGTATAACCTGTTTTTCCCGCCCACGTGCAAAGACTGGAAGTCTGTACTGCCTGCGTTGGAAGTCAGCGCGAGCAGGATAACCCATTTGTGCTCGTGGTTCAGAAAAGGCACGACAGAATCACTGCCCATGTAAGGGGCTACAGTGACGGCATCGAACCCCATGCCCGACCTTTCTTCGTTAAAAAAGGCGGCTGCATACATTTTTGATGTGTTGCCTATGTCGCCCCTTTTTGCATCTGCAATGGTAAAAAGGTCTTTGCTGAAGTAACTCCAGGTCTTCTGAAGGGAATTCCAGCCTTTTGTGCCATACATTTCATAAAAAGCCGTATTGGGTTTATAAGCTACGCAGAGGTCTTCGGTTGCATCGATGATTGCTTTATTAAATGAAAATATCGGATCTTCATCGTCGAGCAAGTGTTCTGGCAGGTTCTCAAGCACCGGATCCAGTCCGATACATAAAAAAGAGCGTTTCAGTTTGATTTGGTCGAAGAGTTGCGCCTTGGTCATAAACGGTGTTTTGGCTGCAAATATGCTGATTTTGCAGGCGTGTTTTATATAAAATGCTTTGTACGCTAGGTTATTTTTTTCAAACAATTTTAATTTTCTCTTGTAGATTACTTAACAAATCCATACAATTGCACCATAATTCTCAAAAGTTTGTCTGACCATCTCGGAAAAATCTAGCAATTTCAGCTTCCCAAAATAGCTTTAGCATTTTTTACCTTGTTCATCAGACAGAATAATTATTCAATTTTCTTGTAACACACAATTCAATGTTTAGCAAAACAGACCTAAATGATAAACTCACACCCGAGTTACGTGAGCTTGCCAAGTCGTTTGGTATCGAAAATGCCGATAAACTTCGAAAAATCGACCTGGTAGAAGGCATCATGTACTTTCAGCAACAGGCGGCAGCAACGCCGCAAGCTGCCCCCGAACCAGAACCGGAGGTTGCCGTTGCCACTCCGAAAGTGAGGGCATCCAGGCCAGAAAAAGCAGAAACAGCCGAAAAACCATCGCGCAAGCGGGCCAGGATCAGCAAAGATGCCGCTCCTGCCAAGTCGCCTGCTGATAGCGTTACCCTTTTTGAACAACCGGAACGGGAGGCGCGCACGGAAAGCCCTGCGGCACCTGTAGAAACAGATCCATATAAAGCGGCAGAAGAAGCCGCTGCAGCTGAACAACAGCGCAACCGGCACCAGCAGAAAGACGAAAGCCGCAACCACAATAAGAGCAACCAGAACCATCAGAATCAGGGAAAAAACGAGAACAGTTATTCCAACCTCGATTTCGACAATGTCATCACCAACGAGGGCGTGTTGGAGATCATGCCCGATGGTTATGGCTTCCTGCGATCGGCAGATTACAACTACCTGACCTCTCCCGATGATATTTATGTTTCGCAGTCACAGATCAAGTTATTTGGCCTGAAGACCGGCGACACGGTAAAAGGAAGTATCCGCCCGCCGAAAGAAGGCGAAAAATATTTCCCACTGGTTCGAGTGGAGACCATTAACGGCCGCCTGCCGGCAGATGTACGTGACCGCGTTCCTTTCGACTACCTGACCCCCCTTTTCCCAACTGAAAGACTGAACCTGTTTACAGATTCCAGCAACTATTCTACACGCATCATGGACCTGTTCACGCCAATTGGCAAAGGGCAGCGCGGTTTGATCGTTGCACAGCCGAAGACAGGAAAAACCAACCTCCTTAAAGAGGTTGCGAACTCGATAGCTAAAAACCACCCCGAGGTATATCTGATTATCCTGCTCATTGACGAGCGGCCTGAAGAAGTAACCGATATGGCGCGCAGTGTGCGTGCTGAAGTGATCTCTTCTACTTTCGACGAACCGGCAGACCGCCATGTAAAGATTGCCAATATTGTGCTTGAGAAAGCCAAACGGCTTGTTGAAAGCGGCCATGACGTGGTGATCCTGCTCGATTCGATTACCAGGCTGGCCAGGGCTTACAACACCGTTGCACCTGCGTCGGGTAAAATTCTTTCGGGTGGTGTCGATGCAAATGCATTACACAAACCAAAGAGATTTTTTGGTGCGGCACGTAACATTGAACGGGGTGGCTCACTGACCATTCTGGCTACCGCCCTGACCGATACGGGATCGAAAATGGACGAAGTTATTTTCGAAGAATTCAAGGGTACAGGTAACATGGAGCTGCAGCTTGACCGCAAGCTCTCCAACAAACGGATCTTCCCGGCTATCGACATTACCGCTTCGAGTACCCGCCGCGACGATCTGCTTCATGACCGCGACACGTTGCAGCGCGTCTGGATTCTGCGCAATCACCTTGCCGACATGAATGCCCAGGAGGCGATGGAGTTTGTCCAGGGGCAGATTAAAGGCACTAAAACCAACGAAGAGTTCCTGATTTCAATGAATTCATAAGCCAGCCACGGCAAACCGACATTAAAAGCCGGCAGTATTTGCCGGCTTTTTTTAATTTCGAGGCATGAAAAAACATATTCCCAACGCCCTGACCTGTGCCAATCTGGCGGCCGGATGCGTTGGCATCGTCCTGGCTTTTCGCGGCGAATTGCAAGCCAGCGCATATTGCGTGCTTATTTCTGGAATTTTCGATTTTTTTGATGGTTTCGCTGCACGGTTGCTTCGTGTGAAATCAGCCATCGGCAAGGAACTCGACTCGCTCGCTGATATGGTAAGTTTCGGATTCCTGCCGGGGGTTGTTATGTTTAAGTTGCTCGGCACGTCTGATTTCACATCACCGCTGTTGCCTTACTTTGGCTTTTTGATTACCATATTTTCAGCATTGCGGCTTGCGAAATTTAATATCGACGAACGACAAACTGAAGACTTTATAGGCCTGAATACCCCGATGAACACCTTGTTTATCGTTTCCCTGCCCTTTATCGCGGCCGACTACCCCCACCTGATCGGTTCGACCCTGCTCCTGCTGTCTATTGCGGTTGTGTGCAGCCTGCTGCTTGTTAGCGAACTCCGCATTTTTTCATTAAAAATGGGCTCGGTCTCCTGGAAAGACAACAAGTTCAAATACATCTTCCTGCTATTGTCAGCAGTTCTTTTGGCGGTGCTGCAGTTTGCAGCGGTACCGTTTGTACTTGTGTTGTACCTGGCATTTTCCCTCCTGCACTTCCGGAAAAAAAAGAGACTGGCATAAAAAAACCGGCAGCGCCGGTGAGATTTCGAAATCAGCCTTAAGAGCCAACCCTTTGTTCAAGCGCCCTTCGGGCTACGGCAAGCTGCTGGTACAGGACTTCGAGCATGGATTTAATCTCGTCAAGCGCGTGGGGCATCTTGTCCAGGTCCTCTCCATTCTTTGCATTGTTCTCCATCATTTGCATGTGGTTCTTGGCGTCATCACGGCCAACATAAATAAACGTTGGTTTGACCCGGTGCGCGTGCATAGACACTTTTGCCCAATCGTTTTCCTTCACGGCCTGTTCCAGTTCGGCAATGTAAACCGGAGTCTGAGACTTGAACAGGTCAATCATTTCAATCATGAACTCCGGGCTATCGCCGGCCATGTCGCTCAGGTAAGAAAGATCTACCGGCTGGGAATTTTTACTGGCATCTATCATAGAGACAAATCTATAGAATTAAATCTTTGTAACCGCAAGCGGGTCATCTATTTTTGCCAACATCTCTGTGACCGTAAAACCTGAAACCGGATGCCGTAGCTCCGGAGCGATTTCGGCCAGGGGTGCCAGGACGAATTTGCGGTTCTGAAGTTCTGGGTGAGGAATATGCAGTTTGCCCTCGATGGCCACAACCTCGTCATCATAGAAAATGATGTCAATATCAATGACGCGTTCGCCCCACTTTTCATGGCGCACCCGCCCCAGTTCCTGTTCAATAGACAGCACCTGCCCGAGCAACTGCAACGGCCCGAGCCTCGTTTGCAATGCTACCGCCAGGTTCAGGAAAGCCGGCTGATCGGTTTTCCCCCAAGCTGCCGTCTCGTAAGTAGATGATGTTGCGCTTACCACACCCGCCCGCTCCGCGATCATCGCAATGGCATTATGCAGGTGTTGCGGGCGGTCGCCCAGGTTACTTCCCAGTAACAAATACGCATTCTTGACGTCTGACAGCATGTAGGTCTCTGATCTATTTTTATACCTTTACAAAATAAATATTTAACTACCACATGAGAGCATTTTTTCGGACGCTTTTTGCAACAATACTGGGTTTCTTTATATCGATATTCCTCTTGTTTCTCGTTTTTTTCGTTATTATCGGAGTGATCATCAGTGCAGCAGACGATGAAAAGAGCGTCGAAGTCTCAAAAAACTCTGTGCTCTTTTTGAACCTTGACCAGGAGATCGGTGAACGCACCACCAAAAATCCACTGGCAAATGTTCCCGGCCTGGGTGGCGAAGGCTCAAAGAAACTCGGTTTTGCAGATGTGATCCGTGCGCTTAAAAAAGCGAAGACAGATGACAACATTCGCTGTGTTTACGTAAATGTAAGCGCGCCCAATGCCGGACTTGCCACCATGCGCGAGGTCAGGAATGCAATTCTCGATTTCCGCAGCAGTAAAAAACAGGTCATCGCCTATAGCGAGATCTATACACAAGGCGCGTATTACCTGGCCTCCGCTGCCGATAAGGTTTACCTCCATCCCGAGGGTACCCTTGAGCTGAAAGGCTTCAGTTCAGAACTTACTTTTTTCAAAGGAGCACTGGAAAAGCTTGGCATTGAAGCCCAGGTTATCCGGGTAGGGAATTACAAAAGCGCTGTAGAACCGTTCTTATACGACAAAATGAGCGACTACAACCGCAAGCAGGTCACAGCCTATGTTAACGGGCTTTACCAGACCTTTCTAGGCGATATTGCCACGGCAAGAAAATTGCAAAAAGACAGCCTGGCACAGATAGCCAACGAATTGCTGGTTCAGACACCTGCCGATGCCCTGCGCTTCAAAGTTGTAGATGCGCTCCGGTACAAAGACGAAGTGCTGAACGAGCTCAAGAAGCTCAGCGGAACCGCCGCCGACGAAACGATCAGTTCAGTAACCATTAACGATTATGCCCAGAATGCTGCCGAAAAAGCGGAGACCACAGACCGCGTCGCGGTCATCTATGCCAATGGCGATATCACCGGTGGCGAGGGCGATGACGAAACGATAGGCTCTGAACGCATTTCGCGAGCCATCAGGAAAGCAAGACAGGATAAAAAAGTTAAAGCGGTTGTCATCCGGGTAAACTCGCCCGGCGGCAGTGCGCTCGCCTCTGATGTGATTTGGCGCGAGGTGGTGCTGACCAGGAAAAGCAAACCGGTCATCGCTTCATTCGGTGATGTTGCCGCATCAGGTGGTTATTACATCGGCTGCGCGGCCGACAGCATCATCGTTCAGCCGAACACCATTACAGGCTCAATAGGCGTTTTCGGCATCATCCCCAACTTTCAGCGGCTGATGAATGAAAAACTCGGTGTTACTTTCGACGGCGTAAAGACAGGCAAATATGCTGACATCATGAGTACCAACCGCCCCATGACCCCGGCAGAACGCGCCATCATTCAGGCTGAGCTAAACCGGATTTATAAAGGCTTCGTTAAACGGGTTGCCGATGGCCGCAAAAAAACGACGGCTTATATTGATAGCATAGGCGGCGGACACGTTTGGGTGGGTACAGATGCCGTACGCATCGGACTTGCTGACCGTCTCGGCTCATTTCAGGATGCCATTGCTGCCGCGGGTAAGAAAGCAGGCCTTAAAAGCTACCGGGTGGTCGAATATCCTGAGATCATCAGTCCGCTGCAATCACTCCTTGACAACAGTACAGACAAGATCCGCACGGCCTGGATTAAAGAAGAACTGGGTGCACAGTACCCCGTATATCAACAGATTAGATCAATCACGAGCCGGTCGGGTATTCTGGCAAAAATGCCTTTCGAAGTAATGCTAAAATAAGCAAACGGCAAGCGGCTACCTGACCGGTTTCCATCCGGGTTTCAGCGTAAGATAACCATGCTGCATGGGCGTACTCCTGCGGTGCACAGTCAGCGCGAAGACCCGGCGTTTGCATACATCGAAAGCAATCCCTTGCTGCACGTCGTCGTAAACGACCAATGTATCGCCTCGGCGCATGTTTACCAGCCGCTGCACCTCGCGAACGGCAGGATATTGTTTCTTCATCTCTTCATAGGGAGAGCCAACGCCGATGCCCAGATCTGTCCGGTATTCTGGTGAAGTGACCCGGATCTGCCTGACCTCTTTCTTCACCATGCCACTGTCTGCATAAGCGGAAAACAGGTTAAGTTCATCGTCGTTCACCTGGCTGGTTGAGTCGGGATGATACCAGACTGACCAGGCCCTGCCCATGGCTGCGTCGCCTGCATCGGGCTTGCCCAACTTCTGGAAAATTTCCTGCATGTCGGTGCCGATGTCGAGCATGCCGACCGCAGCACCCGGTACGACGAGTTTTTGTTCGGGAATGTCGGCGACAGATACAGAATCCTTGCGGGAGGCCGCTGCGTCCAGCTGCTCGGCCTGTTTCTGCTTCGGCCTGGTGCAGGCCGTGCCCAGCACGAGGCCGAGCAGGCTCAGAAAAACATACTTTTTCATGAACATTGAACAGCCGGGTCGGCCAATCTGTTTTATCAACACCGTTGGCTGCGCAGCCGCTTTTTTCTATTTTAGCCGTATGGAGAACAAAGCCATTTCCCGCAGCCTGCGCACACTGTCTCAACTGATGGAACTGCACGAACAAAACCCGTTCAAGATCAGATCCGTCGCCAATGCCGCCTTCAAAGCTGACAAGCTGCCTTTCCGCCTTGATTCAAAAAGCGAAGAGGAACTGTCAAAGATTGATGGCATCGGGAAAAGTATTGCTTCGAAAATCAGTGAGCTGCTAACCACAGGAAGCATGCGCGAGATGGACGAACTGTTCGCGCTCACCCCTGCCGGTATCGTCGAAATGATGGGCATAAAGGGGATCGGTCCAAAAAAAATCGCCATCATCTGGCGAACACTGGGCATAGAAACGGTTGGTGAACTGTATTATGCCTGCAATGAGAACCGGCTGATTGAAGCGAAAGGTTTCGGCTTAAAAACCCAGGAAGAGATCAAAAAAGCCATTGAATTCAAACTTGCAGGAAACGGCCGGTTCTTGTATGCCCGGGCTGAGCCGGCAGCGACTGCCCTGCACCAGGCTTTGTCAGCATGGCTGCACCCGCTGGATGAGCATGCCCTTCTTGGCCTTGGCGGCGCTTTCAGGCGTTGCGACGAAGTGATTGACGGACTGGACTTTATCCTGGCTACCTCCCGCCGGGAAGAAGTAGAAAGCCGCCTGCCGCAATTTGAAGATGTTCCTCTGATCCCCGCCGGCGAAAGCCACTATGCGGGCCAGACGACAGATGGCATGCAGGTAAACCTCTTTTTCTGCGATCTGCGTGATTTTTATATTGAATATTTCAGGAAAACGGGCAGTGCGGCACATGTTGAAGCGGTGCTGAGCCGCGTTGCCGCCCGGCATTTTGAAAATGAAGCAGCGATTTACGCGGCAGCCGGGCTGGCCTTCGTAGCTCCAGAACTGCGCGAAGACGATACGTACCTTAGCCAGGCAGAAGCCGGTAACCTGCCTGAACTGATCCGGCTCGAGGATCTGAAGGGCTCAATTCACAACCACTCTACCTGGAGCGACGGCGTGCACAGCCTGGAAGAAATGGCTGTCTTTTGCCGCGATGTACTCAAACTGGAATACCTGGGCATTTCTGACCACTCAAGGACCGCCGTTTATGCACATGGATTGTACGAAGAGCGTGTGGCCGCGCAGCACCTGGAAATTGAAGCCCTGAACGCCCGCCTGGAAGGTTTCAAAATTTTCAAAGGCATTGAGAGCGACATTTTAAGCGATGGCGCGCTGGATTATCCTGATGACGTACTGAAAACCTTTGACTTTGTTGTTGCATCGATACACAGCAACCTGAAAATGGACGAGCAAAAGGCCACCCAGCGGCTCATTAAGGCAATTGAGAACCCATACACCACCATTCTTGGTCACCCTACCGGCCGCCTGCTCCTTACGCGATCAGGTTACCCGGTTGATTACAGAAAAATCATTGATGCCTGTGCGGCAAACGGCGTAGTGATTGAGATCAATTCCAACCCGCTTCGGCTCGACCTGGACTGGCGCTGGCACCGGTACGCGCTGGACCGCGGCGTCATGCTATCCATTAATCCCGATGCCCACCGGAACGAGGGGTTTCATGACATGCGTTATGGCGTACTGGTTGGCCGCAAAGGCGGCCTGAGCAAAACCGCCTGTCTGAATGCACTGAACCGATCTGAGATCGAAGCCTATTTTAACGATCGGAAAAGCCGCATTTAAGCGGCCAGGATCGCTTCTATAGCTTCGAGTTCGGCCGCACTGAAATCGATGTTGTGCATACAGGCTACCGATTCGGCAATCTGTTCAGGCCGGCTTGCACCGATCAGCACCGAGGTGACCCGTTCGTCTTTAAGCAGCCATGAGAGTGCCATTTGGGCCAGTTTCTGGTTTCGCTGTACCGCAATTTCATTCAGCCGCGTCGCCTTTTCAACACTGGCTGGTGTGATGTGGCTCTCGTTGAGAAATTGACCACTCGTGGCAACGCGCGAATCTGCCGGGATACCGTGCAGGTACTTATCCGTCAGAAGACCTTGTGCAAGCGGAGAAAAAGGGATACAGCCTACACCTTCGCGGCCGAGCAGGTCCATCAGTCCCCCTTCTGCCCAGCGTTCAAACATGGAGTATTTGGGCTGGTGAATGAGACAGGGTGTGCCCAGCGAATTCAGGATTTGAATTGCCCTTTCTGCTTCGGGAGCTGCATAATTTGAAATCCCGACATACAGCGCCTTGCCTTGCCTCACGATCAGGTCAAGAGCAGCCATGGTTTCCTCGAGCGGGGTCTGGGGATCTGGCCTGTGGTGATAAAAGATATCGACATAATCGAGCTTCATGCGTTTCAGGCTCTGGTCAAGGCTGGATACCAGGTATTTCTTCGAGCCCCAGTCACCGTAAGGTCCGTCCCACATGGTGTAACCCGCTTTTGAGGAAATGATGAGCTCATCGCGATAATTCGAAAAATCTTTTTCCAATATACGGCCAAAGTTCTCTTCTGCCGAGCCCGGAGGCGGCCCGTAGTTATTGGCCAGATCAAAGTGTGTTACGCCAAGGTTGAACGCCGTATGAACCATGGCACGGCCGTTTTCGAAATTATTTACTCCCCCGAAGTTGTGCCACAGGCCAAGTGACAGTGCCGGAAGTTTCAATCCGCTGTTCCCGCAGCGGCGGTATTGCATATCAGTATAACGGCCAGGGTTAGGCAAGTAGGTCATGGTTCAGGGTTTTTGGTAGCGCAAACTTACCAAAATTTGCCAAGCGGCAAAACTGTATTGGTACCAGTCCTGGCAAGCCCATAAGCCTTTTAAAACATTCGACTGCGAATCCTGTTTAAAATCAAGCAAACTCTATGAAATGAAGGATTTCCCGCTCACCGTAAAACGCGCTATTGAACTTCTCGGACTGCTGGCCATCGGCACGGTCCTGGTCATCGGCAACCACATCATCATGCCGGTTCTTATGGCTTTTTTTATCAGCATCATGCTCTTGCCGATGTTCAGGTTCCTGAAGCGAAAAAAGTTTCCCGAGGTCCTGGCCATTGTGCTTCCGATCCTGCTTGTTGCCATCGTCTTTGGCGGTCTGGGTTGGTTTTTTTCTTCGCAGTTGGGCATACTGGCTCAGGACTTTCCGCAGATTAAAAAGAATGTCACGCTGCACATCAATTCATTAAGTACCTGGATCGAAAACCTGACCAATTATTCAACGACCGAGCAACGGAAGTTCCTCGACGAGAAAAGCAATGACCTGCTGAACATGGCAGGCGGACTTGCGGGCGGCGCGGCCAGTTCCGTTTCGTCTACATTCGTATTTATCGGCTTGTTGCCTATATACATTTACCTGATGCTGTTCTACAAGGATATACTTTTGCGCTTTATTTTTATGTGGTTTAAGGTTGAGCAGCATGATAAAGTAAAAGAAGCTATATACGAGACTGAATCGATTATCAAAAGTTACCTGGTCGGGCTGCTGATCCAGGTTACGTATATGACGATACTCCTGGGTGGTATTTTGCTTATTATCGGCATCAAACATGCGCTGCTGATCGGCGTAATCTTTGCGCTGCTGAATCTTATTCCATACGTTGGTGCCCTGATCGGGAATATAATCGGGGTGTTGATTACCCTGGCCTCTTCCCAGGAGCTCTGGCCGGTTGTCACTGTACTTGCCGTCATTGCATTCGTGCAGTTTCTCGACAACAACATTTTAATGCCGCGCATTGTAGGCTCGAAAGTTAAGATCAATGCCCTCTTTGCCATTTTGGGCGTGTTTATAGGCGGCAGCATAGCTGGTGTTTCGGGGATGTTCCTGGCCCTGCCAATTATTGCCGTGCTGAAGATTATTTTCGACCGTTCAGACATGTTCAAGCAATGGGGTGTTTTGTTAGGCGACGAGCGCCCGGCAAGAAGCCCTATGACTTTTCCGACCTTCAGGAAGAAAAAACCCATTCCTACAAAATCGGGTGACGTGCCGAAAACCGGCGAAAAATAGGCAGGCTTTGGCCATGTAACAACAGTTCAGACGGTTTCGTAAGCATACCTCAGCGACAGCAGAACAGACAGAGCCGCCAGAACGGGTCTGCATTTGACTGAGGATAAAAAACTGGCTGATTACATTCTCTCAGGCACGGTAATACCCAGCAGGCTCATGCCTTGTCTGAGCACATCGCCGGTTACCCTGCAGATATTCAGCCTGAACTGTTTCTGTGCACCTGCCTCTGTTTTCACGATCGGCGGGATCTCATGATAAAATTTATTGAAGCCTTTTGCCAGCTCAAAAAGGTAGTTCGCCATGACCGCCGGACTGTGCGTTGCTGCAGCCTCCCTGATCTGGGCGGGGTACTTGCCAAGCATCATGACCATGTCCAGTTCCGTGTCAGATAATTCAACGCCGGCAGCGTCGCCACCAGGCTGGTAAGCTGCCTTAGCAAGCAGGGACCGGATGCGGGCATGGGTATACTGAATAAATGGCCCGGTGTGGCCCTGAAAATCGATCGATTCGTTCGGGTCAAAAAGTAACCGTTTCTTCGGTTCTACTTTCAGCAGGAAATATTTCAATGCGCCAAGACCGATGTTGCGGTAAAGCGCATTTTTATCTTCTTCAGGAAAGTCGTTTGTCTTGCCTAATTCCTCTGTCTTAGACTTCGCCGTGCGGATCATTTCGCCTATGAGGTCGTCTGCGTCGACAACCGTGCCTTCGCGCGATTTCATTTTTCCGCTGGGCAGGTCTACCATGCCATAAGACAGGTGGTACAGGCCTTTTGCCCAGGGTTTACCCAGTTTTTCGAGGATCAGGAACAGTACCTTAAAATGATAATCCTGTTCATTGCCGACTACGTAAATGGATTCATCCATCTGGTAGTCGTCCTGCTTCATCTGGGCGGTACCCAAATCCTGCGTAATATAAACGGAAGTGCCATCTGCCCGCAGCACCAATTTTTCGTCAAGCCCTTCGGCCGTCAGGTCAATCCAGACAGACCCATCGTCCTTACGGAAGAAGACGCCTTTCTCCAGGCCCTCTTCTACTGTATCCTTGCCGAGCAGGTAAGTATTGCTTTCGTAATAAAAACGGTCAAAGTCTACGCCCAGATTGGCATAGGTAACGCCAAAGCCTTCATATACCCATCCATTCATTTTTTCCCAGAGTGCAATGACCCCGGCATCGCCCGCTTCCCATTGCTGGAGCATCTGTTGCGCCTCGACGATAAGCGGCGCGCTTTTTTTTGCCTGTTCTTCAGTTTGTCCCTGATCCATCAGGGCTTTGATTTCCTTTTTATATTCGGCGTCAAAAACGACGTAGTACTTACCAACGAGGTGGTCGCCTTTCATCCCAGAGTTTTCCGGCGTTTCGCCATTGCCCCATTTTTGCCAGGCCAGCATGGACTTACAGATGTGTATACCCCGGTCGTTGACCAGGTTTACCTTAATGACCTCGTAACCGCTCGCTTTAAGCAGCTCGGCGACCGAGTAGCCCAGCAGGTTATTGCGCACGTGGCCCAGGTGCAGAGGTTTATTGGTATTGGGCGAGGAATATTCGACCATGACCTTTTTGCCGTTCGGGGCAATGCGGCCAAAGCCGGTTCCCAGGATCTCTTCATGAAACACACGCAGGAAGTACTGCTGATCAAGTACCAGGTTCAGGAAACCTTTAACAACATTAAAAGCCGCCACTTCAGCTACATTCGCCTGCAGGTATTTCCCGATATCTTCAGCCGTTTCGGCCGGGTTTTTCTTCGAATACCTGACGATGGGAAAAGCGACAATCGTAACCTGACCTTCAAATTCCTTCCGGGTCTCCTGCAAAGAAATCACATCTGCTGGAACCTGGGTTCCGTACAGTTCCTCGATGGCCTTCCGGGCCGCCGCAACGATAAAATCCATGCGGCAAAAATAGCTATCGGCCAGCGAAATTTGCCTTTGGGGCCGAAAATTTATTTCAGCAGAGCATCTGCCCGCCAAACCGGGACGTATGACCGGCTGTGCGGTATGGTATGTGACCGCTGCTCAGGCATTGGAAAAATAAAGGTAACTTTGCAGCAACCAAAACTTATGAGCATAAAAAAACACGACAACGGCATACACGTACCGAATGAGATCGGTACGCTTCGAGCATTGCTGATTCACAGTCCCGACAGTGGCCTGGGTAAAGTGGTGCCTTCAAAAGCGCAGGATTGGCTCTTCGAAGATATCGTACACCTTGATACGGTTCGTAAAGCGGAATACGATTATTATCTGAAAGTGCTGATGTATTTCCTGGACCCGGGAAAGATCAAGGGAAAACTCCGGGAAATTGATGCGGAGGAAAATGACCGGGCATTTTACAAGCCGGACCATCCCAATTTTCATGGGTCAGACAAGGTGCTCGAGCTGCAGCAATTGCTGGCAGAAATATTGGAAAACGAAGGGATCCGGAAAAAACTGACAGCTTCAGTTTGTGCCATAGAAGGCTGCACGTACCGGCTGCAGCAGGAATTGATCGCTACAGATGCCCGGCTGCTCGCCAAAATATTTATTTCGGGTACGCTCCCAGACGAGCGCATGATCTTTGCACCGATACCAAACCTTATTTTTACCCGCGATGTGGGCATCACGATCAACAACTTCGTGCTGCTCAACAAGCCGGCAAAAAAAGCAAGGAGCCGCGAAACCTTGCTCATGCGGTATATATTTTTCAATCATCCCTATTTTGCCGACTATCGTGACAATATCCTTGAGATCCCTGACCCGCTGCAGCATTTTCTTCGTCCGGGAGAGGACGAAGACCACCGCACCACTCTGGAAGGTGGAGACGTCATGGTGGTTAGTCCAGGCCATGTGCTGATCGGCTGCAGCGAACGTACCTCGCCCCTTGGGGCCAACGAAGCGATCAAATTGCTGTTCCAGCATGAGGTGGTCGAAAAAGTAACAGTGGTCAAGATTCCCAACAAGCGGGATTTCATGCACATTGATACCGTTTTTACGCAGGTAAAGAGAAACGTCTGGGTGGTACTGAGTTCGGTATCCCGCCAGGGCGGCGGTGTCAGGGAGCCTATTCACCTGCTTGTAGAACAGGAAAACCGGGACAAGACTGAGATCATCCAGTTTCGCCGGGAAGACCCGATGCAGCCTAAACGATTTGAGAGCATCGAGTCGCTGCTCGACGACATCAGCAGAAACGACCTGGGCAGCCGGGAGGAAACGCGCTTCATTTATAGTGGCAATGATACCTTTCCCTACGATGCCCGCGAGCAGTGGACCGACTCCTGCAACCTGCTGGCCATTCGTGAGGGCGTAGTACTCGGCTACGACCGGAACGACAACACCATTCAGGCATTTAAAACGCAGGGTTTCGAGGTAATCCATGTGGCGGCGCTGATCGATAAGCTGGAAAACGGCGAACTTGAAGCGGCCCGTCTTAAAGACACGCTTATCCTGATGCCTTCGGCAGAACTGTCGCGTGCACGCGGCGGCTTTCATTGCATGAGCCTGCCGATCAGGCGCGATTCCCTTGATCTTACCGTTTAATAGAGATGCAGCTAACCAACCACGTTTTAATGATCCGGCCAGTCGACTTCAAGTTCAACACACAGACAGCCGCAAACAACCGCTTCCAGGTACAGCCAGGCTCCTTGCAGGAACAGGTCCAGCAACGGGCGCTTGCCGAATTCGATGCATTTGCCGGCCTGCTTCGCCATGAGGGCGTAAACGTCACCATCGTGAACGATACACTGGACCCTGAAACTCCTGACTCGATCTTTCCGAATAACTGGATTTCACTTCATGAAGATGGTCGTGCTTTCCTGTATCCGATGTTTTCAGAGAACCGGCGCAAAGAACGCCGGGACGATATTATCCAGTTGCTCGCTACGCGCTTCAGGCTGTCGGCTGTCGAGGACCTGAGCAGCTATGAAAATACGGCCAGATTCCTGGAGGGGACTGGCAGCATGGTACTTGACCGCGACCACAAGATTGCTTACGCATGCCGGTCGCAGCGTACCGATGCCGAGGTGCTGCATGACTTCTGTGCCCGTGCAGGCTATCGGCCCGTCGTTTTTTCGGCTACCGATGCCTCAGGTTTCCCGATCTACCACACCAATGTGATGATGTGCGTGGGCGACGGCTTCGTGCTTGCCTGCTTTGATGCCTTGCCGCTGGAGGCCGAGCGCCGGTTGCTGCTGGATGCGATCCGGTCAACCGGGAAAGAAACAGTCGGCATCAGCCTCGATCAGATGAACCGCTTTGCAGGCAACATGCTGCAGCTGCAGGGCCGGTCGGAAAAACTGATCGTCATGTCAGAGCAGGCCTTCCGGTCGCTGCTTCCGGCGCAGGCAGGTATTCTTGAGAAATATGGAAAGCTGATTTATGCTCCGTTAACAACGATAGAAACCAATGGGGGCGGCAGTGCGCGCTGCATGCTCGCCGAGATCCATCTACCAGAGAATTAGCGAGATACCAGACTGTTTCAAGCCGTAACCCGGGCGTTAAGTGTAGCGAATTTGTCATACTTTCCGCAACCGGCCCGCAACGGGCTTTTTCGGCCAAAAATTATTCCCGGCAGCAGGGACATTTCCATATAAAAATTACATTTTTGCAAAAAATACCAGCAAGATAAAAATGCAGAGTTATTCAGAATTTCTCGACCTCAGCGTCGGTTTTCCTCAGGAAGGATTTGAAGTCATCGACGATGAGCTTTATTTCCAGGACCTGAACCTTATGGAGATGATTGAAACGTACGGTACGCCGCTGCGTTTCACCTACCTGCCGCTGGTCAGTAAAAAAATACAACAGGCCAAAATTCTCTTCCAGACCGCCATTCTGAAGAACAACTACCGCGGCAATTATAAGTACTGTTATTGCACCAAAAGCTCACATTTCAGGCACATTGTGGAAGAAGCGCTGAAGAACGACATTCACCTGGAAACGTCTTCTGCTTTCGACATGCCGATGATCGATGCGCTCGAGAAAAAAGGCGTGGTCAAGAAAGACATCACGGTCATTTGCAACGGCTTTAAAACATACCAGTACAAACAGTACATCGTTGATATGCTTCACGACGGCTTCAAGAACATCATTCCCGTTCTTGACAACAAGGAAGAATTTAACCTGTACGATGACGAGATCGAACTGGATGAGCCCTGCGCGCTGGGCATCCGGATTGCGGCAGAAGAACAGCCCGATTCACAGTTCTATACCTCGCGCCTGGGTGTGAGAATGGAAGACGTCATTGATTTTTACAACAGCAAGATCGTTTCCAACCCGAATTTCAAAGTAAAGCTGCTTCATTTTTTCATCAATTCAGGGATTTCAGATACCCCATACTATTGGAACGAGCTGGAAAAATACGTTACGCTTTACTGCAAATTCAAGAAAATCAATCCTGATCTGGATACACTCGACATTGGCGGAGGTATGCCTTTTAAAGATTCGCTGGTTTTCGATTTCGATTACGAATACATGGTAAATGAGATTGTTAAACGCATCAAAGAAATCTGCGCCATCCACGAAGTCATGGAGCCGGATATCATCACTGAATTTGGAAAGTATACGGTAGCCGAAGCGTCTGGGATTTTGTATAAAGTACTTGGCCGCAAGCAGCAGAATGACCGGGAGCGGTGGCTGATGCTTGATGGTTCGTTCATTACCAACCTGCCGGATGTATGGGCGCTGAACCAGAAGTACATTTTGCTGCCCATTAACAATTGGGACGCAGAATACGAGCGTGTAAACCTGGGCGGCATTACCTGCGACGGACAAGACTATTACAACCAGGAGGCACATATGAACAGTGTATTTATGCCAAAAACGCGAAAAGTGCAGTACCTGGGCTTTTTCCATACAGGTGCTTACCAGGAAGTATTAAGCGGTTACGGCGGCATACACCACTGTTTATTGCCCAGCCCCAAACACGTTATTATCAGGAGAAACCGTGACGAGAGTTTTAACTTCGAAGTTTTCGGTGAAGAGCAAAACAGCAAACAGGTATTGAAAATATTGGGATATGGCAGTTAGCTGTCACAAAGAACCAACAGCCGGCCAAAAGCCGGCTTTTTTGTATCCATAGAGGATGTTACGCCTCGGTTTGTCTGCCGATGCGGCACCGGCTTCCCGGACGACAAAATTTACAGGATTTAACGATTTCGTAAAAGGTGGTTTAAGCGGCAGGGGGTAATTTCGTGAGGCAGCTGCATGTGTGGCTGCCTTTCAGACCTATCCTATGAAAACAACGATCTTTCAGGGCCTCAAACTGGCCCTGGCCATCTCGGCGCTGTTTGCCTCATGCAAACGTGAAACTTCCCCGCCTGATGCCCTTGGCACCGGCGCCAATGCACAAGCCTTCAGCGTCGCGGCAGGCACATTTCAGAACCCGGTCATTCCGGCAAGCCAAAATCCCAAAGATCCGCAGATCATGCGAGGCGCCGACAACAACTTTTATCTGTTTCATCCGAACGGAGCGAATTATAAAGTTTTTTCATCGCCCGATCTCGTGAACTGGACCGCCGTAACAAACAGCTGCTTTTCAAAGCCAACTGGATCTTTCTGGTCGGCAGGAACATTTCGCGCAGGCGGCAAATACCTGTTGTACTATACCCATGTAAAGGGTGCCAACAACCGAACAATCGGCGTTGCCTCGGCAGACGCACCCGGCGGCCCCTACCAGGATGCAAATGCCAGCCTGGTGGTCAAGCAGAAGGCCAATGGCGAATACACACCGGTTATCGACCCCTCGGTGTTCCAGGATCCGGCCGATGGCAAAGTGTATCTTTTTTATGCACGGAATGTGGGCCAGGGCGCCGACCAGCTGCCAGACCTACGGGTGGTGCAGCTTACCGCCGACGGACTGAACACCATTGCCGGTACCGATCAGCCCGTACTGACGATCAGCCAGGCCTGGGAAAACATCAACATTGAACATCCGCTGGTTTACTATGCGCCGAATGCGGCTGCCTCAAGGCGATATTATATGTTATATAATGGTTCGGGCGGCGCATTGGCCCGCTACGCCATTGGTTATGCGTATTCTTCTTCTCCTGCCGGACCATTTACGAAGGCGGCTGAAGGCAGTACGCCGGGTCTGAACCCGCTCGTTCGCCAGGACCCGGCAAAAGGCATTTACGGACCGGGATCTCCAAATACCGTGGTTGATGATGCCGGTGTTCGCTGGCTGATTTACCGGATCAAGACCACCGCCGGCGAATCGTGGAGCGACCGTGCGGTTTGCGTCGATGAACTGTTCAGAAACAGCAGTGACCAGCTGATCGTAACGCCGACGAAAGGCACAACTCAAAACGCTCCTTTTTTTAACTGAAAGTTTATATAAAACTGGTTTTTGTAACTTAAAGTTGGTAACTTTGTGAAAGTTACCAACTTTGCAGGACTCGTAATAGGTTCCGGCCAGCCGGGTCGCTATTCGGCACTTTTCAGCGCCGCAGCGGCAGCAGCAATATCGCCCGTTTCGAGTATCCGCTTGGCAAAGCCGTTCATCGACACATAAATCATGGCCTGTCCGAGTTCTGCCAGTGTGTTCATCCTTTTCGGGAACAAAAAACGCAGCGGCCGGAACGTCCAGCCAATGTATTTATAGAAGCGGTGCGCATGTTTCAGTCCGGGCGTTGGCTTCAGAAAGCCCGGGCGGAACATCCAGGCGCCTGCAAAATTCATGGCCAGCAGCGCATTTTCCGTCTTCCCCTTTACATTCGCCCAGTTCAAGCGGCTGGTTTCCAGCCCGCTGGTACCTGCACCAGACACGTAAGTGATACTCATCCCGGGGTTATGCCTCAACAAGGCTTCTGCAAATCCGACGGTTAGGTTATAAGTGAGGCGGTAGTACGTAGCTGAATCAACGCCGATCGAGGAAATACCAAGACAGAAAAAGCAGGTATCATATGCCGAAAGCTGTTCTGAAATTTGTTCCGGATGCATAAAATCGTCCAAAATCACCTCCTGAAGTTTTGAGTGCACCACGCCGCACGGCCGCCGGTTCACAACCAGTACCTCTTTTACGTGCGAACTGTTCAGGCATTCGTGCAAAACGCCCTCGCCTACCATTCCTGTAGCACCTGTAATAATGACCTTTAATTTCATCCTGTTGCCGTACACTTCATGTGCCCTTGCTTTGAAACAGCGCGAAAGGCCTGCCGGTTTGCCCCT
Organism: Pedobacter yulinensis; assembly: GCF_003029735.1. Classification (GTDB taxonomy): domain Bacteria; phylum Bacteroidota; class Bacteroidia; order Sphingobacteriales; family Sphingobacteriaceae; genus Pedobacter; species Pedobacter yulinensis. Next base: position 1,330,201 of record NZ_KZ686269.1, read on the forward strand.
GCGGCATAAAAGCTGGTCTCTTAGTCGATGTAACTTTGTTCAATTCTCTTTCTCGAAGCAGGCTCAGGTGACTCTGAAGGTTTGAACGGATCATAAAAATGCAGACCGGCCTCGCGGTACCAGGACAAATGCGTTTTAAGTGTCGTCAGGAAACGCGTCTCGTTCCTCTGGCCGGGGTTTGACCAGCAAGCCTCGGCCAAGGCGGCCAGGCGAGGGAAAGTCAGGAAGTCCAGCCTTTCGCTGTTCTGTATCGTCTCGGTCCACAAGTTAGCCTGCAGCCCCAGTATATTCTGCGACTTGAGTCTAAGGGGCTGACCGGTCGGATCGTAACGGTAAACAGAAAGCAAATCATTGAACTGTTTGCCCCACTTGCGCCCGTGCAGGTGTGTACTGTCCTGGACAAAATCAAAATAAAGGGGCAACCGTGGACACAATACAGTCTGATAGCCCATACCAATGGCATGCTCAAGCTCAGCCGGCTTGTCATGGCGCCACCAGAAAATGATGGTCTGATCAACAGGCAACCCCGCCCGCACCATTTCATCCCATACCAGAACCTTCGCGCCCAGGTTAAATACTGAATCGGCCATTCGTTTCATGAAATACTTCTCGACGTCGACCTCTGTTGCCAGCGACAGCCGCTGTTTGAGTGCTGTGATCTTCTGATTGGCCTTCCAGCCGTCATGCGCAAAGCGCACTTCGTCGCCGCCCAGGTGAATCAGGTTAGAAGGAAATAAAAGCTGGGTTTCTTTAAGGATATTGGTCAGGTAGCTGTACGTTGGCTCATGGCCGGCGTTAAAGGTAAATTCTGGATGTGCTTTTGTTCCGCCGCCCGAGTATTCAGGATAAGCGCGGTTTGCAGCGGTGGCGTGCCCGGGCATATCTACTTCGGGAATAACCGCGATGAAACGGGTTGCGGCATAAGCAACGATTTCCCTGACGTCTTCCTGCGTGTAGTACCGCGCAGGCTGGTTTGAGTCAGTATGGTTACCTATACCGCCCACAAGCGTCAGTCGTGGATATCTTTTGATTTCCATGCGCCAGCCCGGCTCATCGGTAAGGTGCCAATGAAAACGGTTTAATTTATAAACCGCCATCCAATCGAGCAACTGTTTCACTTTTTCCTTGCCAAAGAAATGTCGTGATTCGTCGAGCATAAGGCCGCGCCAGCTGTACAGTGGTTCATCTTCAATATGCATTGCTGTTAATGTCACAACGCCTTTTGCATTGGCCAGGCGAATGAGCTGCAACAGTGTCTGGATCCCGTTAAAAAGCCCCTCCTGGTCGCCTGCACGGATGCTGATCTGCCGGGAGGCGATGGTCAGTTTATAGGCTCCGGGTACCCGGCCTTTGGCAGAAGTGAGCGACAGGACGATAGCGGCCTGCTTTTCGCGCGGTGCCTGGCGAAGGGTTTGGCGGGTAACTTTGAATATTTCCTGCCTGAGATAAAGATCCAGCGGTCTGACCGTCGAGCTGGCAGGAAAGACAGTACCTTTTTCATCCAGCCGGAAACTTCCGTTAAGCGGCACAAGGGTTTTTGGGTAAGGAACAAGCGAAAGCTGCTGACCGGATGAGCCGGTGGCGAGCAACAGGAGCAGGGCAAAAAACAAGATACGCATGTGTTTCAATCGGGTTTCAAAAAAAGAAGGGTTGTTCAGGTGTGCTAATATTACACATTTAATGCGACGCAGGCCACATGGCGGCTGCAAAAAAAGATCCGTAGGTTGGTCCCTGCCGCGACATGAACAGCCGGCAGCCGCAGGTTTGAGTTATAAAGGCATTTCCTTATCTTTCGGGCATGTTATCCGGCCTAAACTTGAACCAGGTAATGGTCATCGACATTGAGACCGTTCCCCAGTACCCCAACGCGAAGGCGGTACCAGCTCAGGTCATGGAACTTTGGGCTGCCAAGACCCGCTTGCAGCGCAAAGAACAGACGGCAGAGGAATTTTATGAAAATGCCGGCATCCAGGCCGAATTTGGAAAGATCATCTGCATCAGCGCCGGAATCTTCAATTTCAGGGCCGACAGCCGGGAGTTCAGGATCAAATCATTTTATGGCCATGACGAGAAAGCGTTGCTGCAGGACTTCGGCAACCTGCTGCTGCGCCAGAGCACCGAGCTTTCCTTATGCGCCCACAATGGCAAGGAATTCGACTATCCTTATTTATGCCGGCGTTTGCTGGCTCAGGGCGTGCCGTTTCCGCCGCAGCTTCAGTTATGGGGTAAACGCCCCTGGGAAGTTAACCATATTGATACAATGGAACTCTGGCGGTTTGGGGACCGCAAAAGTTTCACCTCGCTCAACCTGCTCGCATCAGTGTTCGGAATTGCTACGCCAAAAGACGATATGGATGGAAGCCATGTTCGCAGCGTTTACTATGAAGACCAAAATCTGGAACGCATTGTAACGTATTGCCAGAAAGATGTCATCACCACTGCCCAGATCCTCCTGAAATTTAAGGGCGAACCCTTGCTCAGTGAGCATGATATTAAAATTATAAACTAATGCTCGACGTACAAGATCTGCATATTACCTTCAGCCACGAAGGCGAAAAAATTGAAGCCGTTAAAGGCATCGACCTGAATGTAGCCCGCGGGCAGGTCCTCGGCATTGTCGGCGAATCGGGCTCGGGCAAGTCGGTAAGTTCCTTTGCCATCATGCGCCTGCACGATGAAAAGCGGACCGACATAAAGGGCACCATCCGTTTCAACGGGCGGAACTTGCTTAAGCTGAGTGCCGAGGAGATCAGGGCCTACAGGGGCAACAAAGTTTCGATGATCTTCCAGGAACCGATGACTTCGCTAAATCCGGTCTTTACCTGCGGAGAACAAGTGGCCGAGGCCATTATGCTGCACCGTAAAGTTGGCCGCGCCGAAGCAAGGCAGCAAACCATTGCGCTGTTCAATGAAGTCCAGCTGCCAAGGCCCGAACAGATTTTCGACAATTATCCGCACCAGATCTCGGGCGGGCAAAAACAACGGGTCATGATTGCCATGGCGCTGAGCTGCAACCCCGAACTGCTGATTGCCGACGAACCAACCACTGCGCTCGATGTTACGGTCCAGAAAACGATCCTGCAATTATTGCTCCGACTGAAAACTGAGCGCAACATGGGCATGATCTTTATTTCGCATGACCTGGCGGTTATCAGTGAAATTGCCGATACGGTGACTGTGATGTTGCGTGGCGATGTAGTTGAACAGGGGCCTGCGGCACAGATCTTTCAGAACCCACAGCACCCCTATACGAAAGGCCTGCTGGCCTGCCGGCCGGCTCCCAGCCTGCGCCTGAAGACCTTGCCCGTGGTAGCCGACTTTTTACATGCCGATGCCAGCCAGTCGGTACGGCACCTGCAAGCCGAAAACAGCTATACAGAAGCGGAAATCCAGGCACGGAGATCGACCTTGTATGCACAGGCACCGCTGCTCGAGGTAAAAGAACTGAGCACCTGGTACCCTGTAAAAAAAGGACTGTTCGGACAGTCTACAGAAGTGGTGCGCGCAGTAGATGCGGTAAGTTTCAAGGTTTTTCCGGGCGAAACGCTGGGTCTGGTCGGAGAATCGGGATGCGGCAAAACCACGCTGGGCCGCAGCTTGCTGAGGCTGGTCGAGCCCAGTGCAGGAAGCATCCTTTTTAAAGGATCTGAAATGCGCGAAAAAAACCGGAAGGAGCTACAGGACATGCGGCGAAACATGCAGATTATTTTCCAGGACCCTTATTCTTCGCTTAACCCCCGCATCAGCATCGGTGACTCCATTACCGAGCCGCTAAAGGTCCATGGCCTTCATGGCAGCGACCGGAACCGGAGAGATCGCGCCGTCGAATTGCTTGAAAAAGTAGACTTGAAAGCGGAGCACTTTAACAGGTATCCGCATGAGTTCAGCGGTGGACAGCGTCAGCGGGTCGTAATTGCCCGGGCCCTGGCACTGCAGCCTGAGTTTATCATTTGCGATGAATCGGTATCGGCGCTCGATGTATCCGTGCAGGCGCAGGTACTGAACCTGCTCAGGCAGTTGCAGGAAGAGTTTAGGCTCACCTATATTTTTATATCGCACGACCTGGCCGTTGTTAAACACATTTCTGACCGGATGATCGTCATGAACAAGGGAAAAATTGAAGAAGAAGGTTATCCGGATGACATCTATGCAAGGCCAACAGCTGCTTACACCCAGAAACTCATTGATGCCATACCCGGTAAAAAAGTTTTATAGCTGAACCGGTCAGTCGATCAGCAGGGGGTCTTCCTCCTCGTCGGTCAAACCAAGCTGGATGTTTTCGCTGCCTGCGATGCCCTCGATCGAACCGCGGATATGGGCCGCATTGAGCAATACCTTTTCAAGCTGTTTCTCCCGGGCTTTCCATAACCGCTCCATCGCATCACGCTCCTTTTGTATGGATAATTTCATACTCATGAACCCCTCACGGATGGCCTTCCACTGCTCGGAAAATTCGGAACTGGTCAGATAATCATACAGGAGATGCATCTTGTCTCCCCTGTTTTCCTGCGATTTCATAACCCCTGAAAGCCTGAGGATGCCTTCTCTGAGCACATAGGCCACAGCATTTACTTCCTCAAAAGAACAGATCCAGACACCGTCCCGTTGCCCAAAACAAGTCATTCCCTTGGGATACGCCTGCGTTACGATCACGGCCACGTCGATTCCCAGGCTCCGCATATCGCGTTTGAGCTTTTCAATCCATTCGGCAGAAAAATCTTTGGTACGCTTGCTCTCATAAATGATCCGCCCGCACTCCTGCCCAAACTGGTTTCTAACCAGCTGAATGCAGTCTGCGCCCCTTACGCCCTTGCCGACCTCTTCGATTACATCGAACGGGTAGTTGTTGCGCAGCAGCTCTTCGAGAATCAGTTCCTGCACTTCGCCCTGAAGCTGCATGCTGCCCTGCTCGGCTTTTCTGCGCATTTCTTCGGCCAGCTTTTTCTGGTCGTCGAGTTGTTTTTCAAGTTCTTTTAACCGCAGCTGGTGCTCGGTATCTTTAATCGCATTTTTTTCTGCTTCCTGTTTCCTGATCTGCTCGACCAGTTCATTCCGCTGCTCCTGGATGCGCCGCTGTAGGGCCAGTTCCATTTCGGCCTCCTTGTCTTTCAGCGCCTGTTCGCGTTGCAAAAACTGGATTTCCTTCTCCCTGGCCAGGCGCAGCCGTTCAGCGTTGTCTTTGGCATTTTCTTCAAGAAGCCGCAGTTGTGTTTCAAAGTCGGCTGCAATGTTTTTGCGCAGATTGGCTTCGAGATCTGTTTTCAGCTTGTTTTTTTCTTCAGTCAGTTTTTGCTCAAACAGGCGCTGCTGGTCCGATTTTTCACGCTCAGCTTTTTCCAGTTTCTGCCGGTACTCCTCTTCCTTTTTCTGGGTAAAGGAACGCATCTGCTCGCGCAATTCCTTTTTGTAGTCTTCGGCGATGGCATCTTCCATCGGAAAAACATGGGCACAACTTGGGCATTTGATCTCTGTGGGCATTACGGGGCATTTGAGTGGAATACAAAATTAGCTTTCTTGACGCAAGATAACAATGCCGCGAAGCGTTCATCTGCCGTTTTGCAACCGGAGGTACCGGGCACTCAGTTGAGCAATGCACCGTTTATCATGGCGCCGGCTTTTGTTCCCAGCGCTATGGCATTGGCCAGTGAACGCATTTGGGTCGTATTGTCGCCAGCAGCGTAAATTCCTTCGACGGTCGTTTCCTGCATTTCATTCGTCATGAGCAGGCCGTCGCTGTTCAGCAGGCATCCCAATTGCTCAGGCAGCTCGCAGTGCTGTTTGAAAGGAATACGCGCATACATGGCAGCAACTTCCAATGCAGGACCCTCCTCGAAGCGGATGGCCGTTAACATGCCTTTGCTGTGTTCGAATCCTGCGATCGGTGTATCGATGACCGGGATGCTATGCGCTTTCAGGTATTCGAGCTGCGATAAAGTGAAGGTCCCCTGTGCGTGTGTAACCAATGTCAGGCTTCCGGCCCACTGCGGCAAAAGTTTCGCGAAATGCATGGCGTCATCGCCGGCGGCAAAAAGAGCGGTTGGTTTGCCCGCAAGCTCATAACCGTGGCAGTATGGGCAATGAACGATCGAACGTCCCCAGCAATCTTCGAAGCCTGGAATGGCGGGGAAAAGATCCTGCACGCCGGTGCCGAAGAATAGCTTGCGTGTGCGGAAAGATCCGCCACCTGCCGTTCTTACCTGGTACCCTTCACCCTCGGGAAGCGCCTCTACAGCCAGATCATTCAAAAACGACACTGTCGGGTATCTGGCAACATCGGCCTTCGCTTTTTCGAGAACGGTTGTCGGCGGAATGCCGTCAAATCCGATCAGGTTGTGCGCATGCGGCGTATACCTGTTGCAGGGCTTGCCACTGTCGATTACCAATACAGTTCTGCGGGCCCGTGCCAGGGCAAGCGAGGCAGCAAGGCCGGCAAAACTTCCGCCAATGACGATTACGTCAAAATTTTTCTCGTTCATCATAACTCTTTTTCACAAAAATAGACAATTACTTATTAATGCAACAATGATGCATTAACATAAATATTTTATGACGCGGCCATGATGCGTTCTGACAGGGTTTAGGCGGAGTGCCTGGGATTCAGTACGAGTCCTGCAAAGTTGGTAACTTTCGTAAAGTTACCAACTTTAAGTTAAAAAATTTTCATTTTTTTTTTATTTTTCTGAGCGCACGCACCGAAACCCCATGTTGCTCAAACCTGAATCATATGAGCTTTTCATTCGCCTGGCTACCCGGTAGCCTGAACAGTAACTGTCATTGCACATGAATGACCCACCCCTTGCCACACGCTTGGGGACTGACGGCTCTTCCGGATCGTAACTGTCTGCCGGCCCCTGCGGATTGATTACGCCTCCTGCCCGTGCAACACTGGCATAGTAATCATTGCGGTACCAATCTGAACACCATTCCCAAACGTTACCTGCCATGTCGTATAACTTATATCCGTTCGCTTTGAAGGACTTTACCGGAGCGAGGCCCTGGAATCCATCTTTAGAAGTATTTTTATCAGGAAAATGCCCGTTCCAGGAATTGGCTTTTGGCTTTCCGGCCTCTATATGCTCATTGCCCCAGGGATAAATCTGGTTTTCCCGTCCTCCCCGGGCAGCAAACTCCCATTCGGCTTCTGTTGGCAGCCGCTTACCTGCCCATTGGCAATAGGCATTGGCATCATCCCAGCTTACGTGAACAACCGGATGGTTCTCCTTGCCTGTAATATCGCTTCCCGGCCCTTCGGGATGCCGCCAGTTGGCACCAGGCACCCAGCTCCACCACTGGCTGAAATCGTTCAGGTCGACCGGCTGTGCCGGCGGACTAAAAACAAGTGACGCAGGAACAAGCTGGCTATCATCTGGCTTTGGCGTGCCCGGCGGCAGCTGCTTCCTCAGTTCTTCCCAGTCCGGTTTCCGCTCTGCGGTGGTTTGATAACCCGTAGCCTTCACAAATGCGGCAAACTGCGCATTGGTCACTTCATGTTCATCTATCCAGAAGGCGCTGACCGTTACCTGGTGCTTCGGGTATTCATCCTGGTCAGCCTGATCGTTGTCTGCCCCCATCATAAACGTACCACCGGGTACGCGGACCATTCCGACCGTAGATGTATCGCCATTAAAGCGGATCACCGCGCCGCCGGGCACGGCGTCAGCCTGGCTTGCAACAGGCGTTTTGCTTTTCCCGCTGTTGCAGGCTTGCATTAAAAAAGATCCCGCAAGCGGCAGCACCAGCAGCATTCTCGTTATCAACTTCATTCGTCTTTGTTCGAAACACAAGTATACTGGAAAACCGTCTGATATCAGATTTCTGTAACAAGATTGTGTTAGCCTCCCGGTTCTCTCCTGTACCCGCATCCTTTTGCGGCTTAGGCATCGGGCGGATTCTCCATTCGCGTGCGGTCAAGCTCTGACAAAGGCGGCGTGCTGCCTGAAATCGGCGGCCTGTCGATCATATTGCCGAAGCCGTCCGCCTGCAGGCTTTCTGGCTGCTCTGCTACCGGCCCAGGCTCAGCAAACCGGACCATGGTCAACAATGCGAGCGTTTCCTGCGTAGCTGAAGAGCGAAACGGCAAGTGTTCATGGAGATTGATCAGTTGCCCTTCTGTAAGCCTGAAAACATCTGCCTCTGTAACGAATTCCATTTCGCCCTCCAGGATCTGTACTGTCAGCAGTCCCGTACCTTCATAACTTCCCGGCTGCAGCAACGCACCCTGGTGAAGCGCGAGCAGGGTGATCGTCATGCCTTCGGTTTTGAAAACGGTAATGGCGTTCCGGTCAGATTTGAGCCAGGCCTCTTCTGTTTTAATCTGAACCCTGAATTTGGGTAAGTCTATATGTAATACTTCGGCGTCAATGGTCCGGTCTCCGGCAGGCCGGTTATAAGTGGACCGGTTTCTTTTCTCTTCCATGTTTTGTTCCTGAACTATTTTTTCCTGATCATGTTAAATACTGCCGCGGTGACGAGTGCGCCAAAAAGATAATAGCCGGCAGTCAGCACTTTGGTTTTGGTTGTACGGGTTACCGGATCGGGATTAAGCCCCATAGGCTCGGGAAGTTGCACTGCCCCTACCCCTGCCATCAGCCCATACATAACACCCCTCGGCCAGACGAACCGCGGGTCGCCGGCACCGATCAGTGAATAGTAAAAGGCGTTGCCAACCAGGTCTGAAGCAAGTGTGGCCTGGTAAAGTTCTTTTTTCCCCGGCACCGGTGCGCCAAAATAATTCAGGGCACGTGCAAGGGCTTCTTTTCCCACCTTGTCTACCCGCGGTGCTTCACGGTCTTGCTTTCGCATCGATTCATGCAGCAGGTTAAGCGCTACCGACCCGGCGAAGCCGGCCAGAAGCGATCTGAGCTTTTCCATATCTATTTTTCGTTTTTAGTGCTAACCCAGGCGATTGCCTGGTCAAGTTCGTCTTTTTTAAAACCCCGTGCCTCGCCGGGACTGATGTATGAGAAGTAATTGGTAAAGGTCTCCACCGATTCCTGCGGCGTTACGATGGCCATTTTTTTCCATTTGGTAAAGTGCCGCAGCCCGGCTACCATATCCTGGATCCAGGCACCAGCGGTAAAGTTCTGCACCGTTGTGTCTAATACGAGCAGGTAATAAATTTCGTCCTGGCTTTGTACCAGTGCATCGAGTGCCGGCAGTAAAACTTCTTTCAGATCGGTTTCAGTCACCTCCCCAGATGCCCGCACGCCTACAACATGCGAGGGAAGGTTTTCAATCGGTTTAAGCATAGGTGTTTTTCCTTTCTGAACACGCCGGGCGGGCTGAATGTTTCAAAAAAGACTGCCGGATCAGGATACGGCCTGCGTGTAAACGTCCATGCGCCTGATCTGTGCCACTACCAGCAAAAGCCTGTCTGCCAGCTGTTCGATCGCAGGCGCGTCACCCGGTCTGAGTCCGCTGGCGGCATAAAGTGCAGCCTCCATTTCCCTCAGGTCGGCCGCAATATCGCCGGCGCCGATCTGCCCCGTACGACCGGCAAGTTTGTGAACCAGGCCGTGCACCTTGTCTGAATCATCAGATCTGAGTGCAGCTGAAAGGGCAACGAGGTCGCTTTCCGTATCGGTTACGAAACGATGCAAAATCCGGCTCATCTGCCGTGCATCGCCAAAGGTCATTTTTTCCAGCCTTGATAAATCCGGTGGTCGGACTTCAGGTGTGTCGGCGATCATGTTTACCGGCGGCTCTGCCGGCGCCGCATTTCCCTGCAGCATGGCCAGCAATTCTTCCTCACGAAAAGGTTTGGTTAAGATGCCGTCAAAGCCCTGATCGATTACTTTCTGACGCTCGTCAGGCAAGACCTGGGCGGTAATGGCAAATATGCTGACCCCCGCGGCAACACGCTGCCGCATGTGGCTGCAAAGTTCAAGCCCCGACATACCGGGCATGCGGATGTCGAGCAGAATATACCTGACATCGGGCGTCAGTGTGGCTTCCAGCATGGCCAATGGCGATGTGAAAGCCTGAAACGCGATCCCATGCTTTTTGAAGATCAGGCTGCATAGATCAACGATGAGTGCATCATCGTCTGCAATCCAGACCTTAAATGGATAATTGAACCTGCGTACCTGCTGCTCATCTGTTGCCGCCGGCCGTTCTGCACGCATATACGTGAGGTAGAACACAAAGGTGCTCCCTGCCCCGGGCCTGCTGCGCGCATAAATACGCCCACCCAAACTTTCCACGATCGACTTGCTGATCACAAGGCCAAGGCCGGTACCGGTTTGATTGATGATGCTCTTCTCAGGCATCTCCACCTGTTCAAATTCCCTGAAGATCCGTATGCTGTCTGCCTCATCGAAGCCGATACCGGTATCGCGGACCGAGAAACTGAAATGAAGTTCTTCGGCCTGCGTTTTACAGCTCACAGCAAGGGTGATGCTGCCCTGCATGGTAAATTTGACCGCGTTGCCAAGCAGGTTGAACAGAACCTGTTTCAGCCTGAAAGGGTCGCCTTTAACAAATTCAACCTCATGCAGATCGTAAGTTGCAGCCAGCGAAAGTGATTTTGCCTCGGCATGTGGCCGCATGGCTGCAAGCACCTCGTCCAGCAGCTGCGGCATGGAAAATACCTGCTCCGAAAAGGTCAGCTCGCCCGAAACAATCCGGTTGTAATCCAAAACTTCGTTTACGATCTGAAGCAGGTGCTCAGAGGAATGGTGAATGGCTTCAATGTGCCTGCGCTCAGGTTTCTCCTGTTCGCCGATCAGTTTTGAAAAGCCAATAATCGACTGCAGCGGCGTCCGGATCTCGTGGCTCATGTTTGAAAGAAAGCGTTGTTTGGCCATGCCATACTGCTCGGCTTCTTCCTTCGCCTTTTCGAGCTCTCTGCGGTAGCGGTTGCTCCGTACAATGTCTGAAAGGATGAAATAAAGCAGGATTCCCGTAAGCACGAAAAACGAAAGTATGATCAGGGTAATCCGGTCCACGCTTCCGTTAACCGTTTGCTGGGCCTTCCGTACATTCTGGTTGATCTGTTCAACCACCTGTTTTTCAACCTGGCCAAGAATGTTCAGCATGCGGTTAATCAGCTGCCCGTTGGCTTCTGCCAGCTCAGCTTCCCGGTCCAGAAAACGTTTGCTTTTGGCCTTTTGTTCACGCTCGATAATCCTGAGCGAATTTTCCAGGCTCCTGGTCAGACTATCCTGTCTGGCCAGCGCAATGGTATCGAGCTTTACGTTGAATTGCTCATTGGTAACGCTCTGCGGTTCACCTGGCTCTTCTCCGGCGCGTTTCTTTCCGAAAAGCTTATTCAGAAAACCCTTCCGTTCCTTTTCAACCGGCACCAGCGTTGTCGTAGAAGTGGTTCGCTCGGTCGCGACGATAGTCGTATCAGAAAGCCTGGCGCCCTGGTCTACCAATTCATTGAGCCGCTGCAGCTGGCTTGCAATTGCCTTGTTATTCACCATGCCCTCGCGCACCTTCAGGTAGTCAAGAAACTGCTTATCTCGCGCTGCAAGCAATTTTTCGATAGATTGAAAACGGGCAAGCTGTACCGTATCATTTGCATAAAGCCGGTTGAGTGTATCTAGCTTAAGACGCAGCAATTTCGATTCAGTGAAAAAGCGGCTGTAATTGCCCGGCGCATTATATGCTTTTCTCTTCTGCGACTGGTCCAGATTGGCGATACGCAGCGACAGGTCGTTCACAAGGCGCAGTTTCTCGTTCGGCGAAGAGATGTTGTCTACAGTACTCAATATCTCGTTAAATGCCCCCTTGCTAACGCCCCAGGCTGTAAATAAAGCAATACAAGCCAGCAGAAAGCCGATAATCACCTTTCCTTTTACGGCATCGATAAGACTTTTCTGAGGCGTACTTTCTTTTTTCATCTGCTGAACAAGCGCTCGTGTACGGAGACTTCAATACTCATCAATTATCTGACCAAACCGCGGTGTACGCTGTGGCCAGGTAATGTACACTATCAATACGTTGAGGGAGGACCTGATCGTATAAAAATAGTCTGATACGCCCGATTTTCTTTACTTTTGCGGCATGATCAGCCAACTCTGCAATCAAATTTTCGACCGGGCCATCGAAGACTATCACCGGTTCGACAACATTGACCACCCGGTAAATAATCCCTATGAAGCGCACACGCTTGAGCACCTGCTCTATGCAAAGAACTGGATCGACACGGCCCAATGGCACATGGAAGACGTGGTTCGAAATCCAAACATCGATCCGGCCGAGGGCCTGGGCTGGAAACGCCGCATCGATGCCCAAAACCAGGTGCGTACCGACATGGTTGAATTTATCGACAGTTATTTCCTGGAACAGTACAAGGACATCACGGCGCTTCCTGATGCAAGAGTCAACACTGAAAGCCCTGCATGGGCAGTTGACAGGCTTTCTATCCTGGCCCTGAAAATATACCACATGCAGGAGGAGACCAGCCGCTTCGATGCCGACGAGCTGCACCGGGAAAACTGCCGTCAAAAACTAAACATTCTACTTACCCAGCGGCAGGACCTTTCGCTGAGCATTGACCAGCTTCTGGAAGACATCGCGGCAGGCCGTAAATACATGAAAGTCTATAAGCAGATGAAAATGTATAACGATCCCAGCCTGAACCCCGTGCTTTATAAACAAGCCTGACATGCAGCGCCCCGGCACCCTGGTAATATTCCGTTTTTCTGCTATGGGCGATGTGGCTATGGTTGCGTCGGTCCTGAGGGAGTTCAGCGCCGCCTACCCCGACACCAAACTGATCATGGTAAGTCGCGAAGCCTTCGCCTCCTTTTTCAGTGGCATCAGGTCTGTCCAGTTTCATGGCCTGCAGCCTAAAGGAAAACACAAGGGCTTTTACGGACTTTTCAAACTCGCAAAAGAACTGAGTACCCTGGCCCCTGACGCGGTAGCCGATCTGCACGACAACATCCGCAGCCGCACCCTTTCGCTGCTGCTGCGCGCGCGCGGCATCCGGATATGTCGCCTGAACAAAGGACGCAGGGAAAAAGCGGCACTGACAAGGGAAAGCAACAAAAAACTCGTTCCGCTCAAGCCTACCACCGAACGTTATGCTGACGTCTTCAGAAAGCTCGGCTTTCCGTTTTCACTCAGCCACCGGCTTGAACGAAATCCCCTGCCCCTGCCAACAGGCTTCTCGCTGCCTGCAGGCAAAAAACTGGTGGGTATTGCTCCCTTTGCCCAGCATGTCTTTAAAGTCTATCCGCCGGTCAGCATGCAGGCGGTTATCGCAGCGCTTTCGGCCAGAGGTTACCAATTGTATGTTTTTGGCGGAGGAAAGGAAGAACAAGAGCAAGCGCTGGCCTGGGAAAAAGCGTATCCTGCTGCAGTCAGCCTGATCGGCAGGTTTAACCTTTCTGAGGAGCTTGCCGTTATGTCTAACCTCGACCTGATGTTAACCATGGACTCGGCAGGCATGCACATGGCCTCACTCTGCGGCGTACCGGTTGTGTCTGTCTGGGGACCTACGCACCCCTTCGCGGGATTTCTAGGTTACGGGCAGTTACTCAGTGACTGCATACAGCCCGACCATCCCGGCCGGCCCAATTCGATATATGGCAATAAACCCTGCTATTGCGGTCACCTGTCCTGTATGGAACTCATTAGCCCGGAAGAGATCGTTTCTAAAATCGTGACGAAGCTGGAATCATGAACAAACAACTGTTGCTTTTAAGACATGGTGAAGCCGCCTATGCAAGGGCGGGTGCAGACTTTGAACGGCCGCTCACGACCGCGGGCGCTGAAGACGTTCGGCTCATGGCCGGCAAAACTGCCGACCGCCAGATCCGGTTGGCAGGTGTATTCAGCAGTCCGGCACGGCGCGCCTTCGATACGGCGGTACTTTTTGCCACCGGCATTGGCCTGCCAGCCGACGGTATTGTAACGCTTGACGAGGTCTATGAAGCACCGGTCAGGACCTTACTGCGCACAGTTACCAGCTTTAGCGACAAGTTAAGCACCGTCATACTGGTAGGGCACAATCCTGGACTTACCGAACTGGCTAACTACCTGAGCGATGCTGAAATCTACAACCTGCCTACTGCGGGCCTGGTCATGATTTCATTTCCATTCAATGAATGGCGATTGGTATCTCAAGGCACCGGCCGCGCTGACTTTACAGATAGCCCCGAAGCGTATTAAAACTGCAGGTGTTTAACGGTAAGACCGTTGTTGCTTAACTGTTTAAGCGAATCAATACCGATACGCAGGTGTGTTTCTACGAACCGCTCTGTAACCGAGCTGTCGCTTTCTGCAGTTTTAACACCCTCCGGGATCATGGGCTGATCTGAGACCAGCAGTAAAGCCCCGGTTGGGATCTTATTGGCAAACCCAGTTGTAAAAATGGTTGCTGTTTCCATATCAACAGCCATGGCACGCAGTGATTTCAGGTACCGTTTAAAATCGCGGTCGTGTTCCCAAACCCGCCTGTTCGTTGTATAACAGGTACCGGTCCAGTAATCCCGGCCATAATCACGAATCGTTGTTGAAATCGCTTTCTGCAGCGCAAAAGAAGGTAAGGCAGGTACCTCTGCAGGCAGGTAATCATTTGAGGTCCCTTCGCCCCTGATAGCCGCTATAGGCAGGATCAGGTCGCCGAGCTGGTTTTTCTTTTTCAAACCACCGCACTTGCCAAGAAACAGGCATGCTTTGGGCATAATGGCTGTAAGCAGGTCCATCATGGTTGCGGCAAGCGGACTCCCCATGCCGAAATTAATAATCGTGATTCCATTGGCAGTCACGCTTTGCATGGGTTTATCCAGACCCATGATCGGCGCGTTGTCATGCCATTCACTGAACATCTGCAGGTATTTGCTGAAATTGGTCAGGAGGATGTACTCGCCAAATTCGGCCAGGGGCCTGCCGGTATACCGGGGCAGCCAGTTCGTTACGATCTCGTTTTTGGACTGCAGTCCCGATTTAACCGGTGAATCTACTTCCTTAACCCTTTTGGCGTTTTTTACGACTTGCTCATCTTTCTTTACGTCTTTTTCTTCATTCATATATTTCTCCTTTTAATTACGCAGGTACAAAAAATCCCCGGTTTTGCCGGGGATTTCTTTATGCTGCTTTAAGCTTTTTAAAATCTGCTTTCTCGAATTTCTCCCTGGCGTAGTCCAGGTCGATCCGCAACTCGCTCGTACCATCGTCTGATGGAACGTCGAACATCGCATCGAGCATAATGGCTTCGCAGATAGACCGCAATCCCCTTGCGCCGAGCTTGTATTCCATCGCCTTGTCTACAATGAAGTTCAGCACATCATCTTCAAACACCAGGTCTACATTTTCGTAGGCGAACAACTTTACATATTGCCTTACAAGCGAATTTTTCGGCTCGGTCAGGATGTTGCGCAGCGCCTCGCGGTCGAGCGGATTCAGGTGCGACAGTACCGGAATACGGCCAATCAGCTCGGGAATCAGTCCGAAAGACTTCAGGTCCTGCGGCGTAATGTACTTGTACAAATTTTTCAGGTCCAGTTCCGCATCATCACGTTTCACTTTATACCCTACAGCCTGGGTACGCAGCCTGCCTGCAATTTTGCGTTCAATGCCGTCGAAAGCACCGCCGCAGATAAATAAGATGTTGTTGGTATTGACCGCAATCATCTTCTGGTCGGGGTGTTTGCGCCCACCCTGTGGAGGCACGTTAACCACGGTACCTTCCAGGATTTTCAGCAAAGCCTGCTGAACGCCTTCGCCAGATACGTCGCGTGTAATAGAGGGATTGTCGCTTTTGCGTGCAACTTTATCCACTTCGTCAATGTAAACAATACCGCGTTCTGCGGCAGCCACATCATAATCTGCTGCCTGCAGCAATCTGGTCAGGATGCTTTCCACATCTTCGCCTACATAACCGGCCTCTGTTAGCACCGTAGCATCACAGATGCAAAACGGCACATGTAAGATCTTGGCAATGGTCTTTGCAAGCAAAGTCTTACCCGTACCGGTCTCCCCGACCAGCATGATGTTCGATTTCTCGATCTCCACCTCGTCCTGGTCAACCTTTTGGTTCAGGCGTTTGTAATGGTTGTATACTGCAACAGCCAGCACCTTCTTTGCATCGTCCTGCCCGATCACGTACTGATCCAGGTGCCGCTTTATTTCCAGCGGTTTGAGCAAGGTCAGCGTTTGCTGGGCAGCTGCCGACTTTTTATTGCCCATCTCCTGCATAACCAGCTGATGGGCCTGTGATACGCATTTGTCGCAAATGTGTGCATCCAGCCCCTCAATCAGCATGAGTGTATCCTGTTTGCCGGAGCCGCAAAATGAGCAGCGAATGTCTTTTGAACTTTTGGCCATTATTTTTTTTCGTTTCGGCTCAGAACCTCGTCGACCATACCCATCGCTTTGGCTTCATCTGCCGTCATCCAGTAGTCGCGGTCTGAGGCTTTTTCAACCCATTCAAAGGTTTGCCCCGAGTGTTCTGAGATGATATCGTATAATTCTTTTTTCAATTTCAGCATTTCCCGCAGGTTGATCTCCATATCTGCAGCAACACCCTGCGCACCGCCCGATGGCTGGTGGATCATGACACGCGAGTGCGGCAAGGCAGCACGTTTACCTTTGGCTCCGGCTACCAGCAGTACTGCACCCATTGATGCGGCCATGCCGGTACAGATCGTAGCTACATCAGGTTGAATATACTGCATGGTATCATAAATCCCTAAACCTGCATATACAGACCCGCCCGGAGAGTTGATGTAGATCTGGATGTCCCGCTCTGCATCTGCCGATTGAAGAAATAACAACTGAGCCTGGATAATGTTGGCATTCTGATCATAAATCGCATCGCCCAGGAAAATGATGCGATCCATCATTAAACGAGAAAAAACGTCCATTTGCGCCACGTTGAGTTGACGTTCTTCGATGATGTAAGGAGTCATCGACTGCGGCGAGAGGTTGGCCTGTGCAATAAATTTATCTACGTGCAAACCACCTATTCCCTGGTGTTTCACGGCGAATTTTCTGAATTCTTTAGCGTCTATATTCATGTAATAATGATTTTGGCCCGGTCGTTTTTACCTGTTGCGGCTGCCTGCTCCCGGGGAATTGATACGTTTTTATAACTGCAGACTGTATAGTTAATTTACGTGCCAATTTATTTAAATATTCCAGATTATAAAATTTATTCAGCGGGGAACCAGCCGCCCGGCCCGTCGCCCGCCGCTGTAAAGCATTTCATAACCCGACATAAATACCAGAAAATGAAGATATTTCAAGCCCTGACCCTGGCAGCAGGTACAAAAAGAGCAGCGTAAATGCTGCTCCTTTTTTATATCGTCATCATGCCGGCAACTGACAAACGGTCAGCGTTCGGGGCCGGCACTGTCAAAGATTTACGCTTTGGTCAGTTCGGTGAACTTCTTGTAATCAATTTCCTGCTCATCGATCGTGGCTACAGATTTGATGTAATCAAAAGTCTTGATGGCTTTGACCTCTTCGAAAATGCGGTTGGCGTTTTCTTTGTCCTGCAGGAACTGAACGGTGTACTGAGCAAGCTGATCTTCAGGCATCGGGCTCGGGCTGTACATGCGAAACTGTGCATCAAGGCGTTCTTTAGCCGTTTTGAATACATCTTCGTATTTGATCTCGATGCTGTTGTCTTTCATGATCTTGTTCTCGATCAATGTCCAGCGGAGATTTTTAGCAAAATCAGCATATCCCTGCTCCAGTTCCTCGTCGCTTAGTTTCTCATTGGTAGCTTTCAGCCACCTTTTCAAAAATTCATCAGGAAGTTCGAGTGTATACTTTTGCAGCAATTTTTCGTAAATATCGTTAGACAACTGGCGGTCTGCGTCCTGTTTGAACATACCTTCCACCTCTTCAGTTATCTTAGCAACGAAACCAGCCTCATCTGTCACGGTGTCTTTGCCAAAAAGTTTGTCAAAAAACTCCTGGTTCAGATCCGCTTCTTCAAGTCTGTTTACGTTTTTTACGGTCAGCCTGAATTTAGACTGCAGTTCTTTTGCGTCTTCTTCGCTGATGTTCAGCACCTTTGCCAACTGCGCGTCATCAGCGAAGGCTTTTTTAAGATCAATTTCAACCTCGTCTCCTGCTTTCAGGCCGATCAATGATTTCAGGATCTCGCCGTCTTCGATCAGGTCAAGACGAACGGAAGCTGTATTGGTGATGCCGCCTTCGAAAACCGAACCGTCTGGTGAAAGTTGTGTCAGCTCTGACCAAAGTACGTCGCCACTCTCAGCAGCTTCAGGATTGGTCATTTTACCATAACTTTTGCGGATGTTCTTGATACGGGCATCGAGGGTTTCCTGGTCAGCCTTTACAACATAGCCTGTAAATTTATCGGCAGAAGTGATATCCACATCGAAAGAAGGCGCAAGACCCAGTTCGTAGTCGAACTCAAACTCGTCGTTACCATCCCAGTTAAATTCTTTGGTATCGTCCATTTTTGGAAGCGGCTGTCCGAGTATCTCGAGTTTCTGCTCGCCAATATAATTGTTCAGGGTGTCGTTCAGCAGGTTGTTGATCTCATCTACCAGGATGCTTTTGCCATACATTCTTTTGATGTGTGCGGGAGGAACCATTCCTTTACGGAAGCCCGGGAGATTGGCTTTTTTAGCCTGCTCTTTGATGGCTTTCTCGACCTTCTGGGTGTAATCTTCGGGTGTGATCTTGATTTTTACGACCGCACCAAGGTTGCCTTGCTTTTCCTGTGTGATATTCATTCTGTTGAAGTCTTTTTTGTTTTCCAGCCCCCCAAAACAAATTCGCGCCGAACTACAGCTTTTAAGGGGCTATTTTATGGGTTGCAAAAGTATGAAAAATTTCAGCCAAATGAAAGAATGGGCGGAATTTAGCGGCGGCCCCGTCAAGTCTGCTAGTCGAGCGGCAGGATCACTTCGAACCTGGAACCCCTCCCTTTGGTGGAACTGATTCTCAATTGGCCTTTCTGCTGTTCAATAAGGTGCTTGACGAGCGACAGCCCGAAACCGTAACCCTTCTCGCCTGCTGTTCCGGTACGGCTTTTTACGCCACCCTGGTTTATCTCTTGAATAACGGACTCGTCCATCCCTTCTCCTGTGTCTGTTACCAGGATTTTCAGCTTCTGGCTGCTTACATCTGTGAGCAGGTCAAAATCTACATGGATGCTGCCGCCCCGCGGCGTGAATTTAATGGCGTTCGAGATCAGGTTCCCTGAAATCTGCATCAGCTTCGGTTTTGGAAAAGGAATCGAGGCACGTTCAGGGTTTACCTCGATATGAAGAGCTATTTCTTTACCATGAGCCTGCGGTGCATATAAGCGCAGTAACTTTTCTTTCAGGACGAGCATATTAAAATATTGGTCGCCCGTTTTCAGCTTTGCCTGATCGTCTGAGAGGATCTCGTCAGCCAGATCGAGCAATGATTTGCTGCTTTTATGAATCATGGCAATAAAGTCGAGCACTTCGTCCAGTTTATTTGCCTGCCCCTGCTGGCTGATCACCTCAGAAAGCCCGATGATCCCGGCCAGCGGACCACGAATATCGTGCGCTACTTTTTTTCGGGTCTCATCAACTTTTTTGACCTGTTCTTTCAGGTCGCCAATGGCTTTATAAGACCTGAGCCGGTTCACGATCTCATCCGCAATAATGCGGAGCATGGCCACTTTTTCAGGATCGAGTTGCTGGCGCCGGCTGTCCATGACACACAACGCGCCGACTGCCCGGCCGGGTTCGACCTCGAGTGGCAGACCAAAATAGTACCGCAGCTCAAGCGGTCCTTTGACATAAAATTTATCCTTGAAGCGGTCATCATCAGACAGGTCAGGTACTTCAAAAGACCGTTCACCCATAATGGTATGCTGGCAAACGGACTCTTCGCGGGGCATCTGATCCACATCGAGGCCATGGCTGGCCACACTCCACTGGGTATATGAATCAATCAGGTTAATAAGTGATATTTCGGTTCCCGCTACGCGGGCAGCTAGTTCGGTTAGATCCTTGAAGTTATCCTTCAGCCCCGAATAATCGATGTCAAGTTCAGCCAGGCTCAGAACCCGTTCGTTTTCGTGCGCCGGAATCGGTTGGTTATCTTCCATAAGTTTCAAATAAGGCTTAAGCCAAAGCTAATATTTTTCGGACAATTCCAATCTGCCCGACAAATTTTTGCAGGGTCGATGTGTCAAAAAGCTGCAAGAAGCTACCCTGCAACCGCAGAACATGGGAGTCCGAAACAGCTTTTGCCTATCTTTGCCAAAATTCAATTCCATGGCTGCTCCATTACCATTCGCTGCATCTGCTGCAGGAAAAAAAACCTTTAAGATGCTGCTCATTGTTGCCTTGTCAATTCTGGGCCTATCTTTTTTTATCCCCCGCGCTGCCGTCTTCGATATCAATCTTGCTGACACGTATTATGTGCTATCAAAACGTACACTGTATTACGCCGCTGGCCTGTTCCTGGTGTTGTGCTACCTCGTTTACCAGCTCAACAGCCGTTCGCTGTTATCCAAATGGCTGGTCTTCCTGCATCTGTTTCTCACCCTGGTACCTATTATTTATCTACTTGGCCGCATTGGCGGGTTTAACAGCGAAAGTCCGTTTATAACGCCGCCGGCAGAGATGAAAATCTTTGAGAAATTGATTGCAGCCTTTGTTCTCGGGCAATTGCTGCTGATCGGCAACCTGATATTCGGCCTGATTAAATTAACGAAGGCTCAAAAACACAGCGAAGCGGTTTAGGGCATCCTGTCGTTAAATATTGTTTCTGCGAAAGACCGGTCAGCCATAAACCAGACCCCGGGCGCCCGGTACTGAGCAGTCTCCGGTACCAGACCGGGCCATCCTGAATATGTCTATAAAAAATTTAATTCAGTAAAATAAAGGCATGAGGCCGCTTGCAGATGCATGCCCTCGAGATCCTCTTACCGGCTGCAGGGAAATTCGCTTCCTCTCTATGATCTGGTTACACAATGCAACTTTTTATTGCTGCGCGTCAGGGTGCCACCGTGAGAGGGACAGGCCGCCAATCCAGTTCAGAAGCACAGCGAATAATCAGGCGATTCTGAATATAACCTCCAGCATAAGGGCCAGGTGTTGCCGCCTGTTCATGAAAGCATAATTTTGATGTGGAGAACGGCAGGTTTTATAAACCGGCGCTCTTCTGGCTTCGGGCGCAATGGGCTCCGGAGCAAAAAAAATCCCGGCCGTCGGGCCAGGATTTCAAAACAAGTGCGGAAGAAGGGACTCGAACCCCCACGCCGTGAAGCGCCAGATCCTAAGTCTGGTGCGGCTACCAATTACGCCACTTCCGCAGTTAGGATTGTTTCAGACTGCAAAGATAAGGGTTCAACGCGTTTTTCAAAAAAAATAATGCATTTGGCACGTTCTTCAAAGATTTTCAGCACTTTATTTTTGGAAGAGCGATGCTTCAGGTGCCCTGAACCAGCTTTTGCCATTCAAAAAAATATTGTACAGCCTTCACCATCCTGCTTCCATACCAGCTGAACATTTCTCCATCGACCAGCAGAATCCGGGCATTTGGAAGAATGGCCTGCAGTTCTGCCGCATGTTCTGAGCGGAAGGGAAATGGTTCTGACGACAGCAGCACCAGGCCGGGATCAAGTTTCTTTAAATCTGCCTCGGCCAGCGCGGGGTAACGTTCCTCCTGTACTACATTCTGTAATCCGTTCTGGCGCATGATCGAATCTATGTATGTAGACTGGCCTGCCGCCATCCATGGGTTTCGCCAGATCAGGTACATGGTTTTGTGCGCAATCTGCCTGTTCAGCGCCAGCGAACCGAGGTCGTTGAATCCGGCCGTGATCAGGTGCTTCAGGTATGCGGCTTCGGGCTCACGGTCTACCATGGCCCCGATTTCTGTCAGCGCCTGCAAGCTGTCTTCGATTGTCACAATATCGCTCACCCAAACCGGAAAACGGGCCGAGAGGGCCTCGATGTCTGCGCGGGTATTTTCCTCTTTGCTGGCAATGATCAGATCGGGCCCGATCGCTTCAATGATATCGAGTTTAAGCTTTTTCGTACCACCAACCTTTGGCCGGCCGGCAAATTTGCCGATCGGGTGAATGCAGAATTTGGTCACCCCGGCTACCTCCTTATCCAGGCCAAGGTCAAAAAGCAATTCGGTCAGCGAAGGAACGACCGAAACGATCTTTTGCGGCCTGAAAGGTACGGTAACCGTTCGCCCGAGCTGATCGGTGTAAGTTCTTGTTGCCATGGCATGCAAAGCTACGAAATCTGCATGCACCAACCAGCAGCAAACCGTTCCGGCCTTGTCGACACCGCGCCCGCTCCCTCTTACAGCTGTCCTGCCACCGGAGTGTCCGTTCGTACAACGCCGTCTTCTATGGTCAGTATCCGGTTGCCATACTGGGCATTTTTTTCCGAATGCGTAACCTGCACAATTGTAATTCCTTCTTCCCGGTTCAGTTTACGAAACAGGCTCATGATCTCGGCGGCCTGGGCTGACTGTAAATTACCTGTGGGTTCGTCTGCCAGGATTAACGAAGG
This sequence comes from Pedobacter yulinensis, assembly GCF_003029735.1. Taxonomy (GTDB): domain Bacteria; phylum Bacteroidota; class Bacteroidia; order Sphingobacteriales; family Sphingobacteriaceae; genus Pedobacter; species Pedobacter yulinensis. The sequence goes on from NZ_KZ686269.1 coordinate 1,352,649, forward strand.
TTCAGCAACAAGCGCCCTGGCTATACCGACCAGCTGCTGCTGGCCGCCGCTTAGCTGGCTTGGAAACAGGTCCTTTTTCGCCACCATGTTGAAGCGGTCAAGCAGATCAGCTACGCGGCTTTTGCGCTCAGAAGCAACGATCTTTTTATAGATAAGCGGCGCCTCGATATTTTCCTGCACTGTCATCTCGTCGATGAGGTGATACGCCTGGAAAACAAACCCGATGTGGTTGCGATACAACTCAATGCGTTTGCGTTCATTCATGGAAGTGATGTCCTCGCCCATAAAATGATATGTGCCATAGGTCGGTTCTTCGAGCATACCGAGAATATTGAGCAGTGTGGACTTACCAGCGCCGGAAGGCCCCATAACCGAGACAAACTCGCCGCTGGCGATGGAGGCCGAGACATGCCGCAACACATAATGCTTTATGCCCTTGGCAGGATGGTATTTTTCTATATTATTCAGTTCGATCATAACAAGTGGATTGAATTATTCATATTTCAGGGCCTTAACGGGGTCTGCCTGGGCGGCGCGACCCGCCTGGATGCTCACAGTAAGCAGGCACACGAGCACAGACAACACTGTTGCTGCTGCGAAGGGAAACAGCGGCACATCGATCCGGTAAGCGTAACCACTCAGCCACCTGGCCATAAGCAGGTAGGCAACGGGCCAGGCAACCAGGTTAGCGGCGATGATCAGGACCACAAATGAGCGGTTCAGCATGGATACGATCTGCAGGTCTGTTGCCCCAAGCACCTTCCGGACGGCGATCTCCCTGGTTCTGCGCCGCGCTGTAAATGTAGACAGCGCGAAGAGGCCGAGCAAGGAGAGCACGACTGAAAGTACACTAAATACGGCTGTGAGGTTCTTTAGGCGGATATCGGCTTGCATGACCTGCTCAAAAGCATCGGCAACCGGAAAGTACCGGACCGGAAAATCGGGGTACATGCGCTTCCATTCGGCCGCAACCCGAGCCAATACAGCTTGCTGATTCCCTGCAGCAATGCGCAGCAGCAAGTTATTGGTGCTCGAGGTCCCCCCGAGTGCAGTTACTTTGTAAACCGTGGGCAGCACGGGCTTATCAAACCCATCGTAATGGTAATCTGCAATGACGCCGATGATCCTGAAGGTGTTTTTTTCCTTCTCGCTCAACACATCGTAAGCCTGGCCAACAGGATTAGGGCCAATCAGCTTCGCTGCCTGTTCATTGATCACCACCGAATTGATCGTGTCCTGTTTAAAGTTCGGTGAAAAGAGCCGTCCCGACACGGCGCGAACCTTTAGCGCCGACAACGCATCCATGCTGACCGTAACGGTGCTCAGATTGATTTTCCTGCCTTTATAGGTAATCTCTTCGGGCACGTTGAAGGTGTTACCTAAGACCTGCGTTGTGGTCGAAACCGATTCGACACCGGGAATGCGCCGCAGCCGTTCTGCGAAATCTTCTGAATAATTTGTTCTCAGATTGATCAGGTGAGCTTTTTCAAATCCCAGGTTTCGATGCGTCATGAAATTCATCTGCATCTGCATGACCCCCATTGCTATAATGAAACTGACGGAAATTACAAACTGAAAAATAACCAGCGCGTTGCGCAGCCGCAGTCCTTTCAACCCATGTTCGTAGCTGCCTTTAAGCACCCGCACTGGGTCATAGTTGGCCAGCACGAGCGCAGGATAAAGTCCGGCGAGTAAACTGACCAGTACAAAGGCCAGCAGCAACTGCAAACAGAGGCTTGCGATATCCGGATGGTGCCAGAACGTCAGCGACACGCCAAAATGTGCATTAAATGCCGGCAACAGCAGTTCGACCAGCGCAATGCACACAAACAAGGCAAGAAAAGCCTGGAGACCGGCTTCCAGCAGAAATTGTAACACAAGCTGTCTGCGGTACACACCCAGCACCTTCTTTACCCCCACCTCCTTGGCGCGTTGTACAGACTGCGCCGTTGCCAGGTTAACAAAATTGATAACCGATATCAGGAAAAGGAAAACGGAGATGACGAGCAGAGGCTTCAATTTTTCGAGCCAATTTTCGCCGAAAGGCGGATTGGCGTGCACTTGTTTCAACGGCAGCAGTTTCATGCCGGCATAGTTGCCTTTTGCCCGGTAGGCTTTCCAGGAAATCTTACGTGCAGCGAACAACCATTTCCTGTGTTCCAGGTACACCCTGCTAACCGTTTTTGCCAGGGCTGAGGTGTCTGCAGCTGGTCGTGTTCGTACGTATACGGCGCAGTACGTTGAAGCGGCAGGCCGGTCGGGATCTTTATCGCGGTTACCCGTGCGCAGAATTCCAGACATGGCCAGGCTTTGCGGGCCTTTGGGTTCTTTGATAACACCAGTAACGGTGAGCGCCTGCCCCGGGTCGGTGCGCCACCTGAACAGGCGAACCGTTTTGCCCAGCACGCGGTCGGTTCCAAACAGCCGCAAGGCTGTCGCCTGCTTCAGGACAACCGTTCCGGGCTTTTTCAGGGCGCTTACCGGATCGCCCCAGACAAAGACATAGGGAAAGACCCTAAAAAAATTTTCATCAGCATCAAGAAGCCCCTTCACCAGCTGCGGCTCGCCCCGCTCAGGCCGGACCGAGCTGGCCTCGTTATCCCAGTTGTTATCTACCCGGGTAGCATAGGTAATGGAGGGCACTTTGGAGCCAAGCAGCGCGGCTGCCCGACTGTCTACGAAATCCTGCCAGCGTTCCTGGTTATCGGGCGAAGAAAAATCATGGCGTTCGCGTACCTGGTAAACATTTTCCAGGCCCGGCGACCATTCATCGTAACTGCGTTCATGGTTCATGTACAACAGGAGCAGGATAAATGCCGTAAGCCCAAGCGACAGCCCGGCTATATTAATGGCAGCATAAGCCTTATTTTTGAGCAGGTTGCGAACTGCGATGCGAAAGTTGAGTCTGAACATGGTCATTCATTTAAATGCGGCCTGGTTAGGCCGGTTATTCATATTTTAAAGCGTCTATGGCATTGGTTTTTGCCGCCCGGTATGAACGGAGCGTTACGGTAGCCAGCGTAACAGTTATGGATACCAGCATGGCCAGTGCAAAGGGCCAGACCGTCAGTTCAATCCGGTAATTAAATTGGGACAACCAGCGGGTCACAAAGAGATAGGCCAGCGGCCAGGCGACCAGGTTTGCGCAGCAAACCATGACGATGAAAGAGCGGTTCAACAATTGAACGAGTTCGGCTGTGGAGGCGCCCAGTACCTTCCTGATGGCCAGTTCTCGCGTGCGCTGGGTCGCTACGTAAGATATGAGCCCGAACAGGCCGATGAACGATATAAACATGATCACACCGGCAAATACTTTGAAAAGCGTCCCTGTTACCCGTTCGCTTTCATAGTAGTTTGCAATCTGTTCGTCCATAAAAGAGGAGCTGTAAACGTACTCTGGCAATACTTCATTCCAGGTTTTTTCAACTTGCGGCATCGCCTGCATGATGGCTTTACCTTCCATCTTCACGGCCAGCAGTTCGTAAGAGGCCGCACGGCTGCAAAGCAAAAGCGGCGAAATCGTTTCGCGAAGCGTCATGTTGTTAAAATCCCTTACAACCCCTACAATGGGAGCCTTCACACCCTGACAGACAATGTACTTTCCCAGGGCATCGGCGGGCTCACGAACGTTCAGTTTTTTCAGCAGTGTCTCGTTCACAACATATTCGGCTGTGATATCTCTGCGTGCAAGGAAGCGGCCGGCGGCCAGCTTCAGGCCGAATGCCCGCTGGTAATGCTCGTCTGCGAATTTCACGTTGATCTGGAACGTTTCGTCGCGGGTACTGTTGTAGCTAAAACTGCTCTGGTTGTTGTTCATAGACGATGGTGGTGCATCACAGAGGCTCACCTCTGTAACTCCAGGTATTTTTGTGATCCGGTCGCGCAGGTTGGCGAACCGCGGCCGTGACAAACTGTCGTTCGGGACGCTGACGAGTGCTACGGCCTGCGTGTCGAAACCCAGCGGCTGGTTCCTGACGTAGCGCATCTGCTCCAGGATGACGATGGTACCGATAATCAGCACAATAGTAATGGCGAACTGAACAACGACCAGCACCCGCCGCAGGCCCATTCCACCCGAAGCAGCCTGGCTGATTTTGTTTTTGATGGCCAGCGCCGGACTGAAACCGGAGATGACCAGGGCCGGGTAAAATCCCGCCAGGAAGCTGACCAGGAGAACCAGGCCGACCATAAAAACAAAGATCACCGGATGGCTGAACAGGCTGAATGAAAGGTTTTCCCTGAACAGGGAATTCAGGCCCGGCAGTGCCATTTCGGCCAGCACGCAGGCGAGCAGCAGGGATAAAACCGATATGGCCAGGGTCTCTGTCAGGAATTGCACAATGAGTTCTTTTCTGCGGCTCCCCATCACTTTACGAATGCCTACCTCTTTTGAGCGGCCTACCGCCTGGGCCGTGGCCATATTAACAAAATTAATACATGCGGTGAGGATCAGGAAAATTCCAATCACCGCCAGGCCATACAGCTCGTTGCGTGGCATGATCTGTCCAGCCAGGTTTCCATAATCGGCATTGTAATGCAAATCAGCCAGGGGCTGCAGCAAATGACCTTCTTTTCCCGGGGCTGTACCATCGTAATATTTTTTTAAAAACCGGCTTATCGGGGCTTGCAGCGAAGCAGGGTGAACGCCAGGCTTAAGCAGCACATAACATTCTGACGCCGACGTCACCGAGCCCCAGCTTTGCATGTTTGGGTCTCTATAGGTTTTATACGATACAACGATGTTCAGGGGAAAGGATGAGTTTGGCTGCATATTGGCCAGCACACCGGCTACCCGTAAGGGCTGTCCCTGATTCATGATGACAGACTGGCCGATAGCCTGTTCGGCGCTACCAAAAAAAGTCCGGGCGACGGTGTCAGTCAGCACGACGGTATTGGGTGTATTGAGTACCGACGGATTGCCTTTGAGCCAATTGAAGTTGAAAATTTCAAACAATTCAGGTTCCGCAAAAAAAATAGCGCGATTCACCTTGAGCTTCTCGCTGCCATCCGGCAGGTTCACTTTCAGGATCGCACTGCTGTGCTGAACGGCTGCCACTTTTTCGAATTCTTTGATGTCCTCGCGCATGGCCGGGGGCAGCGGCCGCGGCGTTCCCTTTGAACGGAAAATCCCTTCAGGATATTCCCATGTCGATACAACGCGAAAAATGCGTGATGCATTCGCAAAATTATTGTCAAAACTTGTCTGGTACCGGATAAACAGGAAAATGAGCAGGCAGCAGGCCATTCCGACCGAGAGGCCCAGGATATTGATCGCAGTATAACCTTTATTTCTCCAAAGGTTTCGCAAGGCTATTTTCAGGTTCAATTTAAACATATAATTTTTACAATGAGGATCATTCGTGTAGTTATAAAACGGCTATTCATATTTCAGGGCATCGACGGGGTTGGCCCGCGCGGCCTGTACCGCCTGCAGGCCGATGGTAACCAGGGCGAGCGCCAAAGTAAGCAGCGTTGCCACGGCGATGGTCCAGAATGATACGGATGTATGAAATTCAAATCCCTGCAGCCAGGTGTTCATCAGCGCGCAAGAAAGCGGAACGGCAATGACCAGCGCCACGGCAATAAGCTTCAGAAAAGCGGCCGACAAGAGCTGCATGATGTTTAGCAGGGTTGCACCGAGCACCCTTCTTACGCCAAACTCCCGGGTGCGCTGCTCCGCACTGAAACTGACCAGGCCATAAAGGCCCAGGCAGGATATCAAAATGGCCAGGCCGCCGAAGATCCTGGAAAGCAGGCCAAGCAACCGCTCACTTTCTAATTTTCCGGCATATACCTGGTTCATGAAACTGAGCTCGACAGGGTAAGCCGGATTCATTTCGCGGGCGATCTTGGAAATGGCCGCGATATTGTCTTCCAGGCTGTGCGCGGTGTTTAAACGCATGGTCATGCTGCCGCCGCGCAGTGGTTCCATCTGTACGACCATCGGGTTATTTGTTTTGGCAGGTTCATCCCATACATAATCAGCAAACACCCCGATAACCGTGCGGCGCTCACCCATGACCTGGATCACTTTTCCCAGCGGATCTTTCAGTCCCATGATTTTCGCTGCGCGTGCACTCAGCAATACACCACCGGAGTCTGTGGGTAAAGCCGGCGAAAAGTCCCTGCCGGCCAGCATTTTTATGCCATTGGTTTTAATAAAGTCATAACCTGTACCTACTTTATTAAACATTACCCGGTTTACCGCTGCTTGCATACCTGGCCAGCGAATGTCTGTAAAATTCGAACTGTGATGCGCCAGTTTAACTGAAGACTGGTACATCGCGCTTACTGCGCCCGAGGCAAGCAGCCGCTTTTTGAACAGTTCGAACCGGGTTTTCAGGTTGCCTTCAAGCGGCATTTCTACAAGCGCCTGCACCTCTACTCCCAGCGGCCTGTTTTTGATGTAACTGATCTGCTTGTAGATGACGAGGGTTGCAACAATCAGGGAGACAGCAAAACAGAATTGCACCACGACCAGCACCTGACGCATGGAAAAGGGCAGGAACCGGCGCAGGGGGGCATTTCGTTTCAGGCTTCCGATCACGTTGAAGGAAGACAGGTAAAAGGCCGGATAACTTCCAGCGAGGATACCTGTAAAAAGCACGATGGCCAACAGCGCCAACCAGGTTGTGCCATTAAAATAACCCACATTCAACTGCACGCGAAGCAAGCTGTTGAAAGCAGGAATCAGCAATTCGGCCAGTGCAACAGCCAGCGCTACGCTGATCAGGCAAAGCACCATTGACTCGGTTAGGAACTGGAATACCAGCGATCGCCGGTCGGCACCAAGCGTTTTCTTTACCCCTACTTCCCTGGCCCTGCGTCCCGCCCGGGCAGTAGCAAGGTTCATGAAATTGATACAAGCCAGCAGCAGGATACCCAGTGCCAGCGCAGTAAAAAGCCTGACCTGTTCAATATCGCCGCCTACACTCCTGCCCTGCTCGAACTTGCCGTATAAATGCAGGCGCTGCAGCGGAAAGATAAAATGCGGCTGCTCGCTGTCGCTTCCCGAAGACTTAAGCAGCGTGACCAGGCTTTTATTTACAGTTTCAGGGGCAATTCCAGGCTTCAGCTTTAAAAGGGTTATGAAGCTGTAATTAGTCCAGTTCAGTTCCTTTGCGGAAGGATCGACAGTCTCATAGAATAACCAGGGCATCAGGTAATCGAACCGGTTGGAACTGTTCAGCGGAAGATCTTCTATAACCGCAGTCACTTTAAGGTCATACTGGTCCTGATAACGCAGCCGGGAACCGGTCACATCCAGCCTGCCGAAGAGCGTTTTGGCCATAGAGGCGGTCAGTACAACCGAGTGCGGATCGGCCAGGGCGGTTGTCGAGTCGCCGCTCAGGAACCGGTACCCGTACATTTGGAAAATTTCTGGTTCAGCAAAACGCGCTTCCTTTTTAAAGGCATGCTCGCCACTGGCAATCAGACGTATGCTTCCATAACTTAACCTGCAAACGGCTTCAAGTGCAGGCAGCGACTGCCGTAACATTGGCGCCAGGGCCGTCGTTGTGCCATCAAATGTGGCCGTAATTCCGCCTTTACCATCCGGAACATTGGTCATGACGCCATAAACACGGGTAGTTCTCGCGTCATGGCGATCAAAATTACGTTCATAAGTAACGTACAGGAGCAACATGAGGCAGGCAGTGAGGCCGATGGTCAGACCGGTAATGTTGATCAGCGCAGCAGGTTTGTTGCGCAACAGGCTGCGCAGCGCAATGCGAATATTTAGTTTGAACATGTGTTATCGGTTTTAAAAGTCATTATTTCAGTGCTTCGCTATTCATATTTAAGTGTCCCTGCCGGACTTGCCTTCATTGCCCTCCATGCCTGTGCGCTGACTGTAATAAGCGTAAGAAATACGGTTAGCATGCAGGCAGCGAGAAAAGGAAACAGGGGAATGCTGATCCGGTAGGCAAAACCGCCAAGCCATGCCTGCATAAACAGATAGGCAAGCGGCCAGGCCAGCAGGTTGGCAAGCAGCACGAGTTTGAGGAATCCGGCATTGAATAACTGCAGCAGCTGAAAACTGCCCGCGCCCAAGACTTTGCGTACAGCAATCTCTTTGTTTCTGCTTCCGATCAGGTAGCGGGCGTAGGCGAAAAGGCCCATCATGGCGATCAGTACGGTAAGGACGGCCGCCGCCGTAAAAACCTGCTGCAATTGCTCCTCTTTGTGAAAGAGCCGACCGTAAATTTCGTCCAGGAACCGGTACCTGAAGAATTCGCCATCGCCCTTATTAATTTCCGGCCAGCGCTTCCTGAGCGCGGCAATTGCCGACAACATTTCGCTGGCTTCAACCTTGATAAGGATGCGGACCTTCGGGTTTGCACAGGTGTTCTTCATGGTATAAATTGTTGGCTCAACTGCCTGCGCGAAACCCTGTGCCTTTGCATCTTTTGCAACGCCAACAATGCGGTAGGTCTTGTCGCATCCCCGGATCAGCTTTCCGACAGGGTCGGTCAGTCCGAAGCGCGCAACCGCGCGCTCATTCAGTATGGCGGCATCGGCCGTGTCGGTCTTAAAGGCCGGCGAGAATGATCGGCCCGAGACGATCGGAATGGAAAGGGTTTCGAAGTAATCGAAATCAACATTGACGAACCCCGTCATGATTTCTTTGCCAGAGATGGTATACCTGGCCGTACCCGTTTTAGAACCGTCAGGTATATCGGTTGCCACCGTGGCATTGCGAACCCCCGGAATACCGAGCAGCTGCGCGCGCGCCGGTTCAAATTTTTTCGGATCGCTGTAAATCCGCATGTTCGTAACCGCAAGCACCTGTTCTGCCCGGAAACCTTTGTCTTCGGTACGCATGTAGCGGAGCTGTGCCGATACAATAAGTAAGCTCGCGATAAACACGGCTGCTGCAGTAAACTGAAAAACAAGCAGGCCTTTTCTGAGCCAGGTTGTTTCGGCCGATGTCTGAAAATTCCCTTTCAGCACGGCTGCCGGCCTGAAACCCGACAAAACCACGGCCGGGTAGGCCCCTGCTGCCAGAGAGATAAAAATGATGATCAGCGGAAACTTCCACAAAAGGCCGTTCTCGAAAGGCCGGATGGTCAGCGGCACCTGGAATACAGAATTAAACCTGGGTATGAGCAGCTCGGCCATGACGAGACCAAGAGCGGCCGCAAGCAGGCACTGGAGAAAGATCTCTGCAATAAACTGCTGTGCAAGCCTGCGGCGGGCAGCGCCCATGACCTTCCTGATGCCTACCTCGCGTGCCCGGCCGGCGGCCTGTGCAATGCTCAGGTTCGTAAAATTGATGCAGGCAATAACCAGGATCAGCATGCCCAACGCAAGAAGTGCGACGACGGTCTTATAGGGAGCATCGCTGCCATATGCCGGCTTCAGGTGCAGGTTGTTCAGGGGATCAAGGATAATGGCCGCCGTTTTAACTTCGGAGCTCCCGGCATCTGCCCCTGCACCGATAAGCGCCGACCGGTACAGTTTCGTGATCTCCGCTTCCAGGACACTTTTATTGGTTCCCGGCTTTACGCGAACATAGGTAAAGTAGTTATTGCTGTCGAAACCTTCGCCCGAGCCAAGTTGTTTCTGAACAGACAATGCATCATATTGAAGAACTGAGTGTGGGTTTGCATGGGCCGCTCCCGCTACCGGCGCGGTAAACCCTGCCGACTTGCTGCCCAGCACGACGAGTTCGGGTGCGTTGTCCCTTTTTTTGGGAAAAAGCAGTTGGAAGGCGGCGTCGCTCAGGTAGAACTGCCCCGTTTGGTCATTTTCAGGTTCTTTCAGACCGCCCTGCGGCTTCAGATCAAAAAGCCTGGCCCCTTCGTAATCGATCAGCGTGTAATCTGTTGTGAAATAAGTTCGGTCTTCTTTCGTCACGGCGAAATCAAAGCCGCCTTTTTTAACCGTACCTGTCGCTTCTATATCTGGCAGGGAACGCTTAAGCAACTGACCCAGCGCTGCTGGTGTGTAAGGCGTTTTTGAATCAGGCAAGCTCCGGCAAACCTGGAAAACACGCTCCCGGCCAGGAACTGAAGCGTCGTACGAGGTTTCATAACCGACATACAAGGTGATCAGCAGGAAAGCAGCCAGTGCAACCGAGAGCCCGCCGATGTTGATAGCGGTGACCAGTTTATGCTTCCAAAGGTTTCGCAAGGCGATTTTCAGGTTGAGCCGGAACATATTCTATTTTTTAATCGTGATAACAGGTTAAATCGCTTATGACGGGAGCACCGCAGCGACTTTTCTGCGCTTTGGCTCGTCTTTCGGTTATTCATGCTTCAATACCGCTGCGGGGTTTGAGCGCGCAATTTTCCAGGTCTGCAGGCTCACCGCCAGGAGCGCCACCACCAGCGATATCAGGACAGCCGCTGCAAACGGCCATACGCCAGGCGCGGCCCGGTAGTCAAACCGCTCCAGCCAGCGGCTCGCAATAACCCAGGCCAGCGGGCAGGCCAGCAAATTGGCTACGAGCACAAGCGAGATAAAATCCTTGTTAAGCAGCACCAAAATGCTGAACACATCAGCGCCAAGCACTTTCCGGATACTGACCTCCTTACTTCGCTGTTCGGCCATGTACAAGGCAAGTCCAAGCAGGCCAAGGCAGGAAATAAAGATGGCGAAACCGCCAAAGACATTCGCAAGCACACCCAGCCTACGTTCGTTTTCGAGTTTGCCCGCGAGCGATTCGCTGATAAAGGTTGTTTCTGCAGGGTAGCCGGGATTAAATTTCTGGAACAGTTCCTGTACAGCTTCTAACGATGCCTGCATACCCATGGCGGGATTCAGCCTGATCAGCAGCGTATTGGTTTTTCTTCGTCCCGAGTCTGACTTGAAAAAAAGTGTGGGCGACACGCGGTAAGCCGATGATTCGTAAGAAAAGTTTTTCCAGATGCCAAGCACGGTATACGCCTGGCCGCCAAACCAGATCTGTTTGCCGATGCCTTCTTTGCCAAGCCGCATGGCCGAGGCTGCGCTTTCATTCAGAACGACCCCGCTGCTGTCGCTCCGCAGGGCCGCATCGAAGCCACGGCCGGCAGCGGTTGTTAACCCAAGCGTTTGAGCCAGCTCGCGATCTGTCGTGCGTATGTTCATGACAATCCGCTCATTTGCCTGCTTTCCGGGCCAGCTCACGTCATCACTGTTATTCCCGTTATTGGTCAGTGAGGTAGACAAGCCCGAGATGGCCATGACTGCTCCCGAGCGCAATAAAGCCGACTTCAACAATTCATTTGCCGATTCGTTTTCGAGTCTGCCGGTTCGCCGCATTTCGAGCAGGTTCTGGTCATTGAAGCCAAGCGGTTTGTTCTTTAGATAGGCGATCTGACGGTAAATGACAATGGCGCCCACGATCATACAGACCGAACAGCCGAACTGCAAAATGACCAGGAGTTTCCTAAATGAAAAATTTGGTCTGCCGCCCTTTACTCCCTTTAATGCACGCATGGGCGAGAACGAGGAAAGGTAAAGCGCGGGATAGCTGCCGGCAAGTGCACCGGTAAGAAGGGCAAGCAGCAAAAGCAACAACCAGATTTCATGGCTGCCGTAGTCAATGTGCATGCTGATCTGAAGCAGGTTATTGAAAAAGGGAAGACACAATTCAACAAGCACAAAGGCAACTACCAGGGCAATCACCGTCAACACAAGCGATTCATTCAGAAACTGAAGCGCCAGGCCGGTGCGGTCTGAACCCAGGGTTTTGCGGATACCGACTTCCTGCGCCCGTTTTTCAGAGCGGGCGGTTGACAAATTCATGTAGTTGATGCAGGCAATCAGGAGCACGCAAACGGCCAGCAGGAAAAAGATCCTGACCTGGTCTACAGTGCCGCCCGTGGCTTTGCCGTTTTCAAACCGGTTGTACAGGTGCGTTTTTGCAAAGGGAAAAAGAAACGCTTCAGTATCCAGATCGGCCTGGTTCTTACGGATAAGTTGCCGCATGGCCCGGTCAGCCATGCCGAAGTCAGCTTCTGCTTTGAGCAGTACGACCGCGTTCGAGAAACCACTGCCCCAGTTCTGGTATTTTCGGGTTGGTTCATCCTGCTGCAGGAAGGTCCAGTTCATCATGACATCGAACTGGTAAGTTTGATTCGGCGCAGGGTCTGCAATCACAGCGCCTACCTTAAGCACCCTCCGGTTATCCCAGGTAACCGCGCGGCCAATGGCATCGCTTTCACCGAACATTTTCCGGGCTGCCCGGGCTGTCATGACGACCGCGTTCGGGTCCAGCAGTGCTCCCGCATGCCCCTCCAGAAATGTATAATCAAATATTTTGAAGAAATCGGGGTCAGCAAATAACGCCGACATGTTCAGCGCCTGCCTGCGGTAACTGAGCAGCCTGTAGGCAGAAGTAGTGCGGCTGGCCGCTTCGATACCCGGCACCTGCTCGAGGGCAGTGGGGACCAAAAGGTTGGGTAACGCGTAGGATACCGGTCCGTAAGTTGCCGTATCGCCATTGTTTGTGTAGTTCTTACAAACACCGTAAATGCGGTCTATCTTACCGAACTGCCGGTCAAAATTCCATTCATACCCCACGTACAGGAGCAACATGAGGCAGGAAGCCAGCCCAATCGTTAATCCGGACATGTTAATAAGTGTAAAACCTTTGTGTTTCCAAAGATTTCTCAGTGCGATTTTAAAATTCAGTTTAAACATGTCGTTTACCGGTGTGCCTGCGGTCCGGGCGCTTTCCTTTCGGAAGCGGCCCGCATACAGGATCATTAACTAAAAACTACCTTGCTCAGATCAGCTCTGCCGAGCGTGACTTATTAATTTTTTCAGAGATCACATGACCATCTTTCAGGTTCACGATGCGGTTTGAAAAGCTGGCGTCGTGCGCCGAGTGGGTAACCATAACGATCGTGGTACCCTGTTCATTCAGCTCACAGAGCAGCTCCATTACTTCATTGCCATGGGCACTGTCCAGGTTGCCCGTCGGTTCATCTGCCAGTACGAGTTTCGGCCTGTTCACCAATGCCCGGGCAACGGCCACCCGCTGCTGCTGCCCGCCTGAAAGCTGCTGCGGAAAATGTTTGTTGCGGTTTACAATGTTCATGCGCTCAATGATCTCATTGACCAGCTTCTTGCGCTCGCTCGCATTTACTTTGTTGTAAATGAGCGGCAGTTCGATATTTTCAAAGACGGTCAGTTCATCGATCAGATTGAAGTTCTGGAACACGAATCCCATGTTCTTTTTCCTGAAGGCCGACCGGTCCCGGTCACGCAGGGTAAGCAGTTCAGTGTCGAGGAAACGGTAACTGCCGCTCTCGGGCTTGTCTAGCAATCCCATGACGTTAAGCAGGGTCGATTTGCCGCAGCCCGAAGGGCCCATGATCGATACGAATTCCCCTTCGGCTACATGCATGTTGATGCCATTCAGGGCCGTGGTTTCAATTTCTTCGGTCTTGTATACTTTCTGAAGGTTTTCTATGGTAATCATTGCTGGTATGGTATCGTGTTTGCGATTTATTGATCTATTTCAATGACGTCGTACTGTGTAAACTGGTCATATGAAGAAGTAATGACCTGCTCCCCGTTCTGCAGCCCGTCAAGCACCTCGTAATACAGGTAATTTTTTCTGCCAATTCGGATGTTGCGTTTCTGTGCGCTGCCGTTGCTGACAACAAACACCCAGGAGCCGCCGGTGCTCTGAAAGAACTGGCCCTGTGCAAGCAGCAGCGACTTGCTGTTGTCTGAAAGCGTCAGTTTGATCTGGAGTGAAAGTCCGCGCCTGAGCCCGTTGGGTGCGCCGCTTCCAAACACCAGTTCGACCTGGAACTGGCCTGAAGTAACTTCCGGAATGACCTTACTAACGGTCATCCGGTAGGTTTTGCCGTTAAATTCGCACTGGGCAGACTGGCCCTCCCTGACCCGGTTGATGTAATATTCGTCTACACCGGCCTGCAGTTTGTAACCCTGCATCACGTCGATCTTGCCAATCATTTCATTGCTGCCGTATGATTTGCCTACGACCGGATCGTAAGAAGATAGTTTGCCCGAGACCGGCGCCTTGATCGTCATATTCTCTATGTTCTTGCGGATGATCTCCAGGCTCTCGTTCATGCGGTTAACCGATTGGTCGATCTGCGCGAGTTGCAATTTACGGCTCTGGTTTTCCTGGTCTATTGCCTGGCGCAGGATTTTTTTCTTACCCTGGTAATAAGCATAGTCCTGCGATGATTTGGCAAACTCCATCTGGGTGATCACCTTTTTCGCAAAAAGCTGGCTGTCTATCCGGTATTGCCTGGTGGCCGTACGCAGGCTATTTTCTATGTCCAGCATGTCCTGGTTCAGCACACGCTGGTTCTGCTCCAGATCGAGCCGCAGTTTTCGGAGCTGGTTGATCTGTTCGGTGATTCCCGTTTCATTCGACGTGTAACCCAGCATGGCGTTGGGGTTCGCAATTTTCAGCAGCGGGGTTCCCTTTTGCACCGTTGCGCCGTTCTCGGTAAAGATCTGTTCAACCACGCCGCCCTCAGACGAGCTGACAATAACCGATGTAAGCGGAACAACACTTGCGTTCAGCAAGACAACATCTTCGAAATCGCCATAGGCCACCTTGCTGATGGTCAGCTTGTCGGCATCGGCACGGTAAGTCCTGGTCAGCGAGAGGCTGTAGCCGTAAGCCACCATGCCCAGGAAGATAACTGCCCCTGCTGCGATGATGATCGTTTTCCTGCCAAATCTTTTTTTCTCAATGATTTTATCCATTGTAGTTGCTGGTTGCCTAGCCCTTTGCCAAGCACATGCCAAAGAAAAACTAATATATAATTATTTGATTTTCAGAAATTTAAATAAAATTATTTATTTTAACTGTCCGTTTCCGGACAATCGGCGTACGTTGGCGGACAGTTATTTTTACTTTTGCCCTGTACGGTCTGCCGGGGCAGCCCGGCAATTCAGCACCGGGGCCGGCAGCCATCAAAGTATAGGCATGATGCAGGTAACCGCAACCAAACCCAACGCTTACAGCTATGATTAACGCAACCATTCTTGTTATTGACGACGACGACGATATCCTTTTAAGTGCCAGGCTATTTTTGAAGTCCCATTTCAGCCAGGTCACTACCTGCCGCTCACCCAAAGAGATCAATGTGTTGCTAAGCAGAAATGAGGTCGATATCATTCTGCTGGACATGAACTACCAGAAAGGCGCCAGCGACGGCCGCGAAGGTTTATACTGGCTGGAGCACATCCTTTCAGTAGACCGGGAATATGTCGTGATACTCATGACAGCTTACGGGAATGTGGAATTGGCCGTGCGTGCCATCAAGAAGGGCGCTACCGACTTTATCCTGAAGCCCTGGGAAAATGAAAAGTTATTTGCTACCCTTTCTGCTGCCTGGAAACTGCGGCAATCGACCAGGAAGGCATCGCGCCTGGAAAAGATCCGGTCTTCCCTGCAGAGCGACTTGGCCAACCGGGCCGGCGCCATTATAGGGAGTTCGCCGGCCCTGCTTGGTGTACAGCGAACCCTGGGCAAGGTGGCGCCCACAGACGCCAATGTACTGATCCTGGGCGAAAATGGTACCGGCAAACAGGTTTTTGCCCACGAACTGCACCAGCTTTCGAACCGGCGCAACCAGGTATTTATGCATGTAGACCTGGGGGCCCTGAACGAGAACCTGTTCGAAAGTGAATTGTTCGGGTATGCCAAAGGTGCGTTTACCGACGCCCGCGACGATAAACCCGGGCGGTTTGAACTGGCAGAAGGCGGAACGATCTTTCTTGATGAAATTGGCAACCTTTCCCTCCCCCTGCAGGCGAAATTGCTGACGGTACTGCAAAACCGGACGGTGACACGCCTGGGCGAAAGCCGCGAGCGGAAGATCGATGTTCGCCTGATTGCCGCGACCAACATGCCGCTTGACGAGATGGTAGCCAAAGGCACGTTCAGACAGGACCTGCTGTTTCGCATCAACACGGTCGAATTGCTGCTCCCGCCGTTGCGGCAACGCGGAGATGATGTCCTGGAACTGGCAGCTCATTTTGCGAATGCCTTCAGCACCAGGTACCACAAGGACTGCAGAACGATCGACCCGCAGGCGGCGCGCCTGATTCAACAATACGCCTGGCCAGGCAACATCCGTGAATTACAGCATGTTATTGAAAGGGCCGTGATCATGGCAGACGATGACCGGATCAGCGAGCATGATCTGCAACTCCGGCAGACACACTTTCCGGCTGCAGCGGCTGCGAGCGACATGCAGCTGGAAGAAATGGAAAGACTGATGGTCAGCAACGCACTGAACAAACACAAGGGCAATATTTCAAAGGCGGCTGGTGAACTGGGCCTGACCCGCGCTGCCCTGTACCGGCGCATCGAAAAATTTGGTCTTTAGCAACATTCTTATGTTTTACCAGCAATTCACTTTCAGGCTTATGTGCAGGCTGCTCGTCATCAACCTACTTGCAGCCCTGCTTTTTTACCTGGTTAGCCGCACTGAACTCTGGTTCACCATTGCCGGCGTGAGCATGATTCTGGCAGGTGCACTGGTCTCCCTGTTTTCATTTGTCAATGAGATCCGCTCAGACATCAGGCGGTTTGTATTAGCCGTTAAGACCCGGGACCACACCCTCAACTTCAGAAACAAATCGACCATTGGCAGCTTCCCGGAACTGTACACCTCTTTTGATGAGATCATACAAAGTCAGAAAAGTATCCAGCTGGAGCAGGAGGCCATGTACCAGCTCATGAAAACGATCCTGGAACAAGTACCTGCGGGCGTGATCGTGATCAAAGACCCGCAGGCGGCAGACCGCTCGGAGGTTGTGTTCTTTAACCAGGCAGCCAGCAGCATGCTGAACGTGCCTGCTTATAAATACTGGCAGCGCGTGGAACGGCACCTGCCCGAATTTGGCGCAGAGGTCAGGCGCATTATGCGGGGTGGCAAACGTTTTATCGAGCTCCGGCTGCAGGAAAAACTGATCCAGCTTTCTACCGAAGTCATTCCCCTGCAGCTTTACCAGACCAATTATACCATCATTTCTTTCCAGAACATCAAAGACGAGATTGAGCAAAAGGAAACAGAGGCCTGGAACCGTCTGATCGGTGTCATATCGCACGAGATCCTGAATTCCATTACACCGATCAGTTCGCTGTCAGATACCCTGAACAGCATGGTAGCCGGCCGGACAGAACTGGGCGCGGCCGAACTGGAAGATCTGGTGCCGGCAGTACAAACAATTAAACGCCGCTCTGAAGGATTGCTCGATTTTGTCAAAGACTATAGGCTTATTGCAGAACTTCCGACCCCGCGGCTGGAGCTGCACAGCATTGGGGAGATCCTCTCGCACACCAGGGTGTTGATGCGCCCCTTCGCCGAAGGCAAAAATGTGCAGCTTGGCATAGGGCAGACCTCCTCTAAAGTCAGCATTTGGATCGATATCAAACTGGTTGAGCAGGTTCTGATCAACCTCATCACCAACGCCATTTACGCGGTAGAAGAGGTTGAAAATCCGCAGATCAGCATTGGCTACCGCCTTGAACAGAACCGCCTGCTGCTGGAGGTACAGGACAATGGAAAAGGTATCGCTGCAGAAAACCTTGAGAAGATATTCGTACCGTTTTTTACAACACGGAAAAATGGCTCCGGCATTGGTCTGACGATCAGCCGCAACATCATGAAAATGCACAAGGGCAGCATTGAGGTCAGTTCTCAGGAGGGCCTTGGTGCTACGTTCGCGCTGGTGTTTAATTACAACTAACCGGGTGTAAGCCTTTCTATTGCCTGGCCTTGAGCAGGTCCCTGATCTCGGTAAGCAAGACCTCCTCCCGCGGCGGGGCAGCCGGCGCTGCAGGTGCGGCCTCCTGTTTTCTTTTCATCGAATTGATGGCCTTTACCATCAGGAAAATGATGAATGCAAGAATGAGGAAATTGATGACCTCGGTGGCGAAATTACCCCAGGCAAAAACGGGCCCCACTTTTTTGGCGTCTTCAAGCGAAAGGTTCGGATTGGCATCGTAAGCCGCACGTACCTGCGCATTCAGCGGCACGTAGAAATTGGTAAAGCCCTTATCACCGATCAGCAAACTAATGGGCGGCATAATCAGGTCGTTTACAAGGGATTGCACGATCTTACCAAATGCACCACCAATAATCACACCGACAGCCAGATCAATTACATTGCCCTTAATTGCAAATTCCTTGAATTCTTTGATAAATCCCATAGGAGGTCTGTTTGAAAAAAGTTAGTTTGATTAATTAAAAGTAAGAAACATTACCGGCATTGAGCGTGTTATTGAGCAAAATAAATTTTCGCCATCAACCGGGCGTAAAGCGAGCAGACAGGCTTCCGCGCAATTATATTTATCGGAATCAATTGCTTATTTTTGCCCGTAATCTACAATAGACAGATGCTAAAGCAACATTTACAACAAAAACTTCTTCAAAAACTTTCACCACAGCAGATCCAGTTTATTAAACTGCTGCAGGTGCCGACCGTTGCTTTAGATACCCGGATAAAAGAAGAACTGGAAGAGAACCCGGCCCTTGAAGACCCCAGCCTGATGACACTCGAAGAACCAAAGGGCGAGTACGACGACGTGAGCGACAATAAGGAAGAGTTTGAAGGCGAATCGACCGACGACGGATTTGACGAATTCAACGTAGACGATTATCTGCAGGACGATTCAGCCAATGATTACAGTACGTCTTACAACAATTCTGATGATGACGACGAAAAGAAAGAAACGCCGATCGCCATCGAAAGTACGTTCTTCGAGAGCCTGCAGGAACAACTGGACCTGATCCCCTTGTCGGATAAAGATTTTGTGGTCGGCAAACAGATTATTGGCAGCCTGGACGACGACGGCTACCTGCGCCGGCCCATCACCTCGATGATCGACGATCTGGCTTTCTCCCAAAATGTGATTGTCGAAGAAGAGGATGTTCTGGAAATGCTCCGGCTGATCCAGAGTTTCGACCCTCCGGGCATCGGTGCCCGCGACCTGCAGGAATGCCTGCTCATTCAGCTTAGAAGGAAAGATCAGTCGAACCGCGTTATTCAACAGGCCATTAAAATCGTAGAAAACAACCTGGAAGAGTTTATCAGGAAACATTACGACAAGCTGGAGCGCTCGCTTGGGTTGAGCAGCGAGGAACTCAAGGAGGCGGTAGCCGAAATTCTGCGTTTGAACCCGAAGCCGGGTGATGCCAACCAGGTAACAACCAAACAGATGCAGATTATTCCGGATTTTCACATCAACAACAATGATGGTGTGCTGATCCTGACACTTAACTCCAAAAATGCGCCCGAGCTACGCGTAAGCCGGTCTTACCAGGAAATGTTTGAGCATTATGACAAGGCTTCGCAAAAGGACCGCAAGCTCAAAGAAGCCGTGCAGTTCGTTAAACAAAAACTGGACTCGGCCAAATGGTTTATCGATGCCATCAAACAGCGGCAGCAGACCTTGCTGAAGACCATGAACGCGATCATGCAATATCAGTATGAATATTTCCTAACCGGCGATGAACGCAAGATGCGGCCTATGATCCTGAAAGATATCGCGGATAAGATCGACATGGACATTTCGACCGTTTCGCGTGTGGCCAACTCCAAATACGTACAGACCGAATTCGGCACCTTCTTGCTGAAATCTTTCTTCTCTGAGGCCATTCAGACCGATTCCGGCGAGGAAGTTTCAAACAAAGAGGTCAAGAAGATCCTGGAAGACTGTATTGGCAATGAAGACAAGCGCAAGCCGCTGGCCGATGAGAAGCTGACAGATATTCTGAAAGACCGAGGCTATAACATTGCCAGGAGAACTGTGGCCAAGTACCGGGAGCAGATGAATATCCCGGTAGCCCGTTTGAGAAAAGAACTTTAATCAGGCCGGATCAGACTCCGGTACCGAAATCCTTTTTCAACCCTTCTTCCAGTCGTGCGTTCGCCTCGATCAATTTCTGAGTCAGGTCTTTGTTTTCCTTTCGCAGCATGTACAGTTCGTGCGCTTTCTCAATGGTAATTCGGAGGTCGTCCTCTGTCCAGGGTTTTTGCAGGTACTTATAAACTTGTCCGAGGTTAATGGCATCGATCACCGCATTGATGTCGGCGTACCCGGTGAGCAGGATGCGGATCGGGTCGGGGAAATCGGGAATGATCCAGGCCAGGAACTCGATGCCGGTCATGTGCGGCATGCGCTGGTCTGTAATGATGACCTGCACGGGATGCTGCTCCAGGATTTTCCTTCCCTCGGCGGCCGATTCGGCAGTATGTACCCGAAATATGCGCCGAAAACTGGCGCGAAAGGAGTTCAGGTTATGAACTTCGTCATCTACGTACAAGACACTTATAGGCTCAGATACATCCATCTTTTCAAATTCAAGCTAAAACTAAGTAATTGATCTATCATGTACAACAGGTGTGATGCAGACCAGGAATCCGGATTGGGGGCTATGACAGCAATTTTTGCCGGAGCATGAACTCCAGCTGTTGGTTGGCTACAAACAATTTTTCGTTCAATTCTTTGTTGGCCTTACGCAGTGCAAAAACTTCGAATGCTTTTTCCAGGTTAAGGCGCAATTCATCTTCCTGCCAGGGTTTGGCAATATACAGGTAAACCTGCCCTTTATTGATCGCATCGATTACCGCATCGATATCTGCGTAACCGGTTAACAGTATGCGAATGGGCTCTGGATAAAGCGGAATAATGGACTCCAGGAACTGGATACCGGTCATCTCCGGCATGCGCTGATCGGTCACAATGATGTGGATCGGTGTCTGTCCGAGTATCACCATACCAGCTTTCGCAGAATCAGCCGTAAACACGTTGAACGAGCGCCGGAAAGCGGCTTTAAATGCATTCAAATTATGCACCTCATCGTCAACGTAAAGTATATTAATCGGCTCGCTCTGCATGCATTTCTTTTATGTTACAAAAGTGAGGAAATCCCTTCAAAAAACTAAATAATCTATAAAATATACCTAATTTTGTGACACGCAGACTAAAAAACAAACAACCCCCTATTTTTATTGCAATGGAGTTTTTACTTGAACATTTATCAAAAGATGAAATACATTCTTTTGAGCCTCAATTCTTTCGTATTTATAATGAAGAAGACCGTAAGTCGCTGGAAAGCCTCCTGAAAAGCAAACCGTTCATCCAGGTGCACGACCAGTTGTCGACCCAACTGGATGATTTGATGAAACTTAAGCGGCCAAAGGCCAAACCGTCAGACACCGAGCTGGAGCAGCTCAAGGCTGCGCACATCGGCAGCATGAGCATGCTTGAATACGGCGTCTGGGTTTATTACCCCTGGAGCGAACGCCTGGTTCACCTGCTTGATGAAGCGGAGTTCGTCGAGGTACGCACCAACCGCAACATTTATAAAATTACGCCCGAAGAGCGGGATATCCTGGGCAAACAGAAGATCGGCGTGGTCGGCCTTTCTGTCGGGCAATCGATTTCCATTACCATGGCCATGGAGCGGAGTTTCGGCGAGATCCGCCTTGCAGATTTTGACCTGCTGGAGCTGACCAACCTGAACCGCATCCGTACTGGGGTTCACCACCTCGGCGTGCCGAAGGTTGTTATAGTGGCCCGCGAGATCAAGGAGATCGATCCTTTCCTGAAAGTAACCTGTTATACCGACGGGATGACAGAAGAAAACATGCGCGATTTCTTTACCAAAGGGGGCAACCTGGACATTGTCGTCGACGAGTGCGACGGACTTGACATTAAGATCCTGCTGCGTTACATGGCACGCGATCTGAAAATTCCGGTGGTCATGGACACGAGTGATCGCGGTACCCTGGATGTGGAGCGGTTTGACCTGGAACCGGACCGGCCGCTGCTGCATGGCATGATCGATCACCTGGACCATACACAGGTAAAATACCTGAAAACGAATGAAGATAAGGTGCCTTTCCTGCTTGCCATGATCGGCATCGATACGATATCGACACGGCTTAAGGCCTCGATGGTCGAGGTCGGGCAGTCGATTTCTACCTGGCCGCAGCTGGCATCGTCTGTAACGCTGGGCGGGGCGCTGGGTGCAGATGTGTGCCGCCGCATTATCCTGGACCAATACCACGAATCGGGACGGTACTTTGTTGATCTGGAAGATTTGGTTGGCGATAAAGAAAAGAAACAAGACAACGAATATACGTATATCGACCATAGTGCACCCGAACTGACGGAAGCTGAAATGGAACACCTGGCATTGAGTTTCGCAGCTGTTCCGGCCGAACTTCCCATTGAAAAGGAACAAATGGAAAAATTGGTTACGGCAGCGGGTTTTGCACCATCGGGCGGAAATACGCAGCCCTGGAAATGGCTCTACCTGGGTGGACGGCTGCACCTGTTCCATGATGAGAAACAATCTGCGTCCTGGATCGATTTCAAACACAGCGCCTCTTATGTAGCACTCGGTGCGGCCATTGAAAACCTGAAGATCAAAGCTTCCGAGATTGGCATTGAACTAGAAGAAACCATCTTCCCTGCTGCCGACCGGAAATTCATCGCCACTTTCGAGCGGTCAGCGGCATCGCCAACTGAATATTTACCCGAACTTAGGAGCGGTCTTGACCTGCGCCTAACCAACAGGAAACCTGGCAACCGCGAGCCCCTCTCTGACGATGTGGCCGCACGTTTGAAGGCTGTCGTTGAAATAGAGCCACTTGCAGACCTGCAGATTACAACCGACGCAGCTGACATACAGCGGGTGGCAGATGTCGTTTCAGCTACCGAAAGACTGCGATTTCTGCTGCCGCAGGGCCACTTTGACTTTTATAACAAGGAAATCCGCTGGACCGCTGACGGCGATGCGCCGGTAACTGAAGGTTTGGACATCCGAACACTTGAATTATCTGAGACCGACAAGACCGGGCTGAGGGTTGCCTCGAACCCTGATGTTATCAAAATGCTGAACCGCTGGGGCGGTGGTGCTGCTTTTGAAAAACTATCAAAAAAGGCCATCGCATCGAGCTCGGCAATCTGTTTGATCAGTCTTCCCAACTATGATCCGCTTAATTTCTTAAAGGGCGGACAGGCGCTTGAACGCGCGTGGCTGCTCGCAAATACGCTCGGACTTGCTGTTCAGCCGCTTACTGCGCCGCTTTTCATGTTTGCACGCCTGAAGTACGAACAGGAATTAGCCATGCCGGCCAAAATGGTGCAGGAACTCAAGGCGCTTGAACAAAACCTGCACCAGGTTTTTTCATCCCTTTCAGAGAAGCAGGGTATATTCATGTTCCGCTTGTCACATGCTGACGAAGCGACCATCCGTACCCTTAGAAAACCAATTGAGGAGATTTTGCATATAAGCGAAAAATAGATGATAAAATTGACGTTCCGTTCTTTCACCGCCATTAAGGAACCAGAAACTTGTGAAAGATACCTGGCGGGTCATGTGCAGGTGCTGAAGGATTATGGAATTACAAACATCACCACGAACAACAGGCAATGGATGTCTCTGCCGACTGTTCATGGGATCGTAGCGGAGGCGGAAGACGGCACTGTAGTAGGTGGTGTCCGGGTTCATATTGCCGATGGTGTACATCCGCTGCCGGTCGAAGACGCCGTCGGTTATATGGACCCTTTTGTGAGCAAGGTGATTAACCAGTATTTTGACGATGGCACGGGCGAGTTGTGCGGGTTGTGGAATGCCAAAAGCGTAGCCGGTATCGGCATCAGCATCCTGCTGGTTAGGGCTGGTATTGCGATCGTGAACCAGATCAGGCTGGCCTCTCTTTTCACAATCTGTGCTGATTACACCATGCCCATGGTACGAAAGGTCGGTTTTGTGGTAGAAGACAGCCTGGGAAACGCTGGTGAATTTGTCTACCCGAACGAGAATTACATTGCGCGCGTGCTGCGCAAGATGAATGCCGAAACGCTGGAAACGGCTGAGGCATTCGACCGGGAACGCATTTTTGACCTGCGCAACAATCCACAGCAGATCACAATCGAAACCGGACCTAAAGGCGACCTGGAAGTCGATTATCAATTGGTTATACCCACATATGAGTAAACGGATCTTTCTTAGCATCTGCGCATTTTTTCTTACCTGCCAGGCAGTCCTGGCCATACAGGCAGATACCATTCAAATCGCAGACGGGCAGGTCAAATCAAATTTTGGCAAAAGCCTGTCCATGCTCGCAGATGCTGAGCAAAAACTGACGACTGATGCAGCTTTCAGATCAACCAATTACATCCGCCTGGATTCTGATGTACCTAACCTGGGTATCAGCAACAGTGCCTATTGGCTCAAAATGCTGGTCAGGAACGAGACTTCTGGTCGCGAGCTTACACTGCAAATTCCGTTGCCTACCTTAGACAAAGTAGACTTCTATCAATATGACGAGGGAGGAAACTTATTGAAAACCGGGAAAATGGGAGATTCAAGACCTTACTACAGCCGGGAGTTTGATAATCCGTTCAGCACCTTCGTCTTTTCGTTAGAAAGCAAAGAGACCGCTACCATCTTGATCCGCGTAAGCGGTGGTGAACAGGTCCAGGTGCCTCTGATCCTCACCAAAAGCGACACCATTGACAGGAAAAATGCAGATGCCTTTCTGGTCTTTGGTATGTACGCAGGAATTATCATTGTGATGTTTATTTACAACTTTTTCCTGTTCATCAGTACGCGAGACAACACATATCTTTTTTATATTATTTACATTTTCTTTATCGGTTTGCTCCAGGCGAATTTTCAGGGATTTACGTTTAAATACCTCTGGCCCGATAATACGGTGGTTGCGACCTACGCAGTTTACCTGCTTACGCCGCTGGCTGCCCTTTCTGCGCTTGAATTTATGAAGCGCTTTTTGCATAGCGACATTTACGTGCCCAAACTGCACCGGTGGCTGAATATCTTTTATGTGCCTTACGGCATAGCCGGTATTTTTGCCATTATAGGCAATTTGAACCTGTCTTACCAACTCTTGCAAGTTACTGCCGTAGTTATTGCAATTACGATGCTTTATACGGCATGGCGTGTTCATACCAAAGGTTTTCAGCCGGCAAAATATTTTATCATAGCCTGGTCGTTCTTCCTGCTCGGCCTTTGTATTTTTGTGCTGAAAGATTACAACCTGCTGCCGTACAACACGATTACGTACAACATGATGCCGCTTGGCTCTGCGGTAGAAGTTACACTCCTCTCTTTCGCACTTGCAGACAAGATCAACGTGTACCGGAAAGAGAAAGAGCAGTCACAGGAAGAAGCCCTGCGTGTGCTCCAGGAAAACGAGCGCCTCATCAAGGAACAGAACATTCAGTTGGAGCGCAAGGTAAATGAGCGTACCGTTGAATTACAAAGCGCCAACGCCTCGCTCGAACAGACCCTGAAAGACCTGAAAGATGCGCAGAGTCAATTGGTCGATGCCGAAAAAATGGCAGGCCTTGGTCAGCTGACTGCAGGCATTGCGCATGAGATCAATAACCCGATTAACTTTGTCACATCAAATATCAAACCGCTGGAGCTCGACATTAAAGACCTGCGCGAGGTGATATCAATGTACGAACAGATCGATCCTGAAAAAGAGCTTAATCCGCAACTGGAAGCCATTAATAGCTTTAAACGGCAGATCGACCTTGGTTTTGTCAACGATGAGATCAACACCTTATTATCAGGAATCGGTGAAGGTGCCCGGCGCACAGCCGAGATCATCCGCAGCCTGAAAAATTTTAGCAGGCTGGATGAAAACGATACCAAGCCCGTCGATCTGAACGAAGGCCTCGACTCAACTTTGGTGCTGGTGCGTAACATCTATCCTTCCAACCTGCAGGTCATTAAAAATTACGACAACCTGCCAAAGGTTGAATGCCTGCCTGGCAAGATTAACCAGGTGTTCATGAACCTGATCTCCAATGCCATTTATGCCATAAAAAATAAGCCTGAACAGCGGGATGAGGAGTTCCTGACCATCACGACTAAAAACCTGGGCGACCGCGTAGCAGTCAGCATCAAAGACAGCGGCACGGGAATGACCGAGGAAGTGAAAAATAAGATTTTCGAACCTTTCTTCACCACCAAGAGCGTAGGCGAGGGAACCGGGCTTGGTTTATCCATCGTATTTCGTATCATAGAGACACACAAGGGCACAATAGAAGTTTTATCAACAATAAATGTTGGAACAGAATTTATTATTACATTGCCAGTAAATGCGTAATAAATAGCTAAGAGGAAACCAACTATGAGTAGTTCTACAATCAGGGTTCTTTACATCGACGATGAAGAAAATAACCTTCATGCATTTAAAGCCGGCTTCAGGCGGCAGTACGAGATCTACACAGCAATTTCTGCGGCCGAAGGGCTAAAAATCCTGGATAACGTTCCCATTCATGTCATCATAGCCGACCAGAAAATGCCCCAGATGACGGGCGTCGAATTCTTCAAAAGCATTATTACGAGCCATCCCGACCCCACGAGAATCCTTTTAACCGGTTATACCGACATCGAAGCGCTGGCAGACGCAATCAATCACGGCGATATTTACCGCTACATTCAAAAGCCATGGAATGACCTCGAACTGCACAATTCGATCAAGAACGCGTTCGATGCCTACATGTCCAAGATCAACCTCAGGAACAAAATCTCAGAACTTGAGAAGACGAACGACGAATTGAACCGGTTCATTTACAGCATTTCTCATGAGCTCCGGGCTCCGTTGGTTTCGGTAATTGGCATTATTAACCTGGTCAAGATGGAGGGGCTTTTTAATTCAAGCGGAGAATACTGGAAACTGATCGAAACCTGTTCGAACAAACTCGAATACTACATTCAGAAAACCCTTCAGTATTATAAAAACAACAAGTCGGCTGCTGAGAATTCTGAGATCGATTTCAAAACGCTTGTCCCTGAACTGGTTGAACTCCACTCCTTTTCTGACAAAGAGACGCACTTTTCGATTGACATCAAACAGGACGTAAAATATTATGGCGATGCCTTCCGGATCGAAGTTATCCTAGGCAACCTGATCTCTAACGCGATAAAATATCAAAAAGTTGGCGCGGTTGACAAGTCGGTTAGTATTGCCATTGACGTAACCCAGGAAGCGGCTGACATTGCCATTACTGATAACGGCGTAGGTATTCTGAATGAACACCTTGAAAAGATTTTCAGTCAGTTTTTTAAAAGCAA
Source organism: Pedobacter yulinensis (assembly GCF_003029735.1). GTDB lineage: Bacteria > Bacteroidota > Bacteroidia > Sphingobacteriales > Sphingobacteriaceae > Pedobacter > Pedobacter yulinensis. The sequence goes on from NZ_KZ686269.1 coordinate 1,379,711, forward strand.
ATACCACCATGGCAGCGGTCTGGGATTATTTATCGTTAAAGAAGCCCTGAATAAGATCAACGGACGAATCTCAGTGATGTCTGATATGGGAAGCGGTACAACTTTCAAAATCACTATTCCAAATGGAAAACAGAGCTAGCAGCCAAAAACGGGTGATGCTGATCGATGACAATGACATCGACCTGAAGATCAATTCAAAGATCATCACGCTGTCAGGACTGTTTCAGCATATCACCATGTGCCGCTCGGGTGAGGAGGCCATTAAATATTTGCAGCGCAACCTGAATGAACCTGGCTTATTGCCAGATTTTATTCTCCTGGATATCCAAATGCCGGAAATGGATGGGTTCGAGTTCCTGGAGCACTACAAACTGCTCGATGAACGGTTCATCAACAAATGTATATTGGCTATTTTATCATCTACGCTTGATTATGGCGACATAAAGCGGGCAGAGGCAAACCCTTATGTGAGCCGCTTGATCAAGAAGCCCTTGTACCTGAATGAGTTGAAAGAAATCTGCAGCCACTACCTGTTTAAAAACGACTAAAGCGGTGATCAGTCTCTACTTCTTTCTGTTGTAAACAGATAGAAAAAAACAAAAACCCATCCCGGTCTTTCCTGTTGCATTTTCAGTGAACTGTTGTTTCCTGATCCTGTAAATCATGCAAAAAAGACTACCCATTCAAGACCTGAATACGCTCGAGATCCAGAAAACCCGCTTAATGTTTGAGCTTCGCCGGCAGGAAAAAGCACTGAAGCTCGACGGCTACCACCTACTCGAGCATGTTCCTGCACAGGTGCTTGAGCAGTCGCTCGCGCCGATGACTGCGGTTGCACCAGTGTTGACCATTAAAAACCCGGTAGGCAAACTGCTCTCCGGGCTGGCCTTGAAACTCTTTCCCAGGCAGGGTTTTCTGCAGCGCCTGGGGATTACCTTTGCAGCCAAACGTGTCGGCGCAGCTATTGAAAAAAAAGTCTTGCAAAAATCTCACTCCTAATGGAGCTAATATGCATTTTGTTCATTTAGTTCATTTTATAAATAATTGATAAACAAATATTTACGGGCAATTGTGAATAAAATACACTCGTTTGAACAAAGGTTCAGGCACTTGCCTGCAGTTGCGTTGCTTTCGGCATATGACAATTATCTGTAATTTGGAGGCATGAAAACCACCGTGTTTTTGAGCTAAATCATCATCCTATGGAAACCAAATCTGCTTTTGCCTATCCTCCGCAAAAAGTGACCAAATACATTGTCAACGCTGGCCTTTTTACTTTGTTGCTTGACTCGGGCGAGATCGTGAACTACGAGCCTGAAGATCCTGAATCTTTCCGACGCCTGCTCGATGAACACCAGGCCTGCAGCCTGCACAGCGCATAACGTCCCTGTTTATATCGCTATCCTGCTAAATACATCTCTTTTAACAAACCCTCAGACAGGACCATTCTGACATAAACTGCACTTAACGGGAAAGCTGGATCGGGCGACGCCTCTAAAACGCGAGCGCTGTAAGGCAAAGTAGCCATGTAATTCAGTTTCCTGTTGAGCTGTTTCGCCATAACCCGGCGCAATTTTTTTACCATTCTAAGATCTGATTACCCGCGGCACTGGATTTTTTTCTAACTTAAAGTGTCAGGTCCGTGTGACCTCCGCTTACCTAAAACATACCAATATGTTAAACCGACGCAATTTCATCCGCAATACTGCACTTGCAGCTGGCGGAACAGCAGTGATGGCTGCCCTGGATCAACCAGCTTTTGCCATCGGGCGCCGCATTATCGGTGCAAACGATCGGATCAATATCGGCGTGATCGGCCTCAAGGGTATGGGCTGGTCTGATTTGCAGGCAGCACTAAAAGTACCTGGTGTGCAGCTTGCTGCACTGTGCGATTCTGACAAAAATGTGCTTGGTGAGCGCGTTGCCCAGCTTGCGGGCATGAAGATCGATAAATCGGCGGTGAAAACTTATGGCGATTACCGGGCACTGCTCGATAATAAAGATATTGACGCTGTGATCATCGGCACACCCGACCATTGGCACGCGCTGATGATGATTCATGCGGTACAGGCAGGTAAAGACGTGTATGTTGAAAAACCCGCAGGCAATTCGATTGTTGAGTGCCGGCAAATGGTAGCAGCACAGGAGCGCTACAACAAAATTGTCCAGGCCGGACAGTGGCAACGCAGCCAGCAGCATTTTAAAGATGCAGTCAATTTTGTTCAGAGCGGGCAATTAGGCAAAATCCGCACAGTAAAGGTTTGGTGTTACCAGGGCTGGATGAAACCAGGCCCTGTCGTACCGGACACGGCGGTGCCGCCGGGCGTCGATTACCAGATGTGGCTTGGCCCGGCCAAAACACGGCCATTTAATCCGAGCCGCTATCATTTCAATTTCCGCTGGTTCTGGGATTACGCAGGGGGGCTGATGACCGACTGGGGCGTCCATGTGATCGACTATGCGCTGATCGGTATGGGCATGCCGTTGCCGAAAACGATTTCAGCACTTGGGGGCCGTTTTGCTTACCCTGACCTGTACGAGGAAACGCCCGACACCCTGACTACCCTTTATGAATTTAATAAGTTTAATATGGTTTGGGATTCGGCCATGGGGATTGGCAACGGCTCCTACAACCGTGACCATGGCATTGCCTATATCGGCAACAATGGCACGCTTGTACTGGGCCGCCAGGGCTGGGAAGTGCTGGAAGAAAAAGAAAGCAAACAAAAAGCAGCTGTTCCCTTCACCAAATCAAAAGACAACGGACTGGATAAACACATGGTCAATTTCTTTGCAGCCGTTCGCTCCCGCAGGCAGGATGCACTGAATTGTTCCATTAAGGATGCTGCACACGTAGCTACGATAGCTCAGATGGGAAATATTGCATACCGGAGTGGCGAAAAACTGAGCTGGAATGCGGAAAAAGGTCTTTTCACAGACAGAAAAATCAATTCGAGGTACCTGATGGCTCCCTACCACAATGGGTACAGCCTGCCAAAGATTTCGTAGCGGCAGCTTTCGGAGCGACGATACATATGGTTTGGTCTGGTACGGCCAGCTGCCTGATGTAATTGGGTATCAGGCTATGCAGAACAGAGCACGAGCCCGCCAAAGTTGGTAACTTGCGTAAAGTTACCAACTTTAAGTCAAATTTTCCAACTAAAATTAATTTAAAGTTAAAAACTGGTGCCGGCTCCGAGCAGTGCGGCTTTTTCCCCAAGTTCCGAGCGTTTCAGCGGGAAACTGTAGCCCATCAGCTTAGCCAGGTGGCGCCGGGTATCTTCCAGGAAAAACGCTTCGGCTTTCACAATATTTCCGCCTATTACCGCAGCAAGCGGCATTTTCTTGCGGATAAATTTATGAATGAACTTTGCCAGGTTCTCGCTGAACTCTGCAAAAACAGTCTTGAAATGAGGTGAATCCTGGTGGTGGTCTACCAGGTCTTTAATGTCGGCAATCTGAATGCCACTCAATTCAAAATAACGTTTAACGAACCATCGGGTTGAAATATAATCTTCAGCGATTCCTTTCTGGAAAGGCATTTTCCACAGGTCAGAATCAAAAGCGGCGCCATTCGTGGTATGTGCAGTGCCGAGGCCAGTGCCAAGGGTCAGACCGATCGCCTCGTCAAAGCCGCTCAGGCTGCCGATAAACAGCTCGCCTTTTAGAAAACAAGCTGCATCATTCATAAAATTAACTGCAGAAACATCATAATTCAGCCTGCGCGCCAGCATTTCCTTGATGTTCTTGTTGTATAAAGCCGGGTATTTGTCCTGGTCTTTAATCTTACAAATGCCATTCTTGTAGTCCATAGGCCCGGGCATGGCAATGCTGATCTTTTTTGGCTTGATCGGATAGCCTTCCATCGACTGCTCAATGGTTTTTGCCCAGTTTTCAATAATGTCTTCTGCAGCAGCATGCGAGTCAAGTTTCGTTCGGACCAACGTCTCTTCTATTTCCTGTTTCTTCTGTAAATCAATCAGTTCTGCTGTAATATGAGAGCCTCCGATATCCACTCCCATAACGATGTGTTCCATGCTGTGCGGTAATTGTTAATGATAGTTTGTTCCGTCCTTCGCCAGATAATAAAAAAACGATTTAGCTAAAATATCGTATTTTACGCAAACCTGAAATTTATTTTAGGAGCTTCGGCAGTCTTTTTTGTTATGACGCTGATTATTAGTGCTCTTTTTACGCACGTGAACAAAAAAGCGTTGGGACCGTACAAGCGCAGCCGCTATTTGGAACCAAACTCTTCCCTTTGTGCCGGCCCACAGCAATGCTGAGGTTGTCGTTGCAACACTACTGTTTAGCCCTCACTCACGTCAATCTTTACCAATTACAATGCTACTTTGCACTGGCTTAAGCTGTAACCGCAGCAATAATGAAAGACGATGACACGGCTGCTGTTTAAACGACTGTATGAAACGTCCAGGCAGCTTAACATGAGATCCGTCATATCAGTTGTGTCGGGGTTTAACGACCTTTCTGAAAGTAAGATTAATGCGCGGGCCCATTTGCTGTGTGGACTTAGCCACCCGATGTTCCCAGTCCTGCTGCAGCTTCCCTTTCATCAGCAACAGCGAGCCATGCTCAAGCCTGACCGCGTATTTATCTGCATGGTCTGCCTTGCGGCGGATGTCGAATGTACGAACCTGCCCAAGCGAAACCGAGGCAATGACCGGATGAGAACCCATAATGGTCTCCTTATCGCTGTGCCAGGCCACAGAATCCTGGCCATCGCGGTATAAATTCAGCAAAACGCTATTGAAAGCAACACCGGCTAGGACGGCCAACTGCCTGCGAAGCGCCTCGAGTTCGGGTGTCCACCTGGCCAATGGCCTGATCGTTTTCTCCACTACTTCAAGCGCCTCCTCATCACCAAACCAAGCGGTTAAACGGGGTGTTTGAACATCTTTTTCATACATTCTTACCAGTCTTTGCTGCCATGGAGCAGTTTCATGAAGCAAAGTAAACAGGTCATCGGCCACTGGCCCTGTCAGGAAACCCGGCCGGTACTCGAGCAATTCATCCGGCAAGGCGGAGCTTTGACCCGAGTCACAAAAAAAACTCAATTGCTGACCCATTTTACATTCCATTCCCTTTAAAGACATTCAGGCCGGCGATTTTCCAGGCAATATAACCCAGAGCCCCGCATACCTCTGCCACATGCGCTTCGACCTCTGGGGGTACGTCATTCACGACCCGCCAGCGCACCGTAAATTTGCTGTTGTAACTCAGGTAGACGACCAGGTCGTCGTCACGGCGGCCTACCTGTTCCAAATCTTTAAGATGGCGGTCACGTAACTCTGCTGCAGCGCGGCTTAACCGGTCGTTCATAATCTTTGCCAGGCCCGCTTCCGGCCTGAAATCGGTATCAAATATCGGCAGTACAGTAATTGTCATAATATATGTTGCCCCGGACCGTGCGATGCCCGGAGACAAACAAATATATACTAATTTTTTTAGCAAATCAACTGAATTCACCATTTCTGGGTAATTTCATTCTTTGTTAGGGAATGATTTTATCGCTCCTGAAGCCTTCAAAAGGCTCGAAAAACATCTGTTCTGTGTCCACATATTCGTGAAATCCTGCCCTTCTGGCTTTGCTGCCATCGGCCAGGAAATCATAATCCCACGAAAAAACAAAGTCGCCAAAGGCCCAGGAAAACAAGCTGTCATAATCGTGTTTTACCAAGCCATACTTTTTCTGCATGGCCGACCACAGCTGCTTTTTATCGGCCATCATAACCTCAAGCGACATGTGAAGCGGGTTCCCTGCCTGCATGCTAAACCAATCAGCAATGCGCGGCCAGAGCCGGCTCCAGCGAAACAAGTCACCATTGCTGATGTTGTACGCCTGGTTGCCCGCATTCTCGCGTTCGGCAGCCCATACGGTACCTTTGGCCAGCAAACGCGCATCGGTCATTTCAAATAAGGCCTGGTAGGCACCGGGCTTGCCGGGAAACCGCAAAGGCAGGCCAAGTTCTTTTAACATACTGGCATAAACGGCAATGAGCAGCGCCAGGTTCATTGGGTTGTGCAATGCACTCCCGCCTACAACCGAGGGCCTGATCGCCGACCAGTTCCAGGCCCTGCCTTCCTGCTGTCCGGCAAGCCATTGTTGCTGCGCATAGTTAAATTCAGGTGGCATGGGCGCGGCATCGGTCTCCCTGGCGGGGGTCGGAAAAGCGCCGAGGTGTGCGCCATACACTTTGTACCCCTGCATCAGGCTGATGTGCCGGAGTCCGGGTGCAATTTCCTGAATGGCTGTCACAACGTTTTGCAGCATCGTCATATTGGGAGCAACGAGTTCTGCCCAGCCCGGCCGGTCCTGGTAAGCGGCATAAAAAACGTGCGTTACCTCGCTGCATATTTCCAGTTTCTGACGTGTATCTGTCGCATCAAGCAGGTCAGCCTGTATATACCTGACATTTCCGCATCCGGGCATTGGCCGGCGCGCCACACCTGTCACGTTCCAGTCTGGCAGCGTAAGCAGGTGTTGCACGAGGTTTTGCCCGATCACGCCCGCAGCGCCCACCACCAATGCCGTTTTCGGCTTGCGTTTACCTGCCGATGCGGCGCTGTAAACCGGATAGTCTGTGTACCCCCCGGCCCCACCGCCAAAAAAAGTGGCAGGATCAGGTTCTGCCAGCTGAACCCCTGCTTCAAGTCGGGCGGGAAGGTCCGGATTGGCAATAAAGGGCCGGCCAAAGCCGATCATGTCAGCCCAACCCGCCTGTAGGGCATGCGCCGCCTTAGCGCTGTTATAATGACCTGAGCAGATGATCGTGCGGCTAAAGCATTGGCGAAGGCTTTCCCTGAACGCGTCTGGCATTGGCGGTGCATCGTCCCAGTCCGCTTCGGCCACATGCAGATAACCAACACCGAGCCGGTCGAGCATGGAGGCAACCGCCAGGTACGTTTCTTCAGGATGCGCATCGACTGTGCCGTTCAGCGTTGTGAGCGGCGAGATCCTGACGCCGACCCGGTCTGCCCCGGCCACAGCGATAACGGCTTGTGTTACCTCTTCCAGGAAACGGAGCCGGTTTTCGAGGCTGCCCCCATAAGCATCGGTGCGGTTGTTGGCGCCTGAATCAAGGAACTGATTGATCAGGTAACCGTTGGCGCCATGCAGTTCCACACCGTCAAAACCGGCCTTGAGCGCATTTGCCGCCGCCCTGGCAAAGTCTTCCACAACAAGCGGAATTTCGGCGGTCTCTAGCGCCCTGGGCATATCATGCTGCACCTGTTCACCGTTTGCGGCTTCTGCGCCCCCGTTTTCGGGATCAATAAAGACACGAACACCCCGTGCAAGTAACGCTGATGATGATACCGGCGGCCCGCCATTGGGCTGCAGGCTGTGGTGCGACAGGCGGCCGACATGCCAGAGCTGCGCAAAAATGACACCTCCTGCCGCATGAACGGCGGCCGTAACCTGCTTCCAGCCTGCGACCTGAGCCTCAGAATAGATGCCCGGCGTCCAGGCATAGCCCTGTCCCTGCTGGCTGATCTGTGTTCCCTCAGTAATCTGCAGGCCGGCGCCCGCGCGCTGCCCGTAATAAGCAGCCATAAGAGGTGTCGGCACGTTACCCGCTCCCGCCCGCGACCTGGTCATGGGCGGCATCACAATGCGATTCTTCAGCCTGATGCTGCCAAGCCGGTGTTCGCTAAAAAGTAGATTTTTCATGTTTCCTTTGTTTATAGGCCAGCGCACCGCAACACGCAGACCGGAGACAAAGTTCCGGGGACGTGAAAAACCATACTGGTATATTTCTGCTATTAATTGGTACTTTTATAAGGATGAAGAAGTATATACAACAGGATTACCTGAAGATCTCACACTTTTGTGCGGGTGCCTGGAACACCCCGTGCACAACCACAACCATTTTGAAATCATCTATATTCACGCCGGCAACGGCATTCATCATGTATCTGATCAGGCATTTCCTTACCAGGCGGGCGACATTTTCCTGCTGGCCCCCTGCGACTATCACCACTTCAGCATTGAGGCCGAAACAACTTTTACCTTTCTGAAATTCACCAACGTTTATCCGCGTGATGTCGGAAATATACAACCTGGAAACCGGCTGTACCGCGACATTGACCAATTGCTTTTCCATGCCGGCAGCACGAGAACCGTGATCAGGCTCGGGCAGACAGATGCCCCGAAGGCGGCACAACTTATTGGTCTGATTAACCTGGAGTGGAAAGAAACACAAAACAGCACAAATCAACTGATCTATTCACTCATGCAGTCGCTGTTTCTGATCCTGAACAGAAACCGCCCGGACGGGGCGGCTAAGTATGATAGAACCCGATCATCCCGGTTTTCTGAACTGGTTCACTTCATTCATGAACACATTTACGAGCACGAAAAAATCCAGTCTGCAGCGCTGGCCGAAAGGTTTGGCTTCTCAGTCAACTACCTGGGTGCGTTTTTCAAACGTGAAACCGGCCAGACACTCCGCAACTATATACAGGCTTATAAAATAGAATTGATCAGAAACCGGTTAAGCTACAGTACACTGCCCATCAAGGTCATCAGCACAGAATTGGGCTTTACAGACCTCAGTCATTTTAATAAGTATGTGCGGCGGCTAACGGGTAAAAGCCCGGGCAAATACCGCTCTGCGTTGCGTTCGTCTTAACTTATTACCGGCCAGCGATGAATTCCCGGTAAAGCGCCGCGATCAGGTCGCGCGTGAGCTGGGGCATATCTTCATTGTAAACCGGATTACAACCGTTCGTAATGGTCACAAATCCGAATTTTTCTTTCGGGTCAAAAAACATGGAGCTATAGAGTCCGTACGCCGAGCCGGTGTGGCCCGTCATCTTTTTACCCGGAACCAGGTCGTTTGCCGACCGGAGGGCCAGCCCGTAGCCACCCTCACCGTCTGACACCGGCGTCTGCATGGCGACTGCACTCTTTTTGGAAAGGATGCGCCCCGCACCGGTTTTACCGTAATTCATGTGCATGATCATGTAGCGCGCCAGGTCGCCCGCCGAGATCTTCATTCCGCCGGTAGGCGAAAAAACGGGTGTGCTGTAACCCATTACATAATTTCTGATTTCCCCGCTGCGCGGGTTGTAAGCCCCGGGTGCGGGTGTGAACGTTTTTGTCTTACCATCCCACTCATACAGCGTTACAAAACGATTTTTATCGAGCGAATCCACGCAATAACCGCCATATAGCTTAAGCGGATCGAGAATATGCCGCTTCACGTACTGGTCAAACCGTTCGCCTGAAACTTTTTCAATGACCGTACCAACCATATTGAAATTGAGGTTACAATATTGGTAACCTTTGCCCGGCTCATAATCATTGTAACACTTGGCCGCATTCGGATTTTTTGCCGGGTCAATAACATCGAGCGTAAAATAGCCCTGGCTGTCGTTTAGCGATGAGGTGTGCGAGAGCACCATCCGCAGGGTAATGACCGTTTCGGGAAATTTAGGGTTGCGTACCTTGAAACCGATCAGTTTGCTGAAATCATCATCGAGTGATACTTTACCGGCATCTGCCAGCTGCATAATCGAAGTAGCAGAAAAAGATTTTGAGATCGAAGCTATTCTGAAAATATCCTGATCCTTAAGCGGCAGCTGCTGCTCCCTGTTTTTCCACCCGAACGAACCGGTGTAAACCAGTTTGCCCTTCTTGACGACGGCGACAGAAAGGCCCACTGCATCAAATTTTTTCATGATGCTGTCAATAGCAGGAGGAACCGCTTGCGCGCGGACCTGCAAAGCAGAAAAAGCAGTGATAAATACAGCTAACAGCGCGGTAAAGAATCTCTTGAACATATGGCGATTTTGGGCGTTAAAATAAACATTTCACAAACAATCGCCTACTGTTTGTGCGGTTATTGTTGAGTTACAAGAGCCGTTTATATAAAAAAATGCCCTGATTTTCAACATTTTTTGTAATTTTGTATAACAACGCCCTTAGAATTGTTGAACACCTTACCTATGAAAAAGATTCTGATTGCCGATGATGACCAGGATATAGTAGATGCGACGACCCTGGTGTTGGAATCTGCTAATTACCAATGCTGTGGCGTGACACAACTGGCTGCGTTGACGCAGGCCATAGATGAATTCCAGCCTGATCTTATCATTCTTGATTTTATGCTTGGCAGCAATGACGGCCTCCAGATTACGAACCAGCTTCGTGAAAAGGAAGCAACGATGTTTACACCGATTATCATTTTAACCGGCTCGTTTGATATTGATGAATTGCGTGACCGCCCGCACAAAGCGAATGACTTTATTGAAAAACCCTTTCAGCTTGAACACCTGATCAATACGGTTGCCAGCTATTTACCCAACGACGAAGAATAAACCTGCCTGGTCATTTTTTTACAAGTTTTACCGGCGGCTTCCCGTTAACTTTGTTTGAAGGAGCCTGATCTGCAGCCAGCAGGAAGGCAGTCCTGAAAAAACATGATTCGTCTGCAATTTTACAGTCCAGATTCATTAAAAAACCTGATCCGTTCGTTCTGGTGTCTTGAGGTGCCGGCCCCGGGGCCGGCGCATGAAGAAACGATCATTCCCGACGGGCACCAGGAAATCATTCTTTTTGCAGAAGGGCCGCAAGCTAGGCGTCAAATCTCAGAAACCACCTGGGCACCCGAACCCCAGGCCTTCGTAACGGGTCAGCACCTGCAGCCCTATCGCCTGCGTTTAATGCCGGGTTCACGGCTTTACGGCATCCGTTTTCAGCCTCATACCCTGCCATTGTTTTTTGATGTTGATGCGAGTTTGCTGACAGACCGGGAACTCCCGCTTCAGGACCTTCCCGGCGGAAACAGACTGAACGAGCTGTTGCAGGGAACTTTCATGCAGGTATTTGGCAAGTTTGAAGATTACATGCTGCGCAGGCTGCGGCACTCCCTTCGGGCCAATCCTTCTTTCCTGAGGGTAGATCATTCGGTGCAAACCGTGTGCAACCTGCATGGACAGGTCAGGGTTGAGGACCTCGTCAAGCAAACCGGCATTTCGGGAAGGCATTTCAACGCGCTGTTTATGCGTTATGCCGGTGTATCGCCAAAAACCTTTGTTAACATGGTCAGGCTGCAGCATTTCATCAATCTGAAACTCGCCAATCCGTCGTGCAGCCTGACGCATTGTACCTACGAGGCTGGTTTCTTTGACCAGTCACACCTGAACAAAACCTTTTTACAGTTGACCGGGCAATCTCCGAAAGCCTATTTTTCTGCACAGCAGACCATTAATACTCTTTTTCTGGCCTAGGGTCATTTTTTTACAATTTATCTAAAGCGGCCGTTTTTAATTTTGGCGGATGAAGATACTTTTGATCAGCCTGCTTGTTTTTTGTTTTTGGCAGCAAACAGCAGCACAAAGCGGTCGGGTGGGACAATTCGCCATTTGGAATCCATTACAGAACAAAAAAGCGAGGTTTGAAGCGGGCTACAAGCGGCACCTGCTCTGGCACCAGCGCAATGGCGACATCTGGGATTGGTACGGCTGGTATTTTATTTCCGGTGGGCGGAGCGGCCGGTTTATTGACGCAACGTTTGGGCACCAATGGGCCGATTTTGACGCGGCGGTTCACCCGGCCGGCGACGCCCGTGACAATGCAAGGAACGTGGGCCCTGCCGCTGTATTCGAAACTGCGTGGAAGTTCGTTGTGCTGCCTGAACTCAGCACGCCAGGTAAGTCCGGGCTGAACAGCAAATACCTGCGCATGCTCACCCTGAAAACCACAGGTTTGCAAAAAGCAACCCCAGCGATCAGGAAAGCCATGCAAAGGTACAGCCCAAGTGTCCGGACTTTTCAAACCCTGCAAGTGGCAGACGGAGGTGACCTGAATGAATTGACAATCCTGATCGGCTTCGAACGTTTTGCCGAATTGCAGCAAACGGCAGATGTGGTCGAGTTTTTTGCCGACCCTGCCATCTTCCAGGCTGTAAAGGCCGAACTGCTCGTTTTCAGAAAAGACCTCAGCCTGTTTCCCGCCCACTGAGTTCCCCTTTTTTAAGGCCGTGGCGCTGGCATGGTTCAGTTTTCCAAAACCAATAAGCGCTTTGATTGTACTTCTATAACATCAAACCAAAAATCATGGAACACAATAATCAACAGGAAGGCAGCACCAACAACAGCCAGGAAGAACATGTAGAATCGCTAAGCGGAAAAATCGCTATAGAAAAGATCAGAGAAATTGCCAACAAGGCTGAAACCTGCTTCTTTTGCACGAATATTAAGACTGGTATTCCTTTTTCTGTGCGGCCCATGGCCATCCAGGAGGTGGACGACGAGGGCAACATCTGGTTCCTGAGTCTTGACGACAGTCATAAAAATGATGAAATTCAACGCGATCCCTTTACGCATTTGCTTATGCAAAGCAGCGCGCACAGCGGGTTCCTTAATATCTATGGCATATCTGAAGTGGTAGATGACCGGCAGAAGATAGAGGAGCTCTGGAAACCGCTAATGAAAACCTGGTTTCAGGGCGGCAAAGACGATCCGCACATCAGCCTGATCAGGGTTACCCCTACTGAAGGCTATTACTGGGACAACCGGCACGGGAACGTGGTCGCGTTTCTGAAAATGGCCGTATCGACAGTGATTGGCAAAACGATGGATGACTCGGTCGAAGGTCCCTTAGACGTCTAAATTATACAAACCTGTTTAACATACCGGTTTGACAAGAACGCCGGCCGGTCAGCTAACCGTCCGGCGTTTTCATCAGCTGGCAAAAGATAACTACATGTCGACCATGGATTCTTCAAGGAGTCTTTCTTATTCCAATTATGCTGATCCCGGCTTCGTGCAAAAATACGCAGCGTCGATCCGGGACAATGCCTGGAATGCATTCTATGAACGCCCGGCATCGTTGTCGCTATTACCGCCCCTGAAAGATCTGGACGTGCTCGACGCCGGGTGCGGTCCGGGTGCAGTAAGCCAATTACTGGTTCAGGCAGGTGCGCGGGTAACTGCTGCCGATTACAGCGCGCCCATGCTCGAGGCTACGCTTGCTGCAACGGGCAACGCCGTAACCTGCCTGCTTCAGGACCTCAACGAACCGCTGGTGCTTGACGACGCAAGTTTCGATGCCATTTATTGTGCATTGGTTATTCACTATGTCGACGACCTGCACCTGCTCTTCAGCGAGTTTGCGCGCGTGCTCAGGCCTCAGGGCGTGCTTGTTTTTTCTACCGATCACCCTGAAAATCCACTGCTTTCAGGCCGGGAGCCTGAGCGCAAACACTTCAGTGAGGTAGAGTGGGCCAGTTTTTCCGTCCGCATGCAGGTTTACCAACGCCCCTGGAGAGAAATCGAGCAGGCCTGCCTGGCGAACGGCTTGCACATCGAACAGGTACTGGAACCAAAGCCGCTTGCAGAAGCCGAACAAACCGACCCGGAAGCTTACGCTTACCTAAGTAAAAACAAACACTTTATCTGTGTGCGTACCGTAAAACGCTGATCAGAACACCGGTTCCCCAAGTACCTCATCAATGGCGCCGAAGTCACGCGCTTCAGCAGCGGTCATCCAGAAGTCCCGGTCAGATGCCCGGTGCACGGCCTCATAGGGCTGTCCGGTATGATTGGCCAGGATTGCGTACAGTTCTTTTTGCAGCTTCAAAATTTCCCGGGTGCTGATCTCCATATCGGCAGCTGTGCCCCTCATGCCGCCCGAGGGCTGGTGCAGCATGATCCGTGCATGCGGAAGCGCTGAGCGTTTGCCTGATGCACCCGAACACAGCAATACGGCAGACATGGAAAGTGCCGTGCCTGTACAGGTGGTACAAACGTCGGGGCCAAGGTACTGCATGGTATCATAAATACCCAGACCGGCATACACCGACCCGCCCGGAGAATTGATATACAATTGAATATCCTTTTTCGCATCGGCAGACTGCAAAAACAGCAGCTGTGCCTGGATGATATTGGCTACCCGGTCATCGACGGGCTCGCCGAGAAAAATGATCCGGTCCATCATAAGCCGGGAGAAGACATCCATCTGCGCAACGTTCAGCTGCCTTTCTTCGGTAATGTAGGGCGTCATGGCCACCGGAAGCTGCCAGCCACTGGCCGATGACAGATAATCGTCGAGCAAAACACTGCTCATGCGGTGTTGTTTCACGGCATACAGCCGGAATTCCTTGTCTATGTTCATGGATATAAAAATTTGGCAAAAGTTTCCCCTTACCCTTTTCAGGGCATCAAAAAGGGTTGATGAATAAAGTGCTTATTTAAACAGGCGATACAGGCGGTCGCGCAACCCCCGATGTTCAGGAAAGCTAAAAACTTGCTGGTCTGCCGCCGCAATTTCTGCCCTGACCTGCGCACGCGCATGGTCGCGAACCAGCCTGTAACAGCGTTGCTGTAATTTTACAGACGCATCGAAGGCCGGATCGAGGAGCCGCCGGGCCTGGAACAGAAACTGTTCGCTGTTGTCGGGAGTACCGCGCAGACACCGGTCAATGTGCCGGGTTTCATTCAAGGATGTCTTCATACTGCAGCGATTTTTGCTTTACGGTTTGCTTGACCTTTTCCAGGCACTTGTGTTTCTGGGCGGCGGCCGAATGGGGGCTGGAGAAACCAAAGACTGCAGCAATTTCAGTCATGGTCCGGCCATGATAATAAAATGCGCTGAGCAGATCAAGACATTTACTGCCGGCGCGGCGCAACAGGTTTCGCAGACGGACTTCTGAGGTCCGTTCAGGCTGCTCTTCGGCTAAGTCATCGGCGGCAGCCTCGAGGTTATTCAGCCGCAGCCCTGCCTGGAAACGCTTTAACCAGAGGTTGCGGCAGATCCCGAGCAGGTACGCGCTTTCGTCTTCCGGCGGTGTTTTGGTGCCGGCTATATACTTTTCATAGTACAGCAGCAGGGCATCCTGAAAGATGTCGCGGGCGTCGTCGAGGCTGCCGCCGTGCCGGCTGATGTATCGCGCCGTTGCCGGAAATGCCTTTTTGTACAGGCCGACAAAAAGACCGGCTCGTTGTTGATCTGTGTGCTGAGCATCCATTCTATGTGTATTTCTATCTACAAGTTCCTGAAAACGGCCAAACATCACCTTATTTTAAAAAATAAATAAGCTCTGACAGCTTGCCCTGGCAGCGCAAGCTGTCAGCAGACTGCCGCAGTTTGAAACAGCCATGCCCGGCTGCGCCGGGAATTATTGGTCCAGCTGTTCAAGCAGCGCCAGGCCCCCGGGCCAGGCCCCAAAGCCGGCTGCGGCGTTAATGTGCCCGGCCGCTTCAAGAAAAACCAGCTTGCTGCCCCAGTGTTGTGCAAATTGCTCAGCACGTTCCGCAGTCACATAATAATCATCGCGGCTGCTGACTACAATCGAAGGAAAAGGAAGTTTGCTGAGCGGAACCGGTGTAAATCCGGTGGTTCCGGGCGGATAGTGAGGCGATTCGGTATCGCTGGGAGCAACCAGCAAGGCGCCCTTGATGTTGCGACCGTACTGAGCAGCCCAATATGCAATTGCCGTACAGGCCAGGCTGTGCCCAACAAGGATCACCTCTTCCGGCGGACCGGCCATGACCGCGTGGTCAATAGTGACGACCCAGTCGTCACATATCGGTGTGTCCCAGTCGCGCTGTTCAACACGGAGAAAACCGAACTGATCTTCCCATAAAGACTGCCAGTGTTCAGGGCCGGAATTTCCAAGTCCGGGAATAATGAGGATGCGGGATGTAAAATTCATCGGAGTTTTTTTTTCGAAATTACGGCATGCCGCGCTATAAAACAAGGCGGCCATACCCTCGTCTGAACCTGTTGACAGGAGGAAACGCCCCGATACGCTGCCATAAATTAACCCTCGTGCCGGCTTGTGCTATCCATATAAAGCTTAATTTTGTCTGCAAACTGGAAAAAAATTGATGCGGGAGTAAGGGTGGCCGGCCTTTTTGGTGTAACAACAGCGGGAAACCGGTCTGTAAAAACGTCAGAACTGGTAAAATCTAAAAACGAACTATTTTGAAACGTTACGACAAACTTCTGTTTCTTTTCGCCGCGTGGTGCGGACTGTTTCTTTCACTTCAGGCGCGGGCGCAGGGCAATCTGCAGCGGCAGGTTACCCTTTCTGACATCAGGCAGCAGCAGATCGGGCAGTTGCTCGACAAAATCGCTGCACAAACCGATTTTTCCTTTGCTTACAACAACCACAGCATTCCTGCCGACAGCGCCGTGAGCCTGGCGCGCTACCAGGGCACGGTGAACACCTTGCTGAGTACCATCCTAGGCAATGAATATGAGTTTAAAGAAGTACCCGGATACATCATTTTGCGGCATGCTCCCGGCAAACTCGACCTGCAGGCAGACATTGAAAGCAATTCGTCCCGCACGGCACTTGTACGGGGCCAGATACGCGACGCGGCCACCGGCAGGCCGCTCGAACTGGTCAGCGTTTATGAAAAAAACCTCCTGACCTCGGCGCTCACCGATGCACAGGGCAACTTTGAACTGCGGCTAAAACGGCCGGGGGAAACTGTGCTGTTGAGTGCCAGCCGAGACCGGTACCGTGATACCAGCCTGCACCTGTTGCTGCCCGTCGTGGTATCGTCTACCGAGCGTAAACGCCGGTATCGTTATTATCCGGCAGATGAAGAAGACCTTCAAAGCAGCCGGCTCGGCAGGTTTTTCACCTCTTCGCGGCAGCGGGTTCAGAACCTGAACCTGGGTAAGCTGTTTGCTTACAGCCCCTACCAGCTTTCTTTCGTTCCCGGCCTAAGCACACATGGTATGTACAACAGCCAGGTGATCAACCGGGTATCGTTGAACATTATAGGCGGGTACACAGCAGGCGTAAGCGGGGCCGAACTCGCCGGTGCTTTCAATATTAACCGGGCCGATGTAGACGGCTTTCAGGCTGCAGGACTGTTCAATATTTCGGGCCGGAACCTCAATGGTGCCCAGATTGGCGGGGCGTTCAATGCTGTTGCCGGCAAGATCAACGGCACGCAGGCCACCGGCCTGCTTAACCGGTCAGGCAGCCTGGGTACTGGCGCCCAGATAGCAGGGTTCGCCAATATTACCGGCGAGTCAAAGGGCCTGCAGGTTGCTGCCTTCGGCAACTATGCGGCCCGGGAAGCCGGGCTGCAGCTTTCCGGTTTTGGCAATAGGGCTGGTTCCGGTGCAGGCGGGCAGCTTGGCGGCCTGGTCAATATCGCCCGCGGTACATCCGGCTGGCAGGCTTCAGCCTTTATGAACATTGCTAAAAAAGTAAAAGGGTTCCAGTTTGCCGGCCTGATAAACGTGGCAGACAGCAGCGACTATCCTGTCGGCTTTGTCAATTTCATAAAGAATGGTTCGAAAAGCATCTCTGTCGGTCTGGACGAAGCTTCATTTTTCAGCATGGCATTCCGGTCTGGTGGCCGGGTGCTCTACGGCCTGCTTGCCGTTGGCTACCGCCCGGAGAAACCATCAAGATACGGCCTCGAAGTCGGTTTTGGCGGACATCTTTTAAAGCGGAAACACTTCGCCCTCGATGCGGAGATCAGTAACCGCACTTTTACAGACTTTGACCAGCACAACGCTTCGTTATTGTCGGTCAGGGCGCTGCCAGCCATTCACATCACCAGGAACCTGCGGCTCTTTGCAGGGCCTTCCCTGTCGCTCGCCTCTTTTGATTTAAAAGATACCAGCCGCCTGCCTGGCTGGATCATTCGCGAGAGCAGCAGCGAGGAAAACCGGCGCGGCTTAGTGGCCGGCTGGAGCGTTGGCCTGCAAATGGCCTGGTAGGCAATTTCCTGTTTTCCAACGCCGGTGCGACCACAGCCAGAGCTCTGGCCGTTTCGAAATTGTTCCCTGTAATTTGTCCAGAAACTTTGCGGTGATCTCTCCTTCTGAACAGGTTTGCGGTGTATCGGTGATGAGCGAAAATCCCACTTCCCAACCACCCGCAGCGGTAGGTTCCATTTCCAGGTAAAGAACCATGGCGCCGGTGGCCCTGGCCAGTTTTTCTGCGCCCGTAAAAGCCGCCGTAGACTGGTTCAGGAAACAGAAATCAGCAGGCGACGACGGACCGGGATACTGATCGGCAATCAGCACAGATAACCTGGGGTGCGGCGAACTGCGCATCAGCTGCCGTGCCGCCTGCCCGGCCGGAATGAGCTGCATACCGAACCGGCTTCGAATCCTGGCTACGATCCTTCCGGCGAGTTTTGATTTTAGGGGCTTGTAAACGGCAAATACCTCATAATCGGTCAGCCGCGGCAAAATGTTCAGGTACTCCCAATTCCCATAATGTCCGGTCACTGCGATCACGTCACGTTTGGATGCATGGCAGGCCTGCAACAGCCCGGGATTGCGAAGGCGAACCATACGCCGGATTGCCGGCTCAGAGATGGAAAATAAGCGCAGCACATCGGTCAGCAACCGGGCCAGGTGCTGGTAGAATAGCCCGGCAGTACTGGCAATATCAGCATAGGTTTTGTCGGGAAATGCGCGGGCCAGGTTTTGAAGAGTTACTTTAGAACGATAACGCAGCAGACTGTGTAACAGCACGAACAGGATATCAGAAAGCCGCCGCAGCAACACGGGGGGAACCAGGCTGCATACATATAAGGACAAGTAAACCAAGCGAAACACAGTCGCTTCCAGGAATCGGTTCATGAGTTAATATGATGAAGACACGTGAAACACCGGCTCGCGGTTAATCCTCTGCGCCGTTGTGAATACAATTGACAATGAGGCGGGCCGCCAGGACAAGGCACAGCAAGCCCAGCACAATACCTGCCGTAAAAAGGAACAAGGCCATATGAAGAAATGGGTTAAGAATTTACAGGATCAACGCAGGTAAATGCTGCTGCCCCGACGTTGAATGCTGAGGGTTGGTTCTGTCAATTTAAGAACTCGCAACGCGCCTTCTAGGTCTTCGTCTTTGAAGGTTACGGTAATGGGAATTTTTTTCGTTGCCGGACTGATGATCCTGATATCTGCCTTAAAAGCTTTGTTTAATGCTGAGACCAGTTCTTCCATCGGCGTATTATCAGCCACGATCGTGCGACCGGCATAAAAACGGTACATAACGTCGTGGTTAAGCTCTGCTTTCAGGGCTTGCCCGAAGTCGTCGACCGTTACGCGTTGCTGCCGCGAAAGCTTTACGGCGGCCTTGCCGCGACTTACCCTGACCAGGCCACGGGCTACAATGACCTCAACCTTCGATCTGGTCCGCTTTACGTTAAAGGCCGTTCCCAGAACAGTTACCTTGGTTTTACCTGAAGTAACACTGAACGTACCCAGACCGTGCTGTACATCGAAATAAGCTTCGCCGGTGAGGCTGACCTGCCTGTTTTCATCAAACTGTTCCGGATAGCGTATCGCCGACCCAGCGTTCAGTTGCACCGTTGAGCCATCGGGCAGGGAAACGTGTTTAACTGCAGCACCGGCTTGAACCAGGATCAACTCTGGCGACCGGTTTACCGTCAGGCGCCAGGCAGTCCAGGAGGCCCCTGCCAGCAGAAACAGCACTGCGGCTACACGCAGCCACAGATTAATCCTGAGGCTTCTTACAGCCATGCGCTGGTTTTGCGGGCCCGATTCAGCTTTCTTTGCAAGGAACCTCGACCAGGCTTCGTCTGCAGCAAGCGGGCTTTTGCCCTTCAGCCTGCCTGCATACTCCCAGACCGAAACAAGTTGTTCATAGTGCAGGCGGTTACTTTCGCTTTCCTTCAGCCAGATCTCGATCGCAGCCGATTCTGCCGCTGTTGCTTCGCTCAGGAAATGTTTGATCAGCAGATCCTCTTTCATAACCATCCGAGTTTTAAAAATAAAATAACAAAAAGGGGCAGGTATTCCTGCAATTCAAAACGCAGGGTCTTCAGGGCCTTTCCCATGTGAGCCTCGACGGTCTTCAATGATATGCCCAGTTTTGCCGAGATTTCCTGGTATTTCAGGTTTTCGTAGCGGCTCAGCTGGAAAACGGTACGGCACTTTTCGGGTAAGGTATTCAGGGCCGCAGCAAGCCGCTTTTCCAACTGGCTTAGTTCGATCTTCCCCGCGGCATTGTCGGTTTCGTCTTTCATGGCATGTGCAGTGCGTGTCTGGTACCTTGTCTTTACCTTCTGGTCGCGGATGTAATTCAGGCTGTCATGATATACAGAGCGGTAGAGATACGCCCTGATGGCGCCTTTCTCTTCCTCCCAGTTGTATTTTTCCCAAAGCCTGAGAAACATGCTGGCGACCACATCTTCGGCCAGGTCCCAGTCGCGGAGAATGGAATAAGCATACTCGTGCAATTCGCCGAAGTGCTGCTTAAAAAGCGCTTCAAAGCGAGTTGCGTGACCGGTTGCCGGCAAGGTTTGTTCGGTTAACTGCATTCCGGGTGCAAATTACTTTTTATCTCTTGAATGCGGGTGATCCGTTTTACGAACCGCCCGCATGAAACTTTAAAATTTAAAGCCTACAGCTACGCTGAAAAGTCCTGTCTTCTGGTCAAGTTCTTTGTTTGCTGATGTCAGGCCGAGGCTGTAACGTGCATCGAATGATACACCGCCAATATCTACACCTGCGTTGACCACGCCGCCTGCCGTGAACTTTTTATACGCGGTGCCAGCCGGAGCAGCGGGTTTGTTCAAATTATAGCTCAGGTCAGGTCCTGCCGATACACGCAGGCTGAGGTCTTCAGCATTGAGCAGTTTATAGCCAACCATCAGCGGCACATTCAGCTGCCTGAATTTAGCTTCGTAGGCTGCACCCTGAAAAGTATACGTGCTTTTGAACGAGACAAAGTTAACCTCTGGCTGAAAATAAAAATCGCCTCCTACCCTTGCAAAAACGCCAGCATTCAGGCCCATCTTATTCGATTGATTGCTGATGCCGCTTACACCGCCCCGCAGCGTAGGGAAACTGACTCCGGCTTTGACGCCAAATTCAGGATCAGTGCTTTGTGCGTTTGTCGATTTGACTGCTGCAAACAACAGGGCTGCAGCGATGTAAAATTTAATTGTTTTCATTTTTGTGATTATTAAGTTTTAAATCTGTTACTTTTTAAGCCGGTAACTGAGGCCGGCGCTCATGTAAAAATTTGAAGAGAACTGGTGCGGGGAATACGACCGGAACATGTTGCGCAGGCCACGGGCGCCATAGGTGTAACTCCTTACCGGCATGATACCGCCAGACAACATGAATTCCAGCCGTTTACCTTTGAACCGGCCTTCAAGCCCGATGGGCAGTTCCCAGTACCGGAGGGAAGAACGCGCAGGATCCTGCCTGTTCTCTGCGTCGTAATTGATGTTCTTAGGACGAAAAGCCGCCTTAAGCTCGAATGCCGGCACAACGCTGTAGGCCACACTAACCTCTGTAGGCACGTTGACAAGTACCCTGAATTTTCCGGTGGTCTGCCACTGGAAAAGCAGGCCGGGCATGACCATGGGCGTACTGAGTACGTTATAGGCAAAGGCACCGAAACCAAGCGTCAGGTTGGGATTGAAATGTTTCATAAAGATAAAACCACCATTAATGAAGAGGTCGTTTGTGTTGACCTTTACCAGGTCGCTGTTCACACCTACCGAGAATAAATTGAGCATGCCCCATTTGCGTTTCAGGCTGTGGTAATGGATCAGGCCAAGTTCACTGTACAGCAGCCGGTCTGGTAAAAGCTGCGCCGGATAATTCTTATTGTTGAGCCTGGTGTAATTGGCGTTTACCGTACCCATCCAGGTTCTGACCTTGCCGCTCGCCGAGTCAATCCTGGCAGAGAGCATAAAATTATAACCGAGAGCGAGCCGCTGCTGCGCAGTTGTAGCCGTGGTGCGGGTGGTATCTTCGGGGCGTATGTGGTAGGATTTCGGGATATAAATTACATCGGCCTGAAGTGTATTCGGCTGGCCGAACTGGGCCATTGCTCCCGTGCCTGCGAGCAACAGGATCACAAGGAAAAGCGGGAAAAGGGTCAATTTGATTGCGTGTAGCTGGGGCTTACAAAGGGTCATTTTTACTTTCTTTATTCCTGTTACACGGAATACCTGGCCTACCCTTAGCAGCTGCGTTTTTTTTTAATTATTTTTTTAAAAAAAAATCCCGGCACAGTGTGCCGGGATCATCCAATTATAACCCACCTGCCGATGGAAATCCTTTTACCAGTTATCGGTACGGAAAGGTGCTGCGGGCAATCCCTCCGTATTGTATAAATTGCCGGCTGATGTATCTTTGAACGCATAACGTACGGCCTGCGGCAGCTTGACCTGCTCAGACTGTACAACGATGGTCTTTCCGCTGATCCTGGCTTCTGCCGGGTAAAAAACGCGGTCGTGTCCGGCCACCTCGAAAGACAATAACTTCTGATCGTATGCGGTCAGGCCCAATGGAATGTTGTCAAAAGCAAGTACAGCCTGGGCCCCGTTTACCTTCATGTCCCGGTATACCGGACCCTGGTATGCGATACCTTCCCTGCCATAAGTTCGTGCGAGTGCCCAGTAGAGCAGCCGCTTGCTGATGATGGTCTTGTCTGGCGGATGGATGGTGGTCATGCTGCCGGCATCGACACTGACTGCCATGCCGGCATTGGGTATGAGCGACATGGCCCGTTGCTGGGCCTCATAAAGCAGCGGGATCTGCTCCTTGTGGTTTTTGTATTTATTCGGAGCGATCTGAACATAATAAAACGGCCATTCACCACAGTCCCAGATTCGGCGCCACAGTGAAACCATGGCAGCCATTTTACGGTCGTAAGTAGCGGGATTTACCCGGTTATTCTCGCCCTGGTACCAGAGAACACCCCTGATATGGAAACCTGCAATAGGGTTGATCATTGCATTGTATAAAACACCGGTGTGGTTTTTATTAATTTTTGCTGAATCGGCTGGTACCGGAAAATCTTTAAACGGCGCCAGCGCAGCCTGGTCCATCCAGGCTTCGATATCGGTCCCTCCGTAAGCGCTGCTGATGATACCGACCGGTACGCCCAGCGTGCGCTGTAGCATGCGTGCAAACTGATAACCAATTGCACTGAACTCTTTAACCGATGCAGCAGCAGGCAGCTGCCAGGACGTGTTCAGCTGCGTAAGCGGCGTTTTGGACATGTTCTTTTCTACTCTGAAAAGCCTGACACCGGGCTCTGCGGCTGCTGTCAGCAAGTCGTTCGAACCGACAACTGGCTGATTGGCAAATCCTTTCACAGGCATTTCCATGTTGGACTGTCCGGAGCATAGCCAGACCTCGCCGATGAGGATATCGTCGAGCACCACGCGTTCGCCGTCATCGAACACCATACGGAATGGCCCGCCTGCTGCCGGTGTACTGACCCTAAGCCTGAAACTACCGTCATCCGCTGCGCGTGTTTTGTATCGCCGTCCATTCCAACCGGTCTGGATACGCACAGTCGCGTTAGCCCGGGTTTTCCCCCAGATCAGCACGTTTGCCTGCTGCTGAAGCACCATGTGGTCACTGAAAACAGCGGGCAGCGTAACACTGGCCCTGGCCGGGCAAAAACCCGCGCATAAAAAAATCAATGCTAAAAAAAAGGTTCTCATTCGTTAATCGCGTTTAATTTTCACGGCAAACAGCACCCAGGTTGCCAGCAGCATGGCCAATGCCGATAGCTGGTAAACCACAGAGAGGTCGACCTTGGCGTCTTTAAGCGCACCGCCGGCGTAGACCATCAGGCCGCCCACAATGGTACTCAAAAAATTAAGAAATCCGTATCCGGTTGCCACATACCGGCCATCTGCCACCTGTCTGAGGATGGGCATCAGGTTCGCATCGTTGAAACCACGGGCCAATCCAAAAAACAGCATGGCCACAATGGCAACAGCGAAAACGCCTGTCGAAGCCATCAGGTATAAAAATGGCGCCCCGATGGTGAAGCCGATAATGACCATATACAATCTTCCGCGGGGGTTGCGGGCGGTCCAGCGGTCGGCCAGAAAACCACCCAGCAGCACGCCGGCAAAAGAGCCGAGTTGGATGTAGCCGGTGGCAGAGATCCCCGCTTCGCCCAGGTCTAGTGAAAAATGTTCTTTCAAAAAAGTCGGCAGCCAGCCATACACAAGCCAGTTAACCATGCCCAGCACGGCAAAATAGAAGAGCAGCAGGTAAAAAGATCTTGCTGAAAACAAATTGCTAAGGGCTCCGCCGATGCTGACGCTGTCAGCGCCTTCTTCCGGCTGTTCCTCCCCTGCTGTCTTATTGTCTTTCAGGAAATAAGCGAGAATGAGCGCGTACACGATACCGATTGCGCCAAAAATATGGAACCCCGCCCGCCAGCCATAGGCTTCGGCAATGTAACCGCCCAGGCCGCCCAGGGCCAGGCCGGCATACAAACCGGTCATGTGCAGGCCGGTAGCCAGCGAGCGGGTGCGCCCCCGGTGATAATCAGTAATCAGCGCAAGTGCTGCTGGTATGTAACAGGCTTCGCTAATGCCCATGAGGAGCCGTGCTGCAAGCATTTCCGAAAAAGAACTGGCATAACCGGTCCAGAGCGTTACTGCTGACCAGATAAACACGCTGAAAACGATAACCATTTTCCGCGAATACCTGTCGGCAAAATAGCCGCCAAAAGGACTCAATACGCCGTACGACCACAGGAACACCGAAGTAAGGAGTCCGAACTGGGCATCACTAAGACCGAAATCGGCTACTATCGGGTCCCGCATGGAAGTGATCAGAATCCTGTCCAGGTAATTGAGGAAAGCTACAATCCAAAGCAGGCCTACAATAAGCCACGCATAGGGACTTAGCTGTGTTGCCGAAGTCTGGGTATTTTTCATTTGATGCTGGTTTTAACTGGCACAGCCATCCGCACTTGAGGTGTACGCACCGCCGGCCGCACTTCTCCTCCCGGCAGCACGATGGCACCCTGCCATTCGGCAAGCGTGGTGGTTACCGGTGCCCAGGTACTTTTATTTGGCTTCCTGTCCGCATCAGCTAATTTCTGCGTCGGAATGTGGCCTGCCAGCTTCCAACAGTTTTTCGCGGGATCATACTGCAGGATGGCATCAGAAAAACCGGGGTGCCGTTCTTTCAGCTCAGCCGATTTCGGTGCCAGAGAACCATCGTCCCCCCCAAATATGAGCAGGGCCCCGCTCTTGTCTGTGAAGGCTGGCGAAGCTGCCGCTGCCACAGGAGATGGCAGATCGGCAAGCTTCTTCCAGCCTGTATGCGCATCGTAGGCATAGGCATCTTTCAGGTAACGGCGGTTGCCGTCTGCAAGTTCCACACCACTGAACAGGTAAAATGTGTTCCGCACCGCCCCCGCAACGGCCAGCATTCTTGCCGGTCCGGGCCAGGCCGGAAGCTCTTTCCAGCCTTTGCCGGGTGCCTGGAGGTCCAGCACCAGGAACTGTTTAAGAGCGGCTTTTGAATCAGGCTGTAGGAGTCCGCCGGCAACATAAACCAGGTTTCCGCAGCGCGCAGCGCAGAGATTGGCCAGGGGCTTCGGCAGATCAGGGAATTTTTCAACGGAGAATTTTCCGCCTGCATAAGCGAGTACAAGTACGTCACTGTAGTGCCCGCCTGCATTGCTGCCGCCAATCAGCAGCAGCCGGTCGCCCCACTGCACCGAGGCGCCGTAACCGAGCGGCCGGGGCAATTTACCCGCCATTTTAAAGGCCGTGGCATTCGGTTCCAGTGCGAATACCTGATCGGTCCAGGTCTTTACGCCACCGCTCCAGGGGGCAAGGCCGTCAGGGAAATTTGCTCCGCCTGCCACCAGCAGTGCAGCGCCAGACGTACCGGCAAAAGATCCGGCGAAACCTTTGTCATCAGGTATGGAAGGCAGCGTTTTCCAGCTCAGCTTTTCCTGGTGCAGGTTCTGCGCGGGCGCCTCATTCAGCGTAAACAGCATAATTATTAAGATATACGAACAGCATTTGTTCATGTTATAAGTTTTTCAGCGTATTGATCTCGGCCTGGCTAAGCGCCTTTTTATAAATAATGATGTCATCGATTTGCCCAACATACTGCCGGCTGAAACCACCTGTACCTTCCTGCATGCCTACTTTGAAATTGCCGGCATTCGAAGTGTTTTTAACCCCGGTACCTGAGCTGATCTCGCGGATCTTGACACCGTCTATATAAATTGCAGTAAGGGTGCCCGCACGGGTGCAGACAATGTGGTGCCAGGCGCCATCATTGGTTTTCGCGGCATCTCCGTTTGCCGCCGTGGTCAGGTTGATGGTCGATCCGCCTGCCGCATCTTCAGTAGCGAAAGAGGTCAGGTTGGTGGCCGTACCCAGCAGCCGCAGCCAGGTCTGGTTGTCGCCCGATCCTTTGCCACCGCTCTCCTGCCAGATCATGCCGCTCGTGGTGGTGGTGGTTCTGACCCAACACGATACCGAATAATCGCCTGTACCAAAATTCATGGCGTCATTGTCTGCAACCGTGAAACCACCGCTGGTGCCAAAGGTTGCCGCCCTGCCTGCCGCAGCAATGCGGTCGGCACCGGCAAAGGTAACAGTGCCAACTGCTGTCGAGACCAGTTTTGACGGGCCTGCATCATCAATGCTGCCGTTAAAAGGATAGAACGCGGTAAGGCCTGCAGCCGGAACCACCAGCACGTAGTTTTCTTTTTCAATTGTCGATGAGCGTGCTGCATTTGAGGTAACGAGCTTTACCTTATAGCGCCCTGGTGCCGGATAGGTGACCCTCGGGTTCTGGCTGCTGGACGAAGTCACAGCAGCACCTTCGAAAGTCCAGTTCCAGGAGGTTGCCGTACCAACAGATTTATCGGTAAACTGAATGCTGCCGCCAGCGTAGGTGGCCGTTTGGTCGCTGTCAAAGGCGGCCTCTACAGAGGTAATGTCGACCACGGTCAGCAATTTTTCGCGTACCACCGTGTGGTTGCCTTTGGGATTAGTTGCAGTCAGTTTTACGGTGTACACGCCCGGCGTGCTGAACTTCACAACGGGGTTCTGCTGCTCGGACCTGATCACTGTGGATCCCGAGCTGAATTCCCAGGCCCAGGCGGTAGGCATACCTGAACTCTTGTCGGTAAACGTAATGCTTTCTTCCTGCTTGACTGTGGTGGCACTTGTACTGAAATCTGCTACCACATCCCGGTAACCCACTTTAATGTATCCAGTCTTTTTCTCCACTGCGTTGCCCGCTGCGTTCCGGATTTCCAGGCTCACCGCATAGGTTCCCGGCTGGTTGTAGGTCACCACTGGTCCTGAAAGATCTGAACGGGCCGGTGTGCCGCCCTCAAATTCCCAGTTCCACGACGAAGGCTGCCCCGCAGAAATATCTGTGAACGTCAGGGTTTCGCCGGCCAGGATCTCCTGTTTTGTTACGCTGAAATCTGGTTCCAGCGGTTGTGTTTCTTCTTTTTTGCACGCCGCGGCAACCAGCAGCAGCGCGATTATAAAAATGGAGCGCTTAGTTTTCATGTTCAGAATGAATGAGTTGATAATTTTGATCTACAGCATCAAAAAAGCCGTCGCTGCCCAAGGCAGCGATCAGGTCGTCTGCCTGGCTGGTTTTTAAAGGTGTAAGCGGCAGGCGGCAGGGACCAAGGTCAAAACCCAGGTGGCTCATAATGGCCCTTTGCGCAGGTATCGGAGGAAATTTAACCAGATTGCGCACCATGTTTACCGCATGCAACTGCATCGCAGCCGCTTCATCCCGGAGCCCCGCAGCAAACAGTTTCATGACCTGCAGGTACAGCGGTGCGGCAAAATTGTAGGTACTGCCAATGGCGCCCCGCGCCCCTACAGCCAGGGCCGGAAGCAACAGCTCGTCGTACCCGAACAACACATCGAAGCGCCCGTTCTGATAACTTACACAAGCCTGGTATTCATGAAGGGTCGCAGCTGTGTACTTGATCCCGGCCAGATTTGGAATGCGCGGCCCGGCAAGTTCAAGGAATGTGACCATATCAATGGCCACGCCGGTGAGTGCCGGAATGTGGTAGTAGTAAAAGGGTGTATTTGGTGCCGCCGAAGCAATTTCGGCCATACAGTCCACCATGTTTCCCACATCAGACGGCTTGAAGTAGAAGGCCGAAACAGCAGATATCGCGTCTGCACCGATACGTTCTGCGTGCGCAGCCAGTTTGCGGCTTTCTGCAATAGAACTGTGGCCCACATGCACCAGTACCAGGATACGGCCGGCAGCGGCGGCTACATAAGCCTCGGCCACTTCCATTCGTTCCGCTACTGTCAGGTTTGGCCCTTCGCCATTTGTTCCGCAGATAAAAACACCGGCCACTCCGTCGTCGATCATTTTTTCGACGAGCGCCGGAATAAGCGTATTATTCAAAGAGCCGTCTGTATGGTAAGCTGCAAAAGTTGCAGCGATTAGTCCTGTTATTTTGTTCATGTTCAGTTTTTTCAATCAATTTATTTCAGCAATTCCTTCAGCTCCAGCTGCTGGTAGGCCAGGTCCGCCTGGCTGCTTTCGTACAGCACGCCCACCACGCCCGGCGACACGCTGGTCAGGCAACTGTAGCCCCGGCTTTTTTCCTGATCAAGCAGAATTTTACGCGGCCAGGTTTTTCCATCGTCGTAACTGACCTTGATGCTGATGTTATTCCTAGCCGTTTTGGAGTCCGGATTACAGAAAACAAGGATGGATTTTTTAATGCCTTTATCAACGTAGTCATGCCTGATGATACTGGCCATGCAGGTTGGTTCAATAAGCGCCCGGTGCGAACTTTCGTGCTCAGTCCATGTGGTTCCCAGGTCACGGGTTACTGCAACTGCCCGTCCATTGTTCGCGGAGGTATCGCCGCGGTTCGCGTTTGACCGCATGTTCAGCATGATGCTTCCGTCGCTGAGTTCGACCGCCATGTTTTCTGTAGTGGACTCCCTGACCGCAGGCTCGCTGGTTTCCCAGGTTTTACCACCGTCTTTGCTGTACGTAATGTTGGAGAATGCTTTTCCGGTATGGTCACGACCCTGCGTTGGGAAAACAAGGGTTCCGTCTTTCAGGGTGATGCCCTGACCCGGGGCGGGCGCCCATAACCACCATGCTTCTTTTTTACACATCTGCGTCAAGTTAACGGGCTTTGACCAGGTTTTACCGTGATCAGTGCTTTTGGTGATCAGGAACTGGGAAGTTTGCCTGACGCCGAAACCCGGCTGCGAACCCTTATCGCGCCATTGGTGATTCCAGTCGGTGCTGTTTTCATTCAGGCCATCGAGCCATTTTCCATCGCTGTTGATCACTCCGTGCATCCAGAGCCCGGCTATGAAGATGGTCCCGGTTGTTTTATCTACCAGGATGCAGGCGTCAGACACCCCGTTAAACTTCTCGGGAAGGCCGCCCCAGGTACCCATATCAAGGGCCACCTGCATGGGCTGCCAGGTTCTGCCCTTGTCGAAACTTCTCGATACGCCGATGTCGATATGGCCCTGCAGGTCGCCGGCTTTCGTATACCTCGCGTCGTAGATAGACAGCAAGGTTCCGTCGGTCGCGGTAGCCAGGCCGGGAATGCGGTGAGTATGGACATTTTCCTGCTGGTGCCGCCTCACGGCTACAGCCGGACGGTAAACGAATGCGCTGGCCGGGCTTGCTGGTCTTACGCTGCGACCGCCGATTTTCAGGCTTTTGATTCGGAAGCCTATTTTGGCTGATAGCGGCGTTGACGGATCCAGTTCTGCTGTTAGCCAGAGATAACTTGTACCGGCAGGCAGCTCGGATTTGAAGGAAAGTTTTCTTTGTTTTCCCGTTGCGCCAGTCCTGCCTAACACGGCATATTTTTTCATTTTTGCTTCACTAACGACGGCTGAATCGCCTTCGGCAAGCAGCAGGCTGAAGCCCTTCAGGTACTTTTCAGCGCCCCCGCTTACCTCAATTTCAAGGTCACTTAACCCGGCTTTGGCCGGCAGCGATACAGCAAGCCGCGCCACGGGATTGGCCGGCCTGTCGAGCAGCAGCGGGAGTTGAACCGGCTTCACGTTAAGCCCCTGAGCAAGGCCCAACAACGGGAACACGATCACATTCAGAGTGAACAAAAATAGCAGCCGGTAAAGTTTGATTTTCTGATTCATAAGCATCTATACAAATTATTTAAACTCTGCCAATGCAATATTTCTCCACGCAATCCCGTCATAAGGGCGGGTTGTACCAGCCTCGTACAGCAGTCCAAGTTCATTGTCCCCTACCATGACCAGGTCAGAATAAGCCGAAGGCCCGGTATACACCACAACCGACCTTGACCAGGTATCTCCCTGGTTCGTGCTCATCTTCACGGTCATGTTGGCCCGGTTCACGCTTGCTGCGTTCGAGAAGAACAAGGTGTGTTGTGTGCCCACCATAGCAGAGAGTAAACTGCCCTGGCAAACCGGGTCGAGTAAGGTCAGCGCGGTTTCAGGAACAGACCAGGTCAGTCCGCCATCATTGCTGACGCTCCGCATGCGCAGGTTGTTGTTGTTGCTGACGCGCATGTTCAGCATCAGCCGGCCGTCGGCCAGTTCGGCCACGGTGCTTTCGTTCGGGTTCAGGGTAATGACCGGTGTTACACCACCGAGCTTCCAGCTATCACCATTGTCATCAGAATAAATGACATGGGAAAAGCCCTTTTTCTGACCGCCAACCTGAATATAATCGCATGGAATCACCAGTCTCCCCGCATACGCTCCTTTGGTAATCTGGATACCATGGCAGGGCCCTGTAGCATACCAGCCCCAACCCGGTTGTTTAACGGTCGAAGTGATTTCCTGCGCAGCTGCCCATGATTTACCATCGTCTGTTGAGCTGGTCTTGTACACCCGCCTGGTGTCTTTGCTTGTTCCATTGCCGATCATGCCAATGTCGTCTGTTCCCAGGTTCCAGGTCATGAGCAAATGAATCTTACCGGTTTTGGCGTCGACAACCGGTGCCGGGTTTCCGC
Organism: Pedobacter yulinensis; assembly: GCF_003029735.1. Classification (GTDB taxonomy): domain Bacteria; phylum Bacteroidota; class Bacteroidia; order Sphingobacteriales; family Sphingobacteriaceae; genus Pedobacter; species Pedobacter yulinensis. The sequence goes on from NZ_KZ686269.1 coordinate 1,410,457, forward strand.
AGGTATTTTCGCCATCGCTCCAGATAATGCTGAACGCAGACCAGGTTTTGCCCTTGTCAGACGAACGTTTTACGACAAGGTCAATGTCGCCCTCGTCACCGCAGCTTACGCGGCGTGCTTCTGCAAAGGCCAGCAGCGTGCCTGCATTGGTTTTGATCACGGCCGGGATCCTGAAGCAGGAATATCCCCCCTCGCCTGATTTAAAGATATGATTAAAAGGTAGCTCACCAGTACCCGGTTTTTCAGGCTGAACCGGTTCAGGTACGGGCGCGCTTTCTTTTCCGCAGCCTGCAAGCAGGATAAGGCCTGTTAATGCGACTGCCAGGTAGTGTTTTATGGGGATGTTGTTAATTGCCATAACCTTCGGTTTGTTTTAAGTTCGGATTCAGGTAAATCTGTGTATTTGGAATCGGTGAGAACAAGGGAACATTTTTCCCGGCCAGGTTAGGTACTTCCTGGTAGGCATTGATGGTTCCGCCGGCGTGAAAACGCACAATGTCCGGCCAGCGTTTCAGTTCCAGCCAGAATTCCCGGGCGCGCTCGTTAAGCAGTTCCCTTTCGAAGGCATTTTGCTCCAGTGAGCCGGTGTATTGGCCGATGCCCGCCCGTATGCGCACCTTATCAAGTTCATTCTTGGCTTCAGGAACCCTGTTCAGGGCGGCCAGCGCCTCTGCCTTAAACAAGATCATTTCTGCAGCACGGTAAATGACCGTTTCATTTTCGAAATACCGGTCGTCGGGATAAACCGTTCCCCTGAACTTATTATCAAAAACCCCCATCACATTTCCGGCAGCGTCAGTTGCAGTAATAAATGAGCTGGCCTTGCGTACATCATTGGCAGCAAACAAGTTCATAATCTTTGTACTTGGTGCATATACGCTTCTTGCACCGTTACGGGCAAAAGGCAGGCTGCTTACATTGGTGGCAGACGATACGAAGATATCGCGGGGTTTGAGGCGGCTGCCATACTGGTCAGATTTCTCGTCGCGGAGAAAATACAGCGAAAAGATGATCTCGCTGTTTTTGCGCTGGTCGGTTGCATGAATTTTGCTGAAATCGCTCAGCAGGGTAACGCCCGAAGCCAGGGCCTGATCGGCCGCGGCAATCGCCGCTTCGAGATCCTGGGCATTGCCCTTCAGCACTTTGGCTTTCCACAGCAGCGCGTCTGCTTTAAGTGCGTAAGCGGCAGGCCTGGTGGCCCTGTTCTTGTTCGGGAAACCGGCCTCGGGGAACAGCGCGATCGCCTGGTCCACATCGCTGAGGATTTGCGCCATTACCTGCGCCGCCGGAGCACGCGCCGGCAACTCGCGGTCTACCGGTTCGGTCGGCTCCAGCAACAAGGGTACGTCGCCCCAGATGCGTATCAGCGAAAAGTATACATAGGCACGGATAAAATGAGCCTGGGCCATTGCCCTTTTCACATTGGCGCTGCTGACAACCTGCGGCGCATTCTTCAGCAACAGGTTACAATGATGAACCTGGTTGTAAAAGTCGATCCAGTTTGGTGCATTCAGGGGCGTCAGGTTCTGTGCCCAGGCATTGCTCACGGCGCCTTCCAGGCCAGCTACAAATACATCGCTCCGGTCTTCAAAGTACAGGGTCTGGTTCATCAGGTTGCGGAAATCTGCATTGATACCGGTCATGTAACCGATCACATCCCCCTCGGCGGTCCAGTACGATTCATTGGTAATGCTCGAAACGGGCGGCGCATCAAGTATTTTTTTGCATCCGCTGCCCAGGAGTACAACGGCAAGCAGGCCACTTAAAATATGCTGTCTATGTGTCATTTTCTTCGATATTAAAAGGTTACAGTAGCGCCAAAGTTATATTGACGGGGCCTTGGATAAGAGCCCTGATCATTTCCTGTATAAATTTCGGGCATCAGGCCGTCGTATTTGGTCAGATAGCCCAGGTTAAATACACCGGCAAACAGGTTCACGCCGGCTATGTGCGCTTTTTTAAGGAAAGTACCGCGCAGTGCATAAGAGAAGGAAACTTCGCGAAAGGCCAGGAAGTCTCCTTTTGAATGGTAGAGCGAATTAGCCGTGGTATAACCGGAACTTGAAACCAGTCCGTTGCCGTTACGCAGGTGATTCCGGTAGTTGTAATCGGCATCACTTTGAACCGTGTATTTCGGAATGCTGGCTTGATCTCCGGGATTGTTCCAGATCTTGTCGCCCATAACCTCCTGCAAGGTCATGTTGTTGTTTCTGGCGCTGGCCATGGCCCGGCCGCGGAACGAATTGTCAATCACGTGCCCAAGCGCAAAGTCGGTAACGATGCGCATCGAAAGTCCGCGGTAATTGATCGTGTTGACCAGGCCGCCCATGCGGTCAGGGCGGATAAAGCCCATAAACACCATATCGCGGCTGTCTATGATGCCGTTTCCGTCCACATCTTCCCAGATCGCGTCGCCGCCTTTTTTAACGCGGTTGTTTGCTTCCACATCTTTTGGCGCGTTTGCCGCATCCGCATCGGTAGCGTAGACGCCGATCATGTTGTAGGCCCAGCGCCCGCCATAGCGTTCGCCTTCGGCAGTACCACCAACTTTGACGTATGCGTTCAGGTCTTTATTATAGACGATATTGCCACCAATGCGATTTTTGATCTCCCCGTTATCAGGCAATCGGAGCGCAATCGATCTGTTCCAGGAAAAATTCGCGCTTACATCCCATGAAAAGTTTTTGTTCCTGACAGGCGTGGCCGAAACTTCGATCTCAAAGCCCCGAGTACGGATCTGCCCGAAATTGCTCGTAATGGAGCTGAAACCGGTTGTCGCATCCAGCGGTTTGCTGAAAATCCGGTCGCGGGTCTTCTTGTCATACCAATCAACCAAAATGGTCAGGCGGTTTTTAAACAGGCCGATGTCAGCGCCCGCATCAAGCGAACTTGTCGTCTCCCAGACCAGATCGGCATTAGCCAGGCGGGTATTTAAGATGCCCACTTCGCCCAGATAGGTATTACCAATGCTGTATTGTCCGCGGGTATCGAAAAGAGACAGGTCGTTCTGGCCGGCCTCACCATAACTGCTTCTTACCTTCAGCGTGGAAACGTACCGGCTAATGGGTTCAAAAAATTTCTCACGGTGTACGTTCCAGCCGGCTGAGACACCCGGGAACCAGCCAAACTTGTTGCGTTCGGCAAACTTCGAGGATCCATCATGCCTCAGGCTTGCGCTGAACAAGTATTTGCTGTCATAATCGTAGTTGACACGACCAAAGAAGCTCATCAACGCATCTTCGGTAATTTCGGTACTGCTGCGCTGGGTAAGGATTGATGTTGCGTTAACGGTCTTGATGTTATCGGTTGGCGCGCCATACCCCGAAGCATTGATGACGTAGTTGTAATTGTTGATGTAACTGCTTCCCAGCACTGTGCTGGTATGGTGTTTATCACCGAAATTTTTAACATAATTGAATACGCCATCCACCTGCGCCGCGCGAACAAAAGAATGTTCGGAAGAAGCATTCCGATTGATGTTTACTTCATTATAAGCCTCAAAGGCGTTGTTGATGCCTTCTGTTGTAAACCAGTATACAGCCGGCTTGAAGGTCAGCCCCGGAATGATATTCCAGGTCGCACCCATACTCAGGTTGGTGCGGTAAACCTTATTGTCGCTGTATTGGTCGCGGTAATAGATCTCATGGTTGCGGTTCCTGAACGAAGTAACACCCTCTCCCGGCGCCGGAAGGCCATTTTCATACGTTTCCCGGTAGGTAAAAGGCATCGTAACCGAACGCGAGAGCACATTCTGCACATTGCCAATGCCCTTGCTTTGCCTGAGCAGGTAACTCACATTGGCGTTTAAATCCCAGCTGTCGCTGAGTTTATACGTTGCATTGAGCAGGAAATTGTAATTTTTATAGTCTGTACCCGCAACGATACCGCTTTGGTCCAGGTGCCCGAGGCTTGCATAATAAGTTGCTTTTTCAGTACCGCCGCTAATGTTGAAATCATATTCATTCCGCATAGCGTCCTGGAACGTTACATCCTGGTAATTGGTCTCTTTGAAGATCATTTTTTTACCGGTAACCGGATCGGTCATCGTGGTCCAGCCCTGGTTGTCTATCAGGTCGCTCACATAGTCCTTGCCGTAAGCCGCGATATAGGTATCCAGGAATTCCAGCGTGTTTTTGGTATTCCGGGCATTTCCGGTCGACATGCCGTAGGTACCGCCGCTCAGGAAAAGTGACGGATTGGAAGTATTGAATTTTTGGGTATTCAGGCGGCTGATGAACACATAATCCTGTGCACTGGTAAAATCGTAACTTTTACCCTGCCGGTCCAGGCCGCTGGTGTATTTGAAATTGATCGAAGGCTTGGCTCCTGCCTTGCCTGACTTGGTTTTGATGATGATAACACCGTTTGCTGCCCTCGCACCATAAATAGCCGTGGAAGCGGCATCTTTAAGCACCTGCATCGACTCGATATCATCAGGGTTGATATCGCTGATGTTCCGCATGGCACCGACAATGCCGTCAACGATAAAAAGCGGTGCATCCCCTTCGGGTGATGTCGATGCACCTCCCCGAATGAATATCTGCGGATTGGCACCCGGCTGACCGCTCGATACCTGGAGCGAAAGCCCGGCCACCTTACCCTGTAACTGGTTCAGCGGATTTGCTGCCGGTGCATTCTGGAATTCCCTGGCATCGACACGGCTAATGGAATTGGTTACTGTAGACCGCGACTGTTCGCCGTAGCCGACAACGACCACTTCATTCAGTTCGTTGACCTCGTCTTCCAGCAGCACTTCTGCGGTAGCTCTTCCTGCGAGGGGAACTTCCTGTGTTTTAACACCGACATAGGTAAATACCAGCGTAGCCTGCAGGTCGGGCACCCGGATGCTGAATTTCCCCATGGCGTCTGTCAGCGTGTTTACCTGGGCGTTCTTTACCCGCACGCCCACTCCCGGCATGGTTTCGCGGTTGCCCGCCGAGCGAACCGTACCCGTTACCAGGACACCGTTCTGTGCAAAACTCTGGAAAGCAAAAAGGCAGAACAAGGCAATCAGCCAGCTTGTAGAAATTTTGTTCATAATCAAGAATTTATATTTGGTTTTAGTCCTTATGTACTACATATCAAATGTGTGAAGTATTTTTGATTTTCGCAATACCAGTATGTTAATTTTTTAATTGGCCCGTGTTGGAACGAAAAAAGGCCCGAACGGGCCCTTTTATAAGCTATTCGTAACCTGATATTTACTTCAGGCGGTCGAAATGAGGTTTCAGGTGACTCTCCATCCCTCTTTTAAAATCTTCCTTGCTCCCGTTTTTGAGAATCTGAACGAGGTCCATGTGTGTTACATCGCCCCGGGTGGGCTGCTGCTCGACGGCAACCATATAATCAAAAATAGGCAGGAGCATGATCTGGAAGCGTTTTAGTGTATCGTTCCCTGACATTTCATACAGTTTGCCGTGAAAGGCAATCTCAGTTTTGATTCGGAAGGTGTTGTCAACGTTGACTTCTTTTTTCGCAATCGCTTCCAGCTCCTGGATGTCTTTGTCAGTTTTCCGGATGTAGAGCAAGTCGGCCAGGCCCATTTCCAGCACGAGCCTTAACTCAAAGATGTCCTGAAGGGTGCCCGTATCTATGATGAGCGGATCGAGTACGCGCTCAAAGGTGCCGAGTATGTCTGGCCTGGCCAGCACCATTCCCCGTTTCTTTTTTGTTTCGATCATGCCCAGCATACGCAGCCTGCTGAGGGCTTCGCGCAGCACATTGCGGCTTACACCAAGGGCTTCTGCCAGTTCGAGTTCTTTCGGCAGCGCATCGCCGGGCCGGAAAGACTTGCGCTTAAGGTATTCCCGAAGCCGGATTTCCACCATATCGGCCATCGTATTGGATACGATCGGCGCCAGGTCTTTACTTAAATCTGAGGTAGCCATAGTGCCGTCAAAAATGGGATTTTTTTTGATTATGTACTACAAATGAAATTTTATTTCAAAAACAAGACGTTGTCTATCGCTGGCCTGGTGTATTTTCACTGATCTCGAAACTGTATTTGCCCGCAGTAAGCTGTAAGGACGCAGGCATACGTTTTGCACCTTGCCAGGCGCTCTGGTTTTCTTTTAATGGAAAGAATACGGTAGCTGTTGAATTTGCAGGGACCACGACTGAATAACGGACTGTTTTTCCCTGTCGTTTCCAGGCAGAAACGATCCGGCCCTGCGGTCCGTCATGACTGCCTTCAAAATGCGAGAGGCCCTCAACGAAATTCGGTTTGAACAAAATATGCTTGAAGCCTGGCCGGTGCTCGTCGGTCCTGATGCCCGCCAGGCCTTTGAAAAACCAGCCGCCAATCTCTCCAAACATCATGTGGTTGAGCGAAATGTCACGTTCTGCCTGGATGTTCCAATTTTCATATAAGGTTGTGGCGCCGTTAACGATCCACCAGCCCCATGATGGATAGGTATCCTGCGCGGCCAGGCGGTAAGCCGTTTCGGCCTGTCCGTTCTCGCTCAGCGCATTCAGAATCGCCTTTGCGCCAAGAACGCCGACGTCCAGGTGCATGCCGTCTGCGGCCACGCGTTCAGCGAGGCGCCGGGCAACCGCAAGCCGGCTTGCCTCGGGTACGATGCCCCACTGCAGCGCCATGCTCAGTTCGGTTTGCGTGCCGGAGGCATAGCTGTTGTCGGCGGCCTTAAAATATTTGTTGTTGATCGCCGTACGGATGTTCTTTGCCAGGGCCTCATACCGGTTCTGGTCGGCTTTGTTGCCAAAAAGCTTGGCGGCTTTAGCCAGGATCAGGGCATCTGTATAAAAATAGACAGATGAGGTGTACTCCAGTGAGGAGGTGCTTTTTACAGGCACCCAGTCGCCTCGGCCAAACGTGGTCAGGTAACCTGTGCTGCCGTTTTCCACATAGGCCACATACCGTTTGATGGACTCGTAGCTGTCTCTGAGCAGCTTGCTGTCGCCATAAAACTGGTAGATGTTCCATGGGATAATAGCAATTGTGCTGGTCCAGTCGGTGCCGTTCGCCGTACCGTAGCCCCAGCCGCCGGTAGGAATGATATCGGGCAGCACACCGTTGGGCTGCTGCTCATCGCGGTGGTCAGCCAGCCACTTTTCATAAATCGTAACCGCATCGAAGTTATAAAGCCCGGTTTCTATTGCGAAATGCCCGTCGCCCGTCCACCCGTTTTTTTCGCGCTGCGGACAATCTGTCGGATAGCCGAACAAGTTTGAAAGGTAGGAGTTGTTCGTTGCCCACCACAGCCGGTCAATCAGGGGGTTTGACGAGCGGATGGTACCAACGGGCGCCACGTCGCTGTGCATAAAGTATCCGGTCAGGCTCTCTTTGTTCAGCTGCACCGGCCTGCTGCTTGTCACCTCCACATACTGGAAACCTTTATAATTGAAACGCGGCATAAAGCTCTCGGTCCCTTTTCCCGAAAGGGTAACGATATCGGTCTGGAAGGGGTCGCTCTGATCTTTTGGGCGGTGGTAAACATCGATGTTTGACAGATCGGTACGGCCGTTGGGGTAAAGCCTTTCAGCATGGCGCAGGCGAAGAACCGTACCCTCAGGTCCGCTTACGCGAATCTGGCTCACCCCGGCGATGTTGCGCCCCAGGTCGAACACATAACAGGTGTCGCCGAACTTTTTCAGCGACTGCACGGCGATCTTTTCCACATTGCGAATGGGCTGCATGACTTGCGAGACAACCTGCAAGGAAGGCGCAGTGCGAAAACGGGCACGGCTCCATTTGCTGTCGTCAAAAGCTGCGGTATTCCATCCACTCTGCTCCTTACGGAAATCATAGTGTTCTGCGGTGTAAATGCTGTTGAAGGTCAGTGCCCCGGTATCGGTTTTCCAATCGGTGCCAGAACTGACCACCTCGGTAGTGCCGTCTTCGTAAGTGATTCGCAGGTCCATGCAAAATGCGGGACGCGCACGCCATGGGGCGCGCTCGAAGTTCCAGACCCCGATGCTCTGGTGGTTGTACCAGCCATTACCCAGCAATACACCAACGGCATTCCTGCCCTGCTGAAGGTTGCCAGTAACATCATGCGTCACATACAGCGTCCTGCGATCAAAGCGGGTATACATCGGATCCAGGCGGTGACTGCTTACTTTTTTCCCGTTCAGGTAAAGTTCATATAAACCGGCAACAGCGATATAGGCCCTTGCCGAGCGCACCTTTTTTGGAGCCTGAAAGCCTTTCCGAAAATAACCGGCAGGTAAAAAGTTGATGTCGTGCCCATCGCTGATCCAGTTTCCGCGCCAGTTACCGGCACCCATCATGCCGGTCTCAAACGCCTGAACGGCTGAACGCGAAGGTTCACCTTTCCGGTCCCAGATGGTTACCTGCCAGAAATACCGTGTAAATGCTTTTAGCGCGGGGCCGCCATACGAAACGAGGTTGGCATCGCCATTTGAGCGGCCGCTGTCCCATATGCCGGCTTTACCTGATGCTACTGCCAACGAATCGGTGCCGATGCGGATTTGGTAAGCGGTTTGAATGGCAGCCTGCGTGGCATCTTCCATTTGCCAGGACAGGCGTGGCCGGGGCGAATCAATGCCAAGCGGCCGTACCATGTGCTCGCAGCGAAGGTGAACGGGCCGGGCCGCCTGGACGGCGGGGACCAGCATAAAGAAAATAATGACAGCGGTAAAGAAACGTAGGCTCATCGCGTTAGTTATGGTTGGGAAACCTGCAAAGTGCAATTTTTCAAACAACAAATCATCATGCACTGTCCGGTGCCTGAACCCAGCCCTCTGTGCTTCAGGCAAAGCGCCACCGGAGCCCGATCCTAATTGGCCGGCAGCAAGGAAGGATCAAGCCGGCGTTGATACGCTCAGGGCTTTTGAATCCTGTTGTAACCTGCCTCATGAACCAGTCAGAGCGTTCAGAGTTAAGGGTCTTCAGGCTGTCCAGTTTGATTCCATCCGGCACAGCGAGCGCAGCGACCGGCCTTTCATCATGCACAGGCACCTCGGCATACCAGGCCATCGCCGCTTTCAGGTGCATGGTCCGTATTACTTTTCCTGAGGCCAGGTCGCTGTGAAACTGGTGGTAGTGCCCGTCTGTACACATGAGCGCGCGCCATTGAATGGGCGGATCGGTCTTCAGGTAGGATTTCGCGGCCGCAAAGTATTCTGTCTGGATCATACTGACCGGAAACTGAACAACCAGGTCACTGTCATTAACCAGGGTGGTAAATTCCGGTTCGGCGAACTCAACACAGCTGCTGCCATCTTTAAGCAGTTCGGCCCAGGCCACCGCACCGGGCTGCCACGCTTAATCGCCTGAACCAGTTCTTTTTTACCGCCATAAAGCCTACGGCCAATTAAATCGTTTTGGTAAACCAGTTCCAGCCAGAGGTATCGGCCTGGCCCGTACATGAAAGAATAAACATACTGCCTGCAGCGAGGATGGATACAAGGCGAAATCGGGAGGATAAAATCTGCATTTTTCGAGTCAAATTAGCGCTTTTTCGGGATAATCCCCAGCTGCCTGCCTGAGGCAACAGGCTGCTGCATGCGCCCCGGCTTGGCAACCCGCTGTTGCCCGAAATGCGCGATTAACGCGAAATAAAAAAACCTAAAACCCTTTCGTTTACAGGTTGTTCATTTAAAAAAAGAACATTATGGGACTTGTAAAAACAGCATTGATTGGCGCCGCAGTTTACGCCGCCGTAAAATATGTAACAAAGAAAGATGAATTTGGCCGAAGCAAACTCGACGAGCTGAGGGAGAAAGCACCTGAATGGATGGAAAAGGCCCGTGCATTCAAAGATGATTACAAAACAGAGATGCGCTAAATAAGGCCATTTAGCAAAAACGGCAGCCTGTGGCTGCCGTTTTTTTGTTTTAGCCATGCGTGCCGAGTTCATAACTTCCGGCTTCGCGGCCGGTAAGCCTGACCAGGCGGTTCCAGGCATTGATCTGGATAATGGCCAGCCCGACAAGCGCCACCTGGTCGCGGCTGAAATGTTTCTCCATTTCGGCGTACACCGGTGCAATGTCGGCTTCGGCCTTCAATCCGGTCAGGAATTCGGCCAGGGCCAGAACTGCGCGCTCGACCGGCGTGTAAAATGGTGCCTCGCGCCAGGCCGGAAGCGCAACCAGCCGCTGCATGCTTTCGCCGTCGTTAACAGCTTCCTTCGAATGCATGTCAAGGCAAAAACCGCAGGCGTTCAGCTGCGACACACGCATATTGATCAGATGTACCAGGCTTTTTTCCAGCCCGCTGTTGTTCAAATAGGCTTGTACGCCATACATGGCCTGCATCATACCGGCAGGCAACTCTTCTGTTCTGATTCTTTCCATGATGTATTTTTATTTACCGTCAGGACTGAAAAACGGCCTGGCGTGTGACACGAAATGCGAAAAAAAATTAAAATTTCAGGTTTCGTAGTTTGTCGGGATTACGAATCATGAAGATGCGGCAGATGCGGCCATCTTTTTCGGTAACCAGCTGGCATTTTACAGGAACGTTGTTAATCAGGTAGATCAATGCGGGCGCACCGTTAAGCGTTCCATACTGTAAAGTGCATTGAGGATTGAATTTCCGGTACAAGCCAAACAGCAGGCCCATCACGCGCCGGTGCCCTTCAATTGCGTTCAAGGCAGCCCTTGCCTTGCCCCCGCCGTCAGAGAAAACCACGATATCTTCCAGCAACAGGGCTTCCAGCGACTTCGTATCGCCCGAGCTCATGACCTGGAGATACCTTTCAAGGAACCGGCGCGACGCCATTTGCTCACCTTTGCGCTGAACGCTTGCGAGCAATTTTTTGCCGCGGCTTAACAGTTGTCTGGAAAACGGTGCACGAATACCAAGAATGGAGGCGATTTCCTCATGACTATAGGCAAAAGCTTCTTTGAGAATAAAAACCGCGCGCTGCCTCGGGTCAAGGTGCTCAAGCAGCACCATCAGCGCATAAGAAAGGGTTTCTTTCTGTATAATGCGGTGGTCAGCAGTGTCTGTAGCCTGCGGCTCCGGCAGCCAGTCGCCGGGATACATGTCCAGCTGACTTCTGATCAATTTTTTGCGGTCAATGGCCCGGTTCACGATGCTCCGGATCAGATAGGCGCGCCGGTCAGCTACGCCCGAAAGGTCTTTATTCAGCAAGTTCAGAAAAAGGTCCTGCACCAGGTCTTCGGCATCTGCAACTGTACCGCAAATGGCATATGCATACCGGATCAGGACCGGCCTGAGCGATTCGTTATCCGTTTCCACAAATGAAAGCAATTCCTGGGCAGACATATCAATACCCGGCAACAAATGCATTCCCGACTGTGCTAACTGAAACATTCAGACAATGCAGATTGTCTTTTACCGGTATGGCAAAGAAAAAGAAAAAGAGCCGGAAAAACAGGCTTGGTGTAAAAAACTCGCTCGTCAATAACATCAACGCCCGCAAGAAAAAGGGCATCAGCCGGTCAAAACGGAAAAAGACCGTTAAGAAGTCTGATTACAGGAAAATGAAAAAAGGCTGGAAAAAAGACTAGCCCAGGAACGGCCGCGGATCAAAAACAACCCGGAGCGAAGTTACCTTGCCGCCTTCTACCCGGTACCAGCCTGTCCCGAAAATTGTTTTCCCGTCCATTTCGAGGTCGTAAAACAGGCATACGTCATCGCCCTCGGCAAATACTTTCCGGATATCGTACTTTAACTTCATCTGTTCCATATCCTTGAAGTACGCATCGGCGCCCGACCTGCGGGCCATGGGCCCCTCGAATGTCATGTTGTCATCGGCATAACTGCGGCCGCGCTCAAATTCTTCACTGTTAATAGCCTGGATCAGCGCCAGTACGACGGCCCGGGCACGTCCTTCAGATATTTCTTCGGCATTCATAACATCAGTTTAATTACCCTACTAAACAGCACAGCTATTTTTTTGTTCACCTTTTCTTTTGACGCTTACAGGCTTCTATAAAATAATAATCTGCATAACTGAGCGGCACGTCAACCTCAGATTTACCGGGCAGGCTTCCAACGCTGTGTTTCAGTAAAAAACCGGCGTTGCTGCCCGCTGTGGCCCGGTACTCCGGACCGGATAACGTCTTCAGGATCTGGGCGGCAGTTTGCCGGTAGCTGTTGCGCGCATCAGGGAGGTAGTCTGCAAGTTCCAGGAGTGCAGAAGCCGTGATGGCTCCTGCAGATGCATCGCGCAGGGCGTTCGGAATGCCAGGTGCGTTAAAGTCCCAGTACGGAACCTTATCTGCAGGTAAATTTTTGTGGTTCAGCATAAAGCCAGCTATTGCGGCTGCCTGGTCCAGATATTTTTTGTCGCCGGTTTCCCGGTACATCACTGTAAAACCGTATAGCCCCCAGGCTTGTCCGCGGCTCCAGGCCGAATGATCGGCGGCACCCTGCGCAGTATGTTTGCGGCGCGGTTTCCCGGTGTTGATATCATAATTGACAACATGGTAAGAGCTGTTATCAGACCGGAAATGGTGTTTCATGGTCGTATTGGCGTGGGTAATGGCAATTTTATGAAAGCTGGAGTCGCCGCTTACTCGCGTAGCCCAAAACAACAGCTCCAGGTTCATCATGTTGTCGATGATGACGAGAAAATCTGAAGGGTTACGGGAATCCCAGGACTTAATACAGCCTACCTGCGCATTGAAACGTGTAGCCAGCGAACGTGCGCTGTTCAGCAGTATGGCACGGTACTCAGGTTTTGGATCCAACCGGTAAGCGTTGCCGAAACTGCAGTACATCATAAACCCGAGGTCGTGGGTCGAAGTATTATATTGTTCCTTTTCAAGCGTCTTCAATCGCCTGAGTGCTTCGGCTTCTAACCATTTATCTTTTGTTTGCTCATAAAGATAGAGTAGCGTGCCCGGATAAAAACCGCTGCACCACCAGCCTGATCCGCTCGTTTCAAGTCTTCCCCCGGGGGTAATGGCCTTTGGAAATCGTCCATCCGGCGTAGCCGAAGCCAGTGTACGGTACTGGACGGCAGCTTCTTTAAAGACTGATTGAAGCCTGTTGTGCTGCTCAGGCAGCAGGCGGGCCGAACACCCCGCAACAAACAGGGCAAAAAAAATGACAAGGAAGGCGTTTCCGGATCGTTTCATATTGAAAACCCATAGGCGGGCGTACACAAGATAGAGATTGAAATCGATTTCTCAAACACCCGATAGTATTGCGGGAAATCATATGCGTATAATTAGAACTTAAATGAAATCGATTTCATCAATCGTCACATCAGCTGAACAATACGAAAGCGACCGCAAGGGTAATTACAATATTGAAGGTCTGTGCAATCAGGAAGGCGTACAGCGGTTTGCGGCTGTTCTGTGCAAACAATTCCCTGAAGTTTGTTTCCAGGCCAATGCTGGTAAAAGCCAGCGCAAACCATAGGCCCTGCAGGTTCTTGAGGCTGCCTTTAACAAGGGCGTTGGTTTGTGCATCGACGGCAAAAGAAAACAAAAGCGAAGCGGCCATAAACCCCAGCACGAATTTCGGGAAACGTTCCCAGATCACGCCAAGGGTGGGTTTTTCGGTCCGGTCAGCACCCGGAGCTTTTGTATTGTAGGTCCAGTAAACGGAAATGGCGAAGGCGGCAAGCCCAAGCAGCACGTTCTGCGAAAATTTTACGATCGTACTGATCTTCAGCGCCTCCTCGCCTACCAGCGTTCCGGAGGCTACGACTGCTCCCGTCGTATCAATGCTGCCGCCAAGCCAGGCGCCTGTAACGGCTTGGGGAAAATTGAACCAGGCAGCAATGTAGGGCATGAAGATCATCATGGGGATTGCGGTAATAAGCACCATGCTGATCACGTAACTGAGTTTTTTTGAATCGCCTTTAATGGCGCCCGATGTGGCGATTGCAGCCGACACCCCGCAGATTGATACCGCGCTGGAGATCATCATGCTCATTTCCTCATCCACTTTCAGCTTTTTGCAAAGCCAGAATGCAAAATACCAGACAGACAGGACAACCACCAGCGCCTGCAGCAGGCCCAGCGACCCGGCTTTCAGGATGTCAGAGAAAATCACTGTCGTTCCAAGCAGCACCAGGCCGATTTTCACATAAAGTTCAGTAGATAATGCTGCCTTGAACCAGCCAGGCAGGCGAAACAGGTTACCAATAAGCAAACCGATCACCAGGCTAAAGATCACCGCCTCCAGATTAAGCGCCTTGACGGCCTGGTTACCGCTCAGCACCAGCGCAACAGCGGTAAGCAGGTAAACCAATGGAAAGGTGCGCAAGGTACCTGCAATGCCTTTGCCACAGAGCCAGCTCCCGGCAAGCGCAATGGGCAATACATAGAGGAACTGCAGGCCGATTATGGCCAGGTTAGCCGGGGACAAAACCTTTTCAGCTAGTTCTGCGCCGGTTTTCCAGCCGAAAGAGGGAACCGCGAGGATGAGTCCGCCAAGCGAAAGCGCAATGATGAGCGCCCCGAGAATAACGACCACCCAATCTTCATGTAATTTGGAACCCTTGTCTTTTTTGTCTTGCATGGCTGTATACGATCTGGTTAGAAAAAATCTTTAATTGCTGTTTCGGCGGCGTGAAAGCCGCACATGCCGTGTACCCCGCCGCCGGGCGGCGTGGCCGAAGAGCAAAGATAAACACCTTTGGCACTTGTACGGTATGGGTTAAGGCGAATGATGGGCCTGGTAAAGAGTTGGCCAAGGTCCTGCACCCCGCAATTGATGTCGCCGCCTACATAATTCGGATTGTATGCTTCCATTGCCGCTGCAGTAAACGTATGCCTGGCCAGGATCAGGTCTTTGAAACCCGGCGCAAACCGCTCTACCTGCGCCTCGATCGCGCTTGTCTGATCGGCGTGTGAGCCGTTGGGCACGTGGCAGTATGCCCAGGCGGTATGTTTACCCTCGGGCGCCCTAGAGGGGTCGGCAATGCTTTGCTGCGCCAGCAGCACGAACGGTTTATCAACGATATGACCGGCTGCACTTTTCTTTTCAGAACGGGCAATTTCTTCCAGGGTGCCGCCAAGGTGGACCGTTCCGGCACGCCGGACAGCTGCGTGGCTAAAGGGAATGGGTTCCGTTAGCGCCCAGTCTATCTTAAAAACACCCATACCATACCGGTAACGTCCAAGACGGATTTTATCAAGGTCAGCCAGGCGCCCGCCCGCTATGCGCACCAGCTGCCGCGGTGCTACATCGAGAACGATAATTCTGGTTTCAGGGAGTTCTTCCAGGCTCGATATGAAGGTATCACATTGCACCACACCGCCAATTGAGATAAAATAAGAAGTCAGGGCATCGGCAATGGCCTGCGAGCCACCTACCGGAACCGGCCATCCATGCAGGTGGCCAAGGGCAAGCAGCACCAGCCCAATGGCCGAAGTAGCCAGGTTGCCCAGTGGCTGTATGGCATGCGCAGCCATTCCAGCCCACAAAGCCCTGGCCTGTGGGGTTTTAAACCGCTTTCCGGTACACAGGGCCGATGGGAATGCCTTGATTCCGAAGCGCATCAGTGCCGCGGGATATTCTGGCATACGAAGCGGACCAAGGATGGCATCGCTGATCTTAGACCAATCGCGCATGGTTGAACTGACCAGGTTAAGGTAACTGTTTTTATCAATACCTAAAGCTGCTGCCGTATCATCCGGTCGGCGCAACAGCAATGCTGCAGAACCATCATCGAGCGGGTGCGCCGCCGCTACTTCAGGAAACACGAAGCGCAGACCATGATCTGCAAGCGGCAGGCTGCTCAAAAAAGGCGAGGCCAGGGCAAGCGGATGAACGGCTGAACAGATGTCGTGAACATAACCGGGCAACGTTAACGCCGCAGAACGCATGCCACCGCCAGTTGTGTCCCGGCCTTCCAGCAGCAGCACAGACAAGCCCTGCTGCTGCAGCCTGATGGCGGCAGCCAGGCCGTTTGGTCCTGCCCCTACAACCACAGCATCGTACCTGTCTTTCATGATTTCCTTTTTATAACATGCCCTTTACCTGCAGCCGGAGCTGCAACGCCCCGGTTACCGGCGCGTTCATAACAAACCCTGCCGGTTAGCGCCCGGCAGGGCTGGTTCAAAACGCGGCTTGTCTTCCGGCCTGGTACCGGGGTTTATTTAACGAGTGCCTGGTCGTAGAAGCGCTTATGCAGTACTCGTAACTTTTCGACGGGCATTTTCATCAGTTTCCTGTCATAGGTCATATAACCGTTCACCTCCCCTTCCACGTCGGTTGTTTGGGTATATACGGCTGCAGATAAGCCCAGCGGAATCAGTTCCAGCATGCGGGCGGCAAACTTTTCATAACGCGCAAACAGTTCGTCTGCGTTTTTGAAATTCTGGTAACCCCAGTTGCGTTTGCCGGCATCCCAGAGGTGGCCCTGTACCGGCCAGCCGAGGCCGCCAAATTCGCCCAGGACCAGGATCCGTTCTGTCCCAAACAGGTCTGGTCTTGGCATGGCCGGATGCGGATAGTTGTGCAGGTCTACCATGTGGCCCGTAGGCTCGAAATTGCCGCCGCTTGCACTATTCACCAGGCGGGAAGGGTCCATTTTTAATGTCCACTCGGTAATTTCTGCGGTTTTAAACTGTCCCCAGGCCTCATTAAACGGCGTCCACACCACGATACTTGGATAATTGTGCAGCACGGCCATAATCCTTTCCCATTCTTTGCGGTAATACCCTTCAGACTCGGGCGTACGGGGCCGGTCACTGCCTTTATCGAGCACACCCGGCCGCTGCTCCCAGCCGTTCCCCAGGTCTCCGCTTGGCATGTCCTGCCATAACAGCATTCCCTTGCGGTCGCAGTATGCGTAATAGCGGGCCGGTTCCACTTTGATGTGTTTGCGAATCATGTTGCAGCCCATATCATGAAGTTTATCGATATCGTAGATCATGGCTGCTTCTGTAGGCGGCGTATACAGCCCATCTGGCCACCAGCCCTGGTCTAGCGGGCCATACTGAAACAGGAACTTATTATTCAGGTGCATGCGCTGAATGCCTTTGCTGTCTTTCACCATAGATATTTTACGCATGGCGAAATAACTTTTCACTTGGTCGATCACCTTGTTGTTGCGTAGCAGGCTGATGTGCAGGTCATACAGAAAAGGCGATTCGGGCGACCACAACTTCTGGTCTTTCAGTTTGATCACTGCCGTTTCGGCGGCCGGGAGCTGCTGTTGAGCAACCTGCCGCCCGTTATCGAATACGGTAATCTTAAGCATATCGCCAGCGGCCGCTGCTGCAATATCTGCCTTAAGCTCCAGTTGCTGCGCATCAATATCAGGTGTCTGCCTGGTGGAAACAATGTGGGTTTTGGGCACAGCTTCAAGCCAGACCGTTTGCCAGATACCGGTTACGGGTGTATACCAGATACCCTCAGGTTTTTTGACCTGTTTGCCGCGCGGTTGCGGACCGTCGTCGGTGGGGTCCCAGACCTTCACTTTGATTTCCTGGGCTGCGCCCTTCTGCAAAAGAGAGGTAATGTTAAAGCTGAAAGGATCAAAGCCGCCTTCATGAATGCCGGCCGGTTTGCCATTCACAAAGACTTCGGCGCGCCAGTCTACGGCGCCGAAATGCAGCAACACCTCTTTGCCGCGCATGGCAGGGGGCACGCTGACCGTATTTTTATACCACAAAACGCTGTCTTTTCCAACCGTGCGGGCAACGCCAGACAGGGCTGATTCAACGGCAAAGGGAACGAGGATATCGCCTTCGTACCGTGCAGGCTCCGGCTGATCTTTGGGCGTAATGGCATAAGACCACAAGCCGTTCAGATTTTTCCAGTTCTTGAGACGTTCCATTTGCGGCCGGGGATACTCAGGCAGCGGAGCCTTGGGATCAACCTGTTCGGCCCAGGGAGTCAGGATCCTGTCTTTTACAACTGCCCATTTGCGTTGTGAAAAACCGGGTACGGCTAGGAACAGTAGCGCTGCCGCCGTTAGCAGCATTTTTGTTTTGTTCATGCTGGTTATAGAATTTAGGTAGCTGCTAAGATAACCGAATATCTGTAAAGCCGGCAATTGCAAGCGAAACGTTGCAATCGGAATGCGGCCTGTTAACTGGCAGGCTCCAGTTCCCCGCTGTACCTTTCGCGGTTGGCTTCGCCCCAGGTGTTCATGGCATTGAGCACATCAAGGATGCTCTGGCCAAGCGGTGTAAGGTGGTATTCCACCTTTTGCGGCAGCACCGGAAAGACCTGCTTTTCTACAATTCCGTGCATTTCCAATTCTTTGAGCTGTAGTTGAATAACCCGCCGGCTGGTGAGGCCAACCTCGCGCTGTAAGGCGCCGGGCCGGTGTACCCCACGCGTAATGGCGTCAATGATACAGGGTTTCCACTTGCTGCCGATGACTTTTGCCGTCACCTTGATTCCGCACTCCAGATGATCGGGCGTTTTTCTTTCGTACATACATTTCTTTTTTACGAAGATACGCTGCAGCCGCAGCCGGTCAAGCCATCGTGTAGGGAAGATTTATTCCCTATTGAATCGGTTTTCCCTAATTGACGCTGCGACAAAGAGTACCGAACTTGCCATCAATTTAAACACTTCTAAACCGATGAGACAACAGAGAATTGCGGTTCTTGGGCTTGGAGCCATGGGAACCGCGCTGGCACTGACCTTGTTAAAAACGGGTGAGCAGCTGATGGTCTGGAACCGGACCGCAGCAAAAGCAGATGAGCTGCGCAATGCCGGTGCGACAGCCTTACCCTCGCTCGCCGAGACGCTTGACGCTGCAGATGTGGTGTTGCTCTGCCTGGTGAACAATGAGGCGGTTCACAGCATACTTAAACCACATAGGGCATTGCTGCAGCATAAAATGGTCATAAATCTGACGAACGGCACGCCCGGGCAGGCGCGGCAACTTGCCGGGTGGGTACAGCAACAAAACAGCCAGTATCTGGACGGTGGTATCATGGCCATTCCACCCATGATCGGCACCGAACATGCCTTCGTCTTATATAGCGGCGATGAAGCCGCATTCAAAGCTTCCGAGCCATTCCTGATGCATTTCGGCAAAGCCCGCTTTATGGGTGCCGATGCGGGAAATGCCGCCCTGTACGATATTTCATTGCTGAGCACCATGTATGGCATGATGGGCGGCTTCATTCACGCGGCCGCCTTGCTGCGCAGAAGCGCCATCCAGGCCACTGCTTTTTTGCCGCTGGCGAAGGCGTGGATAGCGGCCATGACGCCATCACTGGACCTGCTGGCTACACAGATCGATTCGGCAGATTATCAATCTGGCGTAACATCTAATCTGGCCATGCAGGCAGCGGGATATGAGAACTTGGTCGCCACTGCCCGCGAATTGAATATTGACCCCATCCTGCTGCTTCCGATGGAGCGCCTGCTTCAGAAAAGCCTTGAAAAAGGATACCATGCGGCCGATTTGTCTGCCGTTATCGAAAGTCTCTGACAGGTACCGCTGAGCGGGACGGACTGCCATAACGCCTGCCCGCTCAGCATTTTTTCAATCACATACGCCAGGCCGGTTTGAATGCTTAAATTTGACAACTGTGATCTGATTCGCAAAACCCCATGCCTGCATCTCCACTTCCTGCAAAACTCCGGGTACCTCTTTACGACAAATTGGTACGCCTTCAACCGCTAAGTCAGGAAGATTTTGAACCGCTTTACCAGGTGGCCGCCGACCCGCTAATCTGGGAACAACATCCCAACCGCGACCGGTACAAAAAAGAAGTGTTTCAAATTTTTTTTCAGGGCGCACTGGAATCGGGCGGCGCGTACCTGATCATGGATCAGCTGAGCGGTGAAATTGCCGGGAGTACCAGGCTTTACGATTTTGACCCCGAAAACAACAGCATCTGTATCGGGTATACTTTTATTGCCCGGAAATTCTGGGGCCAGGGGCATAACCCCGCGGCAAAGCGGCTTTTACTCGACCACATTTTCGACACGGTTGCTGAAGTGCATTTTCACATCGGTGCGGAGAACCTGCGGTCCCAGATCGCAATTGGCCGCGTCGGCGCACGAAAGATCGGCGAGAAACACGTAGCTTATTATGGCGAGGCTCCGAAACTGAACTTCATCTATCAAATTACACGCAAGCAATGGCAACAGTAGCCCTTTGATGCAAAATTACCAAGTACCTGGTCTTTCAGGCGACCTCTGAAAATCGATCGAACGGGCATCATTTTCCGCGTATTTCCCCAACTATGGGGAAATAAATCCATTCCCCCATTTTTTCCCCAACTGATGTTTATTTTTTTTGTGCATTCTTATTATACTGACACACAACAAGATAACGTGCAGTTTGGCAACACCCAAAGTTTGGCAACTTAATTGCAATCTGCTCGGTACTGACGGCCTGGATGAG
Source organism: Pedobacter yulinensis (assembly GCF_003029735.1). GTDB lineage: Bacteria > Bacteroidota > Bacteroidia > Sphingobacteriales > Sphingobacteriaceae > Pedobacter > Pedobacter yulinensis. Next base: position 1,430,691 of record NZ_KZ686269.1, read on the forward strand.
GCCTCAGTAACAATAGGGATGATTGTCCTCGTTATTGAAAAATAGCGAGGATTTTTTTTTGCCGGCAGCCGGCAGATATATTTTTAAATGGCGTTTTAAAAGTCTCGGCGGTATAATATCTTCGCAGTGCCAACAAACCATTCATGATGCATCCGTACAAACAGCAGCTTCTTCTGAATCTGAGAACCTATTTTGCCGAAAAACCATGGCGCATCACCTCTGATTTCGAACAGGGCCGTGAGGAGATTATTTTCATCGTTCCCCGCAATGAAGATATAGACGAACTGCACCGCAGCCTGTTTCATATACTCGGCGCACTTCCAGACATTCACCTGCCAAATGAACGTGTTGTGATTGGTTTTTGCCTGGCAGATGGGAGCGGCTACCGATCGCACCTGATCAATCCGAACAAACAGGATGAAATTAACCTGGCGCTGATCGGCTACCGGCCCGAACGGACACCAAGGGCCAATGCCTTGGAAAAACTGTTGTAACCGGGCCGCGACTTCAACGTCAGCAGCCCTGTGTACTGGCTCGTTGAGCCTCAATGCGGTTTTGCCCCATCGATAACCTGCGCCCGGCCAGGGCGTACAAGGCCATTGCCATGCAATTTTGTATTTTGCCCACATGAAAAGACTCAAAGCGCTGATGACAGAGATCGGGATGAGCACCACCCGCAGGCCCAAAGAGTTGCTGCCGCTGGTCTGGCAGCTGATTTGTTACCCGCCTAAAATGCCGGTGAGGCCGGCGCAGCAGCAACTGCTTGAAGAAGCCTTAACAACCTGGCTATCGGTACCCGATCCGCATTTTGCCAGGCGCGATCTTCGTTTCCCGGTATATCAATGGGGCTCGGGCCCGAAAACCATTTTGCTGTCGCATGGCTGGGGCTCAAAGGCCAGCGATTTCAGCGAACTGATCGGCCTGTTGCGAACCCTGCCGGAGGTGCGTATCCTCGCATTTGATGCGCCGGGAAATGGATTGGCAGAGGGCGAACTATCCAACCTCCTGCTCTTCAAACAGTCGTTCCGAGAAGTAGCCCTGCAGCAAAAAGGCGCTCCGAGGTCCCTGCATGCTGTGATCGGCCATTCACTCGGCGCTATGGCCGCTGTTTTGGCTGTGCCGGAGCTTCCGGCCCTACCCCGGGCCCTGGTCAGCCTGGCGCCGATGGTCAGGCTCAAAGCTAACTTTGTTGCCACGCTGGAGAGTGCGGGTATTCCCCCACCTGTGCAGCAATTGTTTCTCAAGGAATTTGAAGCCCGTTTCGGCCTCCCGGCTACGGCTTTTGACCTGCCGGAGAACGACCGGCTCCCGGCTAACGTTCAGCACCACCTGTTTTACGATCCGGAAGACCCTATTGCACCAGGGCGCTACCAACAGGAACTTTTGCAGGTTAGTCCGCATATCGAGGCCCATATGGTAAGCGGTTGCGGGCACCATAAAATATTGAACCATGCTGGCGTCCTGAAACGAATAATTGACATCATCGCCCTGGCATAGCCGAACATTGCTGTCTGCTAGCTTGGCGCACCCATGCTATGCGGGTTTGTGCGTTTTTTTGAGTGATTATGAGTTTTTTATTTGCAAGTCATGGTTTTTTCTTATTTTAACAGGCCATAAGCATTGAAAAACCTGCTTATTCAAATTAAAATTTAGAAAAACCATGACGATTTTTATCCGTTCATCTGTTGTACTGGGCGCATTTTTGTTGTCGAGACTTGCCTGTGCCGATTCAAAGCCTGCTGCAAATCAGACGCAAATTACGAAGGCGCAAGCGCCGGCCGCTGCTTCGGGAATTGTTACCGGCGCCGACCAGGTGTCATCCTACCTCCCCTTGTTGAAAGGGAAACGTGTGGGCATGCTGGTAAATCAAACATCCATTATTGGTAAAAAACTAAGCGTAGACAGCCTGCGGAGCCTCGGGGTTGATATAAAAGCCATCTTCGGACCCGAGCACGGCTTTCGGGCTAATGCCAGCAACGGGGCCGTGGTAAAAGACGAGATCGACAAGGAAACAGGCATTCCGATCATTTCACTTTATGGCGCAAAACGGAAACCATCAAAAGCAGACATGGCCGGCCTGGACGTTATGGTTTTCGACATCGCCGATGTGGGCTGCCGCTTCTATACAAACATCAACACGCTGGCAGACGTGATGGAGGCCTGTGCAGAGAACAACAAGGAATTAATTATTCTTGACCGCCCCAATCCGAATGCTTACGTAGACGGTCCGATCCTCGACATGCGCTTTAAGTCTGGCATTGGCAAGTTCCCGATTCCTGCCACACACGGAATGACCATAGGAGAATTTGCGCAGATGGTAAATGGTGAAGGCTGGCTGCCGAACAAACTGAAATGTAAGATCAGGGTAATCAAAGTAAAGAACTACGATCACAGCATGTACTATGAAATGCCCGTAAAACCTTCACCCAATCTGAACACGCAGGCTTCTGTGATTCTTTACCCTTCGCTCTGCCTGTTCGAAGGAACGATCATTAGCCAGGGCCGCGGTACCTATATGCCTTTTACCGTTCTTGGCGCACCTGCCCTGAAGGGTAAGTATGATTTTAACTTCACGCCGGTCAGTATAACCGGCATGTCTGAAAGCCCGCTGCACAAAGATGCGGTCTGTTATGGTCTCGACCTGCGGAAAGTGGATCCTAAAAAGCTGCACGCCAGTAAAAAGATTAACCTGCAATGGATGATTGAGTTATATAACGCTTATCCCGATAAAAGTAAATTTTTCGATTCTTCGCAAAGTAAAGCCATGGGAAAGATCGAAAAACTAATCGGAAATGATGTTTTCGTTAACCAGCTCGCACAGGGAATGAGCGAAGAGGCAATCAGGAAAACATGGGAACCAGGTCTTAGCAATTACAAAAAAATGCGCAAGCAGTACACGCTGTATGCGGACTAGTATCAGAAAACTTCTATTCAGACAATCCCTGCAAAAATTTATTGCAGGGATTTTTTTTTGGCCTGCAGACTGTTCATTGCAACAGGTATTTTTGATAAAGCATCGGGATACTTAGATTATCCAATTGATTATCATGTAGATAAATAAAAACTTTCATTAACACTAAGGGTACCTTTCTTTCATCGTGTATCATTTACAAACAGCACGAAATGAAAAGAAAATTAAATCGGGTATCAGGAGCTTTTACTGTCTGTCTGGTTGCGTTGCTCTGCAGCGCTCTGGTAGCCCGGCCACAGTCAAAGGGTAAAGTAAATGTTGGTTTTGTTTACCCGGTCAGCACGGGCGGAAGTGGCTCGGCGCGCGACACCAACATTTTTTCACTTCATGCCCTCGTGGGTGTTTCTGGTGTTGAACGCGGCCCGAGCTTTGCCGGCCTGAGCCAGGTTGTATTGAAAGAGGCCAGTGGCGTTCGTGTGGCTGGTTTATCCAACCACACTGGTGGCAACGCCTCGGGCATCCAGTTTGCCGGCTTACTCAATACCTCTAAAGATCTGAAGGGATTATCTGTTGCCAGTCTGGCAAATTTTTCCGGCCGGCTGGATGGCTTTCAGTTTGCCGGCGTACTCAACAAAGCAAGAGAAACAACGGGTACACAGCTGGCCGGACTCAGCAACATTGCAGGCAGCGTAAAGGGCCTGCAACTTGCCGGTCTCACCAACGTAGCGGCCGGCGATGTGGAGGGAACGCAGATCAGCGGTTTCCTCAATGTGGCGCGAAAAGTAAAAGGGATTCAGTTCTCTGCCTTTATGAACATTGCCGAACAAAGCGACTACCCGGTCGGCCTGATCAATCTGGTGCGCAACGGTGAGAAATCACTCGGCGTTTCGATTGACGAAACAGCTTCCCTGATGCTCAACTTTAAATCGGGCGGAAGGGTTCTTTACGGGATTGTTGCGCTGGGCTACAACCTGAAAAACCGAGAAGAGGTCTATGCTTTTGAAGGCGGCTTTGGTGCGCATGTTCTGAACGCAAAAAGCTTCAGGCTGGACCTGGAGGCAACGGCGCAAACGCTAGAAGATTTCCGCAGCGGCGATTACATGAAGTCTTCGCTGAAGGTCCTTCCATCCTGGTCTTTCGGCCCCATGGTTGTTTTCGCCGGGCCGACATTTAACTACCTCAACACCAATACGGCCGAAGGCCGGGATCTCTTCAGGCACAGGCAGCATACCTGGAATGGCAGTGAACCTGGCAACCTGCAGGCTCTTTACATTGGTTACACTGCAGGTTTGCAGGTGCGGCTGTAGTTTAGCGGTTTGACCATTCAGCTTTTATTTTACCTCCCGCTTAAATTAGAATGCCCGGCAATATCCGGGCATTTTCGTTTGTTCAGGATGCGTACTGCAGTTTAGGGAACACTAAACCATCGTTTTCGGCGACAGGATCTCAATTCCCCCGCAGAACGCAATGCCGCTAATGATCAGAACCTTAGCAGGATCAGCCTGCTCGGGTGCGGCTTTACGTTTGTCGTCTACCCCGCCGAGCAGGCAACTCACCTCGGTCTTTATTTGCCAGTGTGCCGGAACGTATATTTTGATTCCGCCGAAAATAGCTGTCAGATTCAGGGTGGCTACTGAGTCCAGGTCGGCATTGCTCAGGTCCAATTTGCCGCCGCCAAATATAGCCGCCACGCTTCCACCTTTAAGGTGCTTATCGTAAACATGCTGGTGGGTGCTGGTAAATATATAGCTGGCGTCGACCAGGCCCTCATATCCGGCTGCATGCTGTGGCGCTTCTTCGTATGCCTTTCTGTACCGGCGCGATGCCGCCTTTTTGCCATAGGGGCGATAATTTGCCGGTTTAAAGATGCTGTAAAGGCCCAGGAAGATCAGGATAAGGGGAACCAGATTTTTAGACAGGTCGTAATCGTGATCCAATGCATTGCTGGCCGTAAAGATGAGTCCGATGCCAACGGGGACGATCCAGCCACCGTAACGGAAACCTGATTTGTACCCGGCAAAAAGCCCGACCACAAAGACGAGGCTGGACCAGCTGTACACCCAGTGTGGCATAAAGTTCATATCCCGCATCAGAAAGGCCAGGCCGATTCCGACCAGGATGACTCCGGCAACTGCTTTACCGGTGTTCGTATATTTAATTGACGTGTCCATATTCGTTTTTTTATTCAAATGTAGCTGATCAACTCTGCCAGGAAATAAAGTCATCCCGAGCTGCAGCTTTCATCCGGTCAACTGTGGATTTTTTCCGGTAAATAACCCGGAGATTTTTCACCGGCAGACGGGTGCCCGGCTCTTCCCGGCGATGGCGGAAAATCTAAAGCGGCGAAAGAACCGGAGGGGTAATCTGAACTCATATTTTTTTCGTATTTTATTCTGAAAAAGAATAAGCGTTTGACACAAAAAATAAGGCAAAACGCGCAACATATATCTGTTTATTCTATCTTTGCAAAAAGTTAAACAAAAATCGATTGATGGCAAAACAGGAAAAGTTTTCGGTCGTTTACGAAGGCAAGGTCCACGTTATTGATACCTACTTGATTAACAATGAATTGATTTACAAAATTCATTTTCCTGATAAACGCCAGCCATTACTTATTGTGCGGTCAGCATTTGCTGGTGGCGAAAGCACCTGGTCCAGTCTTCAGGACAACCGCGAAAACGAGGTGGCGCAATTCGGAAAACTCATAGACGCCCACCTCTCCGGGGGGGACAGCTAGCCAGATCAACATTTATAATTGCCGGTTTTGGTTAGAATGCCATCTGCATCATGTGCAATAAATGAAACTGATATTGGCTAACCGTCCGCGAATACAGGCTGGACTTGTAGACTGACTAACGGGTTATAGCCTAAACCCGGCGCAACGAAAAACGGGCCATGCAAGGCACACACTTCGAGTCCTGCAAAGTTGGTAACTTTATGAAAGTTACCAACTTTAAGTTAAAAAAACAAACTTTTAGTTACAAAAACAAACTTCTGTACAATAAACTGGGAGCTTCGCCGGGAACGTCATCGTGGTGGCCTGCCCAGATCATGCCTGCTTTCTCAAGCACACGGATGGAGGAACGGTTTCCCGGTCTTACGACTGCCCATACCGATGGCTTGCGAAGCACGAACCTGGCGTATTGCAAAGAGAAAATGGCCAGTTCGGTGGCATACCCCTTGCCCCAGCTGTTAAAGTGAAACCGGTAACCCAGGTTTAGCTTCTGTTCGCCGCCATAAGACCTGAGGGTAAGTCCGCCGAAACCGAGCACCTCTCCCCCCTTGCCTGCACGGACAGTCCAGGTACCGAATCCATGCTCATACCAATGTTCTATCAATTGAGTTAAACGTGCCGCCGCGACAGTTTTATCTTCAATTGGCCCAAGCGGGTTGAAAAGATTGGTCTTCGGATCGCCAAAAATCGCAAAAAAATCGTCAAGATCGTTTGCAATGGGCCGGCTTAACAGCAGCCGGCCGGTGTTCGACCTGTCTGGCAACCCGGTATCGTTCTGAAAGTTGTGCGGTCCAGTCATAGAAGTACCGCAACTTGCCGGACTCCGGCTCAGGCAAGCTGCACAAACGAAGCTAAGGAAAATAAGCGTGATGCCAAAAGCCGCAGGCCGATGCCCGGCAAAACACGACGTTGTATCACTTAGCGCAATTGATACCTGGCGCCTTTCAGCGTTTGGAAAGACACAATATTGCCTGACCTGTTCACCGCTACCGGCTTGCCATTCGGACCGTAGAGCTGTTTACCTTCCGGCATTTCAAGACGGCAGGTGGTCCCGGCCAGCGAGATCAGGGTAGCGCTCTCGATTCTGCTGGACCGCCAGTTGAAATTCAATTCAAACCCACCCGCCGCGCGCATGCCGCGTACGGTTCCTGCTGCCCATTCAGCGGCACGGGGAAGTGCCGGCAGCAGCCTGATGACATTGTCCTTTCCGTGGCTCTGCAATAGCATTTCTGCAATTGCAGCCGTACCGCCAAAATTGCCGTCGATCTGGAATGGCGGATGTGCGCAAAACAGGTTTGCATACGTACCGGCACCGTGCCGCATCGATATGCCGCTTCCGGATGCCGCCGGAGCCAGCAGAGCGCGAAAAACCTGCAGCGCATGGTCGCCGTCGCCCAGGCGCGCCCAAAAATTGATTTTCCAGGCCCTGGACCATCCCGTACCGCCATCGCCGCGGCGCAGCAATGTGTTGCGTGCGGCTGCTGCCAGTACAGGCGTTGCCTGCGGCGTGATTTCGTCGAAAGGATGCAGGCCATACAGGTGCGAAACATGGCGGTGTTGCGGCTCAGCCTCGTCGTAATCGCGAAGCCATTCCTGTATGCCGCCGGTTTTTTTGCTGATCTGGTTCGGCGCAAGTTTGCCCAGAATACGTTGCAGGCTGTCTGCAAATGCCCGGTCGGTCTTCAGCGCATTTGCTGCCGCGATGGTATTGCCCAGCAATTCGCGGCCAATCTGCATATCCATTGTCGGGCCCATCGTTGTCTGTCCGCTGAATCCCTCTTCGGTGCGATACGCATTTTCAGGAGAATTGGAAGGTGCGGTAACCAGCCAGCCGGTTTTAGGATCGGTGATCAGGATGTCGGCATAAAACCGCGCTGCTCCCTTTAGCACCGGGTAAATATCGGCCAACGTTTTTTGGTTCGGGTTATACAGGTAATGCTGCCACAGATGTTCACACAACCAGGCGCCGCCAGAGAGGGTAGATCCCCAACTCGCGTGCTCGCCCGGAGCTGTAAACTTCCAGGGGTTGCTCATCATATGTGCCACCCAACCACTGCTGTTGTAATAAGCTCTGGCGGTTTGCCTGCCGGGCTCTACCAGTTGTTTTGTGAAGGTGATGAGTGGTTGGTGCAGCGCCCCGAGATTGGTTGCCTCTGCCGGCCAATAATTCATCTGCAGGTTGATGTTCAGATGATAATCGCCATTCCAGGGTGTCTGGTAAGAATCGGCCCATAAGCCTTGCAGGTTGGCCGGCAGTCCTCCAGGCCTTGAACTGGAGATCAGCAGATACCGGCCGAAATTAAAATAGAGCGCTGGTAGCGTAACGTCCGGTTTCCCCATAGCATACCGTTCCAGCCGTTCACTGGTCGAGAGCTGGCCAATATCGTTGTGCTGTACGCCCGTAAACTGCAGGCTGCACCGGTTGTAGTAAGATTGGTGGTCAGCACGCTGGGCGGCTACCAGGCGTTCCCAGCTTTTGCCTGCAGCAGCGTTAACCTGTCTGTCTGTCGTAACAGCCGGATCAGCTCCGCGAAGGGCTACCTGAGGCCAGTTGAGATCGGTTGCCATTGTAATGAGAATAACGACACCCGTTGCACCGGTTATCACCTGTCGGTTTCCCGCTGCCTTCATCTGGCCGCCAACCGGCAAAATCCTTACCCTGCCTGAAAAACGTATCCCCTGGTCGCCGTCGCCGGCCGGCAGTTGACCGTCAACTGACAGCGCGTTGCCGCCGGCGGCTATTGTCGCGTTCGCTGCCCGGCTTAGACCTATGCTCAGATTAAGCAATCCCGGCTTACTCGCCTGAATGCGTACGGCGACCACTTGGTCAGGCGCACTCGTCATCACTTCCTGTGTATATTTTACGCCTGAACGGGTCCATGTTGTTGTGGCCATGGCGGTCTTCAGATCAAGGCTGCGGCTGTATGATTCCAGGTTACCTGTAGTGTCCTTCCAGTCAATCAGCAGGTCTGCGAAAACCTGGTAACTGCCATATTTTTCATTTGCCCCGTTGCCCTGACCTGAGCCTTTCCCTGCACTCGTAAACTGTTGCTGCAGCATATCCTGCGCTTCGCGGTTGCGCCCGGCTGCCAGGAGCTGCTGGATCTGAGGCAGGTATTTATAAGCCCCGGGACGGTTTGGATCTTCAACACCACCAGACCACATGGATATTTCGTTCAAGACAATCCTGCCTTTATTTACACCGCCAAAGTCCATGGCGCCTAGCCGGCCGTTTCCTACCGGCGATGATTCGGTAAAATGTTTTGCCGGAGCTTTAAATTTCAAGAGCTGATCAGTTTGTGCAAGAGCATTTACCTGGTTAATCAGGTATGCCAGGCACAGAATAAGCGCGGTTCTTACATTCATGGGGTTTCGTTTGAGTTTAAGGCAGACTCAAATAACCAAATGCCTGCACCAGTTCGTTTACCGGGTTTGGCAATTTATTCAGCGGAATTGTCTGCCCAGCACATGAAGGCTTTGCCCAATGAACAGGTTTACTAAATTTTCCGGGCTGCTGGCAGTCAGTTTATAATCAAAGCCGAAACCGGCAGATCTAGCTCCCATAAATTTTTGCGGTCAAAAAAAAACCGGATTAATTCCGGTCTTCATTTTCGTCTTCGCGCGCCTCAGTCTCGGCAGCGTCGTCCTGGTCCCGCCCGGGATTATTATCGACCTGGTCGGCCAGGTGTGCAAAGTAATCCTTGTCTTCAGAACTGTCCTTGTCGTTAGTGAGGTCGGGATTTCCGTTGAGTGCGTTTTCAGCCAGCTGGTGGTCGTAATCCGCATCACTGCCTTTCATTTGTTCGTTCAGGTCAGTCAGGTTATCCTGTTTCTCCTGGTCTTTTTTGTTTTCTTCCATTTTAACTTTTCTTTTTCGGCACCTTCGCACCTTCTTTACGTGCTTCAGACAAACCAATTGCGACCGCCTGCTTTTTAGAGGTCACTTTCTTGCCGCTGCCGCTTTTCAATTTTCCTTCTTTCATCTCGTGCATGGTCTCTTCGACCTTTTTGCCCGCTTTTTCAGAATATTTAGCCATTGTCTTTGCAATTATGGTTAAGTTTTCGGCATCAGATCAGATACCGGTACCGCCTTATTTACGTTCAACAAATTTGTGAAAGGTGCTGGGTTCTCCATCCTGTTTCTTTTCCTGGTACAGGAAATCGAGCTTATTTTTATCAAATTCTTCGAAAAAATCCGCCCAGCTTACTTTTGAGAACTTGTCGTCATCATCACTGTGACCGGGGAAGTGGATCCTCAATACGCCGTCGCCCTTGCCGTTGCCGGTTCCCTTAATAATTGCCGGGACGCCATCATGCGATTCGACCCAGCGTTTAATTTCGTCATGGTTATGCGTTTGTTTTGAAGTGCTCATATTACGGTTGCATTTTAGCCGCAGTATCAACGCGGCGGTTGTCCATACTGTCTCGTTTCACGGTGTCCATCGTACCAGTATCGGTCATGGTATGATCAGCACCCATTGTATCGGTTGTGGCTGTGTCGCCGCCAGTGCCGCTTTTGTCAGAGTTACATGCGCCAAATGCCAGCGTTCCAAGAACGCATAGGGCTAAAATTGATTTTTTCATAGGTTTTAGGTTTAACAGCCGGATGTCCGGTATCTTAGGAAGGTTTGCGCGGGCAAAAAGTTTTGTAAAAATTGAATTTGCCGGCTTAAAGCTTTGATTTTCAGCACCGGCGCAATTAAGACGCAATTACCCGTCGCCTTCCGGATATACTTCGAGCCCTGCAAAGTTGGTAACTTTCACAAAGTTACCAACTTTAAGGTAAATAGTTTACCTTTTATTTCATTTTTTCCCCATCGGAGAATCAGGTCCGAGCTCCTCATCGCTGAAGGGGCTGCCATCCCGGGCAAGATCAGGTTTGTAATCGGCGTCTGCCCCGGCAATCTCATTTCGGTGCCGTCCGTTGATGTCTTCCAGCGATTGCTCGTCGGTTTCTTCACTAACAAAATTGTGAACGTTCTGTGCTGCCGCATCCACATGCTGCGCGCCGGTATCATCCTTAATCGGTTTTACTTTTTTCATATCTCATGTATTTTAAGCCAGACCCGGGAGTTTGAGTCCTGAATTTCGAAGGTTTTCCAGCAACTGCTGCTGAAAACGCAGTTTGCTGTCAACAAAACCGTGGGCATTAAACCAGACGTTAAACATCACCTTATACCCGTCCGGTTCAAGGGCAGATATACCAATACGTGTCTGATCCGGGTCCAGGATGTCCGCCGACTGCCTGGCAGTTTCCTCCATCACCCGTTTTACCGCTCCAAATTCGATCGCATTGTTGAATTTGATCTCAATATCATGCCGGCGACGGCCTTCCCTGCTAATGTTAACGATCACTTCGTTAGACAGTTTACTGTTGGGGAATACCACCACCCGGTTGTCAAAAGTGGTGACAATCGTGTAAAAGATCTTGATGGCCGTGACCGTTCCTTCCTGCCCCTGGGCTACGATGTTGTCGCCAACCGAAAAGGGCTTCAAAAACAGGATAATCACGCCGCTTGCAAAGTTCTGCAGCGTACCGGATAAGGCCAGACCGGCCGCGACACCCAGTGCACCAAGCACGGCAGCGAAAACAGTCATTTCGATGCCAATAATTTGCATGACGCCAAACACCAGCAGCACCCGGAGTACCGTAATGCTCAGGCTGATCAGAAAGGGTTTGAGTGAAGGATCAATCCTTCTTTTGTCGATGCTGCTGTTCAGCCAGCGTGATAATATTTTAATAAACCATAACCCTGCAAACAGTACAACAAGGCCAAAAAGGAACCTGGGACCAACGGCAATCAGCCATGCTGTAGCCTGGTTCATGATCTTATTTACATCCATGTTTCACTGAACAAGCATCCCGGAAATTTGTTTATGCGCTCCCGCCTGCTGCATGGAAGTGGCTGATCAACAAATACTTTTTTGCGCTACCGGTAGCCAGGCCATATTGAAGATTCATGTTGGCCCACCTACTGCCTGGCTAAAATGTGCTTTCACCGGCCGGGTTCACCAGTGGTTGCGCAAGTATCGACTTAAATACCAGGACCTGTCAGGCAGACCTTCCGTGCTCCTGCCGCGCCCATTGCGCCATAGCGGTCAGCACGGGGGTTAGGCGCGCACCCGACTCGCTTAACTCATAAGTTACCACCGGTGGCATAACTTGCTCCGTAGTTCTGATCACGAGCTTGTCCTCCTGGAGCTGCTTCAGATGCTGGATCAGCATCTTCTCGGTCACGGAGGGTATCGCCCGTTTCAGCTCGCTGTAACGCTTTTTCCCGCTCATTAGCTGATACAGGATAATTGGTTTCCAATGCCCGCCAATTTTGTTCATTACATAACTGACCGGGCACAACAGTTCTGTTAACTGCTTATTTGCCTGCTGTGTGGAACTTTCTTTGATCGCTGCCATATGCCTACTTTGGGGTAAGTACTTGTTAAAAAGTAAGTACAAAAATACCTTTGCTGCTACAAAAAAACAACTCCAAAAAGATATGAAAATCGTCATTACCGGTTCTACCGGAAACATCAGCAAACCACTGGCCCGTATCCTGCTCGGCAGGGGCCATCAACTAACAGTCGTAAGCAGCAACCCTGCAAAAAAAGAAGGCATTGAGCAGACCGGCGCGAGTGCGGCCATCGGTTCAATTGCAGACAATAACTTCCTGGAAAGCGTTTTTAAAGGTGCAGATGCGGTTTACGCCATGGTGCCTCCAGATTTTTCGCAATCTGATTATGTGTCTTATTTCAGGGAAGCGGGCGACAGTTACGCGCAGGCACTGCAGGCCTCAGGGGTGAAACGGATCGTATTCCTGAGCAGCATCGGTGCTGATCTGCCCTCCGGTACCGGCCCCATTGCCGGCATTCACCAGGTCGAACAGATCCTGGGTGGCCTGAAAGATCTTGACATCACCTTCCTGCGTGCCGGATTTTTTTATACCAACTTTCTTGCAAACATCGACATGATCAAACATGCCGGTTTCCTGGGCACCAATTATGCGGCCAACACCGCGCTGGTCCTTGTGCACCCGGCCGACATCGCAGCAGCTGCAGCCGATCTGCTTGAACAACCCGGACAGGGCAAGGAAATTGCCTACATCAGCAGCGACGAACGCACCGCGCTGGAGGTGGCCAAGGTTCTGGGCGCCGCTATCGGCAAGCCTGACCTGCAATGGATACAGTTCAGCGACGAAGATGCGCTTCAGGGCATGCGCTCAGCCGGACTTCCGGACGAAATAGCCGGTAAATATGCCGAAATGAACCGGGCGCTCGGCTCGGGCATCTTGCTGCAGGATTACCGGAAACAGGATGCAAAACCCAGCGGCTCACACAAGCTGGAAGATTTTGCCACAGAATTTGCCGCAGCGTATAACGCATAGAAAGCAGTGTATAACGCAAAAAAGAAGGCCACAGCTTACAAGCTGTGGCCTTCTTTTTTTACAGCGCCGACCTGAAAAATGCCACACTCGCGGCCACATCAGGGGCATTATTTCGCCAGTTATATTCGTACTCGGCAGATATCATGCCTTTGAAACGCTGCGCTTTCAATTCGGCCAGTACAGCAGGAATGTCTGAGGCGCCTGAACCCCAGTGCACATCGTGCGCTTTTGCACTGCGCTCGTTCAGATCCTTAAAGTGCATGTGCAACACATGTCCCCGCGCTTTTTTCAGGCAGGCCACCGGGTCCAGACCCGACCGCACCCAGTGGCCAATGTCAGCGCACAGGCCAAGATACTTGCTTTTACCCGCAATCGATTCCAATGCGAAATCTACGTTCCAGTAAATAGAAGGTTTGGGGTGATTGTGCAAGGCCACATTGATCTTATAGGTTTCGCACAAACTGGCAATCATATCCAGGTCGGCAACCTTAGGCTCAGATGTAATGGTACGGATGCCCATTGCCTTTGCAAACTCGAAGAGCTGCTTCCAGTCCTTTTCCGAGCCCGGCGTAACCACACCGAAGCCGTAGAGGGTAACCCCTGCGGCTTTCAGTTTGGTCAGCACCTGTTCACGAACCTCCGGCTTCATGCGGAAGTCCATTCGCCCCTCCATTCCACCGCCAAGGCGTTGTCCCGGAAAAGCTTCCACATACCGCAGCTTGCAGCTGTCTATTTTGGCCACGGCTTGGAAGAAATCAAACCGGTTAAAAGTATAGGCCTGGGAACCGAGCTTCCAGCCCAGTTTCTCTTCAGGATAAGCGCCAGCCTGCTGACCGGCTTGTCTGCTTTTACATCCGCCAGCCAGAACACCTAATAGCGCCAGACCGAAAAGTATTTTTTTCATAGTGCAATCGTTAATGACAGGTAAATCTACAGCAATTACAGGTGCTTTCACGGCCCTTGCGACTGGCGGAACTGTAACATTCTCAAGATGCGTTTTAAGCAAAAACGCTATTTTCAAACCCAAATTTCGTTTCGCAGACTGCTAAATCTTTTTAGTTCGACGGTTGCTTTCTGAAAAAAAGTGCACCGTTCCGGCTTAAATGATCACGGTTTATGCGCGCTTTTATTTGACGGCTGCCGCCGGATGCGGTGCCTGCCCTATTTCCGGTGATCTGCCTGGCGCAGAGGATATGGACAACTGGCCTTTCCTTTCCTGATGCGTTCCAGGCCGGTTCGCAGCAACTGCCGTCTTAGCGGACTCAGGTAATCGAGGTAAAGCCGGCCGCGGGTGTGGTCATATTCGTGTTGGACGATCCGGGCCAGAGGACCACTGAAGACGGCCTCAACCGCATGAAAGTCCTCATCAAAATACGTCATGCGAACCGATATAGCGCGGGGAACAGCAGCCTGCAATCCGGGAATGCTCAGGCAGCCTTCTTCTTCAAGGAGCTGTTCGGATGAATACCAGGTGATCTCTGGATTAATAAATGCTTTTCTGACCGGTTCGTCTGCGGCTTCGCCCGTATCTGCGAGGAAGACCTGCAGGTCTGTTCCAACCTGTATAGCTGCCAACCCTGCGCCCTGGGCATGATCGAGCGTGTGCCACATGTTTTCGAGCAGGTTTTTAAGCCCCTGCCAATGCATGGGAACCGGCCGCGACACCTGGCGCAACCAGGTATCGCCGTAAGGTACAATGGGTAAAATCATGTTTTTATTGCAAAAATCGGCAGCAAGGAAGGATTTGTATTGGACATTTTAGACTGGCACATTGCTGGGGGAAAGTGTACCTTTGTAACATGCCGCTGAGCCTTTTCAAATACCTGCAAACCGACCGTCAGACTGCCATTGCGCGCCTGGCACCGCGTGCCGCTTTGGGACAGCTTGTTGGCGAAATCCTGATCGTCCCGGCAAGTTTGATACCGGCACATTCTGCTTTCTTCAGCGATGGCTGCCCTACCCTGGTGCTGACGGCCAACGCTCAAAGCCGTCTTGTACTGCAAAGGGCGAACAAAACGGTCGTTCTGCAAGGCGGCTGGATCGGCAGTTCATATTTTGAGAATCTTTCTTTACAGCTTGAACAACCAGGCGACTTCCTGATCGTATTTCGCTTTCAGCCGGCATCTTTTTTTGCCGCCACCGGCCTGCAGCCAGCCTACTTGAGACAACACGCCGTGCTGCCAACCGACGTAATCGGACTCTTCCATCCCGGGCAAGCGCTGCCGGCATTACAGCATGTTAAGCGGACAGAGGATTTCCTTGAGGCCCTTCCGGTCAAAGAAGCGGCGTTGCCGCCATCCATCAACCAGGTCATCCAGGCTTTAGACGCCACACCCGGCAAGCCGCTCAGGCTGGCCGATCTGCAACGCCGGCATGCAACAGGCTACAAAAAACTGGAACGTGATTTTGCGCGGATCACCGGCATGGCCCCTAAAGAATACCTTTCCCTGCAACGTTTTCTTAGAACCTACCAATGTCTGGCTCAGGGGCAGGCAGCCGGCATGACAGCTGCTGCAGCCATGAATGGCTATTGTGACCAAAGCCACATGATCCGCGAATTTAAAAAGTTTACCGGGACTGCACCCAAAGCACTGCTGGCCCGCCGGTAATCAGCGGTTACGTGCCAGCTTTTGAAACGTGATCGTTCGGCGTGCCACAAACCCCATGGCTTCGTATATCCCGACAGCACGCTGGTTCGTTAGGGCTACATGCAGACAGGACTGCACGCCCTGGCTTCTGTGCCAGGAACACAATTCAGAGATCAATGATTTTGCAAAACCACGCCCTGTATAGCCGGGTCGGGTTACGATTGCGCTCAGCTCACTAAACCCGGGCAGCCTCATGCGTTCACCAGCCACCGCAGCAAACCGGCCTTCTGCGCGGATGCCATAATAACGCCCGAGTAAATGGGTGTTCCTTTCAAAGTAGCCCGGCTGCACCAGGTTGACCAGGTCGTAAAGCGCTGCCTCGTCTCCTGGTTCGAGTACAGCACCTTGGCTGTCAGGCCTGCAGAACCCAGCCGGACCGGCCAGCATTTGGGCACAGTCCAGCGACTGAACAAGGGTCCAGCGGGAACTGAGCGGCGGTATGTCGCCGATCAGGTAAACCTGTTCGCCCGGTATGACCTGACCGGCCAGCTGGTCCATGCATGCTGCCGTGGGCTCCCGCAACGCTGCGAAAGTCAGCACCCCGTCAGCGTAACGTACTGCATCTGGGTCGCCTCTGGCAAATTCAGCCTGCGGGCCATTCAGTGCCCACCATGCCGGGTTGTCCAGCAATGTTTCATCCATGGCCGCAAGATACTTTTTTGCAGCAAAAAGACTGGCTTCGGGGCTTCAAGAGGCCTGCCAAACCGCGAATATAAAAGATGCAGGCAGCGAACCGGCATGCTGTTATAAACCGAAGAACTTTGCGATCCTGCCGGCCAGGTACTGCCATTTCGGGAAAATCCGGAATGCAGGTGCTGCGACAGCAATGGCTTTTGACTGTTGCCTGTATAGAAACGGGTGTTGCGATGTTTTCATTTTCATCTATACAAGTTCAGCAAAGTAATGCTTTGCCGTGAGCAGGTGCCGGCAAAAGAAGATTTTCTGCCGGCAAACACCTGTCGCCTCTGCGTTTTTTGCAATCCGGGAAATTAGTTTAAATTAGCAGTGATGACATTCCTGTTAATTTTCCTGTGCCTCCTGGCGCTGGTGTTGCTGATCAGCTACGTCAAAATTCATCCGTTTATCGCTTTCCTGGTTATTGCAATCCTCGCTGCCATTCTGCTGGGCATGCCTTTCGACCGGATCACTGGCGCCGTAGAAAAAGGAATAGGCGATATGTTGTCATCGCTGCTTATCCTGATCTCTTTCGGGGCCATGTTCGGCAAACTGGTTGCAGACAGCGGCGCGGCGCAGAAGATCGCCAGCGTGCTGATGGGCATGACCGGGCCTAAAAATATCCACTGGGCCATGATGGTGGTGGGATTTATCATCGGCATCCCGCTATTTTATGGTGTTGGATTTGTACTGATGGTCCCCCTGATCTTTTCAGTCGTTTACAAATACCGCCTTTCTGCTGTCGGGGTAGGCATCCCTATGTTGGCAGCCTTATCCGTTACCCATGGCTTTTTGCCCCCGCACCCTTCGCCCTCGGCCCTGGTGGTCCAGTTTGGTGCAGATATGGGGATGACCCTGCTCTACGGTTTCGCCATTGCCATTCCCGCCATAATCATAGCAGGGCCAATCTTTTCACGCAGCCTGTTGAAAATTCCCTCCCAGCCGCTCGCTGCTTTTGTTGCCGCCGACCGGCCCGACCAGGAACTTCCGGGCGCCTTCAACAGCTTTTTTTCAGCGCTGCTTCCGGTCTTCCTGCTCATTGCAACCACGCTGTTTCCCATGGTATTTGCAGTGGGCGAAAAAGGCCTTAAAATACTGGCTTTCATCAGCAGCCCATCGGTCGTGATGATGGTCTCCCTGTTTTACGCTTTTTGTTCGCTGGGGCTGCTCCGCGGAAACAGCCTTTCCCAGATCATTGAACGAAGTGTGGGCGCGGTGAAAGACGTCATGCCGGTCATCCTGATCATTGCCGGTTCTGGCGCACTGAAGCAGGTTTTCACCGAGTCTGGCGTAAACGCAGAGATCGGGGCCGCCTTACAGGGCCTGAACATGGAACCCCTTGTTTTGGGCTGGCTCATTGCTGCCATTATTCGCATTTGCGTAGGTTCAGCCACAGTTGCCGGGCTTACGGCTGCAGGCATCATCCTGCCGCTGATCCAGTCTGGCCAGGCCGATCCGAACCTCATGGTGCTGTCCATCGGCGCGGGCAGCCTCGCCTGCTCACATGTAAACGATTCCGGGTTCTGGCTTTTCAAAGAATATTTCAATCTCAGCATGCGCGACACCTTTATGTCCTGGTCGGTCATGGAATCTATCGTGGCTGTTGCCGGTCTGGCAGGTGTGCTGCTGCTTAACCTTATTATCTGATAAATACATCTATATGAGCACATTAAATCCTGATCAGCGTTTCGAAGAAACCGGACTGTCCCTCCCGCCTGCACCCAGCCCCCTCGGCGTCTATAAACCCTTCCTTGTCGATGGCAAGTACCTTTACGTTTCCGGTCACGGCCCCGTTCGGGACGACAAGAGCCTGATCATAGGCCGCATTGGCGAAGACATGAGTGCAGAAGAGGGAAAGGAGGCCGCAAAACAGGTTGGTCTGACCATTCTTTCGACCATTCGTACCAACTTTGGCAGCCTGAGCAAGGTAAAACGCGTCATCAAAGTACTCGGAATGGTCAACTGTACCGCAGATTTTGAGAAACATCCCTTCATCATTAATGGTTGCAGCGAGCTGTTTGCCACTGTTTGGGGCCAGGAAAATGGCATTGGGGTTAGAAGCGCTGTGGGCATGGGCTCCCTGCCTGACAACATCCCCGTAGAGGTCGAAGCGCTGTTCGAGCTGGAGCCATGAGTATCCCCGAAGAACTCCTGGTCGCTGAGGCAGACCAGCTGCCGACACCGGCCCTGGTCATTTTTGCAGCAATTGCCGAGAACAATGTTCGGTTGCTGACAGAAATGGCTGGCGGAACACATCGCCTGATGCCGCATGTGAAGACCTGCAAATCTTCAGAAGCGGTACAGTTGATGCGCAATGCCGGTATTGACCGATTCAAGTGTGCCACGATCGCTGAGGCAGAGATGCTCGCGCTGTCGGGCGCCCGGGAGGTTCTGCTGGCCTATCAGCCGGTAGGCAAAAACATGGCACGTTTTGCCAGGCTGTGCCGGCAATTTCCTGGAAGTTCGATTGCCTGTCTGGTCGATCATCCGCTGGTACTTGAACAGCTTGAAACCACTGCAGCCCGGGAGGGAACCGTCTTTAACCTGTTTATAGATATTGATGTTGGCATGCACAGGACCGGCCTGCCTGCAGCAGCCGCCCCTGCACTGGCATGGCAGGCCGAACAGGCCGTTCACCTGAAACTGCTTGGTTTACATGCGTACGACGGCCACATTCACCAGGCCAACCAGGAAGCGCGGCGCCTGGCATGGACCGAAGCTTTCGACCCCGTGTTCAGGCTGCTGAGCGAACTTGAGGAAGAGATCGCGCGACCGATAGCGCTCGTGGCTGGGGGAACACCGACCTTCCCCTACCACCTCCAAGACGAGCGCGTAACCTGTAGCCCCGGAACATTCATTTACTGGGATGCCGGCTACGCCGAACAATACCCTGAACAGCCCTTTCAGCCGGCAGCCTGGCTCCTGGGCCGGGTAGTTTCGTTGCCGGCGCCGGGACGGTTGTGCCTGGATATAGGCCATAAGGCTGTCGCGGCCGAAATGGAACTTGAAATGCGCCTGCGTTTTCCGTTCAACCCATCCTTCCGCATTGCAGGACAGAGCGAGGAACACCTGATGATTGAAACAGACGAAACGGATCAGTATGCACCCGGCGAGCTGATATACGCCCTGCCCTGGCACATTTGTCCTACGGTGGCGCTGCATGAAGAAGCCACCATCATAAAGAACGGTAAACGCGCCGGCAGCTGGGCCGCCACGGCACGCAAACGAACAATAACAATTTAAACAGCCTATGTTTACAATAGATGCCCACCTGGATCTCGCCATGAACGCCATGGAATGGAACCGCGACCTTACTTTGCCGGTTGCGGCCATCAATGCCCGCGAGGCCGGACTACAGGACAGACCCGACCGCGGCAGGGCGGTGGTATCGCTGCCCGAACTGAGAAAAGGTGGTATCGGACTTGTCGTGGCTACGCAGATTGCGCGTTTTGTGGCGCCAGACAATCCGTTGCCTGGCTGGCATTCGCCTGAACAAGCCTGGGCACAAACGCAGGGACAGCTGGCCTGGTACCGTGCCATGGAAGACAAAGACGAACTCGTGCAGATCACTGACCTGGCCGGCCTGGAACAGCACCTGTCCAGATGGAAAAGAGCAGACGGCCAGCAAACGGCGCCGGTCGGTTATATCCTGAGCCTGGAAGGTGCAGACTCCGTCATCACCCCAGATTACCTGCGCGCGGCACATGCAGGCGGCCTGCGGGCTGTCGGGCCGGCACATTACGGCCCCGGCAGGTATGCCAACGGGACCGATGCTTCAGGAAGAATGGGAAACGAGGGCCTGGCCCTGCTGCGGGAAATGGAAAGCCTGAATATCATTCTCGATGCGACCCATCTCTGCGATGACGCTTTCTGGCAGGCGCTCGAACATTTCTCAGGACCAATATGGGCCAGTCACAACAACTGCCGCAGTCTGGTCAATCACAACAGGCAATTCAGCGATGAACAGCTGCTGGCACTGGCAGAGCGCGGCGCGGTGATCGGCATGGCGCTCGATGCCTGGATGATCGTTCCGGGCTGGGAGCGCGGCAAGTCGACCCCGCGAGGCATGAACTGCGGCCTGGAGGCAGCCATTGACCACCTGGACCACATTTGCCAGTTAACCGGCAATGTCCGGCACGTGGGAATCGGATCTGACCTGGACGGCGCTTTTGGCAACGAACAGTGCCCTTACGATCTTGAAACCATAGCCGATCTGCAAAAAATACCTGATTTGCTTAGCCGCCGGGGTTTTTCAGCGGAAGATATTTCACAGATCATGCATGGCAACTGGCTCCGGTTCCTCAGAGCAGCATGGGCTTGACATCCGGCCAACAGCTCTAACCGCCCGATACAGCTTTTCTTAAGGTTTGCAGGTTGTCGATCGCACTGCCTATGGTATTGTTGAAATAGGTATAGACCGTCCGTCCCTCGTCAAGCCAGTCATTGATGTAACTGGCATATTCGTATAATTCGTCATCCGGATAGGTGCCGCGGTAGTCCCCGCCCGGGCCATGAAAACGCAGATACACCGCATTTCCCGGCTGAAGCGAGCCCAGCAAGATACCCTGTTTCAATTTATCATGAAGCACCAGGCCCATTTGATGTTTTTCGAGCAGTTCGTAGGTGGCCGGCCGGTACCAGTCGGCGTGCCTGAACTCAATGGTCGTGTGCCATTCGCCCGCCGGATCATTCTGCCGGATGAGCTGCAACAGGTGGTCGAGCCGGTGCATCCAGGCAGGCCTGAAACTGCCGGGAAACTGCACAAGCAGGCAACCTTTTTTGTCACCTACAGCATTGATGGCCTGCATAAAAGTCACAAGGTCAGCTTCGTCAAACTCCAGCCCTTTGTTGTGCGTCAGGCCTTTCCACAGCTTAAAGGTAAAACGAAAGTGTTCTGGCACTTCTCCGGCCCACTTTTGCAGGGTTTGGGCGCGGGGTACTTTGTAGAAACAGCTGTTCACTTCCAGGCTGTTAAAGAGGTGGCCGTAATAGGTCAGCCTGCTCCGTTCCTGAAATTCTGGCGGATAAAATGATTTATTGCGTACCGGAAGCAGCAGTCCGCTGGTTCCGGTATAGTATCCCGATCTGTGTGTAAGCATAAGTTGTGTGTTTGGCCGCCCCGGGCAGTCCTGCTTTCCGGCATGGCACCGGCCAGTTCAAGCAGTTATGGTATGTCATGCATGGCCTCGGCCGCCTGGCCGCCTGTTAAGCAACAGGTCTTGCAGCGGGTTTGTTTTGCAGGGTGCCCCGGGAAACAAAAGCAATTGCACAGCCTAAAGGCGTGTGCAGCTGCGGCCGGCAGCGTCATTAAGCATTGCAATAAAACGGTGTTCAGACCGATCAGCTGAGCCCGAAACGTTCCTGTTCTTCGGTAAAATAGGTGGTGCGGCCTCCAACTTTCCGGGTTTGGATCCTTGCGCCGGTCGGGCTTTCGGTTTTCTTGCTGTGGTGTATGTTCATAAAATCGCGCAATTCGCCGCTCAACTGGTCCGGATTGGCTTTCCTGATCTCGGCAATGGCATTTTTTAGCACGCGCTGCATGGCCTCATAGAGCTTTTCGGCATTCTTGGCGGGGATAGCCTTTGCGGGCGAGAAAGGGTAAATACGCGCTTCCCAGAGGATCTCGTCTGCGTAAGCGTTTCCAATACCTCTGATGAATTTCTGATCGAGGAGAATGCTCTTGATCTCAGTCTTTTTACCGGCCAGCAATTCCAGAAAAGCTTCTTTACTCATGGTAAAAGCATCAGGAACCTCTGAAATAACGGGGTTCAGCGTCGGCGTTGCCGCTTTCTGAAAGTCGGTCATGAAAAACCCGCTTCCATCGGTAAAATCAAATCCGATGATCGGGAAACGGGGTTCTTTACCTTCTTCTTTCATTTGCAGTTCCCCATGAAGCATCAGGTGCAGTCCCAGCATGCGGTCCTTACCAAAGTCAAGCAGGAGGCTTTTGCCATTGCGCGAAACCGAAGAAAGCTTATGACCTTCCAGTTTTTTCTTTAACTCCGGCACCTCAACATTCAGTTTCCTGGTAACGGTAACATCGATTTCTTTTAACACTTTGCCTTTAAACTGCTTATCGAGATTGGCAGCGAAGACTTCTAAATCAGGTAATTCTGGCATATGCGAATTTAGCAAAAAACCGACTGCCGCGAACAGGCCTGAGCCATTTTTTCTCAACAAGCAGATGGCTGTTTATCCATCCCTGATACCGGTTAGTCCTTCACCTGTCTGAAATAAAAAGCCAGGCCGGCAAAACAAATGGCAACGCCTGTCAGGCCCAGCGCCAGCGGCAGGGAAAAGTGAAAAGCTACAAAACCCAGCAGGCCGGGACCCGCAAGCTGTCCGGCATAACCCATTGTGGTGACCGCCGGAATGGCCACCGCAGGCGGCACATGTTTCAGCTTTCCTGCAGCAGAGAAAAATACCGGAACCGTATTGGCTGCACCCAGGCCAAGAAGAACAAAACCAAGCAGGGCCGTGATGGTCCAGGGTGTGCTCACTGCAAGCAAGAGCCCGAAGGCCGCGAGCAGTGTTCCCCACAGCACAATTCTACGCGAACTGAACCGCTCGATCAGTCCATCGCCCAGCAGCCGCATGGTTGCCATGGCCACCGAAAAGGCGGCATAACCCGATCCTGCGAAAGCCGCCTCCATACCCCGGTGTTCGCGAAGCAGCAGCGCGCTCCAATCCAGCATGGCCCCTTCGGCAAGGAACAGCACAAAACACATGAGCCCAAGGAAGAGCACAGCCGGTCTGAGCCATAGCATCCTTGCCCCGGGATCTCCCTGCTCTGCCGCAGGCTCTCCCCCATCCAGTTCTGCGCCCCGGTCAAGCAGGAAGCGGAACTGAAGCAGCAGGATGGCGGCCAGCAACGCCGATATACTCAGCGCGGCGATACCCGGCGAAAGGCCCAGGCTGATCAGGAAACCAAGTCCCAATGAACCACATAACCCGCCAACGCTGAACAGCCCATGAAAAGATGATAAAATATGTTTTCCGTACAGGTTCTGAACCACGACCGCGTGTGCGTTCATCGACACGTCGATCGCCCCCACGCCCGCACCGAAAACGAACAGGCCAATTCCCAGCGTTATTGGTGTGGCCAGCCAAATGAGTAAAGGAAGCGTCGCCGCCGTCAGCAAACCGGAACACAACATGACCAGGCGACTGCCCGCGCGGTGCACAAGCAGGCCCGCAAGCGGCATCGCGACGATTGCCCCCGCACCAAGCAGCAGGAGCACCATGCCCAACGCCGCATCGTCCAGCTGCAGCCGGTCTTTTGCGAAAGGAACCATTGGGGCCCAGCTGGCTACACCCAGTCCGCAAACCAGGAAAACAGACTTCGTCGCCTTGCGCGCACGCCTTACATCGGCTGCAGATATTTCTTTCATTTTGCAATATTATGCAATAATTATAAAAATCGCAATTTGTTGCAATGCTATTTGATCTCCGGGAGCAGCAGGATGGCTAGGCGTTCGGGCGCAGACATCTGCGGATTGTGGTCTGCAGACATTTCGACCACCTTCCAGCCGCGCTCGCGGGCGCGCTTTGACGAAGGATAGAAAGAATCGGCGGCAGCGGTTTTACCCGGATCAACGGTGAGAATATAGGTTGCAGGCAGTTTCAGCGCAGCAGGATTTCGCCACCGAACGGGCTCCAGAAAAGTTTTGGTAGCCTGCGGCACATCTTTCGGTGGGCGTTGCCCGGCCTTTACCCATACGGGTATCATGAAGTCCTGGCCGCTAACCTGTGCCGGCGCAGCAGTCCCGTGTGTGGTGAACGCGTTATCCCCGTCGTTCGGTGCAAAGGCGTCGAGATAGATCAGTTTTGCAATGCGGTCAGGAATGCTGTCGGCAACACCCGTAATCACCATGCCACCGTAACTGTGCCCCATCAGGACTACGTTGTGCAGATCTTCGTAGAGAATGGTGTTGACCACATCTTTGATGTGCGTAGCCAGGCCAATGTCTTTCGAAGCCAGGTGCACCCGCTCTCCCTGCCCGCTCAGGCTGGGACGGTACACATGTACGCCTGCCCGTGTCAGCAGCGAATCAGTTTTTTTAAACGACCAGTTGCCGCCCCAGGCCCCGTGCACCATAACGAATACCGGTTTACGCTGTGCCTGACTATTTATGACAGGCACAACGAGTAACAGCAGAAATTTCAAGACTATTTTCATAGGCTCAATTTACAAAATTAATCCGCCTCCGGTAGGCCAGATCGTGTGCCGGATTTGTGGCTGAAAACTTTCACTGCCCTCCCGCTGTTTTCATCCTGTCATCCCTGTCCTCGTTACCGGGCACCGGTATGGCATTTAAATTCTAAGCATCATGAACATTATAGTTGGGGCATCGGGCCAGGTAGGCTCTATGGTTGTTGAAAACCTGCTGAAAGACGGCGCACCGGTCAGGGGTATTGTCAGGTCTGAAGAAAAGCGCATCGCGCTGCTTGATAAAGGAGCAGAAGCCTTTGTTGCCGACGCGCACGACCGGGAAGCCATGATCAGGGCGTTCCAGGATGGGCGTGCCCTTTTCATTATCACGCCTGAAAGCGGCCAAAGCAATGACATCCTCGCCGAAACCAAGGCCATACTTGACAACTACCGTTTTGCCATCAGGCGCTCCTCTGTCCAAAAAATTGTGGGCATTTCATCGATGGGCGCTCAGTTCAGCGAAAACAGCGGGAACCTGCTCATGTCTTTTATGCTTGAGCAAAATTTTACCGATAGTGAGGTGGAGCAGATCTTTATTCGCCCGGCTTATTATTTCAGCAACTGGATGATGGGGTATGACGAGGCGATCCGCACCGGCGTGCTGCCCACCTTTTTCCCTCCAGACCTGCCGATACCCATGGTGGCGCCGGCCGATGTGGCCGCACTGGCCGCCAAACTGATGCCCGGAGGCCTGGGTGCCAGCAAGATCTACGAATTAGAAGGGCCGCGCCAATACAGTGCCGACGAGGTGGCCGCCGCTTTTGCAAAGATCTCGGGAAAAGAAGTAAAGGCCCGGCAAATTCCCCGGGAGGAGTGGGAACAGGTCATTTCAGGCATGGGTTTTACAGCTGATGGCACACGCAATTTTATACAGATGACCGAGCTGGTGGCGAGCGGCCAGGCAGGGCCTCAAAAACAGGGCACCGTTTGGCTGCAAGCTGAAACCACGCTGGAAGATTTTCTGCTGCAAACGCTGAAACCCGGAAAATAATGGCGCGATCTGAGGTTCACGTCATCGACCTGGCTAAAGTAGCGGGTTTAATGACCGGCGATTACCAGAACGATGTGCTCTCGACCGTGAATGATCATGTGGTACGCATCGGTATGATGACTGCCCCGTATTTCTGGCATTTGCATCCCGATTCTGACGAAATTTTCCTCGTTGTAGAGGGCAGTGTATGGGTTGATCTGGCAAACCGCAGCCTTGAGCTCCTGCCTGGCCAGCTGCTGACCATCCCCGCCGGCACCCCGCACCGTACCCGGCCCGGGGGCGTCAGATCCGTGAACCTGACCTTCGAAAGCGCGGGTATGACAACCCTTGCCTGCGAACAACCGCAGGCAGATCCGGGCTCCTGAAGCCGCTGCAACCTTATCGCCTTTTAGCTGATATCGGTAATGGAAGCAATCTTCCCTTCGCTGAACGTAAAAACCGACCGGCCGTCCATTTCGAGCCGGTCGCCCTTTTTCAGGCTGCTCGACAGGTCTGCAGCCGCAACTGCACGGTAAATGATGTCAATCTCTGTGCTGCTACCGATGTGCCGCAATGCAGCAATCTGCTGTTCCCGGTTTGAGAAATAGCTGAGCGCTTCGGCAGCCTGCTTTTCAAAGGCAGCGAGGCCTTCCAGCCGCATGGTCAGCTCCGCTCCGCTTCTGTTTTCGAAGATGATGTCCGGGTGCAGGCCAGCCAGCATACCGGGAAGATCAAAATGATTGTAAGCCCGGATATAGGTCCTGATCAGGGCTTCTTTTTCTGCATGTTCCATTTCAAACTCGTTTTTAGCACCCGGCAACACCAGCGGCGCGGATGAAGCGATCAAGCAGGCGGTCAAGCGGTGCATTCACCTGTTAAAGATACATGGGCTGCGAAATTTCTCAAAAAAGCCCGCTGCCGCCTTTACTGGTATCGGCCGGAAGCATCCGGCCGCACTTACTTCAGCCGGCTTTTCACGTCATCGCTGCTGCTTTCTATATTTTTCATTTTAAAGGCTTTTCCGAGATCGAAGTTATACGTCAGCCCCAGGGAAAAACGCCGGTCCTGCTGCAGTTGCGAAAAATTCATCGTAAAATCATTGAAATAAAACGAGCCGCTCACTTTGTTCGTGAAAAAGATATCATCTACGCTGGCCTTCAGTACAAGTCTGTTCTTGAACATTTTTTTCTGCACACCCGCATTCACCGCGTACAGGCGGTTCAGGACCGCATTTGCAAAAATAATGCGCGACAGGTAAAAGGCGTTCAAATTAATGGACCATTGGTTTGGCAATGTGAAAGCGTGGTTGGTTTGCAGTGTCAGGATGTTTTTGGAAATGGCATACTGCGGCGCGTTAACCCGCTGGTTGCTGAACTGCAGGGTATATTGCATGTCCCACCATTTGGCTGCTTTGACCGGTGCAAACAGGCCGACCAGGTAGTTTTCGGTCGAGCCGACGTTGTTCGGTTGCTGAATCATGACCTCGGGGTTGTCATCGGCCGTTTTGATGATGTTGTTGATGGCGTCGCGGTTGCGGGTATAACTTGCCGTGAGCACATATTTGCTGGCCATGGTGAAATTCACCTCGTAAGCATTGTTAAACTCAGGCGTCAGGTAAGGGTTGCCCATCGAGTAAGAATAGTTGTCGATATAACCAACATAGGGGTTAAGATCGAAGAACGAGGGTCTGTTGAACCGCCTGTTGTAACTTGCGCTGATGTTGTAACTTCCTTCCTTGTTCAGGTTCCTTTTCAGGTATACGCTGGGAAAAAGGTTAAAGTAATCCCGCTTATTTTCTGTCGTTTGCCCCCTGTTGAACAGGGTGCCGGTCAAATTGGTGTTTTCGCCGCGCAGCCCGAGCTGAACATCCGTTCCTGCAAGGGTGGCATCGAACTTCAGATAGGCGGCCACGATATTTTCTTTGTACAGGTAGGTAAAGTCCTGGCCTGCGCTGCCGATCCAGTTGCCGCCGGTAAAGGCTTCGAATGCGGCGCGATTGTCAATGTCAGTAACAGAAATCTTTCCGCCGCCGGTCAGCTTACCCAGTTTACCGAAAGATTGGATGTATTTGGCATCGGCTGTGAAGATCTTCGCATCGCTGGGCGTCGAGTTTCGGAACGCCGTGTCGCGCACAAACTGGTTGTTGGCATTAAAGAACGAGGTTTCGCCCTGCGACCGGTTCCTGGCGTTGTTAATGCTGTAATCTGACAGGACGACCAACGCAGAGCCCAGCGTATCTGTTTTCAGGTGGTAATTGATACCCGCCGCCTGGTAATCGCTCGCCGAGCGGCCGGGAAACAGCCCGCTGCTTAAAGAATTGTTTATGGCATTCGGATAAACGATCTGCGTTCTTGCTACGAAATCGTCTGTGTATGTACCGAAAGATCCGGTATAGTCAAGTGCGATGTATTGTTTGTCGTCAATATCAAATGTGCCTCCCAGTCGCAGGCGCTGACCGGTATTGCGGCTGATGCCATTGTTCACCGCGCTGTACATGCCGTTTTGCGGAAAGTTCCTGTTTTGATCAATGTCGTTAAAGCGCTTCATGTTTGAATACGAATAATTCGCGATCAGACCCAGTTTGCCTTTTTTGAAATTGGCCTGCACACCATTGTCAAAACCGCCGTAACGACCCTGCCTGTAGTTCGAATACACAGACCCGTTCAGGCCCGCCTTTCCCTGCTTTTTTAGCACAATGTTAATCATGCCGCCGGTTCCCTGCGCATCGTACTCGGCCGGCGGATGGGCGATGATTTCCATCGACTCGATCTCATCGCTCCGCAGGGCGTTCAGGTAATTGGTCAGGTCGTCGCCAGAGAGCTGCAGCAGTTTGCCATTCACCATAATCCGGGTGCCCGAATTGCCGTTTATAGATATCTGGCCATCGCGCACAAAAACCCCCGGCGCCAGGCTCATGGTTTCAAGCGAGGACTTGCCCGAAGCAAGCGCATTGTTTTCAATGTTCATGACGATGCGGTCTGCTTTGCGGGTAATCAGGGGTTTGCGACCGGCAACAACCACATCAGAAAGCTGCTGACCAGAGCCTGGCAGCACGAAGTCTGCTGTCAGCGTTTGCTGCGCAATCTCGATATCTTTAGTTATTTCCTTGTAACCGACGGCCGATGCCCTGAGCCTGTATTTGCCTGCAGTCCTGGCCTGCAGCTCATAATTACCGGCGCTGTCGGCGATCTTCTGTGCCGCCGGCGCGGTTTGGCCCTCGGCAAAAAGCAATACGGTTGCGAACGGTATGCCCGCCGCTTTCTCATCGCGCACACGTCCCTTAACAAGACGCTGCGCCATCGAGGCGGTAGCCGAGATCAGTACGATAAGGAAGGTGCTTGTAAAAAGTTTCATCTGGATGCAATTGAGTTTTCTTTTGTTTGGCTGTAAGACGAAAACTTTCGTACCTACGTTACGCCCTGCAAAATTTATTTCGACATAATGCCCCTCGTACTCGACGAACGCCCTGCAGCAAAAGACGCGCGCAACTGCGGTTTGCCAGTTTCTCCGCCTCTGGCAACGTGGGCCTGCGGCAAACAAAAACAGGCGACTCCGGTTAGATTTACACATATATTCTTTGCTATGATTTTCCATTCCATTAACCCCGCAACCGGCCGGCAGGTTAAGCGCTACACCGCCCACAGCACTGCACAAACCGGTAAGAGAATTACCCGGGCACAGCAGTGCTGGCTGCAGTGGCGTGAAACAGCGCTCGCCGACCGGGCGCAGCTTCTGGTTAAACTGGCGCTGGTGCTGGAGCAGCGCAAAGAGGAAATGGCCATTCTGATGGCCGTCGAAATGGGAAAACCGCTCAAAGACGGCAGGGCTGAAATAGACAAATGTGCGTCTGTTTGCCGGTATTACGCCGAACACGGCACTTCGTTTCTTGCAGACCAGGCGGTTGCTACCGCGGCCGCGAGCAGTTATGTCAGTTTTCAGCCAATTGGCCTGGTGCTGGCTATCATGCCCTGGAATTTTCCTTTCTGGCAGGTTTTCAGGTTCCTGGCGCCTGCGCTGATGGCGGGCAATTGCGGTTTGCTAAAACATGCATCGAACGTACCGGGCTGCGCGCTGGCCATCGAAAGCCTTGTTGCAGAAGCAGGTTTCCCCGCGGGCGTATTTCAAACCCTGCTGCTTGGCTCGGGGGCTATGAACGATGTGATTGCGCACCCGCTGGTGAAAGCTGTCACACTGACCGGGAGCACCGAAGCAGGCAGGAAAGTTGCAGAAAAGGCAGGAAGCCTGCTCAAGAAAACGGTGCTCGAACTGGGAGGCAGCGACCCCTACCTGGTCCTTGCCGACGCAGATCTCGGGGAGGCAGCTGCAGCCTGCGCATCAAGCAGGCTGATCAACAACGGGCAAAGCTGCATCGCCGCCAAACGTTTTATCGTAGCGGCAAGCGTTGAAAAGGATTTTACCGCATTGTTCTGCGCAGAAATGTCCCGGCGAACCACCGGCGACCCCTTCGATCCGGAAACCGATCTGGGGCCTATGGCGCGGGCTGACCTGCGCAACGAGCTGCATGAACAGGTACTGCAGAACATACGTGCCGGTGCCAGGTGCCTGACAGGCGGCACGGTTCCGCAAAAGCAGGGCAACCATGCCTTTTATCAGCCTACCGTACTTTCGGGCGTTAAAAAAGGCATGCCCGCTTTCAGCGAAGAGATCTTCGGCCCGGTCGCTTCCATTATCCGCGCACGCGACACCCGGCATGCGGTCGAGCTGGCAAATGGCAGCATATTCGGGCTGGGCGCAGCAGTCTTTACGCGCAATGCGGCGCTGGCCGAGTCATTGGCCCGCAACCAGCTGCAGGCTGGGTCCTGTTTTGTCAATGACCTGGTGCGTTCTGACCCCCGCCTGCCCTTTGGCGGCATTAACCAGTCAGGCTACGGCCGCGAACTTGGTGAATTTGGCATTCACGAGTTTGTCAACATCAAAACCGTTTACATCAGTTAAGTCCAGACAAATAACTTTGCAGTCCCGCCGGCAGCGCTTAACTTTGGAAACCTAAAATCACATCCCCATGCAAGAACTGCAACAAAAATTAGCGCACAGTTTCCAGGAGTTATTGATACAGCTCGACGGGTTGAGCCAGGACCAGCTGGACACCGTTCCGTTCAGTGGAAGCTGGACCGCCTCACAATTGGGCCAGCACCTGCTTAAGTCTTACCAGGTCCTGTCGGTGCTGCAGGGCCCATTAAAGCCCACCACACGACCGGCAGATGCGCACGTAACGGAGCTGCGCCGCATGTTCCTGGACCGGGACGTCAAAATGCAGTCGCCGGCTGAACTTGTTCCCGATGCCCGGCCCATTCCAAAACCTGAACTGACCGGAGCACTGCAAGGCATTACGGCGCAGATTACGCACTTTGCCAAAACCGAAGACCTGCAGCCCACCTGCCTGGGTTTCGAGCTGCCAGGATTCGGTGCGCTGACCCGACTGGAATGGCTCGCCTTTGTGCAGGTACACACCCAGAGGCACATTGGCCAACTTAAACAAATCATCTCCAAAATCTCTGAACAATGAGCAGTGACCAACAAATTACCATCCGCGAAGCGAAAATAGAAGAACTGCCGCTGCTGCGCGCTTTTGAACAGGGCATTGTTTCGGCCGAACGCCCTTTTGACCCCACCCTGAAGCCGGGTGCCATAGAATACTACGACCTTGGTGCCATGATCCTTGCAGAAGATGCCTGTGTGGTGGTGGCCGATGCTGGCGGAAAGCCGGTTGGAGGTGGGTATGCCATTTTAAAAGCAGCCAAGCCCTACCAGCTGTTTGATCAGTATGCACACCTGGGTTTTATGTTCGTGGACCCCGGCTTCCGCGGTCGCGGAATTAACCAGCAGGTTATTGAAGCACTCGTGGCCTGGGCACGCGGTCAAGGCATCAGCGAAGTCCGGTTGGACGTCTATGCGGGAAATGAGCCCGCCATCAGGGCTTATGAAAAAGCTGGATTCAGTCCTCACCTGCTCACCATGCGCCTGGGAGACTGATCAGAGGTTGTTCTGTATAGCGCCGGTATCCTCGGTGAAAATAGTCGCGGGCCCGTCGAGCAGCAGCGCAACCACCGTCATTTGGGGATCGAGCAGTTTGGCAGGAATGTCTATATAAACGATGCCGGGTGTCTTGCTCCAATACAGTTTATTGTATATCTCATGCGGAAGCATGGTACCCTGCCCCACGATCCGCACCCGCTGAATCGTATTTTGCAGGCCTTTAACCGCAATGGGGCCTGTGGGCTGCCCCTTTACAAAAAGATACAAGGTACGCTTGTCTGCAGAAAGGGCCGACTCCCCATCGTAATGTGTAAACGGAAGTCCTTTACCGGTTTTATACAGTGCCTCCGCATGTTTTTTGATCCATGCAGCCAGTTCGTCTTTTCGGCGCCATTCAAATCCTATCCCGTCAGGCTCCAGCCGTTTTTCAGGAAAAGGATTGTACCCTGCAGCCACTGAGCTGCTCAGGGCTGCGATCTGTTTAACCGGTTCTTTTTCTTCCGCTATCTCGACCAGGCTCAGGTTGCCGGGTTTGCGGTCGGCAAAGACCGGGGTGGTATCGAAGCCCAGTTCAACAACAGTGGCATCGGCATCTTCGGCTGCCGCCGGAACATCGATAGTAAGCTGGGAGCCATTTTTTTTGAAGGTGATTTTACCGGCGTAACCGATTACCCGGGCCGAGCGCAGCGGTGTTTCGGTCCCATACACGGTCAGCTGACCAATATTGCGGCGGTCAAGGAATAAATAGACTTTTCGGCCGTCTGCAGAACGGGTGGTTTTCCCCCTGAAATTGTTCTCGGATATGCCTGCCTGGCTGCCGAAGATCGCCTCTCCGTGTTTTTTTGTCCACCGTCCGAGCGCCTTCAGCACACGCACCTGCTCGTCAGGAATGGTGCCATCGGCCTTTGGCCCGATGTCGAGCAGCAGGTTTCCGCCCATGCTGATGCAATCGATCAGCGTGCGGATAATCATGTTCGGCGTTTTGTACCTGCGGTCAAATTCCTGGTATCCCCAGGAGTCGTTCATGGTGTAACAGAGTTCCCAGAATTTCGAGGCCGGACGCTTCACAGGTATACCCTGTTCGGGCGTATCGTAGTCTCCCTGGCTGTTTAAACGGGAATTCAGGATCACCGAAGGATTTTGCTGCAGGAGTTTCGCGCGGATAGCCGGAGCATTCCACTCGGCTGCATGGTGCTCCCAGTCTCCGTCAAACCAGAACAGGTCGGGCCGATACTGGCTGTTCAGCTCCTCGAGCTGGCTGTTCAGGTAACTCTGAAAACGCTGCCAGCGTTCTGGCGCGGCAGTCAGCTGGTAACGCTTACGAATGCTTGTAAAAACATCGTAATCCGGATATGACCAGTCAGGCAAAGAAAAATAAAGCCCCGTTTTGAGGTTTTGCCGCCGAATGGCGTTTACAAAGGGCGTAAGCAGGTCGCGCCGGGCTGCGCTGTGGTTCAGCGTGGTTATGGCACCCATAGCTTTGCTGTCCCACAAGGATACACCATCATGGTGTTTGGCCGTGATGACCGTATATTTGGCGCCGCTTTCGGCAATCAGCGCAGCCCAGGCCTCAGGATTGTATTGATTTGCATGAAAGCCCGTAAGCTGTTTCATGTACGACTCGTGGCTGAGGTAATTATTGAAAAACGACCAGGATTCAGAAACGCCGTTCACCGAATAGATTCCCCAGTGAATAAAAATGCCCAGTTTGGCGTCGGCAAACCATTTCATCTTATCGGCCTGCTGCGTCTGCCTTGCGCCGGACTGGAACACGATGGTAAAAGAGAGCGTAAGCAGGAAGCAGTATTTCTTTAACATGCGGTGTGGTTCTGATTTGAGTGGCGGTGAAACTACACAGAAAAAAACGGCCGCAAAAGCAAAATACACTTTTTTTAAGCCGTTCTGCGCTTCAGATTGTTTAGTCCTTGAACTAAAATCCTCATCCCCATGGAAGTAACTCAATTAAACGGCAATCCCGTTATCCGGCACACTTTTACCTGCGATCCGACTGTGATTGAAAGCGGGGGCCGCATCTACCTGTACACCGGACATGACGAAGCTCCGGAAGGCAGCAATGTATACGTCATGAACCACTGGCTTTGTTTCTCGTCGGCCGACCTGCTGCATTGGGAGGAACACCCCATTCCGCTGCGTGCTACCGACTTTGAATGGGCCAGCGGCGATGCGTATGCCTCTAAAGTCATCGCTTACCGGGACCAGTATTACTGGTTCCTTTCGGTTACCAACGCCTCCGGCGGAAAAGCGATTGCCCTTGCCGTAGCCGACAGGCCGGAAGGCCCGTTTCGTGATGCGATCGGCGCTCCCCTGGTAGACCAGCAGATGATTCCCGATCAGGACCTGGAACTTGCCAACCTGGACCCAACCGTGCTTGTCGACGACGACGGCAAGATTTTCCTGGTGTGGGGAAACGGCGTCTGTTATTTCGCCAGGCTCAGAGCCGACCTGCGCAGCCTCGATGGCCCGGTAAGCAAGCTGGAACTGCCCGGTTTTCGCGAAGGGGCTCACCTGCACAAGCGCGACGGCTGGTATTACCTCAGTTATGGTTACGGCCAGCCTGAGCGCGTGGCATACTGCATGTCCCGCAGTTGCGAAGGCCCCTGGGCATTTAAAGGAATTTTGAATGAAGTGGCCGGCAATTGCGAGACCAACCGTCCGGCCATCATTGATTTTCAGGGACGCAGCCTATTCTTTTACCACAACGGTGCTCTGGAAACAGGCGGCAGTCACCGGCGGTCTGTATGCCTGGACGCGCTGCACTACAATCCCGATGGGACCATACAACGCGTCATCATGACATCTGAAGGACCAAGGGCGTTCGCACCCGTTCCGGCCACGCAGGCAACAAGCTAGGCAGCCCCCTGAAGGGACCGCAACCCCCTTACCTGTAGAAAGGCCATCAGGGCAACCCAGCCGGCTACTGCCAACACGGCGCCTATGCCCAGACCTGAAAAACTGCTGCCGGCAAATAAGACGAGCAGCACACTGGCGGCTACCCACAGCAGGTCGAGCATGGTAACGAGCTGAACGAGGCCTGCATGCGTATGTTTACCCGCAGCCGCGAATACCAGGGCTGCAAAGGCAACCAGGAAAATGCCCGTGGCGGTAAACGGGCCGGCTGCTTGCAGGCCGAACAGCCTGGCCGTTTCATTGGAGAATATGATCAGCAATATGCCGGTAGCTCCCGAGCTGGCGGCGTTTACGAAAAGGGTGTTTTTTAAATTTAACATGGTGTTTTGTTTTTGGTATGATACAAAGTTGCAGCAGCACGCCGGTTTATAGATTGTCAATTCATGCCAGAAAACAGTTATTTCATGCCATGTTGATACGTTGCTGATGTGTATGGGATATCTTTGCCAGCGATGGAAGACTATCAGAAAAAATTGGTGCTGGCGCTGACTGCCCAGGGTTCAAGGTACGGTATAGACCCTGCCCGGCTGTTGCTCGGTTCGGGACTCGACATGCGGACGCTTCAGCAACAGCAAACGCTGCGGCTAACCGCTATGCAAGTCGAAAAGGCCTGGCAGAATGCCGTTACCCTGACGGGCGACCCCCTGTTCGGCCTGCATTTTGGCGAAAGCATGCAACTGGCCGCACTGGGTGTTGTAGGCCAGCTGATTCAAACCAGCTCGACCGTCCTGGATGCGCTGACCAATGGCGCCGCGCTGGTACCCCTGCTGTCAGACCTGTTTACGGCACGCCTTGTTAGCGAAGGTAGCCTGATGCAGTTTGAACTGCATACCGATGAAACGCTGGCCAGCCAATATCCCCACACCTGCCGGCAGATGGGCGAGTACCTTATGGTCTTTGTACTCCATGAGCTGGACGGGTTGCTGCTGGCGCGGATTGAACCGGCTGCCGTGTGTTTCCCATACCGGGTAAACGGCCAGGCTGAATACCAGCGCGTGTTTCGCGGAAAAATATTGCCCAAACCAGGACCTTTCCGTATCGCGTTTGAGAAACGCCTGCTGGAGGCGCCGGTCCTGTCTGCCAACCACGAAATGCAGAACTATTTGCTGCAGCAGGTAAGCCACCTGATGCTTACTGGCGAAAGCAAGGGTGTTTTGCAGGCAAAGGTCTATAATTACCTGCTTGCCAATTCCTTTTTATATGCACTTACACTCGACGCAGTGGCTGCCAATTTCAACATGAGCGTGCGTACGCTGCAGCGTAAACTCCGGGAAGAAGGCAGAACATTTGCAGAAATCGTCGAAGCCGTTAGGAAAAACCTGGCTATGCAGTATTTGCAGGCGGCACACCACCCGGTCAAAGACATCGCCTCGATCCTGGGCTATAACGAGCCAAGCGCATTTCTGAAGGCCTTCAAGCGCTGGACAGGTATGACACCTGCGGCATATCGAAAAAAGGGCCTGGCCACAGACGGCTGAGCAGCGCTTTGATTGACTTCCCCGCTGGAAGCGGCCTAACCCATTTACGCCGGGCGCATGCATAAAAGATTTGGCTACAACAATCCAGATATTGGATACAGGAACGCGGCCGTGTTGCTGCAAATTTGTATCATCAATTTTTTAGCAATGACAACTCAAGAAAAACAAAACGACAAAGTATGGTTTATAACCGGCGCATCGAAAGGACTTGGTGCAGAGCTGGTTCAGCGCCTGTTGGCCGAAGGTTACCGGGTAGCGGCAACATCAAGAAAAAAAGAGGCACTGACAGATGCCGCCGGCAACCATGAAAATTTCCTGCCGCTGGCCATGGACGTGACCAGCCATGCAGATGTAAAAGCGGCTATTGAACGTGTGCTCGAACGGTTCGGACGGCTGGACGTGATTGTCAACAATGCCGGCTACAGCCAGATCGGCACCCTGGAAGAGCTGAGCGATGAAGAGGTCAGGAAAAATTTCGACGTAAACGTATTCGGGCCGCTGCACGTGATCCGCAATGCGGCCCCTTACCTGCGGCAGCAGCGCTCGGGCCACATTTTCAACATTGCCTCAATTGGAGGTTTCGTTGGTAATTTCCCAGCCTTTGGCATCTATTGCTCGACCAAGTTTGCCATGGCCGGCTATACCGAAGCCCTGGCAGAAGAAATGCGTCCGTTTGGCATTCATACCACGCTGGTGTATCCCGGATATTTCAGGACCAACTTTCTGGCTAAAGATTCGGCCATGGTCCCTGCCAATCCGATAGCTGAGTATGTCAACGCCCGCGAGGTCGAGGCGCAGCACCTGAATGAGATCAACAGCAACCAGCCGAATGACCCGAAAAAGGCAGCGGAAGTGTTTATTGAACTCAGCAAGCAGGCAGCTCCGCCCGTTCATTTCTTTATGGGAGTCGGCGCCTCGCAGTTTGCAAAAGCAAAGATCGCTGTCATTGAGCAGGCACTTGCCGAAAACCTGGAACTTGCAGAATCCACTGCAATTAGCGAATAAAGTAACACTGAACACCTGTGCAATGCGGGTGGCCAGACCAGAAAAATTTAGATATCTTTAGAACATGGCAGATACAATCCGTTTCCGCACGCTGCACGATCTGCACCGCTATTATGGTTTGCCAAAACCCGAGCATCCGCTGATCAGCCTGATCGACTACAGCAAGGTCACCTACCCGGCTGATATCAGCGACCTGAAGTGGATGCAGGATTTCTATATGTTCGCGCTGAAGCGCAATGTACAGGCTAAATTCAACTACGGACAGCAGCCTTACGATTTTGATTCGGGCGTGCTGTCTTTCTTTGCGCCGCAGCAGTTGCTACGGGTGGAGATTGATCCCGGCATCAATATCTGCCAGTCAGGCTGGCTCTTGCTGCTGCACCCCGACTTTTTATGGAATACACCGCTGGCCGGCCAGATCAGGAGCTACGACTTTTTCCAGTACAAGGTGAACGAAGCCCTTTTTCTGTCAGAAAAAGAGGAAGCCGTAATTGCGGGGATCTTTCAAAATATCGAGAAAGAATACCGCTCAAACATGGACCGTTTCAGTCAGTCGCTGATTGTAAACCAGCTGGAATTTTTGCTCATCCATGCCGACCGCTTTTACAACCGGCAATTCCTGACGCGAAAAATCAGCAACCACCAGGTGCTGCACAAACTCGAGCAGCTGCTGAATGCCTACTTTTCAGATGATCACCTTGGGGCACAGGGGCTGCCGAGCGTTCAGGGCGTTGCTGACGAGCTGAACATCTCAGCAAACTACCTGAGCACCCTCCTCAAGGTACTGACGGGACAAAGCACCCAGCAGTTTATTCATGATAAACTTATCGAAAAAGCCAAAGAAAAATTGTCGGCTACTGACCTCTCGGTTGCCGAAATTGCCTACAGCCTTGGTTTCGAACATTCGCAGTCGTTCAGCAAATTTTTCAAAAGCAAAACCAGCCAGACGCCGGTTGAATTCCGGTCCTATTTTAACTAAAAGCACCGCCTGGCCGACACCAGGCGGCGCTTGTTCCGTAACTGGAAACCAACTGGTTCGGGTCTGTTGCCGCAAGCTTGAAAATGCAGCCCTAGATGCTGCTGCCCAGCTGCTGTGTTTTGGAACGAACCACATAGAGGGCATTGTCCCCGAACTTGGTTATGACAAGCCATATTACTTTTCAGGCCTGTTTAAAAAATGCATCGGCGCTTCGCCGAAAGGCTACCGGCAAAAGAATAAGATTACGGGTTAGGCATTTTTTCCTTAATTTTCGCTCAATGAAACCGATGGAAAAAAGAGTAAAATTTGACTTCGAATTATTTTTCACCAATGGAGGCAGCCTGCGCGGTGAAGATTTCAGGCTGGACATTTCAGGGAACGACATCGGCGACCGGGAACTGGCAGATTATATTGTCGATGACCTGCGCCTGCTAATGGTCGGCAAGGTGAACATCCTGAACAAAGAAATACTCACTGAGCCGCATAAACGAACGCCAATTGATGCCGCTGTACGCGAAACGGGACTGATCGACCTGAGCCATACCATTGGCGAAGGAATCCTGACCTACAAAGGCCTCCCTGCCCCATTGGTTTGCGATTATTTAAGCAGGGCAGACTCGGCGGACCTGTATGAGCCCGGCACCGAATTCCAGATCAGCAAAATTGAAATGGTCAGCAATACAGGCACCTATGTAGACTGCCCATTTCACCGGTATGCTGATGGCGAAGACCTTGCAGATACGGTGCTGGAGCGGTTTGCCGAACTCGATGCGGTGGTGATCAGCGTGCCGTACACACAAACGCTGACCATACAGCCGGAACACCTCGAAAATCATGAAATACGCAACCGGGCGGTCCTTATTCACACGGGCTGGTCAGATAAGTGGAACACGGAAGCTTACTTTGAAGGTCATCCGTACCTGACGGCCGGTGCGGCCGCTTACCTGAAAGACTGCGGGGTAAAACTGGTGGGTATTGACTCGCACAACATCGACGACACATCAGGGAACAGCAGACCCGTACACAGCATCCTGCTCGGCGCCCGGATCCTGATCGCAGAACACCTTTGTAATTTGCAGGCGCTGCCGCGTGACGGCTTTACATTCAGCGCCGTTCCGCCAAAGTTC
This sequence comes from Pedobacter yulinensis, assembly GCF_003029735.1. Classification (GTDB taxonomy): domain Bacteria; phylum Bacteroidota; class Bacteroidia; order Sphingobacteriales; family Sphingobacteriaceae; genus Pedobacter; species Pedobacter yulinensis. The sequence goes on from NZ_KZ686269.1 coordinate 1,469,734, forward strand.
AAAGGGGTGGGCACGTTCCCCGTAAGGGCTTATGCGCGGATGAAGCCTGTCAGCGGTTCGCAGACTGAACCTGCTGCGAGGTGAAGCAGTCAGCTTTGCGCCCATAGTCTGTAAAGAACTGTCCAACCATAAACTTAAGAGGCATCGCCGCAGGCGTTGCAGCAAACCAGAATAAAAACATGTGGACCTGCAATGCCTGCGGCCGGAATTTTCAACGGACCAATCAGCACCACTGTTGCGGTGACCAAACCGTCAATGATTTTCTGGCTGGGCGAAGCCGGCAGGCCCTGGAAATCCTCGACGCATTGACCGGCGCCCTTAGGAACATCGGACCGGTAAACCTGCATGCCACCAAATCAATGATCGTGATCGCTGCAGATGTCCGTTTTGCTTACATTATCCAGATCGGCAAAAATTTTATTGACCTGGTCCTGCCGTTCAAAACGGTCCATGAAAGCAACCTGTTTCCGGAAAATAGCACAGGTACCGGGAACCAGCGATTATAACCACCACCTGCGGCTACTCTCGGCAGACGACCTGAACGAAGAAGTAAGGACCTACCTGCAGAAAGCCTATGCAAATGGTAAGCTGGCATAAGTTCCCTGCTGACCGGCGCCCGGTAGGGTACTTGCCGCTAAAGATCGTCGGTAAAGTGGCGCTTTGAAGGGTCCTGGCTAAACTTCCTGGAATTGTAATCGCCTGATTTGTTCCTGGCAATAGACAGGCTGTTCCAGTTTTCGTTCGCCGCCATCTTGGCGATGTAAATAAGCTGCCCGATGTGGTAGGGATAATGTGCAAGCTGGCGGTTTAGTGCTTCGATCACCGTATGCCCGTCGTTCCTGATGTAGACGATCGATTCCAGCTGCCCCTGTTCCAGACCGGCCAATGTGCCCAGCAGGCAATCCCAGCCCATGTTCCAGCGAGCCATCAGTTCAGCCCGGCCTGTAAGCGCAGGCTCGAACTCATTGTCGCGGTTTCGCCAGGGTTTTTCCCCGTCTGAAGTCAGAAAATCAGTGAAGCGCGACAACATGTTACCGGCTATGTGGTTCACGATGATAGCAATGCTGTTGCTCGATTCATTGTATTGCCAAAACAGCGCCTCGTCGGGCAACTGGTCCATGGCCCGTTCGCCAAGGGAGCGGTAATATTCAAACTGCTTTGCAACACTTAAAAGGTAACTGGATTCCATTGTACTGAATTTAATAGTTTATGATTATCCCTTGATTACGATGAGGTGTGCCGTTCCAGGAAGGCGCTGATAAGCGCCGAAACTTCGTCAAAATTCGTTTCCAGCGGCATGTGACCTGCCTCGAGAATATGCAGTTCGGCCGCAGGCAGGTCAAGCTGGTAACAGTGCGCTTCCTCGACACTAAAGAAGACGTCGTACCGGCCCCAGATCACCAGGGCGGGCGGCTGGTTGTCCCTGAAATAGGCCTGAAATGTCTTAAACAAGGGAGGGTTGTTGCGGTAGTCGAAATTCAGCTCCGCCTGCATGTCAATATTGCCCGGCCTGCTCATCAGCGTCCAGTCGAGCGTCCAGAGTTCAGGCCCCACGCGCGGCAGCAGATGATCGGGTAAACCGGCAACGTATTGTGCCTTTGTCCCTTCTTCGCTTAAAAAAGACATGAATCTTTCTTTTTTCTCAGGGGCCGGGTTTGCCCAATAGTCTTTTGTCTCGTCCCATTGCGGACCAAGGCCCTCCTCATAAGCATTTCCGTTTTGCACGATCAGTCCGAGAATTTTCGCCGGGTTCCTGAGACACAGGCGCAGCCCGATGGTGGCACCGTAATCGTGCAGGTAAATGAAAAAGCGATCCAGCCCAATTGCCTCTGCGAATGCTGCCATAACCGCAGCTATATTGTCGAAAGAATATGAGAAATGCTTTTGATCAGGAAAATCGCTGAAGCCAAAGCCAGGGTAATCGGGCGCGACCAGATAATATTTATCTGCAAGCGCTGTCATCAGGTTTTTGAACATGACAGACGATGTCGGGAAACCGTGCAGCAGCAGCACAGCAGGGTTTTTGCGGTTGCCGGCTTCCCGGTAAAAGATTTCCACGCCATTTACAAGCTGGCGTTTGTTTGAGATTTGAATGCTCATTGCGACATTTTTAAGGTTTAATCGTTACCTGCCCCCCGAAACATCGACAAAGATACCGGTTGAATACGAAGATCTGTCTGTGCTCAGCCATAGAATCGCTTCGGCCACTTCTTCAGCGCGGCCACCCCGCCTCATGGGAATGCTGTCTTTAAGCCGGTCTACCCTGCCCGCCTCGCCTCCATCCGCGTGGATATCTGTATAAATAAAGCCCGGCCTGACAGCGTTAACGCGGATGCCTTCGCCGGCAACCTCTTTCGACAAACCGATGGTCAGCGCATCTATCGCGGCTTTCGAGGCTGCGTAATCCAGGTATTCATTTGGCGATCCCGTTCGAGCGGCAACCGACGATACATTTACAATATTCCCTCCGCGGCCGCCATGCTTCAGAGACATGCGTTTAACCGCCTCGCGCGCGCAGATGAACTGACCGGTAATGTTGGCGGCAAAAATGCGGTTAAGGCGCAAGACATCCATGTCTTCCAAACGCATTTGCCGTTCCAGGATGCCTGCATTGTTAACCAGCACATCAGGCCTGCCGAACAGCCGGTCGGTTTCAGCAAAAAGCCGTAGCACGTCATCCTCGCGCGAGACGTCTGCCTGAACCGTCTCCGCCTGCCCCCCCGCCGCACGGATATGCCGGGCAACTGCCGCAGCTGCCGCTTCGTTTTGCCGGTAGTTAACAATAACAGCAAAGCCATTTGCAGCGGCAAGAAGGGCCGTGGCAGCGCCAATTCCACGGCTGGCCCCCGTAATGATCATGGTTTTCATAGTCAGATTTAAATGAGCAACATACGTAAGTGTTTCCGTTTATCAGGTTTCTTTGTCAGGCAGAATTTCGCCGGGCCGGTGCCTGGCCATAGCCAGTTCTGCTTTCAGCCTGGTCAATTCACCCAGCAGCTGCGTTTGCTGTACCAGCTCCGGCTGTTGCAGCCCTACCGCGATCCTGGCCATCTCGATGTTTAGCGTATCGATCTCTGTTCGTCTCCCCATCCGGATGTCCTGCAGGGTCGATATTTGCTGTCCGTCTGATCGCCTGCTTATTTCAAGCAAGCTTGCTTCGGCTTCGGCGGCTCCAACGGCAATGCCCTGTAGTTGCGCCAGGGAAGTGCATTCTGCAATGACCCGCCTGCCGAGGGCCAATGCCTCGCTGTTCCGGTGAAAGATGCCATTGTCGGTTTCGAGCAAGGCGCAGATGGAATTGAAGACACAGTTCACAATTGCTTTTTTCCAGACAATCGGGCCGAGGTCTGAGATGGCACTGAAATGAAAATTTTCTGTATCCAGCCACCGGACCACCTCCTTCAATTGGCTGGCATTCCCCCTTACCACCCCAACCGGGCAAACCGACACCGGCCGGAAACGAACGCGGCCTTGATCCCGGACCTGACTTGTTACGAACAATACACAGCGGTAAACGGAAGGGTAACCCGCCCGGAGGAAAGGCGCTTCTACGCCCAGTCCGTTCTGCAGCAGCACAATGGGCGAATTGCCGGTCTTTGCACGAAGCAGCTGCGCCAGCCGCTCATTCCCGAACGATTTATTGGCCAGCACGACAATGCCGGGCAACTCGGAAAAGGCATCCAGCGTATGGATGGTCACTTCGGTTTGACTAACCGATCCGTCTGCCATTTCAACACACACGGTCTGCGTCTCGCTGCGGCCCTGGTGGATATGCCCTTTCAGCAGGATGACCCTGCGACCCTCCAACTGCAGGAAAACCGCCAGCGCTTTGCCGATGGCCCCTGAGCCAATAATGAATAGTGTTTGCAGTGAATCCATGTTTGTTTACCGAGGTCGGGCGCCGCGTCTGAGCGCCGACCTTTACAAAGCTGTGTAAAACCCTTAAATGATAGCAGTTACAATTTTATTAAATTTGACGTAAGCAGTTTAACATGAAAAATCCTTTGGAAAAGAGATCCGTATTTGTTTACCTGCGCATTGCAGCCCTGATTGAACAGCAGATTCTGGACAACACGCTGCGCGCCGGCGACAAACTACCTTCCCTACGCACCCTTTGCCGGGAATACGGCATTAGCCAGAACACGGCGCTCAGCGCCTATTACCACCTGGAAAGCAACATGCTGATCGAAGCCAGGCCCCAGTCGGGGTATTACGTGAGATCTGGGACCAGGAAATTGCCGGCGCCGGCGGCAAGCAATCCTGCCGGCGTTGCAGCGCATGCCGGCACAGACCAACTGGTGGCCCGCGTATACGACAGCCTCGGGCTGGGCGGCCATTTGCCGCTGTCGCTGGGCACGCCGGCAAAGGAATTATTGCCGGTAGCGAAATTAAACAAAGCACTTTTGCAGGCCACCCGCGAACTGAGCGGCAGCGGCGTGGTTTATGATAAGAACGACGGAAACGAAAGGTTGCGCAGGCAGGTTGCCCGCCGGGCTCTTGCCATGGACTGCGGACTGAGCCACCAGGACGTCATTACAACAAGCGGCTGCCTGAATGCACTGTCGTATTGTTTCATGGCGGTCGCTGAAAAAGGTGATACCGTGGCTATGGAAAGCCCGGTATCGTTCGGCATGCTCCAGCTTGCGCAGGCACTGGGTCTTAAAGTACTTGAACTGCCAACAGATCCCGCAACCGGTGTTGACCTGAACGCGTTGGAAGCGGCTATGAAACGGACCGACGTAAAAGCTTGTCTGCTGATCAGCAATTTCAGCAACCCGCTGGGCAGCTGCATGCCCGATGCGCACAAGCGCAGCGCGGTAGGACTGGCCAACCGGTACCAGGTGCCGCTGATCGAGAATGACCTGAACGGCGACGTCTATTTCGGCGCGCACCGGCCAAGGTCCTGCAAATCGTTTGATGACAGCGGCATTGTATTGTGGTGCGGATCTGTATCAAAGACACTGGCGCCAGGTTACCGCGTGGGCTGGGTTGCCCCCGGGCGGTTTAAGGAAGCGGTTGCCCGTTTGAAACTGTACCACACCATCTCCTCGCCGGCCATTACGCAGGAAACCATTGCTGCTTTCCTGGAAACCGGCCGTTATGAAAACCACCTGCGTAAACTAAGGCATACACTGCAGGCCAACCTGCACCGATACAACCGGGCCATAGCCGACTACTTTCCGGATGGCACCATGCTAAGCCGGCCACAGGGCGGGTTCGTGCTCTGGCTGCAGCTGCCCGGGCCGACAGACACGATCAGCCTGTACGAAAAGGCGCTGGCCTGCAAAACCGGCTTTGCACCGGGCCGCCTGTTTTCTCTTCAAAATCAGTACAACAACTGCATGCGGCTGAATTACGGATTGGTGTGGGATGAAAAACTGGAAAACAGCCTGAAAATTTTGGGCAACCTGGTGAGACATCCCGAACGTGGTAACCAGTACAGCCGTACCCTGTAAGACATACCCATGCTCCAGCAGCTGAGCAGGTGCCTGTACAATTTGTAAAAAAGAGGGCAGCCCGATTGGGCTGCCCTGGATCAATCTGTTCTATGACCGGGTGGTTACTGGGGGTTCTGGCTCAGGTTATCGAGAATAACCTCCCGTTGCGGTATAGGCAAGAGCAATTTGTTCGGCGTAACCGCATATGCACCGGCTGGAAACTGTGCGGGGGCCTTGCTGACCTCCCGCTGGCCGTGCGCATTCATCACTTCGACGGCGCGCCCGGTACGTACCAGGTCGTACCAGCGGTGATTTTCAAACGCCAGCTCGATCTTACGTTCCTGTTCAATCGCAGCCCTGAACGCTTCCTGCGAGCTGACATTCAGACCGGCCACAGGATTACCGCTTGTCTTTGGTGCCAGGCCGGCCCGGCGGCGAACTTCGTTCAACAACTGAAAGGCCTCCCCGCCTGCCACGAAACCCGCCTCGTTCAGGCACTCTGCCATCATCAGCATCACGTCTGCATACCGGATTACGGGGAAGTTCACATTCGTCTGCCCGGGCTGTACGAAACCCTGGTTGTATTTTTTAACGTACGGAACAGCAACGAATCCGGTCGGGGCGGTAAAACCCTCCGCCAGGGAAACGTCTTTTCGCTGGTCACCTGCCTCGTACGATGCAATGAGGTCTGCCGTAGGCGTGTTCCAGCCGCTGGTATACGTCAGGTTGGTACCGGGATCCTGCGTAACGATCGTTCCCGAGTTGAAGGGGGCAAACTGGTACATGAAATTACTTGACAAATTGGTTCCGCCCGACACATAGTACTGGATTTCGAAGACCGACTCCATGTTGTTTTTGTTCTGTATGGAAAACACGGATGAATAGGTCGGCATCAGCCCGTAGCCGGTTACGCGCCGCAAGGCAACCAACGCCTCCGGAAATCTGCGCTGCGTCATATACACTTTCCCAAGCAGCGCATGTGCCGAGCCCTTGCTTGCCCGCCCCTTGTCGGCCGCTCCGTACGCGCTGGCGTCGGGAAGATTGGTCACGGCGTCATTCAGGTCGGCGACGATCTGCGCGTACACCTGATCTGCAGTGGCCCTGCCTTTGGAGGGCGCATCTGTTGGGGTTTTGGTCACTTCCAGCCGAAGCGGTACGCCGCCAAACTGCCTGACCAGATTAAAGTAGTAGAAAGCACGCAGGAATTTGGTTTCGCCGACGGCCTGCTTTTTTGCTGCATCAGATGCGGCAATGGCTTCTACATGGTCCAGAACGTCATTGCACCTGAAGATAGCCGTATAACTTTCACGCCAGAAATCCTGGATCAGGGTATTCGCTGAGGTAGCCAGGAACTGATCTACCTGTTCGCGGTTTTCCTGCCCGCGTTGCGGGGCGTTATACTGGAAGGTCGTATTGTCTGACCGCATTTCGCCAAACAGCCAGTAACTGAAGGTGCCCATGCCGCGGAGGGAGCTGTATGCTCCGACAACGCCCTGTTTCAGGTCAGATTCGGTTTTCCAGAAATTGGTATTGGTCAGGTTGGCTTCAGGCACCTGGTTAAGAAAGTCCTTCTTGCAGCCTGTCAGCATTGCGGCGACCAGCAGCGTGGCGCACAGCTTATGTAGGTTTGTAAATTTCATCATCCTAATGATTAAAATGTCATGTTAATTCCTGCGGTCACGATTCTTGGCAAGGGGTACGCCAGGAAATCGCGTCCCGGGGTAAGTGCCGAGAACCCGTCGTTGGTGCCTGCTTCCGGGTTGGCGCCGGTGTATTTGGTAAATGTTGCCAGGTTTTGCACACTCGCATACAGCCTGAGTGTTTTGATCAGGCCGGCAGCCCCAATAAATTTCTGTCTGAAGTTATAGCCTAATGAAACATTCTGGATGCGCAGGAAACCTGCGTCTTCGATCCACAGGGAGCTGACTTCGCGGTACAGGGTTCTGCCGCCAACAGTTGTCGGTGTGCGGCCATCACCGGGGCTAGCCGGCGATCTCCAGCGGTTCAGGACCTTCCGGTCTACGTTAAAGACACCATCTGTATTGGTCAGGAATTCATTTCCAGTTTTCATGATCTGACCGCCCTGGCTGCCAACAAGCAGCACGTTCAGGTCGAAATTTTTGTAACCGAAGGTATTGGTCAGTCCGCAGGTGAAATCTGGCTGCGAATTGCCGATCACGTCAAAATCTTTCAGGTCTTCGATGATCCCGTTGCCATCCACATCTCTGTACCGGACAGAGCCGACGACCGAGGTTCCATGTTTAGGCTGGCTGTTCAGTTCTGCGGCGCTTTGGTACAATCCGTCGAAGACGTAACCATAAAATTGCCCGATTGGCTTGCCAACCTCGGTTTTATGGGTAAAAAACCCACCCCCGCTGCGCCCGCTGTAGATTGGTGCATTTCCGTTGCCCGGATTCAGTTCCAGGACCACATTCCGGTTAATGCTGATGTTGGCATTGGTGTTCCAGGTGAATGCGCCGGTCAGGTTTTTTGAGTTTACTGCGATCTCCAGGCCTCTGTTTCGCACTTTACCGAGGTTCACGGTAGCGGTTGAAAACCCCGAGGCCGAGGGAAGCTCCGCGTTTAGCAGCAGGGAACTTGTAATGCGATTGTAATAGTCGACAGCAAGCCCGATCCGGTTTTTGAGTACAGTCATGTCAACACCCAGGTCAAGTTCATCGGCTTTTTCCCAGGTCAGGTCCTCATTGGCAATGGAACCTGAGGTTCTTCCGCTGGCCAGCGAACCGCCGAAAGAATAGTTCGAATTGCCGATGCTCGAGGCATACTGGTAATTGGGAATGTTGAAGTTGCCGGTGCGGCCATAACTTGCGCGCAGTTTGAGATCGTCCAGCCAGCTAACATCTTTTAAAAATTCTTCCTGCGACAGCCGCCATGCAAAGGCACCTGAAGGGAACATGCCGTAGCGGCTATTTGCCCCGAAACGCGAGGAACCATCGGTACGGAAGGTGGCCGTGAACAGGTAGCGGTCTTTGAAGGTGTAGTTTACCCGGCCCAGGTAAGAAATGAGTGCCCACTTTTCAATACCGGCGGCATTGCCGTTCAGCAGCGTTGCCGCATTGATTGATTCGATCAGGTTATCCGGATAGTTTGTCGCGCCAAAGGAATACCCCTCATACCGCTCTTCCTGGGCTGTGTACCCTGCAACCGCATTGATGCGGTGGTTTTTTCCGAAACTTTTATCGTAGGTCAGGGTGATCTCTGACAGCCAGTTCGAGGTCGTATTCTGGGCAGTACTGGAAGAAGGAATGGAAGGATTGGGATTCTGGTTGCCCGTCTCGCCGATCACGAACGAAGGGTTGAAGGCAAAAGAACTGTTGTTGGTGTAGTCGTAATTGAAACCGTAGCGGGCGCTCAGGCCGTCGATGATCCTGTATTCGGCAAATGCGGTTCCGATGCCCCTGAAATATTTGGCCTTTGTTCCGGCAAATTCGAGCGTGTTGAGCGGGTTACCTGCGCCAATGGCGCCCGGCGATGTGATAAATACCGTTCGGTTTCCTGCGGCATCGGTAATGGGCACGATTGGGCTGAGCCACAGCGTGCGGGTCAGCACATCGCGGATACCGGTCTCAAAACCATTCCGGTTCTGCACAGCGCCGGTCGGGGCAATGCTGATGCCTACTTTCAGTTTTTTGGTGATGTCTGACTCCAGGTTAAAATTGAGCGAATACCGTTCATAATCTGTATACCTGATGGTTCCCTTCTGGTCAAGGCGACCGATCGAAGCCGAATAACGCGTGTTTTCTGAACCGCCGCGCAGGCTTAAGTCGATATTGATTTGCGGAGCATTGCGCAGCACCGCATCATACCAGTCCGTCCCCGCGCCATACTGTGCCGGGTTGCGGAACGGCGCCGGAATATCGGCATCGGTTGCGGTTAGGCCCCTCGAGGCAAAATCGTCCTGGATCATTTCCTTCCGGAACTGGGCATATTCGGTGCCGTTCAGCACATCAGGCCGGCCTTTCTGCGGAATGTGCTGCATGCCTGCATACGAGTTAACGCTTACCACCGGCCGGCCGGTTTTTCCGCGTTTGGTTGTGATGACGATGACACCGTTAGACCCTCTGGAACCATAGATAGCGGTCGATGATGCATCCTTCAGAACCGTAACCGACTCGATATCTTCGGGGCTGATCACATTCAGCGGGTTGTACGTCTGCCCGCCTGAGTTGGATATGGCAAATCCGTCTACGACGAACAGCGGATTATTGCCTGCGGTGATCGAGCCGGTGCCGCGTATTTTGATGTTGACACCGCCGCCGGGCGCCCCCGTGGGCGAGGTGATCTGCACGCCGGGTATCTGCCCGGTCAGTTTCTGGTCAATCGATGTGACCGGCAGGTCGCGCAGCTGTGTAGCCGAAACGGTCGAAACAGAACCGGTCAGGTCTTTTTTCTGGGTGGTCCCATAACCCACCACCACGACATCGTTCAGTTCATTTTCCGCTACTTTCAGTGTAACTGCCGCCAGGTTGCCCGAGGCGGGAAGTTCTATGGTTTGTAAACCCTGGTAGCTGATCACCAGGATCTCTGCCGGTCCTACTCCCCTGAGTGTAAACCTGCCCTCGCTGTCGGTAACGGTGGCGCCTTTGCCCGACTTCAGGCGCACCGTGGCGCCCGGTACCGGAGCGCCCTGTTCATCGAGCACCCGGCCACTGATGTCTGCCTGTTGCCTGGCCGCAACAGGGATGTCCGGGTGTCGCGCTTCGGTTTTGAAAGTGGAGCCGTAAGCCCTGCTTTTCAAGTCAGTTAGACTTGCTGTGGCCAGTATGCCTAGCAGTGCCAGGAGCCGCAGCCTGTTGGTTTCTTTAATCATATCGTTTGGTTAAAAATTGAACTTGATCCGTAACATTTATGTGCATACTTAGCTGACCACCACCACGGTGATGCCCAGCATGCTGCCCAGTTTTTTGATTTTTGAAGCAAGATGTCCGCGGCCAACTGCACAATGGTGTGCCGGGGCTTCGGCATTCCAGGCCTCCATAAAGTTTCTTGCACCTGTGGCGAACTTGTACCGGCTGTTTGTATTGCCAATTTCCAGAATGGGCCCGGCTACAGAATGGCCTTCTGCAACCAGCAGCTTCAGGGAGCCTTTGCCCGTTTCTACCACAGAGAGCAGGGTGACCGGTCCCTGGCTCACCGACATCTCGACAGACAGACCCTGGCCAACCTTGCCATGGTAGACGCTGAGGGGCCGAACTTTGATCTTCCCTTCGGCAATGCCCGGGTGGCAAGGCCCGTCATGCCCCATCAGCACGACATCATCCCGGTAGTCTGCAGCATAAAATTCAGTGAAGGAGCCGCCGGCGCCGAAACTGTCCAGGATTTTCATGGCCTGTGCGTTTTTGATCTCGAATTCGCCCGCCACGGGAATATTTGTGCTGGTAAGCAGCGAGTTGCCGAGTATGACCGAACTCATCGTGGTTTCATTTCCGGGGTTGCCGGTACCCTTGTGGTAATAGGCCAGCGATCCCAGCCGGTGCCGCTCAACCAATTTGCGGAGCGCGGCCGAGGTTTTTGCCGCCCGGCGCAGCTCTACCGCGGGGCAGTCTTCCTGCACATCGAATGTGCGGTGTATTTTGTCCAGCTCGGCGTCGACAGCGGCTTCAGTTACCTGGCTGCGCAGTGCAGACAGCTCGTCGACCTCCAGGATTTCGATATGGCCACCAAACGTGGCGCACTGCAGGGTCATATCGGTATAAATGTCCAGCATGCCGCCGTAATAATTGCCCATCACGCCCAGCCGGTTGTAGTACATGGTGCGCGCCACGCGTGCTGCAGCCACCCATTCAGCAATTTCAGTCAGAACATGGGGATCATTGTGCAGCATACCGGTTACCTGGTGAAACGCGATCCCGCTCCGGTTAAAAACATTGGCAATTTCCGGCAGCGTGCACGAAGCGCAATGCGCCAGCCATTCGCCGGTCATTGCGGCACGGTCTTCCAGGCTGTTGAACGCCGCATAGTCGATACCCGCCTCGGGTGAAAGGTTCAGTACGATAACCGGAACACCTGCTTTGCGTACCGCCGGCAGTACCGTTGCCGAAAGCGCATAGGTAGTGACGTAAAGGAAAATCAGGTCTACATCTTCCTGCCTGAATCTCAAACCGGCTTCGAACGCCTTATCGGATGAATCGACCAGGCCGAGGCTGACCAGGCTGGCATCTGAGAGGCTGATCTGTGCAGCAATGGCATCGATATAGTTGCTTAATCGTTTTTGCAAACCAGCAAATTGATCCCAGTAATTTGCAAGGCCTATACCGAATAAACCAATCCGGGGGCTCATATTATTTAACATATTTGGTTGTATTTGTTGTCTGGCCTAAAAAGGTTTCGTTATTTTAAACCTGCCTTGGTTCAAAACTATAGCTTAGCCACTCGCGGGCCAATGGAACTTTTGATAAAAGACATACAGGATTTGACACCATAATTTGTTCACTATGATCAACTTCTATAAATACCTTCCAGTAAGTAAAGAAGACGAAAGCTGGGGCCTTACCGTACTGAATGTGGGTTGTATGAATGTAGGCGCCACCGAACCGTATCCGCTCAAGGGGCACCCTGCGAACTACCATTTCGACTGGAGCAGCTGGCGAACCCTGCAGGAATACCAGGTCATTTACATTACCCGCGGAAGCGGCGTGTTCGAGTCGGCCAGCTGCAAACAGGTGGCCATACAGGCGGGAACGGTCATCGTACTTTTTCCAAACGAACCGCACCGGTATAAGCCTGATCCGTTTACCGGCTGGGACGAATACTGGGTGGGCATTAAAGGCAACATCATAGACAACCTGGTTGCGGCAAGACAGTTATCGCCCAATAAACCTACGCTGTACGTTGGCTTTAACGAGACGGTGATCGACCTCTATGAGTGCATCATGGAAAAGACCCGCCATGAACAGCCGGGCTATCAGCCGCAGGTTTCAGGCGCCGCCTTTTACCTGTTGGGAACCTGCCACTCACTGCTCAGACAGAACGAGGCGGTAAAGGAAGATTCACAGCAGATCATTAGGCGGGCCATGCTGCTGTTCCGCTCGAACATCAGCAATACCTTCTCAGCAGAACAGGCTGCCGCAGCACTCAATATCGGGTATTCCTCTTTCAGGAAACTGTTTAAAAGTCATACAGGACTGTCGCCCGGACAGTATTATCTGCAGCTGAAGATCCAGAAGGCGAAAGAACTGCTCAGCAATAGCCGCATGTCGGTCAAGGAGATTGCTTTAGACCTCAATTTCGAATCGGCTTTCTATTTTTCCAAGCTCTTCAAAGAGAAAACGGGCCTTAATCCGACCGCCTACCGCGAGAACTGCCGCTAATTTCTTCACTACCTGATGCGGGTATAAAACTTCAGCGAACGGCCCGGCTCAGCTTTGAAGCTTTTCCCCTTGTCTGTACTGATCGCCGCTACGCCGCGCTGATAAGGCTGGTCATCATTGAAGGCAAATCCATATTTTCCTGATTTCGCAGCAGAACCCAGAACGAGTGCGTAAGCCTGCCCCTTTACAACGTTGATCCGGGGAGCAACCCTGATCTGGTGGGGTGCCCAGGACACCGAATCGGCTGCTACTGTTGCTGAGAACAATGCCTGTCCGGTCGGCAACCCACTCGCGTCAGCGCGGAATAACTGCACCTGCAGCGCCGCCTCCGGGTAGCCGGTCCTGAATGTTGTCATCGCCGCATCTGTAAGCAGCCCGTTCTTTTCAGCCCGGAACGACTGGCTGCGCCTGAGGTCGCCCCCGATATCGCTGAACCAGGTAAAGCCGGCGTTCCCGCTGCTGCCCGCAGGTGTGATGCTGCGTTTGGAACGTTTTGCGCGGGTTTCAAAGGGCTGGGAAACTTTTTCCTGGCAGGCCATGGGCTGAATGGAACCATCTTCGTTGAAAACAAGCGGTGCCCAGTAAAAATTGGCAAGCGCTTCATTTTTGGCCGCATTGTTCCACAGGTCGCTGCAATAGAGGTAAATGGTGCCTGTAGCCAGCTCGATCGGCGAGACGAAAGATGGCTGCCCGCCGCATGAATTGTTGCTGATCCGGATGCCTTCAGACCAGGGGCCAAGGGGCGATTTTGCGGTCTTGTAACTTGTGCCGGTACCTGAACAGTAACCACAGTTCGGATCGGAATACGTTACATAGTATAGCCCCTTGCGTTTAAACAGGGCGGGCGCTTCGGTTTTCCCTGCAGTAACAGATTTGACATGTTTTCCTGTGCCCGAAAGGTAATCACCGGTAAGTTCTTCAATCACGATCGTTCCCTTCGTTCGCCAGTCGGTGTAGGCGATATAGCCTGTTCCGTCTTCATCCACGAACGTATCGTGGTCGCCATTGTTTAGGCCGGCCACCGGCGCCTCGCTGTTCACAGCCAGCCGGGGCTCGGCCACTTCTTTGAAAGGTCCGGTGGGCGAACTGCTTGTAAACACCCGGAATCCTACCTGGTTGTCATAGACATTGATCCACAAGACATATAAACCGGTTTTTTTATTGTAAACCACGTGCGGCCTGAAACAGCCATAGGTATTTCCATTGCACCGGCTTTGCCAGACCGGTGTCGTGGCGTCGAACAGGAAACCGCGGTCTGTCCAGGTGACCATATCGGTCGATGAATATACTTTAAATCCACAGAAAGGGGCGTCCTTTCTGCCCCATTCAAACCCGCAGCCATAACTCGTTCCATAGAGGTAGTATACCCCATCAAAAAAAGCGATCTCCCCGTCATGCGCATCGACCGCCTCGCCCATGTTGTCAAAGCGAACGATTTGCTGCCCCCTTGAATTGAAATTCTGAAACGTGCTGTGTGATTTGTCTCCGGCTCTTGCCCGGGTAGGGGTCTGACTTTTTGCACTGACAGACAAAATCAGAAAAAGGAACAGCGATGCTGAAAGGTGATTTATCCGGGTCATTTTGAAAAGCTTAAATACATTTACTCAAATGTATCGCCAGAGCCCCACCTCTTCAATACAGATTCTGATAAAACCTTTACAGATTTTGACAACCAGGCTGCGAAACTTCCCCGATTTGCCGACAACGATGCGACCTGCGCTTTGCCAGCCTCTACATTACACAGTAATGTTCCGATAGGCAGGGTTAAACCAGGTCATTTGCAGGGGTGTTTCAAACTTTGAGTCAGCTACCCAGATCTTGTGCACATGGCGTCCTTCGATTATGAAACCGAGCCGCTGGTAAAAGGCAACGTTGCGCTCGTTGCTTTCCCGCACATAAAGTTCAACCCTCAGAATGTGTGCAAAGTCCGAACTGACCCGGTCCAGGAAAGCAGTGAACAGCTGTTTGCCAAGCCCCCTGCCCTGGTATTCCGGGGCCAGGACAATGGTCAGGTCGGTCAGGATGTGCCTAAAAGCGGCCAATTGGGGCGTATAGGCATGAATTTCGCCTATGATACGCTCCTGCGCGGTCATAAGCAGGATCAATCCGTTCCGGAGCGACTCGGACACAAAACCGTTTACATATTCTTCGTTGACCTCTGCCGGCTGGCGAATCAGGCCTGCAGGATCGGCCGAAACGGCCTGGTACAGCTGCAGCAGCATGGGCACCACCTGTTGTTCGGCAGGTATGATCTGGATCGCTGTCATCTCGATTTGTTTATACGGAACACACTGCTCCGTGATTTTAAATAAACTTGCAGATTAAAAGTTAATTATTAATTTCAACTTGCAATTTAAAAGCTATAGAACACATATGAATTACATTGGCAAAACACTCATGGTTGATTTCGGTATGGCCCGGGCTACACTCAGGATAAACAGCGAAACCTCACTCACCTTCCGGATTCTTGAAAAGGACGGCCAGACCGTAAGCACCTCTGAAACCGTATCGCTGAAGCTGATATCCCTTCGGCCCGATCTGTGCCTGCTATGCTGGCAGGAACAAAGCGGCGTAACGGTTTCGCAGGTACATGATTACAGCAATGGCGCCATTCACTCTATCTGGACCACTCCCGGTGCTGCACTGCAGCAGTTCAGCGGTTCGCTGAAAGTGACCGAAGCTGTTTGACACCGGGCTGCGCAACTTAGGCCAGCGGCTTACCTGAATTGAGTTGTGCAGCTACCTGTCCAAGTACCTCAGCGCGGTTTTCCCGGTAAGCAGCCGCAAAGTCCCTGGCCCGGGCAGGCGTGTCGAGGTGCGCATCGGCCCAGAGTGAAATTTCCAGGAGCACCGGCACCAGTCCGGCTCCCTTTGGCGTAAGTTCGTAAAAAATCTTGGCCCTGCTTGCAGGGTGTTTTTTCCGAGCAATGATACCCCCGGCTTCCAGCCCCGCCAACCTGCTGGCCAGTATATTGGTGGCGATCCCTTCGTCTGACTTTAAAAATTCGTTGTACGTGTTTTTTCCAAAAAAGGCAATATCCCGTACAATCAGTAAAGTCCACTTGTCACCAAAAATTTCCAGCGCGCAACTGATCGGGCATGCTGACCTGCTTTTTTTCTCTGCCATCAACCAAATGTACGTAATCACTTTCAATTGACAAGTTGTTTAGCTTCAGACCGGTGCCCGGTGCAGGTAGCGATTCAGACAAAACAGAACCATTTCAAGACGATACCGAACACCATACCGCTGATTCTCAACTAATATTGTGATGCAACTAACCACTATTTACTAAACCAATAGTTATGAGAATCTCAATTTTACTTGGCAGCTGCCTGCTGCTGGCCGCCTGTTCCAAACAAAAACAGACAGCCGAACCGGCCGAAACCCAGGCACAGAACTCTATCCCGTCTATGACCGCAGCGGTACCTGCCTGGCGGCTCGTATTTTCAGACGAGTTCAACACCGCAGGGAATTTCGACGCCACCAAATGGGGGTACTGTCCGCGGCAAACCTCGGCCTGGAACAAGTTTCTGACGTCAACACCCAACTACGCCTCTGTTAATGGCACCGACCTGGTTCTGAACATGGATAATGCCGTTATTGCCGGCGACAATGTTCCGTACCATTCAGGCGGCATCCAGACCTCGGGCAAATTCAGCATCCGGTATGGCAAGGTTGAAGTACGGGCAAAGTTCAAAAAAGGGCAGGGTTCCTGGCCGGCCATCTGGATGATGCCAGAAGTGCCTGTTTCATACGGTGGCTGGCCGAACAGCGGTGAAATAGACATCATGGAACATGTAAACTATGAAAATGTTATTCATCAGACCATCCACAATGGTTCTGTGACCAATGCCAATGGAGGAAGCACCGCAACCCATACCGCTTCTTACAACGCCGCCGATTACAACATTTATGGCATTGTGTGGACGCCCTCTGCTATCCAGTTTTATGTGAACAATGTGCTGCAGTACACCTATTCACGGGCGGCGAACGCGACCTCGTTGCAATGGCCGTTTGACAGGCCTTTTCACCTGATCTTAAATCAATCAGGCGGAGCCGGCTGGCCGGGAGCCATTACCAACGCAGACCTTCCGTTCAATATGATGGTAGACTGGGTCAGGATTTACAAGCAGGAAGAACTGATAAACCCTGGCTTCGAAGACGCCAGCCTGACACCCTGGGCTGCGGGCCCCAACACGGCCGTGGTAACCAACAATATGCGCTCGGGAACCAAAGCGATCCGGCACCAGGGCAGCACGACCTCGCTCGAGCAAACAGTGACCGGCCTGCTGCCCAATACCACGTATGTTTTTGGCGGTTATGGCAAAGTAAGCGCTGCCGGAGAGTCGGTGATCATTGGGGTTAAGAATTACGGAGGCGCTGCAGTGGGAACGCAGATCACGAGCACAACCTACCAGCAGCGATCGGTTACCTTTACGACCGGGGCATCGAATACATCGGCCGTGGTGTATTTCTATAAACCGAATACCGGTACTGCCTACGGAGATGATTTCTACCTGAACAAACAGTAGGAACGGGTATTTGCCAATGGCGGCAACCGTCCGGTTGCCGTGCATGGAATGCAGCAAGCTGCCTCCGCAAACTACCGGAGGCAGCTTGTTTGTCTGTGATCACCTGCCAGGCGCCTCTACCCTCTTTATAAAGCCGGCTTTATAAAGCCGACCCAGCGGAAGTGACCGCTCTTGTATCAGCACCTGGTCTGCCGTATAGCCGGTCATTTTATCGAGCGCAATGATGAATGATTTGTGGATGCGGACAAAACCGCCGGCGCAAAGTTTCTCTTCCATAGCACCCAGTTTCTCAGAAGCCACATACGACCGGGTTACTGTGTGTACTTTGATGTAATCTGAAAGCCCTTCTATAAAAACGATATCGCTCAGCAACACTTTGACATGTTCCCGGCCCACTTTAAAAAACACATAAGCAGGCCCGGCCAGGGCGGCACGCTCTTGCCTTGCGTTGATGCGGTCATGACGCAGGTATTTGCTGATCGCCTGCATGAAACGTTCGCGCGTAACGGGTTTCATGAGGTAGTCGAAAGCTTCCAGCTCAAACGCATCTGCAGCATATTCCCGGTAAGCTGTTGTAAGGATGACCTGCTGAGTGCCGTTCAAAGAGCGGAGCAGGTCAAGACCAGAGAATCCGGGCATGCGGATGTCCAGGAAAATCAGATCGACCTTGTGTTCGCGGAGAAAGGCAGGTACCTCCACAGCGTTGCCCAGCGAGCCGGCCACCTCGAATCCCTTCAGCCCGGAAAGATGCATCCTGATGAGCTCCCTTGCGGGAACTTCGTCGTCAACGATCAAACACCTTACCTTCATTAGTCTGAATTTTTAAGCATACGGAACAGGAATTTGCATGTACAGTAACCTGCAGTTCGTGTTGCCCCGGGTAAACGAGCTGCA
The DNA here is from genome assembly GCF_003029735.1 of Pedobacter yulinensis. GTDB lineage: Bacteria > Bacteroidota > Bacteroidia > Sphingobacteriales > Sphingobacteriaceae > Pedobacter > Pedobacter yulinensis. The sequence goes on from NZ_KZ686269.1 coordinate 1,487,930, forward strand.
GTCTTTTTCTTAGGTTGGTCAGACCGAGGCCTCCCCTCACGATGAACGGCGCAGCTGCCTCCTCCCTGCTGTTCCCGATTTCCACAACCAGCCAGCCGGCTTGCCGGTACACCCGCACCTGTACCCATGCCGCCGCCGCAGCAGTGGCCACACCATGTTTAAATGAGTTCTCTACCAGGGGCAGCAACAGCAAAGGCGCGAGCTGCAGATCATCGACCCGGTCTGGAACGTGCATCTCGACCTCCAGCCTGCTGCCGTACCGGTTTTGCTGCAAACCAATGTAATGCCTGATATAGTCGAGTTCTGCCGACAGGGCGACCCGATCCCGCGAGGCATCGTACAGGCTGTAATCGAGTACGCCCGAGAGGCGTGCGATCAGCGCGGCCGTTTCCGGGCTGCTGGCAAGCGCCGTTGAGTAAATGTTGTTCAGTGTATTAAAAATAAAGTGCGGCTGTACCTGCGCTTTAAGCAGATCCAGTTCTGCCCGGGTTTTGTGCTGCAGCAGTTCCTGGACCCGGTGCCGTTCGTCGTACCACCAGCGGATAAAAAAGGAAAGCGCATACAGGCCTGTGATCGTATACAGGTTCACCAGTTCCACCAGCAGTTTGCCCGGTGCAAAAAAGGACATCGAGAGCGCATGGGGAAAGTAGCGCGGGTAGATCACATCGTAATTGACATAGCGCCTGACGAGCAAGAGCAACAGCGCACTGATCAACAGGCTCAGCCAGAAAAGGGCCCTGCGGCCCTGCTGGTACAACCGCCTGAAAAAAATGTGAACGGTCAGCACCGAAAAGACCAGCGCAACGGGCAGGGCCATGCACGCATTGAGGAAATAGCCGTTGTAGTCGCCATACAGCGAAGCCAGCCCCAACCATTGGTACAAAAAGTAAAAGAGCCAGAAGAGCAGGTTAAAAAACAGGGTGTTGAACTTCATATATTGCTTTGTGACAAATTAAAGCTATTCTCTCTGGATAAACACCATTAGCTGCTTTGTACCCGGGCAGATTTCGACGAACAACAGAATTTCCCGGTGAACGCCGTTTACCGGACGATGCGGTCGTGTACAGAAAAACGCGGCAGGTACGGCTACCGGTCTATAGATTTGGGGAAACGCAGACCCTCACATGAACAGACTCATCTTTGCCGGCAGGGCTTTTTATGCCTCAGCGTTGCTCGTGTACGGCATACAGCAACTTTATTTCGGAACGTTCAGGGACGTATTTTTCTCGCCCTACCAGCAACACCTTCCCTTGCTCCCCGTTTGGTCGGGTCTTTTTGGCCTGTATCTTATAGCGACGGGGGTTTACCTGTTCATACCCGGCAAGGGGAAACAGGCTGCATTGCTGCTGGGCGCGGTATGGACGGTGCTTTTCCTGGGTGCGCAGCTAAGTTACCAGCTCATTTCCCAACCAAACAAACTTTACCACCTTGGCCTCTGGACCGCGCCGCTCAAAGAGCTTGCCCTGGCCGGCGGCGCTTTCATTGTGGCAAGCTCCTTTCGCAGCCCGCCAGTACAAACCGGATTTATAAACCGGTTAATGCCTTACGGTAATTTGTTTTTCCTGTATACGATAAGCAGCTTTGGGGTTTCGCACCTGGTGTACACTCCTGTGCTTGCGGCCACCGTACCGGCATGGGTGGCAAATCCGGTTTTCTGGACCGTGCTGACCGGCATTACGCTTACGGCTGGCGGTATTGCCCTTATCCTCGGCTTCCGGATTCGCATCATCAGCCTGCTCCTCTCGCTCAAAATATTTCTGTGGGTCTGGCTCGTTCACGTACCGGGCACATTGTCAAATGGCTTTACGGATAACCGGGGAGATTTGCTGGCCAGCACCTTCGACGCCCTGGCTTTCAGCGGTTCTGCCCTGCTCATGGGCCTGACCATGAAAGGGCAGCACTGGGTGCAGCAGGTTGAAAAATGGGGCGAAGAAAATTCTTACCTTAAAGCCACCTGAAATGAAAAGGAATGACAGTATAGATTTTATGCGGGGGCTGGTCATGATCATCATGGCTCTGGACCATGTGCGCGATATGCTCCATCTCAGCTCGCTTACCCAGTCGCCCACCGACCTCAATACCACGAATACCGCCTTGTTCTTTACCCGCTGGGTTACCTACCTCTGTGCGCCGACCTTTGTTTTTCTTTCAGGCGCTTCTGCATTCCTGTCACTGCAGGCCAGGAACGATGTGCCGGCGGCCCGGCGTTTCCTGCTGACCCGGGGCCTATGGCTGATCGTACTGGAATTTACTCTCGTCAATTTCGGGATGTGGTTCGACCTGCGTTTCAGCTTTCTGATCTTTGAGGTTATTGCCGCAATCGGCGTCGGTTTTATCATCCTTGCGCTGCTCATCAGCCTGCCGCAACGCGTAATCGGCATAACCGGCCTGACGATCCTGGCCCTGCACAACCTGGTTGCCTTCAGCCCTTCAGCAAACGCCTCTTTGCCAATGAAACTGCTTTCCTCGCTTTTTTTGCCCGGTGCATGGCCTTATGCCGAAGACAGACTGTTTTTTATGGGCTACCCCCCGGTTCCCTGGCTGGGCATCATGCTGGTTGGTTTTGGTGCCGGCAAGACTTTCCTGCTCCCGCAGGATCAGCAAAGTTCAGTATTCCTGAAAGCCGGACTGGCGGCCCTTGGCCTTTTCCTGCTGATCAGGTTGACGAACGTTTACGGCGATCCGGCGCTATGGGCGGTGCAGGAAAAAAATCTATTCACGGTGCTTTCCTTTCTTAATGTGACCAAATATCCCCCTTCCCTGTTGTTCTGCCTGCTGTTTTTGGGTTTGATGTGCCTGGTCCTGTCTGCTGCCCAGGGGCTTAGGGCCCGGTGGGTACGCCGGGTTACCGTGTATGGTAGAACGCCGTTGTTCTATTTCCTGGTGCACTGGTACATTATTCATCCCCTTGTTTTTGTCATGGTATTTGTACAGGGCTTTAGTCCGGGCGACCTGGTCTTCGGGTCCAGCTTCGGCAGGCCGGCCAGCGGCAGCGGAATTGCTTTGTGGGCGGTTTACCTGGTCTGGGCAGGTATTGTACTGCTGATGTATCCTTTGTGTAGCTGGTATGGCCGGTACAAGGCACGACATCCGGACAAAAAGTGGCTCCGTTACCTTTAGAAAACCTCTGGCGGCCCTGAACGTATTCCTTAGACCGGCCAGTTTAAGCCGATTGGCAGGAAAACTGGATCAGCGGCCCTTTGCAGCGGCTGCTTAAGTTTGCAGTGACAATAGGGTCAAATCATAAGATCATTAAAATGGCAAAATCAATTTTTTATCATGCAGGCTGCCCGGTTTGTGTAAGCGCTGAACAAGACATCATCGGCCTGATCGGTGAATCGAATGTCGAGGTAGTACACCTGGGTGAAGCCAGTGACCGCATCGGCGAAGCGGAGCAGGCAGGCGTTCAGTCTGTTCCCGCCCTGCTCACCCCAAACGGCAATGTACTGCATATCAACTTCGGCGCTTCGCTGGCCGACGTAAAAGGTTAACACCCGGGACCCCGCCGACCGGCGGGGTCTTGTTTCTGCCTGGTCTCAGAACCATCAGAGCAATCTGCCCAGGGCCTGGATTCCCTGTTCGAGTTGTGTTTCGCTCAGCGAAGCATACCCCAGCCGCAAGCCGTTCACCGGCTTTTCAAAACTGAAACTTTCCGGCGACAGCACCTGAACGCCCTTCTGCAGCAGCTGTCCGGCAACCGCGGGCAGGTTAACTTGCTGCCGGGCTTCAAGCCAGAACGCAAGCCCGCCTTCCGGCTTGCGGAAGTTCACCTTGTCGCCCAGCTGCGCCTGGATCAATTTTTCAAAAAAGTCACGTTTGTTCTTATAATGAAGGGTGGCCTTTCGCAGGTGCCGCTTGATATGGCCGTCGTTGATCAGCTGCAGAACGGCCTGCTCCATCATGTTGTCGCCCTGCGCATCAATGATCTGCCGCAGCCGTGCCACGCTGGCAATCAGATCTTTTGACGAGGCCAGGTAACCGATTCGCAGCGCCGGCGCCACGATCTTACTCATGGTGCCTATATAGACGAAACTGCCCGCCCCATCGAAGCTACTTAGCGGCAAAATTGGTCGCTGCCCGAAATGAAATTCATTGTCATAGTCGTCTTCGATCACCGTAAAACCAAAGGTGTTCGACAAATGGACGAGTTCGAGCCGCCGTTGCAGGCTCAGTGTAACCGTAGTGGGAAATTGGTGATGCGGTGTTGTATAAACTGCCTTGATGCGCTGGTTCTGCAACAAAAGCTTTAGCTCATCGACCATCATCCCTTCGCGGTCAACCGGCACAGGCACCAGGCGCGCGCCCGCACTTTCGAATGCCCGCCAGGCCGGTTTATATCCCGGATTTTCGACAGCCACCATGTCGCCGGGCTGCAACAGGCAGTGCGCCGCAAGGTACATGGCCATCTGACTGCCCCGGGTAATGAAAAGTTCATCGGCTTCGAGCTTCATTCCCCGTTTGTAGTTGAGCATCTGCACGATAGCCTGCCTGAAGTCTGCATCGCCCGCACTTTCACTGTAACCCATCATCTGCCAGCGGCCTTTGCGGTTAAATATCTGCCGGTATGCCCCAGCCAGCTCGGCTATCGGGGCAATGCGCGTGTCGGGTATCCCGTCGTCGAAAACGATGGCAGGCTTGATGCCGGCGGATTTTGCAACCGGTTCCTGCTGTGCACGTTTTCCACCCAATGAAGCAGGAAGGCAAGCCGCGACGAAGGTGCCGCGCCTTTCTTTCGCCGTCAGCCAGCCCTCCGCAAGTAACACGTCGAGCGCCTCGATCACCGTATTGCGGTTTACCTTCAGTTGCGCAGCAAGTCCACGGCTCCCAGGCAGCGGATCACCGCTTTTAAGTTTACCCGATTTGATGGCGGTGATGATGGCATCTGCGATCTGAATGTAAACCGCACGTTGGCCGTGCATATCGATCGGTATCTGTAAATCCCATGGTCGGAGCATATCTGGACTAGCTAAATATGAAAAAACTGTATCAGCAAGATGGTCCAAATATACAACAAATTTGCAGGGCAATCACGCAAGAACATATAAACTTTAAAATCATGATGAACACCAAATCAATTCTCCGTGAAAGTGCCGCAGGGATAGCGGCCCACGATGAACAGCTGGCATTCAGCTCAAAAGATTTCCACAAAACCTTTGCCCGTCCGGTTTATATCAGGCCAACGCACCTGGTGCACAGGAACGTGGAAAAGGCGGGCGGACATGACCAGTTCTCGACCGAACGCAAACACCCTGTTTTTTTTGTGGACCTGCCCAGCAAAAACGTCAGCATGACCATCGGCGGTCTGCTTCCGGGTCAATTGACGAATCGCCACCGCCACACCTACGAAACGGTACTGTACGTACTGGAAGGTCGAGGATATACTGAAATTGAGGGCGAAAAGGTGGAATGGCAGCAGGGCGATGCGGTGTACATTCCTTCCTGGGCATGGCACAGGCACCAGAACCTGAGCGACGCTGAACCCGCTAAATACATTGCCTGCGAAAATGCGCCTCAGCTGCAAAACCTGGGGGTGGCCCTGCGCGAAGAGGAAGGCCGCGACCTGTAAAATTCAAATAACGCGATCCTCCTTCGGGAGGATCTTAAATCCATTTCGAGATGAAAGAAACACCATTCAAAGGCATTATTGCGTATCCCATTACGCCTTTTACAGCAAACGGGCAGGTCGACCTGCGCCTGTTCAGGTCGCTGGTTGAGCGGCTTGTGCAAAGCGGGGCACACGGCATTGCGCCGCTGGGCAGTACCGGTGTACTCCCCTACCTGAAAGATGAAGAAAAGGAGGCGGTCACAGAGGCCGCCATTCAACAGGCCGGCGGCCGCGTACCTACGCTGGTCGGCGTATCGAACCTGACCACTGCGCAAACCATTTACCATGCGCAGTTTGCCGAAAAGGCAGGCGCTACGGCCGTCATGATCATCCCGATGAGTTACTGGAAACTGACCGACGAGGAAATTGTAAGCCATTTCGACGCGGTGGCGTCTAAAATTTCCATTCCCATTATGGCTTACAACAATCCGGCAACCGGTGGCATCGATATGTCGCCGGCACTGCTGAAAAAGCTTTTACAGATTCCCAATGTAACCATGATCAAGGAAAGCACAGGCGATGTACAGCGCATGCATACCCTGAGGCGCGAACTGGGCGATGAGGTGGCTTTCTATAACGGCTCCAACCCGCTCGCGCTGGCCGCATTCGCAGCCGGTGCCAGGGGCTGGTGCACAGCTGCACCCAACCTCATTCCCGGTTTGACTATGGATCTGTATGCAGCCGTTGCCGCAAACGACCTGGCTGCCGCACAGCACGTGTTTATGCAGCAGCTGGACCTGCTGAAATTTATCGTGGCCAAGGGCCTGCCCCGGGCAATCAAAACCGGCCTGGATCTCCTGGGTGAAAACGGCGGAGAACTCCGAAAACCGCTGTTGCCCTTAACGGCAGCTGAAAAGGTGGAGCTGGAGCAGGTATTGGCGCAACTCAGCGAGACGGCGTAGGTTGAATTCTGCGTTTCGGGCAACTCCCGCTTCCTGTTACACTGATAAGCAATTCCCAGGCGGAATTGCTTTTTTCATGCAGGTACGGCCAGGGGCAATTGGCTGCGCCTGGCGCCGCCAACTTAGGTCACGATCTCCATGTCGGGTTGTGGCGCCATCCTGGATTTTACATAACCTGAATGTTCTGTTCCCCATCGGTCAATCGTGGTCAGCACAGGCAGAATGGTTTCACCAAAGGGTGTCAGGAAATACATTGACTTCTTTGGGTAAATCCCTTCTTCAATACGCTTTTCCAGCACGCCGTCTGCCAGCAGCTCGGCCAGCTGCATTTCTATGACCCGCAGTGGTGCAATGCCGATTGCTTTCTGAATGAGCGCCGGCCGCACGATACCGCGACTGATCGCATCGAGGATGCACATTTTCCATTTGCCGCCAAAAATTTTAAATGCGATCCTGATGCCGCAGTCCAGATCCTCTTCCTGTTTCTTGCTGTACATACATGTAGTTTTGATGCAAAATAACGAATGTTTCGCCGGGGGCCAGTGTTCAGTGATACCGAATCGTTTTTCGGTTATTTTTTTCTACCCCGCCGTGGTTCAAATTTGCAGCATACAATAAAATAACCTGCTGCAAGATGTCAACACGAACCCCCAACAAGCGTTTTCGCTTTAGCCTGGCCGACCTGCCCCTTTTGCTGGTCTGGCTCGTTGTGTTTTATTTTACCTGGCTGTTTATGCATGGTGCGGATCATTTTCTGGCCATGACGCGCGAAGCACTGGGCAAATATTTCCAGATGCGTTATGCGCTGATTGCGCACATTACGGCAGGCGGCGGATCGCTGCTGCTGGGGCTGCTGCAGTTCTGGCCAAAGCTGAGGCTGTATAGTGCACGCACACACCGGGCCATCGGCCTGCTGTACCTGCTGGCCGTACTTGTGAGCAGCCTGACCGCCGTAGCCCTGGCCTTTACCACAGCCTATACAATCAATTGGGCTTATGCCTTCTCCCTTCAGGTCTGGGTCAGTGTCTGGATCAGTTCTACGCTGATCGCCTACATGGCCGCCCTGAAAAAAAAATTCAAAAGCCATCAGGAATGGATGGTTAGAAGTTACCTGGTTACACTGGCTTTCCTGATTTCAGGACTGGCTGTTAAATTACCGGTTGTGCAGCAACTCGGCAGCTTTGAAGACATCAGTCCTTCTTTATTCTGGATGGGGTGGTCGGTACCACTTTACATATACCAGCTTTTCCTGAACTGGAGAGCAAAAAAATAGTGAACAGCCCCTGCCTGAAGGCATCGTACAGCAACCTGCTGCAAGTATGACTTTTGGCGAACCGCTGCACCGGGCTCATCGCGTGTAAAGCAATGATTTCGTCCCGCAGGTCATGGGCCGGTTCATATGCTTCAGCGGCTTATTCAGGATGCCTGCCGGGGGCATTCCGGCAGGCATTTGCTGTTATAATATGCTCACCAGTTCGGCGATCCGGTTCGAAATGCCAACTTCGTTGTCATACCAGGCTACAACCTTGACCATGTTGCCTATGCTTTTGGTCATGCTTCCATCGAGAATGGACGAGTGTGTGTTGCCCAACAGGTCAGACGAAACCAGCTGCTCTTCGGTATACTCCAGGATGCCTTTCAGCGAATTTTCTGCGTAGTGTTTAAACAGGTTGTTCAGCTCCTGTACCGAAACTTCCCTTTTCAGGTTAACGGAGAGGTCGGCGATCGAAACATCGATAACGGGAACACGGTAAGAATAGCCGTCCATTTTTCCCTTCAATGCGGGAAGCACATCGCCGATTGCTTTCGCGGCGCCGGTTGTGGTCGGAATAATGGAGTGAGAAGCCGCACGCGCCCTGCGCAGGTCCTTGTGCGGCGCATCCTGCAGGTTCTGGTCGGCTGTAAACGCATGAACGGTAACCATATAACCAGACACTACGCCAAATTCTTTGTCCAGGATATAGAGGATGGGCGCAATGCTCCCCGTGGTGCAGGATGCCGTTGAATAAATCTGGTCGCCACCAATCTCGTGATCGTTCACTCCGTGTACAATGGTTTTTACGCCGCCCGTAGCGGGCGCAGTGATCAGCACCTTTGCGGCGCCGGCAGTAATGTGGGCCTGCGCAGCCGACCGGTCTGTAAACCTGCCGGTCGACTCGACCACCACATCGACACCCAGCGATGCCCAGGGCAGCCGGGACGGGTCTTTTTCGCTGAACAGGCGAATTTTACGACCGTTTACAATGATATTTTCTCCGTCTTCCTGCACTTCACCCGGAAAACGCCCGTGGGCAGTATCATATTTCAGCAGGTGGGCCAGTGTTTTGATATCAGTCAGGTCATTGACTGCAACGACTTCTGTTCCTGGTTTGTTCTGAAGGGCCCGAAGTGTCATCCGGCCAATTCGACCGAATCCGTTAATTGCAATTTTCATACTCTCTTCATTAATGTTTATATCAGGCCATCATTTCGGTAAGGGAGGTTCTGAAAGCCCTCCGGTAGTCTGAAGGGGTAACCATCAGGTGACGTAAAAAAGTTCTTCTCATGGAGACCAGCCCCCCCAGCCCGCATTGTATTGCGATTTCTTCAAGTGAAGCATCGGTCTCTTCCAGGCGTTTCCGTGCAGCCTCGATCCGCAGTTTCTCTACATATTTGGCGGGCGAAATGCCGGTCTGTTTATGAAATACCCGCGTAAAGTTTCTCGGGCTCATGTTTAAATGGTCGGCCAGGCGTGGGATATCGAGTGGTTCGTGCAGGTGCTCCACCAGCCATGACCGCAACTTGCCGCCAATGTGCTGCTGATCCCCGGCCGGCAGCAGGTTGCCGAACTGGACCTGGAACCCAGGCCTGTTCAGGTAAAAGACCAGCCTGCGGGCCACCTGTGCAGCAATGTCACGACCATGGTCTTCTGCGACCAGAGCCAGTGCCAGGTCTATCCCTGACGATACCCCGCCAGAGGTGTGTACTTTGCCATCGCTGGTATAAAAGGGATTGGGATCAACACGCACCAGGGGATAATTTTTTTGCAGCAGCCTGCTCCGGTCCCAGTGCGTGGTTGCTTTTTTACCGTTCAGCAGTCCGGCCTTGGCAAGAACGAACGCACCGGCACAAATGGAGCCGACACGCCGCATGTGCGGGTAGGCCCTCTCCAGCCAGGCATAAAACACGGCATAGGCCGGGTCGTCCAGGTGCTGAATGCCATTGCTGCCGGCAACAAGTAAGGTGTCAATCGGTCCTGTAATGTCCAGTACGCTGCTGGCACAGCTGATTTCCATGCCCACGCTGTTGGTCACCTGCCTGTTTTCTGTTGGTGATGCCACACGCACCTGGTAACCGGTTTTTTTACCCGCCAGTTCGAGGATCTGGTTGGCACTGCTGAATACATCTGCCGGTCCGGCAAAATCGAGCAGCATGTGCCCGGTCATGGCCACGATCACGACCTGTCTTGCAGCCAGCGGCTCTGCTGAAGATTCTTCCTGGTTCATGCTGCAAATTTACGCAGGAACAGCACAGGCTAAAAGGACATAAATTATACAATTCAGGCCAACTTTCAGCAAGCATTCTCCCCGACCAAATCGCGAAGCAGCACACAGGTGGCCTGCCAGTAAAAGTTCAGGTGTTTATAAATGGTATCTGTGGGGAAGTTTTCTATGTGCAGGCTCAACTTTGTCGTTGCTGTTAATGGGATCAGGGAAAACGTAAGCCGCGTCTGGTTTTCAGGCACATCCGGAAGCCTGGATATCGAACTCAGGTAACTGTAGGCCAGTACGGAGCAGGGTTCAAAACGCAGCACCTTACCGGTATTCACGAAACCTGTGTGGTGAAAGCCCGAGATTTCGATCGTGTTTCCAACGATCCAGTCTGTTGTTACCGTCACATTCATTTCCGGTTCGCCCATCCACAGTTTCATCAGTCGCGGCTCTGTCAGGTAGCGCTATATTTTTTCTGGCCTGGCAGCCATATGGATCGTTTTCTCGATGGTCATGTTTCAGGTTTTGGGCCACTGTAATGCAATGCGGGCACCTGCGGGAGAAAGGGATGTGCAGGTGCATGACGAAGTAATAATACGGAGTTACCGCGTATGGTTGCCAATTGCGCGTGTCAAAATTATGCCAGATAAAGCATAAGCCTCGGAAAAGTGGCGCAGCGATCCGCAAAGCGGCGGGTTGTTTCTTTAATATACAGGCACTCCGGGCAGCAGAAAGCACGTGCCCGTTTCAACGCCATTGCGGTTTGGACGCTGCTTCCACAAAACCATCCGACGCAATTTCTATCGAAAAGTCGAGCATGCGCGGCGGCATACAGGTAATTTTGAAAAACAAAAGGAAGGATCATGTTAAAAGAACTCAACCAGGTCATCGACTATATTGAAGATCATATTCACGACGAGCTAACGCTCGAAATGATCTCCGATTATGCCGGCGTTTCTGACTACCACTTTCGGACGGTGTTTTTTCACCTTTCCGGCTTAACGCTCAGTGAATACATCAAAAACAGGAAGCTGTCTGAAGCCAACAAGGACCTGTTAAATGGCGACAGGGTCACTGATGTGGCTTTTCGATATGGCTATCAATCTATGGATGGGTTTACAAGAGCATTTAAAAAATGGTGCGGAGCGCTGCCGTCAGATGTGGCAAAAAATGGGGTCAGCAGATCATTCCCTAAACTATCATTCATCATTACCGTAAAAGGAGGAAAAACTATGGAATTCAGAACTGAAGAAAAGCCGGCGTTCAATTTCGCCGGCGTAAGCAAACGTGTCCCCATGCAGTTTGAAGGGGTCAACAATGAAATCGTCAAACTTGCGCAAAGCATTACCGAAGCGCAGCGACAGGAAATGCATGCACTACAGGATACTGCGCCATTTGAAATCGTGAATGTTTCTTATAACGCCGATTCTCAATTTATGAAAGAAGAAGGTGAGCTGACGCATTTAATCGGCGTGCTGACCAGCCGGGAACACGCAGGTAACGGTTTAGAAATCTTACGGGTTCAGGCAAATACCTGGGCGGTGTTTCCAAACGAAGGGCCCTTCCCCTCAACGCTCCAGCAAACGATGGCCAGGGTCTATTCAGAGTGGCTTCCGTCTTCAGATTTCGAATTGATTGACGCGCCAACTTTTTCTTTCACAAAAATGGATGCGAACAAAGAAGGGCATGCCTTCAGCGAAGTTTGGGTTGCTGTGCGTAGAAAGTAAAAAAGGCTACGTTAAGCCAGTGCGTAACGTTATTAAACCCGCACGTTAAATCACAAAGAGAACCGCCCCAGGGAATCGCCCGGGGCGGTTTCTTTATTGATCTGTCATCAGCCTGGCCTCCTGCCTGGCCCCTCCGCTTTCGCCCCTGCACCATGGTATAAAGCATAAGAGGTGAACATGTTTGTCCCGGCATTCACGCAGCAACCGCCGAGCCGCTCCTATTTGATCGTTTAAGCGGGATCGACCTGGTCGACGCCGCTGCACTGATCAAGTGAATGGTCAGCCGCAAGTTCATGCATGGTTGGTTGCACCTGCCATGGTTTAACTTGGGATACATCCAGAAGTTCAAACGGAACAAAGAAGGCAAAAGGCTTGATTTTTCGCTGCTTTACCGCTAAATAAACATGATGTTTGACGTTTGGCTGTGTCTCCCGCCCCCCAACCGGTGAAAATGTATGTTTTATTACAACCTAAACGAGGTATCCGGTGTTTGATAAAGAAAAAACGATATGTGGATCATATGGGCACTGCTGGCTGCGATATCGGCTGCACTGGTAATTGTATTGACAAAAGCCGGTCTAAAAAATGTGGATTCCAGTCTTGCTTTTGCCATTCAGGCTGTGCTCATCCTGCTCATTACCTGGTCAGTGGTCTTGTACCAGGGCAGTGCCGGTACGCTTAAAACGCTGGAGCGTGAAACCTGGATCTTTCTTGTTGTTGCAGGCATCTGTACCAGTCTCTCTACACTATTTTCTTACAAGGCCCTGTCACTGGGGCCGGCATCTTACGTGGTCACCATAGAAAGAACCTCGCTGGTCATCGCCATTGTGCTGTCGGTCCTGTTTCTTAAAGAAAAGATCACCTGGCAGCTGGTTGTTGGCGGCGCGGTCATGATAGCCGGAGCGGTGCTTATCGCCGTATCGGGGAATAGTAAGTAGACGGTACTTTAAGCTGCGAACCGCAATGAAGGCGACCCTGAAAACCAGCAAAGCGATCCGCCCATGCCGGCCGAGCATCAGACGATGGTTTTCGGCAAAGGAATACCCACCCCCACCCATGTTGCTTTCAGCCTGGACGGATCTTTTGCTATTTCTTGTCTTATTGTTTAGTGTGATCAGCTGACCACTCATTTGCCAACCATGCGCAGCATTTGCTGCGAGTAACGTTCGCCGGCCACTTCCAGAGCACCCAAGGCACTTTCAATTTCACCCAGCTCCTGCGCGGTAAGTACCAGCCCGGCAGCGCCTGTGTTTTCTTCCAGGCGGCTGATCCGGGTGGTGCCCGGTATGGGTACGATCCAGGGCTTTTGTGCCAGCAGCCAGGCAATGGCCACCTGTGCGTTGGTAACGCCTTTATGCTTCGCGATGTTGGCTAAAGCATCGACCAGACGCTGATTGGCTTTGCGGTTTTCTTCACTGAAACGCGGCACCTGGTTACGCACGTCATCCTCGCTGAATTTGGTGTCAGCCTGAATGGCGCCGGTTAAAAATCCCCTGCCCAGGGGGCTGAATGGCACAAATCCGATTCCGAGTTCTTCCAATGTGGCAAAGATTTCTTTTTCGGGTTCCCGCCACCAAAGAGAATATTCACTTTGCAGGGCGGCTACAGGCTGTACCCCATGGGCCTTCCGAATGCTCTGTTCACTGGCCTCAGACATGCCAAAGTACCTGACCTTGCCTTCGGTGATCAGGTCTTTCACTGTGCCGGCCACCTCTTCTACCGGAACAGCCGGGTCGACACGGTGCTGATACAGCAGGTCAATATGATCTGTGCCTAACCGTTTTAACGCCGCTTCTGTATGCGCACGGATATTTTCAGGGCGGCTGTCTGTTCCCTGCGCGGTCATGGCATTTTTAAAACCAAACTTTGTTGCGATCACCACGTCGTTGCGAAAGGGCGCCAACGCTTCGCCGACAAGCTCCTCATTCACATAAGGTCCATAAGCTTCAGCGCTGTCAAAAAAATTCACCCCCAGTTCAACCGCTCTGCGGATCAACTTTATTGCCGCTGATTTTTCGGTGGCAGGTCCATAACCGAAGCTAAGTCCCATGCAGCCCAGGCCTAAGGCAGAAACCTCCAAGCCACTTGTTCCTAATTTTCTTTTTTGCATCGTTATACTATCTTAAGTTCAACAGCACAAATGTCCGGCCTGTTCTTCGCTTCTCACTTATATGGAACACGGCAAAACCTACCATTTTTACAGGTCGTTATCCCATCGCCCGGTAAATGGTTAAATTTGATCATGGAAGAGATAGAAAAGATCGAAACAGTTGATCAATATAATAAAATGCGGGGTATCACCACACTGCACCCGCTCGTATCGGTCATCGATCTGTCGAAAGCCCGGGCCATGCCTGCCCGCATATTCAATTTTGGGCTGTATGCCATCTACCTGAAACAGACCAAATGCGGTGAATTACGCTATGGACGCAACTATTACGATTACCAGGAAGGTACCTTGGTTTTTGTTGCGCCGTCGCAGATCGTTGGGAAACAACCAAACAGTGAAACTCCCGAACCTAAAGGCTGGGCACTGCTCTTTCATGCCGATCTGATCAAAGCCACGGCGCTGGGCAAACAGATCCAGGCCTATTCCTTTTTCTCGTACGATGTGCGGGAGGCACTCCACTTGTCAGAAAAGGAACAGCAGATCGTACTTGACCTGTTTGGCAAAATTAACTATGAGCTGGAACAGGGCGTAGACAAATACAGCCGCACGCTGATCGTGAACACCATTGAGCTTTTTTTGAATTACAGCGTACGTTTTTACGACCGGCAATTCATTACCCGCGACCAGGCAAACAAGGGCGTGATCGAGCGGTTTGATATGTTGCTGAACGACTACTTACACTCCGGACAGGCTAAGGAACTTGGCTTGCCTTCAGTGGCATATTGTGCAGAAAAGCTGAACTTATCAGCCAACTACTTTGGCGACCTGATCAAAAAAGAAACCGGGCAGTCTGCGCACGAACACATCCAGTCCAAACTCATCGATGCGGCAAAATTGCGGATATTCGATTCAGCAAAGTCGCTGAGCGAGATCGCCTATGAACTGGGCTTCAAATATCCGCAACACTTTACCAGGTTGTTCAAACAACGCGTGGGGCAGACACCACAGGAATACCGGCAGTTAAGTTAGCCTTAAGCAGCACGACTTGCTTTCTGGCTCAGTCAGCATTTGAATCAGATTCAACGATCCATTCAATGCCGTATTTGTCCCTGAACATACCGCCGTACGAGCCCCAGGGACTCTCGCCAATCGGGCCTTCCACCTCCCCGCCTGCGGCGAGCTCGTTAAAAATTCTATCGGCTTCCTCCCGGCTTTCAGCGTTGACGAATATTTTAGACCGGTTCTCCTTTTCGTTTACCGGGCCCATGAACTCAGGAACATCATTGGCGATCAGCACATTGTTTTTACCGATCGGAAGGACGATGGTCATGATCTTGTCTGCCTCTTTTTCGTTGACCGGCATCTCGTCGCTTGCTATATCCTTAAACCGAATGATCTTTGTAAACTCACCGCCAAAAACCGATTTATAAAAGTTAAATGCTTCTTCAGCATTCCCGTTGAAGTTGATCCACGGACCCATTGTTTTCATGGTTTATTAATTTAAGTGTGTTCTAACAATACATTTCAGGAAGCCTATCGCCAGCGGGTTGTTTCTTCCGCTGCTGGTTAATCATTTTTGACGGTTTGCCCATCGGCTGTCGTGACTAGACAGGGAGCCCCCCAAGGCCTTTAAGTTAGCAAAACTCTTTAGTATTCGAAGAGGCCCCGAATGTGAAACGTATACACGCATCGTTGCGGCAATTAAAAAGGGCCGTTGAAACGCCGATATCAGTTTTTCAACCAGCGGGCTTGCCGGCAGGCAAATCCACGACTGCGTGAGTCTTTCGCTACCCTATCTTTCTTTGTATTGCGCGCTGCGAAAGATTCAGGCAGGCCGATTTTGAGGTTTGCCCCACGCTCGGGTTCTGTTTGATCACGGTTTCAAGGAACTGCCTGTTGGCATCGCCCCACTGGTTCATGGCATCAATGACCGGCATCAAAGACCAGCCGATCATTGTTAAAGAGTATTCTACTTTGGGCGGCAGCTGCGGATAGACTTTTTTCTCGATCATGCCATGCTCCTCCAGCTCTTTCAGCTGCACATTCAGTACCCTGCGGCTGGCATCGGGGAACAGCCGAAGCATTTCACTCGGCCGCTTTATATCCATCGAAATGGCGTTGAGTAAGGCCGGCTTCCATTTCCCATTCAGCACCTCCCTGGTCAGGTGCAGACCGCAGTCGATGGCAACAGGTATCTTTCTTTCATACATAACAGTTTCTCCCGGATCAAAAATAAGCATTGTATCGAAATCGGACACAGGGGATAAATTTATCCCCTGGTTATTAGTTTCACCCATATTGTGCCGTTGCCGCGTTTCTCCGAGGTTTGCTCAAAAAAAAAATTGAAAAACCAAATGCAACCTTTATTAGAAAAATACCAGTTGGGCGACCTGAAATTAAAAAACCGGGTCATCATGGCATCAATGACGCGCGGCCGCGCCACGAATGCAGAATTGGTGCCCACACCATTAATGGCCGAATATTATGCGCAACGGGCTTCAGCCGGATTAATTTTAAGCGAAGGTACCTGGATAAACTCCAGTTCGATAGGATTCATTAACGTGCCCGGCCTGTATACGCAGGCGCAGGTTGAGGGCTGGAAACTGGTCACAAGAGCGGTACATAAAAAAGGCGGTCTCATCTTTTCCCAGCTTGGCCATATCGGTGCAGCATCTCATCCGGATCATCTGAACGGCGAACTGCCGGCAGGCCCGTCTGCCATTAATCCGCAGACAAAATCCTTCACCCCGAACGGCTTTAAAGATACGCTGACGCCGCGCGAACTAACCGTAGCTGAGATCAAACAGATCATACAGGATTACAGGCAGGCAGCCGCAAATGCCAAAGCGGCGGGATTTGACGGCATAGAGATCCACGCGCATGCCGGCATGCTGATCCCGCAGTTTCTGAGTCTGGCCACCAACCAACGTACAGACGAATACGGAGGCCGGATTGAAAACCGTGCGCGCCTGGTATTTGACATCCTGGATGCCATTACAGAAGTCTGGAACAGCAACCGGGTCGGCATAAAGTTTAATCCGGTAGCCATCAGCAATGTGGGTATTGTTAGGCCCGATGAAGAGACGATACCACTGTTCCGGTACATGCTCAGAAAATTAAGCAATTATAACCTGGCTTACCTACAGCTGGAAGGGCCGGCGGAAGATTTGACCGGTACACCGGTAGCGGCCTTACAGCAAAACTATTTCGGCCATTTCCGTGAAAACTACCAGGGCACACTCATGGCAAATCTGGGCTTTACGCAGGAGAGCGGCAATGCCATTTTAAGCGAAGGTATTGCAGACTTGGTATCTTTTGGTACCGCTTTCATTGCCAACCCTGATCTCGTTGAGCGTTTTGAGAATCACCAGCCGCTTTCAGATAGTGACCGGGACACGTATTACACCGGCGGTGAAAAAGGGTATACGGACTATCCCGCGGCAAATTATGGTGGCAGTGCCGGTTAAACAGGTGGACGGCATTCAGATAATGGCTGAGGAAGATTGCTTCGCTGCAGGTCAGGTTTAGCGTTTGGCAGATTGCGGGATAACCCGTACGCATCGTTGCCTATGAAAGCAGGGACCTGCTGCTTATATCCTGGTCAAATTTTAAAAAACAGCTATTTGAGCATGGAGGCGTGCTTAGCTTTAGGCCCGGATAGATCTTGCTTTTAGCGGTCGAGCCAGTTGTCGGTGCGGCGGCGGGGAATTTGCTCACCAGTACGCTTGTGCAACCTCAGGATTAAAATCAAGCCCTATATTTGATTCATATCCGTATGCACCGGCATATTAATTTTCGCATATGACAACACTTTACCGATTTCCTCCCAAAGATGTCCCTGCCTCTGATGCTACCTTTATTAAAGGACGGGCGGGGGTATTTGCCAAACTTAAGGTCGAGTCAAAAGCTGATAAACGTCTGGTGTTCTTAACAGAACACACGCTGATTTTTGTAATCAGCGGACAAAAACTATTGCATCTTCCTGATCAGACATTTGCCGCCGGTCCAAACCAGGTTGTTCTTTTAAAAAAAGGCATCTATGTTATGGCAGAATACCTTGAAAATGAACCAAATTTCGAAGCTATACTGCTATTCCTGCCGGCAAAAATACTGCAAACGATGGCAGCGTCCTTTGTTTTTCCAAACGCGGCCGCACTGGACATGCCGTTCATTTCCTTTCAAAGTAATGAGTTGATTAACATGTGTAAGAGACAGTTGAGGCAGTATTTTTTTCAACCTTTACAGGAAGCTGATGCCCTGCTCGAAACGAAGCAGAAAGAAATGCTGCTTCTTTTGATGTCGGCAGGTTACAGAACAGAAGTTGGCCAATTTATAAAAGCGGCTACAAGTGCCACCGCACAGGATCTGGATTACGTACTGACAACCTACCTTCTCCATCCGGTATCTCTTGCGGAACTTGCCAGCCTGACCAACCGGAGCCTCGCTACTTTCAAGCGTGATTTTCAGCGCAAGTACGGTTGTGCACCCAGAAAATGGATGAACAGGGAACGGTTAAAGCAGGCAGGTTTGCTGCTCAACAATACGGACCGTCAGATCGCAGAAATTGCCACAGCCTGTGGTTTCGAAAACACCTCTTATTTCATCCGTATCTTCAGAAACCAATATGGAATGACACCTGCCGATTTTCGAGCCGATCAGGGTATAGATTGAGCTGATCTTACTATCAGGGTTGCCGACAGACCCGCTAGTTTTGTAAAAAAAAAGCTAATGAAAATTTTATTGATTGGTGGCAATGGCACGATCGGCAAAAAGGTAGCAGCTGGCCTGAGCCTTCAGCACGAGCTAATTTTCGCCGCCAGAACTACGGGAGACATTCAGGTAGATATCACTTCAGCTACATCTATTGAAGAAATGTTCAGGGCCAGTGGGATCATCGATGCCTGCGTTTGCACGGCCGGCACGGGCTATTATGGCCCCTTCGACACCATGACAGCAAACGATATGCTGCCAGGAATCGAAGGGAAACTGATGGGGCAGATTAACCTCGTTTTGATCGGCAAATCATATCTCGCCGAAGGCGGTTCATTTACCCTAACCTCCGGTATTGCCGCCAATCATCCCGCTAGACATGGGTCCTGCGTAGCTACGATCAATGGCGCAATCAACAGCTTTGTTCTGGCAGCATCCCAGGAGCTGCGTCAGGACCGGCGGATCAATGTTGTCAGCCCCGGACTGGTTGAAGATAGCGCAGAAAGGTACGGACATTTGTTTCCCGGCTATAACCTGGTTCCGATGGTGAAAGTGGTCAATGCATATAAGCTCAGCATTGAGGGAGCGATCAATGGAAAAATACTAAAAGTTTTTTCCTGAAAACCTGGGCATTTTGATCATCCGGTTTCACATTTGATGTTCGAGGTAACGGGCGTCACTTAACTTGTTATCGGGTGCAAAATTTCCGTCCTCGCGCAGTTTGGACTATGTTGCAACAGATGCCGTTGCCCGATTTGCAGCCTCATTTACGATCTGCAAAGAGATCCGCTATTGCAAACGATTCGTCTACCAGACAATAAATGTTCATATCCGGATATTCTGTGTCAGATTCAAAAACAAGCGATACTTCGGCGTCCGGGTAAAAACATATCTTCTTTAACTTAAGCGAACGTTGCAGATTTGTATCATTTTTGCTGCTGGCTGATAAGCAGAAGCCGCGCACGCGGCATCTGTGAGTTCGGCAGCCACGGCTCTTGTTATCTCGTGCAGGGTGTTTTTATTAAAACCCAGGAGCCACGCCCCCGCCTGCGCCATCAAGTCATTGAAATCGTTTGTTTCGCCTTGTCGTCGAAGCGTTTAAAGTCTTTAAATGGGTCCATGGGCGTCGCTAAAAAGGTCAAAGCCAATTTATGTCATTTTTCAGAAACGGTAAGCACTGCTCTTGCGTGCCGTCGGCTGATGGGCTACTGATAGATCAGATCAAGCAATTGCCTGAGTGCTTTTTTGATCTCTTGCTGTCCGGCGGGTTGTCGAATATCGATCCCGCAGAAAGGATTTTCCTGCATGTTGGCATGCAGTGTCAAATAATAAACACCCCCCATGAGCAACGCATACATGGCCCTGAAATTTTTATCGCCTGGATCAAAATGTTTGTCAAAAACTTCCAGCAGCACCTGTTCGCCGGTCCTCTCGCGTTTCAGGTCGAGTTCTTTTAAAGCTGCCGACCTTTCGCTCAGCCCCCAGGTAATGATCCTGCGCATTTCCTCGTTGCCAGACAAACTGTCAAACTGATCTTCCAGTACTCCATAGGCAAGCGCTTTTCCGGAATCCTGGCCAGCATTTTCTATGAGATCCGCAACGTCGTCGGGATTGATCTTCCAGTAGTCTTTATACTCCAGGTATGATCTGACCAGTCCTTCCAGGCCTCCGAAATAATCATATATCAGCCGCCTGTCTACCCCGGCTTCAAGGGCGACTCTTGCGGCGCTCAAACCTGAGAAACCGTTCATTTCCAGTATTTTTCCGACCGAGTTGATCAGGTTCGCCTTTGTACGTTCCTTATTTCTAACCGGCCCGTTGGTGATCTTCCGTACCATATTGTATCGTTTGCTGCAACCTCATTCTTTTTTCCTGGCTCAAAGGCGGCTAAAAGACTCCGTCCCGAGCCATCGTATTTAACAGCCGGAAAATTTGAAGAGCACCGCACTTTCTGACCAGGGATGTTTAAATTTATCACAATATTGTGATATAGATTATAAATCGACAAGATAGTAAAACTTGATGCTCTTCAATACATTTTTCGGAGGCAAATGCCTGATGAGCGGCCCGACATCAGGGCTGATCCTGTTAAAATTGGTCTGGCGCATGTCTTTGCCCCGACCGAACTTTGCGTCGAGATATCTGGGAATCCTGTTGATTTGTTTGCTGTTCAATTCGTGCAGCGGCTCTGCCGATGAGGATTCAAAGAGGGCCGGACAAAAACAAGCCCGGACAGAGACAGGCAACACCAGGTCAAACCGAAATCTCCCGGAAATTGCCGGCACCCGGACAGAACCGCGTACCGACATAGAAGTAATGGAAGAAAAATCCATTCTGTTTAACGGGCGGCTGAAACGTTATTTCTCTCTGATTCAATTTAAGGCCGTACTTGGCGAGCCAGACAGCAGCAAATTATTGGGCGAAGTGGAACCGTGCACCAACATCTTCCAGGAAGCGGATGGCTCGATCGACCCGCAGACCAGGTATCTCTTTAAAAACGGCTCACGGTTTGAAAACGCTCAGGACCGCGTAGCCGTAGATCAAATAAATTTCATGTATGGCGACTATCTGGTTTTTAATGATATTACACTGAACAGGCATACGACACTGGCTGAGTTGAAAAGGTTATTTCCGCAAGCCGGCAAGCGTGTGGGTTTGATGGAGGTAGCCGGTTCGGGTAAACTGCAGGTGATGCAATTGCGCGAGGACGAGAACAATCAATCTGACGGGCACATCAATATTTTTTTTAAACAGGGTAAACTCTATTCCCTGCAATGGTGGTTTCCCTGTTAAAATGATAGCCGGCACTACCCTGAGCGGTAACCGCTTTAGCCAAAATAAGTCTTGACATGAAAACGCGATTTATAAAACTCTTTTTGTGCCTGAGTATGCTTGCTGTGCCTGCAAGCGGCAAAACCTATCAGCTTACCTTTGCAGACCAAACAACATCTTTCAGCTTGCGCCTTTCCTGTACCACAGAGGGAAAAGGTGCCTTTGTACAAACAACAGACAAAAAGATTTTATACCACTGCAGCTTAAAAAATTTACGGGTAGTGTCTTGACGAATACCCATAAGCAGCGCGAGGGTTTTCATTATGAGTGGAATGAGTTCTTGAACGGGAAAATTACAGGCATTTACGGAATTACCGAACAGGCTGGAAAAGTAACCGAAGCCTGGTACCTACGCCATAAAGACCGGCGGCGGTTTAATTTCACCGCTGTAGCAGCTGCTTCGTTTGATGAAATGCAAAAATACCTGCTACACGGTGTGTTGATCAGCTTTGCATGGAACAGTGCAGACAGCCAATTTATGCTCAGCTATCCGGATGGAAAAGTAAGTACCCCCAGCTTCCTGTCGCTCGACGCACCTGATGTGGCCAGATCTGCCTACATCAAAGACTACAATTTTGACGGGTACGACGACCTGGCCTTCTCGCTCCCGGATGCCGGGATGGGTGTTTACCAAACGTTCAACATCTGGCTGTATGACCCCGCTGCCAAACGTTTCAAGTCCTTGCAGGAAAGTCAGGATGTACGTGCAAAATGCTCCTGCCTTTGCAATGTTACGCTGAATGTCAAACAGAAACTCTTGTACTCGGCCTGCCGGGGCGGCGCACGGTGGTGGCAGGATGTGTACCACATCGACAAACGCAACCGGTTGGTCTGGCTGCGGTCTTCAGAAAAATGAATGGTGTTTGTTTCATCGTGCTGTGCAAGATGTGCTTAATCTGGCAGATAGCAGCCGGGATGGCGGGAAGCGAGCTCATGCTTACCGGTTATCCTGTCTTTCTTACCGGTCAAGGAGCCGCCTGTGGTAATTGACCTGCCCCAGGTGATAACTGAGGTGCATGGCCAGATGAACAAGAAAATACCCCGTAGTTTGCCGGGTACCGTTTACTTCGTCCGGGTATTCGGTCTGCATTTGAACGTCTGTAAGAAGCGGAAGCGTTGCTTCGACCATGGCAATGGTTTGCTTAATTTTATCAATGAGCTCGGCTCTTGGCAAATTTTTCTGCGAAAACTCTTCCGGCCGGTTACGGATGTAGCCGGAGTGGCCGAGAGCCCCGCCGATATATGCATTGAGGTTACCTGCAAGATGCAGGCACAGGTTACCGGCCGAGTTGAGAATGTTATGGTCAATGCGCCAGATATTGGCTTCATCTTGATAAAGTTCCAATTCCTCTTTCAGTTTATTGAGATCGCGGATGAGCAAGGTTTTCAGTGTCGTGCTAAGCATAATGGTCTTTTGGGTCAAGGTAACAATAACGACCGGTACGGGCAAGATCTGAAAGATCTGGGCCTGACGCTTCGGCCAGACCGGGAACAATGGCATCGCCAGGTATCATTGGCATCGGCTTATTTCCGGTCTGCATTCAGCAAGGTGGTGGTAACGCTCCAACCGGGCTCCTGGTGGATTCTGTAGCGTCCATGATCAGGCACCATACCCCGGTTTATCATGCCATTCATACTTCAAGATTGCTATTTTGGTTAATGAGCAGGGAAAGAGTCTGGCACAGCGCGGCGATCTCTTCTTCTGTATTGTAATAATGTACCGATGTACGAACCACCGCACGAAGCCCGTTCTTTTCCATGTAGATGGGCGTTGCCTGTGAGCCGCCCACGGAAACGTTGATACCGCGCTCAGCAAGCTTTCTTTTGACATCTTCGCTTTCCATGCCCTTTACCGAGAAAGTAACAATACCACTCAGCCAGTAACCAGCGTCATGTACAGCGATTGCTGGATTCTCCGCAAGTTGCTGCCTTAACAGTACCGCTAGATATTTGATGCGGTCCCATATCCGGTTTACTCCGATATTCAGGGCATACTCAACGGCTTTCCCCAGTCCAAGGGTCAGGGCACGGTTTTTCTCATATAACTCGAACCGACGTGCATCCTGCCGCAGCGTATAGCCAGACAGCGAAACATTTCCCGCACCAAAAAAGTCCAATAAAACGGGCTTTACCTTATCCTGACTGGCTTTCTTTACAAACAGAAAGCCGGTTCCCCGGGGTGCACGAAGATACTTACGCCCTGTAGCCGATAACATATCACACTTGATTCGCTTAACGTCTAAGGGCAATTGTCCGGCACTCTGGCAGGCATCAAGTAAATACAGTATTCCGTGCTTTTCAGCGATCTCACCTATTTGTTCGGCCGGCAGAATGCTGCCGCCGGATGACGAAACGTGGGTAACTGCGATCAGTTTGGTTTTAGCGGTAATCGCTTTCTCTAGCTTTTCTAACGAGAAGTTGCCCAGGGCGTCATTGGAAATCACATTTATTTTAATCCCAGCCTCTTTCGCGCTGGCCAAACCAATGAGGCCTGTTACATATTCCATCTCACTGGTAATGATTTCGTCGCCGGCCTCGAAGGATAGGCCTTTGAAAACCGTCGCCCAGGCCGCACTTGCGTTTTCAAAGACTGCGATCTCTTCCCGGTCTGCATTGACCAGCTCAGCCAGCTTGTCATAAACGCCATTTATCCCTGCAATATGTTTTGCCTCGGTTTCATATCCACCAGCCAAGGCTTCCTCCCGTAAATAATCGACAACGGTGTCGACCACAACGTCTGGCGGCAGGGAGGCTCCGGCATTGTTAAAATGAATGAGTTTGGTACTTCCTTTAGTCTGCGAACGAATCATATCGAGTTCATCGCTGAGTATTTTAGTCTCCATACCTGAATTACTACTGTTTCTTTTATGCTTAATTTTGTATAGGCTCTTCCTGGTCCATCACCTCCCGGCTGCACTTTTCGAAGTTACAGGATTGTGTGGTTATCAGGCAATCAGAGGGCTGCATTCGAAGAAATAACACATTTGCATGGCAAACGCCGGCTTATGGATAGCGAGCCGTAGCTTGTTAAACCCGGTTATTGAAAGTTACCTTGTTTTTCATAGTTAAGAAACGCATCACACCTCCCCTTCTCAGTTCTCAATTAAAGCTGAACGCTCCGGACCTGTTTGATTACCTGAGTTTGCCAATACGGCCACCCGCGATGCAGGGACTTGTAATTTACCGCCAGGTTTTGTAATACCAGGCAACCTTGTTCCCGCTTCCCCGGCAGCCGACTTTGATGCAAGCTCAAGGAAACAGGCCCTTAAAATAAAGGTTCCGGTAACCCGGAACCCCTACATTAAAACGGATATAAGAAATCACAAATATCCTGCATAAAGCTACGCTTACAACGACCGTTCCGGATAGAAAAACAGACGACTGAAAAGCAGCCCACCCGGCCCCGGGACGACGAAGTACGGCTGCACCAAACCTTTCTCGGCGTTAACCGGCATGAGGAAACCAAATGCGCTTGTCTGGCTTTTTGTCTCGGTATCCTCAAACGCCCATTGGTCTGTTGTACCCGCTTTCGTAAAACAGATGTCGGTTGCTCGTAAATCATTGGTTGTTGAAAAGTGTTCAACGGGCAGGTAGTCGACATATACCCATGTTTTAGGTTTTACATTTTTTGCCAGGTAATAGCGGTATTCCTGCCCGGTTGTAGCATCCTTCCTGTACATAGAAATATCAAAAGGGGCATTGTCAATGCTATACTGTACATAAAAGCCCAGCCTGTTTAAAGCAGGATCTGCCGCAGGCGGGTTGACCTCCACTATTCGGCCATCAGCGTAGATAAAGTTGAATGCAGCCTTTGAGCCGCTTTGCGGCAGGGGTTTGCTGTACAGCACCTTTTTGGTGTCGGTATCAGTAATTGTAAGAAACCGCTCTTTTTCTCCCCGGTAAGGAAAAACGATGTTAAACGTGCCGGTTGTTCCGGGGTTGTAGCTATAATTATTTGCTGTATATTTTACAGTATCAATGGCTATTTGCCAGGGGCCGGCACTTCCGTTGTAGCCGTTCAGCACGATATGCATGGCCCGCTCAACATCCTGTTTCTCTTTCTTGCATGCCCCAAAAGCGGAGCAAAGCAAGGCCAGCGTTACAATTCTGGTAATGTGTGTAATAGTTTTCATTGGGGTTAGATCTCAAAGTTTTTAAAGTAAGCCATGTAGCTGGTCGGCGCTTCGCTAAAAATATATAGCTTGGAAGCTGCTGTTGAAGAAGAGGGTTTTGGTGCGCTTGATGCCGTGGGGTTCCAAGGATAAATTGTACCATCTGTATACAATGTATTGGTCCCTGCTTTATAAATATAAACCTGTAACGTGGCTGATGTGGCTTGACCGTTATACACATGTCCGGCTGTGGCAAACGTGGAAATGGTTACGGGTTCGGTAAACTCGTTCGGCTTTACATTTTTAATACGGGCCACCTCTTCAAAGACCTTGGGCGTCAGGTAGTATTTTCCCAATACGATATCAACCGGCTCTGCATAATTTGTTTTCACCGGCATGAACATATACGTAATTTTAATCTTGCCCGGCTCAACCGGAGGAACAATTGGAACAGTACCGATCGCGCCGTTCATGTAAAAGAAACTGATAAAGGCGCGGCCATCGGCTTTCTTAAGTTCTTTCTCCATAACCAGCTTACCGGTACCTTTTTCGGTAATGGTAAGTTTTGCTCCTTTCTTATTGCCGGCAAGTGCATAAGCGTCGCTATAGTCAAAACGCCCGACAGGTATATCTATCTTAAAGGTGTCGATCCGCGCCTCAAGGCCGGTGTTGCCCACACTCAGAATGTTAAACGTAACCGCCAGTACATTCCTTTTGTCTTCAATTTCGCCATTTTTTTTGCAGGAGGCCAGCAACAGTGCGGTAGCCACCAACATCAGGCAGTTCTTCAGATTCTTCATAATATGCACGAATAATTTTTAAAAGTTATAGGTAAGTGACAGGCTGAACGATGCCCCTACACGCCTGGTAAAGGTGTCTCTGTCGCCTGTGCGCGTTCTAGTTTTACCATCGTCTGAATTTTCATAAGTACCTTCCTCATATTTTTGCGAGAAGCCGGGTTTCCACTCGTAAATGTCGATCCAGTCAAATGCCCCGGCGTCGTTGATGTGACTGATGCCCATGCCTTTCCACCTGTCCTGTAATTGATAGGTTTCCTCACTGTTGATGTAAAAGCGGTACGGGGAATTCATGATATTGCTCATGTTTAATCTTGCCTGCAACCTCCTGTCTTTCAGGAACCGGTAGCTCAGCTGGGCATCTAACTGGCTGCGCGGCCGCTCGTATTCTACAAGGTCAGGTGTTAAGCCGGTAACGAAGGTTTTATAACCCATGTGGTTAAAAGCAACGTTTGCCCCTAAACGGCGGCCGTTGTATTGCATCCCTGCGTTATATACCACAGGCACCTGGCCAAATAGCGGCCGTTTCTCGCGTTGTAAACTTTTGGTGCGATAGAAGTAACTATTTCCATTTTTATCCTTGGCAATACCGGGGGTATTAAAGGTGGCAGCTTGTACTTCTGAGCTTTGCAAGGTAACGTTACCGCTCAGGTAAACATCTTCCATAAACGGCCACGCAGGATTTAAGAAACCCAGACTTTTCCGCATATCAAATTCCCAGCCGTTTACCCTGGCATACTCAGAGTTTTGGGTAACGAGGTATACGCGGCGGGTAGCATCTGTCTGGGTACGGTAAATCTCTACCGGCTTGTCAAAATACTTGTGGAAGTAACCCACAGATAAGACCTCGCCGGCTTTAGGGTACCATTCCAGCCTGAGATCAAAATGATCTATGACTGTCGATAGAACGCCTTCGTTGCGCCGGTAACCGCCAACTACCGGATCAAAACGCATCATGCGGGAATTTTCTATCAGTGCTGGCCTGACAACGGATGTTGAATAGGCAGCTCTGACATTGAGATCTTTAACAGGCGTAGCCGTTAAATTGAATGATGGCAGGTAACGCCAGGTTTTTTCCTCGTTAACCGGATCTGCAAATGCGCTTACAATGTTACCCGTTTCAGGATCCACAAATTTTTCCTTTTCACCATTAACGATCTGCTCATTGGTAATCCTGTCATTAGCGCCATTCCTGAGTCTTTCGTATTTGTATGATTCGGCCCTAACGCCCCAAACCAGGCGTAGCCAGGGGGTAAACCGGTTGTCAAACATGCCGTAAATTCCCTGGTTGACATTTTTACCCTGGTAGCCGTTTTCGGAAAAGCTGGCCGGGTAGTAAAAGATATCTCTCAGCGGGTCTTTAAAGTCCAGGTATTGCCCCCATTCCCGCACGGGCACATTGGCAAACGGACCGCCAACGCTGGTTATAGGCAGAACTGTCCAATCATAAGCGCCTTCGCGATCCAGATATTGGTAGCCTGTTTTCACGACCTGTTTTTGTCCGAGGGCCTTAAATTGATAACTCAGTGCGCCCTCAGCAATTTTATTCGTTTCATTATATACATAACGCGCGCGGTTAAGCACGCCGCCCCCGGGTGCAGTAGGTGTGTTTGGTACGATACTATATTGAGTGCCGTCTGCTGCGTTAGGCAGCAGCCAGGCTTCAATAACATCCTGCTCTGTATTGGTCAGCTTGTTGCGTGCAACATTCCAATCAAGCCGGAAGGCGCCAAAGCTATGCTCACCGTTTATCCGGTTTTGCAGCAAATCAATAAACTTTGGCCGATCATACTCCCGTATCTCCTCAAAAGGTTTAGGATCGGCAGAATAACCCTGTATACGCGAGAACTGGTTTTGAAATACACGTGAGTAAAAATTTCGCGAACTGATTTTATGATTTTTCGCATTCCACCCTGCATTCAATAATGCCCCCCAGGTTGTATTAAAATTATATTGTTTTGCATGAGCGCTCATCAGTTCCTCGCCGGTTGCTGCATCGTAACTCACGTTAAGCAGCCTTTCCCATTCGCCGCGTTTAAACTGTGATATGTCATCTATGGCCTGTTCATTGCGGTAACTTAACGACCCTACAAAACCAAAACGGCTATTACCAGTATGGTAACTGCGGCCTAGGCTCAATTGATAATTTTGTCCCGGCATTGCCGTGTACACCCTGCTGCCGAGACGTTCAAATCCGCCAATGCGTTTGTTCTGTTCGCCAATCATGGCAGGGGTGATGGCAGTAACGCCAGGTGTGGGTACAGCGTAAGGCTTGTCAGGATTATATTGCCCGGCAGCAAATGAAAACAGGTTCTTAGGAAAATGGTCCCGGGTTCCGTCGTCAAAGCCGAGGTAATCATTTTTACCACGTCCATAAGCCAGGAAATCTTTCCCCGTACTGCTGTTGATATACTTACCGCCAAAACTTAGCGCCGTAAAATTGTTATCGGGTATAGCCATGGTGCTGATCTGCACCAAGCCGCCACCAAAGCCAAAGCTCATATCGGGTGTGGCTGTTTTGTTGATGACCACGTTATCAATCAGGTTGCTGGGGATAATGTCAAACTCAAAATCGCGCACCTGCACATCGGTGCTGGGCAATATGGCGCCGTCCATCATGGCCAGGTTATAACGTTCTGCAATGCCACGGATAACTACCCGACGATTGTCATTGGTACTGATACCGGAGATGCGTTTCAGCGTTTCACCCACGTTTTTATCCGGCAAAACAGCCATTTGTTCGCTGCTGATGCCATTGGTCAGGCCGGCCTCATTTTTCTGACGTGCGTAAAGCGCGGCGGTTGACTCTCTTCGCATGCTGCTAGTTACCGTTACCTGCGCCAACGCGTTGGTGGCCTGCATGAGTACAATATTCAGGCTGGTTAGCTGGTTCGGACTTGCATGTACCTGAGTAATGCGTTTGCTTTGATAGGAGACATGGGTTACCTCGACCGTGTAATTGCCTGGTTCTACGTTGAAGCTGTACGTGCCATCCAGGCTGGATTGCATAGCCTGTTTGGTTTCAACGATCCGGATACTCGCGCCGGCCAGTGGCTGGCCGCTTTCATCGATCACTTTACCAGCTATACGCCCGTTAGGCACTGCAGGCCGGAACGGCGCGGCTGTCTGTAAAAAACGCTGATCCGCCCGTTTTGTGACGATAACGGTTTGTTCTTTTAGTAAATAGTTTAAAGGCTGTTCCCGGAAAATCTTCGTTAACACACTGCCGAGCTCGGCATCCTCTACCATAATGGTAATGGGCTTTGCAATGTTGAGGATTGTGTTGTTAAACAGGAAGTCAACGCCCGTTTGTTCACGTATTTTGTCAAATACCTTGTCAATACGGGCATTATTTTCGGATAAAGTCACCTTCTGGGCTTTGACTCCCGCGCTGACCTGTATGATGACTATAATCATGATTAAGGCTGTCAGCTTCATTATCAACAGTGTTTTATCAAGCGCGCGCCTTCGCCGCACCAACTTATTAGGGTAAATAGTGTACATTTGTTATTGCTTGGTTTCATTGCAACTTGCCGCACATTTTCAGAAGCCGCGGGCATTTTGCTATTCTGATCGTTCAAATTTTCGTCAGGGTATTCCATGCAGAGGGTCAATCCGGTCGCCACCGGTTTGGCCTTTTTTATGCAGAATCCCAAAGTGCTAGCTGTTTGTCTATTTCATCACCGTAACTCTCCTTCCTTCAATTTTAAAGTGAACTGATCCCGTTTCGGCTAATACTGCCAACACCTGGCTGAGATTCTTAAAACGTGATATTGTGCCGTAATAGCCTTCTTCCCCGCTGGTCGTATCGTATTTCACATCAATGTTGTACCAGCGGCTCAGCTTCCGCATAACGTTTTCGATACGCTCACCCCGGAAACGGAAATATCCGTTTTTCCAGGCTACGGCCTGCTCGGTATCGCCTTCCGTAATTGTTAATCCCGCCCCGGTTAACGCAGCCTGCTGGCCAGGCTTTAAAATTCCTGATGACGCTTTGCCGATGGCATCTATTTTAACCTTGCCTTCTAGCAGGGTTGTTTTCAAAACGGGTTCATCAGGATAGGCGTTTATGTTAAAGTGGGTGCCTAAAACCGTTACCACCTGTTTGTCTGTTTTTACCTTAAACGGCATGGCTGCATTATGTGCCACCTGGAAGTAAGCCTCTCCCTTAAGCTCTACACCGCGTGTTGCGCCGGTAAATCGTGTGGGGTATCTCAGTGATGAAGAAGCGTTCAGCCATACTTTTGTTCCGTCAGGCAGCACTATCCGATATTGTCCCCCACGAGGGGTTTCGGTAATGTTATATTCAACCGGTAAATTTGTACTTTGCCCCACAGTGTAAACCAGTTCACCCTTGCGGGTTTTACTGATACTGATACCTGCCTGTTCTGACAGTGACGCGGCGGTCGCATTGCTTAATAGGATCTTTTTGCCGTTAGCCAGTGTCAGCGTGGCTGTATTGCTGCCCGGAGCAAGATGTGCAACTTGTTCAGGCTTGTTCTTGTTTTTGGTAAATACCAGGAGGGATACAGATACACAAAGGATTACCATCGCAGCTACTGCGATAAAACGATACGAGTTTGTCCTTGGTCTCTGTGCCGGCTGTGGCAGTTTAGCATAGATTTGTTCCCCGATGTCATGGAGTTCTGTATCAGGAGACCGGTCCAAACGTTTTTTAGTTACCCGATTGGATAACTGTTCGAAAAGTACTTTTTCCTGTGGCGTGATGGTGCCGTTCAGGTATTTTTCAAGTAGTTTTTGTGCCTCCTGCTTATTCATCATGTAAACGGTTTTAATAGCCGTTTATATGAAGAGCCTTTTCAGGGAATAATGTCAACAAGAAATTTAAATTATTTTAAATCTTGCAGAAGAACAGCAATAACGAAAGCAATGGGGACAGCTTTGTTCGGAGGGAATTCATAGCGCGGTTCAGCATGGTACGTGAACTGTGTTCAGTGATGCCCAATTCTTCGGCAATGGATTGGTGGGAAAGCTCTTCGTACTTAGTTTTGATATAAACCGCGCGCATGGTCGCAGGCATGTTCTCCACCGCCCGGTCAATGATGCTGCACAGCTCTCGTAAATTGAAGGCATCATCAGTATTGCAGGCATCTCTGTCAAAACAGGCAGCCAGTTCAGCGGCATAGACATCGGCGCGGTTGGTTTTATGAATGGCCTTCAGTGCCTGGTTCCGAACAGCAATCAAAAGATAGCTCTTTAAGTTGGCAATATTCAGATCTGCACTACGGTTCCAAAGGGTGGTAAATATATCCTGCACCACATCAGCCGCCTCTTCCTTATCCTTTAATATAATCTGAGCATATACAAAAAGGGAACGCCAATGCCTGTCATAAATTTCAGTAAATGCAGCATGATCTTGCGTTGCAAGATATGCAACGAGCTCCATATCGGCCATTTTACCATACTGTGACATCCGCGCTAAGCTAAAGTCTCAGTGTCGCCTGCGCATAACCAAAATGTTAAATCATGTCAACGAAAGAAGGCAGACCGGCAACCTGTTCAACGGCATTCAGCATACCAGGCAAGGGCTGTTTTGCAGATAACGGTAAACTGTAGCATACTACGCCATGTCGTTGACAACTTTTAGCTGGCATCGGCGTTATTAAGAAAACAGTTTCGGAAACTTCATGAGCAGCAATCCTTTTAGAAAGATAGCCGATAATGCTAAGAAAACGTCTAAAAAATGGGTAAATATAAAAGCAGAATCAACACTCGATACGGTGGTCTGTCCGCGCTGTGGCGCACCCCGGCCGGTGAATACCAACGTTAGCAGCTGCGATTATTGCCACTACAAGTTCATGAACGTTGAGGTCCTGGTAAAGCGTAATCCCGGCAGTGTATGAGGGAGCAGCTGATTGCCCGCTGGAATGTATTTCTTGGTAAAATGCGTGCCCGCTTTACCGAATCGTTAACCTACGGCGAGCAAGCCGTGCTGGATGCGCTCGATGAAAACGGCTACGATTACTATGGCGCTTACCGGGTATTGCAGGCCGTACGCGCGCAGATATATAACGATCTGGTACAGAAAGTAAGCGAAACCTGGCAGCAACAGGTAGAACCGCAGATGCGTGCAGATGGCGATTACTGGCCCGCGGAATCTCAGAAGGGCCATGAACTGAGCGAATGGATGGACAGACAGATCGATCTGTGGGTATTCCGGACCGAGGGCCAGCTTTCCAAAAAATATTACGCCCATGCTATACAGCTCGTCGACCGCAACTTTTTTTGCACCCAGTGTAATTCACCCGTCCGGATACAAAGAGACTTTTTTATGGCACAGTATGTTAGCTGCGCGTACTGCAACGCGATAAATACCTTCGAACCTGAAACCAAGTATCAGACGATAGGCTGGAATGTAGTGCACAACATTGCTGCCTTTAACGCATTTGATGAGTACAGGAATATGCAAGCCGCACGCAGTGCAGGAGGTCCCGGATATGTACAAGCAATGCGCAGTTATTACGAAAAATACTTTGACGAGCGTATAAAACTGTTACCCCACACGGCGGCCACCCGGCAGCGCGACCTGGAGGCCGAAATCAGAAAGCACATCTAAACCAAAAACATATATTTTATGGAAACGATTAACGGAGTGACATTTGAAGAATATGCTGCAGCCTGTGGCAACCTGACCCAGGGTATGCCAGAAGAAAAGATTATGGAGATACTGCAGCTTGAGAAGCCGGTTTGGGATGAAACAGTGGAGAAATGGAACAACCGCCTGGGCGAGCTTATGACGGAAGATATGGCCTATGCCACCCGCTATGGCGAATTGTTTGCCAACCCGGCTGCCGGACGTTTTGCGGGGTCAACTGGCGGGGCAGCATCAAAAGAAGACATATTGCAACTGGCGCCAGATTATGAAACCTATCAAAAAATACTCTGGCATCAATCTGTTGCGGCAGAACATGGAGTGGACCCGGTTACAGTGCTTGAAAGCTATGGTATAAACCTGGGAAAGTGGGGTACCCTTAACGTACACTATATGAACTATCAGCGCGACCTGTTAGACCATACCGCCGCTGACTATGCGCAGAATTACCAATACTTTACAAGCTTGCAGGATAAATGGCGCAACCATTTTCAAGAGCTTTACAGCAGCAGCAAGAGCAGTCTTTCGGATGATATAAATTTTTAAAAATATGGGTTTGATCAACGCAGCCAAAAACCAATTCCGCTCAGTATTGCAGTGGGACGGTCCGCAGGAGTGGGAGATTTTTCGCCGGTACGAGAAGCGTAACGATGAGATCAAGAACCTGTCGAAATTGGTATTGCAACCCGGGCAGGGCTGTATATTTACTTATGAGGGCACTGTAAAAAGCATTTTTTCCGAGCCAGGTATTTACGACATAGAAACTGACAACCGTCCGTTTATCACGACGCTTAAAAAGCTTGTAAACTATTTTGAGAGCGATCATAAAACTGGGCTCTGGTTTTACCGCACGGCTGAGATCGTTAACATTCGCTGGGGTACCCGCCTGCCCATCACCTATAATGATCCGGTTTATGGCTTTCCTGTTAATTTACGGGCGTATGGTAATTTTTCGATGGCCATAACCGATCCGGAGGGATTCTTTACACGGGTCGTAGCAGGTACCGCCCGGTATTATGCTTATGATCTGCAGGAGCTGCTGCTGTCGCGCATCTCTCAGCCCATTGGAAGTTTTCTAGCCAACGCCCGTTTCACCTACGCCGATGTTGATGCTAACCTGGAGCACATAGCCCGCGAAGCAGCCATTAAAACCGCCCCCGAATTTCAACACTTTGGCTTTAAGCTACTCGATTTCCGTATCGAAGGCTCATCGTTTGACGAAGAAACCAACAGGCGCATTGCCAGCATATCAGATATCCAGGCGGATGTAAAGTCGGCACAATTGGCAGGTGTATCATTTGATGAACTGCAAAAGATGATCGCCATGCGCGAGGCGGCCCGCAACCCAAGCGGTGCCGGCGCAGGAATGATCATGGCGCTGAATCTGAATGCTGCCGCGCAGCCTGTACAGCAAAGCTCCATTAAAATTAAGCTGAAAGAACTGAAAGAATTGCACGAGGAAGGCTTACTGGACGATGAGGAGTTTAAATCCAAGAAAGAAGAGCTGTTGAAACAACTTTGAACCCGGTATCTATCCTGACTGGAGGGGAATGGTAAGGCCGGATGGCCAAATTCTTTTTGCGAAAGAAACCTATTTACGAGTATGCACAGCGAAACCTGCCGGCGGTATGGATAGATATGGCGAGGTACTGGCGTTTTTTGGTCAATCAGTTAAATTTTATCCAGGGTGCGTTCGTCTGAAACTGCAGCTCTTGGCGGGTTGTAACATATCCCATTTCCAACTGGATGTAGCCTTGTTTAATGCGCCACTCATTGTTCCTGTAGCCGGACCAGCAAATGAGCTGTAAACTTATTGCACAACCGCCGGTAAAATATAGTCCTGCATCATTTTATCAACCTGCAGGTGAGCGTATCCTTCGTTATAGGCGCTTGCCGTGACTACAATTACCAGCGGCTGATCCTTAAATACAAATATCTTGTTGCCACCGTTGCCGGTACAATACCATGCCTCATAAGGTCTACCCTTAACCATGTAGGTTTTGTTCCACAACAGATAGCCGTAATAACCGGGACCGGCAACATCTTCAGGCAAGATCATGTGTTTTGTAAATGATCTTTCGACCCATGCTTGCGGAAGGATTTGCCTGCCATGCCATTGACCGTTGTTCTTATACAACTGTCCAAACTTTGCGAAATCCACAGCGCGCAATCTTATCCCACCAGCTGTATTAGCCACATGTTGAGGCGTATACTGCCATTTATAATTACGAATATTCAAGGGTTTAAACAATTTGTTATCCGCGTAACGTTCCAATCCACCAGGCACCTTTTTGTCCAGGATATCGCCCAATACGACGACGCCAGCGGTAAAATAATTCCATTGGGTGTAAGGCTTTCTGGTGCTGTCTGTTTTTAAGTCGAGGGCGAACTTCACCCAGTTCTCCATAGGGTACATATTGTTTTCGTTACCGGGCGAATCATCGTCGTTGTCATTGGCGACAAAGATGGAACTCATGGTAAGCAGGCTTTTTAGGGTAATACTATCCTTGCGTGGAGAATAATTTTGATAAGTCTTCAAGTCATAAAAGTCTTTCAGTACCTGTTGTTCCGATTTAATATATCCATCATCAATAGCGATACCCATAATAGCCGAAGCAAACGTTTTCCCCACCGAGCGCGGATCGTGAAGGCTGTCGCGTCCGCTGCCATTAAAGTACTCCTCAATCATCAGCCTGCCGTTTTTGACCACGACAATCCCGTTGACATTTTTGAATTTATTTTGCAGGATTTTCTCGTTTAGATCAGCTATTAATTGTTTATCAAAGCTTTCTGCTGATAGTGCCCAGCCGCTGTTGGGTTTAATGACTTGTACAGCTTTATCCTTAACATCAATAACCGGTACGACAACTTGGATCTCTCCTTGTGCTATCAGCTGGCCCACCTTAACCGCGGGAAGGGCAACGTATGGCCGCAACTCTATTTTCAGCGTATGATGACCAGTTGTGAGCACATCTTCTCCGCCACGCAACATAAACCGGCTAAACATATACCGCGACCACATATCTTCACGCAGGGTACTCAGTAATTTTACCGTAAGAACTGTTCGGGAGTTTTTATTTCGCGCGTAACCGGCGCCTTTATGCAAATTTTCCTGATATATCTTTTTGCCATCCACATAAAAAGTAAACTGGTAGTTGCCTTGGTTTAATTGTTCAATGGTTTGCTGTGGCGCCATTTGGTGCTGCAGATTGGTTAACGAATTAGGCATAAAAGCACGCATGCTTAAGTTCGCACTTGGCGTCAGAATGATCTCGCTTAAAAAGTCTGCAGAAGTGGACTTGTCCATTGGGATTGTATCTTTCATGAAGACGATCCGCCCCATGTTGGTTTTGTGCAGCGGGAATCTGATGGAGTCGGCGCTTACAATGTCTGCTACCTGTGCGGACGCAAGGTTACAGGCAGTTAGGAGAAAAAGCACAAACAGTGGTCTGATTAATTTCATACATCGGTTATATTTTCAAAAACACTTTATTAACAGCTCGAATAGCGCCTCAGCCCATCAGCAAACGGTAAGACTAACTATAAAACGATTACGGAGAAGTCATTAACAAACTGTCGTTGCGCGTTCCTGAACAGCGATTTCGACGATCGCTGTCGGATTGGTCAAATGACATAAACCTTGTTATCCGCGCAGCAGGCGAATGCAGCACCTATCTTCTAATTTTGACAGATGCCCCTTGTCATTTCACTTTTTTACAGGTCATCTTTTGATCGCCATTCATAAACGAAAGTGAAATGACATTCCCTGCGCCATCTCTTTCAAAGGTTACCGTTCTCTTATCCCTTCCGTTATCCAGCAAAAAGAGGTCCTTTTGCTGTGCATACATTTCCTGAGTTGTTCCGGTAGTGGCCATTAGCCGATGATTGTCTGCCCGGACTTCAATAAGCTCACCTGGTCTCAGTTCGTATTTTCCGGCGTAGCTGTTTAATGTGGCGTCATCAAGCTGAATTTTATTTTGAGCCGGGAACTGATAAGGCTGATTAAATAAAATAGATATAAGCTTAAATGTAATGCTATGCAGGTCCAAGTCCTCTGCATTGCTAAGCATTATTATACAAACGTCATCTTCAGGCAGGCGGGCGAACTCTGCTTTAAAACCCCAGATATCACCACTATGGGAGACCATTTTTTTATTAGTGGCCTGCTCCGCGATCCAACCGTAACCGTAATTCAGCATGACCGGCGTATAAGCTTCTTTTAACAACTTATGAGAA
This sequence comes from Pedobacter yulinensis, assembly GCF_003029735.1. Taxonomy (GTDB): domain Bacteria; phylum Bacteroidota; class Bacteroidia; order Sphingobacteriales; family Sphingobacteriaceae; genus Pedobacter; species Pedobacter yulinensis. Next base: position 1,525,044 of record NZ_KZ686269.1, read on the forward strand.
ACCAGCGAGCCTGATTGTAGCGCCTTATGAAACTTGTACAAATCGCCTACCGTTGAATAGATAGCACCGGCTGCTTTTGGCGCGTCGTAATTGATAAGCTTTGCCGGTTCTGCGTCGTCATTTTCCGGAAAAACCCAGTATCCGGTTGCTTTGTAGGGACTATTCAACGCTGCAAAGTCAAAGGCACTTTGCCGCATGCCGGCCGGTTTGAAAATATATTTTCTGATCGCATCATAATAACTCATTTGTGTTACCTTCTGTATAATGTATCCCAGCATAATATAGCCCGAGTTGCTGTACCGCCAGTCAGTACCCGGGCTAAAGTCGGGCGTCCGGGATTTTACCTTCTCTATAAAGGTCTCTTCTTCGGTTGCTTGTCTGAACTTTTTGGTGGTGTCAGCATCATGGTCTGATATACCGGAGGTATGGCTGAGCAGATGCCTGACGGTAATACTATCGCCTTTGGGAAAATTGGGGTAGAACTTACTGATTCGATCTGTCAGTTGAAGCTTGTTCATTTCCACTAGCTTCAAGGTGAGCGTTGAAGTGAAAGGCTTGGTTACCGAAGCGATCTGATAAATTGTCTGCGGGCCGTTCGGGACCTTGCTTTTGATATTCTGATAACCGAAGCCCTTTTCCAGTAAGACCTTTCCCTTTTGCGTAATGAAGACCGTTCCATTAAACTTCCTCAATTTGTAATAAGTGTTCATCAAGTGTTCCAGTTTCTTTGATGTACTTTGAGCATCTACCGACAGAGAAAAAAATATCAAAGCTGATAGGAAGTATGGTTTTTTCATGATCTGGTTTTTTCGGCCGCGTGTACTATTCATACTAACAAAAACTGTATTTACGGCGTAGAATTTAAAATTAGGTGAAGGTGTAATGGCTACTCTTGCATCTCTGCCTGTTCATCCATTTCTCACAAATGTAGACCGTTATAAAGGGGTTACTTTATAACGTTCAGCATTTTTCAGTCCATTGTTTTTCATGGCGACAGTAATCATAAGCTTCTCGGTTTGTTCTCTAAAGATAAATAATTTGTTCATCTGTTTTGCAGCGCCTCTTGTCCCCGAACCAGATGAATTCCAGGGCCCTGAAACCGTCGACCCGGCTTCAGGTAATCCAGGATCATCTGGTGGGGATCAATATAGCGGCAGCAGAGCGACATCTGCATACAATAACTTGTTCCATTAAAATAAAATCGCAGGAAAGGAATAATAGATGCAATAGGGCATTCCGATATCATATACCTGGATGTCGTAAATCATCTGCTGGGAAGCGGTGAAATTAGCCATAAATAAATTTCCCAAAGATTACGATATAACCGGCGACGATCTTGTAGTGCAGCTGTGTTCTACTTAATGCCAGCGCATGTGAGGCAATCGAGTCGAAGAGCTGCTGATCTGTTTGTGCGCCGGCTGTTGCCGCAGTCATCATCATCAAAGACGGGGATTTAATAACGTTGCCCTTGGGGGTGATTGGCAATAGCGACGTATCAGACGATTTTAAGATGATAAATCATCAAGGTATATCAAAGTTTAAGTTTGAACGGTACAAATTGCCGACAGGAATAGTTTCGGCACCTATTTGTACTTTGGTCTTACTGACGATATTAATCATGTTTCTATTGACTAAGTATGATCGGTGGATTCTGGCGAATAGTCGTGCGGGTAACATCTGCATCAGATTCTTCATGGTCATATGCGTTAATAACCGCCCGGATACGGTCTGCAACTGAATATAATCTTTAACCGACTGCGCGAATATAATATCAGCATGCATGACTTTGACAAGCTTTCCGGAAACTTTAAAGTAAGTATACTCCCTGTCTTTGCTTACGATCTCCGGTTGTATCCTAAGCAACTTCTGTATACTGCGGGCGAACAACTCATAGGTAACAGGCTTAAGCAGATAGTCAACAGCATCCAAATCAAATCCCGCTAAAGCATATTCCGGGTAAGCTGTAGTAAATATGATCTTCGGCGGATTGCTAAGGGACCTCACAAAGCTGATGCCGCTAATACCGGGCATACGTATATCCAGAAATATCAAATCGACCTGTTTGTGATGCAATAGTTCAAACGCCATGACGGCACTACTGCATTTCGCCAGCAATTGTAACTGTCCGTGACGCTTGATGTGGCTTTCAAGTACTTCTTGTGCAAGGGGCTCGTCATCTACGATTATACAGGTAATCATGTGTCTTAAGGCTTAATATTACTTGATAGGTATGGTGATTGTCACAGATGTCAATCCGGTGCTTTTCTTTGCCATACAAGAGTTCCAGGCGTTTAACCAAGTTCGTTAGCCCGAGGCCTCCGGAATGAGCAGGCGGGTATTCGGTTTGGGGTTTGCTATTTTCTACCTGTAGAGTGAGTTCAGGATCAGCTATCAGAATTACAATTTGGACAAAACCAGTTGTTAACTCTTCCCTTATGCCATGTTTGAATGCATTTTCAATGATCGGAAGCAACAAAAGCGGTTCAATCATCTTATCGCCAGGTACTCCCTGCACCTCGAAATCAATGGTGATGTTGTCAAAATGGCGTATCTTCTCCAATTCCACAAAATTAGTCAGAAAGTTAATTTCTTTGCTTAAAGGCACGAGCTTCTGACTTGCGTCGTAGAGTATATAACGCATCATTTCTGACAGTTTTGCTACAACTATGGCGGTACTGGAAGATCCCCTCAGCGCCAAAGCATAAATGTTATTTAAGGTATTGAAGAAGAAATGGGGATGTAACTGGGCTTTTAAATAGTTTAATTCACTTAACAGCTGCTGCTCTTTTAAAGTTCTGACCTCTTCTTCCTGCTGCAGGGAACGAATGAGGTAGGCAAAGCCGACCAAGGTAAAAACAATGCGGCTCACGATATAGCTGACAATAAAATAAAGCTTGGTTTCCCTGTAGTCTTGCAGGGCCCGCAATCTTAAGCTATCAGAAAGGAAGTTCATGTTGCTAACCAGCCAGTTTTCGTATTTGTTATAAACATGGCTTATTAAAATAAAAGCAACCACGCTCAATATAAGATGGAATGTTCGCTTTTTGAATAAGTACCGCTTTAGAAACAGCCAGTAATAGAGCCCGTAAAAGAAAAATGAAAAAGTCCCATACACAAGGCGGTATTCCATTGCCCTGGCAAAGTTCAAGAAATTTTTTTCTTCATAATAGCTGTACTCAATATCGCTGATTACCGGAATAAGATAACAGATAAGCAATAAAAAGAGAAGCTCTATGATGAAGTATTTGCGTGCTATCAGCCTACCATCAGACATAATGTAAAAAAAGCTATTAATTGCGGTTCATTATTAGCCCATGGACCATATTTCGACAAAAACCATGATTTTTTCGACGAAATTGTGGGCGACCGGATTCCGTCTAAAATACGACTTGATTCGTCTAATTCTTAAAGCTGTACAGGGTTGCGAACATACATTTGCCTGATAACAATAACGTTCGACAATGAAGGAATATCAAAAGGCTAACCGTTACCATGAAAGAATGTATGGTTCATACGTCTTTTCCCTGCGGCCAGGTATACTTGCGTTGGGCCTGCTAATTTTAATCAGCGGCAAAGCCGGAGCCAGACAAAACAGCCATAGGATCTTCCACCAGGTCGCTCAAAAATTGTTCACGCTAAAACACATTAGCTACCGTTACGCCCGCGAGTTTAACTATCCGTCGGAAAGTTATCTGTCCAAATCGGGAGGAAACATGTTCGTTGATTTTGATAAGGAGAACGACTTAGTCGGTTTCAGATTCCAGTATACCAGTACTGATGGCTTTTCCATATTTAATAATGAAGAACTCTTTATTGGGAATTCAAAAACAAGAACAATCAAAGTCATACCTGCGGTTGAACCTGCACAATTTGAAGGTGTTTCCGCGCTATTCAATTCTATCGTTACCCTACGGAATGTTTTACCCCTTGTCATTAATGATGGTAGTATAGTGAAAGAGATCAGAGATACTGTAGTTGAAAATCGGTCTTTTTATCTGCTGCAATTTGATCTTTGCAACAAACTGGTAAATTACCTGGGCACCGGTTTTACGGCTACATCAAGCAATATTACTTTCCGCTATAAACTTGTAGCCGACAAAAAAACTTTATTGCCGGTAACGCTCTTACAGACCAAAAGAGGAAGCCCGGATTTTAACCGGACTGACTTTAGCGACATCCAGGTACAGTCCGAACTGCCGGGGGAAAAGTCGTGGTATTACTCCACTTACCTAAATGACTATGAGCTGGATGACCGGAAGACTGTATCTATCATTGCACCAGGTGAAGCGGCACCAGATTGGACACTTCCAGATCTGGCCGGCAATACAAAAGAAACGTTATCACAACATAAGGGACAGGTAGTTCTGCTGGAATTCTGGATTAAAAACTGCGGATATTGTATCGAAGCGGTGAAAAAATTAAATGACCTATACCACGCGTACAAGCACAGTGAGTTTAGCTTATTTGCTATCAATACGGAGGATAATTCTAAAGCGATTGATTTTTTTGTAAGAAAGTATGGGGTCATGTACCCAGTACTTTTAGGAGATGACCCTAAGATTGCTGCCAAATACGGGATTACTGGTTTTCCGCAAGTTGTACTGATTGGCAAAACGGGCAGCGTTATTTATTCAGGTAAGCTTGATATAAGTCGTTTGCGCACATTGATTGACCAGAACCTGTAATTTTTCTAGACACAGGTGTCACCAACGTAAACTTGATCACCCCGTTCCCCGTTCCTGTGTAGAGGTTAATCTTTTCTGCAACCAGATAAAACAGCCGCTTACCATAGGTGGTAGCTGCCGTTAGTGACAAGTTATCAGGACTGATTGACGGAAAAGAGTGAGGTCGCTGGAACTGCTCACATCGTCGGGCTCTCTCAATCATCCATTATTAGAAAGCTGCCTCGCTTCGCTCATCCCTTACTTTGATATAGACGGGCAATTTCCCGAAGATCTCACTTCTTTAAAAATAACGGAGGCCATCAGTATATTGCGGACGATCGATCCCTGTGTAGACAGTGTGCTGGCCAATTTTGATCTGCCCGGTAAAATTGACCTGGTCAGTTTTATGCAGCGGAACTTCATGTTCAACATGCCGCTGGAAAGACTGGGCTACCTCACCGGCCGGAGCCTGTCTACCTTTAACAGGGACTTCAAAAAGCTTTTCCAAACCACACCCCAGAAATGGCTTACAGAAAAAAGACTTGAGCTCGCGCATTATCAATTGCTCGAAAAAAGGAAAAAGCCGACAGAGGTCTATCTTGAAGTTGGGTTTGAAGACTTATCGCACTTTTCGTTTTCCTTTAAAAAGAAATATGGCGTGTCTCCTGTTCAACTGACGTCGGCCTTAAATTAAGATCGCATATCATCATAAACCCTCATGCCCTGGAACCCTGAAAGCTATAACAAGTTTAAGAATATCCGTTACCAGCCTTTTTTTGATCTGGCAGCTTTTATCCGGCCCGCCGGAGAAATGAAAGCTATCGATCTGGGTTGTGGTACAGGGGAGCAGACGGCAATCCTCACGGATAAATTCAAAGGCGCAGTATTCATGGGCGTTGACACTTCGGCCGAAATGCTGGACCAGTCCGAAACGTTTGAAAATGATCGCCTGCATTTTTGCAGGTCGTCTACCGAGGCGGTTATCAACAGCGGAGAGCAATGGGACTTGATCTTTAGTAATGCCGCTTTGCAATGGTCTGACGATCATCAAACGCTGTTTCCTGCGCTTATCGGTCAACTCAATGCAGGCGGACAGATCGCGGTACAGATGCCAGTACAAAACGAAAACCTGCTCAATAGCATACTTTTTGACCTCGTTCAGGAAGAACCATTCAAGGGTTTTTTAAAAGGCTGGAAGCGATCTTCTCCGGTTTTAAGTATAGACGAATATGCCGGGATACTTTTTGAACAGGGGCTTAGCGACATACAGATCATGCAAAAAGTTTATCCGATCATAGCCGAAGATCACCAGACACTATACGATTTTATTTCTGGCTCGGCATTGCTTCCCTATCTTGAGCGTCTTGAAGGTGCAGAAAGGACACTGTTCATCACTACATACCAGCAAAGGATTGCGAAACATTTCCCCAAGCTTCCTGCCATTTATGCGTTTAAAAGATTGCTCCTGTACGGCAGACTACAATAAGTCAGGCTCGTTAAAGTCAGACAGTTCGTAAACTAATTGACTTTCCAGGGTAAGCCTCGGAACTAAAACAACTACGAATCCATAAAATTATCTCGAAAGACCTGCAGCATCCAACATCAAATTGTGCAACTGGAAATTTTTTACAAAACATGGAAGCAACTCACTACCAGGCCCCAACATCGCTAGCTCTACATAATCTGCGGAGTGATCCATAGACCCCCATCCCACCGCTGTATAGCGCGCCTGTATTTGGGCTAATTCTTTATAAGGTAAATTTCGTGGGTTATATAGACTTTCTCCACCAAGAGACCGATAGTGTGCCAGCACCTGTTTGCTTTCTTCCGATGTAATCGCGTACCCCTGTGCAAACTCAATTTTATCTATGAGTGCGGGTGCCGTCGTACTATTATTCACCTCTCTAAGTATCCATTCATTTGTGTGCCTGAAAGTCTGTATCCGGTCAAAATGGTCATCCGCTTTGCTGCCGTAGAATAGACCCGGATTTGCATTCCCATGATCCGTTGTGATGACTACCAGCGTCTCTCCGTCTTTCTCTGCAAAATCTACTGCCGTTCTGATGGCCTCATCAAATGCGATCTGATCATAGATCAGTGCACCAGCGTCGTTAGCATGCGCCGCCCAATCGACTTTTCCGCCTTCTACCTGAAGCGCAAATCCTTGCGGATTTTTGTTAAGCAACTCGATTGCTTTCCCTGTCATCTCAGCCAGTGAGGGGGTCTGCCCCAGCAGATCTTTATCATTAGCGCGATCCAGCGCGTACGGCATTCCATCCTTCTGAAAAACGCCCAGTACAGTTTTGCGGGACTGGCTCAGCAGATCCTTTTTGTTTTTTAACTACATCATAATGCTTATCGCGAAAAAGGCGAAAAACGTCTCTTCTGTCTTTACGAAGGGAAGCGTCAAAAAATTCGAGTCCGCCGCCAAGAAGAACGTCATAACCTGCGTCAAGATACTTTAGTGCAATGCCGGCCTGATCACTTCTTGCTTCACTCGCCACACAAAAGCCTGCGGGCGTGGCATGGGTTATCGGAACAGTAGTCACGCAACCTGCTGATTTCCCTGCCCGCTTAAACTTTTGCCAGATCGGCAAATTCTCTGAGCCATCGGAATTAACGTTTAATGCGCCGTTATTTACCCGCTTACCGCCACCCCATGCCGAACTGGCAGCGGCTGAATCCGTAACAAGCGAGCTTGCAGAAGCAGTATCCATAAACGCCCGCCGGGCTTTATCTTGCTCATAAAGCGAAATCCAATGACTTGGCCTACCCTCCTTCCGTCTCAACAGAAGATCTGCCATATTAAGTGTGCCAATACTCATCCCATCACTCACCAGAAAAATGATGTTTTTCGCTTTCTTTCTGAGGCCTTCCCGCTGGGTGTTAGGGTTTGCCAGGGCCTGGAATGGTTTCGAAAATGCACTTCCCAGCACTGTTGCGGAAGCGCCCTTAAAAAAATCTCTTCTTTTCATTGCTGCAAAGAAATTGTTCTATCGTTATCAAAAGTTAAAGCCAGAGTGATCTTGTCGGCAGCGACCCAAATAGTCTGTCCTTACGCTGAAACGACAGGTTGATTGGCTAAATCCGTGCATCAGGCTGCTTTGTTTATCAATGATCGCTGATCCGAACTATTTGTCAAAATGATAGGCGTATAAAGCCTGCTTGCCAACTTTATCAAACACGGTAACGTTTACATGGTAGTGCCCGGCGGGCGCTGCGCTCAAATCGATGTCCTTGTTTACCTGGTATCGCGCCTGATCCACCATGTCGGGAGCGGTATCGGTAAACGTTCTGGCCCAGGTGCTGGACTGCACCTCGATCACCAGCCTGGAAATCTTGTTGGAAGCCTCTATCAGCCCCGAAAAGTTCAATATCGCACCACTTGAAATTAAAGAAGCGTTACTGACGCGTGGAAGAGACAGGTCCCTGATGATTTCGAAACCGGCCTTGCCTTGTGCCTTCCCCCCTGACTCGTCGGCGACAACCATCAGCAGCGTGTACTTACCAGGCCGTGCGTTTTCCGGCACTGCAATATGTTCATGAAAATCGGCATTTTTTTGTCCTGCGTAAGGTGAGGTGTACGTCTTTACAAAATCCCAGCCGTAGTTCGTTTCGTCAAGTGTGATCTGAACTTTAATGCCGGCTATCTTCCCTGGCGCTATCATTCTCGCGGCCAGGTGTAAATCGCTGGCCGTATAAGCTACTTTTGAATTGTTGGGACCTACCTCGACTGCATTCACCGAAAGCATCTCCGGGCTATGCGCAGTTTGTTTTTTACAGGATACCATAAGGGCAATGACCGCCATGGCCATTACCCATGCTTTGAAATGTATGTAATGCATAACAATCGGCTATAACTGGTCATATTTACCGTAGTAATACAGACCGCTTGAGCGGAAAACCGTCAGTTTTTTGCCGGATAGAAATCCCAGCTCCACACTATTTCCGCTGACATACTTGAAGCCTGAACCGCCAATGGGTGTATAGTTATTGAGCGTATTGTCTATCGTTTTTGAGTCGGTCCCTGAGCCATAAGTCGTTGTTCCGCCCTTATTGAAACTATAGATCAGCCCCGGCCTGTTGCTCACCTCCCCCATTTTGAACTCTACCCCTTTGAATGACTTCCCGGCGAGTTCATTTGTTTCCCTGACGGATAGCAGCTCACCTGTAGCATCATACTCTGTAGCCAACGCTTTGTAGTATGCCGATGTGATTCTTTTATCCTTGTCAAGGTTGAACCGGGCAATGCGGGCATTTCCGCCTGTAACCTCAAATGTAAGCTCCGTTTCAGTGAGCGTGTAGGTACCTGTTAGATTGGTAGATGCAGAATTGACGAACAAAGCCTTGTTATCTTCCAGCAGCTGAATAAAAAAAACACTTGTGTATTTCGTTCCGCTTTTTTGCGTTAAGGTACCCGCTACGAAATGTTCCGTTATAGCGAACGGCTTAGGTTGATCGTGCTGGCTATCGGCATCTTTTTTACAGCCGCTCATTAAAAACAAGCCGGCGGTTAAGGTCAGTGCAATTATTTTTGTTGTCTTCATTTTCTTTGTTGATTGATGGGACTTTTATTTAGCTCGTTATTATGTGTGGCTATTTACGCTTTGAATGCGGCAACGGCCCTTGCATTTCGTTTATTCGATACCTGCGTTCTTTCAGGAATCTAATAGTCTATTCCAAAAGGGACTGACTTATAGATCGTCTTATTTGCTGTCGTATTTTTGTAAATGATCACGAGCTTGTAGTCGCCGGTCTGCCATGCCCTGGCGCCGTTTATCAGGCTGCCCCCTGCGGTGTTGTTATCGCGCTCTGCACCAATAATCAAATCCGGAATGAAGCGGACGGGCATAAAGGTGTTGAAGTCAAAGACTGAATTTGAAAAATCATATACATTGGTTTCACTCTTGTGGTCAAAGACGTCATAAACAATTGCTTTGCTCAAATCCACTTCTTCGATTGTTTTCGGGTTGTAGTTTGCCGGCTTTTTGATCAGCAGCACGTAGAGCTTGCCGTCCCCTTTCACAAAGGATACATTCACCTGAGTTTGCAGTGTATCGCCCCTTTTAAGCCGCAGAACCGGGTACTGTTCTTTATCTGTATGTGAATCGTAGAAAGGTGTCCAATTCCGGTGCACGTAGATTCCGGTAAACATGGGCCTGACCGGCAAATTGGCCCGGCTATAAATTTCAAAGTCCCTTTTCACCTCAAGCTTTGAACCGTTCTCGTCATAAACTGTTGTAACCAGATCATACTTTCCTTCTGCCGCATCGGCTGGAATTTTGAAATGCTTATGTACATTGGTGTTTTTTAGCCCTTTGTACTGCGTCCAGAGAATTTCGTGTTTCCAGCTTTTGCTGTAGGTTTCCCCAGGCTTCTGGATCAGCTTTACTTCAACTTTATCAAGTTTCTCGACGGCAAGCAGGTCAGCTTCAAAATGAAAATCTTCGCCGGTCACGCCAATCCCGGCATTGCCAAGCCCAAGTTCCAGATTCTCCATCTTTGGCTTGGGTGTCTCCGGATCGGGATGTTCGCCGGGTTCTTTTTTACAAGCCGTGAAAACTGCTGCAAATAAAAGGAAGATGGCTGTTGTTTTTATAGATCTCATGTATAATGGATTACTTAAAATTGAATGATTTGAATAATAGAATGTAGCGCTCTGTTTCCGGGGAACAGCCGGTACCTGGAGTACTGACATTCGACGACAGCGGCAGCATGGCTAAGTGAACGGCCAGCGATTTCATGTCATGGGCTTAATCTATTTGCAGGCATGAACGCTCAGCAAAGGGCATGCGGCCACCTTGCCTATCGCTTAGCTGCTCATAAGACCGCCATGAGCGCTTCTGACAGGTCGGGCGCTTAAAGCTTTTTACAGATTTGAAAGACGCTCCCCGCTATTTGAAAAGCGAATTGTAACGTTTTATTGCCTGATTGAACGGTATCGTTTATCTATAGGCGTTATGTAACATCGTTTTCTGAAGACTAAGAGACGATGTAAGGCGGACCCTTATTGGTGAAACCCTGTAAAGTGAATTTGTAGTTGCCGATACAGATGTACCTACCATGGCTTAAAGGGCTAGCTGAAGGCGCTTTCAAAACCGCGGTACAGGCAACGGGCAGACTATCTTCCTGCTTGTGCACATGAAGGTCGCAAACTGCGCATTTATCGACCAGGTAAGTGGCATCCTGCTGCCTGGACAATTCGGTTCTATCGGCGTTGTTATGGGCATGAAACACCTGTATGAATGACATAGCGAGAAAAAAAGAAAGCGTAAAAATGGAAACCCATTGGCACCATCCTGACGGTCGATCATTTTTTATCTGCTTCACGATGCATCAAAGTTGCATTTATTTTCTGGATTTCGGATAATTTTTTTCCGAAAGTTATCCGGGATGTGAACGAAAGATCAAAATGGGGTAGTCGAACCGACAACAAGACCTTGAATCTCTGTTTAACTTTTTGGAAAGTGATAAAATCAAAACCACTGTAGATCAGATAGCCGTTCATTAACTTTGAGCAGCTCTATTTGACATAAACAAGGAATATAATGAACCAGCAAAAAGCGATGGATCTTACCATCAAAATCGAAGAACTTGCAATAACTACTGTTTCCATTTATTTTTTATCGACATATAACCTGGGTTTGCCTGTCTGGATATGGGTACTGCTTTTTTTCAGTCCTGATCTTTCTATGGCGGGCTACCTGGTGGGTACGCGCCTGGGTGCCTTTACCTACAACATATTTCATCATCGTGGCGTTGCATTGGCTGTGATGGGCGCTGGCTTTTTAATGCACATGGATCTGCTGATTGCCGGTGGCCTTCTGCTGGTAGCGCATTCGTCATTCGACCGCATGCTGGGTTATGGCTTAAAGTTTACAGATGATTTCAAACATACCAGCCTTGGCTGGATAGGAAAGATAAAAGATAATTGAGGGCGGAGCCGGTCTTTATTTTGTTCCCGCCTGGACACCGTTGCATACTAACATAGCAGCGACGGTGAAGGTAAGATAGAACGGTAAGCGGGCTTGTAAATACCAGGTGATCTTCATCTTACTGTGCACCAGCTGATTTTTTAAATATTATTGATCTCTTCGCTTTTCCATCCCAATAGATCGCTCCTACCGTAGGTAGAACCTGATGTTCATCAAGGCCACTAAGGGTGATTGTCGCGACTTCTTTAGTCCGGTGCCTGACGGCGTCTTGAACAGCATCAAATCGCAGTTTGCCATTCTCGTCGACTTCAATGTCAGCGGGTAGAAACAGCTGATCACCTTGCTTGGAATGAATGACGATCTTGCTGGCTAGCAGGTATCCATCAGCAAGTGTCAATGTGGCCCTGTCCTTATTGATGTATGCCTTTTAAATCTTGTTATCGTAAGATTTTTGTGCGTAAGCAAACTGGGAAGCGCTCAGCGTCAAAAGCAGCGTCGTTATACATAATAATTTTTTCATAGTTGTCGGTTTTACCAACGCAAACTTTATCGGTACTTCTCCCAATATAGTTTTATCACAGCCAAAAGCTGGTCATGGTCTATAGCCGCTTCATCATCAGCCAGATGTAGCCGGAAGGTGTTTTTACTTTCGTGCGTGAAAACCGCAATGCTTCGTATAAACCAAAACGTCCTCATTTCGCGTATATCCGTCACATCCCTCCAAAATACTAAGCCAGCCTCTTTTCCATTAGGCGTCATATTAGACAGTATCCCTTCCTTTGTTAAGACCAAAACAGGCTTGTTGCTGAATATCCGGAAGATCAGATGGACCAGTGCCCAAACTAATACAGCTGTATATATCAAAAACAAAACACTCATAAATTTAGACGTATACCATACCAGCGCTATCAACCCTGCTAAGGGAAAAAGCAACAAAATTCTTTTTTTGCGATTGGGCAGTATTTCGAGACGCTCTTGTTCCATTTTATAGTATTTGCAATGCTAATAACAAAGTTCGCGTGCAAGGTTTTGGGCAACTGCGATTTCAGGGCTCGAAAACTGTTTCAGCACGCTGTAGCAGAGCGCACTTGCCGCAAATTGCATCTGTGCTAGCTGAAGATACTGGCCCGTTCCGATACCGGCAAAATGCCCCTCCCCTTATCCCACGATTTTCTCAGTTAAATACTGTCTTTAAGACATGCGTTGAAGATGATGAAAATATAGCATTACCACTGCTGAACAATAATACATGCCTGATTATCCCTCAATGCAAACATTTTCAGCCCATCGTTGATGTCTTGATAACACGTTAGGGATCAGTTTGGCAAAGTTCATAACCGGTTTAACTTAAACGTTCACCTTTTCAGATCGTAGCTACTTCTGCTAAATACCTTCTTCGGTGATTTTCTAGTCTGACAATGAACAGTTTTTTGGGGTTAATTGTTGACTGATTTCAAAGCAAGCAGTTTCTGTTTCAGCCCCTTGGGGCTTGGTGTAGGGATTTGATTTTCCCCGTTGTACTCATGAATATACATGCAGGGCTGAACAAATATAGCGAGAAATGCCCTTAAGCTGACCAGTATGGAGAGGCCTTTGCAAATCTAAGTCTCCCGTCACCGTAAGCATCAATGAGGCCCTGAAAGCTATTAATTTGACTGGTCAACACACAGGGCAAGCCCCAAAAATCTTACGTGTTTACTTGGGCGCCCACTGGTCTTTCCATCGCTGTCGCTCTGAATAACTTCTCGCCCAGGTGGCCGCTAACTAAAAAAGCAACCCCAAGGGGTTGCTTTTTCGTGCGCCCACCTGGGCTCGAACCAGGGACCAAAAGATTATGAGTCTTCTACTCTAACCGACTGAGCTATAGGCGCAGTGAAAAATCTTTCGATTTTTGCGAGTGCAATGTTACATATTTGCAGCGTATTTTAAAAACGATCGGCATGGAAAATATCAAAAACATCATCTTCGACTACGGCAACGTCATCTTCACCATCGACTTCAAACGTGCCCAGGAGGCCTTTTCCAATCTGGGGATTAAAGACGTAACCGCCTTCTTTGCGCACAAGGCCCACAACAGCCTGTTCGATGATTTTGAAACGGCAGCAATATCGCCTGCCGAATTCCGCGCCGGCATTCGCCAGGCCGCAGAGAACAACGACCTGACCGACGAGGAGATTGATGCAGCCTGGAACAGCCTGCTCATTGGCACCCCGCCGCAAAACCACGATGTGCTGCGGCAGGTGAAACAAAAATACCGTACCTTCCTGCTCAGCAACAACAACGAAATCCACTACAACTGGATCACCGCTTACCTGCAAACAACTTTTGAACTGGAAAACCTGGATAACTATTTCGAGAAGGCTTATTTCTCGCAGCACATGAAACTGCGCAAACCGCATACGGCCATATTTGAACAGGTCATCTGCGAGAACAGCCTCAACCCTGCCGAGACCTTGTTTATTGACGACAGTCCGCAGCATATTGAAGGCGCCCGCAAAGCCGGGCTCCACACGCTGCTCATGACCGAGCCAGCCGAAAGACTAGGCGAATTCCTTAAGCAGCATGGGATCATCTGACAGGCAGCCGGTATACCGGTTGTTGAAGCTCTGCCAGTGGCTTATTCGGGAACGATCAGTCCCTGGCTTTTCGCGCGGGCGTTCAGGAAGCCGGCGATGGCCGAACCTGTCGCCATCCCGATCGGGAGTCCCAATGCTATGTTTTTGAAGACCACTCCAAAGGGAAGGCCCATGGCAATGCCCAAGGGCATCCAGACTGTCATGTAATGGCCGTTTGCGACGATCTTGTGTTGCTTCACCAGCATACGTTTGTAGGCGGCAATTACCTTCAGGTAAGCTTTTTCTCCCTTATTGTCTACAGCACCGTCCGGCAAGGCGGCTACCACACCTTCGGCCTCCCGGCGGAACGCTTCAAGCCCTGCACCTTCGAGTTTTTTTCTGTCAGGTACAAATAAGAGACTGCTATCCAGAAACCTGACCGCATATTTGCGCTTCTGCCCGTTGGTCAGCTGAGCCACCTTTTCACTGAGCAGCGCACGCTGTCCGGCTGCCCATTCTTCGTTTGTCATCATGTTTGTTTGGTTGCACGCTGCGCTGCTGCCCAATGTTCGGGGCACGCCCGCGCACGCTGTTCAAAAGTATCTATTCGGATTCGTACCTGCAAGGCTGTGCATGATAACACCTTTTTGCTGTTGAGCCAAGGCCGGCACCGGACTGATGAGGCATTCCGACAGCAGCCCGCCGCTCCGAAACTGGCAAGCCAATGTGTATCACCAGATTCGTCAAAACAAGGGTCCTCTCCTATTTTCAAATAAAAAGGTCTAACTTTAATTCCGGCTGTCAGCCTGATTTCAAACCATGAAGCAAACCCTCAGCGAAAACATACAAGCTTACAACGCTAAGCAAAACGAGGAAGAAAAAGCCGTCTGTGAGCTGTTGGCGCAGGAGATAAACAAATACCTGCCCGAAGCCGAAAACAAGATCTGGCATGCACACCCGGTCTGGTTTCTGGAAGGCAAGCCTGTTGCCGGTTACAGCAAGCTGAAAGCCGGCATACGGCTCATGTTTTGGAGCGGGGCCGGTTTTTACGAAGCGCAACTCAAGCCGGGATCTGGCAAATTTAAAGACGCATCTGTTTGCTACACCACGGCAACGCAGGTTAACACCGACGACCTAAAACGCTGGCTCGAAAAATCACGCCATATACAGTGGGATTACAAGAACCTGATCAGGCGGAAGGGAAAGCTGGAGCGCCTCGGGTAAGCTTTAGAACAGGAATCCAACCTATCAAAACTTAGCCATTTCCGCAACGCGGTAAAAGCGCTATGCCGGCCCTAATCTGCCTGTGGCAACGTAAATGCAAACGTGCTGCCTTCACCCAGTTCGCTTTCTACCCAGATCCTGCCACCCTGGGCCATGATAAAATCTTTGGAGATGGCCAGGCCCAGTCCCGATCCGGTTTTGTTCTGCCCATCTGTGGGTACCTGGAAATACCGGTCAAACAAGCGCGACTGGAACGTGCGGTCTATGCCTCTGCCAAAGTCTTTCACAGAAAATTCCACTTCCCTTCCCGAAAGGCCAACACGGATGAGCACTTTTGATTTAAGCGGACTGTACCGCAGCGCATTCGATAAAAAGTTGACGAGTACCCACGCCGTCTTTTCAGTATCGGCATTCACCGCCGGCAGGTTATCTGCAGCCCATAACTGCAGGTCAATTTCTTTGTGTTCAGCCTGCCGCCGCACGGTATCCATGGCATACTGCGCAATCTTTCTGGGGTCAGATTTGACATAGTTCAACTGCAGGTTACCAGTTTCTACCTGGGCCAGGTCGAGCAGCTCGCTGGTAATTTTCAGCAGGCGGCCGCAGTCTTCGCCAATGTGCGCAACGAGTTCATGCTGCTCGCGGTTCAGTTCGCCAACCCGCACATCGTCGAGCAATTTCAGGCTCATTTTAATCGAAGAAATAGGTGTTTTCAGTTCGTGCGAAACCGTGGCGATAAAATTGGTTTTTGCTTCGTCCAGCTCCTTGTATTCGGTTTCGTTTTTCAGGATAAAAACTTCGCCCGCCGCTTTTGTCGCTTCGCTGATTACCTGTTCGGAGGCTTCATCGAAAGCAGGTATCAGGATCTCCCGCCGCTCCAGTTTGAAATATGATTCCTTGCCGTCAGCAAAAATTTTCAGGTGTTTGCTTCCCCCCTCAGATTGCAGTAGGGTAAGCAGCAAATCGTTTGTTGCCGCCAGTTCCGCGGCATTTTTACCAACCACCTCCTGCTCACCCCTGTTCAGCAGCTGGGCAGCCACCTGGTTAACAAAGAGGATGTCATTGCGCTCGCTCAGACCAATAATCCCGTCCTGCATCTGGCTGATGATGGCTTCGATGCGAGATTTTTCAGACTGCAGTTTTGCCAGGTTCGTATTTTCCCATTTATTGAGCTGGCCCGCCATGGCATTGAATTCCTTAGCCAGGGCCGCAAACTCATCATTTCCCTGAAAGTCCAGCCGTTGTTTATAGTTTTTCTGGCTGATTGCTTTGATCGCCTCTGAAAACCGGCGCAGCGGATTGGCCACAAACCCTGGAAAATTTATACTGAACGAGAACAGGACAATGAAACAAAAAGTAGCGGCCGCGACCAGGTAGGTGGTGGCACGCTCCACGCTGGCCTGCGCAGCTTCGTTTTTCCGGGCAATCGCCTTCATGTTCAAGTCTTCGATCACACTCAGCTGCAGGCGCATGGCGCGCAGGGCGGCGTGCTGTTGGTGTACCGTGGATGCCGGGCCTAGATTCATGAACGCTGCAGACAGCCCCCTGACGGCTCCGCCCTCGCCGGGTTCGGTGATGTTGCCGGCCTCTAGCCTGAGCTGGGCGGCCAGCCGGTTCCAGGCATCGCGGCTAAGCGGCAGGTCATGGTTATCAAGAATGCTGCGCATCTCGCGTGCATATTTGAGGCTTTCGTAGTTATCTTTCAGAATAACTTTCGAGCTGACAGAGATCTTATTGATGTAATGCAGCGATGTCGCGCCGAACAGCAGGACGATCAGGAATAAAAATCCAAATCCGAGCCGAAGCTTCGTTTTTATTTTCATGGGTCAATTATACGTTAGTCAGGAGAGAATTACCAGGTCAGTTTCGGTTTGTGCAATATTTTTCAGCAATTTATTGAACAGGGCGGTGCGCATGATGATCTGAAAGAATTTCAGGCGCGGCCTGCCCATGCAGATCGTGGTAACTTCTCTTTCAGCCGCGATCCGGCTGATGGTGGCGGTCACATCTTCGTCTTTCACTTTAAGCACCTCGGCGCCCAATTCGGTGGCCAGTTTCAGGTTGTTGATCAGGTGCCGCTGCAGGTCCAGCCTGATCCTGTCGCCCCCCTCGCGGCCGCGCTGCACAAACAGCACGATCCACGGCGAACGGTAATAAGAAGCCAACCTGGCTGTCTTGCGAATGATCACTTTGGCGGTCTGGTGATTGGTCGATATGCATGCCAGGAATTTTTCAGGTCTCAGTTTGATCTGCTGCGGCACCTCGACGCTGATCTTGCGTTCCAGGTAATGCGAAACCTCGTTCAGGGCCATCTCGCGCAGTTGCAGCAATTTTTCGGGCTGGAAAAAATTTGCCAGCGCGCCTGCCACTTTCGATTTTTCATAGACCTTTCCCGCCCTGAGCCTTTCAATCAGTTCATCGGCCGTCAGGTCAATGTTCACGATCTCATCGGCAGTTTCCAGCATCCTGTCGGGAACCCGTTCTGTAACTGAGATTCCGGTAATTCTCTCTACCTCTTCATTAACACTTTCCAGGTGCTGGATGTTAACCGCCGAAATCACGCTGATGCCGGCATCAAGGATATCGGCCACATCCTGCCAGCGTTTTGTGTTTTTACTTCCCTCTACGTTTGAATGCGCCAGCTCATCGACGATGACCACTTCCGGGTGCACGGCCATGACAGCCTGCAGGTCGAGCTCTTGCAGCGCCTTACCCCGGTAAAAGATGCTGCGCCGCGCAATGACCGGAAGCCCGGCCAGCAGTGCGTGTGTTTCGGGCCGGTTGTGGGTTTCAATGTAGGCGATCTGTACGTCGACACCGTTTTTGAGCAGGGAATGCGCCTCCTGGAGCATGCGGTAGGTCTTACCTACACCGGCACTCATCCCGATGTAAATTTTGAGCTTGCCCCGCTTTGACTTCCTGACCAGGTCAAGAAATTTACGCACAGATGATTTCTCAGTATTTGGGTCCATATGGTTTGTATTCCGCAATTGGTATTGTCCTGAAATGGCCAAATCCCATGGGATTAGTCACGGGACAAGCCTTTAAAATTCTTCGGTCAGCCAGGTTAAAACGAAACGGCCAGACTTGCCGTAAGCAGGGCGTTTGCCTGCACCGGGCCGGTATTGCGCACAAATACCGGGTCTTTGCTATCATAAACCTTTCCTTCAAGCCGCAGCACCGCGTTGCTGACCGGCGCGTAGTCAAGGTTCAGCGAATAACCCATGGTCTGAAAGCCATTTGGCGTGCCGGTCGGGATGATCATGCCGTTCTTATCTTTGTAATATTCCACCCGCCCGGCCAACGCGAACTTCTCGGCAAAGCGGTACTGTGCGATTGCTACTGCGGTGAAAACTTCATGCTTTCCCGTTATCCCGCGACCTGTTTCCTGTGTACCATAATCGGCACCTGCAGTCAGGCCGAACTTGCTGTCCAACTGGAATATACCATAAAAGTTATGATAAAAGCGCTGTATACGAACCGAGTCTGCACCTTCGCTGCCCAGGTAATTGCTGTAATTCAGCACCACCCCGGCGACGGGTTTCCATGTTAGCTGCAGGCCGCCTGCAGGCTGGCTGTTGCCATTTTGCCGGGCAATGCGCTGCCAGCCGTTCAGGTACAGGGCTGTCGCGGTAAACTGGCCGTTATCTGTCGTATAAGTCAGTTTTGCGCCCGATTCATAATAAGGGGTGTTGTCTGAAGAGATGTTGCGGGTAACCACCCAACAGTCTTTAGATACGGCGCTTTCAAAACCGATGTGCGAGGAAAAGATACCGGCATCGAGCCAGAGGTTGACAGATTTTGACAGCTTCAGCCCGGCATTCGCTTCGAAGATGTTCTTCAATACGCCGGGTTCAGCGGCAAGATTGGCGTTTGCATAAGTGCCGGCCATCAGCGCCAGGTTGGCGCGCACCATGTCGCTCTCATAACTGCCTTTGATAAAGCCGAGGTTCAGATTCAGTTCGTTGTGGCGGTTGTGCGAATAGACAAAACCCGGGCGGTTATGATCGGCAGGTTTGTTAAAATCGTAACCATAGTAAGTTTCCAGGTAACCGCTTACTTTAATTTTCGGTTCCTCCTGGGCATAAACTGCTGATCCGGCAGCAAGTGCGGCAGCAAATAACAATTGTTTTTTCATGTACTTTATATAGATAATCTGTATGCCTGGAAATTCTTCCGGAAGCCGGGCCCAACGTTGGCAAACGCATGTTGGCCAGACCGCCGGAAGAAACCAACAGGGACGGTTCGTATCATTTTTGAAGCCCATCAAGGGCCAGGTTCAGTTTGAGAACGTGTACTGTCGCCGGCCCAAACAAGCCGAATACCGGGCCCTCGGTATGTTCGGCCAGGACTTTCGCGACCCGGGCTTTGTCTAGTCCGCGCGCTTTGGCCACACGGCTTACCTGAATCCTGGCGGCCTGTTCAGATATCTCCGGGTCAAGCCCGCTGCCCGATGCGGTTACGAGGTCGGCAGGGATGTCTGCTTTTTTCAGGCCCGGGTGGTATTTGAGCAGGGTATCGACGCGGTCAGCAACCTGTTTCAGGTAGTCGGGGTTGGAAGGGCCTTTATTTGATCCGGCAGAGCCGGCGGCGTTGTAAGAAACGGCAGAAGGACGGCCCCAGAAATATCCGGGCTTGTCGAAGACTTGCCCGATGCGTTCATAACCGACCACCTTGCCATCTTTTTGAAGTTTCTCACCTCCGCCCGCCCCGGGTGCAAAACGGGCGGCAAAGGCAACAGCCAGCGGGTAAACAACACAAAGCAGCACCAGCAGTACAGCGGTAAGCCTGATCGAGGGTAAAATGTATTTTTTCATGATTGAATAAGTTTAAAGGAACAGGCCAATAAATAGGTCAATGAATTTAATGCCGATAAAAGGTACCACCACACCGCCTACGCCGTAAAGCAACAGGTTACGCCTGAGCAGTGCACTCGCGCCAAGCGGTTTGTAGGCAACCCCCTTTAGCGCCAGCGGAATCAGGATGGGGATGATGATGGCGTTGAAAATGACAGCCGAAAGGATGGCGCTTTCCGGACTGTTCAGGCCCATGATGTTCAGGCTTTGCAGCGCCGGTATAGAAGCGATGAACAGCGCGGGCACAATGGCAAAGTACTTGGCCACATCGTTGGCAATCGAAAAAGTAGTCAGCGTGCCCCGGGTAATCAGTAGTTGTTTGCCGATCTCCACGATCTCGATCAGTTTGGTGGGGTCATTGTCCAGGTCAACCATGTTTCCGGCTTCTTTGGCCGCCTGGGTTCCGCTGTTCATGGCCACGCCTACATCGGCCTGTGCCAGCGCGGGCGCATCGTTCGTGCCGTCGCCCATCATGGCCACCAGCCTGCCCTGCGACTGCTCTTCCTTAATGTAGTTCATCTTGTCTTCGGGCCTGGCTTCGGCAATGAAATCATCGACCCCGGCTTGCTTGGCGATAAACCTGGCGGTCAGAGGGTTATCTCCGGTTACCATGACCGTTTTTACGCCCATCCGGCGCAGCCGTTCAAACCGCTCGCTGATGCCCGGTTTGATTACATCCTGCAGTTCGATCACGCCCAGGGCCGTTTCGTTGACCGAAACGACCAGCGGCGTGCCGCCGTTGCCTGAGATGGCTTCGACACGTTCCTGGATCGCCTGCGGAAATGGATTACCGGCCAGCAGCACGATGTTGCGGATCGAGTCGAAAGCACCTTTGCGAATGCGTTTGCCGTCGGTGGTATCCAGTCCGCTGGAACGGGTTTCGGCTGTGAAGCTGATGAAGCTGGCGCCTTGGGGCACTGCCCGCACCGCCTGTCCCTGCGCAGCTGCAAGTTCCAGGACCGACTTACCTTCAGGCGTTTCGTCTGCAAGCGAGCTCATGACGCAGGCCTCGGTAAAGTCTGCCATGTCAACACCGGGTGCCGGGTAAAAGCTGGTTGCCTTCCGGTTACCAATGGTAATTGTCCCCGTTTTGTCGAGCAGCAGCACGTCAATGTCGCCGGCTGTTTCGACCGCCTTGCCCGACTTTGTAATGACGTTGGCCCGGAGCGCGCGGTCCATTCCGGCAATGCCGATGGCCGACAACAGCCCTCCAATGGTGGTCGGGATCAGGCAAACAAAAAGTGAAATGAGCGCAGCGATGGTAATCGGCGTGTTTGCGTAATCGGCAAAAGGTTTCAGGGTTACGCAGACGATGATGAAGACCAGCGTAAAGCTGGCCAGCAGAATGGTCAGGGCAATCTCGTTGGGCGTTTTCTGCCGTGAGGCTCCCTCGACCAGGGCAATCATTTTATCCAGGAAACTTTCGCCGGGCTGGGTGTTCACCTGCACCTTGATCTGGTCTGACAGCACTTTGGTGCCACCGGTCACCGACGATTTGTCGCCGCCCGATTCACGGATCACCGGTGCCGACTCGCCGGTAATCGCCGATTCGTCGATCGTGGCAATGCCCGCGATGATCTCGCCATCAGCAGGTATGGTATCGCCGGCAGTGCAGATAAACACATCGCCTTTTTTGAGCAGGGATGAAGACCTGGTTTCTATACTGCCATCTGCAGAGAGGACCTTTGCAGGGGTTTCTTCGCGTGTTTTGCGCAGTGAATCGGCTTGTGCCTTGCCCCGGGCTTCGGCAATGGCCTCTGCAAAGTTGGCAAACAGCACCGTAAGCAGCAGGATGAGGAAAATGATAAAATTGTAGCCGACCGAGCCCTGGTCCTTGGCGCTCATGGCATACACGGTCACGAATGCCATAACCAGAGTTCCAACCTCTACCGTAAACATGACCGGATTTTTGATCATGAGCCTGGGATCAAGTTTTATGAAAGACTGCTTCAGGGCCGCCTGCACAAGTGCAGGTTCGAATAATTGATTAGATGAATTTTTCATCAGGGTATTAAGATTTAAGCATGGTGAAGTATTCTGCCAGTGGCCCGAGCGCCAGCGCAGGGAAATAGGAAAGCGCATTCAGGACGATGATTACGGCAAGGGTCATCAGTCCGAAGGTGACCGTATCGGTGCGCAGCGTACCGGCCGATTCGGGGATGAATTTTTTTGAGGCCAGCAGCCCGGCAATGGCCACCGGACCAATGATCGGCAGGAAACGGCCCAGGAGCAGGACGAAACCAGTCAGCACGTTCCAGAAAACGTTGTTATCGCCCAGGCCTTCGAAACCTGAACCATTGTTGGCATTGGCCGAAGTTACCTCATAAAGCATTTCTGAAAAGCCGTGAAACCCGGGATTGTTCAGCCAGTTCTGCGGCTGTACCGCCCAGGCCGCATCGCCGTGGTACTTGAACACGTACGCAGCGATCGCCGTACCGGCCAGGATCAGGAAGGGACTAAGCAGTGTGATCAGGGCGGCAATCTTGATTTCCCGCGCCTCGACCTTATGACCGAGGAACTCGGGCGTCCGGCCTACCATCAGGCCCGAAATAAATACCGCGATGATCAGGTAGATAAAATAATTCAGCAGCCCCACGCCGCAGCCCCCGTAAAAAGAGTTGACCATCATACCCAGCAGCTGCCAGGCACCGGTAAGCGGCATGGCGCTGTCATGCATGCTGTTGACCGAACCAGTCGAAATGATGGTTGTTACCGTGCTCCAATAACCGGTTATTGCGGGTCCGAACCTGACTTCTTTGCCCTCCATGGCCCCTGAAACCTGCGAGATCCCCAGTTTAGACAGGGCCGGGCTGCCGCCAAGTTCTGAACTGACTGTAGGGATGAGCAGCAACAACATGCCAATCGTCATGACGCCGAAAATGATCCATGATAGCCTGCGGCGGCGAATAAAAACGCCAAAGCAGACTACCATGGCAATCGGAATAATGACCTGCGCAATGAGCTCGACCGAATTGGTCAGGTAATTCGGATTTTCAAGCGGGTGGCTCGAATTGGCACCAAACCAGCCGCCGCCGTTGGTACCCAGGTGTTTAATGGCGATCATGCCGGCTGCAGGACCGCGCGATACGCCAACGGTATCGCCCTGCAGGGAAATGTACTGGTCTTTCCCCTCATAACTGGCCGGCGTGCCGTTAAAAGCGAGAACCAATGCAATGACGAAAGAAAGCGGCAAAAGCAGGCGGGTAATGGACAGGACAAAAAATTCCCAGAAGTTTCCCAGTTTGACCGTTGTTTTGTCGCGGAAAGCCTTGAAAAAGACCACCGCAGCCGCAATACCTGTGGCACAGCTCACGAACATGAGGAACATGACCACAATGTGCTGGGTCAGGTACGTCACACCACTTTCGCCTGAGTAATGCTGCAGGTCGCAGTTCACAACAAAACTAATAATGGTGTTGAAAGAAAGATCGGGCGTCATGCCTGGGTTCCCGTCTGGATTAAGCGGAAGTTTGTCCTGGAACATCAGCACGAAAAAGCCGTAAACCAGCCAGACCAGGTTAATGGTGAGCAAGGCCTTCATGTGCTGCTTCCAGTTCATTTGTTCCCTGGCGCTGACGCCGGCTAACCTGAAGATCAGGCCCTCCAGCGGCTTCATAAAATCAGTCCAGACGGGAGCTCCGGCAAAAACCTTTGCCAGGTATTTTCCCAGCGGGATGGCAATGAGCAACGTGAGGAGGTAGGTGGTGATAAGTCCGAGTATCTCTGTGTTCATAACGTCTTGTTAAAATTTTTCAGGATAAATCAGCACGTAGATCATGTAAATGAAGACGGCCAGTGCGATGATGAATAATGCGATCATGGATTTTTAGATTTTATCGAACCAGTCGATTGATTTGAAACAAAGCCGCATCAGCAGAAGCAGCGCGAGGAATAATGCGATAGTGAGCATGGTCTTTAATTTTCAATGGCCCTACACCATCCGGGTGCCAGCTTTCGGGGTTAAAACGCAATTGACTGAACATCATCATCTTAAAATGCAATCCGCGTAAATTGTCAGGCATATATGCCGCGACAACCCTTTCAAAATGGTAGGGTCGTTTTCAATATGAAAGGCGGGAAGATCGGTACCGGCGCATCAAGACCCTGCAGCATACATTCAAAAAAATAGATAGGTCTATATATTTTTTTTATTACCTTTGATCGCCATGAAAAAGACCAGCGTAAACGAGCGCATTCTGCAAACCGCCTCCCGCCTGTTTTACCAGCAGGGTTACAACAGCACAGGGATTAACCAGATCGTGGCAGAGGCTGAAATTGCCATCGGTTCGCTGTACAAGCATTACCGGTCTAAGGAAGAATTGCTGATCCGCTACCTGGAACTGGAAGAAACCGCTTTTTTTAAGGGACTGGCAGAATACCTGGAAGCGGTACAATCGCCCGGCGAAAAACTGATGAAACTCATCGATTACCGGATCGCGCTGCAGCAAAGATCTGGTTTTGCAGGCTGCCCTTTTATCAAGATCAATGCAGAGGGCGGCAGGCTGAACAAACAGGTGGCAGAACTGGTAACCCGGCACAAACAGCAGCAGAAAACCACCATCAAAAACATCCTGCTCGAAAGAACCGGCAAAAAAAGAGACGCAGACCTGGCCGCAGCTGCCATCTTTTTACTCATTGAAGGTGCGGTCGTGTCGAGCAGCATGAACGGAAATACCGATGACCTGCAAGCCGTTAAAAAAATCGTACCAACGCTCGTCTAGTTTTTTTTACTCTGC
Source organism: Pedobacter yulinensis (assembly GCF_003029735.1). GTDB lineage: Bacteria > Bacteroidota > Bacteroidia > Sphingobacteriales > Sphingobacteriaceae > Pedobacter > Pedobacter yulinensis. The sequence continues at coordinate 1,550,014 of NZ_KZ686269.1, forward strand.
AATATATAGACTATTCTATACAATGAACATCTACCCCAACAGAACCCTGGCCCTGCTTGTGTTGTTGGCTGCGCACCTGCTTACCATTGTCGACATCTTTATTGTGAATATCGCCATCCCTTCGGTGCAGCAGGGCCTGACGGGCAGCGATGGGGAGATGCAGCTGGTTGTGGCCATGTACATGGTCGGCTTTGCCTCCTGTTTAATAGCGGCGGGCCGGGCCGGCGACCATTACGGCAGAAAAAAGATCTTCCTGGCAGGTATGTCCATGTTTATGCTTAGTTCGGCCGGTTGTGGTTTGGCCGGGACCCCCGGGCAGTTGATCCTGCTGCGTTTTGTGCAGGGCTGCAGCGCCGGCCTCATGTCGCCGCAGGTTTTGGCTTTCATCCACCTGCTCTTTCCCGGCCACGGCGAACGCACGCATGCCATTGGCTGGTACGGCATGACCATCGGCATTGGTACCATGTCGGGCCAGTTTCTTGGCGGCTTGCTGGTCGAACTTCATCCGCTATGGGTAGACCAATCCTGGCGTTATATTTTTCTGGTCAATATACCCGTTTGCCTGGGGGCGCTGATGCTTGGAAAACGCTATCTTCCTGCAGTTGAAGATCGCATGACCGAAAAGATGGACTATACCGGCGCATTGCTGGTGTCAGCTGCCCTGATCCTGCTGGTCTTTTCGCTCACGGCAGGCATGGAACAACCGGTGTACCTTGTGTATACCTTGCCGCTTTCGCTCCTGCTGTTTTGCCGCTTTGGCTGGCTGCAACGCCACAGGCGCCGGCAGGGCCGGCATATGCTGGTTAACCCAGGGCTTTTTGCGTACTGGAATTTTAACCTGGCCATCCTGGCGGCGGCCCTGTTTATGTTCATGCTGGATGCCTATTTTTTTGTTCTCGCCATTTTTCTCCAGACCGGTTTGCACCTGCCGCCGCTCAAAGCCGGATTTTTTGTTGTTTTTCAGGGCGCAGGCTTTATGTTGGCTTCGCTAATTGCCCCCAGGCTGGTGCTGCGCTTTGGTAAAGCGGTCCTGATCTCGGGAGTGCTGTTCATTGCATTGGCCCTGGCGCTCCAACTCCTTCTTTTCACCTGGCCGGCAAACCCGCCGGCCGGATACGCCGTCATGGTGCTGCATGGGTTCGGGGTGGCGCTTGTCCTGCCCTCTTTTGCCAATATTGCCATGAAAGGCCTGCCGACCGAACTGGTCGGCAACGCTTCTGGTGTATACACCACCGCCCAGCAGCTTTTTGGCGCACTGGGTATTTCCCTGACTGGCGGCCTGTTCTACCACCTGATGAACTTGCAGCAGCAGAGCTGCAAGTTCCTGCATGCATTCGCCTGGAGCACGCTCGTACACCTGGTTTGCCTGGGCGGGGTCCTGGTGGCTCTCCTGGTGCTGCCGGGCATGGTGCTTCCCAAAATAAGTGGAAAAACTGCGCCCTGAATCATCAATCAGGTTGCAGAATTACCAGTTCACCACCAGGTCGGCCATTACCGGCAGGTGGTCCAGGTCGTTCAGCCCGGTATGCGGCGCGCTGACCTTCATGATGCTGATGTTGCCGCTGGTAATGATGTTGTCAATATTGGTGTTGGGCCCTGCGGTACGCCCCGCTATCATATTGGCGGCCGCAGCGGTGCCGAACCAGCCCATATGTCCGCCGTTGGCGATGTTAAAACCCTTCGACCGAAACGCCAGCTGCTCGGCATCGGTCGAATTCATGTCGCCCATACAGATAAAATACGCATGTTTCTCCAGCTCTTTGGTGAGTGCTTCCAGGGCCTGCTTGTGCCAGTCTTTCTGCCAGGGAATGTGAACGGAAATAACCGCAATATTTTTGCGCCCCACCTTCAGGTCGCCGATAACCATGTAATATTCGCCCGACGACACCTTCTGGCGGATGTTCTGAAGTTTGTAATGCGTCGCAATGCCATTATAGATCCAGCGTTTCTCCGCGCCGAAATAGACGTTCCGATAGTACGGCTTGAGCAGAACCTCTTCTGCGTTAAGGGTACTGTCCTTGTCAAAATGTTTGTTCCATTCATTCAGCGCGAGGATATCCAGGCTTTGTTCGCCTATCCACTTTTTCCACCGCAGCATTTCGGCCGTTACCTGCTGGCCGGTCCGCTGGAACCCGCCCAGTGAGCCCTGGTTAAAATGTCCGACATTATAGGTACCCACCCTCAGCTTTAAAGGCAGGTTATCAGGCAGCTGCGCGAAGGCAATGCTACAAAAAAACAGGGCCGCCAGGGCCGTAAGGAAATATTTCATATGTTTAGTATTCTCAATGCTAATTGGCATTTGTATTGCCCGAAGGGCGCATGGGCTTCCGGCCTGCAAATGCCTTGCCGAGCACTGCCTTCGTTACTTCATTTTGCGTTCCAGGCGGATCATCTGCCGCGCGAAGCGCTTTCCGTACAGATCTGCCGATGGGCTGTCCAGGTGTGTTGTATCGCCTTTGTGCTGCAGATTGGTCGAGGTTACGACCGCTGTGTTGGCTACCTTTCGGGGTAATTTGCGCAGTTCCTTGTTAAAAACGAGGTAGCGCTGGCGGTACCGGCCCAGCTCGCCGGCTACCCAGGGCAGCTGTTCATTTCCCACTTCCCGGCGGATATTCCGGATCAGGCCATCCAATTTTGAGAGGTAACCGTTTACTGCAGTGTCTTTACCGCTGTCTGCCTCGCCCTGGAGCCAGATTACACCATGAACAGTCCCTTTCTGCATCGCCGTTCTGATCCTCGCCAGTGCATCGTCATATACATGCCGCTTACTGGCTTTGTCATACACGCCGGGTTCCCATTTGGTGATCGAGGTTCCGCCTACCGCACAGGGAACCAGTGCAATGGTGTCGTGCGGATAGGCTTTGGCCAGTTCCATGCCAAAACGCAGGCCTGGACCAACGCCTGCTACATCGGGTTTGTCAAAATGAACCGGGTGCTTCGCCTCTGTCCATTGGTTGTTTTTGTTCAGCATGATTACCCGCGGGTGTTGCATGCTTTTATACACTGCTGTAACCTTGCCCCTGCCTGCCATATTCGACTGGCCCATGAGCAGGTAAACCCGCGTTTTAGCCTGGGGGCGTTCAGGCGTCGCTGCGCCGGTGAGCGCCAGAGCAGCGACTATTAAGCCGGTCAGAAATCGTTTCGCGTTCAACATATCGATCAGCGTTTAAAGTATTGCAAAAGGGCGGCTGGCCGGTCCGTCTGGATAACCGAAACGTTCATGCGTTTCATCCATCCCCAGGCCTGATCGGGCTGGTTACCCTCAACAGCAAGGTCATCATGGTGGCCACCCGACAACTCAGGCCAGATGCTGTTGAACCAGACGCCGTACCGCTGTTTTCTCAGTTCGCCCACCCGCGCCAACAGCGGCGAATGGTCGTCCTTGAAATCGAATTGGTAAACAACGTTCTTCCGGACTTTGTAGCTTTGCAACATTGCCGCGGCTTCATGATCGGCCAGGTCAATAACCGGCATCAGCACCAGTTCTGCGGGGATACCGGGATGCGCCTTCAGCACGCTGTCGTAAGGCAGGTTTTTGGTAACGCTTAAAATGGCCTGATGCATGGTGCCTGTTTTGCGCAGCACCGCGATCACATCGTCAAAGTATTCATATCCCTTGTCAATGTTGACAATGATCTTGTCTTTTGCCTCGGCCATCATCTCTTCAAAACCCGGCACGCGGTGGGTAGTGGCATGCCCGGTGCCATTGCGCAGCCACATGGCCTTGATCTCTGCAAACGTAAGATCTTCGGGTTTGCCCTTGCCCTTTACGGTCCGGTCTATCGTTTTGTCATGCATCACGATCAGGTGGCCGTCTTTGGTCTTTTTCAGATCCAGTTCCATGATATCGACACCCATGGCCACACAATTTCTGAGTGCCTGAATGGAATTTTCGGGTGTGTTTCGCCAGTCGCCCCTGTGCGCGCAGACCAGCGGCTGACTGGCCGAGGGATCAAACAATGCGGCCATTTTTGCTTTGACGGCCTGGGCCGACTGCCCGAAGGCGCCGGCTGTAAACAAGGCCAGCAGGACAGATAAAAAAAAGTTCTTCATGTATTCAACAGTTACGGATGCAGTTTTCGTTGTTTGAGGTAAGCGAGCAGCTGCTCAGGATAATCGGTTTCAATAATGGTTACACCCAGCGCGATCAGCCGGCCCCAGCCTTTTTCGGGATCGGTAAGTGAGACTTTGTCGTCGAAGCCGCCGCAGTAATAGGGCCGGCTGGCCATGGTCCAGATGTGGTAGCCGGCGCGGTTAAGCGGCATAAGGTGCGGCACTACAGCCGAAGCGGGGTCTTTAAACTTTGCCTGGAAAACAACCGGGTTCACGTTTGTGCGGAAAGTGTGAAGCGCAGCCGCAGCATTTTTAATTGACGTGTCGCCTTCCAGCGCCGGAAAAACATGAAGCCTGCCGTATCGGCCCTCATACCGATTCCTGAACTTCTCGTAATCCAGTCCCGCCCTGAAAGACGCCTGCCTCATGGTGCCGGTTTCATCAAGGACAGCGACAATTTTGTCGAGAATCTTTTCTTCATTGTATTTGTCCACCTTGATGAACACCCGGCCTTTCATGGCCAATAACGCCTCCCTCAAAGTCGGCACACGGAATTTTGTCAACTGCCGGTTTTTATCTTTAAGATAGAGCGCCTGGATCTGAGCAAGCGTGTGCTCCCGCACCCGGCCTTTTCCGTTGGTACAGCGATCAAGGGTCTGGTCGTGCATCAGGATCAATTGGTTGTCTTTGGTTTTGCGCACATCAACCTCAATGAAATCTGCCCCCACTTCAATGGCCGCCCGGATGGCTTCGAGCGAGTTTTCAGGAAACCGCTGCCAGAGCCCGCCGCGGTGTGTGGCGATCAGGATGTTTTTGTCTGTGCCCGAGCGCCGGACGGCACTGATGTCGGTACGGCTATTTTGCCTGGCTGCTGCCTGCTGGAGGCAGGTCAGCGACACGAGCGCGCAGAATAGCAGCCTGATTGTTGTCTGTAATTTTTTCACGGTTTTACTTGATAACTACGTCGATGGTCTTCACGACCTTTACTTCCTGACTGGCCGTTACATTTGAGGCCACAAATACGGCTTTATAGGTGCCTGGCTTGCTGTAGTTGAACGTGTACACAGAAATTGGCACGTCGATCCGCGTTTTGATGGCGAAAGGCCGGTCCGGACCAATGTCGGTGTCTTCGACCACTTGTATGGCCGGCGATATGGCCCAGTCTTCGGTTGGTTCGGAGAAATTCGCCGCCGAGTTGTTGCCCCGAAGGATGAGCTGCGAAGTGCTGTTGGCTGAACGACCCGACTCGAACGGCCCTTTATGGTACAAATTCCAGGGCGTGGCAGACTGGCTGGCCAGTGTGTTCAGGCCAAGTTCGGTATTGCGCCTGAGCAGGTAGTCGCGCATGCGCCATTGCGTATGGCGCAGTGCAGTGGTTTGCGGCGGTGTCACATATTTAAAAGCAATATATAAGGGTTTTCCTTTTTGGAACAGGTCTGATACATCCGCTTCGCCTGAGGGAAGAAAATTGTCTGTGGCTACTAGCGGCGAAAGTTTGAACCGCCCGGTAATATCGGTCCAGCTTGCTGCCTGAACCGCTGTATCGTTCAGTTGCCCGGTAAAGTTGGTCGATGCAACCACCGACAGCTGGTTCGCCATAGCGATCGTGCCGCTGTTGAGCTTACAGTTCGAACTAAAAGACATGGTCACGTTTTTAGTCTTCACAACGCGACCCTCACGAAAATTGTAATCCCGAAGGGTTTCGCCCGAATAAAAGGAAATAATATCCGCGTTGCCGTCAAGTGTAAAGGTCACGCTTTTGATGGGGTTACCGGCGCTGTCTAAACGGTTTTCGACTGAATAACCGGTTACTTCGAAAACCGGTTCGCCAACATCCATTGATTTGTCGCAAGCGGCGGCAAATGGACCCAGCAGTGCGAACAGGTATAAATAAATTCTTTTCATGTGTACACAATTAATGGTAATTACCAGCCCGGATTCTGGCTCAGTTTCCGGTTTAAAGAAAGCTCGTGTGTCGGGATGGGCCAGAACAGGTGTTTCTGGTCAATAAGCTGCAACGAAGGCACAACATTCCGCGCATCAGAGGGAACACCGGATGAATTCTGATACGTGGCGCCTACCGCCTTCATGGCAAAAACGTAGGTTCCCCACCTGATCAGGTCGTATTTACGCAGGCATTCGAAACACAGTTCGCGCGATCGTTCATCCTGGATAACCTGAAGGAAAGCAGCCTTGTCAGCATACTGCCCCGGCCTCAGATCTGCCGCAGCATCAGCGGCCGTGACCGGCTTTCCATAACCACGCCGGCGCACCATATTGACAGCGTTAATCGCCGCAGCCGTCGGCCCGCTCACCTGATTTTCTGCTTCGGCATACATCAGCAGCACATCGGCATAACGAAGAATCGGGAAATTGATCGGGGTGTAGCCCTTCGACTTCGGGAGGAAGACCTCATATTCGCGCCGGTATTTGCCCACATCGCGGTTCCAGATGGCGGTCGACGCGTAGTTTACCTTCGTTGACGAGTTGACAGGCGTGTACTGAAAGGGTGCTATGGCCCAGTCTCGGCGCAGGTCGCCGTTGCCGTAAAGCTGGTAAAGCCTCGAGGTGGCGCGCACATTGGCGTTGCTGTTTCCTACCTCGTCGCTTGTAGAGCGTATGCCGATATAATTGCCGACCAAACCTGCCTGGCGCGGCCTGTCTGTGCGGTTGCCGTAAAACTCCACTTCCCAGATCGATTCCCTGATGTCGTATTTATCAGCGGCGTAATTGATAAAAACCTGCTGGTATGAGCTGTTGAGGCTGTGCTCCTGCGAGTCGATCACCTTGAGTGCCCAATCGCGGGCGTTCTGGTATTTCGAGGCATCATTTAGCGGGGCACCAGCCCAGTACAGGTAAACACGCGCCAGGATGCCGGCAACTGCCGATTTGTTGACGCGGCCGCCAAAGCCAACGGTGGTCGCAGTCGGCACCAGGCCGTATGCGGTTTCCATGTCTTTTACAATCTGCGCATACACTTCGCGTGCGGGACTGCGTGCGATCTCGTTGTTCAGCGGCGATGTGGTCGAGGTCAGCTTCAAAGGCACATCGCCCCAGTTAGACACAAGGATGAAATAATAGTAGGCCCGCAGGAAGTGGGCCTCTCCCCTTGCTACTTCGCGTTTGGCTGCAGGCATGTCTGCTCCGTCTATGCGCTCGAGCATGAGGTTGGCCAGGTTGATGCCGCTGTACAGACTTTCCCAGAGGTGCGAGATGGCCGGCACGCTTGCGTTATACAGAAACTGGCCCACAATGTTGCGGTCTGGGCCCTTGCGGTAGTAGCCGTCGTCGCCCTCCGTGCCCATCGAACTGATGTAACTGGCGGCATAGAACGGTTCCTCGTTCCGCGTATCGGCCATGATGCTGTAAATGCCGGCAAGCGCGGTGTTGATCTGCGTCTCGTTGGTATAATAATATTCGGGAGATAAAAAGTCTTCCGGCTGTGTGTCCAGAAAATCTTTGCAAGAACTGGCACTGAACAGGATCAGTACCAGGAATAAGGTGTATATTTTCTTCATAACCTTGTTATTAAATCGTTAGAAAGCTGCTTTAAGTCCGAAAACCAGGGTGCGGGAATGCGGATATGCCGAGAAATCGAAACCGGGCGTAAGCGTTGAGTTCTGCACCGACACTTCGGGATCCATGCCACTGTAATTGGTCCAGGTGTGCAGGTTTTGCGCCGCTACATTGAGGCTCAGCGAACGGATCCTGGCCCGGCGAATGAACGCTGCAGGCAGCGAATAACTTAACGCCACCGTTTTCAGGCGCAGGTAGGAGCCGTCTTCCAGCGTACGCGATGACATGACCTGCGGGCCTCCGCCTCCGGCACGGAAGAGCTCATTGGTCTGGTTCTCGGGTGTCCACCGGTCTGCCCAGGAAGCAAACTGGTTAAAATGCGGCACTTCGGTAATGTTGCCTTCAAAGATGAGCCGGTTTGCATTCATGATCTTGTTTCCGTACGACCATTGCAGCAGCACGCTAAGCTCGAACCCTTTGTAACTAAAACTGTTTGAGAAGCCGCCAACGTGTACGGGGATCGCGTTTCCGATCACCGTTTTATCGCCGCCGTCAATGACACCGTCATTGTTGATGTCGCGGTACCTGATATCGCCCGGTTTGATAGCGCTTCTGATGTCACCATTGGTCGGTACGCTGTTTTTCAGCACATAAACACCCGGCGACGGCTGATCAAAGTCGGCATACTGATACACGCCGTCCCAGATCAGTCCGTAAAACATGGCGGCAGGTTTGCCGATCTCGGCAATATAGAGCGGTTCTTCGGCCATCCGGCTTACGAAAGAACGGATGTTGGAGAGGAGGTTGGGCTGGTTTTCGGCCAGCGACATGATCTTGTTCCGGTTAAAGCTGATGTTGAAATTGCTTTCCCAGCTGAATTTTGGTGTATGAACGTTGATGGTGTTTAAGGTAAACTCCCAGCCTTCGTTCCGGATCTTGCCGATGTTTTTGAAGGAATTGCTGAAACCGGTGGTATAAGGCAGTTGTGCGTTGAGCAGCAGATCATAGGTCGTTTTGCGGTACCAATCTACCACCAGGCTTACCCGGTCTTTGAACAGGCTCAGGTCGTAGCCGGCATCGACCTGAGCCGTGCTCTCCCACCGCAGTTCGGGGTTGCCCAGCCGGGTGATGTTGAGTCCGTACAGGCGCTGGTTGTTAAAGGAATAGCTGGCCAGATCGTTCAGGTCTATTGCAGCCAGGTAGGCAAAGTCGCTGACCCGGTTGTTACCGGTTACCCCATAACTGACGCGCAGTTTGGCATCGCTGATGGCTGGAATTTTCTTCAGGAACGATTCCTGGCTCATGCGCCAGGCGAAGGCAGCAGAAGGAAAATAACCCCAGCGCCTGCCGGGTGAAAACTTAGATGACCCGTCTGCGCGCATAGTCGCGGTAAGCAGGTACCGCGATTTGTAATTGTAATTTACGCGGCTGATGAAAGAAGCCATGCGGTTTTCACTCGCATTGCTGATGGTTTCCAGCGGCGTACCCTGCGACAGGCCGGCGATGCCGAGCGATTCATTGGGCACCAGGATGGCCGAGAAACCGTTTGCGGTATTTCTCGCTCCTTGCAGCGTAACGCCGCCAAGGGCTTCGAGCCGGTGCCCGCCGCCGAGGCTTTTGCTCCAGGTGAGCGTGTTTTCGTTCAGCCAGTCCAGGTGCTGGCCATTGTTTACAGAACCATTAATACCGTTGATGTTATTTACGCGCAGCGGTGTGCCCCGAACGGTTTTGCTGTTGTAAAATTCTTCGTTCCGGCTGATGTATCCGTTCAAACCGCCTGTAATCTTCAGGGTCAGGTGTTTGGTAAAGTCATACGCGGCATACGCGTTGGCGGTCAGGTTGTTGATTTTGCGCTGCCGCAGCGTATTTTCGGCGGAGATGATCGGGTTGATTCTGAAATCTGAAGCGGGATCCACACCGCTGTCGAGCAGCTGGTCTTCCAGGCTCAGGTTGTCTGCTTCTGAACCTGTAACCGGGCGATAGCCCCATACCGAGTACAGGAGGAACCCGCTAATGGTTGTCGATGAGGTCGCCGATGTGCGCCCCAGTACCTGTCCGTAGGTGAGCTGGTTGCTGAAGTTCACATTGATACCCGTTTTTAGCTTTTTGCTCACCGTCTGATCAACTGAAATTCGCGCCTGATACCGGTCAAAACCGCTGTTGGCCACCACACCGTCAGAATTGTAGACCGAGCCCGAAATGGCGTACTTGGTCTGGTCCGTGCCGCCGCGCATGGCTACGTTGTGTATTTGCGTAAGACCGGTCCTGAACAGTTCGCGCTGCCAGTCGATACCGGGGGTTTCGCGGTAGCTGTCTACGGTTTTGCCGTTGAGAAAGTAACCCAGTTGGTCGGGTCCTGTACCGTAGCGTTCAAATTCGTATTTCACAAATTCATGCGGATCGAGCAGATCCATCATTTTCGGTGTGGTTTCGGTGCCGAGAGAAGCGTTAAGACTGATGACGGGCTTTCCTGTTTTGCCTTTTTTTGTCTCGATGACGATGACACCATTGGCCGCCCGCGCACCGTAAATAGCGGTTGCCGAGGCGTCTTTCAGGATGTTAATGGATTGGATGTCGTCGGGGTTGATCCCGGCCGTTTGCAGGTTTTCCATAGGGAAACCGTCTACCACGTACAAGGGTGCGTTTGATTGGGTGAGCGAGTTGCTGCCGCGAATCACGATGTTCATGCCCGAGCCCGGCTGCCCGTCTTCCATAGAAGATACCTGTACGCCGGCTATCCGTCCGGCCAGGGCCTGGTCAAAAGACGCAACGGGGGCTTTTGCGAGCTGCGCTACGTTCACATCGCCAACGGCTCCGGTCAGGTCTTTTTTCCGCACCGAGCCGTAGCCGATCACCAGCACCTCGTTCAGGTCGGTGGCCGTTTCGCGAAGCTGCAGGTCTATCCGGCTTTTGCCGGCTGCGGCCACCTCTTCGGTCAGATACCCGACGTAACTAAAGACGAGAATGGCGTTGCCATCGGCCGCTTCGATGGTATAAGAGCCGTCATTTTTTGTAGAGGCGCTGGCGTTGCCGCCTTTCACTTTGACGCTCACCCCTTCCAGCGGCTCACCCCTGCGGTCGGTCACCTTGCCCCTGATGCTTTTCTGTTGCACAGATGACTGCTCCCTTTTGGCGTCATCGGCTTTTTTGAAGACAACAATGGTATTGCCCTGCTGCGTATAATCCATGCCTGTGCCACTCAGCACCCTGTTCAGGATGCTGGCTACGGTAGCCGATTGTTTTTCGACGGTGATGTGTCCGTACCGGCTCACCTGTTCGGTCGGGTAGCCGAACTTGAAGCCCGATAAAGAGGAAATCTGACCGAGCGCATCTTTCAGGCTGACATCCTGGAAGGCAACGGTAATGACCTTGTTGTGAACGCTCTGCGCCCTGCCGGGACGGGCAAACAGCAGTTGGAAGGTCGTTAGCAAAATAATTGCCATGCAGGCACTTATTTTCATAGTAAACAGGAAAATGCGATTAAGACTGGCGTATTCAGGCACACAAATGCCTTTCCTGCAAAAAAGATTTTGCATAGTTTTGTCTGGTTAAAATGTAAACATGATTTTGACTAAAACTCCTCGGTACGCTTCCCCAAGCAGAGGAGTTTTTTTATTGACGTTTGCACGCCGGTTGGGTCATGGTGATCTGGTCATAAAATTCTCTCGTTAATTTAGCGTACAACCTTCTCCGTCAATAACATAAACACCGTTTACCTTTTTAAAGGAGGCACCGCGGATCAGGCATAATATCTTCAGCGCTTCGTCTACGTTCTCTGAACCGGAGAACGCAACGGTTGTCGGACATGGGCTGAGGCGCTCATTCTCAATTTTAATGGATACCTGGAAGCGGTCTGCGAGCTGCCTGGCTACGTTACCAAATGATTCATTGTCAAAGGCCAGGTTTTTCCTGACCCAGCTAACCACTGTATCGGCTTCGATATCCTGGTGCAATGCGGTAGCGCGGTCTTTGTTGAAAACGACCCGCTTGTTGGGCGTCAGCACGGCCAGCACCCGGCTTTTCTCGCTTACCTTTACCTTGCCGCGCGTTACCGTAACGACAATATCTTTTTGCTCGGGGTACGCTTTGATGTTGAATGCCGTGCCCAGCACCTGCGTACGAACGCTTCCTGTGTGAATGATAAATGGCTTGCTGGCGTCGTGTTTCACATCAAAATAGGCTTCGCCCACGAGGGTCACCTGCCTTACTTTTTCATTAAATGAAGCTGCATATTGCAGCCGGCTTCCTTCTTTCAGGATGACCCGGGTGCCGTCTGGCAACTGCACGAAACGGTTGTGCCGGGCCTGAACGGTCTGAGGCGTATGTAATGAAACGCTGTCAGGGCGGCCAGTCTGTCCGTACCTGAATATGAGCGCCGCCAGGGCAACGCCGACAAATAAGGTGGCTGCAACCTGGATGTACCACTTGCTGCCCAGTGGCTTAACCGCCGGGCCCGCAGCAGGCATGCGCCGTTTCAGGTCGGCAAGCATTCCCTGCGCAGCCGTATCGCCACCAGGCATGTCTGTATCATGGTCCAGCCGGGCATACCAGGCTTCCAGCTCGTCGAGTTCCTGCGGGCTGCAGGTACCTTCCTTGTATTTGTCCAGTAAGCGGCGTAGTTTGTCTTGATCCATTGCGGGTCGGTTTACAGTTGATTACCGCAACGCGTGGCGAACCGTTATCCGGACGGAAAAAAAATTTAGCTCCTGATGCAGCTCGAAGCCAAAGAAGAGTTGACCGGCACTTAACATCTTGGTAACATGTATGCTTTTAATTTGCTTTACTTAATGCCCGATGATATATTCGTGAAACCAACTATTGCCTGTATCCATACATGAGCCTTCAGCCGACAAGTATTTCTACGATGTCTTTGCTTTGCGATGCAGAGCTCGTTACGCTGTGGCAGCAGGGTACGGCAGAGGCGTTCGACGTTTTATACCTGAGGCATGTAACCGGTCTGGTGGCGCTTGCGGCGAGGAAAACGGGCGACCGGGAACTGGCGAAGGAAATGGTGCAGGACATATTTCTCGACTTCTTCAGGCGGAAAAGCGAGCTTGATCCTGAAAAATCAGTCAAAGCTTACTTGTATAGCGCTGTACAACACCGGGTATACAATTATTACCGAGAGGTGCTGATGCGAAAAAAACACGAAGACGGCATTGCGCGGCTCTGGTCTGCGGCAGCGACCGGTACCGAACAGGACCTGGCGCGCAGGGAACTTGAGAAGGCGATACAGACAGGGGTAAACAACCTTCCGGAAAAGTGCCGGGAAGTGTTTGTGCTGAGCCGACAGGAGCACCTGCCGCACAAGGAGATTGCCACACGCCTGAACATTTCTGTAAACACTGTAGAGCAGCACATGCGCAAGGCCCTGCAGCGCCTGCGGGGCTCGTTGCAGCATTATTTGCCGGTGGTAGCGGTGTGGACGGTTGGTTGGTTTGAGTGAGGGAAAGATTACATCGCCCACACCGGGACGATCTGGGGATCCAGTCTTGATCAAATTGATAGCTGGGATTCTTTCCGGGTCTATCAGGACGGAGGCAATCGAAATTTGAAGGTAATCTGGGAAGCCACCATGAAGGGGAAACCTGTTTCTCTGCCGGTAATGATCGGTCCGGGATTCTGTTTTCTTGGCGCCTATCCCAATTACTTTTTTGACTATACACTGGAAAACGAGTTCATGGCCATTGACCGTTTTGGTCCTGGGTCAGGAGTAGTGCAGCACGTCTATAACATAAAGATTAAGAAGGTCATTGACAGAGACACCCAGGAGGGTATCACCTCGCAGGTCTCCATTTTCCCTGCAGAAGGAATCAATGTGCAGATCACAAAAAACATCTATAACGACGACTGGGCTGGTGGCGGAAACCGTTAATCAACTTGCGGTTTAGTTCTTCTAAAAAAGCCATTTCTTTCAAGGTCGTGTTTCTTATTTTAGTAAACTAAAAAACATCCTCACCATGATACTAAAATACCTTACGGCCGAGTTCGAGCAGGAAGTGAACAGCACACGCAGGCTGCTGCAGGCCATTCCCCAAAAAGATCTGGCTTATAAACCTTCAGCCATTTCCTGGACAATGGGCGAGCTGGCCCAGCACATTGCCACCATTTATTACTGGTATGTCGGGGCACTGACACAAGACGTTTATGATCTTGCGGCAGACAGCCTGGAACGGGGCGACCCTGCCGACATTGCCGCAACAATTGAACTGTTTGAAAGCAACGTTGCAAAAGCGAGAACAGCCTTGGCTTCGCTGACAGAGCAAAAGCTTCAGGAAAACTGGACCATGAAAGCTGGTGAGCAGGTGGTGCTCGGGCCGATGGAACGCGGAATCGTTGCGCGGGGCTTTCTCTTTAACCACATTTATCACCACCGCGGCGAACTGATCGTCTACCTCAGGGCAACCGGCAACAAGGTGCCGGGCATGTACGGACCCACTTACGAAGAAAGCTGAAAAAAGCAGGCAGGAAAATAATCCTGCCTGCTTTTTTAATGTAATCGGCTTGCAAAATTCCCTTTGGCACCGATAACAGTTGCCGGAACTGCCCCTCAGCGCATCTCCACCAGCTGGATGTTGTTACCGCAGGTATCGTCAAATACGGCAATATTCACCGTACCCATTTCGGTCGGCGGAACACTGAATGCGACGCCAAGCCCGACCAGGCGGTCATACTCCTGCTGCACGCTTTCCACATCAAACTGGGTGTACGGAATACCGGCGTCAAAAAGCGCCTGCTGATAAATTTTTGCCGGTTCAAAATGTTTGGGCGCCGGCTCCAACAGCACCTGAACGCCATCCTGCTCTTCCTTGCTGACTACCGTTAACCAACGGTCTTCGCCCAGAGGAAGATCTACCTTTTTGATAAAGCCGAGTTTTTCGGTGTAAAACGCCAGGGCCTGCTCCTGGTCCCATACCGGGACGCTTAAAACTTTTACTTTCATTTTTGCTCAGGTTTTAAATTCAATGCACGAAGTTTCCGAATGTGGAGGCATGGAACGTTGTGAAAATTGCTCTTTTTTAAATTGCGTGGGCGAGACGCCGGTCCGCGACTTAAACAACGTACTGAATGAATTGGGGCTCTCGAACCCGACGGCGTAACAGGTCTGTGCTATGCCCATTCCCCTCCTGAGACAGATTTTTGATCGCTCGATGCGCCTGTCGGTCAGGTATTGCCGGGGCGTTTGCCCATAGTACTGTTTAAACAGCCTCAACAAGTGGAATTTCGAAATGTAACTGTTTTCAGACAGCAGGTCGAGATTGATATTGCCGTCTAAATTTCCGTCAAGAAAGCGGCGTGCACCTATAACTGCCTCCAACTGTCCCTGGTTGCCGTAAACGATGTGTCTGATTTTCTGTACTTCCCTCAGGTAAAAAGTCATTTTTACAGCTTTAGCCATCGACAGCACAACTAGCGCGTTCCGGCCCGGTTTTACGATCAATTAATATGCACATTCAAAGTGGTAGGACCCCGAACCCACTTTTTCGGTCTTATCCGATCCAGGCAGCCTGATGCTGGCCGTTGTGTTCACAGGTATGCTCACGTCAAGCCGGAACTTGCCATCGACAATGGTCCAGGAAGATTTAATCGGCCCGTATACCGTTTCCAGTTCAGCGGCAGCATTGGTCAGTTTACCACCTGGCCTGGGCGAAATCTCAAAGGTCTTGTAACCGGGCGATGCCTCTAGCAACCGTATGCCCGCTATATTTTTGTACATCCAGTCGCCTATGGCGCCGTAGGCATAATGATTAAATGAATTCATATCCGCTGTCTGGAATGATCCGTCGGGCTTAATGCCATCCCAACGCTCCCAGATGGTCGTCGCGCCCATCTTGACCGGGTAGAGCCAGGATGGGTAACTTTCCTGCATCAGCAGGTCATATGCCGTATTTTGATACCCGAACCGGCTCAGTACATGACACAGGTAAGGCGTGCCCAGAAATCCGGTTGTCAGGTGGTTACCGTAACTCTGCACATTGTCAACCAGGCGTTTGGCAGCCTGTGCCCGAAAAGCCTCGGGCAACATGTCGAACTGCAGCGCCAGCACATAAGCCGTTTGTGTGTCGGAGACCAGCTTGCCTTTCGGCGTCATGTATTCCTCAACAAAAGCACTTTTAATTTTCTGCAGCAAATCGCGATACCGGGCCGCTTCTTCGGGCTTACCCAGGACTTCGGCCGTATTGGCAAGAATCTGTACCGAGTTGGCATAAAAGGTTTGCGCAATCATGTATTTATCGGTCACGGCTGCCCGGCCGTCGTTGTCGTCGTTTGGCCTGTAGAACAGCCAGTCGCCAAAGTGGAAACCCTTTGCCCAAAGGTTATCTACAGATTGTGAAACCATGTAGTCCACCCATTTCTTCATGCTGGTGTACTGGCTCGCGAGTATCTGTTTGTCGCCGTAGGTGAGATACATTGTCCACGGAATAATGGTTGCTGCATCGGCCCAGCCGGTGGCGCCCGCATCGCCGGCGTTCAGTACGTTCGGAATCACGAAAGGCACGCTGCCATTTGCATGCTGATCAGCAGCCACGTCTTTCATCCACTTGTTGAAAAAACCCGATACATCCATGTTGTATGCGGCCGTGCTGGCGAATGCCTGCGCATCGCCAGTCCAGCCCAGGCGTTCATCACGTTGCGGGCAATCGGTCGGCACATCAACAAAATTACCTTTCTGTCCCCATTGAATATTGTGCTGCAATTGGTTCAGCAAAGTATTTGAGGTTGTAAATTTACCGGTCGGTCTCATATCCGAGTACAGCGCAACGGCGGTAAAGTCTTCTGGCCGCAGCGTTCCAGGGTATCCCTCCACTTTCACATACCGGAAACCCTGAAATGTAAAGTGCGGCTCAAAACTTTCAGCTTCTCCACCCTTCAGGATGTAGTGGTTCTGCTGTTTGGCCGACCGCAGGTTGGTGATGTAAAAGTTACCGGCCTTGTCGAGCACTTCAGCATGGCTAAGGGTGATTTTTGTCCCCGCTGCACCCCGTGCCCGCACGGTTACCCAGCCGACGAGGTTCTGTCCGAAGTCGATCACGTTTTCACCCAACGGCGTTTTGAATATCTTTACTGGTTTGAAAGTTTCATGCTTACGCACCGGCGGCCCACTCATACCCACCAGCCTTTCCGGTCCCTCAGGGAGTATCCTGACGGGTTTCCAGCGATCAGATTCGTTAAAATCAGGCCGGTCCCAGCCTGCCAGTTCCTGCCTGGCATCGTAGGTTTCGCCGTCATACATGTCTGAACTGCGTATTGGTCCGTCGGTGGTTTTCCAGTTCTCATTGCTGGTAATCACCTCGCTGCTGCCGTCTGTATACTCAATTTCCAGCTGGGCCCGCACAGCCCGGGTATCGCCATAAAACTTGCTCTGGTGTGAAAAGCCGATCCGCCCTTTGTACCAGCCATTGCCCAGCACCAGCGCCAGCACGTTGTTTCCTTTCCTGATCTGCCCGTCGAGCGGATAGACCTGGTACTGGATGTGGTTTTTGTAGCTTGTCCAGCCCGGCGCAAAATAATGGTCGCTCACGCGGCTGCCGTTCAGGCGCGCCTCATACAAACCTTTAGCCGTAATGTAAGCAGTGGCAGCACGCACATTTTTTTTAACCACAAAGACCTGGCGCAGCAACGGACTCGCGGCAGCGGTGTCGGCGCCCGGAACCGTGATCCATTTCGCCGTCCAGTCTTGCGGCTGCAGGCCGGTCCGGAAATGTTGTGGTGCAGACCAGGCAGACTGCTGGCCATGGTTGTCTTTTACCCGCACCTGCCAGCGGTACCGCGTTTTTGATGTCAGCGGCAGACCTCCATAAGGAATACGGACCGATTGTTCGCTGGTGCGCAGCGCGTGCCAGACTTCCTTTCCGCTTGTCGCAGTGCTGCTAACCCTGATCTCATACCCCGCCTGCCGGGTATTCTTCTGTTGCGCCCGGATCTTCCAGCTAAAAGTCAGCCCCTGCGGATCCACGCTGAGCGGATTTGTAAGCTGGTTAACGGTCAGGTCGTAAATGTCTGGCTTTTGGGCCTGCACAGCAGCGGCCGGCGCGAAAACAGAAAAAAAGAAAAGCAGTGAAAAAACAGAGATGAAATGGTTACGCATGGTAGGTTTAGTTTGCTTAAATATAGCAGCTAAGCTCCAAGCCTGCAAAAAGTTGGGAAATGTTCATTAAAAAGATACATGGGTAGCAGCCTTTTTCCGGCAGCAGGAAACGGAGCAGGTTTCCCGCTTGCGGGGTGCGGTCGGCGGCTGTGGTCGGCGCCGGATACGACATCCGGCGCAGCCGACATATGTATTAATTCAGCGCGTCGGCAGGCTGCTCAGGTCTGGGAATCGTGAAATGGAAGGTGGAACCACTTCCGGGTGTACTTTCTACCCAGATCCTGCCACCATGATCGGTAACGATCTTCGAGGCTATATAGAGTCCCATGCCCAAACCTGCGTGCGAGTTGATCACATCGTCTGAGCGGTAGAATTTTTCAAAAACAGACGCAATATCCACTCTGCTCATACCAATGCCCTGATCGGTAACTGAGATTCGCACCGAATCCGCTTCGTCTGCAGCGGCCTCTATACTGATAATTGTGTTTTTTCGTGAATATTTGGCTGCATTGCCAAGCAGGTTGGAGAAGACCTGTTCCATTCGCAATTTATCGATCTCAACCTCAACATCTTCATTTACAGACACTTCAAACTCATGGTAGGGTGTAATGTGCTGCATGACAGCCACCATCTCTGAGACCAGGCTACCAATCTGTACCCTTTCTTTGGTGTAAGAAAGGTGGCCGTTTTCGAACTTGGAAACATCGAGCAGTTGCTGAACCAGTGAGAGCAGTTTGGTTGTTTGTCCATCAATTTTGTCTACGATACCCTTAACCCGGTCGGTGCACCCTTCTTTCATGACCTTGATCATCTGCGAATAGGCCTTGATCACGGTTATCGGTGTCTTAATCTCGTGACTGGCTACAGAAATAAACTCGGTCTTTTTCTGGTCAATGATCTTGGACCGCCGCAGTTCCTCATCTTTCTCAACAGCAATGCGGTTCAGCGTCAGGTTACGTTGTTTGATTTCTTCGTAAGCATTCATTGGCGGCGCTTCTTTAAAATACGCAGCCAATACCGAAATTTTCGAGCGGTCCAGGTTTACTGACCGCGGTATGCCAATGCGGATCTCGATGAGCGTAACCCCATCAGCTTCAGTTTTTATAAACTCGGGGACCAGTTTCTGTGCATAATAATAACCATCGGCCGGAACAAAATGCTCAGGACTGCCAAAGCTGAACCGGCCCGTCAATGCATACCGCTGGTCGGTCTGCCTGAGGCCAAGGGTCAGGCTGCCATTGTCGGTATGTTCAATGACGGTTCTTGCAATTTCAGAAACCGCTGTCGCGAATGTGGTGCGGGTCGCCAGCGTTAAACCGAGCCTTTCCCCCAGGTGAAGTGAACGCCTGTGAGCCAGGACAAGATCCATTTCGTTCTCAAGTGATATGAAAATAATTTCGATCATGCTCATCTGATTTTTATGCTAACAACGGACATATCGTCTGTCTGCCTTGCGTGGTCCTTATAAATGGCTGCGTTCAGGACGGCCAGGTCGTGTTTCCGGATGTTCGGATATTTCGCAAGGTCCCAACGTGTTTTGATACCGTCAGAACACAGAACAACCAGGTTGAAGTCGGCACCGGCATAAGACTGATCATTCATGGAGGTGGGTATATTGTGCCCCACAATGCCATTGTATGACATGTGGTTTTTGACCAGGATTGGTCCAAATATCCTTGCTGCAATATTTCCAACGCCGGCAGAACGCCAAATCCTGGTGGCGAAATCGTAAAACAGGATATTCATAACCGCACCGCGCGTCTTTTTAATGGCCTGGTGCAGAAACCGGATGGTTTCAGTGGGGCTGTGGTCTGGAAAAACCCGGAAAGCCGCAGCCGCCTCATTGACCGCTTTGTTGGCTTCAGGGCCATGGCCCAGACCGTCTGCCAGCATAATCTTTAAATAGGTCCCCGTCTTTTTGATCGCTACCCCGTCGCCGCTAGTATTTTCACCTGGTTTCGACAGGACAAGCGGACGTACGGTAACCACGCTGCGATCCGGTTTGGCTGCTGTGTGGTTGAAAACGCGGCTCAGCACGATCGTACCCCAGCCGCTCAGCGAATAAAGGTCAAACTCGGTCGACAACCTTTTGATGCTGCCCAGGCCATGCCCCATCGTATTTGACGTCGACATGCCATCGTTCATCATCCGCGACGGATTAATCATGCCCGGCCCGTTGTCAATGCTGATCAATTCGACATAGGGGTCACCATTGTTATGAAACACGCCGGCCAGAATTTCGCCATGGTTACCGAATTTGAACAGGTTGGAAGTCATCTCAGCCACGATCAGGTCCAATTCATTGAGCCGCGCTTCCTGTATGCCGCCCTCTCCCGCCATCCGGTGAATTTCCTTTTTCAGCAGGGAAAAATAACTCCTGTCGCTGGCAGCAAAACTGATGTGCGTTGCGTCAACCATTTGCCCACTTTATAACCATCACCGTCGTACCTTCTCCTATTTTGCTTTTAATATCAAATTCGTTTACAAGCCGGCGGGTTCCCGGCAGGCCCAGTCCAAGACTTTTGCCCGTCGAAAAGCCGTCTTTCATGGCCTGTGAAATATCCGGAATGCCAGGTCCTTTGTCTGTAAAAGTTAGCCTGACACCATTGTTTCTTCCGCTCGAAACCACCTCGATGTCGCAGCGGCCACCATTGGCGTACCGCAGCATGTTTCTGACAAGCTCACTGGCTGCTGTGATGAGCCGGGTTTGGTTAACCAGCCCCATTTTAATTTTGGTTGCGGTCTCCTTTACCCGGTTCTTAAGGAATACGGCGTCCTGCTCCTTGACAACCTGGATGGTGTCTTTACTCAACGACAGGACCATCTTCTATTTCCTCTTGGTCCGTTTCCTGGTCTTCATCCATCATTGATTTTAGCAACGCCATCCCTTTCTCCACATCGAGCGCAGTATGAACGCCTTTCAGCGGCAAACCAAGCTCAATAAGGGTTATGGCCACCGCAGGCTGCATGCCTACAACCACCGTTTCGGCGTCGAGTATCTTTGACATGCTGGCAATATTACCGACAATGCGACCCATAAACGAATCGACAATCGATACGGCAGAAATGTCAATTAAAACACCTCTGGCCCCTGTCTTATTGACCATCTGTACCAGATCTGCTTCAAGCGTAAGTGCCAGCCGGTCGTATAAATCTACCTGAATGGTCACGAGCAAGAAGCTGCCCATTCTCAGAATAGGAATTCTATCCATATTTTCTTCCCGTTATCTTTGCCCCGCAGGGATTTTTTTCACCTCAAGCCTCATCGCCTTGAACGCGTAAGCGAGCGCACTGGCCAGCGATGCTTTGGTAATGATGGTCGACAGGTCGATGCCAAGATGAACGACCGTCTGTGCGATTTCCGGACGGATACCGCTAATAATGCACTCGGCGCCCATTAACCGGGTTGCACTCACCGTTTTGATCAGGTGCTGGGCAACAAGCGAATCAACCGCCGGCACGCCCGAGATGTCTAGGATGGCAATGCTGCTACCGGTCTCTACGATCTCCTGCAACAGGCTCTCCATGACAACCTGCGTCCTGGCACTGTCTAATGTTCCGATGATCGGCAGGGCAAGGATACCGTCCCAAACCCGGATTACCGGCGTCGATATCTCTGTAATTTCGTCTGTCTGGCGCAGAATAACTTCTTCTCTTCCCTTGATAAAGGTCTCAAAAGTGACCACGCTCAGGCTGTCCATGACGCGGCTGATCCGCAAGCTCTGCGCAAAAAGCGCTGCCGCATCATCTTTTGTTTCCTGCTGCAGGATTTCAAGCAGCGCTTCTTTTAATGAAAACACGAAGTTTCCCGTTTCCCGCGGCGTAAAGCCTTGCCTTGCCCGGGTAATGGCAATGCCACCGAGAATTTCAATAACCGGACTCCACAGATCGGAGTCAACATTCTCAAAATTATCTTCCCCCAAATTGCTCACTAAAGCATCGATCAGTTCTTCTGACTGGCTTCTGAGTTCTTCGTTGCTGATCAGGTCCTCGCGAAGACCTTCATCCGCCAATTGGTTTTTCATCCAGAGTTCCAGGATGTTCTTTTTTTTCTTTTGTAGCAATTTGTTGATTTTTAAAGACATGGCAAAAATATAGGATAGGGTACGAAGCTATATTCTCTTACGAAAAATAATGGCGAAAGGTAAGCTTTTGATTGAACAAAGCAAACAGACGATCAGGCTAAAATGCGCAATAACCATAAATTTGTTTAAAGTTTTCTCAACAGACCCTAAACGCTCCGAGCCAGCCCGCCTACTCAGCGTTTCTTCCGGCTTTCACGGTGCGCCGGTTCGTAAATGAGCCGCAGAAAACTGGACAAACGCTGGGCCTCGCGGTTAACCGGAATACCGGTCACGATACCGGCAAGCAGGTTGTCTGCAAGCGTGAGCCTGAACTGGGGTCTGACGGTCATATCAAACCCCGCTGTGCTCCACTCCTTGTTCAGTTCAATGCCCAGAAAGTTTTTTGAGCCGGGAATCAGGTAATGAAAACTGGTGTTGTGCTGCCAGCTTGATTCAATATGCCCCGCCTCCCTGACAAGCACTGGTCCCGTGTAGATCAGCGTATGAAAGTTGCTTCCCCACCGCTTTGCAGCAATGAAAAACGGGCTGAACACATGACCGCTAAAAAGCCCATGCCTGTACATATTAAACGGCTTCATTGCAAATTCGTGGATATAGCCGACAGCCAGGGAACTCTGTAGCTTTTCGGAAACAAAAAATGAGTACTGTGCCGCCAGCTTCAGTCCGTTGAGCCGGTTCCCCGGCAGCGGTTGGTCGTTGGGCGCGCGCTGATTTCGGGAGTAAAAGGTAAAAGGCAATTCCACTTCGAGCCCCAGGCGGTTCAGCGGAGCGAACTCATATTCCACCAAAGCGGTGTATTCGTCAAATTTATCGTGGTCCGTAACACCCATCCCAACATTCCATTCCCGCTCGCCTTTTCTGGCGCCAAGATCACGGATCAGGTCTATAAATAAAGGTTCTGCATGCAGTACTTTGGCCGGAAGCCGGGTAGAGTCGCGCTGTGCGGTTGCCGCAAACGCCGGTAGTGCCAGCATGATAGCCAGGACACTTGTTTTGATTGTGTTCATTTAAAATAGAAAAATAAGCCGCACAAGGCAGCCGGGTTACCAAAAAATCAGCCTGCGTTAACAGTGTGCAGCTGCACACCCGAAACAGCCTGTTCTGGCGGTGGTGATTCCCGTTTCTCTATATGTGTAGGTATGTACGGATTGTAGTGCGAACGGTGTGTGATGATGCGATGCTCCGCCTCAACTGCGTACGCGAACGGAGCGGGCTGCAGGCAAGCCAGCAGTATTTTGCCCGCCGGGCCATCGTCAGAATCCTGATTTTCGGGAACGTCGACATCAAAGGCAAACTCAAGGACAAATTCACAGATGCTTTCGATTTGGTTAATTCGCAGATCTTCCCGGTAGGTAGCCTTTCCGCCGATCATACTCAAGTGCCTGGCCGGGTTGAGCGACAAGTTTAACATTTGCAGGAGCAGCAGCCAGCAAACAAGACATCCTAAATTCCGGCCTGCAAAAAATTTCACGGGTCAAATGTACATAATTATGGCGAACCGCTATCAATGGCCTAAAGCTAATGCATGTGGTGCTCTGTGATGAGCTCCCCTATCTGCTGCAGAAAACCATCCTCAATCGAATCAAGCGTTTCCCAGACAACCTGGTCACCTGACGATTGTGGATAGATGACAGCGATTTTTTCCCCGTGCAGGAAAATCCGGTAGGTTCCGTTATTTTGCGGCTCAACCCGTATCTTATCTTCAACAACCTGTATTTCAAATGGCTCAGTGTCGCCGAGGGTCAAAAGAGGTGAACCATCCTGGTCGGCCACACCGGGAGAATCTGTTGGCGTTACCCCTGATTCCTGCGCGCCCGCAACGGTTGTATTGCCCTGATCCTGGTTAAGCTCTTCGAATTCGGTCTCGCTGTCCCACTCACCTGCAGGCGTGCCTTGCTGTGCCGCTGCATTCTGTTCTGTCGAATCTGGTTTCACACCTTCGTTTTCTGCGTTTTGCTGATCTGGATATTGCATAAGTTCACGTTTCGGGGCCACCATTGACCTTGTAAACACAACCATTGAAACGCACGAAGGTTTTCAAATTCTGTGTTGCCGTTTTAACTGGCCTGTTTTTCCTGCAAATGCTGCTTTGAAATGAAATTATAAATACTAACTTTGAAAAACAAAGCACTTTTAAATATGAGTTTGCATAGACGGCTTGATCATTTGCATGCATTGGCGCAGGCAAACAGGTGGCTAAAATATTTCACGGTTTTTACCCGGGTTGCTCTTGCGCTGGGTTTTCTGCCTTCGGGTTTCGTGAAGATTGCGGGCGAGCGTTTTACTTCCCTGTCGGTGAACCACCCCATGGGTCATTATCTCGAAGCGCTTCACCTCACGGGCTATTACTACACGGCCATCGGCATTTTCCAGGTCGGGGCAGCTGTGCTTTTGCTCATTCCCCGCACGGCCACGCTTGGTGCTGTTCTGTATTTTCCCATTATCCTGAACATATGTGTGCTCTCGCTGGCAGTGCGGTTTGAAGGCTCGCTGATTTCCTCGCCGCTCATGGTCCTGGCCAACCTTTACCTGCTGATTTGGGATTATGACAAGCTCAAGTATCTGATCATTGGGCGCGGCCAGACCTACCAGCCACCCGGCCGAAAGCTAAAAGTCGACAATCGTTTCCCATTCCGTTTTTTTGCCGCTGCGTTCACGGTAGTTGCATTGCTTGTCTTGCTGTTAACCCAGGGCTTTGACATCATGCCGCGCAATACCTTAGGCGACTGCGGACGACAGTGCGACGAGCGCAAAGATCCCCGGGCATGCTACCGGTTTTGTGATTGCATTCACCGGCAAGGCCAGCCGCTAGACACATGCCTGGCCGAATACAGGCAGGCCTTAATGCGCGCAAAACACTTGAAACCGGGAAAGGCAAGACCTTAATTACCGGTGCCTGGCCGGGTATTTCCGGTCTGCTTCGGCAACAACGCAAAGCAGTTTGTTGCTCAGGCCTGCCAGCAGCTCCCAGCCGGCCGCCGCCTGGCGAACAGGATAAGAAACAGGCTGCCGCCTGATGTTGCCCGAATGGCTGATCAGTCCTGCACTTTCTTCGAGTGCAGAAATTGCCCATGAAGATTCCTTTTCAGGAACGGATTTCAGACCCCGTTCTGCCTCGAGCGCCAGGCCTACCAGCACCGCATTGATGCGATAGCCGAGTTCGCGAAGTAAAAACAGCAGCGGCACGTCAAGGCGACGGTGGCCGGGTTCGACCAATGCCTGCGCAATGCCATCGGCGTATGCGGCAACCGATGCAGAGGTTTGTTTCCGGGCCAGCCGCATCCTGGTCAGGTCGCCATTGCCTGCTGTGAACCGGCCAATCTCATGCAGGTAGTCAAGTTGTTGCTGCACCAGCGTGCCAAGCAGGGCCCGGAGCCGCCTGCGTTCCCAGACCGGGAAAAGATAAGCGCCGACAAGCGCCGCGCCGCAGCCAATCAGCGTATCGAACAAACGTTCGGCCACAAGCGAAAAGGAAATGCCACGTTCTCCGGCAAACAGCAGTACGACCACTGCTGAAATGCAAATCACAGCGTAGCCGTAACGGAAGCGCTGCAGCCAAAAAAACCCAAACAAAAAGACGGCAGACAGGACCCAGGTCCAGAACGTGCCACCGAGAGCAAACCAGGCCAGTACCCCTAATGCGAGTCCGGCCAGCGTTCCCCATAACCGCTGGAGGTTACGTTGCCAGCTGAGACCAAAGTTGGGCCGGGAAACGACGATGACCGTCAGCAGGATCCAATAACTGTAGTGACCAAAATGTAAAACAGAGATGGGCAGCCAAAGCAGGCCGAACAGCACGGCAATGCGAAGGGCGAACCGCCATTGTGAGCGATAGGTCCTCAGGGTTGGCCGCAGTCCGCTCCAGCGAAACCTGGTTTGCGGCAAAAAGGCAAGTACATCAAGCGGTGGCGCCTCAGGAAGTTTATCGTGCTTATTTAAACACTGCAACAACTGCACAATAGCCCCGGCATTGGCCAGAACCTCTGTAACCGCCTTCCCGGCTGCTTCGTTTTGCTGTTGCACGCAACCGGCCATGTTCCGGATCTTATCATCCAGTTTTTCCAGCTCGCGCGATAGTTTTTTTTCTAAGGGTACGGTTCGCACCAGCGCTCCAAAAGCCAGCTTACGTGTTGCCCCTGACAGGCCTTGTATGAGCTCGGTTAATTTGGAGAGCGTGTCGGCGCTGACCGCATTCCGCAGGTGGTCATAATCGAAATGAATGGCATTGATCTGCTCAAAAAGCTCCATAACAGCCAGGCCGTTTTGCAGCCAGTAAGCTCCCCTACCCCGGGGCGACCGGCTTACCTTCGGGTCGGAGAGCAGCAGGTGCCGTACCTGCTCCTGCTTCAAGGCAAGGATGCGCTGCGCCTCTACGGTATAAGCGTAGGCTGCAGCAAGCGGCACGTCAGTGTTGTAACAGGTCGACTTGGCATGCAGCAAGGCCCCGCTTGCTTCCAGACATTCAAACAGCGCTTGCCGCAGCGAGCGGAACGGAAAAAGCAGCACCTGGATTACGCTGAGCCCGTGGTACCACAGGGCGCCCAGGAAAACCCAGAACGCAAAAGTAAGCGCGTCGCCGGGCGCCAGTCCATAAATGAAAATGGCCAGGATCAGGCACATTGTGCCGATCAGGCCCAGCCTGTTGCCGCCCGCGCCGAACAGGCAGAGCACAAAACTTGCAACCACCCAAAAAATCTGCATGGTCCACCAGTGTGACATGGCAGCCACCAGAACCAGCGCCGTTGCAGCAAGGGTGCAGAGGCTCCATATGGCTGTCCGCAATTTGTCCCTGACGGTTCCGGGCAGGTCGGTCAGGCCGATAAGCAGAATTCCCAGACCGAATGGAAGATAGATCTCCCGGCCTGCGTCAAGTAAAAACCAGACGGGCACGACAATGGCAAGGGTATGCCTTAAGGCATCCATAAAATTTTCGCCCAGAAAAACGGAAAGCCTGCTTCCCCTGATAGCCTTGTTCACGATATAGTCTCTCAAAATGATTGTTCCATGCCTGTATCCCGGTTTCTACCAGCAACCAAATGCGGCCGCAAAGGTAGTTAAAAGGTGCAAGTCGTGCGCTGCAGGTGTGTTGCAAAAGAATCTAAAAAAGGGTGCCATGCAATATACCGCTGCCGGTGTCGTTATATATTCGAGAGCGTTAATTTAGATGGCGGGAAATGGATTTAAATGTCCGTTTTCCGCTTTTTTATTTAAATGTTTTTAAATTCAGGGCCAGCATTTGTGAAATGACTCAGAAAAAATACCGATCGCTGCAGGAGTTTTATCCTTTTTACCTCAGTGAACACCGCAATTCGACCTCCCGCATCCTGCACTTCATTGGAACGGCCTTTGTACTCATGGCCCTCTTTGCCGGTTTCCTGTTTCATGACTGGCGCTTTTTTATTGCGATCCCCTTGCTGGGTTATGGCTTTGCCTGGATCGGGCATTATTTTTTTGAAAAAAACAGACCAGCCACCTTCCAGTACCCTTTTTACAGCCTGGCAAGCGATTTCATTTTATTTTACGACCTGCTTACAGGCAGGCAGCCTTTTTATACAGGCAGGAAATAAGGTCAGGCGCGACGGCGTTTCAGTTCTTTCTGAATAAGACTCAACTCACGGCCGGTCTGCCCTGCTACCGAGGTATTTTCCTGCGCACGCCTGAAAAGGTAAGGCATAACCGCTTTGACGGGGCCGTAGGGAACATACTTGGCCACATTGTAATTTGAATTGGCCAGGTTAAAACTAAGGTTGTCGCTCATGCCAAGCAGTTGCGAGAAAAAAACATGCGGGTGGTTATGCGGAATCTTCTTTTCCTGGAGCAGGTAGGTGAGCAGGCGGCAGCTGTCTTCATTGTGTGTGCCGGCCACAAAGGCCACTTGGTCCAGGTTCTCTACGCAATACCGGAGCGACTGGTCATAATCGCGGTCTGATGCGGCCTTATCAGGCTGGATCGGCGAGGGATAACCCAGTTCTTCAGCACGCCTGCGTTCCTTTTCCATGTATGCACCGCGTACCATTTTAACGCCCAGGATAAATCCCGATTCGCGCGCAATCAGGTGGTCGGCTTTCATATCGGCCAGCTTATCATGCCGGTACATCTGGTAGGTGTTGTAAACGATGACGCGCTCCCGGTTAAATTTCCGCATCATGTCGAGCGCCAGCTCATCGATGGTGTTCTGGATCCAGGTCTCTTCGGCATCAATCATGACCGGTACCTGTTTATCAAAGGCAGTGCGGCAGATCCTTTCACAGCGGGCTTTTACTTTAACATACTCTTCGCGCTCCTTTGCTGAAAGCTCTTTTTTTGCGTCAAGTTTCTCCAGCAGGCCAAAACGACCAATACCTGTTACCTTAAATACCGTGATCGGGATGCGCTTGTCTGTAGCGGCAGTTTCAATGGTGCGAATAATTTCCCGGCAGGTTTCATCAAACACCTGCTCTTCTTCCTCTCCTTCTACAGAATAATCCAGAATGGTACCCACGTTTCCTGCATGCAGTTTGGCTATGGCCGGTTCACATTCGGCAATGGTCTCGCCGCCGCAGAATTGCTCAAATATGGTAGATTTGATCATTCCCTGAATGGGCAGTCCGATATCGAGAAAGAAATTGGTAATGGGCGGCCCGACTTTAGTAAGAAAATTGCTTCCGATCATTTTGAACAACCAATAAGCTTTTTTCAGCTCTTTGTTATTCTTTGATTGAAAAGCAATTTCGGTATTGTTAAAATCGGGCATTCTCTCTGGCGAAATCTCCATAAACAGGCTGCAATTATCAAGCGAGTGCAAAAATATAAATTCCGGCCGTTCTAAATTCATCACCTTTATAAATAATTGTAAATTTGCCAGCCATGAACGAGTTCAAATTAGAAGGCGAATATATTCCTATGATCCAGCTGCTGAAAGCCTGCGCACTGGTAAGCAGCGGCGGCGAAGCGCAGTTGGTTGTCGAAGACGGACTCGTGAAATACAACGGCCAGACCGATTACCGGAAACGCCTCAAAGTTCGCCGCGGCGACCTGGTCGAATTTAACGGCCAGCAGATCAAAGTGATCTGAATACATAAAAACCGAAAGGCCCCAGGCCTCAAACTATATGAAACCAATTCACAGTTCAGGGCACCAGATCCATTTTGAATCTGGCCTCAAGCCCCTGCTCGACCTGTTAGGCAGCAACACGTACAGCAAGATATTTGTACTGACAGATATCAATACCACCGAACACTGCCTGCCCTTGTTTCGCCAGATGCTGGATGATTTTAACGGTTTTGACCTGATCGAAACCGATCCGGGCGAAGAAAACAAAAATATCGATTTCTGCATCGGCATCTGGAAAACGCTTCTTGACTTCGGGGCAGACCGCAAAAGTTTGCTGATTAACCTGGGCGGTGGCGTGATCACCGACATGGGCGGTTTTGTTGCTTCGACCTATAAACGCGGAATCGACTTTGTCAATATTCCTACAACGCTGCTTTCGCAGGTCGACGCCTCGGTCGGCGGAAAAACCGGTATCGACATAGACAATGTAAAGAATATGGTCGGCACCTTCAGCCTGCCCCAGGCCGTCTTTATTGAAACGGCTTTTTTGAAGACGGTCCCTGCACGGGAAATGTTGTCTGGTTATTCCGAAATGCTCAAACATGGCCTCATTGCCGATAAGGCTTATTTTGACGAACTCAAGAACCAGAAGCCGGCTTCGGTCACTGCAGCGCAGATCTACCGTTCTGTCGAAATCAAAAATGAAGTCGTAACTGCAGATCCGCGCGAAAAAGGCTTGCGAAAGATTTTAAATTATGGGCATACAATCGGCCATGCCATTGAAAGTTATTTCCTCGCCGAAGGTAAAAACCCGCTTACCCATGGCGAGGCCATCGCAGCAGGTATGATTTGCGAAGCCTGGCTATCGCTCGAACATGAAACATTTACCCAACAGCATCTGGAAGAGGTAACCCGTGCGTTTTCGGTCTTGTACCCGCACAGCAGGCTGCCCCAAGCCGCATTCGATGAACTCATTTTGCTGATGCAGAGCGACAAAAAGAACGAGGACGGTAAAATCCTCTTTTCTACGCTTGAAGAACCCGGCAAATGCACCTACAACCACGCTGCAGGCGCCGATCGCATCATCGCGGCCTTTAATTACTACAACCAACTTTTCTGATCATGGACAATCCTGTACGTTCTGAAACACTGATTTACCTGTTCGCGCTTATCTTTATCACCACCCTGGTCGAAATGTATTTTAGCTATGTTCACGACCGTAAACTGTACTCGAGAAAAGATACGCTCACCAACCTTTACCTGATGGGCAGTGCGCTGGTCATCAACCTGGGCATGAAAACGGCCACCTTTTTCCTGCTGAACTTTGCTTACGGTTACCGCTTTGTTGAGATCGCGAACCCGGTGTTATACTGGGTATTACTGATTGTGCTCCAGGATTTTTTTTACTGGCTGCTTCACACCACCGGCCATTACGTAAGACTGTTCTGGGCCATGCACGTGACACACCATTCTTCAGAGCAATTTAACCTGACTATCGGGTTCCGTTCTACCGTATTTGAGCCGATCTACCGCGTATTCTTTTACCTGCCGCTTGCATTCTTCGGCTTTACCGCCATTGACATCCTGTTTGCTTACATGGTTACGCAGATGTATGGCAACCTGGTACATACCCAGACCATCGGCAAACTGCATCCGCTTATTGAATATATCTTTGTTACGCCTTCGCACCACCGGGTGCACCATGCCAGCAACATCAGGTACCTGGATAAAAACATGGGCATGATCTTTATTCTCTGGGACCGCCTGTTCGGCACATTCCAGGAAGAAATACCTGAAGAAAAGATCCATTACGGCCTGACGAAACAACCGGAGAATACGGGCCCTGTAAATATCATTTTTCACGAATTTGTCGAACTTGCCAAAGACGTGAAAGCCGCACCCACGCTTTCAGACAAGTTCAGGTACCTGCTGAGTCCGCCCGGCTGGAGCCATGACGGCAGTTCGCAGGTAGCAAAAGTTTTGCAAAAGCAACTGCAGGAGCAAGAAACCAAAAAATAATTTTTTTATTTACGTCTTGACAAATTAAATTTTGTTTGTACATTTGCCAGCACAGAAATAAACATGAGAAATTCTTATACATATTGGTTCGGTTACTTTTACTACTTCAGTAAGAGCCGGGACTAATATGTACTAATATCGACATAACAAGATAAAACGTATACGAAAGTCCCGGCCGCAAGCCGGGACTTTTTTTGTGTATCTAAAAACCGAAATGAAAAAACAAGCACGCGTAGCAATCCAGGGTATTAAAGCTTCCTTCCATGAAGAGGCTGCCTTCAAATTCTTTGGCAGGGACATTCAAACCATTGAATGCGACTCCTTTAAACGCACCTGTGAGCACCTGGAAAAAGGCGATGCCGATTTCGTGGTCATGGCCATAGAAAATTCAATTGCCGGCAGCCTGCTTCCCAATTACACACTAATCAGGGAATACAATTTCGCTGTCGTTGGTGAAGTGTACCTGCCCATTCAGCTGCACCTGCTTGCCCTTCCGGGCGTTAAGTTCGAAGACGTTAAAACCGTTACCTCCCACCCCATCGCCATCCGGCAGTGCGTTGATTTCTTTGATGAATTTCCGCACCTGAAGGTCGTCGAAAGCGTAGACACCGCCGCCTGCGCAAAACGCATCCGCGATGAACAACTGACAGATACCGTAGCCATTGCGAACATGCTGGCCGCAGAACTGTATGGCTTAAATGTACTTGAGCGCCGGATCGAGTCGAACAAAAAGAATTTTACCCGTTTCCTGATTCTGCAGAAAGAAAAGTCAGACCTGAACAAGGACATCAACAAGGCCTCGATCTGTTTCCAGGTTGGCAATACGGCCGGTGCGCTGGCCCGGGTACTGAACATCTTTGCCGAGAACGAGGTGAACCTGACCAAAATCCAGTCTATGCCGGTCCTGGGCAAAAGAAACGAATACTACTTCTATGTCGATATGGAATGGAAGAACCTGGAGAAGTATGAAAACGCCATCCGCCGGACGCTTAAATTCACCGTCAACTTCAACATCATGGGCGAATACCAGAAAAACGACAAAGTGTAAGAAATAAAAATTAAAGTCAAACATCACAATAAAAACCTTGCCTCCGGGCCTTACTAAAAATCACATGAAATTACAATTGAACATCCAACCGCTCAACACCTGGTTGAACACAAACAACGAACCGCTCCTGATTTCAGGACCCTGCAGTGCTGAAACTGAAGAACAGCTGCTTACCACAGCACACCTGCTCGCTTCAACCGGCAAAGTGTCAGTACTGCGTGCCGGTATCTGGAAACCACGCACCCGTCCGGGAGAATTTGAAGGAATCGGCAGTGTAGGCCTGGAATGGCTGAACCGCGCGAAACAGGAAACCGGTCTTCCAACCGCGGTTGAGGTAGCCAATGCCAAACACGTTGAAGAAGCACTTGCTGCAGGCGTCGACATATTGTGGATTGGGGCCCGCTCTACCGTTAACCCTTTCACTGTACAGGAAATTGCCGATGCACTCCAGGGAGTTGACGTACCGGTGCTGGTAAAAAACCCCGTGAACCCTGACCTGCAGCTTTGGATCGGTGCACTTGAGCGCATCAACAAAGCAGGCATTACCAAACTGGGTGCGATTCACCGCGGATTTTCATCGTTCGAAAAAAGCTCTTTCCGCAACGAACCCATGTGGGAAATGGCGATCCAGCTTAAAACACTTTGCCCGGAACTACCGATCATCAATGACCCGAGCCACATTTGCGGCAACCGTGAACTGATCCCTTATATTGCACAGAAGGCGCTTGACCTCGATATGCAGGGCCTTATGATCGAATCGCACGTTGACCCGTCAGTAGCCTGGACAGATGCCAAACAGCAGGTAACGCCAGCTGCATTATCTGAGCTGGTAGACAGGCTGACCGTTCGTGAACCCGAATCAAACAACGAGGTATTTGTTGACCAGCTGGCAGAATTGCGTAAGCAGATCGACAAGATCGACGACCTGATGCTCCAGAAACTCGGCGAGCGGATGTCTATTGTTCAAAAGATCGGCGAGTTTAAACGCGACAACCAGGTCACCATTCTGCAGGTAAACCGCTGGGAAGAGATCATTAAAAAAGGAACTGCTTTCGCCAAAGCACTGAAACTGGATACCGGATTCGTAGAGAAATTCCTGGAGTTGGTTCACAGCGAGTCGATCCGAAAACAAACCGAAATTATGAATGCCGGGAAAGCCGAGGCTGGAATTGCAGCCGAGTCTCACTCTGAAGTAAAGGCATAAACATGGGTAAAAATGTCCTGGTCTCCTTCAATGGAACCAAAAACATACAGGCAAGGATTGCACTCACTGGTTCAAAAAGTGAGTGCAACCGTGCCCTGGTTATCAGCGCCCTCAGCAATGGTGCTGTTAAGGTAGAGAACCAGTCAAATGCGGCTGATACCGTCACTCTGGGGGGCATACTGACCAGCCTCGCCGCTGGCGATAACACCGGCCGCAGGCTGGTAGATGTTGGACCGGCAGGCACAGCCATGCGTTTCTTAACAGCCTACCTGGCGGTGCTTCCTGGCAAATATCATCTTACTGGTACAGAACGCATGAAACAGCGCCCGATCGGCGTGCTGGTCGATGCACTGCGCAGCATTGGTGCAAACATCAACTATGCAGGCGAACCCGGTTTTCCGCCGCTTGATATTGACGGCGGCTTCGCGCAGACAGCAGCCAGGGTTGAAATTGCCGGCGATATCAGCAGCCAATACCTTTCTGCGCTGCTTATGGTTGCCCCGCAGTTGCCCCAGGGTCTTGAGCTGCAGATTAAAGGAGAACTGACCTCGCGGCCTTACGTCCAGATGACGCTGGACATGCTTGCAGAAGCGGGTATTCGGCATGAATGGAATGGAAACCGCATTGTGATCAGGCCGCAAACTTTCAGTGCAAGCAACCTGACTGTCGAACCGGACTGGAGCGCAGCCTCTTATTGGTACAGCATTGCTGCATTGGCTGCCGGCGCCGCGCTTGAACTGCCGGCACTGCGCGCACAAAGCCTGCAAGGCGACAGCCGCATCAGGCAAATCATGCAGGATTTTGGTGTTTCGACAACACAGATCGAGAAGGGCATTTCCCTGTCAAAGGGACCGCAAAATTTCCCTGCTACGGTGCTCGATCTGAAAGACTGCCCTGACCTGGCCCAGACCATCGTTGTGTGCGCCGCGGCAATGGGAAAGAACCTCTCGTTCACAGGCCTGGAAACGCTTAAAATCAAAGAAACCGACCGCATTGCCGCGCTTCAGAATGAACTGGCGCAGCTGGGTGTTACATTGACCGAAGACAATAAGGTCTATACGTTGAACTGTGATAATCTCCATTTCCCCGACCGCATTTTTATACGCACGTATGAGGACCACCGCATGGCCATGGCTTTTGCCCCGCTGGCCCTGCTGGTCAGAGAAGTGGAAATTGAA
This sequence comes from Pedobacter yulinensis, assembly GCF_003029735.1. GTDB lineage: Bacteria > Bacteroidota > Bacteroidia > Sphingobacteriales > Sphingobacteriaceae > Pedobacter > Pedobacter yulinensis. Next base: position 1,584,239 of record NZ_KZ686269.1, read on the forward strand.
GAAGCTAATGTGGTTGCAAAATCATATCCTGATTTCTGGGCACACCTTGAGCAGGCCGGCTTTAACGTAACTTCTGTTTAGGCTACACAATCAATATATTTACAGCTATTCCGGCACCTTCAGGATGCCGGAATTTTTACAACAAGATATGGCAGGAAATACTTTCGGACAATTGTTCAGAATCAGCACCTTCGGTGAATCGCACGGAACGGCGATCGGTGTGGTGGTAGATGGCTGTCCGCCAAACATAGACATTGATCTTGCGTTCATCCAGTCAGAGCTGGACAAACGCAGGCCGGGACAGTCAAAAATAACCACACAACGCAAGGAGAGCGATACCGTACAGGTACTTTCAGGCGTGTTTGAAGGCAAAAGCACCGGCACTCCCATTGCCCTGCTCATTCCGAATGAGGACCAGCGGTCGAAAGACTATGGTCACAACATCGACATTTACCGGCCATCGCACGCGGATTATGTGTATGACGCCAAGTACGGCATTCGTGACCACCGCGGCGGCGGGCGGTCTTCTGCCCGCGAAACTGCAGCGCGGGTAGCCGCCGGAGCAGTTGCCAAACTCGTATTGAAAGAATTGGGAATTGGTATTTTTGCCCATGTTTCCTCAGTTGGCCGCATCTACGCACCGAATCTTTCAGATCTGGAACTTGATGAACTGTTACGCATTCGCGAGGAAAACATTGTTCGTTGCGCGGATCCGGCAACCGCCAATGAAATGGTCAGCCTGATCGATGCCGTTCGCAAAGACGGTGACACCATCGGCGGGCAGGTTTCCTGCCTGGTGCGAAACTGCCCTGCGGGACTCGGAGAGCCGGTCTTCGACAAACTGCATGCCGACCTCGGCAAGGCCATGCTGAGCATTAATGCGGTGCACGGATTTGCTTACGGTTCTGGATTTGCGGCAACTGAAATGCGCGGGTCTGAACACAATGACATTCCGCAGCCCGGAAACGGTTACCGTTCGGTTACGAACCATGCCGGCGGCATATTGGGCGGCATTTCAAATGGCATGGACATCAATTTCACCGTTGCTTTCAAACCGGTTGCCACCATTATGCACAACCAGCAGACCATCAATGCCAAAGGCGAAGCATCAGAGATCAAAGGCAAAGGACGGCACGACCCCTGCGTGGTACCGCGCGCTGTTGTCATTGTCGAAGCCATGGCCGCCCTTGTACTGGCCGATCACCTGCTGCGCCAGAAAGCCATCAGCAAATCCAGTTTCCCATCGCAATAGCCCCTGGTATGAAAAGGCTGCTTTCCTTCCTGCTGCTTCTTACCTGCCTCCAGGCAGGCGCGCAGAACTTTGCCGCACTGACCGAAGCACACCGCGATGCCTATAAGAAGGCATTCCTGACCGACGATCATGCGCCGTTAAAAGAGAAGGACCTGGAGTCGCTGCGTTTTTTCAGCCCCGACAGCACCTGCCGGGTTACGGCAAAAGTCACCCTGCTCGACAATGCGGTAGCTTTCAAGATGCCTACCTTTGATGGGCGCAGCAAGGATTTTATTCGTTATGCGGTGCTCCGTTTTGAACTGAAAGGACAGCTGCACGAGCTGACCGTTTACAGAAGTGTGGCCTTGATGACTAACCCGGTGTATAAAGATTACCTGTTCCTGCCTTTTACCGATCAAACCAATGGCGGGCAAACTTATGATGGCGGAAGGTATCTTGATTTATCGATGAAAAACATGTCGGGCAATGTGGTTGTGCTGGATTTCAACAAAGCGTACAACCCCTACTGTGCATACAGCGATGGTTACCAATGCCCCGTCCCCCCAGCCGAAAACGACCTGAAATTACCGTTGGAAGCTGGCGAACAGAGGTTTGCCGGGGACAAGAAACACCGGTAAAGACGATCGTAGCAGTGCCATCAGGAATCTGACTGCCTATCCGGCATTTCCTGGATCATAAATTGCCGGAAACTTCGCCGCATTGGCTTCATGCATCATGTTGTACACAGCTTCTACCACATCATCTACCGAAGGTTTGCTGAAATAGTCGCCATCTGAGCCATACGGCGGCCGGTGCGCTTTTGCGGTTAACGTTTTGGGCTGCCCGTCAAGGTGGTAATAACCGTCCTGTTCTTCGAGAATCTTTTGCAGGATATAGGCCGATGCGCCTCCCGGTACGTCTTCGTCTACAACAAGCAGTTTATTTGTTTTGCGCAATGAAGCCGCACACAGGTGGTCCGTGTCAAAAGGCAGCAAGGTTTGCGGGTCAATAATCTCCACAGAAATATCGAATAAAGCCAGCTCTTCAGCTGCCTCCTGCACAATGCGAAGCGTCGATCCGTAAGACACAATAGTCAGGTCAGTTCCCTGCTTCAGCACCTCGGCCTTCCCCAGCGGCACGGTAAATTCGCCCACATTTTCCGGAAGCCGCTCTTTCAGGCGGTAGCCGTTCAGGCATTCGATCACGATTGCCGGTTCATCGGCACGGAACAGGGTATTGTAAAGCCCTGCCGCCTGGACCATATTGCGTGGCACACACAAATGAAGGCCGCGCAGTGATCCCAGCATCATCTGGATCGGCGACCCGGAATGCCAGATGCCCTCGAGCCGGTGGCCGCGGGTACGAATAATGACCGGAGCCTTCTGCCCACCCTTGGTGCGGTAAGATAAGCTGGCCAGGTCATCGCTCAGAACGTTTAGCGCAAACAACAGGTAATCAAGGTACTGGATTTCGGCAATGGGACGTAAGCCACGCATAGCCAGGCCAATGCCCTGTCCCATGATGGTCATTTCCCGGATGCCGGTATCAGTAACCCGCAGTTCGCCGAATTTAGCCTGCAGCCCTGCAAAACCCTGGTTTACATCGCCAATGTTGCCCAGGTCTTCACCAAAGGCTACCAGTCGGGGGTCGCGCGTAAAGTTTGCGTCAAAACAGGCGTTCAGGATCTCCCGGCCGTCTAACATTTTTGGCACATCGCCATAAACCGGCAAAACCTCAGGAATAAGACCGGGCCTTTCATTGCCGTCTGTAAATAGCTTGGAGTTGTACCGTTCATGGTTTTCCAGTCCCTGTGCTTCATACCATTCCAGCAGCGTGCTGCGTTCTGCCAAGCTTTGACCTGCCGTTAACCGAAGTGCTTTACGCACGGCCGCAACCACGTCTTTTCGTGTCGCGTCGGGCATAGACGCAAGCTGTGCACCGACTTTGACGATGCCGGCCTGCCCGCGAGCCAGGTTGTGGATCATCAGCACAACCGCCTTGTGTTCTGTGCGAATATTATCCAGGAAGTCGTTCCAGGCTTCGCGCTGGCATTCACGCACATATTTCTTGGCTGTATTTTCCAGTTCTGTTAACTCCGGTTCATCGGCAATCGCCGACTCGATCATCCACTTACGCATCTGCACCAGGCAATCGTATTCGCGCTCCCAGTCAAGCCGTTCCTTGGTCTTGTACCGTTCATGTGAGCCTGAAGTGGAGTGTCCCTGAGGCTGAGTCACTTCTGTAACGTGGATCAACACCGGCACATGTTCGTCGCGGCAAATCTGGATTGCCTTTTCATAAGCCTCGCAAAGTGCAGGATAGTCCCATCCGCGCACGCGGAAAATTTCATACCCTGCATTTTTATCGTCGCGCTGAAACCCCTTGAGAATCTCAGAAATGTTTTCTTTGGTGGTCTGGTATTTAGCGGGGACCGATATGCCATAGGCATCGTCCCATATGGAAATGGCCATGGGTACCTGCAAAACGCCGGCCGCATTAAAAGCCTCGAAAAAGATCCCCTCAGAGGTCGATGCATTGCCGATCGTGCCAAAGGCCACCTCGTTCCCGTTCACTGAAAAGTTCTTCAGGTAAGAGAGCTCGGGATTCTGCCGGTACAGTTTAGATGCATAAGCCAGGCCGACCAGCCGCGCCATATGCCCGCCGGTTGTCGAAATATCGGCAGAAGAGTTTTTCATGTCGGTCAGGTCGTTCCAGCTGCCGTCAGGATTGATGGAGCGGGTGGCAAAATGACAGTTCATTTGCCTGCCGGCCGATGCAGGATCCTTTTCCACATCAGGATTTGCATAAAGCTGCGCAAAAAACTCCTTGATCGTCGAAATGCCGGATGCGAAAGCAAAAGTCTGGTCGCGGTAATAACCGGCCCGCCAGTCACCCTTCTTGAATGCCTTGGCCATTGCAATCTGAGGGACCTCCTTGCCATCACCGAAAATACCGAATTTGGCCTTTCCGGTCAGCACCTCCTTGCGCCCGATCAAGCTGGCTTGCCGGCTTTCAAACGCAATTTTGTAGTCCGCTATAACGATCTTTTTGAAATCGTCGAAGCTTAGTTCTGAGGCATCAATGGGGTTGGTCACAACTTTATTGGTTGGCATCATACGCTAACAGTTAGGGGACAAAGATAACAAATAATAAAATTGCCTCTTGCTTGGTCATGTAACAATATAAATTTGGAACGAGCTTTGAAATCTGGCGTAAAATACTAATTTTGCTATCCTGCACAGAATCAATATGGTTGCTGTATGCTGGCGGCCCGATCTTTGCAGTTGTTCACATAAAACACACAGATTCATGAAAAAGATCCTCCTTGCATTAACACTCATCCTTGGAATCGGTGTCGCTGCCCATGCACAAAGCAAGCCTGCCGAATTTAAGTTCGTTGAAGAGACCTTCGATTTTGGAAAAATCCCCGCCGGAAAACCGGTGACCCACGTATTTAAATTTACCAATATCGGTGATGAGCCGCTGATCATTAAAAACGCCGAAGCAACATGTGGTTGTACAAAACCAACATTCTCTGCTACTCCGGTAAAAAAAGGCGAAAGCGGTACCATTTCAGTGACCTATAATGCCGCCGGCGATCCGCAGCAATTTGCAAAGACTGTTACCGTTACTTCTAACGCTAAAACGCCGGTCAAGGTGCTTTACATTAAAGGTGAAACGGTTAGCGCCACCCGCTAAAACAGCCGAAATATAAAGAACACGGAAAGCCCGGCCAATATGGCCGGGTTTTCTTATTTTTGCGCATGCCAAAAATCTCAGAGAAAGGGCTCCAGATGCCCGCATCACCCATCCGGAAGTTGACCCCGTTTGCTGACCAGGCCAAGAGGCTGGGACGCAAAGTATATCACCTCAACATCGGCCAGCCCGATATCGAAACGCCAGAAAGCATGTTGAATGCCATTAAAAACATTGATTTTGATGTCTGGGCTTACACCCCATCTGAGGGAACGCTGGCCTATCGTGAAAAACTCACCGAATACTACAATAAGTTGGGATATGGCATTACCGCTGCCGACATCCTGGTAACGGTGGGCGGTTCTGAAGCCATTACCATTGCCATGCAAACCTGTGTGAATGAGGGCGATGAGATCATTATCCCAGAGCCTTTTTACGCCAACTATAATGGTTTCGCCTGCATGAGCAATGTGGTGGTAAAACCGATCCTGTCTTACATCGAGAACGGATTTGCCCTCCCGCCAATTGCTGAGTTTGAAAAGCTGATTACATCGAAGACTAAGGCAATCATTATCTGCAATCCGAACAACCCGACCGGTTATCTGTATTCGCGCGAAGAACTGGAGGCACTGAAGTCGCTTTGCCTTAAGTATGATCTTTTCCTGTTCTCTGACGAAGCCTACCGCGAGTTCTGCTACGATGGGCGGGAGTTCGTATCACCCATGCACCTGGACGGGCTGGACGAAAATGTTGTGATCATGGACACGGTTTCAAAACGTTACAGCGCCTGCGGTGCACGGCTGGGCTGCCTGATCACCAAAAACAAAACGGTTATCGCCGCCGGACTGAAATTTGCACAGGCGCGTCTGAGCCCTGGAATGGTTGAGCAGATTGCAGGTGCTGCAGCCGTCGATACGCCAGATAGTTATTTTGAAAAAGTAAATACCGAATATACATTGCGCAGGGACACGCTGGTAAACCGCCTGAACAGCATGGACGGCGTATTCTGCCCCAACCCCGGCGGCGCATTTTACGTGGTGGCCAGGCTGCCGATTGACAATGCAGACGCTTTTTGCCAATGGATGCTGGAAACCTTTGAATATGAGAACCAGACCGTCATGATGGCCCCCGCTACCGGCTTTTATTCGACCCCCGGGTCAGGAAGCAACGAAGTGCGTATGGCCTATGTACTGAATACCAGCGATTTGAATAAAGCCATGGATTGCCTGCAGGAAGCCTTAAAGGTGTATCCTGGCCGCCAGGCTTAGCAGCTATTAAACAAAGAGCGCCGGAAACGGCGCTTTTTTTCTTCCCGCGAAAATAGAAAATTCCGCTTCGGAGCTTGCCCGCAGCGTTCAGAGCCCAACGCCTAAAGTTTCTGCCCGGCCAGCCATTCTGCATATTGCGGCAATACGGTACCGCAATAGTAGGGCAGATTGAGCAGCAGATATGGCTTTTTATTCGGCGTTTGTGTACGCTCAAAAAGTAATGGACCTGCATATAGCCGTATCGCATAGGGATGGTCGGCAGCCTCGATAAATTGGTGAAGCGATTTGAGGCTCCCCGTGCTGCCCGATTTGATCTCAATCGGAATGACCAGGTCTTTATGCGCATAAAGCAGGTCGATCTTTGCGCTGGACTGAGATTTCTCCCTGACCCAGAAGTTTGGTTTGTAGGCTGCCATACTCTGCAGGGAAATTAACTCCTGTGTGACCAGGTATGGCATCACTGCACCTTTGTATGCTTTGTTCAGGTCATCCATGTCCAACATATCCAGCTGAATACCAGGTGAATAGTTGACCAGTCCGGTATCAAGAATCTGCAATCGGGGCGATTTCTTCAGGTCGGTCTTTAGCGGTGGCCGCAGGTCTGTAGTTGGATAAATCAACCGTATAATTCTGGCATCTTCCAGTGTGCGGAACGCCTCTCCGATTTCTCTTGACCGGTAGTTTGAATTTCCGAAACCTTGAAATTTTACGCGCTCGTCAAGGTAAAGCGGCGCAGTGTTCATCAGGTGTTTGATGATTTTTCGCTCTGTATCGTTCGAAGTGTATTTCTCTGCGTCGTTCTTGTAACTGGCCCAGATGCTTTCGTACACCCTCGCCAGGTCTGACAGATTTCGCCGGCCCAGATCAGTTTTCACCGCTTCGGGCATGCCACCTATAATGGCATACCGATGAAAAGCGTCCATTAGTAACTGATGTGCAACCGGCTTTAGGGGAACAGCCATCAGGTGTTTCCATAACGCTTCCATCTGTGCAGCCTGCAGGTACTCCTGGAAATTCAGCGGATGAAGGTATAAAAACTCGACCCTGCCACAGGAAAACCTTAACCTTTTGCAGGGCAAACTCAAGGAGCGATTCGGCACTTACCACATGCAGTTGTGGTAATTCTTCATAGAAATACCGCAGCAAGTGAATTGCTTTGGGGCTTTCCTGAATTTCGTCTACAAAGAGCAGCGTTTCGGCAATCGCGACAGAAGGGATGTTGTGCGCAAGAAAAAGCGCCTCGAAAATTGTTTGGACATTGTCGAAGTCGTCAAAAAAACGACGATCGCCGGGCTTTTCAAGGTTAAGTAAAATGGCATGCTTGTACCTCCTTGCGAAAGCTTTAATCAGGGTTGTCTTTCCTACCTGCCTAGCTCCCTGATGATGAGCGGCTTTCGATTTTGGCTTGATTTCCAGTTCTGCAACCGCAATTCTATATGGCGGGTAAAAGACATGTAATTAACCTTATATTTGTAAACCAAAGATAATCATTTGTAACAAAACAAGGGCAGTTCTGCCGCAATTATGTAACAGAACAAGGGCGGTTTGACTTTCATTTTGTAACAAAACAAAGGCAGTTTCGCACACTTATGCTTGATACGATTCCGAAAGCCTGGTAGGGATGGCTATCTTTTAATAATGTATAGGCAAACATCGCCGGCAAAACGGCTACATAGGCATGAGTTATAGGAGGGTTATGATGAATTTTGACTCTATCCAAAGGAAATGCGTTGCTTGAATTGTGGTCCTGGAAAAAGAGGGCTCAGATTCTTGAGTGAAATTCATCTTGTGATAAAAAATGTACATTAACAATCAGGATCTCATTGCGCTATTGATATCGCCTGTCCGGTTCGGTCTGTAACGTCATAAAATAGGGCAAATGCTGATCGAAAAGACAATAGAAAAAAACTAAGTCCAGGAATCTTTTATGTTTTTACTCAGATCTAATCCCACTGTAAATAGAAATTTTCGCTCCACTATTTGGTACTTTAACGTTAGTCATACCTCTGGCAGCCATTATTTTGCTTCTTTGTACTATGCTTCAATGTTGCTGCTATTAAAAATCAGATTGCCAGGAAGCCGTCTCTGGCCAAGCTGGACGAATACAAGAAACATAAATTTTGGGGCGATCGAGATAAGGCGTACGAATCTCTAAAAGAAGCGTTTTACCTCGAAGTTTTCGAGATCAAATCAAAGAACATATCGGCCGATGATCGCTCGGAACATGACAAGAGGCTAAAAGAAAAATATGAGCTTGGGTTCCAGTAAGTGGGGTTGCCTCCCGTTTGGGATGACAAGTAATTGAATCTACAACATGCCGTCCGCAATCTGTCAATAGTACAACATGCTCTTTTTATCTACGCGAATAACTGTCAATTGTCGAAGTTTGATCTCCTCAAGTAAACCCCGAAATATCACATCACACTCCCTAATGTAAAATCATATACCATACGAAAAGTCAACCCGGTCAAGATACCGTTCTATGGAGATATATGGATATTACAAAGCTACTGTTCATACTTGATTAAAAAATTCTACCGGACGCCTTCCGTTGATTGCGTTTTGCATCTTGAAGGACGAACTGAACAAAAGCCGTCATACTCATTATATGTTGGTGCAAACCGGTGCAAACATTTTTTAGATCGGTACCTCATTTGGTGCAAACATTTTTGAATACACTGTTATATCCGGTTATATGTAAAATAACAAAAAAGCAGCAAATGAAAAAAGCAGACGCGGTTTTTATATAACCTGATACGTCTGCTTTTCGTAATTGTGGACCCGAAGGGAGTCGAACCCTTGTCCGGTTGTGAGATAAAACAAGCTTTCTACATGCTTATTTTCCGTTTGGTTGTCGGGAAGGGGCAGACCGGAAAAGCGCCTTAACCTTCTTCCTTAGGTGTTTGTTCTTACCCCTGCATCACACCCTGCAGCGGCCAGCGACATTTGTTCGATGCTCCTGATGCTAACCCAATCTCGCGAGGGCCAGCGGAACAAAAGCTTGCGTAATTCTAAATTAGGCAGCTAAGGCGTAGTTATTTTCGCCAATTATTGTTTGAACGTTCAGATTTAAGTGCTCTCCGTACAACGCACTGCATGCTTACTTATCCTTCGCCACCCCGTCAAATCCAGGAACGGGCCCATGAACATTCAAATATACCAAAAAAAAGGCAGTTCAGAAAATGTCGTGATTCACCTGCCTTCAAAGCACTGGCATGAACAAACTCGTGTTGTCTGGCCAAGCTGGCATGCGCAGTTTACTGGAACCAAAGTATTTTACGTCCTGTTTGACAAGACAACTCACGCCAGCACATAAAGCACCGGCATGGGCGCCACGTTGTTGGCGTAAAAGTTCTCGAGTACGAAACTGCGAAACGTTTTCTTGAATAGAAGGTCAGGAAGGATGTCGCGAATTCGCTCCCATCTACAGTGGTTAATCAGCCTGTATTCCCGATTTGTGCCCAAAGGCAATAGCACCGTCGAGTTGTCCAGTCCGGTTTCTTTCTGGAACCAACCGGCCGTATACGCCCATACATCAATATTTTGCGCACGGTCGTCGGCAAAAAAATAATTGAATAAAAACACTCCTGGCCTGTTGTGCGCTACCGGCCCGATGCGCCTCACATTTGTGGCGGCAGTATGGTAAAACTTTGACCCAGCGCCTTTGATCTGGTTGGCGATGTCTTTATAGCTGCTGCTGTTGGTGATTTTGTCAAGCACAGAGCCGGTTTCTGTTTCGATCAGGAGAACGAGGTCGTAGCGCGCGCTTGGCAAGCCGCGTTCCCGGAGTAACTTACCACGGCCTGGCGGAATAACCCTAGCCTTGAAAACCACTGCGCTGGCAACGCCAGGCTCAGTCACCAGCTGGTTGCACCATTCCTTTGCGGCACTGATCAGCTTTTTTTTCTTCGGGCTGCTGCTTAGAAAGACCGGAAAAAACGCATGGTCCACTTCTGCCGCAAGCAAAAGGTAATGGTGGTCTGTCGGGTCAATCAATGATACCGTTGCACGATGCAGGTGTGCATTAACGATGTTCAGGTTTGTTTCCATAGCTATCCTTTTCCGTAAAGCTAGGATAGCCGGGCGATGCGTCTTTTTACATATGATAAAAAATCACCGTTTCCCGCGGATTCTGCTCAGTGATACCTGCGTAATGCCCAGGTAAGCGGCCAGGTCGCCCAGACTGATGCGCTGCATTAATGCGGCATGGGCACGGATGAAACTGTCATACCTGGCTGCTGCCTCCTCTTCCAGCATCTCACTCACGCGACCCATCATGTTGAATGCTGCCATGGAAATAAACTTCCGGAAGGCCGTTTCAATACAATGATGTTGCACGCAAAGTTGCTCCATCCTGGACCGGCTTATAGAGTGTACGGTGGCGGGTTCAAGTGCCATGATCGAATAGGTGGAACTGGTTTCACTGATGTAACTGTCCAGCCCCGTAAAAATCGACTCTTCAGAAAAAAACCGCATCACGAACTCTTTGTCGCCGTTGTCAAAGTAGAGCTTAACCAGACCCTGCTGAAGGAAGTACAAATGCCTACAAATTCTTCCGGCCTCACTGATCACTTCACCTTTTGCAAATTGCCTGCTCATGCTGCTCTTTCCCAGATCTTCAATAGCCTGTGCGTTTAGCGGCGAAAAGGCATGAAGCGCCGCAGCGAGGTTATTCATGGTTGTTGACGTTGAGAGTATCGTACAATATCCGGAACACCCAGACGGCTGTCCCGGTACAAGCGGTTTCTTTATTCCGGGAGCCAAAAGAACAGTGTGGTGGCAAAGGTCGGCACATCAGCGCATTCAATGGATCACCTCTTTTTCACCTATGCCTTCCTCGCTGAGGCGCTGCAGCAGCTCCTCGCGGGTGGTCAGTTCTTTCGTTTCGGCCGTATGCTGAACGGCCCGGAAGATCAGGTCCTTTTTTTCACTATAACCGGTAGGCAGAACCGGAATGCTGGCCATCGGTGTATGCATGAGTTCGTGGTCGATACTCGGAACGTCTAACCCGAGCTTTTTTCTCACCTTGATCAGGTTAACCAGCTCCATCGGCACAAGACCGCACTCCAGAAACTCTTCATATTCGCGTTTGTCTGCTTTGGTGAGGCTCAATCCCTTCAAGTGATATTCACACAGGTCTGACCAATAATCCTGGCCAAGTTCAGATAAATCGTCCCAATGGTCGGCAATAGGCTGGTAAATGCCCAGGCCGGCACCATACCCGTAAATCTCTTCGCTTGTTCCCTCCTTGCCAAGCCATTTGTCGGCAAGGAAACAAGCCAGGATCACGCTGGGATAAACGGGCTGGGACCTAAACTCGGCATCAGACCGATAGTCTGCCGAGCCGGCCAGGCTCGTTAAGCGCGCCATGGTTTGCTGCAACAAGTCGTCCCGCTCCACATACAGCGTATATTCAAGTATATCTTTGAAGTCATCAAGAAATTCAGGCCGCACTCTTCCGTAGAAGAAAAAAACCGCCGCCCGTTCAAAATACAGCCAGGCTGCGGGATCTTCCTGAAACAGCAGGTTTTTCGCAGGAACTTCTGCACTTTCGGGCAAACCGTCTAACTGGTTGTAAAACCGTGCAAAATCGTACTTGTTCTTTTTATAATCTTTATGCGAGCGCGCGTATCCGCGGAAAAACTCTTCCTGCGCCTCTACCGGATCAACCGGTTCACCGTACCCGTACAATTTAATCGCCTTGTTGATCAGGGCATTTTTATATTTCATACTTATTTACAAATTAAGCGGATTGATCGCTTGTCAATATTGATCTGCAAAAGTTTATTTTTCAGTTTTGCGTTGGCCTGTGCATTGCTCAGCGTACGCATCAGGTCAGTTTGGTACTGCGGCTTGTTGCCCCACCGCCCGTTCCGGTTTGCAGATATCTTCCGAATGTTCCTGTTTGTCCAGTTGCTCATGTTGCTTTTGCTGCGCCAGTGCGATTGGCTTGTCTTTACCTCGATTACATGAATATCGCCATTTGCGGTTTTTGTAATCAGGTCGAAGCCGTGGCCGGAAGCATTCTGGACAGAGCCTAGTATCTGATGGCCTTGCTGACGCAGGTATTTCGCCGCAACTTTCTCTCCCCAGGCACCAAGTTCCCCCGCCAGACCAAAAACGTCGGTCCAGCTGTTTGGGTCTGCAACATAACTGTACAAAGACAGACCGCCATAAAGGCCGATCGGATCCTTGCTGATGTAATCGCCGCGCTGCGGATCGTAATACCGGAACCGGTTGTACGCCAGTCCGGTTTCCTCGTCCAGATACTGTCCTTGAAACAGGAAGGGGATCAGGCTTGCCTGACCCGCCATTTTCCGCACCTTTCCATAAATATCCAGTTCCCGAGACCAGACCAGTTGACCGTGCCCGTCATAGGCCTCAACCGGAGTAGCGAGGTGGTCGCTGATGATGCTCAGGCTTCCGGCATCGCCGAGGCGAGCCACAGGCGTAAAGTTTGACTGGTCATAAATCCAGGTAACCAGGCCTGTTAAGGGCTCCGGCGCAGACGTTGTGACTTCTCCCTGCGGCGACACGGCCACAGAGGGCCGCTGCTCCAGGCTGTAGGCCCACTCATGAAACAGCAGGCTGCCATCCCACAGGTATCGTGTAATCTGGCCGCCGCTTATTTTGGCGGTACGCCGGCCCATGGCATCGTACTCGAATTCGGTTGTAGCGCCCTCCGGATTTCGCACCGCTTTCAGCAAGCCCGTATGTTGCCATTCATATGCCCAGTCGCCCGGCTGCCAGATCGGTTCGCCCGGAGCGGCATCAGGTAAAGGCTGCACATCGGCATCGGTCGCATTCCCTGGCAGGGCGGTTTTCCAGGTCAGGGCGCTATCAAACAGGCCGGTATCTGCAGGCACTTTCTCCGGCCCCGCAGGCAGCGCGTTGATGTTCCTTTTGCTTTTAAGTACCAGGTTACCAAGCGCATCGTAGCGATAATACCACTTATCGTCTTTAAGCAGCTGCCCGCCCGCATCGTATCGCCGGTCGTTCCTTGAAACCGTCCTGAACAGGTTGCCGGTTTCATCAGGGTTCCGGTATTCAGTCTGCAGGTCTTGCGGGTACGTCGCCGACGAAAGGCTGCCAAATGCGGTATACCTGAACGTGACACGTCCGCCGGTTATGTTGTTCAGCACTTCATTCAACCGGTCGTCAGGCCCCCAGGCATATTGCCGGTACGTATTGATTGTATTTTCCCGTGCTACCTTCTGCAATACGGGCCGCCCCGAGCGGTCATAATCAAACTGCTGCCGCAGATTGCCGGGCAGCAGGCGCTCAGTTTCCTGGTCTGAAGCATTGTACCTGAAGGCGGCACGCCAGGATTTTGTGCCTGCGGTTGCGTCGATATCGAGTGATGCCCCGTCGGGACTGCTCCGGTAGGTGACATTCGCGCCAAGTGAAGTTTGCACCTGGCTCAGGTTCCCCAGCACATCATAGCTATACTTGATTTTGTGGCCGTTCTGGTCTTCTTCTTTTACACGGCCGAGCGCATCACGCGCAATCCGCACCGTGGTGTGGGTATTCTCTGCCTCGATAAGCAACCCATTTTTGTCATAGGTAAGTGCTTCGTAACTGCCATCGGGGTAGCGGCTGTAGACCATCCGGCCCGCCAGATCATAATAATGCCGCACCTCAGTCCCGTCAGGACGTATTGTACGCTCCACTTCTCCGTCTTTGTTGCGCTCGTATCGCTGCGTTGCGCCGTCGAAACCCGTTTCTGCTATAATTTCATCAGTTGCGTCGCGAACAAAGCGGTACACTTCGTCTTTTTCATTGTGAATGGCCTGCAGTGCGTCCCAGTCGTCATACCTGAAGCGGAGGGTCTGGACTTCCTCAGGACCATCCAGGCGCTTACGGCTTTGCATGAGCAAACTACCCATCGCCGTATACTTCATTGTCCACGCTTCCCGGCCATCTGATGCGGCAACCGGTAAATCGTACGCGTCGTACGCGAAGCTGAGCGGAGCTTTATCTGTTTCCCGAACGGCAGTCGTCCGCCCGAGGTCATCATAATCCCATTCGCTTACGGAGCCGTTTTCAGCAATAAATCTGATCAATCGTCCGTAGGTGTCATATGCCCATGACCGCAGCAGGCCGGCCGAGCTCTTTGCCTCAACAAGCTGATGCTGTTCGTTATAAGTCCAGGTAATCTCCAGGCCGTTCTGGTTTCTTGAACCCGCGGGATACGGCTTATCACCGCTATAGAAGTAAGCCCAGGAAGAACCGTCTTTGTCCTGGTGTAAGACAAGCCGTCCTGATTCATCATACGACCAGCGTTCAGATAAGCCGTTGCCATCGGTCCGGCTCAGCATGCGCCCGTAAGCGTCATAGGACGCCTGGTGTTCCGTTCCGTCAGAAAGATACCACGTTACAGGATTACCCATTTCATCATACGCCTGGCCAGTTATCTTACCCTCTGGGCTCGACATCATTGTCTGCTCGTTATAGCGGTTGTATTCATACCAGGTTTCTCCGCCCAGCGCATCCACTTTTTTGTACACCAGCTGGTCTTGATCATACCAGTACTGTTCGATCTTGTCTTTGTGGTAGATCACCTCGTTGTAACCCTCATCCGGGTGATACCTGATCTCCCCCCGCATGTAACCGCCTTCTCCTTCTGTATGCGTGACCCGGCCCTGTTTGTCGTAACGCCAGATGTACTGCATCCCGTTGCGGTTGCGACGCCCGGTTACCCGGTTCTGTTCGTCATAACCAAAACGGATGCTCTTGCCCGCCCGGTCATATACATGCGTCAGGTTCCCCTGATCATCATAC
>NZ_KZ686270.1 GCF_003029735.1 Pedobacter yulinensis
TGAAGCCTCTCCCCTTGGGATCACCGCAGCGACGGCCGCAGCAGAGCGGAAGACGGCGCGGAGGTAATCCGGAAATTTACTATATGCGTGACAGAGCGACAGTTTCGTTTTTGATGAAGCCTCCCCCCATCGAGATCACCGCAGCGACGGCCGCAGCAGAGCGGAAGACGGCGCGGAGGTAATCCGGAAATTTACTATATCCGTGACAGCGCGACAGTTTCGTTTTTTGATGAAGCCTCCCCCCATCGGGATCACCGCAGCGACGGCCGCAGCAGAGCGGAAGACGGCGCGGAGGTAATCCGGAAATTTACTATATGCGTGACAGAGCGACAGCTTCGTTTTTTGATGAAGCCTCTCCCCTTGGGATCACCGCAGCGACGGCCGCAGCAGAGCGGAAGACGGCGCGGAGGTAATCCGGAAATTTACTATATCCGTGACAGAGCGACAGCTTCGTTTTTTGATGAAGCCTCTCCCTTGGGATCACCGCAGCAACGGCCGCAGCAGAGCGGAAGACGGCGCGGAGGTAATCCTGACTACATTCATACCAAGCTCAACCTGCTTCTCCTTCCCATTGTAAGTATACCTGTTCGGCAGGCTGCCGGCAAACTGAGACTTAAATTCATCTCAAGAGCAAAACGACTAATTCGTTCATTTACCTTCTGCCCGTCTGTAACAATAGTTCAACGTTGAAGCAAGCTCCTTGAATGATCGACCTACGTTCAATACCATTGAGAAGATAGTGGAATTATATGAGCGACTTCCTGCCCCGGAAAGAGAGAAACTGGATATCTTCAAAAAAATTTAGTTCGTATTGAACGATTGCACTTGCCGCCTGTTGTTTTAGAAGCCATTCAATTTATGCCTTTGATGGTTTTCAGCTGTCGCTAGCAATACAAATATACCGATACCTCATGCCGTCGAAATGCGACTTATAGTTGACATCGTTGCATTCACCGTTCCTTGTTGCTTTATTTACCTGACTTATCAGACAGAATATACTTGACCGTTTCGCTTATTCTGTCTTTAGATTTCAGCTCAATGTCGGGTTTTACGCCAATACCCTCGATGGAAAAACCATCCTTAGTCTTTATTTGACAGGTTGGGATGAACATATAAAAACATTTATCAGATTCGCTTAAACTGGAAATACTCCAGAGCCCAGGATTTCCAGCTCCGGCACTGGTTTGTCCCAATACCGTTCCGCGTTTAGTCTCTTTTGCGGTTAATGCAAAATATTCAGCCGCTGAGGCTGTCTGATCTGATATAAGGATATATAGCGGTATTTTATGATAACGTTCAAAATCCTTACTGTTATAGATTGGTTCACTTGGTTGCCAGCCTGATTCACCCGTGCACCTTTTTATTAAAAGTTTTTGATAATCATTGGATGAATGAAGAATGGAATTCAGATAGGCGCCGCTTTGTCCTCCACCGCCAGGATTTTCAGTCACGTCTATGATTAGTGCGGAACAGCCCTCCAGAAAGTCAAGTGCTTCTTTAATCCTATTAATAGATTTTTCACCATCAATACAAAAGTCCCACTTTAAGTAACCGATATTTTTATTCAGTATCTTAATTTCACTAAATCCTGCGCCGACATTGCTGGCCTCGTCCAGAGTCCGCTTAGCTTGTTCTGCTTTATCAAGGACTATTAAACTAAAATGTTTGTCGTTAGTTTCTGCCCTTAACATCTTAGTGATTTCAGCAGCCGCATTTTCGATAGAAGAGGTATCCAATGAATGGTTCATCAACATACTGTTAAGTTTGGAAATTAGCATTTCTCCTTTGGTTCTGTCAAAGTAGCTTATTGCAATTCTGCCTTGTAATTCGGACACCATATAATTGATATTCCGAGTATTGGAAACTTTCGACTTTACTTCACGTTGGGCCAGAAGTGAAGATGTAGAAGTTAAAATTAATAGTATGAGCAAAGTAAGTTTTTTCATAGTAAGTTGATCTGATCGTAATTACATATCTCAATAAATTTCTGTCGGGGAATAAGCATAGATATTAAGTGAAATACTTACAAAACACTCAAAAAAACCGTGAGACAGGGATGGTTAAGTCGTTTATCGGCAGGCATAAACGCAATATCCTAAATTTATTCATTTAAATATAAATCAAACTTAATCCTAAAAAACCCGGAACGTAACTAATCTTGTCTATCCATCCTGGAACACTATATTTTTTAACTCCCTTTGCCAGTGTGGGAAGGAGCGTTACTACTCGTTTTAGGACAGATTGAATGATACCCTACAGGAAGTCCAAAAGGCTTTAGAATAAAATTTCGTCCCTTGTGGGGAGAAATGTGCCTCGCTTTAAGTGCTTTATAAGTGATATTAAAGTATTCTCTCTTAAACCTGTAAAAGCAATTTATTATTGCTTAATAAGTAGCTGATTAGATTTTATCGAGCTTATGAATGTCCGTCAGCAACTGTTCGACCCCTCTGGCATCTGTTGTTTGATTCTTCCCGCTAAATTGAGTTCCCTTTCATCACAAGATGTGGCTGCCTTCATTGCAAATTATCAAGACCAGGCATACCAGGCGTTTTGAAATAATTTAGCCGGGCTGTGATAAAAGCCATTTTAGACAAGCAAGCGCAAAGCGCATGCATGATACGAATTACCTGATCTGGCAATAACAGACAAGTTCGTGTGTAGTGATCGGGTACAAAACTGGGCGAAGCTTACTCCGATAAACGACAAAACCCAACTCGCGTAAGAAACAGGCTTTATCTTTTCAAAATGCCTGTTTTCTTTTGCTTTCCTCGGATTGACCGCGTGTTGATCTGATGAGGAGTTTAAAGCGGTTTCACTGCTGAATATAAAGAAGAAGTAATTGACAGTAAATGATCCTACCCCAAAAATTCCATATCTTCCTTCGAAAGCTGAATCTCTGCTGCTTTAACATTTTCGCGGAAATGACTCAGTTTTGAGGTGCCGGGAATTGGAAGAATTAGATCGTTATAATGCAGCAGCCAGGCCAGATTGATTTGCGCCGGTGTGGCTCCATATTTTTCGGCGATAACGGAAATCTTATTTTCCTTGTTCGGCAAAGAGCTCTGCAAAGAAAAGAACGGGATCATCGGGATTCCATTTGTAATGCAGGCCTCCATAACCTCCTGCAGTCCCCTGACTTCCTGCCCGTGAACCGTAAAAGATGTACGCTGTTCATAGCCGAACGCGTTTTCAACACTTGCAATTTTCCCCATTCCCAGTGCTTTATTTAATTCGTCTGGGGTTACGTTGCTCAGTCCTACATGCAGGATCTTGCCCTCCCTTTGCAGTTCGAACATCGCAGCCATTGATTCTTCAAAAGGGGTATCAGTGCCAGGCATTACCCGAAAATGAACCAATTGTATCTGCTTCATTTTCAGTGTTTTCAGGTTTCGCTCAATACTTGTCCTTAAATTCTCAGGGCGGTCATATATATTCCAGCTTTTATCTGCGCCACGGCTTGCCCCCACTTTGGTACAGATCACCAGGTTGTCCTGGTAGGGGTATAACGCTTCGGCAATCAGTCGGTTGGCTACGTCTTCGCCGTAATAATCGGCCGTATCCAAAAAATCTACGCCAACAGCCGTTGTTGCCTGCAGTAATTCCAGGGCTTCTGCCCTGTTTGCAGGCTCGCCCCACACCTGTTCGCCGGTAAGCCGCATTGTTCCATAACCAAGCCGTTTCACTGTTAACGGGTTTGCAGTGTTTCTGCCGATTGTGATTGTCTTTGTCGTGTTCATCTTTTGATTTTTTAAGTTGACCATGCAAAGGTGCGGGCATAAAGGCGCAAAGCATTTGCCATTTGGCAAAAAGCATTTAACGGATATTTTTCCTGATCCTGCTTAACGATGATTGTGTAATTCCCAGGTAGGATGCGATATGTGCAAGTGAAACGCGGTTGGCAAGGGTTGGAAACTTTTCCAGAAATGTCAGGTACCGGGTTGTTGCGTCCTCAGACACAAGGGCACTTCTCCTGTCTAATTTTTCCATCAGCGAGCGTTGTAAAATGTTGTTAACGATGCCTTCCCAGCCCACAATCGTATTTGACAGGTCGAGCCAGTGCCTGGCAGAAAAAACAAGCAGTTTACAATCAGTTACGGCCTGAATGTATTCGGTTAGCGGTTCGCCCTGGTATGGGTTTTTAACCAGGTGATTTTCATCGATAAAATACTTGGTGATCTCCTCGCCCCTATTGTCGTAATAGCAGATACGCAACACACCTTCGAGGATATAGGCAACCTGATCAAACGGCTTGCCTGCTTCTACAAAATACGTGTCTTTGGAAAGGCTAACTTCGGTTACATTTTTTAAAACGAGCTCAATTTGCTGTTTGTTTAAATTGCCGAACTGCAGAAAATAGTCGATAAGTTTTTCCATCCGGTGAAGTTATCAATCATTATTCAGGATGTCTTTGCCATTTGGCAAAATCTGCGTGCGGTTAAAGAATCGTCCCGCATACCTACCAGGTCTTACTGTGTCCGAACGCGCAAGGGCTTGGGATCCGGACCTCCTGCAGGCTCACGATGTCAGCAATCGCTAACAAGTGGTTTGACAAAAAAATGAAACTATTCTGTTCATATTTAATAGTAAAGCTATTATTATTGCATGCATATCGTGAATAATGAATAATTTACTTGCAAGCCTCAAAATACAGGTAAACCCGAAAATATACCTGAAAGATCCCGAGACCTCGCAGCTTGGGCGAAAGATCATACGCGAGAGCATCACGCTGATAGACGAAATAGGCTTTGACAGCTTTACCTTCAAAAAGCTTGGCGAGCGCATCGGGTCAAATGAGAGTTCGGTTTACAGGTATTTTGAAAACAAGCACAAGCTCCTGGTTTACCTGTCGTCATGGTATTGGAGCTGGATGGAATACCGCATCGTATTTGCGACAAATAACATTGCCGACCCCCTCGAAAAATTACGCAAGGCAGTGTCGCTGGTGACCGAAAAAATACAGAATAATGAAAGCACCGACTTTATCAATGAGTCTACGCTCAACAGGATCATTATCGTCGAATTTACCAAAACGTTCCTGACCAAAGAGGTGGATGAGGAGAATAAAGCAGGTTTTTTTCTGATCTACAAGCAGGTTGTTAACCGGATCGTTGCTATGATCGGGGAACTAAACCCGCAGTTTCCCTACCCCCGCAGCTTTGCTTCCAGTATTGTAGAAGGCGCGCTGCACCAGCATTTTATCAAAGACCACTTCAAGACCATTACCGATTGCAATGATCAGGTTAGCCCGACCGACTTTTACATGCATCTGATCACTGTGTTAAATAAGTAAACATGACACCTGCCAAACGATTTTTCAGCCTGCTCCGGCTTGACCGAAGAGATGTTTCACAGATCTTTTTCTACGCGCTGTTCGCCGGGCTCATCAGCCTCTCGCTCCCGCTCGGAATACAGGCCATTATCAACTTTATACAAAGCGGCCGGGTAAGCGTTTCATGGATGGTGCTGGTCGTTATTGTGATCGCCGGCGTGGCATTGGTAGGCTTAATGTCGTTAATGCAGCTGCGCATTACGGAAAACCTGCAACAAAAGATCTTCATACGGTCTTCGTTTGAATTTGCATACCGCCTGCCAAAGATACGGTTTGATGAACTGTACAGTAACTTGTATCCGCCCGAGCTGGCCAACCGTTTTTTCGATACGCTAACGATACAAAAAGGGGTGTCTAAGCTGCTGATCGATTTTTCGGCGGCTTTGCTTCAAATAGGCTTCGGAATTATATTACTGTCGTTTTACCATTCATTTTTTATCCTGTTTGGCCTGCTGCTGGTCGGGCTGCTTTACTTAATTTTCAAATTTTCGTATGCACCTGGCCTTGAAACCAGCCTGAATGAATCAAAATACAAGTACCGCGCTGCCGACTGGCTGCAGGAAATAGCCCGAAACAACTCATCTTTCAGGGCTAAGCTTAATTTTGATTTTGCCCTGTCAAAGACTGATCACATTGTCGGTGGTTACCTTACCTACCGCGAAAAGCACTTCGCGGTTATCAGGCGCCAGTTTATCCAGCTGATCGTTTTCAAGATTGTCATCACCGCAGGCCTGCTGCTCATAGGCGGTCTCCTCGTGTTGAACCAGCAGATGAACATCGGGCAGTTTGTGGCAGCTGAGATCATCATCCTTTTAGTCATCAACTCTGTCGAGAAGATCATCCTTGGCCTGGAAAGTTTTTACGATGTACTTACGGCGGTCGAGAAGATTGGCGAGGTAACAGATCTGGATATAGAAAATGAACCTCAATCAACAGCAATCGTTCCCGAAAGTGCCATAACCATCAATGCTGACTCGTTAAAATTCCGCTATCCGGGTGCTGAAAAATACACGCTGAACGGCATTTCAATTACCATTACGCCGGGTGAGAAGATCCTGCTCAAGGGCAAGAATGGAGCAGGAAAAACCACCCTGATCCGCATACTTTCGGGACTGCTTCAGCCAACTTCCGGTACGCTTTCTCTGCATGACGGGACATTTGTGAAGATTGACAGCGCGGCTTACCGGGCAAAAATAGGCCGCATTATTCAGGGCGAAACACCATTTGAAGGAACTATTTTGGAAAATATCACCTTCAACGATCCTGCAATACAACCGGAAGATTTGAAATGGGCGCTCGACGCCGTGCAGCTAACGCAATTCATCAAGTCCCTGCCCGACGGTTTAAACACCAGAATATTCCCTGAAGGAAAACAACTTTCATCGTCTAATGCGCAGAAAATACTCCTGGCACGGAACATTGTACGAAAACCGGCTATTCTTTTTTTTGAAGACCCGACAGACCGTATGGATAAGGATGCCGCTACAGCACTGATTGATTTTATTTTCTTGCCCGAAAACCCCTGGACGGTGATCGTGTCATCGGCGAACGCGCATTGGCAGGCCAGGGCAACCCGGCAGATCACAATGGAAAACGGAACGATCATTCACGACACAAAACAGTAAGCCATGCTAAATATTTCCAATAATAAAAAAGCCCGGCTTGAAACGTTACAGCATTTCGAGGCCATCCGGCAGCTTTCGAACCGGCCGCATTACAAAATACTGAACCGGATCATACTCGGCCTCTGCCTGCTGGGCTTGCTGATACTGTTCCTGCCCTGGACGCAGAATATCTCGGGCACAGGCGCAGTTACGACACTAAAACCCAACCAGCGACCGCAAACCATACATACCGCTATTGCCGGACGGATCGAAAAATGGCATGTACAGGAGGGCGATTATGTAGAAAAAGGCGATACCATATTGTTTATCTCAGAAATAAAAGAAGATTACTTTGACCCCAACCTCGTTACCAATACGAAACAACAGGTAGACGCAAAGAAAAATGCCGTAAAATCTTACGGCAATAAAGTGCAGTCACTTGAGTCTCAGATGAGTGCTCTATCAAGTGAGCAGCGCCTGAAGATACAACAGGCGAACAACAAAATACGTCAGGCTGTTCTCAAAGTTAAAAGTGACAGCATGGACCTCGAGGCTGTAAAGACCCAGCTGAAGATTGCCACCACGCAATTTGACAGGGCGGTGCAGCTTAACAAGGAAGGGCTTAAACCGCTTACCGATGTGGAAGAAAAGCGGCTCAAGCTGCAGGACGCACAAGCTAAGATACTGACGCAGGAAAACAAGCTTCTCGCCGCCCGGAATGACCTTATTAATGCTGAGGTCGAAATCGGACGAATAACCGCAGAATACAACGAAAAAATTGCAAAATCCAACAGCGATAAATTTACAGCGTTGAGCAGCCAGTTCGACACCGAAGCGCAGCTAAACAAACTGGAAAACCAGTATGTGAATTACAGCATCCGAAATGGCATGTATTATATCAAAGCCCCCCAAAGCGGCTATATAAACCGCGCGTTGCAGTCAGGAATCGGGGAAACGGTCAAAGAGGGCGCCCCGGTGGTCAGCATCATGCCTGCAAGTTATGAAATCGCCGTCGAAACCTACGTAAGGCCGATCGATCTTCCGCTGCTGAAAAAAGGTGATGAAATACGGGTCTGGTTCGATGGTTGGCCTACCATTGTATTTTCAGGATGGCCCGGCATGTCATATGGCACTTTTGGCGGCCGGATCGTTGCGATCGAAAATTTTATCAGCCCAAATGGCAAGTACAGGGTATTGATTGCTCCCGATAAAAAAGATGCACCATGGCCAAAGCAGCTTAGCATCGGTGCAGGCGCACAAACGATCGCATTGTTAGAAACCGTTCCGGTTTGGTTTGAGGTCTGGCGTACGTTGAACGGCTTTCCGCCAAACTATTACCAGGCTACACAGAAAAAAGAAACCGCGAAAGGCGAATGAAACCCCTAATTTATATCGTCATATTTCTGATCTGGGCAACTGATGCAGTGGCGCAGCCGCACTTGCCCGCGCAGCTGAGTTTTGCCGAGTACCTGGGTTACGTTAAGAAGTACCATCCCCTGACGCGGCAGGCTAATCTCACAATCAGCCGTTCAGAAGCTGAGCTGATGACAGCCCGCGGCGGTTTTGATCCTAAAATAGCAGTCGACTACGACAAAAAAGAATTCAAGGGAACCAACTACTATTCCTTACTAAACAGCAGCTTCAAAATTCCCACCTGGTATGGCATTGAGGTTAAGGCTGCGTTCGACAACAGCCGAGGTGACTATGTGAATCCGCAGAACATGACCCCTAGCAACGGTCTTGCTTCTGTGGGGATCACTGTGCCCCTTGCGCAGGGATTGCTCGTGAACAAAAGAATGGCTGACCTGCGAATGGCCAGGGTACAGGTACGGCTGAGCGTTGCAGAACAGAAGCTGCAGGCTACCGAGGCCATCTACGCTGCCTCCCTTGCTTACTTTGGCTGGAAGCGTGCTTTCGAAGAGGTAAAATTATACCAGACGTATCTTGAGTTTGCGCGGGTAAGGTATACTGGCATCACAAAACTTATACAGGCAGGCGACAAACCTGCTATTGATAGCATTGAAGCGGGAATACTGGTAAAATCGCGCAGGTTGAGTCTTGCTGATGCGCAACTGAAGCTGACCAAGGCGCGGCTTGAACTGTCAAACTATCTGTGGATTGAAAACGTGCCCGTAGAGTTGGCGGAAAATATCGTTCCGGAAGAAAACGCCGTTCAAACAGCATCAAAAAGCCTGAACCTTACCGATGCAACAGCCTTGCTGCAACTTGAGCAGCATCCCAAAATGCAATCGCTGCAGGGCAAGATCGACCTTTTGGAGATAGAGCGCCGGTATAAAGCAAACCTCCTCCTCCCCAAGGTAGATTTGAGCTACAACTACCTGTCTGAGCCGTCGTATTTTGACCGGTATCGATTCGAGGATTATAAACTTGGTATCAACTTCAGCCTTCCGCTGTTCTTGAGAAAAGAACGGGGCGGCCTCAGGCTGGTAAAGCTTAAAATACAGGACGGACAACTGGATCTTGACCTGACACGTGTTGCATTGAAAAATAAAATACTGGCGCAGCAAGCTGAAATTGATTCGCTTAAAACCCAGCGGCTCACCGCATCAGATCTTGTAAAAGATTATACAACCATGCTGTCATCCGAAGACCGCTTGTTTTCGTTCGGTGAAAGCTCACTGTTTCTCATAAATTCCCGTGAAAACAATGTAATCAGCAGCAGGCTGTCTGAAATCAGCATTGAGAACAGGTTGCTGATTTCAATTGCGGAGCTTTTCAGAACATTAAGCGATCCAAAATAACGTCATCTTGGTTCAGTATGCCATTCAGCTAAAATCTAGGCGGGAATAGCCACCGCGCCCCAACTCGGGCAATGACATGCTACCGATTGTACGACCTACTAAACTGCAAAACGACTTTAAAGCTACATGCCGGCCGCTGAAGGGATCTCTTCGATCATGTATTTGCCGTTTGAGACAAGTTATCGTCAGCCGGCTTCAGAGATCGATAATCTGCCCGCGGCTCCTCCCGAGCCGGACCAGTCGCTGAGGCATAAACCAGGCGTGAAATATGTGCAGCTATATTGTCCGATCCGGGCAATTATCTATCTTAGGGTGTTGCTGACGCTTTCAGCAAGCCAACACTAAACCATATAAGGCGACGACTTGAAGAAAAATTTGCTGGCCATTGCGCTGCTTGGCATGGCGTTTACCGCCAAATCACAACATACCAGTGTTGAAAAATCCGTATTCGGCATCCAAACCGGCTTTCTCGGTGTCTGGGCACATCATGAGGCAAAACTCTCCGGCCAGATCGCATTGCGGAGCGAACTTGGCTTTGACAGTGATCTTTGGGGTGGCTCCTTTTATGAGAAAACAGGTTTTGCAATGACGCCGGTTCTTGCCGCTGAGCCGCGCTGGTACTATAACCTGGACAGAAGAGCAAGAAAAGCAAAACTTACAGACGGAAACACCGGAAATTACCTGTCGCTGAAAACGCGTTTCAACCCTGATTGGTTGGTCATTTCCAATTATGACGACGTGATTGTGATCAGCGCGATCGCTGTCATACCCAGCTGGGGGATTAGAAGAAGTATCGGGAAACATTTTAACTATGAAACAGGCTTCGGTGTCGGCTATGCCTATTCCTTTTCCAAACAAGCGGGTTTCGAAAAGAATGAAAGCCTCGTAGAGGTAGACCTGCAACTACGCATTGGTTACCGGTTTTAGCCCGGTTGCGAAGCCGTCGCCAACGGCCTGTCGTCCTGCCAAACAGAACACATCAGCCGGCCAGCGGCTGATGTGCGTTGAGTGGGCGAAATTCAGGGCTATTTCTGGAAAGGTATTCCATCGATTGACAGCTCATTGCAGCTGATTGACAAGACCGCGCTTCCGTACTGCTCGCTATATGCTATTCCGGCAAACTGATCTGAATAAGTGTACAGCCGGCCACCTTTAAACCTGATGGTCCGCTGCGGATTTTTACCGAAACTATCTGTCACAGTAATTGAGCCGTCGAACAATGCATCGGGGGCAGCCAGGATGCGAAGCAGCTCGGGCTGAACGGTTTTGGCTTCCATAGATAGGTAGAACGAATCGTTCGCACTTGCGGGCCTTGCGGTTGCAGGCGTTTTTACCGCAGCGCTGTCTTTGCTGACTGCCCTGGTGTCTGCAGGCACCTCTTCCGGCGGGTAACGCGTTATCGACGTATTTACCGAATTGAGTTCGGTCGATACCGTTTTTCCTTTATATATTATTTGCATTTGAAGCGTGTTCCGGCGCTCCGACGACTGGGCAAATGCAGTTGACCAGCCCGCGGTCAGCACAAGCAAAATCACAATCTGTTTCATTATCCAGGTGTTTGGTGATCGGAACGCAGCCATCAGGAGCGCAAAAAATCAAATTTGCCTTCAAACATTTTGCCGACCACCGGCAAGGGTTTCCTGGCTTCATTGTTCGCAGCAATGATACCAAGTAACAGCAGCACGAACGTGCCAAGGCTAACAACGATCGAAACGATGTAAGCCGGCGGTACCAGCGACACAAGAATCGAGGAAGCTATTCCAAGTACCAGTGACAAGATAATCAGCCCGAGAGACTGCTCAAGGTGGTAGCTTACCAACGTGTCTTTGTCTGTTCTTTTCTTAAATTCAAGGTAGGAAATGATCCACCCGATGATGGTGACATAGGCCAGGATAGCCAGCGTTTTGTTTTTCATAACATTTAATTCTGGTGAAGTAGATGACACAAAATTCTGCGACTTTGCTTACAGGTCCAAACAATTGGCGACTACAAGGTGTCTACAGCTTGGAAAATGCGAGACACAAAGCGTCTACAAGACAACCCAATCGTTTAGTTACCAGTTAAATAAGCCAAACAAAAACACGCATAAAATTTAACTTAATGATTTCAAAACCACGTGTATCCTGTATAATTTTCCTTCTTTTGTTATTGTTCCGGCCGGAGTTGAAAGCACAGCAGCAGACACTCGACTCACTGAAACGGGTCATAAGGGCCGCTTCTGCCGTTGATAAGCCCATTAAAATGGCTATGCTTGCCCGTGCAACCAATGAAAGTAATCCCCGCTCAGCGCACCGGACGGCACAACAGGCCCTTGCCCTGGCAAGACAGCAGAAAAATCCAGACGCGCTCGCATTTTGTTACGCCACGGCAGGTTATATCGCCATGCAGCAGAAACACCCTGGAAAGGCCAGGGCATGGATAGACAGCGCCATGTTGCTCGCGCAGAAAAGTAAAAATGATGTGATCAGATCCTACGCATGGCTGCGCAAAGGTTGGCTCGAATTGGTAAACGGCAACAATGATCAGTCCATGACTGCACTACTCAAAGGCGCACAGCTGGCAGAGCAGGTCAACAGTCCGCAGGCATTCAGCCAGCAATCGTTGATTCACCATTACATATCCAGCATCTACGCCTATGGCAGCGACACGGCCAAACAGCGTCGTTACGCCATAAAATGTCTGGCCACCGCGTTTCGCAGCGGCTCTCCCGACGATATTCAGATTGGCATGATGACGGTAGCACACAGCTTTTTCTCAAAATTTGAACGCGACGTTTCACAGCGCAGGTGGCTCGACAGCTCGAAACTGGCTTACCGCAACGCAATGGACTACTACGAGCGGAACAAGGCGAAAATTTACATCCAAACCAATGCCTCGGTCACTGCCTTAAATCTGGCAAACATCTATTTTAAGTACCACCCAAGGCCATACCGCGACAGTGCGCATGTGTATATTAACAGCGCGCTTGAGATCGCCCGCCGCACAAAAGGACATGAGGTGATAGCCAATTGTTATGGCATGTTAAGCGAATATGCCCTTATGGCCAGGCAATATAACCAGGCCGAACAATACCTTTTAAAAGGGCTGACCGAACTGGAACCCATTTCTTCGGGCGCAGACCTGACCCGTTCCAGGCTGATGCAGGGCCTTTCGCGAATCGCCGAGCAGGCGGGCCGATATGACCGCGCACTGGCGTATTACAAAAAATACCAGGATTACTACACCAAAGTCTTCGACGCAGAAAAGCTTACCACCATTCAGCGCATGGAAGCTGAATTTCATGCAAGCCGCCAGCAGGATGAAATAGCGCGGCTGCAGGAACTTGACAAATTAAACCGGCGATCTTTCTGGCTCTACCTGGGCATTGGCTCTGCCGGCCTTCTCGTGCTCGGGTTTCTGTTGCTGTCCTATCATTATAAATTGAAGGCAGCCAAAAGACAGGAACAACTTGTCGAACAGCAGATGCAGCAGGCGGCTTTGCAACTAAAGCTGCACCAGACAGAAGCAGACCGCCTTGCCCTCGAAAAACAGGAGGCTGAACTAAAAATATCGCTTAAAGAACAGGAACGGGAGCGTTTGCAGGCACAGCAGGAACTCCTGCAGGACCGAACACAGTGGCTGGAAAGACAACTCATTGCAGGCGTGCTCAAAATTGAAGAGAAAAACGCCATCCTGGACGCCTTAAGACAGCGCACACAACAAACCGACAATCAGGTCACCGCCCGCCAGATCGATCAGATCGTGAGCCAGAACCAGCGGCTGGACGAACAACAGTATGAGCTGAGCCAGATGCATCCTGATTTTTTCAACCAGCTGCAGCAAAAAGCCGGGAACAGCCTGACGAAACTGGACCTTAAATACTGTTCTTACATTTTAATGGGATTGGAAACCAAAGAAATCGCCATGAGGCTGGGCGTTGAGCCGAAAAGCATCAGGATGGCGAAATACCGGCTAAAGCAAAAACTTGGCCTTGGCAAGGAAGAAAACCTGGACGTTTTTATCCAGTCATTTCAAAAACCAGGCAGGTCCTGAAGCGCCCGCTTCGTCAAGATCGGAACAGTAACACCTTTTTTAAATAAAACCCGTCAGGCACTTTTTTTCGAAATTTCCCGGATTACCTGGTCCAGTTCGCCGGCGCTTTGTTTCAGCATCTGTGCAACTTCAGGATGCGCCTGCTCATTGCCGGTATCAGCCAGGAGATCGGTCAGCGCGAGAATGTTTGCAAGAGGCTTACGCACTTTATGCGACTGGATAAACCCAATTTCATCCAGTTGGGAGGAAGCCTTGTCCAGCCGGTCTTTTACCTCGACAAATTCCGTAATGTTGTACCCGATGCAGAAAATGCCTGCAGGCTCGTTGCGTTCGTCAAAGAAAGCCTGCATTTCCCATTGCGTGACAACATAACCTCCCCTGCCATCATGTTTTCTAAGTGTGGCGGCGAAAAGCCGCGAGGAATCCCGGAAACATTGGGCACCCACCTCTTCACAAATGCGCACATCTTCGGGGTGTAAGGTTACCTGGAAATCTTTTCCAAGCAGGGTGCCACGGTTAAACGCGAATTTCCGATCATAATTCGGGCTGACATACGAATACCTGCCATCCAGATCTATTGAAATGGTATAAAAGAAATTAGAGGTTTGTAAAAAGCTGTTAACTCCAGCGAAGTTTTCCATAAATACGGGAATTGAATGGTCCGGCTGCTACGACCAGGGAAATCTCCGCACAGCTACAGCATCCAACAGCCGGCTCCTGCAATTGTTTTGTCCGCGAGTAACTCCGTAGGCCGGGGCGGGCACGGCACCACCATTCCGGCTTGAAGAAACATCGTTTTCCGGTTAAAAAACTGCCGCCCGTTGCACCGGCGGCAGTTTCAGGCTTTCTCTATTTCCAGCCTGGGTTCTGCGTAATTTTAGGGTTCAGCACGATCTGGTTTGATGGGATCGGGTATAGGTAATAATGCTCAGGGAATGGTCCCGGCGGTACGCCCAGGTAAGATATGTAACCGGCGCTTGCGCCGTTTTGGATCGGTATGATGCTGTTGGCCGGCACATCGGTCCCTTTGGTTATATATCTGCCCAGTTTTTCCCTGACCGCATATTCCATTTTTTTCCACCGGCGCAGGTCATCAAATCTGAAGCCTTCGCCGATCAGTTCAATTGAACGTTCCCTTCTGATTTCCCACAACACCGGGTTAACCGCCTGATCTCTTGTCGGGTCATTTGGTATGTTCGTCACATTTAACGGCGCCACAGCACCCCTTGCACGCAACTTATTAACAGTAGCATCTGCTACGGCCTGGTTAAAAAGCCCCAGCTCGTAAGCAGCTTCGGCATGGTTGGCCAGTACTTCACCCATTCTGAAGATCGGGCTGTCGCTGATGTCCTGCCCCTGGGCATCCTGTACCTGCTGGTTGTAGTATTTGTAAAATCTATACCCGGTATAAGTTACCGAATAAGGTTGTCCGTTGGGAAAATCCACATAATGGGGTTCCTGCCGCACTACAAAGCCGTTCCAGTTGCGCGTGGGCAGGGTTTTGTGCGTAGGATCGGATATTGCCCGCATGATGCCGAAGTAAGAGGTATCGACCGGGTTAGATGTGTATGTAAAGTTGAGGCTTGGCGGCGTGGTTACCACAGTGAATGGTGGCGGCACACAGTAGTATAACCGCCTGTCGCGGTTTCTGAACTCCGTAAATGCAGACTTGTCGCCCTGAAACAGCGGACTTGTAAAGCGCGTCTGCCCGTCGGTCATCAGGAACATGTCTGCCGCGGCCTTGGTCAGGTCATACCGGCCGGATGAATTTCTGTTCTGGGTTGACAAACCATGCGTAACCTGGTTGGCCACGTAGGCTTTGTACAAGATAATGCCCGGCACGCCTGCCAGCGAGACGCTGTTAAAGTCGAGGTCATAATTCGGGTTTAAGGCCGGGAAAGAGACCATCAGCTTGGCCGATGCGTCGAAACTGGCCTGCAAATATGTATTCGCGCCAGCCAGGTTATGGTACTTGCGCCAGGTACCTTCCCTCAGGCCAAACCTGGATAGAAGTGCCCTGACCACATGAACATTCACCGTATTTTCGCCATCGCCGTTTTTAAGGTTTGCCTCGGCATACTGCAGATCTTTGAGAATGTTGGCGGCAACGACGTCGCGCGGCGTGTGTGCTACAAGCAGCTCTTCAGACTGGTCGTTAAGCGGCTTGTCTACATACGGCACATCGCCGTACAGGTTGATCAGGTTCGTATAGTTATAGGCCCTGAAAAAATAGCCTATGCAACGCCAGTGCACACGATCAACCTCATTCAGAGATGATTTGTCTATGTAATCAAGCATAAGATTGACCGTTCTGAGGTTGGCATAGGGCCTGGAATAGGAGTTTGCCGCGGTCGGTATAGTTACCTGCTGCCAAATCCACTGCGACTGCCCGTTCGGGTTGGCCAGCGCAAGCAAGTCACTGTTCAGATCATTGTCAAGCATTTCATTTGTGTAACCATTAAAGGCATTGTAGAACTGCCAGGAGTAAGTTAAGAATCCGTTGTAGTCAGACAGGATATTCTCCAGCGTTAACTGGCCTTCCGGTTTAAGATCGAGGGTATTGCAGCTCATGACTGCGGCTATTGCGCCGCCGCACAGCAAGCGTTTGATCGATGATATAGAGAAAAAATTGGTTTTCATGATATTTTTAAGGTTTAGCCTCTTTTGAAAATCTGTTCGGTATAAATCAGGTGTTGCGCACAAGTGCTGCTAAAAACTGATGTTGGCACCAAAGCTGTATTTTTTGATAAAGGGGTAAATTCCGCCGCTGCCTAAATTTTGCGATTCCGCATCCAGGCCTTCGGGTAAATGGTCAAGGGTCAGTATGTTCTCTGCAGAGCAGAAGATGCGTGCCCTGACTGCGTTATTAAACAGTTTGGACGGTAGTGTGTATCCAACGGAAACGTTCTTTAGCCTGATGTAAGCCCCGTTAGACAGGTACCTCGTTTGTACGTTCCTGCTCACCCCGGTATTGCCGGAGGCATTCGAGTAAGACCTTGGGTAGAATGCATCTGTACGGCCCGGAGTCCAATAATCCAGCTGGTTTGCAAAGATACCGCTGAACTGGTCCAGGTATGGAAAATAAACCTGGTTGCTGATCCAGATGTCGCGCTTGCCGACACCGTTGATGGCGAAAGAAAAGTCAAAATTTTTGTAAGCGGCGTTGCCGTTAAGCCCGAACTGCAGCCTGCGGTTGTTGTTGCCAATGACGGTTCTGTCGCCTGGGTCGCCGAGGGTGTTATTGCCGGTAAAGATGGTTCCGTCGCCGTTCAGGTCCACAAACCTGATGTCGCCCGGGTTCTGATTAACACCCCGGTATGGCGCAACCCCGGGCAGCAGTTTACCGCCCTGCAGACCGGCGTTAAGCGAGCCGGGCACAAAGTCGGCGCTGGTGAAAAAACCTTGTGTCACGAAGCCCCAGATATCGCCTATGCGCTGGCCAACAAAATAATTGGCAATGGTTCCGTCTCCGTTGATATTGAGCAGTCCGCTCGGGTTGTTGTAATCTGAAATATAAGCCTGGTTGTCAGATACGTTGAAATTCAGGCCATAGCGAAAATCCCGGACCTTGTCGCTCCAGCCCAGGCTAAACTCCCAGCCTTTTACCTTCAGATCGGCCACGTTCTGCAGTGGTGCGCCGGTTCCCAGCAAAGCAGGCAGCTCGTTGCTTGGTGCCAGCATGCCCAGCGTCTTTCTGATATAAACCTCGAATGCGCCGCTGAGCCGGTTTTTAAAGAAACCAAAATCAAGACCCAGGTTCGAGGTTTGTACACGCTCCCAGGTAAAACTGGCGCTTACCAGCGATGGGGGTGGCACCGTTACCCGCAATACCCCGGTAATCGGATCGATCCAGGTCGAATTGCCCGGTGAAGAAGACGGGATGTAGGGATAATAATTCTGCGACCCGTTGGCATTCAGTACCACCTGGTTCCCTATATCGCCGTAAGAGGCCCGCAGTTTTAAGGCTGAGACCTTTGTGCGGATGCGGTCCATAAATCCCTCTTCAAGAATGTTCCATCCGGCTGAAAAAGAGGGGAAGAAACCGAACCGCCCGTCAGACGGGAAACGTGAAGAGCCATCGTACCTGCCGGTCGCCTCAAACAGGTATTTGCCATCATAATTGTAATTCAGCCTGCCGAAGTATCCCGATACCGCAAACGAGTTGAAATCATCGTTGCCTGTAATGGTACCGGTACTGCCGGAAATAGAAGGAGAACCCTGGCTGATCACGCCGAGCCGGCTTACACCAAACCCGTTCTGTACACTTTTCTCCTGGTTGGTTCCTGCTACGAAATCCAGGTTGTGTTTATCCGCAAGCACCGTACTGTAGTTGGCATAAATATTTACGGCATTATAGTTTGTACCGCTGTTTGCCCGGGTGTACGCCGAGTTTACGCTGATCGGCGAGACGGTAAAGTTCAGGGGGTTGATGTACTGATTAACTGTAGTCTGGCTAATGTCGTTGTTGTTAATCTGATTAAAAGTATACTCTGCCTGAACCTTCAGCCCTTTGGCCAGGGTGTATTCAAGCTTGCCAAATATCCTGAGGTTGTTGTTCCGTGATATATTGAAGGGCTCTTTCTCCAGCACGTTATTGGGCGTAGAATAGGGCAGCACAGATCCGTTCGGCGCTATGCCTGAACCGGTCGGGGCATAAGGTCCAAACGTAATGGCATTGTAGAACAAGCTACCAAAGTCGCGGGGCGTATTCCGCGTCGAATTGTGGTAAAGCACATTCAGGCTGGCTACAAGTTTTGATGTCAGGTTGGTGTTCAGATAGGCGTTAAGGTTGTAACGGGTAAAACCGTCGGCTTTGGTCGCCATGATGCCATCCTGGTTGGTGTATCCTGTCGACACCCGGAAGTTTGATTTTTCAGACCCACCACTGAATGAAAGGTTGTGTAGCTGTTCGAAACCGCCAGGCATAAAAGAGTCGTATAGGTCATTTTGAGCCAGCGGGTATTGAATACCCGATACGGTGGCAATGCCCGATTCGGGAAACTGCGCCGGATTTTGCCGGTACTGCTGCAAAAGCTGCATCCAGGTCTCCACACTTTGGCCCGCCCAATATGTCGTGGTTCCAAAGTCATTCAGCGCGCCCACAAACTCATCGACCGTCGTTTTCTGCGGCAGCGTGCTGGGCTGGGTGCTGGCCAGATTGCCGGAATAGTCGAACTTGATGGGCTGGTTCCGGCCACCCTGTTTGGTGGTGATCAGGATCACACCAAAGGCGGCCCGGGCACCATAAATGGCCGATGAAGAGGCATCTTTCAGCACCGTTACTGAGGCGATGTCTTTCGGATTGATGTCTTCCATATCCATCGCCACGTTGTCTACCAGGACCAGCGGCGCTCCGCCGTTTATGGAGGTAAAACCCCGGATATTCAGACCGCTCCTGGCGCCTGGCTGTCCGCTGCTGGTCGTTACCTGCAGACCAGGAGCGGCGCCCTGCAGAACCTGCGATGTGCTGGTCACCGGCCTGTCGCCCAGGATTTCATCCAGTTTCACAGTCGACACAGCACCCGTAAGGTTCGCTTTTTTCTGGGTTCCGAAGCCAACCACAACAACGTCTGACAGGCCTTTCGCTTCTTCTTTCAGTTTAGCGGTAAGTGAAATGATCTCCCCGGCTTTCAGGTTATAGCCGCTCAGGGTCTGGGTCTCATAGCCAATGTAACTCAGCACAAAGCTGTAAGGGCCGGCAGCCAGCGCCCTGAACTGAAAAACCCCGGCTGTATCGGTCTGTGTGGATACGGCAGTACCGCCATTCAGGTTTTTAGCCAGAACAGACACGCCCGGAATGGGGCTGTTTCTTTCATCAGTCACCAGTCCCTTCACGGTTGCGGTGTTCTGTGCTGCCGCAGTGTGGGCCAGCAGCAAGTGGAAGATAACGAGGGCGCTGGCCTGGAGCAGGCGCCTCATTTTTAGGTAAATTTGGTTCATATAGTTGGTTTGGTTGGTTGCAATGGTTGTACTCATGGCCTGCGACAGCCGCTATTACAACAGGTGCGGCATTTCTGCCAGGTATTGGTGCCCTGACGGCTGTCAAACTATTCGATTCAGCCTGCGGCTGCACGCCTGGCCTGCTGATCAGGCATTACGGCCGCTTCTTCGACAGTTCATAGCCGCCGGCCTCGGTTTTGGTGAGCATGAGGTCGTTCAGTTTGGCTATGTTTGCCAGAATGTGCTGAATGGAATCTGTTTCATCAAAGCTGCCGATGTAATACATATTTGTAAAATCACTGTTGGTGTATTGAATCTGTACGTTGTACCGAAATGCCAGCTCATCAAACACAGCAGAGAGCGGTTCCTTATCAAATACCAGCTTCCGGGAGCCGGCCCCCTCTCTTCGCCGGGTATCGGCTCTGGTTACACGTCCCGAACCGGTCGATTTATGGTAGACCAATTGGTCGCCCGCGACAAGGAAGTACACTTGTGCCCGCTTGCTGCCGGTTTCCGCCGGTCTTACCTTAACCTTGCCTTCATACAACCGGACGGTCACTGCGTCGCGGCCGGGCTCTGAGACAACCTTAAACGTGGTACCGAGGACGATCGTTTCCAGGTGACTGGTCTGCACCGTAAAAGGCCGGGTTTTATCTTTGGTTACGCGAAAAGTCGCTCTTCCCTCCAGCCAAACGTTGCGGTCTCTGTCGAATGCCTGATCATATTCAATCCGTCCTCCAGGTTCCAGCAGGACCACCGAACCATCTGCCAGGGCCACTTCGCGCACGCGCAATCCCGTGTTGTGGATCACGCGGTGTTTGAATGCGGAAGCGGTGGGTTGTTCAAGCTCTTTCGGCGCAGTTGACCGCTGCGTGGGCATCAACATCCAACCAGCCGCTGCAAGCAAAAGAATTGCGGCTGCATATTTCAGATATAACCACCCGCTCCGCCTTTTTTGCTCCCGTGGCCGGATTTCCGACCAGACTTCGGCCCAGAATGCTGCCGGTTGGTCGACGTTTCCGATTTCTTCATCCCATTCTGCTTTGCCAAGATAGTTGTCTGCTGCCGCAGGATCCCCGTTCAGGTAATCGGCAACCCGGTCGGCTTCTGCCGGCGTGCATTTCCTGAGAAAAAATTGGTGAATGAGATCGGGAGTAACAGACATATTCGGACAATGATTATGAGGTTATACGCAGCCGGATACAAAAGTCCTCCGCAACAGAAAATTTTTATTTAAAAAACAGTAAAATCAGGAACAGGGGCAGCGACAGGTCTTCACGAAGTTTTCGCAAGGCCTTGGAGAGGTGGTTATCGACCGATTTTTCAGATATCTCCAGCAACTGGGCAATCTCCTTGTAAGAATACCCTTCAATTTTATGCAGCCGAAACACTTTGCTACGCAGTTCGGGCATGGTTCCCAGAATGACCTCGACCCGGCGGCGTACGTCGAATTCCATCGCCTGGAAATTTTCTTCCTCTTTTCGCTGCAGACCAGCATGGACGGTAAGCGAAATCTCCTCCTGGCGGTTGGCCTTCCGGATATGGTCAATGAGTACCGTTCTGGCGATATAAAATAATTGGTTATCTATAGAAAAGTCCGGATTGATGATGTGCCGGTATTGCCAAAGTCTCAAAAAGGTCGTCTGCAGCAGGTCTTTGGCATCTTCGGCCGAATTGGTCTTGCGTAAAAAATAATAGTAGCCCTTTCTGCGGAATTGCTGATAAACCTGTTCAAAAGCGGCTTCATCTCCGTATTTTATGGCCAACGCTAAATCCAAGACAAATTGATCAAATGGTCAAACAAAGAAGGGTGCAACCAACCGCAAACAGCAGGATCCGTTAATAACATAGCGCGTACATTTAAAACTGGTTTGTCAGGCAACCGTGCATGGGTAGCATCCGGCCATCCTTGTTGCGGCGCCGGTGGTTAGCCCGGCGTAACCCTGGTCGAATATAGCAAAAGCAGCAGACAGTAGCACAGAACCGGGAGCATTGGAAAAATAAAAGCGCCAGTGGCAACCTTGCGCTCCTTTCCGCGAGAGGCGGAGGCGGCAGATATACTGCCGGCAGGGCTGAATTAAAAAGCCGTCCGCCCGCGCAACGCGAACCGGACGGCTCTTTTCTTTAAGGTATGATGTCTATTTTTCGCGGTCAAAAAGTTGCTGAACCTCCCGGCCGGTCAGCACGCGGTTCCAGACCTGCAGCTCGTCCAGTTTCCCGCTGAATCCACCAATGGTCTGGAGGGGGAACACGAGCGTCTCTGATTTGCGCATGCGTGTCTTGTCTTTGTCATTGTACTGTATCCAATTGTCATATAGTGACTGCCTGAGTGCCCCGTTTACGTAGAGTTTTGTTCCTTTGCTGGTACCCGAAACGCTGATCATTGTCCAGGCATTTTCAGGCAGTGTATAATCGAAACTGATGTCATACCCATCGCGTGAGAAACCCAGTTTCCCGGTCTTCAGTTGTTTCAGCTTAATACTGGCATTTGGCGAACTGAAAACTACGGCATTTTCGACATTCTGTGCCGGGTTGATCCAGAACGACACGGTATAATCGTATCCGACTTCAGCTAGTGGCAGCTGCGCAAAACTCCTTGCTCCGGTAAAGCTCAATGCGTTTTTGGTGTGACCGGCTGTCAGCCTCGCGCCATTCAGCAGTACCTTGGCTTCGCTGGCATCAAAACTGAAACGCCGGGTGTAAGGCTGCCCGGGTTTTGCTATGGTCCCCCTGATGTTTACCTGCGGCCCCTCCCCGATCAGCTTTCTCCGTGCATCAAACTGCTCAAACGTCTGCCCGGCGGCCCCCGATGACCACATCTTCTGCGCCAGGGTTTGCAGGGCCGGAAATACGCGGTCATGAACGTCTTTTTCCGAGATGCCGTTCCCGGCGATGTCATTCCATACGGCAAAAGCGCCCCCGATGATGGTCGGATCGCCCTGCGGAAAGACCACGTTGCCAATCCGATAGGGTGTCCACCGGTTGTAGATGTTTTTCAGGTTCAGGTAATCATAATAATACCCTGCAAGCGGCACAATATACAACCAGCCATCGGGCGTGCTGATCTGCTGATAGCCCAGTTTTTTCATGTGAACCGGATTTGCATAACCATTGTACCAGGTATTCATGGTTACCCCGGCCGCTTTTACGGGAGTTTTGCCCTGCGCATGCGTCAGCGCCCCCCATAACCGCGCTTTTTTGCCGAACTGCTCCACGAATCTGATCATTTCGTCTGTGTAGGCGCGAAATACTTCGGCATCCTTTTTTGCATACTCGTCAGTTCCAATGTGTACCTCTTCTCCCTTAAAGACCGGGTTGGGTCCGGAAATGTATTCCTTGAAGATGTTCTTCATGGTGGTCAAAGTAAGCGGGTTGTGCAAATCCAGGTGGTCCATGCCATAAATTTTGCTGGCAATTTCAGGAACGGCCTTGGTGAAAGCCAGGGAATGCGCGGGCGCATCGATTTCTGGTATGATCCGCACAGCATAGCGTGCAGCCAGGTCCTGCAGATCTTTGAATTCCTGCTTGGTATAAGAACCGTCTTTGGCGGTCAGGCCCGGATACATACTGTTTTCCAGCCTGAAAGCCGAATAGGTCTCTTCCCATTTGTCATTGAAGTACTTTTTAAAGCCATTGTCGTTCAAATGAATGTGAAAATCATTCATTTTATAGTAAGACATGAGTTTTACATAGTCTTTCAAAAACTGCAGACGGAAAAACTTGCGCCCAACATCGAGCACAAAACCACGCACCTTAAATTCCGGGTAATCGCGTGCCGTTCCCCGCGGAAGCATGTTGCTCTGGTCAAGCAGCTGCAACAGCGTGCGGGTACCCCAAAACAGCCCCTGGTAATGCGAAGCACTGATCGCAACTTTATCCGTTACCGTAAAATAATAGCCTTCCTGCCCTATCGCGCGATCGGCCTCTGCCGTGGTCAGATAGATATCGCCTTTTGCCGGCGCTCCGGCTACAATCTGCGGGCTCCGGCCAAGCACCGCTGCAAGCTCGTCTTTCAGAATTTTCGCCACGGCCATGGCCACCACGTTGTTCTTTGAACTGACCACAATTCTCGTTTGGGGCCGCAGTTCAAGACTGCCCGGTGCTCCATACCATTCCCGGAGGGCTGGAATCACAAACGGCGCTTCGCTGCTCCCGGCATCAGCATGTTTACCAGGCACGGTTACGGCCCTTGTCAGGTCGTACCGCAGCGTATCAACAGTATTGCTCACCAGTTGGAAGTAAAGATTGACCTTTGTGGCTACCAGCGGCCTGCTGATCCGGCCAGTGCTGTCTACAATGGGCACATGGTCTGAGCCTTTCAGCAGCAGCCGGTAACCGGCAGGCGCCTCAGGCATGTGAATCGTGCGGTCTGTAACAGTGGGTGTGCGGATCTCGGGCACCGATTTAACCAATACGCTGTCTGTTTGCGCATAACCGGTTGTTATGCTCAGCAACAGCGAAACGGTCAGTCCGCATTTTATCCTTTTTATTTTTAGCATGTCGTTTTCTGAAAATAAGCTGCGGCTGCGCCAGGACGCAGACCGCAGCAATGTGGTCCTGATTGAACCTTTTTTAGGGATTGGTGGTAACTTGCAGCATGGGCGAATAATTATAAAAATTGCCCGTGTTGTTGGTCCGGCTGCCCCCGCGCACATAATACAGTGTATTGGGTTTCAGCTGGCTGAGTGTGTATTCATAGGTCGTGGCCACAACCTGGCTATTGGCTACCGCACTGGTGTTTGTCAGTCCGCGGGTGCCCATATAAGTATTGGCGTCTACCGAACTAAAAGGTGCCGCAACCGCCAATACCTGCGCAATTTGCTGGGTACTCTGCGGTGGCTGCGTTACCCTGACCCTGACGGTAATGCTGTTGCTGGTTTTTGTAACCAGCTCGCACGAAACGTTCAGGTAAGGGATAACTTTGATATCCAGGCGGGTATTGCCCGAAATGGCCACCTGCAGGGTATCCTGGTAGATGAACGGCCCGGTCGGTACCACTTTGTAATTCCCGTCGAAGATAAAATCCCGGGTGTATGACCCGTCGGGGTGCAAGGCAGACTGGATGGCCGATGGCTTCGGATAATCAGTCTGGAAAAGCTGCAGGTAGCCGCCGCCTACGTTAGACTGCTGGGGAACCTTATTGCCGGTGGTTGCGTCAATAATAGCGCCCGAGAGCCCGGCATTTGGCGATTCATAGTTATCCTTCTCGCAGGCAGCAAGTGCCAGCAGGACGAAAGACAACGAAGTCAGTATTTTTTTCATGTCAGTATGATCTGGATAGGATTATTGATAACCTGGGTTCTGAATGTAGGGCGGGTTCTGCTGTGGTATGGGCTCCAGGTACAACCGCTCGGGAAACGTTCGGGCCAGTTTTGGTGCCGGCACTTTCTCAAATGTATATTTCATTTGCGACGGATCGACGCCCGATTGCCACATCAGCCACGGGTACAGCGCGTGCAGTTGGGTATTGTTCAGCACGGTCGATGCGGTACGCCACCTGCGCAGGTCCCAGATGCGGTGGTTCTCGAACGCCAGTTCCACCTTGCGCTCATGCCTGATGCGCTCCAGGGTCACCTCGGTCAGCGTCCGGATGCCTGCACGGCTTCTGATCTGATTCAGGGCGTCGAGGGCGGACCCGGCATTGCCCAGTTCCATGTTGGCCTCGGCAAAGTTCAGCAGAATTTCGCCATACCTGAAGATCATCCAAGGTGTGGTGGAGCGGGCATAAGGCACGCGGGTACTCGGGTTCATGAATTTTTTGATGTAGAAACCGGTTTTCGTCGGATCGC
Source organism: Pedobacter yulinensis (assembly GCF_003029735.1). Classification (GTDB taxonomy): domain Bacteria; phylum Bacteroidota; class Bacteroidia; order Sphingobacteriales; family Sphingobacteriaceae; genus Pedobacter; species Pedobacter yulinensis. The sequence continues at coordinate 25,457 of NZ_KZ686270.1, forward strand.
CGGTAGTCAGCGGCCCATCCTTGCCCACGATCGGGAACGTTCCGTTTGCCGGATAAACGGCAGACAGGCTTTCCGAGGTCCGTTTCACGCCGTTGTCAATAATGCCGCGCCGAATTTCCAGGATGCTGCCCTGCCAGCTGTCAAAAGGCGTGAGGATGGTGGCAAACATGCGTGGATCCTTGTTTTTGAACAGATCTGCCGGATTGGTGTAGACAATGGGTTGCCCACTTCCATCAACCAGTTTCAGGGTACCCGACGAGCCATCGGTGTATTCAAATTCCTCCACCATCTCGAGCGTCGGATTGGTTACACAACCATAATCGATCTTAAAACTTTGGGGCGCGTTGTAAAAGTCGAAACTGTGCGCTTTATCGGGCGACTGGAAAACTTTGGTAAAAATCGCCTCCGAGTTGCCCTGGGTGAGAAATAACTGCTGGAAATTCGCCACGCGGTCAGCACTACCTTCATACAAACGGTACTTGTTCGATTTGATGATGGCATCGGCAGCCTGCACCGCTTTCAGCCAGTAGTCATTCGCCTTTGAAGCATCAATGCCTACCAGGCCGTTAAGCTGAACAGTACCGTATTTCGCGCTTGAGGCTGCATACAGCATGGCCCGGCTTTTCAGGGCCAGTGCACCGTATTTGTTGACGCGGTAAGTATTGGCAGGGTCGCTGTTGTAATCTTCAGGCAGGTCTGCAGCGGCTGCATCCAGCTCGGCTGCAATAAAGTCATAGATGTCCTGTTCCCGGCTCCGTGGAACAACCAGCGAAGAAATGTCGCTGCCCGACTCATACTGCTGCACCTTTGTGACCAGCGGAACACCGCCGTAACGCTTTACAAGCGAAAAATATTCAAATGCGCGGATAAACCTGGCTTCAGCAAGGAAACGTTTTCTTGCGCCTGCATCAATGTTGGCCGAGGGAATACGTTCAATGAACTCATTGATCCGCCTGATGCGTGAATAATCCCAGCCGCCAAACCAGTTGCCCACCACGGCATTGTTGATCGAGCCCCAGGGATAGGACCGCACCGCTTCGTCTGTGGTGGTTGAGGGGAAACCGCCGTCATCGCTCACCATATAATTAAAGTCTTCGGTAGGCAGGCCGTTATAAAGTGTAACTGTCAGCGCTGATACACCACTGATGCTTCCGTAGGCAATCTCTTCAGACACCAGGTTTTTCGGCTGCCTGTCCAGAAAATCTTTTTTACATGCAGTCAGGAGCGCCAGCGATGCTAAAAAAAAGCTGTATGTTCTTAATTTTTTCATTTCTTAAATTTTTAGAATCCAACGTTCAGGCCGAGCGACCACAGTTTCTGCTGGGGATAAAAATTACCCCTTCCGCTCGGCTGCTCCGGATCGATGAATTTTACTTTGCTTAGTGTAAATACATTTTGTCCGGAGACATAGATGCGGGCGCGCTGCATACCAATTTTCTGAGTCAGCTCTTTTGAAAATGTGTACCCCAGGTCTATGTTTTTGACACGCAAGTAGGTTGCATCCTGCTGCCAGAACGTAGAATACAGCGTGTTGTTCGGCGAACCGGAAATGATGGTTGAAGGGTATTTACCCGGAATCCAGGCACTGTTGGGATCATAGAGGTCCTGTCTGTGCCAGCGGTCAGTAAACATAGCGAGTGTGTTGGCATTGTTGAAGAACGGGTTCTGCAGTTCTTCACTGTAGTAGCGGTTAAAGTTCGACGCGCCCTGCAGCAATACCGATAGGTCGAAACCTTTGTAACCGGCACTGAGGTTCAGGCCAAAAAACATTTCGGGAACCGTACCCCGGCCAATAACCGTCTGGTCGCGGCTGTCGATGACGCCATCGCCGTTGATGTCTTTGTAGCGAATATCGCCCGGCAGCAGCGTTCTGTTGCCCTGCGTGTCCTGAACAGGTGCCGTGTTGATCTCCTGCTGCGACTGAAACTGTCCGATGGCTTCATAACCCCTGGTAATGTTAACCCAGCGGTTGGTCATGTTGCCCTGGTAGTTGCCCAGCGCGCTGGTTTGCGGACTCTGCTCCAGGTAACCGTTCCGTGTTCGGCTATAGGTGAAATTGGGTGCGACGCTGTAACTCCAGCCGCCCACTTTGTTCTTGTGCGTCAGCTCGATTTCAAAACCACGCGTATTGTCGCCGTTCAGGTTTTCCTGTGGCAAACCAGCGCCAAAAGTGTTGGGTAGGCTGAGTACGCGTGTAGCCAGCAGGCCTTCACGTTCACGGTAAAATACATCAACTGAGGCGCCGAGCAATCCTTTCAGCAAGGTAACATCGACCCCAACGTTTGCGGTGTATGAGGTATACCAGGTGAGCAAGGGATTGGTCAATCCGCTCGTGTTCAATCCCGGAATCAGCTGCGTACCAAAAATATAGTTGCCAGATGGGTAGTTGTAGCCCGGAATATACCTGAATGGAATGATGTAATTGGCGCCACCGGCGGCATCGCCGCCGTCATCACCGACCTTGCCATAAGAGGCACGCAGTTTCAGGTCATCGATGGTGCGGCTGTCTTTCAGGAATTTCTCCTGGCCAATACGCCAGCCCAGCGATACATTCGGGAAGAAACCGAACCGCCGGCCGGGAGCCACCTTATAGGTACCGTCATAACGGAAACCCAGTTCAACGAGGTATTTACCGGCATAGTCATAATTGAACTTACCTACATAACCTTCGCGGGAAATCTCTGCAGAACTGCCGTTGTTGCTCTGGTTGTTGGCTACGCCGGCAAAGAGTTCGTCGAGGTTATCGAGAAGAAACTCCCGATAGGCTGACAGATTCGAGGTGTTTGTCGACGTACGCTCAAACAACAGGAGTCCCGACACATTATGCCCCGACTTGAAATTGCGCGCATAATTCAGCGAAAATTGGAAGGCCTGGTCATCCCGGTGTGCATTGTTTACGTTCAGGTTGCTCGGGTCATTGGCAGTATAAGCCACGTCATACGTATTCGCCGCTTTGTTGAAACGGTACAGGTTGTATTTGGCGATGTAACTTTTGTAAGCATCGTCAGAATTCTGGTAAGAATACACAGCTTTGGCCGTTAGCCCGTCTACGCCCGGTATGTCATAGGCCAGCCGCGCAATACCTGAGAAAAACCGGGAATAATCGGCTGTATAGCCTGAAATCTTGTCGTCAGACTGGGCCAGGGTATTCTGCTGCACATTGGAAGGTGCCAGATACTGCTCGTTGTCGTTGGCATAAATCGGGAACGTCGGACTGGCACGCTTCAACGTGGCCATAATCAGCGAAGAAGATACACCGGGTGTACGAAGGTCTTCCAGGCGGCCGCTCAGGTTCAGCTCGGCTGTGAGTCGCTTGTTGATCTTTGCGCTGATGTTGCTGCGAAAATTGTACCGTTTAAAGTTGGTCGAGTTGCTCTTCCAGATGGCATCCTGGTTCAGGTAACCCAGGCTGAAAAAGTACCGGACCGCTTCTGTACCACCGTCTACATTCAGGTTGTGCTGAAACTGCGGCGCATTCCTTCTGATGGTCGAGTTGAACCAGTCTGCAGAAGGCAATGTTCCATTCCGGTATTGCTCTACCTGTTCGCGGGTAAATGGCAGCGACAGCGGTGCAGCGGGGTTGTTCTGCTTTACCCAGGCATTCACCGCACCCTCATTGCTTAGCTCAGCAAAAACGGCGGCGTTGGCCAGTTCGGGATATTCGGTTGCATTGTTTTGCAGGCCATAATACGTTGTGTAATTGATAGAAGGTTTGCCCAGCTTTCCGCGTTTTGTGGTAACCAGGATTACACCGTTGGCCGCCCGAACACCATATACCGCCGCAGAGGCATCTTTCAGAATGGAGAAGCTCTCAATCTCATTGGCATCAATCTGAGTAAAATCTGAGGGAACACCGTCAACGATGACCAGTGCTGCGCCAAAACCGCGAATATCAATAGAACTGCCATCAGCACCCGGCTCACCGCTGTTCTGAACTGCCCGCAGACCGGGTAGCCGCCCCACAAGCGAGTTCGATAGGTTAGCCACAGGTGCCTTAACGAGTTCCTCGCCTTTTACCTGGGCTACCGAGCCGGTTATATTGACCCTTTTCTGGGTTCCATAACCCACCACGACCACATCGTTCAGGTTTGAATTGGATGGCGTAAGCTGCAGCGTACCCAAGTTTGCCCGGGCAGGCACTTCGCGGGTGTTGTAGCCCAGAAAACTGATGGCCAGTGTGGCATTGTCTGCTACGTTCCGCAAAACAAACGCCCCCTCGGCGTCAGTGCCGACACTTTGAGCAGTTCCCTTTACCGAAACGTTGGCGCCAGACAGCGGTTTCCCGTTTTCGTCGGTTACCTTACCCCTCACTTCTGTATTTTGCACAGCCGTCAGGTCAGCCCCCTCTTCAGCTTTAGGTTGTTCGCTGATCAGGATGGTTTTCTCCAGAATTTTGTAGGTCAGCTTCTGGTTGGCAAAGCAAAGGTCCAGCGCCTCACGCAACGGAATTTCTTTTTGCTGGATGGTTACGCGGCTGGCATTTTTAACAGCCTGGTCCTGGTACAAAACCAGGTATCCGCTTTGGCGCCTGATTGACTCGAGCACTTTTGTCAGACTGGCATTGCGCTCGTTCAGCGTAACACGCTGACTGAATACTTTGGCACTCACCTGCGTGAGGCCGGCAATTAATAGAACTAAGGTTAGTTTCATGACCATAAATAGCCTGGGGGGTGGCCACGCCGGACGCATGACCATCTTCAATGAGATAAATTTCATTACTTTTGTTTGTTTAGGTTGGTGGATAACAAGTCCTTAGAAAATTCTCTTCTCGGTTGATTTTCGAGGGACTACTGACTTGAACATAAGTCCGGGAGCGTTGGTCCGCTTCCGGCTTTTTTCTTGTATCTATATCTTCATAGGCAACAGTGGTTTGGTTAGGTTTATAAAGAGCGGTTAGTTAGTTACTTCTATTTTCCTGCCGTCAACTTTAAACCGGAGACCGGTTACAGACAGCATTTCCAGCAGCCGCGAAAGTTTCAGATTGCGCGGCAGGTCCCCGGTAAAGGTCACTTCCGAAACATCTTTGCGGTAGGTAATCTCTACCTTATACCAGCGGGCAAGCTGCTGCATGACTTCTTCAATGCTCGTATGGTCAAAGTGAAAGACACCGTTCTTCCAGGCCAGCACGCCGATTACGTCGGCCTGTCTGCGCTCCAGGCGGGCATCTTTCGACCGGGAAACAGCCTGCTGTCCCGGTACCAGCATGACCTTGCGTGTATCTTTCGATACCCGAACCAGGCCCTCAACCAGGGTGGTTTCCACTTCCTGCTCGTCCGGGTAGGCTTTCACGTTAAAATCCGTGCCCAGGTCTTCGATGTCAATCCCGTTGGCGCGCACGTGGAACGGCCGGCTTTCATCATGCACCACCTGGAAAAAAACTTGTCCGGTCATCGAAACTGTCCGTCTGCCGGCAAATGATAACGGAAAAGAAACAGATGATGCCGCATCCAGGTGGACCTTTGTTCCGTCCGGCAACTCAACAACCGGCCATTGGCCACCCGCGGGGGTTTTGATGGTGTACCAGATGTCGCGGTCTGCCGCCCGAACGGACGGGTGTATCTTATAGCTGATGACTCCTTTGCCCTTCACCCGAACCGTCATGTGCCCAAATTGTGCAACGGTTCCTTCGGTCAGGTTGGAAATGTTCACCTCACGTCCATCGGGCAGCACCAGGAATGCCTTGTTGGCCGCTGGTAAGATATCGGGGGCGGTACGAACGGCCGTCAGCTTTGGTTTTGGCGATTTATGGCCCAGGAACTGGTAGCCGGCAAACACGGCGATCAGAACCGATGCCGCTGCAGCAAACTTCAGCCAAAGTTTCCTGCCGGCCCGATGCGATTCAGCGTGCAGCGGTTGAGGCTGCTCAAGGCCGTTCCAAATTTTCTGGCGGTAGAACGCAAGCTCTGCCGCGTCAAGAGGCGGCATATCACTGTGCTCGGCAGCATGTGTATACCAGCTTTCAACCAGTTCGCGTTCTTCCTGGCTGCAGGTCCCGCTGGTATAGCTGGTCAATAGGGTCTCGAATTCGCTTGGGGTCATTTGCTGCTTGCTTGGTCAGGTAAAGACGACCAGACCGGCCGCCGGTATGAGATTGAAATCAAAAAAATTGCAGTTTATAAGGGAAGGAAACAGAGCAACAATAAATAACTGGAGCCCAGGCGAGCCCTCAGAATGCGTAAAGCGTTGCTGATCTGACTTTTAACCGTATGCTCACTGATACTGAGCTGACTGGCGATATGGCTGTAGGAGAGATTCTCACGCCTGCTGAGCAAAAAAACCTGACGCATTTTTTCGGGCAGTGCATTGACCTCCCGTTCAATTACCGCCGCAAGCTCTTTTTCCCGAAGCAGATCGCAGGACGTAACATGCTGTTCCAACATGAAGGCATCGATCGAATCCAGGTAAGTTTGAGAGATTTTCCGGTGCTTCATGTGGTCAAGCACCTTATTGCGCACGGCCCGGTAGAGGTAGGCAGACAGAGAGGTCCGGAGGTCGATGGTTTCAGATTTGGTCCAGAGGGTGGCAAACAGTTCCTGCACCACATCTGCCGCTTCGTCAGCATCCCGCAGTAAATTCCGTGCATGCAAAAACAATACGGCCCAGTAACGGTCGTAAATCAATTTAAACGCCGCGTGATCGCCCTCTTTCAACAAGGCAATCAGCGCTGAATCTGTAAATGACTTTTCTTCTGGCATATTCTGCGGAAAGACCTGGCCGTAATCTTCACAAAAACAGGCAAATAGCTATTTACAGACTACATAGCACTGTCTTTTTCATATCCCTATTAATCATTACCCAACCGGTATGAAAAATAAATCTATAAAAAAAATGCAGGTCAAATCCACGCAAACGTTTGCGCGATTGTAAACAAATTGGATATAAAATTAAGATGTTACCGGCGGGTTCCCCGAAAGGTACCGGCAAAGTTTACTGTTCCCGATCATGATTTCAGCCTTAAGCAAAAAAGCGACAAAAATACCGGTACACCGCGTCTTCCTTTTCAGCGTCTGCAGGACACCCGCCATACCGTTAGAAAGATCCAGGTGTCCCGCAAGCCACTGCTAATGTCTGGAAGAGTTTAGCTGGCCTCTTCCCGCAGCTATTTTTCCCTTCTTTCCAGTTCCCGGGCACTCGGCCCGGTTGATGCAAATGAGCCTGGCGCTACCGGACCACGGGGAATGTAGGTAAGCATAAGGACTCCTTTTCCTGAAATGGAGGAGTTGGTCGTGAAGATAATATATCATACCTCTTTGTTGTTTCTTTAAGTAACAGGCATTCCAGACAGCAAAGGCTGGTTGACGCGACTATTGTCCATGCAACCTGCGAGTGGCAAAACCGGTGCGAAGCCACCAGTCAGCCGGCCTGGACAACGAGCCGTCAGCCGTCCCATTGGGCTGGATGAGGGGAATATCCAATAAACATGGTAAAAGGCAGGTCAGGCCAACTACCGCATCAGGCTGATGTTGGTCATCCCGCCATCGGCGAGAATTTCGGTACCGAGAATAAAAGCCGAATCGTCTGAGGCCAGAAATACCGCAGCGTTTCCAATATCTGAGGGAAGGCCCTGCCGACCGGCCGGCGTTATATTGATCCAGACTTTCTTTACATCCGCCACATGTTCGGCCGGAACCAGCTTGTCAAAGACCGGCGTATCGATAGACCCCGGAGAAAGTGTGTTTACCCGGATTTTTCGGGCCAGGAGATCAAGCGACAGTGCCTTTGCCAGGAAAACAACTGCTGCCTTGGCTGCCCCGTATATGGCCATTCCGGGTACGGCACGGTGAGCGGCACTTGAGCCGATCAAAATGACCGATGCGCCGTCATTTAAGTAAGGCAGCGCCTGTTGAACCGAAAAATATACGCTCTTCAGGTTCAGATCCATGTACTGGTCAAATCCAGCTTCGGTCATATCGTCAATGGCAGCCATCGGCACGCCGTCTACAACGCCACCGGCGTTAACCACCAGGATGTCTATTTTTCCAAACCGTTCTGTTGTCTGGCGGAAAAGTCTTTCCAGCTCACTGATGCGGGTTACGTCAGTTTTGATGCCGATAAAATTTTCCCCGAGCGCCTGCCTGGCGCTATCCAAAGTTAACTGGTTCCGGCCCGTGATGCTTCCTGCCGCGCCGGCGTCGCGGAATGCCTCAGCGATGCCGTAACCTATGCCGCTGTTGCCGCCGGTCACAACGGCGACTTTGTCCTGCAATTTCTTCATACACAATAATCAGTTGGTTAAAACTAAAGCCCATAAATACCACCAGATACCGACAGTTTCTCGCCGGTAATCCAGCCTGCATCGTCCGAAGCCAGAAAAACGGCAACTTTGGCAATATCATCGGGCTGACCGGTACGGCCTAACGGTGTACTGGCCACCAGTTTGGCTTCGAATGCGCTGCCGATAAAGCCGGCACTGTGCGAACCTTCTGTCTCTACCACGCCCGGCAAAATCGAGTTGATTCTGATGTTTCGACCGCTGAATTCCTTGGAAAGTGCGATGGTAATGGCATCCAGTGCGGCTTTGCTCGCTGAATACACGGAACCGGTGGGCAGCGGCGTATTGCTTGCACCCGAGCTGATGTTGATAATGTTTCCGCCTGTTGGTCCGAATCGTTTTGTTGCCTCCCTGATGGCCAGCAAAGCACCCATCACATTCACATCAAAATGCTTTTGGATAGACTGCGGGCTAACCAGCTCGATGGCTTCATATGTGTAGATCCCTGCATTGTTGACCAGGATATCGAGTTTCCCGAAAGCTTGTGTGGTTTGTTCGAATAAACGGATTACATCAGCCTCCACAGCCACATCGGCCTGCACGGCCAGCGCCGTTCCGCCGAGATCGTCGATCTGCTGCACCACTTTTTTGGCACCTGCTTCATCTGAAGCATAGTTTACAACAACGGCCGCGCCCTGTGCGGCGAAATGCAGCGCTATCGATGCCCCGATGCCTTTTGATGCCCCGGTTACTATGGCTACCTTATTTTTAAGTTTGTCCATCGTGTCTGAATTTGATGAACAAAAGTAAGCTGCCAAAATATATTTTAGTAACTTTGTATACAAAAGTAACAGTAACCAAGAGGTAACCAGGTAACATATGACATGCAATCCCGAGTTTCAGACCGACCGCAAAAAAGAAATGATGGCGGTGCACGATGCCATGGACGTGTTGAACGGAAAATGGAAGATATACATCATCTCATCCATCTGTCATTACAACAAAAGAAGGTTTTCAGATATCCTGAATGATGTGATCGGCATCTCCAACAAGATGCTGAGCAAGGAATTAAAGGAACTTGAAGTCAATAAATTAATAAAGCGCACGGTCTTAGATACCCACCCGGTTACCGTTCAATACGAACTGACCAAACACGGTAAAACGCTCCAGACCATTATCAACGACCTGACCGATTGGGGCATCAGGCACCGGAGGGAAATAACCGGCAAAGAATAAGCTGAGCGGTTCATGACGCGGCCACCATCATTCGGGCACGATACACTGCCAGCCGGCTTAGCCCGTTACCGATGCAGGCCCCTTTTCTTCAGGTAGGCAATCAGCTCGCGCGGCCGGTCGGTCTGGATCACATTCGCCCCTTTGGCCAGGATCCAGCCCCAGCCCTCTTCCGGCTTCTTCTCTTCAACAGAAAGATCGTCGTCATGACCTGCATTCAGGCTGGCCCAAAGTGAATTGACCCAAACCCGGGCTCCCGCTGATTTGATGCTGGCAAAGTCCTGCAAAATGGCCGAAGTGTCTGTTTTGAAAACGAACTCGAAAGCTACGGCGCGCTTCGCCCGCTGAAAACCCGCAATGACCGCACGCGCATCGCGCCTGTCCAGGTTCACAATCGGCATGTAGATGACGCTATTCAATACTTTTTCATTGTCGCGCAGCACCTGCGCATAAGGGACGTTGCCCTTAATCACAACCTGGTTCAGCGTTCCTGTTTTGAGCATCAATTCGTAACAGTGGGCAAAATGGTTGTAACCCTTATCTATATTGACGAGAATGCGGTCTTTGGTGCACAGCAAAGCTTCTTCAAGTGTAGGAATGCGATGCCTGGTGGCCACTCCTGCACCATTTCTCAGAAATAATTTTTTAATCTCTTCGAGCGTATAGTCGCCCGCCCCTCCCTTTCCGGTTGTTGTGCGGTCCAGTGTCTGGTCATGCAGCAGGATCAATTGGCCGTCTTTTGTCTTCTGCACATCAATTTCCACGACATCAACACCCATCGCAATGACATTCTCAATGGCCTGAATGGAGTTTTCAGGGGCATTTCTCCAGTCGCCGCGGTGTGCAACCACGATGACCTGTTTTCCATGCGGGTTGCGCAATTCGCGGACAATCGCATCGGTTCTGACGCCCCGGTTGTCAGACTGGGCATTCGCAAAGATCGGAAGCAGAAAAACAATGAAGAAAAAGCGTTTCATTTTGGTCGGTCTCTTTCGCCGCCAGCCGCTACATGCAGCCTGGCAGGGCCGCTAAAGATAATTATTTTTTCTGCCGAAGCATGGCCGGCCGGTGCGGATGGCCTGCACCCGGGCTTCGAGTTGCGATAGCTGACCGGGCCTGACAAATAGTAAACACATAGGACTTGGCCAATTCAATAAAAACATTTATCTTTGTGACTAAGATATTTAGAAGACAAGATAAATATGAATGCGCAGCAAGTCAAAGAGATTAGAAAACTGAGTCAGTTGTATGCGTATCGCTCCCTGCAAATGCATGAAGCAACTGCTCGGCGCGCCGGATTGCCTGGAACCGACCACAAGTACCTTGGATTTATTTTAGAAAAGGGCCAGATGACCGCGGGCGAATTGGCCAGGCTGACCGGATTGAGCACCGGGGCGATTACCGGTTTGGTTGACCGCTTCGAAAAACAAGGTTTTGTAAGCAGGCAGGCGGCCGAGAATGACCGCCGGAAAGTGATTATTGTGGCACATGCCGAAAAGATCATGGAAGTCTTTGAACCACTCTACCGTGATTTCAGGGCAAACCTGGAAACACTGGCGTCCACATTTTCAGCCGAGGAGGCAAAAACAATAGAAAAATTTCTCTCCGCATCGGTCGATATCATGACTGAAGCGATGAACAAACTTAACAACTCATAATTCCGTACCATGAACCACATCCCCGCCAACCTGGTTGGCTTCCATCAACTGAATCGCTTTTCGACTGCACTGGCAGGCGGAAAGGCGGCAAATCTCGGCGAGCTCTGCAAAATCAAAGACCTGGAGGTGCCGCCCGGCTTCTGCATCACCACGAAGGCCTATCAGGACTGCGTCGGCCGATCGGCTGCTGTGCAGGCGCTGGTTGGTGAACTCAGGCAGGCAGATCCAGACAACCGGTCTGAAGTTGCGGCCATTGCCAAAGCTTTGCGTTCTGCCATAGAAGAAGTTTCCCTCTCCCAAGAAGTGGAAGAAGAGCTCGCGGCCTTTGTACAGCGCTACCCGGCCCGGGCTTACGCCGTGCGTTCGAGCGCGACTGCAGAGGATCTCCCCTCCGCCTCCTTTGCCGGGCAACAGGAATCTTACCTGAATATTTCGGGCCTGGAAAAACTTAAGCAATACATCTGCAAATGCTGGGCATCGCTGTTCACAGACCGTGCCATCAGTTACCGGGCGCAAAACGGGATTGACCATGCGCAGGTCATGCTGGCTGTCGTGATCCAGGAAATGGTGCTCCCGGAGGCCGCAGGAATCATGTTTACCGCCGACCCGATGACCGGCAACCGGAAAATTACCTCGATCGATGCCGGGTTTGGCCTGGGCGAAGCGCTGGTATCTGGTGTGGTCAGTGCCGATAATTTCCGGGTAACCGGGGATGAGATCATTGAACACCACATTTCGGACAAGAAATTAGCCATTTTCGCCAAAGACACGGGCGGCATCCAGCTGCAGAAACTTGGGGTACAACAGTCGCTTTCAGCGGCACTGACCGATCCGCAGGTGCTGGAACTGGCTGCCCTTGGGCAGCGCATTCAGGCGCATTTTGGCAGCCCGCAGGACATCGAGTGGTGTCTGTCGAAAGGTACTTTCTACATTGTGCAAAGCCGCCCCATCACTACACTTTTCCCCATTCCGGAAACCGATGACACCGAAAACCATGTTTATGTCTCGGTTGGCCACCAGCAGATGATGACGGACGCCATGAAACCACTGGGTCTCTCCTTTTTTATGCTGATGTCTGGCGGACATATGCGCCAGGCCGGCAACCGGCTGTTTGTAGATGTAAGCCGCCAGTTGGCCTCGCCTGCGGCGCGGGATGTACTCATCAATGCCCTTGGCCAGTCCGACCCCCTGCTGCGCGATGCGCTGCAGCATCTGGTATCACGCAACTACATTGCCCTGGTACCGGATGAGGCCGACAAAATTCCCCGCGTGCTTTCCTCGGCCGGTACGCGCAAAATGTTCAACGATGAGGACACCACGCTGATCAAACAGGTTGTCAAAGAACGGGAAGCTGAAATTGCCACCCTAAACCGCGAGATCGCCGAAAAGAGCGGCGCAGCAGTATTTGAATCGATTCGGCAGGATATGGCCCGTTTAAAAACGTTCCTCTTCGATGCCGGCAAACTGGGCATCATCATGTCGGCCATTGATGCGGCGGTCTGGCTCAACAAACATATCCAGGAATGGCTGGGCGAAAAAAACGTTGCAGACACCCTCTCGTTGTCTGTTTCGGGCAACATCACCTCAGAGATGGGCCTGGAATTGATGGAGGTTGCCGATGTTATCAGGCCGTGGCCGGAGGTCGTCGCTTATCTTCAGCAGACCAACGACCCGCACTTTTTAGATCAGCTGGGCGGATATCCCGGCGGAGCAGCGGCCGTTGCCGCCATCCGCGCTTTTCTAGAAAAGTTTGGCATGCGCTGCAGCGGCGAAATTGACATCACCCGTACCCGGTGGTCTGAAAATCCGCTCACACTGGTGCCGCTGCTGCTCAGCAACATCAGGAATTTCGAAGCCGGTGCCGGAAAGCAAAAGTTCGAGCAAAACCGGCAGCTGGCACTGAACAAGGAAAAAGAAATATTGAGCAGGCTGGAGCAACTGCCGGAGGGCGCTGAAAAGGCTGCCGAAACGCGGCAGATGATCAGTTTGGTCCGCAACTTCAGCGGGTACCGCGAATACCCCAAATACTGGTGGGTCAATCATTTTTTTGCTTATAAACAGGCACTGCTCAAAGAGGCACACAACCTGGCCGCTATGGGGCTGGTCAACGCAGCAGATGATGTGTTTTTCCTCCGTTTTGATGAATTTGAAACTGCTGTACAAACCGGGGCGGTCGACCAGCAACTGATCGAGACACGCAAGGCGAGTTACACGCTGCACCAAAAACTCAGTCCGCCGCGCGTCATGACTTCCGACGGGGAGATCATCACTGGTGCCTACAAACGCGAAGACCTCCCTGAAAACGCCTTGCCGGGACTGGCGGTTTCGGCCGGGACGGTTGAAGGACGGGCGCGCGTCATCTTCAGCATGGAAGAGGCGGCTATCGAAGTCGGCGATATCCTGGTAACACCTTATACTGACCCCAGCTGGACACCCCTGTTTGTAGCTGTCAAGGGCCTGGTTACCGAGGTTGGCGGATTGATGACCCACGGCGCGGTCGTGGCCCGGGAGTATGGGCTTCCGGCAGTAGTTGGGGTACAGCAGGCCACTAAATTAATCCGCGACGGACAACGGATCCGGCTTAACGGCACCGACGGCTACATAGAACTGCTTTAATTTCAGCATACGGTTTTGCGGCCGGCTAACAGCATTTGTTTTTTTATCCCTGGCGCATAGCGTCCCTAAAGCTGCCTGAGTCAGGCAGCTTTTTTTGTTCATCGGGTGGCCGCCGGTTAAACACTCTTCGGTTTGGCGGTGTTAGCCTTGGTGATACCAGCAACGCAGCGCCCGCACCGGAAGACGATATGGAAACCATCGAAGTAGACAACATTGAAGACTTTCTCAGACTGATCAAAGCCCGCAAAGCGGAAAGTACGGCAGCCGGCAACTGTGAAGATTTTTTGTTTCGTGGCCAGGTCATGGACTCGCCGTTGCTTCCGAAAATCTGCCGGCTGCGTGCTAAAGGCGACATTTTGGAAACCGAGCGCAAATTACTCAGCGAGTTTAAACGGACCAATCCGCTGCTGATCGAACAGCTGCGGCCAATGGACGATTGGGATTACCTGACCCTGGGGCAACATTTCGGACTGCCCACCCGCTTGCTTGACTGGACCAACAACGCCCTCACAGCGCTCTGGTTTGCAACCAGCAATATCGACACCTACATTCCTGTTGCCGGCGACCATGCAATTGTCTGGCTCCTGATGGCTGAAAGGGAGGATTTTAACCTTGATCTGGAAACTACCCATCCGTTTGATGTAGCGCAAACGAAACTGATCCGGCCCCGCATCATCAAACAGCGCATCAACAACCAGTCTGGCGTTTTCAGCGTTCTTTCAACCAGCGATCTGGAAGAAAAACGTTTCATGAACGAAAGCGACAGCTATAACCGGAAACTTGTTAAAATCAAAATCCCCGAAGCAAGTTTCGCCGACATCAGGAACGACCTGAATACGGTTGGCGTAAATGCTTTCACGATTTTTCCTGAATTAGAGGGGCTGTGCTCCTATTTGCAATGGCGGTATTTTGACTAAGGCTGTCAATTGGCCTGTCTTCCCCGCTTCTGCGTAGTTTTTGCATGGTTTTACCTAATTACCGGAAAAACCCGAAAGGCCCTGCTTTGTTAGGATATCAGACCGATGTGGTCGCAAAACAACAAGCCTATGGAAACCAATCGAGGATTTGAATACGGGGAAAGTGCTACCCCTGAAGAAAACAAACATGGAAACGCAGCCCGGGTGCCCGGCGATTCAGAGGAAGTTGAAAAGGGCGTTGGTTACGGCGCTCCGGGAGAAGGTTCAGGAGTAAGTGTACCGGCCGATGAGGGCATTCCTGCCGAAGAGGCGATTGATTCGCTGGATGGCGATACGGAAAGTTCCGACAAGCCCGAAACCGATCCCGATAGCAGGGAATCGGCCATTTAAGCTGGTGGCATGGCAGACCGCGATCTGGCCATGCCACCTTCCTCACTGCCCCGCTTCAACAAAAGTAAACATCCATTTCTGCGGATTTTTCCAGTCTGCACCGCGAAATGAGGCAATGGGAAGTTTTATACAAACGTCATTCCACCCCTTTTTGAGCCGGATCAGCGCAGGTTCGCGATACTCATAACCTTCATCGACCAGGGGCCGCTCCAGCTGTCCCTTCATGCCCGCCTGTGACCAGGCCGGCGGCTGAACAATCTGGCCATTTACAAATACCTGGCTGCCGCGGTTGTCCCACATGCCGGCTGCCGGCGAATCTGACTCATACGAGCGCGATATGTTGTTAAACCCGATCCAGAATCTGGCGGTGCGGGCCTCGTCGCTCCAGATCCGTGTGGTGGCGTACCAGGTGGTTTGCTCGCGTGGGTCTGGCAGCACTCCTTTTACCTGCGGTGCCCACCAGTGCCGCAACACGAGGGTACCACCCACTCGTTCCAGCACGTGTTTTTCATGTGCAGGATCGAAACCCGGTTTTTCAGGCGCAAAAGCCAGACTCAAATCTCCTGCGTTTGGATAGGGCCCGAAAAATTTCCAGACCTGGTCTGACTGCCTGGCGTAGGGAAACGGAAGCCCCGCGAAATGCCTTTTCTTATGCAGCAGCAGCCGGTTTTCGAACGCAGCAAAGGTTTTGGCGCCGTCGCTTCCCGGTGCGCCGATGGCGGCGGTCCAGCCCGGCGTTCCCCCACCCCGCCAGCTCCGCTCGGCAAAAGCCAGCATGGCCGGATAAATGGGGTTTTGGATAAAAATATCTTCGGGCCGGTGTACACGGCGGTCGGGCCATGCACAAATGATCCCGCCAAGGGCGGTTGGGCTCCCTTCGTTCAGGTTACAGATCTGCCGGTTAAAAATAGTCACCACGCTTTCCAGCGGATCCATGTGGTTCAGGTACAGGTGGCGGGAATCTACATAACGGATATTTTTATTCGCGCTTACCTTCGTGGCACCTTCCATCCACAGCTGCCTGATGGTGGTTTCAGAAAAATTACCGCCGGGCTCCCAGCCGATCACCTTTTTACCCAGGCTTTCGATCAGCTGTGTAACTTCGGGCAAAAAGTTCTTGTTGGTAATCTTCACCTCGTCTGCACCAATGTGGAGATAAGGCACATCGTACGTGCTGCAAAATTCGCGGATGATATTTTTGACGATGGCCAGGCCGCTGTCGCTTTGCATATCCACCTTCATGGCCCGTTTAAAAGCGGCACTGTGACCGGGCATATCTATTTCCGGGACAAGTGTAATGTGCCGTTCCCTGCAATAGGCGATCAATTCTTTGAGGTCTTGTTCCGTGTAATATTTGCCTTTGTCGCGCAGCATGGTCTCTGGATCGGTAAGCTGCGGATAACGTTTGCTCTGCAGACGCCAGGCCAGGTCTTCGGTAAAATGAAAATGAAAAATGTTGTACTTGTACCGGGACATGACGTCAATCTGCTGTTTAAGCAAATGCATGGGCATGAAATTTCGCCCGGCATCGATCATATACCCCCGCCAGCTGAAGGCCGGCCAGTCGGTCAATTCAGCGGCCGGCACTTTTTTCTGGTCTGAAATCAGCTGCCGCAATGTCGCCAGGGCATAAAACATCCCGGCACGGTCCCCCGCCCTCAGCACGATGCTGTTTTTGCTTACCGACATCCGGTAAGCCTCAGCCTTCGTTCCGCTCGCCTGCGCTGTGGCCAGTTCAATGACATTTGCAGCACCAGCCCGGCCATACTTAACCGGTACCGTCAGGCCCGCAGTTTTCAGGTAACCCTGCAATACCAGAGCTTCTTTGCCAAAAAGCCGATCGGTTACAACAACGGCCTGGCACGACTGCAGGTCGAAAACACCCGGCGCTCGCACCACGCTTCGGGGCATGGGCAGCAGTTGTGCATAAGGATCGGGTGCCTGCCGCGCCCACGTAAACAGTGCAGATAAAGTTAGGGTCGCAACAAGGAATGCATATTTCATGTTCATGGCTGATCGGTCGGTTTTTGATTAAAAGCGGCTACTTCTGCAGATAGGCATTCAGTTGCATCATGCAATACCACTCTTGCCGTGGCAGGTGAAAGGGTCCTTTAAACAGATTGCCCTTGGCCGTTTGTGCAAGACTGCCGTCCCGGTGCAGGTACCCAAACCACTCACCGTGCACTTTGTCGTGAAAATGCCGGTAGGCATAATCATGCACAAGCCGGTGGCGATCTGCATATTTCTCGTCGCCGGTCATCAGGTAGGCCAGCAGCGTTGCAATGATGACTTCATTGTGCGGCCACCAGAACTTCATGTCCTGCCAGTATTCCTGCACAGGTTTGTCGTACACATCGCGGAAATACAGGATACCGCCCTGTGCTTCGTCCCAACCGCGTTCCCACATGTAGTCGATCATTTTGCAGCCGAGGGCAATCAGTTCCGGATCATTGTTCCGGTACCGGGCCTCATGAAGGATAAACCAGGCGCCTTCAATGGCATGACCGGGGTTGAGCGTGCGGCCATCAATGTGGTCAATGATGCTGCCATCGGGTGCAACCTGCTCCATCACACAGCGGATATCATCTTTGACAAAATCCCGGCGAATTTCTTCGATCCACTTGTCTATCCATTCATCACAGCGCGGATCGCCAATCGTTTCCCGCAACTGCTGTGCGGTATTGATCATGATCATGGGTACGCCGATTCCTTTCGCGGGGCGAGTGCCGGTAAATTTCGGCGGCAGCAAACCCGGTGTGGTGGCATACCTGATGCAGCGCCCAAACAGGTCGCGCGCCAGGGCTGCAGCCTGCTCATCGCCGCTGGCCTTCGCATACGCGGCATTGGCTATGGTTGCAAAAGTCTCAGAAAAAAAGTACCGGCGTTTGCGGAGCGGTTCTCCGCGCCGCGTCACGTGAAAAAACATTTGGCCGTCGGCATCAAAACAATGTTTGTTCAAAAAATCGATACCGCTTTTGGCCCCTTCCAGCCATTCGGCCTTCTGCTCGACCGTATTGTAAAGGGTAGACAGCAGCCAGGCGGCACGGCCCTGAATCCAGACCGCTTTATCGTCATCGATCAGGGTGCCGTCCTGGTCGCGCATCAGCAGGTAACCACCGTATTCGGTATCGATCGATCTTGGAAACCAAAAAGGGACGGTATCGTTCAGCAGCTGGTTGCTATAAAAGTTCCGCAGTGCGGACAAATCTTCCTGAGTGTAATGCATGTAAAATGTTATTGAAGGTTGATTGAAAAAGTTGAAGCCGGCAGACCTGCCTCATTGTTCAGATTGGCCCGGCTGTATGGCTGCCAGGCATATTGTACGGCCCTGACCTGCTGACCCGGCGGCACCTGCAGGGTAACCTGCCGCTTGCCCGAAATGGTTTGAACGGGCACCAGGTGACGGCCCTGGTCAGTCAGCAGTTCAAAGCCGGCCAGTGCCGCACCGTTCCGGGTTTGCAGCCGCGTGGCTTCCTTAAATGAAATGAGAATTTGACCATTCAGCTGTTCAGCTTTAACTGCTACCGGACCGCTGGCGCTGACATTGCGCCCATAGGTATGCTTTAAGGCCAGCAACGCGAGCCGCTCGCCCACCTGCTGCTTCTGGCGGGGGTGGACATCGAGCGAATCGCCCAGGTCCAGGGTTATGGCCATGGCCGTACCGGGTACCGACTGTGCAAGCTTGCGCTGTACATCTCTGAAATAGGGCCACGAGGGACGGTTCAGGCTGGACAGTTGCACAAAATAGAATGGAAAATCATAGCCCCATTGCCTCCGCCAGCTGTTGACCAGGATAGGGAAACTGTGGGCATAAGCTTCCGGATTGTGCGCGCTGCTTTCGCCCTGGTACCACAGCACACCGCTGATGGGAAAGCCGACCAGCTTTGCAATACCGGCCTCGAAACCATAACAGGGCTCATAAGGATGCCGCTGGCGTGTCTTTGCGGCGTTCTTCAGGTTAACACCTGCCCGTTCGCGCACCCATGGCTGGATAAAATCAGACTGCCGCCAGTTTGCCAGCGCGTCAACCAGTTCAGCGTCGTGGTCGGAAGTATAGCGGTCTATCCAGGATTCTATACCCGATCCGCCGATGGCTACCTCGATCAGACCAACCGGCACCTGCTCTTGTTCGGTAATGCGCTTGCCGAAATAATAACCAACGGCCGAGAAGGCGCCCACAGCCGCTGCATCGGCCGTTTTCCATTCACCCTTAAAATAGTTGAGTTTATTGACTCGGTCCAGCACCCCATCAGACCAGGCTTCAGCATTGGTTTCAGCGAGCTGCTCAAACTTGAGCAATCGCAGCAAGGGGTTGGGTTTCATTTCCTGCAGTTCGGCTTTGCCGGTTGTCGCAGCCTTTAACTGGAACGCCATGTTAGACTGGCCACTGCACAACCACACATCGCCGATCAGGATGTCTTTGACCTCGCGTACTGATCCTGCACCCGACACCCTCATCTGGTAAGGGCCGCCGTGTTTCATAGGGGGGAAAACCACTTTCCACTGCCCCGCGGCCGTAGCCTGTGTAGCCATTCGCTGCCCGTTCAATTCAACCGTTACCGCTGCGCCGGCGTTTGCTGTACCCGATACCGGGATGGGTTGGTTGCGCTGCAGAACCATGTGATCTGTGAAGACCGGCGACAGGCTGAACCCGCCAAAGTCGCCTGTCAGGCTGCTGTACACCGTACGTGCGATGATTGCTGCGCCTTCCTGGTCGGGATGTAAATTATCTGCGAACAGATCCGGACGGTTCTGAAGCGGTTTGTTGAGGTCTATAACCGATGCCTGGTTGGCCCTGGCAATGGCTGGGATCAATTCCTGGATCTGCCAGTACCAATCTCTGGTACCTGATTTAAAACGGGGATGCCCGCTAAAAATCGGCGTGAGCCTGCATACATAAATTTTTACCGCCGGATTTTGTTTTTTCAGCGTATCCAGCAGCCAGCTGTAGTCGGCCGCAAACTCGTCCCGGTAGTCGGGCCAGTTGCGCGGATCTGTATCATTCAGCCCGAGGTGTACAATGGCAATATCAGGCCTGAAGTTCATGGCCAGGCCGAACTCGCGCGTTTTATAATAAGGCCGGTGGCCTTTTCTTAACAGGGTTGCACCGCTCAGTCCGAAATTGCCGACCTGGTATTTGCTGCCCAGCAGCTGTTGCAAAACAGCAGGATAGGATTCAGTAGCCGGGTTTTTTAATCCGTACCCGAAAGTTACCGAGTTACCAATACAGGCAACTTTTACGGGCTGTGCCCGGACTGCCAACTGCAGAGCTAGCGCGACAACTATCGTTCCGACCAATTTTTTCATTTGCCCGCACTTTGTTTGACTACATCTTTAACCGGGATCCTGACAAACAGCAGGCTGCCCACACCTTCATACAGGAGTCCGAGGGTTTGTCCGTCTATCTGGCTCAGGCAAGAGTACCCGTAAGACCGGCGCTCGTCCAGGTAGAGGGAATTTTCTGCCGTCCAGCTCTCGCCCAGGTCCAGGCTTGCCTTGACGGTGGTGTGGGCGCGCGGACCTGTTGACGTGTTGAGGTTGCTGAAAAACAAGACCTCGCGGGTGCCGCCCTTCAGTTGAACCGGAGCCTTGATCAGGCTGGCCATGCAGACGGGGTCGGGCAAAGCCGAGCGGGAGGTGGCGTGCTCGGTCCAGGTCTGGCCCAGATCGGTCGTGGTGGCCACGCTTCTGAATTTTCCGCGGTTGTCGCGCATGTTCAACATGATCGTGCCTGGCTGGTTCTCAACCAGTTGGGCCTCGGTGGTATTGGACTTGGCACCTACGCCGGCTTTCCAGGTCTGGCCATGGTCTGCGCTGTAGATTAGGGTCGAGTGCGGCATTTTGGCTGCGTCCCAGTATTGGGCCGGAAAGACGAGCTTCCCATCGGCCATGGCGATGCCGTTGCCCGGACCGGGAAAAAACAGGCGCCATTCCGGATTCTTAACCTGGTTGGTAATGCTATAAGGTTTTGACCAGGTCAGGCCATCGTCGGTGCTTTTGGTGATCAGAAACTGTCCCGTTTCATCGGGGGTTAGCCCCGGGCCGGAACCGGCTATAGACCGGTTGCCCTTGCTCCACAAGGCGGCTACCCAGATGGTTTTGGTTGCCGGATCGAACAGCACGGATGGATCGCCGCAGCCACTGTTGTCGCGCGGGCCGCCCATGTCCATGATGTTTTTCATCCCTTCCCAGGTTTTTCCGCCATCCGTACTCCGGCTCATGCCCACGTCAATATTGGCCGGCAAATCGCCCGAATGGTCATACCGGATGTCGTAAACGGTAATCAGGGTCCCCCTATCGGTAGTCACCATGCCAGGTATGCGGTAAGTGTGCACCTGCTCTTCGGTGGGTTTGCGCAGGGCAAAGCCGAGGTAACGTGGCGAAACCTGCTGCTGCGCTATGGCGTGCGTTTTTCCTGATGCATCGGTTACCCGGTCTGCGCGAATGGTAAGGCGACGGTCAATGTCAGCATCATCGCGAAGCACGACGCTCAGCCAAAAGGTAGACTTTCCGTTTCCTGCCGAAGCCTGGACAGGAATGCGGAATTTTGCACCTGCCGGCGCAGTGCTGCCCACTAGTTTACCGGCCTCGGGCTGCAGGAAATCGCCCTGGTAAAGTTCAACTTTGGCCACCAGGCCGCTGCCCCCCGCAAGGATTTGACCCTCCAGTTGCCTGATATCCTGCACCTGTGCGCCATCAATTTCCAGATTCAGGTAAGGATTCCGGTCCATCCGTTTAAAGATCGGGTTCACTGTTGGCCGGGCAGTTATGGCGGCACCCGTACCGGCGCCAGACTGCAGACGCGCTGCACACCCTACCGTGGCTACCATTGCAATAAGCGCAAGGAAACCGCTAAGAATTCTCGTTTTTTTCATTGTTGCGTGTGGTTATAGGCTGCGCCTCCGTAAAATCGTTCACTTTAGGGCGCAGAAAATAGAGTTGTATGAGGAGGGCAACCAGTACAATGCCTGCAAGCATGGCAAAATCCTGCCCCAGATGGCCAGCATCTGAAGAACGCCCGAGTAAGTTGGTAATGTAGGCGCCGGAAAATACACCTGTCATGTTCATGAGCCCGTAGGCCGTGGCGCGGTAACGTGACGGAACAAACTGGCAAAGAATAGGCATATTATTGGCGTCAAAAATGCCGAATCCAAGACCGAAGCAAACGGCTGCGCCCACCACGTGCAGCAGGGAATGACCGAAACCAAGCAGCAACAACGATGGGATGGTCAGCGCCAGGCCAATGGCGCTGGTATAGATCCGGCCCTTCACATTTTTGGTTACCCAGCGGTCTGACAGCAGCCCGCCGGCAATGACACCCAGGAAAGAAGATGCCGCGATGGTGATGGTCGAGAGCGGCCCCGCGGTCGACATGGGCACGTTCAGGTTTTCAGCAAATAACGTGGGCAGCCAGTTTTTTGCAGCCCATCCGGGCAGACTGGGTACCGTAAAATAAAACAGGATGATCCAGAATGAAAGGTTGCTCAGCAGCAGCGCCATGCCTTTAAACACCGACGGCTGATGCCGGCTATCGGTTGCAAGCGGGACCGCAGCCGCTGCTTTTTTCTCCCGGAGGAAAAACACCAGCACCACTGCATATACAATACCGGCAATGCCAAAAGAATGGAAGGTGGCCTGCCAGGAGAACCGGTCGGCAATGGTGGCGCCAAAACCGCCAAGCGCCTGGCCCATATAAAGGCCAGTCATGTGGATGCCGACTGCGAGTGACCTGGTTTTCGGCCCGTGCAGATCGGCGATCAGCGAAAGGCCTGCCGGAATATACAGCGCCTCACTCACGCCCATCAGGGCACGCAGCCAGTAAAGCTGGTTAAACGTAGTTGCGTAACCCATAAGGTACGTAACGGCCGACCAGACAAAAAGACTGCCTACAATGATCCATTTGCGGTTCAGTTTATCTGCGATCATGCCCGAAACAGGGCTCATAAAGCCATATATCCACAGGAAAACAGCCATCAGGTAACCAAAATTAGCTGCAGACTGCAGTTCTGTGATGTCCGCTTGCATCGCTGGCTTCATGGTCGAGAGCATTTGCCGGTCCATGTAGTTGAGCAAGGCCACCACCCAAAGCAGGCCGACGGCAATCCATGGATATCTTTTTGTATTCATCATGTTCATTCCGGTAAATTACTCAATTGTGCCGATGTTGATATCCGGCGTTCTTACACCCGGCCTGATCTCGCCGCTCGGCAGAATGATTTTTTCGCCCCAAAACCGGGCAGTCGTTGTGACCTGCGCCGGAAACGGAAGTTCGCCTGCACTGGTCCAGCAGTCTTTCCGGGTATTGTAAAGCAGCATGCCGCGAAAAAAACCCTGATGGTTGATGACAAGTTCATTTTTTTCGCGGGTAAGCCGCTCCTTTTCTTCAGGTGTTTTTGCCGCTGCAATGGCGGCAAGGAAGGTCTCGATCTTGTGGAACACCTCTCCCCTGTCGCCCCCGGCCAGCAGAATGAGGTCTGGGCCGACCGCAAGGCCCGTACCAGCCGAAAGGTTCATTGGAGTCTTCTCATCAGAAACCGCCGCTCGTTGCTCCCAGGTATTGTTTTGCGTATCGAAAAAATATACTGAGCCATGCAGCTTGCTAATACCTGTTAGTGTTTTCGTGCGGCCGCCGATCAGGAAAATACCCGACCGGTCGCCACTTTTTTGGGCAACCAGCACCGTGTTGGCCAGGGCTACCGGCAGATCGGGCAAGGGCTGCCACTCCGGCCGGGCCGCACGCAGGTCGAGCGATAAAAATGTAGCCGAAGACACAAGTGCGCCATCACCTCCTGCTGCATAAACTGTATGGCCAATGCTGACCAGGGCCGTATTCGTCAGCGCGAGCGGCAGGTCAGGCAGGCGCTTGATGGCAACCTGCCGTTGCCGGGGCTCCCAGCGTAAGAGGTATGCCTGTCCGGACAACCCGGCCTCGTTTTCACCACCGGCATAGACAATCCCCTCGGGTGTAGATGTACTGCCGGCATAGGCAACCGCCTGAGACAGCCTGCACCGCACAGCTGCGGCCTTCAGCCCCGGCCCGTCTGGAACGAACACATGTATCTCATCGCTATAGTGCTTTTTCCCGCCTTCCCAGGGCATCTTTTCCGGGAAATTTGCGCCGCCCGCCAGGAGAAACACCTCCCGGTGAATTCCGGATACGGCGCCGGCTACGCCTGCGGCCACCCGGCCATCTTCGTTTACTAACCGCACAGGGGGCAGCCATCTGACGGCCGGCGCAGCTGGCTGCTGTGCAAGGGCCGTCGTTGTTGACAAGATCATAGAAAAAATTAAGCGACCGTATGTAAGCATATTAAGTAAGCCTGGCAGCAGGCACTGATTTAAACGTATCGAAGCCGAGCAACTCGACATCTGCTTTGAATGCTTTGAACTGCTCGGCATTCATATTGGCAACCGGCAGCCTGAATTCGCCGCAGTCGATCCCGACCAGTTTCATGTAAGTTTTACCCACCGAGATCCCACCATATTTACCCAGCAGCCTGATCATATCGATCGACTTCTGCTGCAGCGATCGTGCCCTGACAAGGTCATTCTGATTAAATGCCTCGATCATATCATGGTAAAGTGGCGCAGCATAATTAAAGGTGCTGCCTACCGCGGCCTTCGTTCCCAGGACCAGAGCAGAAAGGAGATTTTCATCCCGTCCGGCGAGGATATCGTATTTGCCGCCGCCAAAGTTCAGGCAGGTCTGAAAATCCATGAAGTCCTCATGCGTAAATTTGATGCCGGCAAAGTTCGGGATCTTGCCATCTACCGCTTTAAGCAGGTCGAACATGGCGTAATTTCCGCCGGTTAATACGGGGATGTGGTAGTAATAAAAAGGCATTTCCGGAACCACTGCGGCAATCTCGGCGCAGGCTGCGGCCAAAACGGCCACATTGGCCGGTTTAAAGTAGAAAGGGGATGTGAAAGAAACCGCGTCAAGTTTCTCTGACGCGGCATGCAGCGCAAGGTCCTTGCAATCGGCCAGGCAGGTACCGCCCAGCAGCATGATCACTGTAAAATCCGGGTCGCCGCCAGCGCAGGCGGCCCAGGCAGAAGCAACCTGTTTTTTCTCTGCTGGCGTCATGGAAACCCCTTCGCCGGTAGACCCGCAGATAAAGGCTCCCGAAACACGGTTTGCCTTTAGAAATTCGTAGTATCCGGGTATCATGGAGAGGTCAAGAGCTCCGCGCTGATCCATGGGTGTAAATGGTGCGGCAATTAAGCCTGCAAGTTTTGGTATAGTCATATTCAATAGCTGTAAAACAATGAGGTGTAAAGACCGGCCGCTGGCAACCATACCTGCGGCCGGTCTGCATGGATTTAAAATTGCGGGTACCCCTCGGTTTGCGTGAGTGCGCGGTTATTGGTCAGGGTTGCGCGGTCGACCGGCCAGAGCAATTTGTACGACTCTGTAGCAGGCAGACTGGTATTCGCAAACACAAAGCTGTCGCCCATGCGCCTCAGGTCATACCAGCGTTTCCCTTCGCCGACAAATTCATACAGGCGCTCACGAAGAATGGCGTTTCTGGCATCGCTGTCGCCCGGCTGGTTCGGGAAGCCCTGAACCTGCGCATTGTAAGCCGAGCCGAATGCCCTGGCCCGGACCTCGTTGATCTCTGCAGCCGGACTTTCGCCCAGGATAACTTTCGCTTCGGCCAGCAGCAAAAGCAGGTCTGCATACCGGTAGATGGGGTAATCGTTCGTATACTTCCGCAGGCCTGCATCCTGCTGCCCCTGGTATTTCTTTAAAAAAGTGCCTTCGATCTTGTAGCTGCCATTGCCCTGCAGGGAATAAGCTGCCTGAATCGACGCATCGCGCCGGGTATCCTGGGCGCTGAATTTCCGGTACGTGGCGATCCTGACCGGCGCACGCAGCAGTCCGCCATAATTTTCAGAAACCACATTGAACTTCCGGTTTGCAAGCGAGTCATAAAAGTTGGCGATCAGGCCTGCCTGCGGGGTAAACGATCCTGGAATAAATGTCATTTCGGCTTCGTTCAGCTGGTTTCTCGCTACCATGATCATTTCCCTGTTGCCTTTCGTGCTGAACACATCGGCAAACGGGCTCAGTTGCGGATTGGAAGAGGCTGTGACCAGCCCAAGTCCCGCTACGTTTGTCCTGATCTCCGTTAACGCCGATTTGGCAACGGTGGCGTCGGCTGTTCCGCCGGTGCGGTTTGCGGTCCACAGATAAACTTCAGCTTTCAGCATCAGGCTCGCCGCCTTTGACCAGTAAGCCTTATTCCTCTTGATGCTGTAATCTGTTCCGAAACTTGCCAGCGAACGTTCAACATCTTCGCGCACAAACTTCAGCACATCAGCCGCAGGCGTGGCCCCTTTGGCCAGGTTGAACAGGTCCAGGTTCCCCGCATCGATGAAATCTGTTTGCAATACTGTTTTGCCCCAGCTGCGGTACAACTGAAAATAATAGAACGCGCGCATGCCATAGGCTATGCCCAGGTAATACTTTTTATTGGCTTCAGTAACAATATCGGTCGTCGTTAACTTACCGATCAGCAGGTTCAACTGGTTGATATTGGTGTAAAAACCACCGTAGTTGCTCACTCCCGGAATATCGAGTGTCAGCGAGTGCTGCCACATGCGCTCCAGGCCCTGCGATGCTTCGCCGGTAAACGATGCCGTCGTACCGGGATCGTTGCCGTAAATATCTGCACGCAATTCGCCCAGGAACATAAAGTTGCCGCTGTGGCTGCGAAGCCGGCTGTGTACGCCCGAGACAAAGGCATCATACTGATCGGGTGTCTTCCAGTAGCTGTCATCGCTCAGGTTGCTGACCGGTGTCAGTTCCAGGCTGTTTTTGCACGATGACAGGGCTGTGAGGATCAGCAGGCAGATGCCCAGCAGCCGTTTATAGTTTTTTATCATGATTTCTGACTGTAAAAAAATTAAAATGAAACATCTAGACCAAACACGAAGGTTCTTGGTAAGGGGTAAGCACCGGCGTAAATGCCCGTCACATTGTTATTGCCGTCTATCGGCGCTTCTGGCGAAGGTCCGCTGAACCTGCTGATGTAAAACAGGTTGCTGCCGGTTGCATAAACCCTGGTGTTGGTCAGCAGTTTGGTTTTCGAGGTCAGCGTTTTGGGCAGGGTGTAAGAAAGCGTGATTTCTCTCAGTGCCAGGTAGTCTCCTTTTTCGTAGAACCTGGAGTTGTTGCTGTTCAGCACAATGTTGGCATTGTTGGCCCGGGTATAGTTTTGTTTTGATCCCAGCACCTGGTCTGCAAAATAAACCTTGGGCACATCAGTGTTTGGATTCTCGGGCGACCACGATTGTTTCATCAGGTCAATGTAATTGAAAGTGCCCTGGTAGTTGCCCATCGTTCTGGCCACGAGGTCGTTATAAATGGTATGCCCAAGTGCAAATTCGAATCGGGTGTACAAGGAGATGCCTTTATAAGAAGCATTGGCATTGAAACCGCCGGTCCATTTCGGAATGGTGCTTCCCAAATAAACCTGGTCGCGGGAATCAATGATATTGTCGCCATTTACGTCTTCCCAGTTCACATCGCCGGGTGTAATGCGGCCGCCGGTACCTGCAGGCAGGTTCGGACCGGTAATGTTGGCGATGGCATCGGTTCGGTTGCCGGCAATCCTGGCAATTTCCTCGGCATCGCGGAAGATAGACAACTGTCTGAAGCCATAGATATCGCCGAGGCTTTGACCTTCCTGAATGCCTCCTACCCAGATGACCTGGCCTGAGGCAGGGTCAAAGACCTGCAAGCCGCCCTGCCGGTTGTTTGCATTGCCGTTAAATGGCAGTTTCAGCACTTTATTTTTTACATAACTGGCATTTGCGCCCAGGTTCAGGCTGAAACCGCCCTTGGTGTTCAGCACGCGGGCGTTCACTGCCATTTCATAACCACGGTTCTGCAGCGTACCCAGGTTCGTTTTGAGCGGCGGGTAACCGATGTAACTGGGCAGCGTCAGGTCGGTGAGCAGGTCTGACGTTCTGCGGTCATAATAATCAAAGAGGAACGTCAGCTTGTCGCCGAACAACCCCAGGTCGAGGCCCAGGTCGATCGTTTTGCTTTTTTCCCAGCGCAGGTTCGCATTCGGGAGTTTTTCGTGCAGGAAACCGCCTACGCCATCATAATTGGTTGGCGAGCTGTAAACGCCCTGCACATCATAGCGGCCCAAACCGGCTATGTTGCCGTTTACACCATAACTAACCCTCGGTTTGAGTGTGGAAACATACTTACCAAGCACGGAACCGCTCATGAAAGCTTCTTTGTGCAGGTTCCAGCCAGCCGAAATGCCAGGGAAATATCCCCATTGGTGTCCTTGCGGCAAACTGGACACCCCGTCTGCACGCAAGACAGCAGTAAACAGGTATCTCTGATCAAAGTCATAGGCAAACCGGCTCAGTACCGAGTTCATGCGGAAAGCCGACAACTCACTGTAGTTGGCTTTGTTGGTACCGAGCGGGTTCAGATTGGGCGTTGTTGCCGGGAAAACGGTCGATGCGTTAATGGTTACGATTTCATCAGTTGGAGCATTCTGGCCATAAACCTGCGCGTTCAGCGATTTAGTCATAAACGTCTCTGCGCCCACCATGGCGCTGATACCATGTTTCGCAAGCGTTTTATTGTAATTCAGAATCCCGTTAAACTGGGTTTGAAAATCACGCCTGCGGGTATTGATCGCATCGCGGGTACTGCTGTTGATGGTTTGCGGGGTCGCAAAAATATTGGTGTACAGCTGGGTCGATTTCTGGAAGGACTGGTCCAGCCGGTCGAACAGGTAGGCATTTCCCGAAGCCTTAAAGTAGAGTCCGGGCAGCAGGTCCCACTTAACCGACCCGTTTACCACGACCTTATTGATCTCGTTCGACCTTTCTACGCGCCCAAGCCAGTACAGCGGGTTGCCGTCATTGATCCCGTTACCCGGGTTCGGTCTTGTTTTCGCTTCGTCCAGCCACGGATTAAAAGTGGGCCAGATGGCCAGGCTGCGGTACATGGAGTTCACCTCTGAACCGATTACCCCGATTTGCGATGAAGTAGACAGCGTGACGCCACCGGTCACTTCGACTGCGGGTTTCACCTTGTAAGACCCATTGATATCGCCTGTATAACGTTTATATTTCGAGCCTACAATTACACCGTCCTCGTCGAAAGCATTGAACGACGCAAAGTATTTTCCTTTTTCATTGCCGCCACTGGCATTTACGTAATGATCTTTTGTATAGGTGTTTCTGAAAACAACGTCTTCGATCTCGCCTGCATGGTCTTTGAACATGATTTGGCCGCCATACGGATCGTTCATAACCTCCCAGCCGGCGGGCAACTGCGTTGTACCCGGCGTGTAAGCCCGGATGTCGAAACTGCCCAGGTCTGCAGCACCGGTCAGCAGGCCAAGCCCGCGCGAGCTGTTTACCTGCGCCAGGGTTCTGCCGGCATTCAGGTAACCCAAACGGGTGTATAAATATAGTCGCGCGCGCCAAGATAGTGGTAGGCTTCTCTCCGTGCATTGTAACCGCCGGTAAATTTGTAGGCGATCTGCGAAGTGCCGGCCTTGCCCGTTTTGGTCGTGATCAGGATTACCCCATTGTTGGCCCGGGCACCATAAATGGCCGTGGCCGATGCATCCTTGAGTACTTCCATCGATTCGATGTTTTCTGAAGAAATGTCGTTGTAGTCACGGATGACACCGTCTACGATAACCAAGGGGGCTCCGGGACTGTTGATACTGGCTCCGCCACGCAAGGTTACTGCCGGCCCTGCGCCGGGCTGCCCGCTACGGGTTACCACCTGCAAACCAGGAATGGTTCCCTGGAGTGCGCTGCCCACATTTGAGCGCGGAGCGCTGGCCAGGACCTCCTTATCAAGTTTGGCGATCGAACTGGTTACCGTACGGCGGTTCTGTGTACCGTAACCGACCACAACAACTTCGTCGAGTTTCGCAGCAGCCGACTTCAGCACGATCTTGAAACTGGCCGCATTGCCTACCCGGATTTCCTGGGTTTGGTACCCCACGTAACTGATCACCAGTACGTCCTCGACGCCTGCCTGCAGGCTGAACTTGCCATCAAGATCGGTTTGGGTACCGGCGGGCGTGCCTTTAATGAGTACCGTTGCGTTCGGAATGGGCTGGCCGTCATCACTGCCAGTCACGCTGCCGGTTACCCGTTTGTTCTGCGCCTGTACGGCTACCGAAAAGAGGCAGCATACCAGCACCAGTGTTTTAAAATAAAAATGTTTCATATTGGTTTTATTTGGTTAACGTTATTATGTTATACATAATACCAATAAAGTAACAACTTCTGTTTTAATTTTGCAAATGAATTTTCGATATTCAGGTATTTTTAGATATAGGTCTATATTTGCGGCCTTGAGTATACACACGGATCATTCTATCATCATACATTATAATGGAAAACATTTCTGATTCATTTCAGCCTGTAGATACCAGTTCACTGGTCGATAAAGTAGAAGCGAACCTGGTCAGGCTGCTTCAGGAGCGTAAATTGAAAATTGGCGATCCCATTCCTACCGAGATCGACCTGTCTAAATCATTGGGCGTAAGCAGAACCGTAACGCGGGAAGCCATTTTACGCCTGCGCCTGATGGGGCTTATCGAAACAAAGAAAAAAAAGGGCTCTGTGATTACCAGCCCGGACATCTTCGGGCTGATGAGCAAGACCATGAACCCGCATATTCTTGACCAGGAAACGTTAAAGGGCATCTTCGAAATCAGGCTGGCGCTGGAGATCGGCATGGCCGACTTTCTGTTCCAGCGCATTACACCCCAGGATCTGCAGGAGCTAAAGGAAATTGTAAAGAATGAGCCCGAAACGGCGCAGAACCACCTGTTTCGCATTGATCATGAAATTATCTTTCATGGGAAACTTTACGAGATCACCGGCAATGAGGCACTCAGGACCTTTCAGAAAATGCTGTTGCCTGTTTTTGACTATGTGCACAACAGCGGGTTGCTGAAAAAACACACCCAGCTACACAAGTTCGTTTCGCATAAGGGCCTGGTCGATATCCTGGAAAATGGCTCGCCCGAATTGTTTCGCAATGCCATGCGCAACCACCTTGAGAACCACTTTGTACGGCTTTTTTCCTGAGTAGTCAACCCAGCGGGTTAACAAAGCACCGGGATCAGGAATAAAACCGCTCCCGCTGCAAACACCAGCGTTAACAGGTGGATATAGGGATGGTTTCTTCTCAAAAAAACAAATTGCTCGATTGTACGGCCCATCCAGAACACAGACATTCCCCCCAGGAGCAGATGGCCCATGGGCGTTGTGCACAGCTCCTGCGGGAAACAAAAACACAGCAGCGCGAAAAGCAGGAAGACATAGATAAGCCTTGTATTCAGGATCTGCATGATAGCACGGTTCGGAAAGCTCAGCTTAAGCAATTCGGTTTTCCAGCTGAAGAGTCTCCAGAACCAGAGGTGAAATACCGCAAAAGCGAGGCAGTATATTCCGCAAATTATAACTATCGTAGCCATTTTGCTTTAAATAAGGCGCTGCCGGCGCTGCTTTGTATCGCAGCCCGCAGGGGCATGGTAAATCTAACTATTTCATGTAAATAAAGTGCCCGGCAAGCAAGGGTTTCGCGTGGCTCCTAGCGGGACAGCCAGCTTTTGATATAAGCTCCCCAGCGCGGTGGGTCAACAGGCTTGGTCAGGATTTTGACCGCAAGAAGACGCCCGCTGCAGTCAATGAGCACAATCCCGCAAAGAGCAGGCTGCTTCTCGGGCTGTTTCCACCTGAAACGGGTTGCGGCCCGGCCTGCCTGCCTGCCTGGCGATTCATCTGCGCCGTACATCAACAACAACTGGTCCTGCACGACAGGTTGTTCCCCGTAGGGCTGAAGGGCACGATGCGGGCCGCTTTCTGCGGAATAAACGACAATATGATACACGCCGGTCTGTCTGCGCTGGTACCTCACGCCCAGCTGCAGCTGCCGGGTCAGATCGAGATGGTAAAATTCTTTGCCCGTTTCATCGACCAGAGATACCGTGGCGTAAACCGCTGCCTGCAGAATTTCGCCATAACTTAGGGTGGTGATGTGCCGCCCGCTCCCTGTCCAGCCGGCTACTTCAAGCACAAGCTGCCCTTGTGTTGTCATCAGGTCCGGACGTTTACACAATTGCAGGGTGAAAAGAGAATGGGAACTTTTCAGACCCAGCTCAACAGAAAAATAAAAGATTAATGTGCTGTTCTGCACTTTTAAATAACTGTCCCACTTAAATACTGGTCTCTCCCTCATCAGATCCTTTGACCAAATATATGGCGCCCGGTCAACCGGGTTGTACATAAGCAACAGAACAGGTATAAAACCGGTTAAAAGAAGGCTGCCGGCCAGGTATTTAACCTTCCCGGCAGCCATGTTATACGCGCTAAGGCTTAAGGGGCTGCGCCAGGAGTCCACGCTGGCGCCGGCTGCGCAGCCGGCGCCACCAGAGCAACGCACCCGTAACGGACAGCAGTCCGGGTGTCAGGCCCAGCAAGACATACAGAACCTTAACCGGCGTGCCGCCGAAATGCCCGGCATGCAGCTGAAAAAAAGTGGCCTCTGTTTGCCTGAAAAAGGACTGTGCGGCAAGCCGCTCGACTACAGCCACCCTGCCGCTGACAGGATCGACGGTAACCGAGTTGCCATTGTAGAACAGCGCTGATTGCCCGGGCACTGTACCGCTTATTTTAAAAGATTTACCGGTCGCTACCGGCAGGTAGACCTTACTAACAAGCAGCTCGGGGAATGCCTTCTTTGCAGCCGCCAGCATCTGGTCGGCCGGAGCAGTGCCTTTTAAGGCGGGTGGGCGCACCGTAACCTGACTCTTCCAATACTCGGGATCGAAGGAAAACCTGTTCATCCAGAAACCTGTAAAAAAGATCACCAGGTTAAAGGCCAGCGACCAGACGCCAATCAACCGGTGCAAACCGGAAGAAACCGTTCGCCAGTTTTTCCAGGCAATACCGCTGCGGAATGTCAGCACCTTCCAGAAGTATTTCCGGTAAATGACCGTACCGGTCAATACAGACAGGACCATGGTCAGGCCAAAGACCGTTGCAAGCAGCAAACCAGGAATACCCAGCTGAAAACTCCAGTGAAATTGCAGGATCCAGTGCAACAGGCTGGGTTTCATCCGGCTCAGGCTTCCCTGCCGCAGCACCTTTCCGGAGTACGGGTCTACAGTGATCAGGCCGAGGTCATAGGTACTCAGTTTGCCATCGTTCCGGTACAGCCTGAAATCAAGGGCCTCATCCGGTGCGGCATCAGGATTTAGCCAGGCCATTCCCACCAGATCGGGCTGCCGGCTGCGAACAACCTGATAGACCGAATCCAGGGACAGTGCCGGTGCGGCAGGTTGAACACGCAGCAGGCGGGCATGAATGGTTTTGTCCATTTCTTTAAAAAAGACAATTGCTGACCCGCTTAAGCCGAGCAGCAGGAGGAAAACACCGCTCACCAGCCCCAGCCAGCTGTGCAGCCGGAATGCGAGCTGTTTAAAGGTACGCCCGCTCATTTGATCTGGTAATTAAGGCCCAGCCTGAGATTGAACGGATCACCCAGTCCGCCGGTTGTTACCCCCGAACGGCTGCCCGTAAAATAATGGCGGTTGGCCAGGTTAAAAGCGTTAAACCTGATGCTGTACCGCCCGATGCCATAATCTATTGCTGCATCAAAGACCGTATAGGCCGGAAAAACGAACTGCTGGTTGCTGAGCAGTCCTGCCTGGTCGCCCACATAACGCATACCTGCCGCAAGCGCCAGGCCGTTCAAAATGCCCGGCGGCAACTGATACCTGAGCCAGGCGTTCGCCATCTGTCCGGGCGCGTTTGGAAAACGGTCCCCTTCTTTTCCGTACGAACTGGTGCTGCGCAGCACGTGCCGGTTGTATGCGTAGCCGGCTATGATGTTCAGGTTACCGACCTTTCCGGTCAGCGAAACCTCCAGCCCGGTGCTGCGTGTACCGTCTATGGCTGCCTGTCGGTGCGAATTTTCGTCGGTAGGTGCCGCGGTCAGGACGTTCGAATAATCAATCTGGTAAGCCGATACCGTTGCTGACAGTTGGTTTTTAAGCAGGTCGGCTTTTGCGCCGAGTTCATATTGCGTGGCCTGCCGCGTTGGAAAAGGCCCACCCGACAGGGTATGATTGGAGGTTTGCGGGTTAAACGACTGCAGGTAGGTTCCATAAAACGATACGTGCGCAAAGGGAAGGTAGACCAGGCCTGCCCGCGGAATAAAACCTGATGCTTGGAGTTCATCGCCCTGTTTGTTGTCGCGCGCGGAGAGCGGTGTTTCTGTGGCATCATACTGGTCATACCGGAGCGACAACAAAAGTTTAAGCTGCCGGCCTACGTCGACCTGGTCCTGTATGTAGGCACCGGCCAGGTTCGTGATGCGTTTGTTGTCGTCAGATTCTGCCGCAGGAACAGCCGCTCCAGGAATATCATTGCTGTAGTCGGGACGCAAAATTGACATGCGACCGGAAGCCTTGTACTGGTAATCGTTCCGGGTCCAGCCATACCGGTTGTAATCTGCTCCGGCCACCAGGGTGTGCATCAGGATGCCGGTCTTTGCCCGGTAAGACACATAGGCAGTGGTCTGCAGGCTGAAGCGGTCGGTTTCCCAGTCCTGGTAGCCGCGGCTTATGGAATCGTTCATGATTTTCCCGACCGGAATATGGTCGGTGTAATCGAGCACATTCCTGACCGCCCGCTGAACAACCGTTAATTTCAGGTTATCGCGTAAGGCGTGGTTGAACGTCAGGGTGGCAGAACTGTTGGCGGTGCGGCCGTAATCTGTAGGGCTCTGAACCGTCAGGTCTTCAGGATAATAATTGAAGTCAAACGTGCCGTCTGCCCTGGGCCGGATAAAACTGCCGTTGTCATATTGATGCACTGCCCGCTGGCGGGCATAATTGACTTCCAGGTTCAGCAGGCTGCGTTCTGAAAAAACGTAGGTAAGGGAAGGGGCAAAAAAGAAATTTTGTTTCTCCTGCCCGAACCTGAAACTGTTTGACCGGTCATACCCGGCTATGACGCGGTAAAGCAGTTTTTTATCCCTGGTTAAGGGACCGGTAAAATCGGCCGATGCACGGTAAAACTTCCAGCTGCCAGCGCTCAGTTCAATTCCGTATCGACGCTCTGCCTCAGGCTTTTTGGTAATAAAGTTGATCACACCGCCGGGAGCGCCTTCGCTGAAAAGCGCGCCGGATGGTCCGCGCAGCAGTTCAACTGCTTCTACATTGTAAAGCAACGGCTGCTGACTCCAGAGAAACAGGTTGCCGCGCACACCGTTGTAGAGCAGGAAACTGGCATCGTTTGGCGAGTAGGCTGTAAAGCCGCGCATGCTGAAAGATCCATTGCCGTTATTTGCCTTTAAACCGGTAAAGGTGCCGGCCAGTTCGTTCAGGGTAAAAGCCTGCCGCTGGCGCATCACCTCTGCCGGAACGATCTGCACAGACTGCGGCGTTTCGAGTAACGGGATATCCATACGGGTAGCGGTTGCAGACTGCGTAACGTTGTAGGCGTTTTTGGTACCGTTAACCGTGATTTCGCTGAGCTCGAGTTTACTTTCTGAAAGCTGCAGCTCCATGAAAGGGGTTTTGCCGGGCGAAACGCTTACGTTCTTTTTCAGGGCGGTATAACCCAGGTGCGAAACCAGCAGCACATAACGGCCTGCCGGCACCGGCTCCAGCCGGAATTTCCCTTGTTCATCGGTCTTTGTCCGGTAACCGGTGTGCTGGATCTGTACGGTGGAATTGGCAGCGGGCGATCCGCCGGCGGTCAAGATCCGCCCTTGTAAAATGCCCGTAGCGGGCTGTGCGAGCACACTGCTTCCTGCAAGGAGCAGCATACCCCAAATAAAATTGAATATCTTCATTTATAGTAAACTAAGACCATGCGGTCTGCCGGGCAGGGTGCCTGTGAGCCGCAATGGCATCAATAAAAAATCGATCGGTATCCGCCAGTCAGGTCCCGGTGTGAGGAACGGGCTGCGGACGAAAAGAGTTTAAATAAAATCAGATAACCTGCGGCGGCTGAAAAATGGAGGCCGAGCGCCTGACCGGATCAGCCACCTCGACGACGGGATATTTCAGACCGGTTTGAAAAGGAATACGGAAACTGATGGCAAAGGGTTCCTGTTTCATCGCTTCCTGGTAACTATTTTTCTGTGCTTCCCGCGACTGTTTCCGCTCCTTTTCTTCGACAGCCTTCAGCTTTTTCATCAGGTAGCAACGGCCCTTGCAATTTTTAAGCGGCTGGTCCTTGTTTTCGCAGAGAACGGCTGCAATGTAGTCGCGCTTCAGGTGAAAACCCGCGTAGAGCAAAAACCTGGAAAGGTTTGCTGTTAACAGGGTAATGAGCAGGACAAAAGCTATGAGGCGGTTCAGCATCGGGGCAAAGATAGAAATGTTTGTTTTCTCTCTTGCTTCCTTTCAAATTTTTCTGAGGCATCAGTACACGGCTCCAGCTCTATTCAGGAATTAACTATTAGTTATCATACACCCTGCAGTTTCAAGCGTTTCGTGCATTCTGCGAGCGGGTGGGCACCATATATATACAACTGCCGGGCTGTGATCAAACAGAAATTTTGGCATTTCATTCAGCTGAAAAAACCCGGCAAGCATAACTTCAAAGTGGTCTAACTGGCTTGAAAATGATAATTATTTAAAAAATATCAAATAAGAACCTTAGTAAATTAACATATTGACATTTTAAAAGTCATATTGTTGAAATTTTATGAAAAATTACATTATATCAATAAAACGTTTTAGTATAATTTATATTTGAGTAAACAAACCTATTATGAGACAAACCCTATTGGCTCCGGGACTAACCACCCCCCCGCCTGAAAGATAAACCGCTTCAAACTATTTCTTAACTTTTTCAACTAACGATCCCATTTATGAGATACTTATGGGTATGCTTTGCGCTGTTCGCGGCGCCAGGGCCGTCGCGTGCCGCAGATTTAAAAATCAGCGAAAACCACGTGTTTATGCTGCGGCAGGATACGACCAAAAAGCAACAGAAAGATTCGCTCCCGGCAGATACCGGCCAGAAACCAAAGAAAGTTACGCTGTATGGCAAACTGACCGCGGCGTTCCGCAAGGATCCTGATGAACTGTCGAAGTTCCCTGCCATTTCCCTTCAGCAAACATTGAAAGGGAATTACGCGGGCCTGTATGTACAGGAGCCCAGCGGCGAGCCGGGGAGCATTCAAAATATGTTCCTGAGGGGCACTCCCCTTCCCCTGCTCAACAAAAGGAATGTTTATGAGGCTCAGCCGCTGGTCATACTCGACGGAATACCCATGGTGGGCGAGCATCCTTTTGCTTTCGACGTTCAGCAGTACGATTTCAACAGAATCGGTACAGCCACCAACCTGCTCACCAATATTGACATCAACAATATTGAATCGATCGAGGTATTGAAAGATGCAGCTGCGACGGCGATCTACGGGCCGCGGGCTGTTAACGGGGCCATCCTGCTTACAACCAA
Organism: Pedobacter yulinensis; assembly: GCF_003029735.1. GTDB lineage: Bacteria > Bacteroidota > Bacteroidia > Sphingobacteriales > Sphingobacteriaceae > Pedobacter > Pedobacter yulinensis. The sequence goes on from NZ_KZ686270.1 coordinate 62,974, forward strand.
AGCGCCGGGCCCCCGGCGCGCCATTACTTTCAATACTTTTTTTGGCATGGCGCAGCGCCCAGGCGTTACAACCATTAACGGTAAATACGAAAACGAATTCAGGCAGCGGTTTTACGACATCTATACAACCAATGGCCGGTATTCTGACGACGAAGTGTACCCCGTGTACCTGAGCGACTCGCTCAACACCGTTTACAGCGGAAAATCTGACTGGACAGACCTGTATTACCGGAATGCGCTGGTTTACGGCCTGAACCTTGGATTGATGGGCGGGACAGACCGGGCCAATTTCCGGCTGTCGCTGGGCAATACCAAAAGCAGCGGCGTAGCAGACGACACCGGCCTGGACCGCTACAGTGTCATGTTTGGCATCAACATGCGGCCAGTCAAATGGCTGCTGTTTTCGGCCATGGTCAATGCAAACCGCCTAAACCGCGACCGGAACCGCAGCCTGCGCGATCGCTTTGCGCAGATCAATTATTTTCCTGACATGACCGCCCCCCTTTCGCCCAACAAGGATTTTTACGGTTCATACATCGATGCCTATAAAAAAGGATTTGACGACAACAAGACAAACACTGTACAGGGGTATGCGCGGCTGGTCGCCAGCCTGGGCAGGCTGAGCCTGAGTTCTACCTTCAACCTGGATTACAATGAGAGTTATCGGGATATCTTTTACGCCCGGACATTGCTGCAGGGAAACAGTTATGCTTCGAACTATTATGGCCTGAACCAGCGGCTTATGCTCGATAACAAGGCCAGCTACGATCTTGACCTGGCCGGCAGCCACCATTTTAATTTTTCGGCAGGCCAATCGGTCATGTGGGACCTGTTCAAGTACAGCAATGCCTATGCTTACAAAGGCGTAAATGACTACATCAAGATCAATCTTCTTGAAACAGACGTTAACGACCCGAATTATCTTAATCCGCTGGCCTTTCCAAAACAACTTACTTACCGTTTCCTGGACAAAACACAGGACAACCTGGTGTCTTTTTATGGAAAAGCCGATTACACCTTTAAAGAAAAGTACTTTGCTTCTGTGCTGGTCAGGGCAGACGGATCGTCGAACGCACAGCCTACACACCGGTGGTTTTATGCGCCGACCCTGTCAGTCGGCTGGAGTATTAAAAATGAGTTCCTGAAAGACAACACCCTGATCAATGATGCTATTTTCCGGGTAAGCGCCGGCAGGATAGGCAGGACCAATTCGTACGATAATTATTCTCAGGGTCCGCAGTATACAGCCTTTGTGGGTTATACCGGCAACCTGACCGTTCCGGGATACAACGCCTTTGGAGCGCTGACCCGCTCTTATTCTTTTGGCTGGGTTGGTTACGATATTCCATGGGCCTATTCCGACCAGTTGAATGTTGGTGCCGACCTGACCCTGCTTGACAACCGGTTAAGCCTTGCGGCAGATTTTTACACTAAAATCGAGAAAAACCTGCTCCTGGGTGTTCCGGCGTATGCCGAATACGGGTACACGCAGGCGATCAAAAGCGGCATGTCTGTAAAAAACACCGGTATCGACTTGACCCTGAGTGCAAAAGTGCTTTCTGCAGCAAAATTCACCTGGAATTCTTCACTGAACCTGAATCACAACAAAAACGTCCTCAGGGCACTGCCGGGTGGTCTCGACCAGCTCGTAATCGGCAACAGGCTGCTGCGCGTGGGCGCCGCGACAGACCAGTACTGGCTGCTGCAGAACGACGGCATTTTTACCGCCGATGCCGAAGTGCCTCTAGTGAACGGGCAACCGCAAAAATACAATGGCATTGCACTGAAAGCGGGAGACCCCAGGTGGCGGGACCAGAACGGCGACAACCAGATCAATGACGATGACAAGGTCCTGCTCGGCAATGCCATGCCTACCCTGGTGGGTGGTTTCGAGAACAGTTTCAGGTATGGAAACTGGAGCCTGAGCGCCCTGCTGTACTTCAACCTTGGCCGGAAGATCATCAATGAAGAAAGCGCTGCTCGGTTCGACTTCATCAACAGGGAAGGCAATTCAGATGTGGCATCTGTGAAAGAGATCACTTTCTGGGAGAAGCGCGGCGATTACAGCCGTTACCCGCTGTACAATCCCTGGAGCACCGTGATCCCCTACCGCATTGACCAGGACCTTTTTCTGGAAAACGGCGACTTCCTGAAACTCCGTTCACTCACCCTAGGCTATGAACTAAAAAGCCTCTTCAGCAGGAAAGACCTGATGAAACGGCTGTTCGTGTACGGGTCTGCAAATAACCTCTTTACGATTACCGGTTATTCAGGTCAGGACCCAGAGCTTGTCGGCTACAACGGTTACGATACCGGTTACGGGATGCCCATTCCCAGGACGTATACACTGGGCGTTAAACTTGAATTATAGATGGAAAAGTTAAGCAAGAAGAAGATGAAGAATATACTTTACCTGTTTATTTCTGCCTTCATGCTATCGGCATGCAGCAAAACACTCGACATCGACTCGGTACGATCGGTCAGTGAGCCAAATATGTGGAAGACCCTCGAAGACACCCGGGCGGGGATTATGGGGGTATATGCCCTGACCCGCGCAGCCCTGTCAGATAACAACTGCCATTGGATCTACGGCGATGTACGCGGGGGCGATTTCCTGAGCCCGAAAAGACAGGACCTGAAAGCTGTGATCGGCAACAACCTGAACGCCTCCTACCCAGTTATCGAGGCCATGAGCAACTGGACACGCTTTTACGCCGTGGTGAACTCGGCCAATGTTTTCCTGGAAAATGTAGCGAAAGTAAAAGCCAACGACCGCCGGTATACGGAAAGCAACATGCTCGTAGACATGGCCCAGGCGCGGTTTCTACGCGCATATGCTTATTTCTACATGGTCAGGATTTGGGGCGATGTCCCTTTTATACTAAGCTCGGGCGAAGGCTCATTCGAGAACAAGCCCCGCGAAAGCCAGGCACGCATTATGGCCTGGGTAGAGCAGGAAATGCTGAAGGCTGCCACCGACCTGCCGTTTGTGTACAGCAACAACGACCCGCAACAGCCCGGAAACTACTACAATGAAGACCCGGGACGCTGGGGCGGCGCATTGGTGACCAAAAACTCAGCGTATGGCGTGCTCGCGCACGTTGCCGCCTGGGTGGGTGACTATTCAAGAGTTGCCGGCTATACCCGTTTTGTGCTAGATAATTATGGCAAAAGCGGCATCAACTATACCGGAACTGCAGACCTCACCAATCCGAATGGGTTTTTCTGGAATAAAAACAACCGGCAGATGCTGGGCTTCAATTCAGACTGGGGCCACATTGACGGTTCGGTAACCGGTCACCTGGAAGAGCTTACGCTGGCAGAACCGGTTACAAATAAAGTAGTGCCGGACATTTACATTCCCAAAGATACGGTCCTGAAAATATTCAACTGGCCAAATGATGACCGTTTCAGTATTGACACCCTTGGCCAGCCCAGGAACGAGCGTTACTTCACGAATTTTAATGGCAAGTATCCGATTTTCAGCAAGATAAAATCCATACAGGGCGGCTCAACAGACCCGAACTTCAGGTATTTTACCTCAGCCCTGGTTTTTACCCGGCTGGAAGATGTGCTGCTGCTTCGTGCCGAGGCGCTGGCTGTACTTGGCGACCGCGCCGGTGCCATATCTGAGCTGATCAACCTCCAGTCGCGCCGGCTTGTACCCAACATAACCGATGTTTTCATTGACACCAACCGCGATGTGGTCGACCTGATCTTTGAAGAACGGCACCGGGAACTGCTGGGCGAAGGCCACCGATGGTACGACCTGATCCGGTACAACAAAATCAAACAGAGCAATCAGGCCTTTATGAACCTGATTGCCAGCGGCGGCATTTACTGGCCCATTTCGCGCAAACTGATTTCAAGGAACACGCTATTGACACAAAATGCATACTGGAACTAATATGAAAACAGCCAAGAATTTTACAAGACAGGCCCTATGTCTCTGCCTGCTGATTTTCTGTTCGCTCAGCTTTTCAGGCTGTCAGAAAGACGGCGGCTATTACGATCCTGAGCCGATTCAGGGCCAGTTCGAGGGAAATACCTATCAGTATTTGAAAAGCAAACCCGGCGTTTTTGACTCGCTGATTAAGGTCATTGACCGGATGGGCCTGCAGGCAACGCTGTCAGACAGCAATGTCACCCTGTTTGCCATTGCAAACCCCAGCTTTCAACTCTCCCTCACAAACCTGAACCGCCTGCGCCGGGCTTCTGACAAGGACCCTTTATTTCTTTCAAACATAGATGGTGTACAACTGGACACCATGGCTTCTTACTACATTGTCAGGGGCAGCCTGCCGACCGATTCCATGCTGCTGCAGGACGGCAAAAATCTGCGCAGCGTTCGCTTTGGCTACCCGATGCATGCCAAAGTGACCCGGCGTTCGGCCTCGGGCCAGACAGGCGCCGGACCAGAGGTCATTGACTTCAGCAACACCAAGAAAAGCCAGTTTATCCGTTACTGGGCCGGTGCAACCACTGCTTCAAACAACATCAGAACAAGGAACGGCATTGTTCACATCCTGAGCCAGGACCATTTGTTTGGCTTTGACGAGTTTGTGACCCGTTTAACGCTTGTTCCGCCGCCACCGAACCTCATGACAATTATTGGCGGTAAGCTTACCGTACTGCGCGACAATAATGGCGGTGCCGATGCCGGCGAAGGTTCGAAGAAAGTAATTGACGGGGATGCGCAAACCAAATTCCTGGCCGATCTGAATGGTCGCCTCTGGATGGCCTTCGAGCTTAAGACACCGGCCGTATCTTCAGTATACACCCTCACCTCTGCCAATGATGAGCCAGACCGCGATCCCAAGGCCTGGGTATTTGAGGGCTCTGATGACGGGGTGAACTGGGTCGAACTGGACCGCCGCTCAAACTTCTTCTTCGAAGAGCGCTACCAGATGAAAATTTTCAGGTTTAATAACACCAAAGCATACAAACACTACCGCATCGACATCAATGAGTTGCGCAACGGCGGCGTGTTCCAGTTAGCCGAGTGGAGCATCAATAAAGCAAAGTAAGACGATGATACATAAAGACATGAAAGACAAACACCACCTCCGGGTCATGGCAAAATGCATCGGGCTTTTTGCGCTGGCGGCAATGAGTACCCTGGCGGGCTGTAAAAAACTTTACGATCTGCCCGAAGAGCGGGACTACATCAGCAACAACGTTAATTTTTCGAATAAAATATTTGAACCGATCATTGGCCGGACCAGCATGATGGGGGGGTTCAACGCAGACAATTCCACCTTTCCCATGACATTCGAGATCACGAACGCCCGCTGGGGCGATGGCCGGCCTGTTACAGACCTGTTCAGGACCGTACCGACCTATGTCTGGGTCGGCGAATACACCGGACTGGAGAAAAGTCTGGCCGAAATCGAGTCGAAACGAAAGATCGAACAGCGGCCGCTTTTCGAAATCAGGCGTTCTGGCGAGTTTGTACTTTGGCCTTCAGCTACCAACGAGTTCATTCAGCCCAGGGCTGAAGACAGTACCAACCTGGTGCAGAACACGCGTTTTTTTGATGTAAAAGTCAGAAATACCGGCGGCGAGCGCCTGATCCGCGATTTGCAGATCAGGCCATTCAGGGAGCGGCCCTACGAACCTTCGAACGATTTTAATGCCTATACCGGCAAGCCGGCTCCGGACCCCAAATTCCCGCTCGATCCCAAATTGCGCGACTACATCAGGCCATTCCTGAACAGCGTTGTCGGGGCAACCACCAACCAGTTCCTGGTGAGCAACAACGACAAAAAAGATGTCATCGTTTACATTCGTCCGTTTAGCGGGGGCACCGGCAATTCGCTGCGTATTAAAGTACTGAACAAGGATTCTGTGGCCATGAACCCGAGCCTTTTCAATGAAACGCAGTGGGACAAAATGATTCACGGGTTTAACATGCAGAAAACAGCAGAGCATGTTCAGTGGGATGTGGCCTATCCGATTCCGCTTGTCGAGATCAAAACACCCTATGCACCCGAAGGATCCCGGGCGCGTGCTGAACTTAAATACTCTCGCGTAGGCTTTGGCGGTTTGCGGGTCACCGCGTCGTTCGGGCTGGATTTCGCGATTTACAAAAAAGGAGATTGGGAGATTGTCTTCTTCTTCAAGGGAGAGAACCCGAAACTGATCAATGAATAACCCAACTAAGCAACCAGATATTATGAAAAAAAACTTTCCGCTTATTGCTCTGCTGGTATCGCTACTGTTGGTAGTGATCGGGCAGGTATCTGCCCAGCAGCCAGGCCAGGTTATTCGTTTGCGCGGAACGGTGGTTGAGAAAGGGACGAACCAGGCCATACCAGGTGTTTCGATTTTATTGCAAAAAGACAAAAGAGCACTTACCCAAACCGACGGCAAGGGCAATTTCTCGGTCAGCGTAACCATAGGTGATGTACTGCTCTTTTCCTACCTGGCCTACACCGACCAGACCTATAGAGTAGCAGCCGGCAAAAACGACATCGTCATTTCGCTCGCGGAAGACGTAAAAGCACTGGACGAAGTTGTTGTTGTTGCCTATCAGAAGCGAACCAAACAGACTGTAACGGGGTCGTCCACGCTGATCACTGCGAAAGACATCCAGGACATCCCCGTATCAAACCCAGAGCAACTCCTGCAGGGAAAAGTTCCCGGGTTGAACGTACAGAACAACACAGGTGCGCCGGGTTTCCGCGGCTCGGTGCAGGTGCGCGGTCTTTCCTCGCTCAGCGTTTCGGGCCAGGGCAATGAAACTTTCCTGCAGCCAACCTCCCCGCTCTACATCATTGACGGTGTGCCGCTTGATGCCGATAAAGCCACAGAACTGGGTTTCCAGTCGCAGGGGCCGGGCGTCAGTCCGTTGTCGCTTATCCCTGTCGAGGACATTGAGAGTATCGAAGTTAAAAAAGATGCGCAGGCCACCGCTATGTACGGCTCGCGGGGTGCATATGGCGTTATCATCATTACCACCAAACGCGGCAATTCAAAAGTACCTAGGGTGAGGTATACATCGAATTTCTTTGCCAAAACCCCGCCCAAATTGCGTGAAACGCTGGGCGGTAACGCTGAAAGACAATTGAAGATCCAGCAGATCATCCTGAATGCGCAGAACGAGAACGATCTCCGGCAAATCGGCCTAACACCCATCCTGGCCGACAGTCTGAACGCCTACTGGAACAATTCGACCAACTGGCAATCAATCTTTTTCAGGACAACCTATAATCAGTCGCACAACCTTGCACTCGACGGGGGTGATACGAAGTTCAATTACAAAGCCAACCTGGGCTATTTTAACGAGGTGGGGATCATTAAAAACACAGGTTTTGACCGGTACAACCTGAACATGAACATGGAGTTCAGGCCGAATGACAAATTCAGGTTCTTTGGTTCGGTCTTCGCCGGCCTGGGCAAACAAAACAAGGGCAATGGGGTCGGCATCTTACAAACGGGCGTGGCCGAAAACGGACAGGCTTCTACCCTGCTTCCCTCCCCCTCCTTTTACCAGTCGACCGGCGCGGTCCTGTCAGCCCTTCAGACTGTAAACGACAACAATTCCAAAAATCTCCGCGCAAACGTCGATGGACGGTACGAGATCATTCCCGGCTTATCGCTGCAGTCGGCGCTAAGTTATGACTACACCTCAGATACTGAATCGACCTTTACCCCCGCGGCGGCGAACGGCCAGTTTACGCGGCTGTATGATTTTGCCGGCCGGAGCTTCCAGTTGTACAACCGGAATGGCATTATCTACGCCAAAACATTTAATGAAAAGCACACCATTTTTGTAAACACCTTTAACGAGATTTATAAACAAGGCAATCAGGCGGGCATTATCAGACAGGAACGAACGCCAAATGACCAGTTGCAGGGACCTGTCGGTTACGACGCATATTACTCGAGGGGCGGCGGGGTGCTCGAAACGTTCAAAAATGCAACGATCGCCTCTTTTGCGGGTTCACTTTCTTACGACTTCCTGAAAAAGTACGTAGCAGAGTTCTCGTACCGGCTTGACGGCACCTCTTCGAGCGGACTTGAAAACCCTTACTCGAAAAACCCGGCAGTCGGCCTGCGGTGGAATTTTAACAAAGAGCGCTGGCTGGAAAACCTGAAATGGCTGTCGTACGGAAGTTTGCGTTTAACCTGGGGTCAGAACATCGTACCCAGCGGTAACCTGCAAAGCATTTATGGCATATACAACCTGAACGGCAATTATAACAACAACCAGACAATCGGCATTAATTACGACCTGATCCCCAATCCGAGCCTGAAACCGACCACGACTTCGCAGTACAACTTCGGCTTCGACCTGGGCTTTTTTAACGAGCGTATCAACATTGTTTTTGATACCTACCTGAAAAAAGTCGACAACCTGTTGTTTGACCGTACCCTTTCAAACATAACCGGTTTCAATAAACTGGCCAGCAACGACCTGGGCATTGCAAACTACGGCAGCGAGCTGATGATTACCGGCCGGCCAATTGTAAGCAAGGACCTCGACCTTACCGTATCGGTTAACGGCGCCTTTAACCGCGATGTGCTGACCCGCCTGCCTGCCGAGTACAATGGGCAGTTTATTCGTTTTGACGGCGAAAAATACCGCCAGCACATTGTGTACCGTGTTGGCAGGAACACCCTTTCCAATTACCTGATCATTAACCAGGGGGCCTACAGCACCCGGCAGGATGTTCCCATCGATCCGGTGACCGGGAAACGTTACCAGTCTGGTGGTGCCTATTTCGACGCTGGCGACCCGATGCTGAAAGATGTAAACGGAGACTATATTCTTGACAGCCGCGATTATGAGATCAGCGGGAACTCGCAGCCGCTGTTTACCGGTGGCCTGAGCGTAAACCTGAGGTATAAAAATTGGTCGCTGAACGTTTATTCTACCTTCACTGCAAACCGGACGGTACTGAACAACGCACTGGCAGACCGAATTGCCATTATGAAAAACCCATTCGGTACCGCAGCGGTGGTGCCGCTTTCAGACCTGAATATCTGGACCAAACCCGGCGACATTGCCAAATACCCCTATCCTTACGACTATAAAACCTATGACCAGATCCAGCCGCTCAGGCCTGACCAGACACTCTGGGCGGAGCCAGGCGGATATTTTAAGATCAACAACATCGCGCTTTCATACATGTTTCCGCGGAAACTGATCAATCGCGTCGGGCTGCACAACCTGCGGTTTTATGCCTCGACAGATAACCTGATCTCGTTTTCACGCTATACCGGGCCCAATCCCGAGAACGTAACCTCACTTGGCCGCGACGTATCTACAGGTTATCCCGTACCGCGCACTTACAACCTGGGCTTTAACCTGGAATTATTAACTGCCAAAGATTAGAACCATGAAAAAGATCATTATTTACAGCTATCTGGCCTTCATGGCACTCACCCTGCCAGCCTGCAAAAAGTTCCTGGACATCCAGCCTCTTGATAAACTGACGGGAAACAATTTTTTCAAGAGCAGGGAGGACGTAGTGGCAAATATCTACGACTTATCCAGGATCGTATTCGGAAAGATCAACGAAACGCATTTTATCGGCGCTACCGGCGAATACCGGTCGGGCCAGGTACTGCACGAAAGCCAGTCTGACCTGGCAACCGCGAGAGAATTTGTCGAGTACCTGGGACGCAACGACCTGATCGGCCTGCTTTCGGGCGGCAGGCCCTGGGGCTTTTACAATTTCCAGAACATTACCGACTGGACCGGTTACTACCGCGCTATCCAGGGCGCCAACATTCTGATATCCAAGCTGGATGAAGGCATACCCGGGGTAACAGACGCTGATAAAAACCAGTTCAAGGCAGAAGCCGCCTTTATCAGGAACCTTTGTTATTTTTTCATGGTACGTCTTTACGGAGACGTTCCTTATTACACCACTGCTTTCCAGTCTGAGCCCCTGCCGCGCGAAAATTTCGTTTCCGTGCTCAACAAATGCCTTGCCGACCTGGCCCAGTATAAAGACCAGGTTCCCTGGTCTTACGCAGATCCGGCTACCAGGGGGGTGCGGGCTTCGAGAGGCTCTATCGTTGCGCTGATGATGGAGATGAACATGTGGAATGCCGGTTTTGACCAGGCAAATGCCCGCAAATACTGGCAGGCAACCGCAGACCTGGGCATGGAGCTGATCAACAGCAATGCGTATCGCCTGCTGCCAATTTCACAGTGGTCTACTGTGATCAAAGGCCGCTCTGACGAGAGTCTGTTCGAGTTTTACCGCAGCATCAATTACGGCGACCAGAACAACGCCGTATCGCCTGTGGGCGACATGTTTCTGCATTATCCATACAAAAGGCCCGAATATACCCACCGGGTAAGTTTTGCATACTACCGCGGTGAATACATGCAGAAACTGTTTCAATCGGGCGGCGACAGGCGCATAACCCAGTGGTTTGACGAAGACATTTTTGCCGATAACGGGAAATTCATGATGCTGAAGTTTGCGGCAAACGCTTTTGCCACGGGCGAAGAAGACGCCAACCCCGATAACACCTTCATGATCTTCCGGTACGCGGGAGAAATCTTGCTTTGCGCCGAAGCGATGGCCAACCTCGGCTCTGACAACGAAACGGCTGCAGTTGCACTGGTTAACCGGATCCGCGACCGGGCCGAGGCACCGCGTTACGGCGGCGGCAGCTCCTCAGAATTGAAAGATTTCATTTTCCTGGAGCGCTCGCGCGAGCTGATCGGCGAAGGACACCTGTATTTTGACCTGGTTCGTACCAAAAGAATTCTTAGCAGCCAGTGGTCACGAAATGTGCTCACTGCTGACAAATTTGGCCGGGGCGGCTGGACATGGCCTATAAACGGCAACGCACTCAATAACAACCCGTTTATGCGGCTAAATGATTACTGGACAAATGGCGGAAACTAAAGCGCAGCGCATTATGACACTGAAAAACGTAATTTTAATAAGCGCCATATTTATGGCCGTACTCGGCGCCTGCAAACGGGACGAGTACTATCTCGACGGCGGAAAGGCCAAAGCAGACTATCCCGGAAGCATGATGAAATATTTCGAGGATAAAAAAGTGCCATTTGATACCATAGCCAACCTGATTAAGCTGGCCGGCCTGGAACCGACCTTTGCCAAAGAAGACTTCACTTTCTTTGCTCCTGATGATGATGTAATCAAAAGGACAGTCGGCAACGTAAACATAGACGGCTCCCTGAATAACCTGCTCTTCTGGGCTAACCGCGATACGATCAAGACCTTGAACCAGGTTAATCCCGCCATTTGGAAAAAGTTCCTGCAACGCTACATGTTCAGGGGGAACAACCGGCTCAAAGATTATACACAGATCGATCCAAACGTGCTTAGCATACATCCCGGCGGGCTGTTTTACAATTACAACAATGAAGTATTTAATATCGGTGTGATCTTTTATGATGCGAACCAGATAAAATACGGTGGCTACCGGCAGCTGGTTATACATTACATACCTGACGTTTCACGACCGAAAGATAACTGGATCAAAAACCTGGTCGCCTCTTCAGACATTAAACCGACCAACGGCGTGGTGCACACGCTGGCGTACGAAGCCAGGTACCTCGGCTTCAACATTTATGAACTTTTTACAGACATCCTGAATACCGGGCTGTCTCCCGCAAATTAACCGGCTAAGCTGAAACCAGATATGAAAACATGTAGACAAATTATGCTCGGCTTAGCCATCGGCCTGCTGGCCCTGCAAAGCTGTAAGGAAGGGCCCGAGGTTTTCGATGACCCCTATGCAGACGGTAAAACGCCGCTGGGTGTTGCGCTCAGCCAGACAGAACCTCCCAGCCCCGCCCAGGGATCGGCAGGTACCGAGGTAACATTTAAGGCAACAGGCCTCGATAAATACAAAGACCAGCTCAGTTTTTTATTTAACGGAGAAAAGGCGGAAGTTGTCCAGATTACAGAAACATCAATCCGCGTAAAAGTACCAGCTGTAGCAAGCAGCGGCGTGACCTCTATCGCCATCGGCGACCAGCTGGTCATCGGGCCAGAGTTCAGGGTAACGGGTTTCATCAACCTGGATCCTTCTTTCCGTGTGCCTGCAGGAACAAACGGTTTTGTGAGCCAGGTTTACGAATTGCCTGACGGGCGGAACATTGTGGTAGGCGGCTTTACGAATTACGACAACAAGGGCATCTCCAACATTCTGCCCATCAATCGGATAGCCAGAACATCGCGCGACGGTGAATATGACCGCACGTTCAGAACCGGGAAAGGTGCCAACGGGCAGCTTTCACGTATTATTGAAATTGGCGGCAGGTACATCATCGCCGGCGGTTTCAGCGGGTACAACCAGCGCACCGAGAACATCAGCAACCTGACCAGTCTTTTCGTAAATGGCTCAATAGATACCGTCAAAATTCAAACCGCCAGGCGGCCAACCAGTACCGATACGGTGACCCAGAAGTGGTTTCCGCGCTTCAATGGGGGTACGACCGGATTTATCAACAGACTTTACAGCCACCAGGGGAAAATTCTCGCTACGGGGAATTTTACACATTACGTAAAGCGGATTTATGACAAACCTAACTATGATTTCACAAGGGACACGGTAATCGTAGACAGTACCGAGATCAGGCAGATCATCCGTTTTAACCTAGACGGTTCACTCGATAAAACCTACCGCTTCAATGCCGGGACAAACAAGGGCGGGGTAAGTGCAAACGGCCCAATTGACACCTATATGCATACCGATGAGCGCCTGGTTGTCTTCGGCAGCTTTACCACCTTTGACGGGCAGCCTGCCAACCGGATCATACGCCTGACCCCTGCCGGCACACCTGATCCCACTTTTAATCCGGGAAAAGGACCCAACGAAGGCATAAGTTCGCTTACCTATAACGCTACTACCCGCAAGTATATCCTGACCGGGGGGTTTTCGCAATTCAACGACAGGCCGTCGCCGGGACTTGTGATGCTCAACGAAGATGGCTCGGTTGACCCGGGATTTGTACCGAAGGCATTTTTCGGCGGTTATCCCGGTTTTGCCAGGCAGCTGCGCAACGGGCTGATCGTTGTGGCAGGCAGCTTTCAGAAATATGACAACGTGACCCGCAGCGGCTTCATGATCCTGAACCCTGATGGTACCCTTGCCGCCGGCTACAATGCCACGGGGCCTTTTAACGGATTCATCGAAGACATTGTAGAAACCACCTCGGCCGATGGCAAGCCAGCCCTGCTCATTATGGGCGGTTTTTCAAGATTCGACAATCAGAACACCTTCAACCTGACACGGGTAACCATTCAATAGCACAAAAGGACAAATCCATGAAAAAATTCCATTCATACCATCTTCTGGTTTTCCTTGGCCTCACCGTACTTGGAACCATTTTTTCCTGCAACAAAGGTTTTGACAGGATGATCGAAGAGCGCGAAAACCTGGACACGGCTACCGCCCGTTTTGGCAACCGGAAGGTTTTGTACCTGATCGTTGACGGCGCCCGCGGCCAGAGCGTACTGGAAGCCAATACGCCAAACATTGACGCGGTGCTGCCGCAATCGATCTACAGCTGGGTGTCGCTCAGCGATCCCGACTCGACGCGCAATGTCAGCAACTGGGCAAATATGCTTACCGGTGTAAAGAAAGAAAAGCACAAAATCCTGAACGAAAACCTGACCGGTGCAGACCTGCAGAATTACCCGGCTGTTCTGAAAAGGATCAAGGAAACGCGCGCGCAGACCAGGATCGTTTCGCACTCCTCTTCTGCAGTATTCAACAAACTGGTCGCCGATGCAGATCAGAAAGACGTCCAGCCTACAGATGCTGCTGTAAAAAATGCGGTCATCTCTTCATTAAGTACCGATACGGCCGCTGTCATTATCGGTAACTTTACTTCAGTCTACAACGCCGGACAGCAGTCAGGTTTCGACAATTCGTTTGCTCCTTATAAAGCAGCCATAGAAACGTTCGATGGCTATGTGGGCGAAATCCTGACCGCGCTGAAAAAAAGGTCTACGTTTGCTGACGAGCAATGGCTCGTTGTCATTGCGTCCAGCGGTGGCGGCAAATACCAGCTGCCCGCCAACCAGGATGACCAGACCGTATTCAGCAATACGGCCGCAAACACCTTTGTCATTTACCACTCACCGGGCTATAAACAGAGGATTGTGGCCAAACCCTTTACCGGAAATCGTTACCTGGGCAAAACGGTACGCCTGAAGGGAAAGGACGTACGGGCACAAATCGATTCGGCCGAAGCCTATAACCTGACCGATACCTCGACCTTTACCATCGAACTGAAGGTTAAAAAAAACCAGGAAATTTTCAACTGGCCAAGCATTCTAGGGAAACGGGGCGAGTGGTCGAGCGGCCATCCGACAACGGGCTGGGTCATTTACCTTGAAGACAAATACTGGTATTTTGAATGGCGGGGCTCGAAAAATACAGGCGATTACCGGCAGTGCCGCGGCGGCGATCTGAAGGCCAACCGCTGGGAACACATCTCGGTCAAATGTGAAAAACGCGGAACACAGTATTTTATCAGAACTTACACCAATGGCAGTTTCAATACCGAACTGGAAATTACCAATTCGGGCACACTGGCAAACAACAACCCGCTCAAGTTGGGTTACCTGAACGGAAACGGTCATGGCGAACCCGACGTGTATGTGAGCGACATCCGCTTTTTCAGAACATCGGTGCCGGAAGCCACGATTTCAAGGTATTCCTGCGAAACCTCGATTGACCAGAGTCACCCCTACTGGTCTTTCATTGCAGGCTATTGGCCCGCTACAGACGGAAATGGCTCGAAAATGGTCGATCTGAGTCCGCAAGCACGTGACTTCAATTTGCTTGGCAACCCGGCATGGGAAAATTTCAATGACCTGATGTGCCCTCCTTCTACCGAAACGCTGGCGCTGCTGGTTCCTCAAACGGCCGACATCCCCGCACAGATTATTAACTGGCTAAAAATCCCCAGCAAACAGAGCTGGCAGCTTGATGGCCGTGTCTGGCTGGACCAATAAAATCAACAGAGATGAATATGACGTACATAAAAAAATTGATACTGGCAGCAGCGGTGCTGCTGCCGGCAGTGGCCTACCAATCCTGTAAACAGTCCCAGCTCGAAGACCTGTCATTGCCGCCCAAACAACCCAACGCAGTAACCGGCGAAGGCATTGTGCTTTCTGATGTGGAGAAAGGCAACGATATTGTATCAGTGCCCTTCAGCGTTACGCTGGAAAAGGTAGCAGCAGAAGCTTTCGAGATCGGCATTACACTGAACAACGATACGGTGACGGGGCTGATCAACAGCGGTGCGCTGCCCAATGCCATGCTTATGCCTGCCCAGGCACTCGAACTGCCAAACGTGATCAACATCAGTTATGGCACCAATACAGGCAGGGGAGTTGCCAAAATCAGGCGGTATGTGCTCGAACGAAATTTCGGAAAAACGCTGGCATTCGCACTCCGGTTGGCCAAACCCGGCAAAGGGAACCGCATTGCCTCGGGAAAATCGAACATCCTGGTGGTGATGAACACGACCCAGCTGCTCAAGCCCGAAGAACTGCATTACCTCTCGCTGCCGGGGAGCAACGGCACCTATAACATCAGCTATAAGAACAATTATACTGTTGGCCTGTCTGGCATTACCATTCCACTTACCATCAGCCTCAGCAACCAGGCCTCTACGGCCTTCACGGTCGCTGTCAAAGAAAACCGGGATACCGTTGCTCGGTTGATTGCTGAAGGCAAACTGCCTGCAGATGTGATCCTGCTCAAACCTGAAGAATACATACTCGACACGATAGCACGGGTGGGTACCGGTCTGAACACCGGGGTTGCACGGCTGCAGATTCCTTGGCCCGTCTTCGATGCGAATATCGTTGCCAATAAAAAATTTGCCTTTGCAGTCAGTCTCCAGAACCCGACTAATCACGTGCTGCATCCTGTAAACAGCCGGATCATAATTGTCGTAGACCCGAACGTAAACCTGGATAACAACTCGTACATTACCGGGAACGGCACGGGTTTAAAGGCCGAATATTTTACAGACAACCAACTGCTTAATGCCGAAGGGAAAACTCCGAAAACGGTACGCATAGATGCCGAGATCAGTTTCAGTGGAGATGACTGGCCCAGGGGCGCAGGGCTGAGCCTTGACAATTTTTCCTCTAAATGGACGGGCGAATTCCTTGCTCCGGTACGGGGGGAATATATCTTTTACCAGACCCGCTGGGATGACGGGTCCAGGCTGTATGTCAATGGCGTTGCCCTGGTCGATGATTTTACCACGCGCTGGGACCTGCCGACCCGCACCGGAAAAATTGTGCTTGAACGCGGCAAACGGTACAAAATCGAAGCTCACCACCGCGAAAACGTAGGCGGTCAACAGGCCTACCTTGAATTTGAAGTGCCCGCTGCCGGCATCAGTAAACGTCTGGTTCCAAAATCGCAACTCTTTCCTGCACCATAAATACAAAGACCATGAAAGCTACATTAAGATCGAACACAGGACTCCTCTTCATCTGCGCAGTTCTCCTGATTTTGACAGCGCGGTGCAAAAAAAACGAACCCGCCGAAACACCTCCCGAGCCTGATGAACCAAAACCTACGGCCCGGTTCACCTATACAGTACCAGACCAGAGCAAGTTCCTGACATACGAATTCAAGAGCACCGCCACGAATTTCAAAAGCCTGCTGTGGCAATTCGGTGATGACAGCACCTCGGTCGAGGCCAACCCGAAGCATACGTATCGTTTTCCCGGCAAATACCTGGTGCGCTTAACCAGCCGCAACGGCCAGGGATATACGGCAGCCATGGAAGTGAACCTGAATATTGTAGACCCCACATTTGATCCGACCAAGATCGGTGAAAACTACATGCGCACGGTAGGTGGCACCTTCTCTGTTAACCGCGAGGGTACGCAGGGGCCCGATACACGTGAAGGTTCAAACAAACTTATTGACGGCGATACCAAGACCAAGTACCTGCAGTCTGAATTCGACGGTACGCTGCGCTGCACCTATGAGCTGAAGGAACCGAAAGTTGTCGGGGCTTATACCCTCACCTCGGCCGACGACGCCAACGACCGTGACCCCAGATTCTGGATTTTACAGGGCTCGCACGATGGTATTGAATATGCAGACCTGCACACGGTAACCAGTTGCCCGTGGGCGCCAAACAACGACCGCGGCAGCACGAAAATTTTTCACTTTGACAACTTCGTGGCCTACAAGTTTTACAGAATTTACTTCAAGGCCAACCGCGGCTCACGACTTTTCCAGATGGCCGAATGGACAATTAACAAAAAACAACCTTAAACAAACCTGATTCTTAAATCATCCCTGCTTTATCTTTCAACCCGTATCAAAAGGCCTGCCGGTAAAACCGCAGGCTTTTTAATTGTTATGCTACCTGGCCCGCCTGGTGTAAAGATCCTGATTCCCGATCTATGCGGCTGTTCAATTTTCGATCCCGTTCTGGTTGCTGCTAAGAAATAGCCCTGTGACACAGCGAAGCAGGCTGCCCGCGCAACAGAGGTAGTCATGCTAAACTAAATCTCTTTGGGCGGTGTTATCAGCGTAACATGACACAACTGGCTTACCACGCATCACACGAACAATTTAGTCCTTCAGAACTGAGAGACCTGGCCATCCTGGCCGAAGAGGCCGGCTTCGACGCCATTGCATCCTCAGACCATTTTCATCCCTGGAGCGAAAGGCAGGGTCACAGCGGCCTTTCTTTCGCCTGGCTCGGTGCGGCCATGCAGCTGACCACGCTGCCCTTCAGCATGGTATGTGCGCCGGGGCAAAGGTACCATCCTGCCATTGTAGCGCAGGCGCTGGCCACCCTATGCGAAATGTTCCCCGGCCGCCTGGATGTGGCACTCGGTAGCGGAGAAGCCATCAACGAAAGCATTACCGGTCAGCAATGGCCGGACAAAACAGTTCGCAACCGGCGGCTGCTCGACTGCGCAACGGTCATTCGCCGGCTGCTTGCCGGCGAAACAGTCAGCCATGCGGGTCTGGTAACTGTTCAGGATGCACGCCTGTATACCCTCCCCAGTCAGCAGCCCCGACTTTTTTGTGCGGCGCTGAGCGAAGAAACCGCCCGCTGGGCCGCAACCTGGGCCGATGGTCTGCTGACTGCACACCAGCCGTTTCCGGCCATGCAGGCGGTTGTAGCTGCGTTCCGGGAAAACGGCGGCAAGGATAAACCCATTCACCTGAAAGTTCAGCTCTCGTATGCGCCGACCAGTGCTGAGGCACTCGACGGTGCGCATGACCAGTGGCGAACCAATATTCTGCCCCCTTCGCTGCTGGCCGACCTGGCCAGCCCCGAACAGTTCGACGCAGCCGGGGCTTTCGTTCGCAAAGAGGACATGTATGAAATGGTGCGGATATCGTCCAATACTGAAGAACATATTGACTGGCTGAAACAAGACCTGACGCTGGGTTTTGAACGCATTATTCTACACAACGTAAACCGCAACCAACGGGCCTTTATCGAGGCCTTTGGCCAAGCCGTCATTCCGGCGCTGCATAGCGCGTAACACGGCCGGGGCTCACCGGTAACCGCGAACCGGTTTTTGTTCATGCGGCGGCTGAGCGGATACAACCCTGCCTGCCACTCAAATCATCTAACCATGAAAAAAGAAAACAGCTGTCCGACCCCCAATGGTACCCTGCTGATCGTTGGCGGGCATGAAGACAAAACCGGCATACCTGAAACAAAAGTTCAGAAAGCCAACTACCATCCGCTCGAGGTGCTGCGTACGTTTATTGAACTTACCGGAAAAAAGCAGCCGGCCATCGAGCTCATTACAACGGCCAGTTCAGCAGGCGAGGAAACATTTGCTGACTATGAAGCGGCATTCCGGGAACTTGCCTTACCGGTGCCCGGCCACATACACCACGACAAACGCACCGACGTTCGCGATCCGGACCTGTCAGCGCGCCTGAAAAACGCAGACGGCGTGTTTTTTACCGGAGGCGACCAACTGAAGCTCACCTCGCTCTACGGGGGGACGGAGTTGCTTTATATTTTGAAACAGCGTTACATCGGTGACGGACTTGTACTTGCCGGCACCAGTGCCGGCGCTATGGCCATGTCAACGCCCATGATTTTTGCGGGAAATAAAGAAAGCCAGCAGCTAACCGGCGAAGTAAAAGTAACGACAGGCCTGGAATTCCTGAAAGATGTCTGCATCGATACCCATTTTGTAGACCGCGGGCGGTTTGTCAGGATGGCGCAGGTCATCGCCACTAACCCAACCTGCATCGGCCTGGGGATTGAAGAAGATACGGCCGTAACGATCAAAAACGGAAACGAACTTGAAGTAATTGGCAGCGGAACGGTCATCATCATTGATGGGTTCCAGATTTCAGATTCAAACATACTTGAATACGGTACGGGCAAGACCATTTCCATCCAGGACCTCAACGTCAAACTGCTGGCCAAAGGCGATCGTTACCGGATTCCCAGGATGAACCCGCCGCACCTCTAACCGGACTGCCGTTGCCTGCCGCGAATGGCAGCCTGTCAGACCACCTTGCTGGCCAGACGCGTACGCAGTTCTTCCAGTTGAAAGGGTTTGTGCAGGTAGTCGTCCATTCCGCATTCGATCACCCGGCGCTGGATCTGGTCAGAAACCGAAGCCGTCAGGGCTATGATGTAGGTCGAGGCTTTTTTCGGGTCTTCGAGCTGCCTGATCCGTTTAGTGGCCTCCATACCATCGAGCACCGGCATGTGCATGTCCATCAGGATCAGGTCAAAATCTTTCTTTTCCATCAGCGCAAGCACCTCTTCGCCGTTTTCGGCAATATCTGCGCTGATGTTCCAACGCCTGAAAAGCTGCTGCATGAAGAAAATATTCATCATGTTATCTTCTGCCAGCAGGATGCGCAGACGGCTCAGGTCCAGTTCTTCAGTTACAGCTGCCGCTGCCTGCGTTTCAGAAATGATCGGTTCAGTTTCTTCGAGGCGCAGGTCAAAATGGAACTGCGTTCCTTTGCCGGGACGGCTTTCCAGGTGAATTTCGCTGCCAAACATCTCGACCAGCTGGCGCACAATGGCCAGCCCCAGCCCTGTTCCGCCAAACTTTCTGGTTGTACTGACCGAAGCCTGCTGAAAAGGCTCAAAAATGTGTTTCTGCTGGCTCTCCGAAATTCCTATGCCTGTATCGCGAACAGCAAACCTGATCGTATACCCGCCATCAGTGGCATCCAGCACGGCTGCACTCATTTCGACCTCCCCCGCCTCGGTAAATTTAATGGCATTGCCCACCAGGTTGTACATGATCTGGTTCAGACGTGCCGGGTCGCCGCTAAAATATTTACCGCTCAGGCGGGGATCAATTGAAACCTTGAAAGCAAGCGCCTTTTCGTCGGCTTTAAACTTCATGCCTTGCCCGATGTTGTGGATGAGCCTGGAGAGGCTAAACGGGGTTGATTCCAGTTCCAGTTTTCCCGATTCAAGTTTATTGATATCCAGGATGTCGTTGATCAGCGTCAGCAGCCCTTCTGCAGAATACTTCAGCACATCGAGCTGTTCTTTCTGTTTGGCATTCGCATTGTCAGCAATGAGCAACCCTGCAATACCGATCACGGAGTTCAGCGGCGTACGCAGTTCGTGCGACATGGTAGAGAGGAAATTGCTTTTTGTCTCCGCTACTTCGGCAAGCCGCTTGCTGAGCGAAGCGCTTTGCTCAAGGTTGTCAAACAACACCCGGTGAAAATACCAGTGCGACAGCAGGATAACCAGGAAATTTATAGCAACATACAGATCAGACAGCATGCCCGGCAAGGGTTGCAGGCCAGTCCAGCGGAAACCAATATAATGGACGAGCACAACGCCGGCCGCGGCAATGACCGTATAGACGGCGCCCCAGACCCGGCCCAGGCCATAAAAGGCTGAGATAACGACCATGAATATACATTGCACCGTTACAACGTCGCTACCGGTATAGACGTTGAAGGCACGGTAATAAATATGCAGGATCGTACCAATAACGGCATAGTGAATGCCCCAGTAGGCCAGCCTCGGAAACCTGCGCAAGAGCAAAATCAGTAATGCCGAGGTCACCATCAGGCGGATGGAACGTACACTCCCTTTTCCGGCATGGTTGTATACCGCGTCGTACAAATAAATTCCGCCCTTGATGATGTTGGCGCCAAGCATCAGGTAAAAGAGCCTGAGCTGAGCTTCCAGGAGCGAGGTGCCCCCGCCCGGCCCGGCCCCTGACGAAAGTAATTTCGAAAATCTGCCTGTCATAGTGGTTTGCTCGTGTGCTGCCCGCAGCGGTTGCCGCAGCGACCGCAAAGCTAAGAAATTCTGCATGACGCGATTGCATGCCGGTGCCCGCTGGCACTAAAATGACATCAGGAAGGTTTTTTGCGGTTGGTAACCTGGACGCTCCCATCCGTTCATCTCCGAACGGCATGCGGCAGCTGCATTGCGCCAGTTAGCCGGCCTGTGCACCATGCCATTCAAAATGTCCGGAAGGTAGGGAACCCTCCGGACATTTTTACTCAGTGCCTGTTATAATGATCTACCGCATCTTCCAGGTGCCTTCCCGCCGATGCTCCGGTAGTATACCCGCCAACGGCAAGACCGCTGCCGATGCCAAGCAGCAGCAGACTCGCCCCAAACTGCGGGCGCCTTCCGGCAGAAAGGTTGGTGTTTGCTCCCGTAACAAGGAAAGCTGCAAGGCCCCCCAGGATTGCGGCGCCCGCCGCACCGTACATAATGGTTGAGGTTCTCCTTTTTTGCCTGTAGCGCTCCAGTATAGCCAGGCTTTGCGGATTATCTGCCAGATCCCCGGACAGGTTGGCGTAGCTAACACGTTTCAGGTCTTCAAATCCCTTGTTGTAATACATTCGCGTATCGACCATTTCGGGCACAGGCCGGCGGCGGCCATAATACCCGCTGCCCACATCGCCCAGGTAAGGTTGCTGCTGGTAAAGGTTGAGCCGGCCTTCCAAAATGCGTTCAGAAAAGGAAGAAACGTTTGCAAGGTTCAACCGGCGTGTGTTGGCGAAAAAACCTTCATCACTGCTGAAGAACTTAACCTGCGAAGCGGGTACCCGCCGCGAGTCGGCACGGAAATAAAATGAATTCAAGGCATCGGCCCGCAGCCTGATGCGTTCTGCCTGTACCAGCGAGTCTGAATACAGGTAAAGGTAATTCCCTGAGGGCTGCTGCTGCGCCCGTGCGCCAAGGCCATAGCAGGCCAGGGCGATGATGAATAAATTTTTCATATCGGTTACATGTGTGTGTGTAATCAATACTACTTAAAAAGAAAGAAAATAACCAGACTGTAATCAATTCGGTACGAAGGGCGATAAAACGGCTGGGCAGCGACAGAAACGAAGAAATAACAGTTGCCCCCGAGGCGGCTTTCCTAAATGTTTACTTTTGTGTATGACCTTTGCCGAACAAGTGATCCGTTACAACCGCAACCTGGAATACACCGGTCTGCCGCTACCGCCGGGCATCCGGGTCATGAATCCTTTTAGAGAGAATGCCCTGGCACTTGAACTTTCTGAAGCGTTTTACCGGAAGTATTACAGCGACGACCGGCCGCGGCAGCTGATATTGGGCATTAACCCAGGCCGGTTCGGCGCCGGTCTCACCGGAGTACCCTTCACGGATCCGAAACGCATGGAAAGTGTCTGCGGACTTCCTTTCCCTGGAAAGCCGGCCCATGAACCTTCGTCGGTCTTCATCTATGAGGTTATTGCCGCTTACGGCGGACCTGAAAAATTTTACGGCGATTTTTTGATCAACTCTTTGTCGCCCCTGGGGTTTGTCGCCGTAGACAACGCTGGGAAAGAAAAAAACTACAATTATTACGACAGCGCGGCTTTATTGGCGGCCACCGGCGGCTATATCGTTGATAACATCAGGACACTGAAAAACCTGAACATAACCAGAGACCGCTGTTTTTGCCTCGGCACCGGCCAAAACGAGAAATTTCTGCGCAAACTGAACGAGCAACATCAGTTTTTTCCGCACATCACCGCGCTGGAACACCCGCGGTTTATCATGCAATACAAACAAAAAGACCTCGGGAGTTATGTCGACAAATACCTCGCTGCATTGCGCGGGGCAACAGCCTGACCTGCTAGGGGGTGCTGCGGCGTATACCCTTTTTCCGGTCGGCCTGGTGTTTGAGCGCCCGGTCAGGGTAATCGGTTATAATGCCATCAACTCCCATCAGCAGCATTTTCTCCATTAAAGGTACGTCATTTACCACCCCGGTAATGACCCGCGTGCCATCCCGGTGCGCAGCTGCAACGAAATCCGGGCTTACGGTCGCGCTTGAGATACTGACGTAAGCGGGTTTAAAACCAAGGAAAGCCAGGTTCGCGGCATAATCTTCTTCACCCTTCCTAATCAGGTAAGCGACCTCCTGCCGGGGATAAGTATGGTGCAATACCTGCAGGATCCGGGCATCGTAAGACTGGATGGTGACCCGCTTCTGTAAACCGCGCCGCACAATCTGCGCCATAACAAGCCTGACAAATGTTTCCGGTTCTGGCTGGCTGATGCCATCTGCACCTGGAGTTGTTTTAATCTCTATGCTGTAGCGAACCGGTCTACGCCGGTTTACGCGGCAATACCGCTCCACGCTGTCCAGCAGATCGCCCAGCAGCGGCCGGTAAACCGGCGTCTTTTTCTGATCCGGAAAGTCGGCATGGGGCTTCATTCCGCCGTCGTACTTCCTGATGCTGTCATAGCGCATCTGGTACAACAAGAGTTTCCTGGATTCTGCTTTACTGATCGCTGACCCGTCAGGCTTCAGCATAAAAGCAGCAGCCATGAAAGGGTCATGAGAAACCACCACCGCTTGGTCCTGTGAAATGACACAGTCAAACTCGAGCGTCGGTGTGCCCAGATCAATGGCATGGTACATGGCTGGAATGGAATTTTCGGGCATCAGCCCCCTGCAGCCCCGGTGGCCCTGAATATCCATTTTATACTGGGCCTGAACCCATAAAGCCTGGAACAGCAGGAGTGTAAGCGCAGCCGGTTTCGTTTTCATGTCGCGTCATGTATGCCCGTAAAACTAAATAAATAAAATGAAAGCATTTTAAATCTTCCGCATCAAAAATTGGCACTGCAAAATTCGCTATAATGGCTCTTTCGGGAAGATCCACTTGCGGCTATTTTTGAATCATCCAATCCCAACAACATGAAAATCACACCACACACAGCCTTGCTGATGATTGATATCCAGGAGGCTTTCAAAGACATCGCCTATTGGGGTGGCAGCCGCAACAACCCGGGTGCAGAGTCACAGATAGCGGCGCTTCTGCAGGCATGGCGCCAGGCTTCACTGCCCCTTTTCCATATCAGGCATTGTTCTGTAAGCCCCGGATCGCCCCTGCAGGACGGCCTTCCAGGTAATGCGTTTATGGAGGTTGCCCGGCCGCTTCCCGGCGAAACGGTCATCAGCAAAAGTGCAAACAGCGCTTTTATCGGGACCGACCTGTTAACGCAACTGCAGGCGGCCGGCATCGAAGCGGTTGTTGTAGCCGGATTCACGACAGATCATTGCGTATCCACGACCGCGCGCATGGCTGCCAACCTGGGTTTTCAGACCACCGTGCTGGACGATGCTACCGTCGCCTTTGCCAAAACCGGCCATGATGGGAAGGCGTTTTCAGCAGAAACCATCCACGATGTGTCGCTGGCCAGCCTGAACGGCGAGTTTGCCGAGATTACCGACACAGCGACTCTTCTGACCCAGCTTAGCGCCGAGCAGGTTTAGTTTGAAATTCGGAGGCTTTTGACGACCTTCGGAAAGATGGAAGATGAGCTGAGCCCCCTCGATGCCTATTTCGCCGCGCGGCCTGAACCGGAACGGTCCTGTCTTCATTTCCTGCGCAGGCTGATCCTGCAACTGGATCCGGCGATGACCGAAGCGTGGAAATACCGCATGCCGTTTTATTACCTGCACGGAAAAATGTTCTGTTACCTCAGGCACCACCGGCAGTACCGGCAGCCGTATATCGGCATCATGGAAGGCCGCAGACTCAGCCACCCACTGCTGCTTGCCGAAGGGCGCGCCCGGGTGCGGATCCTGCTGGTAGATCCACACCAGGACCTGGACGCTGGAACGATCAGCTCAATTCTGCTGGAAGCGCGGCGCTTTTACCCAAACTAAGACGCAATTTGCGATGCCTGCGTGTGCGCGGCTTCCTTTTCCGGCCTTTTTTCCACCAGATGATAAAGCCGGTTACCGGCAAACTGGCCGCGGTCAGGCTTGCGAGACAGGCCAGAATCTTTCCGGGCAGGCCGAACAGCTGCCCCGTGTGCAGGTCATAGTTCAGTGCTTCGGCCTTGTCAGCACGGCTAAACGAAGGATACAGTTTATAGCGCTTTAGTGTACCGTTCTCTGCGTTGAAGAAAAAAGTGTGTTGTTTCCGGTACCACTTGTAGGGGAAAAGCAGCCGGAGCCGCAGTTCGCCGTTCTTACGAACTGAAAACGAGGCCTGGCCTGCACCAGGGTAGCGTAACGACGCCCATTCATACATTTGCCGGTACATTGCCGGCTCGTTCCCAGAAAAGCGAACGGGTGTCGCAGGAACTATGCCCTCGCTAATCCGGGATCCCGTGAAGAAGGCAACCGCCGATTTGACTTCTTTAAAAGCAAAGAACAACCCCGAACAGGCTGTAATCAGCAGTACGAACGAGGCGTAAAAGCCAAGCACATTATGCAGATCGTAATTGAGGCGTTTGAACGAAGCTTTTCGTTTAATCGTAAGCGATTGCCTGAGCAGCCGCAGCTGCCCCGGGAACCAAAGAATAAGCCCGGTGGCCAGCATGAGCACGAAGATCACTACAGACCACTTGATGATCGCTTTGCCTGTCTCACCAAGGAGCAGCGAAATATGAATAGACTGAACAACCGCCAGCCAGTCCTGCCCACCCCTGTGTACCACCAGGCCCGTGTACGGATCGAGGAAAAGGACCCGCTGGTCTTTTGTAACCATGGCCACCGTGGCACCGGGCTGTTGTTCGGTAACCCGCACCTGCATGATCTTGCTGCCCTGTGCGGCAAGCCGTGCCGAATCCAGCAGCCGGTCAAGCGTCAGCCGGGGCTGTGCACGCGCCGGTACGCTGAGGTAGTCGGCCTGCGACCATTGCCGCAGTTCAGCTTCGAAAACATACAGGCAGCCTGTCAGCCCGATAATAATGACGATCAGTCCGGTGGCCAGTCCCAGCCAGAGGTGCAGTTTGCCTGCTAATTTTTTCAAACCGCGCAACATGATCAGTACGTAAAGCCAACAGAAAGGTTAAAACGACGGCCATTGCCGCGGGCATAAATGCCGTCGCTGCCATAAAACTGCGAAATGGCAGGATAATAAACATGATTAAAGAGGTTTTCAACGCCCAGGTTAAGGCTAATGGCTTTACCGGCCCGGTAACCGGCAGAAAAGTTGAACAAGTGGTAGGCGCGAACCGGCCCTTCGCCGATCAGGTACTTCCCGGCAGCGTTCGGTGCAAAGCGGTCACGGTTGCCAATGCGTGTCCAGTTTAACTGCAGCGAAAGATCAGATACGGCCGAAACGCTCAGGTAAGCCGTTGCTTTCGAAGGTGGAATGCGGGTTGTGTTCAGGTATACGTCTTTCTCCCCGTCAAAATTGCCATCATTGTCTACATCACCTTTGCCTTCTACTTGCGCATAATTTCCGCCAATATTGACGCCCTTAAGAACTTCAATATCGGCCTGCAGTTCGTAACCCCATACATGTTCAGGGATGCGCTGGGAAATGTAAACACCGTTTACTTCGAGCAGGTTGGCGCCAAGCCGGGATGTACTGTAGTAATACGCCGCACTGAAATTGAGCGGTCCCACCTGGCTGCTGAACCCGCCTTCGTAGTTGTTCACGATAATGGGTTTGGTTTCCAGCTGTTCAAGGGTATTCGCTTTCGCAGCCCGCAGTACCCGGCCCAGTTCGAAAACTGAAAAAGACTGGGCATAACTCACAAACGGATTAAAATACCTCGATGCGGAATAACGTGCACCTGCATTAAAAACAAAAGCATTGTAGTTCAGTGTTCCGCCCCTCACGGCAATACTTCCCTGCCCGTTGGGCCCGGTCGCAAGCGTATTGAAGTCGTCTACAGCTATATTGATGTTCTCTGCCCGCAGCCCGGCCTTGATGGTCAGGTCGCTGAACAGGTTAGTAGAGGTCTGCAGGTAAGGCGCAAAATTGACCATATTCATGTCAGGCACCCAAAGCCGGCCGTCGACCAGGCTTTGCGAGGTGCGGTCATTCATCAGGTCTATCCCGTAATTAAGTTGTGCTGAAACCGCGTCTGAGAAAACCAATGGCGTGTTCAGGCTGGCCCGGGCGCCTTTTTTAGCCGACTTGATGGCCGACTGTCCGCCGCCGTAAAAAGAGGCCACCTGAGAGTAGATCGTGTAAAAATCCTGGAAGTATACATTTGCCGCCAGGTCAGTTTTACCAAAGATGCGCTGATTGGTATATTGCAGGTTTGCATTGTGGTTGTACCGCGTTCCTTCTTCAGCGCCGCCACGGGTACCCCGAATGCCTATGGCGGGGCGCTGCCCATACACGCCGTTTTTCAGAACATAGTCAGACTGCTGGCGTGAACTGAAATAATTGTACATCAGCTCCAGTCGCTGTTTAGCCGACAGCGTATAGCCGATTTTTGTAAAACCGTTGTAAGACCTGGTTTCTCCAAGCCCGTAGTCGGGCGAGATTACAAGGCCTTCGGCATCGCGGTAAACGCCTGTTTTTTCAAAGGCACCACTGACCATGTAGTCGATCCGGCCTGCTTTACCAAAGAGCTGCTGCACGGCGCGGTAGCCGACCGTGCTGTCTCCACGCGTATTCCCGGTCAGGCCAAGCTGTGAATAACCACCCAGTTTGCGGCTGGTATCGCCTCGTTTGGTCAGGTAGTTGATCAGGCCGCCTTCAGCACCGTTGCCGTAAATGGCGGTAGCTCCTTTGATGACTTCTATCCTCCCGATAACTGCAGGATCAATGCTGCGGATATCCCGGCCACCCGCACGCAGCGGTGTTGATTGCGGGATCCCGTCTATCAGGACCAGGACATTGCGGCCCCGAAGCGTTTGCCCTGAATTACCGGTCTGATTGGTCGATGTACCCAGTCCCGGAACACTGAAGGCCAGGATGTTTGCCAGGTTCGGACTGATCGCCGACTGGGTCCGGATGTCTTTTTCGCTCACAACGGTAACCGATGAGGGCGTCTGGGAAAGCGATTCTGCGCGACGGCTGGCCGAAACAACGACATCTGACAGGTCTGCGGCCAGGTCCTGCAATCTGACAGCCAGGCTGGCTTCGCCGGCAGCATGAACCTGCACGGACAACTCAACAGGCCTGTAGCCGGTGCTTGAAATCCGCACGGTATACCGGCCTGCCGGTACACCGGCCAGGCGAAATGCTCCCGTTGCATCGGCCGAGGTGCGAAGATCAAGCTTACGGATTACCACGTTAGCCCCAGGCAAGGGACGGTCCAGCGTATCGGTTACTTTGCCTGTAACCAGACCTGAGGTCTGCGCTGCAGCTGTTGCTGAAAAAAACAGGACGAATGCGGTTAAATACAGGAGTTGTTTGTACATGAAGGTTGTTTGAGTTGCCGCAAATATATACTCTTATTTAGACTTAGTAAAAATAATATTTATTCCAGGCAGCGCGTTTCAATTTTCACCTAACCTGATTATATTTATGTAACCAATTACGTAATTATGAACAAATTATTCGAACAATTGGGCAGGATTGCGCTCGGCAGCCGCCTGCGTATGCTTACCGAGACCATTACGCGCGACTCGGCGAGGATATACGCACAATATGGTATTGACCTCCATCCAAAATGGTTTCCGGTTTTTTATGTCTTGAGCCAGCAGGATTCGCTTACCATCACAGCAGCTGCAAGAGCTATCGGGCACTCCCACCCTTCTGTAAGCAAAATAGTCCGCGAAATGAAGGCCGCCGGCCTGGCTGAAGAAATGCCGGATCCGCGCGACGGGCGCCGCACGCGGATTCGGCTTACGGAACAAGGGCGGCAGATCGCCGAACGGATCAGTGATCAGTACCTGGATGTGGAACAGGCGATCGGGCAATTGAGCGCACAGACCAATAACGACCTGTGGGCCGCCCTCGGCGAGTGGGAATACCTGCTGGAGCAAAAAAGCCTGTTGCAGCGGGTTACAGAAGCAAGGAAAATGCGGGAGAGCGGCAAGGTGACGATCATTGACTATACACCTGCGCACCGGGAGGTTTTCCGGGAGCTGAATGAAGCCTGGATCTCTGCCTATTTCAAAATCGAGGAAGCAGACCGGCGTGCGTTGGGCGATCCCGAAGGCTATATTTTAAAAAAAGGCGGTCACATTCTGGTGGCCTGTTACAACGGCGATCCCATCGGGGTTTGCGCCCTTATTCGCATGGACGATCCTGACTACCAGTTCGAGCTGGCTAAAATGGCTGTTTCGCCAGAGGCCCGGGGTAAAAACATTGGCTTTCTGCTCGGTCAGGCCATTAAAGCAAAGGCCCGGGAACTTGGCGCCCATAAGTTGTACCTGGAAAGCAACACCCGCCTGAAGCCTGCGATCGGGCTGTATCAAAAACTCGGTTTCCGGAAGATCAGCGGCCGCAGCACACCATATGAACGCTGCGATATCCAGATGGATTGCGCGCTCTGAGGGCTGGCCGGCCTGGCACGAGCATGTGTAGCGTGCTTTCATTATGCCTGGCCGCCCAGGCTATTTTCGCGAAATTTATCTCATGAACAGCATCCTTAACGCAGGCGTTTTGACCCGCAAGTTTCAATGCCCACGGCGAATGTTACCAAGCAGAATTAGGCTGCAGAAGCACCAGTGTCATCCCGGCGAAACCGCAGGTGATACAGCACATAATAGGCTACAGCAGCAAACGTGCAAAGGGCACAGAGGATCCACCAGAGGGCCGGGAAGCCATAGCGGCCTATGACCAGGCCGCCAGCGGAAGGCCCGATGATCTGCGCAGTTGCCCAACCCATGGCGAAGATACCTGCATAACTGCCCCGGTTCTGTGCTGTGGTTCGCGCCACCCAAAAGGTTGTCATAAACGGCAGGGCCAGTATTTCGCCAAAAGTGATCAGGGACACAACCAAGATGGCACTCGATTTTCCCGCCGGGAAAACATTGATGCACAGGAAACCCAGCGCAGAAAGCAAAATACCTGCTGTTGTAAATACGAGCGGATGCCGTGAGTTCTCAAGGCGCTGAACCAGTACCATCTCGATAAAGACAATGATCAGCCCGTTCAGCGCAAGTAAAAAGCCAATGAACCGCTCATCAAAACCCCATTCAAGCTTGTAAAAAACTGGCTGGATAACCATGAACTGGACAAAACTGGAGGCATAACATAACATGACCAGGATAAAAATCAGAAACAGGCCATCTCGGTATGCGCTTTTACCAGATGCCTTTCCTGATACAGTCTGCGGAGCGGCAGATTTACGGCGGGGCATAAGTTTTAGCAGCAGCAGGGCGGCGAAAACGTTGGTACAGCCGTCTACCCAGAAAATAAGGCTGTAATCAATCGAGGCCAGCAGGCCGCCGATGCCCCCGCCTACCGACCAGCCAAGGTTGACGGCCAGGCGGTTCAGGGAAAAGGCGCGCGTGGTCGAGCCGGCATCGCTATAGGCCGCTACAGCAGCCGTATTGGCCGGCCTCACAGCTTCATTACAAATACTCAGAATCAGGATGCCTGCAGCCATGACCTCAAAGGATCGCAAAAAACTAACTGCCACAAAAAGTGCCCCGCCAAGCAGCATAGAGCCCACCTGTACATCGTAAAAACCGATCCAGTCGGTCAGTTTGCCACCAAGAAAACTTCCGATAATCGCGCCTGCGCCGAAAATCCCCAACAGGATGCCCGCCTGGGTTACAGTAAAATCGAGCTCGCGAATGCAGTAGATCGATAAAAAAGGCACCACCATGGTTCCGCAGCGATTAATGAGCATCACGGCACTCAGCAGCCAGCTGTCTCTTGACAGGCCAGTATAAGCACGTTTGTATAAGCTCAATATTGTTTTCATGGTTTTCAGGTTGAGGAGCGGGCCGCAAATTACGTGCTCTCTGCGCAAGAGACTTGTAAAAAACCGACATGAATGAGGCTGTATCCTGCATGGCGTAAGCTGCCCGATTGCCGGCAGGCTGTTTCTTTCGTAGCTTAGCATCATGATCCCAGAACCCGCCTTCAACCTGCTCGCTGAACACGTTTCCCGGCATGTGCGACTAACACCCACAGAGACAATCATTTTCCGCGCGTTGCTGGTACCGCATCGGATTCCGAGAAAAGGTTTTCTGCTGCGCCCTGGCGAGATCAGCCGTGCCGAAAGTTTTGTTACCAAAGGCTGCCTGCGTGCTTATACCATTGACGAAAACGGGTTCGAGCACATCTTGCTGTTTGCCAGTGAGGGTTGGTGGGTCAGTGACCTGCACAGTTTCCTGACCCAGCGCCAGGCGACCTGTTATATCGAAGCGTTGGAAGACACCGAGGTTCTGCAAATCGGCAAAACGCAGCTGGAAATGCTTTACCAGCAGGTGCCGAAATTTGAGCGGTTCTTCAGAATGCTGCTGCAGAACGCATATGTAGCGCAGCAACAGCGCATTGCTGACGGCCTGGCCCATACCGCAGCGCAGCGCTACCAGCGCTTTCTGGCACATTACCCGCAGCTTGAGCAAAGACTTTCCCAGAAGCATATTGCGGCATATCTGGGCATAACGCCGGTTTTTCTGAGCATACTTAAACGGAAATTGCTGGCGCGTTGATTTCTTAAACTACATTAACTGCGCGTCTTTCGGGCAACACGTTCTTTGTTCAAAAAAAGAATATGAACAAACTGCTGTTTGCTACCGGCCGCGACGCCGGTGCTGTCATTGCCAGGCTAACCCTTGGGCTGATTATTTTTCCGCATGGTGCGCAAAAGGTATTCGGCTGGTTTAACGGGCCGGGATTTGAAAAAGAAATGCATTTTTTCACAACCCAGCTGCACCTGCCCTGGCTTGTGGGGCTCATGGTCATCATTACCGAGTTTGCCGGATCGCTTTGCCTGCTGGCCGGACTGGCCGCGCGCTGCTGGGCCCTGGCTACCATTGCGCTCTTTACGGGCATTATCCTGCTTGAGCACCTGCAATTTGGTTTTTTTATGAACTGGTTCGGCAACCAGAAAGGTGAAGGTTTCGAGTATCACCTGCTGGTTATCGGACTTGCGCTGATCGTGTTGCTGAAGGGCGCTGGGAGCCTTTCTGCAGACCGGCTGATCATGCCGGCCGCAGGCCGAAAGTAAGCAGATGCACACGCCATATGCTCATGTCTGGAATTATTCTACGCAGGTGGTTGTCCTGCTGCGCCTGCGCATCCAGTTGAAGGGACTGCGTCCCGGCGAACCCTGTAAGGAACGTTTCAGGTACTTGTCCAGGTTGATCAGCAACACGCTGAACAGGATAACAACCAGGCCGGCGATGTGCCAGAATCCAATGTGCTCCCCGGCGAAAAAGACACCAAGCAACACCGCGATAACGGGATTTACGTACGAATGGGTACCCACCTGTGTGGCCGACCTGACTTTCAGCAACCATACGTAAGAACTGAAGGCAGCGATCGAGCCGAACAGGATCAGGTAAAGGATAGCCAGCCAGGACCGGAGCGGCACAGCCTGTGCATCAAAAGCAGCAAATTCGTTGTTCAGGGCCGACATGGGAAGAAAGGCCAGGCCCGCAATGATCATTTGCCAGGCCGTATTGACGCTTACCGGCGAATTGCTTGTTTTGCCTTTCGACCAGAGCGATCCGGCAGCCCAGGCAACCGGGGCCAGGGCAAGGAGGATGATGCCTTGAAAATAACCAGCTGTTACGTGAGCGGTTTGTTGCCCAAGTTCCTGGCCGAACAAAAGCAACACGCCCGCGAATCCGGTAATGAGCCCGAGCAGCGTGGCCGGATTGCGCAGGTTGACGCGCCAGTTGGCCTTGTCAAGCACCACCAGCCAAACCGGGTTGGCAGACACCATGATGGCAACCATGGCGCTTGGCAGCACCTGCTCTACCCAGATCACGATGCCATTTGCAATGAACAGCATCAGGATGCCACCAACTCCGGAATTAATCACATCCCGGAAATTCCAGATCGGCTGTTTTCTGAGGGCACACCAGCCGAGCAGCAGCAAACCTGCCAGAATGTACCTGACCGCTCCCATCAGCATGGGCGGAAACCCTTCTACGGCCATCCGTATAAAAAAGTAAGTGGAACCCCACACTACGTAGACAATAGCAAACGCAATCACTATGTATAAGGTGGCTGCTTTCGGTTTAAGATTCGGTGTCATCGTTTTTTTAATTCGGTCCCCAAAATTACGGCTGGTTTGGGCTATCTTTATAGTCCAGACTTTATAAACCCAATAGTCCAGATGTCCCTGCTTTTTCAAACCGTTCAAATCGACAAAAACCTGAGCGTTCCTGTTTATCTGCAGATCGCGAATACGATCATCTGCCGCATCCGTTCAGGGAGTCTTAAGCCGGGTGCAGCCTTGCCGGCCAGCCGCCAACTGGCCGCCGGGCTTGGCGTGCACCGCAAGACCGCCATTGCTGCATACGATGAGCTGTATGCGCAGGGTTGGGTGAACGTAGTGGCCCGTAAGGGCATTTTTGTGGCGCATGAATTGCCCGAAATCAGTCCGCAGCCCATGCCGAACGGCAGCATTGTGCCATCATACCCGGCGCACAGCCATTTTGAACTTGATCAGGGGCTTTTTCCGAACGGAATGTCAAGTCTGGCCAAGGCTGATCAGCACCTGAACTTTAACGATGGCTTTCCCGACACGCGCCTCGCACCGGTCGAACTGCTGATCAGGGAGTACCGCCGGTTTGCAGGTTATCAGTTTACCCCAAAATACCTGATGTACGGACCGGTATGCGGCTCGGAAAACCTCCGCACTGAACTGGCGCATTTCCTGGCAAAAACACGTGGTCTGAATGTGCGGCCGCAGCACATTATCATTACCAAGGGCGCGCAGATGGCGCTTTACCTGCTCTCGCAGGTGCTTTTTAAGCCAAATGATGTTATCATCGTGGCCGATCCCGGTTTTGATGGGGCGAACGAGGTGTTCAGGCATGCCGGCGCGCGCGTGCTGTGCGTACCGGTCGATGAGCAGGGCATGGACCTCGACGCGGTAGAGGCACTGTGCCGGCAGCAACCAGTCAGGGCAATTTATGTCATCCCACACCACCACATGCCTACAACGGTTAGCCTGAGTCCGGAAAGGCGCATGCGCTTGCTGGAACTGGCCAGGAAACACCGCTTCGCAATCTTTGAAGACGATTACGATTATGATTTCCATTACAGCAGCAGTCCGATCCTCCCCCTTGCCAGCGCTGATTTTTCGGGCAGCGTGGTGTACATCGGTTCATTTTGCAAAACGATCGCTCCCGGCATCAGGATCGGTTTTGTCGTCGCACCGCCCGACCTTATCAACCAAATGGCTATTCTGCGCAAAATGATAGACCGGCAGGGCGAACAGCTGCTCGAAGAAGCGATTGCGAACATGCTGAAAAACGGCGACATTGGGCGGCACCTGAAAAAAATGAATAAAATTTACCACGAGCGCCGCGACCTGCTTTGCAGGCTGCTGGAAACCGAAATGGCAGGAAAAATTCGATTCCGGGTGCCTGACGGGGGCCTCGCCATATGGGTCGAATACCTGAACGGCGTGAGCCCGGCCAGGGTTACCGCAAAAGCGCTAGAAATGGGCCTGCACGTAGGCAGTGGCGAGGGGTACTTTGCCGACCACAGCCAGCAACCCTTTGTCAGGCTGGGTTTCGCCTCCATGAACGAGCAGGAACTGCGTGAGGCTGTCAGCATTCTTGGCAGGGCATTCGACCGTGCCGCGATCGAACTGCCCGGCCGGCCATGAGTTACTCGGCTGCCTTCACCCGCATCTTCAGCGTATAAACGGCTTGTTTGGCGGTAATGAAAAGTAAGTCCTTGTCCTTGCCTCCGAAACAGAGATTTGCCGTCCAGTCTTCGGGCACGTCGATGTGCCGCAGCAGGGTTCCCGATTTGTCGTAAATGGTAACGCCTTTCCCGCTCAGGTACAGGTTTCCGCGGTTGTCGAGCGTCATGCCATCGCAGCCTTTTGCTGCAAACAGCCTGCGGTTGCGCAGCGCGCCGGGTGCGGCAATGTCGTAGCAGTATGTCTTGCCACCCCCGAGATCTGTTACGTACAGCATTTTGCCATCAGGTGTACCGATCAGGCCATTGAGCTTGGTGAAAGCCGTATCAACAAGCCTGGCTTGCCTGGAACCCCGCGCCAGGAAATACAGGCCCTGGTGTTTCAGTTCGGGAGCCTGACGGGTCCAGTAGTCGCGCTGGTAATAAGGATCGGTGAACCAGATTCCACCCTGCGGGTCGACCCAGACATCATTGGGCCCATTGAACCGGCGCCCTTCATCATTGTTCAGCAGCACGGTGACGCGTTTATCGGGCGCAATGGACCAAAGTTCGTTATTTTCATCGGCACAGGCGATCAGGTTCCCCTTGCGGTCAAAAAAAAGGCCGTTGGCACGACCGGCTTTGTCCATGAACAAGGATAAGGTACTGTCGAGCCCGTATTTCCAGATCGTGTTGTTGGGCTGATCTGTAAAAAAGATCTCGCCTTTCCGGTTCATGGCGGGGCCTTCCGTGAAAGCAAATTTCCGGCTAACCAGTTTCAGACTTTCGCCGGGCCTGACGGGGTCATTGCTGTGCTGCTGCCTGGAAAAAGCGGTGGTGCTGCACGACAATGCCAGACAGGCCACAAAAAAGGGGACTATATTCTTCTTCATTTCAATTATGACAAACCGCAGATGGGAACATTTTGTTCCGGTCTCAGAATGTAAATTACGCATTCATGTTTAAGTATGGAAACAACGAACCCTGTTGGTCAAACCAAATCGGTTGGCTTTAACTATGGCATCCGCAAGACGTTTGACCTAACGGTTATTGCGCTGTGGGACTTTATTTTTTCGCCTGAAGGTATTGATTGCTGGCTTGGTAAACACACCGGGGCCCTGCGTTCTGCCGAAAATTTTTCCTCAGATCAGGGCCGGGAACTGAAAGTGCGGGTGTGGAAAGATTACTCGCACGTAAGAATGGATTACAAGGAACAAAACTGGGAAAATAAGGGGCTGCTCCAGATCCGTGTCATGCCGGGAAAATATGAGGACCGTTCTACCCTGAGTTTCCACCTGGAGAAACTGACAGATGCGCAGCAACGCGAAGCCGTCAAAGCCCGTTTCACCAAAGCCATGGAAACGCTGACGCGGGCTTTAGAAAAAGTCGCCCGGTAAAGCGGCACTGCTTTTTATGGGTTGGGGCAGCGCCGGGTCTGACTCATTTTGGTTGCCCCAACATGATGAGGCGCCGGACCAACATATTATAGAGCAAAGCCATTACAAAAGCGGGCTATGAAGATCCATAGCCCGCTTTGCCAGATTGCCGGACTATTCCGGACAATTTAAGTTTACATCTTAAAGTATTTCACAGGCTTATTTCTGCCACTTTTCTTCCAGCATTTTAATGAAATAGCCACCAACAACACTGCGCGCCTGGAAACCAACCTGTTTACCGTCGGTGGTTTCATGCCAGTCGCTCAGCGGCACACGGCTTGGTGTTTCAACCGCAAACTTGTAAACCGGCTTGACCAGTTTCAGAAAATCACTGCGGTCTGCCGCCAGTCCGGCAGTCCAGATGATCCAGTCAGACTTGGTATAGGTTTTACGGCTGTCTAGCGGGAGGCCGAATTCGTTCTGTTTGCCAAGGTAATAACGGATCTCCTTTTGATACACCTCGCGTGGAAAGAGGTCTAGTTTCAGCAGCTTATCCCATACCAGATTGTATTTTTGGCTCCAGGTTCCTTTTTTATCGAAGGTAAGCGCGTAATGGTCGCCGTCGTCGGCCATGGCCATCCATTTTTGCGCATACGATTTGGCCATTGCGGTATATTTGTCAGCCGTCTCCTTCTCGCCGAGTTGTCCGGCCATCCAGCCGTAGGCGCCCAGGGCAACAATGGCCTTTACAGAAAGGTTTGCGTTGCGCGCCAGGTGGCCGGCAAAGTCGTCGGTACACAGCTGGTTCGCGGGGTCAAGGCCTTCCCTGCTCAGGTAGTCAGCCCAAATGCCGAGTGTCTTCCAGTGTTTGCGGGCATAGTCTGCATTGCCTTCTGCACGGGCAATTGCTGCTGTCAAAATGAGCATGTTCCCCGATTCTTCTACCGGCATATCTTCACCGTAGGTTTGGCCGTTTGCCAGCGGATAAGTCCCCAGGTCATGCGCCGCAAAAGGTTTTTTCCACCGGCCGCTTTCGCTGTAGGCGAAGATCCCGTTCAGCAGGCCTTTGGCCAGCTCCGGGTTATAAAGCAGGAACATCGGCGCTGAGGGATAGGTCACGTCTACCGTGTAAATTGAACCGTTGCTAAAATTCTCTTTTGACATGAACAGCAATTCCCCTTCCGGACTGTTGACCAGTTTATGTGCTGATATGGCCTGTCGATAGGCCAGCACACACAAGCCGGCATATTCGCGGCCACCGGCAGCATTCGCCTGCTTGAACAGGTTGTCGTCAAAAGCGGCACAACGGCTCTTCAACGCGCTGTAGGCTTTAGCCGCTGCGCCGAGTTCTTCTTCAAAACGTTTGTCGCCGCGGGTATTCCAGTATGCCCGGAGGCGTTTGCCGAAGTATTCCACAGCCTCGATGTCGTCATAACCCAGCATGAGCATGTTGCCCCTGGCTGTGGCTCCTACCGCCCCGAGGTCCCAGGTGGTATTGAGGGCAAGGCTTTTTCCGGATGTAAGGTCGGCCGCAGTGCTGTTAAAAGCAGCAAGCGCATTACCGGCAAGGCTAACCGATTGCCGTGCTTTGGCGCCCTGCGGCAAGGCGACATACAGGTAACCCCAGTCTATGCGCAGGTCATCGCCTTTTTTGGCCAGAACGGGCTGCTCCCGGGTCCCGGCTTTCAGGAACGATACGCCGGCTGCATTGCCCCTGCTTACCTGGACCGGTTGCGACGCAAGGTTTACGGCCAGATCTGTCGAGGTGCTGAGAAGCACCTGTACCTGGTGTGTCTTGCCGTCGTTGGCACGCACCTGGTAATTGACATAAGAAATGGGACGGGACACCAGGTTAAGGTCTTCAAGCAACAGCGGCGACAGGAAATCAAGATCCAGATCAATTCCGCCACAGCGAAAAGCATAAGTGGTTTTGGTGGCCGATACATTGACCCCACGCTGCTCAGCCAGCGCCACCGGCGCTCCGGGAGCTGGTGCCTCGGTTACCAGGCCTGCATCCAGCTTGCGCCCACCCGCTGTATTGGCTACATGAATGGCCAGGGTATTGTTACCGGGCCTGGCCGTGCCTTCGGGTACCGGAATGTAGATGTACTTGTTGTTGGTCCAGCCTTCTTTCCGAAAAATTTCCCGGCCGTTCAGGTACACTTCTACGTTATCGTCATGATCGAGCTTTACAAATAATTTTCTGGTTTGTGCCGCAGTAAGCTGGAAATCACGCTTCAGCCAAAGGTTTGCAGAGCGCCAGGCGGTTTTAGACGCGCGGTCATCTCCGAAGGGAGCGCGGGCACTTTTCCAGCCCGAAGCCGGGCTGCTTTGCCAGTTTGCGGCAGGCTGCGACTCGGTGTAACTGAACACGGCCTCTCCTTCCTCAGAAGAGGGCAACACGGGAACATACTGTTTCTGCTCTGCGCCCAGGAAACGGTACACTTTTCCGTCTACTTTGACAAAGCCGAGTAATGATTGTGCCGAACCGGTCCAGTGAACCGTGGTCGATTCGTTCAGCTTATCGGTATTCGACCACACGCTGAAATAGGTATCGTGTGTAATGAGCGGATAGGCCGGCGCGCGCCGTTCCTGTGCGCATAAGCTGGTGGCAAGCAAAAGCATGCCAAGGGTCTGATTGAGTTTGAGGTGCATCAGGTTAATTAATAGGTTGCTAAATGGTTTTATTATTTTATCAGGTTTGAGGTTCGGTGGAACACTGAAGGGGCCGCACGATCTGCTCAAGGTTCAACACAAGTATATCAAAAATTTGCCAATGCCGAAAGCTTGCCGGCAATTTGCGCTGTTCCAGTGCAGTTACTGCCCAGTAAAAAACAACAGGGGCGCTAATGTGGAAAAAGGCTTTCCTGTTACGATTTTAATTGTGATAAATTAGCGGAACATATCAACAGCCCATGAACACCCAGCACCCAGAAGCGCAAAACATCCTGACCATCGATATTGGTGGAACCAGCCTGAAAGCGACCATCCTGAACCTGGCCGGAGAACCGGTCTCTGAATACGTAAAAACGCCTACTCCCAAAGAGGCTACGCCAAAAGATGTGATCAAGGGCAT
The DNA here is from genome assembly GCF_003029735.1 of Pedobacter yulinensis. Lineage (GTDB taxonomy): Bacteria > Bacteroidota > Bacteroidia > Sphingobacteriales > Sphingobacteriaceae > Pedobacter > Pedobacter yulinensis. Next base: position 102,340 of record NZ_KZ686270.1, read on the forward strand.
CAGGGAGCTGACGAAAGAACTTGGATCGGGGTTTGGCCGCATTTCGATGGGTTTTCCGGGTTATGTAAAAAAAGGCCGGGTACAGACCGCTCCTAACCTGGGCAAAGACAGCTGGAAAGACTATCCGCTGGCACAGGAAGTTGCAGATCTTTTCGGCAAACCGGTCAGGCTCATCAACGATGCAGACCAGCAGGGCCTGGGATTGGTAAGTGGCCAGGGCTTCGAGATCGTGTTTACCCTTGGAACCGGCTTTGGCACCGCGCTGGTATACGACGGGGAGTTGCTGCCTCACCTGGAATTGTCACACATGCCGGTTAGCAAGACCGAAGATTACGATGATTACCTTGGCAAAAAGACCATGCAGGAGATCGGCAAGGAACGCTGGAACAAGCGCGTAAAACGGGTCATTGGTGTTTACCAGACAGTGTTTAACTATGACACCCTGTACATAGGCGGCGGGAACGCAAAACACCTGGACTTTGAACTGGATCAAAATATCCGCATTGTTTCAAACCGCGACGGCATTAAAGGAGGCGCCCGCCTGTGGTCTGCAAGCGAAAAATATGATGTGTTCACAAATTATCCGGCAGAAAAATAAAGTCAGCGGCGAGAAATATTGTCCATTCTCTGCCTGTATTTCCTAGCATTATTGATCGGTAAAGTCTATTTTTGGCGCGAAACTAATACCGCGTAATAATGAGTACCACCAATTCACAATACCGGCTCGGCATGATCGGGCTGGGAACCATGGGACGCAACCTGTTGCTGAACATGGCCGACAAAGGTTTTGCAGTAACCGGTTACGACAAGGACCCAAAAATGCTGGCAAAACTCGAAGAAGAGGGGAAAGAGCATCAATTGAAAGGCTTTGCCGATCTGGAATCGTTTGTCGGCTCGCTGAGAACGCCACGCACGCTCGTGCTGCTGGTGCCGGCCGGGCAGATCGTAGACAATGTGATCCAGGAACTGAAACCCTTGCTTTCTGAAGGTGACATCATCATAGACAGCGGAAACTCTTATTTCACTGACACCACCCGGCGCGTCGAGGAACTGGCTAAAGACGGTCTTCATTTCTTCGGAATGGGCATATCGGGCGGAGAAGAAGGTGCACGTTTCGGTCCCAGCATGATGCCAGGCGGCGATAAAAAAGCGTACGCCGAAGTTCGCGAAATTCTTGAAGCCGTTGCGGCCAAGGTGGGCAACGATGCCTGCGTGACCTACATCGGGCCTGGCGCATCCGGGCATTTTGTCAAGATGACCCACAATGGCATCGAGTATGCCATCATGCAGCTCCTTGCCGAAACCTACCAGGTTCTGAAACACGGATTTGGTTACGACAACAAACAGATCAACGAAACTTTTGCCAACTGGAACAAAGGACCGCTGCAATCTTTCCTGGTCGAGATCACGGCTGAAATTTTCCTGTTTAAAGACGACAAGACCGGCAATGACCTGGTCGATATGATCAAGGATGAAGCCCGTTCGAAAGGAACTGGCAAATGGACCTCTGAAATAGCCATGGACCTTCAGCTGCCTGTACCGATCATCAATGAGGCGGTTTCGAACCGGGACCTTTCCAAATACAAGTCCTTGCGCAGCACGCTGGCCGAACGTTACCCGGAGCACAGCAGCAGCAAGTCTTCCATCAGCCCGGAACAGCTGGAGCAGGCATTTTATTTTGCGGTTGCCACCGCTTACGCGCAGGGCATGCACTTGCTTTGGCAGGCCTCCAGGCAATATGAATATGAATTGGATCTGGCAGAAATTGCAAAAATCTGGCGTGGTGGCTGCATCATCCGGGCTGCATTTCTTGAAGATATTTACCAGGCCTACCAGCGCGACGGCGGCCTGGAACATTTGTTCCTCGATCCGCAGATTGCCGGCAAGATCTCGGCCGCATCACCCGCGCTGCGCCAGCTCATCGCAGATGCCGCCATGTCAGGCATGGCATTGCCGGCATACAGTTCGGCGCTTACCTATTTCGATACCATCCGCACCGCAAGAATGCCCTCAAACCTGATCCAGGCCCAGCGCGATTTCTTCGGCGCACATACATTTGAACGCATAGACAGTGAAGGCACCTTCCACGCCAACTGGAACAACTTATAGCGAAACATGACACAAAAACACTCCACACAGCCCACGATATTTGTCATCTTCGGAGGCACCGGCGACCTCAACCAGCGGAAACTTTGTCCGGCGCTTTACAACTTATTCCTGGAAGGCTTCATGCCCCGGCAATTTGCCATTATTGGCACGGGCCGCAAGGAAATCGCCGACTCTAAATTCCGTACTACGCTCGAAGAAGCGGTAAGCCAGTTTTCGCGTACCGGTAAGGCAGAGCAAAAGAAATGGGGCGAATTCGCAGCTAACCTGTACTACTGCCCTACCGATTTCAACACGCCGAAGACCTTCGAAAACCTGAAAGCCCAGATCGAGGAAAAACAGGCAGAGTTCGGCGGCAACGCACAGATCATTTTTTATCTGGCCGTAGCCCCCAACTTTTTCCCCATCATTGCCGAATGCCTTCAGAAATATAAGCTTGCACAGGATGAAGACAACAGCCGCATTGTGATCGAGAAGCCTTTTGGGCACAACCTTGAAACCGCAAAAGAGCTGAATACCCTGCTGAGCAAAATTTTCAGCGAAAAGCAGATCTACCGCATAGATCATTACCTGGGTAAAGAAACCGTTCAGAACATGATGGCCTTCCGTTTTGCCAATTCACTGTTCGAACCGCTCTGGAACCGTTCTTTTATTGACCACGTGCAGATCTCGGTTACTGAGCAACTCGGTGTGGGCGATCGCGGCGGTTATTATGAGGGTGCAGGCGCCCTGCGCGACATGATCCAGAACCATTTGTTGCAGCTGCTTTGCCTGATCGGGATGGAAACGCCCATCAGCTTCGATGCAGATGAGATTCGCGACCGCAAGGTTGAGGTACTGAAAGCCATGCGTTCGTTCTCTCCTGAAGACATTCGTTTCGGCACCGTACGCGGGCAGTACAGCAAGGGCTGGGTAGAAGGCAAAGAAGTTCCCGGCTACCGTTCAGAAGCCGGCGTTGATCCGCACTCAAATACAGAAACCTTTGCGGCCGTTAAATTCCACATTGACAACTGGCGCTGGCAGGGCGTTCCGTTTTACGTGCGCACGGGGAAACGGCTCAACCAAACCTCTTCACTCATTACCATCCAGTTCAAAGACGTTCCCCACCACATTTTCAGTCCGGAGGTTACCGAAAACTGGCAACAAAACAGGCTCATTATCAGCATTCAGCCCGAAATGAGCATACGCCTCCAGGTACAGGCCAAGCGCCCGGGTGTAAACATGGTGCTAAACCCGGTCGATATGGTATTCGATTACAAGGGCACCTATGATACCGACAGTCCGGAAGCTTACGAGACCCTGCTGCTTGACGCAATGACCGGCGATCAGACCCTGTTCATGCGCGGCGACCAGGTTGAGGCGGCCTGGGAACTGGTTATGCCAATCATCAATACCTGGGAAAGCAAAAAGTCGCTCAATTTTCCGAATTACCCGGCCGACAGCTGGGGCCCTGAAGAAGCCGAGGCGCTGATTGCCCGCGATGGCTTCCACTGGTTTCACCTGCCTATGAAAAATAAGGATTAGCATGAATTTACTTATCTACAAGACCGAGCAGGAGCTGTTCGGCGACCTTGCTGCCTTTATCATTGCCACCGGCGAAAAGGCCATAGCTGAAAAAGACTGTTTTAACCTGGTGCTTACAGGCGGGAACTCGCCCAAAAAACTTCACCAGAAACTGGTAGAAGAATATAAAGACAAATTTGACTGGTCTAAGGTCTATTTCTTTTTCGGCGACGAACGGAATGTTCCGCCCAATCATGAAAACTACAACGGCCTGATGGCGAAAACAAGCCTGCTTGAGCCGCTGGGTATTCCCGACAGGCAGATCTTCTACGTAAACACCGCCCTGCCTCCCGAGCAGGCGGCAGCTGCGTATGATAGGGCCATTAACGAGCATTTTAATGGCAGCGACCTTGCTTTCGACCTGGTCCTGCTTGGCATGGGCGACGATGCGCATACCGCGTCTCTGTTTCCTGAAACACCGATCCTGGCTGAACAAAACCCTGGCGTAGCATCAGTCTTTGTCGAAAAACTGGACACCTACCGCATCAGCATGACCGCGCCGCTCATCAACAAAGCGGCCCACGTGGTTTTCCTGGTATTCGGCGAAAGCAAGGCAACTGCCCTGAGTAAGGTGTTTGATAAGGAAATTGAAGATACAGAGACGTATCCGGCAAAACTGATCAGGCCTATAAACGGCAGCCTGACCTGGTATGTAGATGAAGCAGCTGCTTCGCTCCTGGAATAAAAATCTGAATCCCGCCACGGCGGGATTTTTTTATGCCTGCAGGTTTTCTTCGATCATCAGGTTGATCATGCCGTCGGCCAGCCCTACCCTTGGCACGTAAATCTGTCTGATACCCGTCCATTTTAACAAGGTCAGGTAGATCTCGGCAGCCGGGACGATCACATCGGCCCTGTCCTGGTTCAGGCCCAGCAGGCTGATCCGTTCTTTCAGCGAAAGGCCATTGATCTTATTATAGAGGCTGTTCAGTTTAGCAAAACTTATAGGCATGTTCTCTTTTTCCTCAGACATGCGAAACAATTTGTTGATGTTGCCGCCCGTCCCGATGGCAACCAGCTGTTTTTGCTGCTTTGTCTGCAGCCTGACCCAATCGTGCATCTCATCCCAATGTTCTTCCTTGTCCTGGTTGTCCAGGATGCGGATGGTACCAATGTTAAATGACCTGGAGGCCACAAGCTTTTTGTCGACAAACAGCGAAATTTCGGTACTGCCACCGCCTACATCGATGTACAGAAAGTTCTTATCGATATCGAGCTGCGCCTCAATATGGTTCGCATAGATGATGCGCGCTTCGCGGGCGCCCGCTACGATTTCCAGGTTCAAACCCGTTTGTTCGCGGATAGCGGCTGCCAGCGCAGGACCGTTAGAGGCCTCGCGCATGGCCGAAGTGGCACAGGCCAGGTAATCCGTTACCTGGTAAACATCCATCAGGTCCCTGAAGGCACGCATGGTCTTGTACAAGGCTGCAGATTTTTTTTCCGAGATCACGTTGTCGAGAAAGGCATCATCGCCCAGGCGAAGCGGTACCCGCACCAACGTGTTTTTTTTATAGGTATAGCGATCATCTTTATGGATCACGTCTGCAATAAGCAGGCGCACGGCATTCGAGCCGATATCGATGGCAGCGTATCTGATCATGCTTAATCGGAATGTTTTGCTTTGAGGTAGTTATAAATGTCGACCTGCGCACGCACTTTTTTCACGGTGCGGGTGCGGTGATACTTGTTGTTGTTAAGCCGGTTAATCTCACGCGCCTTGGTATTGTCCTGCAGCTGCAGTTCGATCATGTCGCGGATCTCGGCTTTAACATCCCTGTCCAGGATTGGAAACCCTACCTCTACGCGGTGTTCAAAGTTCCGGGTCATAAAATCGCCCGAAGAGAGATACATATCGTCTTTACCGTTGTTGCCGAATATAAAGACCCGTGCATGCTCCAGGAACTTGTCTATAATGCTGATTACCCGGATGTTTTCGCTGTAACCCGCAATACCGGGCACCAGGCAGCAGATGCCACGCACAATCAGTTCAACCTTAACGCCGGCATTACTGGCCTGGTACAGTTTATTGACTATACCCTCGTCGGCCAGGCTGTTTACTTTCAGGATCATATAGGCCGGTTTACCCTGACGGGCATGCCTGATCTCGCGGTCCATGAGTTTATATAACCTGGAACGCGATTCGAGCGGTGAAACGATCAGGTGTTTAAAACCCTTTGTAACGGTCCGTTTGTTCAGTGCTTCGAACAACCTCACCAGGTCGCCGGTAATCTCCTTCTTTACGGTAAACACGCTGTGATCGCAATAAATGCCCGCAGTTTTTTCGTTAAAATTGCCTGTCGCCAGGTTTGCATAATATACCGGCTTGTCTTTTTCCATCCTTTTGACCAGGCAGATTTTTGAATGCACCTTGTAATCGGTAAGACCGTAATTAACATTCACCCCCTCTTCAAGTAATTTGCTGGTCCAGAAAATATTGGCCTGCTCATCGAAGCGGGCTTTCAATTCGACGACGCAGTTTACCTTTTTGCCGTTTTTTGCTGCATTGATCAGTGCGTTGATCACTTTCGAATTTTCGGCCAGGCGGTAAAGGGTGATGTTGATCTCGGTAACTTTGGGATCTATGGCAGCCTCCCGAAGAAAAAGGATGATGTAATCGTACGATTGGTAAGGCAGGTTAACCAGGTAGTCCCGCCTGGCCATCTTGCTGAAAATACTTTCGGTCCGGTGCAGGTCTTTCACCTTCAGCGGAACAAGCGGCGGATAGTTCAGATCTTTGCTGCCGACATTCGGAAAATCAATAAAATCGCCGAAGCGGTGGTACCGGTTGCCGGGGATGAGACTTTCGGGCGAAAGCCTGAGTTTGTTGACCAGGGTATTTAACATCTCAAGCGGCATATCCGAGTCATACAGCAGCCGCATCGGTTTGCCCTTTTTGCGCTTTTCCAGGCTGGTTCTGAGCTCGTCTATGAACTTATCGCTCACATTTTTATCGATATCAAGTTCGGCATCGCGCGTAAGCTGGACCGTATAGGCGTCGATATCGTCATATGAAAAAGTAAAAAACAGGTCGTCAAGGCAATACCTGACAATGTCTTCGACCAGGATAATGAATTTCAGATCGTTTGTTTCCGGAAGCACCAGGAACCGGGAAACGAAGGGCGGCAGCTCGATCAGCGCATATTTTTCCCTGCCAGGTCCCTGGTTTCTGCTCAGGCGAACGAAGAAATACAGGTACCGGTCTTTGAGTTCAGGAAAGGGTTTATCGGGATCGACCATGACCGGTACCAGGTTAGACAGGATCTTATCGCGAAAATGATTCTTGACAAAAGTTCCCCTGGCTACGTTCAGCTGAATATCGTTCAGAATGAAGATCCGATTTCTGGCCAACTCATTGATCAGGATGGCCTGGAACAGCTGCTCAAATCGTTTTTCCTGTTTTACAACCAGGTTCTTGATTTCATTGAGCACTTTTTTGGGGTTGAAACCCAGCAGCTCCTTGGCCTTTTCATTCAGGTTAACCAGCCGGCTCATCGTAGCCACCCGTACACGGTAAAACTCTTCCAGGTTGGATGAAAAAATGGACAGGAACTTGATGCGCTCGATCAGCGGAACACTTTCGTCTGCTGCCTCCTGCAGAACGCGTTCATTAAAATACAGCCAACTGATCTCTCGGTTTAAAAAAGGTGCCTTTTTCCTGGATTTAGTCATCATTAACAAAAAATCCCTGCAGAACAGGGAATCCAAATATGCCGAAGATGTGTAAAGAAATCATTAACCACCTGGCCTATTCGGGTTAAATAATTGTTAAGTTATTTTTTTGCCCTTGTTTTGGGTGTTGCGGTTTCTGCTTTAATTGCCGGCTTGCGGCCACGGGGGGCTTTAGGACTTTCGGCTGTAGTTTCGGTGCGCGCCGCCCTGCCGCGTTTCGGCGCTGCCGGAGCTGCTCCTGCAGAAGGTATTGCGGGCACAGGCACTGGTTCCGGAACCGCTACGGCCGCCATTGCGGCCAGATCTGCCTTAGACCTCCGGCCCCGGGGTTTCGCCGCCGGCTTTTCGATCAGGTTACGGGCCTTTTCGGCCGTTTCGATGGCTGCCATCTTAACGCTTTGTACGACCGGGCCGGCTTTTGCTGCTGCTTTCTTGACGCCTCTTTTAACGGGCGATTTAGCCGGGGCTTTTGCCTTTCCGGCTTTTTGGCCGGTTGTCCTGACCTCTTCTATCTTTTGTTCCACCACCTCTTTGACCTCGCCCAACCGTTTCGAAAGCTTTCTGGCAACAGACTTGCTTGCCCTTGCCACCTCCTCGCCAATGGCCTCTGCGTTATGGCCCAGTCCGCGTACCGCTTCCAGGAATCGCTCGGTCAGTGATTGCTCAAGTTCTTTTTTTGCTGCCTTTCTGGCCAACTTTTTTTGAGACTTCTCTTTGGTGGTTTTCATGATATTTTTCGTTTTTTTGTGAGAATTTGAGACGAGAGCCTCGATAAAAATAGTTTTTTTTTACCCAAAACACTAAAATCATGCCTTCTTTTGATATCGTAAGCAAAGTAGACGCGCAGACGCTTGACAATGCCGTGAACAACGCAAAAAAAGAAATTCTGAACCGCTACGATTTCAACGGCTCGAAAAGCACCATCGAACTCGATAAAAAAACAAATGTCATCACGGTCGTAACTGAAGACGACATGCGTTTGAAAGCCATACAGGATTCCATCATTTCAAGAATGATGAAGCAGCAGCTCGACCCCAAAAGCATTGATTTCGGAAAAGAAATCGCCGCATCAGGCAACATGATCAGGAAAGAACTGACCATCAAGGAAGGCATCGATAAAGAGGCTGCCAAAAAGATCGTAGCGAAAATCAAATCCAGCGGCCTGAAAGTCCAGCCCGCTATTATGGACGACCAGGTGCGTGTAACCGCAAAAAAAATCGACGACCTGCAGGCCGTTATTTCGCTCTGCAGGAACGAAGATTTTGGCCAGCCCCTTCAGTTCATCAACATGCGCAACTAATGGAGATCAGGGAAAACGACTACATTTTTTCAGACGATCAGCAGCTGATCGATCTGCTTTATGTACACCAGTACCTGAGTAAAGAAGCTTACTGGTCAGCGGACATTCCCCTGTCTGTTGTAAAAAAGTCGATAAACAATTCGCTGTGTTTCGGCATTTACCGCGACAACAAACAGGTGGGTTTTGCCCGCTGGATAACGGATAAGGCTACATTTGCCTACCTCTGCGACGTCTTCGTTGATCAAGCACACCGCGGTGCCGGGCTGTCGAAAAAACTCATGTCTTTCATGATCTTTCACCCGGATCTGCAAGGCTTGCGACGCTACATGCTGGCCACCCGCGATGCGCATGGACTGTATGAGCAATTCGGATTCCGCTCACTCGAAAACGCGGACCAGTTCATGGCGATTTCAGTAAAAGATGTGTACAAAAAACAATAAAAAAAGGCGCCCGACAAGGCGCCTTTTTCATGTCTGAACGGTTTACCTTTACTTCAAAGGCGCTGCTTTAACACCCTCAAAAGTGATCTTTACAGGCAGGATCGTGCCATCTTTTGCAAATTTCATTTCTTCAATACAGGTTACCCGGTGGTTGCCATTTGTCTCGCCAAGCGGACGCCGGTGGTACACAATATAGTACTGGTCTTTCTTAGGGTGTTTGATCACCGAATGGTGACCGGCACCCGTGGCCACGGCCGGGTCCTGCTGCAGGATCTTACCAATGCGTTTAAACGGTCCCATCGGAGAATCGGCAATGGCATAGGCTACCGAATAGTCAGGCCCGGTCCAGCCGCCTTCAGACCACATGAAATAATACTTACCATTACGAAGAAACATAAACGGTCCCTCAACATAACCCTGCGGAGTAATTTCCTTAAACGTTTTACCGTCCTCAAAAGGGATAAAACCTGTAAAATCATCATTCAGCTTGGCTATGTTGCAATGTGACCAGCCACCATAAATCAGGTAATACGCCTTGCTTTTCGGGTCATGGTACACGAACTGATCAATGGGCTGTGCGCCATTGTGAAATTTGTCAATCAGTGGTTTTCCCAAATGGTCTTTATATGGCCCCTGCGGCTGATCGGCCACGGCCACCCCAATACCTCCTGATTCCCGGTCGCTCTGGATATCATTTGCGCCAAAGAACAGGTAATATTTCTTGTCTTTTTCAATGATCGAAGGTGCCCACATGGCCTTGTTTGCCCATTTGATCGCGGCCGTATCAATGATACGCGGGTGTTTGGTCCAGGTTACAAGGTCTGGCGAGGAAAAGGCATCCATAAACACCTGCTCTTTGTAGCGAGCCGAGTAGGTCGGGTACACCCAGTACCGTTTGCCAAATACAATCCCTTCAGGGTCTGCATACCAACCCTGGAAAACGGGATTACCGCTTTGTTTGCCGCTTCCCTTTTTCTGTGCATAAGCGCCTGAAGCCAGAATGGCGCAGCACGCTGCAGTTACTAAAATTCGCATCTTCATGATCTCTGTTTATTTCTTTACCGGTACCAGGCGGTATACTGTGCCCGGCGATTCGACTGCAATATAGATAAATCCATCGGGTCCCATCCGCACATCCCGGACCCGGCCAATGTTCCGGAACAGAATTTCTTCGTGTGTGACCTTATTATTTTTCACGACAGAACGGTTCAGGTACTGGAACCGCAAAGAGCCGCTGAGGATGTTTCCCTTCCAGGCCGGATACCGGCTGCCGCTTACGAAGGTCATACCGCTGACACCGATAGACGGCAGCCAGAAGTGCATCGCATCTTCAATGCCCTCCTTTTTACTCAGTTCACTGATTGTCTTGCCATTGTAATTGATACCGTAGGTAACCACAGGCCAGCCGTAGTTTTTCCCCTTCTTGATGACATTGATCTCATCGCCTCCGCGGGGCCCATGCTCATTTGACCAGAGCTGTCCTGTTACGGGGTCAATGGCCATGCCCTGCGGGTTGCGGTGGCCATAGGTCCATATGGTTGGCGACGCCCCCGGCATTTTCACAAATGGGTTGTCTTTCGGTGCCGAACCGTCAGTGTTGATGCGGTGTATCTTGCCGTGATCGTTTTCCTTCAATTGCTGGGGGTTTTCTTTTTCGTTGCCCCGCTCGCCTGCAGAAACATACAGCAGCCCGTCCTTGCCAAACTGCAACCGCGAGCCGTAGTGGTGCTGGGTACGGGAATATGGTTTGGCCACGAAAATGTCGTGCTGCCCGCTAAGCGCATTGCCGGATAATTTTGCCTTGGCAACAGCTGTAGTAGCCAGGGTGGTCGCTCCCTCCTTTTTAAACTTCGAATAACTCAGATAAATAAATCCATTGCTGGCGAATGCCGGGTCGATGGCGACATCGAGAAGTCCACCCTGCCCCCTGGCCAGCACATCAGGTACACCTGATACCTCACTGCGGCGGCCGCTTGCGTCTACACGGTATAGTTTACCATTCCGGTCTGTGACCAGCATGCCGCCCTGCGGAAGGAAAGCCATACCCCAGGGCACATCCAGTCCCTTGACAACGGTGTCAAGTTTGATGGTCATGGCTTCCGTGCTGAACACCGCGCTCTTAGGTTTGTCACCGCCTTTATAGCGGTCTACATTTTTAATGCCCTTTAAAATATAATCGGCGAGCGCATACGTTTCCTTATCTGTAAATGTAGAATCAAAGGCAGGCATCCCTTCATCTGCCCATCCCTTTTTTATCGACCGGAAAAGGTCTTCCCGGCTGCTGCCGTGTTTCCACGACCGGTCTGCGAATGCATCCATTTTTTCACCATGGCAGCCGGCGCAATAGTTGCGGTAATTTTGTTCCGGACTGGCCGGCGCAGCCATGCTGCCTGGAGTTACCGGGTCCTTGTGCCATAAAGTGGCCGCAAAAAAGATCGGGCTAACCAACAGGGGTAGCACAATCAGTGTTTTTCTCCTCATATGTTTTGCCTGCCTGCCTTTTATCGGCTTGCAGGCAGGAAAAATACGAAAAAGCCTTTAAAGCTGAATACGTATAGAAAGAGCAGCCCGGTTTTGGTCGACATTGTTACAGAATTGCCCTGAGCGGCGTCAGGCAAACAACGTTTGCAGATTTAATTTGTACCTTAGCAAGACATATGCGTTACCCAATGAAGTCTTATCTCCTGTTTTCGTTCGCCCTGCTGCTGAGTTGCTCATCAGTAAAACAAGGTCACCAGTCAAAAGAAAACGAACAATTGCTGAAAGACCTGGAGGTATTGTCTTCAGATGCCTATGAAGGCCGCAAAACCGGCACCAAGGGGGCCGAAATGGCCAGGCATTTTATCAGCACCCGTTTAAGCAAGCTGGGCCTGAAGTCTTATAACGAACAGGTTCCGTTTATACATGAATTTTCTTTCAATGACCGCCAGGGTAAAAAAACGACGGGTAAAAACGTCGTGGCGTATATACCGGGCAAAAGTGAATCGGTCATCGTGATCTCTGCGCACTATGATCACCTTGGTGTACGCGAAAACAAGATATTTAATGGGGCAGATGACAATGCATCGGGTGTAGCGGCCCTGCTCAAGTTTGCGGCTCATTACGCTAAAGGACGGAACCAGCCCAACCACACCCTGGTATTTGCGGCTTTCGATGCAGAAGAAATGGGCCTGCAGGGTGCAAAGGCATTTGTGGCCAGCCCGCCCGTGCCACTTGATAAAATTGTTCTGAACATCAACATGGACATGATTGCGCACAACGACAAGTCAGAACTGTACGCCTGCGGCACTTTTAAATACCCGGAACTGAAACCCTACCTGGTTACAACCGTTCCTGACATCAAGGTGCTGCCCGGTCACGACGACCCGAAAATGGGACAGGACGACTGGACCAACCAAAGCGACCAAGGCGCCTTCAACGCAAAGAATATTCCCTTCATCTATTTCGGTGTGGAAGATCATAAGGACTACCATAAAGAAACCGATGAATTTCAGCACATCAACCAGGTTTTTTATTCCAAAGCTGCGGATGCCATCCTGGAAATCATTGGCCGCATAGACAGCGGAACCACCCTGCAGTCTATTTTCCGTGGAAAGCTGCAAATGAAGAAACAATAAGCTGACCCGCGCGCAAGCGCGTAAACCCAGCTGCCGCTATTGCCGAGTTATGTATAACTATCTAAGAAAGCTCAGCATGTTCTTTTCTTCAGGCTTTTTAATAGTCGACTTCGATAATGCCGGCTACCGGGATATGGATGCCGTGTTTGAGCTGGACGAACGCTTCGGTAGCAGACCAAACCGTCGTTTCTACCTTTTTCGGGCCGTTCAGGGTATTGAAGGTCAACATTGTTTTTGATTTGTATGTATTTCCGAGCCGGGTGGCCACCTGTAGTTTTTCAAATAAATTTTTAGCCGCTGCGGCTCCTGCCGGGATGATGCTCCTAACCTGGATGTTCTCTTTTTCTATTAGCTCGGCTATCATATTCTCTATCAGTTTGTAGTTTTAAGATACAAAATAACGCCCGGAAATCCAAGTTCTCAGCTGCAATAAAAAAACCGCATCCATAAAAAAAGCCGCTTGAAGCGGCTTTAAATGATATGGCGATCAATTATTTCAACTTTGGAGTAGCGACCATGCCGACAAAGTCAGTACCTGTTCTGACTGGCTTGATCCGCCCGGCAGTGAATGTCTTGACAGAAACCGTTCCACCTCCTTTTAACGACATGGTTTTAGGCGAAACCAGCGTCTGGCCGGTCGAAGCCGTGGTCGCAGCAGTTTGCACGCCCAGCGTCTTGAGTGCCAGGCTCAGGTAGTTTTCCCTCACATCACCAAACTGGTACCTCGGATCATCGAACTCATCGGCATACCCGGCATCAGGCTGCATGCCGCCGTAATAGCCGCCCTGTCCCAGCGCATTTTTGGTTTCAAACAGTGAAAAATAGACATCGTATTTTTTCTCGATCGTGATGGGGAAAAAACCGATCGGTTTACCATAGGTCTTTTCGCCCACGATCTTCACGTTAACATAGGGCCTGAGGCTGTTGATCACAAGTTCGCTTGCCGAGGCTGTTCCTGCTGCCACGATGAACGTTACATTTTTAACGCCGGTCAGCGGACCTTTTTTCTCGAACCTGGCTATATTCTGCGGATTGGTTTCGCTGTAGGGGATGTCGAAATAAGTGGCGATCCGTCCTTCAATATACTGTAATTTCCCGTTCCGGTCCAGCAGGGGCTGATTCTTTAAAATCGTTGCCTGCCCCTTCTGCATGGTTTGGTTAAAATATTCGGTAAACATCACATCGGTCGTTTTCACGGTCGAGGGCGCAATCAGGTTAACCATGTATTTGGCCGTTTCAACATATCCGCCACCGTTGTAGCGCAGATCAACGACAAGATCGGTAATTCCCTCTGCCGCAAATTTCGCAAAAGCAGGATCGAGGTTCACATCACTTGACGAGGCGCTCGAACTGCCGGATGCGGATAATTCAGAGAAACGGGCAAAAGAAAGGTAGCCGATTTTTTTTCCGCCAACGTTCAGTACCGCCGACGTATCGACCGCACTGCTCTTGTAAGTTTGTTTAACCAGGTTCTTGGTAAAAGCTTTTCGATCTGCATAATTGCTGCCCTGGATTGTTACGCTGGCCGAGCCCAAAGGCGCCCGGAGCGCTGCCTCTGCATCATAGTTTGCGCCCACAGAAGCGCCATTGATTTTTTCAATTACATCGCCCCTGCGCAAACCCGCCTTGTCGGCCGGCGAACCGTCATACACCTGTACAATAAACAAGAGGTACGCGCGCGCATCGTTAATGATGTAAGAAACCGCGCGCAGGCCGATGTCGTTACCAATACCAGAAAGCTCAACTGCAGATTTGCGAGCCGGTAAAACAGACAGAACATTGTTGTCATCCGTATCATCGATATACGAGTATTTGATCGAGTTGCTTCCTGATACATACTCAGGCGAATTGGAAGCCTTGATCAGGTTAAAGAGGTTGTTCTCGTACTTATCCAGATTGGTGCTGCCGGAGGTATACTTCCGCGGTTCATAAGCGTCATAACCAGGCAGGGTTGTATTCCAGTAATAGACCTGCTGGGCATATAGAAATATCGAATCGTTGGTCAGTTCTACGCGGTTGGTGGTCGGGGTTTGTTTGGTGTTGCCGCCGCCAACTGGCGGATCTACCGGCGGTTCGGGCGTTTTCACGTCCGATTTCTTGCAAGAAACTGCTACACCCATACACAAAATCGCCATCGCACGGAGCAGGTTTCCTTTTGTCATCATCGTTGTCATTTTTTACAATAAGTCATGTACACGAATATACGGTAAATATGACGGGAAAGTTGGCGCGGGCGTAAAATTGTTTTCAGCAACCAACAGGATCTTTTTCGCGGCTAGGCCGCTGTTTTCCAGCAAGCCGGCATATACTTCTTCACGGCTCTTGTTCAATTCCTCGCAGAAATAAACCGACAGGTAAGGTTCAAGGCCATGCCACTCCACCTGCCTGATCTTGTTGAGCTGCTGGCGGGGGTTTTTATCGGTTACGATCCAGATCTTCTTCCGCTCTACCACCAGCTCCTGCAGCAGGTCCAGCAGGTCTTTGTAGAGCAACAGCTTCAGCGGCAGCTGGGCCGTCTCATGGAGCCGCATGAAATTTTCTTCGAGGCCTGCGGCAATCCCGAAGCAGGCGGCAGTTTCCCGGAACATTCCCTCCTCCCCATGGCTTTCGTATCTTCTTTTCATAAAAGCCACCACATCGCCGGCAGGCAGCTGATCGGTATATTCCATAAACTGCGCAAAGAGATAATAAACCTGCAGCAGGTAGTCTTTTTCGGGGTAAAGAACGTTGTCAAAGCTGAAAATAAAAGCTTCTTTATCGGTGGTCAGGTGGTTAAAGGCCATCGGCAGAAACGGTAAAAAGTTGAAAATGTCCGTTCTGATCGGATACAAAAGCGCCCTGAAGTGCGGCACTTCGCCCTGCAGATTCTTCTGCTCCAGTGAGCGGCGGAAAGGCGGCCACCGGCTTTCCCTCCAGCCAGACCGACCAGCGTTCTGCAGCAGGCGTTGCCGGGGCCAGCCAGTGTATTGCATCGGCAGGCAGCAGCACCCGGATGCCGAACTCCGCGAAAAGCACCGCCGATTCGGCAAGTGCCCTCACCTCTTCAGCCAGAAGCGGCAAAATGGCATCGGCGCCCTGATCCAGGCAAGCCTGAAGCAATTGATGCGCGAGCGCCGCCGGCAGGTATGCCCCGAGCGAAACGAACCGGTATTCCGGCGTTTGCAGCGAGGGCATTTCCCCATAGCCGCCCAGGATCAGGTGATGCCCGGCGAAGGCTTTCAATAGTTTTAGCGTGCGGGGCGAATGGCCCCCGGTTATCAGGACAGTCACGGTATAATTTGTAATTGAGGGCTTCAGGCCGAAACGATCATGCCGTCTTTCATGGTCACGACACGATCGCTCATTTTAGCCAGGTCCTCGTTGTGGGTTACGATAATAAAGGTTTGATTGAAATCGTCGCGAAGTTTAAAAAATAAATGGTGCAGCGCCTTGGCATTCGCCGAGTCCAGGTTGCCCGAAGGTTCATCTGCAAGTACGATACCCGGTCCATTGATGAGCGCCCGGGCAATAGCGACCCGCTGCTGCTCCCCGCCAGACAGCGCTGCCGGCTTGTGTCCTGCCCGCGCTGCCAGGCCGAAAAAATCGAGCAGTTCCAATGCACGGTTTTCAGCCTGCTTTCTTGCTGTACCGGCTATAAAAGCCGGTATGCAGATATTTTCAAGGGCGGTAAATTCAGGCAGCAAATGATGAAACTGGAAAACAAACCCGATATTGCGGTTGCGGAAAGCACTCAGCGCATTGCCGTTCAGTCCGTTTACTGCTGTACCGTTTAACGTTACCGTGCCCGAGTCGGGCCGGTCCAGCGTGCCGAGTATGTGCAAGAGGGTACTTTTGCCTGCACCCGAAGCGCCAACGATGCTCACGATCTCACCCTGTTTAACATCAAAGTCTACGCCCTTCAGGATAGACAGGTTACCATAAGATTTTTTAATTCCTTCTGCTCTCAGCATATGCAAATGTAGAAAAAAAGATGACGCCCCTCCCGGCAGACGCCGGAACCAGAACAAAGCGACGGGCACTTTGTTCGGACAATGAACGGATTTGGCCTGCAGTTCGGCGCCTAGGCGCCTCGTCGTTAAAAAAAACAGGATAAATTTGGAAATAACGTTGAGTTTTATAACTTTGCAAAACAAAGTACTTTTGAAAATGACTGATCAACAGGAACACATCTCCGCGCTGAAGGACATCCGCAACATGATGGAGCGTTCTTCCCGGTTTATTTCATTAAGCGGTCTTTCTGGCGTAGGTGCCGGCGTCGCCGCGCTGGTTGGCGCATTCCTGGCCCACCGCGAATTTTCCAGGTTTGATCAGCGCAGCTTTGACCGCAGCGCCGAATATTCCGCAGGCCTAAACGGCGAAGCCGACCTGGAGTTCAACCTGATCCGCATAGCGGTCGGTGTACTTGCCGCCGCCCTTGCTTCGGGATTCCTGTTTACCTGGCTCAAGGCGCGCCGCAGCCAGCTGCCGCTCTGGGACAGGACCACCAGACACATGCTCGTTAACCTGTTCGTGCCACTTTTTGCGGGCGGCTGTTTCGTACTATCGCTTTTATTCAACAGTCCCGCATTGGTATCGCCGGCATGCCTCGTTTTTTACGGACTTGCGCTTATTAACGCTTCTAAATATACGCTTACAGATATTCGTTATCTCGGTTACCTTGAGGTGGTGCTCGGTATTGTAAACCTTGTTTTCCCCGGCCTCGGACTTATCTTCTGGACCATTGGCTTCGGGTTGTTACACATTCTTTACGGTACCGTCATGTACTTAAAATATGAACGGAAAAGCGCATGAAAAACCCGATCGAGTCATTAAACAAGATTTTCGACAGCCGCATCAGGCTGGGTGTCATGTCGGTGCTGATGGTGAACGAGCGCGTCAACTTCAATGACCTGAAACAAATGCTCGAACTGACCGATGGCAATTTGGCCTCGCACCTGAACACACTGGAACAGGCAGGCCTGATCTCGGTGCAGAAAGGTTTTGTTGGAAAAAAAACCAACACCACCTACCAGGCCACAGCGACCGGGCGCGAGGCTTTTAGAAACCACCTGAATGCCCTTGAAAAAATGATTAAAAACATCGACTAATTTTTTTTATCCATACACTTTGAAACTCAAAGCACTTTTAAAATGAAAATACAAATTAAATCTGACCAGACACCGGCACTGGTGGTGACCGGCGGCCTGCTTTTCACCCTGCTTTTCTGGAACGAGGGTCTGGGCCTTAACCTGTTGATATATTCGTTGTTTATCTGGCTGGGTATGCGTTTCAACAGCATGCTTACGGCGCAAAAACAACCCGTTTTTTATGCGATCACCCACCTGGTCTGCGCGGCCATGGTTGTCGTTAACCATTCCGAGCTATCGCTTTTCGCGTACTACCTCAGTTTATTTGTCTGGGTAGGCCGCACTCATTACCCGCTGCTCAGGACTGCAGGTACCGCCCTCTTTACGGGTTTGCTGCGTTTTCTCTTACTCCCCTTTACGCTGTTTCAACGGCTGAAGCGCCTGCGTATCGGGGGTTTCGCTTTTCGCCCGCTAATCAGGCCGCTTAAATACCTGGTGCTGCCTGCCTTTGCCGTCTTTGTTTTCACCCTGATCTATGCGGCTGCGAATGCGCAGTTTGCTGCATTGGTCTCGGTGCTGATCGACAGCGTCGGGCAGATCATCGATTTTCTGTCTGAAATTATTTCTGTCAGGGTCTTTCACATCCTTGCCGGGATGATCGTTACGGCTGCCCTGCTGCTTACCTATGAGCCGGGCTGGGCAGAGCACGCAGAAGACGGCTTTTCAGAGCTATTGCAGCGGCGCGGCACCGTAACCAGGCAAAGCCTTTGGCGCCAGGCGGTCAATCAGCTGTCCATTGGCCTGACAAGCCGTAACCTCGCCCTCAAGACAGAACTCATCAACGCAAAAATCTGCCTGGTGCTGCTCAACCTCTTGCTGCTCGTTCTGAATGTCCTTGACTTGAAAAATGTCTGGTTCAGCGGTACCGGGCCGGCAGACCCCTCGGCCGAACTGCATGACGGCACCAATGCCCTTATCATCAGCATTGTGTTAGCCATGGCCATCATCATTTTCTTCTTCAGGGGGAATCTGAATTTTTACCGCAATAACGGGGTGCTGAAAATGCTGGCTTACGCCTGGATCGCTCAAAACGCCTTCCTGATCTTATCTGTTACGCTGCGCGATCTGAACTACATCAGCCTGTACGGCCTGACGTATAAACGTATTGGCGTGGGGTTCTTCCTGCTGCTCTGCTGCGCCGGACTGGCGACCGTTTACATCAAGGTGGCAGCCAGGCGCACCTTCTTTTACCTCTACCGGTTAAACGGCTTCATCTGGCTGCTGCTGCTCGCCGCCGCATCGGTCGTGAACTGGGATGTATTGATCGTTCGTTACAACGTCTCACATGCCGGCCGCGTTTCGCTTGACGTTGATCACCTCATGGGTTTGTCTGATAAGGCATTGCCCGCCCTTCATGCAAACCGTCAGCTGCTGATGCAGCATGTAAAAACAATTGAAGAACCGCAGCACCGCCCAAACGCGGAACACGTTGTGCAGCGAACGCCTGATGAGGCTGCCCGCAATTTTTCCAACCGCCTGGAAGAGAAAACGGAAGGTTTCTATGCGCGCCAGGCGGGCGGGACCTGGCTGTCCTGGAATCTTCCCGACCAGCAGACAAAAACTTACCTAAACGGCTCGAAATGAAAAGACACCTTGCTACGGCAGTTCCGGCCTTCGCTGCACTGTTCATTTTGGCCAAATTTTGGTATGCGCAGGCGGCGACAGCAGCGCTGCGCCCGATGCTGGCACCGGTGAGCCTGGTTGTTGGGGCGTTTACAAATGCACCCGGCCGCTGGACCCATTCCGGTTACCTGCATCAGGATGCCGCCATCCTGATTGAAAAATCCTGTTCGGGATTCAACTTTCTGCTGCTGGTTGTCTCACTTTTCTGCGCCAGGTACCTTACTTCAGCACAGGACCGAAACCCGTTCTTCTGGCCCTTTGCCGCAGCCATCAGTTTTGCCTGGACCGTCGTTGTAAACAGTTCCAGGATCCTGCTGAACCTGACCTGCAAAACAAAAAGCAGGCTTGCCGAAAGTTTTCAGGAAACCGGTTTACCACTTCCTGATCGATATGTCTAAGCAAGCAGCCGGCTCGGAAAAAACCTTCCTGCACAGGCTTTCAAAATTCATGAAGGAAAACCGGCTGATCCGTTCTGACGTGCGCATTGGCCTGGTCAGTCAACGCTATAAGCTGACAGATCAACAGGAAACCTGGCCTGAAGACCTTCGAAAAGGCAAATTTTCAGGAGGTTTCTTTCTGGAAAACGCCATCAGGCAGACGCTACTCGAAAATTATCGCTCAGGCATTTCCAGCTATTCCGTGATGGTCGTGATAAGCAATAACTTCGGGCAGGCCATTCTTCCCGACAGCTTTTCAGAACTTTCTTTTTGTTATCCTGAAAAGCTGTTTTTTTACGAGCTCAACGCCAAGGGCCAATTGCTGAAGCATGCGCTCGACCACCAGCCCGGGCTGGCGGTGCGGCCTGGCCAGCCCCGGCCGGCACCTGTTTATGCCTGGCCGGACCACAGGCGGGCAGCGCGCTGGCTTCGCGCAGACGCGGGCCCGGCGGTATTTAGTCTATCCTCGTTCAATGGCATCACTGAACCCTTAGCCAGCCTGTCTAAATGGGAAAAGGGTCTGCTTTGCGCGGCCCAGGAGCAGTTTAAGCACCTTCATCCCGAACATCAGACGGTAAAGGGGCGGCATCTTTTAAAGACCGGTTTCCGCTCGGGACTTCTTACCAGTGAATCGGCCTTTATTGCCCTGGAAAACGAAGCCCAAAAAAGGGCTTTGTTAAAAAAACAGGAAGACATGCTGAACGGTGATCCGTTATTGGACGCCGGCGAAGAAATTCGCATGGATGAGCCATCGCTCAGCATGCTGCTCACCTGTGGCGCTTTGCTTGTCGTTGCAGCATTTATTTTTAAAAGCAGGCGCAGGCATCGGTTGGCTGGCAAAGTTCATTGAACAGGCCGGAAAAATGCCCGTAATTTTTAGCTTTGCAGGAATACTTAAAATTTACAGCAACGAATGAAAAATAAGGTACTTTCCCTGGCTGCAGCTGCACTCCTGCTCGCTGCCGGATGCCAGTCGAAATCGCAGCCCGGAAGCTCGGTCGCCGCAGACAAAACGGCTGACACCGCAAGCATCGCGCCTGCACAAACCGCAGACGTATCGAAAATCAAACCCGCCAAACCGGCAGATATCCTGGCCCGGAAACAGGTACCCATTCTTTGTTACCACCAGGTGCGCAACTGGCGGTCTACCGACGGTAAAGTAGGCAAAGACTATATTGTTGAAGTACAGAATTTCAGAGACCAGTTCAAAATGCTGGCAGACAGCGGTTACCACACCATCCTGCCCGACCAGTTATATGCCTACTTAAATACCGGCGCGCCATTGCCCAGCAAACCCATCATGCTCACGTTTGACGATACGGATATGGACCAGTTTACCGAAGTGCGCCCAACCCTGCAAAAATATGGCTATAAAGCGGTGTATTTCATCATGACCGTATCGATTGGCCGTAAAGGACGAATTGAGTACATGACCAAAGAACAGATCAAACAGCTTTCAGACGAAGGCAACGTAATCGGCAGCCACACTTACGACCACAAGAACTTTAAAAAATACCAGGGCAAGGACTGGGAAGAACAACTCGATAAACCGACCAAAAAACTCGAAGAGATCACTGGCAAAAAAATAACCGAGTTTGCTTATCCTTTTGGACTTTGGAACAGCGAAGGCATTCCTGAGCTCAAAAAACGCGGGTTCAGAATGGCATTTCAGCTGGCAACAAAACGTGATGAAAAAGAGCCCCTTTATACGGTTCGCCGCATCATTGCAAGTGGTTACTGGAGCCCGAAAACACTGAGTAACAGCATTAAAAATAGTTTTTAAGTGCGCAGCAGCTACATCGTTTTGTTACTGTCTGTGCTGCTGGGCAGGTCAGTTCCCGTTTGTTCGCAGGTTCCGCACCTGACCGGCTCGGTACGCGTAAGCATGGCTACAGGCCAGATCAGCTGCGACTTTACGCTTTCTAACCTGCCGCAACTTGGAACAGATTACCAGATCCTGCTGAACAAAGGTTTCAACATCAAAAGCATGCTGGACAGTGCTGGCCGGGTGCTAAGATACAATGGCTTTTACAATGGAAAAATGAGGGGCGAAGGCTTATGTTACACGCCGCAGCGTGGCGACAGCGTATACCGCAACCCCTCAAAACTACGCATCACGTATACAGGCGCCTTCCCGGTCTATACCGACACGCTCAATTTCATCGATTTTAAAGGGCTCATCGCTTTCAATGGCAAAACGCTGCGGGCAACCGACCAGTCCAAATGGTACCCTGTCATGTACGATACCCGTAACGACCGGCAGATTGAACAGCTGACTTACCGCATCACCGTTGAAAGTGCAGACGCAAAAATGCTGTTTGTAAATGGCGATGATCCGAAACCAGGGCCAAAGGCTGTTTTCCAGTCAATACTTCCGGCGGCGCCGCTGCTCTTTCTTGGCGATTACCCTTTACAGAAAACCCCGGGCGCCTGGTTCCTGAATACGCGCATGACAAATGCTGAACTTGGGGGGTTCGAGAAAAATATTGCTGAGATGAGGCGCTTCCTGGCCGAAAAACTTCACACCCGGTATAACACACGCAATGTGTTCATAGAACATGAGCCCATAGAGCGTTTTAACAAAGGCCGCGTATGGGGCTTTGTTAATTTTCCTGTCGTTGCCTTTGCCGGCACCAGCCTGGGCAAAATGATCGACACGACCAGCCAGGCGTTAAAAGACAGCAGCGATTATTCTTTTATTGCGCATGAGGTGGCGCATTATTACTTCGGCAACGTCCTGAAGCCAAATTCGACGCTGTTTTGGTTTTTCCTGGAATCTTCTGCCGAGTACCTGTCTGTGAAGGCGGCCGAAGCCCGCTTCGGAAAGGAATGGGCGGCAGCACACTTCCGTAAGCAGGCAAAAGACCTGGCCCGGTTTAAAGCGGTACCGCTTGACCAGGTAAAAAATGCCGACGAGATCTCTGGCACATACCGCTACAATTATGGTCCGCTGCTGCTTCGCGGTCTGGAACAGATCGTCGGCGAAAAACGGATGTACCGGTTTTTTGAACAGTGCTTGCGGGCTGACGGTCGGCCAACTGATTACACCTTTTTTAAGACCAGGGCAGCCGAGGCGGGCATTACGGCACAGGAATGGGCCCGCTACGAAAAAACGTTTGTCAGGACGGGAAACGCCACCGCCGCCATCAGGTAAGGCGGGTCGAAGCGTTTATCAGCAAACAAACCAGGCATTTTACCGTTAAGAAAAAAACCTGAAAATGAAAAAGCGCCATATCTTCTTTGCACTGATGTTTCCTTTGGCCATCGCCTCCTGCAGAAACCCCGACAAGACCAAAGAAACCGCCACGGTAAAACAGGCTCCTGCAGCCAGCACCAAACCTGACAGCTTGTTTTATAAACATCTTGAAGGCACCATTGGCGGCAAACCGGTGGTCATGGACCTCATGCGTACCGGGCAGCAAACGGTAGGCTCCTATTATTACCGGGAAGTCGGCATTCCCATCAAATTACAGTTCGATTCCTTGAATAATGAAGGGGCACTTGTCATTTCAGAAATGACCTGGAGCAACGGCGGAAACCGCAAATCGCCACAGTTTACGTTAAAATGGGCCGGAAAAGTATTCGCAGGCACCTGGAAAGATGAAGATAAAGGCAAGTCTTACCCGATTACACTGACAGAAACCTATGCAAATGGGTCGGTACCCTTTCGCGTGGTCCGGGTTGTTGATTCAGTACTCGCTTTCCCCGGTAGAAAGAACTCGCCCAGGGCAAAGGCTGCCATACAGGTCATCGTTGCTGAGGCGAATGCCAATTCCCGGTACGTCAATACGCAGGTCAAAGAACTCATGCGTTTGCAGGGTTCTGACTGGACAGAGGCGCTGCGCGGAAGCGCAAAACGCTTTTTCAGCGAGTACGACACAGGCATCAGCGAAGAAGATTTAAACGATCCTGCGGCCATGACGGCGACGATGAACTATGAATCCGTAGAGAACCTCGGCGTTCGTTACAATGAAAATAACTTCCTGGTTTTCGAGGCCCTGAATTATGCATATACCGGCGGTGCGCATGGCAACCACGGCATCACCTTTTCATGTTTTGACCTGGTTTCGAAAAAGAAACTGCAGCTGAAAGACATTGTTCGCATGGATTCAGTGAGCCTGCAGCAGGTGGTCGAAAAAAGGTTCAGGCAGCAATATGGCCTTGCGCCAGATGCCAGCCTGAAGTCGATCCTTTTTGATGATTTCCTGCCCGCAAACAACAATGTTTATTTTAACAGCAAAGGGATCGGTTTTCTGTACAATCCTTACGAGGTTGCGGCTTATGCCGCCGGCGAGCTGGAGGTCTTTGTGCCCTACAGCGACCTGAGGACTTTCCTGGCGCCTGCCTTTAAGCAGCGCATGCGTATCCCATAACTGCCAAAAAAGCGATCCAGGCCTATTTTGCCGCTTTTCCGCAACGGCTCACAAGATTTCCTCGATCAGGAAAGTACGCCCGTTAAAAGTTACAGATTTGCCGGGTATCTGGCTCATCAGCAGCCTGCCAAGCGGCGCTGCCTGCGAAATGGCTGTAACAGGTATGCCCCCGGCCGCCACCTGCCCGGCACTGATGCTGATAAAGAACCAGCCCAGACTGGTCCTGACGAGGCTGCCGTTCGAGACCGTTGCCGTTGCTGCAAGCGGCAGCTGCAGCAAAAATGCCCGCTGCCGGCCAGCCTCAAACAACAGTTTCCTGTTGTTATCAATCTGCTGCTGCATCATTTCGCGCGTTGTTTCATATTTATCGCCTGCACTGCTTTTTGTATCATCTTTGGCCGCCTCCTCGGCGAGGCGCAGCGCTGTTCCCGCTTCGTCCAGGCGTTGGTCTGTGAGCGCCAGCACCGCTTCCACGACCTGCGTTTTAAAATCCTGCATGTCTTGTACCATGCTTATTCTTCAATCCACCGGACTTTTTCTTCGATCGGGCCGCGCCTGGCTTCGCGGGGAGCTGCTTCATGGTATCCCATGTAAAAGATACCCAGACACTGTTCATTTGCACCCAGCTCCAGGAAAGGTCCGAGTTCGCCGATCATCGCCGGGCTGCTCCAGTAAGCGCCGATTTGCAGGGATTCTGCGGTAAGCGCCATATTTTGCACAGCGCAGCCCATGGCTGCCACTTCTTCCCATTGCGGTACCTTATCTGGATGGTAACTGATGTTAAGTGCCACCATGACATTGGCACGCGCCGCTTTTTCAAGAATGCTGTCGTATTTTTTTTGCAGGAACTGCGCATCGGTTACAGATGCCCGGTACAGCCGCGCCAGTTCGGCGCCAAAACGCGTTTTGCCCGCGCTGCGGAACACAACAAAACGCCAGGGCTCGGTGAGTTTATGTGTGGGCGCGTAATTGGCGCTCGCAAGTATGGCCGCCAGGGCTTCACGCGGAATTTCCTGGTTGGTGTAACTCTCCGGAAAAACGCTGCGGCGTTGGGCAATGATGCGGTTTAAAGTTTCGAAAGACGGGTTCATAGCCACCAAAAATAGCGTTTATATTGTACAGCGACTGTAAAATATCTTCCCGGATAAAGGCATAAAGGGACGGCAAGGCCGCCCCCCTACAGACAGGTGTTATTTTTGAAGCAGGCCGTCGAAGGTAATCGAGGCATAATACAGTGCACCGAGTGTCGGGCCGCCGGCATACTGGATATAGTGTTTATTAAACAGGTTGGTACCACCCACTTTGATAAAGGCTTTCGCCTGCGGAATGCGGTAACTGACCTGCGCATCGAAATTGTGGTAAGCGGGCACCCTGGCGTTCACGAGCGGGCTTTCCCAAAGAAACGCTTCCTGCCATTTCCAGACCACATTGAAACCAAAATTCGGCAGGATTTCCCGGTTACCGAAAGACAGGTTCGTTGCCCAGTTTGGCGTATTGAAGCCCGTCACGAAAACATCCTTTTCGGTATTTTCGGTAATGTCACTGTAGTTGACATTACCGGCGACGGTAAATTTACCGGTAAAGTTATAAGTAAGTCCGAGTGAGGACCCGAAATTATTATAGGTATTTTTCGCGTTGGTATAAACCCGGTACCGGGTCTGTTTAGAACGGTTAGCCGCGAGCATGTCTGTAACAGCTGCGTCCGAGCCGATCGTTCCTGATGCCGGCACTGCAACTTCCACCTGTCCGAGAAAGCCTGTGTACTGATTCGAATAAGCGTCGATATCCAGCACCAGTTTGTTATTGAGGAGGGCCGTTTTATAACCGATCTCGAAAGCTTTAATCCGCTCGGGCTCAGTAGCGCGCAGGCGGGTCGCCTCGAGCAGGGAACGGTTTTTCAACGCTGCGTCGTTTGCTGTTAAACCACTGGCTACATCCTTGTTTACAGCGGCATTAAAAGCATTCACCGATGTCAGGGTATAGGAATTATCGAGATAACCCAGTCCTTCATTGATGTAAGACAGACCGCCCACACGCCTCACATTACCATTGTTCACGAAAGACAGCGCTTCGAACAGCGCCGGAAAACGGAAACCATTCTGGAACGACGCCCTGAAATTATGTTTTTCAGCAAGCGTATAGACAGCCGCTACCCGCGGGTTCAGTTTGGCTTTGAACTCTGGGTTGTAATCGTACCGGAGCGAACCATAGAGCTTCAGTTTTTCTTCAAAAAAGGTACGTGTAACCTGCGCAAATACGCCGAATTTCTTGTAGTACACATTGTCGCCAAAACTTCCGTTGGCAAGGGGTTTGTTGCGTTCGGAAACCGGCCGGCTAAAGTCTACAAAATTGTTCCCGTCGGGGATGACCTCATAAATGGTTGCGTCGCCGCCTACCAGCAGGTTCAGGAAGCTGATTTTACCTGTCAGGTCCCATTGCGCATCGCCATGGTAGGTGCGGCTGCGTTGGCTGAGCCAGGCACCTCCGGTAGCCGGAGCCCCGGCAATGCCTGCATTGGCATGGTCCCAGTTGTTGATGCCGATGATCGTGTTTTTTAGCTGGCTAAAGGCCGCCGTTCCAGGCTCTACACGGCCAAGGTCTGCGTTCTGCCGTGCAGCCACCATGGCATCGGCCAGCGGAACGCCGTTATTCAGTTGCGTCTGAAGCGAAGTTTTGAATTTATCGCGCCAGGCATTGTTCGATAAATGACTCAGGTCCAGGTTGTCGGCCAGGGGTTTAATGTTGTACGAATTGCCGGTATTTTCTGTAGAGAGATAAGTTCGGACCACGTAATTGGCGCCCTTGAGCTCAATTTTATGGTTCTGCACCCGCACATTGTCCAGCTGGATCTTGTTGCCGCGCTGAAACACGCCGTCCATGGTGCCGAAACGGTAGCTGTAAGAAAGTTCGGCTTTCTCTGTGAGGCGGTAATGCAAGGCGGCGTCGAACTTCAGGTTGGAAACCACAGGCCGCGACAGGTCGGCCTCCCGGTAACCCGTACGTCGAACAAGAAAACTCTGGTTCGGCTTACCGTTATAGGTAATTCCGCTCACTGTTACCGCATTATTGGTCTCATCTCCATAAGTGTTCCAGCCGTCGTAAGCCGGGTTAACAGCGCCCCCCAGCTCAGGATACAGCGGATTGGCTGTGTTCAGGTTGTTGGGGTTTTGGTCCTGGTAAGAGTTCGAAAGCCAGTCCGTTCCCCGGAGGTAACTCAGGTTAACCTTAAAGGCGAATTTATTATTGAACGCGCGGGCATACCTGATTGCGTTTTCGGTCAGGTTGCTCAGCTCGCGGCCGGTACCACCAAGATGATTGAGACCGGTTTTGCTGTAAAAACTAAGCCCCTGGTACAGGAACGGGCTCTTCGTAAGAAGGTTGGCCATGCCGTTTATGGCATTCATGCCATACAATGCCGAAGCCGCGCCCGGGGTGATCTCCACACTGGCGATATCCAATTCGGTCGGCCCAATGGCATTGCCCAATGGCACGCCCAGGGTGGCCGCCTGCATGTCAACACCGTCTGACAACTGGACAAAACGAAAGTTGTTCGGGATATTGAAGCCCCGGGTATTCGGTATTTTGAAGGTGATGCTTGACGTAGTCATCTGTACACCCTTTACATTCTCCAGCGCATCATAGAAACTTGGCGCCGGCGACTCGCGGATAGCCCGGATATCAAGTTTTTCAATGGCAACCGGCGACTTCAGGATGTTCTCTTCCACACGCGAAGCCGTAATGACCACATCCTTGCCAAGCAGCGTCTGGGTCTGCAGTTCAAAAGACAGTTTCGAACCAGGACCGTTTACCACGTATTCCTGTGTCTGGAAACCGATAGAAGAAATGACAAGAGTAAACGGGTACCGGGCGCGGGTGCGCAAAGCGAACTCACCCTGTGCATTGGTACTGGTACCGGCAACCGTACCTTTTACCACCACGCTGACCGCCTGCAGCGGTTCTTTGGTGTCGCTGCTCAAAATTTTGCCGCTAATCTCGACCAGATTAATACCCTGACCCAGGGCCTCGTTCGAGAGGATAAAGAGTGTTAGAAGTAAAACAGATTTGAAAAGGAAGTATCGTGGTTTCATGTCTTAAAAATTGGTGTTGTTGATCAGGAAGGGTTTTGGTAATTGGCTGGGACAACAACGAGAGCGAACGTTTAAAAAAGTTTTTTTCATTTATATAAAATCTATAGATTAAGTCGACAAATATAAAATCAAAAATGCAGGCAGCAAATTTTTTACAAAAAAAATCCCCGCAAGTATGCTGCGGGGATCGTTGAAAAGAAGGTTTAACGGGTATAATTGGGCGATTCCTTGGTAATCGTAACATCGTGCGGATGGCTTTCGCGCATGCCGGCAGCTGTAATGCGCACAAATTTGGCCTCCTGCAGATCTGAAATGGTGGCCGATCCGCAGTAATGCATGCCTGCACGAAGTCCGCCGATATATTGGTAAATCACCTCTGCCAGCGTCCCCTTGTAAGGCACACGCCCAACGATGCCTTCGGGTACCAGTTTGGTTACCACATCTGTTTCATCCTGGAAATAGCGGTCTTTAGAACCTTTTGCCATGGCATCGACAGAACCCATGCCGCGGTACGATTTGAATTTACGGCCTTCGTAAATAATGGTTTCGCCAGGCGATTCTTCTACTCCGGCAAACAGCGACCCGGCCATAATGGAACTGGCGCCTGCAGCGATGGCCTTTACAATATCGCCGGTTTGTTTGATGCCGCCATCGGCAATAACCGGGATGTTTCTGCCCTTCAGTGCCTGGGCACACTCAAAAACTGCATAAAGCTGGGGAACGCCTACACCTGCCACGATGCGGGTGGTGCAGATGGAACCCGGACCTATACCTACCTTAACTGCGTCTGCGCCGGCGTCGGCCAGGGCAACCGCAGCTTCGGCGGTCGCAATATTGCCTGCTATGACCTGGAGGTCGGGGTACAGGCTTTTTACCCGTTTCACCATGTCGATCACCCCTTTTGAATGCCCGTGAGCCGTATCAATGGTAACTACATCTACACCGGCCTGTACCAGTGCAGCTACCCGGTCAATGTTGTCGCCGGCAACGCCGATTGCCGCACCGACCCGCAGCCGTCCGTGTTCATCTTTACAGGCCTTTGGGTAGTTTTTGTATTTCTGAATGTCTTTATAGGTGATCAGGCCAATGAGCAGGCCATCTTTATCTACAACAGGCAGCTTCTCGATCTTGTGGTTCTGCAGTATTTCTTCAGCCTGAACCAGATTGGTTTTTTCCGGTGCAGTGACCAGGTTGTCTTTGGTCATCACTTCGACGATCGGCCTCGACATATCTTTCTGAAAACGCAGGTCACGGTTGGTGATGATACCGACCAGGCTGTTGCCATTGCGAACCACCGGGATCCCGCCGATGCTGTTCTGCTCCATCAGTTTGAATGCATCGCCCACCGAGGCACCTTCATCGACCGTGACCGGGTCCTGGATCATCCCACTTTCGGAACGCTTCACTTTCCGCACCTCCCCTGCCTGGCGCTCAATGGTCATGTTTTTATGAAGGATGCCGATCCCGCCGGCCTGCGCGATCGCAATGGCCAGGTCAGACTCCGTTACGGTGTCCATCGCTGCCGAAATGATCGGAACGTTCAGTTTAATGCGGGCTGTAAGCTGCGTGCTGGTGTCCACATCGCTGGGAAGCACTTCAGAATAGGCAGGAACCAACAATACGTCATCGTATGTTAGTCCTTCGGCGATAAATTTTTGGGGATCGAGTTGCATAGCAAATAATGATTAGGAGTTATTATTTGCCGGGCAAAGGTAATTCAATTTTTCCTGAATCGCAACGATCGGCTGTTACGCGGCCTTCAAAATGTGATCCTGTTGACAAAGCAGGCGGTCTCTCTTTAACATGTTGATTACAGTGCTCGCATTTTCCCGCATAAATGCGCATATTTAAATCGAAAACAGCAAAAACACGCAATGAAAAAATTAATGATCCTGGTTTTGGCGGCTACCCTGGGGTTCAGTGCCTCCGCCCAGCAATTCAAATATGCATTTGTAACCGATACACATGTCGGTGCAGAAAGCGGCGAACGCGATCTGCGCAATACGGTTGCCGACATTAACAGGTTAACCGATATCGACTTTGTGCTGGTTACCGGCGACCTCACCGAGATGGGAACCAACAAGGAACTGGCTTTGACCAAAGAGATTCTTTCAGGACTGAATAAGCCTTATCACGTGATTCCGGGCAACCACGATACGGGCTGGTCAGAGTCTGGCGGCGTGTCTTTCATCCGTACATTTGGCAGCGACAAATTTAATTTTACGCACAAGGGTTTTCTGTTCATAGCAAATGCCTGCGGTCCATATGTGCGAATGTCTGACGGCCATATCCCGCGCGATGGGATCATCTGGATGGACCAGGTGCTGAAAGCCGCCCCGGCAGGACAGCGAATCGTGTTCATTAACCACTACCCGCTTGACAACAGCCTGGACAACTGGTACGAAGCCACTGACCGGCTAAAAAAATACAACGTCCAGTACTCAATCTGCGGCCATGGCCACCAGAACAAAGGCTACGATTTTGAAGGCATTAAGGGCACCATGGGCCGCTCTAACCTGCGTGCCAAAGACAGCATTGGTGGCTACAACATTGTAACCATGCGTCAGGATTCGGTGTTTTTTGCCGAGAAACGCCCCGGGCAGCCGCTTCAGAACCCCTGGCGCATGCACGCGCTGGAAACCTACCGGAATGACGGCCGCACGTTCCCCCGCCCCGATTCAACGATCAACGGGCAGTACCCTGCAATAAAAAAGGCCTGGTCTTACCACAGCGCTGCAAACGTTGTGAATACCCCGGTAAAGCACAAGAACCTGGTTGTATTTGGCAACAGCCTGGGCACCGTCGAGGCGCTGACCGCCGATGCCGGAAAAAAAACCTGGAGCTTTCAGACCGGCGGAGCCATTTACAGTTCGGCTGCCAGCTTCAAAGATCTGGTCATTATCGGCTCGGGCGATGGGAAAGTCTATGCGCTTCGTGCAAAAACGGGACAACCCGCCTGGACCTTCACAGCCAAACAAGCTGTCTTAGGCAGCCCGCTGGTTAAAGGCAATACGGTTTACATCGGTTCGAGCGACAGCTGTTTCCGCGCGCTCGATGCCCGGAATGGCAAAGTACTATGGACATTTAACGGACTTGGCGGCACCATTGTCGGCAAACCGCTGCTGACCGGAAATACGGTCATTTTTGGCTCCTGGGACCGCCACCTGTACGCGCTCGATGCGAAGACAGGGGCGC
Organism: Pedobacter yulinensis; assembly: GCF_003029735.1. Classification (GTDB taxonomy): domain Bacteria; phylum Bacteroidota; class Bacteroidia; order Sphingobacteriales; family Sphingobacteriaceae; genus Pedobacter; species Pedobacter yulinensis. The sequence continues at coordinate 133,877 of NZ_KZ686270.1, forward strand.
TGCGGTGGAAATGGAACAACGGCAACGCAAACCGCATGTTTTCGCCGGCCATGTGCACGCCGATTGAAAAAGACGGCATCGTGTATATTTCAGCACCCGACCGTTACCTGACAGCGATTGACCTGGCAACCGGCCAGACCCTCTGGCGCAACAATGAGGCACGTGTTAGGGAATCGACCGGAATCGCAGCAGACGGCAGCTTCATTTATGGAAAAACCATGCAGGATGAAGTTGTAGCTTTTGCCCCCGGCCGCAGCAATCCCGGCATTGCCTGGAAACTGAACGTCGGTTTCGGCTACGAACACGCGCCATCCATGCTCATTTCGAAAAAAGACCGTGTTTACTTCGGTACGCGCAACGGTGTAGTGTATGCCATCCGGGCTGATGGAAAAGAGACCCTTTGGGGGCATAAGGTAGATAACTCGATGGTTAACACGGTGAACGTGATCAGCGAAAATGAAACCCTGGTTTCCACAATGGACGGTGTGGTCACGCTGATCAGGGAGAAAAAATAGCCGTGTGCCGGTGCAGCGTTGGTGTACCGGCACCAGAAATTATTTTTAGTTTAAACAAAACTTTTTTATTATTGCATGATTAACGCGATCACTCATGCAATTCAAATTCATCCCGGCTTTGCTGTTTGCAGCATTGTCCTGTTATGCGGCATCTGCCCAGACGCCCGCCAAACCTAAATTTTCTAAATTCGGAAAAGTCGATGCTGCAGAATTCGCGGTCCGTGCGCCTGGCGCCGACAGTGCCGCTGCTGCCATAAAAATTTTCGATGTCGGCAGCTGTTATTTCGACATCAACCCCACTTCGGGCGGCTTTGCTTATGTTTATGAACGGCATCTCCGGTACAAGATCAACAGCAAAAATGCTTATGACCTTGCCAATTTCGAGATCGGCCTGTACCGCAACTCAGGCAGCAGTCGCGAAACGCTCGACAACATGGAAGCCGCAACTTACAACCTGGAAAACGGCAAGGTTGTCTCCCTGAAAATGGGAAAAGACGCCCGCTTTACCGAAAATGTGGACCGCTCGAACAGCATCAAAAAATACACGCTTCCCAATGTAAAGGAAGGCTCGATCATCGAATACAAGTACAGCATCAAGTCAGACTTTATTTTCACCCTGCGCGACTGGAGCTTCCAGGCCGGTTATCCTACACTCTATTCAGAGTATACTGTAACCATACCAGAGTACTTCCGGTACAAAGTCATGCCCACCGGATTTTTTCCGATAAGCATTGCCAAACAGGAAAACGTCAATGCCAACTACCATATTCCCGGGGCTGGCAGCGTGAGCACCACAGCGCAGTACACCAAATACGTTACAGAAAATGCACCTGCCATAAAGACCGAGGCTTTCATTACAACGCTGAGCGATTATACCGCCAAGCTGGAATTTGAACTGCTTGCCACAAATTTTCCCGGCGATTATTACCGCGACTATACGGGCAACTGGAGCAAGATCGTAGGCGAACTCGCGGCCGATGAAAATTTTGGCGGCTACGTCAAACCGTCGGGCTATACGCGGAACCTGGCTACTGAACTCGTCGGGTCCGACACCTCGGCCATGAACCGGACCACGCGTATTTTTGAACATGTAAAAAGAAGCCTGAAATGGAACGGGCATCACCGCATGTACACCTCGCACACCAGCATCAAAACGGCATTTGAGAAAAAGACCGGCAATTCAGCCGACATCAACCTTGCACTTGCAACCCTGCTGAATGATGCAAAAATACCAGCCCGTGCGGTCCTGGTCAGCACCCGCGACAACGGCGCACACCCTGGTTACCCCATGCTCAGCAAGTTCAACAATGTTGTTGTGCAGGCGCTGGTTGGTAAAGAGACTTACCTGCTTGATGCAACAGACCCCGAACACTACCCGGGTATGCTGGCAACAGCAAGCCTGAACCATACCGGCCTGCGTATCGGCGACACCGGGGCCGCCTGGATACCGATTGAAGCCACCGCGCCTGCACGCGAGAATTACCAGTATAACCTGGAACTCAGCTCTGAAAACAAACTCTCGGGAACGTTGTACCACTACAACAGCGGCCACAAAGGGGTGCACCGGCGAAACAGCTACCGTCAGGCGGCGAGCGAGCCTGAATTCGTCAAAGCATTTAAAGCCGACAAACCGGGTTTGAATATTTTGAAATACAAGGTCGATGCGCTGGACAGCCTGCAGAATCCCTTCGTAGAAACTATGGAGGTTGCCATCGAGGAACAGGTTGAAGAAGCCGGCGATCTTATTTATTTCAATCCGCTGCTCTTTCAGCGCACCAAAGAAAACCCTTTTACACTTGAGGAGCGCAAATTTCCTGTTGATTTTGCTTATCCTTCTGAAGAAGTTTACCGCATTGTGCTGACCTTCCCCAAGAATTATACAATCGAGAAGACGCCGAAAAGCCAGGTATTCAAACTGCCCGACAACACGGCGACCTTCAGCTTCATCTTTAACCAGCAGGACAACCAGATCCTCATTACCAGCAAGATCGCCATCAACAAATCCATGTTCTCCTCAGACGAGTACCTCGATCTGAAAGAACTTTTCAAAAACGTGGTCAGCAAACAGGCTGAGCAACTCGTTTTCAAAAAAATATGATCAGGGCTGTACTTAACGCACTGGCACTGACCTGCCTCTGCTTTCCGGTTGCTGCACAGGATTTTGATGCCGGCAAAATTGATCCGGCGTTGTTGCACCACGCCTCGTTTGTGGTGCGTAAAGACGATACGCGTTTCGAGGTAAAAAGCCCCGGCAGTGCTGTTCAGACCTGCACTTATGCGGTCACCGTGCTGAACAAAAATGGCGACCCGGCTGCGGCCTTTACTGAATACTATGACAGATCCAGCTCGATCTCCAACATCAGAGCTACTTTGTATGATGCTCAGGGAAAAAAAGTCCGTGATTACCGCTCATCAGAACTGATTGACCAGAGTGCAATTTCCAGTTATTCACTGTACGAAGATTACCGGGTCAAACACCTGGAAATGAACAACCAGGCCTACCCTTACACGCTCGAATACAGTTATACAAAAGATTACAACGGCCTGCTTAATTACCCGGCGTGGCGGCCGCTTGCCGGCTTCGGGTACGCGGTAGAACATTCCACCTACGAGCTCATCATACCGGAGGGACTCAACGTCAGGATGCACAAAAGCCGTGACCTGGCCACAGATTCGATCGCTAAAGAGCGGAAAATACGCTATCGCTGGTCTGCAAAAAACCTTTCTGCCTTCGAGCCTGAACCACTCAGCGCCGGCCTGGAGAGCGTGACGCCCTGGGTGCAGATCTCGCCTAACCATTTTGTGTATGACAAAGCCGAAGGCAGGCTGAACAACTGGCAGGACCTGGGAAAATGGATCTTCGACCTGAGCAATGGCGGCGATCAACTCAGTGCCGAAAAGGCTGTGCTGGTGCGGGAACTGGTCAAAAAAGCAGGATCAGCCCAGGAAAAAATCAGCATTCTTTACAATTACCTGCAGCAAAGCACCCGGTATGTGAGCGTTCAGCTCGGTATTGGCGGTTTCAAACCCATCGCAGCAGAAAAGGTGTCGCAGGTCAGTTACGGCGATTGCAAGGCCCTATCTAACTACATGAAAGCCATGTTGAAAGAAGCAGGAATCGCTTCAAACCTGGTGGTTATCGGTGCCGGACTGCCGTCGCTCAAAAGAGACTTCGCCAGTTTTAACCAGGCGAACCACATGATTCTGAGTGTACCATTGGGTAAAGACACCACCTGGCTCGAGTGCACGAGCCAGCAGCAGCCTGCGGGGTATGTGGCGCATGGTATTGCCGACCGCACCGTGTTGCTGGTTACCGAAAAAGGCGGAATCCTGGCACGCACGCCTGCGCTGAATCCGGAAAAAAATTTCCAGCGGCGTCAAGCCACTGTTACCCTGCTTGAAGACGGCAATGCCCAAATCAAAGTCAATACAACATTCGGTGCAGCGCAATATGAAGACAACATGGAATTGCTTTCTTCAGAACCATCTGAGCAACGCAAATACCTGCTTTCGCGTTATGCGGCAATTAACCCTGAGCTGGAGTCGTATGCTTTCAAACAGCCGGACCGCGCCAGGCCCGAAATGCAGGAAGACCTGGCAATCAAGGCAATCAAGGTGCTGACATCGGGCGGGGACCGCTCCTTTCTTACACTGAACCTTCTGAACAGGCGCGAAGCTATTTTACCCGCTATAGAAGCGCGGAAAACACCCTTCGCCCTTCCGTTCGGCTACCAGGACGATGACGAACTGACTTTTGTGCTGCCGGCTGGCTACAAAGTGGAATTTTTGCCAAAGCCGGTTACCCTGGAAAGCGAATTTGGAAAATACGAGGCAAGCGTAACGCAGCAAGACGGTAAAATTCTTTACAAACGCCGGCTGCGCATACAGGATAAAACGTTCGCACCCGGAAAATACAATGACTTGGTCGAGTTCTATAAAAAGATCTATCAGGCCGACAAGGTCAAAGCTGTGCTTGCCAAAAGCGCTTAACACCATAGGGCCCGCCGAATAAGGCGGGCTTATTTTTTGCCCACTGTAACCTCTACAAACTGCTCCGGCCGCAGGTAGGTTTGCGCCAGGTGCTGCAGCCGCTCTGCGCTAACCGTGCGAATGGTTTCGATGTAGTTGCTGTAATAGTCATAATCCATGCCCGAGAAATGCACATTTTTGAACTTGTCTGCATGCGAGAAAACGTTCTCAAGACTACCCAGCAACGATCCCATCATGTAATTCCGGACCAACGAAAGTTCTTCGCCGGCTACGGGTGCCGATTGCAGCAGGCTGATTTCGCTATAAATTTCATTGAGCGCAGCCTGGCTTACTTCTGCTCCTACCTCTGTCGAAATAAAGAAATAACCTGCATGTTTGAGCGAAGCGAGTCCTGAACCGATCCCGTAGGTAAATCCTTTGTCTTCGCGAATATTTGCCATGAGCCGCGACCCAAAATACCCGCCGAGTACGCAGTTTAAAACCTGCAATGCAGGGAAATCCGGATGCCTGCGGTTGATGGTCAGCGTGCCCAGCCGGAGCGCCGACTGGAGTGCGTCGGGAACTTCCTGGTAAATTTTCCGTGCATCAGGTTCGCCTGGCGTAAATTGCTGGGCGGCGGCTTTTTCTTTTACTTCCCAGTCAGCTCCGAAAAACCGGTCCAGCAAGTTAAAGCTGCGCTCGTCAAATTTACCGGCAGCTACAATGGTGCAATTCTCCGGACTGTAGCCCGCTGCGAAATACCTGAGCAGCGTGCCGCGGTCAAGCTGGTCATAATCTTCTGGCTGCGGCACATAGCCGTAAGGCGTGTTGCCAAGCACCGCGGCCGAAAACAACCGGCGCGCTACAAAATCGTTTTTTTTCAGGTTGACCAGCAGCTTCTGCTTCTGGTTGCGCGCGAAAATGTCCAATTCATCGGCCGGAAATGTACTTCCTGTCAGCACATCGTGAACAATTGGCAGCACCGCTTCAAGGTGTTTGGTCAGGGTATACAGGGTTAATGACGCATGGTCAGGATTGTAATCGGTCTGAAGAAAGGCCCCATAAAAATCGACACTTTCGGCGATTTCCCGGGCTGAACGCGTTGCCGTTCCGTTGTTCAGCAGATTGTTGACGGCCATTGATTGCAGCGGACTGCCTTCGGCATGGTCAACGTTTTCAAAAATAAACTCGATGCGCACAAGATCTTGGCCGCCCGCAACCAACGAGAAAACGGGTATGCCATTGCGCAGCGTCCTGTGTTCGGGTTTTATAAACTGGATATCAGACACAAGTCCGAAAGCGGGTGCTTCTGTACGGTTAAGCATTTTTCAGGTAATAAAGGATGGAACTTTTTTCTTTCGTAAAGGTTGCAGCTGCCGCCTGCATGATGTCGGCGGCCTGTACGGCATGGTACCGGCTGGTTTCTTCGTTAAACAGGTTCGCGTCGCCAAGCAGTTCGTAGAACGCCAGGTTCATTGCTTTGTCAAGCAGGCTCATTTCGCTGAACGCCATGGTCGACTCGACCTTATTCTTCACTTTGGTCAGCTCTGCCTCGCCTACCGGCTCGGTAGCCAGCCGCTGAAGCTCTGTCCAGATCCCGGCTTCTGCCTCTTCCATCGGTGTCCCTTCAGAAAGTTTTCCTTCGATCACGAACAGACCCGTATCGAGGCTACCCATGTTGTAGGCATTGATTTCGCTGAACAACTGCTTTTCCTTGAGCAGGGAATTGTAAAGCCTGGAAGATTTTCCGCGGGAAAGAATGTCTGAGAGCAGGTCGAACGCATAATAGTCAGGATCCGTGCGCCGTCCCATTTTGAAAGCCATGTAAATGGCATCAAGCGGTACATCGGCTTTCACGGTTTCGGTCCGCGCTTCAGTTTGCTCGGGTTCCTGTGGCAGGTCCCGGTCGTACCTGGGCCCGGACGGGATACTGCCAAACCATTTCTCTGCCATTACCTTCATGTCGTCGGTCTTCACATTGCCGCCCACGACCACGATGGCATTCTTCGGATTATAATGTTTCCTGAAAAACGCTTTGACATCGTCCATCGTGGCCTGTTCGATGTGCGACAGCTCTTTACCGATCGTTGCCCAGCGGTAAGGGTGCTCCCGGTAGGCAAGCGGTCTAAGCTTAAGCCAGACATCGCCGTAAGGCTGGTTAAGGTAACGTTGCTTGAATTCTTCGCAAACCACATTGCGCTGTACCTCAAGGCTTTTTTCTGTAAAGGCCAGACTCAGCATGCGGTCACTTTCCAGCCAGAATGCGGTTTCGACATTTTCTGAGGGAAGGGTCAGGTAATAATTGGTGATATCATTGCTCGTAAAAGCATTGTTTTCGCCCCCAACGCGTTGCAGGGGTTCATCGTATGATGGAATGTTCAGCGATCCGCCAAACATCAGGTGCTCGAAGAGATGCGCAAAACCGGTTTGACCGGGATTTTCGTCACGCGCGCCAACATCATACAGCACATTGAGTACGGCCATTGGCGTGGTTGGATCTTCATGTACAAGGACTTTAAGTCCATTATCGAGCGTAAAACGGGTGAAACTTACCATAGGTCTGTGAAAGTCGGTAAATATAGCTTATTTCCGGCCTAATCTTAACAATTCGGGCCACCCCTGGTTTTACCTCAGATAATGGTTTTGTAAAAAAGCCATTCGATTTTTGCCGGGGCAGGCAGGGTACGCTTCGCCACCACTATATTTGGTATATTTGCCGTATGAATACTGCCGACTTGCTGCAAAAAGCCAGGAACTTTGAGTTTCTGAGCATCGAAGAAGGAATGTTCCTCTTTAAGGAAGCGGATACCGCTTCGCTGATGTTTACTGCAAATGCCCTTAGGAAAATCCAGGTACCCAGCGGCAAGGTAACCTGGCAGATTGACCGGAACGTGAACACCACCAATGTTTGCATTGCCAACTGCAAGTTCTGCAACTTCTTTCGCAGACCCGGGCATGAAGACAGCTACATTACCGATATCGAGACGTATAAGGTTAAGATCGAAGAAACATTTCGCCTTGGGGGCGACCAGCTGCTGCTGCAGGGCGGCCACCACCCGGACCTCGGCCTGCAGTTCTATGCAGACCTGTTCAAAAAACTGAAAGAGCTGTATCCAGACCTGAAACTGCACGCACTCGGACCGCCCGAAATTGCGCACGTGGCTAAACTGGAAGGCATTTCACATACCGAAGTATTGCGTACGCTCAAAGAGGCCGGACTTGATTCGCTGCCCGGGGCGGGTGCAGAAATACTGAATGACCGCGTCAGGCGGCTGATCAGTAAAGGGAAATGCGGCGGCAAGGAATGGCTTGACGTGATGCGGGCTGCCCACCAACTGGATATTACTACGTCGGCGACCATGATGTTTGGCCATGTAGAGACCCTTTATGAGCGGTTTGAACACCTGGCCTGGATCAGGGACGTACAAAGCGAAAAACCTGAAGGTGCCAATGGATTCCTGGCGTTTATTCCCTGGCCCTTCCAGGATGACGGCACGCTGCTGAAGCGGCTTCGCGGCATCAGCAACAACGTTTCGGCAGATGAATACATCCGCATGATTGCCCTGAGCCGGATCATGCTTCCTAACGTTAAAAACGTCCAGGCAAGCTGGCTGACCGTGGGCAAAAAGACCGCGCAGCTTTGTCTGCACGCAGGTGCGAACGATTTTGGCTCGATCATGATTGAAGAGAACGTCGTGTCGGCAGCAGGTGCCCCGCACCGTTTTACGGCAAATGGCATCCAGCAGGCCATTCGCGAAGCGGGGTTCGAACCGCAGCTAAGGGGCCAGAAATATAATTATCGCGAGCTGCCTGAACATCTTGAAGAGCAGGTTATTACCTATTGATTCAATAAAAAAGGGGTAAACAACTCGCTTGTTTACCCCTACCTAAAACTAAACTTCCTTACCTGGAATATTATACGATGAACGGATCAACGATGGCAAGTACCTGATCTTTGGTCAGCGGCTCATCGAAAGCCTCAGAAGCGGCTGCTGCTGAAATATTCTGACCGTTAATATTCTGAATACCAACACCAGCCTGGCTCTTGATCTCTTCGCCATTGTAGGCCGGCTGAACGGCTGAGTCTGCAATGCCACTCTGATTTTCAGTAATCCATGGTTTAACCACTACACCGGCTGGTACGAGCGATCCGTTTGCACGGCGCATCTGCCTGATGTGTGATGCATGACGGGCCTCTACCGAATGGATATTCAATGCTGCTTCGAGCACACCACCAGAGCCGAGCAGATCGCCGGCCTGTCCTTTGTAAGCCCGTACGCCGGTATCTTCAAATGTCTGGGCTACAGCCAGGAACAGCCCGTAGTTGTTGAACGCTTCTTTAAATGGCCCGTTTCCACTGCCATTTCCGCCCGAAAAATCGAACGTTGGTTTAGGCACCGGGGTTCCGCCGGCCTGCGTAATGGCCGTTCTCAGGAATGCCACGTGCTGATTTTCATGATCGCGAATCGTCGTGATCGCCCCTGTGGGAGCACCTGCGGGAATCAGTGCAGTGCCGCGCTCAACAGCACGTGTATAAAATTCTGCCTCGAGATATTCAAGGGTCAGGGCAAAATTCAACACGTTTAAAACCGTAGAACTGGTTTGCCTGCCGTAGGCTTTTTTAAACATGGAGCCCAGTGCAAAGGGCAGCGATGCCAGCGCGACTTTAGAGCCAAAGCCATAAAAATCTTTCATGGCCTGCCTGCGCGGACTTAAGCGGTCTGCAATGCTGTTGTCTGCTTTTTCAATTTCGTCTATGATATGTAGGATATTCATGGTCGCTCTGGTTTAAGAAGGTAAATTACTTGCATTAATCTTGGTCTTGATGTACGCTCCCGCGATGGCGAGCACATCTTTTGGTGCCTTGGATTTTTCGAGTCCGTTTGCATCCACTACTTCGCTATTTGCGAAAGAGCCGTTCGCGATCAGGTCGCGGATGAGCGCCGCATGGCGTGCCTCAACAGATACGATCTTGCCGGCCAGCAGCAGGTAGTTTTTGTCTTTGATCAGCCGGCCTGCGCCATTGTAGGCTGCGCAACCCAGGTCTTCGAATGCCTTGGCCGTAGAAAGAATCGAGGTCCTGTCGCCGAAATTAATGGCAGAAAAATTTACCTCGAGTGCGGGAATCGCATTTCCCTGCAATGCATTCTTAAAAAATTCGCGGTGTGCGACTTCGTGGTCGCGGATATCGGTCAGGTAGGCTTTTTCTATATCGCTGAAAGCAGCAAAGCCGGAACCCGCTACTACCTGCGTATAAAAAGCCGCTTCAAGCTGCTCTAACGCATAGGCATAGTTTAAAATACCAATATCGTCTTTGCCCAGGTCTACACCGTCTGCGGTTTCGAAGTTCGGGTACCGGTTCTTTTTACAACCGGCAGCAACAAGTGCCATACCGGCCATGCCGGCGCCTGCAAACTGCAGGAAGGTACGGCGGGAGCTGATCAGCCCGCTTTTACCTGAAATCAGCTGAGATTCTTGGTTGTCAGTAGTTTTCATCATGGTTATGGGTTTAAATTTCAATAAGTGATCTGCTTTAGATACGAAAGAGCAGCGCCGCCGGATTTCATAAAAAGCGTTTTTTTTATCTGCGCTTTTTTTTAGATAACTTAAGCCGCTCAATCAACACAGAAATGCTTAAGGCCATTATCGCAGACGATGAGGAATTTGCCCGTTCCTCTCTCTTTTTTCTCCTGCAACAGCATTGCCCGGAGGTCGAGATCAATGGCATTGCCCGCTCAGTGGCTGAGGCCAGGGAGCTGCTCGAGCAGCAGAAGACAGATCTGGTCTTCCTGGACATTGCTATGCCCGGCGAGAACGGCTTCGAACTGCTGCCCGCTATTTCACGGCACCAGGCCATGGTCATCTTTACCACCGCCTATGACCAGTATGCAATCAAGGCCATCAAAGCGAATGCACTCGATTACCTTCTTAAGCCCATTGACATTGATGAACTGATGGTAGCGGTTGGCCGGGCTGCCGAACGCAAGAACCTGACCAGCGGCCAGCTGGGTGCAACAGACCGCCTGCAAAACCTGGCCGGAGACCTGAGTGCACGTACTGAACTGAAAAAAATCACCCTTCCGAACGGCCAGGGTTTCAGGGTTGTTGAACTCGACAACATTGTCCACATTGAGGCAGACAGCAACTACTCAGTTTTTAACCTGGTCAATCTTGAAAAAATAACCGTTTCAAAAGTACTGCGCGAATATGAAGAGCTGCTGCCCGACCACAGGTTTGTGCGGGTGCACAAGTCGAGCATCGTTAACCTGGATTTCGTGAAAGAATACCATTCCCGTAACGGCCTGCAGCTTATTTTAAAAAACGGCGAAATTATTAACGTTTCCAGGCGACGGGCGCCCGATTTCTTTGAAAAGATTAAATCTTATACCAATATTCAGGGTGATAAATAAAGTCCTTCACCGGTTTCTGCTTGTGTGCTGCATCCTTTTTGCGGGGCCGCCCCTGGTTGCACAGTCGCCTTACCTGTCACATTTCAGCGTTCGGCACGGACTTGCAGGCAACAACTGTTTTAATGTGCTGCAGGACAGCAAAGGTTACATCTGGGTTGCTACAGATGCAGGTGTAAGCCGGTTTGACGGAAAAGAGTTTGAAACTTTCACGGTTGACAACGGGTTGCCCGACACGCAGATTCTGCAATTGAAAGAAGACCGTGCCGGCCGCATCTGGTTCCTGGCCCTCAACGGCAAACTAAGTTACCACTATAAAGGACTGATCTACAACGATGCAAACAATGCCATGGTTCGGAAACTGAACCTGCATGCGGTTATCGTTTCCTTTCTCGAAGACAGTCGGGGCAGACTCTGGTTCGGCTCGAATGCAAACCGGGTAGGCATGTGGGACGGCAAAAATTTCAGGGTGTACACCAGCCCGGAAGACAAAGCGCAGCTGATCAATGCCCTGATCCACGAAGACCAGGAAGGACGCATCTGGGCGGTCAGCAACGCCCATGCCTCCCTGCTGAACGGCAAAACCTTTAAAGGGGTGAACAGCAAAATCCTGCCCCTGTCTTACAAGACTGCGGCCAATATGCAGGACCGCACCATGCTCTTTATTGGCAAAAATGGCCTGAACCGCTGGAGAAACGGCCAGGTCATTCCTTCTCTTCCCATAGACAGCGCGCTGTTGGCGGGTAATCCGGGTTATTTTTTTTACAGCCCGCGCAGCAGCCTTTGGTTAAGCAGTCAGAACGGCGTGCTGAACATCAGCAATGGCACCATGCGAAGGTTTCTGCCGGGCGTACCGGTTACACAGACCATAGAAGACCGCAATGGCAATATGTGGTTCACAAGCGCGAACGGCCTGTATATGCTGCCGCGTGAGAACAACCAGGTCTTTATACTGAACCGGGAAAACGGCCTGGCAAACGAGTCGGTCCGTTCGGTTGTCATGGACAAAAACAATAACCTTTGGCTGGGCAGCGACAAAGGGCAAATCACCATGGTCAACTCCCGTAACTTTGCCTGCCACACCATTGACCTACCCGACAAAAGGAAGTTCAGATCAATCAAACAGCTTGAACTGGACGGAAACAGCCTCTATTTTGCATCCGAGTACGGCCTGGGCGTGATCCGGAATATTTATAAAAGACCACACCGCATCGACTACCTGCGTGAAGCGAATGATGTGCTTTTTGTTGTCAAACACTTCAGCCTCGGACCAAACCGGGAACTGGCACTTGCCCTTTCGTCGGGGGTGGTCATTATTCCTGACCGCGAGGCAAAAAAGCTGGAATTTTCTTCCATGCGCTTCCGTGAGCGGCAAGATTTCTTCAAAGACCGCTCTTACCATGCCTTTTATGACCGCAGTCACCGCCTTTGGTTTTCGAATATTGAAGGACTTTTCGAGTTTTCCGCGGGCCGGCTTAACGCACACCGCGACGCTGCGCGGCTGCTCAACAAAAGGGTAAACGACATGGCAGAAACTGCCGATGGAACGCTGATTATCGCCACAGATGGGTACGGCCTGGTGCTGTACAAACCGGGTGGCGCTGTTCGCCACCTGACCCGGGCAAACGGGCTTACCGACAACATCTGCAACCGCCTCTTTATTTCGGGCAAGGATATCTGGGTAGTGACCAACAAAGGCATCAACAAAATAAAACAGGACGGCAACCGGTTCAGTGTGTCTATTTTCGAAGATGGCAAGGACCTGCTGAACAACGAGGTTAACGATGTATTTATTGGTAGCCGGTATGCGTATTTCGGCACCAACTCCGGCCTGGTCTTCCTCGCAACGAATAAACGCAGCACCACAGACCTGTCGCCGCCGCCAATTTATATCACCGCCGTTTCAAACAATAAATCGCCGCTGGCTATCGATACTGACAGCCTGGTGCTCAGTCCCGGCAGCAACAACCTCAGCATCGATTACAGTGCCCTGAATTTCCGTTCAGGAAACGTGGTTTACCGGTACCGCCTCAAAGCCGGCGGCAACTGGACCCAGACAAAGAACAGGCGCATCGAACTGTCTTCGCTCGAACCCGGCGATTATACCTTCCAGGTTAGCGCCAGGAACCAGAACAGCAGCTGGAGTAATCCAGCCACGCTGCGCTTCAAAGTAACCGGTATGTTCTGGCAAACGCCCTGGTTCATCCTGATCAGCATTATACTGGCTGCATATATCTTTTACCGGCTGGCCGCAGGCATCACAAAACGGCAAAAAAATAAAGAACAGAAACAGCTGCTGCTGCAAAACAAGGTCCTCATTCTTGAACAGCAGGCCTTACAGGCCATGATGAACCCCCATTTTGTGTTTAATGTCATGAATTCCATTCAGCATTTTATCAATACGCAGGACAATTCTGCAGCAAACCGCATTCTGACCGGCTTCGCCAAGCTGATCAGGAAAAACCTGGATATCTGTACAAAGAGTTACATCGCAGTTGAAGAAGAACTGGAATACCTGAACCTCTACCTGAAACTGGAGAAAAACCGTTTCGGGGAAAAGCTCAATTACCTGATCAACGTTGACCCGGCCATTGACCGGGAAGAAACCATGATCCCCTCCATGCTCTTGCAGCCTTATATCGAAAATGCGATCTGGCATGGCATTATGCCGAAAGAAACAGGCGGTACCATTCACATTGCCATGCGCGAAAAAGACGACCACCTGTTTATCGAGATCAGGGACGACGGCGTAGGCATTGAAAATTCCAGGCGCAACCAGCGTGGCGGCCACAGCAGCAAAGGCATGGAACTAACCAGGGAGCGAATCCTGCTGTTGAGCCAGATTGCATCAAAACCTATACAACTCCATATTTTTCAGAACGGTGTATCAGGCACGGTGGTACAAATCCTGTTGCCGCTCAGCTAGGATTTACCGTTTACTCAATTATCACTACCACTTACTAAAAGAGGCCTACAGGTATCTCAACTTTGCTCTATAATTGTTTCATGATAAACAGGTAAAAAACCTGATTACCAAAAGCGTTCTTATAGAATTGATATAGATATTTAAACCTAACCTAAAACTATATCTTAATTCAGGTTTCATTTGTGTGTTGAAAGCGGTAAAGTTTAAAACTTTCCCGCTTTTTTTGTTTTAAGCCACTTTGAATTACCTTTGCGCACATGTCTGAAGCTCCGATTCAACAACACATTGAAGCACTCATTTTTTCTGCCCAGGGCAGCATTTCTGAAGAGGACATCCGCATGGCCATTTACTCGGCCCTGCAGGTGCAGCTCAGCAAGGCTGACGTAGAGGCGGCCTGTCTGGCCCTCGAGAAAAAATACGCAGATGCGTTTTTTTCGTTCCGTCCGGTCAGGATCGGGGGCGGTTACCAGTTTCTTACCAAACCGGACTATTTCAACGTGGTGAATGTGTTGCAGCAACAGCAATCAAAAAAGAAGCTTAGTCAGGCCGCAATTGAAACGCTGGCGATCATTGCCTACCGGCAGCCGATCACCAAACTGGAAATTGAACAGATCAGGGGTGTCAATTCAGACTACTCCGTTCAGCGGCTGCTCGAAAAAGAGCTCATCAGCATAGCCGGGAAATCAGATGGGCCGGGAAAACCGATCCTGTACGGAACCAGTGCGCAGTTTATGGACTACTTTGCCCTTAGTTCCATTGATCAGCTGCCCAGGCTGAAAGATATCGCTGCCGATGAAAACAGCATTGGTGCCGTGAACGACTAGGCCAAAAGCTGCGTTTAAAATTAGCAGGCGTAGATTCTTTGTTTTTTCTTCGAAAAGATTTTTGTAATTTTAGTTCAGTAAAAAATCACAGCAAACATTATTTTTGTGTAATGAAAACGCCAAAGAAACCAACAAAGAAGAGTGAGGTGACAAGTCCTGAAGACCATACAGACAGCCTTTCAGAACTGGACCAAAAAGGCAAACGGCCATTTGATGATGATGAAGACGATGATGACTTTGAACTGCCCATCGATGATTTCGATACGTTCGAAAGTTTTGATGACGATGACGACGATGACAAGTACTAAAACCGGACAGACTGAGTTTGCGATCTGAACCAGCACCCGGACCATATAAAAAAGCATCCTATTTCCGGGATGCTTTTTATTTTTGCAGCACAACATAGCCTATGAAAATTACACCTGTTACCAGCAGCCAGGATAAAAAGGTCTTTTTGGACATCCCGAAGTTCATTTACCGCAACGACCCGAACTGGATTTGTCCGCTTGATGAAGAAGTTGAAAACGTCTTCAACCCGGCAAAAAATCCCTTTTTTGAACATGGAAGCTGCAGCAGGTGGCTGTTGTATACCGATGATGGTAAGCCGGCAGGTCGTATTGCCGCCTTCATCAACGAAAAAAAAGCCTATCAGTACGATGTCCCTACAGGCGGTTGCGGTTTTTTTGAATGCATCGATGACCAGCAGGCTGCTGATCTGCTGTTTGATACAGCCAGGAACTGGCTGCAGGAGCGCGGCATGAAGGCCATGGAAGGTCCCATCAACTTCGGGGAGAACGACACGTTCTGGGGGCTGCTTATCGAGGGTTTTACCCCACCCTCTTTCGGCATGAATTACCACCTGCCGTATTACCAGCAGTTGTTTCTCAACTACGGCTTTGAAGTGGCTTATGAGCAGATTACCAATCACCTGGCCATCGAAAAACCGTTTCCCGAGCGTTTCACAAAAATTGCAAACTGGGTAGCCCGGAAAGATGGCTATCATTTTGAACATTTTTCGGTTAAAAATAAGGATAAGTATATCAGCGACCTGATGGAAATTTACAACGACGCCTGGAAAGATTTTGACAATTTCGTTCCGATTAAACGCGGGGTGCTGGAAAAGAGCTTTAAAAGTATGGAACCGATTATGGATGAGAAACTGATCTGGTTTGCTTACCTGAACGGAGAACCCGCGTCATTCGTCGTGATTATTCCTGACGCGAACCAGATGATCAAGGGATTTAACGGAAAGCTGGGTTTGCTCGAGAAGATCCGATTTGCATACCGCAGGTGGAAAGGCGTAACGCGCATGCGCGCTGTGGTGATGGGGACAAAAACTGCCTTTCAAAAACATGGCCTGGAGTCAGCGCTGTTTATCAAGTTAAAGGAGTATGTTATTCCCCTTAAACAGTACAAAGAACTTGAACTGTCCTGGGTTGGCGACTTTAACGACAAAATGCTTGCTATACACCAGGCCACGGGGGCAACATTCGGTAAACGACATGCTACCCTTAAAAAATTATTCTGATCTTATTTTTCCTTTTCGCGCTCTTCGTAAAGATCGATCACTTTTTTCTGCAATTTGATAATTTCGAGCTCGCGCGAAGTCAGCAGTTCTTTCAGATTCTTGATTTCGTCCAGGTTGCTGTTGTTTTCTCCGTTTGTGTCAATAATAGATACCACGCTGACGTCGAAAAGGTTAGCGATCTGCGACAGCCGGGACAGGTTCACGTCTGTGATCCCGGTCTCAATTTTAGAGAAAGCCGGAATGGAGATGTTTAGCCGTTTGGCTACCTCCCCCTGGCTCCAGCCCTGTTTTTGGCGTAATTGCCTGATGTTTTTACCGATTGTGTTCATTTTGTTATTAGGGTGTTTATGGGGTTTTTAGCTTAATCTTTAATCAATTCATTTGCAAGCCTTACGAGATCCATTCCTGCAAAATTACCCGAACTCATTAACAATAAGTTAGCTGAACCATACGCCAAACCACGCAAATGTTTTTCTAATGTTTCAACGTCTTTATAGAAGTGTAAATTTAAGTTATTAAAGGATATTTGCACCTCTTTGTAGTGAAAAGGTTGCAATCTTTTTTGTACGAATGTTTTTTCATCTATGAAGACAATCGCCTCATCTGCAAGGTCCATGCTGCCTGCATATTCGCCAAGAAATCTCTTATCTAAACTGCTGAAAGTATGGAGTTCTACGCATGCAACAAGTTTTCTTTCAGGGAACTGCGACTTAACGGCAGCAATCGTAGCTTTTAACTTTGACGGGGAATGTGCGAAGTCTTTATACACGTTCATATGCTCAGAAGAGGCCAGCAGCTCGAGGCGTTTCGCCGCACCCCTGAATGAACTGATTGCACGGTCAAAATCATCAGCCCCTATGCCCAATTTCAGGCAAACCGCCTTCGCTGCACTGAGGTTCAGCAGGTTATGTATGCCGAATACCTGCAGCGGAATATTTCCAGGCCTCAGGTAGGTCCTGCCTGCCTCTACCGAATGCCCGGGCACTCCATAGGGTATTTTTTCGATGTGACTTTGATTTGCGTTAACCAGTTTTTCCAATTCGGCGTCGTCTTCAGAATAAATCAACGTTCCGCCGGGGGTAATGGTTTCGATAAAGCGTTCGAATTGTTCCCGGTAAATTTCGACGGTCGGGAAAACATTGATGTGATCCCAGGCAATACCGCTGATCACGGCGAGGTTTGCATGGTAAAGGTGAAACTTGGGTCGCCGGTCTATGGCCGATGCCAGGTATTCATCGCCTTCAATGATGATTACAGGTGCGTTGCTCAGGGAAACCATGGTTTCAAAGCCTTCGAGCTGGGCGCCCACCAGGTAGTCAAATTCCCTGCCGCTGGCCTTCAGTACATGCAGGATCATCGACGTGATCGTTGTTTTTCCGTGGCTGCCGCCAATGACCACACGAAGTTTCTCTTTACTTTGTTCGTAAATGTATTCTGGATACGAAAAGATCCTGATGCCCAGTTCCTGCGCCCGGCGCAGTTCAGGATTGTCTTCTCGGGCGTGCATACCGAGGATCACGGCATCCAATTCAGGCGTAATCCGGTTTTCGTCCCAGCCGGTTTCGGCAGGCAGGATACCATATTTTTCCAGGCGCGAGCGTGCGGGATCATAGATAACATCGTCAGAACCGCTTACTTCATAACCCTTTTGTTTAAGGGCCATGGCAAGGTTGTGCATGGCGCTGCCGCCAATTGCAATCAGGTGTATTCGCATAAAAGTAAATTGTGTTAACAGGGAGATTAACCAAAAATATAAAAAATTGGCGCGGCCGGAAGCCGCCGCCGCATTAGTCTGCCCGGAACCGGGCTGCTACCCATTCGCCGTCTTTTTTATGATCAATATACCGCAGACCGGAACGGTTACACTGCTCGGTAATGAGTTGCAGGTCGGGTGCCTCGTAAAAACCGCTGAACAGAATGGTGCCGCCAGGAGCCAGCACTTCGGTGTAACGGGCAATCTGGTCGAGTAAAATGTTCCGGTTGATGTTGGCAAGAATCAGGTCAAACTCTTCGTCAGGAATCACCTCTTTGCTGCCATGCAGGATACGCAGGTTGCTCACGCCATTCAGCGCAGCATTTTCAGACATGCTTTCACAGCAAATTTCATCGTAATCAATAGCCAGAAGCTTCGAAGCACCTTTTTTAGCTGCCAGTATGGCCAGGATGCCTGTACCGGCACCCATATCCAGGACCGACTGCCCGGCCGGTTCCAGCTCCAGCAGGTAACGGATCATCATCGCCGTTGTCTGGTGGTGCCCGGTTCCGAAAGACATTTTAGGATCGATGACAATTTCAAACGGAACCGCAGGGTTTGGCTCATGGAAAGTGGCGCGCACGTAACAAGCGTTGGCAATGAGCAGCGGATTAAAATTTTTTTCCCAGGTTTCGTTCCAGTTCTGCGTTTCAAGTGCCGCGACAGTATATTGGCAGCGAAGCCCGGGCGCAAAAGAATCGATCAGGCGCCGAAGCGCCTGATCGTCAAAAAGATCGGATTGAATATAGGCCGATAACCCTTGTACGTCCTGCTCAAAAGAATCAAAGCCAAGATCGGCCAGTTCGCTTATCAGGAGGTCTTGCTGGTATTCTTCTGCCTCTTCAAAAGTAAAAACAACGCGGGTGTACTGCATTAGCTGTTAAACACTTTGACGATGTCTGTGAAATCGCGTGATTTTAACGAAGCTCCGCCGATCAGGCCGCCGTCAATATCAGGCTGAACAAAAAGCTGCGGCGCATTGCCTGCATTGCAGCTGCCTCCATACAGAATGCTGGTTTCCTCTGCAGTGCCTGCGCCATAGGCAGCGGCAATCTCTGCGCGGATGAAAGCATGTATTTCCTGCGCTTGTTCAGGTGAAGCCGTCAGGCCGGTTCCGATCGCCCAGACCGGCTCGTAAGCAATGACAATGCGGTCAAAGTCGGTTGCATTCAGGCTGAACAGCCCATTCTGCAGTTGCTTTTTCAGCACTTCAAAATAGCTTCCGTTGTTGCGTTCATCGAGTGTTTCGCCAACGCAGAAAATCGGCGTCAGGTCGTTCTTCAGGGCCGATTTTGTTTTTTCGAGTAACAATTCGTCGGTTTCGGCAAAGTACTGCCGTCTTTCTGAGTGCCCGATGATCACATAATCTGCACCGGCAGATTTGACCATCTTTGCAGAAATTTCGCCGGTAAACGCACCGCTGTCATTCTGGTGAATGTTTTGTGCACCCACTCCTACCTTGCCGCCGGCCAGTTTGCCAATGCTGTAGAGGTGAACAAATGGGGCGCAGATCACAGCAGTCTGATCACCTTTCTTTTCATCTCCGATCATGTTCACGATCTCGGAAAAAAGGCTTAACCCTTCCATATAGTCGAGGTTCATTTTCCAGTTACCGGCTACGATTTTCTTTCTCATAATGTTTAATAATATCTGTATGTATCAGTTAATTCAAATATGCTGCTCAGTATACTGCGCTCGGTTTCGTCGAGCGTCATGCCCCGGCGTTCGAACACCCGTGCCGCCGTTTCCAGCATTTTTTCGAGGCGGTACACTTCCAGCCGTTCGCCCCCGCCCCAGGAAAAGTCGGGCATAAAGCTCCGCGGAAAACCGGCCGCGAACACGTTTGAGCCGACGCCAACCACGGTTCCGGTATTGAACATCGTATTGATGGCGCATTTGACATGGTCGGCCATGATCATTCCGCAAAACTGCAGTCCGGTATCGCGCGGCGACCTGCGCTCGTAATCCCATAACCGCACGTTGGCATAATTGTTTTTCAGGTTGCTGTTGTTGCTGTCTGCTCCAATGTTACACCACTGTCCCATCACTGAATTGCCCAGGTAACCTTCATGGCCCTTAGACGAGAAACCCCAGATCACGGCGTTGTTGATCTCGCCCCCCACCCGGCTAAATGGCCCGATGGTCGTGTTCGGATAAATTTTGGCACCCATTTTTACCTGCGAGTCATGGCACAGGGCGAAACTGCCCCTGATGTTGCTGCTCTCCCAAACCTGGCTGTTCCTGCCCAGGTAAATGGGACCCTGCAGGCTGTTGAAAACCGAGCATTCTGCCGATGCGCCCTCTTCGGCAAACACACGCTCGCCCAGAAACGTATTCGTATTGCTGAGTGTTGCTGAATTACGGCCTTTGGTCAGGAGGTCAAAGTCCTTGTTCAGCTCCGGTCCGTTGTGGCGAAAAATATCTTCAGGATGGGTAAGTTTCAGGAACGGACCGTCAAACGCAATGCGGTCCAGCTTACCGGCTGTCTGCTCATCATGAGCCGAAGCGGGCTCTGCAGCATATGCGATCAGGATCTGTTCCTGCCAGAGGGCCTGACCGGTTTTTAAAGCTTGCACAGCATCGGTCAGGGCATTATCAGGACAGATGCTCCCATTGATAAAGAGCGGTGCTTGAAGCGCGCTGAACTTGGCCTGCAGGTAGGTCTGCGTACAGAAACCGGAGGCTGATGACAGGCGCGCTGCCCACTTTTCAGCTATGGTCAGGATACCGATTCGCAGGTCGGCAACCGGTCGGGTAAAAGTGAGCGGCCTGAGCGAACTCCAGGAGGTGTCATCAAAAAGATTGAAAGCCATTTGAACGGGTTATCATTTTAGCACCGCAGAAACGCGTTTCCCGGCGGCAGCAAAAATAAAAAAAGTCCCGAGGCATCAGCACCCGGGACTTTTAATTTTTTTAAAACGAACGAAAAATTACTTCTTCGCGTAACGGTTTTTGAATTTATCGATGCGTCCTGCTGTATCGACAAGTTTCATTTTACCGGTATAGAACGGATGCGAAGTGTGAGAAATCTCCAGTTTGTAAAGTGGATATTCGTTTCCATCTTCCCACTGGATCGTTTCTTTTGTATCCACACAAGACTTTGTCAGGAAGGCATAGTCGTTAGACATGTCCTTGAAAACAACCGGCCTGTAGCTAGAAGGATGCAGATCTTTTTTCATTGTTATATCGTTATATTATTGCCTGAAATTTAAGGATGCAAATATGCGGATACTTTTTTTTATTTCCAAGTGTTTATTTGTTTTTTATGATTGCGTTTATATCCATACCGCCTGCGCAACCGGTGTGCCTTTCACCCGCACACCAGACAACGCCTGTTTGCATGCTCAGGATGCTGCGCCCGCTCTTTGTTCCTTGCTCCTTGCTGTTGGCCACCAACCAAACCGGGCGGCAGCGGAAAAGGGCGCGTTAAAATTTCAAAGAGATGGTGCACGCGAGCTCCGGAAAATAATCGCGGCAGGCGCCACAGTGTTAAGAGCCACGCAGTTTGCACGCTGATGCGACAGGGCCTGGTTTCTATTTTTTATCCTTATTCAGGCCAGGCGCCCTTGCATCCATTCCTGATCAGATATTACCATCCGGTTCTACCCTGCCTCCTGGCACAGCTCGATCAAAACCCCGCAGGCATCTTTCGGGTGCACAAAACACACAAGTTTGTTATCGGCACCGCGCTTGGGCTGGTCATTCATCAGGCGGAAGCCTTCTGCACGCAGCCTGTCCATTTCGGCTAAAATATCGGTTACCTCGAAGGCAATGTGGTGCAGCCCCTCGCCGCGTTTTGCTATAAATTTCGCAATGGCGCTTTCTTCGCCGGTGGCTTCCAACAGTTCGACCTTTGCATCACCGGTTTCAAAGAACAGGGTATTAACCTGCTCGGAAACAACTGCTTCTGTCTTATAAGGGCTTTTACCCAGCAAAGCCTGGTAAGTTTTTCCTGCCGCTTCAAGGCTTTTTACGGCAATGCCGATGTGTTCAATTTTATTCATTCGCCAGACGGTTAAAGGAATGTAAAAATGCAGGTTTTATCGATAGGCCCATAGGAATAAATTATAATTGTTCAGCAAGAAAATTAGTATCTTTGTCTACTTAAAGATAACGAGATGAAACAACCGATATATTTAGATAACAACGCAACCACGCCACTCGATCCCCGTGTGCTGGAAGCCATGCTGCCCTACTTTACAGAAAAATTCGGAAATGCTTCAAGCCGCAACCACGCTTTTGGCTGGGTGGCAGAAGAGGCAGTCGATTACGCCCGTGAACAGGTAGCAAAACTCGTCGGATGTACTGAAAAAGAAATCATTTTTACTTCGGGCGCAACCGAAGCAGATAACCTGGCTATTAAAGGTGTTTTTGAAATGTACCAGGAGAAAGGCAACCACATCATTACTGCGGTTACCGAACACAAAGCAGTGCTGGATACCTGTAAACACCTGGAGAAACTGGGTGCGAAGGTTACTTACCTCCGGGTAAAAGAAGACGGCCTGATCGACCTGGCAGAGCTTGAAGCCGCCATGACACCTGAGACCATTCTGGTTTCGATCATGTATGGCAACAACGAGATCGGTGTGATCCAGCCCGTAAAAGAAATTTCGGCAATTGCCCATAAACACGGCGCCCTGTTCATGACAGATGCAACTCAGGCCGTTGGCAAGATCCCTGTTAATGTCAATGAAGACGGCATTGACCTGATGGCCTTCTCTGCACACAAAATGTACGGGCCAAAAGGTGTTGGTGTATTGTATGTGCGCCGCAAAGGACCAAGAGTAAAAGTGACTGCCCAGATAGACGGCGGCGGTCATGAGCGCGGCATGCGTTCAGGCACCCTTAACGTTCCTGGTATTGTTGGCCTTGGCAAAGCCTGTGAGCTCTGCCGCCTGGAAATGGACGAAGAAGCCAAACGGCTTTCTGCATTGCGCGATAAACTGGAAAGCAGGCTAACCCAGCTTGAAGAAAGTTACGTAAACGGTAACCGCGAAAACCGCCTGCCGCATGTAGCCAACATTTCCTTCAAATATGTAGAGGGTGAAGGCCTGATGATGGCGATGAAAGATCTTGCCGTTTCTTCAGGATCGGCCTGTACTTCGGCCTCACTTGAGCCTTCTTATGTATTGAAAAGCCTCGGCCTTTCAGATGACCTTGCACACTCGTCGATCCGTTACGGACTTGGCCGCTTTACCACCGAAGCCGACATCGACGAAGCCATTGCCATTACTGAAAAAGCAGTAAATCACCTGCGTGAACTATCTCCGCTGTGGGAAATGTTCAAGGAAGGCGTTGACCTGAGCAAAATTGAGTGGGCAGAACACTAGCATAAACAGGCTGATGGCCTGAAATTTAAACAGTTAAAACAAAATATTCCGGCAGGTGTCATACTTAACGGAAGCTAAAAGATAAAGATCATGGCATATTCAGATAAAGTAATCGATCACTACAGCAATCCCCGCAACGTGGGTACGCTGAATAAAGACGAGAAAAACGTAGGAACAGGTCTGGTGGGAGCACCGGAATGCGGCGACGTGATGCGTCTTCAGATTGAAGTGGGTGCAGACAATGTAATTACCGATGCTAAATTCAAGACGTTTGGCTGTGGCTCGGCAATCGCGTCTTCTTCGCTGGCAACAGAATGGCTGAAAGGCAAAACCGTAGACGAAGCGCTGGCCATCGACAACATGGACATTGTTGAAGAACTGGCTCTGCCGCCTGTAAAGATCCATTGCTCTGTACTGGCCGAAGATGCCATCAAAGCAGCGATCAATGATTACCGTGTAAAAAACGGAATGGAACCCCTGGTGCTCGAAAAATCGCATCACTAAGCTTTCATTCACTTAAAATTAAAAGAGATGATCACCATTACCGAAAAGGCAAAAGACAAAATAGAACACCTGATGCAGGATGCTGCACTGGATGAAAGCTATTTCCTGCGTGTTTCTGTCAAAGGTGGAGGCTGCTCGGGGTTGTCTTACAACCTTGACTTCGACAACGAAACCAAACCCGGCGACCAGCCGTTCGAAGACCAGGGCGTTAAAGTGGTTCTGGACATGAAATCGTTTTTATACCTTGCCGGTACCGAACTGGACTTCTCAGACGGGCTTAACGGCAAAGGATTCAATTTTATTAATCCGAACGCGAGCCGCACCTGCGGATGCGGGGAAAGTTTTTCTGTTTAATTTTTTTAAGATTATTGGAAGAAGGGCGCCTGTGCGCCCTTTTTGCATTTTGGGATAAAAACTTTATCATTGCCTTCAGACAAGCCACCAAGCACCAATGAGCAAGCCTTTATTCAACGAATTTTCAACCGTCCCCAGTCTGCTGCGCCATGTTGTAGAACATATCCACCCCCCTGCCCATCCATTTCTTATGGACAAAAAGGGAACAGAATGGGTAGAGATCTCTTTTGAGGACACGCTTAAAAGAGCAGATGCGGTGGCCGCCTATTTCCTTGAACAGGGCGTAGTAAAGGGCGACAGAATGGGTCTTATGATTGAGAACTCGCCTGAATATGTCTATTATGACCAGGGCATTCAGCAGATCGGCGCCATTAATGTGTCGGTGTACCCCACCCTTTCTGAACAGGAGGTTGCCTACATCCTCAATGATTCAGGCATGAAAGCCATTCTGGTCGGAAACCCTTTTCTGTTTCGCAAGGTGCTCAAGGTGGCAGGAAACTGCCGGGAACTGCGCTACATCATACCTGCTTTTGAAGGGCACGAGAAAGTGGCACTGCCTGAAACGCTGCAGGCTGAGGTAATCAGCTTTGAAGACATTCTGCGCCTTAAACAGCAGGTAACCGCAGCTGAACGAGCGGCAATAGACCAGAGCAGGCGGCTGCTGCTGCCGCAGGATGTTTCAGCATTAATTTATACCTCAGGTACAACCGGCATCCCTAAAGGCGTCATGTTAACCCACAGCAACTTTGTGGAGAACGTTAAGGTCTGTCTTCAGCAGATCCCAGTCATCGATAAAAACGAAACTTTCCTTTCCTTCCTGCCGCTGTCGCACGTGTTCGAGCGCACGGCCACCTACCACGTATGCTGCGCGCAGGGTTGCAAAATTGCTTTTGCACAGAGCCTTGAACTGCTGGCAAAGAACATGGCCGAAGTTCGGCCTACCGTCATGAACTGTGTGCCGCGCCTGCTGGAGCGTATCCATGACAAGGCCATCAAATCGGGTACCAGTGCCGGCGGTGTAAAAGCTGGAATCTTTACCTGGGCGCTTGAAACCGGTCAGGCTTACCGGCAAAAAAAAGAAGCCGGCCACAACCCGGGCTTGCTGCTCGCCGCAAAAAAGGCGCTGGCAGAAAAGCTTGTCTTCAGCAAGATCAAAGAAAAGACCGGGGGCCGCCTCAAATTCATGATCTCGGGCGGTGCTGCATTGCCCAGGAACGTGGGCGAGTTTTTTGGTAACCTCGGCATTAAGATCCTGGAAGGTTTTGGCCTGACAGAAACGTCGCCGGTTATGAGCGTAACCGAATACCACAGACAGGTCTACGGAACCGTTGGCCGGGTAATTCCAGGAATCGAGATTGGCATCCAGGACATCGAAACCAGACAATTTCATTCCATACAGACACACGAAACCTTCAACGAAAACTTTGAAAGCGCCGAGGGCGAGATTGTGGTACGCGGGCATTGTGTCATGAAGGGCTATTTTAATAAACCTGCAGAAACCGCCGAGGCCATTGACCGCGAGGGCTGGTTCCACACCGGCGATATTGGCCGGTTCTTCAAGGGCAACCTCCAGATCACCGACCGGTTAAAGAACATGATCGTTAACGCCTATGGCAAAAACGTCTACCCAACGCCCGTCGAAAATATTTACCTCAAGAGCACCAAAATCGACCAGCTGTTCCTGATCGGCGATAAAAAGGAATACATCACGGCAATCGTTATCCCCAACCGGGAAAATCTGGAAGAGCAATTTGGACTGACCGAGACGTTTTTTCAGCAGCCGGAGACTTTTATCGAAGACAAAGCGATTCAGGACTGGATCGCAGCCGATATCAGAAAACTTTCGAACGAGCTTGCCAAATTTGAGCGCATCAAAAATTTCAAGGTCAAACGCACGCCGTTTAGCCAGGAAGCCGGCGAAGTTACGCCTACGCTGAAAGTGAAAAGAAGGGTGGTTGAACAGAAGTATGCCCAGGCCATCAAAGACATGTACAGCGAACCGGTCGAAGAATAGCAACCGCTGCAGCCGGCATTGAAAACCGGGCGTAAATCACTATTTTTGCAGAAAATTACCAGGAATGATCACAGGACTATCCGAACAGGAAATATTACGTCGTGAGGCACTCAAGCAGCTGCGCGAACTTGGCATTGATCCATACCCCGCAGAAGCTTTTGAAATAAACGCCCATGCAGCAGATATAAACAGCAATTACGAGCGGGACAAAACTGCTTACAAAAACATCAGCATTGCCGGCCGGATCATGACCAGGCGCATCATGGGCAGCGCATCTTTTGCCGAGCTCCAGGATTCGACCGGGCGTGTCCAGATCTACCTGAAGCGCGACGACCTTTGCCCCGGCGACGATAAAACCCTGTACAACACGGTATTTAAAAAACTACTTGACCTTGGCGATTACATTGGTGTGACCGGGTACGTCTTTACAACCCAGACCGGCGAGATATCGGTTCATGTAACCAGCCTGACAGTGCTCGCCAAATCGCTCCGTCCCCTGCCTGTGGTGAAACGTGACGAGTCGGGTGCAGTATATGATGGATTTACAGATCCAGAACTGCGTTACCGCATGCGTTATGTAGACCTGACCGTAAATCCGGAAAACAAAGAAATTTTTATCCGCAGATCGCGGGTCATCAACTCAATGCGCGCATATTTTGACAGCCAGGGCTGGATGGAGGTCGAGACACCCATCCTGCAGCCGGTGCACGGTGGTGCGGCAGCACGCCCCTTTGCTACGCACCATAATACCCTCGACATGCCGCTTTACCTGCGCATAGCCAATGAACTGTACCTGAAAAGACTGATCGTGGCAGGTTTTGACGGCGTTTACGAATTTGGTAAAATGTTTCGCAATGAGGGCATGGACCGGACGCATAACCCGGAATATACCTCTATGGAGATCTATGTAGCCTACAAAGACTATGTCTGGATGATGGCCATGGTCGAGGAATGCCTGGAGCATGTAGCCATTGCAACCACCGGATCTGCCAGGGTTCAGGTCGGTCAGCATGAGATCAACTTTGAGGGTCCTTACGAGAAAATGAGCATGTATGAATCGATCCTTAAATATACCGGGATCGACGTATCTGCCATGAGCGAAGAACAGCTTATTCAGACCTGTCACGACCTGGGCATTGAAACAGATTCCTCTATGGGCCGGGGTAAACTGGTCGATGAACTGTTCAGCGAAAAAGTCGAGGCCAACCTGATCCAGCCAACCTACATTACCGATTACCCAATCGAAATGACGCCGCTTGCTAAAAAACACCGCAGCAAAGCAGGGCTGGTAGAGCGCTTCGAACTGTTTGTAAATGGCAAGGAGATCGGCAACGCTTATTCAGAACTGAATGACCCGATAGACCAGAAGGAGCGCTTTGAAGACCAACTGAAACTGGCGGCGCGCGGCGATCATGAAGCCATGGCCATGGATGAGGATTTCGTACGGTCACTGGAATATGGCATGCCGCCAACAGCCGGCTTGGGCATCGGCATTGACCGCCTGGTTATGCTGCTCACCAACCAGAGCACCATCCAGGAAGTCCTTTTCTTCCCGCAGATGAGGCCGGAGAAAAAAGCCAGGGTTACCAGCGACGAGGATTTCGTGAACGCAGGGGTGCCGGCTGAGTGGGTCCAGGTGATTCGCAAAATGAACATCAATACGATCGAAGAGCTTAAAGCAGCCAACCCCAACAAGGTATTCAACGACCTGGGCGGCATGCGCAAAAAACTTAAACTTGACCTGACCATGCCTGCTAAAGACCAGGTCATGGCCTGGTTTGCTTAACATAAAAATAACGAAAGCTTAAAAGCCGCTGAAACTTATGTTTCGGCGGCTTTTTTATTTTTACTGATGCCCAATGGCCATTAAATCTTAAAGTTATGAAAGGCTCCATCCTCGAAATCACCGAGCGTGAATATTGCATCAAATTAAATAAAGACGTATTTGACCTTTCCCTGGTTCACCAGCTTATTAAACGCATCCAGGCAGAAGAATTTTTTTTCAGGCGTTCGCCCGAGAATGAAGAAGAAGGAGATGTGCTGAGCCGTCGCGCCTATCGCGAGGAACGCGAAGGTTTTGATTATCTGGAAGACAAGTAGATTTTTCGGGAATTCGGGCTGACAGGGAGCTGAAACAACCGGCGCATGCGCTGAAACGTCCAAGCCACGTCTACCTGTACCGAACCTGCTGCTGGCGGTCCATCATACCCATCTGGTCTTTCATCTGTTTGATCTGCTCGGCCAGCAATTTGTTTTTATCAGCTTTTTTTGCTTCCGAGAGGTACATCTGCGCCTCGCGTTTGTTCCGTTTCGCCATGGCAATGCCGGCCAGGCTTAATTTGGCAAGGGCTATATTGTGATCCATCTGCATGCCCATCGACAATGACTTCTTGAAATACTTTTCACTTTGCATCGGTGCACGGCGGCTTTCGATCAAACCCATCAGCAGGTGGTAATAACCGTGCTGCACTTTGATGAGCTGGCGCTCATAATTCGTAATGCGTTTCAGAAACACTTCTGCTTTCGGCATGTTGTCTTTACGAAGAAACCATTGCGCCAGCAGCATATTTTCATTGAAAAAGTAAGTAACGAAGACCAAAAGGCTGACCAGCACGGCCAGGATTCCCCAGCCCCAGAAACCGAAGACAAAAAGGGCCACTGCACCGCCTAAAAGCGCGAATCCGACGATCAACCTGATAATGTTGGGCATATGTGTATGAATTATAATTTTTTTGCAAATATCGTGTTTAAATGCCAATTAATAGATTTTAAAATGATATTTTCAGCCAAAATTGCTAAAAAATGAAAGCAAGCCTATTCCTGATCCTCAGCCTGTTTACCATGACCGCCTCTGCCCAGAAACTGAATAAAACGATGCACGATAAAACGCGCGATAAAGATGTCCTGATCAACCAGTGCGACCGGGCAGGACTCATCGCCTTTCCTGAGTTTAAAGAAATGTACGATGCCGTATATCCCTCGTATGCGCCCGACTCGGCCACGACTCCCGAACTCAAACGTGCCCTGTCTGCCGGTCAGCACATCACCATCGTGCTGGGTACCTGGTGCGGCGACAGCAAACTGCAGGTTCCACATTTCCTGAAAGTACTCGACGAAGCAGGCTTCCCACAAAAAAGTGTTTCATTTATTGCGGTAGACGGAAACAAAAAAGCAGAAAACGGACTTATTGATAAACTGGCGATTGAGCGCGTACCGACCTTCATCGTAACCGATAAAGCCGGGGCCGAACTCGGGCGCATTATCGAGCACCCAAAACAAACGCTGGAAAAAGATCTGCTCGCTATCGTGCAGAAAAACTAACACATTAGCATGTCTGTTAACCTTGAACCCGGCTGGCTTGCCGTACTTGAGCAGGAATTTAAAAAGGAATACATGGTCAGCCTGCGGGCTTTTCTGGAAGAAGAAAAGCGGCGCGGTGTGCAGATCTACCCTAAAGGAAGCGATATTTTCAATGCGCTGAATACAACGCCGTTTGACCGTGTCCAGGTGGTTATTCTTGGGCAAGATCCCTACCACGGCGCAGGCCAGGCACATGGCTTATCGTTTTCGGTACAGAAGGGCGTTACCATTCCGCCTTCACTCAAAAACATCTATAAAGAACTGGAAGCAGACATTCCGGGCTTTACCCCCCCTGCCCACGGTAACCTTACGTATTGGGCAGAACAGGGCATTCTCTTGCTGAACGCAACCCTGACGGTTCGCGCGGCTGAGGCTGGCTCGCACCAGAAACGGGGCTGGGAACAGTTTACCGATGAGGTGATCCGCGCGCTGTCATCAAAAAAGAAAAATGTCGTTTTCCTGCTCTGGGGCAGATACGCCCAGGAAAAAGCAGCACTCATCGATGAAACAAAACACCATGTACTTCGTGCCGCGCACCCCTCACCTTTTTCTGTTCACAATGGCTTCTTCGGCTGCAAGCATTTTTCCAAAACGAATGAATTGCTGCGGCAAAACAACCTGCACCCGATAGACTGGCAGATCCCGGCTTAACTGCCCGGTGCTTCCCGGAAAATCACATGTACTTTCGATCGCCGCAGCCGTCAAAAGATGCTG
The DNA here is from genome assembly GCF_003029735.1 of Pedobacter yulinensis. Taxonomy (GTDB): domain Bacteria; phylum Bacteroidota; class Bacteroidia; order Sphingobacteriales; family Sphingobacteriaceae; genus Pedobacter; species Pedobacter yulinensis. Next base: position 164,075 of record NZ_KZ686270.1, read on the forward strand.
GCCACAGGGAAAAATGCTGAACTAATATTCAAGCGGAATGATGGGCTCCTTTTTGGTGGTAGACATGATCATCATGGTTTGAAAAGTTTTGACGACAGATATCTTGCTGATCTTGTCCATGATCAGCCTTTCGTAAGCCTTGATGTCTTTCACATAGACCTTGAGCAGAAAATCAGCCTGGCCGGTTACGTGGTGGCATTCGGTAATCTCCTTGATCTGGTTTACCTCGTCAAGAAAAATCTGGATGGTATTGTTTTTATGAAAGTCCAGCTGGATCTGGATAAAGGTCTTGATGCCAAGACCGAGTTTTTCTTCATCTACCAGGGCATGGTAACTTTTAATGTAGCCTGACATTTCCAGCTTACGGACACGCTCGAGCGTAGGCGCCGGAGAAAGTCCGATTTCCTGCGAAAGCAGAAGGTTGGTGATTCTTCCGTTTTCCTGGAGAATTTTGAGAATTTTCAGATCGGTCTTGTCTAGTTCGCCTGCCATGGGCCAAAGTTACGCATTAAACCAAATTATATTCTATAAAACATTAGAAATTTTGTCAAATATTTCACCAGATTTTTTTTAGATTTACCTAAAAAAATTATTAGATAAATAGAATGCAAAGCTTTACCGAAGAGAATTATTTGAAAGCGATTTATCATTTGGCAGAGCAACCCGAGCAATACGTTCAAACAAATGCCATCGCTGACCGGTTGCAGACCAAAGCCGCTTCTGTGACAGACATGATGAAAAAACTTGCAGACAAGGGCCTGATCGATTACGTCAGGTATACCGGCGCCAGGTTAACCCCTGCGGGGCACCAGACGGCCGTTGACATTGTGCGCAAACACCGCCTCTGGGAAGTTTTCCTGGTCGAAACGCTTAACTTCAAATGGGACGAAGTGCATGATGTTGCAGAAGAGCTGGAGCACATCAGTTCAGTATTGCTGATCGAACGCCTGGACGAGTTTTTGGGCTTTCCGCGTACCGACCCGCACGGCGACCCCATTCCTGACAAACATGGCAAGTTTGAAAAACGGAGCTTTGTAAAGCTGACCAAACTGGAGCCAGGCAGCTCAGGAACGGTTACAGGGGTGAGCGAACACTCTACGCCCTTTCTCAAACACCTGGAAAAGCTCGGCCTGACACTTGGGGCAGGCATTACGGTAAACGAGATCAGCGAATTTGACGGCTCGGTCGAATTGCTGCTGGAAAACAAGAAGATCAACATCAGCCGCGATGTTGCCAAACATATCCTGATCAACACCTGATTATGTCATCGGAATCATTAAGCGAAGTACACCACAGCGTTTCCACGAACAAGCGAAAAGGATGGAAACGCATCCTTGCATTTCTGGGACCGGCCTACCTGGTCAGCGTAGGTTACATGGACCCCGGAAACTGGGCCACAGATATAGCAGGCGGAAGCAAGTTCGGCTACCAGCTGATCTGGGTGCTGCTCATGTCAAATCTCATCGCGCTGCTCCTGCAATCGCTCAGTGCGAGGTTGGGTATTGTACGGGGGCTCGACCTGGCTCAGGCCTCGCGTCAGGCCTACCCGAAGTGGGTCAACCTGCCTTTGTTTTTACTGGCGCAAACTGCGATCATCGCCTGCGATCTGGCCGAGGTAATCGGCATGGCCATCGGCCTGCAGCTGCTGTTCGGCCTGCCCCTGATCTGGGGTATATCGATCACCCTGCTGGATACCATCCTGCTTCTTTTCCTGCTCAACAAAGGCATGCGCGCCATGGAAGGTTTTATTGTTTCGATGGTCTTTATTGTCGGACTGGCTTTCCTCGCCGAGATGTTTATCGTAGAACCAGCAGCCGGCGAGATCCTCAAGGGGCTCGAACCCTCCATGCTCTCGGGCGATGCACTCTACATTGCTATTGGCATTATTGGAGCAACCGTTATGCCGCATAACCTGTACCTGCACTCCTCGCTGGTGCAGACACGCAAGATTGAGCGCAGCAACAAGGGGATACGTGAGGCGCTGAAATTTAACCTGATCGACACGACCGTTGCCCTCAACCTCGCATTTTTTGTCAACGCCGCCATTCTGATCCTGGCTGCGGCAGCCTTTTACCGGAATGGCCTGCACGAAGTGGCCGAAATCCAGGATGCCCATAAGCTGCTCGACAACATTTTCGGCAGCATTGCCCCTACCCTATTCGCCATTGCGCTGATCGCAGCCGGGCAAAGCTCTACCGTTACAGGTACCCTGGCCGGACAGATCGTGATGGAAGGGCACATCAATCTGCGCATTCAACCCTGGCTAAGACGCATGCTGACACGTTTATTGGCCATTGCCCCAGCATTCTTTACCATTCTGCATTTTGGCGATGATGCACTGGGAGAACTCCTGGTGCTGAGCCAGGTGGTGCTGAGCCTGCAGCTGGGGTTTGCCATTATCCCGCTTATTCACTTCACATCAGACAAAAAACTGATGAAGAATTTTGCCATTCGCCCCTGGGTAAAGGTGATTGCCTGGGCAAGTGCTCTGCTTATCGTGGCCCTGAACGTGAAGCTGGTTGTAGAGGAGATCGGCATCTGGAGCAAAGGAACAAACAGCTGGGCCATATACGTGCTGGTGGTTCCGTTAGCGGTGCTCATTGCCCTGCTGCTGCTGTACGTTTTTGTGCGGCCCCTGGTACCAAGCCTTTCCAGCCACAAAACCATTGTACCCCATGGCGATGCGCTTGATATAGGCAGCGTTGACAAGATCAACTATGAACACGTGGGCATTGCCGTAGATTTTTCCCGCAACGACAGGAATACCATACGTCATGCACTGATCCAGGGAGGAAAAGACGCGCATTATTACCTGATCCATGTCGTTGAAACGGCTGCTGCACGTTACCATGGCGCGCGCGTGATGGACCATGAAACCCAGAGTGACCAGGAAAACCTGCAGAAGTATATTGATAACCTGAGTGCGCTCGGCTTTGACGCAAGCGCGCAGATCGGCTTTGGCGGCACCGCACGTGCTATTGCCACCATCGCCAAAGAAAAGGAACTTGACCTGCTGGTTATGGGTGCGCATGGCCATAAAGGCGTGAAGGATCTGATTTTTGGCACCACGGTCGATGCCGTTCGCCACCGCGTCAGTATCCCTGTGCTCATCATCCGCTGATCAGCGCACAAACAGGCGCAGGCCGAGGAAGCCGCGAATGCCCTGGTTGGGACCATAAGAATACCCATCGGGGTCGAACTTCAGGGCCTGCGGATTGTAAGCCGGATCGGCCGGCGACACATTATTTACCGGCACCACCTGGCCGGAGCCGTCAAACTGAACGTAGCGGTCAAAGGGATCGAACGCACGCGCAATAGGCGATCCGCCGGGTTGTTTTCGCGATATGGTCCAGTTCAGCAGGTTCTTTACGCCCCCATAAATTTCCAGGTTTCCCCTGAATCTTTTCGTGAGCTGGATGTTCTGGATGCTCCAGGCCGGCGAATAAGCCGGACGCTGGTCCAGGGGCCCGAGCAAAGCCAGGCGCATTGGCCCGATGACGCTGCCTGTATAATCCAGGTGCATGTTCAGCGATTCAAACCGGTAGCTGATTGCCCAGGTACCCATCCAACTCTCACTTTTTACGGGTCTGACAGCGTTGCGGTTGCCGGCTGCATCGCGTTCCACATTGCGTACATCGAGCAGGCTTGCTCCCGCTATGGCATTGAAGGGGCCAAGCGTCAGGTCCAGATTGAGGCTCAGCCCTTTCGTAATGCCATAACCATCCAGGTTGGCGTACCGGATCTGCGTAGGTGCTGTGTCGTAATCGGCCGTGATCCTGTTATTGAAGTAGGTGTACCAGCCGGAAAAATCAAGGTTTAACGTATTCTGCCTGCCAAGGTCCAGCTTTTTAAGATAGTTCAGATTAACGTTATAGCTGCGTTCGGGTTTGAGCGCCTCCAGGATAACTACCTCGCGCGCGCCACTGAGCGCAGCATGGTCTTCAGTAAAAAGATTGACAACCCTGAAGCCTGAGCCGGCATTCATGCGCAGTATATCGTTTGCGCTCAGGTTCCATTTGTAAGCCAGCCTGGGAGTAAAAATGTTCCCGTGTACCGAATGGTGATCGTATCGTACGCCCAGCAACAGTTTGTGGACTTCTGAAAGGCTGATTTCGTTCTGCAGAAACAGACCGGGTAACAGCACATGGTCGGCCGCTGGCGTAGCGGGCGTGTTGTCGTTGTAATAGGTATAACGCAGCGCCGCCCCGAATAACAGGTCATTCATACCCGCCTTTTTGTCCCAGGTCAGCTGTCCGAAGGCGATCTGTTGCCTGGCCGCAAACAGATCGGTCCCGTATACGGAATTCTGGTCGTGGTTGTTATATGAAAAAGCGAGGAACACCTTTTCAGGCAGGGGCAGCTGGTAGGTTCCGAAGACCTCCCACCGCTTCGTATAGATGCTTTCGGCGTAAACAGATCCGCTTCCGCGGTCAGCACGCGTCCAGTTCGTTTGTCCGCCCCAGCGGTCTTCATAAAGATAACGTCCGGCCAGGCTGAATTTCCGGCCGTCGGGCCGGTTAAAATCCCATTTCTGGAAAAGCGACAGGCGCTGCTGCAGGGTCATGTCTGTAAAGCCATCGTGGTTATGGTCAATCCGGTTATTAAAATTGAAATGATTCAGTCCTGTCAGTACGCTGGCGCTGCGGCCTGCATTGAATTTCAAGCCGAGGTCAGTATTGTATTCGCCCCAGCCGGTTGCAAAGGCATCTGCCGTAAACGATGGCGTGTTCGCTGCATTCTTGGTAATGACATTAATCAGCCCACCCACGGCCTCAGAGCCGTAAAGTGAAGATGCCGGGCCCTTCACCACCTCAACCCGCTCAATTAGCGATGCCGGAATACCGGAGAGGCCGTAAACGGTCGACAGGCCGCTGACGATGGGCATCCCATCGATCAGCACCATGGTGTATGGACCTTCCAGTCCATTCATGTGAATATCGCCGGTGTTGCAGACGTTACAGTTCAACTGTGGCCGGATGCCGTTCACATGCTGCAGAGCATCAAATATGGTGGGCGTCGGGTTCTTGGCAAAAAAAAGTGCATTGTATACTTCGACATTGACCGGGCTGTCTTCCCTGCGCACCGCCTTCAGTGTTCCGGATACCACAACGTCGTTCAGGTTGCCTGCCTCAGGCTCCATTTGCACGTCCAGGCTGAGGGTGTCGGCTGTTGCCGGTGTTATGGGCAGCCGCAGCCGCCGGTAACCAACAGCGCTAAAATGGAGAAAGCCCGGAGATGAAGCGGGGGCTTGTAAAAAAAATCGGCCCAGGCTGTCGGTTTTTACTGCCGGCCCCTGTGTACCCGTTCGTACCGAGACCCCTTCCAGATGCTGGCCGCCGCTGCGCACCACACCGCGTACCATACGTTGTGCAAACACAGCACAGCCCATAAACGAGAACAGCAACAAGCACTTAATATGTTTCATGACTTTAAATTAGATCACCAAAGATATTAATTTAGATATATCTAAAAATATATTTAGAACATTTAAATTTCAAATTGGTTTTACAGCCAGATTAAATCACATTTTGTTTCCTGAACGGGGCAGAATTGCAGATATTTGCCAGGCACATGAAAAACGATATCAACATCAGGAACAAGCGGGCTTATTTTGATTATGCGCTTGGCGACAAGTACATAGCGGGTATTGCGTTGCTGGGAACGGAGATCAAGGCAATCCGCGAGGGCAAGGTAAACATGACCGATGCGTTCTGTATGTTTATCGGCAATGTGCTGTACATCCGGAACCTGCATATCTCAGAATATGCCAACAGTTCGTTTTATCACCACGACATTAAGCGCGACCGGGCACTGCTGCTGCAAAAGAAAGAACTGAAAAAAATCAGGGTCAAGGCTGAAGAGAAAGGTTTTACCATTATTCCCCTGCGCATTTTCATTAATGAACGTGGATTTGCAAAACTGGAACTGGCAACAGGCCAGGGCAAAAAAGAGTTTGATAAACGCGAGAGCCTGAAAGAGAAAGACACAAAACGTGAACTTGACAGGGTCCTGAAACGGTAAAAAGCCGTTTGCGATTGTGTAAGCAGCTTATGAAGCAGGCGTGAACAATGGTACGGCTGCATGCCGGACTGCAATGGCTTACCAGGCCTGATCGCCCACGAGCGGCACAAACCGGAAGGTGTCCAGAACAATTTTCTCGAAGTCGGTTTCGCTAACCCGGATTACTGTGACCATTTTCTGCGCCTGCGCATCGCCAACCGGGATAACGAGGATGCCACCAACTTTCAGCTGCTTTAAAAGGATTTCAGGGACGAAAGGGGCGCCTGCTGTAACAATGATCTTGTCATAAGGTGCTTCTTCTGCAATGCCCTTTGAACCGTCTCCGCAAAAGAACTTAGGTTTGTAGCCCATGCCGGGAAGTACCTGGATCGTTCTGTTGAAGATGTTTTCCTGGCGCTCAATGGTAACGACCTTTGCTCCCAGCTCGAGCAGGATACAGGTCTGGTATCCCGATCCCGTACCGATCTCGAGAACCTTATCACCTTTCCTGATATGCAGCAATTCACTCTGATAGGCTACCGTGTAGGGCTGAGAGATCGTCTGCCCGTCGCCGATCGGAAAAGCAATGTCTTTATAGGCCTGGTTCCAGAACGTTTCGTCAAAGAAAAAATGGCGGGGCACCTTACCAATGGCCTTCAATACCGCCTCGTCACCGATTCCCCGGTTTCTCAGCAGTTCAACCAGCTTCTTTCGCGCACCCTTTTCACGGTAATTATCAATAAACTTATAAGCCATTCCGGTTCAAAAATACCGTTTTCATTCGACTGCGCGCCCTTTAAGTTATCAACGACCGGCTAAGATGCGGAGCGACAGCCAAAAAATAAAGCCGTGTTATGAATTGGCCTCTCCAGAAAGTACAGGATATTTTGCCTATTTTTAGCCCTCCCATTGCTCAATTATGAAAAACTACCTGTTAACGCTTTTTGCGGTCTGTTGTATTGGCACTTCTTATGCCCAGACCGGCAGTGACTTCAACTACTCGATCGGCCTCAGGGCTTTCAGCATCATGCAGATGCCTAAAATCCTGAATGAGGTGGAAAACGACAAATTCACCAAACTTTATGTGCACGGCGGGATGTTCAAATTCAATGACAACCAGATCAGCTACAGGCTGAGCGGAAGTTATTACCGCGGCGACAAAACTTTCAACAATAATTGTGTCAACTGCCAGGTTTCAGAAGGAAAGGTAGAAGACTACGTCTTTAAAGTAGGCTTTGAAAAAAACTTTAACTACTCCCGCATCCAACCCTATTTCGGGTTCGACCTGGGGTTCCGGTCAAACAAATACTCAGGCATGCTCAGCAATACCAATCCGGCAGCAATGGCCTCCAGCCTGTACATCCCGCCTTCGACCGTGCAATCGATGAAAGATGGCCTGATACTCGCGCCGCTGGTAGGCGTCAAGATCAATGTCATTGACCAGCTTAGTATTTTTGCCGAAAGCAATCTTGACGTGTACTATTCTTATGAGCGGCAGGACATTGTTGCCCAGGATGCAAACAATACCCAGTCGGTAAATCGTTTCAGAAAATGGGAATACCTGGTTAACCCGGTATCGGTCGGCATCTTCTTCCATATTTCCTCTAAAAATTAGTAGGGATCTACGTCGATCTGGGTCAGAATACCTTTGTAATCTTTATCTGCATGAAAATGCAGGAGGGTGTCTTTGAGTGCCTCTTTTACCTTTGAAATCGAGGTGCGCTTGTCGGCCTTGATCATGATCTGCATGATGAAGTAACTGCGTATGCGTGCAACCAGCGGCTGCTCCGGTCCCAGTACCCTCGGTCCCATCAGTTTGCGCAGGCGTGCCGCCAGTTCATTGGCACCGCGGGTCAGCACGTGCGGGTCCTTGTGCCTGACATGGATCTGGATCAGGCGGGTAAATGGCGGGTAACCAAACTGGTCACGTTCTGCCAGCTCATCGGCATACATGCCTTCGTAATCATTCTCAATGACCTGCCTCAGGGTGCGGTGTGCCGGGCTGTAGGTCTGAATAGAAACCAGCCCTTGTTTATCGCGTCTTCCCGAGCGGCCTGCCACCTGGGCAAGCAGCTGGTAACTGCGTTCCAGGGCCCTGAACTCAGGATAGTTGAGCAGGGTGTCTGCGTTGATCACGCCGATCAGCCCTACCCCTTCGAAATCCAGGCCCTTAGCTACCATTTGGGTACCGATCAGGATGTCGGTCTTGCGTTCCTGGAAATCCATAATGATCTGCTGCAGGCTGTTCCTTGACCGGGTGCTGTCCAGATCGAGCCGGGCCATGCGTAAATCGGGAAAAAGCAGCTGCAGCTCTTCCTCAACGCGTTCGGTACCAAAACCTTTCTGTTCAATGTGCACCGAGCCACAGGCCGGACAGATATTGAGCAGGTTCTGGTAATACCCGCAATAATGACAATGCAGTTTGCCGCTGCTCTTGTGATAAGTCAGGCTGACATCGCAGTGAATGCATTTGGGGGTATAACCGCAGGTGGCGCAAATGGAGATTGTTGCATAGCCACGGCGGTTCTGAAAAAGAATGACCTGTTCTTTGCGGGCGATGGCCTTCGTAATGTCATCCAGCAGAACGCTGCTGAAATAGGCCGTCATCTTTTTCCGTTTTTGCTCTTCGGGGATGCTGATGATCTTTTGCTCCGGCAGCGGCACGCCGCCAAAACGTTCGGTCAGCTTTACAAAGCCATACTTTCCTTCGCTGGCATTGTAATAACTTTCAAGCGAGGGTGTAGCTGAGCCAAGCACCACTTTGGCACCGTGCAGGTAACCGAGATAAATAGCCGCATCACGAGCCTGGTAACGCGGCGCCGGATCATACTGTTTGTACGAAGATTCATGTTCCTCATCGACTACAATTAGCTGCAGTTCCCGGAAAGGCAAAAATACTGAAGAGCGGGCGCCAAGCACGATCCGGTAAGTGCCGTTGGCAACTTTGTTCCAGATTTCCACGCGTTCATTGTCATTGAACTTGGAATGATACACACCGATCTTTTCGCCAAAATAGTTTTTCAACCGTTCAACCAGCTGTGTGGTCAGCGCAATTTCGGGCAGCAGAAATAGGATCTGACCGCCGTTCTCGAGCGCCTTTTCCATCAGCCTCACATAAAGCTGTGTCTTGCCCGAAGCCGTAACCCCGTGCAGGAGCACGACATCTTTTTCCATGAATTGGGCATTCACTTCATCCAGCGCTGCCTGCTGGGCATCGCTCAGCTCGAAATGGAGCAGCAGGTCATAAGCATCGTCGTTTAACCGGTCTACAGGCATTTTATAGATTCTGAATACCTGTTTATCTGCCAGCGCTTTGATGGCACCCGGGCCGCAGTTGCTATCATCGAGCAATTGCTGTTTAGCGACCGGGCTGCCGGTCCGGGATAATTTCATGAAAGACAGCAGGGCATCCAGCTGTTTCGGCGCTTTCTCCAGCAGATCGAACAATTGGCGCAGGTTTTCCTGTTCTTTATAAAAATCATCCAGGCTTACGAACGACCTGGTCAGCGGCTTGTACTTTTCGCTCACCTCTTCGGCGATGTCGATCATCTGCTTTTGCAGCAGGGCATTCACCGTGGGGTAAACCGTCTTTTGCCCCAGCAATTTGATAACGTCGCTGATCGTCATGCGCTGCTGCCTGGCAAGCACTTCCATAACCAGCTGCTCTTTGCTGCTCAGGGGCGGCTGCACATCGCCGGTACGGCGCAGGCTCAGTACCGTTTCGCTGGCCAGTTTCAAACCGGCAGGCAGGGCCGCGGCCATGACATCGCCTTCATTGCACAGGTAATAACGAACCATCCATTCCCAGAACGCAAATTGTTTGGCATTGACCACTGGAACAGCATCCACGACATCAATGATATACTTTGCTTCATAGTGTTCGGGTGGTCGCGTGGAAACGGAACGGATCAGTGCCGTGTACATTTTATATTTGCCAAACTGCACCACCACCCGCTTACCAGCCACAATTTCCTCGTTCAGAAATGCCGGTACCCGGTAAGTATAGTTTCGGGCCAGCGACAGCGGCAAAACCACCTCGATAAAAAGGGTATCATCTGCGGCAAATCCGCCTGTGATGTCGCCGGGCATTATTTATCTTTTAATGCCGCAAAGAACAGCATGATCCAGCCAAAGATGAACAGGAGCCCGCCTATGGGTGTTATCGGGCCCAGAACGCCAGCAAAACCGATGTTTGTCAGGCTGCGTGTAGCCAGCAGGTACAGTGAGCCCGAGAAAAAGACAATGCCGAAGGTAAAGCAGAAGTACGCAATGTTGACCAGTTTATTCCGGTACCGCGCAAAGGTAGACAGGTAAAGCAACGCAAACACATGATAAAACTGATATTCGACACCTTTTGTCCAGGTATCGATAGCCGGCGCATCGACCAGCTTTTTTAGTCCGTGGGCACCAAATGCGCCGAGTATAACTGCTACGGCACCCAGAAAAGCGGCAGTCAGAATTATGCGTTTATTCATAGAATTCGCCTTTTTAGGCCTGCTAAAATAAGAAACTTGCCCCCAAATACCCGCTTATTGCCTGTATTAAATTAAATTTGTTGCCGGAACCGGGTCTTACCGGAAGCCGCTTGTCCATTTCCCGGGACATGCATGAACGGTTCCGGAAAAACACATACACATGAAAAAATTTATAATCCTCCTCACGCTGTTTGCCGGGATCACAGCACTTATGGCGTACCTGTATTTTTCCAGGCTCAACCGCGAAAGTGATGAGAACAACCTGCCGCTGATCGCGATGACCGAAGCATCGGGATTTATTTTTCGCTTTCAGCATGACCGCAGTTTTTACGACATCATGAAGGGCCAGACGCTCTTCAGCGAAGTGCTCGGCGAACGCAAAACAGCCGAACTTCAGGCCATTGGCCGGCATTTCCTTGATGACCCCGAAATAGGCCGCCTCTTTGGCGGGCAACTGGTCTATGCAGGACTCATCCCCGGAAGAGAGAAAAGCCTTGACCTGCTCTTTACGACCCGCATGGCTGCAGGGGCCATTCCTGCCGACCTTGAAAAGGCATGGACACGCAAAAGCGTACGCCACAGCCTTTCAAAAGGTGTATATGAACTCACCCTGGGCGATTCGCTGCGTTTCTACCTGGCGCTTCGCAACCAGCTTGTCGTCTTCTCTTCAAACCGCAGCGCCGTTCATCAGGTTAGCCTTTCAAAAATGAAGGGCAATGATTTTGCAACCTACATTGCCGGTGCGGCCCGTTTTAACAGGAACACGCTGGCCAACCTTTTTATCAACTACGGGCAGGTCCCCCCGCTGCTTAAACAGATGGTGGCAGGCAGCCTGAACGGAGAGCTTGCCGTTTTAGATAAGCAGCCGGCATTTGCGGCATTGAGCTATAATTTCAGCAAGGAACGCCTCGCGTTCTTCGGCAATACCCGGATCCAGGCAGAACAATCTTTCCTGCAGCTTTTTTCAGGCGCCCAACCAAAAAAAATGACGATCAGCGGCATTTTACCTGAAAACACAGCCAATTACACGCTGTACGCCATTCCCGATTACCGGCCGTGGCGCAAGAGGCTTGAAGCCCTGCTGAAGCACAGAAGGCAGCTTGACGTCGTACATGCCGCCCGCAGACTGGTCAGTGATCAATACCGGATCGACCCTGAACGTACCTTTCCGGCTTATTTCAAAGAGCAGATGGTTAGCTTTCAGCTTTCAACAGGCGAAAAGCTCGCAGCCGTCGATCTGAAAAACGGTGAAAAGCTTGCGCAGCTACTGATCGAGATGTCTGGAGACTATGCAGATGAAGTGAAGATACTGAAAGACCCTGGCTTGCTGTATGGCTTTTTCGGTGAGCCTTTCAAACGGTTCGAGCGCCCTTACTATGCCATTATTGATAACTATTTTATCTGTGCAAACGCGGCAAGCACCATCCAGTCTTTCCTGAACAGCTACCGCAATAACCGCCTGCTGCGTCTTAAGGACAATTATACCCGGCTGTTTGACCAGTTGCCAAACACAGCAAGCATCGTCTTTTACATCAACCAGAACAATTCAGCTGACATTTTCAGGCAAAATCTTTACCTGCCTTTTTACAGGCAGCTGCGCAGCGCGAATGGATTAAAAGATTTCACATCCTTTGCTTACCTGTTAAGCGGAGAGGGAGACGGATTCCAGACCAATGTGGTGCTCGATAAAAGGCCGGCCCTGGCTGCAGATTCGACCTTGAACCAGCACTAAAGCAGTTTCTTTTTTGAAGGGGTAACGACGAAATCTTTCAGGTAAAAAGGCTCGAAATAGGCCACGTCTTCAAAAGTCTGTTCTCGCCAGGCCGTAAACGCCAGCGCACTCATGTGTGCCGCCGAATTGAAGTTTCCGGAAACAAACTGCGCATTCGGATGGTTCAAAACGGCCCGGCATTTTTCTGCACCATCTCCCAGAAAAACCAGGTTTTGCGCGGCTAGTGCTGTTCTGAAACTTTCTTCATCAATAATTTTCGCAGCTGTTTCTTTCAGGCGGGCGCCGGTACCATCAAACAAAGCGGTATAGACCTCCATGCGGCGCGCATCAATCATCGGGCAAACCCAGGCCGCCCCCGGCGCCTCGCTGGCATAACCTGAAGCCATCATCTGCAGCGTCTCGATGGCGATCAGTGGAATATCGGCCGCAAAACAAAGTCCTTTTGCCGTTGAAACCCCGATGCGAAGCCCTGTATAAGAGCCCGGCCCCTTACTCACGGCTACGGCGTGCAGGTCGCCGAACTTTAGGCCTGCTTCTTCCATCAGGCCGGAAATTAACGGGGTGAGCCTTGAAGCATGGAGGTTTTGTCCCTCCTCTTCCCTGAGAAAACGGGTCTCTCCGTCAATGGAAATCGCCACCGAACACACTTTTGTGGCGGTTTCGATCTGAAGCAGCTTTACAGACATGGCACAAATATAAAAAAATCAGGGAACCGGGTCATGACCATGCCCACCCCAGGGGTGGCACCGGCCAATGCGTTTTAAGGTAAGCCAGCCGCCGCGGAAAGGACCATGCTTGCGTATGGCTTCTATTCCATACTGTGAGCAGGTTGGCGTGTACCGGCAGTTTGCGCCAAGCAATGGCGAGATCAGGTACTGGTACAGCCGGATCAGCATGAGAAAAAGCAAGCCAAAAAGTTTATGAACCAGCTTCATGCTCCTTCAGTTTTGCAGGCAGTTTTTGCAGGGCCAGCGACAGCTTTTTCCAGATAAAATCCAGTGGGTATTTCTCCTTTCCTACAAATTGCAGGGAAAGCAGCAGGAGTTTTTCTCCTCGAAGCCCCTCGTAAAGTTCAGCTTGTTTAATGTGGCGGTAAGCCTCGCGAATGCGCCGTTTAACAAGGTTCCGGTCTACAGCATGTTTATACCGCCGCTTCGGCACGTTAATGACAACCTGTGCCGGATAGACGTGCTTTACCGGAATTTCCAGGTAGGTTACACGGAATGGATACAATAAAAAAGAAGAACCGTTCTTGAACAACAGGTCTAAATTCTTCCTGCTGCACAACCGTTCTTCCTTCCTGAATGTATACATTTTGATTGCTTGTTTGCAGATGTTCTGATCTGCTCCCGCTTTACGGGGCAATCAAAAAATTATGCTTTGTGACGACGCTCGTCAGAAACTGTTAATCTTTTTCTTCCTTTTGCACGACGTGAAGCCAAAACCCTTCTGCCGTTTGCCGTTGCCATTCTTTCGCGGAAGCCGTGTTTATTTCTTCTCTTTCTTTGCGAAGGTTGGAATGTTCTTTTCATGACCGTATAATATCTTGTTTCTTTTTTTAAATAAGAGGTGCAAATATATGCTTTTAATTTCTAAATATCAAAGGCCTGCCGATTATTTTATCGTTGCCAAAGGTTTGCTGTCGTCAGCGCATGCAGCTTACCACAGGCAAGGCAGAACGTGTTGTACAGCAGCTGCATCTGATGATGTATATGTCGTCGGCTAACCGCCTCATCCAGACCTTCAAAAAGGATAATCAGGCTCTATTTCTCAGCTGGTGCACATAGATGGTCTACATGCCGAGCGCCGATTTAAGCTTCACGTAGCCGGTTTTGCTGACAGGGAGCCAAATGTCTGACTTGAGCAGTACGATATAGCTGTCTTTTTCTTTCAGTTCGATTTTCGTGACCTGGCTAAGGTTGATGATGTATGAACGGTGAATGCGGATAAATTGCGATGCATCGAGTGTACGTTCGAAGAAACTCATTGTTTTGTTTTTGTGAAACACCCCTTCGGTGGTGCTGAGTTTTACATAATCGTCATCAGCTTCCAGGTAGTTGATCTCTGACACCGGGATGATCTTGATGGCGCCGTCTTTTTTAACCACGACCCGGCTGTTCTGCATCGGGCTTTGGGCGGCAGCCTCCAGCAGTTCCTCGTTTTCCTGTCCCTGATTCAGTTTGCCCGGTATTTTCTTCATCGCCGTTTCGAACCGCTCCTGTTCAATGGGCTTTAACAGGTAATCGACGGCATTTACCTCGAAGGCCTTGATGGCATACTCGTCATAAGCGGTGGTGAAAATGACAGCGGGCCTGTTGTCTACCAATTCGAGCATCTCAAAACCGCTTATTTTTGGCATCTGCACATCCAGAAAAATAAGATCAGGCTGGTGCTGGGCAATGGCTTTCAATCCTTCAAAGCCGTCTGCGCATTCGGCAACGATCTCCACTTCGGGATGGCTGGTCAGGTAATGCCTGACAATGTCTCTGGCCAGGGGCTCATCGTCAATGAGTATGGTGCGAATCATTTTTCTGGGGAATTTTAAGCGTTGTAATATATAAATTATCGTCGACAACACGGGTTTGCAGGAGGCTGCTGTCTGCAAAAAGCAGGTAGAGCCGCCGGCGTATTGAACCCAGGCCAAAACCGGTACCTCCCGCTGCTTTCATCTGCGGGTCGAAAGGATTACTGACCGATATTTCCAGCATACCGGCCATGGCTTTTGCTTCTATGCGGATGGTTATGGCCGTAGAGGTATTGTACAATCCGAACTTAATGGCATTCTCAACAATTGGCTGCAACAGCGTTCCTGGCAGCGCCCTGACCAGTGCCGCCTCTTCGACAGCAACCTCGACCTGCAGCCGGTGGCTGAAACGGACCTTTTCGATATCCAGGTACAGCTGGATGTATTCGATCTCCTCTGCCAGTTCTACCCAGATCTCATCGTCGCGCTTGAGGGTGCCGCGCAGAAAAGAAGCCAGCTTCGTGATCATAACGCCCGCCTCTTTGGGATTGACCATGGTCAGTGCAAACACAGAATTCAGGCTGTTGAAGAGAAAATGCGGCTGCAGCTGGTGCCTCAGCTTGTTCAGTTCGGCTTCTTTGGCCAGGCTTTGTGCCTGCAGCAGGCGTTCCTGCATGGCAGACTGCTCATCGAGCCGGTACCAGAGCACATTGGCCAGAGCACACCAGGCAATCCAGAGAAACATCAGTGCCGCACGGACGTACAGGGTCAGCCCAAAAAAGGCCCCGTATGCCCGGTCGTTTGAAAACAGAGCACAAAGACTCAGCTTGCTTACATACACCACAATGGCTGTGAGCAGGGCCGTAGCTGCAAGTGTGAATAGGATGCGCTCGTTTTTGGGCTGATAATAGCCCAGCAAGTTACTCACACTGATGCAGGCAACTGAAAGCAGCACATTGCTGATCAGGCTGTCGGCAACGGCAACTTCCAGCTGGAAATCGAGTTCGTAATACAGGAACGCAATACAGGCAGCTGTCCACACCAGCATAAAAATTGCCGATGCATACTGCACTCGCCTGATTGATAGGGGCCTGACTGTCAAAACCGTATCGTTAAAAGTTTAGTGAAAGCGTATTTTCTGAAAGATAGTTCTTTTTCAGCCTGATTTCTTCAAGAAAACCGGTTACATTTTCCGGCTCAATAATCGTTGAATTGATCTCGACCCCATCTTCCGGGTTGGCGACCTCATTAATTTCAACGATCTCAACAAATTTCCAGGAAACCAGGTCACCAAACCGGTTCCGGAATGATTTGTTCAGTTGCCCCGCCAGGCTCCTCGCCTTTTCAAAGGCGTTCAGCTTATCCGCTGAAAGCAGGAGCCGTGTTTGTTCATCAAATTGCGGCGAATGTTTGCCTTCTCCGCTAATGATTCTGAAAATGTATTTTACAGCAAACCACTTCATGATATAATAGAGTTTAAAAGTTTTTGATTTCAACACCTCCGAACAAGGCGAGTCCTTTGATGACAAGAATTTTAGAAGATGCTTCAGTAAACGGAGCCATGCCACGCTTGTCGTCTACCCCGCCCATAATAGCCGTTATTTCAGATTTGACCTGCCAGCCTGATGGAACGACCAGTTTAACACCACCACAGACCGCAACGATCTCGAGAACCACAACTCCCTGGATATCGGCCTGGCTCATATTGATGTCGCAGCCGCCGAAAACAGCCACCACTTCGCCGCCGCTAAACGATTTACTGAATACTTTCTGGTGGCTGCCGCCAAAAATATTTACAGACTCGAGCACGTCCAGTGCGCTCTTTTCAGTCGCGGCTGCGGGCTGATCTAACGGCGTTTCGTATGCCTGCGCAGAAGGCACCTGGCTTAAGGGCTCAGGCTGAGGGCTGAACGGGGCTGCCGGCACCGTTTTCCTGGGTTTAAAGATCACATAGAGCCCCAGAATAATAAAGATCACAGCAACCGAATACCTGGACAGGTTGAACGCACCGTCAATGATGTGGTCTACAGTAAAAAAAGCGCCGATCAGGGTGGGCACCAACCAGCCGCCGAACCTGAACCTGTGTTTGTAACCGATTACAAGACCGATCAGCAGCAAGAACGTCGACCAGCTGAAGATCCAGCCGGGAATGTATAGCCCCAGATTCCGTCCCAGGAAAAAAATACCCAGGCCAAGCAGCACGATTCCCCCGAAGGCGCGGCTTGACCGGTTGTTTTTACATGTATGTTGATTTTTCATCGTTTCAATTTTGACCAAAGGTATTATTGCCCGCCCCGCCCGCATATGGCCAGGCCATGTTCGAACGAAAAAAACCGGTAAACAACGGCTTTCGGCCGGTGAATTTTTATTCCTTAACTTTGAGTAATGAGATTCATTATACTGGCCTTCTTTTTTGCATGCGGCCTGACGCTCCGGGCGCAGGTGGCTCCCGGGCAATACAAGATTTATGATACCCGCCGGGCCAGGGTGGTTGATATGGCCCAGCTGCTGAAAAACGTACAGACTGCCGATGTTGTTTTTTTTGGCGAAGAACATCACGATTCCATTGGGCACCTGCTGGAGCAGCAGTTGTTTGCCGGCCTGGCGGCCAAATGGCCGCGCACGGCTTTGTCAATGGAAATGTTTCATACTGATGCGCAGGTTGTCATGGACGAATACCTGCTGGGTCTGATCAGCGAGAAAAACTTCCAGCGAGATGCGCGCGTCTGGAGCAACTATACAGACTACCGCCCCATGATCGAGTTTGCGAAGATCAGCAAGCTGCCTGTACTGGCCGCGAACACGCCCACACGTTACTCGAACGCAGTGACCATGCGCGGCCTGGGGGCACTTGAAGGTTTTCCGGGGAAATCGCGGGAACTCCTCCCTCCGCTGCCAATCGACACGGCCAGGGGCCCATATTACGAGAAGTTTCAGGCAGAATTGGGCGGCCACGGCATGGGGAGCATGAAAGTTTACCAGACACAAAACCTCTGGGACAGCTCAATGGCCTGGTCTGTCGCTGGTTTCCTGAAAAAAAATCCAGGCTATAAGGTGCTGCACCTGAACGGGCGGTTTCACAGCGATCAGCAACTGGGCGTGTTTGCCAGGCTGCTTGCCTATGCCCCGAGGCTCAAATTGCTGAATATTTCCTGTTTTGCCGCTGCCGATTTTGAACAGCCAGACTGGAAGAAATATGCAGCACTTGCAGACTTCGTGATCTTAACAGACCCTGCTGCCAAAAAATCTTTCTAAAGCGCAGCGCAATTCCGGGCGCCTGCTGCCTGTTATCGCGCACAAAAAAGGGATGCCCGGTTGGTCCGGCATCCCTCGGTATCTTGTTTTTTAAAAGCTTAAATAACCGTTCCGCTTGGAATCAGCGCTCCTTTTTTAACCACAACGATGCCATCCTTAACGGCGTAGAGGCCAAAGTCGCCATCTTCCAGGTGCGCACCGCCGCTGATGCTTACATCATTGCCGATTCGGCAGTTTTTATCTACAATGGCATTCTGAATGTAACAGCGGTCGCCAATGCCGATCAATGGTTTTTCGGCGTCGATGTCCTGTTGAATTTCTTCAAGGGTCTGGTAACGGTCACTGCCCATGATGTACGCGTTCATGATGGTTGTTTCGCTTCCGATACGCGACCGGATACCCAGGACCGCATGCTCAACTTTCGAAGCATGAATGATACAGCCTTCGGCAATCACAGTTTTGACCAGGGTCGTTCCCGAAATTTTCGAGGGTGGCAGCATTCTGCCGCGCGTAAAAATAGTGTGGGTACTGTCAAACAGGTTAAACTTAGGAATGGCGTCGGTGAGCCCGAGGTTGGCCTCAAAGAACGACGAGATGTTACCGATATCGGTCCAGTAACCTTCGTACTGGAAGCTCAGCACCCGGTTTGACCGGATGGCCCTTGGCAGGATCTCTTTGCCAAAATCTTTTTCTTCGGGATTTTCGTCCAGTATTTTGATCAGGAAGTCGCGGTTAAAGACGTAAATACCCATCGAGGCGAGGAAATCACGTCCCTCTTCATGCATGGTCTCGCCGGTATCAGAAACCCAATCTTCGAGCCCGGTTTTAGGTTTTTCGATGAACGAGGTGATCATCTGCGACTCATCGGCTTTCAGGATACCAAAATCTGTGGCATCTTTTGCAGTAACAGGGATTGTGGCAATGGTGATTTCGGCCGAAGCGGCGATGTGCGCATCGATCATCGTCTGAAAGTCCATCTGGTACAGTTGGTCGCCCGAGAGGATCAGGATGTAGTCAAACTCGTGGTTCACGATGTGGTGCATACACTGCCTGACCGCATCTGCCGTCCCCTGGAACCAGGCTGCGTTTTCCACGGTTTGCTCAGCTGCGAGAATATCGACAAATGCTGTACTGAAGTGGCTGAAGTGATAGGTGTTTTTAATGTGTTTGTTCAGCGATGCAGAATTAAACTGGGTCAGCACGAACATGCGGTGTATACCCGAGTTCAGGCAGTTGGAGATCGGGATATCTACCAGGCGGTATTTACCTGCAATGGGAACGGCCGGCTTGGAGCGCGTTTGGGTAAGCGGGGATAGTCGGGATCCCTGGCCACCGCCAAGAATTACACCCAGAACTTTATCTGTCATCGTATTTTATTTTATATCGTATAAATCTATATAATCCTGAGCAGCACGGTCCCAGGAATGGTCAAGCTGCATCATGTATTTGCGCACCTGCTTAAACAGCTTTTTGTTATCATACAGCTCGCGCGCCCGCTGAATGGCCCGCTCTACATCCCAGGCACTCGTTTGGTCATGACAAATGCCGAAGCCGTTATCGCCTATATCGATCACAGTATCTTTCAGGCCGCCTATTCGGCGTACCACCGGAACAGTTCCGTACCGAAGCGCGTACATCTGGTTCAGGCCGCAGGGCTCTACCCGCGAGGGCATGAGCAGGAAATCTGCACCTGCATACATCTGGTGCGACAACTGCTCATTGTACCCGATATAAGTGTTGTATATGCCCGGAAACAAGTTCTTCAGTTCTGAAAGGCGGTGTTCCGTATCCCCGTTGCCCGATCCAAGCACCAGCACGCTGATCTTTCGTTCACTTTGCTGAATGGCGTTGTAGAAAATCTCAGGCAGCAGGTCTGCGCCTTTTTCTTCAACCAGCCTGCCGACAAAAACGAACAACGGATGATCAGGGTTTAGTTCAAAAACACGGCAAAGGGCCTCTTTGTTTAAGCGCTTGCCTGATTCTACTGTGCGGTGCGCGTATTTTTTAACCAGCATGGGGTCTGTCTGCGGGTCCCAGACCTCGTTGTCGATCCCGTTGAGGATGCCATGCGATTTCCCACGCTCGGCGCGCAGCAAACTTTCAAGACCACGGGCTCCGTGTCCCAGTTCATCCAGGTAGCTGGGCGAAACTGTAGTGACACGCCAGGCACACTTGATGGCCGAAGCCAGCGGATTAATATCGCCATCCCAGTCCAGTTCTCCCGCTTTCCAGGAGTCGAAGGGCGGCATATAATGCAATTTATTGTAGCCAAACTGCCCCTGGTATTGTGCGTTGTGAATGGTCAGCACTGTTGGGACCTGTGACAATTGCCTGTATTTAAAACAATGGGCCGTCATGAATGGAACCAGGCCTGCATGGTGGTCGTGGCAGTGCAGCACATCGGGCCGGTGCTCCCACTGAACGATCCAGTCAAGAACCGCTATCTGAAATGCGAAAAAGCGTTCGGTATCATCTGCATACCCGTAAATACCCTCACGGTCAAGCAGGCCGCTGATATGAACCAGGAATAAATCGAAACCCAGTTTATTTGATCTTTCGTGGAGTACCCGAAACGGGTAATCGTTGCGACCCAGGCGTACCCAAGACTCATAGACAACATCAAATTCATTCTCCTGTACAAAGCGGGTCTGGTAAGCAGGCATGACAACTTTGGCAAAATGCCCCAGCCGGCACTGGTATTTGGGTAAGGCGCCAACCACATCGGCGAGACCGCCAACCTTTGCTACCGGGTAGCATTCGGCACTTACATGTATAATTTCCATTCAATTTCAGGTGTAGATAATGGCGTCAAGTTACTAATAGTTTTATGCTTTCCAAACAACGCCCGGGGCGGTTCAGTTTCAGAACCGGGCATAAAAAAACCAGGCAATTTGCGCCTGGTTCATTTTATAAAAACAAATATTGAATCAAATGACAAACAGTGATGCCGCCCGGTTAGTAGGCCCCTTCGTTGGCGATCAGCTCATAAAAATCGCGAATGGGCTGAAACTGAGGATGCAGGGAAACGACTGCGCCAAACACGAGCAAGGCAGGCGCCGCGATTTTCTTCTCTTCGACCAGTTCGGCAATGGTGTCTGCTACACCTACCACCACCCGCTCGGCTGGTGTGGAACCATTTTCGATCACAGCAACAGGCAGCCGGTTTTTGCCATGTGACTGAAATACCGCAGCAATTTCCGCTACCCTGTCCAGACCATTCAGTACGACAACGGTCGCATCGCTTGCGGCCGCTTTCCTGAGATCGGCCGAAAGGTTGCCCCGGGCATCACTGCCGCTCACCGCCCAGAAGCTTTCGCTCAGTCCCTTATGGATCATCGGGATCTTTTGCAGGCTTGGAGCACCGGTGGCGCTGGATATGCCGGGGATGATCTCTGAAGGGATGCTGTATGATTCGGCGAAGTCGATTTCTTCGTAACCCCTTGCAAAAAAGAACGGGTCTCCGCTTTTTAACCTGACCACATGCCCGAAATTCAGGGCATAGTCGATAATCAGTTTATTGACCGATTTTTGTGAAAACGCCTCGTCATCGGTCGGCTTGCCGATGAATACTTTCACGGCCGATTCCGGCGCATAATTCAGCAGCGCTTCGTTAACCAGCGCGTCGTACAAGACAACGTCGGCGGTGTTCAATGCCCTCATTCCTTTAATGGTCAGCAGGTCGGGATCGCCCGGGCCGGCGCCGATCAATGTAATGCGGGGCGTTATCTCTCCTTTTTGTATGCGGTCTGTTACCAGTTTCATAGTTTTTTCCTTTCGCTCGTTTAACGTCAACAACACAAATATATAAAGTCTATAGAATAAATAGAAATTTATTTTCAATCTGTATTCTTTTGGCTACGGGCCGGTCAGTTTGTCTGCTTAAATATGCACATCTGTATAGGAATCAGTTCATTGTGATGGTTACAATTCACAAAATCTCATGAAAGTTTTCCACAGCGCCTGGCAAAAATCTGCGTTTACGCTCGCAGGAACTAATTGTGTCCAGAAAAACGGTCGCTAGAAAGAGATCGGCTTCAACAATAACGGCAAACTGTTTGACGTTGAATAATCGCTGCACCCCGGGTGCGCGAGTCCTTATTTATTTACTTATATTAAACCAAAAGTTATGGCTTTCAAAGCAAGATTAAACTTTTCGGGCAAGGAGTACGATGTGCTCCATTGTGCCTACTCCCTCAACCGCGACGTTGACGCCAAGGGCAGACCCTCTTCGGGCGTATACGGCGGAACAATCGATGTCGAAATCGAATCTACTGAAGACACCTCTATTATCGAGGCGATGGTCAACAATCAGTACAAACCCATTCAAGGTACCCTGCTCATCAAAAAGACAGAGGAAGACGCCAAGATGAAGGAACTCAATTTTCAGGACGGCTACATCGTGAAGTATGCCGAAGGAATTAACATCGTGGGCGATCATCCCATGACCCTGAAGTTCCAGATCTCAGCGCGCTCACTGAAACTGGGCAATGCCGAACATGTAAACGACTGGCCAAAAGCTTAACACAAGCGTTTACAAGAATTAACTGATTGCAGCACCGCTGCCTTACCTATTTAATATTTATCATCATGGCTTTTAAAACCAGATTGACCCTCGGGTCTAAAGAATTCGACGTATTACAATGTAATTTTTCCCTTAACCGCGACGTAGATGCCAAAGGCCGCCCTTCATCAGGCGTGTATGGCGGTACCATCCACATTGAAGTGGAGTCTACCGAAGACACATCGGTCATCGAGTCAATGGTTAATAACCAATATAAACCGCTTTCTGGCACAATCGTTTTCAAAAAAGGAGACGAAGACGCTAAAATGAAAGAGCTTACATTCGAAGACGGATACATTATTCAATACAATGAAGGTATTGCCGTAAACGACAATACACCCATGACGCTTAGCTTCGTGGTTTCTGCCAGGAAATTGAAACTCGGTAACGCCGAGCACGAAAACGACTGGCCCAAAGCTTAAGCACCGCACCCTACTAAAACCTATTGAAAACATAAACAGGCGGAACGTTGTTCCGCCTGTTTTTTTGCGCGCCTAAGGCGGTCCTTAAAAGAATATTGGGCGTGGCCGGTACAGGCGGCTCAACCTGGCCGGCCGCTACCATGTGCGGTATCCCGGCTCAGGCCGATTAACACAAGCCGTGCTCCGGCATGATCAGCAAGCCCTACCGCCCAAGGCGTTAGCAAGCGGGTTTCTCACCAGAGAAACCCTGCATACCGCCGATTGGGACCGCTAGCTAACAGCAGATCCTTCTGCTTTATCGCCATGTAAAAACAGCCTGATCGCCAGCGCGAAAAGTATCACCGCAAGCGCTCCGATCACATTCAGCCAAAGAAAAGATACCACATCAAAGAGCCAAACGCCCACAACGAGCAATTCAGCCAGCACGGCAGCGCCGAAGACTGAGGTGCCATTGATGCGCTTCATGTAAAATGCGACCAGGAAAATTCCGAGTATCGGCCCGTAAAAAAGCGACCCGA
Organism: Pedobacter yulinensis; assembly: GCF_003029735.1. GTDB lineage: Bacteria > Bacteroidota > Bacteroidia > Sphingobacteriales > Sphingobacteriaceae > Pedobacter > Pedobacter yulinensis. The sequence goes on from NZ_KZ686270.1 coordinate 187,502, forward strand.
GGATGTTTACTGCTTCAATCAGGGAACCCATTTGCGTTGCAAACATGGCCACCCCGATCGAGAACAGGCCCCAGAAAAGTGTATGGAGCCGCCCGTGCAGCAATTCCTGCTCCTGGCTGAGCGCAGCACCTTTGTTACCGGGATAGTGAATGTCTTTCAGCGAACAGGAGGCCAGAGAATTGAGCGCAGCGGAGATCGAGCCCCATGAGGCCAGGAAGATGATGGCGAACAGCAACCCGATCATGCCCACAGGCAAGTTGTTTTTTACAAAATAAAGGAAGATGTAGTTTGTGTCTGTGGTATCTGCGCTGACCTTTTTATCGTTGATGGCCGTTTCCACCTCTTTGCGGAGGTTCTGAAGTTGCTGCTGCGCCTCCCGGTAGCCTACCACTACCAGCTGCTGCTCGGGGTTGCCGGCATGGCGTTTTGCCAGCAGCATCCGCGATCTTTTCTGAAACTCTTCTTCTAAAGCATTATGCCGCTTTTCGAATGCCTGCGCTTCGGCCGGGTACTTTTCTTTGAAACTTCCGTAGGCCTGTTCGTTAAAATACACTGGTGCCGGCCGTAAGGCAAAGAAGGAAAACAACAGCGCCCCGAGCAACAAAATGCCAAACTGCATCGGTATTTTTACGAGGCCGTTTAACAGCAATCCGGTTTTTCCCGCATCGGTATTTTTGGCGGTAATGTACCTCCCTACCTGGCTCTGGTCCGTCCCGAAGTAGGAAAGCGCGAGGAAAAATCCGCCGATCAGCCCGCTCCAGATATTGTATTTGTCTTTCCAGTCAAAGGTGGTGGTAATCACATTCAATTTGCCGGACTTTCCGGCAAGGTATAACGAATCACCGAACGACGCGCCTTCCGGCATGCCTTGCACCAATAGAAAGCCAGTGAAGACCATAGCTGCGAGGATGATCAGGAACTGGACCTTTTGGGTGTGGGCCACAGCCTTGGCGCCGCCGGTATAGGTATAGATCAGCAGCAGGCCGCCGGTCAGCACATTCGTCAGATAGATGTTCCATCCCAATACCGAAGAAAGGATAATACTGGGCGCATAAATGCTTATCCCGGTCGAAAGACCCCGCGAGAGCAGGAAAAGAACACTCGTAAGCACACGGGTTTTGCGGTCGAACCGCTGCTCCAGGTATTCATAGGCTGTATATACGTTCAGCCGCTGAAATATGGGTATAAAAGTCGCAGCGATGACGACCATGGCTATTGGCAGGCCGAAGTAGTACTGCACAAACCGCATACCGTCAGTATAAGCCTGGCCTGGTGCGGAAAGAAAAGTGATGGCGCTTGCCTGCGTGGCCATGATGCCCAGCAGTACGATGTACCAGGGCATTTGTCTGTCTGCCATCAGGTATGAATTGACATCCTTTTGCCCCCTTCCTTTGTAAACGCCATAGACCACCACCACGATCAGCGTAAGCACCAGGACTAACCAATCTATTGCGCTCATGACCAGTATCGGGTAAAAACAGCGTATGCAATGATCTGAATCACCAGAAAGGCGATCAGCAGAAAGTACCAGCGGTTCCAGTTTGTCTTGCTCATTTCCGGCCTGCAGATAAAAAATTAAAAAATAAACGTGCCGCTCCCGGATTTCCGGCAGGAAGCTGCCTGAAAAATGCCAGCGGGCTGTAAATATAATGGCCCTTGCCGAATCTGGTATAAAGCACGGAACCGCCTGAAGGTTGTTCACCGGAGTCGTTCATGGCCAGAATGGGCTGGTACCGCTCGTCCCAGGACCCCGGAAAATAAGCGCCGCGTTCCTGTACCCAGCCCGCGAAATCTTCCGGGCCGATCTTATTCGGGAAATTAAGCAGCGGATGGCCGGGGCTGGTCAGGCTAACGGGACTGTTCTCTTCGGTTACCCGGGTTGAGCTGAGTGTAATGGGATAGGGTCCCAGTTGCCGGGTAGACATATCCTGCAATGTGTTGTACTGCATAACCAGCGTGCCACCCGCTTCAACATAACGAAGCAGCTGCGGCATCCAGGCTGCCATGCGCCGTTCAGCATTGACCGCACGGACCCCTGTAACAATTGCATCGAAGGCGGCCAGCCGGGCCAGGTTGCTGATGTCACTTTCTTTCAGCACCGTGACCTCGAGTCCCGCCACACGCATAAAATCGGCAGTTAGATCTCCGGCGCCCTCTATGTAGCCGATTTTGGTGACTGCAACCTTCAGGTCGGCGCGCACCAGACGTGCCGAGGCAGGAACAAAATATTGCAGCACTGGCAGGTGACTGTAATTGATCAGCTGCTGCGTACGGTCATATTGTCTGCCACTGCGATCAGTAATGGCTGCATACATAACCAGTCCTTTTTCAGCAGCCGCAGGCAGGCCTGCAGCTTTTACAGGAATATCCAGGAGCGTATCGCGCCCCGCGTCGATGTTGATCCCCGTCAGGCTGGCCAGCGTTTTGCCCCCGCAGTTCACCTCTAACAGACCGTTTTCAAGCGCCTGTCTGGCCGTGATCCGTATTCGGGTTTGTAAAACGGCCTCGCCGCGCTGTATGTAGAGCGGCTGGGCAAAGGCAAGGTCAAACCCCGGTACGATACGCAAAGGCTCTACCACATCGCCGCGAACAGGATCCAGTTTTTTATAGGACAGCGGAACGTCCAGGTCAACATGTTCTCCGCCTATACGCAGCTCGATCCTTACTGCGGGCACATCTTCATTGATGGCTTTGCCGATGAGCTGTTCATTTGCCACCTTAAAACGCGATGGCGTCTCGGGTGGCTCCTTTAGCCAGAACGGCGTTGTTGGCGGCAGCGCTGCCGGAAGTGTGAAGTCTGCATGTAAGGTAAAGAGCGAGTCGGCGGGCAGATTCCGTGCTGGTTTGCCGGTGTCCTGCCCGGGCCAGGTAAGCTGCTCCAGGCTTACAGGCACGGCTGCGCGCTGTACCAGGTTAAGCCTGAAAGGCAATTTCTGGCCGGGCACCGCTTCAGGCCGGTCTGTCACAGCCTCGGCCATCAGGCCGGCGCAGTGTAAAATGATCCGGTCAAGCGATGCACGCTTTTCAGCCAAGTCAGGCCCTTGCTTCAGCGCCGCCAGGCGTTTCCGTAACGTAAACAGTGCGGGCAAGCTGGCCTCGGGTCGGTTAAAATCGTATTGTTTGAGGATGGTCCCGATCTCCGTATCAATGGCCGGCTGCCCGATACGTTCCCAGCCTTGTTTAATTCCATCGAAAAGGCCAGATGCCGCCCGTTCACCCGCTACATGCACAAAGTATTCGGTACGTTTGCCGGCTACAGACTGCGTTCCCGCGCCCTGGCTCTTGTGCAGGCTCCTGCTCAGGCCGGCAAGTTCGCCATAACCCAGCCCCAACAGCGGATCGTACTGGCCCGCCGTTATTTTCAGCTGGCTTTCGTCTGTTGTATTTGTAGTTCCAAACCGGAAAGTATTCCATAGCAGTCTTTTCGCCTGCCATATGCCAAGGGTTTTTAGCTGCTCAGGGTATCTCCGGGAATCTGCCGCCGCACGGAAAGCATCCTCGGCAAGAATGGCCGATGCGGTGTGTTGCCCATGGCCTGCTGCGGCTGTAGGCGGGAACCGGCATATGATAACGTCAGGGCGAAATTGCCTGATCACGCGCACAACATCAGCGGTAACCGCATCTCGGTCCCACTGCCTGAAGGTGTCTTCCGGGTTCTTGGAAAAGCCAAAATCAATCACCCTTGTAAAGAACTGGCCTGCCCCATCAAGTTTGCGTGCCTCAAGCAGTTCGTATGTTCTGATTAAACCCAGCGCGGGGCCCTGCTCGCTTCCCAGCAAATTCTGTCCGCCATCGCCCCTGGTCAGCGACAGGTAAGCCGTGTTTGCATTAGCTTCGTTGACCAGCCAGGAAAGCAGTCCGGTGTTCTCATCGTCAGGATGCGCCGCAAGGTAAAGTACCCGTGTCATTTTTTTCAGCTGCCTGATTTCTTTAAATATACCCGCTGCCGGAGCTGGCCGTACCTGCTGTGCATGGAGTGTGCCAGCAATCAATAATAAAAGAAGGATACCGTAGTATTTTGTCATAGATGCCTTAAAGCTTGCCTTGTTGTTAAAAATAGACAATTTAGCCCGGGCGGCCTTGTGTTAAGGAAATTGTTACGTAAAGCGATTGCGAAAACCTGCCTCACATATCATAAAACATACAAGCGTGAACAATTGATCCGTATCTTTGCGCCTCAAAATGAAGTCCGGACTGCTTTTCCTGCCTGCCTTTTTTGCGCTGTTCTTTATGTCCGGCATGGCCACTGCCTTGGCGCAGGTACAGGAAAAAAGCAGGGCTGCATATGAGGAAAGGATCGGATTTTACAGGTATTACAAGCCTGACTCAGCAATCCTGCTCGCGCAGGAGGCTTTGCTCGTGTTTGAAAATCAGGGCAACCTGGCCGGCATGGCCGGCATGCTGAAACAACTCGGCATGGTCGACGACAACCTCGGTATGCCTGATGAGGCGCGCGAGAAGTACAACCGGGCCCTGTCGCTCTTCCGCCGTGCGGGCGATAAAAAAGGCGAAGCCAGCATCCTGGTCCGGATCGGGGTGGTCGAATTGCGCAAAGGCAATTATGACAAGGCGATGGGCCGGTTCCTGGCGGCTTTGGCCATCAGCGAGAAACTGGCCGATTACCAGGGAATTGTCGAAGCCTATAATACCATCAGCGAGGTTTACATAGCCCGTAAATCGTTTGGCGACGCACTTTCCTACCTCAAGCTCGCTGAACAGGCTGCACGAAAGGCGCCCATGTCAAGCATTACCCTGAACATGTACACCAATTTCGGTTCTGCATACGCCGGGCTGGACTCGACCGCCCGGGCGGAGCATTACCTGCGCAAAGGCCTGGCGTTAAGCAAAGAAAAAAAGTTTGCCGGCCTTCACATCACCCTGCTCAACACGCTGGCTGCCGTTTATGAAAAAACCGGCAACCGCCAGCGCGCAATAACTTTCCAGCTGGAAGCATTGAAAACATCGCGCGATATGAAGAACTACCTGCGTGAATTACAGACGCTTCGCGGTCTTGCCGAAAATTACAAAGCCGAGCCGGCCATGCAGCTGCAGTACCTGGACAAGGCGCTTAAACTGGCCGCAAGCAAGGGGGCAATCAGGCAGCAGATCGACATTTACGCAGCAATGGGTAATTTTTACAAAACCCGTGGAGACTACAACAAGGCCCTCAGCCTGACAGAAAAAGGATATGCCCTGGCCGACAGCCTGTATTACCGCTCTGCCGGACAACGCATTGCTAACCTGACCGCGGTCTATGAAAAAGAGAAATCTGACGCACAGGTACGGGAATTGCGTTTGCTCAACAGCCGCAAGAACCTGCAGCAGACAGTAACACTTGCGGCGGCAGGCGCGATTCTTACCCTTTTTGTTATCCTCGCCTTTTATTTTTACCGCGTGCGGGGCCTGAACCGTGAACTTACTGCACTGAATGCAGTCAAGGATAAATTGTTTTCGGTACTGGGGCATGACCTGCGTGCGCCGTTCGCATCAATTGTAAACCTGCTTTTCCTGATCAATGATGATAGCCTTACCACAGAAGAACGGAAGGAACTGGTGCATAAATTATCCATCAAATGTAACGCCTCGCTGGAAACGTTGAACAATTTGCTGCGCTGGGGCGAAATGCAGATCAAGGGACTGAGGTTGAATCCGAAGCGCTTCGACCCGCAGGCCATCATCGAACGGAACGTTGCAATCGTAGCCGACCAGGCAGAAGACAAGAACATTTCAGTCGAGAACCATGTGGCCGGCCTCTCCTGGGCGCCTGTTATTTTTGCGGATCCTGACCATTTTGAGTTTGTGATCAGGAACCTGCTCAGCAACGCCTTGAAATTTACACAGCCGGGCGGCCTGGTCAGCCTGAACTGCGGGCGCGATGCATCCGGTCATGTCTTCTTCGAGGTGGCCGATACGGGTGTTGGCATTCCGGCCGACCGGCTTGAAAAGCTCTTCACACCGGCCAGCATTAGCCAGAAAGGCACGGCTGCCGAAATCGGTACCGGCCTGGGTTTGTTGTTGAGCCGCGAATTTGCAGGATTAAACGGAGGTACGCTTGTGGTAAGAAGCGAAACAGGTAAGGGGAGTGTATTCACGCTCACACTTCCGGCCGCTCCAGGAGAGGAACTTGCTTAAACGAGTGTTACTTTCACACCTGAACGCTCAAGGTGCTGCAGAACCGTATCGGGAATTCCCTTATCGGTGATGATCTGGTCAATCTCTTCCAGCCCGCAAATCTTGCCGAAACCACGTTTGCCGAATTTGGTTGAATCTGCCAGCACAATGGTTTTCTGCGAACAGCTGATCATCTGCCTGTTCAGGTGCGCCTCCATGGAATTGGTTGTTGTAAGCCCGTATTCCAGGTCAATACCATCGACCCCCAGGAAAAGTTTTGTACAAAAGAAATCGCGCAGCACGTTCTCGGCATAAATACCGGTAACAGAAGACGAGCTTTTACGCAGCAGTCCACCAAGTTGCATGACTTCAATGCCCGGATTCCTGACCAGTTCGAGTGCAACGTTGAGTGCGGCGGTAATGACCGTGATGTTCAGGTTTTGCGGAATGTTCCGTGCGAAAGCCTGAACAGTTGTTCCTGACGCGATTACAATCGAATCGTTTTCCTGAAGTAACGCGGCAGCCTGCAGGCCGATGTTGTTCTTCTCGGCAGACATGATCTGCTCTTTCTCGTTCACAGGCCGGTCTACCGTATAGGGATTGTTCACGGTTGCGCCGCCATGCGTACGGTACAGCAGATTTTTTTCCTCTAATAATTTTAAGTCCTTCCTGATTGTAACCGACGAAACGTTGAGCTCCTTGCAAAGATCGACGACATTGATATATTGATCTTTTTGCAGCTTACTTAATATTATTTGATGTCTTTCTGCCAGCGTGATCATTTATTTGAAATTTGTTTGCAAAGTAATTAATAAATGTTGGTTCCAAAGAATTTTTCAAATAAATGGACGCTTGTTCAATGTTTCGAAAATGATTTCTTATAATTGCGTATTATTTCATTTTATTTTTTTTATAACCATGAAAAGAAATCACCCCCTCGACCTTTCCGGATCTGCCAGTTGCGACATATTGATTATCGGCGGCGGCGCAACCGGGCTTGGGATAGCGGTTGATGCCGCCTCGAGGGGACTAAAAACCATCCTGATTGAGCAATCTGATTTCGCAAAGGGAACATCCAGCCGCAGTACAAAACTTGTTCATGGCGGGGTGCGTTATCTGGCCCAGGGCGACATTAAATTGGTTTACAGCGCCTTGCACGAGCGGGGCATGTTGCAGAAAAACGCTCCTCACCTGGTCAAAAAAGAGGCTTTTATCATTCCCTGTTATTCCTGGTTCGCAATAGCTAAATATCTTGTTGGTCTTAAATTCTACGACATGCTGGCAGGCAAGTATACCTTCGGCAAGTCTGAGTTCCTTTCGGCAAAAGAAGTAAGCAGCCTGCTTCCGGGCATAAAAACGAAAGGACTTAAAGGCGGTATACGTTATTTTGACGGTAAATTTGATGATGCACGGCTGGCGCTTAACCTGGCGCAAACCGCTTCAGAAAAAGGGGCCAGATTGGCTACGTATGTAAAGGCAACCGGTTTGTTGAAAGACACTGCGGGGAAAGTTGCCGGTGCAGAGGTGGCCGATCTTATTACGGGCGAAACCTATCCCATTCGTGCAAAATCGGTGATCAACGCTACCGGCGTCTTTGTAAACGATATTCTCAACATGAACAGTCCGAATGCGCCCAAGCTGGTCAGGCCCAGCCAGGGCGTGCACGTGGTGCTGGACAAACGGTTCCTGGAATCTGAAGTGGCGCTGATGATTCCCGAAACATCTGACGGTCGTGTCCTTTTTGCTGTGCCATGGCACGGGCACCTGCTGGTGGGAACAACAGACACGCCGTTGAACGACAGCGACCTGGAACCCCGGGCCTTACCCGAAGAAGTGAACTTTATTCTGAATACTGCAGCTGCTTATTTCAATATTCAGCCAAAAGAAGGCGATATCCTTTCTGTTTTTTCCGGACTCAGGCCGCTCGCCGCCCCTTCAGACAAAGACGGATCGAGCACCAAAGAGATCAGCCGGGACCACAAACTGATCGTTTCAGATTCCGGGCTGATTACGATTACGGGTGGAAAGTGGACCACCTACCGCAAAATGGCTGAAGAAACCGTAGACCTGGCCATTAAAAATCATCAGCTTGCAGCGGGTCCCTGTGTAACCCGCAGCCTGCCTGTTCACGGCGCCGCCGAACCCCGGGAAGAAGACCATCTTTCGGTGTATGGCTCAGACAAGGCTCACATTGAACAGCTGCTGCGGGAGCGACCCGAACTGGCCCAAACAATCCACCCGGCCTATCCCTACACCCTTGCAGAGGTGGAATGGATTTGCAGAAACGAACAGGCAGAGACTGTAGAAGACGTTTTATCGCGCCGCCTGCGCGTGCTCTTTTTTGATGCCGCTGCAGCAATCGAAATGGCCGCTCCGGTTGCCGCCCTCATGGGAAAACTGTTTGACAGGGACGAGCACTGGCAAAAAAGTCAGGCCGAGGCTTTCTCGAAACTCGCAGAAGGCTATCTTTATAAAAAATCGGCCCTCCGGCACGAACAGCACCTTTACAACTAAGCCAAATATTAAACCGAAACCAATAACCATGGACCAATACATTTTGTCGCTCGACCAGGGAACCACCAGCTCGAGAGCGATCGTATTTGACAAAAACGGAAACATCGTTTCCATTGCGCAAAAGGAATTTACACAGCATTACCCGAAGGCCGGCTGGGTCGAACACGATCCGCAGGAAATCTGGTCCTCGCAGATTGCCGTAGCGGCAGAGGCCGTTTCGAAAGCAGGGCTGATGGCCAGGCAGATCAACGCAATTGGCATTACCAACCAGCGTGAAACCACAGTTGTATGGGACCGCGAAACCGGTGAACCTGTCTACAATGCCATTGTCTGGCAAGACCGTCGCATGGCGGCCTACTGCGACAGCGTTAAAAAAGAGACCTGGAATGAAAGCATCCAGAAAAAGACCGGTCTGATTATCGATTCTTATTTTTCTGCCGTTAAAATTAAATGGGTGCTGGACGAAGTTCCGGGTGCGCGGGAACGTGCCGAGGCCGGAAAACTGGCTTTCGGAACCATAGACAGCTGGCTGATCTGGAAACTGACCGGCGGCCAGGAACACATTACCGACGTAACGAACGCCTCACGCACGCTTCTGTTCAACATCAACACCCTTGAATGGGATGCCGAAATGGCTGAAAAGTTTGGGATTCCCATGAGCATGCTGCCTGCTGTTAAGTCGTCCAGCGAGGTGTACTGCAAGACCTCGGGCGAGATCTTTGCAAGCCAGATACCCATTGCGGGGATTGCCGGCGACCAGCAATCGGCCCTGTTCGGGCAAATGTGCACCCAAAAAGGCATGGTTAAAAACACGTACGGAACGGGCTGCTTTATGCTGATGAACATTGGCCATGAACCCCGGCTGTCAACCCACAACCTGCTCACCACCATTGCCTGGAAGATCGGCAATGACGTTTCATATGCACTGGAAGGCAGCATTTTTATAGCAGGTGCCGTTGTGCAGTGGCTGCGCGACGAGCTTAAACTGATCAGTTCTTCGGCCGATGTGGAGCGCCTGGCCAGCACCGTTCCTGATACGCAGGGCGTTTACGTTGTACCCGCTTTTGCCGGCCTCGGAGCCCCCTACTGGGACCAGCATGCGCGCGGCACCATAACAGGGATTACCCGCGGCACCAATGCTGCCCATTTTGCCCGGGCAGCCCTCGAGAGCATTGCCTACCAGACCCGCGATGTACTGAAAGCCATGGAGGCCGATGCGGGCACACCGATCAGGGAACTTCGTGTAGACGGGGGTGCCACCGCCAACGACCTGCTCATGCAATTCCAGGCCGACCTGCTCCAATGCCAGGTTATCAGGCCCGAAGTTACCGAAGTGACCGCCATTGGTGCTGCTTATCTTGCCGGGCTGGCAACCGGTTTCTGGTCAAGCGTAGAAGAAATCGGTTCGCAATGGAAAATTGACCGCAACTTTGACCCCGGCGACGATACACCGAACGCGGAACGGATCAAGGGCTGGGACCGTGCGGTCAGGGCGGCCCGTGCAAATGCAGCAGATGAATAGCAACCTAAGCAAACTCAACAATGAATGAATTTTATGCAGAGCTGATCGGGACTTTCCTGGTCATCTTACTCGGCAATGGCGTGGTCGCCAACGTGGTCCTTACCGGAACCAAAGGCCATGGCGGCGGCTGGATCGTGATCACCACAGCCTGGGCCATGGCCGTTTTTGTAGGCGTGGTCGTGGCTGCGCCTTTCAGCGGTGCGCACCTGAACCCGGCGGTAACGCTGGCACTGGCCATTACCCAGAAATTTCAGTGGGAAAATGTACCTTATTATATTTTATCGCAGCTTACAGGGGGGATCCTTGGTGCCACCACTGTATGGCTCTTTTACCGGGACCATTTTGATGCAACCGCAGACCAGGGCCTGAAACGGGCCTGTTTTTGTACCTCTCCTGCCATAAAGAACAAAATGACAAACCTGTTCAGCGAAATCGTGGGCACATTTGTACTCATCTTCGTGATCTTTTATTTTACAAATGCAGAACTGGGCACCGAAAAAACGCCAATCGGGCTTGGCTCTATCGGCGCCTTGCCCGTAGCGCTGCTGGTTTGGGTGCTGGGCCTTTCCCTTGGCGGCACCACGGGTTATGCCATCAATCCCGTGCGCGATTTCGGGCCGCGGCTGGCGCATGCCTTGCTGCCCATTAAAGGAAAGGGCGACAGCGAATGGGATTATGCATGGGTACCGATTGTGGGCCCGCTTATCGGCGCGGTACTGGCCGGGCTGCTGTACCTGGCGCTTAACTTATAACACTGCGCATGGCCGGCGTATTCCGGCCATGCCTACTCTTTCAGCGACATAAACAGGTTGTTGAGCGATTCGGCATACAGGGGGTGCGCAAAGGTCGCGTAACGCACCTGCTCCCAGGTCAGACCGCCCATCATGGCCATTTGCAGGATCGACATGATCTCGCCGCCGGCTTCGCCAATAATGCTTGCGCCTAAGATCTTTTTGCTTTTCCGGTCAACAATCGCCTTCATGAACCCCTGGGTTTCCCCGGTTTCGATGGCACGGGCAACGTTTCGCATGGGCAGCTTGGCGCAGGCATAGTCCAGTCCTGCCTGGATGGCTTCGTTCTCTGTCACGCCTACCCGACCCATTTGCGGGTCTGTGAACATGCAATATGATAGCAGTCTTTCTTTCACCGACTGCTTTTTTCCGTTCAACAGGCGCCGGGAGAGCAGGTAGTGGTCATTGTAGGCGATGTGCGTAAAAGCCGGCCCTCCTTTCACATCACCCAGCGCAAATACACCGGGCACATTTGTTTCAAGAAATTCATCAACCAGAACATGCCCCTCCTCATCTCGCCTGATCCCTGTATTTTCAAGTCCAAGGCCTTCTGTTTGTGGCGTCCGGCCAAAAGCAAGCAAAACATGGCTGCCGGTTACCCGGCTTTCGCTGCGCTCCCCCTCCAGGGTAAGCTGAACCCGCGACTTTCCGTAAGGGTGAAAACCGGTTACCTTTGCACCGGTCATGACGGCAATACCCTCCTTTTGAAAGACCTCGCTGATCACCGCACAGGCATCGGCATCTTCGTGCGGCAGCAGGCGGTCGGCCTGCTCAATCAGCGTTACCCCTGCGCCGAAACGCCTGAATAACTGTGCATACTCCAGGCCGATGTAACCTCCTCCGGCAATGATCAGGTGCCGGGGAATCTCCTGCAGATCCAGGACGGTTTCAGAAGTAAGGTAATTCACTCCGCGAATGCCAGGAATGTCAGGGATCAGCGGGCTCGCCCCGGTATTGATCACAATAATCGGTGCGGTAAACCGCTCTGCCCTGCCCGCTGCATGCTGTACTTCGATCACTTTATTTTCCAGGAACACGGCCGCGCCATAACAGATACGCAGGCCTTTGGTGCCTTCGGCATTTTCAGTGGCGCTTGCCCGGAAGCGGTCTGAGATCGCAATTGCACGCGCACGCACCGTCTCATAGTCGACTTTCAAACCGGGAATTTCGATACCCAGCGCTGCACTGTTCCTGGCCAGGTGTGCCATTCGAGCCGATGCAATCAGGGTCTTTGTGGGCGTGCAGCCATCATTGATACAGGTACCACCAAGCCGTCTTTTCTCGACCAGAAGCGTTTTTTTACCTGCCCTTGCCAGTTTCCCTGCCATGGGCAGACCAGCCTGGCCTGCGCCGATTACAATTGCATCAAATTTTTTCATAGAATCAGGAAACCACCACGCGGCTGTCAAAGGCTACATAATTCCGGATTGCAAGGGCAGCTTCGTGCGGCTCGGGATGATACCACGCCGCATTCTCAAGTTGCTCGCCGCCTGCAACAACGTGGCACCAATGCATCTCCCCTTTCCAGGGACATTCCGTTCGCCTGCCCGAAGCCAGGAGGTATTGCCGGTCGAGGCACTGCGGCGGAAAATAATGGTGGTTTTCCACGATCACCGTCTCTGCCCCGGCATTGTCTGCATATGCCGTATCTGCAAGCACCACTCCGTTAAACATTGCCCGCATGGATTCATTTTTTGAGCTATAAACCCTTACCCTGCCAGAAATGTTCTTAAATTTAGATAATCAGCCACCTCCTCGGCCGCCGGCATACTAAAATGTCTGCAGGGGAGTTTTGATTATGATGTACACATGAAATACCTGCTGATCCTGTTGCTCGTTTCTTGTCTGGTTGTCAGCCTGCCTGCCCAGCAGCCTTTTGTTTTCCCTGCGTTAAAAAAGGCTGGCATGAATTTGCAGGACCTGATTCCAAAAAACTGGTACGCGATCGACACGGCCTATGGCGATCTGAACGGCGACCAGGTGAGCGATGTGGTGCTGGTACTCGAGCACCGGAACGCGGTACGCGAGCACCGGGCTTATGGCGATAACACCACCGAGATCATTGCAGAGCACCAGCGTCCGCGTATGCTGGCCGCCTATTTTGCAACAAAGAACAAAGCGCTGCTGCGCCTGGCGCTGCAAAACAACGATTTTGTGCTGCGCGCGAGCGAGGGGGGCAAACTCGGAGATCCCTACCGGGATGTCAGCATCGACAAAGGTGCACTTCGCATGCGTTTCTCAGGCGGAAACAGCTGGCGCTGGAACCTGGATTACCAGTTTCGCTATAAGGGAACGGCATGGGTCCTTACCGCGGCCAATAGCGAATACTTTCACCAGGAGACAGGCGAAATGACATCGAGAAGTTTTGATTTCATATTACAGGAGGTTGAGGTCGTTAGCGGAAGCATCCATAGCCGGGCTTCAGGTAACGCCACGTTCCGCGAAAGCCTGCGAGACGAGCCGATGCGCACATTTCTCACGTTTAAAAAGCCCTGGGCCTGGGAAATATTGCCGGGCACTTACCTGTAGGTCTGCAGCCCGTCAGACGCTCATGCAGGGCTCTCCGACCGATGTACCCGCCTTTTCCGATCGTTTTACCTGGGATTTTCCTGAACGAACCATTCTCAGCAGCATAAACGCAAAGAAGGCGCCAGCGAGTGCCATGCCTGCCCCTACGGTAGCGGGTGCCGTGTACCCAAAGCCGTACACCAAAGGCAAACCGCCCAGAAACGCACCGAGGGCATTGCCGATGTTAAAGCTTGCCTGACTGGCAGCCGCGGCCAGCATTTCAGAGCCTTTAGCCGTATTGATCATGAGCATTTGAATCGGTGCTGCCAGCGCAAAGGCTACGGCCCCTGTAACAAAAGTCATAATCAGCGCCGGTATCTGCAGGTGTGACACAAAATGAACAATGACGAGCGTAACAGTCATGGTTAACAGGAGCAGCATGGATGCCCTGCCGGGCGAAAACCGATCGGCCAGTTTGCCGCCTATAAAATTTCCTGCCATCATGCCGGTGCCGGCCAGAACCAGTACATACGTCACGGCGCTGCTCGAAAATCCGGCTACGCTGGTCATTAACGGCGCGATGTAACTGTACCAGCAGAAGAGGCCGCCTGTCCCGATAGAGATCATCAGGATGATCAGCCACGCTTCGGCTTTACCGAAAAAGCTCAGTTCCTGCCGCAGATTCCGGTCTTTGGCCGCCTGCAGCGCCGGAAGCCAGGCTTTCAGGCTCCATACCGTAAGCAGCCCAACCACAGCAACGATGGCGAACGAAAAGCGCCACGAATAATGATGCCCGATATATGTACCCAAGGGCACCCCGACAATGTTGGCGATCGTTAACCCGGCAAACATCATAGACACTGCCTGGGCAGATTTACCTTCGTCTGCAATGCGGCTGGCGACTACCGATCCGACACCAAAAAAGGCACCGTGCGGAAGCCCGGAAAACAGCCTTGAGAGAAACAGCATCGTATAGTCTGGGGCGAAGGCAGACAAACCGTTAAACACTGTGAACATCAGCATCAGCACAATTAATATGTTTTTTGGCGGATATTTCCCTGCAATTGCCACGAGCAGCGGCGCACCGATAACCACACCCAGCGCATAGGCAGAGATCAGGTGACCTGCCTGCGGTATGGTGATCTGCAGGTCTTTTGCAATGTCGGGAAGCAAACCCATCATCACGAACTCTGTAATTCCTATACCGAGCCCGCCAAGGGTAAGTGGCAGTAACGTCTTTTTCATGACCGAAGCTTAGTTAGTGTAAAAAATACACTAAGCAAAAGTACGGCCTTTCAGGTTAAGAACCGGTAAATCCTGTGTCATTCTTTTTCAACAGCATCCAATCAAAGACAAACCAAACGGCTGTCAGGTTGTTGAACTGTAAAAACATGACCATGGAAAAGCCCCTGAACAACCCTGATAAAGAGAAGGCCATTAAAAACAATTCACTGCGCAACCAGTTGGATGAGCAGACAGCAGCCAACGGGGGTCCGCGCGACGGCCATGACAACACCGGAACGCAGGGTTATGATTCCCTGAGCGATGACGCCTTTACAGGCGACCTGTATAAAAAGCCTGCCGGCGATACCCAATCGCACACCGGCAGCTCTTCCGAAGATTTTGATGAGGAAAAGTTCAGTGACCGGGAAGACAAGGCCCTGGACTCAGGAATTTAACCCCGAAACCGTTGGCGCTGTGCCAGCCCCGCTACGTTGCTTGCCTGCTATTACTGCATCGCCTTTTCAGCGGTTTTTTTGACCAGGATGAGCCGGCGAATGTGCAATTTGTTATTCGTTTTGTCGCGTTTAAAATGAAAGGTCACGCTGTTGCGGAAATCATCTACCACTACATCACACAGGTAACGCATACGCTGCTCGTTCCGGCTTGCAGCCCGGAAAGAAATGGGTTCACTGACCCGGGTCTGCCGCTGCCATATGGTGACTTCAGCGCCGTCGGGCAGTTCATCCGCATCAGCCAGCAGGCGGTAACCTCCTGCCGGTAGCTCCTGCAGATCAATTCTTACCGCTCCCCCGTCTTTCGCGGTAATGGTTTCCCCCTCTACGGTCATGGCCCCTGCAAAACTGTAGTTGATCAGTTGCGGATAAAGCGTCATGGTGTCGGGCAGATACGTGCCTGTGGTCGCGTTGGTGGGTGCCTGCCCAGTAGCCAGAGGCTGGTCTGCATAGTAAAATGCCATAGACGTATAATCGCCCGGCTTATTGTTGTTTTCCGGACCGTGCTCGATCGTATGCCTGAAGCTGCGCATAAATGGAATCTTGTCGGTCAGAAAAAGCCGGTAGCCGCCGGTACGTGAATAAGGCAGCGAATAGTCGAGCGACCCATGCAGGGGCAAACTCATTGCGCGGTCCCAGCGGTCAAGCATGGCGTACCAGCCGCCGTTAAAGTAGTCTTCTGATCCGGTGCCATGCATGGTCAGTTCGCCATCTGCGGTAGTCTGGTCATCGCCTTCAAAAAAAAGCGTCATTCCAGGTTCCAGGCCCTGTGCCTGCAGAATGGTTCCGGCATAGTGCCCACGGCCCTGACCAGCCAGCAGCACATGCGGTTGTCCGGGTTGTGTAGGCTGCTGGCGGTTTCTGAACGCATAAAAACGCCCTTCCCTCGCCGCGTTCAGTCCTTCCGGCCTGAGGTAGATTCTGCCCTTTACACGAAGCGACTCCTGCTTGCCAACATCAGCCTTGCGGTACAATAATTCTATTCTCGCCTTTTTTGCGAACGGCATAGGGTAATAACAATAGTTGACCTGTGCCGCGCTGCCCAGCATCAGGCTCTGCATAGAGGGTTTACCGAAAGCATAACCAAAAAAATCAGCTACCGGCGCATAAACAGCCGGCTGCGCTTCGTCGTCCCATGTAAATTTCAGATCGGCTTGCCGGTTTAACCCGGCATAAGCCGCAGCCTGGTCAAGCTCAATGCCAACGATGCGCCCGGGACTGCTTAGCCGCGCGAGCACCAGGGACCCACCGGGTTCGACAACCTGGTCAAATGAAATGATTTGGACATCTTTCGTGCCGGCCATAAACCGGTCGGCCGCGGTCCAGCGCTGTGCGAGCTTTTCAACCGCCGCCGGGAGTGCTGCGTCGCGGCTATTGAATGTTCGCACCCGCTCGGACTTGCCGAGGCTCCGGTACTGGATCTGGTAAAACTCAAGTTTCTTGCCACGGAAAACAATTTTACAACCCTTTTCAAAAGGAATGGGCAGGTAGCAGAAATAACCGCCCACCTGGTTTCCGGTAAGCGGAGCCAGGAAGGGCATCACCCTGCCCGAGAACAGGTCCGAAAAACGAATGGTAAGGCCAGGCTTGATCGCCCCGTCGAAATAAAAATCGACCAGGTCATCTGTAGGCGTCGGTGTCCAGATCCGGTTAATGACTCCTTTCCCCTTTGCCTCGAAAATAACCAGGCTGCTGTCTTTTTCCTTGCGGATAAAAGAATATTTGCCGCTGAAACCGTCATCATTGTTGCCTGTACGGTCGTAAGATGAAAATTGCCGGAGGCTGGTGCCCGGCCTGTACCTCGGCAATCGCGAAAAATCAGTCAGCTCCTGCAGCTCACTGACGGTGGTGACCACCTGTTGGGCAGATAAGACCGCGGGACTAAACAAGGTGAGGCTCAGCAAACCTGCTATAAAACTTCTCATGGTTCAAATTTTATGTGTTTACACGTTTAAGCAATATAGAAATTTTGATGCATACCCGCTATTTTTTTTTCAAAAAGCATTTCGGCACTGGCATTGCTCCTGTGAACAAACATTAAAAAGCACACAATGAAATACACAGGAAAATTAATGATGCTATTTGCCACAGTGCTGGTCTTTGCCGCCTGTGGCGTAAACAGACAGGCACAACAGGTAAAAGTGCTCGAAAAATGCAAATTCAGGGTAGTGAGCGCAGAAAACGTAAGGGTGGCCGGCACCGATATTACGTCTTTGATCAGGGGTGAGCGCCTGAACCTTGCCGGACTTCCGGGGTTGGCACTTGGCCTGCTGCGAAAGAACGTGCCGCTCGATGCCAGGCTAAACCTTGAGATCAGCAATCCAACCGGCAGCACAGCTGCCATTAACCGGTTCGAATACAAGATACAGGTAAACCGGGAAGACCTGGCAGAAGGCATGGTTACAAACGGATTCAGTATCGCCCCCGGGCAGACTACCGTTATTCCGGTAAACCTGACCAGTAATGTATATAACCTGGTTTCGAATGCAGATGTGGCAAATAAGGTGCTCAGCGCACTGCAGAAGAAATCAAAAGACAATGAGGTCCTGGGCCTGCTGACCATTAAGATCAAGCCCACCATTATGCTGGGCAATACGCCGGTTACCTATCCGGGATACATCAGTATAGATAAAGAGATCAGCAGCCAGATCCTGCTTTAATTAAAGAGGCCTGTTCCGGTTGCACCAAGCCCTGAAGCGCCAGAAACGCTGCGCGGATGTGCCGCCTGAACAGGCCTTTGTTATTTGGCTGACGCTTTTGGTGCCAGGGTCAGAAACATGCGTTTTCCCTCTAGCTTGGGCATCAGTTCTACTTTTGCAAAGTCTTCGAGCGCTTGTGCAAATTTGAGCAGGAGAATTTCGCCACGCTCCTTGTAAACGATGGCACGGCCTCTGAAATGGACATAGGCGCGAACCTTCTCACCGTTTTCAAGAAAACCTTTTGCGTTTTTCAGTTTAAACTGAAAGTCGTGGTCATCGGTATTCGGGCCGAAACGGATCTCTTTAATCACCGTTTGTTTCGCGTTAGCCTTGATCGCTTTCTGCTTTTTCTTTTGCTCGTAAAGGAATTTGCTGTAATCGACAATCCGGCAAACCGGGGGTTGCGCGTTGGGTGAAATCTCGACCAGGTCCAACTCCTGTGCTTCGGCCATTTTCCTGGCTTCGGCAAGGGGGTAAATTCCCTGCTCAACATTTTCGCCGGTAACCCTTACTTCGGTCGCGGTAATAAATTCGTTAATGCGGTGTTCAGCTTCCTTTTTCTTGAAGGGCAAACGCGGCCCCCTGTTGGTGCTTCTTCTTTTTAATGCCAATATTTTCTGATTTTAAATGAATGACCTGGTTCCCCGCCGGGAGAGATGGGCAGCTCATCAGGTATTTGCTTTACCCAACAGCAGGAAACAGATAAGGTTTCAAATATAAGGAAAAAACATGAACACAAAAACCCGCGCAGGTATGCTGGCACTACACTGATTTTTCAGGTTGCGCATTAAACTCATGGGTTTTGCTCAAACCACAACTTACCGGGACAAACCATTCATTATATATATTTGACAATGAAAGCTTTATAAATCATTTTAAAAGACATGGATGTTATTACGGTACCTGAGCGATCAGGAAACAAAAACCTGAGCGAAAGCCGAAAACCTGAAAGAGTAGCGAAACTAAATCTACAGTTATGAAAATTCAAGAGTTGAATGAACAGGAAATGAAGTCAATAACGGTGGTGGTCTGTCTGGACACAGCGATTCTTCAAACGCATCAAACCTCATGGCCAATCTCGGCGTCGGCAGCTTACTGTCGTTCTCGAGCCACACCACAGATGGTGAGGAGCAAGACAGTTCATCTTTCAGCCTCGGCGATGGCATTAGCCTGGACCTGGGCAGCATGTTGAGAAATATGACCAACTAACAATAAATTTCGCTTTAAATACGAACCCCGCCAGAAAAGGCTGATTTTTTTTATTTTGCAGCGTTCATGGGGCTTCAGTTGAACAGCCGGGTTTCCAGGAACAAACCAAGGTGCCTGGCAAACCGGCTCTGGAAACTGCCGGGGGCATACCTGCAGGCGGGCAGCCAGCCACCCTGTTGCTTTCGCAAGGCCACCCGGATGCGTTTGCCTTTCAGGTAAAACGTGTACAGGCCATCCCGGCAGATGCTAAGATACCCACCTACCCTTTCTCCATTGAAGGGAACTTCGATGTAGGCGTTTTCCCAATTCCTGGTAAAATGTTGCCCGATCTGTTTTTCAGCCACCAGCATCGTCGGTTCATCCAGCCAGCGTTCTGGCTGCAGGCAGAACCAGTCGCGGTGGCGCCACCAAAGGCCTGCCACCAGCGAAACCACAAAAACTATGGGCAATACGGATACGGAAAAAAGGTAAACAGTGTGTAACATGGCTCAGCGCTGAGATGTACACGAATTTACGAATCTGGCGGCAGATCCACGAAAAAAGAACGGTCAGATTCAGGCTGTTGCTGCATTTTTTCCGAGTTGCCGAAGCACCTGCCTGGCTTTGCCAAAAAAGGCGATGCTCTCGCGGTCCTGCAGATAGGCGATCGTTTGCCGCAGCTCTTCAGCAATCCAGAGCTGCCGGCTTGCCAGGTTCGCCAGGATTTGCAAACAATGGGCTTTAACTGCTACGGCAACCGTCTCGTCAATCAGCCAGTCAAATACCGTACTGACAAGGCGCTGGCCAGCTTCTCCATCAAAATGCAGCGCATGCGCTGAAACCGAAGCCGGCCGGCTCAGGAGAGACAGGATCTTGGCAAAATGCCTGCGGGCTGAGGCGTTTTGCTGTTCGTGAAAGCGGGAAAGAAAGGCGTCAGTCACAGCAGAAAACCTGTCCGGGTAGCGGATAAAAATATTTTCCAGGATCCATGCAGCCCTAAAAGCAAC
The DNA here is from genome assembly GCF_003029735.1 of Pedobacter yulinensis. Taxonomy (GTDB): domain Bacteria; phylum Bacteroidota; class Bacteroidia; order Sphingobacteriales; family Sphingobacteriaceae; genus Pedobacter; species Pedobacter yulinensis. The sequence continues at coordinate 207,578 of NZ_KZ686270.1, forward strand.
CTGTTGTTCGTCGTGAAAGCACAATTCGAACACATCGCCGGCCGCATAGCCGGCGGCAGCCATTTCAGCCAGGTGATCAATTTTCTTTTTCGAGAGCTTGACACGCAGCGCGGCAAGCAGAGCGGGCTTGTCATGGTTCATGCAAAAAAGTTGTGCAGGTCAGATTTTTTATCATTTTCGTAAAAATACGCGTTAACATTGTTTTTTGACAGACGCGCCACCCGTTTTTTTGGATTACTAGGCACAAGGGCCTATTTTCGCAAGAATCAGATTGAGAATTTTCAAACCGCAACAATGAGTGACTTTAATGATTTCAATAATCCGCAGGTAGCGAGGCTACCGAGGCATCTCAAACAGTTCATTGTAGAGCAGCATTATGAAAAATACACACCTATAGACCAGGCAGTGTGGCGTTACGTAATGCGGCAAAACTACAGTTACCTGAAAGATGTTGCGTTTTATCCATACATTAAAGGACTCCAGCGTGCCGGCCTCAGTATAGAACGCATCCCTGACCTGCAGATCATGAATGATAGCCTTGGGCAGATTGGCTGGGGCGCCGTTACTGTCGATGGGTTCATCCCCCCTGCCGCGTTTATGGAATACCAAGCGTACAGGGTGCTGGTCATTGCTGCAGACATTCGCCAGCTTAACCACATCGAGTACACACCGGCTCCCGATATCATCCATGAATCGGCCGGGCATGCACCCATCATTGCAGATACCGATTACAACAATTACCTGAGTTATTTCGGATCGATTGGCGCAAAAGCCATGTTTTCGTCGAAAGACTTTGAGTTGTACGAGGCCATCCGCCACCTGTCTATCCTGAAAGAGGCCTCCGATGCAAGCCAGGAAGAAATTGCAAAAGCGGAAAAACAACTGAAAAACATCTCTGAAGATATGGGTGAGCCTTCTGAAATGGCTTTACTGAGCCGGCTGCACTGGTGGACGGTCGAGTATGGTCTGATCGGAACGCTGGAGAACCCGAAAATTTACGGCGCAGGCCTGCTTTCCTCGATCGGCGAAAGTTACACCTGCATGCAGCCAGACGTTAAAAAACTATGGTACAACCTCGACACCATAAATTATGCTTACGATATAACACAGAACCAGCCGCAGCTTTTTGTGACCCCTACCTTTCAGAATCTCATTGACGTTCTGGAGGCATTCGCAAACACGATGGCTTTCAGAAAAGGTGGTGCAGAAAGCATTGTAAAGGCCATTGAATGCAAAAACCCTGCGACGGCGGTTTACAGCTCCGGACTGCAGGTCAGCGGTGTGTTTACAGATATGGGCATCGACCCGGCTGATCAACTGACATTTATCAGAACGACCGGTGCAACGGCGCTTGCATTCGACTACGCAGAGCTCGAAGGTCATGGAAAAGCCTACCATCAGGAAGGTTTTTCATCGCCGGTAGGCCGGCTGAAAGATAACCAGGCCCCGCTCGAAGATTTTTCTGACGAGGATCTGGCGGCCGCGGGCATTGTACCTTTTCGTGAGGCAAACCTGCGCTTTGAAAGCGGCATCGAGGTAAAAGGCACTGTGAAATATGTGCTGCGCAGAGCGGGCAAGGTTCTATTGATCGGTTTCGAGGCATGCCAGGTAACCGATCATTTGGGCAATATCCTGTTCAGGCCTGAATGGGGCATGTACGATATGGCCGTTGGTGAAAAGATTGTCTCGGTATTTAACGGAGCGGCCGATAAGGACAAGTTTGAAACCATTACCCATGTCAGCGACAAATTGACCCAAAAAGTAACGTACACCGACAAAACACGCAGATTGCATGAGCTGTACCAACAGGTACGCAACTGCCGGGAAAACCAGGAAGGTTATGCTGAACTTCCTCTGGTCTGGGAAAAACTCAAAGCCGACTACCGGACAGACTGGCTGCTGCCAATGGAGATTCTTGAGATTTTACACTTCATGAAGATCAATCCCGAGCTGGAGAAAGAGATTCGCATTTACCTTGAGCTCAGAGCGGCCAGCGAACCAGAATACGCCAAACTCATCAACGACGGTTTCCATGTAATTGAAAACCCCGTTACCCAATTAATGAACGAATAAAACAGGCAGGTTCGGTCAGCGAACCTGCCTTTACTTTCTACACATGAATATAGTTATCACGGGTGCCAGCAGCGGGATCGGTTTCGAGACAGTCCTGGAATTGGCACTGACCCCCGCCAATAAAATCGTGGCGATTGCGCGCTCGGCCGACAAACTGCGCAGACTGCTGGAAATTGCCAGGGGCCTGAGTCCCGAGTGTACGGTGCTGCCTGTCGAATTCGACATCGTTCACGATGATTATGCCGCCCTGCTTCCCTTCCTGGAAGAACACCTGGGCCATATCGATGTGCTGATCAATAATGCCGGCTCACTTGTCAACAAGCCTTTTGCTGAAACAGGCGAGGAAGACCTGGGGCTGATGCTGGAAAGTAACCTGATCAGCCACTTCAGGATGATCAAAAACACCTTTCCGCTGCTGAGGAGCGGCAGCCATGTGCTGAACATTGGCAGCATGGGCGGGTACCAGGGCAGCGTAAAATTTCCAGGGCTTTCTGCTTATTCAGCCAGCAAGGCTGCTCTGCATGCGCTGACCGAATGCCTGGCCTACGAGCATGCTGAGGCCGGTATCAGGTTTAACTGCCTGGCACTTGGTTCGGCGCAGACCGAGATGCTGGAACAGGCTTTTCCGGGTTATCAATCGCCGGTTATGGCCTTTGAAATGGGAAAATATGTTGCCGACTTCGCTCGCACCGGCCATAAGTTCTTTAACGGAAAAGTCCTGCCTGTAGCTGTAACAACTCCTTAGTTGTCAAGCAGAAGCATTTCAACAAACCAGCTGAATGTGGAAAAATAAGCCTTTGAACCAATGGCTCAAAGGCTTATTTTTGTTTTAATGCTGAACAAACTATTTGTAATCTTACTGCTCTCAGGCTTGTTTTCTATCCAGGCAAAATCGCAGTCACTGCAGGAGGTATACTACCAGAATGTGGTTACAAATGTGATCAATAAGATCACGGGAAAGCGGGCAACAGCCGATGTGGTCCTTGATTTCGCCAAGGACCTGATTGGGGTTCCTTACCGGTACGCTTCAGGCAGTCCGTCAAAAGGATTTGATTGCTCGGGCTTTGTAACCTATGTGTTTCGTAATTTCGGTTTCAGGGTACCCCGTTCTTCTCACGAGTATGCGCAGGCCGGCAAACCTGTAAAACTGGCCGACGCCAAACCCGGCGATGTGATTCTGTTCACGGGTACCAATTCCCGCGTCAGGCGTATCGGTCATGTTGGGATCATCACTTCTGTAAATAATGGCGAGGTGGAGTTTATCCATTCGAGTTCGGGCCGGGAGAAAGGTGTAACCATTACGAGCCTGAACGAAGGGTACTACAAGCGGCGGCTAATGAAAGTCGTGAGCTTGCTGTAAGCCGGCTCAGGCATGCTCCTGGTGCCGGGGAGGCAATCCTGATTTCTTGATTCCGGATGCCTGATTTCATCCAAAGTCCTGCGCAACCCGGAAATTCCTTGTACAATTTCTCACCGTCATTTCGATCCGGTGCGTGCGGCAGCATACCCCTGCACAGCGCGCCAGGGCCTGCTATGCTGTGGCACAAGCGGCATATCTCAGTTTAAAATTGCGGCAAGCGGAAGATCGTGGTTGATGATCATCCTGGCGGGCGCCGGGGATCAGGCATGCAATCCTTGGTCTTTATTCCTTGCTCTTTGTCAGCTCAGGCCGCCTCAGCCTGGTTTGAGACTCCTGTTTCCGTCTTCCCCTTTAAACCATCACCACCATCAACGCCTCTTCAGGCCGGTTTTGCTGCAGGTATGTCCGGGCCAGTTCGTGCAGTTCCCGTTCGCGGTTCGAGGGATCGCCGATCGTCGCATCCAGGATGTCTTTTACATCTTCACGCTGGCGAAACGCTTCGAGCGCATCTTCGCCTGGCACGGACGCCAGGTTACCCAGTACGCCCAGGTCATTGCCTGTCAGGACCTTCGACCTGCGCACGGCAGGTGGCAGGGCATCAACCCCAATACCCAGCGATGTAAGCGGCTTGGGAACTTTAAACAGGCTTTCGGGGGTTACGCGACAATACCAGTCGCCACCCAGCCGCGCCACAAGATCCAGCTTGAGCTGATCGATTTTCCCTTCCCCGTCAAGTACCTCCTCGCGGATATGAATGCGCCTGATTTCAGCAACGACCAGGTTTCCGGCGCCATGACCGTCGCCCAGCGGAATGACCTGGTTTACTACGCATTCGAGCTGCACGGGCGCTTCGGCCACGCGCGGCGGACGCACGGTCTCAGCCTCCAGCATGGTGAAGCCGGCTTTTAAAAACTCATTCACACCTTTACCGTATTCTGTACTGGCCAGGCTGGTCTGCTGCACCATGTCGTAACTGACGATATTGATTACACATTCAGCGATCTCCCGCACATTTTCAAGCGTGTGTTTAATTGTGTTGTCACGCACACGCCTTGCCGGCGAAAAAACGCAAATCGGCGGATTGGTACCAACAAGGTTGAAAAAGCTGAAAGGACTCAGGTTAACCTGCCCTGCCGCATCTATGGTGGAAGCAAAACAGATCGGACGCGGTGCAATGGCGTACTGCAGGTAATTCTGCAGGGCCGCCGGGCCAAGCGTCGTTGCATCAAGCGTCAGCATGGTTATGGTTTTTTACGGTGCAGAATTGAGAAATCGCTTGCTTCTTTCCTGATCGTGTTGTGCAGCACGCCGAGGCCGGTGATCTCCATTTCTACCGTATCGCCGTCCTGCAGCCATTGTACCGGGTAAGCCGGGTCATTCAGCAGGCCGGTACCGTTGAGTTCCAGGAAACAGCCGGTGCCCACGGTGCCCGATCCAATCACGTCGCCGGGCAGTATATCGACGCCGTATGCGCAACGCTCAATGATCTCTGCAAATGTCCAGTCCATATCGGCCATGCTTCCTGCCGAGACCTCCCTGCCATTGATCCTGCATACCATTTTCAGGTCATAACTTGCACCTGTATGCCCGGCTTTAGGCGAAACGCGAAAAGGCTCCAGCTCATCGGGAGTGACCAGCCACGGGCCGATCACAGTAGAAAAATCTTTTCCTTTCGCCGGCCCCAGGTTCAGTTTCATTTCTTCCATTTGTAACGTGCGGGCGCTCATGTCGTTCATGATCATGTAACCCGCAATAAAGGCATCGGCCTCTTCAGCCCTGATGTTCCGTCCCTGGCGGCCAATTACGACAGCCACTTCCAGCTCAAAATCAAGCTTATCAAAGTGATCGGGCATACAGGCAATTTCTCCGGGCCCCTGAATGGCGTTATGGTTTGTGAAATAAAAGATGGGATACTGATCAAACTCGGGGATCATTTCTACCCGCCTGTTGCGTCGGGCCGCCTCTACATGTTGCCTGAATGCATAACCATCGCGGCAGGATGTCGGGTGCGGTACAGGAGCAATCAATTCGTAAAAAACCTCCTCTTTTGCCTGGATGGCGGCCATTTTTATTTGCTGGTCAACCGCCTTGGCGCGATCCATCAGGTCAGGGCCGCCACGCAGAAATTCAGCCATGTTGTCTGGCAATTGCTTATCACAGCTGTGCAGGTTGTAGATATGTCCCTCTATAAAAACGCCAAGGTGTTCCGTTTCTTCGGTTTTGTACGATACGAGTTTCATTTGTTCAGGTCTTTGGTTAAATGATGTCTGTAAAGCTAAGAAAAATTACGCAGCAGGGAACTTTTCACACGCCCGGGCTATACGGGTACATTTGTTTGCAATAAAAAAAAAGCCTACTTTAGTTACATGAAAGCAATGCAGAACTGCTGTTACCTGAACCTGCCGGCCGAAGAAGGCCGCGCGGTTTACCGCAGCCGCATGCTTTCAAAACTCGTCTTTGCGCAGTATTCTTAACTGCCTGCCATATTTTTTTGATAACCGGAAACGTTCAGGTGCGTTGCCTGTTTTTCATATACCCGATTATATAACCAAATAGTGTTTCTATGCCAATTTATCACCAACTGGGCCAGGTGCCCCACAAGCGGCACACCATATTTCGCAAACCTGATGGCGGTTTGTATGCCGAAGAACTGGTCTCTACCGAAGGGTTTTCCAGTTTATATTCGCTCGTTTATCATTGTCACCCTCCCACACTTGTCAAATCGCTGGGCGAACCTTACAGCGTGGCGCCGCAGATTGCACAAGATAAACACCTGAAGCACACCAGCCTGATCGGTTTCCGGATCCAACCTGCTCAGGACTATCTTGAAAGCCGAAAACCCGTGCTCGTCAATGCCGACCTGCATATCATCCTGGCTGCTCCCCAGGCCTCGATGACCGCGTACTTCTACAAGAACAGCGAGGCAGACGAGATGATCTTTATCCATGAAGGATCGGGCACACTGAAAAGTGGCTTTGGCGAGCTTAAATTTTCTTATGGTGATTACCTGGTCATTCCGCGTGGCACGATTTACCAGATGCATTTTGATACGCCGGAAAACAGGCTGCTCATTGTAGAAAGCTTCAGCCCGATCAGGAGTCCGAAACGTTATCGGAATGCTTTTGGGCAGCTGGAAGAGCACTCGCCTTATTGTGAACGCGACATCCGCAGGCCCGAAAACCTGCAGACCTTTGATGAGACAGGCGATTTCCGCGTACTGATCAAAAAACAAGGGCTGATCTATCCGTATGTATACGGCACACACCCGTTTGATTATATAGGCTGGGATGGTTTTCACTATCCCTGGGCCTTCTCCATTCATGATTTCGAGCCCATTACCGGCAGGCTGCACCAGCCGCCGCCCGTGCACCAGACTTTCGAGGCCCATAACTTTGTGGTCTGTTCTTTCGTACCGCGCAAGTACGATTACCACCCCGAGTCTATTCCGGCTCCATACAACCACAGCAATGTAGACAGCGATGAGGTGCTGTATTACGTAGACGGCGATTTCATGAGCCGGAAAAGCGTGGTAAAAGGCCAGATTACGCTGCATCCGGGAGGCATACCACATGGCCCGCATCCTGGAACCGTTGAAAAATCGATCGGCCAGGAATCGACAAAAGAACTGGCGGTAATGATCGACTCTTTCAGGCCGCTGATGATTACAGCCGATGCCATGAGCATCGAAGACGAGAACTATCATAAAAGCTGGGTTCAGTAACACATGTACATCCTCAAAAACATCATATGACACAGACATTTGCAGAGAAGATTGCTGCCGCCCAAGATTTCCTGCCCATTAACGGCACCGATTACGTGGAATTTTACGTAGGCAACGCCAAACAGGCGGCGCATTACTATAAAACAGCCTTTGGCTTCCAGTCGCTGGCCTACGCCGGCCCTGAAACCGGGCAGCGCGACAAAGCATCTTACGTCTTGCAGCAGGGCAAGATCAGGATTGTGCTGACTACTGCGCTGAAATCAGAGCACCCCGTAAGCGAACACGTGCGCAGACATGGCGACGGCGTGAAAGTCCTTGCCTTATGGGTTGAAGACGCATTCAAAGCTTTCGAAGAAACGACCAAACGCGGCGGCCGGCCCTACCTGGAGCCAACCGTTCTGACTGACAGCGACGGAGAGGTGCGTATGTCGGGAATCTACACCTACGGAGAAACGGTGCACCTGTTCGTAGAGCGAAAAAATTACACCGGCAGCTTCCTGCCGGGCTTCCGTAAATGGGAGAGCGATTACCAGCCAGAAGAAACCGGTTTGCTGTACATAGATCATTGCGTAGGCAATGTAGGCTGGAACAGGATGAATGAAACCGTAAAATGGTACGAAGAAGTGATGGGTTTTGTCAACATCCTGTCGTTCGATGACAAGCAGATCAATACCGAGTATTCAGCCCTCATGAGCAAGGTCATGAGCAATGGCAATGGCTTTTCAAAATTCCCGATCAACGAACCGGCAGAGGGCAAAAAAAAATCGCAGATCGAAGAGTATCTCGAGTTTTACGAGGGTGAAGGCGTACAGCATATTGCCGTTGCCACCAAAGACATCGTTCAGACCGTGCGCGCGCTCAAAGCGCGGGGAGTCGAGTTTCTGGGGGCGCCACCTGAAAGCTATTATGGCATGCTGCCTGAACGGGTGGGCGAGATTGAAGAGGAGCTGGCGCCGCTCAGGGAACTGGGCATCCTGGTTGACCGCGATGAAGAAGGTTACCTGCTCCAGATTTTCACCAAACCGGTAGAAGACCGGCCTACACTGTTCTTCGAGATCATACAGCGAAAGGGGGCGCAGTCATTCGGCGCCGGGAACTTTAAAGCACTTTTCGAGGCGCTGGAACGCGAACAGGAATTGCGCGGCAACCTGTAACCGGGCATCCCTATCGCGTGGCATAGAAGCCGGATTTCAATTCCTGAAGTCCGGCTTTTTTTTGGCGCCGCCCGCCTTTGCATCCGGCGGCAGCCGAAACGCCACCGCCGCTTTATAACGGTGAAACATTTTCAATAGAAAAGCGGTTCAGTTTGAAGAGAGCGGGTCTGGGTAGGTATTTTTTACTACTTTCGGCCTGATAAACCCAGCGCTACCTAACATGCCAGCCAGGATCATTCACCGGATCGGACACTTTTGTATTTTACTGAAACACGCTTTCCGGCTTTTCAGAAGGAACGACCCGCTTCGGCTTGCAGGGGCAACCGCTTTTTTTGCAAATTTTGCCCTGCCGCCTATTCTGATCATCCTGATCCGGCTTTTCGGCGTCTTTACGGACCGCCGGGTGCTGGTATCCAGGCTTTTCGAACAGCTCGGGCATATCCTGGACGAAAGCAGCATTTTACAGATCCGCCAGACCTTGCGCAACATCCGCGATGTAAATCAGGCCTGGTACATTACGCTGATCAGTTTTGTATTCTTTATTTTTGTTGCGACCACCCTGTTCAATGTCATTAAAAATTCTCTGAATCAAATCTGGTCGCTCGGTGTGAAAGACAAGCCCGGCATCATGTTCAACCTGAAGCTGCGGGCTATTTCGTTTGTGGTCATCCTGCTGGCTGGCCTGTTGTTCTTCGTTGGGCTCCTGCTCGACAGCGTACAGGTCCTGATCGCCTCTTACCTGCGCGATGCCTCTCCCAGTTTCGGCCTGGTCATTACCTCGATCCTGAACCAGTTGATTTTTGTTGCAATTGTAACGACCTGGTTTACGGTGCTTTTCAGGTTCCTTACCAACGGCCGCCCCCGTTGGGCCATTGCGCTGTCCGGAGGCATTCTCACCGGTGTGCTGTTTACGCTGGGCAAGTTCATACTTCGTATCCTGCTGCCTATGAGCAACATTGGCAATATTTACGGTGCCTCGGGCTCTATTGTGCTGATCATGCTCTTCGTATTTTATTCTTCGTTCATTTTTTATTTTGGCGGCTGTTACATCAAAGTCCTGAGCATAGACCGCGAAAAAAATATCTCTCCGATCAAAGGCGCGTTTGAATACGAACTGAAAGAAATCGACAAATAAAAAAGCCCGCGAAGGGCGGGCTATGATCATTCAGGACCTGCCGATTACAATACCCGCAGGGCAAGGCCCAGGGTAAACAAATTCAGCTTCGTATCCGGGTACCCGTCTTTCGCAATTTTAGACAGGCCAAGTTCGTAACGCAGGTCAAGGCTGATACGGCGTATGTCTGCGCCTGCTCCAAACTGCCAGCCAAATGCCTGGTTTTTAAAATTTCCATTGTAAATATTTGAAGCTGCCTGGCCAAATTTCTGGTCTTTACTGAGAATGAAAGAAACCATGGGGCCCGTATTCAGCCTGGCGCCAATACCCGCCGCGCCGATCTTTGTACCAATCAGCAAGGGAACATCGATACTTGTAAAATTCACCTCGTTCACTTCGCCGGTCGCATCGCTGGTAAGTTCGGTGTTTTTACCAGAAAGGTAAAGTTCAGGCTGAAAATGAATGCCTGCGGCCCCAACCCGGCCCCACAGCCCTCCATAAAACCCAGTCCGGTTGTCGCTGCCGAAGCGGTTTTCTGTATTAAATTTGGCAAGGTTAACACCGGCCTTGACGCCGAGCTGGAAAGCAGGCACAACCTGCGCCGAAGCGGCGGCAGTCAGTCCAGCAAAAACGAAAGAAAGTAAAAGCTTTTTCATGTGTATACAGATAAGGTTTAAGATTTTATTGCTAATTTTAACACCTGTTCGACTATCAAATATCACACCTAAAATTTAGCAAAGGAGGATTTTCCGCCCATTGCTTTCAAGCGCTCTCCTCTTCATGACATTTGCCTTTAATATCTATGCAATTTTGCTGCTGGTGTCCGGACTGGCAATTTTGTGCATGTCCTCGCTGATCATCAGGCGGGAAAATGGCACCATGAAGTGGCTGGGCTGCACCTTGTTTTCAAATGCGGTATGGTCCATTGCCTATGGGTTCGAGCTGGCTTCGCCGACAGCCTGGCAGATGAAGTTTTTTACCAATATCGAATACCTTGGTATTGCAACGCTTCCCGTATTCTGGTATTTGTTCTGCCTGAGCATGTGCAGCAAGGACGAGTGGTACGGCCGGACAAGGAATATGGCGCTGTTGTTTGTCGTTCCCTGTGTGACCATCCTGCTGGTGTGGACCAATTCCCTCCACCATTGGTATTACAGATCACATTCAGCCAATTTCATGGGGCCGTTCCCAATGGCTGATATTGAGCCTGGCTGGTTCTACCGCTTTTTTACGGTATATTTTTATGGTTTACTGGCCCATGGCGTTTATTTGCTCATTATCAATTTCAGGCGAACCGATCCCATATACCGGGCACAGCATCACCTGATCCTGTTTGCGTCTTTCATTCCCTGGATCGCCAACATTCTTTATGTACTTGGCATCCGCCCGCTTGTCAACCTCGACCTGACCCCTTTCGCTTTCACCCTGACCATCATCATTGTGCTGATCGCTATTTACCGGTTTAAAATATTCGACGTCATACCGCTGGCGCGAGAAAAGGTACTTGACCTGATGCAGGACGGTTTTATCCTGCTCGACGAACGCGACCGGATGATCGATATCAATTCGGCAGCAAAACGTTTCCTGGGGCTCGGCGACCGGCTGATCGGAAGGTCGATCTACTCGTTTATTTCAGAAGAAAGCGAATTAACAGCTGCCATCAGGCAGAAAAAGCCGGGCAAGATCGAAGTGCGAACCGCGGCCACTACAGGCAAGCTTCAGCTTGAGGCCGAGCTGCGGTTTATGGACGACAGCAAGTTCAATGTTCCGGTTACGCTGGTCAAGATCCAGGACCTGACCACGCTGCGGCAGGATGCGCTGCGGCTGAAGGAACAGGCCCACGAATTACAACAGCTCAACCAGCTGAAGGACACCATCTTTTCAGTTATTGCGCACGACCTTCGGGGGCCTCTGGTCAACTTGTCTGAGGTGATAAAAATGCTTTCGAAAGACCAGATCACGCTGGAGGAGTTCAAGGAAATTGCACCCGGCGTGAACCGCGATATCCTCTATACGACAGACCTGCTCGAGAATATTCTGCATTGGTCCCGCAGCCAGATGAAAGGTTTCGAACTGCAGAGAGACCATTTTAGCCTGAATGCCCTCGTGGAGCACGAGGCGGGTTACTATGAGCCTGCTGCCAAGGCCAAATCAATATCGATTACCAAAGACCTCGGCGCAGATTTGATCATCCATGCAGATAAACTCATGATCCAGATTGTGGTACGCAACCTTGTTAACAATGCGATCAAATTCTGCCTTCCGGGCGGAAACATCCACCTCGCTACAAAGATTTCGGGCGGGATTGCGCAGCTGAGCATTGCTGATACCGGCATCGGAATTGCTCCCGAGCGCATTCCATCTATGTTTTCTTTCAGCAACCGCTCTACCCGCGGCACTCACAACGAACGGGGCACCGGGCTCGGATTGCTGGTATGTAAAGACTTTATGATCAGGAATGGCGGCAGCATTACGGTAAAAAGCGCTCCGGGACAGGGAACCACTTTTTGTATCAATCTTCCGCTGCCGGCGGCATAAAAAAAGGCCCCAAAGGGCCCTTGCTAATGTCCGGTGGCGTTATTGATCGCCTGCTGTTCTTTTAAAGCATCGACGTTGTTCTTACTGCCAAAGCTTTCAGTCTTCTCTGCAAAATAAGCCAGTATACCCTGAATGGCCTCGGTGTTGTCGGCAACGCGCTGGTGAATGTCAGGAAGGTCTGTTTCCAGCCGCTTGTCGCCAAGTTCAATATTGTCCACTTCAATCTTGGCTATTTTTTGAATCAGGGCCTGTCCGCTGTTCTGAAAATCTTCCAGCTCGCGGACAATTTTTTCCATCAGTTCGAATTTCTTTAATGTATCCATAGTTAAAAGATTTCTTAGGTTATAAAATCAATTAACCATCAACACCGCAAATTGTTTGCAACGGCGTTTCGGCACTGCCCACCCGCCCGGGCCGGGCCACCCTGACATTGCATCTAAGTCAGCGCTGGCAGATTGAAACAGGGAAACCAGGCTTCCGGCCATTGCAGACGAATTGATGAGCTGGATTGTCCAGAATACAGATCAGGATTCAACAACCTGAAAACTCACGAATTCGTTTTGGAGAAATTGTTCCAGGTCTGCAACATTCATTTTTACAGAGCCTGAAAAATTGATTCCGAGTTTACGCACGCCGGCATCACTTTCCAGCGTGACCTGGTCATTTACTATGCTTACGATCTGGAACCGCTCAATGTTGTTGCTCCAGATTTGTCCTTCTGTCAGTTCGATACTTTTTTTCATTCGGATAGGTTTTAAACAGGCTTGGAATGGCAATGTATCCGGCCTGGTGTGTAGGAGAGCGGCAACCGCTAAGGTATCAAAACCCCTGCCCGATTCAAAATAATGTGCCGACCGCACCACGCGGGGATCCATTGGTCGGTTCATTTTCTGCTGTTGTCCGGCTTCAGCATACCGGTTCGGTATAATTGGTAACAATTGAACGACGAAAACTTAACAAAAACTTAACACGCTGAAAAACCGCGCGCTGCTTGCTTCAGTGGCACTAAATTACCCGTTTCCCGCATCATCTTGTTCAGGGCCGGTATGTGGCTGTTGCGTCCTCGCGCAGAATGATGTAAATTGATGTATCAACTACCAAACCTATGGAAACTGCAACCGTTTATACTGCAAATAACGGCTCTCCTGCAGCGTTCAAAGCTGTCATTCACAGGCTGAACGAACTTTGCCGGCAAAAACTGAAAGGCTATGACGAAGGCATCTGTTACGGCATGCCTGCTTATAAACGCAATGGCGTGCCCGAACTGGCTTTCGACTTCCGCGACAACTGTCTGAAGCTATATGTCATGAAGCACGACCTGCTGAACAGATTCAGGCAGCAGCTCAGGGGCTTATCGATCGGCAAAGGCTGCATTTGGTTTACGAGGCCTGAAGACCTGGACTTTGATGTAATCGGGCACATTCTCGATACCATCTGTGGCAGCAGCAGGACAGCACATTAAAAAATGCTCCGCTGCACAATATATGGCAGATCGGGGCGTCTATATATTGAGAGCGTTAATTTAGATGGCGGGGATGCTGCGAAGCGGCATCTCCGCTTTTTTGTTTTTCACTTATTTCTAAACATTCCGGCCGGGTGCGTGTCTTTAAAGCAGACTGTACACATCAAAATCACAACATCATGACTGCTAAAGAAGACAACGAGAAAAATCCGAGGAATGCAGAGGTCGAGCTGACGGAAGAGCAAAAGAAAGCCGACAAAGACGGCAACCAGGGTGATAGCGAGATCAGCACAGACCAGGAGAAGCCAGAAAGCGACATAGCCGAAAAAGGCGACAAGTTTGACCAGGCTGTAAACCCGGACACTTAAGAAAAAAAATATTGCCTGCACAATATTCGTCCGCACAGGGCGTCTATATATGGAGAGCGTTAATTTAGATGGCGGGGATGCTGCGAAGCGGCATCTCCGCTTTTTTTGTTGACATAATTTTTCCGACCTTTACAGCATGTCTCTGTTCGTTACTTCCCTCAACTCCGGCAGCAATGGAAATTGTTATTATGTTGGCAATGACCGCGAAGCGGTCCTGGTCGATGCGGGGATTTCCTGCCGGGAAATCGAAAAACGAATGGCCCGCCTGGGCCTGGACGTGAACAAGGTTGCCGCCGTATTCATTTCTCACGAACATTCAGATCACATTCGCGGCCTTTCGGTGCTGGCACGCAAATACAGGTTGCCTGTCTACGTAACGGAGAAAACACGGCAGCAGCTTCGGCTTTTGCTGGACGAGCAGCGTACTTATTGCTTTTGTTCAGGCGATAGCATACAGATCGGGGACCTGACCGTGAAATGTTTTTTGAAGCGTCATGACGCCATCGACCCCCACAGTTTTGTGGTTGAAGGAGCTGGTGTCCGCGTCGGCGTTTTTACCGATCTGGGTGCCTGCTGCGAAGAACTGAGTGCACATTTCGGGCGCTGTCATGCTGCTTTCCTGGAAAGCAATTATTGCGAAGACATGCTTGAAAGAGGCCGTTACCCCTATTTCCTGAAAAACCGCATTAAAGGTGGTTACGGGCACCTGTCGAACAGGCAGGCACTCGATGTCTTCCTTTCCTACCGTTCAGAATACCTTAACCTGCTGCTTTTGGCTCACCTCTCGCGCGACAACAACGACCCCCAGCTGGTTGCCGACCTTTTCGGCGCCCACGCCGGGCAAACCCGGGTTGTGGTGGCTTCTCGGTATGAAGAGACGCCGGTTTTCAGGGTGCATACTACGCACCTGGTACCAGCCAGCCCAGTCCAGGCCACACTCTTCTGATTGAAAATCCCGGAAATATCCCGAATTTACCCCTTGCCATGGAACAGGCTGTTAAACCCTTTCGTAAGATCATCCACATAGACATGGACGCATTTTATGCATCGGTCGAACAGCGTGATTTTCCGGAATACCGTGGCAAAGCGATCGTAGTTGGCGGACCGCCAGACAGCCGGGGTGTGGTAACAACCGCCAGTTATGAAGCCAGGCAGTTTGGGGTGCGCTCGGCGATGCCCTGCGCGCAAGCGGCTAAACTTTGTCCGCATGCACTTTTCGTACCGCCCCGGTTTGACGCTTATAAGAAAGTTTCCCAGGAAATCCGGGCAATTTTCCGGCGCTATACCGATCTGATCGAGCCCCTGTCGCTTGATGAGGCGTACCTCGATGTAACGACTGATAAAATGGGCATCGGTTCAGCACTTGATATAGCCCGCCACATCAAAGATGCAATCAGGAATGAGCTCAGCCTCACGGCTTCTGCCGGTGTTTCCATCAACAAGTTTCTTGCTAAGATCGCTTCAGATCTGCAGAAACCCGATGGCCTTACTTTCATCGGCCCATCCCGCGCAGCGGTCTTTATGGAAAGCCTGCCGGTCGAAAAATTCTTCGGGGTCGGTAAGGTTACCGCTACCAAAATGAAAAATATGGGCTTGCACACCGGGGCAGACCTGCTTAAATTGTCTGAAGCAGAGTTGCGCATGCGCTTTGGAAAAACCGGCGGATTTTACTACCAGGTGGTCAGGGGCATTGATAACCGGCCCGTACAGGCGCACCGGGAAACAAAATCTGTAGCCGCCGAAGACACATTCAGCGAAGACACAGCAGACCAGGGAACGCTCCGAACCCAACTTATACGACTGGCTGCCATCATTGCCGGCCGCGTAAACCGCAGCGAGTTAAAAGGGAGGACCCTGACACTCAAAGTGAAATTTGCCGACTTCAGACAGATTACCCGCAGCCGCACCCAGGAAGAGGTTTTTGATACGGCCGAAGCAATAGCTGACGCCGCGCTTGCCCTCCTGGAAAAGGCGGCAGACGGTAAACAGAAAATTCGCCTGCTGGGCATCAGTCTGTCTAATTTTCAGTCGCAGCCTGCGGGGCCGAGCGTCCAGCTTTCCCTTTTTGAGGAGCTTCCTTAATCGCTGCCACTTCAGCGCTTACAGCTTTCAGAAAAGCCAGAAGCACTTTCTCGTCGCTTTCAAGCCCGCTGAGTTGGGTTTTCTGAGCAGGTTTTACTTTTTTCAGGAACTGACCGAGTTGGTCATTTTCAAAAGCCTCGAGCAGCATGGGGTACACATAAGAGCTTTTACACACCGCGCGGGTGTTGCCCAGTTTGAAAGCGACGCAGTCGAGCACATCAACGATCAGTTTTTTGCGTGGGCGCTGATCTCCGGCCTGGAAACACTGGGCCATTTGCCTGAAGGCCTCAAGCGTACCGCCCCAGGTTCTGAAGTCTTTTGCGGTAAAGTCGCTTCCTGTAATTTCCTGGATGTACGCATTGATGCGTCCCGAGTCGACACTTCGCCTGCTCCCATCCGGGAGGTAATACTGGAACAGCTCCTGCCCGGGTATTTCGCGGCACTTTTTTACCAGTTTGGCCAGATTCCGGTCGGTTAAGCGCACCTGCTGCTGTACACCTTTTTTTCCCACAAAACTCAACTCGAGTTTGGAACCGTTAATAACGGCATGTTTGTCGCGAAGTGTGCTCAGTCCGAAAGACCCATGCTTGCGTTTGTAACTTTCATTGCCGATGCGGATCAGTGTTTTCTGCATAACGTCGACACAAATGGCCAGAACCTTTCGTTCGTCCAGTTTTTTGCGGCGCAAATCAGTTAGAATCTGTTTCCTGGCACGGGGCAGTACACGTGCAAACTCAGCCAGCCTGAAATACTTTGCATCTGAACGCCGGCTTGTCCATTTCGGGTGGTAGCGGTACTGCTTGCGTCCGGCCGCATCAATTCCCGTTGCCTGCAGGTAGGCATTGGGCGAAACGGCAATCCAGACATTGGTCCAGGCGGGCGGCAGGACAAGCTTTTTGACGCGGTCCAGCTGTTTCTCATCGGTAACCCGGGCGCCTTTTGCATCTAGGTAATAAAAAGCACCCGGTTCGCCCATGCGCCGAATGCCCGCCGTACTGTCAGTGACATAAATGAGGCCGCTTTCTTTAACTTCCTGCAGGGTATCGATCATCAGATGCGTTTATTTTTTAGTTATTTTGCAGGAGATTAACACAAGGTGTATGAGAATAGTTTTTATGGGCACGCCCGATTTTGCAGTGGCTTCATTGAATGCCCTTTTAGAGGCAGGATTTGAAGTTGTTGCCGTTGTTACCGCTGCCGATAAGCCGGCTGGCCGCGGGCAAAAACTGCAGGAGAGTGCCGTTAAACGCTTTGCAGTGCAGAAGGGTTTGCCCGTACTGCAGCCTGAAAAACTGCGTGACGAGGCGTTCCTGAACGATCTCGCTGCTTTTAAAGCCAACCTGCAGGTGGTGGTTGCGTTCCGTATGCTGCCCGAAGTCGTATGGAACATGCCTGAAAAGGGGACGATCAACCTTCATGCATCGCTTTTACCCCAATACCGCGGCGCGGCACCAATTAATCATGCCATTATAAATGGCGAAACCGAAACCGGCGTTAGCACGTTCCTGCTGCAGCATGAAATTGATACCGGCGCGATCTTGTTTTCCGAGCGCGTGCCGATCGGCCCGGATGAAACCGCCGGCCAGCTCCATGACAAACTGATGGAAACCGGGGCAGAACTGCTGGTGCGAACTGTCGGCGCCATTGCAACAGGCGAAGCCGCCGGGCAGCCGCAGCCGCAAACCGCTGAGCTTAAACATGCACCGAAAATTTTCAAGGAATTCTGCAAAGTGAATTGGGCACAGCCTGCAGAAACGGTGTACAATCACATCAGGGGTCTCAGCCCCTACCCCGCAGCCTTTACCGAACTGAACGGCAAAACGCTTAAAATATTCGGTGCAACAGTACAGAAGACGGAGCCTGCGGTACAGCCGGGTGCATTTTTAACAGATGGAAAAGAATACCTCAAATTTGCGGCGCGGGATGGTTTTATCAGCATCACTGACTTGCAATATGAAGGAAAAAAGAGAATGCCGGTAGCCGAGTTCCTGCGCGGCATGCGCCTATAACAGCGGCTCGTTCAATTTTTGCGAAAGGAACCTTGACATTTCGTTGAAGTAACGCTTGCGACCATACCCCATTACCCAGGAAATCCCTGATGCCGCATTGGTAACAAATACCTCTTCTGCTTCATTTAATATTTCGGGGTTGATCTGTGCCTCGACGAGCGGAATATCATGCACCTTTGCCAGCCGCATAACCTCCCGGCGCATGACTCCGGCAATACACCCCTCGCTGAGCGCCGGCGTATACAATTGTTTGTTGTACACCACGAAGACATTGGCACTCAGGCTCTCGCATAAAAATCCATCCTGGTTCAGGATAAAAGCATCGTCGAGCTGGTGTGTTTTCCGGTAAATGCCGGCCATAACGTACAGCAGTGCGTTGGCAGTTTTAAAGTTCGCGAGCGGGCCGGCCGGCTTGGTCAACTCATCATACACGTCGACAATAAGGCCCTTGCGGTTAAATTCATACTGGGCATGGGGTACAGCCCAGCTCTGCAGGAGGTAACCGCAGCGGTTGGTGGCCGGCGTATAAAGGCCATCCCCGTCGCGAAACACCGAAAGCCTGAGCCGGGCATTGGTGTGCCGGTTTTTTTTTGTCAGTTCAGCTGCTTTCTGCTTCAGAAAATAGCCGTCGAGCAGGGTACCTCCTTCCATTTTCAGCGCTTTCATGCCGGCCTGCAGCCTGTCGGCATGCTCATCGGGAAAGGCAAGGACTCCCTTCATCATGCGCATTGTCTCGAACAAGCCATCGCCGTATCTGAAAGCTCGGTTTTCGGCATTTAAGACTGCTGCACCTGCCGGGTGGAATTCGTCCTGAAAAAGAATGTACTCTCTGACCATGTAGTTATTGCTGCTGGTTGCTGTAGTTTGTCCATTTCTCCAGCACCGATGTGAAATCTGCAGGCAAAGGTACTTCGAAATGCATGTATTTTCGCGTATCAGGATGAATAAAACCTAGGCTTTGGGCGTGCAGCGCCTGCCGGGGCATCAGTTCAAAACAATTCTGCACAAATTGCTTGTACCTGGTAAACGTTGTACCCTTCAATATCTTATCACCACCGTAGGTAGAATCGTTAAATAGCGGATGGCCGATGTGCTTCATGTGCGCCCGGATCTGGTGTGTGCGCCCGGTCTCAAGTTCGCAACTGATCAGCGTCAGGTAACCCAGCCGCTCCAGCACCTTGTAATGGGTACGCGACCACTTCCCTTTATCAGCATCCTGGTAAACGTCCATAATTTTGCGGTCTTTCAGGCTGCGCCCGATGTATCCCTCCACCAGGCCGTCGGCGGCTATATCGCCCCAGACCAGCGCCAGGTACCGGCGCGTAATTGAATGGTCAAAAAACTGCTTGGCCAGGAAAGTAATGGCCTTGTCGTTTTTGCTGATCAGCAACAGTCCGGAGGTATCTTTGTCTATGCGGTGTACCAGGCCCGGGCGGCCATCATTGCCCGGCAATTGCGGCAATTGGGAAAAGTGGTAAACGAGCGCATTGACCAGGGTGCCGCTGTAATTATTGAAGCCTGGATGCACCACCATGCCTGCCGGTTTGTTGACCAGCAGCAGCGATTCATCTTCGTAAACGATATCAAGCGGAATGTTTTCAGGATACACCTCGGTGTCACGTGGCGGATGCGGCAAAACGATCGACACCTCATCAAGCGGTTTGACCTTGTAATTGGACTTGGCAGGTTTTCCGTTCACCAGCACACTGCCCGCCTCGACCGCATTCTGAATGCGGTTACGAGAGGCGTTCTCAATACGCTGTACTAAAAATTTGTCAAGCCGCAGCATCGACTGCCCTTTATCTGCTACAACTTTGAAATGTTCGTACAGATCCTGTTCGTCCAAATCGCCTGCAAAAACCTCGTTTTCCATTCGGCAAAATTAATCTTTCCATTTTACATTTCAATCTGCAGGAAATTGGCTTGCTCTTTGTAGAACCGGATATGCTTTAAATTGGATACCATGAAAACTTTTACTGATAACGTTAAAATCATCCTCAACTTTTTTCCGTATCTTATCAGAAAGATCTACTTCCGCCCGTAACTGCCGTTCCGCATATGGATAAAAAGCTACACATCACCATCTGCTACATTTGAAACACCTGTTCCGGTTTCGGCTGGGAAGCGGTACCCCGTTGTGTACTTTCCAATTGCAATTGTTAACTTTCCGGCATGCTTTTACCAAGTCCGGTGCATCAGATTATATTGCCCTCGGGTGCAGGGATATCGGTTAAACGTGATGACCTGATCGATCCATATGTTTCGGGCAATAAGTGGCGTAAATTAAAATACCACCTCAACATCGCCGGTGCGCAGGGAAAAACGCACCTTGTTACCTTTGGGGGTGCCTGGTCCAACCACCTGCTGGCTACTGCCGCCGCTGCCGCCAGATACGGTTTTTCGGCAACCGGTTACGTGCGGGGCGAACTTGCAGGCAATGAATTGCTTTTTCTTTGTTCTCTTTTCGGCATGCGGCTCGTGCCAACCGAACGGAGCTCCTACCGGGACAAACATCAGATTTTCGAACACTTTCATGGCAGCGAAGAAGTGGCCTATTTCATTGATGAAGGCGGATCAGGTGAGCCGGCTGTTCAGGGCTGCACTGAGATCATTGCTGAACTTAACGACAGGTATGACCACATTGTTGTGGCCGCAGGCACAGGCACAACAGCTGCCGGCCTGCTAACAGGCATTGTCGGTGCCGGCCTGCATACCCGGCTGCATGTGATACCTGTTTTGAAACCGGGAGGATTCCTGGCTGCGGATATCGGCGCCTGGTGCAGCGATACGTCGCAGTTGTCTTTGCATACCGATTACCATTTCGGCGGTTACGCCAAAACCACGCCTGAATTACTTCGTTTCATTGCTGGGCTGGCGCGCAACACCGGCATGCTGACCGATCCGGTTTATACCGGAAAGATGTTTTTTGCCCTGAACGACCTGATTGTAGACGGTGTAATCGACCAGGCCTCGAGCATCCTGGCCATTCACACCGGTGGCCTGACCGGCCTGCTGGGCAAACGCCAGGCCTTTAGCAGCTAGTGTCCATCAGCAGCTCTGCAGCCAGGGTCCGGGCTCAGCGCTGGAGCGCCGCACTTGAACCAGAAATTATTTCCAATTATTTTTCCGGGGTCGAAAACATATTTTAAATCGTTTAAACCCGGAATTGACCATAAAACAACGACCCAAAAATCTGGTCGTGCCGGTCTGAAAACCCGATCCATTTGCAATTACGGCCCATTCTGCTAATTTTGGAAAAGACCAGCAAAACAGATTATGTACCAGCTTTCAGTTGCCCCATCAGCGGTTTCGGCCACACTCAGCCGCCATATTCTAGCCGACGGTTTCGACCTGACGTACGACATGGAGAGAAGTCAGGGTGCCTACCTTTTCGATTCCAAACACGACCGGCGGCTACTCGACTTCTTCACCTGTTTTGCCTCTGTCCCCCTGGGATACAACCACCCAAAAATGACAGGCGATGAGGAATTCAAAAAGAATTTGCTGCTTGCTGCGATGGCAAACCCATCCAATTCTGATGTGTATACGCAGCAGTACGCGGAGTTCGTTAAAACATTTAGCCGGGTCGGGATACCTGATTATCTGCCTCATGCTTTCTTTATTGCAGGTGGCGCGCTCGCCATTGAGA
Source organism: Pedobacter yulinensis (assembly GCF_003029735.1). GTDB lineage: Bacteria > Bacteroidota > Bacteroidia > Sphingobacteriales > Sphingobacteriaceae > Pedobacter > Pedobacter yulinensis. The sequence goes on from NZ_KZ686270.1 coordinate 229,108, forward strand.
ACGCGCTAAAAGTAGCCATGGACTGGAAAGTCCAGAAGAATTTTGCCCGTGGTTACAAGGAAGAAAAGGGATTCAAGGTCATTCATTTCGAAAAGGCCTTTCACGGTCGCAGCGGGTATACGCTCAGCCTGACCAATACCATTCCCGAAAAAACGAAATGGTTTGCTAAATTCGACTGGCCGCGCGTAAGTACGCCGCAGCTGCATTTTCCTTTAAACGAGGAGAACCTGGCGCTTGCCGAAAGAACCGAAGCTCAGTCGCTTGAGCAGGTTAAACAAGCTTTTGCCGCGCACAAGGATGACATTTGCGCCATTATTATAGAGCCCATTCAATCTGAAGGGGGCGACAACCACCTGCGCGAGGAGTTTCTGATCGCGCTGAAACAACTGGCCGATGAAAACGAAGCCATGTTGATTTACGACGAGGTGCAGACCGGCGTGGGCCTGACCGGCAAATTCTGGTGCCACCAGCATTTCAGCGAAGCAGCCCAGCCCGATATCCTGGCTTTCGGTAAAAAAATGCAGGTTTGCGGTATCCTGGCTGGCAAAAAAGTAGATGAGATCGAAGGCAATGTGTTCAGGGTCGCTTCCCGCATCAACTCTACCTGGGGCGGAAACCTCACCGACATGGTCAGGTCTACACAGGTTCTGAATATTATTGAAGAAGACGGCCTGTGTGAAAATGCGGCGCGGGTTGGCGGCTATCTGTTTGAGAACCTGGAACGCCTCTCTGAACAATTCGGAAAAATGTCGAACGTGCGTGGTCGCGGGCTGCTCTGTTCATTTGATTTTCCGGAAAAAGCCATGCGGGATGCGTTCATTGCAGCGGGTCTCGCCCGTAACGTCATGTTCCTTGGCTGCGGTGAAAGGACCATTCGTTTCCGTCCGGCACTTTGCATTGAGCAGGGCCACATCGATGAAGGCCTGGAAGTGATGGAAAAGATCCTGCCGGTGATTTGAGATCAGACAAATGCAGAAAACCCGGTAATCGCCCTGCCAACAATCAGCGAGTTGATTTCTCTTGTGCCCTCATAAGAATAGATCGCTTCGGCGTCGGCTACAAATCTGGCCACATTATATTCCAGCAGGATACCGTTTCCACCCATAACCTCCCGGGCGCGACTCACCACATCCCGGGTGCGAAGCGAGCAGAAAACTTTGGCTAAAGAGGCGTGCTCGTCGAGCAGCAGGCCCTGCTCCTGCAGTTGCGACAGTCTGAAGCACAGGGTTTGCATGGCGGTCAGGTTCGATAACATCTCGACCAGGTGGTTCTGTATCATCTGGAACGAGGCGATGGGTTTGCCAAACTGTTTCCGCGTACGCGTATAATGAAGCGCGTTTTCATATGCACCCCGCGCGCAGCCGACGGCCTGCCAGGCAACGCCTGCCCGGGTCATGCGCAGCACCTTCGCTGTATCTTTGAATGAGTTGGCGTGCTGCAGGCGGTCTTTTTCACTGACCCTGCAGTCTTTCATGGTGATCAGGCCATTCTGTACAATACGCAGGGCCATCTTGTTCTGCATTTTCTCGACCGCAAAACCAGGCGCTCCCTTTTCAACAAGAAACCCCTTAACCTGGCCGTCGTCAAGGTCGCGAGCCCAAATCACGGTTACATCGGCAAAAGTTGCATTGCCGATCCATTTCTTTTCTCCGTTCAGGGTCCAGGTATCGCCTTCACGCCTGGCCGTGGCGGTGAGTCCGCCGGCGGCGCCCGAGCCCACTTCGGGCTCGGTGAGGCCAAACGCCCCGATCACCTTGAACTGTTGCATGAGCGGCAGCCATTTTTCTTTTTGTTCTTCAGAACCGCAAAGGTAGATTGACCCCATGGCCAGGCCACTCTGCACACCGAAAAAGGTCGATATGGACGTATCAACACGGGCCATTTCCATGGCAAGGATCCCTTCCATCAGGTTCGATTTCCCCGGACATCCGTAGCCCTGATAGGTTAACCCACAGATATTCAGTTCAGCAAGCCTGGGAATGATCTCGTGTGGAAATTCGGCCTTGTTCCAGTATTGGTTAACGATTGGCTGTACTTCTGCCTCAAGAAAGGCCCTTACCTTAAGCTGCAGGGCGCGATCCTCTTCGCTGAGCGCTTCCTCGCCAAGCCGGTAGAAATCGCCGTCAATTGGCGGCAGCTCCTTCTGGCGGCCTTCGCTGCCGATCATTTTCATGAGGCCATTGAGCTGTTTCTCATCGAGTTGAGAAAACGCATCCATGACTTTCGGCAGATCTACTTTTCTTGAAAGCGCCTCCAGCTTGGTCAGGTCGATATGCTTTAAAAGCGAATATGCTTTCCTGATGGTTGAAAAGATGTTTCCCATGCCAGGACAAACAAGCGGCAGCGTTTTTTGTTCGTCGTACCCCGATGGCGGCTGCGATGCCTATTTCAGATCGAACAGGCTGCTTACACCAAGCAGTTTCCTCGAAGTAAACCCTTCGCCGAAGGTGGCCCCGATGTCTTTGCCAAATTCCCTGGCCCTGCCCAGGATCGAATCCATAAACTCGGGCGAGGAAATATAAGTTTGCGGTTCGTCCAGCTGCGGATTAAAGAACTGTGTGCCGAAACAACGGATGGATTCCAGTTTCGTGTCCATTTCGTCTGAAATGTCGACGATGATGTCTGGGCGAATGTACCTGTCCTGGATGTACTGCAAAACAAGGCGGGGTCGCCATTCTGCCTGCTGCACGCCCTGGTCGGCGGTTTCAATGCGGCGCAGCCCTGACAGGAAAATGGCGTCGTTGGCCAGGTCGCCGGCACGCCCGTGGTCAGGATGGCGGTCATGCAGGGCATTCGTAAGCACAATGTCGGGCTGGTATTTCCTGATCATCCTGATGATATCCAGGCGGTGCTGTTCATCATTCTGGAAAAATCCGTCGCGGAAGCCCAGGTTTTCCCGCACGCTGAGGCCAAGCACCTGCGCTGAGGCCGCGGCTTCGCGGTCGCGGATCTCGGCAGAGCCACGGGTACCGAGCTCGCCGCGGGTCAGGTCAATGATACCGGCTTTCTTGCCTTGTTTGATATGTTTGACGATGGTGCCGGAACAACAAAGTTCGGCATCGTCAGGATGTGCTGCAAGCACAAGTAAATCGAGTTTCATAGCGTATGCTCGTCTGCCAGAAGTTTCTGGACACGTTTTTTTATTTTTGATGAGCCCGGCTTGGTGAAAGGGAAAAAATAATCTGACACCTCACCGCGGCGGTTGATCAGGTATTTATGAAAGTTCCAGCGGGGTGTTGAGGTCAGTACACCGTTCAGTTTTTTGTTAGACAGAAACTGGTAAAGCGGATGGGCATGCTCGCCGCGTACCATGATCTTATCAAAAACCGGGAACCTTACGCCATAATTGATCTCGCAAAAAGACTGGATATCGACGCCATCAAGCGGCTCCTGCCGGCCAAAATCGTTGGTAGGAAAACCAAGAATTTCAAAATCCTGGCCTTCAAACTGCTCCCGGAGTTCCTGCAATTCTTTTAGCTGCGGCGTAAAACCGCACTGCGAAGCCGTATTAACGATGAGCAGCACCTTGTTCCTGTAGAGCGACAACGGTATTTCTGTCCCGTCCATCCGTTTTACCTTGAACGGGTAGATCGTCTCTTTTTTATCCATAGGTTAGTAGTTATAATAACCGGACGAAATGATGATCGATTCAATTTCCCGGTCCTCGCGCGGATCGTATTTCGACTTCAGGTTGTGCCCCACCACACGTGCAACAGACTGGTAAACAAATGCGCTGAACCCGCCTTTGGTCTGTTTCACGATATCGAAAGTGGTGCGTCCCACCTCGCGGTCGATCAGCTTGGTCAGGATCTGCCCCTGCGTGATCGTCAGTTCCTTAATTTCGCGGTTAAACATGTCTTTAATTTCCTTGTCACAGGCTTTGACAAGTTTACGCTGTTCCCGCCGGTCTTTTGTCTTCGCCAGATCATATTCGAGCTGCCCGTACCGGCGTTTGGCATACAGGGCGTAGGGCATGACCTTCAGCACATTGTAGCGCAGGCGGTTAAAGGCAAGCCGGTGCGCTTCTGACGCGAAAGTTCGCTGCCCGTAAATACGTACTTCAGACAAAGCGATCCATGGAATCATCTCGCCGTCGTATTGTGTAAGCGCAACGCGGATTGTATCATTCTTCCCGGTGATGGGTCTTGGCAAAGAAGCAGGGTCAACCTGGGCCTTTGCAGAGAAGGCCGCCGCAGCCCAAATCATGACACAAAGCGGAAGAAAAAACCTCAGAAATTTCATAAATTTATACGCTTACAAAGTTACGGCTTATTTTATATATTGGGCTTGAAGTCAGTCTAATATAAACTTAAACACAGACAGAAAGTAATTTATTACGTAAATAATACAAATGAAGAACGAGCTTGTTATTGATCTTGAGGCAGAAAAGAAAGAGATATTGAAGCGGTACAGGGCCTTGCTCAGGGCATGCAAGCCAACCTTACAAAAGGGCGATAAGAAAGAAATCCGAAAGGCTTTCGACATGGCGCTGGAGAGCCACAAAGACATGCGCCGCAAGTCTGGCGAACCCTACATATACCACCCGATCGCCGTTGCGCAGATTGCAGCCGAAGAAATTGGCCTGGGCACAACCTCGATTGTCTGCTCGCTGCTGCACGATGTGGTAGAGGATACCGACATTACGCTGGAAGATATTGAATTCTCTTTCGGTAAAAAAACAGCCAAGATCATTGACGGCCTGACCAAAATTTCAGGTGTATTTGATTACAACAGTTCCCTGCAGGCCGAGAATTTCAGGAAAATGCTGCTTACCCTGGCAGATGATGTGCGGGTGATCCTGATTAAACTTGCCGACCGGCTGCATAACATGCGTACCATGGATTTTATGCCCCGGCAAAAACAGCTGAAAATTGCTTCAGAAACCATTTACCTTTACGCACCCCTGGCGCACCGCCTCGGTCTGTACGCCATCAAATCAGAGCTTGAAGACCTTTCAATGAAGTACCTCGAGCCCGACACCTATAAATTTATTGCCAGGAAACTGAATGAGAAAAAGGCGGAACGGACACTTTTTATAAAAAAGTTCGTCGAGCCGATCACCGAGATTCTGAAAGATCAGGGCCTTCAGGCAAATATATACGGGCGCCCCAAGTCGATCCACTCGATCTGGAACAAGATGAAGAAAAAGAATATTCCTTTTGAAGAGGTCTACGATCTTTTCGCCATCCGGATCATTCTTGACAGCGCGCCTGATCATGAAAAGTCAGATTGCTGGAAAGCCTATTCGATCGTTACCGATCTGTACAGGCCAAACCCCGATCGCCTGCGCGACTGGGTCTCATCGCCCAAGGGCAATGGTTATGAGTCGCTGCACACTACAGTCATGGGCCCCAAAGGTCAGTGGGTTGAAATTCAGATCCGCACCCAGCGCATGAATGAAATAGCTGAGAAAGGCTTCGCTGCACACTGGAAGTACAAGGAATCTACCAACGACAACGGACTGGACCAATGGATCCAGAAAGTACGGGAGATGCTGAGCAATCCTGAAGCGAATGCGCTCGACTTTATCGACGATTTCAAGATGAACCTCTTTTCAGATGAGATCTTCATCTTTACGCCGAAAGGCGCGCTGATCCAGCTGCCCATGGGTGCCACGGCGCTCGATTTCGCTTTTGAGATCCACACCGACGTGGGTGCAAAATGTATTGGTGCCAAAGTGAACCATAAACTCGTGCCGCTATCTTACAAACTGCAGAACGGCGACCAGGTCGAGGTCATCACATCAGGCAAACAGATGCCTAAAGAAGACTGGCTCAATATTGTGGTCACGGCAAAAGCCAAATCCAAGATCAAGTCTTCACTTAAGGAAGAAAAACGGCGCATTGCAGAAACGGGCAAGGAAATGCTCGAGCGCAAGCTGAAATCCCTGAAGATCACATACAATACCGACAACCTCAACAAGCTGACCTATTTCTTCAAACTCCCCTCTACCCAGGAGCTCTTTATTCGCGTTGCCCAGGGGCAGATCGAGATGAAGGACATGAAAGACTACCTGGCCAGCGAAAAAGAGATTGAAAACCGCGGACCGGAGCGCTCTGAAAACCAGCAGATCGAGGCGCTGCTAAGCAAGGTGAAAGGCCCCGAGAATGACATTCTGCTCATCGGCGAGGACATGCAGAAGATTGACTATACACTGGCTGCCTGCTGCAACCCCATACCCGGCGATGATGTTTTTGGCTTCGTGACTGTGAACGAAGGCATTAAGATTCACCGGACAAACTGCCCCAACGCCGCACAACTCATGGCCAATTATGGCTACCGGGTTGTAAAAGCCAAATGGAACAAACAAAAAGAACTGACGTTCCTGACCGGCCTGCACATTGTGGGCATTGACGACGTGGGTCTGATTAACAACATTACCAAGGTGATATCGAATGATTTCAAAGTGAACATGCGCTCGATCACGGTCGACACGAACGACGGCATTTTCGATGGTTCGATCATGATCTATGTGAACGATACGGAACACCTTGAAAAGCTGATCTCAGACCTGATGCGGGTAAAAGGCGTTACCGGCGTTACCCGCTTCGATGCCTGAGTTACAGGCCGGAGGAACCGGCACAGCAATGTAAAAATGGCGGCCTGCATTCCTCATATTCACAAAAAAACAATACCTTTGGACGGAGTTTAAAGCTATGTCAGAACACAATACCAATGAGCTGGTTCGCAAAATCTTTGAGGCCTACCTTGAGAATAAAAACCTGAGGAAAACCCCCGAGCGCTTTGCCATTCTCGAAGAAATTTATTCCAGGAATGATCACTTCGACGTAGAGACCCTGTACATTCACATGAAGAATCAGAAATACAGGGTTAGCCGTGCTACGGTTTACAATACGCTGGAACTGCTCGTTTCCTGCGACCTGGTTACCAAACACCAGTTCGGGAAAAACATGGCTCAGTTCGAAAAGTCTTATGGCTACCGCCAGCACGACCACGTCATCTGCATTGAATGCGGTAAAGTGGTCGAGTTCTGCGATCCCCGGATCCACCAGATCCAGAGCATGGTCGGCGAACTGCTCAAATTCGACATTAAACACCATTCGCTAAACCTGTATGGCTTTTGCCTGGACTGCAGCGTTAAGCAGAAAATGAAAGAAAACGCACTCGCCGAAAGCCACAATTAGAGATCTGAAACTAACTAACAAGCTAAATTTTAATAATGACAAAAGTAGATGTACTTCTCGGCCTGCAATGGGGCGATGAAGGCAAAGGGAAAATTGTTGACGTGCTCAGTCCGAAGTATGACCTGATAGCCCGGTTCCAGGGCGGTCCGAATGCCGGCCATACGCTGGAATTTGACGGAAAAAAATTCGTGCTGAACACTATTCCTTCCGGAATTTTCAACGCAGAAACGATGAACCTGATCGGCAACGGCGTGGTCATCGATCCCATCATTTTAAAACGCGAGCTTGATAACCTGAAGGCTGCAGGCCATGACCCCGTGGGGGCCGGCAAACTGGTCCTTGCCCGCAAGGCCCACCTGATCTTACCCACGCACCAGCTGCTGGATGCTGCCAATGAGCAGAAAATGGGGAACAACAAGATTGGCTCGACCCTCAAAGGTATCGGACCAACGTATATGGATAAAACTGGCCGCAATGGCCTTCGCGTAGGCGACACCACCCTGCCCGATTTTAAGGAGCGCTACAACCGCCTGGTTGAAAAACATAAAGAACTGCTTTCTCACTACGACTTTGCTTACCAGCTGGAAGAGAAAGAAGCGGCTTTCTTCGAGGCAATAGAATTTATCCGCAGCATTCCGCATGTTGACAGCGAACACTTTGTAAACCAATACCTGAAAGACGGTAAATCGGTGCTCGCAGAAGGTGCACAGGGAACCCTGCTCGACGTTGACTTCGGTTCTTACCCGTTTGTCACTTCCTCGAATACAACCACTTCAGGAGCCTGCACCGGCCTGGGTATTGCGCCGAACAAGATCGGCGATGTGGTTGGCATTTTCAAAGCCTACTGTACCCGTGTTGGCGGCGGCCCTTTCCCGACCGAACTTGAAGACGAAACCGGCGAAACGTTACGCAGCGTTGGCCACGAGTTCGGCGCCACCACCGGTCGCGCACGCCGCACCGGCTGGATCGACCTGCCAGCGTTAAAATATGCCATTATGCTGAACGGCGTAACTGAACTGGTTATGACCAAAGCAGACGTGCTGAATGAATTTGACGAGATTTACGTGTGTACCCATTACGAATACAATGGCGAGACCATCGATTACATGCCTTACGACATCATCACGATCAAACCGACACCCGTGCTGAAACCGTTGGAAGGCTGGAAATCAGACATTACAAAAATTACAAAGGTTGAAGAGATCCCTGCGCGGTTAAGTGATTACATTGCTTACCTGGAGAAAGAACTCGAAACGCCGATCAAGTATCTTTCAGTCGGCCCTGACCGTACCCAGACGCTTGTGTTGCGGTAGTGACCAATTACGCCATATCAGGCAGCCCTTCTTGACAAGGGGCTGCTTTTTTTATGCAATTTCATGTAGTTTTGCCTGCGTTTAAAAGAAGATGAACAGTAAGGAATTCAAAGAAAAGGCATTGGCCTGGGCAGACGGTTTCCCGGTATGCTGCATACTGGATTCGAACAGTTACGGTTCAGACCGGTTTTCGCGTTATGAATTCCTGGTTGCAGCAGGGGCTTCGGCAGCACTCAGCGTACCCTCGGGAAATGCGTTTCAGGCCCTGCAGGAATTTCGCGATGCGCGGCCCGGCTGGCTTTTTGGTTTTTTCAGTTATGATCTGAAGAATGAAACCGAAGACCTGACCTCTTCACACCCCGACCCCCTCGGGTTTCCAGACCTGTACTTCTTTTCGCCGCAGTACCTGGTTGGCTGGCGTAACGGTCAGCCCGAAGTTCTTGCAGGTCCTGCCGGCCTGATCGATACCATTCGGAACGCCCCGGCACCGCTTCCCAATACCGCTGCAGTAACCATGAGCAGCCGGCTTTCCCGTGCAGCCTACCTGGATAGAGTGGACCAGCTCCGGTCAAGCATCATGGCGGGCGATATCTACGAACTGAACTTTTGCCAGGAATTCTTTTCGTCCGAAGCGGAGATCAATCCTCCTTCGGTATTTCAGGCGCTTAACACACATTCGCCGACACCATTTGCTGCATATTTCAAGCTTGGAAGCCGCTATGCACTTTGTGCCAGCCCGGAACGTTTTCTTTGTAAACGCGGCAACCGCCTGGTCTCGCAGCCGATTAAAGGAACCGCCGCACGCCATGCCGAAGCAAGCCAGGACCTGGCAGCCGCAGAACGTTTGCGCCATGATAGCAAGGAACAGGCTGAGAACGTCATGATTGTAGACCTGGTCAGAAACGACCTGACAAAGAGTGCCCGCCGGGGCAGCGTACAGGTTGAAGAATTGTTTGGCATCTACCCATTCAGACAGGTGTACCAGATGATCTCGACAGTAAGCTGCGAGATAGACCCCGCTCTGCACCCTGTAGCAGCCATTCGCCATACTTTCCCGATGGGGTCGATGACCGGTGCACCCAAAATTCGCGCCATGCAGCTGATCGAGGAACAGGAAGTAAGCCGCCGCGGCCTTTATTCGGGAGCAATCGGCTATTTTGATCCCCAAGGCGATTTCGACTTTAACGTTGTGATCCGCAGCATCCTGTATAACGCCGAAAGTAAATACCTTTCGTTCCAGGTAGGAAGTGCCATCACTTTCGCAGCCAATGCGGGCAGTGAATATGAAGAATGCCTCTTAAAAGCATCGGCCATGGCGGCCATACTCAACTCGCCGCTTCCGGCAAGAGGTTAAGAAATAAATTCTCTGCTTTATTTCTTTTTTTTAAAGGCATATAAGTATCTTGTAGTATCTAACCTATTTCTTATGTTGCTATTTACGCTTGCTATGCCTGCTCTGCAGAGGCAGGGACTCAGCCCACCCGGGCAAATAACCCCCTAACTGCAAAAATCAACTATCCATTTATAACCAATTGTAAACCTCCATGAAAAAACCTTACCTATGGGTGCGGCTTGTCCTGCCCTTTCTGCTGTGCTTTTTCTGCACAATCCAGGTTTTTGCCCAGACCACTGTCAAAGGAACTGTTCTCGACGAAGCGGGCGAACCCATTCCCGGTGCGACCATTATGGAAAAAGGCACCACGAACACCGTCACCACAGATGCTTCCGGAAAGTACCAGATCAAACTGACCCAGCAGAATGCCACGCTCGTCGTTTCTTTTGTCGGCTACCAGAAGCTTGAATCGGCTGTAAACGGCCGGGCTACTGTAGATGTGATGCTTAAACCATCTACCCAGGACCTGAGCGAAGTCGTTGTTACGGGTTATACCACTCAGCGCAAAAAAGACCTGACAGGCTCTGTGGCCATCGTAGATGTGGCCCAGCTGAAATCGCAGCCGGCAGCCAGCGCCGTCGAGGCCATGCAGGGCAAAGCGCCCGGGGTTCAGATCATCAATGACGGAGCACCAGGCTCTACCCCGCAGATCCGCATTCGCGGCAACAGTACCATTAACAACAATGATCCGCTCTATGTCGTGGATGGCATGCCTTATGAAGGCAAATTGTCCTGGCTGAACCAGAACGACATTGAAAGCATGCAGGTGCTGAAAGACGCCTCGGCAGCTTCCATTTACGGAGCCAGGGCCAACAATGGCGTTGTCATCATCACCACCAAGATCGGCACCGAAGGCCCGCCGAAAATCAATTTGGATGTCTATTACGGCACGCAGGCGCCGCGCAAGGATGCATTTCCTGAGATGATGAACCCCATGCAATATGCTGAGTACCTTTTTGCCAGCTACCGCAATGCAGGTAAAACACCTGCCACCGGAACGAATTACGGTAGCGGCGCTACACCTACCCTGCCGGTATACCTCGTAGCAGGCGGCAAGACCGGACAGGAAATTACGCCGGCAGATGCCGACCCTTCAAAGTACCTCTATTCGCGCGACCCAAAAACCTTTTACCAGATTACCCGTGCCAACCAATCGGGAACAAACTGGTTCGACGAAATTACAGAAAATGCCCCCATCCAGAACTACCAGCTCAGCACAACCGGAGGCGGCGAAAATTCAAGCTATGCGTTTACAGGCGGCTACCTGAACCAGCGCGGTACCGTCAAGTATACCGGCTTTGAGCGCTACAACATCCGGTCAAACACCCGGCTGTCTGCTTTTAACAAGCGCTTGCGTTTTGGTGAAAACGCACAATACAGTTATTCAGAAGGCTATGGCTTTGGGGTTAACCCGAACACCTCAGGAGGTTACCAGGCTGAAGGCAGCGCCATAGGCTGGGCCTACCGCATACCGACCATTATTCCCGTTTATGACGTAATGGGCAATTTTGCAGGAAGCCGCGGCAGCCAGCTCGGCAATGCAGAGAATCCCCTGGCAACCCTTTTCCGTGCCAAAGACAATAAAAACCGCAGCAACTTTTTCTTCGGAAATGTGTTCGGCGAAGTTGATGTAATCAAAGGCCTGACCGCTAAAACCAGTTTCGGCCTTCGGTATGAAAACTACAACGGCATCAGCATGCGTTACCCGAATTTGGAATTCTCAGAGGGCAACAACTCCAACAACCTGAACGAATACCAGGGCTATACGACAGACTGGACCTGGACCAACACGCTGACCTACAACCTGAACCTGGAGCGGCACAGGCTTACGCTTCTTGCCGGTACAGAGGCCATTAAATCGAGAAACCGCCAATTAAACGGTGGCAGAAATGACTTTTTCATTCTTGGTAACATGGATTATTATTACCTGAACGTAGGTGCGTCCAACATCAGCAATTCAAGTACCGGATCGGTCGGCGCCTTGTTTTCGCTCTTCGCCAAAGCAGATTATTCGTTCAACGACCGGTACCTGCTGAGTGCAACCATCAGGCGTGACGGTTCCTCGAATTTTGGCAGCAACTACCAATATGGTTACTTTCCTGCAGCCAGTGCTGCATGGCGTTTGTCTGAAGAAGATTTTCTGAAAGAATCAAAATGGGTCAATGACCTGAAACTCCGTGTGGGTTATGGTGAAACCGGCAACCAGCGTATTCCCGGCTTCCAGTACCTGGACCGCTTCCAGTCATCGATCATCACCACAGCCTACCCCATTAACGGCGGCAATGGCTTGCTGACCGGTGTGGCTCAGACCGCCTATGAAAACCCCAACGTAAGGTGGGAAGCGCTAAAATCGCTCAATATCGGCCTTGACTTTACACTGTTCGGATCTGCGATCGACGGCTCCCTGGACTGGTACAACCGGAAAACAACAGACATGCTGTATCCCGTTCCGTTGCCATCAACGGCTGTCGGTATGGGCGCTTCGCCATTCACCAATATCGGCGACATGACAAACGAAGGTTTTGAGCTCTCGCTGTTTTACCACTATGGCAAAAACAAAAAAAGTGATTTTACTTTTGATGCAGGCATCAACCTGTCCCGCAACGTCAACACGCTGACCAAACTGGCACCTTCAGTAGCCCAGCAGCCGTACAACAACTTGCGAAGCCTCACCACCAGCCGGCTCAAGGCCGGTGAGCCCTTTGCCGCGTTTTACGGATATGCTGTAGATGGCATTTATACTGCAGAAGACCTGAGTAATCCCAACGTGGCAAAATATACCGGTGCCCGTGTCGGAGGCCTTAAGTTCAGGGATATGAACGGCAGCAACAGCATCACGCCAGATGACCGGACCACGATCGGCAATCCTTATCCAGACTTTATCTATTCCCTCAGCCTGAATGCCGGCTGGAAGAACTGGGATATTGCCATGTTCTTTAACGGCTCACAGGGCAACGACCTGTACGAGGCGACCCGGTATTTCACAGACTTCCCGACTTTTGACGGTGCCCGCAGCACGCGTTTGCTCGATGCATGGAGCCCGGCAAACCCGGGCAGCATGACACCTTCCCCATATAACGGCGTTTCAGATTTTGAGTATGCCTCTTCGAGCTACTACATTCAGGACGGCAGTTTCTTTCGCATGAAAAACCTGCAGATCGGCTACAAGATTCCGCCCGCAGTGTTTGGAAAAACAAGGGGAATCTCAAGCATGCGCATTTATGCCAGCGCCACCAACCTCTTTACACTGACCAAGTATACAGGTTTGGATCCTGAGGTGAGCCAACTGTCATCGACCTTCACGGCGCCAGGTGTAGACCTTGGTATTTACCCTACGCCAAGGCAGTTCCTGCTGGGTATTAATGTTGGATTTTAATGTAAAATAGATCACATGAAAAAGCTACAATATATATGTTTATCACTGGCCTGCCTCTTGCTGTTTTCGTGCAGCAGTGATTTCCTAGAGAAAAATCCGCAGGCAGAGCTTACGCCCGAACAGCTAACCACACAAGACGGTGTAGAGGGCTTGCTGATCGGCGCCTACGGCCTGCTGAATGGCAACCTGAACGGCACTTTCGGTAATTATGGCGCCGCGCCCAGCCAATGGCTATTTGGCGAAGTCACCTCAGATAACGCCCACAAAGGAAGTAACAACGGTGACCAGCCCAATATGAACCTGCTTGAGCAGCATTCGCCGACCAGCACCAACGATAACCTGCTTAACCTGTGGGAGCGCTGCTTTGAAGGCATTAAACGCTGCAACAACACGCTCCGCATCCTGAATGCGTTGCAGGCCGGGCCCGGTAAATTTACCGAGGCACGGGCCAAAGAGATCCAGGCAGAGGCCCGGGTGCTGCGGGGGCATTTCTACTTCTTCCTGACCAGGGTGTTCAAAAACGTACCCTACATTACAGAAACCACAACTGAGTCCTCTGTACCTAACAACAAAGACATCTATCCGAACATTGTAGCCGATTTCCAGTACGGTGTAGACAACCTGACCAACGCCAAGCCGCTGGGCCAGGTGGGGCGTGTAGACAAACTTGCTGCCCAGGCCTACCTGGGAAAAGTGCTCCTGTACCAGAAAAAATATGCTGAGGCCCTGCCCCTGTTCAATGCAGTGATCGCAGCACGGCCCGATATCGTTACACTGCCTTACACAGATAACTTCGACATCACGAAGGAGAACGGTCCGGAGTCTATCTTTGCCGTTCAGCATGCAGTTGGAACGGATGGCACAGGCGGCGACAACGGCAACGTCGGCGACATTCTGAATTTTCCTTACGGCAACGGTTTACCCATTACCTGCTGCGGTTTCTACCAGCCCACCATTGACCTGGTCAACTCTTACCGCGTCGATGCAACCGGCCTTCCGCTCAGCGTAACGGCCTACCGCACCAATCCGTACAAGTCTGATTTTGGCCTGTCTTCAACACAAAAGGCAAGTTATGCAGTTGACCAGACACTCGCAGTAGACCCTCGCCTGGATTACACCGTTGGCCGGCGTGGCGTTCCTTTCCGCGATTGGGGCAACATGGCGGGCGATACCTGGATCCGTGACCCCTCGAACGGCGGACCATTCGTAGCCTATAAAAACGTGATCGAGGCCTCTCAGATATCGAGCGGTACCGGACCCGGAAACACCAATGTTACAGGACTGAATGTCAACATTATCCGCCTGGCAGATGTATACCTGATGGCAGCAGAATGCCAGATAGAAACCGGCGATCTGCCCGGGGCCTTGATCCGGGTAAATAAAGTGCGCCAGCGTGCGGCCAACCTGGCCCCGAAAACCATAGGTGGCACACCGGCCGCAGTTTACCGCGTTGGGCAGTACACCAGTTTTACAAGCCCTGACGCTGCGCGCGATGCCGTTCGGCGCGAACGCCGGCTGGAACTGGCTATGGAAGGCCACCGGTTTTACGACCTGGTTCGCTGGGGCATAGCGAAACAGGTACTGGAAAGTTATTTCACATTCGAAGGTGGTTTCTTCAACTACCTGCAAGGCATAACGTTCGAACCGAGGGATGAATACTTCCCGCTTCCCCAGGATCAGATTGACCGGAGCCAAGGCGTTCTGGTACAAAATGATGGTTATAAATAAGTTGAAAAAACCGGGTCGAAAGGCCCGGTTTTTTTATTTGACCGCAGACCTGGCACATGCCGGGCGTTAGCGGGCGCTACTGCGGAATGTAAACGACGTATTTCGTTTCGAAAAAAGGTTCCTCAAAAAAATCAGCCAGGGGAAAAAGCTGCGCAGGCAGTCCCGATTCCGCGATCTCATCTGACAAATCACCGCCTTTCAGGTACAGGATTCCATTCTGCAGGGCATTCAGGTGGTCCTGTTTTACTTTCCCTTTGACCCACGGGTAAAATTCTGAGAGGCGCGTTACCGCCCTGGAAACGATAAAATTGTATTTCTCACGCAGCTGCTCGGCCCGCAGGTGGTCTGCGTGTACGTTATTCAGGCCCAATGCGCTGCTGACCTCAGTAACGACCTTGATTTTCTTTCCGATCGAGTCGACCAGGTGAAACTGGGTTTCAGGGAACAGGATGGCCAGCGGAATTCCGGGGAACCCGCCACCGGTGCCTACATCGAGCACCTGCTCGCCGGGTTTAAAACGACAAACCTTCGCAATGCCGAGCGAGTGCAGCACATGCCGCTCGTAAAGCAGATCAATGTCTTTGCGCGAAACCACATTGATTTGCGCATTCCAGGAACTGTAAAGTTCAAAAAGCCTTTCAAATTGTTCGAGCTGAATGCCGGAAACTTCCGGGAAATACTTCTGAATAATGGCGGGTGTTACTTCCATTGAACTTTTTTTATAAAAATAGCAATAAGACCGTTAAAGGTCAGAAAAAGAAAAAGCATTGGGTCGAGCAGCGGAAACCACCACCGCAGGCCGCCGCAGTTTAACCGTGACAGTAAACGCGGGTAAATGGCGCAGCGCACGATCAGGCTTACCGCCAGCACGCCCAGAGCCGCATAGCGGGTAGCAGGTAAACAAATGGCCGCCACAAGGAAAACATAAAAAAGCAGCTGCGAAATGATCTGTGTACTGAGTATGAACTGGTGCTTCTTTTTATAGAACCTGCCCGCGCCAACGTGTCTTTTTTTCTGCCGCAGGTAAGACAGCCAGGTTGTTTTGGGTTCGCTCCAGACATGGGCTGCTGCCTCAATGCGGATTTTAGTGTTGTGTTTTGTGGCGTTGGCATTTACGAAGAGATCATCATCGCCCGAAGGGATGTGCATGTGCGCCGCAAACCCCTTGCTTTTGAAAAACAGCGATTTCTGATAAGCCATGTTGCGGCCTACAGCCATATAGGGCATGCCCTTAAGCGCAAAAGACAGGTAATTCACCGCGGTAAAAAACGTCTCGAACCTAATGAGGGCGTTCAGCAGGCCGCTCTTCTTCAGATACGGGGAGTAACCGAGCAGGATCTCCGTTTGCGGATTAACCGGGGGCTGCATGTGTCTGAGCCACTGATCGCTTGCAGGCAGGCAGTCTGCGTCTGTGAAAACGAGCCATTCGTGTCTGGCCGCTTTGATGCCCATGGTAACGGCAAACTTTTTGCCTGCCCTGAATTTGTCATTTTCCCCGATTGTTACAATTCGCAGGCGGGGTTCAGAAGCGGCGAATTGTTCCAGAAGATCGCCCGTACCGTCCCAGGAACGGTCGTTAACCACAATCACTTCGTAGTCTGGATAATCCTGCGTCAGGATAGCGGGCAGAAACTTTTCCAGGTTTGGCGCTTCGTTCCTTGCGCAGATCACCACGCTCAGGGGCTTTGTTGCAACAGGTGTGGCCACAGGCGCTTGCCGCAGCAACCGGAGGTGGACGAAAAGCGTGTAATACAGCTGCAGAACCAGGCAAAACGCCAGGCAGCCCAGTAAAGTCAGGTCGAAGGTGGTGAAGTTCACGGATTTACAAAACGACAAATCTGCGCTTTTTCAATGGCAAAACCCGCTCATGTTGAAAATTCATCCCGGCAATCGGGCATTCCGTGCAGCACCGGCTGTTTTTCCAAGCGGTCAGCACCGACCGGGCGTTCGCCCGCCAGCGGTTTTTTTTGTAATTTGCGCTGTTTTTTGAAAACACCTATATGAAATTTGATTTACAGGCGAAAGACCCGCTTTCAAAAGCCCGGGCTGGTGTGGTGACTACTGATCATGGAGCGATCCAGACACCGATCTTTATGCCTGTCGGCACCGCCGGCACAGTTAAAGCCGTGCACCAGCGCGAACTCAAAGAAGACATCTCGGCACAGATCATACTAGGCAATACCTATCACCTGTACCTGCGGCCAGGTATTGATACCCTGGAGCAAGCCGGAGGCCTGCACCAGTTTATAGGCTGGGACCGTCCCATCCTTACCGACAGCGGCGGCTACCAGGTTTATTCGCTCAGCAATGTGCGCAAGATCAAGGAAGAGGGCGTTACGTTTAATTCGCATATCGATGGCTCCCGCCACTTGTTTACCCCTGAATACGCTATGGATATTCAGCGCAGCATTGGGGCAGATATCATCATGGCTTTTGATGAGTGTACGCCCTACCCCTGCGATTATAAGTATGCGGCCAACTCACTTGAAATGACGCACCGCTGGTTAAGACGGTGCTGCACACATTTCGACAATACTGAACCTAAATATGGTTTTAACCAGACGCTTTTCCCGATCGTACAGGGATCTGTGTATAAAGATCTGAGGGTACGTTCTGCCGAGTTTATTGCAGGCATGGAACGCGAAGGAAATGCGATCGGCGGGCTTTCTGTCGGCGAGCCGGCTGAGGAAATGTACGCCATGACCGAGGTGGTCTGTGACATCCTGCCCGCCGACCGGCCACGGTACCTTATGGGCGTAGGCACGCCTGTTAACATCCTGGAAAACATTGCCCTTGGTGTAGACATGTTCGATTGCGTCATGCCGACGCGAAACGCCCGGAACGGCATGCTTTTTACCAGACATGGCATCATCAACATCCGCAACAAAAAGTGGGAAAATGATTTCTCTCCCATTGATGCAGACAGTGATCTCCTGGTTGACCGCATGCACAGCAAAGCGTACCTGAGGCATTTGATCCATTCTAAAGAAATGCTTGGCGCGCAAATTGCAACCCTGCACAATCTTCATTTTTACCTTTGGCTGGTTACAGAGGCCAGGCAGCAAATCGTTGCCGGTACTTTCTACGATTGGAAAAACAAAATGGTACAGATTTTAGGCAACAAGTTATAACGTGAACCTGCTCCGAGACAAGATTAAAATCATTGACCGGTACATTATCGGTAAGTACCTGGGTACGTTTTTGTTTACCCTGGGAATTTTTGTGCTTATCATCGTGATCTTTGACCTGTCTGAAAAGCTCGATGATTTTATGGAGAGCAAACTGGACTTCTGGGGCATCCTGACAAAATATTATGCCGGCTCGGTGCCCTTTTATGTTAATATGCTGTCTCCGCTTATCAATTTCATTGCGGTAATCTTTTTTACGGCGAAAATGGCCGATCAGACCGAAATCGTGCCGATCCTGAGCGGAGGCGTCAGTTTTAACCGTTTTCTGAAGCCTTATTTCTTTTCCGCCTTTCTGATCTTCGCTTTTAACCTGGCCTCGAACCTGTACATTCTGCCCTATACAAACAAGCTGAAAAACGATTTTGAGAATACATATGTGAAGCGCAACGACCCCTCGTCAAAATCAAACATCCACATGAAACTGGATGAGAAAACCTATATTTTCATTGATAATTTTGACAACAAAACGAATATGGGCTATCGCTTTTCGCTCGACAGGTTTAACGGCGATGTACTGGTGCGCAAGCTGGTTTCAGACCAGATCAAATGGGATTCTGTGAAACGGGTCTGGAAGCTGATTAACTATTCAGAAAGGACTATAAACGGCTTGAAAGAACAGATGATCTATGGCACCGGCAAGGAAAAAGACACGGTGCTTGACATGCGTCCGGACGATTTTTCCGCCTATGATAACGTAGTGCAGAACCTGAGCATGCATGAGCTTTCTGAAAAGATCAAAAAAGAAAAGACCCGGGGTTCGGGAATTATGAACGATTTGCTTTTTGAGCGGTACAAGCGGTATTTTCATCCCCTCTCGGCCTTCGTTCTTACGCTGATCGGAGTCGCACTGTCCAGTCGCAAAGTGCGTGGCGGCGTAGGTCTACCGCTCGGCATCGGCATCGTACTCAGCTTTCTCTACATTGTTTTGAACCAGTTTGCGCAGATGTTTTCATTGAAAGGTGGTTTCCCGCCACTCATTTCGGCCATTTTGCCTACCGCACTGTTTGGCATTCTTGGCCTGTTTCTGATCAAAAAAGCACCCAAATAACCTATTTTTGCTGGTAAATGACGAGCGTATCTACAGCTAACCGGCTAGCGGGCAGGAAAAACCTGCTTATTCTTCATGCCACGGTCTTTATCTGGGGCTTTACAGGCATTCTTGGCGCCGCCATATCCGTAAACGCAGTCTCGATGGTTTGGTACCGGGTGCTCATTGCCGGATTATCACTGTGGGCCTGGTTCCTGATCTCCCGGCGAAATTACAGGCTTGACGGCAAAACACTGCTCAAGCTGTTTGGCGTGGGCGGTATCGTCGCGCTGCATTGGATCATGTTCTTTCATTCGATTAAAATCTCAACGGTCTCAGTAGGTCTCGTCTGCCTGTCTTCGGTGACACTTTTTACTTCTTTTCTCGAGCCGCTGATCAAGAAACAACGTGTTCAAAGAGGCAATGTCGTCGTCGGCCTTATCATCATAGCAGGTATAATCCTGATCTTTAAGTTCGAAACTGGTTATGCCTGGGGCATTGCCGCCGGACTGCTGGCGGCCCTTTCTGCCAGCCTTTTTTCCATCCTTAATTCGAAGTTGGTTAGCCGACAGCAGCCCATTCTGATCAGTTTTTATGAGATGGCAGCAGCCTTTGTATGGATAACGCTTTACCGGCTTGCAGACGGCTCCCTGCTTCGCGAACCCTTCAATTTATCGCTTCACGACTGGGTGTTCCTGTTTATTCTGGGCACCGTTTGTACGGCTCTTGCCTATGTCATGGCGGTTGGTGTTATGCGCGAGTTTTCTGCATTTACTGTAGCCCTGGCCACAAACCTTGAACCCATTTACGGGGTACTCCTGGCCCTGCTTATATTCGGTTCAAAAGAACAGATGAGCGGTGGGTTTTATGCCGGCGCAACCCTCATTCTGGCGGCTGTTTTTCTGTACCCACTCTATCTTAAAAACAGGGCAAAAAAAGCAGCTTTCCGGACCTGAATCGGCAGGTCGCATCGAGCCCCCAAAGACCATAACACGCTATAAAAAAACACAGGTTTTTTAAGCAGTGAAAGGTGCTAAAAAAACGCCTGCCGCGGGCTATTTACGACCCCGCGAAAAACCCTAGTAAGATGGCCGCCGAGTTCAGGAAAAATGGCAGAAATGATCTGTCTACGACATCGAAAAACGAGCGCCTTTTCAGGATCTTCAAGGCCACATCTGCTCATTTGAGACAACCGTTTTAAAGCCATTTCCGCTCCTGAAAAACCGGTCATGTTACTGATCGTTTGCAGAGAAGACCGTTGCCAGATCATTAAGCCGACCCAAAAAAAAGCATAAAAATTGCCCGGAGCGCTCACGGAAAAAAGCCCGGAACCCGGCATATCCTGGTCCCTTATAATTCTCATTTCTGCAACGGGCGGTCTGCCTTCGCGCCCCGTTTTTGTATGAGAGCAGCAGCACGCGCGCTCTTCATCTAGCCCTTTTGAGCTCAGAATTTTTGTCATAAATCCCCTCACCTTTCCCCAAATCTGGCCGGCTGGCAGGCGAAAATCGGCCGTCAAAAAAAGGTCTATTCAGCAAACTTTCACTGCCTATTCTGCCAACCGAGTAGGCGCGATCATTCACCAGTTGCCGTAAAATTGGGTGCGTTGGGCCGGCGAAGGAATGGGCCCGGTTTTCCAAAAAGCGGGGGTTCTACAGGTTGCATTTAGCCCCGGTGCTGCCCGGAACTAACATGCAACAGGTGATCTAGACAAAAACAATTATTCACCGCATGGGGCGAAATGCGACATGGCTTACGTTCCTGAGACACGTTATTTATTTAGGATAACAGGCTTAGATCATAACTGCAAACTCGCCCGGAAGTCAAACCAAAATCGCCCATTGAAGGCCATGTGCGACCTCTGCCCGAACCCGGGATAACGTCCAGACTTTTCCTGGAACAGTGCCGGCGTCTTGGGACTCACGCAAATTGCATTGTAAATTGACAACAGTTGGACCAGGGACTACATGACAATATGTCATGAAAATCAGGCAACTTTCAATCCCCTATTTACGATAAGAAATGAGCTCGCGGCGTCTTTTAACCAGCCAGGCCACCAGGGGAATTTTGATAAAGCAGATCTTGGGCTGCTTGAGAAATGGCATGCCGGCCCCAGGGTGCTGACATGTTTTAAGTGCCAACATCCGATTAACCCGTGTCGCCAATTTCCATTTACAAACGATTACTTAAAGGTAGTAGGGGACTACGGACTGTTGCTCGGGTCAGCTGATTATGCGAAGTGAAGAATTTTTGACGCTTAAATCTTCGCGAAATAGTGTATTTTAATCGCGGTTTTAGAAGGTAAACTACCATGCGGCTGGGGGAGGAAAAAAAACGATGGAAGGCTTAATTTACAATCTAAAAATCAATTATTTCTGATAAAATATAATTGATTATAAAAATTTAATAATCAGTTATATAACTTATAAAAATGAAGTTTTATATCATATAAAAATGAGCTCCCAAAAATTCAAATACCAAAAATTTTAGCAATTATGATCTACGTAACTTATTTTAGCATTTAAAAATATGATTATCAGGCTAATCATGACATTCATATTAATAATTAGTTTTCAAGGGCTTCGGGCACAGATTTTCTCTACGGCGCAAAATCCACTTAGTGTAAAATGGCGAAAAATTGAGCACGGCGGCTTCCAGGTGATCTTCCCGGCTGAACTTGAGTCTGAGGCCAAACGCATGGCCGCTACGCTGCCGGTTATTTACCCTGCAGTTGCTGCGGGCCTGCACCTCAAGAAGACGCAGATTCCGATTGTGCTGCAGAACCGCGGCGTCATCGCCAACGGCTTTGTACAACTGGCGCCGCGCAAATCAGAGTTTTTTACAACGCCACCACAAGCTTTCGACAGCCAGGACTGGCTCAATAATCTGGCGGTTCACGAACTCCGGCATGTTGCACAATTTGACAAGTTGACAGGAACTAGGGCCCGGCCGTTTCCTGAGCTTGTCTACTTCGCCTGGTTCGGCGCAAGCATTCCGACCTGGTTCTTTGAAGGCGATGCGGTGGTTACCGAAACAGCACTTACCGAGTCGGGCCGCGGCCGGCAGCCGGCATGGATCATGCCCTGGCGAACCAATGTGCTTGAGGGCAGGCGATACAGTTACAGCAAAGCTTACTTCGGCTCGAACCGTGATGTAACACCGGGGTACTACCAGCTGGGTTATGTAATGATGGCCAGCCTTCGGAAAAAGTCGGGACGTTTCATTTCTGACAGCCTGCTTGCCGACATCCGCCGCCGACCTGTCAGACCCTACCCCTTTTCGACAAGCCTAAAAAAATTTTCCGGTCCTTCTACCCGCCGCGCTTTCCTGGCCAGCCAGGAAGAGGCCGCGCAAGCCTGGAAGGAACAGGCAAAGAAAACGCCCTCCGACACCTACCCGGCCCTTAACCGAACCCCGCGCGTTGCGACCGATTACATCATGCCGTTTCGCCTTGGCCGCGACAGCCTGATCGCACTTAAAAGCAGCAAGGCCGAGACACCGCATGTGGTGCTCATTGATGCGCAAAAAAAAGAACATAAGATTGTCGGGATAGGCCCGCAGGAACAGCCCTGGTTCAGCTATGCCCGGGGCGTCATGGTGTGGGATGAAATACGTGAAGATCCCCGGTACAAACAACGAAGCTACAGTGTGATCTGCCGTTACGATTTTGCCAGCAAAAGAACGCGAAAACTGACCAGCAAAACCCGGCTTTTTTCACCTTCACTGTCTGCCGATGGAAGCCGGATTGTAGCCGTTCGTGCAGACCTCAAAAACCACTTCGAACTGGTGGTGCTGAACGCCCGGAACGGGGCCGTTCTGCAGACGCTTCCTAACCCCGAAAACCTGATCCTTCAGACCCCCTCTTTTGACCGCTCGGGAAAGCGCATCTGTTACATTGGCGTAAGCGAGGCGGGCAAGTCAATTTACCTGACAGAAGATGGAAAAAGTAACCGGATCATCGGTCCGGAACGGCAACAATTGGCCCGCCCTGTCTTCATCGAAGAGAATATCGCATTTAACGCCCATTACAGCGGCGTTGACAACATTTACATGTTGGACATCAAAACGAAAAAGATAAGCGCTCTGACGGCTTCTAAATACGGCGCTTTTAACATCAGTGTTTCAGATAGCGGCCGGTTTGTCTTTAACGATTATGCAGCGCAGGGCATGCAGGTAACCGAAACGGCCCTTCGTGAACGCGCTCCCGGGCCTGACCTCTTTGCAAACCTCTCGGTAACAGCAGTCGCACAGGAAGCGACCGGCAACGTGTTCAGTCAGGCAACGCCTGCTGCCACCCTTCCTGTGTCCAGGTATAACTCTTTTTCTCACCTCATCAATTTTCACAGCATCGTTCCTACCGTCGACGATGCGAACACGGCGGGGCTTGAACTGCAATCTGATAACTTGCTGAACACGCTTAGCCTGTATGGCGGTGCCAAATACCATGGCGACCTCAGGCGCTTCGAATATACAGCCGACCTGCGCTACCGGGCCCTTTACCCCGTACTGAGCGTCTTGTACCGGAACCGGCCGCGCCGCAGTTTTTACAACAGCAGGGGCCAGATTATGCAAGGTGACTGGCGGGAGAATTACGTCAAGCTGCATGCCTCGCTGCCGCTGTCTGTCAACGCCGGCAACCACCATTACAGTTTTTCGCTGCAGGCGGGCACAAGCATTACAGACCGGTACGCATTTCAGAACTTACCGGCAACCTTCGCTGCAAGGCAAAATTTCCCGCTCGAGTATGCCTTTGGCTTTACGCACCAGCTGCGCAGGGCTGAACGCGATATCGCACCAGCGTTTGCACAGATCATCAGGCTGGGTTACGACCACCAGCCCTTTGATAGGGCTTTGCCGGGACATGTGTTTTCGCTCGAAACCTTTTTCTATTTTCCCGGCCTGCTGAAAAACCACTCCACGCTCGCCAGCTTCAGCTACCAGCAGGCCGAAGGGGCCAACCGCTTTGCAACAGCCATTCCAACCGTTTACGGGTACAACAACGTGCGGGCTCGCAGCACGCTGCAAAACACGCTGCTGCTGAACTACCGGTTCCCGCTCATTTTTCCTGACCGGGAGATCGGCCCGCTGGCCTATATCCGGAACATCCGCAGCGGACTTTTTGCACATTATGAGAACGTAGGCAGGGACAGCAACCTGGGCCAGCCAAAGACTTTCGGGCTCGAATTGATGAGCAGCATGAACCTTTTGCGGTACCAGCCTGTTATAGACCTCGGCGCGAGGCTGATTTTTGTGAATAAAATTTACAATCAAAATCCGATATTAGAATTCTCTTTCAACTATAGTTTTTAATCAGAAACAAGATGAGTGCAAAAACGATCTTTATCATCATATTCACCGTGCTGGTAACGGTATTCCTGATGGCCAACACAGATGCGGTAGACTTTAACTTCCTTTTTGTGCAGGATGTTCCGGTATCCAAGCTGCTGGTTATAGGCATTTGTGTCGTTATTGGTTTTATACTTGGCTACCTGGTTGGCAGGCCGCGAACCACGGTGAGCAGCTACGATAGCCGGATCGATACCGGAGCCCCTAAAGTGGAACAGCAAGATGGCCTTAGCGACGAAGACCGGGAATACATTCGCTAAGCCGAACCCAGACTCCAAACGTACAGAGGCAAACCACAAACTGGCAGGAAAATTTTAAAACGGACCATGGTGAACGTACTTTTACTCCTTACTGCGAAACACAGGCTCATCAGCACTGCGGTAATCCTCGATGTGCTGGACACGGTGAACGTGTTTCATGAGCAGGAAAACGGCAGCCCTTTCTTCGACATCAGCATTGCCGCCCTGCCCGGCGATCTGAGTGCAGCGAGCCTGTATAAGAAATACCGGCGCATTGCAGCCGATGAACGGCCGCGCACCAGCTTGTTACTGATCCCGGCTTTCGAATCGACAGACATTCATGAGGCGCTGCGCGAAAACAGGCACTTTGTGCCGTTTATCCGGGACTTTCAGCAGCAGGGCACAGAGATTGCCAGTTTTTGCACCGGCGCTTTCCTGCTGGCCGAAACAGGGCTGCTTAATGGCCGCCGTGCCACCACGCATGTGCAGATGTGCCGGCCATTTTCCGCTTTGTTTCCACGGGTTCAACTGGATCCCGGCGCTGTCATTACCGACCAGGAAGGTATCTACACCGGCGGCGGGGCTACCAGCACCTTTCACCTGCTCATCTATCTCATCGAGAAATATTGCGGCCGGCAAATGGCGGTCAAAGCCGCTAAATTTTTTGCCATTGATCTGGACCGGATCGGGCAGTCTTATTTCGGCGTGATCCAACCCGAACGGGCACACGGTGATGAGCTCGTCATGGCACTGCAGGACAAGATTGAAGAGACCTTCAGCAGGTCGCTCGTCACGATTGAAGACATGACCGGGAGCCTGCCTTCCTGCAAACGCAACCTGCTGCGCCGGTTTAAAAAAGCGCTGAACATGACACCCATAGAATACCTGCAGCGCACGCGCATAGAAGCCGCCCGGCAAATGCTTGAAAACCGCAATGAAGGGATAGCCGATGTGATGTTTCGCTGCGGCTACAGCGATCCGAAAACTTTCAGGAAGTTATTTAAACGCAACACGGGCCTGACCCCAAAGGCCTACCGGGACAAGTATAACCGGGCATCTGCCTGAGGCGGTTATGATCAACCTGCCTGCTGACCCTTGTTCATCAGCCTGGCTACGTACTTGCCGATAATATCAAACTCAAGGTTCACAACATCACCGGCCTGCAGCGTACCCATGCTTGTATGCTCGAATGTATAAGGGATAATGAAAACCGAGAAGGCGCCCGGCTGCGAATTTACGACAGTCAGGCTGATGCCGTTTACACAAACAGAGCCCTTTTCTACCGTAACATTGCCGCTACTGTCGTCATACCGGAACCGGAATTCCCAGCTGCCGTCCAGGTCTTTGACATATTCGCAGGTTCCCGTCTGGTCCACGTGCCCCTGAACAATATGCCCGTCCAGACGCGCATTCAGCTGCATGCAGCGTTCCAGGTTAACCGTACCACCCGCTGCCAGTTTACCCAGGGCAGACTTGGTAAGCGTTTCCTCAATAGCCGTAACGGTGTGCGTTTGACCATCGACAGCGACCACTGTGAGGCATACCCCGTTGTGGGCTACGCTCTGGTCAATCTTAAGTTCGTGGCTGATCGCAGATTCGATTGTAAAATGGAGATTGGTTCCTTCGCGGCGGATCGATCTGACCACACCCAGCGCTTCTATAATTCCTGTAAACACGTTTTCTTGTAATTAATTTTATCTCAGCCGCCTTCGGTTTCGTTCCCAGTTGCCGGTAACAGTCCCCGCATTCAGCGCAGCAGCAGGTTTCTGACGTTGCAGCAACGATACTGCGGCCAGCGCGGCAATCAGTGCCTCCTCTTCCTGTTGCGTCTGCAGCAGCTCGGGCCTGAAGTACTTTTCAACAAAATGTGTATCAAAATGACCGGAACGGAACGCTTCGTGCTGCATGACAAAGTTACCAAAGGCCAGCGTGGTTTGTATCCCGGTAATGTCATACTCGGCAATGGCCCGCTGCATCCGGTTAATGGCCTCTTCGCGGCTGCGCCCGTATGTGATCAGCTTGGCGATCATGGGATCGTAATAGATCGGGATTTCCATGCCTTGTTCAAAACCGTCATCGACACGCACGCCATTCCCCCCTGGCCTACGGTAAGTTTGAAGGGTACCGATATCCGGCAAAAAGTTATTGGCCGGATCTTCGGCATAGACGCGCAGTTCAATGGCATGACCCTGGATGCGCAGGTCTTCCTGGCTGAAACTCACCATACCGCCCCCGGCAATGCGGATCTGTTCCTTAACCAGGTCAATCCCGGTAATCAGTTCGGTAACCGGATGCTCCACCTGCAGGCGGGTATTCATTTCCAGGAAAAAGAAATCCAGGTTCTCGTCAAGAATGAACTCAACGGTCCCGGCACCGGTATAATTGACGGCACGGGCCACATCGACTGCGCACCGGCCCATCTGTTCGCGCAGTTCAGGAGTCAGCACCGATGAGGGGGCTTCTTCCACAACTTTCTGGTGGCGCCGCTGCACGGAACATTCCCTTTCAAACAGGTGAACAATGGTTCCGTGGCTGTCGCCAAGCACCTGGATTTCGATGTGCCGGGGCGAGGAAACATACCGCTCAATAAACACCGATCCATCGCCGAATGCCGTAGTCGCTTCGCTGACCGCCAGCTGCATCTGTTCCTCGAAACTTTCAACTTCGCGAACAATCCGCATGCCTTTGCCTCCGCCACCCGCAGCCGCCTTGATGAGGATCGGAAAACCGACCTCCGCAGCCCTGCTTTTGGCCTGGGCAACATCAGTTACGGCCTCTTCTGTTCCCGGCACCATCGGGATGTTATATTTCAGGGCTGCCGCTTTTGCTGCGAGTTTGTTTCCCATGATTTCCATGGCCTCTGGCGAAGGGCCGATCAGGATCAGGCCGGCCTCACGCACAGCCCGGGCAAATGCCGGATTCTCTGACAAAAATCCGTACCCCGGATGAATGGCCTGAGCACCTGTTCGCACACAGGCATCGATCACCTTGCCGATATGCAGGTAGGACTCGGCAGATGGCGGCGGACCGATACACACAGCCTCGTCGGCATAACGTACATGTAGTGCGTCTCGGTCGGCTTCTGAAAATACCGCCACTGTTGCAATGCCCATTTCCCTGGCCGACCGCATGATGCGGATCGCAATTTCACCGCGGTTTGCAACGAGTATTTTTTCGATTTTCATCAGTTCGTATTTAGGTTGGTCTGGTATCAGTTGTACGCTGCCTGCAGGCAAACAAAATTCATGGGTACTAGGCCGGATTTAAATGTAAGATTATTTCCCGCGCCTGGTCAACCTGCTGCTGGTTCACGTCCAGGTGCGTAACCATACGCACTGTATGCGGCCCCGTCGCGTTACAAAGCAGGCCTTTATCGGCGAACTGTTTAACAAGCGTTTTGACCTGGATACGCGGGTCAACTTCGAAAACAACGATATTGGTCTCTGCCGGCAAAATGGAGCGTACCCAGGCCGCACCTGCAAGGGCCTCTGCAAGGGCATGTGCATGCGCATGGTCTTCTTTCAGGCGTCCCACATGGTGGTCAAGTGCATAAATGCCCGCGGCCGCCAGGAAGCCTGCCTGGCGCATGCCGCCACCCATGGCCTTGCGGATCTTTCGCGCACGCCCGATCATCTCTTTCGAGCCCAGCAGCACCGAACCCACGGGCGCGCCAAGCCCCTTTGAAAGGCAGATCGATATACCATCGAAATAACGGCCGTAGTGCAGGGCTTTATCGCCGGTAGCCGCCAAGGCATTAAAAATACGGGCGCCGTCCAGGTGCAGCTTCAGTCCTTTGATGCTACACAGGTTGTGTATGGGTTCGATCTGGTTCAGGTGATAACAGGCCCCGCCCCCCTTATTGACCGTATTTTCAAGTACAACAAGTGTGGTGTCGGGATAATGTATGTTGTCTTCATTGATCTCTGGCTCGATCAGCTCAGGACTGAGAATACCGCGGTCGCCATGCAGCAGCCTTACAGATGCGGCCGAATTCCAGGCAATCCCACCGACCTCATAGCGGTAAACGTGCGCGGTCTGGTCGCAGATCACCTCATCCATCGGTTTGGTAAAACACTTGATGGCAATTTGGTTGGTCATTGTACCTGAAGGGCAAAAGAGGCCGGCCTCCATACCGAAAATGGCGGCAGCTTTCTCTTCGAGAGCACGTACCGTTTCGTCTTCGCCAAATACGTCATCGCCGACCCTGGCGCTAAACATCGCATCGAGCATCCCAGCTGTAGGCCTGGTTACCGTATCGCTTCGCATATCAATTATTTCTCGCATGTATGTTGTATTGATGAGGCTGCCGGCTTGAGCAGACATACAAATATTGGTTTTTTCCGCCTGAATTTTCCAATAGTGTATTTTTTACACAATGAAATTCTGCCGCATGCATCAGGGTTAATATACAGTATGCCAATTGTTTAGTCTTATATACCGGAAACGCTTTTTCATTTTTTTTAAAAGAACAGGTATTTAGTTTGAGTTTTTTTACTTTTATTGCGCCGTAAAAATCAAAACAAAGATGATAGTAATTGCCGACGGAGGATCTACTAAAACCAATTGGTGCCTGATCAATGAAGCAGGAAGAAAGATTTATTTCAACACAGAAGGTTACAATCCGTACTTTTCAAAAACCGAATATATAACCAAGTCGCTCAACGAGTCCCTGCCCGACCACCTGGAACGGGAAAAACTGACAGAAGTTTATTATTATGGTGCGGGCTGTTCGACGCCTGCCAATCAAAAGATCGTTTCAGACGCCATGGAGAACGTCTTTATCAATGCCAAGGTTTACGTAGGTCACGACCTGCTGGCTTCATGCAGGGCATTGCTCGGTAATGAAGCAGGCTTTGCAGCCATTCTCGGCACCGGGACCAACAGCTGCCTTTATGACGGCAAGGACATCACGCTGAACATTGACTCCCTGGGTTATTTCCTCGGCGATGAAGGCAGCGGATCGTTCATTGGCAAGCGCATTCTGGCAGACTACATGAAAGGCTACATGCCAAAGGGCCTGCGCGAGGCTTTTTACGACAACTATGCCCTAACAAACGAAGACATATTTGAGCAGATCTACAACAAGCCCCTGCCTAACCGTTTTTGCGCAAGTTTCAGCAAATTCCTGTATGATTTCAAAGACAGCTTCGAAGATTACACATTTGCCACGATCGATTATGCATTTACCGCATTTTTTGAAAACCTGGTGGTGCACTATCCAAATTACAAAGACCATAAGCTGAATTGCGTGGGTTCTGTAGGTTATAGCTTCCGTGACATTTTAAGCATCGTGGCAGACCGCTACGAAATGGGTGTTGGAAAGATTATCCGTTCGCCGATTGATGACCTGGTGCAGTACCACCTGACCACAGCAAAAGCAGACTAACATCATAGAAGCCGGGCCATGAGCCCGGTTTTTTTTGGCCTGCTTGCTCTTCCGCAGTTTGAAATAAGCAACTGGTGCAGCCCAGACTGCAGCGGCGAAAAATCTGTCTTGCTTTCCTTAAAATGAAATTTCCTTACCGAACAATTTGGCGTATTTGCGGCGGTCAAACTTATACAAGGTCGCTGCGCGGTATGAAACACCTTTCTGCTTTTCATTCAGTTCGCGCAGCACACCAAAGCTCAGCATCTTTTTTCTGAAATTGCGCTTGTCCAGCTTTTTCCCCAGAATGAGTTCATAAACATGCTGCAGCTGGGTGAGTGTAAATTTCTCAGGGAGCAGTTCAAAAGCAATGGGCTGATGCTTGATCCGCCTTTTGATCTTTTCAAGACCTTTGTCGAAAATCTTCTTATGATCGAAGGCCAGTTTCGGGAGATCATTGACAGACCACCAGACCGCACGCTTGGCATACGTGGTAATGGGATGCAGGTCCTTTTCTCCCCCAAGCCTGATCAGCGCATAATAAGCAAGGGTAACCACCCGCCCCTGCGGGTGCCGGCCGGGATCGCCGAAGGCGTAATACTGCTCCATATAAATATCACGAAGGCCGGTCAGGCTTGTCAGAATCGAAGATGCAGACTGGTCAAGGCTCTGGTCTTCGCTGACCAGGTTGCCCGGCAGCGCCCACCAGTCTTTGAACGGCTCTTCGTTACGCTCGATAAGCAAGATCTTCAACTCGCCTCCGTCGAAGCCGAAAATGACGCAGTCAATCGAAAAAACCGAATTGAACTGGGCTAAACCTTCCTTCAAAATATTTTCTTTAATTTGGTGGACAAAATAAACGCACTTGTTGCAAGATTACGGAAAAAATTACAAAAAAAATTACTTAGTGTAAAAAATACACACTATATTCGTGCTTTCAAATGAAGCCAAATATCAAAAACATAGCTGTACTAACTTCCGGAGGTGACGCACCGGGAATGAATGCAGGAATAAGAGCAGTGATCCGGACGGGTATTTTTCATGGAAGAAACATGTTTGGCGTGCAGCAGGGATACCGCGGACTGATCGAAAACAACATTATTCCCATGAATGCACGCTCAGTGAGCAACATTCTGCACATGGGAGGCACCATTTTGAAAACGGCCCGTTGCCTGGAGTTCAAAACAGACGAGGGTATGGAAACGGCTTACCGCAACCTGCAAGCCAACGACATTGATGCATTGGTGGTTATAGGCGGCGACGGTACGTTTACAGGGGCTAAAAGGTTCTCTGAGAAATTTGAAGACATCAAGGTGATCGGGATTCCCGGCACAATCGATAATGACCTGTACGGCTCTGACTTTACCCTTGGTTACGACACCGCGATCAACACGGTGATCGAGGCCATTGACAAGATCAGGGATACGGCAGACTCGCACGACCGGCTGTTCTTTATAGAGGTAATGGGCCGGGATTCAGGCTGCATTGCACTGAGAAGCGGCATTGCCAGCGGTGCAGAAGCTATTCTTCTGCCCGAAAAATTTACAAGTGTAGAAGACCTCATTGCCAAACTGGAAAGCGGGGCATCTACGAAAAAATCTTCGAGCATCGTTATCGTTGCCGAAGGACATAAGCACGGAGGTGCCTATGACATTGCCAAACAGGTTGAAGAGCGTTTCGACTACTACGACACGAAAGTGACCATTTTGGGTCACCTGCAGCGTGGCGGCAGTCCGAGCAGCTTTGACCGCATTCTGGGCAGCAGGCTCGGGTATGCGGCGGTTAACGCCCTGATCAACGGCGAAACGCGTAAAATGGTGGGTTTAAGAGGAAATGAAATCAAGCTGACAAGCCTTGAAGACGCCCTGAACACCCATACCTTCAAGCTGGAAGACGACTTATTGGAAATGGCCCAGGTCTTATCGATCTAAGCACGGATGACAGCGATCGTATACAGCGGTTCGAGATTTGCCTACTGGAAAATAACCGACGGCAAGAAACTGATTGCTGAATGCAGGACACCCGGGATCAACCCCTGCTTTGCCGATAAAAAGGCAACCCTGCAGGTCCTGAACAAGGAATCGGTTCTGGTCAATTATGCAGAAGACATCCGTAAGATCTACTTCTTTGCAGCGGGTGCCTCATCGGCAGACCGGCAGCGGGAATTATCAGCCAACCTGAAAACATTCTTCAGAGGCAGCCGGATCTTTGTAGAAAGTGACATTCACGGTGCAGCCATTGCAGCCTGCGGCGAAGAGCCCGGCATCATCTGCACCCTGGGCAGCGGTTCGAACTGCGCCTATTTCGACGGAAAAAAAACCCGGAAGAATAACTTCGGCCTGGGGTTCGTACTCGGCGATGAAGGGTCTTCGAACAACCTGGGCATCATGCTGGTGCGTGACCTGATTGGCGGAAAACTGCCGAAAGACCTGCAGTCCAGGATGGACCACGAGTTCAAACTGGACCGGACGCTGATCCTTGAAAAGGTATACCGCAAGCCGAACCCGCAGGTCTTCCTGAGTTCATTTCTCGACTTCTATATCAGGAACCGTGAACATGAATACATCAGGCAAAACCTGGCAAAGTCGTTCAGCAGGTATTTTGAAACTTACCTGGCGCCGATGGCGGCCAAATACGCGCAAACCGACATCCATTTTGTCGGGATCGTGGCAGGGAATTTTGGCGCCGAGTTGCAGAATGTGGCAGATGGATTTGGAATCAGGATTAAAAGCATTACCAAAGAACCGATATATAATTTATTAAAATTTTATACAAACTAGACACAAACCATGAGCAAAAAAATTGGAATTAACGGCTTCGGTCGTATTGGTCGGCTTGTTTTCAGGGCCGCACTCAAAAGAGGACTGGATGTTGTTGCAATAAATGACCTTATTGAGCCGGATTATATGGCATATATGCTGAAATATGATTCTACTCATGGAAAATTTGATGGTACGATCGAAGTTGTGAACGGAAACCTGGTTGTAAACGGAAAAACCATCCGGGTTACGGCAGAAAAAGATCCTGCTAACCTGAAATGGAATGAAGTTGGCGTGGAAGTTGTTATAGAGTCGACAGGTTTATTCCTGACTCAGGCGGATGCTGATAAACATATTGCTGCAGGTGCGAAAAAAGTAGTTTTCTCTGCACCGGCAAAAGACGAGTCGATCCCTACATATGTAATGGGTGTAAATCATGACAAGCTGACCGCAGATCAGACTGCAGTTTCAAATGCTTCATGTACCACCAACTGCCTTGCTCCTATTGCGAAGGTATTGCATGAAAAATGGGGTATTGTTGAAGGCCTGATGAGTACTGTTCACGCTGTTACTGCAACGCAGAAAACGGTAGATGGACCATCGGCAAAAGACTGGAGAGGTGGCCGTGGTGGTTTCTCAAACATCATCCCGTCGGCAACAGGTGCTGCAAAAGCAGTAACAAAGGTAATTCCTGAACTGAAAGGTAAACTGACAGGAATGGCGTTCCGGGTACCGGTAGCAGACGTTTCAGTAGTAGACCTGACTGTTCGCCTGGAAAAACCGGCCACATACGAAGAAATTAAACAAGCCATGAAAGAAGCCTCTGAAGGCGAACTGAAAGGCGTATTAGGATATACAGAAGATGAAGTGGTTTCATCTGACTTTATCGGAGACGATCATGCATCGATTTTTGATGCAAAAGCAGGCATCGCCCTGAACGACAACTTCGTTAAAGTGGTTTCGTGGTATGACAATGAGTGGGGATATTCATCAGCCCTGGCAAAATTTGTCGAGTACTACGCAAACCTGTAAAGGAAAGCCTGGCTCATAACAGGTTTATATTTGGTTAGATTGGGATAATGCCTGGATAGGGTTATCCCTTCTTTTTTTATAGGCATTCTGCTGTGTTTTTATATTTAGTATAAGTGTCGAGACGGCCGGCCGGCCTGGCGCGGATAATGCGCAGGACCAGTTAGGTGCCCACACAACCAAGCCGTCACGGAAAGCAGGAGATTCCTTACCGCTTGGTTCCGGGGCACAGCAGTCAAAAAGCGGTTTCGGAATGACGAGGGGTGAGACGCCCTGGTCTTTAATCCTGATTCATGGTTCTTGATTCCGCTTAGGCGCCCCTGTCTTTGATCTTTTGCTCTTTAATCCTTTTTTTAATCCTGATTCATGCTTCGACAGGCTCAGCATGACAGTCTGGGAGGTCGTGTTTGCTGGCTCACTAATAGTTCGGGCAGGGTTCTACGCCATGCAGGGTAAGCGCGGTGGTCATTGCTCTTTGTTCTTTCATCCTTGATCACCCAGATTTCCGCTCCCCAGTCCTGATTCATGATTCTTGATTCCCCTGCGCGCCACCCAAACCGTCATCCCTAACGTGACGCAGCGCGGAGGGATCCCCCTGTACGGACGGCTCGAGCTTGTTATGTTGTGATACAAAACCTACATTACGGTAAAAGGGAGATTCCTCACCGCAGGCTGTCAAGTCATAGCAATCAGGAAGCGGTTTCGGAATGACGAGGGGTTGGAAGCCCCTGTCCTGATTCCTGATTCAGCTGTAACAATCCTTGCTCGTTCCCTCACCTCTCCCCACTCAGCTAAGACACCACCTTCAACACATCTCGCAGGTTCGCCACCACCGCCATGCGGTCGTCATCAATATCATGATCAATCATTTCATGCGCCCAGGTAATGTGATAAGGCACATGAATGGCGTATCCGCCGATCTTCAGCACAGGCAGTACATCAGACTTGAGCGAATTACCGATCATAAGGAGTTCTGAGGCGTTAATATCCAAATGCTTGATCAGCTTGGTGTAATTACCTTCGTCTTTTTCAGACATGATCTCAATGTGGTGAAAATAAGGCATCAGGCCAGACTTGCGCAGCTTGCGCTCCTGGTCAAGCAGGTCGCCTTTGGTGGCAAGCACCAGGCGGTATCGGGGACGTAATGCCGAGAGCACTTCTTCCACGCCGTCAAGCAGTTCGACAGGCTGATCAATTTGTCTCTTGCCCAGTTCCAGAATCTTACGCAGCAGGGTGCCGGGGAGGTTCTCGCCGCTGGCAACCAGTGCTGCCTCGGTCAGGGAGAGAATGAAACCTTTGGTTCCATATCCGTACAGCGGAAGGTTTTGCAGGATTGTTTCGTGCAGGCTGCGGCTTAACTCGGCCTGGCTGGCATAAGGTGCCATCAGGTCGTAATAGGTTTGTTCAACTTCTTGAAAATAGCCCTCGTTTGCCCATAGGGTATCGTCGGCATCGAAGGCAATAACTTTAATATTTGCGTGCATATTTCCGGGATTTGAACGCGAAGATAGTTATTTAAGAGTTTTCAGACCGCCTGCATATCCTCTTTGTTCCAGGCAGGAGCAGATAAAGCGGCAACGGCCCGCGGGCTCAAGGCGAGGAACTTCAACAAGACGGTAACCGTATGCCTGATAAACCTGAACCATCATCCTGAATGTTCTGCACGCAACGGCAAAACTTTGCTTTCGTTCCGCATCATTTACGTAAATTTCTTGCCAGGGCGGGAAAATAAACACCAATGGGGCGTACCGGCAGTTTTGCAGCGCGTTTTCCAGCCCGGGAAGAAAATTCAGGTCTTCCAGCTTCAGGTAGCCGGCCACGTCTGGCAGACCCCGGTCAAAAAAAACCGGGGTGCCGCGCCGGGCGGCATGATAAGCGGCCAGATCTGTTTCGAACATCCGCCGGGCAAACGCAGACCGGTCTGCCCATGTTAAGGCAGAACCCCCGGTATGGAGTTCCTGGCTGATCACGGCGCGGCCAGACTCCGGCACGCAGGAATATCCGGCCTTCTCCAACAGGCTGCACACCGTCGTTTTGCCAGCGCCGGGTCCACCGGTCAAAATATAACCTTCAGACAACATCCTTATATATTGTGTATCCATATTTCTACGTTCATATGGGGCAAGCATTCGAGTTTACTGACGTAAATGTTTTATCTTTAAGCGTCATTGTTTAAACAAACAGCCGTTTGACCGTGACAAACCCCGGAGAATGAAAGACAAACTACAGGCTGATCCTCTGCCCGCCCCGACTGAGGTTTCCCGTGTAAAAAAGCTGAGGCGTTACGAGATACTCGATACGCCGCCCGAAGCGGCATTTGACACGATCGCGAGCCTGGCTGCACGCATGACGCATGCAGCTGCCGGTTATGTAACGTTCGTCGATGCTGACCGTGTTTTTTTAAAAGCAAATACACTCGGCATGCAGGAAACTGCCGTTGAACGCGCCGGCAGTCTCTGTTCTGTAGCCATTCAAACCGACCGCCCCACGCTGATCTCAGATACGCAGCACATGTCTGATCGGGCAGATTACTCCGAATTCATGTACCATCATGATGTCCGGTTTTACGCCGCAGCGCCCATCATTACTTCCGACGGTTACCGAATTGGCACTGTTTGCGTAACAGACACGGTGCCAAGGCACGACATGACTATGGGGCAACTCGAAATGCTTGAACTCCTGGCGTTTATTGTGATTGAAAAACTGGAAACCCGGCTTGCCAGCCGCAACACCATTCGCGCTTACGACGACCGCCTGCACCGGCTGGTTCATGACATTAAAAATCCAATTACGTCAATTTCGATGTATGCACAGATCATCAGCCGCAAAATGCCCGAAACCGGCAAAGTCGCTGAAATATCGGGCAAGATTCAGTTTGCGGCAAAAAGCGTAGAGCAACACCTTAACAATATCCTGAACGAAGCAAAAATAGACAATGAGGCCATCTACCTTTCAGAACAAGCCGTTCTCTTCTCCGAACTGATCGACACCCTGAAGTCCACCTTCGAGCTTTCTCTTGGCAACAAACAACAGGAACTTCATGTTTTTCAGCCTGTGGGGCTGATGTTGTATGTAGACCGCGGACGCATCCAGGATGTGCTGGATAACCTGCTCAGCAATGCCATTAAATATTCGCCGCCAGGTGCGCAAATCGGCATTTATGCTACTGCTTCAGCAGATATGGCCACCATCGAATTCCGGGACGACGGCGTAGGCCTGACCGAAGAAGACCTTCAAAAGGTTTTTGTCAAGTTTGCCCGTTTAAGTTCGGTGCCCACTGCCAATGAACGATCGAACGGGCTCGGACTCTCTATCGTAAAAATGCTGGTTGAACTGCACGGTGGTCAGGTTTGGGCAACGAGCAAAGGTCACAACCTGGGCAGCTCTTTTTTTCTGTCGCTTCCGGTGTACAAAATTCCACCACTTATACTCACCCGCCAGGTCGATTAAAGCCTGAACCTGCCCTGCTGACGGATATCTGCAGCCGAGCTTCCTATCATCACTTCAAAATCGCCGGGTTCAACGACCTTTTGCTCCTGCAGACTGATCAGGCTAAGTTCATCCGCATTCAACTCAAAATTGACGGTCTGCTGCCCGCCCGGCTGCAAAAAGACCTTTTTAAATCCCTTTAACTGCTTCGACGGCCCCGCGGTGCTGCGAACCACATCATTCAGGTAAAGCTGCACCACTTCTTTACCCGGCCGCCCGCCGGTATTTTTAACCTGCACAGAAATTCTAACACGCGGCTCCGGAAGGCCCTTTACTACAGCAACAGACAGGCCGCTGTATGAAAACCGGGTATAACTCAAGCCATGGCCAAAAGTATAAAGCGGGCTTGCCGGCAGCTCTACGTAGTCATGTCTGCCCGGGCGTTTGGCATTGTAATGCACAGGCAGCTGTCCAGCCGAGCGGGGAATAGACACGGGAAGTTTCCCCGACGGATTCACTGCGCCCAGCAGCGCGTCAGCAACCGCATGGCCACCCTGTTCGCCTGGGTACCAGGCATTTAGAATAGCCGGAATGTGCGCTGCTGCCCAGTTAATGGCAAAAGGCCGGCCGCCGATCAGCACCAGCACAACCGGTTTTCCGGTTGCTGCCACGGCCTGAAGCAGCTCAAGCTGCCTGCCCATCAGGTCTAGCGACGCGCGGTCAAAACCCTCTCCGCTTTCCATATCGCTTACCCGGTCTGCCCTGACCGTCGCCGCGCCGGTTGCCTGGTACTCGGTTTCAAAATCCCGCGCACTCGATCCACCCAGGACCACAACTGCCACATCCGCCTGTTTCGCCGCTTCAACGGCGGCGGCAATCTCGTTCAGACTGGTATCGCGAATGGCGCATCCTTTAACATACGTGATTTTTGCCCGCCCCGCCAGTGCCTGCCGAAGGCCTTCCAGTACCGTAGTCACTTTGTCTTCAGGCTGTGGCGCCGTATAGTCGCCAAGCTGATTGTATGGCGCATCGGCATTCGGCCCAATAACCGCAATCTTCTTTCCGTCTGCTTGGAGCGGCAACAGTGCACCCTCATTTTTCAGTAACACCAGCGACTCTGCGGCGACCTCGCGGGCCAGTTGCCGGTGTGCGGGCTGATTAACGGCTGCAGCAGCGGCCGGTTTAGCATATGGATTTTCGAAAAGCCCCAGTTCAAACTTAGCCCGAAGCACTCTGGAAACTGCTTCGTCCAAACGTGCCGTGGTTACTTTTCCAGATTTAATGGCCTCGAGCAGCGGCAAATAGAAGGCCTCTCCGCCCAGGTCATTATCAAGACCTGCATTGATTGCCATGGCTGCAGCGCTGGGCATTCCGTCTGCAACCCGGTGCGCAGACGCTAGCCCGCCTATGCTACCCAGGTCTGACACCGTAAAACCTTTAAAACCCCAGCGCCTGCGCAGCACCTCCTGCAGCAGGAATGAATCTGCGGTGCCCGGTACACCGTCTATAGAGCTGTAGGCAGTCATGACCGATCCTGCGCCTGCCCTGACCGCTGCCTCGAACGGTGGCAGGAAGTTTTCGAGCAGATCGCGCCGGCCAAGGGTTACACTTCCGCCATTCTGCCCGCCGTCGGGACTGCCATAGGCGGCGAAATGTTTCAGCGTAGCCAGTACCTGCCGGCCATTCCTGAGGTCTTTGCCCTGAAAACCCTTTACCACGGCCCTGCCCATTTCGGCCAGCAGGAACGGGTCTTCACCAAAAGTTTCTTCTGTCCGCGACCAGCGCGGTTCGCGGGCCAGGTCCAGGATCGGGCCATAGCCAATATTTGCACCCTGCAACCGCGTTTCAAGTGCGGTGGCCGCGGCCATGCGCCTGATGAGTGCTGGATTAAATGTGCTTGCCTGTGAAAGCGGTACAGGAAAAACCGTTGCACCAATAGCCATATGACCATGTGCACATTCCTCTGCCAGTAGCAGGGGAATACCCAGCCTGGTTTGTGTCAGGGCATACCGCTGAATGGCGTTCACCGCCTCAGCCGCGGTTTGCGGGTTCAACCCGTTTTTTAAGGTTTTTCTGGTCCAGGGGTCGGCGCGCAGGGTGGCCCACAACCCGCCGATGTGCCGCTTGTCCAGCTCATTTTTTAATTTATCTGAAGCCTTTACCACGCCGGTTTCATTAGTGTACATTTCCCAGCCGGTCAGCGTAAGCAGCTGCCCGGCTTTTTCCTGAACGGTCATGCGGCCAAGCAGGTCGCGCACCCGCAATTCCGTAGAAAGGCTTGCATCCCGATAGGGCAGCCTTTCCGGGAAACTTTGCTGACCTGCGGCCCATAAGGGCAGGCAGATACCTGCCACAAACACGATTTTAAAACTTACTTTCATTCTCCGGTAAACTGGTTTCTAAAGCGTACCTGCAGGTATGCCACCAGGTAGCACGAGCTGCAACTTAGCCAAAAAAAATGCCGGTCACAGCGGCCGGCATTAATCTGAACCTTTACAGGCCGGCCCTACCTGATTTCAGAATATGGCCGGTCTGCCGCCAGCGTACCCCAGGTTTCAGATGGTTTTGCACCCATATTTAGTTCAAGAGTTCCGCCTGCGGTCAAGTCTTTATGGCTGATATATGACTTGGTATAGGGCTTTCCGTTCAGTTTAACAGACTGAATATACCGGTTTTCCTTTGAATTGTTCAGCACCCGCAATTTCATCGTCTTGTTTCCGACCAGGCGTATTTCTGCCGCGTCGACAACGGGGCTTCCGAACACATACAAGCCGTTTGCAGGGTTGGCAGGGTAAAAACCCAGTGCCGAGAAAATATACCATGCAGACATCTGCCCTACATCTTCATTTCCGCTTAAGCCATCATTTTTGTCTGTATAAAGGTGGTCAAGCACATGCCTGACCTGATCTGCCGTTTTCCAGGGTTGGCCAGCATAGGCGTACAGGTAAGTAATGTGATGGCTGGGTTCATTACCATGGGCGTACTGCCCGATCAGGCCGCTGATATCAGGGGAAGCCTCTTTCCCCATGTCGCCCTGCACAATAAACAGGGAATCCAGTTTCTGCACGAAACGTTTTTCGCCGCCGATCAGTTTAATCAACCCTTCCACATCCTGTGGCACCAGCCAGAGGTATTGCCAGGCATTCCCCTCTGTATAATCATTACGACCATGAATCGATTCAAAAGGATTGAAAGGCGTACGCCAGGTGTTGTCGTTGATCCGGCCGCGCATGTAACCGCTTCCTTTTTCAAAATAATTCTCGTAGTTCCTGCCGCGCTTAAGCCAGTAGGCGTAGTCTTCGGTTTTGCCTTCTTTTTTTGCTACCTGGCTGATGGCCCAATCGGCAATGGCATATTCCATTCCCTTTGCAACCGATTCCAGGGTGCTGTCTGCCGGGATGTACCCTTTTGATTTAACAAAGTTCAGGCCCCGCTCATCAAGCATGGCTGTCCTGGTCATGGCTTCATACGCGAGTTTTTTGTCAAATCCGCCGAAGCCTTTCAGGTAAGCATCTGCCACGACGGTGATCGCCGGGTTGCCAACCATACAGTTTGTCTCGTTACCCATAAGGTGCCATACAGGCAACTTTCCCTGCTGCTTATAAATATTGAGCATGGTATTGACCATGTCGCCCACCTTCTCAGGATGGATCACGGTCATAAGCGGGTGGGCAGCCCGGTAGGTATCCCAAAGGGAGAAAGTGGTGTAGTTGGTAAAACCAGCCTTCTGGTAGATTTTTTTATCTGTGCCGTAGTAGTCGCCATTGTGGTCGTTAAACACCGAAGGTGCGGTCATGGTATGGTACATGGCGGTATAAAACGTGCGCAGCCTTGCCTCGTCAGTACTGCTGATGCGTATTTTCTGAAGTTCTTTTTCCCATTTGGCATCTGCCGCAGACACGACCTGGCTAAAATTCCAGCCCGGAATCTCCGCCTTGATATTGGCCGCAGCATTGGCCATGCTCACCGGAGAAATGCCCACTTTGACCTGCACCACGCCCCCATCGCCCTTAAATGTGACCAGGCCTTTTGCCCGTTTTGCCTTTAGTTCTGTACCTGATTTCTGTGCGGTGCTGTCATAGACAACCAGCCCGGCGACCGGCCTGGAAAATTCCATGGTAAAATAAATTTTCTGGTCTTCTGCCCAGCCCTTCGAATAACGGTAGCCTGAAATGGTAGTCGCGTTGACCTGCCTGATGTAACTTTCTGTAACTCCATCCCAGCCTATGCCTTCTTTCAGGTCGATAACCAGTTTGCCCGCCTGACCCGCCGGATAGGTGTATTGATGAAAGGCTACCCGTTCAGTAGCCGTGAGTTCGGCCTTGATGCCATAGCGAAGCAGCTGAACGGAATAATATCCGGCCCTTGCCGTCTCCTGCTCATGGCTGAAAGATGAATAGTAACCAGATGCCGGTTTGCCCGCCTCTCCCTTGACCATTTTCACGTTGCCTGTTACCGGCATTACCGAAATATCGCCCAGATCACCAATGCCTGTGCCGCTCAAATGTGTTTGGGCAAAGCCGATGATGGTCGAATCTGAATAGTGGTAACCAGAGCACCAGTCCCAACCCTGCGAAAGGTTGGCCGGACCAACCTGTACCGCGCCAAAGGGTACGTTTGCGCCCATAAAAACATGGCCATGAAAGCCGGTCCCGATAAAAGGATCTACATATTTTGTAAGCTTTGCCTGTGTTGTACCGGTACGCTGCGCAGATGCGGCACCAACGCTAAGGCTTAATAAAAGGCAGGCGAAAAAACGAAGGGCAAGTTTGCCGTTTGGGCACTTGCCAACTGGTGAATGGCTCATCATAAATGGTTACTAAAACGTTTTGCAAGGTAGCAAAGATGTAACTGTTTCGCAAGCTGCTTATGACAGCACCTGCTGAATTTCATTATACAGCAACCCGCTGCCGCCGCCATAATGCTGAATCACCTTGACATTCGGAAAACCTGCGAAGAAGGTACGCAGCTCGCGTTCTTCAGCTGTGCTGATGCCGCTGCCAAGCAACACCACCTGAGGTTTATTGTCAGCGGTCAGTTGCTGCGCTTCTGTATTCGTCAGGGCAGTAAAGCCTTTCCAGCCGGGCTTGTTGTTCAGCAACCGGTGTAAAATAGCAGCCATTTTTGGGTCGCGTCCTATGTACAGAATAATTGTTTCCATATAAAGCTATAAGCCGGCGGCACCTTCCGGGTCGCCGGCTGAATCTGGTTTATTGCAATTGCATGGGGACATCCATAATGAGCACTTCTGCTCCGGCCGTCTCTGCTTTAAAGCTGATTTCGCTGGTGTCCCATACACCGTAACCATCGCGTGTATCGAGCTCCTGCCCGTTTACAGTAACTTTACCGCCTATAACAAAAAAGTAAGCACCATTCCCCTCTTTCCGGATGCGGTAGCTGGTTTCAAAACCTGCATCGAAGCTACCCAGCGAGAACCAGGCATCCTGGTGGATCCACACGCCTTCATCGTCCGCATTTGGAGATAAAACTTGTTGAAACCGGTTGTGGCGCTCGTTCAGGTCAAGCGTTTGCTGTCCATAGCGCGGTGTCACATTCTTTTTATTCGGAAACAACCAGATCTGGAGCAGATTTACTTCGGTATCCGGATCGGCATTGTATTCACTGTGGTAAACACCTGTTCCTGCACTCATGACCTGGATGTCGCCATTCTTGATCACAGAAGAATTGCCCATGCTGTCCTGATGCGCTAGGCTACCGGTAAGGGGGATGGTAATGATCTCCATGTTGTCGTGCGGGTGCGTTCCGAAACCCCGGCCTCCGGCCACGCGGTCGTCGTTCAGTACGCGGAGCACACCAAAATTCATCATTTCAGGATTGTAGTGGTTGGCAAAACTGAAAGTGTGGTGTGCATCCAGCCAGCCATGGTTGGCGTGGCCACGCATGTTTTCTTTGTGCAAAACTGATTGTGCCATGTTATTTCCTTTCTTTTATGACACAAATTTACGGCGGCAATTGCAGGCAGTTCTTGATGTAAGATAAGAAAGGGGTGTACAGTGCAGCTGCAAGCGTACCGACCTTTTCAAGAAACCAGGAC
This sequence comes from Pedobacter yulinensis, assembly GCF_003029735.1. Classification (GTDB taxonomy): domain Bacteria; phylum Bacteroidota; class Bacteroidia; order Sphingobacteriales; family Sphingobacteriaceae; genus Pedobacter; species Pedobacter yulinensis. The sequence continues at coordinate 272,500 of NZ_KZ686270.1, forward strand.
GTATGTATAAACAGCATCCGCCCGATCACAAAATGTTCCAGGATTCGGATCACGGGGCGGCCGGCCAGTTTGCCCGGTCGCGCGGCTTCAAGGAACACAGCCCACAGGTCAAGTGAAGCCGGGTCTGCGTCCATAACTTTGACAGCAAACAGCGCTGCGGCACCGCGAATAGTCGCGCGCGCTCCGCATCAATAACAAGATATCTTCATTTGCGCCAGATACCGCACGTTCGCCCCGCCCCGAACTGTGTCGGGTCAAAATCGGTTCAGGGCGTTGGTTTCTTTAGGCGAGCGCCTGTTCAATGTCGGCAATAATGTCATCTATGTGCTCCAGACCGATCGATAAGCGAACCGAGCCCTGCTCAATGCCAACTTCGAGCCGCTGGGCCTCTGTTAGTTTCGAATGCGTACTTGTTGCAGGGTGTGTGGCAATAGAACGCGTGTCGGCCAGGTTTGCGGATATGGAAAACATGTTCAGGCCATCCATAAATTTACGCGCGCCCTCAACGCCTCCGTTTACAACAATGGTTACAATACCGCCGCCCTGGCGCATTTGTTTTTTAGCGATCTCGTATTGCGGGTGCGAAGGCAGGAACGGATACTTGACCAGTTTGATTTTAGCATGCCCCTCGAGGTAAGTTGCGACTTTGAGCGCATTATCACAATGCCGGTCCATGCGTACGGCCAGTGTTTCCAGGCTTTTAGACAGTATCCAGGCGTTGAATGGCGACATGGCGGGCCCGCTGTGCCTGGCAAAACCTTCTATTTCGGCAATAAGCTCCTGGCTGCCCAGGATGATGCCGCCAAGGGTACGGCCCTGGCCGTCAATATACTTCGTAGCCGAGTGGATAGAAAGGTGTGCACCCAGTTTCAGCGGCTGCTGCAAATATGGTGTAGCAAAACAATTGTCTACCACGAGCAATACACCATGTTTTTTTGCCAGGTTACCCAAAAACTCCAGGTCGATTACATCGATACCCGGGTTTGAAGGTGTTTCGACAAAAAGCATGCGGGTGTTGGGGCCGATCAGCGCCTCCCAGTCCTGCGGCTTGTCCAGATCCGCATAAGAATAGGTAATGCCCCACTTCGGGAAAATATTGCTGAGCAGCTGATGCGTTGATCCGAAGACCGAGCGGCTGGAAACCACATGATCTCCGCTCTTGAGAAATGCGGCGAAAGTAGTAAACACCGCTGCCATGCCTGTAGCAGTAGCCCAACCGCTTTCCGCCCCTTCAAGCAGGGCCATTTTTTCAATCAGTTCTGAAGTGTTCGGGTTAGAATAGCGGCTGTATACATTACCATCTTTCTCGTTCGCGAAAAGCGCACGCATCTCTTCGGCATCGTCAAATTTATAACTTGAGGTCATATAGATCGGTGCAGAGTGCTCTTTATGCTGGCTTCTTTCTGTTTGTGTGCGGATGGCTATGGTTTCAAAGTTTTTTGTGCTCATTTGCGGTATGCTTGATATTTTTAATTGGATGCGATTAACCTGCTGCTGTTAATCGACGATGGCGTAGCTGAAGTTTATTTTGGCAGACCGCTGCAGGATATTTGACACCGAGCAGTATTTCTCAAATGTCAACGCAAGTGCACGTTCCACCTTTTGCGGGTTAAGCGGACCTTTCAGTTCGAAACGGATGTCTATCTCATCAAATATTGCAGGAACCTCGTCTTCCCGCCGGCTGGCGGTAATCCGGATGCGGATATCCTGCAGGTCTTCTTTTTGCTTGGTCAGTACATTGACCATGTCAATGCCGCTGCAGCCGCCAAGGCCTATCAACAGCATTTCCATTGGGCGAAAGCCCCTGCCCTCGCCGCCTATGGCAGCCTTGGCATCAAGTTCGACGGTAAAACCGCTTTCATTGGATGCCTCAAAATTAAATTTTCCGCTCTTGCGGATCAGGTTGATCTCCATTTCTGATCAAATGTTGTAGTAAACAAGGTTGTTTTGTTCCAGTTCGTGCAATTTTACGGGTTTGTCAAAAATTGCATATACTGCCGATCCGCTTCCGCTCATTAACGCGAAAACAGCCCCTGCATGATATAAACTGGCTTTTATTTGAGAAATTTCAGGATACAGTTCAAAAACGGATTGCTCGAAATCGTTTAAAACCCTACTTTTCCATGTTGTTGGAGGCAAATGTAAGCTTTCTGTAAGCGATGTCAAAGGCTTTCGCGGTTTTATTCGGGCATAAGCGGCTGCCGTTGCCACGTGGACCGGCGGTTTGACCACCACCAGGAACCAGTCAGAAAGGTCGACCTGCAGTGGGCTGAACATATCGCCCCGGCCCGAAGCGAGCACCGGTTTATTGTCTATAAAAAACGCGCAGTCGGCGCCCAGCTGGCGCGCATACTGCTGCATGGCAGCAGACGACATGTCCAGACCGAACTTGTCGTTCAGCAAACGGATCGTAAAGGCAGCATCGGCAGACCCCCCGCCCAGGCCAGCGCCAACCGGTATGCGTTTAAGCAGCCCCATCTGTTGCGGCGGGATGTCATAGTCGGCCGAGATCAGTTTAAAGGCCCGCAGGCAAAGATTATCCTGGCCATCGTCAGGAACAAGCCCGCCGGTAACCTGGCAGGATGTTTCAGCAGCATCTGTACATTCTACCGCGTCATGGATCCTGACAGGATAAAAAACCGTTTCCAGTTCGTGGTAACCGTCGGGACGTTTGGCCGTAACATTCAGGCCCAGGTTGATCTTCGCATTGGGAAAACACAGCATGGCGGTAAATATCTGAAAAAGCCATGAAAGGCGGACTAAAAATTCGCGGGGGGCAGACAATGTTCAGAGATAATTTTACGATGTTTGCATACGCCCATCGGGCTTGATAAAAGCAAAAGGATCATGAAGCAATATTTGGATTTGATGCAGCATGTGCTAGACCACGGCACGCAGAAACACGACCGTACCGGCACGGGCACCATCAGCGTATTTGGCTACCAGATGCGGTTCGACCTGCAGGCGGGTTTTCCATTGGTTACCACCAAAAAACTGCACCTGAAATCCATTATTCATGAACTCATCTGGTTCCTGCAGGGCGACACCAATATTGCATACCTGAAAGCGAACGGCGTACGCATCTGGGATGAATGGGCCGATGCAGATGGCAACCTGGGGCCTGTATATGGTTCGCAGTGGCGCTCCTGGCCTACACCAGATGGCAGACATATTGACCAGATCACCAATGTGATCAATTCGATCAATAAAAATCCGGATTCCCGGAGGCTTATTGTATCGGCCTGGAATGTAGCCGATGTGGACCAGATGGCGTTGCCGCCCTGCCATGCGTTTTTCCAGTTCTACGTGGCAGACGGCAAACTCAGCTGCCAGCTGTACCAGCGAAGCGCCGATATTTTCCTGGGTGTTCCCTTCAATATTGCTTCATACGCCCTGCTGACCATGATGGTGGCGCAGGTCTGCAACCTCCAGCCCGGCGAGTTCATTCATACCCTGGGCGACGCGCACTTATACAACAACCATATTGAACAAGCACAGCTGCAATTGACGCGTACACCGCGCCAGCTTCCGAAAATGGTGCTGAACCCGGAAATAAAAGGTATCTTTGATTTTAAGTTTGAAGATTTCAGCCTGGAAGACTACGACCCGCATCCGCATATTAAAGCTGTGGTAGCGGTCTGAAACACCGGCATAAACGCACCTGTATACCCGAGACTACCCATGACCGCCAAACCTGCCGTATCTATTATTGTTGCCATGGCTGAAAACCGTGCCATTGGCAAAGACAACCAGTTGCTTTGGCATTTACCTGACGACCTGAGGCATTTTAAAAAGATTACCGCGCAATACCCGGTTATTATGGGCAGAAAGACTTTCGAGTCGATTGGCCGCGCCCTGCCGCTGCGTAAAAATATTGTGATCAGCCGCAATCCGCAACTGGATATTCAGGGTGTCGAGCTCATGAACAGCCTGGAAACCGCCATCGAGGTGGCTGGCGGGGCTGAGGAAATCTTTATTATCGGCGGTGCAGAGATCTATGCACAGGCGCTGCCCCTGGCAGACAAGCTGTACCTGACCACCGTGCACAGCACCTTCGACGCAGATACATTTTTTCCTGAAATCGACTTTTCTGAATGGGAATCTGTGGGTGAAGAACGGCATGAAAAAGACGAAAAACATGCTTTCGACTTTACCTTTTCAGAGTGGAAAAGAACCACAAAATGAATCTTAAGAAATTATCAATTAGGCCGTTCTACTAATTAAAAAATTAATTAGATTTGCCGACTTGTTTTAAAAAACAACTATCGAATAAAAATTACAACAAACAATGCAAGGAAAAGGTTTTATAAAGTTTTTGGCAATACTGTTAGCTATTGTCTGTGCGTATTATCTGTCGTTTAACCTGGTTACAGCTAAAGTTGAGAAAGATGCGAAAGAGTACGCCAAGGGCGATGCAGCGAAAGAGAAAGCCTATCTCGATTCAATTGCCTCCGAGCCGGTTTATCCTGTTTTCGGCCTGACTTACCAGTTCTGCAAAAGCAAGGAAATGAACCTGGGTCTTGACCTCAAGGGCGGGATGAACGTAACAATGGAAATTTCCCTGAACGAGCTTGTTAAATCACTGGCCAACAACACCAGCGACCCGAACTTTAACAAGGCCTTGCAAAATGCACAACGCCTGCAGGACCAGGGCAGCACAACCGATTTCATTAACCTGTTTATCAATGAATTCGAAAAACTCAGTCCCGGCGTTAAACTGGCCGATTTCTTTGCAACCACCGAAAATTCACAACAAATCAAGTCGACTTCGAGCAATACAGAGGTTAGAAATTACCTGACCCGCGAAGCTTCGAGCGCCATTGACCGGTCATTCATCATTCTGCGCAGCCGTATCGATGGTTTTGGCGTGGCGAGCCCGAACATGCAGAAACAGGAAGGTACCAACCGCATCCTGATCGAGATGCCGGGTGTACAGGACCAGGAACGCGTGCAGAAACTGCTTCAGGGTTCTGCCGAACTTCAGTTCTGGCAGGTTTACCAGCTTCAGGAAGTTTACCCGCTGCTGGATAACATCAACAAGACCCTGGTGGCAACCAGCAAAACAGCCGATACAACCACCGCAGCTTCTGCAGATACCACTAAAAAAGAAGGTGGAAAACTGGGCGACCTGATCAAAAAGGGCGGCAGCAAAGATTCGACTGATATTCGTAAATCTGAACTCAGCAAAAGCAACCCGCTTTTTGCCGTGCTTGAACTTCCAATGTTCCAGAGCGAACAGGGTCCGCAGGTATACCCTACCTCAGCCATTGTTGGTTATGTAGAGAAAAGAGATACATCAAAAATAAATGGTTTCCTTCGCAAGCCGGAGATCGCCGCAACCATTCCGCAAAGCATGAAGTTCATGTGGAGCGTGAAGCCTGACGAGCAGAGCAAAAAATTTGAATTGTACGCGATCAAGGTAACCTCGGCCGATGGCCAGCCTGCCCTGGGGGGTGATGCGATCAGCGAAGCCCGTGCCGATTACGACCAGAAAGGCAGTCCTGAAGTAACCATGTTCATGAAGCCTTCAGGCGCAGCCAAATGGAAAAAACTGACGGCCGAAGCTTCCTCAGACCCGAACAACAAAAAGGCAATCGCCATCGTTCTCGATAACAACGTTTATTCAGCACCAACGGTGCAGAATGAAATTCCCAACGGCATTTCGTCTATCTCAGGGAACTTTACAGTAGAAGATACAAAAGATCTTGCAAACATATTGAAGGCAGGTAAACTGCCTGCACCGGCTAAAATTGTCGGCAAATTTGTCGTTGGTCCTACGCTTGGCCAGACAGCAATCAACAATGGTCTCATTTCATTTGTGATTGCGTTTATCGTGATCCTGGTTTTCATGGCGCTGTATTACCACCGTGCCGGCTGGGTGGCCAACTTTGCCCTGCTTATTAACCTGTTCTTTATACTTGGTATCCTGGTGTCGCTTGGCGCCGTGCTTACCTTACCTGGTATTGCTGGTATCGTGCTCACGATCGGCCTTTCGGTCGATGCGAACATCCTGATTTTTGAAAGGGTTCGTGAGGAACTGGCGCAGGGAAAATCGACCGCACAGTCGATCAAGGACGGCTTTAAACACGCCATGTCTTCGATCATTGACTCAAATGCGACCTTGTTTATTCTGGGAGTGATCCTGTATGTGTTCGGCAGCGGCCCGGTTCAGGGCTTCGCAACCACGCTTTGTATCGGTATCGCTTCTTCCCTTTTCGCTGCCGTACTTATTTCGCGTGTTGTGTTCGACTCGATGCTGAACCGCAAGATGTCGATCACGTTCGACAACGGGCTGACGCGTAATGCCTTCAAAAATATTGCTTTCAACTTCGTTGGACGTCGTAAGCTCTATTATATCATCTCCTCTGCAATCATTTTACTCGGTATCATCTTCTATTTCAAAAATGGCGGCCTGAACCTTGGTATCGATTTCAAAGGAGGCCGTACCTACCTGGTACACTTTGACAAGAGTGTTGAACCTGAAGATCTGCGTTCAAAGCTGACCACAGCATTTGAAGACGAGGCGCCTGAAGTAAAAACGGCCGGCGGCAACGATCAGCTGAAGATTACCACGGCGTACCTGGTGTCTGAGCCTGGGCAAGGCACCGACGCAAAAGTAGAGGCTGCTTTGAAAAAAGGACTGGACGGAGCCGGAACAAAATACGACATCGTGAGCTCGCAGCGGGTCGATCCGATCATTGCAAGCGATATCGTTTACGGTGCATACGGAGCCATCCTCTTCTCCTGTATCCTCATGTTTATCTACATCGTGGTCAGGTTCCGCAAATGGCAGTATGGCCTGGGCGCAGTAATCGCACTTTTCCACGACGTGCTGATGGTCTTATCCTTCTACACTATTCTTGACGGCATTCTTCCCTTCTCACTGGAGATCGGGCAGGACTTTATTGCCGCCATCCTGACGGTTATGGGTTACACGATGACCGAAACGGTCGTTGTCTTTGACCGTATCCGTGAGCGCCTGGCCGAAGCCGGAAAAGATGAGATGTATGGCGAAGAAAGAAACACACTGATCAATTTTGCATTGAACAGTACCCTGAGCCGTACCATTCTGACATCTTTGACGGTATTCTTCGTGCTGCTGGTCATCTTTATTTTTGGCGGCGACAGCATCCGCGGGTTTATCTTCGCCCTGTTGATCGGTCGTATCATTGGTACGTACTCCTCGTTGTGTATTTCAACCCCAATCGTTATCGATCTGGCACAAAAGGGTAAAAAATAATTTAAAAAACCATTCCGGGTTAAAGGCGTTCTCTTAAAAAAGAACGCCTTTTTTATTTAGCACATTATTTTATTCAACCCTCAAGAATGAATTTGGAACTCCCGAAAAGCGAACATCCCAGGGTACTGGTGATCGGAGGCGGGTTTGGCGGCATAGAACTCGCAAAGAAACTCAGAAACAAACCTTTTCAGGTTGTCATGCTCGACCGGCACAATTACCATACTTTCCAGCCTTTGCTTTACCAGGTTTCGACCGGTGGTCTTGAACCAGATTCGATTGCATTTCCACTGCGAAAGATCTTCAAGGGCCAGGAGAACTTTGTCTTTCGCGTTACAGAGGTTCAGGAAATCATTCCCGAGGCCAATAAAGTGATTACTGACATTGGTGAGATCAGTTACGACTACCTGGTCATGGCAACCGGTTCAACAACCAATTATTTCGGCCAAAAAGAGATCGAGGCCAATGCCATGCCCATGAAGACCATCCCTGAGGCCCTGAACCTGCGCAGCCTGATCCTTCAGAACCTGGAAAAATCGCTGATTGAAAACAACAAGGTCGTTTACGATACACTGCTGAATTTCGTGGTGGTGGGCGGCGGCCCCACGGGCGTTGAAACCGCCGGGGCCCTCTCCGAGCTGAAACGCCATGTGCTTAAAAACGACTACCCTGAACTTGATCTGAACAAGGTGAACATTTACCTGATCGAAGGCTCACCAGAGTTGCTCGGCGCCATGTCTCCGCAGGCCCAGAAAAAAGCCAAGGACTTTCTTGTGGAGATGGGTGTAACCGTGCTGACAGAGTCGCGCGTACTTTCTTACGATGGCAGCACTTTAAAACTGGCAGACGGCCAAAGCATACCGACCTCGACCGTGATCTGGTCGGCAGGCGTGATGGGCGAACTGATACCCGGGTTTGCCGCCGCCAGTATTGTTCGCGGAAACCGCCTGAAAGTAAATGCATACAATGCCGTTGAAGGCTATACAAACGTCTTCGCGATCGGCGACATTGCAGCCATGATTACAGAAGAAACGCCCCTCGGTCTGCCCGGTGTGGCACCTGCCGCCATACAACAGGGCAAACACCTCGCGAAAAATCTGTATAATCGCGTATCGAATCGCGCGCTTGAGCCTTTCAAATATTTCGACAAAGGCTCTATGGCAACCGTTGGCCGCAACAAAGCCGTGGTCGATCTCCACAAAATCCGCTTTCAGGGCGTTTTTGCCTGGTTTGCCTGGATGTTTGTGCACCTGATGACCCTGGTTGGTTTCAGAAACAAAGTGGTTGTGTTCGTAAACTGGGTATGGAATTATTTCAGCTACGACCGCGGAACCAGGCTGATCATCAGGGAATATGAGAAAAGGCCAAAGGAGCCTGAACCGACGCAAACGATTTTATGACATACCGAACACTCAAACCAAACAAACGCATCGCACTTGTTGCACACGACCACCGGAAAGATGACCTGCTTGAATGGGCAGCAGCGAACCGCGATATTTTGCAGTCGCACGAACTCACCGCCACCGGCACAACCGGAAAAATTCTTGAAGAACGCCTCCGCATACCCGTACGCAGAATGCTGAGCGGACCACTCGGCGGCGACCAGCAAATCGGTGCCCTGATTGCTCAGGGTGAAATTGACATCCTCGTTTTTTTCTGGGACCCGATGGAAGCGCAGCCACACGATCCGGATGTGAAAGCCTTGCTGCGCATCGGCATTCTGTGGAACATTCCCATGGCCTGTGACCGGGCTACTGCCGATTTTTTGGTATCTTCGCCATATATGCAGAACGAATATCAGACACAGCTTACGGATTACGATGCATATAAGAATCGGGTAATCCGGTAACCACAGGCTTTTGGCTTAAATTGCCAAAGGCGCATGTCTTATCGGTACTGTCTGATCATAGCAACAACAAGTGGAAAAGCGCCCCCTCAAACTCATTGAATGTCCCCGCGACGCCATGCAGGGCTTGCACGACTTTGTGCCAACGCACCTGAAGGCCGCGTACATTAACCTGCTCCTGCAGGTGGGTTTTGATACCATTGACTTTGGCAGTTTTGTTTCGCCTAAGGCCATTCCGCAAATGCGTGATACGGCCGAAGTATTGGCACAACTCGAGCTCGGCGAAACGCGATCAAAACTCCTGGCGATCGTTGCCAATGTTCGGGGTGCAGAAACAGCGGCTACGCATCCCGAAATCAGTTACCTCGGTTTCCCTTTTTCCCTGTCAGAAACCTTTCAGCAGCGAAATACAAACAGCAGCATGGCCCAGTCAATGGAAACGGTAAAACAGCTGCTTGACACCTGCGACCGGTCGGGCAAGAGGGCTGTCATTTACCTGTCTATGGGTTTCGGCAATCCATACGGCGATCCCTGGAGCGTGCAGCTGGTCGCAGACTGGGCAGGCCGCCTTACCGCCGCCGGTGCCAGCATCCTCTCCCTTGCCGATACCACCGGTATTTCCCAGCCGGCACAGATCAGCGAACTGCTTCCCCTGCTCATCGGCAACTTCCCTGAAACAGAAATCGGCCTGCACCTGCATGCGACCGCGCAGCAGCGCCAAGCCAAGATCCGGGCCGCATTTGAGGCCGGCTGTACCCGTTTCGATTCAGCATTGAAAGGTTTCGGCGGCTGCCCGATGGCAGCTGATGACCTGACAGGAAATATCGCAACAGAAGCGGTGCTGCAGCACCTGAACGAACACAATATGCTGCCGCCGCTGAACATGGAAAAATGGCAGGAGGCGATGAATTATTCACCGGCAATCTTTCGTTAGGGCTTGCGGCGCTTCCTGCTCAGGCTATCCATATATGAACGCACGGCCCGTTTACTCGTTACCCATGACCGCCCCTCCTTATGCGCATCTATTTTTCCCTGACGCGCCAGCAGGCTGATGTATTCCTGACCATACGGCATGTCAGGTTCTTTGACCAGATCTGAGATTTCCATATAACCTTCTTCCCGGCCAGGCAGGGCCTGCAGGTAAATGTTCAGGCTGCGTTCTGCAGCCTGCGCCGTCAGGAGCATCAATTTTTGATAGTTACCGTTGTTGGCCTGATTCAGTGCATCGTAGTATTTCCGGCGATCATCTTTTAAGATGATGACCGGCGGGAAACCTTCACGCAACATAAGCAGGTTCATAGCTAAAGGCGCCGTACGACCGTTGCCATCAAAAAATGGGTGGATCCAGACCAGCTTGTGATGAAATACAGTGGCCAGTTCGAGGGCATCCAGTTGCTGCGGATTAGTCTGAACATAAGTTACAAGCTCATCAAGCAGGCCGGATACTTTTGCGGCATTGGGCGGAACAAAGTTAGCACCAGCAATACGGACGCCGGCGTTGCGCAGGCGGCGTAATAGCAATGCATGCAGCTACAGAATATCAATACACCGCAGCTTATAGGCAGCACTCACGATCTGGTAAAGCAGATCAATTGCCTTCTCATGATTTACCGCTTCAAAATGTTCACGGAGCGACTTCCGTTTAATGGTGATCCCCTCCTGCAAAACCATCTGGGTTTCACGAAGACTGAGCGTGTTGCCTTCAATGCTGTTCGAGTGGTAAGTCCATTCAATGGAAAGGCTTTCACGAATCTTTTGCAATGCCGGGGGCGATATCGCCGGCTATTGCGAAGTAGATTTACTTTTTCATTGAGACGATGGAAAGTTTCTTCAAATTCTGACCGGTAAGTTAAATCAATAGCCCACATAGCAAAATCTACAAAAATCGGATCAATCTGGAAAACACCTTTCCCGATATTTGCCAACATACAGCTATGACGCAACCGCGTACAGCAAACGGTCAAATACAGCATGACCAGGCACAAAACTTGGCTGCAGACACAAATATCATGTATGTTTTAGTATAAAGAGGCAGCTTTAGCTTCGTTTAACCATCCGCAAATGCTGTATTCCCGCCTCTTCAAACTGTTCGCCTTCAGCTACAAAACCAAATTTTGCATAGAGTCCCGTGGCTTCAAGCTGAGCGTTAAGGTATATGAAGTCCGCATCTGCAGGCAGATCAGCCAGCACTTTGGCCACCAGTGCACGGCCTACACCTTTTCCACGGTATTCCTGCAGTACGGCAAACCGTTCCAGCTTGTACCCCTGGTCTGTTTTCCGCCATCGGCAGGCGCCGCAGGGAACCTGTTCATTGTACAGCGCAAGAAAGTGAACAGAAACCTCCTCGTTTTCCCATTCCAGTTCAGGCGGGCAATTCTGCTCTTCGACGAAGACCGTCTTCCTGATCGCAAAGACCTTCTGCAGGTCGTCATCATTGTTTACTTTCTGTACAGACAGGATCTGATTCATTATTTAACATGTTTATAGGCCAAGCCTTCAGACAACGGTCGATGTGGATCAACTGCTCCGGTTCATTGTGTGCTGCGCCGGGCATACAAAAGTAAAAAAAAACGCCACATGCTGGTCGCATGCGGCGTTTCATAAAATGGATATTGTTAGAGTTTATCGTTCACGTTTACGCAGTTCAGGTCTTCGAAAGCTGCTTTTAAGCGCTTCACAAATACCTCTTCGCCTTTGCGCAGCCAGACACGCGGATCGTAGTACTTTTTGTTTGGCTTGTCTTCTCCCTCCGGATTGCCGATCTGGCCCTGCAGGTAAGCCTCGTTCGCTTTGTAATAGCCAAACACGCCTTCTGCAAATGCCCACTGCATGTCGGTATCGATATTCATTTTAATGGCACCATAAGAGATCGCTTCGCGGATTTCTTCCTGCGATGAGCCCGAACCACCATGGAACACGAAATTGATCGGTTTTTCTGCCTCGAGATTGTACTTTTCACGAACAAAGTCCTGCGAGTTTTTCAGAATGACTGGTTGCAGTTTTACGTTTCCTGGTTTGTATACGCCGTGCACATTGCCGAAAGCCGCTGCCACGGTAAAGCGCGGCGAAATTTTGCTCAGTTCATCATAAGCATAACAAACTTCGCTGGGCTGGGTGTACAATTTAGAGCTGTCCACATCGCTGTTGTCTACACCATCTTCTTCGCCGCCGGTTACTCCAAGCTCGATCTCAATGGTCATATCCATTTTACTCATGCGCTCAAAATAGCGGGCAGAGATTTCCATATTTTCTTCGATCGGCTCTTCTGACAGATCAAGCATGTGCGAAGAGAACAGTGGTTTGCCGGTTTCAGCAAAGAATTTCTCGCCGTGGTCAAGCAGGCCGTCGATCCAGGGAAGCAGTTTTTTTGCAGCGTGATCGGTATGCAGGATCACCCCTACGCCGTAATGTTCTGCAAGCAGGTGAACGTGCCTGGCGGCAGATACCGCACCGAGAATACACGCCTGAAGTTTGTCATTGTCTAAGGACTTGCCGGCATAGAACTGCGCTCCGCCGTTAGATAGCTGGATAATTACAGGAGAATTCACCGCTTTTGCCGTCTCCATGACACCGTTAAGGGTATTGGTACCTGTAATGTTCACTGCAGGTAAAGCAAATTGATGTTTCTTTGCCTGTTCAAATAATTCCTGAACGGCATCCCCGTAAATTACGCCTTTGTAGCCTTTTAAACTCATTGTAGTTGGATTTTTGTTGCGCCCGAAGTTATAAAAAAAAACCACAGTTTACAATTCAGACTGGCCAGCAGCGCGCTGGCAATCTGTTGCACGTAGTTCTAATATTTTTCGTTTCTTTGTATCCGATTCTTCACATACATATGGCTTGGTTTAAGAGAGAAAAAAAAGGTATCATTACCTCTACAGAAGAAAAAAAAGAAGCACCAGACGGGCTTTGGAACAAATGCCCGAATTGCAAGAAAGCGCTTCACCAATCGGAACTCCAGGAAAATAAATACGTTTGCCATTACTGCAGCTATCACCTCAGGGTAGGGTCTAAAGAATACTTCGAGGTATTGTTTGATGACAGCCAGTTCACCGAATTGTTTGCCGATATGATCTCGGGCGATCCGCTTAATTTTGTGGACAGCAAACCTTATTCAGACCGCATCCAGGATAGCATGAGAAAAACCGGCCTCAAAGATGCGATCCGTGCCGCACACGGCAAGGTCGAAGGCCAGGAACTCATGATCGCCTGTATGGATTTTAATTTTATCGGCGGCTCTATGGGCTCTGTTGTAGGAGAAAAAATTGCCCGCTCTATCGATTACAGCCTGGAGCACAAGGTGCCTTTTCTCATGATCTCAAAATCTGGCGGTGCCCGCATGATGGAGGCTGCCTTCTCGCTGATGCAGATGGCCAAAACCTCCGCAAAACTGGCGCTGCTGAGCCAGGCAAAAGTACCTTATATTTCGCTGCTTACAGATCCGACTACCGGCGGTGTGACGGCTTCATATGCCATGCTTGGCGATATAAACATTGCTGAACCGGGCGCGCTGATCGGCTTCGCCGGTCCGAGGGTTATCAAAGAAACAATCAAAAAAGACCTTCCGAAGGGGTTTCAAACCGCAGAGTTTGTCCTTGAGCATGGCTTTCTTGATTTCATCGTAGACCGGCGGGCTATGAAAGCAAAAATCGCAGCCTTTCTCAGAATGGTTCAGAATTAACAGAAGATATCCCCTTGTCTAGAGGGGATTTTTTTTGCCATTATCGCCCGATTAACCGGGCTGCAAACATGGTGTCGGCTTTGCGGCGGTAACCGTCAATCAACTCCATGCGTTCAAGTTCAAGCGGCAGGGTGTCGAGCATGAATTCCACCACTTCTTCGTTCTCGGCCCGAAAGGCTGAACAGGTAATGTAGATCAATGGTTTGCCCGGTTTTAGGTACGTAACCACATTTTTAGCGATCGATTTTTGCAGGTAGGAAAACTGTGCAATCTTACGCTTGTCAAAAAATTGCGCGAGTTCAGGCGTACGGCCCCACGTGCCCGAACCTGAACAGGGTGCATCGAGAATGATACCGTCAAAAGCATAATGTTTCAGCAACTGGTCGTTGTTCTGCAACAGATCGAGCTGCTTTCGCTGGTATTTCCTGATGCCGGCCTGCGCAAAACGTTCCTCCAGGTTATCAAGAATATTTTCGCGGATATCGCTCACCACCAGCTCGATGCTGGGTTCAAGGCTATGAATGAGCAGTGATTTGCCGCCTGAAGCTGCACATGCATCCCACCACTTGCCATATTTTTCAGGCTGAAAAAAACCAGCCGTATGCTGCGAGGAAAGGTCCTGTACATAATAACTGTGCTCGGGCAGCAGCGTTTCGAGTTTGGCTCCATTGGGGAGGGCCAGACAATGGTCTGAGAGCTGTTCAAACGTTTGCCCCGCATTTTCAAGCAATTGCGGCACCTGTTCATCCCTTATGCGGATGTACAGTTCTGGCTGCACAAACATAGATTTGCAGAATGCAGCCTCGTCGATCGCTTCAGACAGCAAACCACCAAAAGGAAACACCTGTGTTTCATCGGCATTGAACCCTGCATGCCGCAGCGCACCAAGTTTTTCATCGGCCGGCCGCTGTTCCAATCCTGCCAGTTCGGGCAGTTGCTGTGCTGCAACAGGGCTCATGTCTTCATGACATAAAAAGTCGGCTATGGCCAGCCGTTTGGCAACATTCAGTTCGGTGAGCATGCCGCCCAGCCTGAAATAACTGTAAATGTACCGCGAAGCCCAGCGCCGGTCGGTAGAGCCCATCTGCCTGTTTTTCTTAAAAAAACCGGGCAAAAAACGGTGTAGCGGCATGCTGCCGTCATAAGCGGCCAGAAGCTGCTCAAATGTTCTGAGTTGGTGTACGGCCTTCATCATTAATCGATCACCTGCAAAGCGTAATTGCTGTAGCGCAGCAACATCAGTTCGGTATTGATATACCCCAGTTCACGGTCGTAAACGAACCTGAAATTGTTATGCAAGCCCTTGTAGGGCTCGTCTGGCAGATGTCTGGCATAAGCGGGGCCATACTTTGAAAGAAGCCTGCCAAAATAAAGGCCATTGTCGAATCCCTTAAATGCATACTCGCCCGGCTCGAAACCAAATGTACTGCGGTATTTCCTGATAAAGGATTTGGTAACTGCCGACTTGTAGTCAACTTTATAAGAACTGGTAATACTTGTATTCAGCTTTTGCAGTTTATCGGTGCTGTAGCTTTGTTTCATCCAGTTGGGGTGGCCAAACAGGTTGATCGGGTAGCCGCCTGTTTTGAGGAATTTCAATTTATACAGTTTATCGATGCTGGGCGTAACGAATTTGCGGTCATCTGAAGTAATCAGTACAGCATAGTTTTTACCCTTCACCAGCCGGCGTTCTAGGGCATATACCGAAGCAAACTCCTGAACCACAAATTTGCGTTTGTTTTGCCGGAGCTGGCTGCGAAGGGGCGCAGCGAAGATTTCGTCGTCTGTCGTTTTCGGATTGATCAGCACAACGATCGTTTTAGCAGGATCATAATGATCCGAGATGTAGTCGACAATTTTACCGGCATGCAGCTCGATGTTGTTGACGACCGAGACCAGATTTGGATTGTTGAACTCGCGTGGGTTCGAAGCAGCCAAGGGCGAAACGACAGGGATTTGGTGTTCATGCGCATACGATGCGATAAATTTCTGGCCCTGCGGAAATATGGGACCAACCAGCAGGTGGCTGGTCTGAAAATCCTCATTTTTATACAGTGTTGCGATCTGGCTGTTTTCATCGCGGGTGTCAAAGACATGCAGCTGAAAATTAAGACCGGATTGCGCAGCAGAATCCAGACCAAGTTTGAACCCCTGGTAAAAATCAATCGCAAGCGAGGATTTTTCAAGGTCCTGTTTGGTCACTGCGGCAAGCTTCGCCCGGCTAATGTCAAACGGAAGCAGCAACGAAATCCTTGCTTCCGAAAATCTTCTGACTTCTTTTTTCTCAATCGCTTTTTCCTGCTCCCTGACCGGCGTATCGGTTGTCTTGCGTATTTTAGGCGAACAACCGGCTAAGACCAGCAGCAGAAGCAAAAAAGAAAATCTATTCCCACTCAATCGTTGCAGGTGGTTTCGAGCTAATATCATAAACAACCCGGTTAATGCCTTTCACTTTATTTATAATTTCGTTCGAGATCTTGGCAAGCACCTGGTAAGGCAGATGGCACCAGTCTGCCGTCATCCCGTCGAGCGACTCAACCGCACGGAGGCAGATCACGTTTTCGTAGGTGCGCTCATCACCCATCACACCGACCGACTGTACCGGCAGGAAAATTGCTCCGGCCTGCCAGACCTGGTCGTATAAACCGGCTTCTTTCAGGTTATTGATGTAAATCGAATCAGCTTCCTGCAAAATAGCCACCTTCTCTGCCGTTACCTCGCCCAGAATACGAATGGCCAGGCCCGGGCCGGGGAAAGGATGTCGTCCCAGGATAAAATCTTCCAGGCCAAGGCTCCTGCCAACGCGGCGTACCTCATCTTTAAACAAGGTCTTCAGCGGCTCAACAATCTTCAGTTTCATGAAATCGGGCAAGCCGCCGACATTGTGGTGTGATTTGATGGTCGCTGAGGGTCCTTTAACTGATACCGATTCGATTACGTCGGGGTAAATGGTTCCCTGGCCCAGCCATACTACATCCTGCACTTCATGCGCCGCATCGTCGAATACTTCTATGAAAACACGGCCAATCGCTTTTCGTTTTAATTCAGGGTCTTTTATACCTGCCAGCTGGCTCAGAAAACGATCTTTGGCATCTATACCTCTGATATTCAGCCCCAGGTGTTTGTACTGCTCCAACACAGAAGCGTACTCATCTTTCCGGAGCAGCCCGTTGTCTACAAAAATACAGTGCAGGTTTTTACCGATTGCACGGTGCAGCAGCATGGCGGCTACACTTGAATCTACACCGCCCGAAAGACCAAGCACGACCTTGTCATTTCCGAGCTGCTGCTGCAGTTCACTTACCGTTTCTTCGATAAAAGAATCTGGTGTCCACTCCTGGCTGCAGCCACAAATATCTACCAGGAAGTTTTTAAGCAATTGTTTACCGTCAGTACTGTGTGTAACCTCGGGGTGGAACTGAATGCCATACGTGTCGGTGCCGGTTACACGGTAAGCGGCCACGCGTACGGTATCGGTACTTGCGGTGATCTCAAAATTAGCCGGCGTTGTAACGATGGTATCGCCGTGCGACATCCATACCTGCGAGTGCGCCGGTATGTCTTTGAAAAGTTTATCCTCATGCTGAATGAAACCCAGGTTGGCCCGGCCATACTCACGAATGGTCGATGGCTGTACCTCCCCTCCTGCCTGCTGCGCCAGGTATTGCGCTCCATAACAGACGCCCAGTACCGGGTATTTTTCATGAAACAGCGTCAAATCAAGCTGCGGGGCATCTGCCTGCCGTACGGAATACGGACTGCCCGACAAAATGATGCCTTTTACGTCGCCGGTAAACTCAGGAAGGTGGTTGAAAGGGTGGATTTCACAGTAAACATTCAGTTCGCGTACGCGGCGTGCAATCAATTGTGTGTACTGCGAACCAAAATCGAGAATAATGATTTTTTCGTGCATGGGCAAAGATAGGTATTTAAGCCGAAAGGCTGAACGCTACAAGTACTTTCGTAGCAAGAATTTTGATTGGGCAAGGGAAGACTGCCAGGCGACTTACGGTTCGAGCAAAATGACCTCTACGCCGAATTTCTTTAGAAAATCAACGCCCTCATCGCTCGGCAGGCCTTTATAGGCAGCGTAAGAATATTTGTAAAACACGGTCCCGATCCCTGATGACAGAATGAGCCGGGCGCAGGCAATACAGGGCGAAAGCGTGGTGTACAGCGTGGAGCCTTCAATCTTTGCACCATTTTTGGCAGCATACAGAATGGCGTTCTCCTCTGCATGCAGGGCAAGCGAGCAGCTGCCTTTCGAATCCCGTTGGCAGCCCTCGGCGGGCCACTCTTCGTCGCAATTGTGCGTTCCGGCGGGCGGGCCGTTATAACCGATCGAAATGATGCGGGTATCTTTTGTTAAAACGGCGCCGACGTGCGCCCGCACACAATGTGAGCGGGCGGCCAGGTCGGTAGCCAGGTTCATAAAAATATGGTTAAAGCTGGGTTTGCTCATTTTTTCAGTCCGACTTTGTAGCCAGCAATGGAGTAATACAGGATGTACAGGTAGCACGGCAGCATGGTAACCAGGAAAGCCGTATTGTTGGCCATGCCAAAGGTCGACTTCAGCTCTGCATAGATCTGCGGCATAATGGCGCCGCCGGCAATGCCCATAACCAGCATGGCGGAACCGATTTTCGTAAACTTGCCAAGTTTGTTGATCGCCAGCGGAAAAATAGCAGGCCACATGGGCGCATTCGCAAGACCCAGCAGCGCGATAAAGGTTACGGCAGTATAACCTTCTGTCAGGAATGCACCGGCTGTGAAGAGCATACCAAGGATCGCCGCCACCCTGAGGCTGGTTTGCTGGCTAATGAAACGCGGAATGGTAAAGATCCCGATCACATAACCCACCAGCATGGAGACCAGCGTAAACGTGGTGAAATACTTTGTGGTGTCCAGGCTCATGCCCATTGCCCGGCCGTAGTTACCGATGACGTCTCCGGCCATCACTTCTACGCCAACATACAGAAACAGGCAGATCACGCCAAGCAGCAGGTGCGGATGGCCAAAGACACTGCTTTTAGGAGCAGCCTCTGTGCCGTCTGCAGCTTCGGCCCCATCGGTATCAATCTCGGGCAAGGAGGATTGTTTAATCAGGAAAGCCAGGATAATAAGAATGACGGCCATGACGATATACGGCATGATCACTTTTGATGCGAGCTCGTCGAGCAATGCGGTTCTTTGTGCTTCGCCGGCTGCAACTTTGATCTTTTCTTCGATAGCCGTAGCGTTGTTCAGCACGATGGCGCTGAGCACCAGCGGGCTGATTGCCCCGGCAATCTTGTTACAGATTCCCATGATGCTGATTCGCTGCGCCGCACTTTCATTGGGTCCGATAATGGCTGCATAGGGGTTTGAAGCGGTCTGCAAAAGCGCCAGTCCGGCGCCTTGCACAAAAAGCCCGGTCAGAAACAGCCCGAACGCGCGCTGCTGGGCGGCCGGGATGAAGATCAGCGACCCAAGGGCCATGACGAACAGCCCCAGCGCCATGCCGTTCTTAAAACCCGTCTTTTTAAGAATGGCCGAAGATGGAATGGCCAGGAAAAAATAAGCCATGTAAAAGGCGAACGTAACAAAAAGCGCTTGTTTTTCGTGCAGGTCGCATGCAATCTGCAAAAAAGGGATCAGGGTCCCGTTAAGCCAGGTTACGAAGCCAAAAACGAAAAATAGAGCGCAGATGATGACCATCTGCCTGACATAATTGTTTTGAGGTTTACTCTCCATAGTTGGTAGTGGTTGGTTAGTGGTTTGATTGGTGTTAATGGTATTGAAAAAAAACCCGGGAAAATCTCCCCGGGTTCGATAAAACTTTAGTGTCCGCCTTCGGCTTCTATTTTCTCGATGTCTATGCCCTGTTTGCGAAGTTCTGCACTCACCTTCCAGGCAAAATAGATCAGGTAAAGGAAACCAAGCACCGGCACAATGTAAGAGCTATGGATCCCGATGCTATCGGCCAGCTCGCCCTGGATCGGTGGAATGATTGAGCCACCCAGGATCATCATGATCAAGAATGCCGAGCCCTGACTGGTGTATTTGCCCAGGCCGGTAATAGACAGGGCAAAAATAGAGGGCCACATGATCGAACAGCATAGGCCGCCGCTTACAAATGCAAAAATAGAAACCTGACCTTCTGTAAAAAGACCGACAAGCATAGCTACTGCACCCAATGTACCAAAGATAGCCAGCGTCTTTGCCGGTTTTTCCTGACCGATAAGAAAAGCAGCGATCATCACAGCAATGCTGATGGCATAGGCATACAGGTTACCTACATCGGTGCCTGTTGCATGGTTTACAAATAAAATGACAGCGAAAGCAATGAACGGTACCACAATGGTCAGAATGGTCCTTGTAGACCTGCTCAGGTTAAACGCACTGACCGCACCTGTCCACCGGCCAATCATCATACTGCCCCAATACAACGAAATATAAGGTTTGATATCAGAATTACTCATGGCCCCGAAATTTGGTTCGGCAAGCAAAGCACCAAGATTACTTTGAATGGTCACCTCTGTACCCACGTAGGTAAAGATGGCCAGCATACCCAGAATAAGCTGGGGATAACGCATGGCGCCCCATTTCGGCAAGCTCGCGCTGTCTTTCTTCACAAAATAAGCGAACAGCAGTGCGCCAAGGGTAATGACCAGCGATGAATAAACGAAGACAGATGCGCTGATGCCGGTTAGTTCTGCAAGGGGACCTGCAGCAGCGACCATCAGGAAGCCGGCGATCATAACAACCAGCGGCCCGTTTGGTTTAGGGCTGTTCTCCATGGTCTCGTTGCTGGTTACGCTGGGCAGCTTGGTAACCGAATAAAAGATGGCAACAGCCAGGAACAAACCCGCCAGAATGTAATACAATGTATTGATCGAAGAGATCTCGACCACTTTCGGCACGGCATCGCTTGCTGTTCCGAACAGGACCACGCTGACAATGACGGGGCCCATCAGGCCGCCGAAGTTGTTGATCCCGCCCGCCAGGTTCAGACGGTGCGAACCGCCCGAAGGATCACCCAGTGCCACCACAAATGGATTGGCTGCTGTTTGCTGCAGTGAGAAACCCAGTGCAATAACGAAAAATGCAAACAGGATAAACAGGAATGATCCTGACCCTACTGCAGGGATCATCAGCAATGCACCGACTGCTGAAAGTACCAGTCCAAAAATGATCCCCTTTTTGTAGCCAACCTTATTGAGAATGTCAACGCGGCTGGCCTGCGATGCAAAATACAGGATGAGAGACCCGATAAAGTAGCCGCCATAAAATGTAAAATCAATCAATTGCGACTCAAATTGTGTTAAGTCAAAGTGTGTTTTACAGAAAGGTATAAAGATCCCATTAGACGCCGCTACAAACCCCCAGAAGAAGAATACGGTAATGATGGTGTACAATGCAGTTCCATAATTCTTTTGTGACGTTTTTTCCATTATCGGTTTTTTGATGTTTTTTTTGCGGGCTAAACATAAATAAAAATAAAGACTTATTGAAGTATTATCTGCATTGCAAACGGCGCTGGCGGCATTTTCCCGGTTCGATTCAAGCTGGTATTTTGGTTTAATTTTAATATAATTGCAGCATGTTCGAAGCGGCATTGCAAGGCATAGGGGCGGGAATTCTATTCTCCTTCCTGACGGGACCCGTTTTTTTCTCCATGATCAAAACGAGTATAGAGAAAGGCTTCAAGGCAGGCGTTTCACTGGCCATGGGCGTGGTGCTGAGCGATATCATTTTTATTTCACTGACCATTTTCAGTTCGACCTTTGTAGACTATAAATCAAGCTATAACAAATACCTTGGCCTGGTGGGCGGCACATTCCTCCTGGGCATTGGCCTGTATTACGTGTTCAAAAAAGTTAAAGTAAACTATGAACTTTCTGAACTGATCAAAGTACGCAAACGGGGCTACATTTTAAAGGGCTTTCTGATGTGCCTGTTATCGCCCACCACCCTGATGTTCTGGCTCATGGTTGGCGGCATCGTGTCGGCCCAGCTGCATTATGAAATGAATGAGAAAATTCTTTTTTTCGTTATTGCCATGGTGACGCAGCTCAGCGTCGATACCATTAAAACGTATTACGCCTCTAAATTGCGCTACCGGATCAAGGAAAAAACCATTCAGAACCTGAATAAGATTGCCGGTGTTGTCATCCTGCTGTTCGCGGTCAGGCTGCTGGCACAGGTCATGATGAAATACTACTAAACCCTTCCCATCCCTGCCTATGAGTGTCCAACCGCAGCCCAGCCAGAACGAACACCGCCGCATACGGGCCATCCTTGGCGGCTCGATAGGCAACCTTGTTGAATGGTATGATTGGTACGCCTATTCCGCGTTCGCCATTTATTTCTCGGCTGCATTTTTCCCGGCTGCCGACCAGACTGTTCAGTTACTGAACAGTGCAGGGGTTTTTGCCCTGGGTTTTCTGATGCGCCCGCTGGGGAGCTGGATCTTCGGCACCATGGCCGACCGCCTCGGCCGGAAAAAGTCGATGACGGCTTCTGTGCTCCTGATGTCTTTCGGTTCCCTGCTCATTTGTTTTACCCCGACCTACAACAGCATAGGCCTTGCAGCACCGGTTCTGCTGCTGCTGGCCCGCTTGCTGCAGGGCCTGAGCGTAGGCGGCGAATATGGGGTTTCTGCGACTTACCTGAGTGAAATGGCCAATGCCAAGAACCGCGGGTTTTATTCCAGTTTTCAGTACGTAACACTGATCGGCGGCCAGCTGATCGCCCTGGGCATCCAGTTGCTGCTGCAGAAGATGATCCTGAGCGAAACACAATTGCAGGAATGGGGCTGGCGGATTCCCTTTTTCATCGGCGCGGTGCTTTCGCTCGTCGCCCTCCGGTTGCGCAGCCTGCTTGATGAAACACGTGCTTTCCAAGCCTCAGCCGAATACAACCCGTCACAACGCGGCAGCATGAAAGCCCTGCTGGGGCACCCGCGCGAGGTGCTGACTGTGGTCGGTCTCACGCTGGGCGGTACGCTCGCCTTTTATACCTACACGACCTATATGCAAAAATTTTTGGTCAATACGGTTGGCATGACCAAGGGCGATGCGACGCTTTTGTCATTTATCAGCCTCCTGGCTTTTGCACTGCTGCAGCCGGTCTTCGGCGCTCTTTCAGACCGCATCGGGCGCAAGCCCCTGCTTATCGGCTTTGGTGTAGCCGGCACCCTGTTCACCGTCCCATTGCTTACGGGATTAAGCCGCGCCACGTCACAACTGGAGGCCTTCTGTATGCTCATGATCGCACTGGTTATTGTGAGCGGCTACACGAGCATCAACGCAGTCGTCAAAGCTGAACTTTTTCCTGCCAGGATCCGTGCCCTGGGTGTGGGTCTGCCATATGCGCTCACGGTCGCCATTTTTGGCGGATCTGCCGAGTACCTGGCCCTGTATTTCAAACACGCTGGTAATGAGCATTATTTTTTCTGGTACATTACCGCCTGTATTTTTATTTCGCTTTTGGTGTACCTCAACATGGCTGACACCCGCAGACATACCCGCATCGAAACCGAAGACTAGCAAAAAAAAACCTGTTGCTTTGCAACAGGTCCTGTTCGTTTTAGAAGCCGGTATAGCTAGTAGGCACGCTGGTTAATCCCCTCACGCCAGTTGATGAAAGCTTTGTTCACCACTTTATTGCCACCCGGCGTTGGGTAATTGCCCGAGAAATACCAGTCGCCGCGGTGATTAGGACACGCAACATGGAGGCTTTCGAGCGATTGATAAATCACTTCTACTTCTGCTACGGTATCTTTCGGGGTGATGATTTTCGCAATCTGTGCCGAGATCTCTTCACGGCTGAACGGCCGGTAGATATCTTTAACATGATTCACGATCTCTTCCTTGGGCAACAGCACCGATGCTTTACATTTATCGTAAACATCTTCAATGACCTGTTCCATGCCTCGTTCCCGGAGCAATTGAATCGCTGCCTCGAATGCCACAAACTGTCCCATACGCGACATATCTATGCCGTAACAATCGGGGTAACGGATCTGCGGCGCCGATGATACGATGATAATCTTTTTCGGATGCAATCGGTCCATGATCTTAATGATGCTCTGTTTCAGTGTGGTTCCACGAACAATTGAATCGTCTATGGCCACCAGCGTATCGACATGGTTGCGGATAATGCCATACGTTGAGTCATATACGTGGGCCACCATGTCCTGCCGGTCTGCATCCTGGGTAATGAACGTGCGCAGTTTCACGTCTTTAATGGCCAGTTTTTCCACCCGCGGACTGAGCGACAGGAGTCTGTCTAACTGCTCATCATTCAGCTGGTCCTTATTTTCAAGCAGATGTTTTTTCTGCAGGTCCCTGATGTATTGGTGTACCCCTTCGACCATTCCGAAAAATGCAACTTCAGCGGTATTGGGTATAAAAGAAAATACAGTGTTGTCAATGTCGTGTTTGACAGTTTTCAGGATCTCATCTACAAGCAATTTGCCCAGGTGTTTACGCTCCCGGTAAATTTCTGCGTCGCTGCCGCGCGAGAAATAAATGCGCTCGAATGAGCAGGACAGTTTTTCTGTCGGCTCGCGAAACATCTCTTCGGCAACAGACCCGTCTTTTTTGACAATAAGCGCATGGCCTGGCTGTATTTCACGTACGTTTTTATACTGGATGTTAAACGCAGTCTGCAGCGCCGGACGCTCCGATGCTGCCACAACGATCTCGTCATCGGCGTAATAATAGGCCGGGCGAATACCCGCGGGGTCGCGCATAATGAAGGCATCGCCATTACCAACGATTCCGCAGATCGTATACCCCCCATCCCAGGTTTTTGCCGAACGCCGTAAAATATTGCCGATATTCAGGTTGTCGGATATTTTATGCGTAATGTCTACATTACTCAAACCCTCCTGCTTATACTGGTCAAACAGGTCCTGGTTTTCATCGTCAAGAAAATGACCGATCTTTTCCAGCACGGTAACTGTATCTGCTTTTTCTTTTGGATGCTGCCCCAGTTCATAAAGCTGCTCGAGCAGTTCATCTACATTGGTCATGTTGAAGTTCCCGGCAATGACGAGGTTTCGCGTCATCCAATTGTTCTGGCGCAGGAAAGGGTGACAGTTCTCAATGCTGTTTTTACCATGCGTACCGTAACGCAGGTGTCCCATAAGCACTTCGCCGATAAAGCTGACATTATTTTTCAGCCACTCGGTGTCCTGCATCAGCTCGGGCGTGTTGTTCTGGATATCTACAAATTTGTTCTGCACATATTCAAAAATATCGGCCACGGCGTTCGAAGCCATAGAACGGTACCTGCTGATGTAACGGTTTCCCGGCTTTACATCCAGCTTAATGGTTGCTATCCCTGCTCCGTCCTGGCCGCGGTTGTGCTGTTTCTCCATCAGAAGATACAGTTTGTTCAATCCGTAAAGTGCTGTGCCGTATTTTTCGCGGTAGAATGAGAGAGGTTTTAACAGGCGGATGAAAGCAATTCCGCATTCGTGTTTGATCTGATCGCTCATGAAAGAAGTTTCAAGGCGCAAATGTAGGGTTTTTACAGGCGTTCAGCCAACAGAATAATGTAAAGTTTGCCCGGAAAATTACTTTTTGAAACCGTTTACGGCGATGGCGTGAATAGCCTGGCCGAAGAATGCAGAGGCATGCTCTTCGAATGAAGGTGCATCGCCGGTGGTGAAAAACTGCTGCTGCATGCTGCAGTCAATGCGGCTGGCAATTTCAGGGTGTCGCAGCAGGTAGTCTTCCAGGCTAGAGGCAACGATGGCACCCTGCGAGACGAGCCTGATTCCGGCGGGCAGGTACTGGTCTATTTTTGGAATCAGCAGCGGGTAATGCGTGCAGGCCAGCAGCAACGTATCAATTTCGGGACGGCCGTCCAGCAGTTCGTCCAGGTATTTTTTAACGAAATAATCCGCTCCTGCAGACTCGTGTTCGTTGTTCTCAATAAGCGGCACCCATAGCGGGCAGCTCTGTTGGCTTACCGCCACATCGGGGAAAAATTTGGCAATCTCTATGGGATAAGATGCCGAGCGCACCGTACCCCGCGTCCCCAGCACGCCAACGCTGCCAGTCTGGGTAAAGTTGCCAATTGTTTCGGCCGTTGGCCTGATCACGCCGAGCACCCTGTTTTCCGGATAATATGTCTGAAGCTCGTTCTGCTGAATGCTGCGCAGCGCTTTCGCAGAGGCGGTGTTGCAGGCAAGGATAACCAGGGGGCAGCCCTGGGCAAACATCCACTGTACGCATTCCCAGGTGTAGAGGTATACCGTTTCAAACGATCGGTCACCATAGGGTGCGCGGCCATTGTCGCCGAAGTACAGGTAACTGTAGCCTGGCAGCCTGGCGGCGATCGACTTAAAAACAGTCAGACCGCCATAACCTGAATCAAATATCCCGATGGGTCCCTTCATTTTTCAGACAAAAAAAAGGCGGAACTACTTCCGCCTTTTTATATTGAACATCAGTTCTTACTATTTTTTTGTTGCCGCAGGCGCTGCTGCTACAGGTTTTGCGTTTGGAGAAATGCCCAGTTTGGTTTTCACCGCTCCGGTAATGTCATCACCACCATCCCAGAACACGACATTGTTGCCTGCACCCTGGTCTGATGTATCAAAAACATAAGACAATCCTTTTTCCCTGGCTACTGCCTTGATGGCGTTGTCAATTTTAACACGCATGGGGTTCAGCAGGTCTGCCTGTTTCTGGCGCAGTTCCTGGTCAGCCTTCTGGTTGGCGTCGGTAATGCGTTTCTGAAGCTCCTGCAATTCAACATTGGCTGCCTGCAACTCTTTGGTTACGGCTTCTTTATTTGCCTCGCTAAGCGTTCTTTCTTTGTCCTGAGCAGCTTTGAGTTTAGTTTGAAACTCTGTGGTCATTTTGGTGATCTCGTCCTGCTTCTGTTTACCCAATGTTTCAAGGGTGGTTTGAGCTGTTTTGGCTTCCGGAAGCGTTGCAAAGATCTCCTCAGAATTCAAATGCGCGATTTTTTGTTGAGCGCTAGCCACGTTGCCTGCAAGCACCAATCCTCCTGCTACAAAAAATACGTTAATCAACTTTCTCATCACTTTTATTTTACTTAATTGTTTTCTAGTTACGTTGTTTATAGTTTATTGTCTTTGTCCGGGTTTATATCCCAGTTTCGTGATCACCTCATTGCTGATGTCAAAACTGCTGCTGGCATAGATCATGGTTGCATCGTTTCCCTTGTCGAAAACGAAGTCAAGATTTTTCGCCCTGGCCAGCGTGCGGACGGTGGTAGACACTTTTTCCTGAACGGGTTTCAGCAGTTTGCTGCGAAGCTGGAAAAGGTCGCCCTCCGGGCCGAACTTGAGGCGCTGGTATTCCTTCGCCTGTTTTTCTTTTTCTATAATTTCATTTTCACGGCGTTTGCGCATCTCATCTGTCAAAAGCACCTGGTCGGCCTGGTAGGCCTTGTACATTTTGTCGATCTCTGAAAAATTTGCATCCACCTGTTTCTGCCACTCTTTAGACACGGTTTCCATCTGGCTCAGCGCCGATTTGTATTCAGGCATATGGCCAAGAATATATTCCGTATCTACATAGGCAAAGCGCTGCGCAGACGCCGTATGCGCCAGCACGAGCAGGAATAAGCCTAAAAGATATCTTTTCATTTTCATTTGTGTTAAGTGTTAAAAACCACCCAGCTGCTGTGCGATACTGAAGGTGAAACCCTGCCTTCCGTAATTGTTCGCAGCTGAGATGCCCGGGATCTTGTCGAAGCCGTAACCATAATCAATTCCCAGTAAGCCAAATATCGGTAAAAATATTTTAGCACCAACACCTGCAGATCTTCTGACATTGAACGGATTAAAGTCGCGGAACCGGTCCCAGGTATTACCGCCTTCAGCAAAGGCTACAATAAACGCCTTGGCTTGCTCTGTATCGATAACCGGGTAGCGGAGTTCGAGCACGTACTTATTAAAGATCGGGCTGCCCGACTGCTGTGCCTGCGCAACGTTCGCGCCAAGCGGAATAACCGCATTGTTTGCGTAACCGCGCATGGCAATGATCTCAGAGCCCTGCAGGAAGTCAAAGCCCATCATTCCGTCGCCACCAAGTTTGAAACGCTCAAACGGAGACTGCCCGACTGCACTGTTGTACTGGCCGAGGAAACCAAACTGCGCCTGCGCTTTGATAACCAGGTTGCCAACCACGCGCTGGAACCATTGCGCCTCAAATTTCCATTTGTGGTATTCAGAGAATTTGTAACGCTCCTTATCTGATGCCGTTGCGTAATTCACTTTGTTCATCAATGAATACGGCGGCGTCAGCTGCAACGTAAAACGCAGGTAACTACCCGACTTGGGGAAGATCGGCGAATCGCGCGAGTCGCGGCTCAGTACCTCCTGTAAGTTCAGGTTATAAGAAGTTCCCGTGCTGAATTTGTAGCCAGGGTAATTGTTCAGGATAAACTGCTGCAGGTTGAGTGCATGCGTGATCTGGAAAAAGTTATCCGGCCAGTTCAGCACTTTACCAATGCTTACCGTAATACCGTTCAGGCGAATGCGCTGCTGCGCATCTGCGCTGGTATTTAATCCGTAGCTATAGTTAGACAACGAAGTAAAGCCGCTGATACCGAAACTTACAGGCTTGTCACCGCCCAACCAGGGTTCAGAGAAGGAGAAACTGTAAGACTGGTAAAATTTACCGTTTGTCTGACCGCGGATACTCAGTTTCTGGCCATCGCCCTTCGGCAGCGGCTTGTAGGCATTGATGTTAAACAGGTTGCGAAGCGAGAAGTTATTGAACGTCAAGCCGAGCGTACCGATAATCCTCCCGGCCCCGAAACCGCCTGAAAGCTCGATCTGGTCAGATGGTTTTTCTTCAACCGTGTATTCGATATCGACTGTTCCATCTGCCGGGTTCGGTTTTGGTAGCGGCGAGGTTTTGGCCTCATCAAAGTTACCCAGCGCATCGATTTCACGTACCGTACGGATCAGGTCATTTTTCTTGAATTTCTCGCCTGGCTTGGTCCTGATCTGGCGCATCACCACGCGGTCGTTGGTAATGGTGTTACCTTTCAGGATAATCCGGTTATTGGTGAACTGCTGCCCCTCAACCAGCCTGATTTCCAGATCTACGGTATCGCCGTATACCTTGGTCTGCACTGGCTCTGCATTAAATGTCAGGTACCCATCATCAGTGTACAGGCTGTTGATGTCGCCGTTGTTGGGGTCATTGTTCAGCTTCTTCTCCAGTTTTTCCTCGCTGAACACCTCGCCCTTTTTAATGGCAAGCACCTGCTGAAGGAACTTAGTCGGGTACTTCGCATTGCCCACGAAGGTGATGTTGCCGAAATAGTATTTCGGCCCTTCATGCAGGTCTATCTTAATACCTACTGATTTGTCATTGTATTTGTACACGCTGTCTTTCAGGATTTCGGCATCGCGGTATCCTTTGGCGTGCATTTTAGCAATCATCTTCAGTTTATCTTCCTGGTACTTTTCCTTGCTGAATTTACCTGAACCAAAAACTTTGTAAAAAGCTTGTTGCTTGGTTTTTTTCAGGTACTTTTTAAGTTTAGCAGAACTGAAGTCTTTGTTACCTGTAAACACGATCTCGTGTACTTTTACACGGTTTCCCTTATCCACCCAGGCTTCTAGGATCTGCGAGTTATCTTGCGCAGAATCTTTCCGTGTCTTGAATTCGACTTTGGTAAAGAAAAATCCTTTTTCAAGCAGGTAATTCGTGATCGTTCTGCGGGTGGTATTGTACAGGTTATCGTTGATGATCTTTCCTGATTCGTTCAGTTTCTCGCTGATCGCCGTACGTTCTGATTTTCTCAGACCTTTCAGCTCGATCGAGCTCAGACGTGGCCGCTCGACCACAGCTATATCAAAAAAAACTGAATCGCCGGTAATGCGGTCAATATTGAGCTGAACATCATCAAAAAGTCCTTGTGCCCAGAGGTTCTTGATGGCATTTGCCGTGGCTTCGCCTGGCAGCACAATGCGGTCGCCTTTGTTCAGTTTGGAAAGCGTGATCAGCACCTCTTTATCCAGGTACTGCGTACCGGAAACAGTTGTGCCGCCGATGATGTATTCTTTTGGGCTGAAATAATCCAGCTCCGAGCCATTGATCTTCAAAGATGGTGGCGCAGGATTCGGTTTCGGGAACTGGGCAAAGGCCGATGAACTGATCAGCAGGAAAAATACGAGTTGATATATTTTTTTCATTAAGAATACATTCTTTTTTTAGGCGACTGGCAGCTTGCGTGATGATGTTTGTCTGGTATACTCACCGGTCGGGGCACTGTTATTCTAATCTTAAAAAGTGCTGCTAAGTTAACTTAAAGGCTTGTTAAAAAGTGTTAAAAGAAAAATTAGTTCAATTGTTCACTGATTTTTCCAAACCTTCGTTCGCGTTTCTGGTAGTCAACGATGGCCTCGAACAGGTCATTTTTTCTGAAGTCTGGCCACAGCATATCGGTAAAATAAAGTTCGGTGTAAGCCATTTGCCACAGCAGGAAATTGCTGATGCGGTGTTCTCCGCCGGTCCTGATCATGAGTTCGGGATCCGGCATGCCTGCTGTGTCCAGGCAGGACGAAAAAAAGCCGTCATTGATCTCATCAAGTTCAAGCGAACCTTCTTTGACGCGCGTGGCGATCCGTTTAACCGCTTCAAGGATTTCCCATTTGGAGCTGTAACTCAGGGCCAGGTTCAGGGTACAGGCATCATTACCGGCTGTTTCGGCACGCGCTGCCTCCAGGTCGTCGATACATTTCTGCGGAAGCGAGGCAATATCGCCGATTGCGTTCAGGCGAACGTTATTTTTATTCAGGGTAGGTGTTTCATTGCTGATGGTAGAAACAAGCAGCTCCATCAGGGCCTGCACTTCCTCTGCCGGACGGTTCCAGTTCTCGGTCGAAAAAGTATACAAAGTCAGGTATTTTACTCCGACCTCTACGCAGCCTTCAACAATGTCTTTAACAGACAATACGCCGCTCTCGTGGCCAAATGCCCTGAACTTGCCCTGGTTTTTAGCCCAACGCCCGTTTCCATCCATGATGATCGCGATGTGCTGTGGTACGTTTGACTGGTTAATCTGTTCTTTAAATCCCATCTATCTATATCAAAATCAGCTTAAAAGCGATAGCAATTTTGAGGCACAAAGGTAAAAGATATGCCAATACCAACAAACATATATGTATCTCTTTTTCTAAAATCGCCGCGCTGGCTGCCTGCAGCGTTCCAGGTGCCTCCTGCCAGCTCTGCCGACCTGTCGGCCAGGGCCCTGCGCAATGGTGCCACCTGATCCGGAAAACGGGTATAGGTTCCGCTCACATCATCCAGGTAATCGCTGGTGCTGGTCCGGTAGCCTATCTCTGAAAACACACTCCAGTTTCCCCTGAAATTGTACCTGAACCCGGCGCCGTAGGGAATTGAAACAACAATGCGATTATAAGGGACATCCTGACCTTCGGTACGGTATTCTGCAAGGCGGTACGTGCTTCCCTGGTATTTGGCTGATGGTTCAAAGGCTGTCGCAGCCACACCGGCAAAAAGGTACGGAGTCATGAACTGTCGCCCGCCACCAGAGAAATAATCCATGAAATTGAAGTCAAGCAGGAGCGCCGCTTCGTGAAGCGGTGATTTAAAACTCAAATTACGTTTTCGGATCTGCGCATTCGAAGACCGCGAATCCCTGGCGCTGATCGAGCCGTAACTGTATTGCCCGCGCAGACCGAAGTGTGCATCGAAATGGATCTTGCCGTACACAGCTGCCGATGGCCCGCTGATTCGGAAGGGATTCGAGGGATTAAGGTCGCCCATGTATCCGGCAGCGCCGCCGCTGAGTCCCAGTTCCCATACAGTGTCGGGAAAGGGCTGCTGCGCACAGACAACCCCGCCTGGAAAAAGGCAGAGGACAAGCAAAACGAAAACAGATCTGGTGCCGGTCATACTAATAATTGCGCGTATCAATTCCCCAAAGCATTTTGTTCCTTAACGTAGACAGGTAGGTTTCATTGTTAAGCCTGACCAGGTTCAGGTGAAAGCCGGCCTTGCTGATGCCCACTTTGACAGACCGGTCTACAGTGACCGTGCGCGAGTCGCACGACACCAGGAACTTTGCGCTGCGCAGTTCAACCTCGAAAGAAAGGTTGAAGTGGTCTGGCAGGATCAGCGGACGCACATTCAGGTTATGAGGTGCAATCGGCGTAATGACCATACTTTCTGAACTCGGGTGAATGATCGGACCACCGCAGCTTAACGAGTAAGCGGTTGAGCCGGTGGGCGTGGCAATGATCAGTCCGTCGGCCCAGTAAGAATTGACAAACTCTTCGTTCATGAAAGCATGAATGATCATCATGGCCGAATTGTCCCGCCGGTGAATGGTAATATCGTTCAGCGCAAAGTTCTCGTCGCCAAAAAGGTGTTCTTTCGACTCAAGTAAGAGCAGTCCCCGCTGGTCAATGCTGTACTGCCGGTTGACCAGCGCGCCGATGGCATTGCGGATCTCAGTTTTGTTAATACTGGCCAGAAAACCCAACCGACCAAAGTTGATGCCGATAACCGGGATACCGGAGTCGCGAACCAGCGAAAGCGTATCGAGCAGCGTACCGTCGCCCCCCAGGCTGAGCAGGACCTCTGCGCAGTCCCTGAGTTCGGTGTGGTTCTGAAAAGTGCCCGTACCTTCCGGAAAGCTGATCTTGCCAACTAAAAAAGCGTGAAATTTCGTATAGATAAACGGTTTAACCCCGAATTCATTCAGTGCGTCAAGGACTTCCTGTACATAAGCGAGCACGCTCTCGTTAAAATCTCTTCCGTATATGGCAATCGTCATTCCTGGCCTGTTTGTAGATTATGTATTAAATCGATCATGGCCCTGCCTGGTGTTGAGAACGGACTAAGCTGCAATCGGACGAGCAAAAATAGGATTTTCGGCTTAAAAGCTAGACATTGAGGTAATTCATTAGCGAGTCGTAACGGTCGCGGCTGCCGTTCTCGTTATCGCTGTTGTTGTGCACGCTGACCACCTCATAATTGTACCGCTCAAATGAGGCAACGATGGTGGTCAATTCCGTTTTATTGATCTTCAGCGTGACTTCGAGTCGCGTTGAATCAGGGAATGCCTGTACATAAGACGAGAGAATCTGGGCATTGTCTGCCTCGAC
Source organism: Pedobacter yulinensis (assembly GCF_003029735.1). Lineage (GTDB taxonomy): Bacteria > Bacteroidota > Bacteroidia > Sphingobacteriales > Sphingobacteriaceae > Pedobacter > Pedobacter yulinensis. The sequence goes on from NZ_KZ686270.1 coordinate 305,384, forward strand.
GATCTGCGCCATGTGTGAAAGAGAATTGTTGCGGTTGCCGATGCTGAGCACAATGATGCCGCCCGGCTCGCTGACCGCATACGTCTGTGATACATATTCGAGCACCGCATGTACAGACACCACACCCAGGTAGTTTTTTTGCATGTCAAGTACCGGCACCACCGACAGCCTGCGCTGGTGAAACATGCGCACCACATCATAAATATGCGCGTCTTCATAAACGAACGGATTGATGAGCGAAAGTGACAGTCCGCCGATCGGCACATCCAGGTCCTGCACTTCAAACAAATCATCTTCAGAAACCAGGCCCAGAAACTGCTCGCTGTTCACCACAGGCATGTGGCTCACCTTAAAATCAGTCATCCGGTCAAGCGCCTTCTGCGCCGTGTCTGAAGTCTTCAGCGGCGGGATGGCATCTGATATGATCTCTGAGGCAATCATTTTATTTAAGCAATATACGCGCTAAAAACTTCTCAAGCAAGACATTGAACTGTTCAGGATGCTCCATCATGGGCGCATGTCCGCATTCATCAATCCAGTTCAACTCTGAGTTGGGCAGCAGTTCATGAAATTCTTCGGCCACATCGGGCGGCGTTACACGATCGTTCCTGCCCCAGATCAGCGATACGGGAATGGTAATTTTGGGCAGCTCTTTTGCCATATTATGCCTGATGGCCGATTTGGCAATGGTCAAAATGCGCAAAACCCGCGAACGGTCGTTGATGGTCTTGAACACCTCGTCTACGAGTTCTTTTGTTGCAATGGCCGGATCATGAAAGGTAAACTCGACTTTTTCACGGATGTAATCATAACTCTCGCGCCGCGGAAAAGAACCGCCAAAAGAATTTTCGTACAGGCCGGAGCTGCCGGTCAAGACCAGGGCCTTTACTTTTTCCTGGTGTGCCACGGTAAAGACAAGACCAACATGGCCGCCAAGCGAATTGCCCACCAGCACAACCTGCCCCAACTTTTTATATTTAATGAAACGGTGAACGTATTTGGATATGCTTTTAACACCCAGCGTCAGAATCGGCAATTCATACAGCGGCAGGATCGGAACAATTACATGATATCGGCCTTTGAAATAATCGATTGTCGACTCCCAGTTGCTCAATTCGCCCATCAGGCCATGAAGTAACAAAAGGGTCTCGCCCGCTCCCGCTTCTATGTATCTAAAACCGTCTGCTTCAATTACTTCGTATTTCATATATGGGTGCTAGAGTAAGCTGCTACTAAGTTAGCAGAGTAATGTTGATATAAGGGCAAAATAACAAATAATTTTCAATCGGCAAACAAAAATGGCCTTTGAAAGTAATTAAAGGCAGATTACATACCGAAAACAAAAAAAGAACAACTGACTAAGAGAGTTGCTTTTTGACAAGTTCGGCAATCAGTTTTCCGTCGGCTTTACCGGCAAGTTCCTTGTTTGCCAGCCCCATAACGCGCCCCATATCTTTCATAGACGACGCCCCGCTTTGCAGGATGACCGAGGCGATCACCGCCTCTACTTCTGCGGCATCAAGCTGTTTTGGTAAAAACCGGCTGATGACTTCAATTTCCTCTTCTTCAACGGTAAACAGATCTTCGCGGCCCTGTTGGCGATAAATATCAGCAGATTCACGGCGCTGCTTGATTAAACGCTGAAGAATCTTCAGTTCGGCATCTTCGTCCGGCTGTTCTGAAGCCCCTTTTTCGGTCCTGGCCAGCAGCAATGCGGCCTTGATGGCACGAAGCCCGCGCAGTTCTGCATCGTTTTTTGCGAGCATGGCTTTTTTGATCTCCTGGTCTATGTTTTCTGAAATCATGGTAATGGCTTTATAGGCAGCGCTTAAAAAAACGCCGCGGGGTTAATTATTGTTTTGCGGCAGGGCCGCTGTCACTTACTTTCTGTTCACGATGGTTCCGGTGGCCTGGGCTGAAGGCATGATCACCAGGTCATTGATGTTCACATGGGCGGGGCGGCTGGCAGCATACCACACCGCATCTGCAATATCAGGCGCTACAAGCGGTTCCAGCCCCTCGTATACTTTTTTGGCGCGACCGGCATCGCCCTTAAAACGCACCAGGGAAAACTCCGTTTCGACCATGCCGGGGTGGATTGCCGTAACTTTAATGCCATGCGGCAGCAGGTCGATGCGCATGCCCTTGCTCAGCGCGTCGACCGCGTGTTTCGTAGCGCAATATACATTCCCGTTCGGGTAAACTTCTTTGGCGGCAATAGAACCGATGTTGATGACATGGCCCTTTCCGCGGTTTACCATCCAGCCTGAAACGACACGGCTTACATAGAGAAGCCCTTTGACGTTGGTATCGATCATCGTGTCCCAATCGTCGGTATTCCCCTTGTCTATCGGATCCAGGCCCTGGCTCAGGCCGGCATTGTTCACAAGCACATCGATCTCCCTGTCTGCGCCGCTTAGGGTAGCCAGCGCTTCTTCTACCTGGTCTTTCAGGCGTACGTCTGCAACCAGGATGTTGGTGGCAACTCCGTATTGTTCAGTAAGGTCGCGGGCTATCTGCTGGAGCCGCTCTTCCCGGCGGGCCAGGAGTATTAACCGGTATCCTTGGCTGGCGAACTGATGGGCACAGGCTTCGCCAATTCCGGACGTTGCACCGGTGATCAGGGCAATTTGAGGCATGAGTTAGTTTTTTTACACCGCAAATGTAAAATTTTTTACTTCGGCAGGGCTATTCGAAATACAAACTGAATGTGAAATGTCGCAGCGTAAGCCGGTCTATGGGGTTCGCGTATGGATGATCTTCGTGCTTCAGCACATCGTTCATGCTGTAAGAAAGCTTCAGTTCAGGCGACATTTTGAAATACTCGAAGTAGATATCAAACCCGATGCCTGCCTCATAAGAAAGATAACTGCGCTGGTTTTTAAGCAACTTATTGATCGGCGCCTTGTCCTCGTCGTTTGTCTTTTTACCGGGTGTAATGTCCACCGAATATTTTAAGCCACCCAACACATACGCACGAAAATTGCCCACCTTGTCAGACTTAAGTTTGATGCCAACGGGCAAGTCGACAACCGTAGCCTGGACCCGCTGCTGCAGGCTGGAAAAGTTCGTATTGTTAACGGCCGGCTCCTTATAAACGTAGTTCAGCAAGCGGTCATTGAAAACGAGTGAAGGCGTCATGCGTACATCAAACCTGCTGCCCAGGCGGTAATTGACTACGAACCCGATACCGAAGCCTGGCGAAGAACGGCCGTAAACCGCGTTCAGCGAGTCTGTAATGTTGTCGTTCAGGCCCCGGTCATAATAGGGGTTTCGCCAGTCGGCTTTTTTCAGCACCTTATATTCAGAGCTGAGGTACTGAAAATTGAAGCCGAAGTGTACCGGCTCTTCATCGACGCCTCCGCCCCACTTCTGTGCGCTGACCAGCGTGCTGCAGGAGATCAACAAAAGCAGGACTGCGATGTGTTTCATTTGATGCCGGTATAAATTGAACTGATACCAAAGGTTAAAGGGCGTTGTGTACTCTGCGCAAAACCGACCTTGTCCATCAGGGCCGTAAACCGCGTGCCGTCAGGAAATGCGGCTACCGACTCGGGCAGGTAAGAATAGGCACGTTCATCTTTTGAAAACATGCGGCCGAAAAATGGCGTAACCCGCCTGAAATAAAAATTGTATAGCTGTTTGACCGGGAATGCCGAAGGGTTCGAAAATTCGAGAATGACAATTTTGCCTCCCGGTTTCAATACCCGATACATGTCTGCAAGCCCCCGTTCCAGGTTCTCAAAATTACGCACACCGTACGCCACTGTAATCGCATCGAAGTGGTTGTCTTCAAAATGGAGCCCCTCAGAATCGCCAAGCTGCACAGAAAATACCGAAGAAAGGTTCTTCTCTGCAATCTTTTTGCGCGCTACCTCGAGCATCCCTTCAGAAATATCGACGCCTATGATCTTTTCGGGTCTGAGTATGCGGATTGCCTCGAGCGCAAAGTCGCCCGTGCCGGTGGCAACGTCGAGCATAAGCCTGGGTTTCAGCGCCTGCAGCTCGCGGATCGCTTTTTTTCGCCAGATGATGTCGATACCCAGCGAAAGAAAATGGTTTAGAAAATCATATGTTCCTGAGATGTTGTTAAACATATCGGCTACCTGCTCTTTCTTGCTGGTACTTCCTGTCTGGTATGGTGTAATCTGCTGACTCATGCTGGGCAGCAAAGATAGTGAATTCGAAGCTTAGTAGCACCCGGCATCTCGCCCGTCGGGCAACATTGCAGTAGCAGATTCGGTCCCGACGGGTCTGGGCGTCTTTCGCTGAATGCGAACACCTAACTTTTGCCTACCTTTGCTGCATGATCATTAAAACGGCCGTATTTGTTTGCAGCAACACCAAGGTCTCGGCGCTGCCCGCGCCAGACAAGCCAGAATATGCGTTCATCGGGCGCTCAAACGTAGGTAAGTCTTCGCTTATCAACCGCCTCGTTAACCAGCACGGACTGGCGAAAACCTCGCAGCGCCCGGGCAAAACGCAACTGATCAACCATTTCCTGATCAACGAAAGCTGGTACATCGTCGACCTTCCGGGTTATGGTTACGCAAAGGTTTCGAAGTCAAGCCGGGAAGCATGGGAGAAATTTATTCGCAATTACCTGACAAAACGGGAAAGCCTGCAGTGCGTAATGGTACTTATAGACAGTCGGCACGAGCCGCAGCAGATCGATCTTGATTTCTGTTACTGGCTCGGCGAATGCGGCCTGCCCTTTGCCATTGTGTTTACCAAGGCCGACAAACAGGGCGCCGGCAAAACCGACCAGAATGTAGCCAAATTCCGAAAGTCGCTTTCAGCCTGGTTCGAGGAAATACCTCCGGTATTCGTTACCTCTGCCGAAAAAGGTGAGGGGCGCGAAGAACTGCTTGGCTTTATTGAAGAGGTAAACAAAGATTTTGTGTTACCCAAGCTTTCCTGATACTTTTGTAAGTTTTTAATCGCAGAAGACCTGATTTAATGAAAAAATACTTCTCACTTGTGCTCTTCGCCCACTCTATATTTGCCATGCCATTTGCGCTGATCGGCTTTTTCCTGGGAGTGAGCAGCGCTGATGCACCATTTTCCTGGCTCAAATTGTTGCTGGTGGTTCTGTGTATGGTCTTTGCCAGAAATTCGGCCATGGCGTTTAACCGCTACCTGGACCGCGATATTGACGCACGCAACCCGCGTACGGCCGACCGCGACATTCCTGCAGGTCGCATTTCTGCCAGAGAGGCTCTGCTGTTCGTGGTGATCAACTGCGGTTTATTCATGGCCGCAACCTGGTTCATCAATCCGCTGTGCTTTTACCTCTCGCCTGTGGCGCTGTTTGTGGTCTTGTTTTACAGCTACACAAAACGTTTCACGGCACTTTGTCACCTGGTGCTCGGGCTGGGGCTGGCGCTTGCTCCGATCGGCGCATACATTGCCGTAACCGGTCACTTTGATCTTGTTCCACTGCTCTACTCGTTTACCGTATTGTTCTGGACCGCGGGCTTTGATATCATTTATGCGCTGCAGGACGAAGACTTTGATAAACAGGAAAAACTACATTCCATCCCCTCGTTGCTGGGCCGGCGGCGGGCGCTACAGGTGTCGGTTTGGCTGCATGTTCTGTCGGCTGCCTGTGTAATCGCGCCTTTGTTCTTCAGCACCTTTGGTCCTGTATATTACGTCGGTCTTCTTTTTTTCTGCGCCATGTTGATCTACCAGCACCTGCTTGTTAAACCCGGCGACATCAGTAAAGTTAACCGGGCATTTGCCACCACGAACGGCGTGGCTTCGGTAATTTTCGCCGCCTGTTTCCTTATCGATACACTCATCAGAACTTATCCCAATACCTGACATGAACACACTGAGCATCCATAAAAAACCCCGCACCTGGGTACCCGCCGATCTTGAAATCAAATGGGAGAACCTGGAGCCGCTTTTCAACGAACTTCTGGAGCGTCCGGTAGACAATGCCGAAGCGCTCGAAACCTGGCTGAAAAACCGCAGCGAACTCGAAGCGGTACTGGAAGAGGATTTTGCCTGGCGGTACATCAGGATGACCTGCGACACAGCCAATGAACAATTGGTGCAGGATTTCCAGTATTTCGCAACCGAAATTGAGCCAAAAATCGCGCCCCTGGGCAACCAGTTAAATATCAAATTTACTGAGAGTCCATATTTACAGGAGCTTGATCAGGACAAGTATTTTGTCTACCTGCGCGGCATCAGGAAAGCGCTCGAGTTGTACCGTGAAGAAAACATCCCGCTGTTTACCAAACTGCAGGTTACGCAGCAGAAATACCAGTCCATTACAGGGGCCATGAGCGTTGAGATCAGGGGCAAAGAATATACCCTGGAACAGGCCGCCAATTTTCTCAAAGACCAGGACCGCGAGCTGCGGCAGCTGGCCTGGGAAACCATTCAGCAGCGGCGCATGACAGACAAAGACGAGCTGAACCTGCTGTTTGATGAATTGGTTAGCCTGCGCCACCAGGTGGCCCTGAATGCCGGCTTTGAAAACTACCGTGACTACATGTTTCAGGCGCTTGGCCGGTTTGACTACACCCCAAAAGACTGTTACGATTTTCACGAAGCCATAGAAAAAGAGATCGTACCGATTTTACAGGAACTGGCCGGGCAGCGCAGCCAGGCGCTGGGTCTATCCCCGCTCCGGCCCTGGGATATGGATGTCAGCACCAGCGGTAAACCTGCGCTCAAACCCTTCCAGAACGGCAGCGAACTGATCGACAAAAGTATTGCCTGCTTCAATAACATCGATGAACGACTTGGCGAAAAACTGGCTGCAATGAAGGCCAACAACCTGTTCGACGTGGAAAGCAGGAAAGGCAAAGCGCCCGGCGGGTACAATTATCCTCTGGCAGAAACAGGCGCTCCGTTCATTTTCATGAATGCTGCCAACTCGTTCAGGGATCTGACCACCATGGTGCACGAAGGCGGCCACGCTGTGCACACCTTTCTGACCGCAAACCTGGAGCTGAACGATTTTAAACATTGCCCGTCTGAAGTGGCTGAACTGGCCTCGATGAGCATGGAACTGCTTTCTATGGATAGCTGGCATGTTTACTTCGACAAAGAAGAAGACCTGCTGCGTGCGCGCCGGGAACAGCTTATCGATGTACTGAAAACCCTGCCCTGGGTAGCTGTTATTGACCAGTTTCAACATTGGATCTACACCAACCCAGACCACAACCCCGCCGACCGTGACGAAGCCTTCAAACAGATTTACAGCCGTTTTGGTGCAGCTTTCGCCGACTGGACCGGCCTGGAAGCTGCGTTCGGCAACGCCTGGCAGAAACAGCTGCATCTGTTTGAGGTCCCGTTTTATTATATTGAGTACGGAATTGCCCAGCTTGGTGCCATTGCTGTGTGGAAAAATTACAAAGAAGCCCCCGAACGGGCACTTGAACAATACCTTGCGGCGCTTTCGCTCGGGTACACGCGCCCAATGAACGAGATTTATGAAACAGCAGGGATCAGGTTCGATTTCAGTGCAGCTTATGTGCAAAAACTTGCAGCGTTTGTGAAAGAAGAGCTGGATAAACTGGGTTAGTCAGGGCGCAGGCTTACATTTATTAAATTATAATTAAGTTTGGCGACAAACTTATTGGGCGCATATGTTCAAAAAACTATTCAGAAAAAAAACGATCGAAAAGATTTTGCTAGATGCGCAGCGGGGTTATGGCGAACACGACCATAGCCTCCGTAAAACGCTTGGCGTACGTGACCTGACAGCCTTCGGCATTGCGGCCATTATCGGCGCCGGAATTTTCAGCACCATAGGCAAGGCCAGCGCCGATGGCGGTCCGGCAGTCATTTTTCTTTTCATCTTTACGGCAATAGCCTGTAGTTTCGCCGCTTTTGCGTATGCTGAATTTGCCTCTATGGTTCCCGTTTCGGGAAGTGCTTATACCTACTCTTACGTGGCCTTCGGCGAACTTGTGGCCTGGATTATCGGGTGGTCGCTGATCATGGAGTATGCAGTCGGGAACATCACAGTCGCCATTTCCTGGTCTGACTACTTTACAGGTCTCCTGTCATCGATCAATATACCGGCCCTGGACATCAAAGGCATCCATTTGCCCGACTGGATGACCATGGACTACCTGTCTGCCTACAATGGTCACCTGCGGGCCGAGGCTCTTCAGAAAGCGGGAACAAATGCCCTCAATCTGGACGAGGCGACTGCGGTAGCCAGTAATGCCTGGAATACCGCGCCGACCATTGGCAGTTTTCATTTCGTGGCAGACCTTCCCGCATTGGGCATCATTATTTTCATTACCTGGCTCGTATACCGCGGCATGAAAGAGTCAAGAAATGCAAGCAACGCCATGGTCGTTGTTAAACTGGCGGTGATCCTGCTGGTCATCTCGGTCGGCATTTTTTATGTGGATACCAACAACTGGAATCCTTTTGCCCCAAACGGGGTCTCGGGCATACTAAAAGGCGTTTCTGCCGTTTTCTTTGCATACATTGGTTTTGACGCCATCTCGACTACTGCCGAAGAGTGCCGTGACCCGCAGCGCGATCTGCCCAGGGGCATGATGTGGGCCATCATTATCTGTACGGTATTGTATGTTGCCATTGCGCTCGTGCTGACAGGAATTGTCAATTACAAAAGCCTGGCCGTAGGCGACCCGCTTGCTTACGTGTTCGATAAAATAGACCTGAAGCTCATGAGCGGTATTATTGCCGTCAGTGCCATTTTTGCCATGGCCAGCGTATTGCTGGTTTTCCAGCTGGGCCAGCCCCGCATCTGGATGAGCATGAGCCGCGACGGCCTGCTGCCCAAAGCTTTTTCACGCATTCACCCGGTACACAAAACGCCTTCTTTTGCCACCATCGTGGTCGGTTTTGTGGTGGCAGTTCCCTCACTTTTCATGAATCTGACCATAGTTACCGATCTGTGCTCTATCGGCACGCTGTTCGCCTTCGTGCTGGTCTGCGCTGGCGTGCTGGTGCTGCAGAACCGGCCCGACGTAAAACGGGGCAGGTTTAGAATCCCTTACCTGAACAGCCGGTACATTATTCCGCTGGCATTTGCCGCCTTACTTGTCCTTGCCTTTACGCGGTACAAGCAGGAAACGCTTGCCTTCGTAACGAATGAAGCAAAATTGAATGAGCCCGTTACCTTTGTAACCTCGCTTGACTCTGTCGAACTGGCTACCGTGCGCAGGGAGATCAGCACGTTTATGGCGCCGGTTATCCTGCCCAAAGGCAATATCGATGCCGTGGCGTACCTGACAGACCTGAAAGCCGACCGCTATGCAGCCTTTATTAACCAGAGCAAAATAACTCAGGATAAAAAATACGAATCAGGATGGGCACTGTTCAAGCATAAAATACCCATGTGGATCTTTTTGGCAATCTCTGTGGTCATTGCCGTTTTCTGTGTTACGCACAAACTCTCGCTGATTCCCGTACTGGGACTGATCAGCTGCCTGTATATGATGTGCGAGCTGGGTATATCAAACTGGATCGGCTTCGGCATCTGGCTGGTTATTGGCCTGGTTATTTACTTCATGTACGGATACCGTCACAGCAAACTGCGCCAAACTGAGGCATAACCTGAAAATCGCTACACCGGGAGCCTTAATTTTGTTTTAACACAGTCAAAAGAATTAAAAAAAACTTTTGCCCTTCAAAATTAATAGGTTATATTTACATATAGTCTTCCGGGAAAAAGATAGATAACGTGGGTATGGTTCCGGAACGGGTCTTAAAGGCCCCCACAAGTTGTTCCCTCCTAGTTATCCCTATAGTTTGTTTTACAAACAAAGGCTCCATCCCCCGGAGCCTTTATTGTTTTACAGCGGTCAGACCGGGAGCCGGTTCAGTTCAATATCATCTGGCGTAACAAAGATTAGCGGCACCTTCTCCACATCCACGTAACTGCTGTCCAACCCGAAACTGCGTTCCTCAGAAAGACTCAGGCGTTTCAGCACGAAGTAATAATCCATAATAGACCGCTCGTAGAAACCGAGTTTATTAAATTTAGACAGGTGTTTTTCAAGTAACACAAAGCGGAAATCGCCTGCAATTTTGTGCCGGTTCAGCGACGTGTATTGGCTGGTAATGTCGACCTCACCATTTTTAACCAGTTCCTCCACCACCTTGCGGTACAAAAGGTTAACACGTTGCTCAATCCTGAAGCCCAGCCTGAAGTCAATACGGATCAGTTTGCCCGGTATCAGGAACTCGACCTTATAGTCGGTTGTATAGGGCTCGTCCATCACATCGACGTGAACCAGCCAGTAGATATCGGCCCGCTTTGGCTCCTTTTGGATAATTGAATAAATAATCTTTGACTCGATCTCTGTTTTAAAGTTTGCGCTGGTCAGGTAAACGAGCTGGGAAGAATATTTTGGTACGCTGATATCTTCGCTTAGCTCGCTGATGATGGGGAAATAGTCTTCGATCTCCACATACTTTACAAAGCGATTCTTGATTTTCCTGGCTGCATACCAGGTCCACATGACACTGAAAAGCAGCGAGCCGATCAGCACGGTAACCCAGCCGCCATGCAGGAATTTGGCCACGTTTCCAACCAGGAACGTAAGTTCAATGACACCGTAAACAACAACGAAAATGGCAATGATGTAGACTGGTATCTTTTTCCGGCGCATGTAGGTGGCCACCAGGACCGTGGTCATGAGAAAAGTCAGGTTGATGGCCAGGCCATACGCCCCTTCCATTTTTTCAGACTCGCGCAGGGTAAGCACGATGATGACACAGCCTATAAAGAGCAGCCAGTTAATGGACGGCACATAAAGCTGTCCTTTCTGATCGCTCGGGTAATTGATCTTGATCTTGGGCCAGAGGTTGAGCCTGACCGCTTCTGAAATAAGCGTGAACGACCCGGTAATCATGGCCTGGCTCGCGATGACCGCAGCCATGGTAGCCAGGATAACAATGGCAACCACATAATTATCGGGTACGATCTCAAAGAAGGGGTTTACCTTGTCATAATTGCCCGAGTGGTGCATCATCCAAACGCCCTGCCCGAGGTAATTGATGATCAGCGTCGCTTTTACAAAAATCCAGCTGATGCGAATATTTTTACGGCCGCAGTGGCCCAGGTCTGAATACAACGCTTCGGCACCCGTTGTACATAAAAAAACGCCGCCCAGGATAACGAGCGCCATTGGGTTGGTAACCAGCAGGTGTACTGCATAATAAGGGCTCAGGGCCTTCAGAATACTGAGGTCCTGGAGCACAAAAATGCCACCCAGGACACCGAGCACCGAAAACCAGAGAAACATGATCGGCCCAAAAAGCTTGCCGACCAGGTTGGTACCGAATTGCTGAATAACGAACAGCAGCACAATGATGGCCAGCACAATCGGGATGACCTGAACCTGCGGAAACTTGACCTGCAACCCCTCTACGGCAGAAGTCACCGTGATACTGGGCGTAATGATTCCGTCGGCAAGCATGGCGCAGCCACCCACGATGGCCGGAATGACCAGCCAGCGTGCTTTTTTCCGCACAAGTGAGTAGAGAGAAAAGATGCCGCCTTCACCTTTATTGTCGGCACGCAGCGTTACGACAACATATTTGATCGTAGTTTGCAGTGTAAGCGTCCAAATAATACAGGAAAGAGAGCCCAAAACCACATCAGGCGTGATGTCTCCCCCGTTTCCTTTAACGCTGTTGAAGATGGCCTTCAGGGTATAGAGCGGAGATGTTCCGATGTCGCCGTAAACAATTCCTAAACTGATGAGGAGGCCGGCGGCGGTGAGTGTGTTTAAATTTTTGTGACTCGACACGTTTCGTTGATATGACGCGACAAAATTAGCCTAATTAATTACTTCCACAAACAATTGTCTGACAATTGCGTAGCCCTTCATGCGGGGTCCTGCAACGTCACGGCGCATGTTAAATTGTGTTAAATATTCAGGCTTTGAACAAAAACTTTAATTTCTTTGTTTTTATTTATACTTTTATGGCACGAACCTATAATGAGACGACTCTTTAAAATAGCGCTCCCTATTGCTATGCCGGGAATACTCCTCCTGGTGTTTGCTATGTCGTTCAGCGGTTACGCGCAACAGGACAGCATCCGGGTTGCCCTCCGGAACAAAGGAAAAAAAGCGGTCAAAGCACCTGAAATCAAGGCAAATATTACCCCTTACAAATCATTTACAGGCAACAGCATTTCTTTCGGTACCGGATCCCTGCCCTCTAAAACGCAAAACCAAAAACAGGATAAACTGCTTACCGTGATCAAGGTTTCACCCAATCCGGTCGATGCACAGGTTAACCTTGTTTACCGGCTCGAAAAAGAAAGCATTGTCTCTGTCAAGATCATGGACGTACTCGGCAACGAAATCGTTACCCTGTCTAATGAACGGGTATCGTCGGGTGAACAGACAAAAAATTATACCATTCCCAGTCGCTTAAACCCAGGCATTTATTTTCTGCGCATCGTTGCAGGCACTGACAATGTCGTAAAACGAATCTCTGTACTGTAGTCAGGCCGCCTTTCTGCAGCGCCCGTTGGTTGCTGTCGCCCTACACCCATACCGTTCACTTAGTAAGTTACCAGGCACGTCATTGGCGCATCAGTAGCCAATGGCCGGTCCCCTGCGCCGGGCAAAGATGCCGTTCGGGTACGGGTCGTGTCGCCTTTTCACATCCGGTATGTCTGCGGCCCCGCCGCCTGACGGCATTGCTCAGGGTGGTGATTTTACTTTCAGGAGAGCCAGAAGTCGGTTAAAAGCACTAATTTACGGGCATTTCAAATCCTTTGACCACTTAAAATCCTCATATATCCATGAAGATCATTGCCATAGGCCGCAATTATGCCGAACATGCGCGCGAACTGAACAACCCGATCCCAACTGTTCCGGTTATTTTTCTTAAACCTGACACGGCTGTCTTAAAGGACAACCGGCCCTTCTACCTGCCTGAGTTTTCTGATGATATTCATTATGAACTGGAGGTCGTGCTGAAAGTCTGTAAAGAAGGAAAACACATCGCCGAAAAATTCGCGGCATCCTATTATGATGAGATCGGGCTGGGCATTGACTTTACCGCCCGCGACCTGCAAAGCAGGCACAAGGAGAAAGGCTTGCCCTGGGAGCTGGCTAAAGCTTTTGACAATTCTGCCCCGGTTAGCCGGTTTATTCCCAAAACAGACTTTGCTAATCTTTATCAGCTGCAGTTTGAACTGGAAGTGAATGGCGATATCCGGCAACGCGGCGATACCAGTCTCCTGCTGTTTTCATTTGAGCAGATCATCGCCTTCGTTTCGAAATACATTACCCTGAAAAAAGGCGACCTGATCTTTACCGGAACACCAGCCGGCGTAGGCCGCGTACAGGCCGGGGACCAGTTAAAAGCCAGGCTTCAAAACCAGGAACTCCTGAACTTCGTTATTAAATAACAAGTCAAATTTAATGAAGTATATTTTCAGCAGTATTCTCCTTATTGCCCTGCTCACCCAGTCTCCCTTCAAGGTGTACGCGCAGCAGGTGTTCAGCAACAACAAATATCCTTTAACGGATTTCCGGATGCCCCTCGACATCAGTCCGCCTGCACTTGCCGGCTCGTTCGGTGAACTGCGGGCCAACCACTTTCATTCAGGTGCCGATTTTCGCACCAATCAACGTGAAGGTTATCCCGTTTATGCCGTGGCAGATGGCTACGTCTCGCGCCTCAGGGTACAGAACAGCGGTTTTGGCCTGGCGCTTTACCTGGTACACCCCAATGGCTTTACGACTGTTTACGGGCACCTGCAGCGATTCGCGCCCAAAATAGCCCGTGAAGTAAAAACACTGCAATACAGCAAGAAGAGTTATGAGCTCGACGAGTTCCCGAAGGCCGACCTTTTGCCTGTCAGAAAAGGAGAGGTGATCGCCTATTCTGGCAATACCGGTGGTTCTGGGGGACCGCACCTGCACTTTGAAGTGCGCGATAGCCGGACTGAAGAGACCATTAATCCGCAGTTGTTCGGCATTGATATTCCCGACAACATTCCCCCGGTACTTTCTGCAATGTATGTGTACAGGCTGAATGGAAAACCTTTTAACGAGTCAACCCCGCGTCAGTACTTTCAGTTAAGCGGTGGTGGAGGCAGCTACCGGCTGCACCAGGTAAACACCATCCGGTTAAGCGGCGAAGTGGGCTTTGGCATCATCACCACCGACAAACACAATGGCGCTTCGGGCACCAATGGTGTTTACTCGATACAGTTGTTTGTTGACAATGTACCGGTGTATACTTCTGCACTGGAACGCTTCAGTTTCGCCAACAGCAAGGGGATCAATTCCCACATCGATTACCCGGTTTTTCTGAACCAGCGCCGCAGCATCCAGAAAAGTTTCATAGATCCGGGAAATCCGCTTAAAATATACAGCAATGTTGTCAACAACGGACGCATTGTATTTGACGACGGCCGTCTGCACCGCGTAAGGTATGAGATAACCGATGCAAAAGGCAACCAGACCAGGCTGGAATTCAGCGTACAGGCGGGGGCCAAAAATTTCGTAGAGGAACCGCCCGAAGTTGTGGGGCAGCAGTTCAGGTGGAATACCAAAAATGAACTGAACACCGGCGATGTGCGCATCAGCATTCCCCGCGGCTCGCTTTACGACGATATTACTTTTGTTTATAAAACCCTGCCCAAGCCGGCTAAAGGTGCCTATTCTGCCATACACCAGGTCCATAACAGGCTTACACCCCTACATAGCGGCTTTGACCTGGCTATCCGGGCCGACAGCAGTCTTTATGCGCTGCGCGATAAAGCACTTATTGTCAGCACAGGTGGCGCATCGCAAGGCGGCATATTCGAAAATGGGTTTGTTAGAACAAGCCCGAGAAGTTTCGGCGGTTTCTATATCGCCGTCGATACGGTTGCTCCGCGCATTGTTCCGCTTAATATTGCCGAAGGCAAGAACATGGCCGGCCTGGCACGGATCAGTTTTCGCATCAGCGACAACCTGGCCGGCATTAAAAGCTTTAACGGTTACATTGACGGCAAATGGGTGCTTTTCGAGTTTGATGCAAAAACCGCTTCGCTCTGGTACCGGTTCGATGAAAATATAGCGCCGGGCAAACATACGCTTGAATTGGCTGTAACCGATATGAAAGACAATGTACGCAGGTACCGGGTAGGCTTTACCAGGTAGAATTTGAATACGATATAAAAAATACAAACATGAGTGAACTTAAAGAAGGCCAGCAGGCCCCCGCATTCAGCGGCAAGGACCAGGACGGAAAGCCAGTTAGCCTGGCCGATTATTCAGGTAAAACCCTCGTACTTTATTTCTATCCGAAAGACGACACACCCGGCTGCACCGCAGAAGCCTGTAACTTCCGCGACAATTACCAGGCGCTGCTTGGAAAGGGAATTGCCGTGGTTGGTGTAAGCGTTGACGACGAAAAATCGCACCGGAAGTTTGCCACCAAACACAGCCTGCCTTTCCCCCTGATCGTCGATACCGACCAGGCGATCGTAAACAGCTACGGCGTATGGGGCGAAAAAAACATGTATGGCAAGACCTACATGGGAACGAACCGGACCACTTTCATCATCGGCCCTGATGGCAGGATCCTTCATATCATCCGAAAGGTAAAAAATGATAGTGCTACTGCCCAGGTGCTGGACCTGCTCGAAGCCAAATAGCAATTGGCTGCCTCAGAATCCTTTAAAACACTATATTTGTTTTTTCCTGAAAACAATCCAAAAAAACTTAAATGAAACATACCACAGAAGAGCTTGAAGAAATCGCCTCCCAGATACGCAGAGATATTGTCAGAATGGTTCATGGCTGCCAATCCGGCCATCCCGGGGGTTCTTTAGGCTGTGCGGATTTTTTTACTGCACTCTATTTCGAAGTGATGCACCATGCTGCCGATTTCACGATGGATGGGAAGGGCGAAGACCTCTTTTTCCTCTCAAACGGGCACATTTCGCCTGTATGGTACAGTACACTTGCCCGGGCCGGTTATTTCGAAGCTGCTGAACTGGCTACCTTCAGAAAGC
Organism: Pedobacter yulinensis; assembly: GCF_003029735.1. Classification (GTDB taxonomy): domain Bacteria; phylum Bacteroidota; class Bacteroidia; order Sphingobacteriales; family Sphingobacteriaceae; genus Pedobacter; species Pedobacter yulinensis. Next base: position 321,363 of record NZ_KZ686270.1, read on the forward strand.
TCGACAGTCGCCTGCAGGGCCACCCTACTACCCACGAACACCTTCCCGGTATACGCATTGCCTCAGGATCTCTTGGTCAGGGCATGTCGGTAGCCATCGGTGCGGCACTTGCAAAAAAACTGAATGATGACAAAGCGCTTGTTTTCACCTTACACGGCGACGGTGAACTTCAGGAAGGTCAGAACTGGGAGGCCGCCATGTTTGCGCCTTTCAATAAAGTCGATAACCTGATCTGCACGGTTGATTACAACGGGCAGCAGATCGATGGCCCGACAGAGAAAGTACTTTCGCTTGAAAGTCTGCAGGCTAAGTTTGAGGCGTTTGGCTGGCATGTGATCGTTTCTAATGGGAACGACATGGCTGAGATCGTGAAAACACTGCAATATGCCGTTTCCCTCACGGGCAAAGGAAGACCAATCATGAACCTCATGAGTACCCAAATGGGCTACGGTGTTGATTTCATGATGGGTTCGCACAAGTGGCATGGCGTTGCACCGAACGATGAGCAGTTGAAACTTGCGTTAGACCAGCTAAAAGAAACCTTGGGAGATTACTAGTCCTGTTCAATCAACAACACGGGCTTCAGCTTACAGACATGAAGAAATACACATATACAGAGAAAAAAGATACACGTTCCGGCTTTGGCGCCGGGCTGCATGAAGCAGGTAAGAAGAACGAAAACGTGGTTGCACTGTGTGCAGACCTGGTCGGCTCGCTCAAAATGGATGCTTTCATTAAAGATTTTCCGGAGCGGTTTACGCAGGTAGGCATTGCAGAAGCTAACATGATCGGTATTGCCGCAGGTATGACCATTGGCGGGAAAATTCCTTATACCGGCACCTTTGCCAATTTTTCTACCGGCAGGGTTTATGACCAGATCAGGCAATCTGTAGCTTATTCAAATAAAAACGTAAAGATTTGCGCATCGCATGCTGGCCTGACACTGGGCGAAGATGGTGCTACGCATCAGATCCTGGAAGACATCGGCCTCATGAAAATGCTGCCGGGTATGGTGGTTATCAATCCCTGCGATTATAACCAGACAAAAGCCGCCACACTTGCAATTGCCGATTATGAAGGACCTGTCTACCTGCGTTTTGGCCGCCCGACTGTTCCGGTATTCACCGATCCTGATCAGAACTTCGAGATCGGCAAGGCCTGGATGGTCAACGAAGGCAAAGACGTAACCATCATTGCAACCGGCCACCTGGTCTGGGAAGCAATTGAAGCGGGCGAACAACTGGCCGAAATGGGTATTGATGCTGAGATCATCAACATCCACACGATCAAACCGCTTGATGAAGATGCCATTTTAAAATCGGTTCAGAAGACCGGCTGCGTGGTCACTGCTGAAGAACATAACAAATACGGCGGCCTGGGCGAAAGCGTAGCACGCCTCCTGGCTACCACCCAACCCACCCCACAAGAGTTTGTTGCTGTAAACGATTCTTTTGGCGAAAGCGGCACCCCCGACCAGCTGATGGAGAAATATGGCCTGACCGACAAAGACATCGTAAAAGCAGTACAGCGCGTACTGGAACGAAAATAACATCGCATGAAGCAGGTTGAAGACGCGGAGATTCTGCAGAAGTTTGCGCAGCCGCAAACACGAAATGAAGCCTTCAACCTGCTTTTACAAAAATACCAGCAAAAAATTTACTGGCACATTCGCCGGATCGTCATTGACCACGATGACGCAGATGACCTGGTTCAGGAAGTCTTTATAAAAGTCTGGAAGAACCTGTCCGGATTCAGAAACGATGCGCAGCTGTACACCTGGATCTACCGCATTGCGAGCAACGAATCGATCACGTTTCTCAATAAAAAAAAACAGCGAAACAACATCTCGATAGAAGACAATTCGGTCGAACTGGCCGAGCACCTGACCGCAGCTTCTTATTTTAACGGAGACAAGGCCCAGCTTAAGCTGCAAAAAGCCCTGCTAACCCTGCCAGACAAACAGCGGCTTATCTTTAACATGAAATATTTCGAGGAAATGAAATACGAGGAAATCTCGCAGGTTCTGGGCACCTCGGTTGGTGCGCTGAAGGCTTCTTTCCACATTGCGGTCAAGAAAATCGAAGCTTTTTTGTTAAATGACGACATCACCTTTTAAACCTTTTGCCGGCAATTGCATCAATGAAGTATCATGCTTGAAGAAATAGAAGATCGCGAATGGATGGAAACGGCTAAAGAGCTGATGAAAACGGGCAATGCCACGCCCTTCGAAGTACCTGCAGGTTACTTTGAAGCACTCAGTGCGCAATTGAATGCCTGCCTGAAAATTGATGAAGCCTCTGGTACAGGAGCAGGTTTTAATGTACCCCCGGCTTATTTCGACCACCTGCAGCAGCAGATCAGCGCACGTGTGCTGATCAGGGAGACTCAGGCTCCCGCGCAGCAGGCCTTCTCGACACCGCCAGGTTATTTTGAGACGCTCAGTCCACGCATCTTTGCAGCTACCCGCCCGTCAGCACCGGTACGCAGGTTGTGGCCTTTGGTCGCTAAATATGCCGCGGCAGCATCGGTTGTCCTTCTGGCGGGACTTGCAATGTTTTATAGCCAGGAACCGCCGGTAAAACACAGCGAAAAGGCCCCAATGGTGCACACCACTACGCCACTGGCCGATCAATACTTATATGATATTGACGAGCAGGTCATTGTAGAACATGTACAGATGAGCGAGGCAGAGGCACTTCACGCAACACCGAGCCAGGATGAGGTGGAGAGTTATATTTTGAATCATTATTCGCAGAACGAATTGATATCTGCTTTATAAATAACAGTACATGAAACCATTTATCTTCTTCGCAGCGCTTTTCTTCCCTGTTTTGCTTTTTGCCCAGGGGCCAGGCGGCAAACGGGGAGCGGAAATAGAATCTTTCAAAGTTGCTTACCTGACACAGAAACTTGACCTTTCGCCCGAAGATGCTAAGGTATTCTGGCCTATATACAATGAATGGCAAAAGGAGCAGGAAACCCTGCGTAAAGAGCGTTTCCAGAAAATGATCAGTTTTCGCAAAATTGCGGACATTGATGAACTGAGTGACGCACAGATCCAGTCGCTCATTACCAGCGAGTTTGCCCTTAAACAGCGGGAACTGAACCTCGAAAAAAAGTACTATGCCAGGCTGAAGGCCAACTTGCCAATCCGTGTGATCGGCAAGTTTTACCGCGCACAGGAAACGTTCAAGCGGGAGCTGCTCACCCGCTTCCGCGAAGGCAAGATGAACAACTAGAGCTGTGCAGGCGCTTCTGCATCCAGGCTAAAAAGCCTACTTTTGCTGCATGCTTACGCAAAGACAGCTTTTTCTACAACACAACGCCCAGACGAGCCGCACCCCCCTGCTGCTTGAATTTCAGAAGGCCTCAGGCATGTACCTGCACGATTCATCGGGCCGGAAATACATGGATCTCATTGCCGGCATCGGCGTCAGTAATGTCGGCCATTGTCATCCGGCAGTGGTGACCGCGGTTCAAAAGCAGGCCGAAACCTATATGCACCTGATGGTGTATGGTGAGTTCGTACAGACACCGCAAGTGGAGTTTGCTGCAGCGCTCGCTGCCATACTTCCGCAAAGCCTGAACTGCACCTATTTCGTAAACTCGGGCGCCGAGGCTACCGAAGGTGCCATGAAACTGGCCAAGCGGTATACCGGCCGAGGTGAAATTCTTGCCTGCAAAAATGCGTATCATGGCAGTACCCAGGGTGCGCTGAGCCTGATCGGCGACGAAGAATTCAAGCGGGCATACCGGCCGCTGTTACCCTGTACCGGTTCCATTCGCTTCAACCACATGGACGACCTGGCACGCATCAGCCCTAAAACAGCTGCTGTCTTCGTCGAAACCATTCAGGGCGAGGCAGGAGTCCGTTTGCCCGACGAGGTCTGGTTGCAGGCGCTGCGCAGCCGGTGTACCGAAACCGGTACGCTGCTGATCTTTGATGAAATTCAGTGCGGCTTTGGCAGAACAGGAAAAATGTTCGCCTTTGAACATTTTGATGTGATACCGGACGTGCTTTTGCTGGCAAAAGGTATCGGGGGCGGCATGCCGATCGGCGCGTTCATTTCCTCGTCTGCCATCATGGATGTTTTTACTGAAAGGCCTATACTCGGCCACCTGACCACGTTTGGCGGTCACCCGGTTTGCTGTGCCGCCGGTCTGGCTACGCTACAAACCCTGCAGCAGGAGCGGCTGGTAGCGGGCGTTTTCGCGAAAGGGCAGTTGTTTAAATCGCTGCTGCAGCATCCCGCAATCAGGGAAGTACGCGGCATCGGTTTGATGCTGGCAGTCGAATTTGACAGCTTTGAAACTAACAAACGCATCATCGACGCGTGTATAGCGGATGGCCTGATCACCGACTGGTTTTTACATTGCAGCAACTCCATGCGCATTGCACCGCCGCTGATCATTACGGAAGAGGAAATTCAGGAAGCCTGCAAGATCATTCTCAAACATCTGGACTAACCTCCGGCTAAAAACAAAGGCCACCTTTCCAGGTGGCCTTGTCATCTATATCTACTAATAAGGCATTATTGCTTTTTAGCCCACCAGAGCGGGGTCAAAGGTGCATCGCCACCAGCGCCCAACGCAGTCTTCGCCTGGTTATAACCAGCAACGTTTGAATTGGATAAGCCGGAAGGGTATTTTAACCGCTGCGGGAAGAAACTTACGCTGCTTGTCATATAGTTCGCAGTAGTCAGTGCAGGAAGGTTAGGCAGTGGGTTTTCGATAACCGGGTTTTCAAAGAAAGGCAAACCCAAACGACGCTGGTCATTCCACACTTCAAGAGGCTGCCATGGAAAGGAAGCAATGAATTTTTGGGTAAGGATCTTTGTCATATGGTCATTGCGAACCGTTCCATTCTTATACAGGTCGTTTTTTGGATAGGCGACTGCTACTGTTCCCTCTGCGCCTGTATAACCATTCTTGAAAGTCATGGTGCGGGTTGCTGCAGGTTCAGTCGTATGGTCCCAGTTTACGGATGTGCCCAACCTGTTATAGCTTGTTGATGTCAGGTAAGCAGCGGTGAACCCTGAAATATTGCCGCTTTCATAAACCGAAGCCGCATCATCCCAGTCTTTATCCCAGAACTTGAAACTAAGTGCAATACCTGCTTCGTAGGCAGCTTTACCGCCTATAGGTACGGTCCAACCACGCTCGGCAGCTTCGGCCAGCAGGAAGTAAGTTTCCCAGGGTGCAAAGAAAATCCGGTAACTTCTGCTTTGCCTGAACCGTTTGCTCATGCGTGGCATGGTTCCTTCATAGGTAACAACCTGGTTCATGGTTCCTTTAGCTCCCCAATCGCCGGCGGCACGTGCATTCCATGTGTTTTTGGCATCAATTTCCTTAACCAGTGCACCAGAAGCATCGACCAGCTTTCTTACCGTGTTTTTAGAATCGTTTCCGTTGTCTGTAAATGCCGGATTGTTCACATCGCCAGGAATAATGAACGCTTTGTAAGCCCTCGGATCAATCGCATTCGGAAGTCCGTCGAGCCAGTATCCAGCCGAAGGGTCGTTGGTTTTGGTTGAAAAGTGGTTTTCAAACTTCAGGCCGATGTAATCGGCCGGCTTGATCGCACCTTGGAAGGAAGCGCCCAACTGATCGGCCGATTTGATCCCACCCAGTCCCAGACAGGCATTGTTAAATGACGCAGAGATCAACTGGGTATTCCAGCTGCGGCTCATGACACCGGTAAGCGGGTCCCAGCCGTCTTTCTCTTTCACCTGGAACATGTCTTCTTTTGTGGTAATCACGTTTGCAATGCTTGAAACGGCAGCTTCAAACTCACCCTTAGCTTTAACCGCATCAACCTCCGAAAGGCGCATGGCAAAGCGCATCCGTAACGAATTGGCAAACTTGCGCCACTTGGTGTAGTTGTAACCATAAGCTGGGTCCTGCTTGTCCAGGCCGGCCGGATTTGATATGGCTACATCCAGTTTCCCGGAGGCATCTTTTAATTCATCAAGGATGAAATAGTAGACCGATTTCACATCGTTAAATGACGGGTTTTCGCCATTGAAGCCATTTACCGGAATCGGTCCGAAATTGTCTGACATTTCTGACATCAGGTACGCACGCCAGATCCTTGCCACCTGAACCAGGTTTTTAAGGTAAGTACGGGTGTCGCCCGAGGCCATTTGTTTTTCCGCGATCTGAATAGCTGTATTGGCATTATTCAGCCATTCCGATACCTGATTATAGTAGGCTGAAGACCAGTCATCACTCACTGTGCCACCTGAAAAGCCGGTTACACTGTGCTGGTGGGCCGCTGTTTTCCAGTATAGGATAAACGACCGTTCTGCCACGTCGGGATTCATTTGCGCCCCGATGATTGAATTATTTATAAAATATTCAACCTGAACCTGTTCTTCGCTGGCAGCCAGCGGATTGGTATTGATATCATCGAACTTCTTGCACGACGAAACGAAAAGTGAGGCAGCCAGCATGACGACCGCCGACTTTGTATAAATATTTCTCATCTTTTTATATTTTAAAGATTAAAAACCTAAAGTTAAGTTGAACAGGAAGCTGCGGTTTGTAGGCGCGCTGGCGTTTTCAAATCCTGTTGCGTTAGTTCCGGTATTGAAGATTGATTCAGGGTCAATTCCGTTCATATGACTCTTGATCAGCCACACATTGTTACAGGACACTCCAACACGCGCCCTGCGTACCGGGGAGTTGCCCAAATACTTCGCAGGAAGATCATAACCCAGCTGTACGTTGCGCAGCCGGATATTCGATGCATCATAAATGTTGGCTTCATTGATACCAAGGTTACCACTTGCGTTCGTTACCTGGGTCCAGTACAATTGCTGCGAAACTGGCGTTGTGTTTGGTTGGAATTGCTGAGTGGATGTATTGCGAATTACACCTGGCACCACGAAGTTTTCGCGAACACCGTCTGGTGCAGTCAGGGCTGCCGTACCTGCCCGTTGCAGGCTCACATTAGTACCTGAGAAGATTTCGCCGCCGAAACGTGCATCAACCTGGAAAGAAAGCGAAATGCCTTTGTAAGCAAAGCTGTTTGTGATGCCCATCAAGCCAAAGGCCTGCTGGTCACCCAGCTTCACTGCTTCAGCATCTGCCTGCGGTAAACCCTGTGCATTTAAGATCAGTTGTCCGAAATACGGGCTGTTTGCATCCTGCACGCGCAGGAACCGCGAACCGTAAATCTCACCGTAGTTGCCGCCAACTACAGCCTCTATACGCAAGTTGTCGTAACCACCCAGGCGGTAGGTTTTGACATCGCCATACAGGCTTTCAATGGTGTTGCGGTTACGTGAGAAATTTCCCGACAGATTCCAGGTGAATCCTTGGGGATCGTTAAAGATCCGGGCATCGGCCATGATTTCAAAGCCCTGGTTCCGAATGTTACCGGCATTGATCTTGCGGAAGCTATAGCCGCTTAACGGATCCATTGGCAAATTGATCAGCTGATTTGTGGCGTCAGATTTATACCACGAAAAATCCACACCAAATCGACTTTTGAAAAAGCGAAGTTCGGTGCCGGCCTCAAATGACTTGATCAGTTCGTTCTTCAACTGAGGATTAAACAAGGTTGAATTTCTTCCGGCAGTTGTATTACCATTCGGATCTTTACCAATTACATAAGTGTTGTACAATTCATAAGGATTCAGGTCATTACCAACGCTTGCATAAGAAGCCCGGAGTTTACCATAGCTCAACCATTCTGGGAGCGCAGCTCCCATTTTGGTAAACATATCGGTGAATACATACGACAAACTTACCGAAGGATAGAAAAATGACCGGTTTTCTGTGCTGAAGGTTGAGCTCCAGTCATTACGAAAAGTTGCGTCTACGAACAGATAGCCGTCGTAATTTACCTGAGCAGAACCGTAAACCGAATTGATGCGGCGCTGGTTGAATATCTGCTCCACTGTAGGATTATTTTTGCCATTGTTCAGCGAAAAGAGGTCGCGGGCGTTCAATTCTCCTGAAGAGCTGTTCAGACCAGAATTTTTCTGGCTCATCAGGTTACCGCCCAGGGTGAGCGCACCTCCAAATTTACCAACCAGATTATCTTTGCTCGCGGAGATCAACGTACTGAAATTGGTCTCAGTGAATGTCTGTTTCCCCATTGAATACCGGCCTGTAGCTGAGATGGGGCTGCCACCATAAAGTTTAGCCTCTGTATTGGTAGTATACAGGTCTGCGCCACCTTTGACCTCGGCATTCAACCAATCGGTAAATTGGTACTTGATCGAGCCGTTCATGATGAAACGGTCGCGAATATCCTGGTTGGTGTTGTAACGTTGGGTCCAGTACGGGTTGGTTGGCCCGGGCTCACCGTACCAGAACATGTTGTTGGTGGCCGGATTAACCGCACCGCTGAACTCGGTAATATCAAGTGAACGCGGATGAAGATAGGTAACAAAGAACGGGTTATCCGTACGGTTACCTGAAATCGGCCTGTTGATCGCATTTGCGTTGCTGTACTGCACTTTTGTGTCTGTCGACCATCTTTCTTCCTTTCCGAACTTACTTGTGGCCCGTGCCATCAGGTTAGTGCGGTTGTATTTAACACCAGGGATCATACTCTTGTCATCGAGGCGATTAACCGACGTATAAACCGTCGTATTGTTAAATCCTTGTGAAAGGGAAATACTCTGATTAGAAGAAATACCCTGCCCCAGGAAGTTGCCGATATTGTCGTACGCACTCAGGGGCACATTTCGTCCGTCCCAGTTTTGTACCGTCTGGCCTTCAATTTTCGGTCCCCAGCTCTGAGTAGAGCGGTTGTCGAAGATGTTGTTTGTACCTTGCCCGTAACTGCTCTGAAGCTCCGGGGTAGTAAAGATGTTTTCTATGCCCAGCGATGAGGATACAGTGATACCCAGCCCCTTTTGAGCTGATCCCGATTTGGTAGTAATGAGGATCACGCCATTACCGGCGCGGGTCCCGTACAGTGCCGCAGCAGAAGGCCCTTTCAGTACCGACATCGTGGCAATATCTTCCGGATTGATGTCTGAGAGCCCATTGCCCATATCCTGGCTTGGATTCCAGAAATCGTTATTGGTCGCGCCAATAAAGTTATTTACAGGAACCCCGTCAACAACAATCAGTGGCTGGTTATTGCCAGTCAGCGAGTTATTGCCACGCAGGGTAATCCGCGAAGATCCCGCCGGACCATTACTTGAACGCGTAATTTGTAAGCCGGCAACTTTACCCGTCAGGGCGTTCGTCACGTTAGGCTCGCGTGCCTGTGTGAGCGTGGTACCCGAAATTTCCTGGACAGCATAACCCAAAGACTTTTTCTCCCGTTTAATGCCAAGCGCTGTTACCACGATTTCAGACAGTTCGTTGCTCGCCGCAGCCAGTGTTACGTTAATGGTGTTGCTGCTGCCAACGGTTACTTCTTTTGTTGTATAACCAATGTAACTGATCACCAAAACATCCCCCGTTCTGGCTTTCACCGAGAAGTTGCCGTTTGCATCGGTTCCCGTGCCGACACCCCTGCCCTTTACGGCAATATTTGCTGCGGGAATTGCCTGCCCCTCCCCGTCGGTCACCTTTCCGGTGAGTGTCCGGCTGTCTTGCGCCAGCAAGTTCAGGCTACAAAATAAGGCGACCATGCATACCGCCATTATTTTTAGTAAGTGTTTACTCATAATTGATTTGTTTAGTTAGTGTGCGATAATTACTCCTGATGTTATGTATGTTGTTTTAATTGAATTCACAGTTTTCAATGACGAGGTTAGCGGCACCAAGCAGCTCTGCATTCCGGGCAATGGTCGACACCGAAATTTGCGTTTGCTCGGCGAGCCTTGGTATACAAAACTCATTGATCGCCTGCTGAATCGGTGGCAGAAAAATTTTTCCCGCCGTTGCGCCGCGACCGCTCAGGATGATTTTTTTAGGGTTCAGGATATGAATAAGGGTAGAAATGCCCTTGCCGATTAAAAAAGCAGCATCAGACAAGATTGAAACTGCCAGTGGATCACCTTCAAGGGCAGCCTCCAGCAAATGGTCGCCGTCAGATTTGTGACCGTTGCCAAGTACCTGCGCGAGCTTTGATTCTGCCCCTTCGGCAATCTTGTCTCTGGCGTTCTGCACCATAACCAGGAGCGAGCTTTCTACCTCCAGGCAGCCGCGCTTGCCGCAGGAACACAGGTTGTTACTGTTTGACAGCGGTATGTGGCTGAACTCTCCCGCAAAACCGGTCGACCCGCGAAAAATACTTCCGTTCAGGATCATGCCAAGACCTGTTCCCCAGCCAATGTTGACCACCAGCACATCACTTTCGTTGCGCCCCTGGCCAAATTTGAATTCGGCAAGTGCAATAAGCGATGAGTCATTGTCGATCATCACCGGCAGGTTTAACCGGTTTTCCAGGTAAGAGCGCAGGTCCTGCCCATCTTCTGTAGGGAAAAAAGAATAATTGATTCCCTTATCAATATCGACAAATCCCGGCATGCCAATCCCTACGCCCAGTATCTCTTCGGGTAACATACCGGAATGTTCAATCCCCGTTTTAATAAATTGGTAGAGCTCCTGTAAGCTTTGATCATTACCCGCCAGATTGATCTCTGCTGTCTGCTCCGGCACTTTCACCCCATTCATCAGGTCGAAAATTACCAGACGGCTCAGCATCTGATCAATAGCAACTGCAACAATATAGCGGGCTTTTTTACGGTTCAGCAAAAACATCAGGGGCCGGCGGCCGCCACTTGAAGGCGCCAGGCCCTGGTCAATGACGTAACCGTCCGCGATCAGTTCATTGATTGCAGCAGTAACCAGAGGCAAACTTTTGTTACTGAGTTTACTTAGCTCATTTAATGACAAAGCAGAATGATGGTACAGATGCGTGATCAAATCACGCCGCAGTTGCCGGCTCTTTTCAATAATAACTGACATGTTCGTTTGGTTAAAACAAACATAACCAATTTATTATTGAACAATGCAAAACTTTTTAAAAAAAATATTAAGATAACTTAACATTAAAAAACTATAGGGCTTATTGGAGTCGTTGCCGTTTAATCAAATAGGCCTGCAATACGGGGTAATAACCGGCGTCAATATCTGCTGAAACGAGATCAATCCGGTATTGCGCACATTTTAGTTCCAGTTCCTGCATCCAACTGGACATTTGCGCCTGGTAATTCTCGCGGACCTTGCCGGCATGCACTTTCGTTCGCTGCCCGGTTTCCAGGTCTGTAAATTCATATGGCCGGTTTTCGAAGTCAAATTCAATTTCCTGTTTATGCTGCATCACATGAAAAATGACAACCTCATGCCGGTTAAACTTCAGATGCTGAAGCGCCGAGAAAAACGCTTCCTTTCTGGATGCATCGCGCAAGGTATTCAGCAAGTCGCTGAAAACAATGACCAGCGAACGTTTGTGTACAGATTCAGATAATTGGTGTAAGGATGTGGCGAGTTCCGTTTTATTCGGCAGATCAGGTTGGATCAGTAGCTTCTCCAGTTCGTTTAAAAGCATCTTCTGATGCTGCACGGTTGAACGTGCGGGCGTATGGATTCCGAGTTGTTCGCTGAAACAGCTGAGGCCAAATGCGTCACGCTGCCGCTTTAGCAGATAAATCAGCGATGCAATGGCCTGTACGGCAAAGCGCAGTTTGTTCTGCCTGCCCGAGGGGAAGTACATGGATGACGAAACATCCAGTACAAACTGGCAGCGCAGGTTGGTTTCTTCTTCATACCGCTTGCTGAAAAGCTTGCCGGTACGTGCGTAAAGTTTCCAGTCAACATTCCTGATGTTATCTCCCGAGTTGTACAGGCGATGTTCTGCAAACTCTACAGAAAAACCATGAAAGGGACTTTTATGAAGCCCCGTGATAAAACCCTCAACAACCTGCCGAGCCAGCAGCTCCAGGTTGGGAAAATGCGCGTCTTCTTCGTTCAGCCAGGATTGGTCCATAATTTAAAGGTAAAAAAAGCATGCATTAAAAAGGACTGAAACAAAAAACCCGGCAATGTCTGATTGCCGGGTTCTCTATTTTTTCCTTCCACGTGGAAGGGATGCTATCGGTTAAACAAGTTGTTTGTTTAGTTTGTCTGCCAGGATAGATTTAGGCACTGCACCAATCTGTTTGTCTACAACCTGCCCGTCTTTGAAGTACAACAATGCAGGGATATTCCTGATACCAAACTGAGTAGATATTTGCGGATTGTTGTCTACATTCACTTTACCCACGATTGCTTTACCGGCATACTCCTTCGAAATCTCTTCAACAACCGGTCCGACCATGCGGCACGGTCCGCACCATTCAGCCCAAAAATCTACCAATACCGGTTTATCTGATTTTAATACAACTTCCTCGAAGTTTGCATCTGTTATTTCTAAAGCCATAATCTAACTGTTTTTATTTCAAATATAGTATTCAATAGTAATGCCAGCCAAAGTAATGTGTCAATATGACATTAGTTCAATGTATACTCAGCTAACAACTTAACCCTTTCCAGGAACTCATTGTTTGGATTTACACGCAAAGACTTAGAGGGCAGCTCTACCTTAACGCCCTTTTCTACGTCAAAAACAGCGAAATTGAGCTTACAGTTCTGTTGTTCGGTCGTTTTGGTATTATCGGCGATCAGTCCTTCAACCTGCTGCATCAGCTCTTCGGTAAGACGGTCTATAGATATCTGGAGGGTAATTGATTTGGCCAATTTGTCGCGCAGGTCAGACAGCAGGTTCATCGACGTAACCTTGAATTCCCAGTCGCCGGCTTTCCCGAAACGCTCAGTCATCCGGCCCCTGATCTGCAGAAAATAACCCTCGGTCAGGAAGGACTTAAACTTTATAAAATCCTCTCCAAAAAGTGCCAGTTCCGCGCTGTCATTGTAATCTTCGAACATGAATGTACCAAATGGCTTACCTGTTTTTGTTACCCGTTGCGAAGCAGAAGCGACCAGTCCGCCTACGCAAAGCTCGCGGTTCCTGATCTTATCAAATTCAGCCAGCACCTCTTCATTCGTATCGCCCATTTTCACTTTGTTAGCTACCACCAGTTGCCTGACGGTATGCGTGCAAAAGCTATCGAGCTCCAGGCGGTAATTGTCCAGCGGGTGGCCCGACAAAAAGATACCGATGGCGTCTTTCTCGTATTTGAGGCGGTCAATCAGGCTCCATTCATTGGTTACCGGCAAAGGCGGTTCCAAAATCATATCTGCCTTTGACCCGCCAAAAAGCGAAGCCTGGGAGGTACTCTCATTATTTATAAAATCATTGGCATACTTGATCAGTTTCTCAATGCCGTTCATCTTGTCGTTCGGTCCCAGATGGAAATATTGCGCCCGGTGAAAACCAAAGGCATCGAACGCACCACTGTACACAAAACTTTCGTAAGCTTTTTTGTTAACGATCCGGGTATTTGAGCGCTTTGCAAAGTCATAAATTGAGCTGTATGCACCTTTTGCAGCCCGCTCCTCGATAATACTTTCTACCGCTTTTTCACCCACGCCCTTTACACCCGAAAGGCCGAAGCGAACTTCGCCCTGCGGGTTTACCGAGAACTTGATGTCTGATTCATTCACGTCCGGGCCAAGTACCTTCACCCCCATTTGCTTGCACTCTTCCATGAAGAAAGCCACCTGCTTAATGTCGCTCATGTTGTTCGACAGTACCGCAGCCATGTATTCTGCCGGGTAGTGTGCTTTCAGGTAAGCTGTCTGGTAGGCAATCCACGCATAACAGGTCGAGTGCGACTTGTTGAATGCATATGATGCAAACGCCTCCCAATCCTTCCAGATCTTTTCCAGCACCGCCGGCGAATGACCTTTCTCTGCGGCCTGCGACACGAACTTCGGCTTCATCTTATCGAGCACGTCTTTCTGCTTCTTCCCCATGGCCTTTCGCAGAACGTCGGCTTCGCCTTTGGTAAAGCCCGCCAATTTTTGCGAGAGGAGCATCACCTGTTCCTGGTAAACCGTAATACCGTACGTTTCTTTCAGGTATTCTTCACACGCGTCCAGGTCATAACTGATCTCTTCTTCGCCGTTTTTACGGCGCACGAAACTTGGAATGTACTCCATAGGTCCTGGCCGGTACAGGGCGTTCATCGCAATAAGGTCGTCGAAAACGGTAGGCTTCAGCTCTTTCATGTACTTCTGCATACCGGGCGACTCGTACTGGAAAATACCAATGGTTTCGCCTCGCTGAAAGAGCTCGTAGGTTTTTACGTCATCTATAGGAAAGTGGTCGGGATCCAGATCAATGTTGAAGCGTTTTTTAACAAGCTTTACCGTGTCTTTGATCAGGGTCAGTGTTTTCAGACCCAAAAAGTCCATCTTCAGCAGGCCGGCACTTTCCACAACGGAGTTGTCGAATTGTGTTACAAACAGATCGGAATCTTTGGCAGTAGATACAGGGACGAAATTGGTAATATCATCCGGTGTAATGATCACACCACAGGCGTGAATACCGGTATTCCGTACCGAGCCCTCGAGCACTTTGGCCTGCTGAATGGTTTCGCCGCCCAGGTTGCCTGAACCGGCCAGGGCTTTCAGTTCGACCACACGTTCGTATTCATCGGGGCGCAGCGCCTCGCGAAGTGCTTTTTCTTCCAGGTTGAAGATCTTGGCCAGCTTCATGTTTGGAATGAGCTTGGCGATTTTGTCAGCTTCGAACAAAGGCAGGTCAAGCACCCTCGCGGTATCGCGGATAGACGATTTCGCAGCCATCGTACCATAGGTAATGATCTGCGCCACCTGGTTAGACCCGTATTTCCTGATCACGTAATCCATAACCCGGCCACGGCCCTCATCGTCAAAGTCAATATCAATATCGGGCATGGATACCCGGTCAGGGTTCAGGAACCTCTCGAAAAGGAGGTCATATTTGATGGGGTCGATGTTTGTAATACCCAAACAATAGGCCACTGCCGATCCGGCTGCCGAGCCCCTGCCCGGCCCCACTGAAACATCGAGTTTTCGCGCCTCGGCGATAAAATCTTGCACAATGAGAAAGTAGCCCGGATAGCCGGTCTTTTCAATCGTCTGCAGCTCGAAATCGAGCCGCTCGGCAATGGCCGGTGTAATTTCGGGATAGCGGCGTTTCGCCCCTTCATAGGTCAGGTACCGCAAGTATTTGTTCTCCCCCCTTTTTCCGCCGTCATGTTCATCTTCCGGAACCAGGAACTCTTCGGGAATGCCGAATTTTGGAAGCAGTACTTCACGGGCAAGTTTATAGATCTCGATCTTGTCGATCACCTCCTGAATGTTGAGAATGGCTTCCGGAATATCGGCGAAGATCTTTTTCATCTCTGCTTCCGACTTGAAATAATATTCCTGATTGGGCAGCCCGTAGCGGTAACCACGACCGCGGCCAATCGGTGTAGCCTGTTTTTCGCCGTCTTTTACACACAACAAAATATCGTGCGCATTGGCATCTTTCTTTTGCAGGTAATAGGTATTATTGGTAGCGACCAGTTTCACCCCGTGCCTGCGGGCCAGGTTAACCAGCGCTGCGTTGACCCGGTCTTCATCTTCCTGGCCGTGGCGCTGTATTTCGACATAAAAGTCGTCGCCAAATTGCGATTTCCACCAGAGCAATGCTTCTTCGGCCTGCTTTTCGCCGGTGTTGAGGAGCTTGTTCGAGACCTCTCCGTATAAGTTGCCTGACAAAACAATCAAGTCGTCTTTGTACGTTTCTACCACATCCCGGTCAATGCGCGGAACATAATAGAAGCCCTTGGTATAGGCGATGGACGACATTTTAGCCAGGTTATGGTAGCCTTTTTTGTTTTTAGCCAGAAATACGATCTGATAGCCATCATCTTTGCGGGTTTTGTCGAGGTGGTTGTCGCAAACATAAAACTGGCAGCCTACGATCGGCTTAAGAATAACTTCGCTTGCGGGCTCGCCGCGTTCAATGGCTTCTTTATTTTTGGCCTCTGCAGCCTTGTTGTGGTTCAGCACATGGCTCACGAAATGGAAAGCGCCCATCATGTTGGCGTGATCGGTCATGGCCACGGCCGGCATTTTTTGTGTTGCTGCAGCTTTGACCAGGTCAGGCACACTGATGGTAGACTGCAATACAGAAAATTGCGTATGGTTGTGAAGGTGCACGAAAGCCGCATCCTGAAGCGCTTCGGCGCTGACAAGGGGTGCGGTAGTTACCGGACCGCCCGAAGCCGCAGCCTGTTTGCGGCGCAGGGCCTCTGAAGCCGCCTTGAGATTGACAGCCTTCAGCCCGATCGGCTTGATCACACCGGGGTTGTACTCCCGGAAAGCCTGGATATAATTCGTATCGACCAGCAGTTCTTCGGGTTTGAAGACTCCTTTTTTGATCAGTTCAAGAAAGCAACGTGTCGTTGCCTCCACATCGGCGGTTGCGTTATGCGCTTCGGCAAACGGCTCGCCGAAAAGATACTGATGCAGCTCGGTCAGGTTGGGCAGTTTGAAACGTCCGCCCCGGCCACCCGGAAGCTTGAGCAATTCTGCCGTGGTTTCGGTACAGGTATCCAGCACAGGCATATCCTGCATGGCGTTGTCTACGCCCATGCGGTAAAACTCGCAGCCCATGATGTTGATATCGAAATTAAGGTTCTGCCCGACCAGGAACCGTGCTTTACGAACCGCCGCGGTAAATTTTTCCAGGACCTCTGCAAGGGGCAAGCCCTCTGTCTCGGCCAGTTCGGTAGATATGCCGTGAATGCGCTCGGCATCGTAGGGAATATTGAAACCATCGGGCCTGACCAGGTAATCCTGGTGTTCGATCAGCCTGCCCATTTCATCATGCAGCTGCCAGGCCAGCTGAATACAGCGCGGCCAGTTGTCTGTATCGGTTATGGGCGCATTCCAGTTACGCGGCAAGCCGGTCGTTTCGGTATCGAAAATAAGGTACATAGGCTATCAACAGAACCGCGAAGAAAAACTGCGGTACCTCAAAAGTACGCAATCCGCCGCCAGGCTTTGTCAGTTAATTATCAACAGCGTGCTTTTCACGGTCCTGCCAGCTGGTGGCGGCGTTAAAACCCCTGATTTACGAGCCTTGATGTATCATACCCTTTGCTGGCACAGCGTGTTAAGATTTGTTCCAGCACATCAGCATCCAGGCCGGGCTTGCGCGACATGATGGAAAGGTATTTTTGCCGTGGATGTCCGATCACAACATAGCTGTAGTCGTCATCGCGGTCAATGATCCAATAGTCAGTGCTGAGCGGCCAAAAAAAGGTAGACTTCAGCCTGGCATTGTTGCTGCCGCGTACAACACGGAGTTTGCTGCGCATGTACTTTCTTTTGTCCTGGCCCACAACCTGGTAGGTGGTGAACACCACATAGTACCCGTCAGGATGGATAACATGCGTGTGAACCGTCTGGCGCCAGTGCGAGTCGAGGAAAGAAGGAATCGAATAAAGGTTGTACCATTTGCCGGCGAAGGCGACTACATCAGCGCGGTCAACAGGTGCATTTTCCATGAAGGGATTGTTAGAAATTCTGCTTTTGTATGGAAACGGCCACAGGCCATATAAAGTTTTAAAAAGCATTTTTTAAAGCAAAGCCTTATTTCTACCTTAGGCAGGAATCAAATATGATCGATCACCATTAAACCACCTGATATGAAAGTAACTGTTGTAGGAGCCGGGGCAGTCGGCGCAACTTGCGCTGACAACATTGCGAGAAAAGAACTTGCAGAAGAAGTCGTATTGCTCGACATCAAGGAAGGCTTCGCCGAAGGCAAGTCGATAGATATGATGCAGACAGCGACACTCCTGGGCTTCGACACCAAGATAACCGGTGTTACAGGCGATTACAGCAAAACCGCCGGCTCTAGCGTTGTGGTGATTACCTCCGGTCTGCCGCGTAAACCCGGTATGACGCGCGAGGAGCTCATCGGCATCAATGCAGGCATTGTTAAAGGCGTTGCAGAAAACATTCTGAAATACTCGCCCGATGCGATCTTCATCGTGATCAGCAACCCGATGGATACGATGACTTACCTGGCGCTCAAATCGCTTGGCCTGCCAAAGAAACGCATTATAGGCATGGGCGGAACCTTAGACAGTTCGCGCTTCAAATACTACCTCAGCCAGGCGCTGAACTGTAGTCCGAACGATTTGCAGGGTTTCGTGATCGGTGGTCATGGCGACACGACCATGATCCCGCTTACGCGTTTTGCAACTTACCAAAGCCTGCCGGTAAGCAACCTGCTCGACGAAGCAACGCTTGAAAAAATAGCTGCAGACACCATGGTTGGCGGGGCCACCCTGACCGGGTTGATCGGCACCTCTGCCTGGTATGCCCCTGGTGCAGCGGGAGCCGCCCTTGTTGAAGCCATTCTGCGCGATGAGAAAAAGCTGTTTACATGCTGCGTATCGCTCGAAGGCGAATATGGCCAGTCAGATATCTGCCTGGGTGTGCCGGTAATCATTGGCAAAGACGGCTGGGAACGCATCATCGACTTCCCGCTGAATGAAAAAGAACAGGCGGCTTTCAACAAAAGTGCAGAGGCGGTGCGCAACATGAACAACGTATTGGCCGAGATGAGCCTCGTATAACCAATGCGTACTTCAGCAGCCCTGAAACTTCTTAACCTTGACGATGGCTTCCACCTGCTGGTGGAAGTTTTCGTTTTGGGCCGTAAACATTTTGCCGTACTCGATACCGGCGCATCGCGTACGGTATTCGACCGTACCTTCATCGCCGCCCACCTGAGCCCCGCAACCGACCATGAAGAGCTCAGCGCCACCACCCTGTTCAGCACCGCCGCTACCGCATCGGCTACGGTTCCGCTGCTGGGAATTGGCCGGTTGAAGGTCACAGACCTGCCCGTCATTGTGCTCGACCTGCAGACCGTTACAGACACCTACAGCCAATTCGGCTTTCCGGCCATTGTTGCCGTGATTGGCGGCGATATCCTGACCAGATACAGGGCTGTGATCAATTACCCGAAACTCCGCCTGTTTCTTGAAACGGCACCTTCAGCAGCCGGACCGAACGGCTGAAAAACGGAAAGGTTTTTTACCATTTTAAGATTTTATTTATTACATTCGTTTTAAGCATTATAACCATTCTTTATCGTATTGTTAAACGGCCGAAAGGCTAAAAAAGAAGGAGGTTATATGCATCTGTAATATTGCTGTTCAGCATGGCAACCGTGTGTTGCACCAAAGGTCGAACAGACCTTTCTAACCAAATCATTACCTATTAAATCAAACCATGAAAATCACCCTTTTAAGGCTGGCTATTCTATGCACAGCTTTCCAAACCATTGCCTCGTGTAAAAAAGCGGCTAATCCGGCCGAAACAGCAGAAAAGCAGGTTACCCAACCCGCCCAGACGAGCGCAGCAAATCCCAACCTGTACACCACGGTGGGCACCAATATCCAGGAATTCAACGAACTGAAAGACGCAGGCTCAGAGAACACACGACTTCAGCTCGGCGCCTATTGGACCGACTTTGATCCTACTGGTTTTTACCTGGCGCCGAACGCCTCCATGCAAATAACCGTGCAGCAGCTGCTCGGCACACGCCGGCCGCAGATTCTGATCGGCACCTATTCCCGGTATACCAATAAATGGAACCCGCAGGTCATTAACCTGAATACCGGCACAAACACGATTACCGCAGACAGCAACGGCGGATTGATCTGGGTCCGTTTTGGCACCAACCAGACGCCGAACAGCAAGGTGCGCATTACCTTTAACAGCGGCCATCAGCGCGTTCCGATCTACATTAAAAATGCGACAACCGCAACCAGTTGGGCCAGCCAGATCGCCACGTACAGCAATGTGCCTGATGTAATCCTGATCGGCGACAGGGTGTACCAGGTCTATTCGCGCAGCCGTGCGCAGTCTACCCAAACCCAGGACAACAACTATGTATTGGCAAAAGCTGACCAGACCATGAATGTGCAGGAAGCGTTCAGCGGCCTAGATGGATCTGCACCACAGCACCAGCGGAATGTGAACAGCCGCTTGCTGTTAACTGAAACCGACAATCCGGACTACTGGATGGTTGCCACCTATTACCGGACGGCTTACGTTACGGCTGCTGCGCCGGCAGCCTTCACTTCGATGATCGGCGGCCAGGATGGCTGGGGACCATGGCATGAACTGGGCCATATGCACCAGCAGCAGCCTTGGAAATGGAGCACATTGGGCGAAGTTACCGTAAATATCTATAGTCTGGCGGTCGAGCGCGCCATGGGTGTTACCCCTTCCCGGCTTAAACGCGAGAACAAGTGGGCGGCAGCACTGACATGGATTGCGAACCCGTCTACGACCAAAGATTTTAACAGCAGTTCGATGGCAGGCGATGTTTGGACACGTCTTTGCATGTTTGAGCAACTGCGCCTGGCATTCGGAGAAAACTTCTATAAAAACCTGCATAAAGTTACACGCGTTGAACAACCGGCTGTATCGACAGACGCACAGAAAATGCGCTACTTTATGCTTAAGTCCTGCACTGTTTCGGGCCGTAACCTGACCAACTTTTTTAAAAAATGGGGCTTCCAGGTAGACGCTTCTGTTTACACCGAAATCGCCAACCTCGGACTGCCGCAGCCGGTAGTGGAACCGAGTACCCTGAGCGAATAATAGCATACCTGCAGGCCGGTGGCCTGCAGGTATTTTGATATTCATAACGATTGGTTAACTTCAACCAACCAAAACAAACGTTATGAAAGCGCTAAAAATTATTGTGGGGATCATTATTGTCCTGGCAATCATCTTCTTCGTTGGCGGCCTTTTTCTGCCTGCCACTTACAGCCTGAGCCGCAGCACCGAAATCAATGCGCCAGACAGTGTGATTTACCGGAACATTTCGGATTTTAATGAGTTCAGGCAATGGAATCCCTGGGCCAAAATGGAACCGACCGCGAAGGTTACCGTAACCGGAACGCCGGCCCAGCCCGGACACATTTATGCCTGGCAGGGCGACAAGACCGGCAGCGGCGAGATGAAGATCACCGAAACCGTGCCCAACAAAATGACAGACATCGACCTCAGGTTTATCAAACCCTTTGAGAGCAGCTCTGACACGCGGTTTGACCTGTCGCCTGCCGGCAAGGCCACCCGGGTTACCTGGACCATGTCGGGAGAAAATCGCGGCACTTTCGATAAATGGATGTCGCTCATGATGGACGGCATGGTTGGCAAAGATTTCGAAAACGGGCTTAAATCCCTGAAAGAAAAATCTGAAGCGGTAAAAATGTAGTGCCCGGTGCCTTTCTTTAGGCGGTTGGCGGGAAATCGTCAAGGCGGGACTGTTTACCATTTCAGCATTCCCCTGTCACAAAAAAAGCCGCCCA
This sequence comes from Pedobacter yulinensis, assembly GCF_003029735.1. Classification (GTDB taxonomy): domain Bacteria; phylum Bacteroidota; class Bacteroidia; order Sphingobacteriales; family Sphingobacteriaceae; genus Pedobacter; species Pedobacter yulinensis. Next base: position 342,599 of record NZ_KZ686270.1, read on the forward strand.
TTGGGGCGGCTTTTGCATATTTTAATTCTAAACTACGCGTCGATCTTGGCATATTTCGCATTGCGTTCAATAAATTCCCTGCGCGGGGCAACCTCATCGCCCATCAGCATGGAAAAGGTATGGTCGCACTCGGCAGCGCTTTCAATGGTTGCCTGCATCAGGGTGCGGGTAGCAGGGTTGAGGGTGGTTTCCCACAGCTGTTCTGCATTCATCTCGCCCAGACCTTTATACCGTTGAATATGTACGCTGTCTTCTTTGCCGGCACCTTTAAGGCGCTGTACGGCAGCATCGCGCTGGTCGTCATTCCAGCAGTACTCCTGTTCCTTTCCTTTCTTAACCAGGTAAAGCGGCGGTGAAGCGATGTATACATAACCGGCTTCGATCAGTTGTTTCATATACCGGAAGAAGAACGTAAGGATCAGCGTGGTGATGTGCGATCCGTCAATATCGGCATCCGTCATGATGATGATCTTGTGATAACGAAGTTTCTCGAGGTTCAGCGCTTTATCATCTTCAGGCGTTCCGATGCTGACACCGAGGGCAGTGAACATGTTCTTGATCTCATCATTTTCATAGATCTTATGTTCCATCGCTTTCTCCACGTTCAGGATCTTACCCTTAAGCGGCAGAATGGCCTGCACATTCCGGTCGCGGCCTTGTTTGGCTGTTCCACCGGCCGAGTCCCCTTCTACCAGGAAGATCTCGCATTTCTGCGGGTCGCTGTCAGAACAGTCGGCAAGTTTTCCGGGCAAACCTGAACCACCCATGACGCTCTTGCGCTGTACCATTTCGCGGGCCTTGCGGGCAGCTGCGCGGGCTGTTGCAGCCAGCACCACTTTCTGCACGATCATTTTCGCTTCTTTCGGATTTTCTTCCAGGTATGCGCCCAATGCTTCGCCAACGGCCACATCTACAGCACCCATTACCTCAGAGTTGCCCAGTTTGGTCTTGGTCTGGCCTTCAAATTGGGGTTCGGCAACCTTTACAGAGACAACTGCGGTCAATCCTTCACGGAAGTCATCACCGGTAATCTCTATCTTCAGGTTTTTCAGCAGACCAGATTTATCGGCATATGTTTTCAGTGTACGTGTTAGTCCGCGGCGAAAACCGGCAATATGGGTACCTCCCTCATGCGTATTGATATTGTTTACATACGAATGCACGTTCTCACTGTAACTGTCGTTGTATTGCAGGGCCAGCTCGACCGGAATTCCCTGGCGCATTCCCTCTACATAAATGGGCTCAGGAATGATGGGCACACGGGTGCCGTCAAGAAATTTAACGAACTCGCGCAGTCCCCCCTCTGAGAAAAAGGTTTCTGAGAGGAACTCGCCATCTTCATTTTTCTCACGCTCGTCTGTAAGCGTCAGTTTGATGCCCTTGTTCAGGAAGGCCAGTTCACGCAAACGTGCGGCAAGCGTGTCGTATTTATATTCGGTGGTCTGGGTAAAGATCTCAGCATCGGGCTGAAAAGTCTGAATGGTGCCCGTGCGGTCTGAAACGCCGATCTCTTTAACATCAAACAGCGGCTTGCCGCGTTCGTATTCCTGGGTAAATATTTTTCCTTCGCGGTGTACAACCGTTCTTACATGGGTGGAAAGTGCATTGACGCAACTGACACCAACACCGTGCAAACCACCAGACACCTTATAGGTATCCTTATCGAACTTGCCGCCGGCATGCAGGACCGTCATCACGATTTCAAGTGCAGATTTGCCCTCTTTTGTGTTGATCCCGGTTGGGATTCCCCGACCATTATCTTCTACCGTAATTGAATTACCTTCATGAATGGTGACCAGGATATCTGTACAATAACCGGCCAGCGCCTCGTCGATCGAGTTGTCGACCACCTCGTAAACCAAGTGGTGCAAACCCTTCACTCCGGTATCGCCTATATACATCGAAGGGCGCTTTCGCACCGCTTCCAAACCTTCCAGAACCTGGATATTATCTGCCGAATATGTAGATTTCGGATCTTTTTCTTCGCTCATAAATGTGTATAAACAATAAGTATCAAAAATACGAAAAATAGCCCAGACGGCCTACGATGTGGATAATTTATTTGACCCTGAAGGGGCTTTTGTACAATTCCGTGCATTTTATCGGATACTTGAATTTGATTTTTATATTTGTTGAAATTTATTGAAGAGAATGAAAATTAAAACCCTGAATGTGTTTGGTATTTTTGCGGCGGCCGCAATGATCTCTTCGTTCGCTGCGTGCAAGAACGAAACATCTAAAAACACGGCTGCAACCACGAAAACCGAAAGTGCTGCACCCGTGTCCGCTTCAGATAAGATCGTGTTCGTGAACTCAGATTCACTGCTGAACAAATATGACTTTTACAAAGACCTGAAAACCAAATTCGACAGCAAATCAAAAAATGCCCAGTCAGATCTGACGGCCAAAGGCCAGGCGTTTCAGCGTGAAGTAGCCCAGTACCAGCAGCAGGCACAGTCACTTTCTGCCGATCAGCGCAAAGCGACCGAAGAGCGCCTGGCGCGCAAACAGCAGGAACTGCAGGCTTACCAGCAAAATGCCGGTGCCGCTTTCCAGAATGAGCAAGCCCAGGAAAATGAGAAACTGTATGACCGCGTGGCAGATTACCTTAAAAAATACGCCAAAGAAAAAGGTTATAAGATGGTCATGAGTTATACCCGCGGCAACGGGACCATCCTGTTTGCCGATGAGAGCCTTGACGTAACTTCAGAAGTAATCAAGGGCCTGAATGAGGATTACAAAAGCAGGAAAAAATAAAACGCTCAGAGCGTACGAAAAAATGCCCCGAATTCGGGGCATTTTTTTTGCTGCTGCAGAACCATGCAAGATTCCGAACACGCAAAATTCATGAGAATGGCCATTGAGCTGGCCGAGCAGAATGTATCCAGCCTGAAAGGCGGCCCTTTCGGCGCTGTGGTGGTAAAGGACGGTGAGGTTGTGGCAAGAAGCGCTAATAAGGTCACCAGCACCAACGACCCTACGGCACATGCCGAGGTATCTGCCATTCGCCTGGCTTGCAAGGAACTCGACTCGTTCGACCTGAGTGGCTGTGTCATTTACACCAGTTGTGAACCTTGCCCCATGTGCCTGGGTGCCATATACTGGTCACGCATTCAGGCCATTTACTACGGCAATACCAAACAGGATGCAGCCGCCGCCGGCTTTAATGACCAGTTCATTTATGAAGAGCTGGATAAACCTGCAGCAGCGCGCAGCCTTCCGGCCCGGCAGTTGCTGGCTGATGAGGCTGCCAAAGCGTTTGAAGACTGGAACCGCACAGAAGGCCGGATTGCCTATTAAAAAAGGCCGGCAAGCTGCCGGCCGGTTACCTCTATAGTTTGTTGTTTGTGATCGGTGTTAACCCGTTGCTGCAGGTGTCTTTTAAAGGCAAGATACCGCCGTTTCTTAAATTTACAGATTCAACCTTTAGTTCCCAAACTTTTTTTTCACGCTGCGGGCGCCGCTTTGCGGCAACGCCGCTTAATTTCTCAACTTTAGCGACTTGCAAGCGTTTATACTTACATGATGACCTACGAAGAAAAAATCGGCGCAGAATGGATGGAATGGCAGCACAAATTACTGAGACGCCCTGGCCTGTATGATCAGGTAACCCGGAAAGTCCAGGAAAAGCTGAACGGTTACATTCCCGAGAAGGTTCATAAAGGCATTACGGCGGCGGTGAAATCCATGGTGCAGCTGGTTTTGTTCGGCTCTCGCTATACCACGAGCAGCAACCCGCCGGCAGACCTGAGCCTGATGCACCGCGAAGCACTCGTTCGGCACAAAATTGAAAGTTACCGCAAAACCGGTGCTGCCGAAGGCGGCATAACCGGAGCCGGCGGCTTCCTGATGAGCCTGGCAGACTTCCCCATCCTGATTGGCATCAAGATCAAACTGGTCTTTGAGATCGCTTCTGTTTATGGCTATGACGTAAAAGATTTCAAAGAGCGCCTGTTCATTCTCCATATTTTTCAACTAGCATTCTCCAGCAAACAGGGCAGTCACCAGGTTTTTAGCCGCATGCGCAACTGGGATACGCAACCCATGCTGCTTTCAACCGATGCGGATCATTTCGACTGGCAGCGGTTTCAGCAGGAATACCGCGATTACATTGACCTCGCCAAAATGGCCCAGCTTATTCCGGGAGTAGGGGCAGCAGTGGGCGCGGTGGTCAATTACCGCCTCTTAAGCAAACTTGGACGTACAGCCATGATGGCGTACCGGATGCGCCATTTTGAAAAAAGAGGCTTGCTTGAAAATGTACCGCGTTGAGGCTCCCGGTTTCGTCTGCTCTGGCAGGGAAAGCTGCCGCTGTTTGCTGCACCGCCGCCCGTTCATTAAACCTTGCTGCAGCGGCGTACCCGGAGGTACGACGGGACACAGCGGAAGAAAGGGCTGCCGGCTGCGAGAAGCAGTACGCTCGCTTTCCGGAAAAGACTATTCCTCGTCGCCGAAGAAACCTTCGATCAGGCCGTCTGTTTCCCGACGGTCTTTTTTTGTGGGGCGCCCGCTGCCGCGGTCGCGCTTCAGTACAGGTGCATGAAACATCGATTTAAAGCCCTGCGTTTCTTCCGGCGGGGTCAGGTCCTTGTATTTGGTCAGGGCGGTTGGCGAATCGGTTCGGTTGTAAGACAGCTCGACCACCTCAATGATCTTTTTTTCAATCCCTTTCGAAACCTGGTACACCTCGCCCACCTTGACAATGGCCGAGGGTTTGATATTCTGCCCGTTCAGTTTGACCCTTCCCGCCTTACAGGCTTCGGTTGCCAGGCTGCGGGTCTTAAAAATCCGTATCGCCCAAAGGTATTTATCGATCCTGAGTTTTTCCTGTTCTGCCATGAAATTCAAAATTACGGAACAAAATAGCGGGTCAATAGAGATTTTTGATTTATTTTGTGCAAAAAATTCAAATGTTATCAGATTTAAAGAAACTTATTGAAGCCGCCTGGGAAGACCGTTCCTTACTCGAATACAGCGAATACTGCGAAGCGATAGAGACCGTCATCATGCAACTCGACAAAGGGGAAATCCGTGTCGCCGAGCCGGTACTCAATTCCTGGGGAGTCAATGAGTGGATCAAAAAGGCAGTAATCCTTTATTTTCCGATTCGGGAAATGAAAGAGATAAAAGTGGGTCCCTTTGTATTTCATGACAAAATGGAACTCAAGACCGACTACCGGGAAAAAGGCGTACGCGTTGTTCCGCACGGTCTGGCCCGTTATGGCGCTTATCTGGCCAAGGGCGTGATCATGATGCCTTCATACGTCAATATCGGCGCATATGTAGACGAAGGCACAATGGTCGATACCTGGGCTACGGTCGGTTCCTGCGCACAGATCGGCAAGCGGGTTCACCTTTCGGGTGGTGTGGGCATTGGTGGTGTGCTCGAGCCTGTTCAGGCTGCACCGGTCATCATTGAAGACGATTGTTTCATCGGCTCACGTGCCATAGTTGTTGAAGGTGTGCGTGTAGAAAAAGAGGCCGTTCTGGGTGCGAACGTTGTATTGACGGCATCGACAAAGATCATTGATGTAACTGGAAACGAGCCTGTGGAATACAAAGGCATTGTTCCTGCAAGATCTGTCGTGATTCCGGGCAGCTACACCAAAAAATTCCCTGCCGGCGACTTCCAGGTTCCCTGTGCGCTCATCATTGGCCAGCGCAAGGAATCTACAGATAAAAAGACATCGCTCAATAACGCGCTGCGCGATCATAACGTAGCAGTTTAACTACCGCGACGTGGAAAACGCAAAAGGGGCAATCCAGATAAAAGAAAGTTCAGCTTCGGTAACCGGGGCTGAACTTTCTTCTTTCAGCCCCGTCACGATCGGTTTTGACGGCAAGCGCGCTGCCAACAACAGCACAGGACTGGGCAATTACAGCCGCTGGCTGATCGGCACCCTGGCACGCACCTTTCCGGGCCAGAACTACCTGGTCTACACGCCAAAAAGATCTTCCGGGCCAGCCATAGACCGCTTTTTAAGCATACCGGGTGTCGCCCTGAAGACCCCGGCAAAAAAAAGCCTGTTCTGGCGAAGCTTTGGTGTGATCAGGGACCTGCTGCGCGACCGCGTTCAGCTGTTTCACGGTCTGAGCCATGAAATACCGTTTGCCATCAGCAAAACACGCATCCGTTCTGTGGTTACAATCCATGACCTTATTTTTTTAAAGTTTCCGCAGTGGTACAAACCCGCAGACCGACTGATTTATAAGCTAAAAAGCCAGTATGCCTGCCGGCAGGCAGACCAGATCATTGCCATCAGCGAGCGTACAAAGCAGGACATTGTGCAGCATTACGGCATTGACCCTTCGCGGATCGAAGTGGTATATCAAAGCTGTGATCCAGCCTTTAGAAACAAATTGCCAGAAAACACACTGCAAGACATCAGAAGCCGCTATGCCCTGCCTGCCGGCTACCTGCTGAACGTGGGTACGATAGAAGTACGTAAGAACCTGCTCCTGCTGATCGAAGCACTGCCGCACCTGTCCGAGCCGGCACTGAAACTGGTTGTGGTCGGAAAAAAAACACCATACTTTGCCCGCGTACAGGCGGCAATAGATCGGCTGCAGCTCGAGAATCGGGTTATTTTCCTGGAAAACGTTCCTTTTGCCGATCTGCCGGGAATTTATCAGTGCGCTAAGATTTTTGTATATCCCTCGCGGTACGAAGGTTTCGGCATTCCCTTGCTTGAGGCTCTGCACAGCGGCGTGCCCGTGGTGGCGGCCACCGGATCCTGCCTGGAAGAGGCCGGCGGTCCCGGGGGTTTGTACGTCTCGCCTGACGACGCTCCTGCGCTTGCCGGTGCCATTAACCGCATACTGACCGATCATGCGCTGCGGGCGGAGATGATCCGCTCAGGCACAGGGCACCTGCAGCAGTTCGATGATGCCCTGCTGGCCGGACAGCTCATGAAATGTTACCTCAAATTACTGAACCATGTTGAAACAGGAAATTGAAAAAGCCCTCGACGTATTAAAAAACGGAGGCGTTATTTTGTACCCGACCGATACGATCTGGGGCCTGGGCTGCGATGCGACGAACAGCGAAGCCGTAAAAAAATTGCTGGCCATTAAACAGCGTCCCGCCGAGAAGAGCCTCATCGTGCTGCTGGATACCGACACCAAACTGGCAGGTTATGTGCAGGAAATTCCGGAAGTGGCATACGACCTGATCGAATATGCAGAGAAGCCGCTGACGCTGATCTTTGACGGCGCAAAAAACCTGGCGCCGGAAGTCATCAACAGCGACGGCTCGGTCGGCATCCGCATTGTAAAACATGATTTCTGCACGCAACTCCTGCAGCGCTTTCGCAAACCCATTGTCTCTACATCGGCCAACCCAAGCGGCGCGCCCTCGCCCGCAACCTTCGACGATATTGACGCAACAATCAAGGCAGCAGCAGACCTGGTTATTGACTTTGAACAGGAACTGCGAACACCGAAAACGCCGTCTACGATCATGAAACTTGGTGCCGGCGGGCAATTTTCCTTTATCAGGAAATAAGAATTCTTATTTTTGTGACCCCCGGCCATTTTGGCCCAGCTAACTCAAGAAAATTTGGAACAATACCTGTCACACCCCGTGTTTGAGACCCTGGCCAGCGTTGCCGCAGAAGAGCAGATCCGGGTTTTTGTGATCGGCGGTTATGTACGTGACATTTTCCTGCACCGCCCCTCGAAAGATCTCGACATCGTTGTGCTGGGAAACGGGATCTCATTTGCTGAGAAGGTTGGCAGAAAACTGCAGGCCAGGGTTTCGGTATTTAAAAATTTCGGCACGGCCATGCTGCGGCACCAGGACCTTGAGATTGAATTTGTTGGTGCCCGGAAAGAATCGTACCGGAGCGATTCGCGAAAACCCATTGTAGAAGACGGCAGCCTGGAAGACGACCAGTTGCGGCGTGATTTCACGATCAACGCCCTGGCCATATCGCTGAATCACGGCACATACGGGCAGCTTGTCGATCCCTTTGGCGGTGTTGAAGACCTGGACAACCGGCTCATCCGCACACCGCTCGACCCGGAAATCACTTTTTCAGATGACCCCCTGCGCATGATGCGGGCCATCCGTTTTGCCGCTCAGCTGGCCTTTCGCATCGATGAAGCTGCGCTTAAGGCCATCGAAAGCCAAAAGGCACGCATCAGCATTGTGTCTAAAGAGCGTATTACAGACGAACTGAACAAAATTATTCTCTCACCTGAACCATCGGTCGGTTTTAATTACCTTTTTGACACCGGTTTACTGCGGCTGATCTTTCCGCAAATGGCCGACCTGTACGGTGTAGACATCGTAAAAGGCAAGGGACACAAGGACAATTTTTACCACACCCTACAGGTGCTGGACAATCTCAGTCTTTATTCAGACGACCTGTGGCTTCGATGGGCCGCCATTCTGCATGACATTGCCAAGCCCGCTACCAAACGTTTTGAAGACGGCCATGGCTGGACATTTCATGGGCATGAAGACAAGGGTGCACGCATGGTGCCCAAGATCTTTGCCCAGTTGAAGCTGCCGCTGAATGAGCACATGAAATTTGTTCAGAAACTGGTGCAACTGCACCTTCGCCCCATCGTGCTGGCGCAGGAGGTGGTTACAGACTCTGCCGTTCGCCGGCTTCTGTTCGATGCAGGAGAAGACATTGAGGCCTTGATGCTGTTGTGCAATGCCGACGTCACGACCAAGAACGAATACAAGATTAAAAAATACCGGAGCAATTTCGAACTGGTAAAGCAGAAACTGAAAGATGTGGAGGAGCGTGACCAGATTCGCAACTGGCAGCCGCCCGTAACCGGAACAGACATCATGGAAACGTTCGGCCTTGGCCCTGGAAAAGAGGTCGGTATCATTAAAAATGCAATTCGCGAAGCCATCCTCGAGGGCGAAATCAGGAACGACCGTACAGAGGCTTTCAACTTTATGCTGTCTACAGCAGCGGGCATGGGTCTGCAGCCGAAATAACCATTCACAACATACAATGCGGCACACCGGTACAGGATTCGATATTTATTTTTAATTTTACACTTATTATAAACTTTGCGTTATTTCTACTGTTAAGGCATAACGCGGAAAAAAAACACTGCGCTGACAGGCGGATTGGTATATGGCTATCTATAAATTCAAAATCACATTCGAAGACTACGACGAGATCTCGCGCGAGATCGAGATTAAATCAAACCAGACGTTTGAGGATCTGCACCGGGCAATTCACCGTTCAACCGGTTATTCGCCTGAAAAATCGTCGTCGTTCTACGTGAGTACCGATAACTGGATCAAAGGTGACGAAATTGCGTATCTGCCGAACAAAAGAAAGGAAGATCAGGGCGTGGCGCTGATGGGTAAATCCAAGCTGAGTGCCTTTATAGAAGATCCGCACCAGAAATTTTACTACACTTACAATTTTGAACGGCCGTATGACTTTCATGTCGAGCTGATCCGAATTATTCTGGATGCCGATCCGAACATCGAGTACCCTTTCCTGGCAAAAAGTGTGGGCGAGGCGCCAAAAATATTTGACAAAAACCTGCCTGCCGCCGCTGCCGAAACGGCTAAGTCTGACGAATTCGATTTCCTGAATGACATGGACTTTGTGCCTGAAGATACAGACGAACTGGAAGCCATGGGCGAGATGGGCATCAACGAGCAGGAACGGGAAGGAGAGGACACAGAAGAAGAGGGTGAAGGAGACGAGTTTTCTGACGAATTTTCTGACAACGAAAACTACGACGAAGACGGCCATAAGAACGATTACTAACGGCACCTGCACACGTTTCTCCAGCAGAACACATGGCGACAGCGGACACACAAGCTAAATTACTGGTCGTGGTGGCCGGTCCGACAGCCGTGGGAAAAACGGCGCTTGCCATCAAGCTGGCCAGGCATTTTAATACAGAAATTATCTCTGCAGACTCCAGGCAGTTTTTTCGTGAAATGAGCATTGGCACCGCCAAGCCAGACGCGGAAGAACGCGCTGCTGTTCCGCACCATTTCATTGATTCCCATAGCATTACCACTTTATTCAGCACCGGCGATTTTGAAAATGCCGCACTCGCCACTTTAAACGGGTTGTTTAAGAAACACCAGGTAATTGTTGCTGTTGGCGGTTCGGGTTTGTATATCAATGCGCTCTGCAACGGGCTTGATGATATGCCTGAGATTGATCTGGAGGTTCGTGAAAAGATGAACCGGCTGCACCGGGAACAAGGCGTTGAGGTCATCCGCCAGAAATTATGGGAAGTTGATCCGGAGTATGCTGCCATCGTTGACCAACACAATCCGCAGCGCATGATTCGCGGGCTGGAAGTGTTTTTTTCTACAGGACTCAAACTTTCAGGCATGCGAACGCGAACACAAAAGGAACGTCCGTTTCATATATTGCGCATTGGCCTCAACATGGATCGAGCAGCGCTTTACGAACGCATCAACAACCGTGTAGACCAGATGATGGCTGCGGGATTGCTTGACGAAGTACAGACGCTGCTGCCCTATCGCGGCTTAAATGCGCTGCAGACCGTAGGTTATACCGAACTGTTTGATTACCTGGATGGCAAAAGTAACCTTAGGGAGGCTGTAGAACGCATCAAGCAAAATACACGGCGATTTGCCAAACGCCAGCTAACCTGGTTCAGAAAAGACAGCGCCATGCATTGGTTCGAGCCCGCTATGTATGCGCAGATTGAAAAGCTGGTAACCGGGCAGCTGAACAGTCTGCCCCGATAACGTCAGGCCTGTGCTGCCGGGCCGCCAAAATTCATCGGGAAAGGCGGCTCATCCTGCGTTTTGATGCGGCCGTTAATTGCTTCATATTTCTCAATGTTATCCTCCATGGCCTGCATCAGCCGTTTCGCATGTTCAGGCGTTAAAATAATTCTCGACTTCACTTTTGCCTTTGGTACACCCGGCATAACCCGGATAAAATCGAGTACAAATTCGGTATTTGAATGCGTAATGATGGCCAGGTTGGAAAATATGCCCTCGGCCACCTCTTCTGAAAGTTCAATATTGAGTTGGTTATCTTGTGTTTGTTCTTCTTGCATGGTTGTTAAGTTGTAGATTATTTATTGCAAAAGTTAAGTAGACAGGTGCTTGTATACACCTTGCTTAACAAAAAAATCCCGGCCTTGTTCAGGCCGGGATTGTATTCGTAACTGGAAAAGCTTATGCTTCTACTTCTTCCTGTTTAGAAGCCAGCAGTTTGTCGTATTCTTCCTGCGAACCGACAATGATGCGTTCGTAGCCGCGTACACCGGTACCGGAAGGGATGAGGTGACCAACGATCACATTTTCCTTCAGACCCAGCATGTTGTCGCGTTTACCCGCGATAGCCGCTTCGTTCAGTACTTTGGTGGTTTCCTGGAAGGATGCCGCTGAGATAAACGATTTGGTACCCAACGACGCACGGGTAATACCCTGCAGCATGGAGCTCGCTGTAGCCGGGCGTGCATCGCGCACCTCGATCTGTTTGAGGTCCTTCCGTTTCAACTGCGAGTTTTCGTCGCGCAGCTTACGCAGGGAAAGGATCTGGCCTGGCTTTACGGTTGTTGAATCTCCCGCGTCTACAACCACTTTCTGGTCATAGATTGAGTCGTTCTCTTCTGTAAAGTCCCACCGGTCAACAGATTCGTTCTCAAGGAAACGGGTATCTCCCGGATCTTCGATATGCACTTTCTGCATCATCTGGTGAACGATCACTTCGAAGTGCTTGTCATTGATTTTCACACCCTGCAGGCGGTAAACTTCCTGGATACCATTAACAAGGTATTCCTGAACCGCTGCCGGTCCCTTGATGGCCAGGATATCTGCCGGCGAAATCGATCCGTCAGACAGTGGCATCCCTGCCTTCACAAAGTCATTGTCCTGAACCAGGATGTGTTTCGACAATGGAACGAGGTATTTTTTAACTTCCCCATCTTTCGACTCGATGGTAATTTCGCGGTTACCACGTTTGATACCCCCAAGGGTAACAACACCGTCAATTTCTGTTACTACGGCAGGGTTTGATGGGTTACGGGCTTCGAAAAGCTCAGTTACACGTGGAAGACCACCGGTAATATCCCGGGTTTTACCTGTTGCACGTGGAATTTTCGCGATAACTTTACCGGTTTTAATGGGTTCGCCTTCGTCAATAGCGATGTGTGCACCAACCGGAATGTTGTAGCCTTTTACCATATCGCCTTTTTTGTCGACGATGCGAATAGAAGGGTTCTTGGTTTTATCGCGGGTATCGATAATTACTTTCTCACGGTGACCGGTCTGCTCGTCAGACTCCTCACGGAAGGTAACACCTTCGATGATGGCGTCGAACTCTGCTTTGCCCGCGAATTCTGAGATGATAACCGCATTGTAAGGGTCCCATGAACAGATCTTATCGCCTTTGGAAAGCTTGTCTCCTTCTTTTACATACAGGTATGCACCATAAGGAATGTTATTGGTCATAATAACCCGGCCGCTTGAAGGCTCCACGATCCGGAATTCACCGGAACGGCCCAGTACAACCTGGATCTTTCCTTCTTCGGTTTCGGTATCGACCGTACGGATGTTTTCAAATTCAATGACACCGTCAAACTTCGCATTGATCTGCGATTCTGCAGCAATGTTAGAAGCGGTACCACCCACGTGGAAGGTACGGAGTGTAAGCTGGGTACCAGGCTCACCGATCGACTGTGCTGCGATTACACCAACTGCCTCGCCACGCTGTACGCGCTTGCCTGTTGCCAGGTTTCGGCCATAACAAAGTGCGCAGACGCCGCGTTTGCTTTCGCAGGTAAGTACCGAGCGGATCTCTACTCCTTCTACAGGTGAATCTTCGATTGCTTTTGCAACCTCTTCGTTGATATCTTCACCGGCGCCTACCATCAGCTCGCCGCTAAGCGGGTTGTATACGTCGTGCAGGGAAGTACGGCCGAGGATACGTTCGTAAAGTGGCTCCACGATGTCTTCGTTGTCTTTCAGCGCTGTGGTATAGATACCGCGCAGCGTTCCGCAATCCTCATCGTTCACGATCATGTCTTGCGCAACGTCATGCAAACGACGGGTCAGGTAACCGGCATCAGCCGTTTTCAGGGCCGTATCGGCAAGACCTTTACGGGCACCGTGCGTAGAGATGAAGTACTCAAGTACCGACAGGCCTTCTTTAAAGTTTGAAAGGATCGGGTTTTCGATAATTTCACCGCCTGAACCTGATTTTTGTGGCTTGGCCATCAGACCACGCATGCCGCAAAGCTGACGAATCTGTTCTTTGGAACCACGCGCACCTGAATCAAGCATCATGTACACAGAGTTGAAGCCCTGGTTGTCGTTTGACAGCTGGGTCATAACATACGAGGTCAGCCTGTTGTTGATACGGGTCCAGATGTCAATGATCTGGTTGTAACGCTCGTTGTTGGTAATGAAACCCATGTTATAGTTGTTCCGTACCTCTTCAACTTCTGCAGCAGCCTGCTCAAGCAAGGTATGTTTTTCAACCGGGATGTTCACATCCTGCAGGTTGAAGGAAAGTCCGCCGCGGAATGCCATCTGGAATCCAAGCTCCTTGATATCATCAAGGAACTTTGACGCGCGCGCCATACCGGTCATTTTAACCACTTCGCCAATGATGTCGCGAAGCGATTTTTTGGTAAGCAGTTCGTTGATATAACCAACTTCTTCGGGAACCATCTGGTTAAAGAGTACCCGGCCAACAGTGGTTTCAAGCAATTTATTGACAATGGTTCCGTCTGCTTCTTTTACGTTTACTTTAACGCGGATGAAAGCATGCAGATCCACTTGTTTCTCATTATAGGCAATGATCACCTCTTCAGGCGAATAGAACACCGCATCCTGGCCTTTTACCACGCGGGTCTCGTCTGTACGGCGGCCTTTGGTGATGTAATAAAGACCGAGAACCATGTCTTGCGACGGAACGGTAATAGGCGTACCGTTGGCAGGGTTCAGGATGTTGTGGGCCGCCAGCATCAGTACCTGGGCTTCCAGGATTGCCGCGTTGCCAAGTGGCAGGTGCACGGCCATCTGGTCACCGTCAAAGTCGGCGTTGAATGCCGTACATACCAACGGGTGCAGCTGAATGGCTTTTCCTTCGACCAGTTTAGGCTGGAAGGCCTGGATACCCAGACGGTGCAGCGTAGGTGCACGGTTCAGGAGAACCGGGTGGCCTTTCAGCACGTTTTCCAGGATATCCCAGACAAGCGGGTCTTTGCGGTCAACGATCTTTTTGGCAGATTTAACCGTCTTTACAACGCCACGCTCAATCATTTTGCGAATGATAAACGGTTTGAACAGCTCAGCCGCCATGTCTTTAGGCAAACCACACTCATGGAGTTTTAGGTTCGGACCAACGACAATTACCGAACGGGCCGAGTAATCGACACGTTTACCAAGCAGGTTCTGACGGAAACGGCCTTGTTTACCTTTCAGGATGTCTGAAAGTGACTTAAGGGCGCGGTTTCCTTCAGTTTTAACTGCGTTTACTTTACGTGAGTTATCGAACAAAGAGTCGACAGCTTCCTGGAGCATGCGTTTTTCGTTACGCAGGATCACCTCAGGGGCTTTGATCTCGATCAGTCTCTTCAAACGGTTGTTCCTGATGATTACCCGGCGATACAGGTCATTCAGGTCGGAAGTCGCGAATCGGCCACCCTCCAACGGAACCAGTGGACGCAGTTCCGGAGGAATGACAGGAACGATCTTCACGATCATCCACTCAGGGTTGTTCTGGATCCGGGTATTTGCTCCGCGGAAAGCCTCAACCACCTGAAGGCGTTTCAATGCTTCGTTTTTACGTTGCTGCGAAGTTTCATTCGCTGCCTGGTGACGCAGGTCATAAGACAAGGTATCAAGATCAATGCGCCTTAACAGGTCTTCGAGTGCTTCAGCACCCATTTTCGCGATGAACTTGTTCGGGTCTTTATCGTCCAGGTATTGATTTTCTTTCGGCAGTTTGTCCAGGATATCCAGGTACTCTTCTTCCGTCAGGAAGTCCATGTACTGGATTCCTTCCTCGCCCATCAGACCGGCCTGAATAACAACATACCGTTCGTAATAAATGATCAGGTCGAGTTTTTTGGTTGGCAATCCGAGCAGGTAACCGATTTTGTTCGGCAACGAGCGGAAATACCAGATGTGCGCCACAGGAACCACCAGGTTGATGTGACCCATGCGTTCGCGGCGAACCTTCTTCTCTGTTACCTCTACACCGCAACGGTCGCACACGATGCCTTTGTAGCGAATACGTTTGTATTTGCCGCAATGACATTCATAATCTTTTACCGGCCCAAAAATACGCTCGCAGAACAAACCGTCACGTTCAGGTTTGTAAGTACGGTAATTAATGGTTTCGGGTTTCAACACTTCACCGCTCGAGCGCTCCAGGATGGATTCGGGAGAAGCCAGGCTGATGGTGATCGAGGTGAAATTGCTTTTTAATTTATTATCCTTTTTGTAAGACATATCTCTTAATGTTGAAAGTGGTAAGTCAAAGTTGAAAGCGGCCGGGGCCTGAACTTCCAACTTTGGCTTTTACTTAGTCTAACGTAATATCCAGACCCAGGCCGCGCAGTTCGTGTACAAGGACGTTGAACGACTCAGGAACGCCAGGTGTTGGCAGGTTTTCACCTTTAACGATCGCTTCGTAGGTCTTGGCCCTTCCGATCACGTCATCCGACTTCACAGTCAGGATCTCCTGGAGAATGTTTGCTGCACCGAATGCTTCGAGTGCCCAAACCTCCATCTCACCGAAACGCTGACCACCGAACTGGGCTTTACCACCCAATGGCTGTTGAGTAATCAGTGAGTATGGTCCGATAGAACGTGCGTGCATTTTATCATCAACCATGTGGCCAAGTTTCAGCATGTAGATAATACCTACTGTAGTTGGCTGGTCGAAACGCTCACCGGTCAGACCGTTGTGCAGGTACGTTCTGCCCGAGGCAGGAACACCGGCTTTGGCAATCCATTCTTCCACTTCATCGTGCGAAGCACCGTCGAAGATCGGGGTAGCGAATTTCACACCCAGTTCTTTTCCGGCCCAGCCGAGAACGGTTTCGTAGATCTGGCCAAGGTTCATACGCGAAGGTACACCGAGTGGGTTCAGTACGATATCAACCGGCGAACCATCGGCCAGGAAAGGCATGTCTTCATCCCGTACAATACGGGCAACAATACCTTTGTTACCATGGCGGCCCGCCATTTTATCGCCCACTTTCAGTTTACGTTTCTTGGCTACATATACTTTGGCCATCTGAACGATACCTGAAGGAAGCTCATCGCCCACGCTGATGGCAAACTTGTCACGTTTGTATGCACCCAGCTCTTCGTTTACACGAATGCCGTAATTGTGCAGCAATTGTTTGATCAGTTCGTTCTTATCATCGTCGGTTGTCCATTTGTTCGGACTGATGTGGTTGTAATCCAGGTCGGCCAGGATTTTCTGGGTAAACTTAGCGCCTTTGGCAACCAGCAGCTCCTTGTAAATATTGAATACACCCTGTGAGGTCTTTCCGTTTACAATGTGGAACAGCTTGTCGACCAGTTCAGCTTTCAGCTTTTCAATAGCCCTGTTGTATTTCACATCCAGTTTCTCCAGCTGTGATTTCTCTTCGGCTTTTGAAGTTTTTTTCGCACGCGAGAACAGTTTGGTATCGATCACGACACCCTGGATAGAAGGAGGCGTTTTCAGTGACGCGTCTTTCACGTCGCCTGCTTTGTCGCCAAAGATGGCCCGCAGCAGCTTTTCTTCCGGTGAAGGATCAGACTCCCCTTTTGGTGTGATCTTACCGATCAGGATATCGCCTTCTTTCACCTCTGCACCGATACGGATGATACCGTTTTCATCCAGGTCTTTTGTTGCTTCTTCAGAAACGTTTGGAATATCTGGTGTCAGTTCCTCTTCACCGCGTTTTGTGTCGCGCACTTCAAGTTCAAACTCTTCAATGTGAAGGGAAGTGAAAATGTCATCGCGAACAATGCGCTCGTTGATTACGATCGCATCCTCAAAGTTAAACCCTTGCCAAGGCATGAATGCCACTTTGAGGTTTCGGCCCAGGGCCAGTTCGCCGTCTTGTGTTGCATAACCTTCGCAAAGCACCTGTCCTTTGGTTACCTTCTGGCCTTTCTTCACGATAGGCTTCAGGTTGATACAGGTGTTCTGGTTCGTCTTTTTGAACTTGATCAGTCTGTAAGTCTTGCTGTCGCCTTCGAAAGAAACGAGGCGGTCGTCGTCAGACCTTTCATATTTAATGGTGATCTCGTTGGCATCTACATATTCAACCACGCCGTCGCCTTCAGCGTTGATGAGGGTACGCGAGTCGCGTGCTACACGGCCTTCAAGACCGGTGCCAACGATCGGCGCCTCAGGACGCAGCAATGGAACCGCCTGGCGTTGCATGTTCGAGCCCATGAGCGCACGGTTGGCGTCATCATGCTCGAGGAACGGGATCAGTGAAGCAGCAATCGATGTGATCTGGTTTGGCGCAATGTCCATCAGGTCAAGTTTCTCAGGCTCAATAATCGGGAAGTCACCCTCGTAACGTGCTTTTACGCGTGGCGTGTTGAACACACCGTTGTCATCGTACTCAGCATTCGCCTGGGCAATTGTCTTGCCATCTTCGTCTTCTGCAGAGAGGTAAATAACCGGCTCATCTACGACAACCTTGCCATCGGCAACGCGTTTGTAAGGCGTTTCGATAAAGCCGAGGTTGTTGATCTTCGCATGAACGCACAGTGAAGAGATCAGACCGATGTTTGGTCCCTCTGGCGTTTCAATGGTGCAAAGGCGGCCATAGTGGGTATAGTGAACGTCACGAACCTCGAAACCGGCACGCTCACGCGAAAGACCACCTGGTCCGAGCGCAGACAAACGGCGTTTATGGGTAATCTCAGCCAACGGATTGGTCTGATCCATAAACTGCGAAAGCTGATTGGTACCAAAGAACGAATTGATCACTGAAGAAAGGGTTCGTGCATTGATCAGGTCGGTAGGCGTGAACACCTCGTTGTCACGAATGTTCATGCGCTCGCGGATGGTACGTGCCATACGGGCAAGACCTACGCCGAACTGTGCATACAACTGCTCGCCCACCGTACGAACACGGCGATTTGACAGGTGATCGATATCATCGACTTCTTCTTTTGAGTTGATCAGTTTGATCAGGTACTTCACGATGGCAATGATATCGGCTTTGGTCAATACCTTTACATCATCGGGCGTATCCATTTTCAGTTTCCGGTTGATGCGGTACCGGCCCACATCGCCCAGGTCATACCGTTTGTCTGAGAAGAACAAGCGGTCAATGATACCCCTGGCAGTTTCCTCATCGGGTGGTTCTGCGTTACGCAGGGCCCGGTAAATATTCTCTACCGCCTCTTTCTCAGAGTTCGAGGTATCTTTCTGTAATGTATTATAGATAATGGTATAATCTGCCTGGCTGGCTCCGTCATCTTTTGAAAGGATGATGGTCTTAACACCGGCATCGATAACCATATCGATGTGTTCGTCTTCAAGAATGGTTTCGCGCTCGAGGATCACTTCGTTGCGGTCAATAGAGACCACCTCGCCTGTGTCTTCGTCAACGAAATCTTCCACCCATTTTCTAAGTACCCTGGCGGCAAGTTTACGGCCAATGTACTTTCTAAGTCCTGATTTGCTAACCTTTACTTCATCGGCAAGGTCAAACAGTTCGAGAATATCTTTGTCAGAATCGTAACCGATTGCACGCAACAGGGTAGTAACCGGGAATTTCTTCTTCCGGTCAATGTATGCATACATGACGTTGTTCACGTCGGTAGCAAACTCGATCCATGAACCTTTGAAAGGAATTACACGGGCCGAATAAAGCTTGGTGCCGTTGGTGTGGCGGCTTTGGCCAAAGAAAACACCGGGTGAGCGGTGCAACTGTGACACGATTACGCGTTCTGCTCCATTGATCACAAAAGTACCTTTGGGAGTCATGTAAGGGATGGTACCCAGGTAAACGTCCTGGATGATGGTCTCAAAATCCTCATGCTCCTCGTCGTTACAGGAAAGCTTAAGCTTAGCCTTGAGTGGAACATTGTAGGTGAGTCCCCTTTCAATACACTCCTGGATGTCGTACCGTGGCGGATCAATAAAATAGTCAAGAAATTCTAAAACGAAGATGTTTCTTGAATCTGTGATCGGAAAATTTTCTGCGAAAACCTTAAAGAGACCTTCCTGGTGGCGGTCGTCTGAAGTCGTTTCGATCTGAAAGAATTCCCTGAAGGATTGCAACTGCACATCAAGAAAATCAGGATAATCGATGATGTGTTTGCTCGTTGCAAAATTTACTCTTTGTTCGACTTTATTTGCCAATGGACTAAAAGTTTTTTTAGTTTAAGAATAAACTACTTGTTTGGCTTTGGTGAAAGCTGCTCATCAACCAAACAAAATGAGCTGCTTATAAACGGGTAAAGACTCCGACATTTTCAGTCGGAGTCTGAGAATTTTTAGCGTTTGCCGGAAATTAAGCGCTTACTTAATTTCAACAACAGCTCCTGCTTCTTCTAATTGTTTTTTCAGGGCTTCAGCTTCGTCTTTAGCAACACCGGTTTTCAGTTCTTTAGGTGCACCGTCAACAAGGTCTTTTGCTTCTTTCAAACCAAGGCCAGTCAGGTCTTTAACAAGTTTAACAACTGCTAATTTCTGACCACCAGCTTCTTTCAAAATTACGTCGAAAGCTGTTTTTTCCTCAGCAGCAGCAGGAGCGTCGCCACCAGCAGCAGGCGCTACCGCAACCGCAGCTGCAGCAGGCTCGATGCCATACTCGTCTTTCAAAATTTGAGCTAACTCATTAACTTCCTTAACTGTCAAGTTTACCAATTGCTCAGCAAACGATTTCAAATCTGCCATTTTTATAAGATTTTAAAAATTTACGTTTAATAATTTAATTTAATACGGATCTGTATACAGGGAATCCGTTACCCTTCTCTCTCCTGGAGAGTTTTAACAATTCCTGCAATTTTGCCACCACCTGATTTAAGGGCAGAGATAACGTTTTTAGCAGGCGACTGGAGCAGTCCGACAATGTCTCCGATAAGCTCTTCTCTTGATTTCAGGCTTACCAAAGTATCGAGCTGGTTGTCACCAACAAATACGGTTGAATCTATAAATGCCGCCTTAAGAACAGGCTTGTCTGATGTTTTCCTCAGTGCTTTGATCAGCTTTGCCGGGCCATTGCCGGTTTTTGAGAACCAAAGTGATGATGAACCTTTCAGTGCGGGATAAATTTCAGCTGCGTCGCTTCCGTTTTCAAGACCTTCGATCGCTTTGCGGATCAGGGTGTTCTTGGCCACTTTCATTACGATGCCGCTTTCATAACATTTGCGACGGATGTTGTTCACCTGGTCAACAGACAGGCTTGAAGTATCGGTTACATAAAAGTTACCATACTCCTGCATTTGCTGCTGAAGGTCTGAAACTACTTCGTGTTTTTCTTCTCTGTTCATGATTAGATCCCCGCTACTGATTTAGTTTCAATTGCAATTCCGGGACTCATTGTAGAAGACATGTGAATGCTCTTAAAATAAGTTCCTTTTGCTGCAGAGGGTTTCAACTTAGATACGACCTGAATGACTTCAAGTGCGTTCTCATAAATCTTTTCTGCAGGGAATGATACTTTCCCGATTGAAGCGTGAATGATACCTGTTTTGTCTACTTTAAAATCGATCTTACCTGCCTTAACCTCAGTTACCGCTTTACCAACTTCATTGGTTACCGTACCTGATTTAGGATTTGGCATCAGGTTCCTCGGACCGAGTACACGGCCCAGTTTACCTACTTTTGCCATACATGCAGGTGTAGTGATGATAATGTCAACATCGGTCCAGCCACCTTCAATTTTAGACACATATTCGTCTAAGCCAACGAAGTCTGCACCGGCTGCTTTCGCCTCTTCTTCTTTATCTGGTGTAACCAGGGCAAGAACACGAACCGTTTTACCGGTACCGTGCGGAAGCGTAGCAATACCACGAACCATTTGGTTCGCTTTACGCGGGTCTACCCCTAAACTGATGTCAATATCAACTGAAGCATCAAATTTAGTGGTCGTGATATCTTTCACCAAAGCAGCCGCATCCTGAAGCGTGTAGGCCTTACCAGCCTCGATCTTCGCATGTGCTTTCTTTTGATTTTTTGTTAATTTCGCCACTGTTGTAAACTGTTTTTGTGAATTAATTGTTCAAGGGCGATTCACCTGTAACAGTGATACCCATACTGCGTGCTGTACCGGCAACCATACTCATTGCCGATTCGAGCGTGAATGCATTGAGATCTGGCATCTTGTCTTCAGCAATCGCCTTAACCTGATCCCAAGTCACCGATCCAACTTTTTTACGGTTGGGCTCAGCAGAACCACTCTGTAACTTCGTCGCATCTTTCAGCTGCACCGCTACCGGAGGGGTCTTGATGATGAAATCGAATGACTTATCAGCATAAACAGTAATTACAACCGGTAAAACTTTACCTGGCTTATCTTGGGTACGAGCATTGTACTGTTTGCAAAACTCCATGATGTTTACCCCTTTGGCACCCAAAGCTGGGCCAACGGGTGGCGACGGGTTTGCAGCTCCACCTTTGATCTGTAATTTTATCAGTGCACTGACTTCTTTTGCCATTTTGTGTTTCTATTTATTTAAAACTCAATGTTAAATTTGGAAGCATGTAACATTTAAGATTCCTCTATCTCCTTAAAAATAAAGGGACTGCAAAGATATCAGTAATATTAGATAATTGCAACAGGTATCGAAAATTAATATTAACGCTTTTCTGTCCGCAGCCGATCACCCCGCCAACCGCCCCGGCACCACTTCTACATGACCGCTCCGCTTCCCTTCCTGAAGCAGTCAGGAAGGCACTTTCGCACAAAACCTTCCCGCAATTCCGCTCAACATGACTTTTGTAACCTGCAAGCCTGAAGCGTATCGCCAACTTAATCTTTACTTCGGACAGACACGCCATAAAGTCTCCGCACAGTTGTGATCCTGCTTGTCTTAACACCACCAAGGCACTGCCTGAATCTGAAGGCGACCGCCGTTCCAGGCGAAAAACCGCTCAAATAAAAAATCCTTTTAATCTAAAGGCGCGAACACCTGCAGACTAAAAGGATCTACATATCTTTTTTGAGGAACTACTCTTTCTCTACCTGCATGTAATTCAGCTCGAGCGGAGTTTTTCGGCCAAAGATCTTGACCATTACCTTGAGTTTTTTCTTTTCTTCATTCACCTCTTCAATGACGCCACTGAACCCGTTGAACGGACCATCCATCACTTTGATGTTCTCGCCAACATAGTAAGGAACACTCATCATCTCGCCCTGCTCGCTCATTTCATCAACCTTGCCAAGAATGCGGTTGACTTCAGCCTGGCGCATCGGGATGGCATTGCCTGCTTTATCGCCCAGGAAGCCGATCACGCTGTTAATGTTCTTGATGATGTGCTCAAGCTCACCGTCGAGTGCAGCTTCGATCAATACATAACCCGGATAGTAGTTTCTCTCTTTTGCAATTTTTTTCCCGTCGCGCATCTGGTAGTACTTTTCCATGGGAATGAGTACCTGCGGAACAAGGTGTGACAATCCTAAACGGCCAATTTCTGCGTCGATATACTGTTTAACTTTCTTCTCTTTACCGCTCACGGCCCGTACTACATACCATTTCAACTGATCGCTCATGAGCCCGTATTAATTTGAAAGTGATTTATAAAACGTCTCCAGAATGAAAGTAGCACCTTTATCCATTGCGAAGATCATGAGTGCGATGATCAGGGACGCAACCAGCACAAGAATTGCAGAGCTCTGCAGATCTCCCCACGAAGGCCAGGTTACCTTCTGGGTCATTTCATCGTACGATTCTTTTACAAAATCAACTACCTTAGCCATATTTAGTTTTTTGCACGGGAACAAGGATTCGAACCCTGATCAAAGGTTTTGGAGACCTCTATTCTACCATTGAACTATTCCCGTGTATGAATAGTATTCAGTAGTTCGTATTTAGTATTCAGACTTCCGTCTGAACACCAAATACTTTATATGAACTACTAAAAATTTCTATTTCAGGATTTCGGTTACCTGACCGGCACCTACCGTTCTGCCACCTTCACGGATCGCGAAACGAAGACCTTTTTCCATTGCAATGGCGTTGATCAGTTTCACAGTGATGGTCACGTTATCGCCAGGCATAACCATTTCAGTACCTTCTGCAAGGGAGATTTCTCCTGTTACGTCTGTAGTACGGAAATAGAACTGAGGACGGTATTTGTTGAAGAATGGAGTGTGACGGCCACCTTCTGCTTTTGACAATACATAGATCTCAGCTTTGAAATCGGTGTGAGGCGTTACTGAACCTGGTTTACAGATTACCATACCGCGACGGATATCGGTTTTCTCAATACCACGAAGCAACAGACCTACGTTATCACCAGCTTCACCGTAGTCAAGGATTTTGCGGAACATTTCCACACCTGTAACGGTTGATTTCAGGTTTTCAGCACCCATACCCAGGATCTCTACTGCATCACCAGTGTTGATCTGACCACGCTCGATACGACCGGTAGCAACTGTACCACGACCAGTGATTGAGAATACGTCTTCAACAGGCATCAGGAAAGGAAGGTCGGTCAGACGTGGAGGAATTGGAATGTAGCTGTCAACAGCGTTCATCAGCTCCATGATTTTCTCAACCCACTGAGGCTCGCCGTTCAGACCACCAAGGGCAGAACCACGGATAACAGGGATATCATCACCAGGGAATTCGTAGAACGACAGGAGTTCACGAACTTCCATTTCAACAAGATCTAACAATTCAGGATCATCAACCATGTCCACTTTGTTCATGAACACAACCAATGAAGGTACACCTACCTGGCGGGCCAAAAGGATGTGCTCGCGGGTTTGCGGCATCGGACCGTCTGTAGACGCAACCACGATGATCGCACCGTCCATCTGCGCAGCACCTGTAACCATGTTTTTTACGTAATCCGCGTGACCTGGACAGTCAACGTGTGCATAGTGACGGTTAGCAGTTGAGTACTCAACGTGGGCAGTATTGATGGTGATACCTCTTTCTTTTTCCTCAGGAGCTGAGTCAATCGAATCGAATGAACGGGCCTCAGATAAACCTGCGTCAGACAGTACTTTTGTAATAGCTGCAGTCAGAGTGGTTTTACCGTGGTCAACGTGACCGATAGTACCGATGTTCAAGTGCGGTTTACTCCGGTCAAATTTTTCTTTTGCCATTTTTTATAACTAATTAGTAGGTTAACTTTTTTATTTTTTACTGTTGTTCTATACAAATTCAATACAAAAAACCTTGTTCAACCATGCCTACCGGATGATTTAACAAAGCCGTCTGATCATGAGCCAAAGATGGGACTTGAACCCACGACCTCTTCCTTACCAAGGAAGTGCTCTACCGCTGAGCTACTTCGGCTTTTAATTTACGACAGGTTGTGTTCCTGCTACGATTCTCTATCAGTATCGTGTACGTAAATATATTGGAGCGGAAGACGGGTCTCGAACCCGCAACCTATAGCTTGGAAGGCTATCGCTCTACCAATTGAGCTACTTCCGCTTTTAATGATCGAATGATTGGATGCCTCATGACTGAACGGCCGCAGACCGGTTCATCATTCATTCACTCAAACCTTCACCCATTGGTTTGGTGGGGAGAGAAGGATTCGAACCTTCGAAGTCTTGCGACAACAGAGTTACAGTCTGTCCCATTTGGCCACTCTGGTATCTCCCCCCGATTACGCCCGCCAGATGTGCATCCGGCGAACATAAAAAGAGCCTCCTATCGGGATCGAACCAATGACCTACTGATTACAAGTCAGTTGCTCTACCAGCTGAGCTAAGGAGGCTTATGTGGATTACTGCCGCCCGAAGG
Organism: Pedobacter yulinensis; assembly: GCF_003029735.1. Lineage (GTDB taxonomy): Bacteria > Bacteroidota > Bacteroidia > Sphingobacteriales > Sphingobacteriaceae > Pedobacter > Pedobacter yulinensis. The sequence continues at coordinate 367,485 of NZ_KZ686270.1, forward strand.
CAATGCAGTGTTTGTATTTCATCATTCAGAGAACATTCCAGTCCGTTTCGGGCCTTATGCCCCTTCCGAAATGGAATGCAAATCTACAACAAAATCATACACCCGCAAATAATTTTACAAAAAAAATTCGGCGACTTTTCAGCCGCCGAATGTTCTGTTTTATTCCGTACAAAGTACCGTCCTAATAGTCAGCAACTTCGTCGCTGGCGAGAATGTCTTTGTGCTCGCTTAATTTTGCACGGGTCTTATCTTTATGTTTATTCACCTGCCTCCTCAAGGATTCAATAGCCAGGTCGGTCGCCTCTTCAAACGTTTTGCACTGCTCTTTTGCGAACAGCGTTCCCCCGGGTACGATCAGCTTGATTTCGCTGATCTTGTTAGCCTCATCTTCGACGTTTTCCAGCTTCAGGTAAACTTCGCCACCGATGATGTGGTCGAAAAACTGGTCAAGCTTGTCCACTTTTTTCTGAATAAAGCTCAACAATTTCTGATCAGCATTGAAATGGATCGACTGAACTCTGATTTTCATATTTCCTCCTTTTTTTAAGCCTTCGGATGGGCTTGTTTATAAATTGATTTTAGTCTTTCAACCGAATTATGTGTATACACCTGCGTAGCAGCCAGGCTGGCGTGTCCGAGCAGTTCCTTAATTGCATTCAGGTCGGCTCCCCGGTTCAGCAGTTCGGTTGCAAAAGAATGCCGCAGTACATGCGGACTCCGCTTTTGCTGTGTAGACACATAAGACAAATAGTGGTGTACGATCCGGTAAACCAGCTTGGCATAGGCACGTGCGCCTGTATTGGTAACGATCAGTGCGGCCGATTTGTTGTCGAAATTTTGCATTGACTTTTCAACAAGGTATTCTTCGAGCTGTCTGGCGAGCGCCGGCGTGAGCGGAACCAACCGCTCCTTACTCCTTTTGCCCATAACCCGGAGGGTCCTGTTTTCCCGGTCCACGCTTCCCTCATCCAGCCCGGTCAGTTCACTGAGCCTGATGCCCGTTCCGAAAAGCAACTCGAGCACGAGGCGGTCCCGGCGTGATGCAAACGAAGCATCAAAAATATCCCGGCCGTCAAGCAGTTCGTCCATTTTCCGGTGATCTACCACCACGGGCAGTTTGCCCGGAACCACCGGAGCCTTAACCAACAGCATCGGGTTCTTCTCGATACCCTTCGATCCCAACATAAAGCGGTAAAAGGAACGCAGGGCAGAAAGTTTACGGTTAATGGTTACCGCAGACCGTTTGGCATCCATAAGCGACACCACGTAACTCCTGATGTCGTTATGCCCTGCAGCATCGGCCGCCAGGCTAAATGTTTTGTCAAGATAAGCAGTATAGTCTTCCAGGTCTTTCCGGTAAGCTGTGAGCGTATGTGCTGCATACCGTTTTTCGTATTTAAGGTAAGTCAGGAAGGCCTCAATATGCATGGATCTCTGCGCTTGTTCTGCCCTTGAAGTTACTAATTGTTTTGTCATAAAAAAACGATCTTTCAGCCCTACCCGTCAAAGTGCCACCTCTGGCTGGCTATAAACAAAAAAACCCTTTGCAGTTTGCTGCAAAGGGCTAAATATGATAAAACAGTAGTCTTAGAGACCGGCTTCCTGTTGCAAGCCTTGTTTGTAGATGGCGTGTTTAACCTGTGTACGACGGGTTACGGAACGTTTCTCATATGCCTGACGACTGCGAAGTTCTCTTAATACACCTGTTTTTTCAAATTTCTTTTTGAAGCGTTTCAAGGCTTTGTCCAATGATTCGCCGTCTTTAATGTTGATAATGATCATAACGTTTTGATACCTCCTCTCGTTTTTAAGGACTGCAAATATACGATTTGTAAATAAGTTAACAAATGAAAATGTCTTTTTATCCAGTGCAGTTACCGGCTCTCAACCATATCGAAAGCCAGGCAGACCGCCTTGCCTGCAAAATAAAGCCCCGTTCAGGCCGGGAACCTGATTCGGCTTTACACGGACAGCTGTATGCGTATCGATAAAAAAATCCGGCGCCTTTTGAGGCCACCGGACGCTCTTTTATGATATTTGGTTAGAATGGACGTGTTTATGCGTTCAGCACCTCGCGGGCAATAACGATCTTCTGAATTTCAGAAGTCCCCTCGCCTATTGTACAGAGCTTGCTGTCACGGTAATATTTTTCGACAGGAAAATCTTTTGTATATCCATAGCCGCCAAAGATCTGCACGGCTTCTGTAGCTGTTCTTACGGCGACCTCAGACGCATAGTACTTGGCCATCGCCGAGAATTTAGTAACAGGTAAATGCCTGTTCTTCAGATCAGCTGCCTGGCGGATTAACAGGGTTGCCGCCTCGATCTCGGTTGCCATATCGGCCAGCTTAAAACTGATGGCCTGAAAGTTTGAGATCGGCTGTCCAAACTGGTGACGTTCTTTCGCATAACCAACTGCAGCATCAAATGCGCCTTTTGCAATGCCTAAACCTAATGCTGCAATCGAGATCCGGCCCCCATCAAGCACCTTCATGGCCTGCTTGAAACCTTCGCCCTCCTGCCCCAGCAGGTTCTCTTTCGGCACCCGGCAGTTGTCAAAAATCATTTCGGTTGTTTCAGAAGCGCGCATACCCAGCTTGTTCTCCTTTTTGCCGGCGGCGAAACCCGGAGTTCCGCGCTCAACCACAATGGCCGATATACCAGAGGCTTTCCCTTTTTCGCCGGTTCGCACCATCACCACAGCGAGATCTCCTGACTTGCCATGCGTAATCCAGTTCTTTGCACCGTTGATTACGTAATGGTCACCATCTGCAACTGCGGTCGTTTGCATGCGCAGCGCGTCTGATCCCGTACCTGCTTCAGTAAGCCCCCAGGCACCAATCCACTCGGCGGTAGCCAATCTGGGCAGCCAGCGTTGTTTTTGATCCTCATTGGCGAAATTCATCAAATGCCCGACACATAACGAATTATGTGCGGCAAGCGACAAACCGATCGAACCGCACACCCGCGATACCTCTACAATAATATCTACATACTCCTGGTAACCAAGCCCCGACCCGCCATAAGCTTCAGGTACAAGTACGCCCATCAACCCGAGCTGTCCCATCTCCTTAAACAGTGCGACAGGAAAGATCTGCGCTTCATCCCATTCCATCACATGCGGGCGAATGTGCTTATCAGCAAAATCGCGTACCATTTGCCTGATCTGCAGCTGGCTCTCTGTTTCAGAAAAATCAAAGCCGGCCGGTACTTCAGTAAGATCTGTTCCGTTTGCCATTTATAACTGATTTTCAGTACAATAATAACCATTCAGATGCATGGTGAATGCATCAAATATTTGCCTGGAAACAGAATAAAACGGTATTTGGTTCAATTAATGCCATAGAAATACTATGCAAGCATAAAAAACACCGAAAGTTTTTTTTAATTTTTTTAATGCTGCCAGCCCGCCAGCGTGTGCACGGCGTTGCTGAATGGCGAAAGGCGCTGCCGGCCATTCAAAAAATCAAGGCTTATAATAAAAGAATAACCCGTTACGCTGGCACCCAGGCGGCTGATGAGCGCAGAAGCTGCCAGCACAGTACCACCGGTAGCGAGCAGGTCGTCATGAACAAGCACCCTTTGCCCACTGCTAAACGCGTCTTCATGAACCTCAAGGGTCGCGGTACCATATTCAAGCGCGTACTCCTGCCTGACTGTTTTGTAAGGCAGTTTGCCTGCTTTTCTGACAGGCACAAAAGGCACGCCCAGATAATTGGCCAGTGCAAGGCCAAACAGAAAGCCCCGGCTTTCAATGCCGGCCACCACATCGATCTGCAGTGCGGCTACCTGCGTTGCCAGCGCAGCTGTGATGTCAGTGCACAATGCGGCATCTTTAAGGATCGGCGTAATGTCTTTAAAAATAATACCCGGTGTTGGAAAATCGGCTACATCGCGTACCGCTGCTTTTATTCTGCTTTCGATCATTCAAAGATGAGGTATGGTTCTAGTTTACGAATCGTTTCTGGTGGCAAAATAACGACTTTTTTTAAGTCGGCGGTACTTTTATATGGCCCATGCTGGTCCCTGTAGGCGATCAGTGCGCTGACCTGTTTGTAGCGCAGGTATGGGTGTCCCTTCAGCTGATCGAATGTAACCTGGTTAACGGGAATGCGCCGGATCTTTGAAGGGTCAAGCCGCAACTGAGGCAGGATCTGCTGCAGCCTGAGGCTGTCCATGCCGTAGACCTCTGCCAGCTGATGCAGGCTGTAGAAACCACCAAGCCGGTCGCGGTAGCGTACAATGCGGCTTGCAAAGGCCGGCCCCAGTCCCCTGACACTGGTTAGCCCGGCAGAGTCGGCCTCGTGTAAAGGAACAATGATTATCTGGGACACCTTTTCTGCATTAAACCGCGGCTCATTTGCCGTTACTTCCTGGATATCAATGTAAGGTTCAAGTTTTTGATAGAGTTCCGGCCGGATGGTATACATGCGCGCTACATCGGCCTTTCTGCGAAAAACACCGCCTTTTTCCCGGTAGCGCAGAATGGCTGCCGCCTGCTTCTCTGAAAGACCCAATTCCTGCCAGTCTGCCTGGTTCGCCTTGTTGGGATCAAACCGAAAGAAGCGCTGTGTGCGCCGCAAAGACCGTTTTTCACGTGGCTTTAAAGCAAATGGCCGGGCTTCAGGTAATGCCTGCAGCTCACGCACAGCCGCAAGCTCAGTGATGGTTGGCCCGGTTGCCTTTCCGCTCTGCCACCAGGACCAGGCAGCAGAACATAGCCGAACCAAAGTAATCAGAACAGCGAGCACAACAAGGCCGTTGTATTCGCGCCGGCTCATGCCAAAATGCAGTCCAAGCCATTTTCTGATCATCGCTTTGTAACAGTTTTTTTAAATATAAATCTTATTTTTGAAATTTCGCGGCAGAGCGTTACCAAACATACCCCTTCAAAAACGCAGGAATTATTCCCTGCCTGCTGATTAAATCAATCCGGTACGTAAGGCGTTTTCTCCCGCTAAAAACACAAGAAACGAAGCGACTATTCCACCATGAAGATCATTACCACGCAGGAATTTGCGAAGGCTACCAAAATCGATAAACTTGGCGTACCCGGGCTGGCTGCGCTGATGATGGAAATCATGAAGTTGAATGACATCAACGACGTATTTTCCAGGAACCAGCATTATGAAGGGATTGAGTTTGTAGACAAGATCTTGGAAACCATTGGGGTATCCATCAGCTTCGACGAAAACGACCTCAGAAATATTCCGAAGACCGGTCCGTTCATCGCGATAGCCAACCACCCCTATGGCGGAGTGGAGGGTCTGGCGCTCGTCAAGCTGCTCTGCACGGTTCGGCCGGAGGCCAAGGTAATGGTCAATTTCATCCTGAAGAAAATTCCGAACCTGGACCAGTTCTTTGTTGCCGTGAACCCCTTCGAGAACGTCCAGCATTCATCGAGTATCAGCGGTCTCAAGACCACATTCGACCTGCTGAAGAATGGTACACCCCTGGGCATTTTCCCGGCGGGAGAGGTTTCAACCTTCAAACTTGACGCCCAGCAGATAACCGACCGCATGTGGCATCCTGTGGTGGGAAAGTTGATTGCCAAAGCCAAAGTGCCCGTGGTTCCCATTTATTTTCATGGCAACAATGGTGTATTGTTCAACATCCTCAGCTTTATACACCCTACCCTGCGTACAGCTAAACTGCCTTCTGAATTCCTGAATAAACAGGGAAAAACCATCCGTGTGCGCATTGGCAAACCGATAGACATTAACGACATTTCGTACAACAACAACTCAAACAAACTGCTCGACTTTCTGCGTGCACGTACCTATGCGCTTGGCGTAAGCCTGGAGCAGGAAAGAAAGCTGTTTAACCCGATCAACCTGTTCAAAAGAAAAAAGACGCCCGAGGCGGTTATTCCTGAGACGCCGCGCGAACAGATTTCAGCAGAGGTGGCCGAACTGGAAGACTTTAAGGTCTGGAAAGAAAAGAATTATGAGGTTTACATTGTGCCCACACTGAATATTCCGAATGTGCTGCGCGAAATAGGCCGGTTGCGCGAGATTACTTTCAGGGAGGTTGGCGAAGGCACGAACAAAAAGATCGACCTGGATAATTATGATATTTATTATCACCACTTGTTTATCTGGGATACCGACCTGCAGAATATAGTCGGCGCCTACCGCATTGGCAAGGGCGATGAGATCCTGGAAAGCATGGGCCGCCGCGGCTTTTATCTCTCTGAGCTTTTCAAACTCAAAGACCAGATCTATCCTATGCTTCGGCAGGGTATTGAACTGGGCCGGTCATGGATCAGAAAAGAGTACCAGGGCAAACCGCTGCCGCTGTTCCTGCTGTGGAAGGGTATCCTGAAATACCTGATCGACAACCCGCAGTACCGCTACATGTTCGGACCGGTGAGCATCAGCAACAGCTTCTCCAAGTTTTCAAAGGCACTGATTGTAGACTACATCACCAGAAATCACTTTGATTATGAAATGGCTAAATACGTTAAGCCAAAAAACAAATTTAAGGCAGACCTCCTGCCTATTTCTACAGATTTGCTGGTAGCGGGAAGTGAATCGCTGAAAGATCTCGATTCGCTGATCGGTGATATCGAAACAACACACATCAAAATTCCGGTACTGCTGCGGCAATACATGAACCTGAATGCCAAGATTATCTGTTTCAATATCGACCCTAAGTTTTCCGACTGCCTGGACGGGTTTCTCGTAGTAGACACTCAAAACATTCCCATGGAGATCATCGAAAAATTAGGAAAAAACTTGTAAAGACAGATCATAAAACAAAAACCCGGACATCCGCCCGGGTTTTTTGTTATCAACTAAACCTAAACTGTAAATATCAAACCAAATATTTACGGCAGCAAAGCTAAAAGCATCCTGTTAAAAATTTGTTAAGCAGCGGTTACTTTAACATTTTTTAACGATTGTGTTTTTTTGTAGAGGTCTTTAAAAGTTGATTTAAAGTTTTGTGGAAAGCAAGCTCCGGCACGTTTCGGCTGCTACTGCCCTGCTGTCTGCTGTGGCCTTCGTGCCTCAGGGCCGCCGCTACCATCAGGTTTAACCGGCCGGGTTACTGCAACACAGAACGCACCGCCCCTCAGCCTGTATGAAACTGCATCGCACTTAAATGCAGGAATTTTCGTATATTGAATGCTACGATGCAGATAAGATGGGATAACGGATTACAGCGAGCGGGCTTAGGGCTTTGCCTGCTGCTGGTATTCTCTTTTACCATCAGCCGCCTGCATGCGCAAAATCACAGTATTGCCTATTACAATGGCACCATAAATTTTTCGGCAGACTCCACCTGTATTGTCCCGGTTGAGGTGCCCCTGAGCGCAATGTCTGTCAGGGGATTCTACCGGCAGATGAATGCCGGGAACTATAAGCCAATGGTCGATTCGCTGCTGGCCTTTCGCAGAAAACACAAGTTGAGCGACTGGCTTTATTACCAGCTTGTTCGCAAGACTGCGGGACAACTTAGTCCGAAGAATGATGATTACACACGTTACACCTTATACAAATGGTTTTTGCTCTGCAAGTCTGGTTATGATGCCCGTCTGGCCATTGGCCGCGGCCAGATCATCTTTTATGTTCGCAATGAGGAGGATATTTCTGACATCCCCTATGTCAATTATAAAGGCAATAAGTACACCTGTCTGAATTACCACGATTATGGAAAATTGTTTGAACGGGAAGATGCCTATAAGCCGGTAGACATCGCCATTGCGGGAGCTGTTGCGCCTTTTTCATACAAGGTGACGCAAATGCCCGATTTTACGCCCGACAGTTACGAAGAAAGGGAGCTGGCCTTTCAGTACCGAAGTAAGGCATATCATTTTCGTGTTAAAGTCAACAGGGAAATTCCGGCTATTTTCGCCAACTACCCCGGTGTCGATTTCGGGACCTATTTCAACATCCCGCTCAGCCATGAAACATATCAGTCACTGATCCCTGTGTTAAGAAAGCATACCCGCGCAATGAGTCAATCTAAAGGTGTCGATTATCTGATGCGTTTCACGCGGTATGCTTTTCTGTACCAGAGCGATGACGAGCACTTTGGTAAGGAAAAACGGCTCTCGCCTGAACAGACTTTGTCTGCTGATTACAGCGACTGCGACGACCGGGCGGCGCTGTTTTTTATGCTGGTTAAGGAAATCTACGACCTGCCTATGATTGCCTTATTGTACCCTACACACATTACGTTGGCCGTTGGACTGGATAAGCCGGCTGGAAAACCGGTGATGTATAAAGGTAAGCCCTATACGATCTGTGAAGCCACCCCGCAAAAAGAGAACCTGAAACTGGGCCAGGTAACCGTCGCACTGCGGGATGTCAGTTACCAGGTCGTTTACCATTACAAGCCTGGTGAGACAGCGACTGATTATTAGGCCGAGAGCAACGTGCAAGACGCACGTTATCCCATGGCCTGGTAACAAACTGTATTACAGCTGCAGAAAGGCACTGACCCGTCTGATGGAACGCTAACAGTAGTTAGCTATCGTGATGCAAAAATATGAAGATTCTGCCATTACGATTGGCAGAATCTTCATTTGAAGTTATTCGTCAATAGCACCAGCGCTAAGCTAGATAGTATTATTGTACTATTATTGTTCGTCTCGCAACGATCTGCCCATTAAACTTACTTCCCGTAATAAAACATTGGATTTCATAACTGCCAGCAGGAAAATCCACTTCAGGCAGCCGGGCACCTGTTACATAATCATAATCCATGTTAAAGGATGTCCCGTTCACACCTACAGCCTTCCATGCATAGCTCAATCCAACCGCATAATAACTTGTTTCAAAACTCGTTGTTTCGAATGGAAGTAAGCTGATCTTTCCAGAAATAAACGGAGCTACTGTACTTTGGGTTGAAATCGGATATTTGGCAGAAAGCGTTTGCGAATCGTATGTAGAGAACCCAATATCATTAAAAGCACTTGATGAGGTGCCTTTTAGCATGATCGAGGTTTCGGCTCCCGTACCTGAGGCATGTGAAAAACCGAGGCTATGGCCAATCGCATGAACGAGGTTCCAAGCTGCTTGTGCCTGTGTCACTCCTTGACCAGTAGAAGCATATTTAAAATTTGGATTGAAGTAAATTTCCTGGCCCGGCCTACCATCGTTGATGGGGAAACGAGCAAGAACCGGTACGCTCTGTGGCGTGGAAGATTGCACCACAGTGATATGTCGTTCACTTGGAGGAGGCAGCGCGATGTTTGAGTTGCCGGAGGTCGAAGCGATTATATGTAGCTTTACGTTCATGTTTGGCTCCAAATTCCAGGCCGAGACAGCGGTTGATAAAGCATTATTCCACAATGGATTGGCCCATATGGACTGATCGATAATGATGTTAATATTATCAAACGCGACTATCGGGGCTGGAGTTCCTGGCACATAATTACTAACGTAGGATTTAGACAACATAATATCATCTTCAACAAGATAATAATTTCCGCCATCGCTTATACCTACCGTTGAGAAGCCCATTGATTGGATTTTTAAGTGGTCCGAATTTACAGGAGGGGCATTATTAATAAAATAGTTATAACTCAGATACTCACTAAAGAACTCAGGCCCGGAATTCGGTAATGAGTAGTACAAGGCAATGCGTTTTTGGTGCACCAGCTTTGTATTGGCTATCGTTGCAGTGAATTCCTTACTGGTGCTCATTTGACCAGAGGCAAAGTCGCTGTCTTGTATCGTATAAACTGGCTGAAAATTCTCGCCATTGGCGGCAATTCCCAGCTTAATATTCATTCGGAATGGTTTGCCTGCAAAGCGCTGCACGCCGACATTGAATTTAATGGTTGTAGAGGTTGTTCCTTGTACTACATTGACTTGCGATGTATTTACCAAATTGAAGGCATAAATACTGCCTGCGTATTGTGCCTTCGACGCAAACGATGCGAATAAAATTGATAGCAGTATTGCTCCACGTTTAACGTTTCTCATTCTGCAGCCTCCTTTCTTTCAGAATGTTTCGGTACATCAATAAAAGTTCTGCGCGGTCCATTTGGTCTACTCCTCTGTACACAACCATGTCCCGCTTCTCATCGTACGAGAAAAACTTGCGGTCGTCTTCTACCAGATCTGCAAAAAATTGAAGCAGTTGTTCGGTTGTTGGGTTATCAGATTCTACTTTTTTTTCAGTCTCAGGAGGTTCTACATCTTGTCTTTTACATGCGCCAGCGGCTGACAAGGCCAGGCAGCAAACCAGGATTCTGGCAAACTGTTTCATTGGAATGATTTTGTTCATGAAGTTTTTACTAATGGTTGAGAAATAAATAAAGGTTCGATCTTACAAACTTTCCCGGCCTAAAGGCCAGGCGCTTTGGCAGGTTAGTGATCCCTGCTTGCAATTGAATGAATGGGGATGATGTTCATATTGATAATATGAAATTCGTGACCAGATATGATGACAGGATTAACCAATTGTTATCAAATGAGGCAAGCGTATCTGAACACTAGATACCGGTGATCGGTATAGGCGGCGGTCATTGTCATCCCCCCGAACCCAACGTAAAATACTGTTTAAACGAAATGGTTTCTCTGGAAGAAGACTGTTCGCCATATTGCAAAACAAGTCTTGCTTCAATCAGCCACTGGGTTTGTTGTGCGGGCTTGTCTGGCGTCAAATTCTTGCCCTTAACGGTGCGTCAACAACTTCGGCCCCGCCATAAAAACAGGCCGGGCAGCTTATCGCATACCGCACCCTTCCTTCCAGGATCTCCGTTTGTCCGAGAGAAAAGTAGGTTCCTTCTGAAGGTGCTGCAATCGAAATAACCGTATTAATTCTGATGCATGTACGGACAAGTAAATCACAATTAAAATAGCGAATCAATTTTAAGGTTTAAGTCGAACTTTGCAACGGCGATGCGACTGCATCGTTAAAAGATATCAAATCTGAATGTTTCACCTTTTGCATCGCGAGGTGAACGGCAAAAAAAAAGCCGCTAGATCAAATCTAGCGGCCATCCTTTAAAGTGTAGGTACTAGTAGGTATTTGTTTGAGGCGTGAAACTTGCCCAGCCTGATGTCCAGTTGGTTGCACCAAAAGCACCTTTGTATGATATTTTCTCGAAAAATGTATCGTTTTGATCTCCTGTGAAGGCAGCACCTGCAAGCAAGATAGAGCCAGCAGATGGTAAAAAATTAGGAGCGTTTAAGGTAAATGCCCCATTTATTCCTGCCTCAGTGGCTGAGGCCAGTTTTACAGAACCGCTAGCCGCAGCCTTTGCCTCGATCGCAGCTGCTGTTGCACCTGCAACTGTTACGTCACTTCCAAGTTTATATGGAGCAGCAAGTGCGAATACTACGTTATTATTAAATTGCGAGGTTCCGTCGATAAGGGATGAATAAGTTCCATTAGACTCCAGTGATAGCCCACCATCTGGATGCCCGATCATTACTGAGTTGTTCAAGATGAAGGCAGTGGCTCTTCTAAAGCGGTTAGCAAAATTGTGATTAGCTGCTGTGTTTGCCGCGCCATTCGGACCAAGGATGGTCATATTAGAAATATTTGGACGTGTGCGGGGTGTAGCATCTGTTCCATTGGCATTGTTATCGCATTCAATGCCGTTGCCAGCATCGCCACCGTCTACGAATGCCGGGTCACGTAGTGCTACAGCAAATTGGATTTTGCCTCTGTATCCGTTGTCAAAATCGAAATCATCATCGGCGGTAGCAAACGCAATAAGATGTTTTGCATTCACAGTGCCACCAAAAAACTCGAAAGCATCATCATTTCCATAAGAAACCTGGATATGGTCAATAACAGTTCCCGAACCGACACCGCCTAGGGTCAAGCCGTTAATTTCCGACCCAGGCTGAGCTGCAATACCCGCATATTCAATTCTGACATAACGCAATACACCCGAATTGTCAGTATCTATAGTGCCGCCATACTGTCTGCCAACGCCACCTTCGATAGTTGGATTGGTAAGGTTTGTCGTTGCCCTGCCGAGAATAATAATTCCGCCCCAGTCACCTGGATTACGCTGGCCTGCAGCGCGACCAGATGTGAATACAATCGGTGCAGCAGCAGTTCCGTCCGCCATAATTTTAGCACCGCGTTCGATGATCAGGGCCCCTTTATTTTCAACACTTGATTTGATTACTGTTCCAGGTTCGATCGTTAAAGTAGATCCCTCTTCAAAATAAGTATAGCCATTGAGGGTCACAGTACCTTTAGTAACGACTACCCGCTGTCCGCTTTTGTATGTCCCGGTTAACGTTCCGCCGTTTGCAATAACTACTGTCTCTTCAGAACCTTGCGGGTCATCGTTTTTCTTACATGATGTAAAAATTACACCTAAAGATAAAATCGCTAAAAAAGCATTTCCTAATTTCATGTTGTTATGATTTTGCTGTAAAATTCCGGTTTTGGTGTTACCTCAAGTTTAGAGGTATGTTAAGTTATCTGATGTGTAACTATCGTTGTCCTAAAGAAAAATTGTAGGTAAATGAAAGCGAGACATTTGTACCAAAGCGTGCTGAAGTATAGGGCTTGTCAACAGCTCCGCTATAAACGTTTTTATCATCCATATTCAGGTAAAAAATGCTTCGTTGGTTCAAAAGGTCTCCAACATTTAGTTTGAGTTCTGCCTTATTGCTGATCAGTTTTTTACTTATCTGGAAATCCACCACATCACGTGCATTTTCCCAAATATTTGGAATCAGGTTATTCCCAACGAAAGCAATGCGTTGGCCCACCCGGTTGTAAAGTGCGGTAAGGCTCCACCCACTTTTATCATTTGAATACTGGACACCTCCGTTCAGAAGATATGGTGACTGCCCCTGTAGCGGACGCGACTGCAAATTAGCGCTTCCTTGCTCAACCTCAGACTTGATATAACTCAGATTTGCAAACATTGTCAGATCCTTAAAAAGGTTCGATTCACTGATAAAGCTGAGCCTTTTTCTCAATTCCAGTTCCGCACCATAAGAATAGGCCTTCGACATATTTTGGAACCCTACTTGTCGTCGCTCTGGTGTTGCACTTCCATCTAGAACCTGCTCAATAGCATTACTGAAATCTTTATAAAAGGCCGAAACAGTGATCGATTCCCCACTGGCAGGATAGATTTCATAGCGAAGATCCGCATTATTAATTGTCGCACGCTTCAATTGCGGATTGCCTAACGTAGCTGTCTGCGCTACAAAGTCGTAGAATTCAAAAGGTGCCAGTTCACGAAGCTCAGGGCGGGAGACTGTACGGGAAGCGGAAACCCGGAAATTACTTTTGTCAGAAATTGTATAAGTATAATTCGCCGAAGGGAGGATATCAGTAAATTGTTGATCCATACTTCTGTTTGTCCCGCTAAGATCAATATAGTCTACGTTCTGATAATACTGCTCAACCCTAACTCCCCAGACCAGCCGCGATTTTTCACCGAAACGATTGTCGAGCATAGCGTAACCCGCATTTAAAAAGGTCTGTGCATCATAAGAATCCGTATTGCTGGTAAAGTCGGTCAAAAAGAAGCCTCCCGTAGCCCTGATCTGTTCCGAGGCGAAGATCCGATCTTTTGGCAACGTCAAAATCTGATCATCGAAACTTGGCGATCCGGTAGAATTAAACAGATAATTGAAAATTCGGGCATTAAATTCCCGGGTTTTATAATTTGAAAGGACCCCGGCTTTGAAGGAGCTTTTTTTGCCTTTCAGAGTAAAGGGTAATGTGTAGTTTGCCTGCCCTAAGAAGTTATTTTCCTGCATATCTGAGAAAAAACGGCGGCTGTTGCGGTCTACTACAGAAAAGACATTTGTTCCTGCACCATTCTCACGATAATATATGGATCTAAGGTCCGGTTGATCGCGCTTGGTGAGTGAATAACTTAGATTCCAGTTCAATTTTTGATCGCGCGCGCCGAACGCATGCTCACCTTCCAATTGATGGTTTGAAATAAATTTCTGAGTAAGCTCGTTGTTATTAAAACGAAGATTACCGTCAATGTTTGTATTGAAGCCTGTTCTGTCGGTGTAAATTTCATCGTAAACATTATTAAGCAGGTTCTTAAAGCTTAATTTGGTCTTGTCTTTCTTATACGTGATGTTAGCAAGTAAGCCTACGCTCGTATTAAACACGAATTGTTTATCATTATAGGCATAATAAATATCCTGAAAGTTGTTCTGATAGTCATTTCTCTCGACAGGGTTGATGTTCTGGCCATTGCGATAAGACAAGGAGACGATACTACCCAGAGAGCCGCCATTTTTCAAATCGGTCCGATTACCCCAGGTAAGTTGGTGACTCTGCGTTGGCAATGCGACATAGGTCTGCTCACCATATGGGTTTGAAAGCTGTTTTGTCAAGGCTACCTTCTGATCAGGCATGAGAGGGTTGTATTTTTGAAATGAAGGAGGAAAAGATCCCGGAAGTTTTCTATCGCTTTGTCCAAAGCCCAGGTAAGCGAGGTTGCCCCGTTCATTAGATATGAAGTCTTTGAAAGTCGATTGGGTATTGTATCCCCAACTGGTGCTAAAGGCAATGTAGTCCTGATCCGGCACATCTTTAGTAACTACCTGTACAATGCCTCCTGCAAAGTCAGCCGGCAGATCAGCCGATGCAGTTTTGTTGATGAGAATTTTGTCTACGAGGTTGGAAGGAATAATATCAAATGAGAACGCTTTTTTGTCAGGCTCAGTCGATGGCATAATGGCATTATTCAGCATTGTCACATTATAACGATCTGCCAGGCCCCGAATAACAACGAATTTGTTGTTTTGGATGCTGGCCCCGCTTACGCGCTTCAACACTTCTGAGGTATTTTTATCAGGTGATCGCTGGATAATTTCTGCTGATATGCCACTCGAAATAATAGGACTGTTTTTTTGTTGCGCTAGCAGCGCATTTACAGATTCCTGTTTGAAATTTGCCCTTACAACTACATCGCTAAGTTGATTAGAACCAGCTTCTTCCAATACAACGTTTAGTGTTGTGGCTGAGTTGCCATTCACTTCGATATCAGAAACTTCTTTCGTAGCGTAGCCTACATAAGATACTGACAATGTATACCTGCCCGCAGCAAGACCTCCAATAAGATATTTTCCATCTACATCTGTGGCGATGCCCTTGTTAATGCCTTTTACGAGCACGGAAACGCCGATTAGCGCCTCCCCCGTTTTCTTATCAGTAACGCTGCCTGCAATCTTGCCACCGGTCTGAGCGTTCACCGCAAGATTCCATAGGATAAAAAGTAAAAGGAGGATGGTTTTTGAGAATGAGTTTGTTGATTTCACTTTCCTGAATATTTTCAGCAAAGCTATTACCACAATGTTAGCAGCCTGTTACGTGTTAATTAAGATTCGTTTAGCTAACCATTAAGACAATGTTAACAAAGACAGGATCAATACCGGATATTCAGTTTACGGCAGATAAAGTGAAGCAGCCAGATCGGGCCGATCAGCAAAAATTTCAGATCGTCAAGAAACGAAGGTTTTTTGCCTTCTATCTTGTGCCCTACAAACTGTCCGATCCAGGAAACGACGAAGATGACCAGGCAAACTGACCATATGGACGGCCCCCCTGCCAACTGCCACTTCTCCAGCTGCACGATACCCATCGCCATGATAAAAATAATGATCAGCATGAAATAAGAGAGTACCGGCGATAGGCGGTAATAATAGTACACCGAAAAAGCAATGGCAAACGACGCCCAATTCAGGTAACCATTGTACCTGCCTAGAAAATCCAGATGCGGAAATGGTATAGACCACAGCAGTCCGAGAATGCTGAAAAAGATTAATGGCACACAGATCCAATGTATAATCTTATTGGTACCATTCTGGTGACTCTCGGCATACTTGTCAAAATCCCGGTCAACCGGACGTCTTGCCTGCGTTTTCATAAACTCTTCTTTTTTCAACTGTGCTGTCTGATAGGTGTTAAAAATAAAAAAAGCGATTGGTTCTGACAATCGCTTTTCTATTCTGGATATTGAATGTTATTTGGCGTAAGATACCGAGCGGGTTTCGCGAATAACGGTCACCTTAATCTGCCCCGGATAAGTCATCTCCGTCTGTATGCGGTTTGAAATATCTGCAGCAAGAAGTTCTGCCTGGGCATCAGTTACGCGTTCACTTTCAACCACGACCCGCAATTCGCGGCCGGCCTGAATGGCGAAGGTTTTTTCAACACCAGGATACGACAGTGCGAGTTCCTCAAGCTCTTTAAGACGTTTAATGTAGCTTTCCACGACTTCACGACGTGCACCCGGGCGTGCACCTGAAATCGCGTCGCAGGCCTGAACGATCGGTGAAATCAACGAGGTCATCTCGATTTCATCGTGGTGTGCGCCGATTGCGTTGCAAACTTCGGGATGCTCCTTATATTTTTCGGCCAACTGCATTCCGAGAATGGCGTGTGGCAATTCAGGATTGTCGTCAGGCACTTTACCAATGTCGTGCAGAAGGCCGGCACGTTTTGCCAGTTTCGCATTGAGACCCAGTTCGGCGGCCATTGTTGCACAGAAATTGGCCACCTCACGCGAGTGGTGAAGCAGATTCTGCCCGTAGGATGAACGATAGCGCATGCGCCCCACCATCCTGATCAATTCGGGATGCAGACCGTGAATACCCAGGTCAATAACGGTGCGTTCACCGATCTCCACGATTTCGTCTTCGATCTGTTTCTTTGTCTTGGCTACGATCTCCTCGATACGCGCAGGGTGGATACGGCCGTCGGTAACGAGGCGGTGCAGGGCAAGGCGTGCAATTTCGCGCCTAACCGGGTCAAAGCCTGACAGGATGATCGCTTCAGGCGTGTCGTCTACAATAATTTCAATTCCGGTGGCAGCCTCGAGCGCACGGATGTTGCGCCCTTCACGGCCAATAACGCGGCCTTTGATCTCGTCGCTTTCAATATGAAAGATCGATACGGTATTTTCAATAGCAGCTTCGACGGCTGTACGCTGAATGGTTTGGATAACCACTTTTTTCGCTTCTTTGGTCGCCGTGAGTTTGGCCTCATCTACAATGTCTTTGACCTGGATCATGGCCTGGGTACGGGCCTCCTGCTTCAGGTTCTCAACAAGCTGGTTCCTGGCCTCTTCGGCAGAAAGGCCGGCAATGGTTTCAAGCTGCTTAAGGTGCTGGTTTTTCAGTTGTTCAACTTCTTCCTGTTTCTTTACGGCAATGTCGGTTTGTTTTTCCAGGTTGGCACGTACCTTATCAAGCTCCTGTTCTTTGCGGTTCAGGTTCTCGAGGCGCTGGTTAACGGACTGTTCCTTTTGCTTGAGGTTATTTTCACGCTGATTTACTGCGTTGTTGCGGGTGTTGACTTCCTGTTCATGTTCGGCCTTAAGCTGCAGAAATTTTTCTTTCGCCTCGAGCAGTTTATTTTTTTTCAGGATCTCCGCATTGTTTTCAGCGTCTTTTAAGATCTTTTTTACTTTGGTTTGCGCAGCGATTTCCTGATTTTTCAGCAGGTTGCGCAGGAGAAATCTCCCCAGCAGGGTGCCGGCTATGAGCCCGGCTAAAACATATCCAATTATTCCAACTATTTCCATTTTTTTGTTTTTAAAAAAAAACCGCAACTGATTTATCGAGTCTCATGTATTTCAAACCTCAACTAAGCATAATTGGGATTTAAGTCATTTTCAGGTGCTCTTGGCAGATGAAATCCACTTTCTTAACCCCATACATATTGAAGTGTTAAGTTTAAAAATAGTGAAACTCAAAAATCTAGCTGCGGCTAATATTTTTGTTGCTACTTCTGGCTGCACGCCGCCCGGTCCGGACAATGCCTGTGCACCATATAAAAAGAACGATCCTATTTCGAGAAAAAATCCGTCAATAAACTATCTAACTCCCCCACCTTATCGGCAACAGCCGTATCCTGCGCCTGGACTTTATTTTCAGCTTTCAAAACGCCTGTTGCATAATGCAGCACGGCCATTGAAAGTAAATCCTGTTTATCTCTGACCGCATAATTTTCCTGGTATTCCTTTATGCGCTCGTTGATCATTTTTGCTGCCCGCCTCACAATTTCCTCTTCTTCCATATTTACCTTTAAGGGATAAATACGGTCGGAGATAGTTATCTTAATGGAGATCTCTCCCATATTGTTTAGCTTAGTTTCTACCTGATTGCCTATTTTTTAAGCAACACTACACACCTATCTATTTCCCGCACAAATTCGTTAATTTTTTGCTTTATGTCAAGAGTCTTCTCACTCGTGCCTTCAATGCTTTTTGCAACTTTCAACACCCTTAATTTCTCATCAAGATCCGAGATTTTCGCTTTGGAAGTATCGAGCGCAACTTTTAACGACTGGTTTTCAAGTTTGAGCAAATCATTTTCTTCCTGTAAGGCCAGACACAACTCGATGAGCCGTGCGGTCTTGTCCATTACCGAATCCAATTGATCTGCAACCGTTGCCATGTACGATTAATTAAGCGACTAAGTTATTTAAAAGTGTTGAAACTTTCGTTCCAACCATTAATAAAATGCAACACTATCCTTATTTTCTAATCTCCGCACCACTTTGTTTCTCCAGATTACCGATGATCTTTTGCATCAATGCGTCAATCTTCTGGTCAGTCAGCGTCTGTTCATCGTCCTGCAGCGTCAGGCTGATGGCGTAAGACTTCTTCCCTGCCGGGAGTTTCTCGCCCTGGTACACATCGAAGACCTGGATGTCGCGAACCAGTTTGCGCTCCGTTTTGTAAACGACCGATTTCAGATCGTCAAATACAACTGATTGATCAATAAGCAGCGAAAGGTCGCGCCTTACAGATGGGAATTTCGGAATATCCTTGTTAAAAATTTTGTTTTTCCTGGTGCTGTCAATGAGGGCCTGCCAATCGAAATCGGCATAAAACACCGCTTTTTCAACACCGGTTGCCTTGCGGTCGGCCGGCAGCGCTTCGCCAAAACTGACCAGCACTTTCTCACCACGGAAATATTTCAGGCCATAAGCAAAGGTATCACCAGGGGCTTCTGCTGTCTGGAAACCAGACAGGCCAAGCCGTCCCATCACCCCGTCTACTACGGCTTTCAACTGATAAAAATTTGCTGTCTGCGCCTTCCGGTTCCATTGTTCCGTGCGGGCATTGCCGGAAAGCAACACGAGCAGCCTGGAAGATTCGACATATTTTTCCTCCACCAGGCGGTATGTTTTGCCAAACTCAAAAAATTTAAGATCCGCATTCTTACGGTTCTGGTTGTAAGCTACGCTCTCCAGCGCGGGAAAGAGCAGCTCCTGCCGCAGTACATTCAGGTCGCTGCTTAGCGGGTTCAGGATTTGAACCGCTTCTTCAAAATTCCTGGAGTATGCGCCCTTGGTGAGTGAATTGCAGAGAATTTCTGTAAACCCGTTTGCGGCGAGCAGATCTGCGATGAGCTGTTGCGTATTTTCAGGATCGGGTTTGGCAGAATAAGCAAGCGAGGCATTTACCTTCTGCGGAATTGCAATATTGTCATAACCATAAATACGCAGCACTTCTTCAGTGATGTCAACCTCCCGGGTTACGTCGACTTTGTACGCAGGCACACGGAGGTGCAACTGTCCGTTTACTTCAGCCAGAACCTGTATTCCAAGCGCTTCTATAATGGCACGGATCTCCTGCGCGGGAATTTCTGCTCCGATCAAGCGGTTGATGTGGTCGTAGCGAACCGCAAATTCGAACGGCGGCACCGGCTGCGGATACTGGTCATCGACAAGTGATGACACCTTCCCTCCTGCAAGCTCCGTGATCAGCAAAGCTGCATATTTCAGCGCCGGAACAGTCATTTCGGGATCGGTACCGCGTTCAAAACGGAACGAGGCATCGGTTTTGAGCGTATGCCGTTTAGCCGTCTTTCTTACGCTAACCGGGTTAAAATAAGCGCTTTCCAGGAATACCTCGGTCGTCGTTTCGCTGATTCCAGAATCTAAACCACCAAAAACGCCGGCTATACACATCGGTTCGCTTTCGTTGCAGATCATCAGGTCTTCTGCAGACATGCTGCGTTCCACTCCATCAAGGGTTATGAACTTTTCACCTTTGGCAGCTTTCCTGACAATGACTTTATTTCCCTTGATCCTGGCTGCGTCAAAGGCATGCAGCGGCTGGCCCAGACCATGCAGCACATAGTTGGTAACATCAACAATGTTATTGATAGGTCTGATTCCAATCACCTTAAGCTGATCCTTCAACCAATCAGGCGAGTCCCGGACAATTACACCGCTGATAAGCAGCGAGGAATAACGCGGACAAGCCGCCGGGTCTTCCAGCTCGACCGGGATGGCCGTCCCGGTGCCCGGCTCGAACCGGCCGAGATCAGGAAATTTATGACCGGTACGGAGAAACGCTGCAAGATCCCGGGCCACCCCTAGATGAGAAGCGGCATCGGCCCGGTTGGGTGTGAGGCCGATCTCAAAAACAAAATCGTCTTCCAGGTTAAAATAACGCTTAGCTGGCGTGCCAGGCACCGTATCTGCAGGGAGCACCATGATGCCGTCATGAGATTTACCCAGACCAATTTCATCTTCGGCACAAATCATTCCTTCAGACACTTCAGAGCGGATCTTCGATTTGCTGATTTTGAATGGTTCACCCTCAAGCGGATAAACGGTTGTACCAACGGTTGCAACAATCACTTTCTGACCGGCAGCTACATTGGGTGCACCGCAAACGATCTGCAAAGCGGCGGCCTCGCCCACGTTTACCGTAGTAACGCGCAGGCGGTCAGCATTGGGATGCTGCGCACAGGTCAGCACTTCGCCGACAACCAAACCCTCTAGCCCCCCGGCAATGGCCTGCACCTTCTCAAGACTTTCTACCTCGAGGCCGATACCCGTCAGTGCCAGCGAAATTTCTTCTGGACTCAATGTCGTGTCGACAAAACTCTTGAGCCACTTGTAGGATATTTTCATGTATACATTAATCCATAGCAGGCTTGTACGCCCGCAAATAAGCTGCAAAGATAGTATTTAAGCGCCAAATGACACAGGCAACCGGCTATTTTGCAGCACGGGAATGAAAGCAGGTATCGGCTCGGGCACTAGAAATACAGCCTGGCAAATACCGGGAGGTGATCTGAGAAATAATGCCGGTCCTTGCTGTCACTCAGCACGGCAAATTTCTGAACCCTGAAGGCCTTATTAACGAAGATGTAATCGATCCGCTGGTTAAGTGGGCTGTTGAAATTAAACGCATTGAATGTGCCCTCGGGGCCATAAGGCGGCTCGGCCGATATGGCCTTTGTATCTTGTAGAAAAGAGGTAATTGTACTGATCGCTTCACTGTCTGGTGTAACATTGAGGTCGCCTGTAAATATTACCGGGAGGTTGGGTGCAAGCTCCTGTATCTTGCGCTTCAGCAATTTCGCTGATTCGATCCTTGCCTGTATACCGATGTGGTCATAATGTGTATTGAAAACGATAAACGTCTTTTTATTTAGCTGGTCATAAAGTTTGGCCCAGCTGCAAACCCGGTTAAGGGCAGCATCCCAGCCTTTCGACGGGACATCGGGTGTTTCAGACAACCAGAAAGTTCCGCCGTCTTTTTTATCAAACCTGGTTTTGCGAAAGTAGACGGCTGAAAATTCGCCCTTACGTTTGCCGTCATCACGGCCGGCTCCCACCGCATCAAAGCCGGTCCCCTCTAAAAGCGCGTCGTATTGCTCAGGCAGGGCTTCCTGAACACACAGAATATCGGTATCATGAAACCGGATCAGTGCTTTGACGTTGTCTTTCCGGTTTGGCCACGCGTTCTCCCCGTCGCTGGCTACATTCAGCCTGATGTTGTAAGACAGTACATTAATGGGCACGTTTCCTTTTTGAGCGGACGCCGCTTTGCTGCCGCCCAGCAAAATAGTCGATAGCAGGAAATAACGCAGGTAAGTATTCATATCAAATGGTGTGAGGCGCCAAATTAAGCTTTTTATCATTTCGGCCAAAGCAGGAATTACAATCTGCCCGCAAGCCGGCCAGACAGCGGGAAGCAGCCAATGGGAGCCTCGTATCGATAAGCAGACAAATGAAACACAAAGCCTTGCACAACGGGGCAGCAGTACGGCCTTGTGGGAAACACTGCTCATCACTGCATGCTGATGTTCAGCGACCGGAGACATAAACACCAGGCGCTGACAGATTAGAACAGGTGAGGACCCGATAACAGCCAGATAGTGCAATCAGGGCTGCCGGTGCGCCTGTGGCAGGCCTCGGGGAAATTGATATCGGGGAAGATCGCAGTTATGAACAAAACAAGCGGCAAGCCTCAACTGTGCGTTTTAGATTTGCCAACAGGCGTAAGAAAGCTGCGATCGAAGCCTTTCTTCCAGGAGCCTGCGTACGTCAAACAAAATAGACTTAAATCCAATTGCCGCCAGCTTTATTTGAAAAACGGGCGACCACAATCATACAATGCCTGGTTACCTGCAAATCTGAACGGACTCAAACCTGTACACCCTCTGGTTATCAAAAACGAGACATCGCGCCGCAAAACCCATGTCTTAAATGGAATACGACTAAGATTGGCTTGCTGCAGCTTTTCTCTACGCGCCTGATGCTCATGTTTAGTCCCCGCTTTACAACCTCAGGCCTCAAGAAGACCCTCATCACGGAAACTGCAGTAACCGGCGGCGCCGATAATTATGTGGTCCATGACCGGTATGCCCATTACCTGGCCGGCGCTGCGCAGGCGGCGGGTAAGTGCAATATCTTCTGCACTTGGCGTAATGCTGCCTGAAGGATGATTATGCGCCAGGATGATATAGGCTGCGCCGTTCTCCAGCGCCGTTCTGAAAATGATTTTCGGGTCTGCAACAGTAGCAGACTGGCCCCCGTGGCTGATGAGTTTTAGACCCTTGATCAAACTAGCCCTGTTTAGCATCAGAATCCAGAACTCTTCATGATCCAGATCTGAAAGATGTGGGTGCAGGGCGCGATATGCATCGCGAGAACATTCCAGTTTATTGCAAGCAGGAACCGGAAGTTCAGAACGCCGGCGTCCCAGTTCCAGCGCTGCCACCACAGACATCGCCTTCGCTTCGCCGATACCCTTAAACCGGCAAAGATCCCTGACAGATAACATTCCGAGCTGACTGAGATTGTTGCCGTATGCTGCAAGCATTCGTTTGCTCAGATCTACAGCCGTTTCGTTCTTACTTCCCGAACCGATCAAAATAGCGATCAGTTCGGCATCGGTAAGATGCCTTCTGCCATGCCCCATTAATTTTTCTCTCGGGCGGTCTGCTTCAGCCCAATGTTTGATACCGATTCGTTGATCGGCCGCGCTCATATCTATTACCCTGCAACCCATACCCAAATATATATATTTTTCTTTGAAAAACATATTTTATCTGAAAAAGAAAACAATAATTTTTCAGCAAACAAAAAAACGGGATACACTTGCGCATATCCCGTTATATGATAATGAGTTACTACCTACTGCAGGCCGTTAACGAATCTTGTCAGTTTTGACTTGTTGTTGGCAGCTTTATTTTTGTGAATAACGTTTTTCTTGGCCAAACGATCCAACATCGAAATTACTTTCGGCAAAAGTTCTGAAGCTGTTTTTTTATCTTCAGCCGCACGTAACCTCTTGATGAAGGTACGGGTGGTCTTAGCCTGATACCGGTTGCGTAAACGTTTCGCTGCGTTAGCCCTTATTCTTTTTAAAGCTGATTTATGATTTGCCATTGTAATTTAGCCTTTTGTCTTTTCTTTTTTTTCGGACTGCAAATATAGAAGTTATCTTTTTAACTTGCAATACATCAGCAAGAAATATTTTGATCAGCGCGTCACAATCACGCTTCACCCAACTCCTTCACCGCCCAAAAAAACCACATCCGCCGCGAGAATCTGTGGTAAAATGTTATTTTTGACCTAAAACAGCCGCACGTGAAAAAACGAATTGCCATATTCGCCTCCGGGTCAGGATCCAATGCTCAAAAACTGATGGAGCATTTCAAAAGAAGCGCAGATGCTGAAATTGCCCTGGTGCTTTCCAACAACCCAGAAGCATATGTATTGCAGCGCGCCGATAATTTCGAAATTCCCTCTCATGTTTTTGACCGGCATGAATTTTATGAAACCGACCAGGTCATAGACCTGCTTAAAAATCTCGACATCGACTTTATTGTCCTGGCTGGTTTCCTCTGGCTTATTCCGCAGCGGCTCATTTCAGCCTATGCCGGGCGCATTGTGAACATTCATCCGGCCATTTTGCCAAAATATGGCGGCAAGGGCATGTATGGAGACCATGTTCACAAAGCGGTGCTCGCTGCCGGCGAAACTGAAGGCGGCATTACGATTCATTATGTAAATGAGCACTATGATGAGGGCGAATACATTTACCAGGCACGATACAGGATTGATAAGGACGACAGTATCGAAATGGTGAAATTTAAAGGCCAGCAACTGGAGCACCAGCACTATCCCCGGGTGGTCGAAAGTCTGATGAAAAAGATCAGGAAGTAAGCGCTTCAAAGGCCGAAACAAACTGAAAGTCAATGGCCTGCGCAGAAGTGCGCCGGGAAAATGCTTTCTGCGTTTTTGATTCAGAATTCTCGTTCAAAAAACCTAATTTTGCGGCTCAAATTCCAGTAACAAATGAGTCAACCGATCAAAATCAAAAACGCTTTAATTTCAGTTTATTATAAAGACGGCCTGGAGCCCCTGGTTAAGCTTCTTGCAGCCAACGGCGTCCAGTTGTTTTCTACAGGCGGCACAGAACAGTTTATAAAAGACCTGCAATTGCCTGTTACAGCCGTTGAAGATTTGACCGGTTATCCATCTATACTCGGCGGTCGCGTTAAGACCCTCCACCCTAAAGTTTTTGGCGGCATTTTGAACCGCCGGGGTTTAGCCCAGGACCAGGAGCAGATCAGCCAATATGAAATACCTGAAATTGACCTGGTTATTGTTGACCTTTATCCGTTCGAAGAAACGGTTGCAGCAGGTGGTTCTGCAGAAGAGATTATTGAAAAAATTGACATTGGTGGTATATCGCTGATCCGTGCGGCAGCGAAAAACTTTAACGATGTGGTCATCATTGCCTCCAAAGATGATTATTCTTCATTGCTGGCGCAGCTGGAAACGCAAGAAGGTGCCACCACGCTGGCACAACGCAGGGAATATGCCCGCAAAGCTTTTCATGTATCTTCGCACTACGATACGGCCATCTTCAATTATTTCAATGCCGAAGAGCCGCTTCCGGTTTTCAAACAAAGCGTAAAACAGGCCAGGGCGCTCCGGTATGGCGAAAACCCACACCAGCAGGGCATTTTTTACGGCGACCTGGACAGCATGTTTACCAAACTGAACGGTAAAGAGTTGTCTTACAACAACCTGGTCGACGTAGATGCCGCGGTAAGCTTGATCGATGAGTTCGATGCGCCTACGTTTGCGATATTGAAGCACACGAACGCCTGTGGGATTGCCTCCCGTGAAACCGTCCTGCAGGCCTGGAAAGATGCGCTTGCCTGTGACCCCGTATCTGCCTTTGGCGGCGTACTGATTACCAACCGCGAGGTTGACCTCGCTACTGCAGAAGAAATCAACAAGCTGTTTTTCGAAGTACTGATTGCCCCGGCTTATCAGCAGGAAGCAATTGACCTGTTCAGCACCAAAAAGAACCGCGTTATCCTGAAGCGGAACAATGTTGAGCTGAGCAAAAAGCAGTTCAAGACCTTACTCAATGGGGTTATCGAGCAAGATAAGGACCTCACCATCGAGGGACCTGCGCAAATGACGACAGTTACCGAGAAAGCGCCAACTGCCGCAGAACTTGAAGACCTCTATTTTGCAAACAAGATTGTAAAGCACACAAAATCCAACACCATCGTGCTGGTTAAAGACGGTGTGCTGGTGGCAAGCGGTGTTGGGCAGACCTCGCGCGTAGACGCACTCAGACAGGCGATTGAAAAAGCTGCTTCGTTTAACTTTAGCGTAAAAGGCGCCGTAATGGCTTCTGACGCTTTTTTTCCGTTTCCTGATTGCGTGGAAATTGCAGCCGATGCCGGAATTACCGCAGTGCTGCAGCCTGGCGGCTCTATCAAGGACGCCGACTCTGTAGCCAAGGCAAATGAAAAGGGGATTGCAATGGTAACAACCGGCATCCGACATTTCAAACATTAAAAAAATCTGGTTCAACGTGCCCTTATAAACAACGTTCTTTTTATACACGGGCACAATAAAAAGATTAGTTTTTCATTAGGAATAGTATAAATTTGTTAACATCACATATTACCTTCATATAAATGGGTCTATTCAATTGGTTTACACAGGAAGTCGCTATCGACCTCGGTACGGCAAATACCTTAATAATACATAATGACAAGGTCGTTGTAGACGAGCCTTCGATCGTCGCCTTCGACCGCGCAACCAATAAAGTCATTGCCATTGGCCGGCAGGCCATGCAGATGGAAGGTAAAACCCACGACAACATCAAAACGGTACGGCCGCTGAAAGACGGGGTTATTGCAGATTTCAATGCTGCAGAAGCCATGATCAAGGGAATGATCCGCATGCTGAACGGCGGCAAAGGCTGGATGTTCCCGTCTTTGCGTATGGTGATCTGTATCCCATCGGGCATTACAGAGGTGGAAAAACGGGCCGTTCGCGATTCTGCCGAAATTGCCGGCGCAAAAGAAGTTTACCTCATCCATGAGCCAATGGCTGCAGCTGTCGGGATTGGCATTGATGTAGAAGAGCCGATGGGCAATATGATCATCGATATCGGCGGCGGAACGACAGAAATTGCTGTTATTGCACTTTCAGGCATTGTTTGCGACCAGTCTATCCGGGTTGCAGGCGACAATTTCGATTCTGATATCGTTAACTACATCCGCAGGCAGCACAACATCATGATCGGTGACCGTACAGCCGAAAAGATCAAAATTGAGGTCGGTGCTTCACTGCCCGAGTTACAGGACCCGCCTGCAGATTTTGCCGTTCAGGGACGCGACCTGATGACAGGTGTACCGAAACAGATCACGGTTTCGTACACCGAAATTGCCCACTGCCTGGACAAGTCCATCTCAAAGATCGAAGAAGCCATTCTTAAGGCCCTGGAAATTACGCCCCCCGAGCTTTCTGCAGATATTTACCAGACCGGCATTTACCTGACGGGCGGCGGTGCTTTGTTGAGGGGTCTTGATAAACGCGTAGCTTCGAAAACGAAATTACCGGTGCACGTAGCAGAAGACCCGCTGCGCGCAGTGGTTCGCGGAACTGGCATCGCTCTCAAAAATATCGGAAATTATAAATTCTTAATGCAGTAAAGAGGAACACCCTGACAGCTAACCCTGCGCTGGCAAGTTTAACATCACATGCCCGCACCATACGGAGCCGGCACCGCTTTTCGTTTACTGTCAAACCTCTGCCTAATGATCATACTTTGAAACAATGCGTAACCTTTGGATTTTCTTAAGCAGATATAACGCATTCTTCTTCCTGATCATTTTCCTTGTAGCGGGTATTGTGCTAACCGTTAAAAACAACGCATATCAGCGCAGCATTACGCTGAACTCGACAAACGCTGTTGTCGGCGGCGCCTACGAACGGCTCAATATCGTGAAACGTTACCTGAACCTGGGCATGGTCAATGACAGCCTGGCGCGGGAAAACGCCCTGCTCAAAACAGAACTCCTTGCGTTGCGAACAGTAGACAGCGCAAAAGATGTGACGGTTAAGGACACCACGCTCCAGGTACAGTACACATACCTGCCGGCCAAGGTGATCAAAAATTCCTTTACCCTGCGCAACAACATCATCACCATCAATAAAGGGCGGTTGGATGGTCTCCAGCCCGATATGGCTGTAATTTCGCCCGGGCAGGGGGTCATTGGCCTGATACGTGACGTATCCGATCACCTGGCTACCGTACGTTCGCTGCTGCATAAGGATACGCGCATCAGTGTGGCCATCAAGAAAAACAATGCGCTCGGCTCTCTCGTATGGGGTGACCGCAACTTCGATATCCGGAAAGCGTTTGTAACCGACATTCCAAATCACGTAAAAATGGTGGTAGGCGATACGATCATTACTTCGGGTGCGGGCGAGTTCCCGGTGGGTATTCCAGTGGGCCGCGTTCGCAAGACAAACATCAGCACAGGAGATAACTTTCTGGCCGCCGAGGTCACTCTGTTTAACGATTTCAGCAACCTGCAATATGTTTATGTGATCAAGAACAAGTACGCCCGCGAACAGAAACTTCTTGAACAAAATAGCAAAACTGATGAATAGCCGGGTCGTGATCATAAATATTGTGCGCTGGTTGCTGCTTTTCTTTGTGCAGATCTTCCTGCTGCGCAACCTGGGTTTTTACAACCTCTCGACCCCATTCATTTACGTCTTGTTTGTGCTGGCGCTGCCTTTCGGCATGCCAAATCTGCTGCTTTACCTGCTTGCTTTCGGCACCGGCATTGCAATGGATGCGTTTTATGATACCCTCGGTGTTCATGCCACCGCCTGCGCGGTGCTGGCCTTTGTCAGGATTTCCTTTATTTCTGTTACAGTTAACCGGGATGGATTTGACGAGCCCGAGCCCTCGCTTAGCGCAATGGGATTCAAATGGTTTGGCCTTTACGCGCTGCTCTGCATATTTTTTCACCACCTGGTTGTGTTTTTTTTAGAGGCTTTCAGGCTGAGCGAGCTCGGTTATACGCTGGGAAGATGTCTTGTAAGTTGTATATTTACCTTGTTCCTGGTGCTGCTGGCCCAGTTCATCTTTTATAAAAGGAAGTCGCGGTAAATGAATAATCTTTTCAACAGGAAATACGTAGTTCAGGGTGTTTTTATCGTTGTACTGCTGATCCTGGTTGCCAAGCTTTTTTATATCCAGATTGCCAGCGACAAGTACTTCATCTCGGCAAACAGCAATGTGCTTCGCAACATTTTCACCTACCCTGCAAGGGGCGCCATTCTTGATCGCAATGGCCACGTGCTGGTACAGAATGAGCCGGTTTACGACCTGATGGTTACGCCCAAAGAGGTCAAGCCATTTGATACGCTCGATCTGTGCCGGACCATCGGTATTGATAAAAAAAAGTTTGACAAAAACTGGCGCAAGGCCATTTCCCAGAATGGATACCGGGAAAGTATTTTCGAAAAACAACTATCAGTACAGGTCTATGCGCGCCTGCAGGAAAAACTGGGCCGGTACAGCGGCTTCCGGGTACAAAAGCGTACCGTGCGCCAATATCCGGACAGCGTGGGCGGACAGCTTTTCGGTTATGTTAAAGAGGTGAGCGAAAAGGATATTAAAAACTCTGGTGGTTATTACCGCATGGGCGATTACATCGGCAAAAGCGGTCTGGAAATGAGTTACGAAGAAGTGCTCCGCGGCCAGCGCGGCATAACTCGTATGATTTACGATGTGCACAATGTAGCCCAGGGAAGTTATGCGAATGGCGAATTTGACACCTTGGCTGTTTCAGGTGCCCAACTTATTTCCGGTATCGACATCAAGCTGCAAAAGCTTGGCGAGAAACTTATGCAGAACAAGGTGGGCGCCATCGTTGCCATTGAACCCGCCACCGGCGAAATACTCTCATTTGTCAGCAGCCCCTCTTACGATCCCAATCTTACCGTGGGACGCGACTGGGGGAACAATTACATGAAACTCTTTGCAAACCCTTACCGGGTATTTAACAGCAGGCCCATTCAGGGCATGTATCCGCCGGGGTCGTCTTTCAAACCGATCGATGCACTCATCGGCATGCAGGAGGGCGTAATTGATCCGAATACAACATTCTTTTGCCCGGGTTTTTACCAGGCAGGCAGGCACCGGGTTCGCTGCGAACATGTCGACGGCAACACCAACCTCAGGCGGGGACTGGCCCGCAGCTGTAATACGTATGCCTGTTACATCTTTCAAAAGCTGCTGACGCGGAAAGGCATGAAAAGCCAGCGTGCCATGTATGGCGACTGGGAAGAAAAAATCAGGAAATTCGGCTTTGGCCATAAACTGGAGATCGACCTGCCTTACGAACGTAAAGGAATCTTTTACACCGAAGAAGAATATAATAAACGCTGGGGCAAACGCTGGGGATACACAACGGTCATTTCGCTGGCCATTGGCCAGGGAGAGATCACCGCAACACCGCTGCAAATGGCCAATGCCATGGCAATCATAGCCAACCGTGGTTATTACTACCGGCCGCACATTATCAAAAGCGTTGGCGATAACCGCGAAATTGACGAGAAATACCGCAGCAAAAACTTTGCAGGTGTAGATGCACGGCATTATGAACCAGTTATCGACGGCATGGAAGATGCTGTGAACGCGGGGTACGGCACCGCTTATGCATCGCGGGTACCCAACATCCTGCTCTGCGGAAAAACCGGAACCGTGCAAAATCCACATGGTAAAAACCATGCGGTATTCATTGGTTTCGCACCCCGGGTTAACCCGAAAATTGCAATTGCCGTCATTGTGGAAAATGCCGGCTACGGCGGGTCTTATGCTGCACCGATAGCCAGTTATATGGTTGAACAGTACCTGACAGACAGCATTTCGCCGGGCCGCCGCGCCCAGGCCGACTGGATGATGCAGCAAAACCTCCTCCCAGCGCTAAAAACCAAAGTAAAACCGGGCCGGATTGATACCATCAGGAACAGGATTGATACGGCCAGAAAAAAGCCTGACACAGGCTCCCGCAAGACAACTACACAGCCTACGAAAGCCGAACGCAAGCCATGAAAGCACAACAGGGAAACAGATTCTTCTTTAATGTAGACTGGATTACGGTCATGCTCTACATAACATTATGTGCGATTGGCTGGGTCAATATCTATGCTGCAGTGTACAATCCTGAAAAAGCTGATGTTTTCGACTTCTCGGCAAATTACGGCCGCCAACTCATTTTTATTATTTCAGGCCTGGTTCTTGGCTTTTCGCTGCTGCTTTTTGACGGGAAGTTCTTCAACATTTTTTCGCCGGTTATTTATGGCATCACCATCCTGCTGCTCATTGCCGTACTTTTTATTGGCCGGAATGTAGGCGGCAACCAGGCATGGATCCCGATCGGCTCTTTCAGGCTTCAGCCTTCAGAATTTGCAAAATTCGGCACAGCCCTGCTGCTTTCCCGGTACGTAAGCACGTTCAGCCCCAAGTTTCGCGACCTTAAATCGATCGCCATCGCAGCCGCCATCGTAGCCACTCCTCTGCTGCTGATCCTGAAACAGCCCGATACCGGTTCTGCGCTCGTGTTCCTTGCCTTTATGTTTCCCCTGTACCGTGAGGGGCTTTCAGGGTACTTCCTGCTTGTTTTTTTAGGTATGATCGTACTGTTCGTGGCCGACTTCCTCGTTCCCTATAAAATTCTGATACCTGTCATCGTCGCTGCCGGCGTCGCCTTCATTTACTTTAACCGCCGGCGGCCTAAAAATATGTTTGCCGGATTGGTGGTTACGCTGGTGGCTGTTGCTTACCTCTTTCTCGTCAAGCTGGCTTACGATAAGGTTCTGGAACCGCACCAGCGTTCGCGTATCGAGATCATTCTCGGCCTGAAAACGGATCCTAAAGGTGCCGGGTATAATGTAAATCAGTCTAAAATTGCGATTGGATCAGGACAGGCTTTAGGGCGTGGGTTTTTGCAGGGAACACAGACAAAATACGGGTATGTGCCAGAACAAAGCACCGATTTTATTTTCTCTACAGTGGGCGAAGAATGGGGGTTTGCCGGCTGTACCGTCGTTGTTCTCCTGTATTGTTTACTGTTGCTCAGACTGGTAAACCTGGCAGAACGGCAACGTTCTGCATTTTCAAGGGTATACGGTTATGCGGTAGCATGTATTCTCTTTTTTCACGTGTTCATCAATATTGGCATGACGATAGGCATTGTGCCTGTAATCGGCATTCCACTGCCTTTTTTGAGCTACGGCGGCTCCTCGCTGTGGAGTTTCACCATCCTGCTTTTCATTTTTTTGAAACTGGATTCAAACCGGATGGGCTTTATTTAACGGCAGGTGCCGGGTGCCGAAAGATCACAGTCTTTTCTGAAAGCAGGGCTTAAAGAGCAAAGAACCGGTAGCCCCGCTGTCTGTTATGGCCTTCGTTCCTCAGGGGCCGCCACGCCCATCGGGTTTAGCCGGCAACACCTGTTACCCTGATCAGGCGCCGCCGCCGGCAAAGCGCCTAAGCCGGAAAACGCCTGCGCAACAATTCATACAGTTTGTCTACCGTGAGCTGCTTGGCAGCCCAGTTATTCTTTGCAGCATAATTTTTCTGCAGAAATGAGTCGGCCGCGTCAAAACCGTTCATTTTATTGACCAAATCAATGGCTTCAGAGTAAGCGAGGTTGTAGCCGTTAAAAAGTTCGCGGATAAAGAGCAGTTTATCATTCAGGCTAATGGCTTGTTTCAGGTCTGCGATAGGTGCCTGCCCACCCTCCTGTTGTTTTTCGCCGGCTTCGCGATTCCTGGCGAACAACTCGTTAATGTTTAATTTCTTCTCTTCCGCCGCCAGCTGTTCAACTTGCAGGGGGGCAGCGGGATGTACCGGATTCTGCGCGGCGTAAACTGGTTCGTCAGGTGCTTCGTTTACAGGTACCTGTTGGCGTGACATCGTTCCCGGCTCTGAAACGGGTCCTTTTGCAGGTGCAGATTGTACCGGCCAGGTCCCGGCCTGGTCTTCGTTAATGGTCCCGCCTTTCAAAGGTTCGTCTTGCTCAGGCCAGGCATGCGGCGCAACGTCGTTTGTTGATACGAGAAAAGGTTCAGGGCCTATTTCGTCTTCGTCATCTGCAGCAACGGCATCCTCATTCCATCCTTCCGGTACGCGCACGGACGTGATATCAACCCGGGCTTCATCTTCCTCTGCTCCTGCAATCTGCTCCAGACGCTCTTCATTCTCTGCAAGAGGCGCCTCTATCTCGGCATCTGACCAGTTGGCCGGTTCTGTACGCTCATTGATAATGAACTCAAACGATTGATGTGAATCGTCAGGTTTGAAGATATCACGGTCAAACTCGGGCCTGGCTGGGGCAGTCTCCGCTTCGGTTGTTTCGGCCGTTGCCACCGGCTGAACCGGTGCTTCTACGACCGCTGCGCCCGGTTCGGTGCCTATGGCGGTTTCTGCCGACGGCTGGAAATCGCCAGCCGGTGCAACAGCTGCCGGCTGGTGCGCGCTCTTCTCGTTTAGTTTTTTAATAATGGCGGCATGATCGGCCAGGAAATTTGCATTGGCCAGGAACAATTCGACCTCAAGACCCCCGAGTTTTTCAGGACTTTCGGCAAGGTAAGCGTATTGTTCGTTGAGTTCGTCGAGAATTGTTCCCAGTTTTCTAAAAATTTCCTGTTGGTTCATCATGCTATATTAACGCCCAAAGGGCCCTTTTGTTGGTAACTTGCGCTCCAAAAATAGCACAAAATTCCGAAATTAGCCGGCCGGAACAAGGCACGACACATGTTATTCAGCGAACAGAAATCAAGAAGAGGGGCATTTACAGGCAGCATCGAGGTGATTTGCGGATCCATGTTCTCAGGAAAAACGGAAGAGTTGCTCAGGCGGCTTAAGCGTGCCCAGATTGCCAGGCTCGAAGTCGAGATCTTCAAGCCTGTTACAGACACCCGTTATGATGACATTGCAGTGGTTTCGCACGATCTGAATTCCATTCAATCTACACCCGTTCAAAACGCTCAGGCAATTCTGTTACTAGGTGCCAACACCCAGGTTGTTGGTATTGATGAAGCGCAGTTTTTTGATCAGGACTTGCCCGAAGTTTGTAACAAACTTGCGCAGAAAGGTGTACGCGTGATCGTCGCAGGCCTGGACATGGACTTTCAGGGACGCCCGTTCGGGCCAGTTCCTGCACTTATGGCGATTGCCGAGCACATCACTAAAGTTCATGCTGTCTGCGTTTGCTGTGGCAGCGCCGCTATGTATTCGTTCCGGAAGGTAGCCAACAGCGCGCGCGTCATGCTCGGCGAAAAAGAAAGTTATGAGCCCCGGTGCCGCGTGTGCTTTCATACCGAGGCGTAGCGCTGACACCTGCCTTGTGGCTAATGAACGGCCAGTTCGTAACGCGCAGGCAGATCTATGGTGGCAATCGTGCCCGGAACCCCTTTTTCCCGCGTACCAATATTAAAGCTGGCGCGCGCATCACGGTAAAGGTTGTTTAACATCGAAACGCGTTCGCGGATTGCGGAAAGTCCGATTGATTTTCCCTTCACCGTATCGCCGAGTGCGGCAGGTTTGGACGCCTGCATGCCCACCCCGTCGTCTTCTACAACGAACCGTATCCCGTTGTCGGTTTGCTTCAGCACAATGTCAATCTGCGTTCCGTTTCCAGCCTGTAAACCATGATGAATCGAATTCTCTATCAACGGCTGCACGAGCATTGGCGGCAGCATCAGCCCTGCCAGATCAATTTCGGGATCAACCCGAAAAGAATAACCAAACCGGTGGTCGAAACGGATCGATTCCAGTTCTGCATACAGCTTCAGCACTTTCCATTCCCGTTCAGCAGGTACCAGGCTCTGCGTGGAATTTTCAAGGATGAGCCTGCTTAACGCGGCAAATTTCTGGATCAGACGGCTCGCGGTGCGCGCATCGTTATCGAGCACATAAGACTCAATCGAATTCAGTACATTAAAAATAAAGTGCGGGTTCATTTGTGCGCGAATGGCCTTCAGTTCGCTTTCAGAAAGTCTGCTCCGGTGCAGCAGTTCCCGCTCTTTTGCTTCAGCTTCTTTTTGCCTGAGCCGGTGTGTAAGCCGCAATTGCCTGATCCTGAACCGGTAAACGATGATGAGAAAGCCAGATACCAGCAAGACCCCAATAATTGCACCATACAGCCACATTTGCCTGATTTTGAACTTGTTCAGTTCGATCTGTTTGTCCCGTAACCGGAGCTCGCGTAACGACTCCAGCCGGGCAAGTTTATTTTTATTTTCCTGCGAGTAAATGGAGTCGTTCAGTCTGACGGCAAGTTTCATGTTGATGAGGGCCTCCCTGTACCTGCCGGTTGCTTCCTGAACCTGAGCAAGATTGTCGGCAAAGTAGGCAAGGTTATCCGGGTCTTTGACCAGACGGCTCATGGCCATCGTCTTTGTCAAAAAATATGCGGCTTTAGACAATAGCGCCGCCTTGGTCGCAGCATTAAGCTGTACCGGCCGGCCGCCTATACTGTCATGCAGCGCCATTGCAGCATACGTGCCGCCAATATTCCCAAGATTGGTAATCGCTTCCAGGCGTTTCGGATTACTGGACTCAAAAAGCGTTTGTGCATGCAACAGGAGGGCAATCTTGCGTTGTTTATCACGCTCAAACAGCAGTGCGTAATGGCTCAGTACCGTGGCTTCTGCAAAGCTGTCGCCTGTCCTCCTCGCCAAGCCTAAAGCAGCCCGGTAATGCGCTTCGCCCGCGGCAGGATGTCCCTGTGCAACAAGAACGTTTCCCATCATATCCAGAACGTCGGCAGTCTGCAACAGGTCTTCGCTCTTCCTGGCAATTGCAAGGGCTTTGCGGCAATAGAATATGGCGCGATCATAATTTTGCTGCGCAAAAAACAAGGAGACCACATTGTTATAACAAAGCGATATTAAACTCCGGTCTGTCGTCTTCTCAGCTTCAGCAATGGCAAGGAGGGTATAACGGAGGGCCCGTACATTGTCTGAGACGTGCTGGTAGGCCGCACCGATATTATTCAGGCTTGCCGCTACATTGCGCGTATGGCCGAGCTGTTTATAAATCGTATAGGCAGAATCATAATGACTGATCGACTCCAGGTCACGCCCATCATAACTCATGAGATTCCCTTTATTGGTGTGAAAAGCGGCAATACCCTTGGCCCACCTCAGCCGTTCGGCCAGCCGGCTTCCCTGGCGGGTGAAATACCAGGACGAATCGGTATCAAAAAAACGGTAGGTATCTGCCAGATGATACATTGTTTTTACAAGACCTGTATCCTGCTTTGCCCCTGCCAGGGCGCCGCGCAGGGAATCGATCTTTGAACGCGGCTGCCTCGCCGCAAGCGGCGCCGTATACACCGCGAGCGCCAACCCGATCAATACCATTCTCAGTAGCTGTGTTTTTTTCATAGGTGGCAACTTTGGGAAAGGCAACGCGCTGTACAAAAGCCAGTTGCTGCCTGCTTAAAAGTAGTTAAAATCAGACGGCCTAACAGATTTTTTGTCTGAACACCCCGGTTTGACTGCGTGAACATACCCTTTCGGTGAGGCGGGGTCACTGCTGCAGGTTCATTACGCCTCGCGGGCGCATTACTTATTAAAAGGGTCCTTCCACACCCGGAATGCTCCGCGCCACGCATTGAAGACGCCCGGTGCATTTAAGATACGCTTCTTTATGGCGCGAATACCCGCACTTAAAACTCAAATATGAAAGACATGATCCTGAAACTGCTTCTCGTTGCAATTATTGCATCGGCATGCAAAAAGAAATCTGTTCAAGACGGAACACCTGCACCAGAAGGCTTGACGCAATTAACCGAAACTGCAAACGGCATCACCTACCGGCTTATCACGCCAATTGAAACGCAGCACCTGAAAGGAATACTTGTTATTGGCAGCGGCAATGATGAGAACAATCCCGGTCCGGGGGCACTGGATGGAGCCGCAGAAAATGCCGTATGCCAGAAAGCAGCGGCAGCGGGATATGCAGCAGCCATCGTTGCCTATCGAAGTGGCAGGGGCATGGGCTGGAACGACCGGGCCACGCAGATGGGGCAGGACTTTGACCGGTGTATTTCTGCACTTGCCCAAAAATACGGAATACCAAAAAGCCGTTCAGTTGCGGGTGGATTCTCTTATACCTCCTATATGCTGCTTACCGAAATTTCGGCCGGCAACAGCCTGAACTATTGCCAGGGCTTGCTGGCTGCCTGCGGCTCGGCCGGTGCCTGGAATGCGCAAAACTTTAAAATCCCGATATACAGCATAACCTGCAGTGGCGGAGCTGACGGAGCATATGCCGGTCAGGCATTGTACGACCAGATTCCCGTCAACTCACCGGTTAAGGGGAAAAGCGCCGGCCTGACCGACACTACCTGCAGCACCCATTGCGGCGGCAATTGGACTGACCTGCTTGTGGCGCAGACAAAAGCCTGGTTACCCTGAGCTGGTGCGGTTGCTGTGCGGGCAGGTCTGGCAGTCCTCGTCGCAACCGCCCCTTCTTTCCTGCAAGGTGCAACAGAAACCCCCAGCAAACCAACTACTTCGCTCGCGCGGCAACCCGCTTTACTCATTGCAAACGGGCGTTCGCTCGGTCCTGCGAAACACATAAAAGTCTCCTGCTACCTTGCCTTCATAAACACTTACTCAACCTAAAAAAACATGGAAAAGTTAAAAACACTAACGGCAGCCCTCTCGCTTGTGGCGCTGCTTATCGCATTTAATGCCTGTAAAAAAGGCGGGAGTGGTTCAGAACCTGAACAATCCATAAACTGGACCGACTACTACATTGCCGGGAAAGTGGTGTTTCAGCCCGGAACCAATGTACCCTACGTCATTACCTTCAAGCCAAATGCCCAGGCAGTCATTCAATGGGGCGACGGCAGTGAAAATGCCAATTATACATTTCAAAACGGCTCATTAAAACTTGATCTGGGTGGCGGTGGCGATGTTTTCAACTTCAAAATTGAAGGCGAAGCGATCACAGACCTGACTACTCAAGGCGAGACGGAGCTGGCAAGTTATACGCTTGAAAAGGTTCCTGCCCAGAATGCCCTGGCGGGAGCCGTTTATAGCGGATCTTTTCGCACAGCCGGCAGCCCGCTTATGGTTCTCAGCAAGCTCAAGTTTACAGAAAATAAGTACGGGGAATCAACGTTGAACGAGCCCGTTCCGAACAAAGACTATACGCCCATACAACATGTTGCGGGAACGGGTGTTTCGGGTTCAAATGGAACCATCACCTTTTTCGTACTGATTGCGGGCAAGCTGGAGGCTGCCCGGTACACACATGATGTCAATGGCCTGAAAACCATAGCTACAGGAACATTTACCAAACAATAAATCGAAAACGATCATGAAAATCTTAAAAAACTTCCTGCGCACTGCGGCACTTATCGCCCTGATCGGATCAGGTCAGGCCTGCAAAAAGAACAACACCGGCAACCAGGATTCGGAGTTTAAATACACCTATCAGAACAAAACCGTTGCCCTGGCCGGCGGCACCTATCTGCTGGCAGATGGCCAGGCACACCTATTCCTGGAACCCGCGGGTGTTCATGGTGCCGTTCACTTTATCTTCAGCAATTCCAACAAAATCCCGACCGGCACCTACTCACTGAACGGCAATTCCAGCACGCCCACGAACTTTGTTGCAGGTAGTCTTGGCTCGTCTGAAGCCTCGCCATTAGGCGACGCGATGACCGGCGGCAAGGTCACCATCGAACGCAGCGGAGGCGGCTATGCGGTCTCTTTCGATGTAAATACCGCGAAGGGCAATGCAAAGGGAGATTTTACCGGAAATTTCAAAGCCAGATAACGCAATCGCCATGATTATGAAGACCCTTATTCATCGCCTGCTGCTGCTCAGTTTATTGGCAGCAGGCTTTTCGTCCTGCAAGAAAGACCGGAACACAGAAACTGATGATTCGTGTGCGGTTCCCGAGTACCAGGTTTCGGCCAGCGTGGATATTGACCGGCCCTGTGCACTGGCCGTCTCTGCCAGTGGCCTTGTAGCCGTAACCGAATATAAGCAGCCTTATGGTTCGGCCGGGTTAACCAAACTTTTCGCCAGCTACAGCGACCTGTTAGCCGGGAAACCACCCCTGCAGGTCTGGCAGAACGTCGCCGCCGAGGCTCTCGCTTTCGACCGGAACGAAAACCTTTACGTGACCGAGACTGAGGCTACTGCAAGCATTGTAATTTACCGCAAGACGGTCCAGGCAGGAGGCATCTCCTATCAGTACCTGAAGCGTATCCAGGGCGGCTTTAACAACCCCCGGGGAATTGCCTTTGACAGCCGCAACCGATTGTACCTTGCTGACGATGGAAACGACCGTCTGCTCCGGTTTGACGCCCCCGTGCTCAACGATAACTTCCAGATTGTTGCGGGGGTGTTTGGCAACCCCAAAGGCCTGGCCATTGCAGCAGACACCATTTACATTACTGGCTATAACCGGAACCAGATTTACAAATATGGCCTTACAGCCGCTGGCCGTTTTGGGGCGGGCGAAGCAATTGCGCTCGGGAAGCCGGTCGATGTAGCTATTTCCGGGACGACGCTTGCCATTGCAAGCCCCGATGCAGCTTCGATCACCTTGTACGACAGCAGAAAAGTGAAAACGAATCTTTCAGACGCCCCGTGCACAAAAAGCCTCACAACCAGCGGAGCACTCTACGGATTGGCCTTTGTCTCGACGCCGCGTGGGTTGTCGCTCCTCTCAGCCCAGCACAGCCGAAACAAAATTGTACTCTATGAACCGAAATAAATCAATCATGAAAACAATAATCCTTTACTTCGCCCTTGTTCTGGGGCTTGCAGCCACAGCGCTCGCACAAACAAAAAAAACTGTAAAAAAATCTGCTGCTACGACAAAGAAAGCACCAGCCACAGCGACCACGACGAGGAAAGCGCCAGCAGCTAAAAGGTCCTCAACTGCGGTAACAAAGCCGCAGCCGGCTTCGGCACAGGTTCGCAACAACCACCGGCCCGTGCAGAGCGAACCGGAAGCCTCCTATAAAACGGCCCTTGGTGTTAAATTTCTCTGGGGCATCGCGCTGACTGGAAAACATTTTTTTTCGCAGAAGCACGGCGCCGAAGCCATCGTTCGCTACCACGGGTATGCCGGCGTAGGCAATGACATTAATTTAACGCTGTTGTATGAATATCACAGGAAATTCGGGCAGCCGGCGGGCCTTAGCTGGTACCTGGGGGGCGGCGCGCAGGCTGGCAACTTTACGTATAAAGGAATCTACAACAATCCGGCTGCGGGTAACGATTCGCAAATGTACTATGGCGTTTCAGGCGTGGCTGGTCTTGAATACAAATTTAGAAGCCTTCCACTTGCAGTCAGTGCAGACTGGCAGCCCGTATTTTTACTCCAGGACTATTCGGATCGTACAGGTTTCGCAGCAGAGAACGGGGGGCTTGGCCTGAAATACACTTTCTAAGAAACAGCTGCCGCTACCAATTGGTAATCAGGTAGCAATAAACGATATTTATGTTTTACACGCCCCCTATGTTAAAAGCTGTGATCCTTGATGATGAAAGCCGAGGCAGCAAACTGCTGAGCCGAAAACTTGGCCGGTTTGAAGACGAAATTGTCGTTGCGGCCATTTTCAATGACCCGCTTGAAGCCGCAGCGGCAATTTCTGCACTTAAGCCTGACGTACTTTTCCTCGATGTGGAGATGCCGGGTTTAAACGGTTTTCAGTTTCTTGAAAAATTGGGCAGCTTTGATTTTGAAGTCATCTTTACGACCGCATACGATTCCTATACGCTGGAGGCATTGCGCCTTAGCGCGGTCGACTACCTGATGAAGCCTGTTGACGAAGACGAACTGCAGACGGCTATTTCGCGTTTAAAAAGGCGTGTTGCCGAAAAAAGCACCCGCCAGGACCCATCTACACAGCCGGCGCCGGCCCGGCGCCTGGCACTGCCTACCGCAGAGGGCGTTTACCTGGTCTCGAGAGCCAGCATTGTGCGGGTCGAAGCCATGAGTAATTACAGTACATTCATACTGGAAGAGCGCAAAAAGATCATCGTGTCAAAGACATTAAAAGAATTTGAAGCTGTGCTGCAGGATCCCGATTTTTTACGGGTAAACCGTTCGGTCATTGTTAACCTGCGCTTTGTTATAAAATACAGGAAAGGCGATGGCGGCACGCTCGAATTTGCCGACGGCGCCGAAGTGGAAGTATCGCCGTTAAGGAAAGATGCCGTTCTGGAACGGCTGTTCAGCTAGCGTTTTTTCGGTTCATTAAAACAAAAAAGCGCCACCGTTGCTTGTATCTTACAAAGTAACGTATATGGAAAATCAGGATCAAAATAAAGAACAGGACAGTCAGCTTCAGCAAACGAAAGCAAATGGCCAGCAAAATGACGCCCGGCAATCTGAAGAGGCCTTTCGCGACCCGGCCCCGACAGATGACGTACAATTAGAAATCGAAACTGTTGTTCCCGACGATCATACCAAAGGCGTAGCGAGGCAGGCGGGTACCCCCGGCGAAACGCCCTCTTCTTCAGGCACGGAAGCCGAGCAACCTGAAAAGTCAGAGGGGCAGGCCGCCGAAGTAAGCAGGGAAGAAGGGTCGCAGGTAACCGGCCAGGAGACTGCATCAGATGCAGCGGATCAGGAAGACGCTGTTCCTTCAACCGAAGAGCCTGTTCAAGACAAACCA
This sequence comes from Pedobacter yulinensis, assembly GCF_003029735.1. GTDB lineage: Bacteria > Bacteroidota > Bacteroidia > Sphingobacteriales > Sphingobacteriaceae > Pedobacter > Pedobacter yulinensis. The sequence continues at coordinate 408,711 of NZ_KZ686270.1, forward strand.
GGCGAAGATGCCGACGAACAACCGGCAGATTCAGGCAATGAAGAAACCAGTAAAAAAGATGATTCGGGTAATGGCATTGAAACCGTAGCCCCTTAAAATAGGCATAAGATGAAGGTGTTTCTTACGCGCAGGATTTTTCCCGATGCGCTTGATGCCCTGAAAGAAGCTGGCATTGTGCCGACAGTCTGGACTGAGCGTCGGGGCCTGAGCAGGCAGGAGCTCATTGAGCATTGTTCCAGACAGGACGCGTTGCTGGGTATTGGTGCACAGCAACTGGACAGTGACTTTTTTAAAGCTTGTCCGCACCTTCGGGCGGTAGTGCTTCATTCGGTTGGTTTTGATCATGTAGATATTGCCGCTGCCACAGCGTTCGGTATTCCGGTGGGCAACACGCCCGATGTCCTGAGTAAAGCAACCGCCGACACGGCCTTTCTGCTGATGCTGGCCGTGTCCCGGAAGGCGTTTTTTCACCACCGGCGCGTAACCGGGGGTCAGTGGAATTTTTTTGAACCAATGGCTTATCTGGGTCGCGAACTGGACGGCAATACCTTGGGCATTTTCGGCATGGGCAAGATCGGCAAGGCGCTTGCGAGGCGGTGCAAGGCCGCCTTTGGCATGCGGATCATTTATCACAACCGCCACCGTGATCTCGATGCCGAAGAAGAACTGGGTGCCACATGGGTCTCTTTTGAAGAATTGCTGCAGCAAAGCGAGGTGCTGTCGCTACATGCGGCACTCAGCTCCGAAACGACCGGGCGTTTTGATGCGGACGCGTTCGGCAAAATGAAACCGGATGCCATCTTTATAAACACCGCCAGGGGGGCCATGCATGATGAAGCGGCACTTAGGGCCGCACTGGAGGCCGGCCAGATTTGGGGAGCCGGGCTGGATGTGACGAACCCTGAACCCATGAATCCTGAAAACCCGCTTTTGCACCTTGAAAACGTGGCTGTGCTGCCCCACATCGGTTCGGCAACGTTAGAAACACGAAAACGCATGGCGGCCATCTGCGTGGAAAATCTGATCGCAGCAGCCCGAAATGAACGCCTCCCCTACCTGGTTAACCCCGGGGTTTATGATCGTAAGCGGGTATAATACAGTTGAGGGGCAACCCGCCGAAGGCTGATCTGATTGGTTATAAAAGCAAAAAAAAACCGCACTTTCATTAAAAGTACGGCTCTTGTATATTTTGTTCTGATTATTCTTTGACCTTATTCCTGGTAAGCTGTTTCTCAATGCGGGATACGACATAGTCAAGATCGAAAGGTTTGCTGATGTAATCGTCGGCATAGGCCTCTACGCTCAGTTCCTTGCTCTTCGGATTGGCCGACATGACGATAACAGGAATATGTTTGGTAAAGATGTCTTCTTTCAGGTCCCGGCAAATGTCAATTCCATTGCCGTCGGGAAGCATCACATCAATGATAAACAGGTCGGGAAGCGAATCGTTCAATTTTTGCTTTAACTCTTCAACGTTTGAAGAAAGCTGCAGTTCATATCCTTCGTCTTTCAGAAGATATTCAATGATATACCTGATATCGATGTCGTCTTCCAGTACATGTATTCTTTTAACCATATTCAAAGATAGTATTTAAATCGAAAGATATTCCGAAATCAACTTTCATACCAAAGTAAGTTTTAAACAGCTTTGTTAACCGTAAAATATGCGCGTTTCTATACGCGAGGCGGCGTAACACGATTGTCAGGACTGATGTGGTCGGCACTCTTTTCAGGATTGTAATGCAGCCCCGGAGATAGCCAGTACAGCAGCACCACCCGCGAATACCTGAAGTTAAAAGGCGCAAGCAAAAGCACGCCAGCCAGTATAATTCCTATAAAATACCACAGGTTTTCATAATCCAGTTTCAGCCCCAACACATAAGACGCTACAGACAGCGTAATGATCTGGGCAACACTCATGGCATAACTGACGAACATTGATACATAAAAGTATCCGGGTTCCCGTTCAAATTTCAACCCGCAATGCGGACAAAGTTCGTTCATTTTCTGGGCTTTGAAACTATAGGCAGAGCCTTCGAAAATATTGCCCCTGCGGCAGCGCGGGCACTTTGCATTGCGGAAGCCATACCATTGAGAAATATAAAGCTTTGGTTTCTGTGTGTTATCCATGTGTTTGTTGTTGTAATTTTTTTCTGAATTTCTCAGGCGAAATGCCTTCATGGCGTTTAAAGAACCGGCCAAAATACGACTGATCAGTGAAAGCCAGTGCTTCGGCAATTGCCGAAATGCTTGTGTCTGCGTTAACAAGCATTCTCTTTGCTTCGAGCAGACACCGTTCGCGAATCAGGGTACCGGCAGATTTACCCGTCAGCTCATTGCACAGTGCATTGAGGTGGTTGGGCGTAATATAAAGTTGTGATGCATATTGATGCGGAAACTTCTGCTCGCGGAAATGCCGGTCAATCAGTGCGCGAAAATTCTTTAGCAAACGTTGCCCGTACGAAGGGTTGCTCTCAGAAACAATTCCTGAAAGACGTGATGCCCAGATACAAACCTCCATCAAGAGGATCCTGACCAGATCTGCATGAAAAGCACCCGGTTCTTTAGACTCGGCCAGCATTTCTTCGAAAAGAGAACTGAGCTTTTGCTGCATGGGCTGATCTACCTGTATAACCTGCTTTCCCGAATCTGCGTCAAAAACACCAAACTGCTCAAGATAAGCGGTGTTCTGTAAAAACCGGCTGTAATAATCTGCAGGAAAATTGACAATATAACCCTCAGGCTCGCCATCAAAAGACCAGCTGTGGACCTGTCCGGGTGCCATGAAATACATAACACCATCCTGAAGTGGATAGTTTACAAAATCAATCGTATGGCTGCCTGCTGCCTGCAGGAAAAACACCAGGTGGTAAAAGGAATGACGATGTGCCTTGTGCAGGTGCTGATGCTTCCTGGCGTAACTGCCAAATCTGCTGACCAGCAGGCCTTCCTGATGGTATTCGTCAAAGTAGCTGATGTCATAATTTGGTATCTGCACCTTCATTGTACAAAGTTACCGATTAAACCCGCGGTTTTCTGGTGTTTTACCGGTCATTTTTGGTACTTTTTACTGATTAACAATCAATATATGTTACTAACGAAGGCAGGTGAGCTTTTGGTTGTTGTCGCATTTGTACTATTGAGAAAGGTTTCAGCCGGGTATTTTTACATGGTCTGCCAGGCAGAGCCAAAGAATTTGTAAATTAAACCATGGAATTCAGCCTTATCCATCCGTCTGACCCGTTAAAGCCCTATGTAAAACATTACTTCCTGTTTGTTTCTGCTTCAGATCAGGCGTTCAACGACACGGTATTCCCGAGCGGCGATATGGAGGCTATATTTAACCTGGGCACCGGGTCTTGGGAAAGGATGGTGGACGGGCGCTTTGAGAAAACGCCGCCCACAGAACTCTGGGGACAGATCACATCACCGCTTTCGATCCGTTCAAGCGGCAGGCACGTCATGCTTGGCATACGTTTCTTTACGCACTCTGCATCTTATTTTTTTAAAGAGGACCTGGCAGCTTTCAACAACCAGGTTACCGACCTGGGCGCGGTTCTCGGAAAGCGTGTTGCGATACTGCACAGCCAGTTGCTTGAAACACCTGAAATCAGCGGGCGCATTGAACTGGTTGAGGCTTACCTGATGGAGCGGTTGCGGCGGCAGCAACAGATCGCGCACCGGGCAGATAAGGTTGCGCATATCCTGTCGAGCATCAGGCAGGACGTGACGGAGAGCAATATGACGCGCATTGCCACCCGCCATGGCATTACCACGCGATACCTGCAGCGCCTGCTGCAGCAGCACACGGGTTTATCTCCCAAGTCTTTCGACAAGATTAACCGTTTTCAAAAGAGCTTGTCCTTGCTTGGCGTGCCTGGCCATTCGCTAACAGAAGTGGCCTATCGCTGCGGTTATTTCGACCAGTCGCATTTTATCAGGGACTTCAAGGCTTTTACAGGAATCACGCCCACGGCATACCTGCAGAACATCACCCTGATGAATCAGCTTTTGATTCAATAAAATTAATTTTTAATTGATTTTTTAACTTAAAGTTGGTAACTTTACGAAAGTTACCAACTTTGCAGGAGTCGAACTATGTCCGGCTAAAATCGCTGACTTTCCGCGTGCAATCAGTAATCCAGCAGGGGTAACCCTGTTCCGGTTTGTACAATGCGGCAGTGCCCCGCCGAATTAAATTTGCACAGCATTTTCTCTTCAATTTGATAACATGAACCACAAGAAGATCTTCTCAGACCTGCATGATCAGTCGCGACCATTTGTATTGGGCAATTTTTGGGATGTACACAGCGCCAGGCTGCTTGAACAGGCAGGGTGTAAAGCCATCGGTACATCGAGCCAGGCTGTTGCAACTGCACTCGGGTACGATGATGGTGAACAAATCCCATTTGAGCAGTTGGTACGGCTTGCAAAAAGTGTAACGAGCGCAGTTTCCATTCCTGTTACCATTGACATTGAAGCCGGTTACAGCCGGAATACGGGTGAGATCCTCGACAACATTGCCCGCTTGCAGGACAACGGCGTAGCGGGCATAAATATTGAAGATTCGCTCCCCGGTCAGGCGCGTCAGCTCTGCCGGCCGGCCGACTTTGCTGAGACTCTGGCTGCCATTGCAGATCTAAACAGCGAGTATAACCCCGGTATGTTTCTGAATGTGCGTACTGATGCGTTTTTAACCGGCCACCCCTCTGCACTGTCAGAAACACTGGCCCGGGCCGCTCTGTATGCCGAATCGGGCGCTGACGGACTTTTTGTTCCGGGCATCAGCCGGCCATCGGACATCGAAACCCTAACCGGCTCTACACAGTTGCCAGTCAATGTCATGGCCCTGCCCACCCTGCCCGACTTCGAAACCCTGGCTAAACTGGGCGTGAAACGCATCAGCCTCGGGCCCTTCCTTTTCGAACAGGTTTACAAACAAATCGGAAGTACGATCAAAGCACTTGAAACGACACAGAACTCCAGCCAACTCTTTACGCCAAGCATATAAATAGCGCCCTTAACGCGCTGCAGGAATTTTTCGAATATTTTTTGAGGACTATTTTGATTTGCAGAATCTTTTAGTAGTTTTGCCAGCCTGAAAGGAAACCCCTTCAGGCCCGTACGGGGGATTAGCTCAGCTGGCTAGAGCGCTTGCATGGCATGCAAGAGGTCATCGGTTCGACTCCGTTATCCTCCACCAGATATCAGCCACTTACAGACTTGTAGGTGGCTTTTTATTTACAGGCTGTTTTCCTTCTCATCATGCAGCCAGCTCATTGACAAGATGCCTGTGAGCGGCTACCCCGGTAATCTTAAAAGAAGACAGGCGGTCACCATCTCCCGCCTTTTCAGCTATTACAGATCTTGCCAGGGTAATGATACTGCACTAACTTAAGCGCTTGTCAGCATCTCGCAGAACTTTTTCACTGCCTTTTTTTCATAGGCGTGGCGCAGGGAGATGATCATAATGGTGCGCCGCATATTTTTCCCTTCAATGGGAACTGCTGTCACTTCCGGGTCGTTCACACTGGTGTCGCTTAATATCGTGTGCCAGTTCCCCGTTTTTACCATTTCAAACAGTGTGGGGATATCATTTATTTCCATGCAAATATTCGGGTTCAGGTTTTTCTCGCTGAAAGATTCCTCTATGAACTGTATGGTGCTGTATCCGTTAAAGGGTAAGGCCAGCGGAAGACCTGCAACTTCAGCAAGTGATATCCCCGCCTTTTGTGCAAGCGCAGACTTCCTGGCCGTAACGAGCACCATGTTTGATTGCAGAACGGTCTGGTATTTTAGATGACTTTCACTGCATTCCTCGTTAAATGTCAGAATAAAATCGAACCGGTGCATGTTTAATTGTTCAAGAAGATCTTTTGTAGTGCCGAAAACGACTTGAATTTTAATATTTGGATACTGAGCGGCAAACCGGATCAATTGTCTGGCGAACATGATCCGCATCGAGTAGATGACACCGATCGTTATTTTACCTGTGTTCAGGTTCTTCAGATCTTGCAGCAGCATTAATCCTTCATTGGCTCTGCTGATGCTTTGCAATGCGTAATCGCTGAAAAGATTGCCTGCCTCTGTCAATGTAATTCGCTTTCCAACCCGGTTAAACAACGGTACGTTTAGTTCTTCTTCCAACTGCTTGATCTGCTGTGAAAGAGTACTTTGACTAATGTGCAGCGCTTTGGCGGCTTCTGTGAAGTTCAGCAGCTCCTTTGCTTTTAAAAAATAACGCAGCTGTCGCAATTCCATGTTTTATAAATCGGTTTTATCGATTGTTCTGATCGAAAAATAACGTTTTGCTAATAAGTGCAATATGCCAATATTTGGTTAAGTAGTCAACAAATCATTTAACAGTTAAATAAATTAATCATGGAATTCAGATTTTTTTTATCCGTCATCCTCTTAACTGCCAGCCTTTCCGCATTCAGCCAACAGAAAAAAAGTGAGCCTGCAACCGATAAAGGCCTGATCAAGGTTTCTGTAATGTATCCGTTCAGCGAGGGCAAAACCTTCAATGTAGATTATTATGAAACGAAGCACATGCCTATGGTTGCCGGGATTCTGGGATCCAATCTCGTAAAATACACCATTGAAAAGGGTGTCGCGAGCGGCATTCCCAATCAGCCACTACCGTTTATGGCCGTCGGCACATTTTACATAAAAAGTCTCAGCGAATACCAGTCGGCGATTACACCGAAGCGGGACGAGATTCGTGCTGACTTCGCAAATTACACCAATGTCATCCCCGTCATTCTGGTGAGTGAGGTGGTCAGGTAAAATGGCTCACGCCGTTTAGTTAAAAGAACGCACACATCAGTTACACGCACGCAACACAGGATACGCTGGCGTATTTTGTGTTGTTGCTTTTCCTCCATGATCATCAGCTGTAAAATAACAGCTTGTCTGCTGACTCCTTCTATCTTTTGAATGCAGCCCTGGTATCAGGTGATAGAGCCAAGCTCCGGCATTTTGCTTCTATCTACGAAGCTGTAACAATAGTCACCGCAGTTAACACGTTTGGCCTGCTAATCAAGCTTTTAAATCAACAGACACAGATTTCAGTGCCCAATACAGCACACCCAGCCTGGCACGTGAAAAAGTTACTCCGGCTTTGCCTGCATACGACTGCGGCAGGACAAGTTTTGCTTTTCTTGCAATTAATACCTCGAATGGAAAAGTAATTTCAGCGCTCCCTATTTCGCCGAGCGTTCTCTTTTCTGAATAGTCTTCATGGTCAAATATAGAGACGCCTTTCAAAAAAAAATCACGCCCACTAAATCCCGTTTTTTCCTGCCAGTACGCTTGGTGATTATTAATGGCATGCAAGACTTTGTTTTCTACCAGATCGAGCGGCAGTCATTCCGCTATGAAATTGTCATCAAAATCACTCGCCTGAACCTCAGTCCATAACTGAACTACACGTATCCATTTAAGGCTTATATGATTCTCTTGGACATATCCATCAGCTTAAAAACAAAAAACCTCCGGCAATCGAGCAACACCCAATCAGCCGGAGGCTTCAAAATAAGGAAATATTGTTATTTCTCGTCAGACATCGAATAAGGGAAATCTGCTTTCGCTGTTCCGCGCTGTTTGTTTGGCGTTGCTTTCATATCAAAATCAAGCGTTGCGCCTTTCAGCAGTGAAGAATGGCTCAACCAGTTTTTACCGTGAGGCTTGGCATTGTATTTCAAGCCATTGACATATTTATTGGTATCGCTGTTCGCAGGAGCATTGATAACCACTTTTTTACCGTTCTCGAGCGTGAGTGTAACCTTTTTGAACAATGGCGCACCCAGCACATATTGGTCTGTTGCCGGGGTTACCGGGTAAAAACCCATCGCCGAGAAAACATACCAGGCCGAGGTCTGACCATTGTCTTCGTCGCCGCAATAACCGTCAGGCGTAGCTTTGTACATTCTGTCCATTGTTTCGCGCACCCAATATTGTGCTTTCCACGGTGCACCGCCATAATTGTACAGGTAAATCATATGCTGGATAGGCTGATTTCCATGTGCATACTGGCCCATGTTGGCAATCTGCATTTCGCGGATTTCGTGAATTACGCCACCATAAGCACTTTCGTCGAAAACCGGCGGCATGCTGAATACAGAATCAAGTTTTTGAACAAATTTTTGATTTCCGCCCATCAGTTTAGCCAGGCCGGCTACATCCTGGAAAACCGACCAGGTATAATGCCAGCTGTTTCCTTCTGTAAATGCGCCGCCCCATTTGAACGGACTAAACGGTGTTTGCCATGATCCGTCTTTATTTTTAGCACGCATCAACCCGCTCGACGGGTCGAAGAGGTTTTTGTAGTTCATGGCACGTTGTTTATAAATACCGATCTCACTCTCTGGTTTGCCGAGCGCCTTGCCCAATTGGTAGATCGTGAAATCGTCATATGCATATTCGAGCGTCTTCGCAGCATTTTCGTTCACTTTCACATCAAATGGTACGTAACCAAGTTCGTTGTAATATTTGACACCATTGCGTCCCACCGCAGCGATTGGACCTTCATTGTTGGCGCCGTGTTTCAGTGCTTTCCAAAGCGTCTCGATGTCATAACCGCGCAAACCTTTGATATACGCATCAGCCACGACCGATGCCGAGTTATTGCCGATCATGATGTTGGCATACCCCGGACTGCTCCACTCAGGTAACCAACCGCCTTCTTTGTAATCGTTGATCAGGCCTTCCTGCATTTCCTTGTTAATCGAAGGGTACACCAGGTTCAGGAACGGATACAGTGCCCTGAACGTATCCCAGAAACCTGTTCCAGCAAACATGTAGCCCGGCAGGATCTGCCCGTTGTAAGGGCTCCAGTGCATGATCTTGTTGTTCGCATCAATTTCGTAAAGTTTGTTCGGGAAGAACAGGGTACGGTACAGGCAGGAATAAAATGTACGCATCTGGTCTATTGTTCCGCCTTCCACAGAGATCCTGCTAAGCGTTTTATTCCATATTGCTTTAGCCTTGGCTTTGGTTGTTTCGAAACTATCGCTGCCCACCTCGCGTTTCAGGTTCAGCTCAGCCTGCTCAAAACTGATAAAGGAAGAGGCAACTTTCATGTTCACCTTCTCGCCGTCGGCAGTTTTAAAACCAACCACGGCACCCGAATGATCGCTTTCCAGTTCGAGTCCGTCTTTTAACTTGTTCTTTTCCCAGGTCTTGCCCAACAGAAATGGCTTGTCGAAATAAATGACGAAGTAATTCTTGAAATTTTTTGGCAACGGCCCGCGGGCATATTTGGTGGTATAACCAATAATTTTCCGCTGTTCAGGAAATATTTTCACGTAAGAACCCCGGTCAAGAGCGTCGATCACCACATAAGAACTGTCGCTTTTCGGGAATGTGAACCTGAATTGCGCAGCGCGTTCGGTTGGTACAAGTTCGGTGGTTACATCATGATCTGCCAGGTAAACGCTGTAGTAATACGGCTTGGAAACCTCTGCTTTGTGTGAAAACCAACTGGCACGTTCATCCTGCTCAAACCGCAGTTTTCCGGTTACCGGCATAATTGCAAACTGACCATAATCATTCATCCATGGCGAAGGCTGGTGTGTTTGCTTGAAACCCCGAATTTTGTCGGCGTCATAGCGGTAAGCCCATCCATCACCCATCTTTCCTGTTTGCGGGGTCCAGAAGTTCATTCCCCAGGGTACGGCTACCGCCGGATACGTATTTCCGTTTGAGAGATCCGGCTTGGACATCGTTCCCATCAGGGGATTGACCCACTCTACCGGATCAGTCACTTTCGTGACCATCTGGGCAGAGAGCAGCTGTGCGCAGGCCAGTCCGAAGGCTGTTAGTAAACTTTTCTTAATCATATTTTTGGTGTTAGTGTGTTTAAATTTTCCTCTTGGCGCAATGCCCAAACTTAAATTTGCGGATTTTTTACATATTTCGCCCAGAGTTCGTCAAGGTCAGAACCGGTTTGTTCCTTCCACAGTGCAGCCGTATAGCTGTGGTCGCGCAATGCGGCATCCAGGCGCTGAACCGTTCCTTCTTTAACCTGGCTTTCTATCCATGCCAGGAATCTCGCCGTAATTCGGTAACTGTTCTTGTAAGAATGTTCGGGCTTGAGTTCGGGCAGCTTCCAGTTCGCGGCTGCGTTATCTACACCGAATTTCCAGCGCACATAATCTGCAATGCCCTCTGTAAGCCAGCCTGGGCCCACACTGCGCCCGTAATCCTGCACAATGTGCATAACTTCGTGGGTCACGACATCAATATCACCCGGATGCTGTTTAAGCCATACCGGGCTATAAACAACCTTTCCATTGTGTGTTGCAGCAACGCCTTTGTACGCAGTATCCACAATAAATTCCACTTTCTTAAGCGTTTTGGTATTGTAGGTTTTAGCCAGTTTCGGATAGACTTCAAAAAACGTTGAGATCAGTTTGGCTTTGGTTTCGGAAGAGAAAGCGGGATCATTGCTGCTAAACGTAAGCGTATACCCCTTTTTGCTGATCACCTCCTGGGCATTGAGGTTTAGCGAAAGACTTGTCAGTGCAATGCACGCACCTGTAATTAATTTGTTCATTTTGTTTGGTTATTAAAAGGCTTGTCATTTATTGCGGCCCGCGGCAGGTTTTCGGTACCCCAATTTGTATTGGGCAATGGGCCCATGACGAGCTCCAGATGACCGCCGGCCAGTAATTCCTGGTGCGTAAACCATGACCGGTCAAGCGACTTGCCGTTCAGTTTAGCGCCCTGGATATAAACGTTTAATTTGTTGTTGTTTTTGGCGGTAACCCGGAACGTTTTGCCGTTGTCAAGTTTAATACTGACCTGGCTGAAGCTTGGGCTGCCAATGCTGTAAACAGGGATGCCGGGGGTAACCGGAAAAAAGCCGGCCATTGAAAAGACCACGAACGCCGTCATTCCGCCTCCGTCTTCATCGCCGGGTATGCCAAAAAAGTTATCGGTATACCAGGTATCCATCAGCATGCGAATGCGTTGCTGCGTTTTCCATGGACTGCCAAGGTGGTTATACAGGTAAGGAATATGAAAACTCGGCTCATTACCCATTACGAACTGGCCTACCAGGCCGGTTGCATCAGGAAAAGTATACCAAAGCTGGTATTTGCTGCGGCCAAGGCTTTCGCGGAAAAGGTTGTCGAGTTTTTCCTCGGCTTTCCGCGGCCCGCCCATCAGTTCGAACAGGCCGGTAAAATCATGTTTGACATCCCAGTTGTAAGTGTAGGCGTTATTTTCGGTAAAATAATCACGTCCACCCTGACCACCCGAGAATTTGGGATCGAACGGCTCAATCCAGTTTCCGTCTTTATCTTTTGGCCAGACAAAACCCTTGTCTTTTCTGAATACATTCCGGTAATATGCGGCGCGCGAAAGAAATAAATTATAGTCCTTTTTGTCTTTGCGCAGGTCAGCAAGCTGCGCGATACACCAATCGTCATAACTGTTTTCCAGTGTGACCGAAACAGCCTGCCGGCGTTCAAAGCCATGCACTTCCTTTACTGTTTCTTTCTCTCCCGGAGCTAATGCGGGCATATATCCTTTCTTCGCATAAAACGAATCCAGGACGGTAGCGGGGCCATTGCGCCAGGGAAGAAGGGTACCCGAAAGCGCATTTTTCCGGAGTCCCTCATAAGCCTTATCCAGGTCGAAATTAGTTACCCCCTTGATTCTCGAATCGAGGATCCAGCTTGCCGCATGATTGCCGGTCATACAGGGGTTGTCTCCGAAAACCAATGCAAACGAAGGCATCCAACCGCCTTGCTTGTACATTTCTACATACGAATCGATTTTTTCGCCCTGCATTTTGGGATTAAGAATGGTTTGCAGCGGCTCGAGCGCAATGTAGGTGTCCCATAACCAGTTGTCGACAAAAAAAGGCTTATCTGACTGATGTACCTGGTGGTCATAGGCACTGTAGTACTTTCCATACTCGTTGATGTCGACCATCCTTTCGTAACTGCGGTACAAAGAGGTATAGAACACTCGCTTCTGTGCCTCGGTACCGCCTTGCACCTGCATTTGCCCGAGTTTGCGGTTCCAGCTATCTGTAGCCTGCTTCCTGAGCGCATCGAATTCCCAAGCCGGAATTTCCCTCGCCAAGTTGGCCTTTGCCTGCTCGGTGCTGATGAAAGAAAGACCATACTTCCACAAAATCGTTTTAGCCGTGCCGGCAACCTTCAGATAGGTATGGCGATCGCCGGCCTGCCCGGTTACGGGACTCAGATCTGTATTCGATTCAGCATAAAAGTAGGCCTTCATGCCCGAAAATTCCTCAGTACCGGATACGGCGCGCCGGCCTTCCGTCCTGATCGTTCCTTTATTTTCAATACCAAGGCGCAGGAAATTGTCGGCCCCGGTAAAGGTTACTTTAAAAAATCCGCTTCGCTGCCCGGGGGTAAAGGCCAGGTGGATTCCGGATTCAATCAGGTTGACCTGGTAATGTGCTGGGGTAATGCGCTCGTTTGCACTGCTGAATTTTCCGGCTGCGCCTGCATCAAGTTTACCTGAAACCGGCATAAAACGAAACAGCCAGGGCTGCCGGTGCGACGAGATAGCAAGCGGAAAATAGCCAATCTGGTCATCCAGCTGGTCTTTCCTCGCCGGAAAAACTCGCACCATGCTATTTGGCTGGTGCACGGCCGGCCTGGTTGGCTCCAGGATCAGCCCCACACCGCCAATCGTCGGATCGACGTAATCGATCGGTGAGAGCTGCTGCGCACTTAGCTGACCCCACAGACCGGCAGCCAGCAGAGCCAGCAGACCGGTTTTTTTAACTGTATTTGTTAGGAACATGATTTTGTTGTTAAGCCAGCAGGCCCGGATTCTGCTGATAGGTTTTCCACAGCAGTTCGCCAAAAAGCGTGTTTGACCAGGCAAACCAGGACCGCGTGAACTTTTTCGGATCATCTTTGTGAAAAGACTCGTGCATGAAGCCGGTATCGCCATGGGTCTTCTGCAATGTTTTAATACACGTTCTGATCTCTTCAGGATTGTCTGAAGTTAATGCCCGCATCGTGATGCTCATAGGCCAGATCATGTCAAGGCCAATGTGCGGACCTCCGATGCCCTCTGCCGCAGAACCTTTGAAGAAAAACGGATTCTCTTCAGACAGCACATATTTCCTGGTGTTCTGGTAAACGGGATCGTTCGCAGGAACGCCGCCAAGATAGGGCAGCGACAGTAAGCTTGGCACATTGGCGTCATCCATCAGGTTGTAACTGCCAAAACCGTTTACTTCGAAGGCATACACCTTGCCAAATTTCGGATGAGATACCACTGCATGTTCTTTCAGTGCATTTTCAACTTCTGCAGCCAGGGCCTGAAGCCTTGATGCCAGGTCCTGGTCTTTTGAAATGCTGGCAACCATTTCGGCAGCCTGTTTCAAACTGGTAACAGCAAAAAAGTTAGAGGGAATGAGGTAAGGATAAATCGTTGCATCATCGCTCGGGCGGAACATAGAGCAGATCAGCCCGACCGGTTTTACAGGGTACCCGTATCCATTCATCGGGATACCGTCTGTTGCCCAGGCTGTTTTGCGCTGGAATTTGTAAGGGCCCAGGTTCGTTTTACGCTGTTGCTCGATGAATGTTTTTAATGTGGCTTCAATACCGCTCTTCCAGGCAGCGTCAAATGGCATTGTATCGCCGGTTTCCTTCCAGTAATGGTAAGCAAGGCGAATTGGGTAACAAAGTGAATCGATTTCCCATTTGCGTTCGTGAATACCGGGTTTCATATCTGTGAGGTCGGTTTTCCATTCGCCCTGTTTATTGGGATCGCCGTAAAAAGCGTTGGCATACGGATCTTTCAACACGCATTTGGTCTGGTGAATAATAACCCCGGCAATCAGTGCCTTGAGTTCTTTATCTTTATTCATGAACTGCAGGTACGGCCAAACCTGTGCAGAACTGTCGCGCAGCCACATGGCGTCGATGTCGCCGGTTATCACATAGGTGTCTGGACGACCGTCCAGCTGTTTATGGTAAACGGTCGTATCAAGTGTGTTTGGAAAGCAATTTTCAAACAGCCAGGTAAGTTCAGGATTCTTGACCTTCGACTGGAATGTTTTGATGGCAGCATCTACAGACTTGCTTCTGAAATGCCGCTTCTCAGGACTAACCCTGACAACCGGAAACTGCGGCGCCGCCGCAAAAGACAATTTACTGGCCATCAGTCCGGCACCTAACACGCCGGTTTGCTTAATAAAGGTTCTTCGTATCATACGTTAAAAATAGAAAAACTGCGGTATATAAAAACGATTTATCCCGCTTTTTTTACAGGAATTGCCTCCTGAATATGCCAGGTTACCGCAACCCGCCGCCTTTGCTTGACACACCGCCTGTTTAAACACAGGTATTTAACCACTGAATACCAGCGCCGCCTGGCTGGAATAACAAAAAAGGTGTCCGCAGACACCTTTTTCAGATTTTAATAGCCTTCATTCTGAACGAGCTTCGGATTTAATGACCGCTGCTGTTGTGGAATTGGAAACAACTTGCGTATCGGGGAAGTTGGCTGATGATCCCACCATGACGCCGTATTAAATTTACCAAAGCGAATCAGGTCGGTACGCCTGAACCCTTCAAAAATAAATTCCCGGCCACGCTCTTCCAGCAGCTCGTCAAGTGTCAATGTTGCCGTTGTATAGGCCCTGTTACCCCAATTGGCTTCAGAAAATGCCCTTCTTTTACAGTCATTTATGAGCTGTACAGCCTCGGCGGTTGCTGTTCCGCCATTTTTACGCATAATCGCTTCTGCCTTGGCAAAGTAAATCCAGGTGAGCCGATAGACATTCCAGTCGGTATTGTTGTAGTTGGGATTCGGATCCATCTTCACACCATTTACTACGCCCGGCAGAGAGTTGCCTAATCTATATTTATTAAAACGTACGCCGCTATTCTCCTCTCCCTCGCTCATGTTTGAAACCGTCGATCCGGCTTTATTACGCCTGATGTTGTCAACAAACACGAGTTGCTGACCATTATACTCTTCTGATCCCGTCACAGGGGTTCCGTCTGCGAACTTAACTTGGGGGCCTATTGACAGCCAGGTCGATTTACGCAGATCTGTATCATCATATTTAACATAATTGCCCGGCACTACGACTACCGCGTCATTTCCATTCCGGCCACCGCCATAGATTTCCCGTTGCTTGAAATGGTAAAACTCACTTGGCCATGAAGGCTCAAACTTAGCCTTCGAGTAATCGTACGCAATGGAGAATATCACCTCTTTCGATAAGTCGTTATCTGGTTTGTAGGTGTCGGTAATATTGGGGTCCAGTTGCATTGCCCCATTTTGCCCGCCAGCCGCTCCGGAGATCAGTTTATCTGCAGCAGCTATGCAGTCATCCCAGCGGGCTGTGCCAGTCCATGCCTCGGCATTCAGGTATAGCTCAACCAGCATGGCATAACCGCTGGCTTGCGTCATCCGGCCCAGCATGGCACGCGATAGTTTTGGAGCTTTTTCTATGTTTTCTTTGATTTCTTTCTCAATAAATGCAAAGACGTCCTTACGCGGAACGGTCGTCGGTAACTCTTCGTTGCTGCTGGCAGGCACGCTGGTCACAACAGGGATGTTTCCAAACAGATCCATAAGCTTCAGGTAGTGAAAAGCACGAAGCAATTTCAATTCGGCGATATAAGACTCTTTTTCGGCCTGGGTAATTCCCATTTGTCCGATATCACGTTTTCCGATATTATCGATGGGGTCGTTACAAAGCCCCATACCCCAATACATTAAGCTCCAGGCATTATTGATAAAGTCATCATCAACTGTCCAGGTATGGTAATGTAACCGTTTCCACTTTCCGCCATCTTCTCCGTGACGACCTTTTGTTGGCCAGGCAAGTTGATCTGCAGATAACTCACTCATCTCCCACCAGTTTCTCTGGTCGGCTGGTGTCACCCAGGCATTCGCATGGGTATATGGCCGGAGCACGGCAGAAAGCACTTCATTTTTGTTATTATAGAATTTTTCGCTCAGCAACTGATCGTAGGCATTTTCATCAAGTTTGGTACAAGATCCTGCCAGGCTCAGCACGGCTGTTGCAGCGAGATATACAGCTAATTTTTTCATTTCAGTAGAGATTAAAATCCGACATTTAAACCAAACAGGAAGGAGCGCGTAGTCGGGTAAGGACCACGGCTATCAATACCCGGGCCCAGGCCGGTGTCCTGGATAAAATCCGGATCATTACCGGTATATCCGGTGATAGTGGCCAGATTCTGCCCCGTGGCGTACACCCGAACGCTGTTGATGTACTTGTTTTGTTTGATTTTGAAACGGTAACCGAAAGTTACCTCGTCAATTTTCACATGGCTTCCGCTTTCCAGGTAGTAATCTGAATACATGTAGGTATCACTGATGCCTGCGTACTTTGTAAAGGTATTCCTGAGCAGGTTTCCGCTCCAGGTACGGTTGCCATATGTAATCGCTGTTGTATTCAGGATATCATAGTCAAACCGGCCGCGCAGAAATATCCGCAGGTCGAAGTTCTTATAAGTGAAGTTGTTCGTTAGAGATGCATAATACTTAGGAATTGCGTTTCCGATTGGCGCAAGATCACTAAGGCTGCGGTCACGTGAAGGGTTAATCCGATCGTTGGTCACAGCCTCCCCGTTTCGGTTCCAGAAAAGCCATTTTCCTTCCGGAGTGAAACCGGCAAAGCGTTTTCCATAAAACTCGCCGAGCCTGCCGCCTTCGAATGTGGTGATTGCGTTCCCGAGCGCACCTGCTCCTCCGATGCCGCCAAACTCGATATATTCTCTGGTATAGAGCGAATTGGAATATGAATCAAGTGTATTGCGTAATGTACTGGCCGTCATATCCAGACTCCAGGAAAAATCTTTACGCTTAATCGCTGCGTAGCTGAGGGCAAGTTCAATACCTTTAGAAGAAATCTGTCCGACATTGGTATAAATCTCAGATCTGATATACGGTGGTTGCGGTGTGGTATACGTATCAAGCAGGTCGCTGGTGGTCCGGTTGAACACATCAATAGAACCGCTTAATTTGCTGTTCAGCAACGTGAAATCAAGACCAATATTGGTTTCCTTCTTTTTTTCGAAACGCAGATCAGGATTCGGATTGCGGTCTGGCCCGTACGTTTCGCGGTAACTGCCATCCGGGTACAGATATTTTCCGCCGCGTCCCAGTGTTAACCGAGATGCATTGTTTGCAAAGCCGGAATTCCCTGTAACACCATAACCTGCACGAAGCTTCAGGAAATTGACCCACTTCACATTCTTCATAAAGTCTTCCTGGCTGATGTTCCAGCCTACAGATACGGCTGGGAAATTCCCCCATTTGTTGTTCGCGCCAAACCTTGAGGAACCCTCCCGGCGCAAGATTGCCTGGGCAAGGTATTTACCCATAAACGTATAATTTACCCGACCGAAGAAAGCGATGAGCGTATTGTCATTCTTAAAACTGCTCATGTTTGCTTTGCCATCGATCAGGGCTGTTCCGTCGCTTAAGTTATTTTCTTCAAACTGGTCGTTCAAAAACCCGC
Organism: Pedobacter yulinensis; assembly: GCF_003029735.1. GTDB lineage: Bacteria > Bacteroidota > Bacteroidia > Sphingobacteriales > Sphingobacteriaceae > Pedobacter > Pedobacter yulinensis. The sequence continues at coordinate 426,217 of NZ_KZ686270.1, forward strand.
GGTTGTCCATAGACTGACCTTCCTCAACATGGTACCGGTAACTGTAACCGGCAACCGCAGAAAAAGTGTGCGACTCACCTACGTTTCCATTGTACTGCAGTGTCGGTTCGAAAGCATAATCCTGGAAAAGAGCCGTTCCCTTCGAAGCATAGCCTCCGCCCGGATAATCTGAATTTTCCTGTGAATCCTCACTGGCCAGGGTTCGGTAACTCGCGTCAATATAGCTGTCACGCTGGATCGATCCAAAAACAGAGCCTTTTAGGCCCTTGAAAATATCAATGTCGACCTTGGCATCGGCAGAACTGGTCTGCTGTTTCCGGCCATTGGTTTCCTGGAAAAGGCGGGCATACTGGTTCGTACTTTGCGTATCGAAGCGGTAACTTCCGTCAGGATTAAAGTTTGACAAAGTCGGATTTTTAGTAGCATCTTCTTCCCAGCCGCCACCGCCAAGCAGATTTGCATGGTTAGTATTCGTAACCAGGTTGAGCTGCACATTTACCTTATCGTCGAACGCTTTTTGATTAACATTCAGGCGCAGTGTGTATTCTTTGCGGTTGTTTTCGAGTGCGATGCCCTGCAGGTCCCGATAGTTCACACTTGCGCGGTAATTTGTTTTGTCTGTACCACCGCTAAGTGCCAGGTTGTGGTTCTGAGACAGGTTGCTGTGATTCACGAGCTCATCGAAAAAGTCGGTTGAGTTGCCAAAATCCTGCTGCCTGATCTGACCCTCGGCTATTTTCTGTCTAAACTCGTCTGCCGAAAGAAAATCCGGCCGGTTGTAAATAAATTCTTTACGTGCATATGCTGAGTAATTTACGGTTGGTTTTCCGGGCTTTCCTTTTTTAGTTGTGATCAGGATAACGCCTGCATTGGCGCTCGTCCCATAGATTGCAGCTCCCGAACCATCTTTCAACACGTCAACCGACAGAATATCGTCCTGCTGCAACAGGTCAGGATTTCCTCCAGGAATGCCGTCAATAACAAACAGCGGGCTTGCGCTCCCTTTAACAGATACAACTCCGCGCAATTGTACGCTGGTGCCTGAATTGGGATTAGATCCACTGGTACGTGTAATCTGTAAACCTGCCACCTTTCCCTGGATGAGGTCAAGCGGATTTCTGGCGCCGCTCTGTCTGAACTGAGCGGTATCAAGGTGCGCAACAGATGAGGTGACCTCCTTCTGCCTGAGCGTACCGTAACCCACCACGACTACGTCGTTCAAGTTGTTGTTGCCCGAAGGTGTTAGTTTGATACTAAGCGGAGCCTGTCCCGAACCGGCAGGCCGTGCCAACGGCTCATAACCGATAAAACTGAAAGCGAGGATACTGTTTGCATTCGGAACGGCGATCGAAAATTTTCCGCTTGCATCTGTAACTGTTCCTTTCTGCGGATTGCTTTGAAGTCTGACGCTAACGCCAGGCATCGGAACTCCTTTTTCATCCACAACGACACCGCTGACCGTTTGCTGTGCTGACGCGGCTGCAGCCGGCTGTGCCGGCTTTTTAGTGGAGTCCTGTGCAGGAGTTTGTCTGGTGGTGTCTTGCACCTGCCGGAAATGACCGGCTTTTGATGCGAGATGGCCCCGGGCCATCATGGTCTTGCCAGCAGCGTCTGCAGACAAACAGACACTGCACAGAGCGGCAAGCCCTGCAATTTTGGGTAGATAGTTTTTCATTGGCGATTGGTATATATGTTCTTTAGTGGAGATGGCAGGATGTAATTTATTGGCTCATACGCGGTTGGTTAATTGTAACTGCTCATTTTGTTGGTTGTCACACAATTTTCAGGCTAGCAACATTACTTAAACGTTTTAGTTCAGGCAAAAATTTCACTGTACACCTACTTTTTTTAAAAAAGATGTAACAGTTAAGACGGAAGAATTTTGAAAACAGCCTTTATTTTGCCGAAACTGAAAAAGGCCGGCCGGCCATGCCGGCTGCGCGCTGCTTATTGGGTGTGGATTGCATGTCGAGCTCCAGCACCCCACCTGCCAGTAATTCCTGGTGCCGTAAATAATTCCTGTTAAAAGGTTTTCCGTTCAGGCTCGCCCTGGTGATGTAAACGTGTTCTGCATTATTGGCTGGCGCCTTAATGATAAATTTTTTACCATTTTCCAGGCTGATCGTGATTTTACGGAATGCCGGGCTACCCAGCACATATTCATCTGTACCCGGGCAAACGCTGTAAAAACCCAGTGCACTGAGCACGTACCAGGAACTGGTTTGTCCCTGGTCTTCGTCGCCGGGATATCCATTTTCACTGGCATCATATAGTTTCCGCATGACCTCTCGGGCATGATATTGTGTTTTCCATGGCTGCCCTGCATAATTGTACAAGTAAACCATGTGCTGGATAGGCTGGTTCCCGTGCGCATACTGCCCCATGTTCGCCATAACCATTTCTGTCATTTCGTGGATCATGCCGCCATATGTACCGACGTTCACCCGGTTCGGTTCGGTAAAAACAGAATCCAGCTTAGCGGTGAAATTTTTCTCTCCGCCCATCAGATCAATAAGACCGCTTACATCGTGAAAGACCGACCACTGCCAGTGCCAGGCATTGCCTTCGGTATAGGGGCCGCCCCACTCTGCCGGATCAAAATTGCTTGTCCATTTGCCATCTTTATCCCGACCCCGCATAAACCGGGTTGCCGGGTCGTAAACGTTTTTATACCGGAACATCCGGCGGCCAAACAGATCCTCGTAATGCTTATTACCAGTCATACGCGCCAGCTGGTAGCCGCAAAAGTCGTCATACGCATATTCAAGCGTTTTTGCTGTCGCTTCCCGCACCTGCGGGTAGGGCACATAACCCAGCGCTTCATATTCCTTGTAGCCATCGCGGCCGTTCGCCGGTCCCCAGGGTCCTTTGTTGCCTGATTCATGTTCATAGGCTCTTAAGGCTTCCGCCGGATCGAACGTTCGGACTCCTTTGGCCCAGGCATCTGCAAACAGCGAAATGGCATGGTTGCCGATCATGCTCCCCGCTTCGCTGGGAAACGACCAGGAAGGCAGCCAGCCACACTGTTTCCAGGCATCGAGCATGGCCTGCATGTACCTGCCGTGCATGGTTGGGTGAAGCAGGGCATTCAAAGGGAACTGCGCACGGAAAGTATCCCAAAAGCCGGTGTCTGTGAACATATACCCGGGATGTACCTGCCCGTCGTAAGGACTGAAATAAACAGGCTGACCTTTGGAATCAATTTCGTAAAACTTGCGGGAAAACAGGCTGGCACGGAAAAAGCAGGAGTAAAATGTTTCCTTGTCGGCCTTACTGCCACCTTCAACAAGAATTTGCCCCAGTTGTTTATTCCATACCTTCCCCGCTCGGGCAATTGTCGTTTCTATCATTTTATCGGCGCCCAATTCGCGTTTCAAGTTGAGCTCTGCCTGCTCCAGGCTGATGTATGAGGAGGCAGTCTTTACCTGCACGGTCGTGCCTGGCGCAAATTGAAGGTATGCACCCTTTCCCTTGCCTGTAGCGGTTGTCTGACCATGATCTATTGTATTTTTTTGATTCTCCCAGGTACCGAACGATTTGAACGGGCGGTCAAAATAAATCACAAAAAAACTTTTCCAGCCCCGTTTAAAGCCGGCTCCATTATTTACAAAGCCGGTTATTTTGCGGTTTGCCGGATCAATTTTTACTTCGCTCAAACCTATGTACCCGTCCAGTACCAGATATCCCTTGTGGTTTTTCGGAAAAGAAAATCGCAAATGTGCCCCGCGGGTACTGGGCGCAATGGCTGTTGTTATGCCGTTATCAAACATAACACGGTAATGATTGGGCCGGGCAGTTTCATTCCGGTGACTGAATTTTGCCGCACGCTTGTCCTGGTCGACTACCAGACTGTCAAGCACAGGCATCATTGAAAAAACGGCATAATCCCGGGTCCATGAGCTGCACTGATGCGCCTGTTGAAATCCCCTGATCCGATCGAGGAAATATTGGTACTTCCAGCCATCTCCGTTCCTCCCGGTTTGCGGTGTCCAGGTATGCATGCCAAAGGGCAAGGATGTTGTCGGATACGTATTGCCCCGTGTCAGTTCATGCTTCGAATTAGTTCCCTGAAGGGTATTGACGTAATTAACCAGATCGTGTTGTCTGGCCTGTACATACAGCGGCAGCAGCACCGCAAGGAACCATCCCTTTTTTAACATACTTAATCGTTTTAGTACAAGTATAAATAATCTACCGCTTTTAGGCAATGGTATGCTGTCATGAAAAGAAGAGCAAATATCAAAAAGAAGCGCGTGTTAACATCGGCAGGCCTCAATGCGGTTTTTAAGAATATCAATGGGTTGCCTCGGCAAATGCAAGCCGGCCTCAAATGAGAGTGGACGGTCCTAATAACTTTACGCACGACTAATTAGTATAGCCGTTCTATTTCATCAGAAGTGCAGCAGTGATGTGCGCCAGCGGCAAAAAAAAAGAGATTGCCGAACCGGCAATCTCTTCCAGATGATTAATATTAAACCTTAGTTGTAACCAGGGTTTTGTGCCAGGTTGCCATTCAAGGTACGTTGTACCTGAGGGATAGGGAACAGCGTCCGGAATGCTTGAGAAGGCTGGTGGTCCCACCAGGTTGCGGTATGGAACTTACCAAAACGGATCAGGTCATTTCTGCGGAAGCCTTCGAAGATAAACTCGCGGCCACGTTCTGCCAGGAGTTCATCTAAAGTTAACGTAGCTGGGGTATATGCCCGGCCTGCCCAATTGGCAGCGGTATACGCACGGCTTTTACAAGCATTGATCAGATCGCACGCAGCTTGCGTAGCGGTACCACCGTTTTTGCGCATCAGTGCTTCTGCTTTAGCAAAATAAACCCAGGTTAGGCGATAAATGTTCCAGTCAGTGTTGTTATAGTTTGGATCTGCAGGAATTGCTACCCCATTTACCACACCCGGATTCTGGTTACCAAGCTTGTACTTATTAAAACGTACTCCACTGTTTTCTTCGCCTTCGCTCATGTTTGAAACAGTCGAACCTGTCTTATTTTTACGAATATTATCTACAAAAACGATTTGTTGACCGTCGTACTCGTTTCCTCCCGCAGCCAGCGCTGGCTGGCCATTATCGAAACGCACCATTGGTCCTTCAAGCAGCCAGGTGCGCTTGCGCAGATCTTGGTCCTCGAAGGTTGTAAACACACCGGGCACTACAACAACACCATCATTACCGTTCCGGTTGCCGCCATAGATAATACCTTGCTGGAAATGGTAAAATTCGCCGGTCCATGATGGCTGGAAATTCGCCCTTGGAAAGTCGTAGGCGATCGAGAAGATAACCTCTTTCGATAAATGGTTGGTCGGTTTGAACGGATCAGTGATGTTCGGGTCCAGAGCCATTGCGCCGTTCTGACCGCCGCCCGCTCCATTAATCAACTGGTCCGCAGCTGCGATACAATCATCCCATCTCGCTGTTCCTGTCCATACCTGCGCATTCAGATAAAGTTCTACCAGCATCGCATAACCACCGGCTCTTGTCATACGGCCGGTCATATCTGTAGAAAGCACAGGAACCTTATCGATATTATCTTTAATTTCCTTTTCGATGAACGCGAATACTTCAGCACGCGGACGTGTTTCAGGTTTCGCAGGAATGCCTACCTGTGTAACGACAGGAATGTTTCCGAAAAGATCCATGAGTTTCAGGTAGTGAAATGCCCGAAGCAATTTTAATTCGGCAACAAAAGCATCCTTCTCAGTTTGTGTAATACCCATTTGAGACAACGACCTTTTTTCCAGGTTCTCGATCGGATCATTACAAAGACCCATTCCCCAGTACATCAGCGACCAGGCATTGTTCAATGGTCCGTCATCACTCAGCCAGGTATGATAATGCAATCTCTTCCACTTTCCCCCGTCCTCACCATGGCGGCCTTTCGTTGGCCAGGCCAGCTGGTCTGCAGAAAGCTCAGCTGGGCGCCACCAGCCATCTTGGCCAGAAGGCGTAACCCACGCGTTCGCATGTGTATATGGCCGTAAAACAGCCGAAAGAACCTCAGTTTTATTGTTGTAAAAGTTGTCAGTGGTCAACTCATTGTAAATCCGCTGATCAAGTTTGGTACAGCTGTTTCCGAGCAGGGCCACTCCGGCCAGCAGGATTGTGCTTACTTTATTTGAAATTTTCATGTGTATTATTCGTTAAAATCCAAAGTTGACACCAAATAAGAATTGACGGGTCCATGGATATGGGCTTCTGCTGTCGATGCCTGGGCCGAGGCCAGTATCTTGAACTGTGTCAGGGTCATTTCCGGTATATTTTGTGAATGTAGCAAGGTTACTTCCGGTTGCATAAACACGCAGGTTACGGATGGTCTTGTTTGGTATCTTGAATGTATAACCAAGTGTTACCTCGTCCAGTTTCACAAAACTTCCTGACTCAATGTAGTAGTCTGAATACATATATGTATCCTTGATCTCATTGTATTTGGTAAAGGCAGTTCTGAGCAGGTTTCCTTGTGTTCCGTTCTTGTTTCCGTATGAGAGGGCAAGTGTATTCAGGATGTCGTAATCGAGCTTACTGCGCAGGAACACCCGAAGGTCAAAATTAGCGTAGGTGAAGTTGTTTGTGAGCGACAAATAATATTTTGGAATTGCATTACCAATTACGGCCAGGTCTGTCTGGTCTCTGAACACAGATGTATTGATCTGTGCATTGGAAACAACATTGCCGTCCTTGTTGAAGAAAGTCCATTTGCCATCAGGAGTAAAGCCAGCAAAACGTTTGCCCCAGAACTCGCCAAGTTTGCCGCCTTCGTAGGTCCGGATTGCGTCTCCAAGTGCACCAAAGCCGCCAATGCCGCCAAAGGTCTTCATATCACGTTTGTATTCATCATTCGAATACGCATCAAGCCTGTTATCAGTCGTACTTCCAATAAAGTCGATTGAGTAACGGAATTTGCTTGTGTTTACCACCTGATAATTCAGGGTAAGTTCAATACCTTTTGCAGAGATGGTACCAACATTGGTGTAGATTGAGCTTTGAATAAATGGAGGCTGTGGCGAAGTATACGTATCCAGGAGGTCTTTGGTAACCCGGTTGTACAATTCGATCGAACCGCTCAGGCGATTTTTAAGCACCGCAAAGTCAATCCCGATGTTTGTTTCCTGTTTTTTCTCCCAGCGCAGATTCGGATTCGGGTTTCTGCTTGGTCCATAAGTTTGCTGGTATTCGTCTCCGGGGAACCGGTACACACCACCACCGCCAAGGGTCACCATAGAAGCCGTGTTAGCAAATCCTGAGTTACCTGTTTCACCATAACCACCTCGCAATTTCAGGTTATTGACCCACTGAACATTTTTCATGAAGTTTTCTTCAGTAATATTCCAGGCACCTGAAAACGAAACAAAGTTTGCCCACCTGTTGTTGGCACCGAATTTTGACGATCCCTCCCTGCGGAAAGTAGCCTGAACAAAATATTTATCAGCAAAGCCATAATGAACCCTACTCAGAAAAGCGATCAGTGTATTGTCGCTCTTGCCGCTGCTGATGCCAATTGTGTTCAGCTTAATGGGAACGCTTCCGAGATTGTTTTCTTCAAATACGTCATTCAGGTAACCGCGGTTCCATGCACCAAAGTTCTCGCCCACTTCATACCGGTAAGAATAGCCGGCTAAAGCCTGGATCTTGTGCTGGCCAAAAGATTTGTTATAGTCTAAAGTTGGCTCAACACTAAAATTCTGGTTCAGAACACTTCCTTTCTCAGCGTAACCGCCGCCTGGGGATTCACCGTTCTCGATCGAATTCTGGCTGCCGCGCATCCTGTAAATGTTGTTTACATAGGAATCGCGTTGTACCGCACCAAAAACTGATGCACGTAAGCCGGAAATAATGTCAACATCAATTTTACCATCTACCGATGACGTTTGCTGCGAGCGCAGGTACTTTTCCTGCTCAAGTCTGGCAATTTCATTGGTTATATTCCGGGTAAACGCGAAACTGCCATCAGGTTTGTAATAAGACTCTGTCGGGTTTTTTACCAGAACAGTCTCCCAGCCACCACCCGCAATCAGGTTTGGATTGTTGTAGTTGGTCGCCACATTAAACTGTGCAGTGACACGGTCCTGAAAGCCTTTTTGAGTCAGGCTCAAACGAGCGCTGTATTCCCTGCGGTCGTTTTGTTTTGCGAAACCCTGGAGATCCCGGTAGTTCAGACTGACACGGTAGTTAGAGTTTGCTCCACCGCCAGAAACAGCGAAATTGTGATTATTCGAAATGTTATTTTTATTGATCAGGTCGTAGAAATAATCAAAGTCCCCGCCGTAATCCATCGCGCTATATTGCTTACTTGCAATCTTTTCTCGGAATTCTGCCGCATTCATGAAATCGGGACGCTCATTCAGGACTTCGTGGCGTACGTAAGCATTGTAATCAAATCGGGAAGGTCCGGCCTTTCCTTTCTTGGTTGTAATCAAAATTACACCCGCGTTGGCCCGCGTTCCATAAATCGCTGCCGCCGATCCATCTTTCAGCACACTGAAAGACTCGATATCATCCTGCTGTAGCAGATCAAGGTTACCGCCCGGAATACCGTCAATAACAATAAGCGGGCTACTTGCAACCGAAACCGAAGTAACACCCCGAAGCTGAATAGCGACACCAGAATTGGGATTGGTACCACTGGTACGGGTAAGTTGCAAGCCTGCTACTTTACCGATCAGGAGATCCATCGCACTACGCGCGCCACTTTGCCTGAACTGTGATGTATCGATCTTTGTAATGGCAGATGTTACCTCTTTGATATTTTGCGTACCATAACCAACAACCACCACCTCATCGAGTTTGTTGTCGGAAGAGGGCTGCATACCAAAGCTTATCACACTCCTGCCGCCCGGTTTTTCACTAATGGTTGTATAACCAATGTAAGTAAACACGAGCGTGTCATCGTTGCCCGCTTCGATGCGATATTTTCCGTTCGCGTCTGTTACAGTGGTCTTGCCTGTTACTGTGTTCCTAATGCTGACACCCGGCAGTGGTGCATCAGCTTCGTCCGTTACAGTTCCGGTAACCACTTTCTGAACCTGAATACCCGAAGGCTTCCAGGTAAGCCAATGACCCCAGGTGGCCCCTGAAGCATCAGCATACAACGGAGAACTGAACACAAGAAGTGAACATAACCCCGAAATCTTAAGTAAATTTACTTTCATCTAGATATTATTTTGGTTTTAATTGGCAACTTAGTCGTTTTATGAAATCGGATGGCTGGAACAATAGGAGATAGATTAGTGATAACAACAAGTATCACGTGCGCGGCTCAAGCGGGGGTGTCATGGTCTGAATGTTTGGTCTTAATATCTCGTTAAAACGATTTATTAAACGATTTTAGGAAAAATCCGCGAAACAAGCAAAAAATGACCTGTTTATATTGCAACGATTTTGTTACATTACAATAAATGCAGGCCGCAGGGTTATTTAGCCGCAGCAGTGGCTATGATGCCTGCTGCCGCCCGGCCTGAAGCACCAGGGAGCCCCAGCTTTTCGGCCAGTTCCTCATAACCAGTTAGTTGGTCGTTCCGCCCGGCTCCAGCCATTAGGGCGCGAAGCTCGGTTTCAATATGTGTCGGATTGCAGTCTTCCTGAATCAGCTCAGGAACGATCTTCCGGTCGGCGATGAGATTGACCAGGGAGATGAAACGTATTTTAACCAGCAAACGCGCAATGGCAACTGAAATAGCCGAACCTTTATAAACCACAACCTGGGGAACCTTAAAAATAGCCGTTTCGAGCGTCGCCGTGCCAGAGGCGACGACAGCTGCATGGGCCACAGCAAGCAGGTTGTAAGTATTGTTGTAGACAATTTCAAACCGGCGCGAACCGGCCACAGTCCGGTAATAAGATTCATCAAAATCGGGTGCCCCCGCCACCACAAACAGGTATTCCGGAAAACGATCGCTTACCGCCAGCATGTCCGGGAGCAAACGCTCGATTTCCTGCCTGCGGCTGCCCGGAAGCAGTGCAATGATCTTTTTACCAGCCAGCCCTTGTTTTTCAGCAAACCGGAGATCAGCTGAAAAACCAGCCACGGCATCCAGCAGCGGGTTTCCAACATAAGTAACCTCCATGCCCCAGCTTTTATAAAACTCAACCTCAAAAGGTAGAATACAGAACATGCGGTCAACAACCTTTTTAATATTCAGCACCCGTTTTTGGTTCCAGGCCCATACCTTTGGAGAAATGTAGAAACATACCGGAATGCCCTGCTCTTTTGCAAACTTTGCTATTTTCAGATTGAATCCCGGAAAGTCTATCAGCACCAGTACATCGGGCCGGTAGGCCACCAGGTCATTTTTACAGGCCGCGAGGTTTCTGAAAATGGTGCGAAGGTTAGCCAGGACCTCTACAAATCCCATAAAGGACATGTCGCGGTAGTGCTTTGCCAGCACACCGCCCTCGGCAAGCATTTTATCCCCACCAAAAAACCGGAACTCGGCCGCAGCATCCTGCTGTTTAATGGCCCGCATCAGGTTTGCGCCGTGCAGATCGCCCGAGGCCTCGCCGGCAACCAAGTAATATCTCATGGCTAAAGACTTAAATTCCAGGAATTCAAAATGGGAATAGCGTGATGCGCGGTGAGGTCAAACTGAACCGGCACAACCGAGGCGTAGCCATGGTCCAATGCCCAGACATCGGTATCCTCTCCTTTGTCGAAATTTTGAAACACACCGGTCAACCAGTAATAGGGCCTTTCGTAGGGATCTTTCCTTTCGTCAAACTCTTCTGCCCATTTGGCATTGGCCTGCCGGCAGATCTTTAAACCTTTTATTCCCGGCCCTTTCGGGAAGTTAACATTTAACAAAGTACGCTCCGGCAAGCCATGCTCCAGTACCTGTTCGCAGACTTTTCTGACAAACGTTTTGCAGTGGCTGAAGTCGGCCTGCTGCGTGAAATCGTCAAGTGAGAAACCGACCGATGGGATTGATTCAATTGCGCCCTCAACCGCAGCAGACATGGTACCAGAATAAATCACATTGATTGAACTGTTCAAACCATGGTTGATGCCCGAAACGCACAGATCGGGCTTCTTGCCTTTAAATATCTTATTTACGGCAAGCTTTACGCAGTCAACCGGTGTCCCGGAGCATTTATACATTTCAACGCCTTCATACAGATCAACAGGGTCAAACCGGAGCGGTTTGCCAATGGTTATGGCATGGCCCATGCCAGACTGCGGTCCGTCGGGTGCAACAACCACAACCCTACCCAGTTCCTGCGCCACCTCGATCAGGTGTTTGATGCCCGGAGCCGTAATGCCGTCGTCATTAACGACGAGGATGTTCGGCCGCTTATCATGTTTAGTCATGTCTCAAAAGTACGCAATCCCCGGTCTTTTTCAGGCAGCTGCCCTACCCATCCCCGCCATTTTTTTTAAAGCAGCCGGGTGTTGCATTGATGCCGCTAAAAATTATATTTGATGCGTTAACTTATTCTCAATGAAACACAAACTATTTACGGTTGCCTGTTTTCTCATAACCGGCCTGTCTGCAAGTGCGCAGCAACTTTACCAGTGGAAAACGACAACCTCAGGGGGGTACACCTACAAGTATGTAACGAACGACCCCACCCGGTCGAGGTTTTATACGCTCAAAAATGGCCTGACCGTGATCCTTTCACCCAATGCCAAAGAGCCCAACATCGAGTTTCGAATGGCAGTCAGAGCCGGAAGCAACACCGATCCCCGCACGGCTACCGGCCTGGCCCATTACCTGGAACATTTGTTGTTCAAGGGAACGGATAAATTCGGTACGCTGAACTGGCAGAAAGAAAAACCGCTGCTCGATAAAATCGACGCCCTGTACGAAACGTACAACAAGACAACTGACCCGGAAAAGCGCAAAGAAATTTATCGGGAGATTGATAAAACTTCCGGCGAGGCCTCGCAGTTTTCGATTGCCAACGAATACGACAAGATGATGAAAGGCATTGGCGGACAGAGCTCTAATGCCCATACCTGGTACGAAGAGACGGTATACAATGAAGATTTCCCGTCAAACGCTGTCGACAAATTCCTGGCCCTACAGGGCGAAAGATTCCGGAATCCCATTTTTAGGATTTTTCATACAGAACTCGAAGCCGTTTACGAAGAGAAGAACCGCTCGCTCGACAATGATGGCAGCAAAGCTGCTGAAGCACTGTTCGCCGCCCTGTTCCCTACACATAATTATGGGCAGCAGACTACCATCGGAACTATTGAGCACCTGAAAAACCCATCTCTCGTCGAAATTAAAAAATACTATCAGAAGTATTATGTTCCAAACAACATGGCCGTGGTCATGGCCGGCGATTTTCAGCCGGATGTGCTGATCAAAAAAATAGATAAGACCTTTGCATACATGGTGAGCAAGCCGGTTAAATTGTACCAGCCGGCACCAGAGCAGCCCCTGCAGGCTGTTCGAAGCATCGACATTTACGGTCCAAACGCCGAAAACCTGATGATCGGTTTCAGGGGTTATGCAGAAAACTCGCGCCAGAGCATGATGCTCGACCTGATCGGCAGCATCCTGTCTAATGGAAAGGCTGGCCTGATCGACATCAACCTGAACAAGCAGCAGAAGATTTTGCGGGCAAGCGCCGGTTACCAGCAGATGAAAGATTATGGTGTGTTTATCCTCAGCGCGGCGCCGAAACAGGGACAAACGCTGGAGCAGGCTAAAACCCTGTTGCTGGAGCAGATCGACCTCCTCAAAAAAGGGCAGTTTGATGCAAGCCTGATCAAGGCAACCGTAGCCAACAGTAAGTTCTCGCTGCTGCAGTCGTTCGACAACAACAACTTCCGCGCAGAAGCAACCACCAACGAGTTCATCCTGAATCGCGGCGCCAACTGGAATAAGTCGCTCGCTGCTCCTGATGAGATGGGCAAACTCACGAAAAAAGAAATCGTTGATTTTGCAAACACTTTTTTCAGGGAGAATTATGTAGTCATTCTGAAACACAAAGGAACCGACAAAAACGTACTGAAAGTGGAAAAACCGGCAATAACACCGGTCAATACCAACGCCAATGAGGTATCTGAGTTTGCCAGGAATGTCCTGGAAGCGCCAGTCAAACCGATCCAGCCTGTTTTTTTAGATTACAAAAAAGACATCGCTTTTGGCAAAACCGGGATCGCTGACATCCTGAGTATCCAAAACAAGGAAAACAGCATCTTCAAACTCAGTTACCGCTTCGACATGGGTGCATACAATTACAAACTGCAGCCCTATGCAGCCCAGTACCTGAGTTTTCTGGCAACTGACAAATATACGGCAGAAGAGATCAGCAAGCAGTTTTACAACATTGCCTGCAACTACAGTTTCAATGTAGGTAACGATGTAGCGACCATTACCATCACCGGTTTGCAGGAAAACTTTGACAAAGCGGTCAGCCTTGTCGAGCATGTTTTTGCCAACTGCAAGGCAAACGAACAAGCACTGACCGAACTCAAAAGCCGCATCCTGAAGCAGCGCGAAAACAATAAACTGAATAAGTCGGCCATTCTGTCGGGCCTGATGAGTTATGCGCAATACGGGCAGGACAACCCTTTCAATTACGGCCTAAGCAATGATGAGGTCAGGGCCATGACTTCAGAACAATTGCTCTACATTCTTCACAACATAAACAATTACAAACACAGCGTTGTGTACTACGGCCCTAAAGATCTCGGTGCTTTCACTGCCGATATCAGCAAGCTGCACACGCTGCCAGCCGCCTTCACCCCGGCCGCACCGGCAAAGACCTTCACGTATCTGCACCCGGACAGCAGCAAGGTCTATTTCGCAGATTACGACATGGTGCAGGCTGAGATCAGATGGGTGCGCAATGCAGGAACCTACGACCCCACTCTGGCAGGTAAGGTTGACCTCTTCAACAGTTATTTCGGCGGGGGTATGGGATCGGTCGTGTTTCAGACCATTCGCGAGTCGAAAGCGCTCGCCTATTCTTCATATGCATTGTACGCAAGCCCTGACGGCAAGGACAAAGAATATTCGATGATGGCATATGTGGGTACGCAGGCCGATAAGATGAACGATGCCGTTGCTGCCATGAACGAACTGCTGAACGCGTTGCCCGCATCTGAAAAAGCGCTGCAGGCTTCGAAAGATAATTCGCTGAACGCACTTGAAACCGGCAGGATTACAAAAGATGCGATTATCTACGCGTACCTGAATGACCGCAAACTGGGTTATGACCACGATTCGCGCATGGATGCTTACCAGCAGCTGAAGCCGCTTACACTAACAGACATCACCGCCTTCCACAAGCAGCAGGTCGCATCAAAACCCTACAATTATTGCGTCGTGGCTTCTGATAAAAAAGTAGCCCTCTCCGACCTTGAAAAATTGGGCACTGTAACCCGGTTAAAACTGGAACAAGTGTTTGGTTACTAATCAGCTCAACCAAAAAAAAAGCGGCTTTCCTATTCCGGAAAGCCGCTTTTTTTTTGTAAAGTGTTACCTAAAGCGAATTGATCCACTTTACAAGTTCGTCGCGGCCTTTGCCTGTTTTTTGCTGAAGTTTACCCAGCAGTTCGTCATCCTGTCCCTCCTGATAAGCAAGGTCGTCATCTGTCAGGTCACCATAGGCCTGCTTAACTTTTCCTTTTATCTCGTTCCATTTACCTTTCAGTTCCAGCTTGTCCATAATATCAGATTTAAGTTTTGATTCAAAATATCAACAGCAGGCCGGGGTTTTTGTTTGCGTGAGATGCTAAGCGGCTAAATTTCCATTGGCATGCAACCCCTGCTTTTTGATGTTCGTCTATACAGGCAACCTCATCAAAACAACCACGCACATGAAAAAAACAATCCTGATCCTTCTTTTGCTGCCGGCAATGATGCTGCAGCAGTCCTGCATCGTTATGGTCAAGTCGCTGGCACGAAACATCGTCAAGGGCTATGATGACTATGCCGACAAAAGTGTATCTGGTGCTATGCTTCTTGGCACTGACAACAAACCTGTTCGGCTAAAAGATGCTTTTATGGGTAAAACTGTGTATGCCGTCGTCTATAAAAGTACGCTGAACAACCCCAGTGCCGGCGATTCGACGGCGTATGAGCAAATGAAAGCCCGGTTCAAAGCTTACCCCGATGTGCGTTTTGTCTCCGTCTACAATGGAGAAGATGAAACCTACTGGCGTAATTTCAGCAACGGCAAAACCCGCCGGAGCGATGCCTACCGGCTCAGCAACGGCGAAGAGCAGCCCTGGAAAGGGCTTGGCGACACCCCTCAGGCCTTAATTATCGGCACGGATGGAAAAGTGCTGGCCTACAAAGCGCCGATGCCAAACAGCAAGGTGCTCGCCGATTATGTCTTGTTCCAGGCCAGGGCCGGCAGAAACGGAACCGAATCTGCAAGAGACGTCATTAAAGAGATTAATGAAGGAGGAAAGTTTAAGTCGGACCACATGAAAGCCTGGTATACGTCCCATTTTAAATTGCCGGCCGAGCAGGCGTCGCTGTCATTTTCCAATTCGAATGAATAAAAAAAAACCCGAAAAAATCAGATCAGATGTTTTCGGGGTTTAATTGCTAAGACAGCTGCTTCCGTTATTTTTTTTGTGCCCTGTCAATGATCTCGGTCACCACAGCCGGATCCAGCAGGGTCGATGTATCACCCAGGTTGGTCATGTCTCCCTCGGCGATCTTGCGCAAAATGCGGCGCATGATTTTTCCTGAACGGGTCTTTGGCAATCCGGATACGAACAGGATTTTGTCTGGCTTGGCAATCGCCCCGATCATCCGGGTAACCGTCTGCAGGATATCTTTTCGGGTAAGTTCCTCGTCGGCATGGTGTTCGGGATAGATAACAAATGCAAAGATGCCTTGTCCTTTCACCTCGTGCGGAAAGCCGACCACTGCACTTTCCACAACACCTGCATGCATGTTTATCGCATTCTCTACTTCAGCCGTTCCAATCCGGTGGCCGGAAACATTGATTACGTCATCAACACGACCGGTAATGCGGTAGTAACCATCCTCATCCCTTAAGCAGCCGTCGCCCGTAAAATACATATCGGGATAAGCAGAAAAATAGGTCTGCCGGCAACGCTCATGGTCGCCATAGGTGGTTCGCAGCATGCCCGGCCACGGAAATTTGATGCAGAGGTTTCCGCTTACGCCATTGCCTATTATTTCCTGGCCGTTTTCATCGACCAGGCAAGGCTGGATACCGGGTAATGGCAGGGTTGCATAACTGGGTTTTGTCTTCGTTACGTTGGCAATCGGGGAAATCATGATCCCCCCTGTTTCTGTTTGCCACCAGGTATCAACAATGGGACAGTTTCCTTTGCCGATCTTCTCATCGAACCAGTGCCAGGCCTCTTCATTGATTGGCTCGCCGACCGATCCAAGTACCCGCAGGCTTTCAAGTCCGGCATTTTTAAGCGGCTCATCTCCATAACTCATCAGCGAGCGAATGGCTGTCGGTGCCGTATAGAGGATATTGACCTGGTGTTTGTCTACAACCTGCCAGAAGCGCGAGGCATCAGGATAGGTAGGAATGCCCTCGAAAATAACTGAAGTGGCGCCCTGCGAAAGGGGACCGTAAATGATATACGAGTGGCCGGTAATCCAGCCTATATCGGCGGTGCAGAAATATACTTCCCCGGGCTGATAATTGAACACATTACTGAACGTATAACCGGCATAAACCATGTATCCGCCGCAGGTGTGTACCACTCCTTTTGGCTTACCGGTCGAACCTGAGGTATACAGGATAAACAGCAGGTCTTCCGCATCCATCTCTTCGGCCTCGCAGACGTCGTTCACATGTTTAACTTCGTCTTCCCACCAGACATCACGGCCTTTTAGCATGGATACCGGTGTGCGGGTATGGGTCAGCACGATTACTTTTTCAACGGTCGGGCAACCGATCAGCGCATCGTCTATGACCTCTTTTAATTCTATTTTTTTATTGCCGCGGTATGCTCCGTCGGCCGTTACAACCAGTTTACAGGCTGCATCATTGATGCGGTCGGCAATTGATTTGGCCGAGAAACCGCCAAATACAACCGAATGCACCGCACCGATGCGGGCACAGGCTAGAACGGCAATGGCCAGTTCAGGAACCATTGGCATGTAGATACAGATGCGATCGCCCTTCTTGGCGCCATTGCGTTTCAGCACGTTCGCAAACCGGCATACGCGCTCGTGCAGCATTTTATACGTAAGTGTAATGCTGTCCTGTTCGGGGTCATTGGGCTCCCAGATAATGGCCGCCTTGTCAGCATGCGCAGCAAGATGGCGGTCCAGGCAATTTTCGGTAATATTCAGTTTCGCTCCTTCGAACCATTTAATTTCGGGATCGCGGAAATTCCAGGACAATACTTTGAACCAGGGTTTGCGCCAATGGAAACTTTGCGCAATCTCTCCCCAGAACTGTTCCGGTTTCTCAACACTCTTCTGATAAGCGAGCTCGTACGCTTCGATACTGTTAATTTGCATTTGGTTTAAGTGGTTTGGATTAAGGTTTGCCAAATATAGTATTTTCTTCAGGTCTGCCCAGACCGGCCGCGGCTGCGGGCATCCGGAAACCTCTGGCTGTCCTGAAAAAAATTAATGAGCCATCCTTGATGTTTTCATTTATTATTCAGATATTTGCAAACTCTTAAAAAAATAAGCGGCGATAACTAATTACATATAAGTCATGTCAAGAATTTGTGATTTAACCGGAAAGACTGCAATGAAGGGTCACAACGTTTCACACTCGAACGTTAAGACCAAACGCAAGTTCCACCCGAACCTTCAGCTTCAGAAATTTTACATTCCTGAAGAAGATCGTTGGATTACGCTGAAAGTTTCTACTTCAGCAATCAAAACCATCAACAAAGTTGGTATCAGCGAGGCCATTAACCGGTTCGTTAAAAAAGGATATTTGTAGGAATCAGGCTGCTTAATCAGCTATAAAAGATAAAAAAATGGCAAAAAAAGGTAACAGAGTACAGGTTATTTTAGAATGTACTGAACATAAAACAAGTGGTATGCCCGGCATGTCAAGGTATATCTCTACAAAAAACCGCAAGAATACTACTGAGAGACTGGAGCTGAAAAAATACAACCCGGTCCTGAAGAAAGTAACTGTACACAAGGAAATTAAATAGTTAAGGTTTTGATTGACCGGTGCTCCTGACGGAAAACTGGTCGCATCACAAAATATAATACCATGGCAAAGAAAGTAGTTGCAACCCTGAAAACAGGAAAAGGCAAAGAATATTCTAAAGTGATCACCATGACCAAATCACCAAAAACTGGTGCTTACTCTTTCAAAGAGTCTATTGTTCATAATGATCACATTAAAGATGCGATCGCCGCGTCACAAGAAGGTCAATAATTTTAATATTGCAAGATATTAAAGCCGTCCCGTTAGATGCTGGAGGGCTTTTTTTATTTTAGCCCCGAAATTCTGCCGTATGGGTTTATTTGATTTTTTTAAAAAAAAGGAACCTGCTCCTGAGCAGCAGGAAGCACTTGACAAAGGTCTGGAGAAAACCAAAGAAGGGTTCTTCTCAAAAATCACCAAAGCAGTTGCCGGGAAGTCGACCGTAGACGACGATGTGCTCGATAACCTCGAAGAGGTTCTTGTTACTTCTGACGTTGGCGTTGCCACTACCCTGAAAATCATAGACCGTATCCAGGCACGGGTGGCCCGCGATAAATATCTTTCAACCACCGAGCTCAACGGTCTGCTCCGAAACGAGATCCAGCAGCTGCTGGCAGAAAACAACAGCAACGATTTCCGTAATTTCGAATATGGCGACCACAAACCATATGTGATCATGGTGGTCGGCGTAAATGGCGTGGGGAAAACCACAACCATCGGAAAACTGGCGCACCAGCTGAAAAACGCCGGACTTAAAGTTGTTCTCGGTGCGGCCGACACGTTCCGTGCCGCGGCAGTTGACCAGATCAAACTATGGGGCGAACGCGTCGGCGTGCGCGTTGTTGCCCAGGCCATGGGATCTGACCCCGCTTCGGTAGCTTTTGATACGATCCAGTCTGCAGTTGCCGCGAATGAAGATGTCGTTATCATCGACACCGCAGGCCGCCTGCACAACAAAGTAGGCCTGATGAATGAGCTCAGCAAGATCAAAAATGTCATGAACCGCATTGTTCCGGGCGCACCACACGAAATCCTGCTTGTACTGGATGGCTCGACCGGCCAGAACGCTTTTGAACAATGTAAGCAGTTTACCGAGGCAACAGATGTAAACGCGCTGGCCATTACCAAACTGGATGGAACCGCTAAAGGCGGGGTGGTGATCGGCATCTCTGATCAGTTCAAAATACCTGTAAAATACATTGGTGTCGGCGAAAAAATGACCGACCTGCAGTTGTTCGACAAAAAAGCTTTTGTCGACTCACTTTTTAAATAACCCATAGGGTAATAACGCGCGCCGGGCGCCTGGAGAAGGAATGAATACGAAGATTGTTAGCAGAACCGTAAAACAGAAACAACCGAAAATCAATGTGATTACACTTGGCTGTTCAAAAAACGTCTATGATTCTGAAGTGCTGATGGGCCAGTTGAAAGGCAATAGCCTGGATGTAGTGCATGAACCCGACCGGGTGGGTAAAGACGATATCGTCGTGATCAACACCTGCGGTTTTATTGACAACGCCAAACAGGAGTCGATCGATACCATTCTCCAGTTCAGTGAAATGAAAGAAGCCGGCAAAGTTGGGAAAGTGATCGTAACCGGTTGCCTTTCTGAACGTTATAAACCGGAACTGGAGGCAGAAATCAAAAATGTAGATGCATATTTTGGCACCAACGACCTGCAGAACATTCTACATTCGCTTGGCGCAAACTATCGTCATGAACTTATTGGCGAGCGTTTGCTGACCACACCAAGCCACTTTGCGTATTTCAAAATCGCTGAAGGCTGCAACCGTCCCTGCTCTTTCTGCGCCATCCCGCTCATGCGCGGCAAACACTTGTCCAGGCCCATGGAAGAACTGGTCAACGAGGCCCGGATCCTGGCCGCTAACGGCACGCGTGAGCTCATCCTGATTGCGCAAGACCTCACTTACTATGGTCTGGACCTGTATGGCAAACGCAACCTGGATGAATTGCTCCGAAGGCTCTCAGATGTGAATGGAATAGAATGGATTCGCCTGCAGTATGCTTATCCCTCCGGTTTCCCGATGGAAATCCTGGAGGTCATGAACGAGCGGGCCAACATTTGTAAGTACCTGGATATGCCCCTTCAGCACATTACAGACAATATGCTAAAATCCATGCGCCGCGGCATCACCAAACAGAAGACTATCGACCTGGTTAACAGCATCCGCGACAAGGTACCCGGTATAGCCATGAGAACAACGCTGATCTGCGGTTACCCAGGAGAAACGGAAGCTGATTTTGAAGAAATGCAGGCTTGGGTCGAGGCCACACGCTTTGACCGCCTTGGTTGTTTTACTTATTCGCACGAAGAAAAAACACACGCCCATTCATTAATTGACGACGTACCTGATGAAGTTAAACAGGAACGTGTAGACAGCATCATGGAAATTCAGCAGGGAATTTCCTATGAGATTAACCAGGAAAAAGTAGGCAGGACCTTCAAGGTACTCGTTGACAAAAAAGAAGGAGACTTTTTCGTTGGCCGTACAGAGTTTGATTCGCCCGAGGTAGACAATGAAGTGCTGATAGATGCTGCGTCAGGTTATGCCGCCAACGGCAGCTTTGTCTCTGTGCGCGTTGACCGCGCCGAAGATTTCGACCTCTATGGCCATATTGTTCAGCCCGGCCTTTAAAGGTCTGCAGTTTAAAAGTCAAAACGCAGCCGCAATCCGGCATCGGTCAGATCAAGGTTTTCCCTGGAAAATTCCTTCATTGGAATGCGGATAAATGGCTCAAGAGCTATTGAATTTTTTGGGCTAATCTTTTGACGGAACCCGACTGAAAGGTTATAAAAACCAAGATATTTTGCACTGTTCATCTGTTCGCCAGGCACATCTACGCTTTCTTTTTGTGTTACGATGGTGTTCCGGGTTTCAACATTGCCGCCGCCAGCATGATACGTTTCGGGCGTAATGGTAGGCACCAGGTAATTGTTTTGCTGCTTCTGGGTAAGGATGGCCATGGCAGAAACCCCGGCACCTGCGTAAAATTTCTCAGTCAGGTGATACCGCAGCTCAAGCGGCACGCTTAATCCGCGAATACTAGCATTTACCGATTCCAGCGTCGATTTCTGTGCCGATTCGGTTTCAAAGCCCGTCGTAGCAGGGAAGTCCTGCACGGTAACCGGCTCAAAAGCGATGTCTTTGAAGGCACTCATGGCTGTGTAGTTCAAACCGGAGGTTACAGACAATTTTTTATTCAATGCATAGGTTACCGCGATGCCGTAACCCATATTGATTTTCTGGTTATTGCCCAGGGCGGGCGAAACCATCATACCCAGTTGCAGGGCGCGTGCCGCTGAACCGCTGGTTTTAGGCTTTTCCCGGTGTTTGTCATCTGCCGCCAGCATGGCTTCAAAAGAATCAGATGACCGATGGTCCGCCGGCGCTGCTGCTGCAGCGGGTTGGTCTGGCTGTACCTCTTTTTTGTTATTGTGTTGCGACGAGGATATCACTGCGATCGCCGCCGGCTGCCCGGACGAGGCGCTTCTGTCTGCAGGTGTGCCTGTCTTGGAAGCGGCAGCGTATGCAGTTACAGCTGGTGTAGCTGTACGATCAGCGCCAGCTGCCCGGCTGGCTGTTGCCGGCTGATCTTTCATCTTGCCGGGTACGGCGCTTACGGTTTTCTGCTGCGCTTGTGCATGACGCTCGGCAGGGTCTTCGTTCACCGGAGCAGGCTGCCTGTCTGCGCGGTCTGACTGCTCAGCCCCTTTTTGTTGCTGATAAGCCAGGCGGTCTTTTGCGGTATTTTCCTGTTTCAGGAATAAGAAGATGGCAATGAACAATACTGCGGCTGCGGCGGCTGCCCGCAGTAGCCAGGGCATGATAGGCCGGCGTACCGGCAGCTCCCCGTTAAATCTTTCCCATGCGCCCGCGTCATACGCCGCCTCGAATTCCTGAAGCTCATCTTTAATGTGCGCAATAAGTTCTTTATCTGAACGCTCCATATGAACTTGCTAAATTTTGTACATATAACTTCCTCAACTTATTCTTCGCCCTGGTCAGGTAGACCCTTGAGCTACTTTCGGGGATCGCAAGTGAAATTGCGATCTCCTCATGTGAAAACCCCTCTATCTCGTACATGTTAAATACCAGCTTGTGCATGGCCGGGAGCTGATCCAGCAGACTTAAAATATCTTTTACGTGCAGGGTTGATAATACGTTCACCTCTTCAGCCTGGTCATCGGCATCGGTAAGTTCCTGCATAACAGAAAGTTTTCGGGTACTTCTGAGGTGATCGATTGCCGTTCTGGACGTAATTTTAGCCATCCAGGATTTGAAGGCTTTGGTACAATCCTCTTCGGTGGAGGGCGGCTGGAACCGCTGGATGTGTGTAAAAATTTTGACAAAAGAATCATTAACCAGCTCCTGGATGTCATCATCATTGTTCGTATACCTGATCACGATGGCTTTCAGGTACCCGTAGAACGATTTGTAGATGAATTCCTTAGAACCGCTGTCGTTTCTGCCACTGTCGGCAATCAATGTCCTCAGGTCTTTGATTCTTTTGATCACAGGGCGATTAATCGGGCGCTGGTTTTGTTCTTGCTCATCAGCTTTTAAAGCCCCGACGACCAGGTTGTGCAAGGTATTGAAACAAAAGCCAGCGGCTTTTCCCATTGCTCCATACCCTTGCACAAGCTGATCCACGGGGTATGTTATTGATTTGAATTCAGCATCACGCCAATACCCAGGCGCGTATTATCAGTTGCACTTTTTAAGCCCCTGGCCCAGATGGTGTACACCTTTCCTGCAGAAAGCGAAACGGTTGTCCGCGATGCGGTTACCTGTGGATTTGCGCTTTCCGTAACGACCAGCGTTAGGCCTTCACCTGGCTCTATGTCGGCGAACTCTGTATATTCTTTAAATGCTCTGGCGGTAGCCAGTTTACCTTCGCGTCCATTGATGGTCAGGTCGAGGGCAGCTGCGTCGGGACTGAGGTTCAGGAAACGCACCCTGGCCTTGCCACTTGCAGGCGCAACAAGTTTATCTTCCATTACCAGCAGATCCAGGCTTGCCGCCTTACCGATTACAAACGCAGAATAAAACTTGCCAGGTGTAAGGTTGTAATAGTTCTGCGTCAGAAATGTAGAGGACCCCTTCGCTGTTACCCCCAGGCGTCTGTTGCCCGGATACGCGGCAAGATACTGAATGGCGCTGTCAAGTTTAAAATCTTTTTGGTTGGCCCGTGTGTTGTCTACAACAAAATCAAGTGCCTGGGCGTCTGGCGAAGCATGGATCATGGCCAGGCCCGAAGCCTGAATATCCTGATCATCTGAACCGCGTTTGCAGGCTGTCAGGACACTGGCCAGGGCCGCGCCCGCAATCAAAACTTTGGTAACAGTTGTAAAACGCTCAAAAAATCTCATATCAATTGTGTTTAGTCGGGAACAGCAACTGTTCGCCTGTTTCAAATTATTGCATTAAAAGTCAAATGGCCATTTGCTTTAATTCTCAAAACGCCCACCCTTCGCCCTGCGCTACATGCCCGGCAATTTTTTTAAGGTACGCCTGCCTGTATCGCGGCAGTGTAAAATATGTATTTCGCAAAAACGTACTTTTATAAAATACCTTACTTTCGTACCCCATGCAGGCAACCTACATACCGTACAGCCAGACCAACGCCTTTTCACCACTCGTACTCGACTATCTCGCCGGCGAGCCGGCACTCAAAGCATTTTACGGGGAGCGTCCTGATCTTGCCGGGCTCGGCAAAACTTTTCAGAACCGGCAATTCGGCGGGAACCGCGATGTGCTCGTAAAAATACTGAAAAAACAATACGCAGGACTCAAAATTCACCAGGCGGTCGGGAACAACATCGATCTGCTGCTTCGCGAAGAAACCTTTACTGTAACGACCGGCCACCAGCTTAATCTCTTTACCGGGCCGCTCTATTTTATCTATAAGATCGTTACGGCGATCAACCTGGCCCTGGAACTGAAAATTGCCTACCCAGACAAAAATTTCGTACCTGTATACTGGATGGCTACAGAAGACCACGATTTTGCCGAAATCAACCATGTGCAGGTCGAAGAGGAACTGATTAGCTGGATTCAACAGGGTAACGGCGCAACAGGGCGGCTCAGCACGGATACGGTGACTGCAGCTGTAACGGCCTACAAGGGTTACCTTGGGCTGAGCGAAAACGGCAAAAAGCTGGGCAGCCTTGTCGAGGCTGCCTATCTGGGCAACGGCAACCTGGCCGATGCAACCCGTCAGCTGGTGAACAGCCTTTTTGAAAAGTACGGGCTGGTCATTATCAATGCCGATGAACATGATTTGAAAACCCTGTTTTCGGGCATCATGGCAGAAGATATCGTTCATCGCCACAGCGCAGCGAACATCGCCGGCAGCAGTTCGGCCCTTGAACATGCTGGTTATCCCGCCCAGGTGCACGGCAGGGAGATCAATTTTTTTTACCTGCATGACAACCTGCGGGAACGTATCCTGTTTGCAGACGGCCTTTACACCGTAAACAAAACCGAAATACAGTTCACAGCATCCGAGTTACTTGCCGAGATTGAAACCCATCCCGAGCGCTTCAGCCCCAACGTGGTTATGCGGCCACTGTACCAGGAAGTCATCCTTCCCAACATTGCCTACATTGGCGGTGGTGCCGAAATCGCTTACTGGATGCAGCTGAAGGCGAATTTCGACTTTTATAAGATCGATTTTCCGGTGCTGGTTTTACGGAATTCTGCCTTGCTGATCGATCCGCGCAGCAAACAAAACCTGTTCAGGCTGGGCATATCCACCAGTGATATTTTTCAGTCTGAGGCAGACCTGGTCAGGGACTGGGTACTCAATAACAGCAGAAATCAGCTCTTCCTGGCAGACGAAAGTCGGGAAATTCAGGCCGTGTTTGACAGGATCAAGCTGCAGGCCTATAAAATTGACAAGAGTTTACCGGAGTCTGCTGACGCGGCCAAGACCAAAACGCTTCACCTGCTGCACAACCTGGAAAAGAAATTACTGCGCGCCGAGAAACGAAACCATGATATCTCGCTGCAGCAGATCAGAAACGTAAAGGCCCGCCTTTTTCCCGGCGCCTCGCTGCAGGAACGGGTCTTCAATCTGGCTCCCATGTATGTGAATTATGGCGAGGATTTCCTCTCTACCCTGATCGAACGCTTTCAGCCGCTTGAACACCAGTTTACCATTCTGACCCCCTGATATGACCAACTATATTTTCAGCGAAACGAGTTTACGGAATTTCACACGCCGGGTGTTTCTGGCCATCGGCTGCCCTCCGGCCGATGCAGACCTGGCTACCGATGTCCTGTTGCAGGCCGACCTGCGCGGTGTCGATTCGCACGGCGTGGCCCGGCTCAGCGGTTATGTGCGGCTGTGGGAAAAAGAACGGATCAATACACGGCCAGACATCCGTGTGGTGCACGAAACGCCTACCACCGCAACGGTCAATGGTGACCGTGGACTTGGTCTTGTCGTCGCTCCTTTTGCCATGAAACTGGCCATTGAAAAGGCCAAAACCTATGGCAGTGGCTGGGTTTCAGTCAAAAACTCGAACCATTTTGGTATTGCCGGTTACCATTCGCTGATGGCTGTACGCGAAGACATGATCGGCTTGAGCATGACAAATGCAAGTCCGCTGGTGGCCCCTACCTACAGCAATGAACGCCTCCTCGGAACCAACCCAATCTGTTATGCCTTTCCTGCCGGCAAAAATGCTCCGGTCGTGGTTGACATGGCTACGGCTGCTGCCGCAAACGGGAAACTGGAAATCGCACAGCGCACGGGATCAGAGATTCCATCTGGCTGGGTCCAGGATAAGCAGGGCAATGACTCGACAGACCCGAACGAATTGAAAGTGGGCGGCGCATTACTCCCGCTGGGAAGTGACAAAGCGCATGGCAGCCACAAGGGTTACGGCCTCGGGGCCGCGGTCGATATCTTATCGGCCATTCTCTCGGGCGCGAATTATGGGCCATGGGTGCCGCCCTTTGTTGCTTTTCTTGATCCGCCTGCTGACCCCGTAGGCGAGGGAATTGGTCATTTTCTCGGTGCCATGCGGGTCGATGGCTTCCGTCCGGTCGGGGAATACAAACATCATATGGATAACTGGATCGACCGTTTCAGCAAGGCCAAAACGGTCGATCCGGCTAAAAAAGTAATCATTCCAGGGCAACCCGAGCTCGAGGCCGAAGCGGAACGCCGCAAAACCGGCATTCCGCTGGTTCAGGCGGTAGCGGATGACCTAAATCAACTTGCCGACAAATTAGCTGTAGAAAGGCTTTTTTAGGGCTTAACTTCTGCGTCGTTCACCGGGTAACCCTCTTCATCGAGGTCGTCGCGGTCATCTTCCGGGGTACGGGCCAGCAGTTCGTCTTCAGAAGACAACTCCACGCTTTCGCCGTTGTCTACATGCATGCCAAGTTCTTCGAGGTCGTTTTCGGCAATCTCGTCCCGTTTCGCATACTCATCGCCCAGGTAAGGGTTCTGCTCATCGTAGTCTGAGTTGAAATCACTGCCGTCTTCGGCCGATGTTTCATACGGGAGCGGATGGTCATAATCTTCCTCCTCGCTGGGCACATCAAGTTCAAAACTTTCTTTGTCTTTGTCGTATTTCAACTCGCGGTGGTTGCGCGTCTCATCGCTTTCGACCGAATGAAGTTTATCATTCGCCGGCTGCTGGTTCATATCGTTTTCCATAGCTGTGTTTTAGAAAGAAACAGCAAAGCAGGCGGAAGGTTTGCTTATGTCGGATTGATGACAGGTACGCCGCCCGTATATTTTCAATTTTTATATCTTTGCGCTTGAGAACTAAAATTTTAAACAAAATTCCACATATGTCAGTACAAAAAATTAAAGTTGCCAATCCGGTTGTAGAACTGGACGGGGACGAAATGACCCGTATCATTTGGAAATTCATTAAAGACAAACTGATCCTGCCATATCTTGAGCTCGACATCAAATATTACGATCTGGGTATCGAATACCGTGATGAAACCAATGATCAGGTAACGATCGACGCGGCAGAGGCAATCAAGCAATACGGCGTAGGCATCAAATGCGCCACCATTACACCAGACGAAGCACGCGTTGAGGAATTTAAACTGAAACAAATGTGGAAATCGCCAAACGGTACCATCCGTAACATTCTTGACGGCACGGTATTCCGCGAGCCGATCGTAACCAGCAATGTACCCCGCCTGGTTCCAAACTGGACTGCACCGATCTGCATTGGGCGCCATGCGTTTGGCGACCAGTACCGGGCAACAGATTTCGTTACAAAAGGAAAAGGCAAACTGACCGTAACCTTTACGCCGGAAGATGGCGGCGAGGCGCAAAGCTTTGAAGTTTACAATTTTAAAGGCGATGGCGTTGCCCTGGCCATGTACAATACGGATGAGAGCATCAGGGGTTTTGCCCGTGCCTGCTTTAACCAGGCCCTGATGAAAAAATGGCCATTGTACCTCTCTACAAAAAACACCATTCTTAAAAAATACGACGGCCGTTTTAAAGATATCTTCGAAGAAACCTATCAGAACGAGTTCAAAGCGCAGTTTGACGAAAACAACCTGGTCTACGAACACCGCCTTATCGATGACATGGTTGCTTCTGCACTCAAATGGAACGGAAACTTTGTTTGGGCTTGTAAAAACTATGACGGCGATGTACAATCTGACACCGTCGCACAAGGCTTTGGTTCACTCGGACTGATGACCTCTACGCTGATCACACCAGACGGAAAAGTAATGGAAGCAGAGGCAGCACACGGAACCGTGACACGTCACTACCGCGATCACCAGAACGGTAAACCGACTTCGACCAACCCTATCGCATCTATCTTCGCCTGGACACGCGGCCTTGAGTTCCGCGGTAAGCTGGATGGAAACGATGAACTGATCAAATTCTGCCAAACCCTGGAGCAGGTATGTATTGAAACCGTAGAAAGCGGTAAGATGACCAAAGACCTGGCAGTGTGTATTCATGGCAACAAAGTAGAGCACGGTCGCGACTACTTATATACCGAAGAATTCCTTGCTGCGATTGACGAAAATCTGCAAGCCAAACTGGCATAAAATTCATCCATAACTGGAAAATCCCGCTTCATGAACTGAAGCGGGATTTTTTTTTCAATTTTTTTCTGTGTTCCCCTTGCATTTTCCAAATACAACCTGTACAATTGTAGTGTACTATTTAACTAATACACTAGTATGATTCAACTTTCAAATATTTCGTTCGCATACAGCAAAGGCAGGCCGGTTTTAGAAAACCTGGATCTTGTACTGCAAGCTGGGCATATCTATGGACTGCTTGGCCTGAACGGTGCGGGCAAGAGCAGCCTGTTGTACCAAATAGCAGGCCTGTTATTCCCCGATCACGGTACTGCGCGCGTTTTGGGTATGGAGCCTGCCCAACGCAGCATAGAATTTCTGCAGTCTGTATACCTCCTGCCCGAGCAGTCGGCAGCAAGTTCGCTCTCGGCCATCAGCTATGCAGCCGTTCATGGGGCGTTTTATCCGGCATTCGACCAGGAACACTTCAGCCTGCTGCTGAAACAGTTTGATGTCGATCCGCGCCGGCCGCTGGACGCGATGAGTTACGGACAAGCAAAAAAGGCGATGATCGCATTTGCCATCGCAACCCGCGTGCGCATCATCCTGATGGATGAGCCGACCAACGGGCTGGACATTCCTTCAAAGCGGCAGTTCAGAAAAGTAATTGCCGGTGCGTTGCAGGAAGACCAGCTGATGGTGATCAGCACGCACCAGGTTCGCGACCTGGATAACCTGATCGATTACCTGCTTGTGCTCAAAGACCGGAATGTCATCTTAAACGCTTCTGCAGACCACATTACCAGTCGCATACTTTTCAGAAACACCATGGATCCACAGCAAGAGGCCGGCCTGCTGTATGCCGAAGGCGGACTGAAAGGATACGCTGTGCTGTTAAAAAACACCCATGGCCACGACTCCAAACTGGATACAGAAACTTTCTTCAATGCATTATTAACCGAAAAGGAAGCCGTGTTGGCTGTCCTCAACCAAAACCCCACAAACCATGGAATTCTCGCTTAAACGCATTGGTCTCCTGATCAGACTACAGTGGATTGAAAATCAAAAATTCTACGCCTGGGCAATGCTTGGCATACCGGTGCTGATGGGTGCGATCTTGATTATTTCGTCTTTGATTATGCCCGGCGGACTCACAGACGAAAACCAGGGACCAATCTTTATTGCCGGCCTGTTTTTCAGCAGCTGGATCTTCAACAGCCTGGTGTTCGGGAAATACAAAAGCAGGCCTGACAACCTGAAGTCGCTGAGTCTGCCGGCCTCAGCGGCAGAAAAGACTGCCTGCAGCCTGTTATTCACACTTGTGCTCTTCCCGGTCTTCTTTTGCCTGGTGACCTATCCGATGCTGCTGCTGATTGTTTACATCGATACAGAACTGATCGGAAACATCAATTCTTTGGTCGAGATTCGCCGCGATTACGTTCTTATTTCCATTGCAATACTTATCCCGCTGCTCCTGCTGAACAGTGTCATCACGCTGAGCGTCAGAAAGTACGCTTTTTTCAAAGCACTTGCTATCCTGATCGCGGCGTTTGTAACCTTAAATTTCCTGAACGGATTGATTATTAACACATATCTCGGCAACCAGGTTCCGGGACCATCGGCATCGTCCCGTGCGGCGTTCAAAGATCTCGAATTAAACAACGTACAGATACAGCCCGGGGTAAGTTCGAGTTTATTTTCCCAGTGGTCACTTGAGTTGCGCGCGAACTATCCCGGATATACGGGCCCCAGTGCATGGGTGAAAATGCCCGAATACAATGAATGGCTGCCGGTAGTGCTGTATTACGTGCTGGGCTTGTTGCTTTTCAGGTGCGTCTATCTGAAGATCAGGGAAACAACAATTTAATTGGAACACGATGGATTTTAAAGATCAACAAGCCATCTATCTGCAGATCGCCGAACATGTTGGCGAACAGATATTACTGGGCCGGTGGCGGGACAACGACAAGATACCTTCTGTGCGCGAACTTGCCGTTGCCCTCGAAGTGAACCCGAACACGGTCATGCGCGCCTACGAACACCTTCAGCAAGTTCACATCATTTTCACGAAACGAGGTATGGGATATTTTGTCGCCGACAACGCTATGCAACAACTTAGAAAAATAAGAAAAGAGCAGTTCATGACAGACGAGCTGCCCCTTCTTCTGCGAAAAATCGCATTGATGAATATTGATTTCAATGACATTGAACAGGCATGGAAATCGTATCAGGAAACCTTTCAAAAAGAGCAAAATGAAAAAAAGTAACCGACTTATTCTCGGCATGATCCTTCTGCTGGTGATCTCCCTGCTGGTTTTTAATTTACGTTATGTGCAGGCTTACCGCATGGGCGAATTTGCCGTCCACATACCAGAGTATAGTAACTATTGGAAACGCGAACTTGACCGGGTCGAACTTCCCGACTTCAAACACCTTATCGTAAACGGGGCGATACTCGAAACCCGGAACGGTAAGGCCATCGACTCCATCAGCCGTCGGCAAAACTGGAACCCGGCTTGCCTGGTAAGCGACCGTGAAGGGAAAACGAATGCCGTGTCGATACTGCGCGGGCTGCGAAAGCACCTGCGCTGGACACTGCGCAATGATTCGCTGTTTATCACCATTGAAAAAACCAGGCTGAATAAACGTGCTATCCGTTCCAGATACTGGGATGCAAGCATCTTCGTAGAAGTACAGCAACTCAAATCGCTGAAAGCGCTCAACGGAAATTTCAGGCTTCATAATTTGTCCAGCCGGGATTCTCTGGTCATCAACCTGGCCAACGAAACAAACCTGGACATAGAAAGTGTAAGAACGCCTGTCTTAAATCTGAGGGCAGGAAACTCATGCCAGATCAACTTCCTTGAAATCCCGGCCGCAGATGCGGCAACTTCATTCCCGCCAAGGCCGGCGATTCATTATTCGCTTGGAACAAAAAGTTCAATCCGCATTCCGACAGTAGACCAATTTGGCGAGATCAGGTCCTCAGACAAAATTCAAAAAATTGCAAGTCGCACAACGACAAGCGTGGTGCTGAACCGGCCAGAAAAATAATCATCAATAATTTTGCGGAATGCAGCCCGGTATCAAGTACTTGATACCTGCTACCGGGATTTCGGCAACTTGAACCCGTCAACTAAATTCGCAGTAACAAAACCGTTATCCGGGGCTAAATCTTGCTAAAATCCCGCTCTTCAATTCAAACATCACACACGAAGCTTTATCTTCACACATGTCTAAATTAACCCTCTCGTTTCTGCTCCTGCTTGCCAGTTTATGCAGTTATGCTCAGAAAGCCTCTATTAAAGGCCTCGTTTCCGATACCATTTCTAAAGCACCCCTCGAGCTGGCTACCGTAGCGCTGGTCAACACCAAAGATTCCAGCCTGATTTCTTACACCCTTAGCAACAAAAAGGGCGAATTTAACCTGAGCGGCCTGCCTGCCGACCGCAGCATGCGCCTGATCATTTCCTTCGCCGGTTATCAGTCTTTTAAAAAAAATGTCACGCTAGCCAGGTCGGAGAACCGCGATATGGGCATGATCTGGTTACAGGGCACAAGCCTGGCCGATGTAGTCATCAGGCGCGGCAGCCCGGTCGTTGTTAAAAAGGACACCATCGAGTTTGATGCCGAGGCCTTTAAGACCCGGCCCAATGCGGTGGTCGAGGAACTGCTTCGCAAGCTGCCCGGCGTGCAGGTAAACGTAGATGGCAGCATTCTGGTCAATGGTAAGACCATCAGCAAACTGCTTATAGACGGTAAAGAGTTCTTTGGAAATGACCCCAAAGTTGCCACGAAAAACCTGGACGCTGAACTCATCGCCAAAATACAGGTTTATGATGACCGGGACGATGATCCTGAGCACAAACTGAGCGCTACCGAGGTAAACAAAATTATCGACCTGAAACTCAAAAGCAGGATCAGAAAAAGTACGCTCGGCAAAGTTTACCTGGGCGGCGGCACTCGCGACAGGTATGAGGCAGGCGGCATTTTAAGCACCTTTCGCGACACACTGCAGGTGAGTTTGATCGGCATGGGCAATAACCTGAACAGAACGGGCTTTTCCAGTCAGGAACTGTACAGCATGGGTGGGTTCAACCGGTCGGGAGGCGACCAGGTCTGGAACGGGACCTTCGGATCAAGCGGTCGCGGCGGACTGGAAAACGTAATTTCCGGTGGCATGAACATCAACAACAACTACGGCAAAAAACTAAAAATGAACCTGCTGTATTTTTATAACCACACAGAACGCAGCTTTTCAGGGAATAATTTTCGTGAGCAGACGCTGGCCAACACTGTACTCAGCAACCGCAGCAGCAACCAATCAGAAAACCTGGACAATAAACACGACATCAGCGGGCTCATCGAATGGCGGCCTGATACGATGCGGCAGCTGCGGTACCAGCCAAAGGTGAACATCGGGAGTTCAAACAACTTCAACAACGGCAATAACTTTAGTTTCAATACCCAGCAACCGAAACTAAGTGAAAGCCGCAACCACAACGAAACTGAACAGGACAACAGTTCATTCAGCCACAGCTTTAATTTCTTCCGCCGACTCAAAAAGAAGGGCTCTTCCATCAATATCAACCACTTCCTGAATGTGAACGGCAACCAGTCTGAAAGTTTCAATTACAATGACCTGGTCTCTTATACGGCAGACATTCAGACCGAACTTTTTGAACGGAGGAATGGCTCGCGCCGCAAATACAGCAACGCCTCATTGGGTTTCAGCTACAATATTCCGATTTCGAAGAAAATCACGGCTGAGATCAGTGCCGGCGCAAATGCCAGCACCTCAGCAAACGTCGTCGAAATGTTTGACCGAAACCGGAGCACCGGGAACTACGACCTGTTCCTCGCCAACCAGAGCAGCGATCTGCGGAGAACAACTTTTACAGAAGACCTTACGCCCGTGTTACGGATCGAGCTCGCTAAAAATTATTCCCTGCGCCTGGGTGCAAACGCAAACATCCAGCGGGTCATCAGCAAATTTTACAACTCGGAGCTGAGCATTGACAGGAACCATTATAACATCTTTCCTTCTTTCAGCCTGAATGGGCCGTGGTTTTCGGTAAACTATAACGAAAACCTCAGTCAGCCCGATATTTACCAGATGCAGCCCATTACGGTTCGGTACAGTCAATTGTACCAGTTTTCGGGTAATCCCGAACTGGAACCCATGCGTACCCGGCGCTTTTCAGGGAACATTTACAAATACAATTATGCTAAGCAAGTCAACGTCAATGCGTACTTCGGGGTGAACATGCAGTCTAATAACGTAATTCAACGCAACCTGATCGATCCAACCGGAGCTACTACCGCCACTTATGTGAACAAAGACGGTGGGATTAACGGCTATTTCGGCGGCAACATTGGCAAACAATTCAAGAAATCGCAAAACTGGCAGATCGGGATCAATACTAATGTAAACGGCAATGTGGACAGGCGGGCCATTTTTCTGAATGCCGACGAGGGGGTGGAGAATGGTTACCGCTTCACCATTTCACAAAATGTCAACTTCAATTACACATCGTTGGTGTCCCTAAATGGCCGTTACGACTTCAGCCGGCAGATGACCCGCTACCAGGAGGTGAACTATGCAGCTGTCAACACCTACCAGCATACAGCAGGCGGCGATTTGAGCCTGCGCTGGCCCAAGCGTGTGATATTCGATGCGAATTACAGCTTCAACTACAACCCGCAGGTGGGTCAGGGATTTCAGCGCAGCGCACACATGCTGAACATGGCCGTTTCGGTACTGATGCTGAAAAAAGACCGCGGACAGATCAAATTATCAGTCTATGACTTGCTCGACCAGAACATTTCAGTTTGGCGATACGCCTCGGGCAACTCAGTCAGCCTGTCTGAAAACCAGGTTTTGCGGCAGTACTTCCTGATCAATTATCAGTACAAGTTAAATAAATATAAGTAACAATACGCTGACAGCTGTTGTGCTGACAAACAAGAAGGCTGCCGGCGCGTTATTAGTGCGTTAACTCAGATTACGCATGAAAAAACCGATTTTTAGCCTGATATGTATGGGTGTACTGTCTGTCGCGACAGCGTCTGCCCAACAGCAGATCAGAACTGGCTCGGGCCAGGCCCTGAAACTTCCTGCACCTGACGAAAGTGCATCAAAAAACAAATTTGCTAAAGTGATAGGCTGGCCCGAAGGCAAGACACCGGTAGCCCCTGCCGGCTTTACGGTAACAAAATTCGCTTCAGGTATTAAAAGCCCGCGAAACATCCTGGTTGGGCCTAACGGCGATGTATTTGTCGTGCTCTCAAACTCCGAACGGTCAAAAAAGGAAAAAGAAAAAAATGATGCCAACGGCAAGTCGCAGGCTGAAGTGGCCGGTAAAAGCGCCAACACCATCGTGCTTTACCGGGATGCGAATGCCGATGGCAAACCCGAACTTGTTACCCGTTTCCTGGGTAACCTGGACCAGCCTTATGGCATGGCCATCATCGGGCAGACGTTTTACGTAGCCAACACCGATGGAATTTACACCTATCCTTATAAAACCGGCGACACCGTGATTCTTGCCGCCGGAAAGAAAATACTTGACCTCCCGGCCGGCGGATACAACAACCACTGGACGCGCAACCTGATCACCAATGCAGACCAGACCAAAATTTATGTTTCGGTTGGTTCGGGCAGCAATGTTGGGGAGAACGGTTTGGAAAATGAAGTACGCCGGGCAGCCGTTCTCGAGGTTGATCCGGACGGAGCTAACGAAGTACTTTATGCAAGCGGTTTGCGCAACCCGGTGGGCATGGCCTGGGCGCCGGGAACCAACACACTCTGGACCGCTGTAAACGAACGCGATGGTTTGGGCGATGACCTGGTGCCCGATTACATCACCAGTGTGCAGCGCGGCGGGTTCTATGGCTGGCCGTTCGCCTACTTCGGACCCCATGAAGATCCCCGCCTAAAGGGTCAGAACCCCGGCCTGGTAAAAAAGACGATCGTACCTGACCTCGCCGTCGGCGCGCACACAGCTTCTCTCGGTTTGGCGTTTTACACCAAAACCAGGTTTCCGGCCAAATACCGTGGTGGTGCATTCATAGGCCAGCATGGATCGTGGAACCGTTCTTCTTTCTCAGGCTATAAGGTCCTCTTTGTTCCTTTCAGCAAGGGAAAACCCTCAGGCGCTCCGCAGGATTTTCTGACCGGTTTTATTGCAAATGAAGACACCCGGGAAGTATATGGCAGACCTGTTGGGATTGCAGAAACACCCGACGGCGCACTCCTGGTGGCAGACGATGTGAGCGGCGTGATCTGGCGGGTAGCTGCGAAATAGTGCAGAGTCGCCGAAAGTCTGCTGCTTTTAAGTATTTTGCGCCCCGATCTGTATGAAACTTTTCTGCCTTGTAATTGCCGGCATGCTGGCCAGTGTGCATGTATCTGCCCAACAGGACTCCAGCGTCAGGCTGGACGACGTGAGCATACGTTCGGGTCTCAATAAACGGCCAGCACTTAAGTCAGCAACTGCTGCGGGCATCCTGAACCCCGCGCAACTTCGCAATCATACAACGGCCTCACCGGTAAGTGCAATGAACAGCCTGAGCGGCGTCAGGATGGAAGAGCGATCGCCGGGCAGTTACCGTTTGTCGTTGCGCGGCAGCCTGCTTCGTTCTCCTTTTGGGATCCGCAATACGAAAATTTACCTGGATGTCTTTCCGCTCACCGATGCAGGAGGCAACACCTACCTGAACCTGATCGACATGAGTGCGATAGACCGGGTGGAGGTGCTGAAGGGACCTCAATCAGACCTCTACGGTGCCAATTCAGGCGGTGTAATCGTTATTGATCCCTCAATCGGCGATAAAACGCCGCCATTCGCGTCCGTATCCCTTTCGGGCGGCTCCTTCGGTCTGCGCCGGGAAAGCGCACGACTCGACTTACAGGGGGAGCATGCTGGAATCCAGATCAAGCAGGCCTGGCACCAAAGCGATGGCTATCGCAATAACAGCGCCATGAACAGGAAGTATCTGCAGCTTGCACCCTGGATACATGCCGGCGATCATGACCGGATCAGGGCACTGGTGATCTACTCTGACCTCGGCTACCAGACGCCCGGTGGACTCACACTCGGTCAATATCAGGCCAATGCCTCAGCCGCCCGGCCGGCTGCTGGTCCCAATCCCGGAGCGGAGGAGCAGCAGGCTGCTATCTACAACCGGACTTTTTTTGGCGGCTTGAGCAATGAAGCCGACCTCGGTAAAAAGTTAAAACATGTGGCGGCGGTATTTGCGTCAGCTTCCGATTTCGAAAACCCGTTTATTACAAATTATGAGCAGCGCAAAGAGCAGACGTTCGGTTTTCGAACCTATTTTGAATTTGCTGAAAAGCTGGAAAATACCCGGCTAAACCTGCACCTTGGTGCTGAGCACCTGGTCACGGGCTCGACGGTCAAAAATTATCAAAACCAACGGGGTACTGCAGCGGCGCCGATGGCAGATGATGCCCTCCGGGCGACCCAGTCCTTTCTTTTCGCACACCTGCGAACCGAATTTGGCGAACGGCTACAGGCCGAACTGGGTATCAGCCTGAACAGGTACGGGTACCAATACCAAAGTTTTTTCCCACAGCAGACGGCGGAGAATGAACGCCGGTTTGATCCGAAATTAATGCCCAGACTGGCACTGAGTTACCTGCTGGCGCCGGGCCTGGCTTTGCGTGCGTCGGCTGCCCGGGGTTATTCAACACCGACGATCTCAGAGGTAAGGGCTTCTGATAACCAGATTAACACGGCGCTGGATGCCGAATCAGGCAACAATTATGAAGCTGGCCTCCGGTATGAACACCCCGGCCGGTGGTGGAGCCTGAATATTGCCGCGTTCGACTATCGCTTAAACCGGGCCATTGTACGCCGGCTTACGCCTAATGACCTGGAGTATTTTATTAATGCCGGCGGTACGCGTCAGCAGGGACTGGAACTTCAGGGAAATCTCTGGCTGATCAGGCCCGCTGAAAAGCAACTGATCAGGGGACTTGAATGGCGCATTGCAACGACCTACAGCG
The DNA here is from genome assembly GCF_003029735.1 of Pedobacter yulinensis. Taxonomy (GTDB): domain Bacteria; phylum Bacteroidota; class Bacteroidia; order Sphingobacteriales; family Sphingobacteriaceae; genus Pedobacter; species Pedobacter yulinensis. The sequence goes on from NZ_KZ686270.1 coordinate 463,369, forward strand.
ACTTCAGGTTTGCCGGCTACCGCAATGCGGATACTGACTATTCCGGCAACCGCCTGACCGGCGTTCCGAAATGGGTGGCTGTTAACAGCCTGCATGTGCTGCTGCCCCTGCGCCTCGACCTCTTCGTGCAACACAATTTCACCGATGCCATTCCGCTTGACGATGCCAATCTTGATTACTCGCGACGGTACCACCTGCTGGAAGCCCGTATTAGTTGCGCAGCCATCAGACTCGGGCCTGGCAAAATCAATTTTTTTGCAGGAGCAGACAACCTGCTTAATCAGCGGTACAGCCTCGGGAATGACCTTAACGCCTTTGGCAAACGATACTACAATGCTGCGGCACCGCGCAACTATTACGCAGGCCTGAGCATGGAGATTCGCTAACACGGCAAGTACAAGTCCCGTAACCACAGCGCGCGTCCGAGTGAGCCCAAATCGGCGTGCGACTACAGCACAAGGCTTGTTCCACCGACCTCTGGTACCACAGGCAAGCCATGCATTTTAGCAATTAAATTTGGCGGCCATGTAAAAGCACCGCGAGGGCGCAATCAATCACGCAGACGGCGAGCAACTCGACAGCAAAAAAGCCGCGACCCCATCCGGGGCCGCGGCACCCATGAACCCAACCCAACTATTCCTCTTTCGGGGCATGCTTCACTTCTTCAATCTCGTTAACAATAACGTCGATTGAAGCGTGTTTTACGCCATCCTTGCCCTCGTATGTATTAACCCTCACCCGGCCCTCAACCTGGTAGGCTGCGCCTTTTTTGATCAGTTGTTCGGCAAGCGCAACATGGTCGTTCCAAAAAAGCAGGTTGAACCAGTCAGTGTGTTTAGTTTGGTTGCCTGCCGTACCGAAATATTCATTGACGGCCAGGCTTACCTTGGCTAGTTTCCTGTTGTTTGCGAGCTGAATAACTTGCAGGGCCGAACCTGTGCGGCCCATGATGCGAAGGCTGTTTTTTGGTGCTTCCATTTTTTTCATGTATTTAAGTGAACGGATGATTAACGACCGGCAGATACCGTCCTGCCGACAAAACAAAGATGAGGTCTTCGCGCCGCCCGAACCGGAGAATATCCGGATATACACGGATATATCCGGATAACTCAATTAACCCGCCCAAAAAACACATGATTTAAAAAATTTCTTTATATTTAATAAACCAACCTATGAACAACAATTGCAGAGAGTGTGATCGCCCCCTGAATGGCCGCGCAGACAAAAAATTTTGCGATGATCAGTGCAGGAGCAGTTACAATAACCGAAATAAAAAGATGCCTGTAGCCATCGTGAAACGAATCGACTGTTTTTTAAAAAAGAACAGGGAAGTCCTGGAAAAACTTAATCCGACGGGAAAGCTGGTTGTCAATAAATCGGTTCTGCTCAGAGCCGGGTTTAATTTTCAATACCACACACACACTTACATGACAAGAAGAGGCCAACGCTATGTTTTTTGTTATGACCAGGGTTATCTGGGGCTTGAATCAGACCAGATCCTGCTCGTCCGTGATCTTCCGGAAAGGTACTGATGTGCGCGAACCTGTACGGTTACGCAGAGTGTGTTTTTCATGAAATTTGACGATCTTTTGCAAAAAATTCCATGAACAATTTATCCGCAGAACTGGACAGCCAGCGTGAAGTTGCAAGGCAGCTTCGGTGCCCGGAAGGCGAAGGCGGCATCAGAACAGCCACCGGCATGGAGCACAACAATGCCAACATGATCCGTAAAACACTTGATGGGCTGGAACCCGCATCGGGGTCTGATGTGCTTGAACTCGGTTTTGGCAATGCCGCCCATCTGAACTACCTGTTTTCGAAATACAGGAACCTCAGGTATACCGGGGCCGATATCTCCGAGACCATGCTTGTCGAGGCCAGGAACATCGCTGCCGTGTCAGACTGGGCACCCCGTACGCGGTTTTTGCTTACAGACGGCAAGACCCTGCCATTTGATAACGCTACGTTCGACGGCGCCTTTTCTGTCAATACGATCTATTTTTGGGAGGACCCGCTTGCCTATGCCGGCGAAATCAGTCGCGTACTCAAACCAGGAGGCTGTGTGTGCCTGGGTTTTTGCTCCGCACAGTTTATGGAGAAATTACCTTTCACGCAGTTTGGTTTCACCCTGTATGAACCGGAGCAGATTGCCAGACTGATGATGGCTGTTGGTTTCGGTGGGGTTAGCAATACCCACTTTGAAGAAACGATCACAGCTCCCAACGGGGTCACCGTTGAACGCGACTTTTATGTCATGAAATTCACCGCGCTGCTGGGATAACCTTGTAGGTACGACCAACCGCCACCCGGGGCAAGGTGTGGTGCTCCCTGAAATGTTTGTAGGCCGGCTCGAGTTGTTTCCAGAGGCCCTGGTGAGCGGGCCAGCTTTTTGATTGGCGCCGAAACTGGTCAGGTTCCATTTTGAAAGGAAAAATAAAAACCGGAATCTCGTCCTGACCACTTGCCCTGGCTTCCACCGCCATCACGTACACCTCCCTGATCTTTTCATCTGTAAGGGGGATGCAGCCTACGGTAACGCAATTTCCGTGGATATAGATATCGCCGCCGGGTGGGCGGCCGCCACTCCGGAACAGATCGGCGGCGTTCGGATAGTCGATACCCAGCGAAAGATGGTAAGCGCTCAGGGGGTTAAACGCATTGATTTTATAAAAACCTTCGGGGGTCTGCAAGTCACCCTCGGCCAGTTTAGGCCCAAGCGTTCCCGAGCGAGCGCAGAAGTCATAGGTTCTGAACAAACGAAACTGCCGTTCTGCGGGAGCTTTAAGCCACAGTTCCAGTTTTCCTTCGGCTTTGAAAGCCTGAAGAAAAATCTCAAACCGCTTACCTGCACCAGCCTCATCCAATTGCCTGCGAAGCACCGGCCATACTGCATCGTAAGCCTTCGCTACCCTTTCAAAAGAAAGCTGTTTCGTTTTAAACGTACTTTGTCCATTCATTTTTTGCGTAAGCAGCAGCATAAGCCCCAGTGCAAGCGAACCGATTTTCGTCATAAGCCTTGTTCAGCAATTTAGCTAATTTTTGCATCTTTACAGACTGCCGATGAACAACTTGTTTTCCATGCATTCTTTCGTGGTCATCCTGCTCAGCCTCGCAGCAGGTTCGTTATATGCATGGCTGCTGTATGCCAGCCCCGGCGGTCTGCGCCGCCCGCAGCGTATTCTGTTTGCCGGTCTGCGCACAGTGGCTGTGGCGGCAATCTTTGCCTTATTGTTTCTGCCTCCCTACCGCAGCATGCGCTATGAAGTGGAAAAGCCGCTGATCGTTATTGCCCAAGACAACTCTCCCTCGGTCAGCCATACCTCCCCCTCAGGGTTTGACCGCCGCCGGTATGAGCAGGACCTGAAAAAACTGGTCAGGGAACTGCGTAACGATTACCAGGTAGAAGTCCTGCATTTTAATGAGCGGGCAGCTTCGGGGCTGAACTTCAAACCAAACGGAAAATTTACGGATGCAGCTGCCATGGCTTCCGGACTTGTAAACCGGCTGATGAACCGCAACGTGGGCGCCATTGTCATGGCTACTGACGGGATCTTCAACCGGGGCGGAAATCCGCAATATCTGTTCGCACAACTTGCGGCGCCGGTATACACCATCGCGCTGGGCGATGCAACCGTACGCCGTGATCTGGCTGTCAGCGATGTACGCTATAACGACATGGCCTACCTGGACAACGTTTTCAACGTCGAGGTTGCTGCCGATGCCTACAAAAGCCAGGGGGAGCGCTCTGAACTGGCTATCTATGAAAAGGGCAAGAAGTTAGACAGCAAACCGGTCCGTTTTGATAAAGCGGAAAGCCACCAGACCATTACGTTAAAGGTCAGGGCGTCCAGCCCGGGCATTCATCAATACACGGTACGGCTTGCCCCCTTGAATGGCGAATCGACCACGCTCAACAACAGCCAGTCCTTTTTCGTAGATGTCATTGACGGCCGTCAAAAGATCCTGCTGGCTGCTGCTGCGCCCCATCCGGATATGGCCGCGATCAGACAGGCACTTGAAGGCAACCGGCATTTCGAGGTAACTACAGCTATCGGACCCGCGCTGGAAAAGCTGAATCCTGCAGACTATAACCTGGTCGTCTTATACCAGTTGCCGTTTCTGCAGGGCAATGAGCGGATCTTCTTGAATAAGCTCCCTGCGACGAGAACCCCGCTTTGGTACATCGTCGGTGCGCAGAGCGACCTTCGCAGCCTCAGCATGGCACAACAGGCCGTGAAAATATCAGCCAGCGGCGGCAGTTTGCAGGAAGCTCATCCCTATCCTGCCATCACGGGAACGGCCTTTATGCTCGACCCCGCAAACGCTGGAAAACTGAAGAACTTCGATCCCCTGCAGCTTCCGTTCTCGCAGCTGGATGTATCGGCCCAGGTAACTCCAGTATTACTTCGGCGAATCGGGCGGCTGGAAACCGGCGTCCCCATGCTTTTCTTTACAGCTGAGGCGGGCCGCAAGCAGGGATTTTTACTGGGCGAAGGCCTCTGGCGCTGGCGTCTTGCCGAAGCAAAGGAAGGCGAGACAACGCCGGCTTTCAATGAACTGATTCAGAAATCTGCACAGTTCCTGACCGCCAAAGACGATAAACGCAAGCTTCGGGTCGCTACAGCCAGGCCAGGGTTTGAAGAAAACGAGCATGTGCTGTTCCATGCATCGCTCTATAATGACAGTTACGAACCAGTTACCGAAGCCACCATCCGCATGCAGGTCAGGTCAGAAAGCGGGAAACGCTATAACTTTGTTTTCTCTCCCTCAGAAGACCATTACCGACTCGATGCCGGAACTTTCAGCCAGGGCAACTACGCATACGAAGCCAGTGCCAGCTTCAAGAACAAAAATTACAGTTTTCAGGGTAGGTTTTTCGTCACTTCCACACAACTGGAATACCGGCAAACCACTGCAGACCACCAATTGCTGCAAAGCCTGTCAGCACAAAGCTCCGGAAAACGTTACCGCCCCGCCGATCTGCTCAACATTACCAATGACCTGAAAAAAAATCCGGACATCCGCACCGTGAGTTATGAGGACCTTCGATACGAAGAACCGGTTGGCATTAAAACGGTCTTCTTCCTGGTGCTGCTGCTGCTTACCGCCGAATGGCTGATGCGTAAGCGAAATGGAGCTGTGTAGCACGGACTTTAAACGGCAATGCTTATCTTCATTGCATGCATTTCAGCACCTCAGAGATTATTGAAGTTCTAGGAACGATTTCGTTTGCGATCTCGGGAACATTTGCGGCCATGCAGAAACGCCTGGACCCGTTCGGGGTACTCATCATTGCCTTTGTTACGTCAATCGGGGGTGGAACCGTCCGGGACCTGCTGCTGGGCGACACACCCGTGGCCTGGATGCGCGATGTGAACTATTGCCTGCTTATTCTCCTCACTTCGCTGGCTACCATCTATTTCAAAACCCACATTAAAAAATTCAAAGTAACGTTGTTCGTGTTTGACAGCATGGGTCTCGGGTTGTTTACGATGCTTGGGTTGCAGAAAGGGATCGTTTTCGGCCTCGAGCCCGGTATGTGCGTGGCGCTGGGCACCATTACTGGCTGCTTTGGGGGCATTATACGTGATACGCTGCTAAACCAGATCCCCCTCGTTTTCAGAAAGGAAATTTATGCAACTGTTTGCATTCTGGGCGGTATATTATATTTCATCCTGGTGTATTTTAACCTCAAAGCCGACCTGGCCAAGGTTATCGTGATCGCCTTTATATTCGGCATGCGGGTAGTCGTTGTGCGCTACAAATTGTCGCTGCCCGCCTCGTATTTCAGGAGTTAGTCTTCTTTTTTATTTTCCCGGATAATGACAAAAACATCCTCATTGTCTTTCTTCATGAAATAACGCTCGCGGGCATACTTTTCAGCAGTCTGCAAGTCGGTATCGAGTTCGCGCAGGTCTTTTTTTACCTGCATGATCTCTTTCTCGTAGAAGTCTTTCTCCTCCTGCAGTTTGTCGACCTGGCGGCCATATTCATACTGCGATACAATGTCATTGCGGTCGAAGAACAACATCCAGACAGCAAAAATCAACGTAGCCAGGAAGTATTTGTTCCGGAGCAGGCTGACCATTTTTCTGATACTTTTCATACAGACCAAGATTGGACTACAAACATAAAGAAAAAAAACATCCGAAGATTTTTAAATCTCCGGATGTTTCATTGACCAGTTTTTCAACTTATCAACAGTTGCCTCGCAAACGCCGTTTATTTTTTCAAGAATTTAAAGTCTTTGCCGATAAACCGTGCCGAACTGCCCAGCTCTTCTTCTATACGGAGCAGCTGGTTGTATTTTGCAATCCTGTCTGAGCGGGAAGCTGAACCGGTTTTGATCTGACCGCAGTTAAGGGCCACGGCAAGATCGGCGATCGTGGTGTCTTCAGTTTCGCCGCTGCGGTGGCTCATGACCGACGTATAACCGTTAATCTGCGCCATTGAAACGGCATTAATGGTTTCTGTAAGCGAACCGATCTGGTTTACTTTGACCAGGATGGAGTTGGCAATGCTCTTTTCAATACCGGTTTGCAGGCGTTTTACGTTGGTCACGAATAAGTCGTCGCCAACCAGCTGCACCTTGCTGCCAATGGCCAGCGTAAGGGCCTCCCAGCCAGACCAGTCATCCTCGTCCAGGCCATCCTCGATCGAAATGATCGGATATTTCTCTACCCAGTCTACCCAGTATCTTACCATTTCTTCTGAGGTCAGAACCTCTCCGGAAGATTTGTGGAAGCTGTAGGTTTTTTTCTCCCTGTCATACATTTCTGAAGTTGCGGCATCCATTGCAATCCAGATATCTTTACCAGGCGTATAACCTGCGGCTTCGATAGCGGTCAGAACGGTTTCGATCGCCTCAACGTTAGAACCAATGTTCGGGGCAAAACCACCTTCGTCGCCAACGTTGGTAGAATAGCCTTTTTTCTTCAATACCGTTTTCAGGTGATGAAAGACCTCCGTTCCCATCTGCAGCGCTTCAGAAAAAGAAGCAGCACCAAGCGGCATGATCATAAATTCCTGGAAGTCGATCTTGTTATCGGCATGCGCACCACCGTTCAGGATGTTCATCATCGGGATCGGAAGGGTGTTTGCATTTACGCCGCCGATATAGCGGTAAAGTGACTGCCCGCTTTCCTGCGCCGCAGCTTTGGCAGCAGCCAGTGACACGCCAAGGATTGCGTTCGCACCAAGTGAGCCTTTATTTTCAGAACCGTCAAGATCGATCATGATCTTGTCGATTTGATTTTGTTCAGATACTTCAATGCCCTTCAGCGCTTTCGAGATCTTGCTGTTTACATTTTCAACGGCTTTCAAAACGCCTTTTCCCATGTAAGTATTCTTGTCGTTATCACGCAATTCAACGGCTTCGTGGGTTCCGGTACTGGCACCTGACGGTACGGCAGCACGTCCCATTGCGCCGGCCTCGGTAATTACTTCTACTTCGACGGTAGGATTTCCCCGTGAATCGAGGATCTGTCTGGCATGGACATTAATTATTGAACTCATTCTATTTGATTTTTATTAATTAAACTCACTTAGTGTATTTTTTACACACCTCTAAGTGTCGACTCAAAGTTATAATAAATTTTAAATAATCGGTTTTTTAGGCTGAAAATTAAGAAAAAGTTCATAAATAGCGCAATTTGCCCATCGCATAAAGACCGGGGGAACCTTAATGCTTTGACCAGGAAAGGATCTTGCTGTGGTAACGTTCGGTAAGCATTTTTTCGGAGATAAAAGCATACTGACCAATTCGCGGAAAAAAGAACTCCCAGTCTTTGCCCGGTGTATAAGTTGCCCTGACAGCGTCCCAGCTAAAAGAGTTGCGTTTATTCAGGGTGTGGTTTACGAAACTAACCCCGGCCTCGGTCAACTCCAGTTCCAGCTGCAGGCTTCTGAGGCGCTCAGATTCCCTTTTCACAGACCAGGCAATCAGAACGTAACCCAAGGCGGCAAAGATAAGCAGGGTAACAAAAAACTGGAGCAGAAAATTTGAGAGATTCACCAGGCTGAGCAGTCCGGCGGCAAGCAGTGAGGCGACGACCACGAGTAAAATGCCCTTTTTCCATGAGGCGCGCAATTTGCTGCGAAGCAGCGTCTCTTTAGGATAATGCACCGGAACGCTCAACACCGTAATCTCTTCGTTCTTCAGTTCGTTCTGTATGAGCATCTTGCCTCCTGTTCTTAAAACGTCCCATCCTGTCTTTTGGTATGCAGCAGCCCCACGAAGGCTACATGCTGGTTGGACATTCTGTTTCCGTTAACGGAAACTTGCTGTCAAACTTCAGGTCATGCGTATTTTTAAAGACCATTTTGCCATCCTGTTCGGTTATCTCAGCATAACCTTCTACCAGCTTTCCGCCCTGTTTCAAAAAAGCGACCTGCCTGACCGATTCCACTCCTTCAGACATGAATTTGTAATCTGCGATAATGGTATCGCCGACAATTCTGCCCGTTAAAGCACCTGAGTTCCGGTCTTTTTCAAAAAAACTGACCAGCATATGGCCGGTTACGGCCTGGTCTTTTGTAATCAAGTGTACTTGCGCAGTGTCTTTTCCTTTAATATAGGTATAACATTTTGCTTCCTCGATTGGGGAGTCGGACTTAGCCGTCGAACTGTCTGCCAGTTCAGTGTTCGAGGTGGGTTTGCGGTCGTTGTTGCAGCCAACGGCAACACCCAGGGCGCAGGCAGCAGCAAGCAATACTTTTTTCATGATTGATCAGGTTGATATCTGTATAACAACGCTGATGCAAGATAGTTCGGCAGGTTATGGATTACCTGACCTCAAGCTGCTGCTCGATATACTTTTCTTCGCTCTTGTGACCCGACCTGAAACGGAAGGTGTAGGTTCCCTTTTCTTTTGGCACAAAGGTGTAGGGTGTAACACGGGTAGGTACGTCCATGGTACAAAACCCATCTGCATATTTTGCCAGGAAGGTGATTGTAATCGTTTTGCCATCCGCCTTTGTCACCGCGCGATCGTAGCGGCCGCAGCCATTAAAAACAAGGTGGTGAACATTGAACTGGATGGGATCAAGGGAATTGACGCTCGCAGGAAGCTCTGTTTGAATGATTGGCGACAAGTTCTCTTCGGGCACGCCCTGGTCTTTGTCTTTACTGCAGGCACTGAAAATAAAAAGGAGCAGGGTTGTGATGGCGAAGAATGAATTTTTCATACTGTTCTTTTGTTTGGACACCTGCAAAAACGCCGGCAGGTTTCCCTTCGCTACAAAGCCGCAGCAATTTAAAACCACTTATTCCCATTTAAAGGTCCTTACAGCAAGGGCATAAATCGCGATACCCCAAACAAGCAGCACCAATATCTGTGTTTTTACTTCCCAGAGGCCTGCGCCTTCGAAGGCTACCAGGCGCATCGCATCGTTCAGATAGGTTAACGGCAGCACCCGGCTAATTGGCTGCAGCCATTCGGGGAACGCCTCGATCGAAAAAAATGTGCCTGCCAAAAGGAACTGGGGCAGGGTAATGATATTTGAAATGGGTGGTATAGTACTTTCACTCCTGGCCAGGCCTGAAACCACAAACCCGAAGCCCATAAATACCAGCACACCCAAAAAACAGAGAATAAGCATGTTGATTACCGTAATGAAACCGTGAATCAGGGTAAAATGAAAAAAGAAGTGCCCGATCAGGATAATAACGAGTGCGCCGAGTAACGCGAAACCAATGCGGGCGATCCCTTCGCCGATCACGATGCTGGAGCGCTTAACGGGTGTAGCGAAGAACCGTTTAATGACCAGGTTCTGTCTCAGGCTGAAAAATACGAAAGCCGTACCGAAAACGCCCGTGCTAAGCAGAGAAAAACCCAGTTGCCCGGGCAGGATAAAGTCTATCGTCCGGTACATCCGGCCTTTAACGGTCTGCTCCCGTACATCTGCAACGCTGGGTTTAACATCGTGCATATTTAATTTGTACATCAGGTTGGTGATGAGCGAGCGGAGAATATTTCCCTTGTCGGCCGATGCAGACGTGTACCTGATGTCTGCAATAAAAAGCGGTTTACCGGAAGTGTTTCTACGTACGCTGATCAGCGCATCTATATGTCCTTTCTCCAGGCTCTCCCGCAGTTCTGATGCAGTTTTGTCCTGGATCAGCTTGATCACCTTCGTTTGCTGCATCGCCGCGATAACGGGATTCTGCAGGTCAGAGCCCGGGTCAACGCCCAGCCTGACGCGAATACCGCCATTGCTCAGGAAACCGAACACCAAAATGAAGATGAGCGGAAATGCGAGTGTAAAAATAACGGCCGATGGACTGCGCAGGATTGACCTGAAACTTGCCTTAGCAAGGGTCAGGGTTGCGGTGGTATTGCTGTAGGCTTTTTGCATATTTGGTTGTAATTAGCCTTCGCGCCATTCCTGGCCCGTCAGGTGTATGAACACGTCTTCCAGATTGGCACCCTTTACTTCCTTTTTCCGCTCGAATCCGGTTTTAAGCAAGTTGTCTATGAGCTGATCGGGTGTATCCAGCGCAATGATTTCGCCGCGCTCCACAAAAGCGACGCGGTCGCAAAGTTGCTCCGCTTCGTCCATGTAATGGGTGGTGAGCACAACGGTTGTTCCGCTTTCCCTGATCTCGCCGATCAATTGCCAGAGGTTGCGCCGCGCCTGCGGATCGAGGCCGGTGGTCGGCTCGTCCAGAAAAACGATCTTTGGCGAATTAATGAGTGTGGTAGCAATTGAAAACCGCTGCTTTTGCCCGCCTGAAAGCGCTTTGTACCTGGCCTTCGCCTTCTCCTGCAGGTTGACTTTTTCGAGCATCTCCATCGGTTTTGCCTTCACGCCATACAAGCCCGAAAAAAGTTCGAGCAGCTCGATGAGGTTCAGATTGGGATAGTACCCTGCGGCCTGCAGCTGAACGCCAATGATTTGTTTGATGGCATGCGCATCGCGGTCTATTGAAAGCCCGTTCACAAAAACCTCTCCCGAAGTTTTCTGGCGCAAGGTTTCGATGATTTCAAGGGTAGTCGTTTTTCCCGCGCCATTGGGGCCCAGTAAACCGAAAATTTCGCCCTCAAAAACGTCGAACGACAATCCTTTAACGGCCGTAAAATCGTCGTATTTTTTAACCAGGTCTTTAACCCGGATCATTGCCTGCTTGTCTTGCATAGGTTAAAGGTACGAAGCTTTTCAGCATGGCCCGACAGCAGGCGGTCAAAAACCACCCGAACCATCGTTTCAACGAATAACTTCCAACCGTCGCCGGCGTACTACCAGCTTAACTTACCTTTCATAAGGTCGACGAAATCATCGAACAGGTATCGTGAATCGTGCGGGCCGGGCGAGGACTCAGGGTGATACTGAACAGAAAATGCCGGCTTTCCTTTCACCCTAATGCCTTCAATCGACTGATCGTTCAGGTTCACATGGGTAATCTCGACCTTGTCTGATGCACGCACTTCATCCGGTATCACCCCGAAACCGTGGTTCTGAGAGGTAACTTCACAATGATCTTTGATCACGTTTTTAACCGGATGGTTCAGCCCGCGGTGGCCGTTGAACATCTTCATGGTTCCGATGCCGTTGGCTTCGGCCAGCAGCTGGTGCCCCAGGCAAATTCCGAAAGCAGGTTTGTCTGCCGCGAGGATTTCCTTGAATGTGTCTACAGCATAAGGCATGGCGCCGGGATCGCCGGGACCGTTTGAAATAAAGTAACCATTTGGCGCAAACTCTTCCATTTCGGCAAACGTAGTCCTGGCCGGGAAAACCTTGGCGTAGATGTCGCGGTCGTCAAAATTGCGCAGAATATTTTTCTTGATTCCCAAATCCAGCACAGCCACTTTGAGCGATGCTTCAGGGCTGCCATAATAGTAAGCTTCTTTGGTAGAAACCTGAGAGGAAAGCTCCAGTCCCTCCATTGAAGGAACCTCTGCAAGCATGCTCTTCAAGGTCTCCAGGTCGGTAATTTCTGATGAAATGATGGCGTTCATGGCGCCTTTATCGCGAATGTGACGCACCAGCGCACGGGTATCGATATCTGAAATCGCCACCAGGTTATCGTTCTGGAAATAATCCTGGATGGATTCTGTGGCTTCTTTGCGGCTATAAAGAATATTGTAATTTTTGCAAACCAGCCCCGCAATCTTAATCGAGCCCGACTCAATCTCTTCCTTGTGAATACCGTAATTACCGATGTGCGAATTGGTGGTTACCATGATCTGCCCGAAATACGATGGATCGGTAAAAATCTCCTGGTAGCCTGTCATGCCTGTATTGAAACAAATTTCGCCGGTTGTGGTGCCGATCTTTCCGGCAGCTTTACCATGAAAGACAGTTCCGTCGGCCAATAATAATACTGCAGGTAACTTGGTGTAGTTAGTCATGTTTTGTCAATAAATTAGTCGGTAAAAAGAAAGAAAAAAGCCACTTTGAAGGCCATTGGCCGGCAGGTTTTACGTTGGAAAGGTAAAGTTCAAGCCCGTTCATTTCGGGGTACAAAGATAGTATTTACCAGCCATATCTGGAAACGGAAATACCATATTAGTAAGCTGATCTTGCCGTTTTTTTTAAAAAAGGCCGGCAGCGCCCTGATGTTTACAAGCGATTGACAGAAGAATGTGGCGATTACTTTTTACATTTGGGCCCTAAAACAAGACAAGCCATGTCGATACACAAGGAAGTAAAGCGGGTTACAACCCACATTATCCAGGAAATGAAACAACGGGGCGAGAAGATATCCATGCTTACCGCCTACGATTACTCAATGGCAACCATCCTGGACGATGCAGGGCTTGATATCCTCCTTGTAGGCGATTCGGCTTCGAACGTGATGGCGGGTCATGAAACCACCCTCCCCATTACGCTCGACCAGATGATCTATCATGCGGCCTCGGTTATCCGTGCCGTAAAACGCGCCTTCGTCGTCGTAGACCTCCCTTTCGGATCTTACCAGGGCAATTCAAAGGAGGCGCTGAACTCGGCCATTCGCATCATGAAAGAGTCGGGCGCTCATGGAGTAAAACTGGAAGGCGGCGCAGAGGTGGTGGAATCTATTGAGCGTATTGTAACGGCTGGTATCCCCGTCATGGGCCATCTTGGCCTGACACCGCAGTCTATTTATAAGTTCGGCACTTACACCGTGCGCGCCAAAGAGGAAGCCGAAGCAGCCAAATTGCGTTCAGACGCCCTGGCCATCCAGGCAGCCGGCTGTTTTTCTATTGTTGTTGAAAAGATTCCCGCCGACCTGGGTAAACTCGTAGCTGAAAGTGTCAGCGTACCTGTTATCGGTATTGGCGGCGGGCCACACTGCGACGGGCAGGTGCTGGTGGTAAATGACATGCTCGGACTGACAAAGGGTTTCAAACCCCGTTTTTTACGCCAGTACCTTGATCTTTATACCCAGATCCACGATGCGGCGAAAGCTTTCATCAGCGATGTGAAGAGCAAAGATTTCCCGAACGAAAAGGAGCAATACTGACCGCAGCATGCCGATCACTGACCACGATATTCTTTTTGAAGACAACCACTTGATTGCCATAAACAAAAAAGCGGGCGACATTGTCCAGGTAGACGAAACCGGAGATGAACCGCTCGATGAGCAGGTTAAGAAATATCTTGCCGCCAAGTACAACAAACCGGGAAGCGCTTTTCTCGGCGTTGTGCACCGTCTCGACCGCCCGGTTAGCGGTGTTATTCTTTTTGCAAAAACAAGCAAGGCCCTGGAGCGCATGAACCTCCTGTTTAAAAACCGCGAGGTGAAAAAGACTTATTGGGCCGTGGCCCGGAAAAAACCAGCCGCAGTGCAGGGTACACTGATACACTGGCTGATCAAAGACCCGAAGAAAAACCTGGTTACGCCTTACGACAAGGAGGTTCCGGGCAGTCAGCGCGCCCAGCTGGGATACCGCCTGCTAGGTGAACTGGACGGTTATTTCCTGATTGAGGTCGACCCGCTTACCGGCCGCTCGCACCAGATCCGCGTGCAGTTGTCGACACTGGGCACGCCCATCGTTGGCGACAACAAATACGGGTATCCGCGAGGCAGCCGAAAGGGCAGCATTTGCCTGCATGCCAGGCGTTTGGAATTCATTCACCCAGTCAAAAAAGAACCCGTCAAACTGTTTGCTTCTTTGCCAAAAGATGGCTTCTGGGAGCGTTTTGAACGCTTTGAACCAACAGGAAATTAATGTTTCTTTAACAAAACCCCCACATAATTTTTTTGTTATACTTGCAACCGGATTTCAATTTACCGACCATGGAGCAAAAACGAATACTTGTAATTGATGATGATGAAGATGTGCTGGAAACCATTGAACTGGTTCTTGAGATAGGCAATTACGAGGTCTCGACGCTGCTGAGTGCAGAACAGATCTTTGAGCGGATCGAGGAGTTTGGCCCCGAACTGATCATTCTTGATGTTGTTCTGGGCAAAATGGACGGACGCGTGATCTGCGAACAGCTAAAAATGGACGAAGACACCAAAGATATTCCCATCCTGATGATGTCAGGCTTGCGGGACTATCAGTACGTCATGAACGAAGAACATGCACCGAACGACTTTCTTCCAAAACCTTTTGACATCAATGTTTTGCTAAAGAAAATAAAGACCCTGCTTAAACAGGTAAATGAGGAACCCGAAGAAAAGTTCAGGCTTAACTAAAAGAAGGCCCGCTAAACAGGATTAGCGGGCCTTTTCATTGTATATCTTTTATTGCTAGAGCATGCCGCCGCAAACGGGAAGCACCTGACCGGTCACGTAGGCGCTCATGTCTGAAGCCAGGAACACGCAGACATTGGCCACATCTTCCGGCTGCCCCGCCCGTTTCAAAGGAATGTTCGCCTCCCAGCCCTCTACAACTTTCGGATCGAGTACATCGGTCATTTCTGTGCGAATAAAGCCCGGAGCAACAACATTGCTCCGAATGTTACGCGAGCCCAATTCTTTGGCAACTGATTTGGTAAATCCGATAATTCCAGCCTTTGATGCGGCGTAGTTAGCCTGACCGGCGTTACCCTGCACACCGACAACGGAACTCAGGTTAATGAACACGCCTTTGCGGTTTTTCATCATGATCTTTGAAGCCGCTTTGGTTACATTGAACACCGATTTCAGGTTCACGTCGATTACCTCGTCCCAGTTTTCTTCGGTCATCCGCATCAGCAGACCATCTTTGGTTATGCCAGCGTTGTTAACCACAACATCGAGCGTGCCGAATTCAGCTACGACGTCGCTGATCAGCTGCTCTGCTTCGGCAAACTTGGATGCATCAGACCGGTAACCTTTTATCTTCGTTCCGAAAGTTTGCAGCTCGGTCTCAAGAGCCTGTCCTTTTTCAACAGACGAGAGATATGTAAACGCGACGTTTGCGCCATGGGCAGCAAACACTTCTGCGATTTTTCTTCCTATTCCTTTAGAAGCACCGGTAACCAGCGCCGTTTTTCCTTCAAGTAATTTCATTATCATTTGATTTGATCTCATTGGCCGGCCCGGGCCGGAGGCCAAATTTATCATTTCTTTTCCAGCTTGAAAATGTTTATTCAGATCGCCTGCCGCCCATTTGGTAGGCAAAGTGCCGGCGCAAGGCCTTTTTTAAGCCCTGTTCATGTTTGGCCAGTTGGTTATACCGCCGGTTCCTGCTGGCTCAGGCAATGAAAACTGCCCAGGCCCCAGATCAGATCTACAGAGTCGATACCGATCACCTTCCGGTCTGGGAAACAACTCTGAATGATCTTCAACGCGCGCGCATCATTGGCATCGTTGAAAACAGGTACGACGACCACCTCGTTGGCAATATAAAAGTTCGCATACGATGCCGGTAACCGGGTATCTTCATATATGACCGCAGCGGGCATTGGCAATTCGACGATTTTAAGCGGACGGCCGTCTGGCAGGCGAAACGTCTTTAAAGTTTCCAGGTTTTCCTGTAAAATCGCGTAATTCTCGTCTTCAGGGTTTTCTTCCACAACAGTTAACACCGTGTCTTCTGATACAAACCGTGTGATGTCATCGATATGACCGTCGGTATCATCGCCGACAATTCCGTCGCCAAGCCACAGCACCTGGTCCTGCCCATAAAACTCTTTCAGGTAGGTCTCGATCTCTTCTTTGCTCAGCGCGGGATTCCTGTTTTCATTGAGCAGGCAGGCTGTGGTGGTAAGGACCGTTCCTGCGCCGTTAAAGTCGACCGAGCCGCCTTCCATAACGATTCCCGGATGGTAGACGGGCAAGCCGAAATGCGCAGCGATCCGCGTCGGAATGACATCATCCAAATCATAAGGCGGGTATTTGCCGCCCCATGCGTTATAACCCCAGTCGACCACTGCCTTGCCGCCCTTTCCGTCTGTCAAAAATGCGGGCCCATGATCCCTGCACCAGGCATCGTTCGTTTCGTGATAAAAAAACTCGACCGCCTCTGCCGGTACAGCTTCCTTAGCAAGCTGCTCGCGCGCAAACTGCTCCATCGCCGCATCTTTCACGTTGATGCGAACTTTCTGACCCTCAGAAACAGCCCTGATGAAGCGGCAATACGGCGCATAGATCTTGTCGATCTTTCCCGGCCAGGACGCTTCCTTATGGGGCCAGCTCAGCCACATGGCTTCTTGTCTGCCCCATTCAGCCGGAAAGCTGTACCCGTTTGCTTTTGGTGTAGATCCGGAACCGGCACGCAGCCCCGCAGAAAAGTCGTTCATATATACATGGAACCGGCCTAACCGGCAATTGATGTTAAGATTAAGAATGGTGCAGCGTACAGGGCTATAGCCTGCGGCTAGTCTTCATCGATAAAACGTTTCGTGATCGGCTGGTAAGAATCGATCCGCCGGTCCCGTAAAAAGGGCCAGTGTTTCCTGAAAAAGTCAGATTCATCCAGATCAAGGTCAACGACCTCCGTCTCTTCATTTTCATGCGAAGCCAGATAAAGGATACGCCCCTGCGCATTCGCCGCAAAACTGCCGCCCCAGAATTTCATGGCGCCATCCTGTTCAAAACCAACTCGGTTTACGCTAATCACAGGAACACCATTGGCTACTGCATGCGAACGCTGAATGGTTTGCCAGGCATTGTACTGGTCTGTGTTCGTTTCTTCGTCCTGCTCGGTCGACCACCCAATGGCCGTCGGGTAGAACAGGATTTCAGCGCCCATCAGCGCAGTAATGCGCGATGCTTCCGGATACCACTGGTCCCAGCAGATCAGGATCCCAATCTTTGCATATTTGGTTTGAAATACTTTATAACCAAGATCGCCGGGGGTAAAATAGAATTTTTCATAAAAAGCAGGATCGTCCGGGATGTGCATCTTGCGGTACTTACCCAGGTACGTCCCATCGGCATCCAGCACGGCTGTGGTGTTGTGGTACAGACCGGCGGTACGTTTTTCGAACAACGACGCAATGATGACCACGTTCAGCTCGCGGGCAACCAGTGCAAGCGCATCGGTAGAAGGGCCGGGAATGGCCTCGGCCAATGCAAAGTTATCATAGTCTTCCACATCGCAGAAATACAGCGATGTAAACAGCTCCTGAAGGCAAACGATCTGTGCACCTTTAGCAGCAGCCTTGCGCACTTCGGCAATGGCCTTGTCCAGGTTTTCCTGTTTGTCTTTCGTGCAGCTCATCTGCACCAGACCCACTTTTACTTTACTCATCTACTCAAAAAATTTTGCTGCAAAGTTACGATTTTGTTCGGGAACGCTGAAAGCAACCTGGTGCCGGAGCCGGATGCTTACCTGCAGCTGACACGGCTTAAAGCGGTTTAGCGCTGCCACCTGCAACCTGCAGCCCCGCCGAATAAACCTGTGATGCATCCAGGCGACGTTCTGCCGAGCTTTTGATCAGGTTGGCCGAACGTTTAAGTTTCCCCCTGAACAAGGTTTTTCCGTTTGACCGCAGGGTGATCAGTTTGTCCAGGTCGAGCATGTCGTCGTTCAGGTAGATATGCAGCGTTGCAAAAGTATTTTCGTCCAGCTCGATAGCATTGCCTTTCCGGTCAAGAGAAACGACAGCTTTGTCGCCGGTTTTTGCTGCAGCGGTGGCACCTAACCAATAGAACTGCTGATGCCTGCGGTCATCCTGAACCCAGATCACCTTGCTGGGAAGGGCGGTCCTTTTGAAACCGGCCATCCAGGCTAGCGCAACGGTGTCTTTTCGGTTCATCCAATGGCCCAGGCCCTGATAGATCTCCACTTTGTGTAGATAGGCCTGGGGATCGGCCGATTGCAGACTATCCAGTGTCTTTCCCCAGGCAGCGGCGTGTTTATTGCGGTCATAGGCGGCATCCTCGGCCCCCATGAAGATGGCAAAGGGCAGGTTGCGAAGCGGCAGTGCGGAAGCATCGCCGGGATGACCGGCCATCATTGAAGCTGCAGCAAAGCGGTCGGCCATTCGGGGGGCAAGCTGGTAAAGGCCGTCGCCACCAGCAGAATACCCAAGCAGGTACACCCGGTTGGGATCTACACCTTCCAGGATCACTGCACTTTTGATCACCTGATCAATCATGTCGTCAATATGGTCTTCATGCCAGAGGTTCCAGGTATTGGTTGGGGCGCGCGGCACAAAGTACAGACCTTCCCCAGGTGTGTAGAGCCGCTGCTGATTTTGCCATTGCTTGTCATTGGCTTCGGGCGTAGTGCCACCGCCGCCGTGCAGCGAAATGTACAGACTGCGCTGGCCAGGCTGAGCTTGTCCGAAAACTTTCGTTTCAAACTTCATGGCTTTGTCGCCTTGGCGGATTGTTTTCGACTGCCAGGCTGCAGCCGCCTCTGAACGGTATGCGGCCTGCGCCCGTTCAACTTCGCTTTGGGCCATACGTAAAGCTGTAGCTTTTTTGATTTGCGCATGCATGACAAGCGGACCAGCAAGCAAGGCGATCAGAACGATAAATTTATTCATGGCTATTATTTGTGGCGAAGATAGGTCCCGGCAAAGACAGTTGCCAATTTTGGTCTGCAACTTACTGTTTTTTTAACATCAAACCTGCTCCCTGTACTCTTGCTGCAGTTCAGCAAGGCATTTTGCGCACAAACAACCCTCGTACAGTTCACTGATGTACTGAACTTCATTAATGCTGAGCTGTACTGTACTGCACTGGCATTTTGTATACGCGTTGGCTTTGCACTCGACCGGGCTGGCACAGCGCTCGCAGGCAATGATCTCGTGTTTGCTGGACAGGTGCATGCGGCAAAAATACGTACAAAAAACAAGGTCCCGGCAAAACCAGCCGGGACCCTGAAAAAATGGCATTGTAATGTAATTGTATAAAGGCCTTCGCCTTTATTTCTTATCCGGAACAGCTGATGCAGCCTTCTTCCATGCTGCAGACCGGGCCGTCTGGAATCTCGTCTACTACAGCCTCTACCTTTGCCGGGATAACCGGCTCAATGGCTTTGCCGCCTTGGTTTTCAACTGTAAATTTAACCGCCTGCGATGCGGCCTGCGTGCGCAGGTAATACATACCGGTTTTGAGGCCTTTTTCCCATGCATAAAAGTGCATGGAGGTCAATTTGGCTGTATTTGGTGCATTTACGAACAGGTTCAGGGACTGAGACTGGCAAATGTAGGCTCCACGGTCTGCGGCCATGTCAATGATGTTACGCATCTTGATCTCCCAAACCGTTTTATACAGTTCTTTAATGTAGGCGGGGATTTCAGGAATGGACTGGATGGATCCGTTTGCCAGGATGATCTGGTTTTTCATGTCGTTGTTCCACAGGCCAAGCGCCACCAGGTCGCGAAGCAGGTGTTTATTAACAACGATAAATTCGCCGCTGAGTACCCTGCGGGTATAGATGTTCGAGGTGTACGGCTCAAAGCATTCGTTGTTGCCCAGGATCTGCGAGGTAGATGCAGTTGGCATAGGCGCTACAAGCAGTGAGTTGCGCACGCCGTGCTCCATGACACTCTTGCGCAGCGACTCCCAGTCCCAGCGGTTGCTTTCAGGTTTCACATTCCAGAGGTCAAACTGGAACTGACCTTTTGAAAGCGGCGAGCCCTTGAATGTTTCATAAGGTCCCTCTTTTTTAGCCAGGTCATTGGAAGCGGTCATCGAGGCAAAGTAGATGGTTTCAAAGATCTCTTTGTTCAACTGTTTGGCTTCGTCACTCTCGAATGGCAGGCGCATGAGGATGAACGCATCTGCCAGGCCCTGCACGCCCAGGCCGATTGGCCGGTGGCGAAGGTTGGATGTCTGTGCCTGTTCAACCGGGTAATAATTGTGGTCGATGATCTTGTTCAGGTTCAGGGTTGCCTGATAAGTAACCTCGTAAAGTTTCTCATGATCAAAGGTTGCATTGTTTACAAACCGTGGCAGGGCAAGCGATGCCAGGTTACAAACGGCAACTTCATCTTTAGAAGTATATTCGATGATTTCGGTACAAAGGTTTGAGCTTTTAATGGTACCGAGGTTCTGCTGGTTGGACTTGCTGTTGGCGGCGTCTTTGTAAAGCAGGTATGGCGTACCGGTTTCGATCTGTGAATCGAGAATGGCAAACCAGAGCTCCTGTGCCTTTACAACGCGGCGTGCACGGCCTTCCTGCTCGTAACTGGTATACAGTTTCTCGAATTCTGCACCAAAGCAATCGGCCAGGCCTGGTGCTTCATGCGGACAGAAGAGACTCCAGTCGCCGTTGTCTTTAACGCGCTGCATAAAGAGGTCGCACATCCAGAGTGCATAAAAGAGGTCGCGGGCACGCATTTCTTCCTTGCCATGATTCTTGCGCAGGTCAAGGAAAGCGAAGATATCGGCATGCCAGGGCTCCAGGTAAATGGCGAAGGCACCCTTGCGTTTACCGCCACCTTGGTCTACGTAACGGGCAGTATCATTGAACACGCGCAGCATCGGGATGATCCCGTTGCTTGTGCCGTTCGTACCGCCAATGTAAGAACCCGTTGCACGGATGTTGTGAATGCTCAGGCCAATACCGCCTGCGCTTTGCGATATCTTTGCCGTCTGTTTCAGTGTATCATAGATACCGTCAATGCTGTCGTCTTGCATGGTCAGCAGGAAACAGGAAGACATTTGAGGTTTTGGAGTTCCTGCATTGAAGAGCGTTGGGGTAGCGTGGGTAAACCAGCGCTCGCTCATCAGGTGATAAGTTTTGATGGCGCTTTCGATATCCTCCTTGTGGATTCCAACCGAAACACGCATAAAAAGGTGCTGCGGACGCTCTACGATCTGGCCGTTTACTTTAAGCAGGTAAGATTTTTCAAGTGTTTTAAACCCGAAATAGTCGAAGCCAAAATCACGGTCGTAAATGATCGAGCTGTCCAGGATGTCTGCATTTTTCTCGATGATTTCCCATACATCATCTGCAATCAGGGGCGCTTCCTTTTTTGCTTTTGGATCAACATACTCGTAGAGCATTTTCATGGTTCCCGAGAAAGACTTGATCGTATTTTTATGCAGATTGGACACGGCAATGCGCGAAGCAAGCAGTGCATAATCCGGGTGTTTTGTAGTTAAAGAAGCAGCTGTCTCCGCTGCGAGGTTGTCAAGCTCAGAGGTAGTTACCCCGTCATAAAGACCTTCGATCACTTTTTTGGCCACATCGATCGGATCGACCAGATCCGGATTGAGGCTATAGCACAGTTTTTGAATCCGCGCGGTGATCTTGTCGAATTGCACCGCTTCTTTGCGACCGTCTCTTTTGATTACAAACATATTTTTATCATTTAGCTAGCGTACCGGCCATCAAGCACCGGTACCAAATCATTAAAAGTATTCAGAAAACGCGGTCTTGATCCCGGCGCCCTCCGGCGGTATGTTTAGAAGTCTTCGTCCAGGGAGAAACTCTGCGCTTTATCTTCGGCGGCAGTCAGCACGCCGCTTTTCTGGTAGTCGCCAACTCGTTTCTCGAAGAAATTGGTTTTGCCCTGCAGGGAGATCATCTCCATAAAATCAAACGGATTGCTGGCACCGTATATTTTGCTGTAACCAAGTTCCTGCGCCCAGCGGTCGGCCACGAACTCGATGTACTGCGACATCAGTTTCGCGTTCATACCGATCAGTGCTACCGGAAGTGCGTCTGTGACAAATTCCTTTTCAATTTCGACCGCATCTTTGATAATGGTATGCACCTGCTCTTCGGTCAGCTTGTATTTCAGCATGCCGTATAACAGGCAGGCAAATTCGCAGTGTGAGCCTTCGTCCCGTGATATCAGTTCGTTGCTGAAGGTCAGCCCCGGCATCAGGCCACGTTTTTTAAGCCAGAAAATGGAACAGAAACTGCCGCTGAAAAAGATACCTTCAACCGCAGCGAAAGCCACCAGGCGTTCGGCAAAAGAACCGTTCTCGATCCAGCGAAGTGCCCATTCCGCTTTTTTGCCCACGCAGGGCACCGTGTCAATGGCATGGAACAGGCGGTCCTTTTCTTCAGGGTCTTTGACATACGTGTCGATCAGCAAGGCATACGTTTCAGAGTGAATGTTTTCCATCATGATCTGGAAACCGTAAAAACAGCGCGCCTCAGGGATCTGCACTTCGCTCATGAAGTTAACCGCCAGGTTTTCATTGACAATGCCGTCGCTGGCCGCAAAAAACGCCAGGATGTGTGAGATGAAATGTCGTTCTCCGCTGTTCAGATTGTTCCAGTCTTTCAGGTCGTCAGATAGGTCGATCTCCTCTGCTGTCCAGAAACTGGCTTCGCTCTTCTTATACATCTCCCAGATGGCCGGGTAATTAATCGGAAGGATCACAAAACGATCCTTATTCTCTTTTAATAATACTTCTTCTTCCTTTTGCATAAGCGGATCAGGTTTGGGTAACACATACTCTCCGGGAAAAGCCGACAATTCTCCTCGCGGTGAAATTCACCACTAAAAATAAATGCAGAACCATTCCCTTATTTTCTCTCCTTCGTAAAACAAAACCGTTTCATCAGATAATCATGTTGTGACCAAGCTTGCAGGTGCAATGCCAAAGAAATCTTTGGTAAATCGAATCAGAACGATGCTTTCTAATTAACTAAATCACAACACTTTAAACTACACAATGAACGACGGATTTCCCTTAGAATTCGTTAAAACAAATATATAACACGAGGCCCGTTCTGCCCCCAAAAGTTGTTAACACCGGCGTTGGTAAAATCGAAAATTTGATCAGCCCAGGGTCATAAACCGGGCTCAAAAAAGCTAATTATTTCGTTTTAAGGCCGTAACGAAAAGTAATGAGTGTTAATAAGTATTAAAAACGGCTATTTTAACTGACTTTTGGGCGTAAAATAGTCAGCAGGAGCGCTGCCCCGAGGGTTTCTAAACGACCTGAACGATCCGGCAATTATTTAGGTTATCACAGGCAGGAACCGGGACCGCCCGTGCTACCGCGAATGGAGGTAGGAGATCTGTACACGCGCCTGCCCATGCCTGTAAAAACCAAGCGCTTTCGCGGCGGCAGCCGAGACATCAATGATGAACCGCCGTGTAAAGGGGCCACGGTCATTGACAGTTACGTCGATAGTTTTGCCGTTGCTGAGATTAGTCACGGTAACCACGGTACCGAAAGGAAGGCTGCGGTGAGCGGCGGTAAATTTTTTGGCTCGGTAGCGCTGCCCGCTGGTGGTGCGGTGGCCTTCAAACCGGCTCGCATAATAGGTAGCGAGGCCCGTTTTTACCGTTGCCGCGCGGTCGGCAGCACTGTCTGCCTGTTGCGCAGAGACCGGGCGCAGCGCAAAAAACAACAGGCAAATTACCGTTAAAGCATGTTTCATCGGCGGTTTGTCAAAAAGCAAATATAACAAACAAGGTCACTAACCAAAAAAAACCTGCTTTTCTGCCCTCCCGGGCATCGTTAGCGGGCCGGCTCATGGCAAAATCATTATCTTCGGAAACAGAACATGAAAGTAGACAAAGAAAAAAGCGAATTCCTGGACGAGGTGATCATGGACTGGGAAAGCCGTGGCCTGATCAGCGAAGAGACCGGGCAGCAGCTGCGCCGCAGTTATGAGGTGAAAACATTCGACTGGCTGCGCCTGGCCCAATACTCGTTCTGGGTTGCCCTGGCCTGTGGTTTTATTTCGCTCGGGGCCTTGCTTATCGATCCTTCAATTCTCAAACAGCTGGAGCGAATCTATGAAACCTCCGATATCGTCATTGCGCTTATCTCCATCGCCCTGGCTGCCTGGCTGTACGCTGTTGGTTTCAGGAGAAAAAAGAAACGGTCAAACCTGCGGTTCAGCAACGAAGCCATCCTGTTTATGGCGGTGCTTTTTACAGCAAACGGCATCGCGTACCTTGGCAAATCGCTCGACAAAGGAAGCGGGCACTTCGGATTGCTCATTCTCCTTTCTGTGCTGGTTTATGGCCTGATCGGGTATTTTTTCCGCTCGCGCATGATCTGGGCATTTGCGCTGATCTCGCTGGGTGCCTGGTTCGGCACTGAAACAGGATACCTGAGCCGCGACAGCTATTACCTGGGCATGAACTACCCACTGCGCTTTGTCATTTTCGGGGCCGCGCTAACCGCCCTGTCCCTGCTGCTGAAAAAACACAGGACACTTTCATACTTTTTCCAGGTCACTTACCTGAGCGGGATGATGTACCTGTTCATTTCCCTTTGGTTCCTGTCTGTTTTCGGCAATTTCGCTACACTCGATGACTGGTACAAGGTGCGGCAGCTGAGCCTGTTCTACTGGGCACTGCTTTCTGCGGCGGCCTGTATCGTGAGTACCTGGATCGGTCTCAAATACCGGGACGATATTGCGCGCGAGTTCGGCATCACTTTTCTCTTTATTAACCTGTACACACGTTATTTTGAGTATTTCTGGGACAGCTGGCATAAAGCCCTGTTTTTCTCTGTGCTCGCCGCTTCGTTCTGGCTCATTGGCCGGAAAGCAGAAAAGATCTGGAATGTCGATTTCCTGAAATAGGCCAGGCCGCGCGCCCGCAACCCGGCAGCACAAAACGCCGTCCAACCGGTGTTTTTTACCTGATCAAGTGCACATAGATGAGTTTGCCGATGTGGTAGGCGGCCAGAGCAAAAAAGAGGAAAGCGATACTTTTGCTGATGATGTAACTGCTCAGGTCAAACTTCTCCTGGATGTACCTGGCAAAATGGGAAAAGCCGTACAAGGCCAGGCCCGCACCCAATCCCGACCCGATGCTGAAAATGATCAGCGAAATGTTGCCGATCTCGATCCACTGGTGTGCAATCAGGTACGTACCAACAAAAAGCCAGTAAGGCAGCTGCATCGGGTTCAGCACACCCAGTAACATGCCATACTTGATGCTGTCGCGATTGGATGTATCGGCCTTCGGCATTTCCTTACGGCTTCGCCAGGTGATGACGCCGAGCACAGAAAACATGATGATCATAAATATATCGATCACCTCGCCAAATTTGAACTCGCTGCTCAGCCATTGCACAAAACGCATGATGCAGAAAGTAAAAAAGACCTCGACAGATGCAAAGGCGATAATAAAGGCATAAGCCTGTTTGATTCCTTTGGAAATAGAGATCTGCACCACCGTGAGGTTGATGTTACCGGGCGGAATGTACCCGATGGCGTTCAGAACAACACCCAGGACGAAGGTCAGAAAAAGCATGGCTGCAAATGTACAATTATTTCAGATGCTCTTTCAAAAACTTGCCTGTGTAAGAGTGCGCTACCTCTGCGAGGTCTTCAGGCAGCCCCTCAAACACGAGCGCCCCACCCCCGTCGCCGCCTTCAGGACCAATATCAATGACCCAGTCGGCACACTTGATCATGTCCATATTGTGTTCGATCACAATAACCGTATTTCCCTGCTCAATCAGCGTATGCAAGGCTTTCAGCAGCTTCTTGATGTCGTGAAAATGAAGGCCGGTGGTCGGTTCGTCAAAGATAAATACGGTTTTCGTAGCATTGTTTCCTTTAATGAGGAACGACGCCAGTTTGATGCGCTGTGCTTCGCCTCCAGACAAGGTATTTGACGATTGCCCCAGGTGTACGTAACCCAGCCCGACATCGACCAACGGCTGTAGTTTAGCGAGTATCTTGGGGTCCCTGGCAAAGAATGCCACAGCTTCGTCGATCGTTAGGTCCAGGATCTCCGATACATTTTTATCTTTATAAGTTACATCAAGAACCTGTTGCTTGAACCGTTTTCCGCCGCAGGCTTCGCAGGGCAGAAAGATATCAGCCATAAACTGCATTTCAATCCGTACCTCGCCCTCGCCCTGGCAAACGTCGCAGCGCCCCCCTTCCACATTGAAAGAGAAAGCGGCCGGCTTAAGTCCGGCGGCCTTCGCTCCAGGAAGACCAGCAAACAGTGCACGAATGTCGTCCCAGGCTTTTACGTAGGTAACCGGGTTAGATCTTGACGACCGCCCAATGGGGTTCTGGTCTACCAGTTCCACCTGGCTTACCAACACATAATCGCCGAATATGCCGTCATGCTGTCCGGTAGCTTCGCCGGCATAATTGCCAATTGCTTTCTGCAGGGCCGGATAAAGTATCTTTTTAACCAGGCTGGTCTTACCCGAACCCGAAACGCCGGTTACAGCGGTAAAAATACCAAGGGGAAATTTTACATCTATATTCCTCAGGTTATTTTCCCTGGCTCCCTTGACCAGGATGTGGTCGCGCCACTTGCGTCTTGAAACCGGCAATTCGATCCGTTCGCTGCCGCTCAGGTACTTGCCGGTCAGGCTGTTTTCATCTTTGATGATCTCATCGTAGGTCCCGCTGAAAACCAGGTTGCCGCCATGCGTTCCGGCTTCCGGACCAATGTCGATGATGTGGTCTGCCGCCTTCATCATTTCCTCCTCATGCTCAACGACCAGCACGGTATTGCCGACATTGCGCAGCGACTGGAGCACCTCGATCAGTTTGTTCGTATCGCGCGGGTGCAGACCGATGCTGGGCTCATCGAGCACATACACCGACCCA
Organism: Pedobacter yulinensis; assembly: GCF_003029735.1. Classification (GTDB taxonomy): domain Bacteria; phylum Bacteroidota; class Bacteroidia; order Sphingobacteriales; family Sphingobacteriaceae; genus Pedobacter; species Pedobacter yulinensis. Next base: position 490,191 of record NZ_KZ686270.1, read on the forward strand.
ACCAGGCTGCTGCCCAGCGAAGTAGCCAGGTTAATGCGCTGAGACTCACCGCCAGAAAGGGTGTTCGAGAGCCGGTTCAGGGTCAGGTAACCCAGCCCCACATTGTTCAGATACAGGATGCGGTTAGCGATCTCGGCCAGCAGCCGGCGCGCAATCTTTTCATCGGTTCCGCTGAGCTCCAGTTCGTTGAAAAACTGCAGCGCTGCGGCGAGGGGCATGAGCACGATCTGTATAATCGATTTCCCGTTGATCTTGACGTACGAAGCGTCTTTACGCAAACGCGAGCCTTTGCAATCCGGACAGGTTGTTTTTCCGCGGTAGCGCGAAAGCATGACCCGGTACTGTATTTTATAGGTTTGCTCTTCCAGTTCCTTGAAAAACGCGTTCAGCCCGCTGAAATGCGCGTTGCCGGTCCACAGCAACTCCTGCTGCTCTTCGGTCAGTTCGCTGTAAGACCGGTGGATCGGAAAGTCGAACTTGCCGGCAACCTTGATGAAACGGTTCAGCCAGTCACGCATTTTTTCGCCGCGCCAGGGCGCAATGGCATTGTCGTACACACTTTTGCTTTTATCCGGAATAACAAGATCGCGGTCTATACCGATGATGTTTCCGTAGCCCTCGCAGCGTTTACAAGCCCCGTATGGATTGTTGAAACTGAAGAAATTCGGCGTCGGCTCCTCAAACTGCATTCCGTCCAGTTCAAAACGGTCGCAGAAATGGGTTGTCCGGCCTTCTGCTTCGACAAAAATATCACCCTTGCCCTCGAAAAACCCCGTCTGGACCGAATCGGCAATGCGGCTCAGCGTCTCCTCGTCATCGCTGTATACGATGCGGTCAATTAATATTTGTACAGCATCAGATTGTTTGAGCGTTTCATCTTTTACCGACCCGTCTTCCAGCACCTGCTCGATCTTGTGGATCTTGCCGCCGATCAGCACACGCAAAAATCCTTTCTGAAGCAAGACAGCCAGCTCCTCTTTCAGGCTGCGGTCATTGTGCGGGTGCAGTGGGCAGAAAACCGTCACGGCCGTGCCGGCAGGCAGTTTGCTGAAAAAATCGACCACCGTGCTGACCGAATCCCGTTTAACCTCCTGCCCCGACACGGGAGAATAAGTTTTACCGATGCGTGAGAAGAGCAGCTTGAGGTAGTCATATATCTCGGTCGAAGTGCCTACCGTTGATCTGGGGTTCGAGGTAATAACCTTTTGTTCAATGGCAATAGCCGGTGCGATTCCTTTGATGTAGTCGACATCGGGTTTGTTCATGCGGCCCATGAACTGCCGCGCATAGGCCGAAAGGCTTTCTACGTAACGCCGTTGTCCTTCCGCATAGAGCGTGTCGAAGGCCAGCGAGGATTTGCCCGACCCTGACATGCCGGTTACAACTACCAGCTTGTTTTTGGGAATGGCAACGTCTATGTTTTTCAGGTTGTGCACGCGTGCACCTTTTATAATGATATTTTTCGAGGGGTCTTTTTCGACTTCTTTCTTCATGTATCTCTGGGAAATTCCTGGTCAGGGCAGATAAAAAAGGCGGTCGCCTGTGCTCCGCCTGCTTACAAAATTAAACCGATAAAGTGGGTTTTTCGTTTTTTTAACAATTTAATTGTTGCTTTTTGACAAAAAAAATTCTTTCTTTGACTTTATAACGACTGTAATAAAACAGTCGTCAACCCCCAACATAGGAGACAAACTATCGATTCTAAACATCTACAAATTAATTTTTAGCAAATAGTTAGGGAAATTAGTGTAGGTAATCCTATGAAATTACAATCATTAAACGATCAGGAACTGGTTAAATTGTATATAGCCGGTAACGAACTGGTCTTGGAAGAATTGTTAAAAAGACATAAATCCAAAATTTACACCTCTATATACCTGTTGGTAAAGGACTCGTACCTTGCCGAAGACATTTTTCAGGACGCTTTTATCAAAGTGATCAATACGCTGCGTTCGGGCCGGTACAACGAAGAAGGCAAGTTTTTGCCCTGGGTTATGCGCATTGCCCATAACCTGGTCATCGACTTTTTCAGGAAGGAAAAACGCGCGCCGGTTATCACCAGCTCAGACGGCAGTGATGTGCTGAACCTGCTGCAGTTTCATGATGAAAGCGCAGAAGACCGGATGCTGCGCGAGCAGACCAGCTCTGACCTCAAAAAAATGATCCGGCTGTTGCCAGATGAGCAAAAGGAAGTTCTGATCATGCGGCATTATGCAGACCTGAGTTTTAAGGAAATTGCCGATCTGACAGATGTGAGCATCAATACCGCTCTCGGGCGCATGCGTTATGCACTGAGCAACCTGCGGAAAATGATCAGTGCCAAAGAGCTAAGTTACCGGAATTAACCGGCTTTTATACGGCAGACGGTTCTAAAAAATGCGGGGACTACGTGTTTTTCACACCTGTAGTAACATTCTTGTTAATAAAGCCTGGGGTCTTAAAATAAATCCGGGGATTTAAAATAAATTAGATAGCGGCTCGTTTACTCTGTAAATGATTCCTAAAAATTTAACCAGGCTTATGACAAGAACCTCTACTACTTTTAAAGGTGCAGAAACGAAAGCCCCACAACCTCTTGAAAAAGGACTAAACCCTGCAGATATGGACGATGATCTTTTTTATGAAAGCCTTAAACCACAGCTGGATGATCTGATGAAAGCCCCCGGCGATGAGGTGATCAGCAGGATCCTCGAATATTCCAGGAAAACAAAGAAATAAATACAAGCTGCAGAAATGCAGCTTTTTTTTTGCCCTGCGGCTTATCTTTGCACATGCTAAAGAAAGAAAGGTACCGCCTGTTTGTTGAACACTTCTCTGAACAGCAGCCAGATGCCGAGACAGAACTTCATTACGAAAATCCCTTCCAGCTGCTGGTGGCTGTCATCCTTTCCGCGCAGTGCACAGACAAACGCGTGAACATGGTTACGCCTGCTCTGTTTGCACGTTTCCCCGATGCACGTGCACTGGCTTCTGTTACGCCCGATATCGTGTTCGATTACATCAGAAGCATCAGTTATCCCAACAACAAGGCAAAACACCTGGTCGGAATGGCCAAAATGCTGCTGGAAGATTTTGGCAGCAAGGTTCCCTCAGACATCAAGGACCTGCAGCGCATGCCGGGCGTTGGGCGCAAAACGGCAAATGTCATTGCCTCGGTCATTTATCAGGCGCCGGCCATGGCTGTAGACACACATGTATTCAGGGTATCCCGGCGCGTGGGCCTGACCACCGGAAGAACGCCACTGGCAGTAGAAAAAGACCTGGTTAAACACCTGCCGCAGCACACCATCCACCTGGCGCACCATTGGCTCATTTTGCATGGCCGTTATGTTTGCATTGCACGTACGCCAAAATGTGAGGTTTGCCAGATCAGCCATTTTTGCCGCTATTTTGAACAGCGTGTAAAAAAGATCCGGCTGATTGAAACGACCGGTTAATTTTTTTTTCTACAATTATTGACATCGCTAATTTTTTGCGTATTTTCGCTAAAATATTTAGCATTATTAGTTATCAACAGCTGCGCTATTTACTTTACTTACAGTTTATATTTACGATCCAGATTTTTTTAGCATGAGCACGCCAAACACAGACAAATTAAAAGCATTACAGCTTACTTTAGATAAACTTGAAAAATCGTACGGAAAAGGTACGATCATGAAACTCGGCGATTCGGCCATTGAATCGATTGAGGCCATATCAACAGGTTCGCTGAGCCTGGATATCGCTCTTGGCATCGGTGGCATACCGAAAGGCCGGGTTATTGAGATTTACGGGCCTGAATCTTCGGGTAAAACCACCCTGGCCACCCACATCATTGCAGAAGCGCAGAAAAAAGGGGGCATTGCTGCATTTATCGATGCTGAGCACGCGTTCGACCAATTTTACGCCAAGAAATTGGGCGTTGATACTGATAACCTGCTGATTTCACAACCAGATAATGGTGAGCAGGCACTGGAAATTGCCGATAACCTGATTCGTTCGGGTGCGATCGACGTGATCGTGATCGACTCGGTCGCGGCCCTGGTACCGAAAGGTGAAATTGAAGGGGAAATGGGCGACAGCAAAATGGGTCTCCAGGCACGACTTATGAGCCAGGCCCTGCGTAAGCTGACCGGCACCATATCAAAAACAGGCTGCGCCTGTATCTTTATTAACCAGCTGCGCGAAAAGATCGGCGTCATGTTCGGAAACCCTGAAACGACCACCGGTGGTAACGCCCTTAAGTTTTACGCTTCTGTACGGCTGGATATTCGCAGGATTTCGCAGATCAAGGATGCCGATGAGGTATCAGGTAACCGCGTTAAAGTGAAAATCGTTAAAAACAAGGTAGCGCCGCCTTTCCGCATTGCAGAGTTCGACATCATGTTCGGTGAAGGCATCTCCAAATCAGGCGAGATTATTGACCTGGGCGTCGACTTCGGTATCATTAAAAAAGCAGGATCCTGGTTCTCTTACGGCGATACCAAACTCGGACAGGGCCGCGATGCGGTTAAACAACTCCTGCTCGATAATCCTGAACTTGCCGAAGAACTCGAAACCCGGATCAAGGCCGAGGTTACCGGCGATAAACTTGAAGACAAAGGATAATCAGACATAAGCCGTCACGACGTATCTGTTTTCGTGATATTGTCCACGTTCAGATGTTGCGCTCCACACCTTGAAGCCTGCTCGACGAGAGTCAGCATACAGAAAAAGGTCGTTCCCCGTTGGGAAACGACCTTTTTTATTTAGTCAGGGAGCGCAAATCTAACCTGGCCTAAACCCATGGATCTTAGTGGCAGCGTCCTCTCGCTAATGTACAGGTTTTCTTCAGGCGACCTTTTTTAGACTTTTATGTTGCAGGCAGTCCCTTACAGGAAATCCTGAAGACCGAGGCATACCTATCGGCCAGCGGATAACCTACCGGCGCTGGGAGCTTTTTTCCTCATTCCTTACCGCTTCCCGGTTTACCGACTGACGGGTTTTCTTTGGCTGTTCTCCCCCCTGGCGCTTGCGGATGTCGCGGCGGTATTGCCCTGTCAGTTTCTTCACAAATTCGCTGAATGTATCAAACTGGGTGGTATAGATCAGACCCAGCGAGGTCACGTTGTTTGTAGGGCTAATCCCTGAGTTCAGGAAGATGCTCTGTTGTGTTGGCGGTTTATTGGCCAGCTTTCCGGTCAGGCTTCCATCTTTTCTGATCAGCACCAGGGCTTCGATCTCGCTGGCCACCGCATTCCTGGAAAAATCGATGAGGGAGAAGTCATTGGAGCTGCGGCGGTCCACAACGCCGGCATTAATGATCAGCCGGTCATCAAAAAACTTGAACGAGGCATTGACGTCGTTAAAGGTGCGCACGTTTAAGTCAACAAAGTCCAGGTTCAGAGAAGACAACACGTTGTTAAACTGGTTAAAGATCAATTCTGTTGCGGTACTGGTGACGCCGGTGGTCAGCTGCCGGCCTATGCCCTCGCCGGTTCCGGGTGTAAAGCTGCGTCGAATAATCAGACTGAAAGCCTGCAGGTTCAGGTTATTCTGATCGCTGAAATAAGACTGAAACTCTTCCTTGATAGCCGGGTTTGACGGAAAGAAAATATCCAGCTTGATATCTGGTTTAAGCAGCAAACCAGTTAGGCCCATTTCCACTTCTGTGTTGACACGATCTGAACTGTTGTTGTTGCTTGCATCCCGGTTGGCAGCTGTATAGAGGTCGCGCAGGCCGGCACGCAATGAATAAATGGCTTTCAGGTTGATCTGGGCACCCGTAGGGTTGCCGGTCCACCTGATCGTTCCTCCCTGGCGAATGGCAAATTGTTTATTGATGACCTCCTGGGCTGTAAAGTCGAAGCTGCCCGACTCAATGATGTAGTCGCCAGACATCTCAAAGTCGCCCTGGCTGTTGATATTGAGCGCCAGTTCTGCATTTCCCTTTCCGCTCAGGTTGCCGAGGGCAGTATAAATATTCGCCGTGGTATTTGGGTCGATGCGGAGCTTAAAACTAAGCGTCAGGCCGTCAAACGAAGTGAGTTTTTTCTGGGTGTTGACCGTGTCTTTGGTCACGAAATTGATAAAATCTTTCTCAGATACCGTCTCCGAGCTATTCAATGGCAGATTAAAAACGGTGCCCTTCTCAGTTTTTGCATCAATTTGGATCCGCATGTTATCTGTAGGCCCGTTGAAGCGAAAGACACCCGATCCATAGGCCCGTCCATAATAAACTGAATTGTCTTTGCTGGTGGTATTGAGCGCCATGAAATTTTTGGCGTTAACCGTTACGTCGAGCGTCGGATTGTTGATGTTGTTCAGATCGACGGTACCGGTGGCCTGTGCCAGGTTTCCTTCTGCATCGGCGATAACGAGATCGCCGAGTTCGACTACACTGTTCCTCACGCTTACCTTGTCAGTAATGGTGTAAGGAGTACGCAGATAATTCACGGTAAGCCGTGCTTCGTCGAGCTCAACCTCGCCATTAATTTCCGGCTTGTTCAGGCTGCCTTTGATGTCTATATCGGCAGAGATATTCCCCCTTAAGTTCGAAACCAGTTTCTTGACGAAGGGCTCGAGTATGGTGAGTTTACTTTCTGCCATCTTCACGTTTACATCAAGCTGTTTCTGAGCCAGGTCAATGGCCCCGGTTACCTTAAAGGTCTCCTGGCCGCCCGTCGTTACTCGCGTATAAAGGTGAACTTTATTATCTGCCGATGAATAGGAAGAGGTATCGACCAGGTTGCCGATATCTGTATCGTTGAACCGCAGCGAATCGATCTTCAGGTTGTCGTTAAGACGCGGGGCTTTCAGGATGCCGTAAAGGTTTGATTCGCCATTCACCTTCCCGCCTAATTTGACCCCGAAGCCTCTTGTGAACGGATTGAGTGTATTCAGATCAAAGTTTTCAAAACCGACCTTCAGCAGGTCAGCAGGATCTTCAGAGAGCGTGCCATTTATGGTTAACAGCTGCGCTCCGTTACTCAGGTCAAAGTTCGTAATGCGCGTTTCGCCTTTATCAAAGCTTACCCGCACCTTTTCCTGGATCTGCCAGTCTTCGTTGTTAATCTTCAATAAGGAAGGCAAAATGCTAAGCCGGGCCATGGTATCTTTCGAGAACTCGATCAGACCATTCAGGTCCAGCTGGTTGGCATCGTCAGAATTAGACATTTTGACGTTCATGGATAAACTGTCGTTGCGCAGGATATTCGAGATGTTCACATTTTTGATGAACAGGCTGTCATTGATATCTACACGGTCTGAGGTGACCACCGCCTGCAGAAAATCTTTAGTGGTGCTTTCATCTATAATGATGTTATTGGCAACCACACCGCGGTATTTCAGCTTCTTAATAAAGCCGTTCAGCGTAGCCGTATTGTTGCGGGAGTCAAAATTCCCAACCAGCACCGCCTGGTCTTCGAGATCAAGCCCCGGCATAATCAGCGGCGCAATCGGTTCAAACCGCTTCACGCGCAGGTTAAACTTGAAGATCTGGGTGTTGTAACGAATGATATCTGTTTTAAGAGAGGGGATATAGGTTTTTGCAATGGCCTTGTAATACGAAACAAGCGTATTCAGATCATAGGTGCCTGTAATGCTCGCATCAAAGATATCTGAATTGATGCTTAGTCGCCGATCAATTCCCCTGCCGTTTGCCGTCAGGCGCAGTGAGTCGATGTTGTAAATTCCACGCGGGTTCTGCAGCCTGATCTTGTTGATCAGCAGGTCGCCTTCAATGTTGTTCAGGTTGGTACCCGAAAAGTTTGTGCTGAAACTCGCGGCAATCCGCAGCGAATCTTTATACAGCTTCAGCGACCGGAGCCGTGCATCGCGAATCTCTGCTTTGAAATTGAATACCGGCAGTTTCGGATTGAAGTTGATGCCTCCGTCGAAGGTGAGTTTGAGGTTCCTGTCATTTACCCGCAGACTACCATCAAAGAACTTCTTGTCGAAAGTGCCATCAACTTTGATGTTGCGGTACCGGTAACCGTTAAAATCGATATAGGCCACGTCGCCGGTAAGCGCTTCACTCAGCCGGTTTAACTCCGTACCGCGGCCCTTTACATATAATTTTGATGTGACCCGACCAAGGCTTTTTTCGCTAAGTAAGTCACCCAGGTTGAAGTCGTAGGTGCTTACATTACCGGAATATGAAGGCTCGCCCTTTTTGTCGATCTTCATGTTTACATCAGATACGAGGCGCCCCAGTTTGGTCTTGAATTCGCCGTAGGCAATAAAGTCGTTCTGGAAGCCGGTAAAAGAACCGTTGAAATTCACGTTCCCGAATTTGGCTACGATTTCGGGAATCACTTTTGTCTTCCGTCCGGTGGTGTTACCAAGAATTTCATCCAGATCGCGTTTATTTGTTCCGGCCATTTCGATTTTCAGATCGAGGAATGTCTCCTCCCAGTTGGGTAAGCCACGGACCGTGAAATCGCCTTTGATGTGGGTTGCTTTGCCGGCCCTGACTGAAAGCTTTTTGGCCTTCAGACTATTCACCAGTCCTGTAACCTGTCCGTCTACATCCAGATCAAGTTTCATGCGCAGCAGGGCCGGCGCAAAGTATGCGATATCGCGCGAAGCGATGTGGCTTTTACGAAACACGGCTTTCATGCGTACCCTGTTTTCGTAATCCTCGAAATCTTCAAACCGGTCGAAGCTCATTTTATAATAGTTCGTGAGCCGGCTCTGGTTGGTCACCAGCAGAAGGTTTTTAAGTTCGATTGAATTGGTATCGATGGTGGTCTGGGCAGTCAGGTTTTTCAGGTAGAATCCGCTCTTTTCCTTGAAAGTGAGGTTTTTTATATCCAGCTTTGCAAGGTGGTCGCGCGTGTTAAGGCCCTCGAATATGCCGTTCAGCTGCCGGAGTTCTGCATCATCATAATTTACGCCCCTGAGCAGGGTGTCTTTCTTTCTCAGATTCTTATACCTGAGGTGCATGTTGTTCAAAATGACCCGGCCAAGGCGCACCTCATAAGGTTTTTTCTTCTTTTTCTTGGGTGCAGCACCCGAGTCAAAATAGTCGATGATAAACTTGAGGTTGTTTCCTCCCTTCTTATAACGCTTAAGAAAAAACGACCCGTTATTGATCTGGATGGTATTAACGTCGACTACCCGTCGCTTTAGCGAGAGCTCATTCAGATCGACCATGAATTTCGGTGTGCTGAGCAGGGTATCTTTTTGCAGGTCGAGCACCACAAGATCTTCGAGCACGAGCGATTTGAACGGCTTGAGGTACAAACTGCCTATGCTGACAGTTGTCTTTAATTCGTCTGAAAGGTACCGTGCGGCCCTTTTAGCGATATAGGTCTGCACAGCTTTAAACTGCAAAGAAAAAACTACGATGGTCAGCAACAAAAGCAGCGAAGCAATTGACCAAAGAAGTATTTTAAATAGTTTTTTAATAATTTTGCAGCTTAAAGGATCAACGAATTGCCAGTTATACTTGCTATAGAATCATCTTGCGACGAAACGTCTGTTGCCGTTTCTAACAACGGCAAAATTACTGCCAATGTTATTGCAAACCAAACAATACATGAAAATTATGGCGGTGTCATACCAGAGCTGGCGTCGCGGGTTCACCAGCAAAATATTGTTCCTGCAGTTAACCAGGCATTGAAGGATGCTGGCCTGCGAAAAAGTGACCTGACCGCAGTGGCCTTTACTCGCGGACCGGGGCTTTTGGGGTCGCTGTTGGTCGGCGTATCGTTTGCCAAATCTTTCGCCCTGGCGCTCGGGCTGCCCCTCATTGCGGTAAACCACATGCAGGCGCACGTCCTCGCCCACTTTATAGACGAGCCCAGACCGGAATTTCCGTTTTTATGTCTGACCGTTTCGGGCGGCCATACCCAGATCGTTAAGGTAAATGACTATTTTGATATGGAGATCGTGGGCGAAACGCTTGATGATGCCGCCGGCGAAGCCTTCGACAAAACCGCAAAAATTCTCGAGCTTCCCTACCCTGGGGGACCTTTGATCGATAAATGGGCAAGATCCGGAAATCCAGAGGCATTTTCTTTTCCGGAACCGCAAATTCCGGGATTGAACTTCAGCTTCAGCGGCTTAAAGACCGCTGTACTGTACTTTCTGCGGGAACGTGTGCAGGCAGATCCGGTTTTCATTGAAAATAACCTTGCCGATATTTGCGCGTCGGTACAGCACCGCATTGTAAGCATTTTGCTGAACAAGGTAAAAAAGGCTGCCGTACAGTATGGCATTAGCCAAATCGCCATTGCAGGCGGTGTATCCGCAAATTCAGGGCTGCGCACCGGCCTGGAAGAAATGGCAAAAAAACAAGGCTGGAAAATTTTTATCCCGGCATTTCAATATTGTACAGATAACGCAGGCATGATTGCCATTGCGGCACATCATTTATACCAGAAAGGCGAATTTGTGGGCCAGGATACGGCTCCAATGGCAAGGATGGAATTTTAAACTAAGACTATGGCAGTTGCTTCAATTATTTTCTGGCTCATTTGTGCCATTCCCCTCATCGGCGGTGTCTACTGGCTCATTCGTAAAGACAAAAACAAAATGGCCGGGAGCTGGGGACTTATTATTCTGACCGTTCTGATCATTGCCGCCTTCCTGGTCATCATTTATGTAACGAAAGACTTTGACGTTAACTTTCAGCAGACGGGGAAATAAAGAGCAGAAAACAAAAATTTTCGCGGCGCCGAAGCGCCGCGATGTTTAGCCTTTCATGATGGAGTGTCCCATCTTATCGCGTTTGGTCTTGAGGTAGCGCTCATTGTGTTCATTACTCTCAATCTCGATCGGGATATTTTCGACGACTTCAAGCCCGTATCCCACCAATCCGGCACGTTTGGTCGGGTTGTTTGACATGAGCCGCATCTTTGTCACACCTTGTGCCCGCAGAATCTGAGCCCCAACACCATAATCGCGCTCGTCACCTTTAAAGCCCAGTTTAATATTGGCCTCGACCGTATCAAAACCTGCATCCTGCAGGTTATATGAGCGTAGTTTGTTGATCAGCCCAATGCCACGGCCTTCCTGGTTCATGTAAACGACAATGCCTTTTCCTTCTGCCTCGATCATTTGCAGGGCTCTATGGAGCTGGGGACCGCAATCGCAGCGGCAGGAGCCGAAAATATCGCCGGTTACACAGGAACTGTGCACCCTCGCTAGTACCGGCTCACCTTCTTTCCATTCGCCCTTGCTGATGGCCAGGTGCGTAGCCTGGTTATCCATCTGCGTATAGGCCGTCATGCGAAAATCGCCCCAGGCTGTTGGCAGGTTAATGGTTACTTCCGGTTTGATCAGGCTTTCCTTTGCCAGGCGGTAAGCGATCAGGTCCTCGATCGAAATGATCTTAAGCTGGTGCTGTTCCGCAATTTTGATCAGGTCGGGCAGGCGGGCCATTTCGCCATCTTCTTTCAGAATTTCTACAAGCACACCGGCCGGCTCCATCCCTGCCAGGCGGGCAAGGTCAACTGCAGCTTCAGTATGTCCCGCACGCCTGATCACGCCGCCATCTTTCGCGCGCAGTGGAAAAATATGACCGGGCCTGCCCAGTTCATCAGGGTGAATATTTGGATCGATCAGCGCTTTGATGGTTTTAGACCGGTCTGAGGCAGAAATTCCCGTGGTGCAGCCGTGGCCTGTCAGATCAACTGAAACCGTAAAATTCGTTTCATACGCAGCCGTATTCTTGCCAACCATCAGGTTAAGATTCAGCTCATCGCAGCGCTCTTCGGTGAGCGGCGCGCATATCAGTCCGCGGCCGTAAGTGGCCATAAAATTAATTACTTCAGGGCTCGCATTTGCGGCGGCAGTTAAAAAATCACCTTCATTTTCCCTGTCTTCATCGTCGACAACGATAATGACTTTGCCTGCCCTGATGTCTTCAATGGCCTCTTCAATGGTATTTAACTTGATCTTCATTGTTGCTGAATAGACCTTTCCCTCACGGAAAAGTATGTCACAAATTTACGATGTTATTTCGACAAAAGACGGAGCGAAAATATCATGATGCTGTAAGGAAGTGCCGGAACCGGGGCTCTACCCCCGTACTTTCTTTTTAAACAAGCCCTTCACGAGGTTTTTATAATAGTCTACGTCGAACAATGCCGAGTCGGCAGTTGCTTTATAGGTTAGAAAGGCTCCCAAAGGCGACAGAATAATAATGGCCAGCCACATGCCGAAACGCGGATCAAGCGAACCCTCGCGGGCAGACTTTTCGGCGACCGTAGAGATCACGTGGTAAACAAGAAAAAACGAAATGGCCATGACAACCGGCAGGCCAAGCCCTCCCTTGCGTATAATGGCCCCCAACGGTGCCCCGATAAAGAACAGCAGCAGGCACGATACAGCCAGCGTGTATTTGCGCTGGTACTCGACGATCGTAAACAGCCGGTCCTTTTCTACATTCTTTCGTTCTTCGACCCGGTTGTTGATACTTTGGCGAATGGATTCGGCCCGGTCGGCGGCCGATTGATAAATCTGATACCTCGACACGGTTTTGGGCATGGATTTGACGATATCGGTCCCCAGCTTTTTAGGCTTCGAAGAAATTTTCGAGTAACCAAGTGCCGCCCCCGTCTGCTTAAAATAACTCGATGCGGCGTATTTGGTGCTTTTATCCAGGCTGTCTAATTTGCGCTGCAAAGAATCGCGTTTCCTGACGAGCCCTTTCAGATTTTGCATTTGCGTGTTGTTGCTGAAACTTTCTTCTGCCGTGCGGTTGAGGGCAAAGGTAGACAGGTCGAACTTTTGTTCCGTTTGCCTGAAGCGCATGCGGCTGAACTGCTGCCGGGGATTATAGGTACTGCTGTTACCGCTCGACTCCTCGTATCGCACGCCGTTAATCAGCTTCAGATAAAGGTACTTGTCGCCGTCGAGCTTGTACATGCGTCCTTTTTCAGCTTTGATCACCTTGGCTATTCCGCTGTTTCCGGTATGGTCGTAAATGGTTACGCCAAACAGGGAATCGGCTTGACTGTCTTTACGATCCACACGGATCGCGTAGCCGGGTATGCTGTTATTAAATACGCCTTCTTTAATCAGGAAAGAAAGTTTTTTATTGCGCACATCCCACATCAGTGAGCCGAACTTCAGGTTTGCTTTCGGCAGCATGTAGTCAGAGAACAAAAACGAAGCAACAGAGAGCAGGAGAATGAGTGCCAGCAGGGGGCGCATGGCCTTTTGAAGGGAAATGCCCGCAGACTTGATGGCCACAAGCTCGTAGTTTTCACCGAGGCTGCCGAAGGTCATGATCGACGACAGCAGTACGGCCAGCGGCAGGGCCATCGCTACGTTACTTGCCGAAGCATAAAACATGAGCTCCACAATCACATACCACTCAAAGCCTTTGCCGATCAGATCGTCAATGTACTTGAACAGGAAAAACATCAGCAGGATGAACATTACGATCAGGAACGTAACGACAAACGGTCTGAGAAAAGCCTGAAGCAACAGCAGGTGGATCTTTTTCACCTTACAAAGTTAAGAAAGACGACGGAATAATCAGGCGCCGATGACACGCAGCAGGTAATCGACCTGATTTTCCCAGATTTGCCTGCGCTCGGCAAGCGTTTCGTCGGTTGCGAAATCGGTTATGGCCAGCGCCACATCGTTGGTCAGTTCATCCTGCACGATCTCCATTTCAAAATAACAATGGGGTTCGTCATCAGTCCATTTGAACTTAACGAGTTTGTTTTCTTTGAGGGAGAGCAGCTTGGCCCGCTGCTCTTCGTCGTCCCATTTAAAGGTGTAAACATGATCGCGAATGGTCACATCATCTGCAAACCACTGAGCCAGTCCGTTCGGCTCACTGATGAAACTGTACAAAATACGCGGAGATGATTTCAATTCAAACTCCATGGTAAATTTTTTCTTTTCTGACATCCCTTTACAACACTGGTAACGTTAATTCGCGAAAGTTATTCCCTATTGATCTCTAAAGAAAAGTAAATTATTCTGTATTTGCAAAAATGCTCATTATAGGCTGAGTGCGTCGCAAATGTTTGAGACATTGTCTTTTAAATCAAAAGGACTATCAGAACTTGAGTTCGATCAGTGCAATTCTTATATTTGTTAAATCTAATTCAACAATGAGAACGCTCAAGCATTACCTTTCTACACTTTTATTACTCCCTATAACAGCATTTGGTCAAGCAACCTTTAAGCAAGGACAAGTCACCGCACTGAACGGAACAGCCCGCAGTGCTGAAGTGCGTGTGGTAAACTGGGTCACAAATCCACGAAATTTTATTTTGAAGGCGCCCAACGGTACTCATGAGGAAGCTAACTTAACCAATACGGCAGCGATACAGGTCAACGGCGGACGCCGTTTTGAACGTGCAGTTATCAGAAAGAGCCTTAACCGCATTAAATACCCACGCATTCCGTCAAGACCCGATAACCGAATGGTAGCCGATACGGTTTTTCTTGAGGTGTTGGCAGAGGGAGGCAAGGTTGCTTTGCTGAGCCTGGCCGACAGCATCAAGACCAGATATTTTGTGAGGAAAACCGGCGGTGCTGCCGAAGAGCTCAGATACCAGATTTATCGGGCACGTGAGCAAGGTGGGACAATTATTGAGATTAACACCTTTCGCGAGCAACTAACCTCATTGGTCAACGATAGTCAGCCCTTAGCCAGAGCAGCTATCAACCGCGCCACATATAATCATAACGACCTTACCGAAGTTGTAACCCTGATCAATGACAATGAGATTGCTTTCAAAGCAAGACGTTCCAGCCCAGTTCGGTTCATGGCCGGTGCAGGGGTTGCTCATACTGCTTTTACAATATCTGGAGAAGCAGGGATTGCCGGCTCGAAGCCAGATCAGATCATAAGCGTCTATCCCTTAATCGGCGTTGAATGGACCTTAAATCCCGAACGTAATAATGCAATTATTCACTTAACGGGGCAAGCCAGTAGGGCAAAAGCACACTTCTACTCTATAAACGATAGGCTGGAGGAAACAAAGAATTTTACGCAGTGGTCATATAGCCTATCACCTGTTTTTTTATACCGGCTTTATAACAGACAGAATTTTAAGATTGTTGCTGGTGCCGGATTTTCTGCAAACTGGTTTCATTACAGTGACGACAGGACTACCTTACGACAGGTTGAACTTCCTGGGTCGAAGCCGATACCAGCTGAAAATGAGGATGGTTTTCAGAGCCTCTCTTTTTCGGTTCCATTGCGAGCAGGTGTATCGTTCGGAAAGATAGATGCTATGCTGACCTGGTCTAAAGAACTGACGAATCTGATTACACTGGTAGATACATCAATGGGCATGAGCCGGACTTCTGTATCACTAACCTATGTTTTCGGCCGATAAGTGCCGTCAGGCTATTTTTACATTTCTTTTTTTTTTTCGAAGAACAAAAATTCTATATTTGCAACTCCAAAATCGGCGGGGTAGCTCAGATGGTTAGAGCGCAGGATTCATAACCCTGAGGTCGGCAGTTCGATCCTGCTCCCCGCTACACCGATCAGGCCTTCAGATGTCATCTGAAGGCCTTTTCGTTTCCCGCAAAAAAGCATAACCCTTTATTTTCACACACAGGCAATTCCGGATGGAAAGAGTTGCGGCTAAAAGATGTATCAGTTTCAAATCTGGTCGGGCACCGTACCAACGCCGCTGTGCTAAAACTCAGGCAGGTTAAGCCTCGGGAATTTCCGGCTCGACCAGTTTAATCAATTTTTCCAGCGATTCCTGCCAGCCCAGGTAACACATCTCGGCAGGAATCGATTCGGGCAGGTTTTCCTGCAAAACCCGAAGTTCGGTACCCATCATCGTTTTCTCAAACCAAATCGAGTTGGTGATCGTACCAGGTAAGTTCGGATCATCAAATTGGTCAGTGTACTTCAGGAACCCGCCTGGCCTGACCTCCTGGTAGGTACCACCGAAAGAGTGGCTGTTGCCGGTCGAAAAGTTCTGAAACGACATCCGGAACGTACCACCCACCCTAACATCCATTTCGTGTACGGTGCAGAGAAATCCATATGGCGGAAGCCATGAAGCGATAGCAAGTTGTTCGGTGAACGCGCGGTAAACCTTCTCAGGCGAGGCTTTGATAAAGCGCTGCAGGAAGACATTGTTTTTTGACATAACGTTTTTATGTTTTTTGATCCTACTCGTATGGCTTTTCAGGTTCGCCCGTTTGTATGGTTTCCGCTCCATGCAGCAACACCTTAACGCTGCTGCATAACAAAGATGAGAAGTTCTCTTTTTCAGAGTGGGGGCTGAATCCGACAACATGCGGGTATGATAGGGACGAAACCAGTTGCCGTCAATCAAAATAATATCACAACCAAAAACATCGCTCTAATAAGCGAAAATAGTCTGCATTTGTACAACCATTTGCTTCGTCTATATTATTCGCCGGTTGCGGCCCTGAACCATACGTTCGCGCTGTCGAAAGTTCATGGAAAGGCCGTTGCGCTTGCTGAAGCTGAAAAACTGAACCTGGCAGGGAATCCTTATTACCACACCCTGCTGGGCGAACTTTACCGGGACGCAGACCGCGACAAAGCCCCTGAACACTTTCGCCTGGCCCTGGCAGTTGCCGGGAATGGGGCCGACGGGCAAGCCATTCGCCTGACGATCGAAACACTTTAACGTTATCCCCGGCCAGATTTTTAACCTGCTTTCAGGCTGCTTTGCCGCTTAACGGGTATTGCACCCCCCCGATCGCCGATAGATCGGCACTGTTTGCCGGCACTGCTTTTGGCCGGGCCACAGGTTTCTACATCTTTGTACTGTTAACGAAGTCTGACATTCGCGCCGTGAGGAGGCAAGTGAAAGTGAGTGAGAGCGAGTGAGACCGTGGCGTACGCATAGCAGGGATGATGAGTGCAGGCGATGGCGTATAGCCCAGTGAGTTCCGGGGGTACCAATGTGAGCGGGGGTTCGTGCGGTGCCGGTAACCAGGAACAGAGAAGGCGTGAAGATGCAGTGCAGCATGCGTGTGGCAGGATAAGCGCGAATGAAAGACGGAAACAGTTTTCTTAGGTTTAATTTTAGGTGAAAAGGTGCCCTTCCGGATGGAGCGGCACCTTTCTTTTTACGGGACAGGGGTGCCATGAATACGCTCAGCAACCCTTTTTGCTGCTTTGCAGCCGGGGAGTTCTCCAGTCGCCGGCAGATCAGGTCCATTTACCGTTACCTGCTTCCGTACACGCGAACCTGACTGCATCTTTGTATCACTAGCAATAAACGGCGCATCGCGCCGCATGAGCGTGTAAGTTTTCTTAGGTTTAATTTTAGGTAAAAGGCACCCGTCCGGATGGAGAGGTGCCTTTTTTTGTGACGGCCAGTCGACATATTCTATAGCCTGATCTGCCGATGTTTGATCCAACCGGCGTCGAGCCGCGCGCAACTGGTCATGTACCCCATGGGCGCTACGCCTGGCGGCAGATCTTTCTTTCCTGCGCGAACCTTTAGGATACCGGCATGCAACCTGGTTTCCAGCAAACCTCTGCGTGTCAACCGGATGTACCATGGGTTTTACCGGCTGATTCCCGTCATTTAACGGCACTTGTTTCGGCATATCTGCATCCTTTTTCATTTTTGTAAGACTAAACGCCAGGGCGGCAGTTCTTGCCGCCAAAGCGTGAAGTTTTCTTAGGTTTAATTTTAGGTAAAAAGATGCTGGTCCGGATGGAGCAGCTCTTTTTTTATATGTGCCCTGGCCTGATCACGCTGGCAAACACCGGGGCATGTTTCGTGTTTTAATGGTATCTTGTCTACCTGCCTATGAAAAAGCTTTCCTTACCTGTCTGGACCATTGTTGCACCGCTTGTGGCCTGGGCCGCATATGGCGGCAGCCTCCTCGTGGCCGCATCCTTCATGCAGTTTTTACTGGCGGCCTGCCTGATCGGGGCGGTCCTTGCCGCGGTTCACCATGCTGAAGTTGTTGCACACTGGGTGGGCGAGCCTTTTGGCACGCTCCTGCTGGCACTGGCCATTACGATCATCGAAGTGGCTCTAATCGTTTCGATCATGGTTTCGGGCGGGCCGGAAACTACAGCCCTGGCCAGAGATACGGTCTTCGCAGCCGTTATGATCATCCTCACCGGCATTGTCGGCCTATGCCTGCTTATCGGCGGCATTAAATACCGCGAACAAACCTTCAGCCTGCCAGGCGTCAATGCCGGACTGATGACGCTGACAGCGATCGTTGTCCTGACCTTGCTGCTGCCTAATTATACCACGAGTAAGGCAGGCCCTTATTACACTCCCCTGCAGCTTACCTTTGTGGCAATTGTCTCGCTGGTCCTGTACGGAGCCTTCGTACTGATCCAAACCGTCAGGCACCGGGACTATTTTCTGCCGGCCGAGCCCCGGCAGGACGAGGACATGCACGCCGCGCCTCCCACGCGACTCACTGCAATAACAAGCCTGGCGCTGCTGTTGCTTAGCCTTGGCGTGGTTGTCATTCTTGCAAAGTCGCTTTCGGCCGGTATAGAAGACATGGTCGTTGCTGCAGGCGCACCGAAGTCCCTGGTGGGCATTATCATCGCAGCGGTGGTCTTACTGCCCGAAGGCCTCGCCGCCTGCCGGGCAGCCAGCCTGAACCGCCTGCAAACAAGCCTGAACCTGGCCCTCGGTTCGGCGCTGGCCAGTATTGGCCTCACGATTCCTGCAGTAGCGCTCCTCTCCATGTTTACCGGCCTGCCCGTAACGCTTGGTATCGACATGAAGTCGACACTGCTGTTGCTGCTTGCTTTATTTACGACCATGCTGTCACTGGCGAACGGACGAACTAATGTGCTCCAGGGCGTTGTCCTGCTGCTCATTTTTGCGGTCTACCTCTTCACGACAGTCGCGCCTTAGGCGGGCTGCCGTGAAAATTTGTGTACGGCCTCTGCAAAAGTATCCAGTTCGTGCCGGGTATTATAATAGTGCGGAGAAGCACGAAGCGCCCATTTAACATCTTTTTCATCAAAATCAAGCACAGCAAACTGCCGATAGCTTGGTACCACGTTGAAACGGTCCCGTTTCAGCGCTTCGAAAAGTTTGGCCGGTTCAGATAGTTTATCAAACGTAAACGTTACAAGGCCGCCGAGTGCCGGACCGCGGTCAAGCAGCCTGAGCCCCGCGATCTCTGAAAGGCGACTCCTCAGATAAGCTGCGGCTCCCTGCACCTGCTTTGAAATTCGGTGTTCCCCAATTTCCAGGCAATATCTAATGGCCTCTGCAGTTCCGATGACCAGGGCGTAGGCAAACTCCCAGTCCTCAAACCTGATGGCACCCTCCTGCTGTTTATATGTGCCTTTATCCGTCCATTCGGCCCCGCGCATGTCAATAAACAAAGGCTCCAGGCCGGCAGCCAGTGCGCGGTCTGACACGTAAAGAAAACCCGTACCCCGCGGCCCACGCAAAAATTTACGTGCGGTTACGCTCAGAAAATCACAGGCCAGAGCCTCCACATCAAGCTTAAGCTGTCCGGCAGACTGACATGCATCCAGTATATACCAGGTGTGGCCAGGCGTCAATGCCCGGTAACGGTTAAAAACCGCAGCAATCTCAGCAACGGGCTGCACCAGACCGGCATTGGTCGGAATGTGTGTAATGGCCAGCAATCTTGGCTTCAGTACGTTGAGCTTTTGTTCAAGATCGGCCAGGTCCACTCCGCCTTCCGGCGCATTTTCGATATGCACAATGCGGATGCCGAAGCGCTTCTGGCAGGCCAGGAACTGGATCTGGTTCGAAACGAAGTCGTCTTTGTCGGTCAGGATCACATCGCCGGGGCTGAACGGGATCGATGAAAGGGCCCGGGTATACGAATCGGTGGCGCTGGCGGTGAAAGCGATGTTCTGTGGTTTGCAGTTCAGCAGCCGGCCGGCCAGTTCATAAAAAGCGTGTATGGCGTCTGCCCGTGCAGCTGAGGCTTCGTAACCGCCAATTTCTGCTTCCAGGTTGATGTGATCCAGTACCGAGCGGCTTACAGACAAAGGCATCAGCCCTGCACCGGCATTGTTCAGATGGGTTACGTTGTTGGCGCCGGGCGTGTCGCGGCGAAAGCGGTCCAGTTCTTCCTGACTGAAAACGGCTGGAAATGTTGTGTTTGTTGTCATATTGTGTCGAATGGGTATGGCGCCTGCCTGGGCAGGCGTTTATACCACAAAACTAGAGCGGGCCAGCCGCTTAATTCGCGCAAAGAGGCCCACGGCGGCGCGTTTTTTCTTTAAGTTTGGTTTTGAAAACGCGTAAAACATGCAAGAGCTTGATCACCATGACAAAAAATTGCTTTCCCTGCTGCAGCAGAACAACAGGCTGACTGCTGAGGAACTTGGAGAAGCGGTACACCTGAGTGCCAGTGCCGTGCAACGCAGGTTGAAGCGCCTGCGCGATGATCAGGTCATCCAGGCTGATGTTTCAATTGTCTCTCCGCTTGCGGCCGGCATGCGTATTATGTGTATCGTCGATATCATTCTGCAGGATGGCGGCTCGCGTGAGCTGGGTAAATTCAAATCGGCCATGCGCGACTGTGAGGAAGTGATGCAGTGTTATTTTGTAACCGGCACGTACGATTTCGTGCTGGTCGTGAACGTTCGTGATATGGAACATTACGAAGCGTTTTCAACCAGATGGCTCATGGACAACCCGAACGTGAAACACTTTTATACGCACGTAGTCATGGACAGAGTTAAAACGGGGTACAACCTGAAGCTGTAAGTTTTTTGAAAATTTTTCAATCATGTCGCCTTTGTACAATTTATTCCGAAATCGAAGCCGCATTTTTGTTGCGTCATCAGCAAAACGACACAGCCAGTTGGCCATCTGTTTTGCCAGCTGACAGAACTTAACTCACCGCGCAGCACCTTTGCTGCGAGATAATACTGCTGCCGGCAAACTGACCCCCTCTGAGCCGGCGGCAAGAAAGCCCACTTCGGTGGGCTTTTCTTTTTTACAAAGGCTTACTGTGCGGAACAGGCGTATGTCGGATTTTTACTATGCAGGGCAAACCGACGAGCGTATGTTTGTCGGGCGGCCTTCAAGCTTTTATCTGAACTTCCTGCTCATGTCGACCCCAAAAATCAATTGTACAAGCCCGGCATATCCCGGCAAGGGCCCTTTTTCCCAAAAGCCCCGGGCTGTTGGCGCCGCAGACAATGACCGGATGTTCCTGCTTGAAGAATACCGCCTTCGCATCAGTGAGCTAAGTATGAGCAGGTTCGTTCTGGAGAAAGGCGAGGACCCGGAAACCTGCACCCTGGCAGGTAAGCTTACAAACGACCATCAGCATGCGCTCCTGTCTTTGAGCGAGTTGGCTGCTTCGGCTTCGATCACCTTGCCGCGGTCTTCTGCCGGGATGATACGAACGCAGCTTCGGGCATTGTCTCAATTTCAGCCGCAACAGCTTACGCGATATTTCATCCTCCACCAGCGGGTCATGCTGGCCTGGAGCCTCCCTTTGTTTAAGTGTTACAGCAGCTTCGCCGAAAACGTGTTGTTACGCGGTTATGCCCAGCACACCGTTACAGCATTGCATGCCCATGTACCGGCCATTGAGCAATTGTGCCGAAGGTGGCAGCTTGATACCTGAACGCTGAAAGCCTTCATGGTTCGTAATTCACGGAGGACTGCCTTACTGGCCAAAAACGCAGATCTTATCGATATAAATTCGTAAAATAAGGTCAAATACTGAATAAAATTCTAATTATTAGATATTAATAGAATTTATTTCTATTTTAGCGGGAAATCAGGCAATGAATACCCTTGAACTTGACCGTACCGACCTTGAAATACTGCGGATGATGCAGGGCAATGCCCGGATCAGCAACGTAGAATTGGCAAAAGCGCTGAATATGGCACCCTCCGGCATGCTGGAGCGGGTGCGCAAACTAGAGCAGAAAAAGGTGATCGAGAGTTACAGCACTCAGATCAATGCAGAGGCGCTTGGCCAGAAACTGCTGGCCTTTGTGTCCATGCGGGTTCTGGACGGGCCCGATTATCAGAAGACAACGGCGCTGCTTACTGCTTTGCCGGAAGTTCAGGAAGTGCATCACATTGCCGGCGACGACTGTTACCTCGTTAAGGTACGCACATCAGATTCAGCTTCGCTGATGGCGCTGATGCGCAATTCTTTCAGCCAGATTCCCAACCTGATCAGCACGCGTACAACGATCGTTCTCCAGACTGTGAAAGAAACCCGCCAGCTTGTTATCCCCGAATTATAGACACATCAACCGTCATGAAAACATCCCCGTCAAAGCACGCGTCTCCGCTCACTGTAACACTGGCATTTGCCACCATTTACCTGGTTTGGGGTTCGACTTACTTCTTCATCCAGATGGGCATGGAAGACCTGCCACCCTTCATACTTGGGGCTTTTCGGTTCCTGCTGGGTTCTGTCCTGCTTTTCTGCTGGTGTTTTGCCAGGGGCGAAAAGATCTGGCATGTGCCAGGCATACTTCGCTCGATCATTGCAGGAATTCTGCTGGTTGCCTGTGGCAACGGCGGTGTTGTATTGGGCGAGCAAACGCTGCCAAGCGCTGTCGTCGCGATTCTCTGGTCTGCCCAGCCGTTGGTTCTTGTCCTGATTGACCGGCCAAACTGGAAGGCAAATTTTCGAAGTCCGCTTACTCTCGGCGGCCTGGCAACGGGGTTCGCAGGTGTGGGTCTGCTGTTTGGCGAACAGCTCAGCCAGGCAGCAGCCGGAGGCTCCCTGAGTGATGGCCTTCCAGGCATGTTGTTTGTCGCAGGGGGAACCGTCGCCTTTTCTATCGGATCGGTGTATTCAAAACGTTACCCGGCAAATCTGACAGCCACAGCGGGTGTAAGCTGGCAAATGTTGAGCGCCATGCTCCTCTTTATGCTCGCAGCCCTTATTTCTGGCGATGCTGCCCGGTTTAAATGGCACGCGGTTAGTACATCGTCGTGGCTGGCCGTCGCTTACCTTGCCGTCTTTGGCTCTGTCCTGGCATTCAGCGCTTTCATGTGGCTGCTTAAGGTACGTTCGGCGGCTCAGGTGAGTACATATGCTTATGTAAACCCTGTCGTGGCTATCTTGCTTGGTGTATTCTTCGCGGCAGAAGAGATCAGCTGGTTACAACTCGGCGGACTGGTGCTGATCCTTTTAAGCGTTCTTGCCATCAATATTTCCGGCAGCAGGCGTGCGCGAACAGCGGGATAATCTGCCGGACTTGTCGTGCAGGGGTCTTTTTACCAGACAAACTTACTGGTATTGCAGAATCTGCATAAAAAAACGGCCGGAAGAAAACCTCCGGCCGTTCAGCGTTAACCTAACCTGTTATTTATAATGAAGCAACCTGCTCAGCCTGTTGGGCATTGATCTGTGATTGCTGGGAAGTAAACTTGTCCATGGTGATGCTGGCTACTTTACCCATTTGCAAGGTATGTTCGCCGGCCGATCCGCTCAGGATCAGGTTCGAGTTGTCCTGAAGCAGGCTATAAAGACCTGTTACATTTGCACCGATCGTGGCTTTGGCCTCGTCTTTCAGAATGATCTGCAGGTATTTTACATCCAGGTCTGAACCGGTGCTCACCTTTACCCGGCCCGAGGCCTCGATGCGGTACAGGTCTTTAACCGATACACGCACCTGCTGGGTTTCGCGTGACTCTGAGCTGATGCGCAGCATATCGCCTTTTTGCGTTACAGAGGTTTGCTGACCTTCGTTCAGTAGTTCTACACGTTCTGTGCCGTCCTGCACCAGGATCAACTCCACATTGCCGCTCACCACGACTTTTTTTACACCTGATGG
>NZ_KZ686271.1 GCF_003029735.1 Pedobacter yulinensis
GTATGATGATCAGGGGAACCTGACGCATGTATATGACCGGGCGGGCAAGAGCATCCGTTTTGGTTATGACGAACAGAACCGGGTAACCGGGCGTCGCAACCGCAACGGGATGCAGTACAGCTGGCGTTACGACAAACAGGGCCGGGTCACGCATACAGAAGGAGAAGGCGGTTACATGCGGGGGGAGATCAGGTATCACCCGGATGAGGGTTACAACGAGGTGATCTACCACAAAGACAAGATCGAGCAGTACTGGTATGATCAAGACCAGCTGGTGTACAAAAAAGTGGATGCGCTGGGCGGAGAAACCTGGTATGAATACAACCGCTATAACGAGCAGACCATGATGTCGAGCCCAGAGGGACGGGTAGCCGGCCAGGAATATGATGCGATGGGCAATGTAATTACCTGGTATCTGCCCGATGGCGGCCAGGAACATGCGAGCTATGACGAGGAGGGCCGGATGCTCAGCTTTACCGACGCTGCCGGTAACAAAGAAAGCTGGTTGTACGACAAGTTGGGCAGGCTGGAAAGCTACCTGCAGAAAGACGGACAGATGGTCAGATATACGTATGAAGGCAACAGAAAAAAACCGGCAACAGCAACAGACGGCCGCGGTACAGAACTGCGCTGGCAATACAATGCGCTGCAGCAGGTGGTGCTGTCAGAAAGTACAGAGGGTCTGCGCAAGCGATGGGATTATGACGTTTACGGACGGTTGAAAGTTTACCAACCCGACGGCGGCAGTGAAACCCGGTGGATCCGTGACGACCTGGGTCGGGTTAGCAAAATAGCGGTCAGGGGATTACAGGATCTCGAGCTGCGTTATGATGCGTACGATCTGCCGGTATTTGCCTCAGACGGCAGGGAAGAGTGGCAACTGAGTTATACGCCGATGGGCAAAGTGAAAACGCAGGTTCGGAAAGCTAAAGATGAGGGGAATACACAAACCCTGAAGTTTGCATACGATCCCTGGGATAACCTGTCGGCAGTGATCAATGAAAAAAGTGAGGAATACAGGTTTCATCTTGACGCGTGTGACCGGGTGATCAAAGAAATTCATTTTGACGGGCAGGAGGAAAACTTCCGGCTCAATGCCGATGGGCAGGTGGTTCAGAAAACCTTTGCCGATGGTAGGGTGAGCTACCATTCTTACGATCAGGGGGGCAGGCTGGTGTACACCCGTTTTGACGATGGCACGTACCAGGCCTTCCAGTATGATAAAAACGGGCTGCTCGTGCTGGCAGAAAACGAAAACTCGACGGTTGCAATCAGGCGGGATGCGCTTGGGCGGGTGACCGAAGAAGACCAGGATGGCCACAAAGTGCAATACCAATATGATGCGGCCGGAAATCTGCAAACATTGAGCAGCTCGCTGGGTGCCTCCGTACAATATGCGTATGACCCGCTGGGTTTCCTGAAAGAAATGACTGGCAGTCTGCCTGGCATGGACAATTGGCAGGCCGTGATCAGCAGGGACCCGTACGGACGGGAAACCATCCGGCATTCAGGAAACCTCAGACAGTTTAATGCATATGATCAGGTAGGCAGGCCATCTATGCAGCGCGTAGAGGCGGGTGGTATGCAGCAAAGCTACCGGCAATACAACTGGGGCCACAACGATAATCTGTTATCCTTATTGAATAATGTAACCGGCAACCGTACCGATTTCCGGTACGATACGTTCGGAAGTTTGTTCGCCGCCAGTTACAGTGACGATTCTGTGGTTCAGTACAAGGCACCTGATGAAGCCGGTAACCTGTACCGGCGGGCAGACCGCACCGACCGGCGATATGACCGGGGCGGAAAACTGCTCAAAGACGACCAATGGTACTACCGTTACGATGCCTGCGGTAACCTGCTTCAAAAAAGTAAAAGGAATATAAATGGGCTTGAAGCCGCACGAAGCCCGGAGCCTGCAAAGGAAGCTTCAGCAGGGCTGTTCGGTGGTACGGTTAGCTGGAAGACGGTATTGCCGGGTACGGCGACCGATCAGCAGGTTGGCGGCCTGGCTGATGCCGAACCGGATACACCTGAATGGCAGCCCGGCGACTGGGCTTACAGCTGGAAAGACAATGGCATGCTGCAGGCCGTCAGGAACCCGGAAGGTGAGGCAATCCGTTTTGAATACGACGCCCTTGGCCGGCGGACGGCTAAAATTAGCGGAGGCCGGATCAGGCGTTTTGTATGGCAAGGGAACGTGTTGCTGCATGAATGGGAATACGCGCTGGCAGATCGGCCGCAGGCCGGTGTCTCGGTCTCGGGCAAATTAGCGGCCGGGCCAGAACCGGTGAAAAATCTCATCACCTGGCTGTATGACCAAAGCAATTATACACCTGTAGCAAGGTTGCAAGACGATCGGCGCTACACCATTGTGAGCGATTACCTCGGCACGCCCACAGAAGCCTATGATGAGCGCGGGTACAAAGTGTGGAGTTGTGAGCTGGATATTTATGGCAAAGTACGTAAATTGACCGGCGACCGCAGTTTTGTCCCTTTCCGGTACCAGGGGCAATACGAGGACGCGGAAACCGGCCTGTATTATAACCGTTTCAGGTACTATGACCCGGAGAGCGGGTTGTATATCAGTAAAGACCCGATCGGCCTGGAAGGAGGAACAAGAGTTTATGGTTATACTAAAAATGTTAATTCAGAGATAGACCCACTGGGGTTAAATTCAATTGCAAACAAATTTCCTGATGATCCGATTCCACCGAATGCCAAGGTGATTAGCCACCAGATTATAGATGGCAATATAAAAGTGCCGAACGGACTGAAGGAGGTTGATTATGTTGTAACATTAGATGGTGAGTTAAGAGTTGGCAACAAGCATCAACTGCTAGGCGACAATAAAAATGTTCAGGCGGCTGGTCAGCTCAAATTGAATGGAAGGGGACAGATCAGGCGCCTTGACAACAGATCAGGGCACTACAGACCAACTATCGAGGAGTCGATGAGATTCCCGGATATCATCAGAAGTACAGGTGTTTCTTTATCCGGGGCAACATTCGAAGTCTCTGAATTTAAATTTGATGCCGATGGCTTCATTATAAGCGATAAAGTTGTCTATAGAGAAATATGCAAATGACGAAAAAGGATTTTAGAGATAACCTCTTAAAGGCGGTAGCGGAGATCGACCCCGGTATTGCTGAATACAGTTTTATGATTACACCCGTGCCGGAACAGCATGTTAAGTACAATTCGACAGATGATCGCATCCGGCTGTGGATGATGACGGAGAAGAATACGAAGAACCGTCAGTTCACGCTCGACGGAGCCGTCGATTTCCTGGTCCAACCGAACGATCGATATCCGCTATGGGTTAGGTTAAATCTGGTCGAGTCTGACGGCCGGAAAGCTTTGATTGAATTAAAGACGAGCATGCGGTTCCGAACACCCTCGCAGTTAAAGGACAATGGGAAGGGTTATCCGCCGTTTGCAGTTGGAGAGGGCGCATAGCACTTTTTGCGTGGCTTAAATAAATAGACCACCTTTCTCACGGGGTTGTTTGCGACGAGGAATTTTTTAATTGGATTCAAACAGAAAGCCTACGTATAATGGTAAGATGGTGATGGAGCTCAAACGGATATTAAATACAGCCCGGGCAAAATCGTTTTCGATGACCTAATGATCAAACATGCGGCTAATTCCCTAGACTGTCGAATTTTCATAGGGGGCACGAATCTGATCATATCGAGCTACGAGCGAAGACTTGCAGCAAAAACGGGGCTGCCGGAACCGACCGCTCCAGCTTTTAATTTGCCAATAGCAGAATAATGTTTCCGCTGCGGCGCAAATCGTAGCCCGGCACACAGATAAAAGCCATAAATTAGCGGCATAAAAAATGACCATGAATCTTCGCCCCTGGGCTGTACTCCTTATTGCGGTTGCTTCCTGGCTGCCTGCGGCTGCGCAATTTGACAACACCGCATTTTATAACCGGATCACAACCGACAGCACAGAAACCGGGTCGCTTAGTCTCGACTTCTATAATTTCAATTACGTTCGCAATTACGAGTTTTTCGGCCCATTTCAGGATGGCTATACGCTGTATGGCACGCAACTGCAGCCCAGGCTGGTCTACCAGGTGCATCCAAACCTGGTCATCTCGGCGGGCGCCTGGCTGCGAAAAGATTTTGGTGCCAACGGAATTACGGATGCCAAACCGTTGTTCCAGCTGAAATACCAGAAAGCGTCAACTTCGCTGATCTTTGGAAGTTTGGAGGGCGGGCTACACCACCGGTATATTGAACCGCTCTATGATTTTGAAAGACAACTGACCAACCCGGTCGAATATGGCACGCAATTCATTATTGACAAGGAAAAATTCTTTCTCGATGCCTGGATTGCCTGGCAGAAAATGATTTATAAACCATCGCCGGTTAAAGAGGAAATCCTGGCTGGCCTGTCTGTTGAAAAAGCTGCGGTGAAAAATGAATCCTTGCAGCTGAGCTTTCCGGCGCAGCTCATGGTATACCACCAGGGCGGACAAATCGATACGCTCAAATCGGTTCCTTTGTCGACCGTTTTTAATGGATCGGCAGGTTTCAAGTTGCATAAAACCTCTGCCGGCTTTCTTGCCGAAGTATTTACAGACAACTATGTCGTGGCCTACAAAGATTTCTCGCCGGAAAAGAGACGGGCGTATGACGCTGGCTTCGGTCTTTGGCTGAATGCCGGTCTGCGCACACAGAAATTCGGTACCCTGATCACCTCGTTCTGGCATGGCAATAACTTTATCTCGATTAAGGGGATGCCACTTTTTCAAAGTGTCTCGCAAAATATGGGGCTCGAGGGCTACACAGAACAGAAAAGAGACATTCTTATGTTCCGGTACGCTTACCAAAAGGAACTTTTGCCCAAACTGTTTCTCGATATCCGCCTCGAACCGCACCTGGATCTCAGCAGTCCGAAGGTCTCACAGCTGGAGTTTTCAAATTCCTTTTTTCTCACCTACCGCGAGGACTTTCGCCTTTTTAAAAGAAAATAATTTTTTTTTGCAACCCTTGCAACCAATCCTTTTTATCGGTCATCTTCTCTATACAAACACACAATGAAATTGACGCGAAGATATACGATAGATGATTTACTTGAAGGCTGTAAAGCCGGCGATCGCAAAATGCAGGAGCAGCTTTACCGTCTGACCGCTCCGAAGATGCTCGCTGTATGTCTGCGTTATGCGAAAGACCAGATGGAGGCAGAAGATGTGTTGCAAATGGGTTACGTAAAGGTGTTCAAAAAAATCAACGACTTCAGAGGCGAGGGCTCATTTGAAGGCTGGATCAGAAGAGTGATGGTGCATACAGCCATTGAAAGCTTTCGCAGAAACCAGCGTGCCCTGCAACTGGTCGACATTGATGAAGCGCATGAACAACCGTCGACCGGGTTCGATTTTAGCCGCCTCGGTATGCAGGACCTGATGAGAGCGATTCAAAAGCTGGCAGATGGTTACCGGATGGTTTTTAACATGTATGTCATAGAAGGGTATTCACACAAAGAAATAGGAGAAGCGCTGGGCATCTCAGAGGGAGCGAGTAAATCGCAGCTTTCAAGAGCAAGGGCCATCTTAAAAGATGAAATTATTAGAATGGAAGGATTTGGTTATGCAAACTATGCAGGATAAAGATTTTGATAACTTGTTCAAAGACCGCTTTGAGCATGCAACGGTCGAGCCGTCGGGGGATCTGTGGGCAAACATCAGCCAGGATCTGGAGCCGAAAAAGCGAAGGTTCAGCCTGGTGTACTGGAGTGCAGCGGCAGTGCTGCTGCTGGGTGTAGGTATCGCCTTCCTCTACCAGCCGGAAGAAAACAAGCGGCTTACCGCTGCCCGTACGCCCGATACCGGTAACAAGACGGTGCAGCAGGTGGCAGAGCCAAAAACAGCTGAGCCGGTTCCGGCACGGCCACAAACTGAAACAAATGTTCCGGCACTCGCTGTGGTACAGCCACCGGCTGAAACCGGCAAGAGAAAGCGGGTTAGCCCGGCACAACCTGAAAGAGAACCGGCGAAGGAACAGGTGGTGCGGCATGTAAAGCCGGAAACCATGATCGCCACTGCAGACAAACCCAGGGAAACAGCTACGCAAACAGACCTGCCGCAGCAAACCGAAATTGCAATTGCCAGTGCCGAACCTAAGCCAGTCAAAAATGACGGTTTTCGCACCCAGGCGGCTTTTCCGCAGGCAGGTCAGGAAGATTCTACGGAGGATGAGCCCAGGGAACGTTCAGGCCGCCGCGAAAGAGGGATCCTTGCTTTTGTAGGAAAAGTGAAAGACAAATTCGACAAGACAACAAAAAATATCATTACTGAAAAAAACGGAACCATGAGCATTGACCTTGGCTTCGTCAGAATCGATAAGGAAATCAACTAATACGCACACTCAACACACAAAAAACATGAAAAGGATAGTTCTCGCTGTATTGTTAACGGGATTTTCAATCAGCAGCTTTGCACAGACAGATTCGGTAAAAACAGATACCACCGTACGTAAAACTAAAACCATAAAAATTGGCGAGGTAGGGGTAAAATCAAAAAGTGACCGCGCTTATTTCGGGATCGGCATCGGCTTCGACTTCGGCTGGAACCGGTTCATTGACCAGGGCATCGCGGCAAACCCGCAACAGGTAAAGGACCTTTCCCTGGAACGCGGACCTAACTTTACGCTCAACTTGCTCATGGCTCGTGTTGATCTGGCAAAAAACCATTCCGTGCGTATCAAAACAGCGCTCGGCCTTGACTACAACACGTATCATTTCCGCAAAGCCATTACGCTGCAGCCTGATCAGGATGTACTGACCTATACGATCGATGAAAACAGAAATTTTGACAAAAACCTGCTTCGTTCAACTTATCTGCGGATCCCTTTGTTACTCGCCGTTCGCCCGGTTAAAGACTCCAGTTTCGAGCTGGCAGGCGGTGGCGAAGTTGGTGTCCTGATTTGGGGTAAGACAAAACAGATCAGCGATGAAGCCGGCAAAGTCAAGATCAAGGATACCTATAACCTCGAGCCTTTCCGCTACGGTTTAACTTTCAGGGTTGGTTACAGCGGTTTCAACCTGTATGGTAAATACTATTTGAACGACGTATTTGCGAAGAACCAGGGTCCTGCCGGCCTAAGCAACGTAGCCTTCGGTATTTCTTTCGGCGGCATTTAAAAATACACACACACAAATAAAACCGGTCCTGTTCCTGCAAAGGAGCAGGACTTTTTTATGGCCGGATCAGCTGGGGCAGCGACAACCGGGCCTTTCAGACCTTCGGCCGTATTTTTCGTTATCTTTACCCCGTGAGTAATTCGATCATCCGGGTTAAAAACCTGAGTAAACAATATCTGGAAGGACAGGCATCAGGTATTTCAACTGTTTCGTTTGAGCTTGCCGCCGGAGAAATCCTGGCCATTATCGGCGAAAGCGGCAGCGGCAAATCAACGCTGCTCAAATGCATTTATGGCTTGCTGAAACCAGACAGTGGCGAAATAGTATTCGACAACATGCGGGTTAAAGGCCCGGATGAACAGCTCGTGCCGGGCCACCCGCAGATGAAGATGGTTACGCAAGACTTTTCGCTGAACATTTACGCAAAAGTATACGACAACATTGCCTCCCAGCTTTCAAACACCAACGTCAAACTGAAGGAAAGCAAGACACTGGCCATGATGGATCAGCTTCGCATTGGCCATTTAAGAAACAAAAGAATTGTGGAACTGAGCGGCGGCGAACAACAGCGCGTAGCCATTGCACGAGCCCTGGTCAGCGACACCCGCGTGCTGCTGCTGGACGAACCGTTTAGCCAGGTCGACGCCCTGCTGAAAAACCAGCTCCGGACCGATATCAGAAAGCTCGTTGCAGAAACAGGCCTAACGGTCGTGCTTGTTTCACATGACCCGTCTGACGGGCTTTTCCTTGCGGATCAATTGCTGATCTTAAAATCTGGCCTCATGCAGCAAACGGGCCCTCCAAAGGCGGTGTACATGCGGCCGGATACGGTTTATACCGCACGTTTGCTGGGCAATGCCGTTGTGCTGAGCCGGAATGAGGCAGAAAGAATCGGCCTGAAGCCGCAGCAGGAGCAGGTTGCCTTCTATCCGGAATGGGTGACGACAGGCGATAGCCCGGGCAGCATACCCTTCACGGTAAAAGACAGGTATTTCAAGGGGTTTTACGAAGAGCTGGTTCTGGAAAGAAACGGGGTGCAGATCCGTGCCTTGCAGCTGCAGAACGGCAAACAGCGGGATACAGATCTCATCGGGGTACATATCCCTCGGTTTCTTGAATTTTAGATCAGACGAAGGGGTTAAAAAAAGTATTTAAAGCATGTCTGACGCTCGCTCAAAACAAAACAGGCAGGTTATGATCATAACCTGCCTGTTTTGTTTAACTTGTGTTTGTTACTCAGCAGAAGCCACCAGGACTACCCTTGTGGTAATTTCACCGCTTGGCCGCGCAGGCAGCACATTCTGGTCATAGTGGTTTTGCAGGTAGATACGAACACGACCCGGATAAGAGGTGTAGCTGTAGCGTACCCCACCGAATGTGAACGGAAGTGCATCGTACCCGTCGTCGTTGAAGCGTGCCATGGACACGATAACGCCGTCTACTTCGTACCGCTCAATTTCCGGGTTGTTGATGTCTGCGTAGTAATACCTGCCTTCAGAATCGTTGGCAACCTGCCATTGCCCGGGCTGAATGCTTGCAAAAATGGTATAGTTCTGGGTTTCTGGTGCGATCACTTCTTTTTTGCATGACACGAATCCCAGAGAGGTAATGCAAAGGAGTAAAAATGCTAGTCTTTTCATGGTTATAGTTATTTGTGTGTTTTTTCACAGAACGCAACTATGCTGCCAAGATTGTGTGCCGCCATGTAACAACTCAGATATGCGTTAAGGTGCTGAAATACAGGCTGTGATTTGCCTGATGATTCCTGCTGCTGTCCATTAAATATTACAGCCGCGAACCAGCACTGTCTGCAGCCTATTTCAGGAAATCTTCACGCATCGGATTAAAGACATCGATAAGCATTCCGGCTTCCAGGCAGGTTACGCCATGCAGCCGGCCAGAGGGGGCAAAAAAAACGTCGCCGGTTTTGAGTACCCGCTTTGCATCACCGATCTGCACTTCAAAAATTCCCTCCGCAACATAACTCATTTGCAGATGAGGGTGCTGGTGCAGATAACCAACCGCCCCCTGTTCAAACTGCACCTTGACGAGCATCAGTTCGGGTGTATGGTGCATGATCTTCCGCCTGACACCCGGATCGGTCGGCTGCCAGGGTTTCGAATCGTCTTCAATAAAAATGAGTTCCTGCAGGGTCATACAAGGTACTCAAAAAGGGTTTGATCCTGGTTGAGTTCGATGACCTCGAATTTGAAGTCTTTCATGCGCTGAAGCAGACCTGCATAATCCTGAGGGTCTTTCAACTCGATCCCCACCAGGGCGGGGCCATTTTCCCGCTCTGTCTTTTTGATAAATTCGAAACGTGTGATGTCGTCGTGGGGTCCGAGCACGTTTGATACAAAGAGTTTGAGCGCGCCCGGGCGCTGCGGGAAACGAACGATAAAGTAATGTTTCAGCCCTTCGAAAAGCAGGGATTTTTCCTTAATCTCCTGCATGCGCTCAATGTCATTGTTGCCGCCGCTAACAACACAGACGACGGTTTTGCCTTTAATCTGTTCGCGCAGCTGGTCTAAAGCGGCAATGGAAAGTGCGCCTGCAGGTTCTGCTACGATGGCGTCCTCGTTGTAGAGTTTCAAAATAGAGGTGCAGATCTTACCTTCGGGCACAAGCAGCATCTCGTTAAGCAGCGAGCGGCAATATGTGTAAGTAAGTTCGCCTACGCGTTTCACGGCGGCCCCGTCTACGAACCGGTCTATGTGATCGAGAGTGAGTGGTCCTTCGTGGCTGAAGGCATGTTTCATAGAAGGCGCGCCAAGGGGTTCGGTTCCGATGAGAATCACATCTGGTTTAACCGAACGCAGGTAATTGGATACACCTGCAGCAAGTCCGCCACCCCCTACGGGCATAATTACGATGTCCAGGTCGGGAAGGTCCTCGTAAATTTCTACGCCCACGGTACCCTGGCCTTCAATGATCTTGTGGTGATCAAACGGCGGAATAAACTTCATGCCGTGCTGGCTGGTGTACTGCAACGCTTCACGCAGGCAGTCATCAAAGGTATCGCCGACCAGGACGACCTCGATGTTGTCGCCGCCGAACATTTTCGTCTGTTTAACCTTTTGCTTGGGGGTTATTTCGGGCATAAAGATCACGCCCTTTATGTTCAGCTTTTTACAGGAATGCGCCACGCCCTGTGCATGGTTACCTGCGCTGGCGCAAACCACGCCATTTGCAGCCTCGGTCGCACTCAGGGAACTGATCATGTTGTACGCCCCGCGGAGCTTGTATGAACGTACCACCTGCATGTCTTCGCGCTTCAGGTAAATATTGGCATTGTACTGAGCAGATAAACCGGGATTAAATTCCAGCGGTGTACGTTTTACGATGCCTTTAAGCCGCTCGGCGGCGGCTGTAAAATCGAGGGAAACGGTAGATTCTGTGGTCTTCATTTTCTTTTAGCCTAGCCTTGTGAGGAAGTCATGCGGCTGCATACCGTCATGACTTCAAAATATAAATTAAGCGCCTGCTTTTGCCAGGTTATTCACGATCAACTGGTTCAGATCATCGTCGTTGATGTCTTTCTTAGCATCAGCGAGATCGAGAAACGCCGTGTA
This sequence comes from Pedobacter yulinensis, assembly GCF_003029735.1. Classification (GTDB taxonomy): domain Bacteria; phylum Bacteroidota; class Bacteroidia; order Sphingobacteriales; family Sphingobacteriaceae; genus Pedobacter; species Pedobacter yulinensis. The sequence continues at coordinate 10,728 of NZ_KZ686271.1, forward strand.
AATTGTAGCCAGCTGTTCTTTGTCTACCTGGTGGCCAAGGCGTTCAAGGTGGTGTTTGAGCGCGTGCCTTCCGCTGCGGGCGGTAAGAACGATCGCCGCAGAGGGAAAACCTACATCTTCAGGCCTGATGATTTCATAGTTTTCACGGTTTTTTAAAAAACCGTCCTGGTGAATACCTGAACTGTGCGAAAATGCGTTTGCACCTACAATTGCTTTGTTTGGCTGAACCGGCATATTCATTTGTGAGCGCACGGTATGGCTGATTTCAAAAAAGCGGGTGGCGTCGATGCCGGTATGCAGGCCCAGCGTTTTGTGGGTTTGCAGGATCATGACCACCTCTTCCATTGAGGTGTTACCAGCACGCTCGCCAATGCCGTTAATGGTACATTCTACCTGGCGGGCGCCATTCTGCAAACCGGCAATGCTGTTGGCCGTAGCCAGGCCAAGGTCATTGTGGCAGTGCACAGAGATAATGGCCTGGTCTATGTTTTTAACGTTTTCCCGGAGGAAACGGATTTTCGAGCCATATTGGTCAGGCAGACAGTAACCGTTCGTGTCAGGGATGTTGACAACGGTTGCGCCTGCCGCGATCACCGCCTCGACCATGCGCGCCAGGAACTCGATATCAGCGCGACCGGCGTCTTCAGCATAAAATTCAACATCTTCCACATATTTTTTTGCGTATTTCACCGCTTCCACACCGCGCGCCAGGATTTCCTCCCGGGTGCTGTTGAACTTGTGTTTGATGTGGAAATCGGAAGAGCCGATCCCTGTATGAATGCGTGGTCTTTTGGCATATTTAAGAGCCTGAGCGGCAACATCAATGTCATTCTTATTGGCACGTGTAAGCGCACAAATGATCGGATCATTTACCGCTTTGGAAAGCTCAATAACGCTGTTGAAGTCGCCCGGACTCGAAACCGGGAAGCCGGCTTCAATCACGTCAACACCCAGTAACTCAAGTGCCTTTGCGATTTCAATTTTTTCATGGGTGGCCAGTTGGCATCCCGGTACCTGCTCACCATCACGAAGGGTGGTGTCAAATACATAGACTTTGTTTGGGTCGTGAAGCATGGTTATTGATGTTTAATGGTTAAGATTGTTTGCTTTCCAGGTAGCCGAGCACGAGTTTGCCCATTTCGGCTGTACCGAGGATCTTGTTTTTATCGGAGTTGCTGTCGGCAATATCGCCGGTGCGGTAACCTTCTTTGAGTGCGCGGTCAACAAGTGCGACCACGGCTTTCGATTCTTCGATCAGGCCGAAACCGATTTCCAGGATCAGTGCCACCGAAAGGATTGAAGCCAGCGGATTGGCTTTATTCTGGCCGGCAATATCGTGCGCAGAACCGTGGATCGGCTCATAAAATCCTGTACTTTCACCTACAGAGGCCGAAGCGAGCATGCCCATGGAACCGGCGATCTGCGAAGCCTCATCGGTCAGGATGTCCCCGAACAGGTTCGCTGTCAGGACAACGTCGAACTGCTTCGGATTTTTAATCAGCTGCATGGCCGCATTATCGATAAACATGTGTTCGGTCTGAACATCGGGATATTGCTTCGCAATTTCCTGCACGGTTTCGCGCCAGAGCCTCGAGCTTTCCAGTACATTGGCTTTATCTACCGAGCAAAGTCTTTTGCTGCGCTGCTGGGCAGCCTGGTAAGCTTTGTGTGCAATGCGCTCCACCTCATACCGGTGGTAGATCATGAGGTCAGAAGCTGTTTGCCGGTCTTCTGATCGTGTTTTTTCACCGAAATAAACGTCGCCGGTCAGTTCACGGAAGAACAGGATGTCTGTACCCTGCAGAATTTCCGGTTTAATGCTCGAGGCTTGCAGCAGCTCGTCGAATAACATAATGGGGCGCAGGTTCGCATAGAGGCCCAATTCTTTGCGTATTTTAAGTAATCCCTGCTCAGGACGTACCTTGGCCGAGGGGTCATTGTCGTATTTGGCATGGCCAACGGCACCGAACAGGATTGCGTCGGATTTTCTTGCCTTTTCAAGCGTTTCATCAGGAAGCGGATCGCCCGTAGCTTCTATGGCCACATGCCCCATCAATGCTTCATCGAATGTAAACTCATGCCCAAAGGTCTTGCCGACTTGTTCGAGGACGGCTTTTCCCCATGCGGTCACTTCAGGACCGATCCCGTCGCCGGGTATTACTAAAATGTGTTTCTTCATTTAAATGCGTTCAAATAAATCTTCGGCGAGTTTGACTTCGCCTTGTTCAAGTACTATTTTTTTTTCAATACAGGCCGGAAGCGCTGCGTCAAAATGTCCCACGTAAATCAACGTCATGCCGTTGACAGACAGAGCATCTACCAGCCTGTTGAAATGTTGTGTCTGCCGGTCGTCCAGGCCCTGGCAAGGCTCATCCAGAACGAGGAGTTCGGGGTTTTTTATGATCGTTCTGCCAAGCAAGGCAAGGCGCTGTTTTCCCAGGGGAAGGGTGCTGAGCAACTCGTTCCTGTGTTCAGACAAACCCAGGAACGAGATGAGCTCGTCCACCTGGCGGCTCTGCCGGTATCCCGGCTGCCTGTACAGGCCGATGCTGTCGAAAAACCCTGATGCAATGCTTTGAAAAACCGTTGCGCCGGCATCGAAATACCAGTGCAGTTCGGGTGAGATCAGACCAATGTGCTGCTTGATGTCCCAGATGCTTTCGCCGCTGCCACGCCTGCGGCCGAAAAGGTAAATGGTGTTGGCGTACGCTTGCGGGTGGTCGCCATTGATCAGGCTGAGCAGCGTTGATTTGCCTGATCCGTTATGACCCTGCAGCAGCCATTTTTCGCCGGCACGAATCTCCCAGGTAATGTTTTTGAGCACCTGCTTGTTCCCATAACTGATGTTGACGTTTTCCATCCGCACCACCTCGTCTGTAGCGTAAGCCGGCCGGGTCCGTAAAAATTCAGGCAAGGCCGCCAGCGGCGTTTCGGCAGCCTCTTCCCGCTGCGGTGACGAATTATGCTGCAGCAGCATTCCATCCACAAGTTCCGCAAACCGGTTTATACAGGCCGGCAGCTCAGTTCCGTTACTGATCAGGATAAGCTGTACTCCTGACGCCGCTGCCTGGTCGAGCAGGGTGTTTAGCACCGTCCTTGACCTGCTGTCGAGGCCGGTATAGGGCTGATCAATGATTAGGAACTGCGGTTTAAGCCATAAGGCTTTCAAAAGCTGAAGCTTTTTGTGTTCCCCGCTTGACAGTTCCAACAGGGTTGATCCCATCAGGTTCGAAAAGCCAAAACCGGAAGCCAGTTGCTGCAGCCCGCCAGGCTGCAGCCCGTTTTCTGCACCAAAAGCTTCGAGCTCGGCACCAACAGTGATTACGTCCTTGGTTTGCAGGCTGGTGTAGCGCTGCTGGTAATAAAAATTAGCTACCCCTTCAAGGTTCTTAAACTGGTACCAGCTTTCCACGTACATCACACAGGCGGGCAGGGGACTGGCCGCGTCAAAGCAGACTTCCATACGCCCATGGCTGCTGGTCAGGCCGGCAAGTACCTTCGCAAGCGAAGTTTTTCCGCTGCCGCTGGCACCTGAGAGCAGCCAGTTCTCGCCGCTGCCAATGGCCCAGTCCAGGCCATCAAATACAACCTGTTGGGCGTAGTTGAGCTTCAGCTGATGTATGCGAATTGATCTGGCCATGTCTTATCTGCTGCGGTTAGCCAAAGCTGACGCGCTCCTGTTCAAATTTTGTAATCTCTTCTTTCTGGTTCAGGATGAAGTCGATGTCGTCATAACCATTGATCAGGCAGGCTTTTTTGTAGGGGTTGATCTCAAAACTCTCGCTGATACCGGTGGCAGGCAAGCTGATGGTCTGGTTCTCCAGGTCGATCACAAGCTGGGTAGCCGGGTCTTTCGAAACCGCTTCAAAGATGGCATGCAGGAATGCATCGGAGACCTGTACGGGGAGCAAGCCGTTATTCAGTGCATTGCCCTTAAAAATATCGGCAAAAAAGCTGCTGACAACCGCGTCGAAACCATAGTCCTGAATGGCCCAGGCGGCATGCTCCCGGCTGCTTCCGCAACCAAAATTTTTGCCCGCAACCAGCACCTTACCGCTGTAAACCGGACTGTTAAGTACAAAATCTGGCTTGGGCTCATTTTGCCCGTCATAGCGCCAGTCGCGAAACAGGTTGTTCCCGAAACCCTCGCGGGTCGTTGCCTTCAGGAACCTGGCGGGAATGATCTGATCGGTATCAATATTTTCTATCGGCAGGGGAACGACTGTCGACGTAAGTCTTTCAAATTTTTTCATTTCTCAATTTTGTTGGCCTAACGTTTATAGGCTTTGATTCTTAACCTTTTGTAATCAGCGATCCAATGACCCTGGACGAAATGGCTTTCCCTGAGCAGGCTGACTGTCTGCTGTTGTACGTCCCGTTTTTCGCGGGCGGTCATCCTGGCAAATGCCTGCGTGGGGAATTGCTCAAGCCAGGCCAGCAAGCCATCGTCACCGCTCAACCTGGTAGGCCGGTCAAAAAGCCAGGCCTGTTCAACTGTGAATCCGTGTTTTTCAAGCAAGCTTGTGTACTCCCCGATTGTTGGAAAGAACCAGAAGTCACGGACCAGTTTCCTGCCCAGGCCGAGCAGATCGGCGGCCTGTGCAATGGCGTCTGTAAAGCTTTGCACATTTCCTTTACCGCCAAGTTCTGCCACCAGACGGCCGCCGCGTTTCAGTGCGCCGAACATACTTTCTGTAACCTCGTCCTGATCTTTGATCCAGTGCAGGGTTGCATTCGAAAATATGGCATCGAACTGCGCAAAGTAAGAAAGGCGGGCGGCATCTGCCTGCTTAAAAACCAGGTCCGGATAGTTTGCAGTGGCCACCGTGATCATTTCCTGTGAGGCATCCAGACCCGTAACCCGGGCACCGGTCTGGGCAATCTTAGATGTGAGCTGTCCTGTTCCGCAGCCGAGGTCGAGTACCTGTTCGCCCGGCACCGGCTGCAGCCATTGCAGGAGGTCGGCGCCATAGTCGGTTACAAAATGGTGGCGTGAATCATATAAATTGCTATCCCAGATCATTTAGGCCAGTTCGGGGTGGTTTAATAAGGTTCGTACGTCTGTGATCTGCCCGGTAACGGCTGCAGCTGCTGCAGTAAGCGGACTGACAAGGAGCGTGCGGGCGTTTGGTCCCTGTCTGCCCTCGAAATTCCGGTTGGATGTAGAGATGCAATATTTGCCGGCAGGAATCTTGTCTTCGTTCATGCCCAGGCAGGCGCTGCAGCCAGGTTCACGCAGGCCGAAGCCTGCTGCTTCAAATACTTTGTCAAGCCCTTCTTCGATGGCCTGTTTTTCGACCTGCTTGGAGCCGGGAACGATCCAGACTTCTACGTTCGGTGCTTTTTGCCTTCCATAGACAAATTCGGCTACTTCGCGCAGGTCTTCGATGCGGGAATTGGTACAGCTGCCTATAAATACATAGTCTACCTGCTTGCCGAGTAGGGGCTCGTCGTCTTTAAAGCCCATATAGTCAAGCGCCTTCTGGTAGGAAAACTGTTCGGAATCAGGCTGGGCAGCCGTAGCCGGAATGTGCTGGGTTATGCCCATGCCCATGCCGGGATTGGTGCCGTACGTAATCATCGGTTCAATGTCTGCTGCATCGAAAGACAGCACGCTGTCAAATTGTGCATCTGCATCGCTGTAGAGCGTTTTCCAGTAGGCCAGGGCTTTATCCCACGCTTCGCCCTGGGGCGCGAACCGCCGGCCTTTAACGTATTCGAACGTGATTTCGTCGGGTGCAATGAGGCCACCGCGGGCTCCCATTTCGATGCTCATGTTGCAGATCGTCATGCGGGCTTCCATGCTCAGGCTTTGGATGGCCGTTCCTGCATATTCGATAAAGTAACCGGTTCCGCCGGCTGCCGAAATTTTGGAAATGATATATAAGATGATGTCTTTGGCCCGAACGCCCGCGTTCAGCGTTCCGTTCACCTCAATCTTCATCGTTTTCGGTTTTTGCTGCAACAGGCACTGCGTGGCAAGTACCTGTTCAACCTGCGAGGTACCTATACCAAAGGCAATGGCGCCGAAAGCACCATGGGTCGAGGTGTGGCTGTCGCCGCAGACCATGGTTTTGCCCGGAAGCGTGATGCCCAGTTCGGGACCGATCACATGCACGATGCCCTGAAAGGGATGGCCAAGGCCATAAAGCTCCACCCCGAATTCAGCGCAGTTTTTCGTCAGCATGTCGACCTGGTACCTGGACAGTTCTTCCTTGATGGGCAGATGCTGGTCAATGGTCGGTACGTTGTGGTCGGCGGTGGCCACAGTTTGCTTGGGCCTCAAGACAGGAAGCCCGCGTTTGCGCAGGCCGTCAAATGCCTGAGGGCTGGTTACTTCATGGATTAAGTGTGTGTCAATATACAGGATGTCAGGAAAGCCTTCCTCACTCTTCACCACGTGAGCGTCCCATATCTTTTCTACCAGTGTTTTTGACATTCTTTTATGTTTTGTTAGTTAGTAAAAAACCTCCCGGCGCTCGCGCCGGGAGGTGTATACGTATCAGGCTGTTTTGATGGCCTTCATCGCAGTCATGGCTTTGCGCAATTCTGCGCCCACCTGTTCCACCTGGTGGTTGCGGATTACTTCGTTCACGCTGATCAGCGCACGGTTATCTACCGCGCCATCTTTTCCTTCATTGAAATTCCGGCCGATCACATCGGTATCGATCCGGGCCATAAAGTCAGCCAATAAAGGTTTGCAGGCATGGTCAAAAAGATAACAGCCGTATTCAGCCGTGTCAGAAATGACCCGGTTCATTTCAAACAGTTTCTTGCGGGCAATCGTGTTGGCAATTAAAGGGGTCTCATGCAGAGACTCGTAATAAGCTGATTCTGGTTTGATGCCTGCTTCTACCATGGTCTCGAAGGCCAGCTCAACACCAGCGCGGATAAACGCAACCATAAGCAGCGCATTGTCGAAATACTCCTGCTCACCGATTTTTACATCGCCCGCAGGGGTTTTTTCAAAAGCGGTTTCGCCGGTAGCGGCGCGCCAGGTCAGTAATTTTTCATCACCATTAGCCCAGTCTTCCATCATGGTCCGGCTAAATTCGCCGCTCATGATGTCATCCTGGTGTTTCTGGAACAGTGGGCGCATAATCGTTTTCAGTTCTTCAGACAACTCAAAAGCCTTGATCTTGGCTACGTTGCTCAAACGATCCATCATGGCGGTAATGCCGCCCTGTTTCAGCGCTTCGGTAATGACTTCGACACCGTATTGTACCAGTTTAGATGCATATCCGGGCTCAATGCCTTTCTCGATCATCTTGTCAAACGAAAGAATGGATCCGGTTTGCAGGAGGCCGCAGAGAATGGTCTGCTCGCCCATCAAATCTGATTTTACTTCGGCTACAAAAGAAGACCGCAGTACGCCGGCGCGGTGACCGCCTGTACCTACACAATACGCTTTTGCCTGTTCGAGACCTTTTCCTTCCGGATCGTTTTCAGGGTGAACAGCGATCAGCGTAGGTACGCCGAAGCCACGGGCATATTCTGCACGTACTTCACTACCCGGGCATTTGGGTGCAACCATGATCACGGTAATGTCTTTGCGCACCTGCATGCCTTCTTCAACGATGTTAAAACCGTGCGAGTAAAGCAGCGTAGCGCCTTGTTTCATTAATGGCATCACAGCATTGACTACACTAGTGTGCTGTTTATCGGGTGTCAGGTTCACCACCAGGTCGGCTGAAGGAATAAGCTCTTCGTAGGTGCCTACGCGGAAGTTGTTTTCGGTAGCATTTTTCCAGGAATCCCGTTTGCTTTCAATCGCTTCTTTGCGCAGCGCATAGGAAATGTCCAGTCCACTGTCTCTCAGGTTGAGACCCTGGTTGAGGCCTTGTGCGCCACAGCCAACGATCACCAGTTTCTTGCCTTTCAGCGCTTCCACGCCGTCAGAGAATTCGGCGCTGTCCATGAATTCACAAACGCCTAACTGATTTAATTTCTCTCTGAGAGGAAGTGTGTTAAAATAATTTGCCATTTTTTTATTGGTTGATTTTTTGGTTTTTAGTTTTAATGATTGGTAATGACTTGTTTAACGTACAATTTTGCGCTGCGCCATGGCATAACCCAGGTGCAGGTGGTCATGCGATATTGAATAGGCCGCTGCCTCAGCCGCATTCCGAACCTGCATACCAAAAAGTGTAACAAAAGGCTGGAATCCCTGAAAGTAGCCGTTTTCAAGATCTGTGGCCAGGCGATCGGTCAGACTGAAGGCCAGTTGTTTCAGCTCGCCAATTTCGACTGCGCTGATGAAGCCTTCAGGCTTGCTTCCGCGGGCATATTTCGGGATAAATGCCGGATCTATTACACCTTTAAACCCGCCCCGGTCATAACACAGGGTTTGCTGACTGATCACAATGTGACCAAAGTTCCACGCAATGTTGTTTGCAAAACCAGCCGGAATCCTGTTCAGCTGCTCGATGGTTAATCCGTCGACCAGCTCTACGAAACGCTCGCGGATAATCCGGGTGTCTTCTATAATTTTATCGGTGGCCTGGTTGTTCATTACGTAATGTATGTTTTCAATCTTAAATGTAGCGCAGGTGTTGTTTGGTGTTCAAGCGGTGCGGCCGGTTTACATGGTGAAAATTTTGTCTCCTTTGTCCAGGAACTCATTTTCAACAACTTCTTCTCCGGGCTCGAGTGCCTCGAACTCTTTTAGTTTTTCGTGGAATCCGGCACTGTCTTTTATGATGGCCACACGGGCGCTGCGCACAAATTCGATCAGTTCATAAGGCTCGAGTGCTTTCACCAGCGCATCGGTCTCTTCCTTGTGTCCGGTCACGGCAAAAACGGTATAGTCTTTCCTGATCACAACGGCGCTCGCACCATACTGGCGCAGCAGCCGTTCTACAGTCACTTTCTCTGTGATTTCATCGGTCGATACTTTGTAAAGCGCCAGCTCCTGCCAAATGATCTCCTCATTGGTGTTGTAATAGACTTTCAGCACCTCGACCTGTTTTTCGATCTGCCGGGCCAGTTTTCGCACCACCTCGGCCGATTCATGGATCACGATGTTGAACCGGTGAATGCCTTCAATTTCTGAGGGTGAGGTATTCAAGCTCTCTATGTTGATCTTCCTTTTCGAAAAGATAATGGCAATGCGGTTCAGCAGGCCGATGCGGTTTTCTGCGTACACCGTGATGGTATATTCCTGTTTTCCGTTTTCGTTCTCGGCCGTGCCTGATGTAGTTTGCATACTCATGAATTTTTGCTGTGATTTATTTTAACCGGATCTCGCTTACACTGCAACCCTGCGGTACCATAGGGAAAACGTTATTTTCCTTGCCCACCATGACTTCCAACAGGTATGAACCTTCATGGTTGATCATGGTTTCGAGTGCTGACCGCAGTGATGCGCGCTCATCTACCCGGCTTGCCTCAATATAATAGGACTTGGCCAAGGCCACAAAATCGGGGCTGGTGATGTTCACGAAAGAGTACCGTTTGTCGTGGAAAAGCTGCTGCCACTGGCGCACCATGCCCAGAAACCTGTTGTTCAGGATCAGGATCTTAACCGCTGCGCCGAACTGCATGATGGTGCCCAGTTCCTGTGGCGTCATCTGGAAGCCGCCATCGCCGATAATGGCTATAACGGTACGTTCGGGAGCCCCGTATTTTGCGCCGATGGCGGCGGGAAGGCCGAAACCCATGGTGCCAAGACCACCCGATGTTACGTTCGACCTAGTTTTATTAAATTTTGCATACCGGCAGGCAACCATCTGGTGCTGCCCTACATCGGTTACAATAACGGCATCGCCGCCGGTGATTTCATTGATGTTCCGCAAAACCTCGCCCATGGTCATTTCCTCGCCGGCAGGGTAGAGCTCTGGTGTAATGACCTGGTCCTGTTCTTCCTGGTTGTAAGCTTTGAAGCGGTCAAGCCAGGCCTGATGATTGCGTTTTTCGACGAGTGCCGTCAGCAGCGGAAGCGTGGCTTTACAATCACCCCAAACGCCAACATCTGCTTTTACATTTTTATCAATCTCTGCGGGATCAATATCGAGATGAACAATCTTGGCCTGTTTTGCGTATTTATCAAGCCTGCCGGTTACCCGGTCGTCGAAACGCATGCCAACTGCGATCAGTACGTCGCACTCATTGGTCAGTACATTGGGACCATAATTTCCGTGCATACCCAGCATGCCCACATTGAGCGGGTGGTCTGTCGGGATAGCACTTTCGCCCATAATGGTCCAGGCCGCAGGGATGCCGCTTTTTTCAATAAACTCCGTAAATTCCTTTTCTGCCTTACCGAGAATTACACCCTGTCCGAAAAGTACGAAGGGCCTTTCTGCCTTGTTGATGAGGGCTGCCGCTTCGGCAATGAACTCTTGCCGAATCTGTGGTGCCGGCCGGTAGCTGCGAATGTGGTTGCACTTTTTATAGGGCGCGAATGTTTCGATCTGGAGCTGCGCATTTTTTGTGATGTCGATCAGCACAGGTCCCGGCCTACCGCTCTTGGCTACGTAGAAGGCCTTGGCCAATACTTCGGGAATTTCCTTGGCGTCTGTGACCTGGTAATTCCATTTGGTCACCGGCGTCGTGATGTTAATGACGTCAGTTTCCTGGAAAGCATCTGTACCCAGCAGGTGGGCAAAGACCTGGCCGGTAATGCAAACCAGCGGCGTACTATCAATCTGGGCATCAGCGAGGCCTGTTACCAGGTTGGTTGCCCCAGGGCCGCTTGTCGCAAAGACGACACCGACCTTACCCGAGGTGCGGGCATAACCCTGGGCGGCGTGGATGCCTCCTTGCTCATGCCGTACCAGAATGTGTTCAAGCCGTTCGTTGTAATCGTAAAGTGCGTCATAAATAGGCATGATCGCCCCTCCGGGGTAGCCGAAGATGGTGCTTACCCCCTCGGCAATTAGTCCGTTGAGCAGGGCTTGCGAGCCTGATCCCTTGAATGTCCCGGCTGGTTCCTGCCTGGTTTCGGTACCGGTAGCGGTAAGATCTTGTGCGGTTTCCATTGTCATGTTGTTTAAGCTTCGTCAGTTACACAGCCTTCGGCTGCGTTTTTTACGCTTTTGGCGTACTTGTATAAGATTCCTTTTTTTACTTTCAGTTCAGGTTGTTTCCAGGCAGCCCGGCGCTGGCTGATCTCGTCTTCAGAGACCTTCAGCACAATGCTGTTGGTCGTGGCGTCGATCTCGATCCGGTCTTCATCCTGAACAAGTCCGATCAGGCCGCCTTCAAAAGCTTCGGGTGTGATGTGGCCCACGACAAAACCATGTGTGCCACCGCTGAAGCGGCCGTCTGTAATCAATGCCACGCTTGAACCCAGGCCTGCACCAAAGATAGCAGAAGTGGGTTTCAGCATTTCGGGCATGCCAGGCGCCCCTTTTGGTCCAACATTACGGATCACCACTACGTCGCCAGCTTTGACACGGCCGCTCGTGATGCCATGAATCAGTTCGAACTCTCCGTCGAATACCCTTGCCGGACCTTCAAAACTGATTCCTTCCTTGCCGGAGATCTTGGCTACGCTGCCGCCTTCAGCCAGGTTGCCGTACAGGATCTGCAGGTGACCTGTGGCTTTGATCGGTGTTTCAGCGGGAAGGATGATCTTTTGGCTTTCAAAATCGAGCGCAGGCACCTGTTCCAGGTTTTCGGCAAGCGTTCTGCCGGTAACGGTAAGACAATCGCCGTGCAACCAGCCTTTGCTAAGCAGGTACTTCATGACTGCGGGCACACCGCCAACTTTATGCAGGTCTTCCATCATGTACCTGCCGCTTGGTTTCATATCGGCCAGTACAGGAATGCGGTCGCTGATGGTCTGGAAGTCGTCCTGTGTAAGGGGCACGTCTACACTTTTCGCCATGGCAATGAGGTGCAGAACCGCGTTTGTCGAACCGCCAAGCACCATGATGGTAACAATGGCATTTTCGAAAGCCTTGCGGGTCATGATGTCGCTTGGTTTAATGTCTTTCTCCAGCAGGAGGAGGATGGCTTTCCCCGCATCGAGGCATTCCTGTTTTTTCTCGTCGCTTAGGGCAGGGTTGGAAGACGAATAAGGCAGGCTCATGCCCAGGGCCTCGATCGCTGCCGCCATGGTGTTGGCTGTATAGATACCACCGCAGGCGCCTGCACTCGGGCAGGAATTGCGTACCACTTCCTTAAAGTCTATGTCGTCAATCTGGCCCGCAATGCGTTTGCCCAGCGCTTCGAATGCGGAAACAATATTGAGGTCTTCACCTTTGTAATGGCCCGGTTTGATGGTTCCGCCATATACCATGATAGAAGGCCGGTTCAGGCGGCCCATGGCGATGAGTGAACCGGGCATGTTCTTGTCGCAACCAGGCAGTGTGATCAGTGCATCGTAGTATTGTGCGCCGCACACGGTTTCTATTGAATCGGCAATGACGTCGCGGCTTACAAGCGAATAACGCATGCCCTCGGTTCCATTGCTCATACCGTCGCTCACACCGATGGTGTTAAAGATCAAACCGACCATGTCGTTGTCCCAAATACCTTGTTTTACAATCTTCGCCAGGTCGTTCAAGTGCATGTTGCAGGTGTTTCCGTCATAGCCCATGCTGGCTATGCCTACCTGCGCTTTTGCCATATCTGCTTCGGTAAGACCGATGCCGTACAGCATGGCCTGTGCGGCCGGTTGTGTCGGGTCCTGGGTTAGTGTTTTACTGTATTTGTTCAATTCCATTGTTTTTCAATCTATATTTTGTTTAGTTTTCGGTTTACGCGTCAGTGTTCCCGGGGCAAAAAAAAACCGCCCCTGAAGTGGAGGCGGTTTGTTATGGTGTATGGAAACATCACATGCAAACAGCTCCAGTTCCGCTCTGGGAAATGACATTAATGAGCTTGCTAATGGTGTTTGTTCTTTTATACATGGTGCTGAACAAACATAGCAAAAAAATAAAGAACGTTTTCCCGCAGCGGGATATCAGATGATTACCTCGTAATTCACCTTTTCAAGTACGACATTTTTGTAGGCACGCTGAATCACCGATCCGATCGATTCATTCCAGCTTTGCGGGAAAATGATGCTGTCTACCGACTGAATGCCGACAATTTCAGCGGCGGTTCCGCAGAGAAAGGCACTGTCTGCATTTTTAAGCTCGATCGCGGTAAGTTCTTTTTCGATCACTTCGATATCGAGCACCCGGCAGAGTTCCATTACAGTGCGTCTGGTAATGCCGGGAAGGATGTTGCCGGTTTTCGGCGTGTACAACCTGCCATCGCGTTCAATAAAAATGTTGGCGTTGGGTGCGGCGGCGACTTTGTCCTGGTGATCGAGCATCAGCGCATCGTCAAATCCTTTTGATTTCGCCTCTGTCGATGCAAGTATGGCGTTCATAAAATGTCCGCTCAGTTTCGCTTCGACCGGTGTCGAGCGCGGATTGGGGCGCTGGTAAGAGGAGATCATTAGCCGTAAAAGTTTGTCGCCGAAATATGCAGCCCATTCCCAGGCGCAGATGACCACAGATACGCCGGCCGGCGCTGTCAGTGACATGTTCGGATCACAAATAACCAGGGGTCTGATGTAGGCATCTTTCAACTGGTTTAGTTCCAGAAGTTTATATGTGTCGCGCATCAGCTGCTCTGTATCCCAGTTAAAAGGAATGCCAGCCAGCGCACAGGACCGTTTCAATCGGGCAAAATGCTCACGGGCTTTGAATATCCGGGTGCCATTGTGTGTTTTATAGGCCCTGATGCCTTCAAAAGCCGCGAAGCCGTAATGAAGCGACTGACTGTACATGTCGGCTTTGGCTTCGGTCGCTTTGATAAAGTCGCCGTTAATGTATACCAGTGTTTTGTTGTTGTAATACTGCATCGTATTGACATTAAAAAAGCGCCTTTTTTTGGAAGGCGCTCGGGTGTGTTGTCTGTGTATCTATACCGTTTGCGCCTGCGTCTTGCCATTCAGCAGAATGACAGCCCAAACCAGTAGCAGCACACGGTTAAGTGCAGTGCGGGTGTTCTGGAAAGGACGAAGGCTGGTCGCAGTCATTTTGCTCGTTTTAGATTATACCAATTTAGTTTTTGGTCTATTTATTAGCAAACAAAAGTTTAAAAAAAATATTTTAGAATATAATTTTGCAACCATCGCGAAATTCCAAAGAAAAAATGGTAGAAACCTCTTTTTTCCAGTGTTTACCGGGTACATCGCAGACTAAAGTTAAAAACGGTATTCGGTATGAATATTATGCTAGCAGTATATTTAATGTAAAATTCTTCCTGAACAGGCCTGCCCGGCTAAAAAAGATGTCGGGAAATGGCCGGGCAGAAAACAAAAAAAGCCCCGCAGTGGCGGAGCTTTTCAGCATAGATTTTAAGTGGTGTTAGGCTGTGCCTTCGGCCAGTACAACAATTTTATTGTGGATGGCTTCTACCACACCTCCCTTGATAAAAAAAGTACTTTCTTCTTTTCCTGAGCGAATGATCACATTCCCGTCTTCCAGGGTGGAAATAATGGGAGCATGGTCTTTCAGGATCTGGAACGAGCCGAGTGTTCCCGGTACGGTAACCGAGCTCACTTCGCCTTCGAAGATCTTTTTATCGGGGGTTAATATTTCTAAGTTCATTTCTGTCTGTTATTTAATCCTGCAATGCCGGGGTAACGGGTAAAAGTCTGCGCCTGTCAACGACGGGGCGCCGCCTGTATTAGTCGTTTGCTTCAGCAAGCAGTTTTTTGCCTTTTTCGATCGCTTCCTCGATGCTGCCTACCAGGTTGAAGGCTGCTTCAGGGTATTCATCTACCTCACCGTCAATGATCATGTTGAATCCTTTGATGGTGTCTTTGATGTCTACCAGTACGCCTTTTAGGCCGGTAAATTGTTCGGCAACGTGGAAAGGCTGCGAAAGGAAACGTTGAACGCGGCGGGCACGCTGAACTGTCAGTTTATCCTCTTCAGAAAGTTCATCCATACCAAGAATGGCAATGATGTCCTGAAGCTCTTTGTAGCGCTGAAGTATTTCTTTTACGCGTTGAGCGGTGTTGTAGTGCTCGTCGCCAAGAACGGCAGGAGAGAGAATACGCGATGTAGAGTCAAGCGGATCGACGGCAGGGTAGATTCCGAGCTCGGCAATTTTACGTGAAAGTACGGTTGTCGCATCAAGGTGCGCAAAGGTCGTAGCCGGCGCAGGGTCGGTCAAGTCATCTGCAGGAACATATACTGCCTGTACAGAGGTGATCGAGCCGCGTTTGGTTGATGTAATGCGCTCCTGCATCAGACCCATTTCTGTTGCCAGTGTAGGCTGGTAACCAACCGCAGAAGGCATACGGCCAAGAAGTGCAGATACTTCAGAACCGGCCTGCGTAAAGCGGAAAATGTTGTCTACGAAGAAAAGGATGTCTTTTCCTGCACCTTCACCTTCGCCATCGCGGAAATATTCTGCAACGGTCAGACCAGAAAGGGCCACCCGTGCACGTGCACCCGGAGGTTCGTTCATCTGTCCGAACACCAGGGTTGCTTTTGATTCTTTTAATTTCTCAACATCCACCTTTGCCAGGTCCCAGCCGCCTTGCTCCATCGAGTGAAGGAACTCATCGCCATAGTTAATTACGCCCGATTCGATGAACTCACGCAGCAGGTCATTTCCTTCGCGGGTACGCTCACCTACACCAGCAAATACAGAAAGACCTGAATATGCTTTTGCAACATTGTTGATCAGTTCCTGGATCAATACGGTTTTACCAACACCGGCTCCGCCGAACAGACCGATCTTTCCGCCCTTTGCATACGGCTCAAGCAAGTCGATTACTTTGATACCTGTAAAGAGTACCTCGGTTTCAGTAGACAACTCATCAAACTTAGGAGGTGCGCTGTGGATGGGTTTTCCATCTGTATTATCGATCGTATTAATGCCATCGAGTGCCTCGCCAACGACGTTGAACAGGCGTCCTTTGATCTGATCGCCAATCGGCATTTTGATCGCAGAACCGGTATCGACAACTTCCATACCGCGAACCAAACCATCGGTCGAGTCCATGGCAATGGCGCGCACGCGGTCTTCACCCAGGTGACGCTGAACTTCCAATACGATTTTTTGGCCGTTTGCTTTTCTGATCTCGAGTGCATCAAAAATTTTAGGCAGGTGTGCCTCTTCTGCGAAGCTCACGTCCACCACCGGTCCGATAATTTGCGCTATTTTTCCTAAGTTAGGCATATAGTGATATGGATAAAATTATAAAAATCAATTTGTTAAAGCCGATCTGGAGGCTCTCGAATTTGGATGGCAAAGTTAAGAGTTATTAGCGAAATTCTAATGGATTTGCCAAAAGTTTTTCAAGAGATTTTTTTGAACTAATTTTAGCCTCATGAAAACGATTCTCGTTACCGGAAGCAATGGCTTGCTTGGGCAAAAGATCAGTGCGGTTCATGCTTTGAAACCGAAGTCCAGGCTCGTAGCCACATCAAGAGGTCCTGACCGGTTCAAGGCAGGCAATACCTATATATATGAAGAACTGGATCTTCTTGACCCTCAGCGCGTCGAAACGGTGCTCGGCCTGTACCGGCCTGATGTGGTGATCCATACGGCAGCTGTGACGAATGCAGATACCTGCGCCGAGCAACCGGAGTTATGCGACCGCATGAATATAGAAGCGGTGGCACAGCTGGTTCAATTGTGCGCCCGCAAGGGCATTCACCTGGTTTATCTGAGTACCGATTTCGTCTTTGATGGCCAGAGTGGTCCATACCGGGAATCTGACCAGCCCAACCCGCTGAGCCATTACGGTGGCTCTAAACTGGCTGCAGAAAAATTGGTATCTGCCATGCAAGGTCCCTGGACCGTGGTGCGGACTGTACTGGTATACGGGGTTCTTCGCGACATGAGCCGGAGCAACCTGGTGCTTTGGGCAAAAGAATCGCTGGAGGCAGGCAGGAACATTCGTGTGGTGAATGATCAATGGCGCACACCGACACTTGCCGAAGATCTGGCTGCCGCCTGCCTGGAGATTGCTGAACGGGGCCTCCAGGGAATATACCACATTAGCGGTGAGGAATTTATCAGCATCGCGCAAATGGTACGGCGTGTGGCACAGTTCTGGTCGCTCGATGAGGGGCTTATTACGGAAGTCCCCTCGTCGGTATTCGTGCAGCCGGCGAAACGGCCAATGCGAACCGGTTTTATTGTGGATAAGGCTGCGGCCGATTTTGGTTACCGGCCCCATCGTCTAGAAGAAGGACTTGCCGTTGTGGCCAGACAGTTGTCAGAAATGGGTATACCGAACCTATCTGCCTGAAAAAGCGCAGCTTGTAAAAAAGTTTAAAATTTCCTTTGCAAAAAGAATTGCAAGCATTACTTTTGCAGTCCGTTAGGAAACGGAAACGGACTTGTAGCTCAATTGGATAGAGCATCTGACTACGGATCAGAAGGTTAGGGGTTCGACTCCCTTCAAGTTCACCAACAGAGTACAAAGCCTTGCTGCCAAACGCAGGAAGGCTTTTAACATTTAAAGACAACCTTGATGCTTAACTTAGTTCTCTTTGGGCCTCCGGGTGCAGGCAAAGGCACCCAATCTCAAAAACTGATCGATAAATATCAATTGATCCACATTTCAACCGGCGATCTTTTCCGCGCTCATATCACCAACCAAACCGATCTTGGCAAAAAAGTCAGCGAACTGATTGCAAATGGCGAGCTGGTGCCAGACGAGATCACTATTGCAATGCTTGAAGAAGAGGCAGACAGGAACAAAGATGCGAAAGGCTTTATTTTTGACGGATTTCCGCGTACTGTTGCCCAGGCGCAGGCACTTGACCTGTTTCTGATTAGCAAAGAAACCAAAATTACAGGCGTCATTGCGCTCGATGTTGATCAGGATGAATTGTCCAGGCGCATTGCTGAGCGCAAAAAGATCAGCAACCGGGCCGATGACGATGCTGAAAAGCTCAAAAGACGCATCGACGAATATTTTTCAAAAACCGTACAGGTTCTTCCCTATTATGAAGAGCAGGGTAAACTGACCAAAGTGAACGGAATAGGCGAAATTGACGCTATTTTCGCGTCGCTTTGTGCTGTTATTGACAGTTACCAAATCAATCCATAGTTCGGTTCGCCGTTCTTAAAGCCAGTATTGCATGTCCCAGGGTTCAAACTTTGTAGATTACGTAAAGATTTGCTGCCGGTCGGGCAAGGGCGGTGCCGGCTCTGCACACCTGCACCGGGACAAACATACATCGATGGGTGGCCCTGATGGGGGCGATGGCGGTCGCGGGGGGCATATTATTTTGCGCGGCAATGCACAGTTCTGGACGCTACTCCACTTAAAATATCGTAAACATATTATTGCCGAAGACGGGCAACCGGGCGGCAGCGGTCACAAGTTCGGAAAGCAAGGCAAGGATGAAATCCTGGATGTTCCGCTCGGAACAATCGCTAAGAACGCTGAAACCGGAGAGGTGCTGTTCGAGATTACCGAAGACGGTGAAACGCGGGTGCTGACCGCAGGCGGACGAGGCGGCCTGGGTAATGCCCATTTCAAAACGGCTACTTTACAGACGCCGCGTTTCTCACAACCCGGCGAGCCCGGACTTGAAGAATGGATGATCCTTGAACTGAAGGTCCTTGCAGATGTTGGCCTGGTTGGATTTCCCAACGCCGGCAAGTCTACTTTGCTGTCTGTGGTTTCTGCAGCCAAACCTGAAATAGCAGATTACCCCTTTACAACGCTTGTTCCAAACCTGGGTATCGTTTCTTACCGTAACCACAAGTCATTTGTCATGGCCGATATTCCCGGCATCATTGAAGGCGCATCAAAAGGCAAAGGTCTGGGTTACCGTTTTCTCCGGCATATTGAACGGAACGCGGTGCTGCTGTTTATGGTTCCTGCAGATACACACCGTACCATTGCAGAAGAATACGAGATCTTAAAGTCTGAACTTCGGGATTATAATCCTGAACTGATGCAGAAACCCCACTTGCTGGCCGTTACGAAATCAGATATGCTTGATGAAGAGCTGCGCGAGGAAATGAAGGCGCAGCTCCCGCCCATGCCTGTAATTTTTATCTCATCTGTTACCCAGAAAGGCATTCCGGAGCTCAAAGATATGCTTTGGCAGGCCATCAATACCCCGGCTGCGACCAATTAAATCAGGTTTCGTGTAATTTTCCCTTTTATAATATACAGGGCAGCAATGCTGTCCCGGTCTATCGTCACGTCCTGCCCGTGCGCTGCGTTGCATGAACGTAGAATGACTTTGGCCGGATCAGGATGTTCCTGCAGAAACCGGATACACCGCAGGTCGTTTGCTTTCTTATTTGTAATAATTAGGTAAGCTTCTCCCCATACCAGTACATCGCGGTTCCATATCTCCTTTACAGCAATGATATCGCCGGCTGAATAAGCCGGGTGCATGCTGTTGCCAAAAACCGGCAGGTAGGCTGAACAATCGTTAAAAGGTTTGTAGTTCACATAATATATGGGCTCGCGCTCCATCATTTGCAGGTTTTCTGAAGCCAATTCTTCAATGTCTATGTCGTAATAAGGAATGCCTTCCTTTTCGGTTACCGGCCGTGTGGGCTGTTCATTGAAGACCGGCCCTTCACCGGTTTCAAGCCAGAGTTTACTGACGTGGTGTATCAATGCGAGCCTGTCTTTGATGGCGCTTGAAACGCCTACGCGCTTGCGAAGGATATCTGACAACGAACCAGATTTGATGTTGATCGAATCAGCGAAATCTTTTTGTGTATTGAAGCCGAGTTTGCCAAGCAGGAACTTTACACGTTCATTTGGAGTCATAGGGATATGTTTATAAGTTTTAAGAAAAAAATTTTTTGATTTAAGTATTTCGAATAACTTTGTGTTTAAAGGCAAGTATATGAAATGAAAAGTAAATTTTAAAATTCTACACTTATTATTTAACTGTTAATTTATGAAAACAAAAAGTATGCAGCAAGAAATGTATAGTCATGAGCTGCGCGAGGCAGCCGACTTGTTTTTTGAAGGGTCAGCGCTGAGGGTGTCAAAGCGCCTGTTGCAAACGCTGGTCCTCGCCGGCAGGCCAGGGGAAGAAGCGCATACAGGTCAACTTCCACTGTTTTTTCTACGGCTCAGGCACCTGCTTGAACGGCTTCCGGTGTTGCTCCGGTCGGGCGTACGTCCGGGTCAGGTTTCCGGGCGCTTCAACAAGGCGTTCATGGACGGCTACCCTGGTGTGTTGCCGCCGGCGGCACAGTCTGCACCTGGCAGCTGGTTACGAAGTTTTCTCACATCGCGCCGAGTCAGGCAGCTTCATCGTGGCCTATCTGCGGGCATGTCAGCCCAGGCTGGTACCGTACGGCCGGCGTCAGGATTTAAAGTTTACAGGCAATTTGAACAATTGCTGGAGGCCTGCTGGCTGATCTGCCATCCCTACAAGCCTTACGCAAGCCGGGAAAGCTGTGTTCGCCTCTTCCAGTCAACCAGCCCGCTTGCCCTGACACCGAATGAGCAATCAAAGCCAGTGGCTGTCATCACGGCGTTCTTTTCCGGCTGGACGATCTTATCGGCGCAACGCGTTTTAAAACAGTGGTTTAAAGCGGCGCTGGCTCCCGGCTTTTGTGCCGATGAACGCCTGGCATCAGAGCTCCTTTTCTTCAGCAATGAACTAACCCGGGTATTCGAGGCCGGTTACCTGGCTTTTCACGAGGAGGGGAAAAATTTTGTATCTGAATCAGATGCCCGGCTGATCACCGCGTTTCTGGATGGCGAGGCGCCCGAAGAGGCCGTCTGTATGATTCGCTTCAACGATCTGAACAGCCAGGAGCGCAGGAAGCTGCGGTCGCTGCTTTCTCTTACACGCATCCGGCAACTGCGTGCAGGTATGAACCACTGGCTTCAGGCTGCATTCAGCCGGTCTACATCGATCATTGAGCTTGACGAAGTATATATGTACCCGCAATTCGAAGCCATAGAGGCCATACTGTTTGGTCTTTACCGGCTGGTTACCAGGGGGCAGGGGTGTGAAACGGTAAAAGCATAAGCGTCATGTCCGGCCACGAAGTGATTTGTATTGAGGCCCCAGTACCCTTGACTGAGTCGCTGCTCGCCGATGCGCCGGTACTGTCCCTTTGTCCTCCTGCGCTCCGCCCAGCCCTCAGGTTTATTGTGAGTCACCTGCCGGTGGGCTACATCTTCCTGGCCTGCACGCAGTCGGCGGCACCTCATTTGCTGGTTGTGTGCAACCCGCAATGCGAACATAAACTAACTGAACTAGAGCCTTTGGTCGAGCTGGCGCTCGTGTCCTGTCCGGTTTCTTTCACGCTGCACAGTTATTCGACCATCACAAACATGCTTGCGCAGGGTCATGTCTATTATTCGGGTTGTTGCCGGGTCAATAACCTGCTGTATATGAAAGCTGGCCTGGCGTTTCCCGCGCTATCGAACGGTCGTTATCAACAGGTGCTGCTGGCAGCAGGCCGCTTTGAGCAGGGAATCGGAAAGGCCTTGTCTTTCTATGAGCACGCAGCCTCGCAGTTGGAGTTGCCGCAACGCGGGCTTGCCGCCTTTTGCCTTCACCAGGCCTGCGAACAGAGCTTCCGGATCCTGTTTTTAAGTCTTCGGGGCCGAGAGCTGCGCAGCCATTCGCCGCGGGTGTTGTATCGGCACGCGCAAACGTTCGCCGCTTTCAGGGGTATATTCGGCAATGCGCCGGCCGAAGAACAACGCCTGCTTTCGCTGCTCGAAGAAGCCTATTCGGGTTCAAGATATGATGAAAGCTACCGCATCGGTCATACCGACCTGCTGAAACTCTTCGACGTGGTGGGCTTGGTCATTGGCCGTTGCTGCGACACTTTTTCAGGGTTCATTGACAATGCACTGGCAGGCATGCGCTTTGAATCCTAAAAAAAGGCACAGACTGCCCAAAAACACAATTATCGCAGCCGGAAACGCTTTTTTACATAATACAGCCGAGGGTTTTTCGGGTGATGTGTGTAGATCTGCTAACTTTGCGTCATTAACGGCAAATGAGAATAGCAATCAATGGCTTCGGCCGCATCGGACGGGTTTTTCTTCGTCTGGCCATCGAGCAAGGTCTCGAGGTAGTGGCAATCAATGATCTGGGCTCTCCCGAATCTTTGGTTCATCTTTTTAAATATGACTCTGTTCATGGCGGTTTCAAAGGAACCCTGAGCTTTCGTGATGGAGCACTGCATGTTTCCGGCCGTGCCATACGCATTTTTTCTGAAGCGGAACCCGGGCGTTTGCCATGGGCAGCGTTGCAGGTCGACGTAGTTGTCGAGGCGACCGGGCGAAACCTGACGCGCGCCAAAGCCACCGCGCACCTGGATGCCGGTGCACGGAAGGTGCTCATTTCTGCGCCTGCTGCAGACCGCGATATTCCGATGGTTGTACTGGGTGTCAATGACAGCACAGCAGACCTGGACGCACCGGTGTTGTCGAATGCATCATGCACCACCAATAATGTGGCTGCTATGATCAAAATCCTGGACGATACCTGGGGAATTACCGAAGGCTATATTACCACTGTGCATTCCATGACCGGCGATCAGAACCTGCACGATGCACACCACAAAGACCTGCGCCGTGCAAGGGCGGCTTCGGCCTCGATCATTCCAACCACGACCGGGGCGGCAAAGGCAATTACCCAGGTTTTTCCGCATCTCGACGGACGCCTGGGCGGAGCTGGCATTCGGGTGCCCGTGCTCAATGGATCCCTGACCGATTTTACCTGTATCCTGGTAAAACCGGCAACTGTAGTAGAAATCAATGAAGCATTTCGCGCCGCCGCCGCCGGCCCGCTTAAAGGCATTCTTGAATACACTGAAGACCCGATCGTCTCAGTCGACATCCTCGATAACCCACATTCTTGTATATTTGACGCACAGCTCACCTCGGTGGTCGGCGACCTGGTTAAGGTTGTAGGTTGGTACGATAACGAGTATGGCTATTCAAGCCGTTTGGTCGATGTGTTGAAAAAGATACAGGACCGCGAAGCGTTTGGAACAAGGATTACAGATACATGGTAAAATTTATCCCTGCTGAAGATACACTGCCCTTGCGCAGCCTGGTTTTAAGAAACGGTAAACCGCGGGAGCTATGCGTGTTTCCTGCAGATGAGGCTCCGGGGTCTTTTCATCTCGGCTGTCTGAAAGAGGGGCACATCGTATCGGTCGCGTCATTCTTCCCTGCGCAGCTGCATGCTTTCGAAGGCATGGGATACCAGTTGAGAGGCATGGCAACCCACCCCCAGCAAAGCGGCCGGGGATATGGTGCGGCGCTGCTGGATTTTGCCGCCAGCCACCTGGCCGCACTCGGCATTGATTATCTTTGGTGCAATGCCCGGGCAGCAGCGGTGGGTTTTTATACAAAAACGGGCTTTGAAGTGGTGTCGGCAGTGTTCGATGTTCCTCAGATCGGTCCGCATTACGAAATGAAGTTAAACCTAAAATAAATACAATGAATACGATTGATCAGTTTGATTTTAAGGATAAGAAGGCGCTGGTTCGGGTGGATTTTAACGTTCCCCTGGATGCCGATTTTAAGATCACAGACGATAAACGGATGACGGCTGCGCTGCCTACCATTCAAAAGATACTGAAAGACGGCGGTTCCGTGATCCTGATGTCGCACCTCGGCAGACCCAAAGAAGGGCCCGCAGATAAATATTCCCTGAAACACATTCTGGGCGACCTTTCCCGGATGCTTGACCTTGAGGTGAAATTTGCCGCTGACTGTATAGGCGAGGAGGCTGCCAAACTCGCAGCAAACCTCTACCCCGGACAAGTGCTGCTGCTTGAAAACCTGCGTTTTTATAAAGAAGAAGAAAAAGGCGACGCTGCGTTTGCGGAAAAATTGTCGAAACTCGGCGACGTTTATGTGAACGATGCCTTCGGAACAGCTCACCGTGCACATGCATCAACAGCGGTAATTGCGCAGTTTTTCCAGGGTGCCAGATACTTCGGATATTTGATGGCTGAGGAGTTGAAGAATGCAGAAAAGATATTAAACAACCCCGATCGTCCGTTTACCGCAATTATGGGCGGCGCTAAAGTGTCAGATAAAATTCTGCTGATCGAAAAATTACTTGAGAAAGTAGATAACCTGATCATTGGCGGGGGCATGGCTTATACGTTTGCAAAGGCGCAGGGCGGTACTATTGGTACTTCGCTGCTCGAGGCAGATAAACAGGAATTGTCGCTGGAGCTGCTGAAAAAAGCGGAAGCGCGCGGCGTTAAGATCTTCCTTCCCATTGACACAGTTGTTGCAGATAAGTTTGACAACGATGCCAGCCAGAAAGTGGCGCCTACCAAGGCGATCCCTGATGAATGGATGGGGCTTGATATCGGGCCGGAAACGCGTGCCTTATTCGCAGATGTGATCAGCAAGTCAAAAACCGTACTCTGGAACGGGCCAATGGGCGTATTCGAAATGGCTAATTTTGAGCACGGTACGCGCGCCATTGCAGATGCGGTCGTAGGAGCTACCAACAACGGATCATTTACCATGATTGGCGGCGGCGACTCTGCAGCGGCTATTGCTAAATTTGGTCTCGAAGACCAGGTAAGTTTTGTCTCTACTGGCGGGGGCGCTTTACTTGAATACATGGAGGGTAAAGAATTGCCTGGCGTTAAAGCAATCAACGAAAAATAGCGCACCAGCATGGTGTTCTGTCAGGGTTTGCATCCTGACTCGTGAGGGCCGGCTAAAGCAAATGCTTTAGCCGGCCTTTTTTTGGGACAAACTCCCACCTCGCCCCACCGTGTCTAAAGCGATTTTCAGGCGTTTCAGGGCCCGGTTCTCTGGCTTGAAAATTGTTAATAACTTTTTTGTGGTAAAAAGTGGTGTAAAGTGGGAGAAGTGATTTACTTTTACACTAGATAAAAACTGCATAGACCGTAATGATTCAACTCCTCGGGGAATTCGATTGTAAACTGGATGCGAAAGGCCGCCTAAGTGTGCCTTCTTCGCTGAAGAAGCAATTGCCCGATGTGGAGCGCGACGGACTGGTAATTAACCGGGGTTTTGAAAAACACCTGGTTATTTATCCGAAGCGGGTTTGGGAGCAGATTGTTGCAGATTTATCTTCGCTGAACCCTTATGAAAAGAAGAACCGGGATTTCATCCGTTTCTTTACAAGGGGTGCTACCGATCTGTCCCTGGATGCGGCCGGAAGAATTCTGCTGCCAAGGGCGCTGACTGACTTTGCCGGTATCGGGAATGAGGTGGTGCTTGCTTGTCAGCTGGATAAGATCGAGGTGTGGGATAAGCAGGCGTATGATGGTTTGTTCGATGATGAGCCTGAGAATTTTGCTAATCTGGCCGAAGAGGTTATGGGCAACAAAGCAAGGGGGGCGCATGGAGCATAATTACCACGTGCCTGTTTTGCTTGCTGAGTCTGTCGACGGGCTGAACATTCGTCCGGACGGCATTTATGTAGATGTGACATTCGGTGGCGGCGGTCACTCGCGCGAAATCTTGAAACGACTCGGGCCAGCGGGAAAACTCGTGGCATTTGATCAGGACCCTGACGCGCAGCGAAACCGTCCTGACGATCCGCGATTTATTTTTGTTGACCAAAACTTCGGCTTTCTAAAAAATAGCCTTCGGCTTAAAGGCTTTAAGCAGGTAGACGGCATCCTGGCAGACCTGGGCGTTTCGTCGCACCAGTTCGACGAGGCGGAAAGGGGTTTCTCCATTCGTGCCAATGCGGCGCTCGACATGCGAATGGATCAGCAGCGCGATCTGACGGCTGCTCATGTCTTGAATACTTACAGCGAAGAATCGCTGCATAAAATATTCGGCATTTATGGCGAAGTGAAAAATGCCCGCACGCTTGCACGCACGGTGGTTACGTGCCGCTTAACTGCACCGTTTACCGATATAGACGGTTTCAAATCGGCTATCGCTGCCTGCATCCCGAAAGGAAAAGCACATAAATACCTGGCGCAGGTTTTCCAGGCGCTGCGTATTGAAGTGAATGCTGAAATGCAGATGCTCGAACAATTCCTGGAGCAGGCTGCAGAGGTTCTGCGTCCGGGCGGGCGCCTTGTGGTCATTTCTTACCACTCGCTCGAAGACCGGCCGGTAAAGAATTTTATGGCCCGGGGCAAAATCAGGGGAGAGGTGGAAAAGGATTTTTTTGGCAACCAGCAAAAGCCTTTTAAAGTGATTACCCGCAACCCCGTAGAAGCAGCCGAAGCAGAAGTAACTGTAAACAATCGTGCACGCAGTGCCAAATTGAGAATAGCGGAAAAGATATGAACAAGTTCAGAGAACATATCGATGTTGCACCTGAAGAAGAGGAAGATCTTGGCATCAAGATCAAACAGGCGCCTGCGCCGGCCCAGGCCGAAGAACGGAACCTGCTTGCCACTTTTTTCCGGGAAGGTGTGGTTTCAAAAGAAACCGCGACTGAGATGTTGCCTTTCCTGATCTTCCTGGCTTTTATCGGTATGATTTATATCGCCAACAGTCATTTCGCGGTTCGTAATATCCGAAACATAGACAAACTGGGGAAGGAAGTGAAAGAACTGAGCTGGGAATATAAATCGCTCAAAGCTGACCTCATGTTTAAGAGTAAGCTGACAGAGGTTGCAAAAACGGTCGATACCCTGGGTATCAAAGAACTGGTCGAACCACCAAAAAAAATAGTGATCAACGAAAATGAACATTAGAACCAATATTCTTCTTCGTGTATACCTGGCTTTCGGGTTGATTGTGCTGTTAGCCGTGGCGGTATTGGTACGGCTGTGTCAGGTTCAGTACATTCAAGGCAGCAAATGGCGCGCCATGGCCGATAGTCTTTCTACCCGGTATATGAACGTCGAGGCTGTAAGGGGCAACATCTACTCGGTCGACGGAAGCCTCCTGGCAACCTCGGTGCCTGAGTATGAGCTCCGTGTGGACCTGTATGCCGGCGGCATACAGGATGACCGGTTGTTCAATAGTAAGGTTGATTCGCTGGCCATGAAGCTGGCTTCCTTTTTTAAAGACCGGTCGGCCAAAGAGTATTCAAGATACCTTCGTCATGCCCGTCAGGACAGCGTACGTTACCTGCTGCTCAAGCGCCGGGTTTCTTACCAGGACCTGAAAGAGGTGCGCAGTTTTCCTTTGTTCAACGTAGGCAAGTACAGTGGCGGCCTGATCGCGGTACAGCAGAACAAGCGGGTGCTGCCGTTCCGTGCGCTGGCGGCTAGAACGATCGGTTACAAAAACGACAACGTATCCAACCCGGTAGGGCTTGAAGGCGCGTATGGTGATTATATTAACGGCGAAACCGGCAAACGGCTGATGCAGCGCATTGCCGGCGGTGTCTGGATGCCCGTTAACGACGAAGCGGAGGTTTCACCGAAAGATGGTGCCGACATCATTTCGACTATTGATATCAATATGCAGGACCTTGCCCAAAGTGCACTTGAAAAGCAGCTGATCAAGGCAGATGCAGACCATGGAACTGTGATTTTGATGGAGGTCAATACCGGCGAAGTCCGGGCAGTAGCGAATTATACGCGGGAAAGCGAAGGCGTGTACAAAGAAAAATTCAACTATGCCATCGCTGCAAGTCAGGACCCGGGTTCTACCTTTAAACTGGCCTCATATATGGCCTTACTGGAAGATGGGAAAATCGACACGAATGATTATGTGGAAACCGGCAACTATAGAATACCAGGGCACACAATCAAAGATTCGCATGGCAGTATCGGCACAGTAACCGTAAAAAAAGCATTTGAAGAATCTTCAAACGCTGCCATTGCCAAGCTGGTCAACACGCATTACAAGGATAACCCCAAGCAGTTTACAGATCATTTGTACGACATTCATATGAATGAAAAGCTGCAGCTGCAGATCCCGGGCGAGGCACGCCCTGTCATTAAAAACCCCTCTAACAAGAGCTGGAATAAAAATATGACGCTGCCGCAAATGGCCTATGGCTATGAAATGCAGATCACGCCGCTTCAAATGCTGGCTTTCTACAACGCGGTAGCCAATAACGGTCGGTATATCGCACCTATTTTTGTGCGGGAAATCAGACGCCTTGGCAACCCGATCGAGCAGTTTCAGGCGCGCGTGATCAAAGAGCAGATCTGTTCTGAAAAGACGGTGAAGACGCTGCAGGAAATGCTCGAAGGTGTTATCTCTGAAGGTACGGGCAAACAGATTATTTATAACCCTTTGTATAAAGTTGCGGGCAAAACAGGAACAGCACAGGTTGCTGATGACAACCGGGGCTACAAAGGCAAACGCTCGTACCAGGCCTCCTTCTGCGGATATTTCCCGGCAGATAAACCAAAGTATTCGATGATCGTGGTGATCAATAACCCAAAAAAGATCAGTTATTACGGCTCGTTTGCAGCCGGACCGGTATTCAGGGAGATTGCCGACCGCATTTACGCCAGTGACATGCGAATGTATAACCCGGTTTCTGAGGTCATTGCCGGAACAGTCAATATGCCACGCGCCAAGTCAGGCCAGATCAAGGCAACGAAGAAAGTTTACCGGGCGCTTGGCCTTAAACCGCTTTTCGCCTCAAACTCTGAATATTTCAACGCGGTCGATGAAAGTGGCGGACTGGTATTTGAAGAAAGCAATACGCCGAAAGGCAGCATGCCGAACGTAAAGGGTATGGGTCTTAAAGATGCCCTGTATCTGCTTGGCAATGTCGGCCTTAAAGCCAAGATCAAAGGAAGCGGCAAGGTCATTGCCCAGTCGATCGCGCCCGGGAGCCGGATCGGTAAAGGTTTGTCTGTATTTATTGAATTGGAATAGTGCATATGCAGTTGAAAGAGATATTATATGGTGTTCAGCTTCTTGAGGTGAGCGGAAGTACAGAGAAAGAGATCCATTCCCTGTGTTCTGACTCGCGTAAGGCTGCGCCCGGTGGTATCTTTATTGCCATAAAAGGTACGCTTAGTGACGGGCATGCGTTTATTTCCCAGACAATTGCGGCGGGCATTACCGCTGTGGTCTGCGCGCAATTTCCTGCCAGCCTGCAGGCTGAGGTAACTTACATCAGGGTGCCGGAACCGGCTGCTGCCCTGGGAATCATGGCTTCGAACTTTTACGGCCAGCCCTCTTCGGCACTCAAGCTGGTCGGCGTTACGGGCACAAATGGGAAAACAACCATTGCAACCTTACTTTTCAGGTTGTTTCGGGATATGGGCTATAAGGCAGGACTGCTTTCGACGGTAGAAAACTATGTAAATGACCGGGTCGTTCCGGCTACACATACCACACCGGATCCGCTGGCGCTTAACCTGCTGCTGCGCGAAATGGTCGACGCCGGCTGCGATTATTGTTTTATGGAAGTCAGTTCGCATGCGGTAGCCCAGCACCGCATCAGTGGCTTGTCTTTTTCCGGCGGCGTTTTCTCAAACCTCACGCACGACCATCTGGATTTCCACAAGACATTTGACCAATACCTAGGCGCGAAAAAGGCATTCTTCGATGCGCTGCCTAAGTCGGCTTTCGCCCTGACCAACCTCGACGACAGAAACGGCGTGGTCATGCTGCAGAATACCCGTGCACACAAAAAAACCTATGCGCTGAAACAGCTGGCAGATTTTAAAGGCAAGATTCTCGATAACCAGTTCACAGGCCTGCACATGGAGGTAGACCAGGAAGACGTGTATTTCAGGCTTGTCGGCTCATTCAACGCGTACAACATTATGGCCGTTTACGGTACTGCCATTCTTCTGGAGCAGGACAAGTTGGGCGTGCTGACGGCCCTGAGCCGTTTACAGGGTGCAGAAGGGCGCTTTGACTATACCGTATCTGCCGCAGGCGTAATCGGCATCGTTGACTATGCACATACACCAGATGCGGTTCAGAACGTGCTCAGCACCATACAGAACATCCGCAAAGGGACCGAACAGGTCATTACGGTTATCGGTTGCGGCGGTGACCGTGACAAGACCAAGCGGCCGGTCATGGCACAGGTTGCCTGCGACTGGAGCGATAAAGTGATTCTTACTTCAGATAATCCGCGCAGCGAAGACCCGCAGGCTATTCTTGACGATATGCAGACAGGCGTAACCCCCAGCAACAGCAGGAAAGTGCTTGTGATCAGCGATCGCAAGGAGGCCATCAAAACGGCGTTTCACCTGGCCGGTAAAGGCGATATTATCCTCGTTGCCGGTAAGGGACATGAAAAATACCAGGAAATAAACGGGGTGCGCAAGCATTTTGACGATAAGGAAATACTGACTGAACTATTTAACCAGGCAAGCTAATGTTGTATCATCTGTTCGAATATCTGCGTGAGCACTACAACTTTCCCGGGGGAAGGCTTTTTCAGTACATTACATTCCGTACCTCACTTGCCATTATCCTGTCGCTGGTCATTACAACGGTGTTTGGCCGGCGTATCATCGACTTTCTGCATTCGAAGCAGGTAGGCGAAACGGTAAGAAACCTGGGGCTGGAAGGGCAGATGCAGAAACAGGGAACACCGACCATGGGTGGAATCATGATCCTGCTGGGTATCCTGGTGCCAACCATCCTGCTCGGCAACCTCACCAATGTTTATGTGGTGCTTATGATCATCACCACGGTATGGATGGGGGCGATCGGTTTTCTCGATGACTACATCAAGGTATTCCGTAAAAACAAAGAAGGGCTGGCCGGCCGCTTTAAAATCGTAGGTCAGGTCGGACTTGCCCTGATCATTGGCTGGACCATGTATTTTCATCCGGGCATCGTTGTCAGACAGACGGTTGGCGACACCACGCCCGAGTCTGAAGTGCCGATCGTATTGCGCAAAAAAGGTGAGAATTTTTATTACACGCAGGATGTTAAATCGACCAAGACCAATGTGCCTTTTTATAAGAACAATGAATTCGATTATGCCAAGGTGCTGAAATTTTTAGGTCCAGGCTATGAAAAATACGCGGTCTTTACGTTTATTCTGCTGGTCGTGATCATCATCACAGCTGTATCGAATGGGGCGAACATCACAGATGGCATCGACGGACTTGCTACAGGCACGTCGGCAGTAATCGGAATTACACTGGGTATTCTGGCTTATGTTTCGGGTAATACGGTTATCGCGGAATACCTGAACATCATGTACATTCCGAATTCGGGCGAACTGATGATCTTTGCTGGCGCATTCGTCGGCGCATGCGTTGGTTTTCTGTGGTACAACTCTTACCCGGCGCAAGTCTTTATGGGTGATACGGGAAGCCTGGCAATTGGGGGCATCATTGCTGCGTTCGCGATCATGATCCGTAAGGAATTGCTGATCCCGATCCTGTGCGGCGTATTCCTGATCGAAAATTTATCGGTCATTATCCAGGTGTCCTATTTCAAGTACACGAAAAAACGGTTCGGCGAAGGCCGGCGTGTTTTTCTGATGTCGCCGCTGCACCATCACTACCAGAAAAAAGGATACCATGAAGCCAAGATCGTTACGCGGTTCTGGATTATTGGGATCATGCTGGCCATCATTACCATTGTCACATTAAAAGTCAGGTAAAATGGAGCAGAAGCGGATCGTCATATTGGGTGCAGGAGAAAGCGGGGTTGGCGCGGCCATGCTTGCGAAAAAGCAGGGCTTTGAGGTTTTCGTGTCAGACATGGCTGAAATTGCAGAGAACTATAAGTCTCAGCTGCAGTCCATGCAGGTAGCGTTCGAGGAAGGGCGTCACAGTGAAGCAGACATCCTGAATGCCGACGAGGTGATCAAGAGCCCTGGAATTCCGCCAACGGCGCCGCTGATTCAGGCTTTAAAGACCAGGGGTATACCGGTTATTTCTGAGATTGAGTTTGCAAAGCGTTACACGAAGGCGCGCACGGTGTGCATAACCGGGTCAAATGGCAAGTCGACTACCACCATGCTCACGTATCATATTCTGAAAAACGGCGGACTGCATGTCGGCCTGGCCGGCAATATCGGGAAGAGTTTTGCAGCACAGGTGGCTACTGCTGATTTTGATTGGTATGTGCTGGAGATCAGCAGTTTCATGCTTGATGATATGTACCAGTTCAGGGCAGATATTTCCCTACTGCTGAACATTACACCCGACCACCTGGACCGCTATGATTACAAGATGGAGAATTACGTGCGCTCAAAAATGAGGATTCTTCAAAACCAGACCGAAGACGACGTCTTCATTTATTGTGCTGATGATGAGGAAATAACCAGGGCGCTGGCGGGTATGACCATCAGACCAAAAACGTATGCTTTCAGCATCAGACACCAGGTGCCGCAGGGCGCTTACTTAGAGAACAACGAGCTATTTATCAACATAAACCAACAAGAACCATTCACCATGTCTATTTCAGAACTCGCATTGCAGGGCAAGCACAACATCCACAACTCAATGGCTTCAGGCATTGTTGCAAAAGTCATTGAGCTGCGCAATGAATCCATCCGCGAAAGCATGGGGAACTTTAAAAATATTCCGCACCGGCTCGAGCATGTTGCGCGCATTTCAGGAATCGATTTCGTGAATGACAGTAAGGCAACCAATGTCAACTCAACCTGGTATGCCCTGGAAAGCATGAACAGTGACGTGGTGCTGATCATGGGTGGCGTTGACAAAGGAAATGATTACCAGATGCTGAAAGACCTTGTCCAGTCTAAGGTGAAGGCCATCGTTTGCCTTGGAAAAGATAACAAACGCATTCATGAGGCCTTCGAAGATGATGTGGAGGTTATTGTGAATACGTTCTCTGCCTTCGAGGCCGTTCAGATCGCTTATCACCTGGCAAAAAAAGGCGACACCGTCCTGCTTTCGCCGGCCTGTGCAAGTTTTGATCTTTTTAAAAATTATGAAGACCGTGGTAACCAGTTCAAACTGGCCGTAAAAGAATTGTAATTATGTTTTCAGTTCAGGCATTACTCAGTAAAACAAAAGGCGACCGGTGGATCTGGCTGATCATCGTGCTGCTTTCGCTTATCTCGATCCTTACCGTCTACAGTGCTACAGGTACCCTGGCGTACAAACAGGGCAAAACGGTCGAGAAACTGCTGCTGACCAAGCATCTTATTTTTGTGCTGATGGGCATTGCTATGATCTATTTTTCTCATTTGCTCGATTACCGGTATTATGCCGGCATTTCGAAGATCCTGATGATCATTACGATTCCGCTGCTGTTTTATACGGCGGTTTTTGGCGAAAATATTAATGAGGCTTCGCGTTGGGTTAAAATTCCAATCATTGGACTGACCTTTCAGACATCCGATCTGGCCAAGGTGGCACTGATTACTTTCCTGGCGCGAATGCTGACCAAAAAACAGGAGCAGATCAAGAACCTGCGGGAGTCTTTTTTGCCCATTATGGGCTCTGTTTGCGTTGTTTTTGGGCTGATTGCCTGGGCAAACATGTCTACTGCGATCATGTTATTCGGTGTAAGCATCCTGCTGCTGATCATGGGGCGCATCAGCATCAAACAGATTGCTGCGGTCTGCGTAGGCGGTGCCGTATTGCTTACATTCATCGTGTTTCTTGGTCCAAGGGCGGGTACCTATAAGTCGCGGATCAACTCATTTCTTCATCCGGAACTTCAGCATTCTGACAAAACCTTCCAGGCAGATCAAAGTAAAATTGCGCTGGCCACCGGCGGATTTTTTGGCAAGGGGCCTGGCAACAGTACGCAGCGCAACTTTCTGCCACACCCCTATTCTGATTTTATTTTCGCCATCATCGTCGAAGAATACGGACTTTTTGGGGCGCTGATCATGATCACCCTGTACTTGGTCCTGCTTTACCGCTGTATAAAGATTGTGACCAAGGCCCCGAAAGCATTCGGGGCGCTGCTTGCGGCGGGCCTTAGTTTTAGCCTGACCATCCAGGCCTTCGCCAACATGGCCGTAGCCGTAGGGCTGGGACCGGTAACCGGCGTACCGCTTCCCCTTGTTAGCATGGGTGGAACATCGATCATATTTACCAGTGTCGCTTTTGGTATTATACTGAGCGTAAGCCGCGATGTTGAAGAAGGCAGCAGCAAAAAAGTGGTGATTGGCGAAATCCCGTCAATGGGTTAAAGAGCAAGATTTACAGTGAAAGTTTAAATTGATAAAAACCAATAGAAAATAGAAGCAGTGTTCAACACCAGATAGCTGTGAAAAATTAAACGATGAATAATTCCCCAAAAATTATCATATCAGGCGGAGGCACCGGCGGGCATATATTTCCCGCCGTGGCCATAGCCAACGCGCTGCGCCGGCTCAGGCCCGGCTGCGAGATACTTTTTGTGGGTGCAAATGGTCGTATGGAAATGGAAAAGGTGCCGGCTGCGGGTTACCAGATTCGCGGATTAAACATCAGCGGAATTCAGCGCGGATCGATTCTCAAAAACCTTGGCCTGCCGTTTAAAATTATAAAAAGTCTGTTCGACGCCCTGCAGATTATTCGTGAGTTCAGACCGGATGTGGCAGTGGGTGTTGGCGGCTACGCCTCCGGACCGCTGCTGTACGCTGCTTCACTGCGAAAGATACCATACCTGATCCAGGAGCAGAATTCATATGCCGGCGTAACCAACAAGTGGCTTAGCAGGAAAGCGAGGAAAATTTGTGTGGCCTTTGACGGGATGGAGCAATTCTTCCCTGCTGATGTGATTTTGAAAACCGGGAACCCCGTCAGAAAAGATGTGGTCGAGATTACGGGCAAACGCCTGCAAGCTGCGGCGGCTTTCGGGATTCAGGCCCACAAGAAAACAATTTTAGTTACGGGTGGAAGTCTGGGTGCGGGAACGTTGAACCGCAGCGTCGAGAAACACCTCGACGAGCTTATTGCCGCCGATGTACAGGTGATCTGGCAGACGGGTAGGTTTTATTATAAAGGGATCACCGAGCGGCTGGGCACCAGCCTGCACGGCAATATCCGCGTCCTGGAATTTCTTAACCACATGGACCTGGCCTACGCAGCAGCAGACCTGATCATTTCACGGGCCGGCGCAGGCACCATTGCTGAACTTTGTCTTATTGAAAAGCCGGTCATTCTGGTGCCTTCACCGAATGTGGCCGAAGACCACCAGACCAAGAATGCCATGGCGCTCGTAAAAAACAGAGCGGCGGTGCTGATCAATGACCGGTCGGCAGAAGATACCCTGGTTAAAGAAGCGCTGAGGCTCCTGGAGAACGCGGAGCTGGTCAGAGAGCTGTCTCAGAATATTGGAAAAATGGCATTACACAATGCCGATACAGTTATTGCAACCGAAGTGTTAAAACTTGCAGACCTGAAGAATTAAGATGGAACTGGAAAAAATCAAAAGAGCGTATTTCGTAGGTATCGGGGGCATCGGTATGAGTGCCCTTGCACGCTATTTTTCCAAACGCGGCGTTAGGGTTTGCGGTTATGATAAAACCCGCACGCGGCTTACCGAAACGCTAGCAGAAGAAGGCATTGCGATCACCTACCAGGATCTGGAAACGGAAATTCCTGCAGATTTCCACAGGGCCGGACCGGAAGTGCTGGTCGTTTACACACCAGCCATCCCGAAAGATGCTGCCATTCTGAATTTCTTTTTGCAGGGCGGTTTCGCGCTGAACAAACGGTCGCAGGTATTGGGTATCATTAGCCTGGGCATGACGTGTATCGCTGTGGCCGGCACACACGGAAAAACCACGACCTCTTCGGTCATTGCTCATATTTTACAGGATAGTCTTTATGGCTGTACCGCTTTCCTGGGAGGAATTGCCGCCAATTACAACAGCAATGTGCTCTACGGAAATAACAATGTGGTTGTGGTTGAAGCTGATGAATACGACAGGTCTTTTCTTACGCTGCATCCCGACCTGGCCGTCATCACTTCAATGGATGCCGACCATCTGGATATTTATGGCGATGCCGGCAGCCTGGAAGAGTCGTTCAGGCTTTTCGCAGGCCAGGTGAAAACCGGCGGACGGCTTTTTGTGCGGGCGGGACTGCCTGTTCAGGGCAATACCTATGCCGTTGAACAACCCGCCGATGTGCAGGCCACGAACATCAGGGTGGAAGATGGTACCTTTGTGTTTGACTACCGCGATAACCAGGGAACGATTGAAGGAGTTGCCAGCAGGCTTCCTGGCCGGCACAATATTGAAAACGCCACAGCGGCTATTGCCGTGGCGAGGCAGCTTGGTATCAGTGCTGAAAAGATCAGGACTGCCCTGGGCAATTTCAAAGGAGTCAGAAGGCGTTTCGAATACCAGGTGGTTAGGCCGGATTGTGTGTATGTAGATGATTATGCACATCATCCAGAAGAACTGCGAGCCTGTTTTTCAGCGCTGCGTGAATTGTATCCTGACCGCAAACTTACGGTCGTATTCCAGCCGCACCTCTTTACACGCACGCGAGACTTTGCTGCCGGTTTTGCTCAGGTGCTTTCTACAGTAGATGACCTATTGCTGCTTGATGTTTACCCGGCCAGAGAGCTGCCTATTGCAGGGGTAACTTCTGCTATGCTGCTTGACCTGGTCAGCGGACCAGAAAAGGCGCTGGTGGCCAAAGAAGCTGTAACGACAGTGATCGGACAAAAAAAACCCGCCTTATTGGTTACGGTAGGCGCTGGCGATATTGATACCTTGGTTGAACCGCTGAAAAAATTGCTTGATCATGCTTAAACGGGTAAACTGGAAACTAATCGGATGGACCCTGCTTTGGGTGGTCTGCATCGGCGGGACGGTTACGCTGATGAGTTTTATTGGTGTAAAAAAGAGGGAGCTGAAGTGCACCAGTGTTGATATCCTGATTCCCGGCGCCGATAATTTTATCGAGCGCGAGGAAATAGACCAGATCATCCGCGAAGGAAATGGTGTGCTCGTGGGGCGCCTTCTGCAAGACATTAACCTGAACCAGATTGAAAAAAATATCCAGGCAAACCCATATATCGCTTTTGCCAAGGTGTATGCTGACATGGATGGGGTTGTCCACATTGAAATTAACCAGCGGCAACCGGTTCTTCGCATTATCAACGCGGGAGGCCAGGACTATTATGTGGATCAGGATGGACTGAAAATGCCAGTTTCTGCCAATTTTACGGCGCACGTGGTTGTGGCAACGGGAAATATTCGTGAGCACTTTGCCGGCAGGCCGGATACCCTGCGTACCAAACTGGCCAGGGACCTTTACCAAACTGCACTTTATCTGAAGAAGGATACGCTTTGGGATGCCCAGATTGAACAGCTTGTAGTCGATGAACGGAATGACATTACCATGATCCCGCGTGTGGGCAACCAGCGGATCATTCTGGGTGACGCCGATTCGCTGGAGGTGAAGATGGAGAACCTGTTAATTTTTTATAAAAATGCAATGCCCAAGGTCGGCTGGGATACTTACAAGAGCATCAATATCA
This sequence comes from Pedobacter yulinensis, assembly GCF_003029735.1. GTDB lineage: Bacteria > Bacteroidota > Bacteroidia > Sphingobacteriales > Sphingobacteriaceae > Pedobacter > Pedobacter yulinensis. Next base: position 47,923 of record NZ_KZ686271.1, read on the forward strand.
AATATACAAACCAGATTGTCTGCGAGAAAAACAAAGGGGATTCTGGTATTGTTAAGCCGGTGCGTTCGCTGACACCGGCAGATAGTGTGCGGGTAAGCCGGCAGGTCATTGACCAGCTGGTCGAAAAGACGATTCTCGATGAGGTAGCGAAAGACACGGAGAAAAAACCGGCGCAGCCCGTCATCGCCAATGCAGCGCCGCGTGAGCGCGGGGCAGGGCAAACTGGCGCTGCAACGCGAAACCAGCAGGAAAAGCCGGCTGAGCGGAAAACGCCGTCAAAACAGGAAGTGCCTGCAAACAAGCCTGCACAAGCCGGCAACAAACCAAACAACAAACAAAGAAAGATTTAACTCAACAACTGATCACATATATGGAAAAGGCAAAGTCTAACCAACAATCTCCCATCGTAGTCGGACTCGATATCGGTACTACGAAAATTTGCGTCATCGTAGGCCGGAGAACGCAGCACGGAAAAATCGAGGTGCTCGGCATAGGGAAAGCGGAATCGGCTGGTGTAACGAGGGGTGTGGTATCAAATATCCAGAAAACTGTTCAGGGGATAGCGGCTGCGGTAGAACTGGCAAGCGCACAATCGAATGTGGAAATTCGGGTTGTGAATGTCGGCATCGCCGGGCAGCACATTAAAAGTTTGCAGCACCGCGGCATCTTAACCCGCCGCGAGCTGAACAATGAGATCAGCAGGAAAGACCTCGACAAACTGATTGATGACATGTTCAAACTGGTCATGCCTCCCGGCGAGGAAATTATCCATGTATTGCCGCAGGAATTTACTATTGACAACGAGCCCGGGATTAAAGATCCGATCGGGATGGCGGGCGTGCGCCTCGAGGCCAATTTCCACATTATCTCCGGGCAGGTCACGGCAATCAAAAACATCATGAAGTGTGTAAGCAACGCAGCCTTACAGACCCAGGAACTGATCCTTGAACCACTTGCCTCCTCAGAATCGGTGTTGAGCGAAGAAGAGAAAGAAGCAGGTGTAGCCTTGGTTGATATTGGCGGCGGCACCACTGACATTGCCATCTTCCACGAGGGAATCATCCGCCATACGGCCGTTATTCCGTTCGGCGGCAATAGTGTAACCGAAGACATCAGGGAAGGCTGCTCGGTTATGCGTAACCAGGCTGAACTGTTGAAAACGCGTTTCGGTTCTGCCCTGGCAGAAGAAAACAAGGAGAACGAGATCATTTGTGTACCAGGATTGCGGGGCCGGGAGCCCAAAGAAATTTCGGTTAAAAACCTGGCTTATGTGATTCAGGCACGGATGGAGGAGATCATTGAGCACGTGTATTATGAAATTAAGTCTTCGGGTTACGAGAAAAAACTGATTGGCGGCGTTGTGATTACCGGTGGCGGCGCCCTGCTCAAACACCTTTCGCAGCTGGTCGAATATGTAACGGGACTGGACTGCCGGGTGGGTTATCCGAACGAGCACCTTTCCAAGTATGAAGAAATGAGCAAGGCGGTGTACGACGACCTGAAGAGTCCGATGTATGCAACAAGTGTGGGTCTGCTGATCAAAGGCATCCAAAAAGCTGAAGACCTGCTGGAAGAAATGAAGCAGCCGGGTGTGTATGTGCAAAAACCGGTGGCCGAAAAAGAGAAAACAAAACGAAATGGCTTGTTCGATAAACTATTGGCTAAAACGACCCGTTTTATACAAGATGACATGGATGTAAGCGACTCGGATTATATCCGGCCTTAGGGCAATTTTCCACAATTTGCGTTTTTTCCACATTGTTAACACTTGTGGAAAAGGCCTGTGAAAAAAATGTTAATATTACGTCTGAGAATAGACAGCGAAAACACAAAATTAAACAACTGATACCTAATATTATGCAGTTTGAAATGTTAAAAGATAAGTCGTCCATCATCAAAGTTATTGGTGTTGGGGGCGGTGGCGGAAATGCAGTAAACCACATGTACCGTTCAGGTATTAACGGGGTAGATTTCATTATATGTAACACCGACGCCCAGGCTTTAGAGTTGAGCCCGATCCCAAACAAAGTGCAGTTAGGTGCCAGTTTGACCGAGGGGATGGGAGCAGGCTCAATGCCCGAAGTAGGAAAAAACTCTGCAATAGAAAACATAGACGACATCAAGGCGATGCTTGGCAATACGACCAAGATGTTGTTCATTACCGCGGGTATGGGTGGTGGAACAGGTACCGGTGCCAGCCCGATCATCGCGAAAGCGGCTAAAGAACTTGACATTCTTACGGTGGCCATTGTAACCACACCTTTTTCCTTTGAAGGCAAGCGCCGCCGGATGCAGGCCGAAGAAGGTCTTGATGAATTAAAAAAGTACGTTGATTCTTACCTGGTCATTTCAAACGACCGGCTGCGTGAAATTTTTGGCAACCTGACCCTGGGTTCAGCATTCGGGCAGGCAGATGACATCCTGACCACAGCCGCAAAAGGCATTGCTGAGATCATTACCGTACCTGGTTACATCAATGTTGACTTTAAAGATGTGCGCACCGTTATGAAAGAAAGCGGTGTTGCCATCATGGGTAGTTTTGCCGCCGAGGGCGAAGACCGCGCGCTGCGTGCGGTTGAGGGTGCGCTGGCATCGCCGCTGCTCAAAGACAGTGAAATAGAGGGTGCACGTTACATCTTGCTGAATATCAGCTCCGGCAGTAAAGAAGTGACCATGGATGAAGTCTCCATCATTACAGATTATATCCAGGAAAAAGCCGGTTTATCTGCAGACCTGATCTGGGGCAATTGCCAGGATGAGCTGTTGGAAGAGAAGCTATCGGTAACGATCATTGCCACAGGTTTCCAAACCCAGGAAGAGCGGGCATCTGAAGAGCGCAATAAAAAGAAAATCTCTTTGCTTACGCCTGAAGAGGCGCCGCTGGTGCGCCCGGTAGAACCGGTTAACTCATTCATCCAGCCAAGGCAGGAGGAGCCGGAGCAACAGGAAGAGCTGCAAATGAAACTGAAAGAGGAAACCAAACAGGCAGACCTTTTCGGCGGCATGTTCAGCAAGCGCCCTGAAGTACAGCCGCCTGCACAGGAGAGCAATCCGCAGGTCATCAGGCACAGTCTGGTCGAAGAAGAACCGGCCGAAGAAGAACGCGGCGAGCCTGCATTTGACTTTGAATTGAGAACGGCCGAAACCGAGTTCGTTTTTGAGAAACCGATTGCAACGCTTGATGATGAGCCTGAAGTACCGAGTGCGCCGCAGACCGTTGTGGGCCTTGACGATGATAAAAACGACGACTCGATCGAAGAGCAGCTCCGTAAGTCTAAAGAGCGCATTCTGCGCCTGAAAGACCTGAGCATGAAACTTCGCACGAGCAACGGCCTGCAGGAACTTGAGAATGAACCTGCCTACAAACGTAAACAAATGCAGTTGCAGCAGGTGCAGCACTCATCTGAATCGCAGGTTTCACGCTTTACGCTGAGCAATGATGCAGATGGTTCAACCGAGATCCGGCCAAACAATTCGTTCCTGCACGACAACGTAGATTAAGCCAAATGTCATAACCTATAAAAGCCCCGAAAGACCTGTTCTGTTGGGGCTTTTTTGGCATAATAGTGGCTAATTACGTCAACAGTTGATATTAAAGGCAATTAGCCTTAACTTTACAGCAAAAAATACTAAAATACAATACATTGGATATATTCGATAAAATCGCAAAACACATGGGCCCGATCGGTCAACACCAGAAGTGGTCTCATGGGTATTTTTCGTTTCCTAAACTGGAGGGAGAGATTGCCCCGCACATGACTTTTCGCGGGAAGGAACATCTTGTATGGAGTTTAAATAATTACCTGGGTCTGGCCAATCATCCTGAGGTTCGCAAAGCCGACGAAGAGGCTGCTGCGCAATTTGGAATGGCTTATCCAATGGGTGCCCGCATGATGTCGGGGAACTCCAAATACCACGAACAGCTGGAGCAGGAGCTCGCGGCTTTTGTAGGTAAACCTGATGCATTTCTGCTCAATTACGGTTATCAGGGAATGGTTTCGATTATCGATACGCTTGTAGACAGAAATGATGTGGTGGTATACGATGGCGAATCGCATGCCTGCATCATCGACGGACTTCGCCTGCACATGGGCAAACGTTTCGTTTATAAACACAACGACATTGAAAGTGCGCGCAAACAGCTGGAGCGCGCCGCTAAGCTGGTAGAAACGACCGGCGGTGGGATCCTGGTCATCACCGAAGGTGTGTTCGGCATGTCAGGTGCCCAGGGTAAGCTAAAAGAGCTGGTTGCCCTGAAATCTGAGTTTAATTTCCGCTTGCTGATTGATGATGCGCATGGCTTCGGTACCATGGGTAAAACCGGCGCGGGTACACATGAGGCGCAGGACTGCATAGATGGGGTAGATGTATACTTTGGTACCTTTGCCAAGTCTATGGCTGGTATTGGTGCTTTTGTGGCCTCGAGCGAGGAGGTGACAAACTTCCTCCGTTACAACATGCGTTCACAAACCTTTGCCAAGGCACTTCCTATGCCGATGGTGATTGGCCTGATCAAGCGGCTCGAATTGCTGAAGAGCAAACCGGAGCTTCGTGAAAAGTTGTGGGAAATTGCGACCAGCCTGCAGCAGGGCCTGAGAGAACGTGGTTTTGATCTGGGCGTAACGAATACGATGGTTACACCCGTATTTCTGAAAGGTGAGTTGCTTGAAGCTACGGCATTAACGATGGACCTTCGTGAAAATTATGGCATATTCTGTTCCATTGTGGTCTACCCGGTCATTCCCAAAGGGATGATCGAACTGCGCCTGATCCCGACTGCGGTGCATACAAAAGAAGACGTTCAGCGGACGCTCGATGCTTTCAGTGAAGTGTCTGAAAAGCTGCAAAACGGTTATTACAAAGAGAACAAGTTCGCTGTTGCATAGTCGAAGTTGAACCTGATATAAAAAGGCCCTTCAGATGATCTGGAGGGCTTTTTTTATAGCTATCTTATGATAATTCGTTGATAATCAGCTTGTTGGGATTTTAGACTGATCTTCAGGTGTTTATAAACCTCCAGAATGTGGAAAAAAACACTCTGGAGGCCCTTTTTTTATTTTTCCAAAAATTTTTTTATTTGGTGAAAGATCATACATTAGTATAAGCGTATTAATCAAAACCTTAAATAAAAAACTAAAAAGGAGTATTTAACGATGAAAAAATTTGAAGAAGTTAAAAATTTGGTAGCATCACTTGAAGCAGATGCAGACAAGTTCTACAACAAAGCGAACAGTGCAGCCGGTACACGTGTACGCAAAGGTATGCAGGACCTGAAAAACCTGGCTCAGGCCATCCGTCTGGAGGTTCAGGAAACCAAAAACAAAGCGACGAAGTAGTTTCTTACTCAAGCAATAACAGCAAGGCCCGGCAATTTGCCGGGCCTTGCTGTTATAAATCCCTTTTGGCGGGAATATTATCCGAGATCGTTCAGGGCCGAATCAATGGCAGCGGCCAGGCCGGCTGAAGCGCTGAGCAGCGGCAAGCGAACGGTATCTGAACAAATGCCGATTCTTTGAAGCGCTGATTTCACACCTGCCGGATTTCCTTCGGCAAAACACAGGCGTGTAAATTCAATCTGGCTAAGGTGTGCGGGCTGCGCCGATTTGAAATCGCCGGCGAGGCAGGCACGTACCATGTCTGAAAACTGTCTAGGAACGGCGTTCGCAATTACCGAAATGACACCTGCAGCGCCCAGGGCAATCATTGGCAAGGTAACAGGATCATCACCCGAAATTAACAGGAAATCTGCAGGTTTATCGCGCATAATCTGGTTAAACTGGTCAAAGCTGCCTGAAGCGTCTTTAATGCCGATAATGTTCTTAAAATCATGAGCCAGCCTGCAGGTGGTCTCGGCACTCATGTTGCTCGAGGTGCGGCCGGGAACGTTGTAAAGAAAAAGATCAAGCGGTGTATGCTCGCTCAGGTGTTGGTAGTGCCTGTAAATTCCCTCTTGTGTAGGCTTGCTGTAATAGGGGCTTACACTCAAAATGGCACTGTATCCTGAAGATTCAAATTCGCGGATCTCATTGGCTATGGCATGTGTATCGTTCCCGCCAATGCCAGCCACCAGGGGTACGCGGTTATTGTTGACTTCTGCAGTAAACGACCAGATCTTCTTCTTCTCATCCTTCTTCAATGTAGCGGCTTCGCCTGTGGTTCCCAAAGAGACGAGGTACTCTACACCTCCGTCTACTACATGGTCGATCAGGTTTCTCAAACCCGGATAATCGACCGATCCATCTGCATTGAAGGGCGTAACCAATGCCACACCCGTACCATGAAATCTGTTCATTTTACTGATTTTCTGAATTGGAGCTTTATGCTCCGGCTTTATGTTGTAATTATTATTTGCCAAGCATATCCATCAGCTCGGTTTCTGAGATGATCGGGATTTTCAGCTTCTTTGCTTTTTCCAGTTTTGAAGGGCCCATGTTATCGCCGGCCACAAGGTAATCGAGTTTGCCAGAAATGCCGCTTAACATCTTCCCACCGTTGGCTTCGATCATCGTTTTCAGCTCCTCACGGTCAAAATTTTCAAAAACGCCCGAAATTACAAATGTTTTTCCGCTTAATTGCTCGCTTTGCAGAACAATTGTGCGTTCTTCGACCTCAAACTGCAATCCGGCAGCTTTCAGCAGGGCAATTTGCCGGATGTGCTCGGGTTTTGAAAAGTATTCGACAATACTTTCCGCAATTCGGGTTCCGATTTCATCGATGGCGATCAGCTCCGGCACTGTTGCTGCTGCAAGCGTTTCGATATTTTTGACGCCCGCGGCCAGTTTGCGTGCCACCGTTTCACCAACATACCGGATACCCAGGCCGAACAATACCTTCTCAAAAGGCATCTTTTTCGATTCTTCAATACCCTTGAGCATATTCTGGATCGACTTCTCGCCAAAACGCTCGATCTGGCTCAGCTCGGTCGCTTTTTCGTGAAGCGTATACAGGTCGCTGATGTGTCTGACCAGGCCGCGGCGGTAAAAGGTCTCGATCGTTTCATCGCCCAGGCCATCAATATTCATGGCTTTCCGGCCAATGAAATGCTGGATCTTTCCAACGATCTGGGGAGGGCAGGCTTCATCATTCGGGCAGTAATGCACGGCTTCGCCTTCTTTCCTGACCAGCTCGCTGCCGCACTCGGGGCAGTTGTGCAGGTAAACAATCTTCTTTGCATCGGGCCGGCGCTTTTCAGGATTAACCTTAATTACCTTCGGGATGATCTCGCCGCCCTTTTCCACGAACACGGTATCATGCTCATGCAGATCCAGCCGTTCGATTTCGTTCGCATTGTGCAAGCTGGCTCGCTTTACCGTTGTGCCTGCAAGCAAAACCGGTTTCAGGTTTGCAACAGGGGTCACAGCGCCTGTACGGCCAACCTGATAACTTACCTGCAAAAGTTCGGTTTGTACCTCGTCTGCTTTGTATTTGTAAGAGATGGCCCACCTGGGCGATTTTGCTGTAAAGCCCAGTTCCTGCTGCTGGGCGTAGCTGTTTACCTTGATCACGATCCCGTCAATTTCATAGCTCAGGTTGTGCCGTTCTTTTTCCCACTTGTGCACAAAGTCGAGTACCTCGTCTATGTTGCTGACCAGGCGGTTGTGTTCGCAAACATGGAAGCCCCAGTTATCTACTGCCTGCAGACTGTCCCAATGTGTTTTGAACTCGCTTTTATCGGTATAGAGAAAATAGAGAAAACAGTCTAAAGGGCGTTTCGCTACTTCTGCTGAGTCCTGCATCTTGACGGTGCCGGAGGCGAAGTTGCGCGGATTGGCATAAGGAACCTCTCCAAGTTCTTCGCGCTCGCGGTTCAGGCGGTCGAAAGCTGCCCTGTGCATAAAAATCTCGCCGCGGATCTCGAACTGCGCAGGCACCTTGTCGCCTTTAACATGGTGAGGTACGCGGCGTATGGTTTTTACATTGGTCGTCACGTCATCGCCCTGTGTGCCGTCGCCCCGGGTCACTGCACGCAGCAAGCGGCCGTTTTCATAGGTTAGGCTGATGGAGAGCCCGTCAAATTTCAGCTCGCAAACATACTGGAAGTCGCTGCCGATCGCCTTACGCACGCGTTCGTCAAAATCACGCAGGTCCTGCTCATTGTAGGTGTTTCCAAGCGAAAGCATCGGATACCGGTGTTTGACAGTCTCAAAGTTTTTGGTAATGTCGCCGCCTACCCGCTGAGTAGGCGAATTGGGATCTGCGAGCGCAGGGTATTCTTTCTCAAGCAAGGCAAGTTCTTCGAGTTTTTTATCAAACTCGTAGTCGCCAATGGTGGGCATGGCCAGAACGTAATAATTGTAGTTGTGCTGGTTCAGCTCTTTGACGAGCGCGTCCATTTGTTCTTTTATGGCTATGTTTGACATGGGGCAAAGATATTAAGTTTGGCAAAGGGATCAACTTTTCTCAGGCAGTACCAGGGCCAGGTGTGCGGCTGTTTGTTCGAAAATATCACGAAAATCGGTCTTTAAAACGGCGGCATAGCGGTCAAGCTGCTCATCAAGAAGTGCAAGCCTGGCATCGGTAAAGGGCTGGATCCAGAGCCGCATACAGATCCGGTTCAATGCGTAGGTGATGTTTTCGATCTTCTGGTAGCTAAGCAGGTACCGGCTGGAAAGGAAATTGCGCATAAAGCTGCTGAATACTTCAGGTTCTTTGAATCCGCTTTTCTCGAGAAAGACGTAAAGCGGATCTGCAACCGAACGTTCCAGCTGCGTGTAGAACTGCTGTACATTGATCATCCCCTCGGTAATCAGGAGGTGATCGAGCAGGAGTTCGAGCGCGATATGGGCCAGGAATGAGGGTCTGACAGGGCCATCTTCGGTAGCTGGCATAAGCACCAGCTTGAGTTCTGCGGTCTTTTGCACGAAAAACGATGAGGCATGGAAATACCGGTCTACCGCGAGGTGCCTCAGCCAACCTGTTAGCAGGGCGGCTTCCTCGTTGGCAACGAAAAATTCCGGTATCTTTTCCGGATGCAAATTTGCGCTCTTGCTGGCATTCTTTAGCAGGTCAGGCAGTACCGTTCCCATCGCCCGGTAGGGCTCATCAAAAGTGCGGTCAAAGAAAAAATGCGACAGGAAATTCATGTTACAAAATAACAAATATAAATGGCAACAGGCGTTCATCATGCCATTGACTGTAAGAGAGGCAATTTTCATGGTGCCGCCCTGCGGATATCTGCTAAAACCCTATCTTTGCACCAAAAATTACTACAATGACCGATTTTGTTGAAGAATTGCGCTGGCGCGGCATGCTGCACGACATTATGCCCAATACCCAGGAAAAACTGAACGAAGGAATGACAGCCGGCTATATCGGTTTTGATCCGACGGCAGATTCGCTTCATGTTGGTCACCTGATGCAGATTATGACACTGATCCACTTCCAGTCGGCCGGGCACAAGCCTTATGCCTTGGTGGGGGGAGCCACCGGCATGGTGGGTGATCCTTCGGGAAAGTCAGATGAGCGCAATCTTCTCGACGAGGCGGCGGTTCAGCGTAACCTGGCAGGTATAAAAAAGCAACTTTCAAAGTTCCTCAGATTTGAAGAGGGCGGTAACGGTGCTGTGATGGTCAACAATGGGGATTGGTTCAGGGGCTTCGGGTTTCTCGATTTTATCCGAGAAGTGGGCAAGCACATTACCGTCAATTACATGATGGCAAAAGACAGTGTCAGGAAACGCCTGGAAGGCGATACAGGCATGTCGTTCACAGAATTCAGCTACCAGTTGGTGCAGGGATACGACTTCTATTACCTGTGGAAGCACCACAAATGCATTGTTCAGATGGGCGGGTCTGACCAGTGGGGAAATATTGTTACCGGTACCGAACTGATCAGGCGAAAAGACCAGGGTACTGCGTTTGCGCTGACTACCAAACTGATCAAAAAGTCTGACGGCACCAAGTTTGGCAAAACCGAAGGAGGGGCGGTCTGGCTGGATCCGGAAAAAACATCGCCCTATAAATTTTACCAGTTCTGGCTGAATGCGTCAGATGATGACGTAAAAAGCTGGATCAGGATTTTCACGCTGAAGTCTAAAGAGGAAATCGAGGCGCTTGAGGCAGAACATGATACGGCGCCGCATCTGCGCATCCTGCAGAAGGCGCTTGCGGCGGACATCACCACCCGTACTCATGGTGAAGAGGCGCTTGAAACTGCGTTGAAAACCTCCGATTTTCTGTTCGGTAATGGATCGACCGATTTTCTTAACGGCCTGAAGCGTGAGCAGGTGCTCGAGATTTTCGAAGGCGTTCCGCAATTCGCACTGCAAAGAACTGCGCTCGGAGGCGGTTTGGACGTACTCAGCCTGTTGGCTGAACAGACCAACGTTTTCCCCTCGAAAGGGGAAACCAAAAAGCTGATCCAGGGTGGCGGCGTATCAATAAACCGGCAAAAGGTTCAGGATATTGCTGCGGTATACGGAAGCCCCGACCTCATTAACGGGGAGTTTCTGCTGGTGCAGAAGGGGAAGAAAAATTATTATCTGATTGTTGCGGGGTAATTAAACCTTCGAGGTTTTCGAAAACCTCGAAGGTTTAAAACGGATTATTGCACCAACAAGTTACACCCCCTGATGTCGGAGTGGTCGAAACGACCCAGTACTTCAAACGAGCCGTCTGCATGCAGGCGGCCGAGGTCTTGTGTGGAAATGAAACTGCAGGAGTTGTAATTGGCCAGGTCAATCACGTTGATCCCACCGGTTGTACCGGGGCTAACCGGCGAAAGGGGGTCGTTGGTGTCGCGCAGACATACCTGCATCCATGGCGGACAAACGAAACGTCCTTCGCCGGATGAGTAGGCCTGTGAAAGAAGTTCTGTCATTCCATACTCGCTGTGAATGTGGTGTACGCCAAAGCCGGCGCAGAGTATGTCATGCAGTTCTTCTCTGACCATTTCTTTGCGGCGGCCTTTCATACCGCCGGTTTCCATAACAATCAGTTCAGGAAAATTCATGGAGTGCGCCTCGATAAAATCGAGCAGCGCGTAGGTAACACCAAGCAAAATGGTCTTCTGGCCGCCCTGCTGCAAAACCTCCAGCACTGCGGCGAGTTCGGTATGGTTGTGCAGGAAATAGCCGCTGCGCGGGTCGGTACTTTTGCTCAGCAAGTCATCTGCCATATAGATGAGCGAAGAGCCTTCGCGTTCCAGGTAAGCCGGTAAAAGGGCCAGGATACAATAATCTGCAGGGTTACCGTAGAAACGCCCGAACGCAGACAGGTAACTTTGTTCATACCAAGTCAGGTCAGTCACCAAATGGCGGCTTTGCACCATGCCGGTAGTACCTGAGCTGCTGAAGACAATGGCCGCAGGTGCTTCGCTGCTTGTTACCGCATGCGTTTTAAAGAAACTGATGGGTAAGAACGGAATGTCTTTGCTGCATTCAATCGTTTGCGGGTCAATGCCAAGGCAGCTGATGTAATCGCGGTACACACTGCATGCAGCGGCCTGCCGCCTGAAAATGGTCAGGCACAACGTTTCAAACGCCGCTGCACTCAAATCGGTGAGAATCTGTTCCGGGGAAATATTCACGCCGCGAAAATACGAAATCCGATCTTCTTCATGCGAATTGACGTGAAACTCAGGCTGCGCCCGCCTTCAGGTTTAACATGGCCTTTCTGAAGTGATGGCCACAGAAGCCACTTACACCAGCTACAAAGCCGCCAAGAAAACCGGTTAACAGGACCAGCGCCCACCATACTTTCAGGCCGAACATCTCGGCGACACGGTTGGCAAGAAGGTGCTGATTGGGCAGGCTTTCAAAAACAGCGTAACCAGACCAAAGGCAAAAAATCGCGAAGAACGATCCCCAAAGCGACACTTTTGCCGTTTTGCCGATCAAACCGCAGGTAACAAAACTTACTACAATGATGATCCACCAGGGGAGGGCCAGCTGAAGCAGATAGGCGGCCACAATAACAACAAGAAAAATGATCATGTTTAGCGCGTAATTTTTAAATGTTTGATGATGTGACTTTTTCCCTCTGCGGGCGAGTGTAAAAACAGCAACTCGTCCAGCTTGCCTGCAGCCCAGGTTCCAATCATGTTATCATAGAATTTACTGCCCGGGTTTCCTGACTGGCCGCCGGGAAAAATGCCGTAACCCCTGGGGTTTTTACCCAGCGCAACAACCATGCGCCAGGATGGACCGTTCGTTTCTCCAAGTGCATTGATGGTGCTTTTCGAACCCCCTGTAAACAATATTTTTGAGCCCATGCCCGGTATTTTTGCCAGATGCGGCACATGACTGTTCTTAACGTAACCCCACTGCCACGCGCGGCCAATAGCACCATGCGCTTTTTCGAGGCTGTCTACTGTTTCCCTGAAGGTCTGGTTGCACAGAAAATTTAAGGTCTCCGTTTTTGGCGTTCGGGTATCGTCAAACCAGCGGGCATCGGGTTCGTTCAGGATCATCTCTACAGTGCGGTCGCGGGACGGATAACGCATTGGCATGGCGTCGACCTTAAAATCGTCTTCCCAGATCGCATCATTCAGTTTCTTCATCCAAAGCTCGAAAATACTTGCGGCTACCGCCCGCGAAGCATAGGTTTTGTTCCACCGGCCAACAAGCGCGTATGCTTCTTTTTGCGTGGCATTTAATCCAAGGATGTCGATCATCGGCATCAGAGCTGGCAGTACACTTTCTGCCAGCATGCTGTAGTTGTCTGTCTGCATGCGGATCACACTATCGGCGGTAGCCTGACTCATCGCTGTTAGCCTGTTATTGATGCGGCGGCCCCGTTCTGTTGCTGAAAACTCCCAGTTCAGGTAATAGGGATATGTCTTATCGGTAGAAGACTGATTTGCTGAACTGACAAAACCGCGGGGCGGATTTTTTACGGTAGGATTTTGTGCTGCCGGGATCCAGCCCTGCCAATCGTGGCGTTTGTCGGTGCCATCGAGAATAAATTTGCCCTGGTTCTTCCATTTAAGCGGGAATTTACCGTTTGGGGTAATGGCAATGTCGTTGTCCTTGCTGGCAAAAGCGAAATTCTGTGCCGGCGCGGTGTAATAAGTGAGTGCCTGCCGGTAATCGGCATAATTTTTTCCGCGGTTCAGTTTATAGAATGTCATCAGTTCGTTCGAGCGGTCATGTGCAATCCAGCGCAATGCGGCACCCTCCGGTACGCTTGCCGCTTTTGAATAGCCGGTTTTTTTAAAATAAACCACAGGTCCGTGGTGGGTATAGGTCACTGTATCATTCTCCGAATCACCGCCCCGCATCACGATCTTTTCGATGCGCCGGCTTGTTTTCTTCCATTTTCCATCGTACAGGTATTCCCGGTGTGTGCTGTCTTTAAACCTGACCTGGTAAAAGTCAAGCACATCGGCCGCAACGTTCGTAACCCCCCAGGCTATGTTCTGGTTGTAGCCAATTACGATTCCCGGAGCACCTGGAAGCGAAACACCGTAAGCATTGATGCCTGGCGCATGCAATTGGATCTGGTACCAGATGGAAGGCAGTGTCAGGTCCAGGTGCGGGTCATTTGCCAGGATCGGGTAGCCCGACTTCGTTTTGCTGCCTGATATGGCCCAGTTGTTTGACCCGATTCCGTCTTCTTTCTGGCGGGTACTGATGTTTGCCGCCAGTGGGTTCATGGCGTTTTCCGGTACAGCTGGTATTTTCAGCGGATCGAAATTCCACCTGGTGCCTTCGGGTATGATGGGACTTTCCCGGAAAGGGTAGTCAGGGAAAAGATTGGCAGTGACTTCAGGACCGTATTTTTTGAGAATATTGGTCATGTAGAACTCGTCAGAGCCCATGGCCAGAACCGCCGACATCTGTTTCAGCAGCAGGGCGCACTTAAGCGGCGTCCACAACTCAGGTTTAAAGTCAAGTAATTTATATTCAAGCGGGTACCGCGAACGATGCAGCGACTTGATATATGCATTGATGCCTTCGGTGTAAGCCAGGATCATTTCACGGCTTTTCGGGTCTGCCATCATGCCTTTCAAACTGTTTTCAGCACCGAAGAGCATACCCATGCGACGCTGATAGCGATCAACCTCGATGGCTTTCGGTCCAACCACTTCAGAAATGCGCCCGGCGGCAAACCGGGTTTGAAAGTCCATCTGCCAAAGGCGGTGCATGGCGGTTACGTAACCTTGCGCCAGGTAAAGATCATGGTCGTTCTGCGCAAAAACATGCGGTATCATCTTTTCATCGAAAAGAATTTCTATCGGCGCCCGTGCCCCCGGAATGCGTACGCGCTTCTGCTTTTTAACGAAGGTGTTCTCTGCATTCTGCCAGAAACCAGAAAAAGGATTAAGAAACTTGAGTACCGGCGGCAAATCGCCAATTTTGATATGAAATAAGAGGCCCAGAAGTACCGGAGCGACAATACACAATACAGCCTTTAACTTGTTCATAAAAATGGGTTGAAGGTTAAACTTCGAAAAAAAACTTTCGATTATCAAATTTAGCCGGCGCGATGTGAAGATATGACTTTAAAAGGGGACTTAACCCAGGCAGATACACTGAATAAGATGAATGCGAACATAATTTGTTTCTTTTGAAAATTCCCTTAAGTTTATAGAAGAATCAACCAAATATTCAATAAAATCTAAATTATGAGCAGAATCTTTACACGACTGGCCATGGTCCTGCTGGCCCTGTGCACAGGCTTTTTTCAGCTTAGCGCCCAAACGGTTAACATTAGCGGTGCGGTAACAGACAAGGCCACGGGCGAGGCACTACCCGGGGTTAGCGTCACGGTGAGAGGCACAACAAGTGGTACCTCGACCGACAGCAACGGTAAATTCGCCTTCAGTACGACCGGCAAGGGTCCGTTTACGTTGGTGGTATCCTACCTCGGCTATGCAACACAGCTGCGCGAGGTATCCGCAAGCAGCACAGGGCTGTCCTTCCAGCTTGAGACAACTGCCAACACGCTTGGGCAGGATGTCGTTATTTCGGCTTCAAGAACACCCGAACGGATTCTTGAGTCGCCCGTCAGCATAGAGCGCATCGGCGTGGCTGCCATTCGCGACATACCGGCGCCTTCATTTTATGATGCGCTGAACAATATAAAAGGTGTAGAGATGAGTGCCCAGAGCCTGACCTTCAAGTCTGTTAATACCCGGGGTTTTAATTCGAATGGGAACACCCGTTTTAACCAGTTTGTAGACGGCATGGATAACCAGGCACCCGGCCTTAACTTCTCGGTCGGCAACATCGTTGGCATGACCGAGCTGGACGTAGAGAATGTTGAATTGCTTCCCGGCGCGTCGTCGGCACTGTATGGGGCGGGTGGCATTAACGGTACCCTGCTCATGACTTCGAAAAATCCCTTTGACTATCAGGGTGCAAGTTTCCAGTTCAAAACCGGCATTAACCATGTGAACGACGGAAACGTCAGTGCTCAGCCCTTCAATCAGCTCGACGTGCGCCTGGCCAAAGCATGGAACAACAAATTCGGCATCAAGACAGCGTTCTCATTTCTGCAGGCGCGAGACTGGTATGGAACGGACGGCCGGAACTTTGACCGCACCGGCAGGCAGCTTAAAGCCGGCGATCGGGCTTCAGATCCCAATTACGATGGTGTGAACGTATATGGCGATGAGATTAACGCCAACCTTCAGGGTGTAAGCCGGCAGCTTGTAGCAGGCTTTGCCGCGCAGCAACCTGCCGCCTATGGCGCATTCAACAGTTTGCTTGCTGTTCCGGGACTAAATTACAGCGGCATCATCAATGCCATCAACACAAATCCACAGTTTGCCGCCCTTCGGCCGGCGCTGCCACAACTGGCACCGGTTCTGGGCGTCATGTACAGCCTGAACCGCGGTACAACGCCCAGCCAGGCCATATCGCGTACCGGTTACAATGAAGCGGACCTGGTTGATTACAACACATCTTCGTTAAAAACTTCCACCGCCCTCCATTATAAATTTACCAATACGATCCAGGCGATCGCACAGGCGAACTGGGGCACGGGAACGTCGGTTTATACCGGTACAGACCGGTATTCGCTGCGTAATTTTAGCATCGGGCAGTACAAACTCGAGCTGCGCGGGGAAGACTTTTACCTGAAGGGCTACACCACCCAGGAGCGTTCTGGCGATGCGTATAACGCAACACTGCTCGGAACCTTTATCAATGAAGCCTGGAAACCAAGCAGCAACCCGACAAACCCTACTGCGGGCTGGTTTGCCCAATATACGCTGGCTTATTCCGGCGCGCGAGCCCAGGGGCTTAGTGAAGAGGCTTCTCATGCCGCCGCCAGGGGTGTTGCCGACCAGGGCAGGCTCGTGCCGGGTTCCCCGGCATTTAACCTGGCCAAAGAAGCCATTACAAAACGCACCATTGGTCCGGCCAACGGGGCGCGGTTCAATGATAAGACAAATCTTTACCACTATGAAGGCATGTACAACTTTACAAATGCATTCAACAAAGCGGTCGAGTTCCAGGTCGGCGCTTCTTACCGATTGTACGACCTCAGATCTGACGGAACAATATTCGATGACCTGAACCGCAAACTGACCATTAAAGAATACGGGGCTTTCGGGCAGCTGGGTAAGAAATTTTTCGAAGACAAACTGAAGCTCACCGTAGCCGGTCGGTTTGACAAAAGCCAGAATTTTGAAGGCCGTTTTACCCCGCGCATTACCGGCGTGTATACCGTGGCACCGAACAACAACATCCGCGCGTCTTATCAGACCGGTTTCAGGAATCCAACCACGCAGGACCAATACATTGACCTTGCCGTTGCCGGCGGGTCGACCCGCCTTATCGGCGGCCTTCCTGAGTTTATTGAAAAATATAAACTTAACACCAACAGGGGCTACCTTGCAGACGATTACCGGGCCTATGCAGCGACAGCTGCAACTTCTCCGACCGGGGTGGGCGACCTGAGCAAATTAAACGGAAAGGAGTTTACCTTTGATTCTGAAGGCCTGCGGCCGGAACGCGTGGCATCTTTCGAACTGGGTTACAAAGGACTCCTGGACAAAAGCCTGCTGATTGATCTTTATGGCTACTACAATACCTACCAGGACTTTATCGGCGCTGTCGAACTGTTTCAGAAAAACGTTACCGCAGCCGATCCGACCGGGCTGCAGTCGCCGATCAAGTACAATGTGCCTGTAAACATTGGCGGTGATGTAAACACGTATGGCGGCGCCCTTGGGCTGGATTACCTTGTCGGCAAATTCAGTTTCAACGGCAACACATCATACAACAAGATCGGGGATCTGCCGGCAGGGCTGCTGAATACATTCAATACGCCTGAATGGCGATTTAATGCCGGCATTGGCGCAAAGGAAATTGTTAAACACGTTGGTTTCAACGTTCAATACCGCTGGCAGGACGAGTTTTACTGGAACTCGACATTTGGCAGCGGTATGGTGCCTGCTTTCTCTACTGTTGATGCGCAAATCAATTACCGAATTCCATCGGTCAATTCGGTACTGAAACTGGGCGGTTCAAACATTGCAAATAAATACTACACCACTTCGTTCGGGAATCCGGCCGTAGGTGCGATTTATTACCTGGCGCTAACTTTTAATCCGTAAAAACATAGCCCACGGCGAGGCCCCGAATGGGGCCTTTTTTGTTTAACGAATGTTGTAAACAACCGGACAAAAGAATTATAAACCGGCATAAAACCTGCTTACATTGGAGTTGAGTAGCAGATTATCTATATTCGGTGCGGGAGAAGGACTGTCCATTTTCCGCTATGTGTTATTTTTACACGAAGTACAGTTTTTTAAGAATGAATAATATGGAAGAGCAGACCGGGAATGACCGCGAAATGAGCAGCGAAGCAACGCAGGAAAATTTAGCAGAAGAGATAGTTCAGCACCTGAATAACCCGGTAACAGATATTAAACCGATCGAGAAACAATACCTCGGTAACATCCGGTCGGTAAGGAAAGAGGGCAATCGTTTTTATTTTTCAGACGGTGATGCCAAAGTGGAGGTTCGTATAGTGAGCGATGAGATTATCCGTGTGCGCCTTGCGCCTCACGGTGTTTTTCTTGATGATTTCTCTTATGCCGTGCCTGAAGTTGACCAAAAGGTAACGGTTTTCAGGATGTCAGAAGACCGGGAGCGTTACGCCATTGCCACCAATACCGTTACCTGTTTTGTAAGCAAAGAAAACTTTCATATTTCGTTTGCGGATAATGTAACCAGCCAGGTAATGAGCGAAGATGCTTCGCCGATGCACTGGGAAGAGAATGCCGAATTTGGGGGCTATTATGTCTTCGCAACGAAAAAATGCAATGCTGAAGAAAATTTCTTCGGACTGGGTGATAAGTCTGGTAATTTTAACCTGCGTGGACGCCGTTTCCAGAACTGGAATACCGACGCATATTCTTACGGCTGGGATCGCGACCCACTGTACCGCACCGTTCCGTTTTATATAGGCATTCATGGTGCTGCAGCCTACGGCATCTTTTTCGACAATACCTTCCGCTCCTATTTTGACTTTGGGAAGGAAGACGAGAGCAAGACCAGCTTCTGGGCTGACGGCGGTGAGCTGCAATACTATTATATACACGGCCCGCACATGATGGATGTGGTTAAGCGCTACCATAGCCTGACTGGTACGCACCAGCTGCCGCCCCGCTGGGCGCTCGGTTACCACCAGTGCCGGTGGAGCTATTACCCGGAAACCAAAGTGCGAGACATTGCACGCAACTTTCGCGAACGCCGCATTCCATGCGATGCGATTTACCTCGACATCGACTACATGGATGGCTACCGCTGTTTCACCTGGAACAAAAAGTATTTTCCTGATCCCAAAAAGATGATTAAGGAACTGAGCGACCAGGGATTTAAAACTGTTGTCATGATCGATCCGGGCATTAAAGTAGACGACAATTACTGGGTCTTTAAGGAGGGCAAGGAAAAACGCTACTTTTGCCGCCGCAGCGACGATTATTACATGGAAGGGCATGTTTGGCCGGGTCGCTGCCAGTTCCCTGATTTTACGAATCCAAAAGTGCGCACCTGGTTCGGCGGCCTGTACAAGGAGCTTGTTGAAATGGGCGTAGCCGGCTTCTGGAACGACATGAATGAACCCGCAGTTTTCGGTTCAGGGACTTTCCCGAATGATGTGAGGCATAATTACGAAGGATACCGTGGCTCGCACCGCAAGGCGCATAACGTTTACGGCATGCAGATGGTACGCTCAACTTACGATGGCCTGCGCAAACTGCAACGCAACAAAAGGCCGTTTACCATTACTCGGGCCGGTTATTCTGGTGTACAGCGTTACGCCTGTGTATGGACCGGCGACAACGTGGCCAGCTGGGAGCACCTGAAAATCGGCAACATTCAGTGCCAGCGGCTTTCAGTATCGGGTATTCCGTTCGCAGGTACCGACATTGGCGGTTTCAGCGGGGAGCCAGATGGCGAACTGTTTACCCGGTGGATCCAGATGGGGGTATTCTCTCCTTTCATGCGTGCACACTCGGCTGGTGATACCCGCGAGCGGGAGCCCTGGAGTTTCGGCGAGCCCTTCGAATCAATTAACCGCAAGTTCATTGAGCTGCGGTACCGCCTCATGCCATACCTGTATTCAGTGTTCTGGGAGCACCACCGTTATGGCTTCCCGATTTTGCGGCCGCTGGTCATGCTCGAGCAGGAAAACATCAGTAACCACTACAGGCAGGATGAGTTTACCTTCGGGGACAAGATACTGGTCTGTCCGGTACTGGAACAAGGTGCCACCGCACGGCAGGTTTACCTGCCGAAAGGGCAGTGGTACAACTTCTGGACAAACGAACTGTTGCAGGGCGGCGCCGAATACAACATCGAGGCCAGGCTAGAAGATATGCCGCTGTTTGCCCGTGCCGGCTCGGTCATTCCGGAATATCCGGTTATGCAGTATGTGGGCGAGAAAAATGTCGATGAGCTGTTGCTGAACGTTTATTATGCAGATTATGAGGTAAATTCCTTCCTGTACGAGGACCATGGCGATACCTTTGCCTTCGAGCAGGATATTTACCTGGAAAAAAAATACAATGTACGGGGCGACGACCGCAACCTGTATATTGAACAGGCGGTAGAAGGTCTGTATACATCCATGTACGAACTTTACGACCTGAGGGTCATCGGCCTTCCGTTTACCATTGGGAAAATACTGGTCGATGACCGTGAAGTACCGGAATTCAGCATGGACGAAAAGAACTGCCTGCGTTTTAAAACAAACCGGAACTTTTCACGGTTACAGATCATTGCCTCCTAAACTGAATACTTAAGAAAACAGCATGCCTGCAAAAAAAGCAATCCCGGCTAAGGCCGGTCCTGACGAACAAACCGGTCCGGTTTGGGCACACAGCCTTTTGACCGATTATGACATCTTTTTGTTCGTAGGCGGGCAGCATTTCAGGATGTATGAGAAAATGGGTTCGCACCCGCTGGTACTGAATGGTGTAAGCGGTACTCATTTTGCCGTTTGGGCCCCCAATGCCCGCGAAGTGCATGTTATGGGCGATTTTAATGCATGGAGCCGTTCCGGGCATCCGCTCAGCAGGCGGGCAGACACCTCAGGAATCTGGGAGGGGTTTATTCCCGGCGCCGGCAAAGGCGACCTGTATAAATACTTTATACTCGGGTACCATGGTCAGGAGATCGAGAAAGGGGATCCTTATGCCCGCCGATGGGAAACGCCGCCTCGCACAGCCTCGATGATTTGGGATACGGCATATGCCTGGAGCGACAAGAAATGGATCAGCAAACGGGCCAAAACCAGCCTGCTGCATGACCCCATGTCAGTTTACGAAGTGCACCTGGGTTCATGGCGGCGCGACCCTGCCGAGCCAAAGCGTATTCTGACCTGCCGTGAAACGGCAGCCGCGCTGATTCCTTACCTGCTTGAAATGAATTTTACGCATGTCGAACTGATGCCGGTCATGGAGTTTCCCTATATCCCTTCATGGGGTTACCAGATTACAGGGTATTTTGGCGCCAGTTCCCGTTACGGCACACCGCAAGATCTTATGTACCTGATCGACGAGCTGCACAAGAACAACATTGGTGTAATTCTGGACTGGGTGCCATCGCACTTTCCGGGCGATGCCCATGGCTTGTACGAGTTTGACGGGACGCATTTGTACGAGCATGCAGATATGCGCAAGGGCTTTCACCCCGACTGGAAAAGCTATATTTTCAATTATGATAAAAACGAGGTCCGCTCGTTCCTGATCAGCAATGCCCTGTTCTGGCTGGAACAATACCATGCCGACGGCCTGCGCGTAGATGCCGTTGCATCCATGCTTTACTACGACTTTTCAAGAACGGCCGATGAAGCCGCCTTTAATGATCATGGTGGCCGCGAAAACCTTGGTGCCATCCAGTTCCTGAAAGACCTGAACATCGCGGTATACGGAAACTTTAAAGGCGTGCATACCATTGCTGAAGAAAGCAGTACTTACCCGGGTGTAACCCACCCGGTGCACAGCGGCGGTCTCGGTTTTGGTATGAAATGGATGATGGGCTGGATGAACGATACGCTTGCGTATTTCAAGCTCGACCCGTTGGCCCGGAAACACCACCACCATAAACTGACCTTTAGCATTACCTACGCTTTTACAGAAAATTTCATGCTGCCGTTTTCGCACGATGAGGTGGTGCACGGCAAGTCGCCTATGGTGTATAAAATGCCGGGTGATGAGTGGCAGAAATTTGCCAATCTACGTACCCTTTACGGATACTTGTTCACCCATCCGGGAACAAAACTGTTATTTATGGGTGATGAGTTTGGTCAAACAAAGGAATGGCGATTTCGTGAATCTCTTGACTGGCACCTGCTCGAGTTTCCTGCGCACAGGGGGATGCAGGAGACGGTCAGAAAGCTCAACGAGCTGTACCGAAAGGAGTCTGCGCTGCACCACTTCAACTTTAGTTACGAAGGCTTCGAGTGGATCGATGCCGACAATGCCAATGAGTCGGTTTACGTGTACAAACGCAAGGGCAAGAAAGAATCAGATACCCTTGTTATAGCGCTGAACCTTACGCCTGTGGTCAGGCAAGGCTACAGGATACCGGTACATGCGGGCGGCAGGTGGGCCGAACTGTTCAACTCTGACGACACGATATATTATGGCAGCGGTTACGTCAATCCGCAGGGTGTCGTGGCCGCCGGTACTGCCGAGACAGGCTTTTCCATTCAAACGGATCTTCCGGCCCTGAGTGTGGTCATTTTCAAACGCAGAGCACGGTGATCTGCTGAACCGCGACTGCCGGTTAGCGGGAAACGAGCCGCAAGTTTTGCGGGCACAGCGCGACCAGAACCGATCTGGCGCGGCGACGAGTGGCCCGCGCCTGCACGACCGTTAAAACAATCAACTCACCGGCCTGTTGTTCATGTAAACGGCAGAACTATGAGATCGATCTGGAAAGGGGCTATCGGCTTCGGCCTTGTTAACATTCCCATTAAATTATACTCAGGCGTGCAGAACAGCAACCTGGATCTGACCATGCTGGATGAAAAAGATCACGAGAAGATCAGGTACCAGCGGGTCAACGAGAAAAGCCATAAAGAGGTTGGGTACGATCAGATTGTGCGCGGCTATAAGCTTAACGACAAGTGGGTCGTTCTGGACGAACATGACTTTGAAGAGGCGGCACCTGAAAAGACCCGCGTTATCGAACTGGAAAATTTTGTAGAGCTCTCGGCCATCAATCCCATTTTTTACGAAACCAGTTATTATGCCGAGCCCGAGGCCCAGGGAAAAAAGGCCTACGCCCTGCTTCTGCAATCGCTTGTCAAATCAAAAAAGGCGGGAGTTGCGCGTTTCGTTTTCCGTAAAACTGAGAACCTTTGCGTCATTCACCCGCTTGATGGGGTAATCGTCATCACTAAAATCCGTTTCCAGGAAGAAGTGCGTGATACCGCTGAAGTGAAGGTCCCAGAGGTTAAGATCAGCAAAAAGGAACTGGACATGGGTATGGCGCTGATCAAACAGTATACCGATAAGTTTGATATCTCCGAATTCAAGGATGAATACAGCCGTGAGCTGATGAAAATTATTCGTGCAAAAGCCAAAGGCAAACGTGCCACCGTTAAAAAGATGAAACCGAAAAAAGAGGTGAGCGACGATCTTTACGATCAACTCATGCAGAGCCTGGGTTCGAAAAAACAGGCTTAATATAATCGTAATATGGCCCTGAAAGAATATCATAAAAAGCGGGATTTTACCAAGACCGCCGAACCCAAAGCAGGTAAGTCAGACAACAAGACCCTGCGTTTCGTTATTCAACGCCACCATGCCAGCCGGCTTCATTATGATTTCAGGCTGGAGCTGGATGGCGTACTGAAAAGCTGGGCGGTACCGAAAGGCCCTTCGCTCAATCCGAAAGACAAACGGCTGGCCATGATGGTTGAGGACCATCCTTATGATTACCGCACCTTTGAAGGCACCATTCCCATGGGGCATTATGGTGGCGGGACGGTTAGCATTTTTGATAGCGGGACTTATAAGGCACTCGATTCAGACATCAAAAGCCTCAGAAAAGGACTAAAGGAAGGCAACCTGAAATTCAGCCTCAGCGGCAAGAAGATGAAAGGTGAGTTTGCCCTCGTGAAGATCCATGCGCGTGAAGGCGAACAGGACAATGCCTGGCTGCTCATTAAACACCGGGACAAGTTTGCCACCGATGCCGAATATGATGCAGAAGACCATGTACGTGCAGCGGTTAAAAAAGCAGGCATTGCATTCAAAGAGAAGGCTGGTAAAGCTGAAAAAGAAACCAGGAAACGGCCGTCGAAACCTGCACCCGCCTCCACGCAGCCCGATTCAGAGGAGTTCCCGGCATATAAACCCATGCTTGCTACATTGATTGACGGTTTGCCTGATGAGACCGGTCTTGTTTTTGAAAAAAAATATGATGGCTATCGCATTGGCGCTGCGGTTCGCCAAGGCAATGTTCAACTGATATCGCGAAAAGGGCAGGATTATACGGGCATGTACGAGGCTGTTGCCAAATCCCTGCGCAAGCTGGATGCCGAAGCGCTGATAGACGGCGAGATCGTGGCAGAAGATACCAGCGGTGTGAGCCGCTTCCAGGCCCTGCAGAATTATAATGCCGCAGAAAGTAAGACCACTCTCTGTTATTATGCCTTTGACCTGCTTTACCTGAACGGTCATGACCTGACCGGGCTTCCGTTGTTGAAAAGAAAGCAATTACTGAAAGCCCTGCTCGGCAAAGTCAAAGCGAAAAATGTGCAGTTCAGCGGGCATTCGGAAAACGGAAGCCAACTTTTTGAACAGGCCGCAAAAGAAAACTGGGAAGGAATCATGGCCAAGCGCGACGAACCTTACCGTTTGGGCAGACGCAGTGAAAGCTGGATGAAGGTCAAGTTAAGCCAGGCCCAGGAAGCTGTCATTATCGGCTATACCCAGCCGGATGGGGGCAGAAAATTTTTCAGGTCGCTGGTTTTAGGAATGCACAAAGATGGAAAACTTGTATATATCGGTAATTGCGGCAGCGGTTTCAGCGACAAGCTGCTCAAGGAACTGTATGAACAAATGCAGGAGATCGAGCAAAAGACCAAGCCTTTGCGTGAAAAGGTACCCATGGAACGTAAAATAACCTGGCTTAAGCCCAAGCTTGTGTGTGAGGTGACCTTTAGCGAGTGGACCGAAGACGCCCACCTGCGGCATCCTGTATTCAAGGGATTGCGCGCCGACAAACACCCCGAAGAAGTGAAACCTGAGTATGCATCTGATCAGGATAAACCAAATGAGAAAATGGCAAAGAAAGAACCGACACAGGAAGAGAGCCTGAAATTTGGCGCGAAAACCGTCAAACTCACCAATCTCCAGAAAATATACTGGCCAAAGGAAAAGATCACAAAGGGAGAGCTACTTAATTACTATCGCTCAGTTGCCGGCCAGATACTTCCGTATCTGAAAGACAAACCCTTGTCGCTCAACCGGCACCCGAACGGCATTGCCGCACCGGGTTTTTTTCAAAAAGACCTGGATACAGAAACGATACCGAAATGGATCAAGTATGCCCCGATGTTTTCAGAGAGTACCGGCAAAGATGTTGATTACCTGATCTGCAATGATGAGGTCACACTGCTCTGGATGGTCAACCTCGGCTGTATCGAGATCAACCCCTGGTTAAGCACACATAAAAAACCGGAAGAGCCGCTGTTTGCCGTGTTTGACATCGATCCGCACGACATTGAATTTATAGAGGCGGTGCGGGTAGCCCAGACGGCCCACCGCATTCTGCAGCAAATGGGCATCACTGCTTTTATCAAGACCTCCGGCTCCAAGGGCCTGCACATTTTTATTCCGCTTAAGGCCGGCTATACCTATGACCACAGTAAAGACTTTGTCCATTACCTGGCTACGCAGGTACTGGAAGCGCATCCAGACACGACCAGCCTGGAGAGAAGTCCGTCGAAGCGCAAAAACAAGATTTACCTCGACTACCTGCAAAACAGGCGGGGACAAACCATTGCGGCGCCCTATTCGGCCCGACCGAAACCCAACGCTACCGTTTCTGCGCCGCTTGAATGGGATGAAGTAAACGATGAGCTTGACCTTCGTTCTTATACCATTCACAACATGGCCGGGCGGCTGGAAAAGAAAGGTGACCTTTGGAAAGATATACTCAAGACAAAAAATAACCTGCAAAAGGCGTTGAAAACATTCAAATCAAATAAAGATTCCTAAAACCCCAGCGGGTGCCGTCTGTTTGATTACATATAACATTGATCAGCTATGGCAAAAAACGCAAATACGACACCCAAGGAGCAGGAGAAAGCTCATGATGATACGGGCGGCAAAGCCCGTGGTGCAAAAACGGAAAAAGATGCCAAGACGGCAAAAAGCGCAAAAGAGGTAAAGGTAACCAAGAAAAAGTAGGGCCTTGAACGAGCAGACCGAGCTCCCTTTGAACGGTAGTGAAAAAGGCGCCCGAAGGCTATGGCTTTTTGGGCGCCTTTTTAATGGGATCTACCGGCTGTTCGCCACGTTCGTGCGATTTTGCTGAGCTGTCGAACTTCGGTTCCTTGCCATCATAATCCTTGTCTTCGGGTTTTTTGACGACTTTGTCTCCCTTGTCTACTTTGCCTTCGGGAACGATCTCCTCGAAGTTACTGCCCGGTTTATCAGTAGTTTTTTTTGCTTCTTTATTCATATAAACTGATTGTTTAAGCCCATGAACAGGACCTATCTGATAACATACCAGGCTTGGGAATGTTTGCTGCCGCACAGCAGCGGTTACAGGATTTGGAACTAAAATTGCCCGGATATCGAATCAATTAAGCATTTTTGCCACCACCATATACAACCTTATTTTGAACTTCGCATATTTTATTGCCAGGCGGATGGCCGTCAAATCGCAGCGCACCTTTTCCAAACTGATCGTGCGTATTGCCATTGCCGGCGTGATGCTGAGTCTTGCGGTAATGATCCTGTCTGTTTCAGTCATTAAGGGATTTAAAACCGAGATCCGCGAAAAGGTGCGGGGATACATCGGCGATATACAGATCTTTAAGTATGACATGAACGGATCTTACGAAAACTCGCCGTTCCTGCCCGACGATTCGACGCTGCAGTACCTGCGCAGCAACAACCGGATCGATTATTTCCAATACTTTGCTACAAAACCCGCCATCATTTCTGCCAATAACGAAATAGAAGGCATCAATTTTAAAGGTGTCGGTAAAGATTACCGGTTCGATTTTATAAAGAAACACCTGGTTTCAGGACGCTGCATCGATTTCAGGGATAGTATAAAGGCCAACCGTGAAATTATGATCTCCAGTTTCACGGCAAACCGATTAAAACTTAAGGCCGGCGATGAATTCATTATTTACTTCGTGCAAGACCCACCGAGGCGGCGTAAGTTCGAAATCGTAGGCATCTATAATGTTGGTATTGAAAATATCGATAAGGGTTTTGTGCTGGGCAGCATCAGCCTGGTACAGCGGCTCAACAACTGGTTGCCGGGGCAGGTGGGAGGGATAGAGATTCGTCTTAAAGATTTTGCGCAGCTGGCACCGGTTTCAGACCGAGTATATGAACGTATTGACAAGAACCTGCGGTCTTACCCGCTCAGCAGGGTTTACCCGGGCATTTTCAATTGGCTGGACCTGCTCGATGTAAACACAAAGGTGCTGCTCGTGCTGATGATGATCGTGGGCGTAATTAATATGATCACCGCACTGCTGATCATGATTCTGGAGCGTGCCAATATGATCGGCCTGCTAAAATCGATGGGTGCAACAGATTATACGATCATGAAGATCTTTTTGTACAACGCTGCATACCTGGTGCTTATCGGGCTTGTGCTCGGGAACATCCTCGGTCTCGGCCTGGCTTTTATTCAACTTCAGACACAGTTTTTTCAGTTGAACCAGACCTCTTATTTTCTCAACTATGTCCCCGTCGAGGTGCATTTTACAGATGTACTGCTGCTTAATCTGGCAACGGTTGTGATCAGTCTGATCGTGCTGATCGTTCCCGCCATGTATGTGAGCCGTGTTTCACCGCTGAAGGCCATCAGGTTCAAGTAAGCAAGCGATTCATGTTGCAGCATAAGACTTAGCCCTTGGCCTCGTTCCAGTAAACATCCATCTCTGCCAGGGTCATTTCGCTAAGGCTTTTGCCTTTTTCTGCGGCCCGCTGCTCGAGATGCTGAAAACGTTTAATAAACTTTTTATTGGTCTTTTCCAGTGCGTTTTCGGGATTGATGTTGACGAACCGCGCGTAGTTGATCAGCGAGAAGAGCAAGTCGCCAAACTCTGATTCTGCCCGGTCCTGGTCAGGAATACCACCATCCGTATTAAATTCGTTTTTGAATTCCTGCAGTTCTTCCTCCACTTTTTCCCAAACCTGCTGCCTGTTGTCCCAGTCAAAACCTACACCGCGGGCTTTTTCCTGGATCCGGCTGGCCTTGACCAGCGCCGGCAGGGACGCCGGAACACCGCCCAGCACCGATGTATTACCTTCGCGGAGCTTGATCTGCTCCCAGTTTCGTTTTACATCTTCCTCGGTCTGCACTTCGGTGTCGCCGTAGATGTGCGGATGCCGGTTCACGAGTTTCTCGCACACACCGTTCAGCACCTGCGTAATGTCAAACTGCTGCTGCTCTTCGGCGATCCGGGCATAAAAAACCAGGTGCATCATCAGGTCGCCGAGTTCTTTTTTTACTTCATCGGTGTCCTGTTCAAGAATGGCGTCAGAAAGCTCATAGGTCTCCTCAATTGTCAGGTGTCTGAGGCTTTCCATAGTTTGTTTCTTGTCCCAGGGGCACTCTGCGCGCAGCGTATTGAGTACTTCAAGTAACCGCAGGAATGCGGCTGATGGATCGGCTCCCGGAGCGGGTATCGGGTTGTTGGGCATGTTTTATCTGCTGGCAGCGGCCAGGACGGGTTTATAGTGTAGAATAAGAGTGGATGCTAAAATACCAAACCCAGGCGATCAAAAAAAACTGAAAAGGGAGCCTGAACCATAAATAATTCGGGCCCGGCCCGCTGTTATCGCCTTTTTCGTAATTGATGCGGCGCCTTGAGGTGTATACGTTGGCTGGCAGTACTGCCAGGAAAAAGAAGATGAGCAGCAACGCAGTTGCAAAGCGCGTTTGCTCGAAGCTCAGACCAATTGCAGCCAGGATTTCGAATACGCCGGTAAGCGATACCAGTTGTCTTTTGAACGGGATACGTGGCGGGATCATGAGCTCCATTCCTTTTTTGAATTTAAAGTGCCCCATTGCGGTAAAAAGCAGCATGATCGACATGGATGCATTGCCGGCAAAAATCTGGTGCTGTTCAATGTCAGCGTATTTCGAGATCAGCACGATGACAACAAAAGAGCCGATCAATACATAAAATGGTTTCATAAAACGGTTTGGCTAATAACGCTATTCACGCTCTTCGAGTTTTATCTTTTTTGTGATGCGGTAGGTCTTTCGTTTGCGGCCGGGCTTTTCTTCTTCGCCAAGCAACCGGCCCCAGGGCTGTAGCGGCTCCACATGATCAAAGATGATCTTAAGTACAGCCAGGAAAGGGATGCAGAGAAACATACCTGAAATGCCCCAGGCCATCTCGCCCAGTATGATCCCGATAAAAGCAAAAAGCGCATTGATCTTGACTTTCGAACCTACCACCAGGGGCATGAGCACATTTCCGTCTACGGCATGAACGGCCACAAATGCAATGACGACGAGCAGCACTTTCGCCGCTCCGGCAGTGGCAAAGGTAATCAGCACGCTGATGAGCAGGGCGAACAGGATGCCCAGGTAAGGAATCACGTTAAAGATCCCTGAAACCAGCCCCAGCAGTACCGCATACTTAACACCGAGCAGAGACAAAACGGCCACCATTAAAACAGTAACAATCAGCATTTGCAGAAATAGCCCGATAATGTATTTTTTGATAATCAGCTGGATCTGCGAAACAATGGTCGTCACGGTGCCGGTATGCTCTTTTTTAAAAACGGCAGTCAGGAAATTATAGAGGATACGGCGGTAATTCAGGATAAAAAAAGTAAAGAGCAGAGTAAAACCCAGAAACAGGAAAGTGGAAGAGAGCGTAAGCAGGGTGGTCCCTACCACCGCGGCACTCGTTGCCAGTGCTTTTTCTGCACTGTCATTGATGTATGCAAGCTGTTTTTTGGTATCGACATTAAACGTATTCGATATCCATTGCTGCAGTTCATGGAAAGAATGGGTAACCTGTCCCTTCAGCAGTGGCCAGTCCTGCCAGAGCTGGGCGAGCTGGGTGGCGAAAAAATACAGAATGCCCGAGATGGCGCAGATCATCAGGATGACCGATACGATCGAGGCCAGGCTGCGCTTGAATTTCCATTTCTGCTCCAGAAAGCCGGCCATGGGCAGCAGGATGAGCGAAAGCAATATTGAAAAAAACAGCGGTGCCAGGATGGTCTGGCCCAGAATAGCCAGGTAACCGAGGGTAAGAATTGAAAAAAGGGCAAGCGCCAATTTGGCCAGGAAGGGCAGCGCCAGGGTTTTTTGTATCATGGTTTACGAGGTTCAATGTACAGACAAAAGCCCTGCCACGATAACCGGCAAGGCTTTGCGGTACTTTAACGCTAATAAAGGCTTGCTTTATTGAGCCTGTCCAATTCAGCCGCACTGAGCCGGATGCTAACAGCATCAGTAAAGGACCGCAGTTGCTCAAGGCTGGTCACGCTGGCGATCGGGGCCGTGACAGAGGGGCGCATGATGAGCCAGGCAAGCGCTACACTGGCCTGCGATACGCCGTGGCTGGCTGCCACTTCATCAAGTGCCTCTAAAATTTCCATGCCACGGTGGTTCAGGTATTTTTTAATGCCACCGCCCCGAAGGCTTTGCGACAGATCGGTCTCACTGCGGTATTTGCCGGTCAGGAAACCGCTGGCTAACGCATAATAATTGATCACGCCAAGTTCCTCTTCCAGACAGACTTTTTCCTGTTCAGCTTCATAACCTTCGCGCGAGAACAAGTTGTACTCGGGCTGAAAAGTCTGGTATTTGGCCAGGTGGTTTTCTTTGCTGAAGGTAATGGCCGCTTTCAGGCGCTCGGCCGAATGGTTTGAAGCGCCGATCCAGCGTACTTTTCCCTGTCTGACCAATTCATCAAATGCGGTGATCGTTTCCGACAAAGGAGTTTCGGGATCATCGTAATGGCTTTGGTACAGGTCGATGTAGTCTGTCTGCAACCGCTGCAACGATGCTTCGACTGCAGAAATAATGTGGCCGCGCGACAGGTCTTTTTGACCCTGTCCCATGTCGCCGCCAACTTTTGTGGCAAGGATCACCTTGTGGCGGTTGCCCCGGCTTTTCATCCAGTTGCCGATAATTGTTTCAGACTCGCCACCCTGGTTGCCTTCGGCCCAGCGGGAATAGACATCTGCCGTGTCAATAAAGTTAAAACCGGCATCAAAAAAGCCGTCAAGTATTTCAAATGATGTTTTTTCATCGATGCTCCAGCCGAATACGTTGCCACCGAAAGTAATCGGGGCGACATACAGGTCAGAGCCGCCAAGTTGTCGTTTTTCCATTGCGTAGTAATTTATTAGAAAACAAGCGCGCCGCAGATCAGTTTCTTTTCAGCACGTAAAGTTTCGGTTAGCCGGCTACCGGCTG
The DNA here is from genome assembly GCF_003029735.1 of Pedobacter yulinensis. GTDB lineage: Bacteria > Bacteroidota > Bacteroidia > Sphingobacteriales > Sphingobacteriaceae > Pedobacter > Pedobacter yulinensis. The sequence continues at coordinate 78,974 of NZ_KZ686271.1, forward strand.
TCGCGTGGCGCGCAGCATTTCCCGTTTCCCCGGTGCGCCGGGTAGTTTTTCGATGGTACAGCCACAGGCTTTCAGGGCGCGTTTAAGCTTGCCGGTTATCGCATACGTTACAAAGAGTCCACCGGGTTTCAATAGCGCAGCCGCACGGGTTATCAATTCGTCTGTCCACATCTCCGGCTGGTGTCTGACCGAAAAAGCGTCGTAATACAATACGTCGAAACGCCCGCCCGATCCATAAGTCTGAAACGTGCCGGTCGCGATCTCCAGCTTTCCATGCAGCGGCAGTTCGTGCGCAGCCTGCAGCGCAGGGCCATAGCTTTGTTCAAAGGCTTGCCAGGCTGCGGGCATAACAAATTGCCGGTATCCGATGTCTGCGATGGTTTCGAATGACAGCGGAAAAGCTTCGACAGCGGTATAATGCAGGCTAACGCCGGCGCGAAGGCAGGTGTCCAGGCTGAGCAAGAAATTAAGACCGGTACCAAAACCCACTTCAAACACAGCAAGCTGATGTTTGCCAGGCATGGCAGCTTCCAGCCCTGCGCGTATAAACACATGGCGACTTTCCTGAACGGCGCCATGCTTGCTATGGTAGTGCTCGCCTACCTGTTCATTGAACAGGGTGTTCGAACCGTCGGCGGTGGGAGTCAGGATATTCATCGAAGCAAACTTACACCAAAATTTTGAAGCGGTACGGCCAGGTCATGTTGCAAAGGCAGAAATGCCTATCTTAGGCTGTAAATTTTTTAAATGGACATCGAATCCTTCCGCGACTTTTGCCTCAGCTTGCCTGGTACGACCGAAGATGTAAAATGGGGCGATCATTTGTGTTTTCTGGTAGAAAACAAGATTTTTTTAATGTGTTCCCTGCAGGCGCCGCATTCCTTCAGTTTCAAGATCGAACCGGAAGCTTTTGATATCCTGGTTCAGCGCGCCGGCGTTTCTCAGGCCCCTTATTCGGCAAAACGCCAATGGGCCCTTGCACACAGCCTGGAGGTTTTTAACGAGGCAGAATTGAAGGCACACGTTGCAAACAGCCGAAGCCTTGTCATTTCAAAACTAACAAAAAAGCTACAGGCAAAATACCTATAGCTTTTACACGCTGGGTAGCGAGGATCGCTGTTACCACATGCGGATGCGGTCTTCGGGTTTTTTATAGAGTTTCTGCCCGGGTTTTACATCAAATGCTTCGTACCAGGCATCCATGTTAACAGGTGCACCAATGGTGCGGTATTCGCCTGGCGAGTGCGGATCGGTTTTGATCTGCTGTGCGGCGCTTTCGGGCAGGATGTTGCCCCGCCAAACCTGTGCCCACGACAGGAAAAAACGCTGATCGGGTGTAAAGCCATCAATTTTTTCGTTTGACTGGCCCTGTTTGGTCATTTTGAAGGCAGTATATGCTGCATTCAGGCCGCCCAGGTCACCAATGTTTTCGCCCATGGTCAGTTTTCCGTTTACGTGAATCGTATCCAGCACGGTATAACTGTCAAACTGCTTGCCGAGTGCGGCTGCTTTTTCATCAAATTTCTTGCGGTCTTCGGCTGTCCACCAGTTTTTCAGGTTTCCGTCCTTATCATACTGGCTTCCGCTGTCATCAAAACCGTGCGACATTTCATGGCCGATAACGGCGCCGATGCCACCGTAGTTGATGGCATCGTCTGCCTTCGGATCAAAAAACGGAAACTGCAGAATACCCGCAGGAAATACAATCTCGTTCATGGTTGCACTGTAGTAGGCGTTTACCGTAGGAGGCGTCATGCCGAACCGGCTGCGGTCTACCGGTTTGCCCAGCTGCGCCACAGATTCTTTATAAGACCAGGCACCTACGTTGCGTAAATTCTGGAAATACGTGGCCCGGTTGATCACCAGTCCCTCGTAGTTTTTCCACTTTTCAGGATAACCAACCTTAGGCCGGAAGGCATGAAGTTTTGCCAGCGCCTTTTCTTTGGTTTCAGGACTCATCCAGTCCAGGCCCTTGATCCTGATCTCAAAAGCTTTGCGCAGGTTGGCGATCAGTTCGTCCATGCGGGCCTTGGCCTCCGGCTTGAAATATTTCGCCACGTACAGTTGGCCAAGCAGTTCACCGATGGCGCCATCGGTAAGTTGAGACATGCGCTGCCAGCGCGGTGTCTGAACACGCTGGCCCGTCTGCGCGCGGGTATATTCAAATGAGGCCTTCACGAACGGGGAACTCAGATTGGAAGCCGATCCTTTGAGGATGTTCCATTCCAGGTAGGTCTTCCAGTCTGCAACCGGTACAGATTTCAGCATGGCATTGACCGTGCTGAAAAACGCTGGCGAGGACACCAGGATACTGTCTTGCGCAGGCACCTTGAATTGCAGCAGGTATTTGCTCCAATCCATGTTCGGCGTGGTCTTGCTGAACGCGGCCACCGTAAATTTGTTATACGTCTTGTATGGATCGCGCATTTCCACCCGGCTCATTTGTGCTTCAGCAAGTTGTTTTTCAATGCTGAATACGGTCGCCGCTTTTTTTGCAGCCGCCTCTGGCGAGCTGCCGGTCAGCGTGAACAGCGCAACCATGTATTTGTCGTAAGCCTCGCGGATGGCCTTTGAACGCGCATCGTCTTTCAGGTAATAATCGCGGTCGGCAAGTGTGGTGCCGCCCTGGCCCAGGTTGATCATGTATTTGTTCACATTCTTGCGGTCCTGCCCAACGCCGAAACCAAATAATGGCGCCCCGATGCCAGAAGTGCGCATGAATGCGATCTCATTGAGCACCCCCTGAATGTCTTTGATCTGTGCTACCCGAGCCAGGTCGGGTTTGATGGGTGTATAACCCAGTTTTTCAATGGTGAGGCTGTCCATCGCAGCGGCGTAAAAATCGCCGACCCGTCTTTTGACCGATCCTGCCAGTGCTTTTTTGTCGGCCGCAGCGTCTTCAACAAGGCCACGAACCGCGTTAATGTTGAAATCGCGAAGTTCATTGAAGCTTCCCCAGCGGGTTTCTTTTGCGGGAACAGGATTGTTTTTAACCCAGGTGCCGCTTGCATACCGGTAAAAATCGTCGCCCGGTTTCACAGAAAGATCCATGTTGGCCGGGTCAATAAACTTGCGTTCCTGTGCCGATACCTTTGCACCGCCCGCCAGGATCCCCACAGCAAAGGCCAGACAGGTTAATTTTTTATAGTTCATAAAATTCAGCTAAATAAAAGGCTGAATTTATGAATTTGGCAATAGAAAATCCGGATGATAATATAAATATTACCTGTTGAACCAATAGTACAGCCTGTCTACCCCCAACCGCCTCCATAGCTCACCGGAAAACAAGAAATGCTTTAAAGTTTTCATCCTTAATAAGTTATTATCTATTTAACACTTTTTAACATCTTTTATTGTGCGCGCTGAAAAAAAATACCCGCTCAGTGTGCAGATGGGGGGCAAACCGCGCAACTGCCGACTTTAGCCTTTCAGCTTAAATCTGTATTTTTACCGCCCAAAATCTTATCAAAACGAATGAGCATTTCCACGAAATACGATCCGCAGTCAACAGAAGATAAATGGTACAGCTACTGGCTGGCAAAAAAATTCTTTCATTCTGAGCCCGATTCGCGCGAGCCATACACCATTGTGATTCCGCCCCCGAATGTAACCGGCGTATTGCACATGGGACATATGCTCAACAATACCATACAGGATGTACTTATCAGGAAGGCGCGTATGGAAGGCAAAAATGCCTGCTGGGTGCCCGGAACCGATCATGCATCGATTGCTACCGAGGCAAAGGTTGTTGCCATGCTAAAAGAACAGGGAATTGATAAAAAAGACCTGTCGCGGGAGGACTTTCTTAAACACGCCTGGGAATGGAAGGAAAAGTATGGGGGCATTATCCTGGAGCAGCTGAAAAAGCTTGGAGCGAGCTGCGACTGGGACCGCACCCGTTTTACCATGGAAGAAGATCTTTCTGGAGCGGTAATCGATTCATTTATACACCTGTATAGAAAAGGCTGGATCTACAGGGGCGTGAGGATGATCAACTGGGACCCGCAGGGTAAAACAGCAGTTTCTGATGAAGAGGTGATCCGCAAAGAGGTGAGCCAGAAGCTGTATTACATCCGCTATGAAGTCAGGAGTGAGGGTATGGAGTCTGCTTTACTCACCGTAGCCACGACGCGGCCAGAAACGATCATGGCCGATGCGGCGATCTGTATCAACCCCAATGATCCCCGATACGCACAGCTGCGCGGTAAGAAAGCACATATTCCGCTCATTAATCGTGAAATTCCGATCATAGAAGACGAATACGTGGACATGGAGTTTGGTACCGGCTGCCTGAAAGTTACGCCCGCCCACGATTTGAACGATTATGAACTTGGCATTAAACACAAGCTGCCAGTTATCGACATTCTGAATGATAACGGTACACTCAATGAACTTGCCGTTATCCTTGTTGGCGAAGACCGGTTCGCAGCCCGGAAAAAGATCGCTGCCATGCTTGAAGAGGCCGGTCACCTGGAGAAAGTAGAAGAGTATAAATCGCAGGTTGGTTTTTCTGAGCGGACCGATGCGGTCATTGAACCGCGGCTCAGCCTTCAGTGGTTCTGTAAAATGTCAGAACTGGTCAAACCTGCATTAGATGATGTGCTGAACGGGGAAATCAAACTCATTCCCGAAAAGTTTATTAATACCTACCGCCACTGGATGGAGAATGTGCGCGACTGGAACATTAGCCGGCAGCTCTGGTGGGGTCAGCGTATCCCAGCCTGGTATGATGACCAGGGCAACTGGGTCGTAGCCAGGACCAAAGAAGAAGCGCTTGAAGCCTTCTGGAACCAGAAACAGCTTGATAAAGCAACCGAGGCCGATAAAGAAGGGTTCAAACAGCAATTGTCCGCCTTTGTGCGGCAGGATGACGACGTATTAGACACCTGGTTCTCTTCCTGGTTGTGGCCGATCTCTGTTTTTGACGGTTTCAAGAACCCGGATAATCCTGACATTAATTATTATTATCCGACAAACGACCTGATTACTGCTCCCGAGATCTTGTTTTTCTGGGTCGCGCGCATGATTATGGCCGGACATGAGTTCAGGGGGCAAAAGCCTTTTACAAACGTTTACCTAACAGGAATTGTACGGGATAAGATCGGGCGCAAGATGTCCAAATCGCTAGGCAATTCGCCTGATCCCATTGGCCTGATCGAAAAGTATGGAGCAGACGGCGTCCGGGTGGGCATGCTCCTGTGCTCGCCGGCCGGAAACGACCTCATGTTTGACGAAAGTTACTGCGAACAGGGCCGGAATTTTGCCAACAAGATCTGGAATGCTTTCAGGCTGGTTAAAGGCTGGGAAGTGAATGATGAGCTTGAAAATCCAAACACGCAGGCGATATTGTGGTTTGAAAACCGTTTTAACCAGGCACTTGCCTCTATTGAAGATGATTTCAGGCAATACCGACTCTCTGAGGCGCTCATGGCTACCTATAAACTCGTGTGGGACGACTTTTGCGCCTGGTACCTGGAAATGGTAAAACCCGCCTATCAGCAGCCGATAGACCGGCAAAGCTACATTGCGACAGTTGGGTTTTTTGAGAAGCTGCTTTGCCTGCTGCATCCCTTTATGCCTTTCCTGACCGAAGAGCTGTATCACGACGAGGTTTTCGGTCAGCGCGAAGAAATGGAGTGTTGTATCGTGGCCAGTTATCCGAAATCAGCGCCGGCAGACGCAGCCTTGCTTAAAGAGGCCGAAACTGTAAAGAGCCTTGTTGCCGAGATCCGCAATGTGCGCAACCAGAAACAGCTTTCGCCAAAAGAGGCACTCCAGCTGCTCATTAAGGTAAATTCAGGCCTGGACTATGAGAAATGGCTGAATATCGTGTTCAAACTGGCCAACATTGCCCAGGTTGAATTTGTAAACGATAAAATACCGGGTGCGCTGAACTTCAGGGCCGGAACCGACGAGTTTTTCATACCCATGGAAGAAAACATCGATTCAGAGGCAGAACGTGAGCGACTGAACGCCGAACTTATTTACCTGCAGGGCTTTCTGAAGTCAGTAGAAGCAAAACTCGGCAATGAACGGTTTGTGCAAAATGCCAAACCGGAGGTTGTTCAAAATGAACGCAATAAACAGGCCGATGCCCTTGCTAAGATCAGGATCATAGAAGAAAACCTGGCGCTGCTCTAGCGTCAGGCCCTGTTTTTTATACGCCGGGTGTACATCCTGATCTTTCTCAGGGTGCGCGTAAATTTCTTGCTGGTCGGATAACTCCGGTGCCTGGTCAGGTTGTTGAACACGAGCGCGAAGAGCAACAGGATCATGGCGCCTGAAAATACAGGGGTTAAGACGTACAGGTAACCAAGCGCTTTGACCTGCGCTGAACCTGCTACTGCAATGAGCGCCGTAGCGCCACCCGGGGGATGCATGGTGCGTGTCATTTGCATGCCCACGATGGACAAGGAAACGGCCAGGGGCGCAGCCAGCCAGGTCAGGTCAGGAAAAAGTTTATAAACCGTTACGCCGATCAGTGCTGAAAGCACGTGCCCGCCAACAAGGTTTCGCGGCTGGGCAAGCGGGCTTTGAATGGCTCCGTAAACCAGTACACTCGAAGCGCCGAACGAGCCGATCAGGAACACATAATCGTGTAAATTTACGCTCAATTTGTTCAGAAGCCCAATACAGCCGATCGCGGCAAATGACCCAGCAAAGGACCAGGTATGTTCCCTGAAATCGATCAACGTTTCCTTGTAGAGGACAAAACGCGAAATCCTGATACCCCTTTTTATTCTTTCTTTCATCTATAAGTCTAAATAGTCGGGTAACTCTTCAACGAACTGAAAAAGACCGGCAGCATGGTCAATACGTGCATAGTAATGCTTCAGGCCATTGGTGACCACCAGCCACCGCGCCTTATGAATCAGGTTATAGCGGGCCGCCTGGTCAAAAACCTTCTGATCAATTTTAACAGCCGGCGCTTTACACTCGACCAGTACGGCTTTGTTTCCCTCCCTGTCATAAATCAATAGGTCGCTGCGTTTCTGCATCTGGTGCAGCTGCAGGCCACCTTCAATGCGTATTAATGATTTGGGAAAGGCATGCCCCTGCACCAGGTAGTGTATAAAATGCTGCCTGACCCATTCTTCGGGTGTCAGAAAAAGATGTTTTTTCCGGATTTCGTCAAATATATACGTGCCGCCCTCCTTTTCTGTGATCCGGAAAGGGTAGGGGGGCAGGTTTAAAGGAATCGGTTCAAATGCCATGCGGGTGGGGTTGCTTTTCCATCAACCTTTCATGTTGGTAATTTTGCTGTAAATGGTGCCGCAATATCGTAATTTTGCGGTCAATGACGGCTGCCGAAATTATCAAAGAACTCAAAGCGCGGAAATTCCGGCCGGTTTACCTGTTGCATGGCGAAGAGCCGTATTATATAGATGAACTGACGACCTATATCGAACAGCAGGTGCTGAGCGATGCTGAAAAGGGATTTAATCAGACCGTACTGTACGGGAAAGATACCGACATGGCTACTGTGCTGAACGCAGCCAAGAGGTATCCTATGATGTCTGATTATCAGGTGGTCATTGTAAAAGAAGCCCAGGAGCTGAAATGGTCTGACAGCAAGGCCGAGGAATTTGTGCTGGCGTATTTCGAGAAGCCCCTGGCCAGCACCATCCTGGTCCTGGCTTATAAATATGCCAATTTCGACAAACGCAAAAAGATCTACAAAGCGATCGATAAAAACGGACTGATTTTCCAGTCAGACCCGGTGCGCGACTATAAACTGGTGCCCTGGATCGAAGGGCTGATCGCTTCTAAAGGCTGTAAGATCGAACCGCAGGCTTCCGCGCTCATGGCCGAATACCTGGGCACCGATCTGAGCAAGATATCAAATGAGGTCGATAAGCTGCTCCTGAACCTTGGGAAAGGCGTAACAATCACCTCCGATCACATTCAGCGCAACATCGGGATCAGTAAAGAGTACAACGTTTTCGAACTGCAAAAAGCACTTGCCGTACGCGATGTCGTCAAATGCAACCAGATTATCGGTTATTTTGCTGCCAATCCCAAGGCGAACCCGATGGTCATGGTGCTTGCTAATCTGAACAGCTATTTTACAAAAATCCTCAAATATCACTACCTGCTCAATAAAGCAGATGCGCCCAAGGAGCTTGGTGTTAGCCCGTATTTTATAAAAGACTATGAGCTGGCCGCACGCAGTTATCCCGGCGGCAAGGTTTTCCAGGTCATTTCGCTGCTTCGGGAGTATGATCTGAAGAGCAAGGGTGTAGACAGTACCGGCAATACCGGCGACGGCGATTTGCTCAAAGAACTACTCTTTAAGATTATACACTGAGCAGGCCCCTAGCAAAAATTGTTGCCTGTAACGGTAACGTTATACCATTTAGGAAGCTGATAACTGCCTTTCCATTATTTTAGCTCTCCAAATTAACTTATTCGCATGAAGAAAAATTTACTAACCCTGGCGGTGCTGGTTGCCGCTACAAGTTGGGCAGCGCATGCCCAGACCCGGCCAACAGGCGGCACTGACAGCGTTCGCCGTTCGCCCGGTACCACCTTCGGGATGCCCGGCGCTACGCAGCGTGCGCAGCCCAAACCTTACGAGTCTGTCATTACGAATAAAGCGCTGACGCGCAAAGGCATGATTACCTCGCATAAGGTAGAAGACAAATTTTATTTCGAGATACCAGATTCCATTTTAAACCGGGACATCCTGGTTGTTAGCCGGATCTCAAAAGCCGGTGCAGAAGTTCGCGCTGCCTCCGGATATGCCGGTGATGATATCGGAAGCCGGGTAATCAGGTTTGAGAAGGCACCGAACAACCGCGTCTTTATGCGTAAAATGTCATTCCGTACCTACAGTGCAGACAGTACTGCCGATATGTACCAGAGCCTGCAGCGGTCAAACGTGCAAGCCATTGCGGCCGCTTTCAACGTTGCGGCTTATACGCCTTCGAAAAATGGAAGCGTCATTGATATGACTGATTACCTGAACCAGGACAACGATATTTTCTTTTTTGCATCGCCAATGTACAAGACCAGGTTCAGACTAGGGGCGCAGCAATCAGATCGAAGTTATATCCAGAACGTCAGAAGTTTCCCGATGAATGTGGAGATCAGCACAGTAAAGACCTATGCGCTGACTGCTCCAAGCGCAAGTCCGTTTGGCGGCGGCGGCGCCTCGCCAATGGCTTCCATGGTATCTGGCTCCAACACAGTCGAGCTGAACAGCTCGATGGTTTTGCTTCCTAAGGTACCGATGAAACCGCGTTATTTTGATCCGCGGGTGGGTTACTTTACGGTGGGCTACACAGATTTCGACCAGAATCCGCAGGGCGTTAAAGAAGTTGAACTGGTAAAACGCTGGCGGCTTGAGCCAAAGGCGGCAGACCTGGCACGCTACAAACGTGGCGAACTGGTTGAGCCGGTCAAACCAATCGTGTTTTATATCGACCCGGCTACACCAAAAAAATGGGTTCCTTATCTTATTGCCGGGGTAAACGACTGGCAAAAGGCCTTTGAAAAAGCGGGCTTCAAGAATGCCATCATCGGAAAAATGGCGCCTACCGCCAAAGAAGACTCGACCTGGAGCCTGGACGATGCACGCCACTCGGCTATCGTCTACAAACCTTCTGAAATTCCGAACGCCAGTGGTCCGAGTATAGCTGACCCCCGCAGCGGCGAAATTATGGAGAGCCACATTAACTGGTACCACAATGTTATGAAACTTGTGCACGACTGGTACATGATCCAAACTGCGGCTGTAGACCCAAGGGCCAGAAAAATGACGTTCAGCGATGAGCTGATGGGCGATTTGATTCGTTTCGTGTCTTCGCACGAGGTGGGTCACACCCTGGGCCTTCGTCACAATTACGGATCGAGCTCGACCGTTGATGTTGAGAAACTGCGCGACAAGGCATGGGTTGAAGCAAACGGTCACACTCCCTCAATCATGGACTATGCGCGTTTCAACTATGTAGCCCAGCCAGAAGACAAGATCTCGAAAAAGGGCCTTTATCCGCGTATTGGCGATTATGACCTTTGGGCCATTGAGTGGGGTTACAAACTGCTGCCCGGCAAAGGCGGTGCGGCAGAGATTGCCGAATTGAATAAGATGACGCTGACAGCGGCACAGAACCCGCGTTTGTGGTTCGGAACCGAGACCAATCCCGACGATCCGCGGTCACAGAACGAAGACCTGAGCGGCAACGCTATGAAAGCCAGTACATATGGCATCAAAAACCTGAAGGTCATTCTGAAAGGCTTGCCGGAGTGGACGCGCGAATCAAACGAAGGGTATGAAAACCTGTCGAACATGTATGGCCAGCTGACCACACAATTTGGCCGATATATGGGGCATGTTTCCAAAAACATTGGCGGTATCATGGAAACGCCAAAAACCGTTGAGCAAAGTGGTGCTGTTTATGTACGCACCCCGGCAGCCAGCCAGCGCGAAGCCATGGCCTTCCTGAACGAGAACCTCTTCAGGACCCCAACCTGGATGCTGGATCAGGCCGTTCTGGACCAGATCGACGAGAACCCGCTTGAAGTAGTGGGCAAACTGCAAAATGCTACGCTGAACCGTTTGGTAAGCAGCTATACAATCCTAAAGCTTGTATCGGCAGAAGCAGCCGACGGCGGCAAGGCTTACAAAGCAACAGACATGCTGGGCGATTTAAATAACTACATCTTCACTGAACTGAATTCAAACCAGGACATTGATGTTTACCGCCGCAACCTGCAGAAAATGTATGTTGACAAGCTGATCAGCATCGTGAAACCTGCGCCGGCGCTTCAGGCATCGGCAGTGTCTATGGGCAGAGGCTCCAGCGCAGCTCCGAGGGCAATTACTGCCAGCAGCAGCGATGTGATTTCGGTCGTGAAAGGACAGCTGCGCGAGCTGCAGACCAAGCTGAAAAATGGCTCAGCTGCAGCCAGCGGAATGGCAAAATACCATTTGGAAGATTTGTCTGATCGCATTGAGTCGGCACTTGATACAAAAGGCTAGACAAAAGAATAGGAAAGGACCCCGTACCGGAAGGTGCGGGGTTTTTTGTTGCGTGCATTATGCTAAGGGGCATGGCCGCACCTGACTGCAGAAATCGCGTTGTTTTTAGTCGGGGGCTCAAAAAAAACGCGGTGATTTCTTAATTTTGGCATTTAAAACAAACGATATGAACTACTGGCTGGTCAAATCAGAACCACATAAATATTCCTGGGAAAAGTTCAATGAAGACAAGCGCACTTTCTGGGACGGTGTACGCAATTACCAGGCGCGGAACAACCTTCGCGACATGCGCGAAGGCGACCTGGTCCTGTTTTACCACAGTAACGAGGGAAAATGTGTGGTTGGTGTGGCCAAGGTGGTCCGGGAATCCTACCAGGATCCGACTACACCCGATCCCAACTGGGTCGTGGTCGACCTGTCGCCGGTTGAAACACTGAAAAAGCCGGTTACGCTTGAGCAGATAAAAAATGAGTCCTCACTGAAAGATATATCCCTGATCCGGCAGGGCAGATTGTCTGTTATGCCGCTCAAGGCGGCAGAGTTCGATAAAATCCTGGAAATGGGCAGTTAGGCGGTTCTTTGGCACTGGCTTCCGGTGCTAAACCCGATTGGCGCGGAAAGCCCGGAGCGAGGAACGAGCGAGGACTTGCAGCAGAAAGCGGGACTATCTGCCGCCATCCCCCTCAGGCGCTGTTTTACTGATCAGCGCCGTTGTCAGGTTGTTCCGGCTGCCAGTTGTTTTTTCGCTGCCAGCAAGCCTATGCTCATGACCAGGCTTGATCCCAGCACCACAACAAACAGGAAGGGTGTCCCGATCTCTTTGATTTTGATGGTTTCAGGCAGGTTGTAATACAATAAAATGCTGATCAGACCCCGGGGAGCAATGAATACCTCCGGGCTTACGCCCCGGCGCCGCACAAACCGGAGGTACAGGTAACGGATCGCGTAGATCGATGCCAGGATAAACGCGCCATTGATCAGCACAACCTGATCGTTCAGCGCGTACACGTTCATCGTGAAACCGAAGATCACAAAGAAAAACGTACGGATGATAAAAGCGGTTTCTGCCGATAACTGGTAGAGCTGTGCCAGGTCAGCCTGAAGGTTTTTGTAAATGAATACACTCCTGAAATACGCATGGCTGATGGTGTCGGCATTGTTGAGAAACAGTCCGAACGAGAGAATCAGGATAAGCGCCGACAGGTGGTACGACTGCCCCACAGCATAAACGAGGATCAGGATGCTGATGATGAGAAAAAATTTGATGTGGTGAGAAATCCGGCCCATGATGTAAAGCAGCAGGATGCAGGAGACCGCCGATACAAGCACGATCAACACTGTACTCATGGCCAGACCGGTAAACGAGCTCACTGAAATGTGCTGGTTGGAAACGGCGAAATTGAACAGGATCACGCCGAGAATGTCTGAGAACGACGACTCATAAATGATGTATTCTTTCCCGCTTTTGTTCAGCGCCGCAGCAGAAGGGATAGCAATAGCCGAACTGATCACACTAAATGGAATGGCATTCGTAAAACAGGTGTAAATCGGTTGACCGGTAATCTGGAGAATGATGAAAGTAATGACAGAAACCGTTGCCAGCAGGATAAACAGAGCCGAAAAAAAAGCCCCCTTGATCAATTTGTTTTTCTCGCTGTCGTATTTCAGCTCAAGCGAACCTTCAAACACGATCAGGATGAGACCTACTGTGCCAAGTGTGGGCAGAACGCTCAGAAAATCAAAGGTTTTTATACCAAGGCGGTCTACAAGCAGGCGCAGACCAATGCCCAGCAAGAGCAGCAACAGAACCGATGGCAGTTTCGTTTTGCTGGCTACCAGGTCAAACAGGTAGGAGAAGATAACCAGTCCGCTCAGGATGATCAGTATGGTGTACGTGGTCATAATTTCGGGCTAAGTTCATTTATCGGGCAGCAGCTCCCGCTCTGTTTTTATCCGGCCGTAAAAATGGCCCTGAGTTCCTTTGCGTCTTCGGCTTTCATTTTTCCGGCAAGTACAAGCCGGAGCTGCCGTCTTCTCAATGCACCGTCAAAAAGTTCAATTTCTTCTGGTGTTTCGGGTCTGAGTTCAGGCACGGCGATGGTGCGGTCTTGCGGGTCGAGTGCAACAAATGTATAATAAGCTTCGTTCGACTTGATGCGGTGACCGGAAGGGATATTTTCGGCCCACACATCGAGCCGCACCTCGACAGACGTGTTGAACGCCCGCGTTACCTTGGCCTCGATCGTGATCACATCGCCCAGTTTGATGGGCTGCTTGAACGAAACATTGTCTACAGATGCCGTTACGACGATCCGGTTGCAGTGTTTCTGGGCGGAGATTGCAGCTGCAATGTCCATCCAGTGCAGCAGCCGGCCGCCCATCAGGTTGTTGAGTGTGTTTGTATCATTGGGTAAAACCAGTTCGTTCATCACGACAAATGACTCTTTTGCGGCCTTTGCTTTTAAACTCATATGAGCAAAAGTAGAAAAATTGACCGGCTTTGAGCGGGTGCGGGTAAAATCAGGCGCATGCAGAAACAATAAGTAGCGAAGGATGTTATATCTCCGCATTGCCCGGGCAAAGCCGGAAGCCGGCCAAAACCGGGTGGTGCCACCATCTATGACAAATCAATTGCTTATTCAATATTTTCATTGGTATTACAATGAAGAACAGCTGCTTTGGGAAAAAGTGAAGAACGATGCCGGCTGGCTGGCCAGCCTGGGGGTTACGCAGGTGTGGTTGCCGCCTACATACAAAGGCCGAGAAGGTGCAAACTGCATTGGCTATGAGCCCTATGACCTTTTTGATGTCGGTGAATTTGACCAGAAGGGAAGCGTGGCAACCCGGTACGGCGTGCGTGAACAGTATGAGGCGGCCGTAGCCGAACTGCGATCTAACGGCATTGGCGCCGTGGCCGACGTCGTATTTAATCATAAGGCAGGGGGCGACGAGTTGGAACGGGTTACCGTAAAGCGGGTTGATCCGGGAAACCGGGAGGCCTTTACTTCTGATGCGTTCGAAATAGATGCCTGGACCAGGTTTACCTTCCCGGGGCGAAAAGGAAAACACTCTGAATTTATCTGGGATTTTCATTGCTTCAGCGGTGTAGACTGGGCAGAAGACCTGCAGGAAAGCGCCATTTTTTCGATCCAGAACCAATACGGCGAAGGCTGGGAGCCGGTTCCAAGTACGGAAAATGGAAACTACGATTTCCTGATGTTTAATGATATTGATTTTAGGAATACGAGCGTTCGCGAAGAACTGAAATACTGGGGCAAGTGGTACCTGGAGAGCTTTCAGCCTACGGGTTTCCGTTTAGACGCTGTTAAACACATCAACATTGACTTTGTAAACGACTGGGTCGACCACATGAATGCGGTCAGCGAAAAGCCCCTGTTTTTCGTTGCCGAGAACTGGAGTGTAGAGAGTTTACAGGCACTTGAAGATTACCTGGATGCGACCGGTTCACGCGTGCAGCTTTTTGATTCCATGCTGCACCACAACCTGTACCAGGCTTCTGTGCAGGGAGAGGCTTACGACCTGAGCCGTATTCTCGACAACACACTCGTGTCCAGCCGCCCCGAGCGCGCGGTAACCTTCGTGGACAACCATGACACACAACCACTTCAATCGCTGGAATCGTATGTTGATTTCTGGTTCCGGCCGCTTGCCTATGCGCTCATCCTGCTGCGTGAGCAGGGCATTCCATGCCTGTTTTTCCCGGATCTGTATGGTGCCATCTACCACGATGCCGGTGCCGAAGGGGAGGAGCATGAAATTATCCTGGCAAAAGTAGAGGAGCTGCCGGTGCTTGCAAGGCTGCGCAAAGAGCTGGGACACGGACTTCAGCGCGACTATTTTGATTTTCCAAGCTGCATTGGCTGGACGCGGGAGGGCAGTGCCGAATATCCCAACTCAGGTTTTGCGGTGGTCATGAGCAACGGAACCGAAGGGTTCAAGGATATGGAAATGGGACCTGGTTTAGCCGGAAAAGTCATGGTCGACGCGCTGGGCAAACGGGAAGGCGAGGTAGTCATCAATGAAACGGGCTGGGGTAACTTTCACTGCGCGGCAGGAAGCGTTTCTGTCTGGATCCTGAAAGACGCGGCAATGGCGCTGCAGCTTGAATAGAGCCGGCAGCCCCGCAGGCAGTTACAGGTCTTTTCCCTTAAGCAGGGCTTTGCAGATTCGTTTGATCAGTCCCGGACCCTCATAAATGAAGCCGGTATAAAGCTGCACCAGTGAAGCGCCGGCATTCATCTTTTCTATTGCATCTTCAGCCGAGTGAATGCCGCCCACGCCGATAATCGGGAAAGCGCCCCCCGACCTGCTGTGCAGGTATCTGATCACTTCTGTTGAACGTTTGCGAACCGGTTTTCCGCTCAGTCCGCCGGCTTCTGCCGCCACGGTCTGGTCTGAAACCAGGTTGTGGCGCTCAATGGTCGTATTAGTGGCAATGATCCCGGCAATACCAGTTTCCTTCACAATATCAATGATGTCGTCAAGCTGTTCGTCGCTCAGATCAGGCGCAATTTTCAGCAGGATCGGACGGGAAATTTCGTTCTTCCGGTTTCGTCCCTGCAGGGTGTTCAGAATGTGCATGAGCGGTTCTTTTTCCTGCAGGGCACGCAAGCCCGGCGTATTGGGCGAACTGACGTTCACAACGAAATAATCGACCACATCGAACAAACGATCGAAACATTTGATGTAATCACTTACGGCTTCCTCATTTGGTGTATTCTTGTTCTTACCAATGTTTCCACCAACCACAATGCCGGGTTCTTTTTGTTTAAGCAGGCGAAGGCGCTCGGCCATGGTGTCTACACCTTTGTTATTGAAGCCCATGCGGTTAATAATGGCTTCATCTTCGCGAAGGCGAAACATGCGCGGTTTGTCATTGCCCGGCTGCGGGAGCGGGGTCACCGTTCCCACCTCTATAAAGCCGAAACCCAGACTGCTGAGCGCCTCGACGTATTCACCGTTCTTGTCAAACCCGGCGGCCAGCCCGACAGGATTTTTAAAACGGATGCCAAAAACTTCCCGTTCCAGGCCATGGACGTTTACATCAAAGCTGCTGCGGATGATCGTTTTCCCAAGCGGAAGGCTGTCATGCGCCCACTTGAGCCGTTTGACCACGAAATGGTGAATCTTTTCAGGATCAAACTTGAAAAAGATCGGTTTTATGATCCGGTACATAAATGCGAAGATACAACCATTTTCAATATGCCGCTGCCCGGCCCCGCATCGAAATGAAAAATCGGTACAGCAGTACCGGGCCGGGCCTGAGCCTGAAGGGCTTGCAAAATGGATCCGATGTAGATGGTACGCCGCACTGCTATTCGGAACGGGCTGTGTACGGGTCAAAAAAAATGCGTAATTTTGCATCCTCCATGATTTCCATTAATAATTTAACATTTAACATCGGCGCCAGGGCGCTGTATGACGAAGCGAACTGGCACATCAAACCAGGTGAGAAGATAGGCCTGATCGGCGCAAACGGAACGGGTAAAACCACCCTGCTGCGGCTCATTGTAGGCGATTACACCCCTTCTTCGGGATCTATTTCAAAAGCCAAAGACCTGAAAATCGGGTACCTGAACCAGGACCTTTTGTCTTACCAGAGCGATAAAAGCATTGTGCGTGTGGCAATGGAAGCGTTTGCGCGCCAGAACCAGCTGCATACCGAAATCGAGGAAATACTGGAAAAACTGGAAACAGAATACAGTGACGAACTGATTACACGCCTTACTGATCGCCAGCAGGAGTTCGAACAGCTTGATGGCTACAACATTGAATACCGGGCGCATGAGATCCTCGCCGGTCTGGGCTTCAGCGAAGAAGATCAGAAACGCCAGCTGAACACTTTTTCAGGAGGCTGGAGAATGCGGGTCATGCTGGCAAAAATCCTGCTTCAGCAGCCAGACATCCTGCTGCTCGATGAGCCTACCAACCACCTCGACCTTCCCTCTATCAAATGGCTGGAAACGTATCTTGGCAACTTTGAGGGAGCAGTTGTCATCGTTTCTCACGACCGCTGGTTCCTGGACCGGGTCATTAAAAAGACTGTAGAATCGCGCAAAGGTAAACTCACGCCTTATGCCGGCAATTATACTTTTTACCTGGAAGAGAAAGGCATTCGCGAAACCATTCAGCGCGGAGAATTTAAGAACCAGCAGGCAAAAATTAAACAGGAGGAGCGGCTGATCGAGCGCTTCCGGGCCAAAGCATCGAAAGCAAAGATGGCCCAGTCGCGCATCAAGATGCTCGAAAAGATGGATCGTGTGGATGATGTCGATGATGACAACCCTGAAGTTAACTTCAGCTTCCGTTTTACCAAGCAGTCAGGCCGGCACGTCGTAAACATCGAACACCTCAATAAGAGTTATCCCGGTGTGCCAATCCTGCACCAGGCCGATGGCATTATTGAGAAAGGCGACAAAATTGCGCTGATCGGGGCAAACGGGCGCGGCAAGTCGACCCTGCTGAAAATCATTGCTGGTACCGAGACCTTTGATGGCAAGGTAGAGGCGGGGCATAATGTGACCATGACGTTCTTCTCACAGCACCAGCTCGAAGCACTCACGCTTGAGAATACGATTCTGGAAGAACTGCAGTCGTTCGCACCCACGTACAGTGAAACGAACCTGCGCTCCCTGTTAGGCTCCTTTCTCTTTACCGGCGATGACGTGTTCAAGAAAATTAAAGTCTTGTCGGGTGGTGAAAAATCGCGTGTGGCGCTGGCCAAGGCGCTCACCGCAGATGCGAACTTCCTGATCCTCGATGAGCCGACAAACCACCTTGACATTCAGTCTGTAAATATCCTGATCCAGGCCTTGCAACAGTATGAAGGTACATTTATCATCGTTTCTCACGACCGGTATTTCCTTGACAACATTGCCAACAGGATCTGGTTTATCGAGGAGCAAAAAATCAAAGACTACCCGGGTACTTACCAGGAATATGAAGTATGGAACAGTAAGCGGGTCATTCCCAAGCCGGCACCCATACCGGTAAAACAGGAAGAGAAGGCCAAAAAAGAGGAGCCAAGACCCGTGATGCAAAACGCCGCACAGCAACTAAAAAAACTGAACGACGAACTTTCACGTACCGAGCGCGAGGTCGAGACCCTTGAAAAACAGGTAAAGGAAATCGAAACTGAACTTGCAGACGAGCAGGTTTACAGTGAGCCGGCACGGCTTACAGCGGCGAACAAACGTTACCAGGAAGCCAAAGCCGCACTTGATCTGGCACAGCAGCGCTGGGAGGAACTGGCAGCGGGCATCATGGAGATTGAAGAAAAATAACATGAAAGGGCAGCAAGAGGGGTCTGTAGTCAACGTAGGTTACCTGCTTGCGGTACTTTTGCTCTTGTTGCCCTGTTTCTTAAAGGCCCAGACCGGCGCTTTTGTATACGAAAGCCGAACGTACCGATTCGGGATCCGGACGGTGAAGTGTATGCCCGAGGGCCAGGAAGCCGCGTTACCGCTCATTCCATTAGCCGGGCCTGGGCGGTTGTCGATAACCTTCGACGACCTTGACGGGGGAGTGAAAAACTATTGGTATACTGTAGAACACTGTACCTGGGAATGGAAACCCTCAGGTCTTTCGGCAATTGACTACCTGGAAGGTCTTTCAGAAGATCGGGTCACGGATTACCGGTATGCTTCGGGTACGCTTCAGAAATATACGCATTACAAACTGACCCTGCCCAACAGCCAGCTGCGGTTTCGCATTGGCGGGAACTACCTGTTGAAAGTGTACGAAGACGGAGACAGGAACAAACCGGTGCTCTCGCATCGTTTTTACGTAGTTAACCAGCAAATTGGTATTTCGATGCAGGTTATGGCCTCCCCGCAGGTGGCCTACCGGGACCAGAAGCAAAAGATCGATTTCAGTTTGTCGCCCGGCATGGCCATACAGAACCCCTCGACAGATATCAAGGTCGTACTGACTCAGAATAACAATCCGTTTACGGCAATTAGTAACAGAAAGCCCTTTTTTATCAAACCCGGGCAGCTGTTATATACCGATCCGGCGGCGAATGACTTCTGGGCCGGCAATGAATTCAGGAAATTTGATATCCGCAATATCCGGGCACCGCTGTCGGGCGTGAAACAGATTGACAATGGTACCCCGTTCCGGGCGGTACTCTTTACCGATCAGCCCAGGGACCGGCAGGAATACAGCAACCAGGCCGACGAGGACGGCAGATTCTTCATCCAACACGCAGATGGCCGGGATCCGCAAACCGAAAACGATTACACACAGGTGCAATTCAGCCTGCAGACACCTTTGAAAGCCAGTCAGGATCTGTATGTGGTAGGCCTGTTCAGCAACTACAGCAGTCAGGCGGCTTATCGCATGACCTACGTGCCAGAACGTGGTGTTTACACGCTCGATCTCTTGCTGAAGCAGGGACTGTACAATTACAAGTACCTGGCAATTGACCGGCAAACAGGTAAGCCAGACCCGCTCTTTCCTGAGGGTTCCTTTTTTCAAACGGGCAATACATACCAGGGATTTGTGTATTACCGCCGGCCAGGCGGCCGATGGGATGAGCTGGTCGGCTTTGCGGAGGTCCGTTCCGGTAGATAGCAGCCTGTCTGTGCCGCTGTACATGCAATGTTGACCCGCCGTCGTTTGTAACAAAATTGTTCACTTTGGCTTGGGCGTTTAAGCCGGCCTTTTCCTATTTTAGAAGCGTTTTCACGTTCTTGCCGAAAAGTTGATACGTTTTTACCCGCACAAATGAAATTTTATAAATTTATTGTTCTGAGCTGTCTTGCCGGCAGCCTGCCTGCTTATGCGCAAAAGGCATATACCCAAAAGATCAATGGCACCAGGTTACAGTTTGACATGCAGGCCATCCCTGCAGGGAGCTTTCAGATGGGTAGTAAAGCCGGAAAAGCGGATGAGCAGCCGGTGCATGAGGTAAAGCTTGATGCCTTCTGGATGAGCCGGTTCGAGGTAACCTGGGACATCTTCGAGCCATTTCTTTATAAAGATTATGAAGTGCGGCAGAGTGAAGGGCCTGTCCCGGCAGCTGTAGATGCAGTGGCCAGACCTACAAAACCGTACCTTGATATGACTTTTGGTATGGGCAAGCTGGGACAGCCGGCCCTTGCCATGACGCAATACAATGCAATTCAGTTTTGCAAGTGGCTTTACACCCGGACGGGCGTATTTTACCGGTTGCCGACAGAGGCCGAATGGGAGTACGCATGCCGGGCAGGCAGCAAGGGTGTCTATAGTTTCGGCGACGATGCTGCCAGACTGGGCGAGTATGCCTGGTACAAAGACAACAGTGAGAACAAGACGCACCCCGTAGGAAAAAAGAAACCGAACGCCTGGGGCCTGTACGATATGCATGGCAACGTAGCCGAATGGACATTTGATCAGTATGTAGAAGATTTTTACGCCTCGGCAGCAGCGAAAAAACCAAATCCTGTTGCCGTGCCTGATAAACTTTACCCCAATGCGGTGCGGGGCGGCTCGTATGATGAAAGCGCTGAGAACCTGCGCTCGGCAGCCAGACTGGCTTCAGATCCGGCCTGGAAGCAGCTCGATCCGCAGATACCGAAAAGCAACTGGTGGTTTCCTGAAGCGCCTTTCGTGGGTATCCGCCTGGTAAGGCCGGCCAAAGCGCCTTCGAAGGCTGAAATTGATGCATATTACAATAAACCACCTATAAAAGACTATTAGTATTTACCAAATTAAAACTGAACCACATATGAGCGAAAGAAGAGATTTTTTAAAGCATTCAGCGCTGCTCGCAGGTGCTACTGTGCTGAGCAATGTGCCGCTGGCCGGCGCTTTTGCCGCAGGTAGCGATACCATTAAGATTGCGCTGATTGGTTGCGGTGACCGCGGCACGGGTGCTGCATTCCAGGCTTTGCAAACCAAATACAACCTGAAGCTGGTGGCTATGGCCGATGCTTTCCAGGACCGGCTGGACAACAGCTACAAAGCCCTCTCAGAGCGTTTCAAGGACAAGGTCGACGTGCCTGCAGACCGCCGGTTTGTAGGTTTCGACGCCTATCAGAAAGCCATTCCGCTGGCAGATGTCGTGTTGCTGGCCACGCCTCCGGGTTTCAGGCCGATCCACTTCGAAGAGGCTGTAAAACAAAATAAACAGATCTTTATGGAGAAGCCCGTTGCTGTTGACGCACCGGGTATCAGAAGGGTATTGGCAGCAGCCGAAGAAGCAAAGAAAAAAAAGCTGAACGTCGTGGTAGGGCTTCAGCGTCGTTATCAAACCAATTACCGTGAAGCCCTGAAACGCATCGAAGACGGTGCGCTGGGTAACATCGTTTCGGGACAGGTTTACTGGAACAGCGGTGGTGTCTGGGTCAGGCCGCGCAAAGCCGGTCAAACCGAGATGGAATACCAGATGCGCAACTGGTACTATTTCAACTGGCTGTGCGGCGACCACATCGTTGAGCAGCATGTTCACAATATCGACATTGCCAACTGGGTAAAAAATGCCTACCCGGTCAGTATACAGGGAACGGGCAGCCGTGCCTGGAGAACAGGGAAAGATTATGGCGAGATCTATGACAACCACGCCGTCGAACTCACCTATGCAGATGGGGCGGTGATCTATTCGCAGTGCCGGCACTTTGAAGGCATTTCGAACCGGGTCGACGAGACTTTCCAGGGCACCAAAGGCCGTGTATACCTGAGCGCAGGCAACAAATCTGTTTTATGGGATAACAACGGCAAGGAAATTTATAACCACCCGGGAAAAGGTAACCCGAACCCGTACCAGACCGAACATGACGAGCTGTTCGCGGCCATAAGCAGCGGTGAATACAAATTCAACGATGCAGAACGGGCGGCGAAAAGTACGCTGACGGCCATTATTGGCCGGTATGCAACTTATTCCGGCAAGGTAATTACCTGGGATGAGGCCCTGAACTCAAACCAGGTGCTTGCACCAGACAAGTTTACCTGGGATGCGCAGCCAAAAGTATTACCTGATGCAGATGGCCTTTACCCGTATGCACAGCCAGGAAAAACCATGGTCATATAAGCAATGAACAGAGCAGAATTTCTCAAGGCCGGTGCGCTCACTGCGGGCCTCGCCTCGACAGGCACACTTTTGAGCGAGGTCCAGGCAGCGCATAACGACCTGGCCGCGGCAAAAACCTTTAACCTGAACTACGGACCTCACGAAGGCCAGTTCGAAAACCACGCCGGTAAAAGTTTTACCGACCAGATTCAGTACATGTATGACCAGGGTTTTCGATCGATCGAAGACAACGGCTTCCTTGGCAGGTCGGTTGATCAGCAAAAGAAAATCGGCGATTTGCTGGCAAAACTCGGCATGACGATGGGTGTTTTCGTGGTAGACGGTGGCGACAACTGGAAGACCTCACTTACGACCGGTAAAAAGGAGTTTGTAGATAAGTTTGTTGATACCTGTAAACGGTCGGTCGAGGCGGCTAAACGCTGCAACGCGAAATGGCTTACGGTTGTTCCCGGCTTTTACGAACGTAAATTGCCCTACGGTAACCAGTTTGCCAATGTGGTTGAAGCCATGCGGCGCGGTGCCGAGATTTTTGAGCCGCACGGCCTGGTCATGGTACTGGAAACGCTCAGCGATACGCCCGAGCTGTTCTTGCAGCAAACGCATGAGACGTACGCTGTATGCAAGGCTGTTCAAAGCCCGTCGTGTAAGATCCTGTATGACATTTACCACATGCAGCGCACCGAAGGGGACCTGATCAAAACCATTGAGCGCTGCTGGGATGAGATCGCGTATTTTCAGGTTGGTGACAATCCCGGGCGCAAGGAACCGGGAACCGGTGAGATCAATTATAAAAATGTCTTCAAGTACATTCACGGCCGCGGTTACCGGGGCGTTATGGGAATGGAGCACGGCAAATCTGTCGGCGGCAAGGAAGGCGAGCTGAAATTGATTCAATCTTACCGCGAGGCCGACCAATTTCTAAAGGCATAGGCCATCTGAGCGGCAAGGTCGCAGACTGAACGATAAGCAAGCCCGGCCGCCAGCCGGGCTTTTTACATGTCCGCTTTTTTTATAAAATAGGTTTGTCCGATACCGATCGTTGTTGAGTTTTCTTCGCGGGCATCACTGCCCCTTCGGGCAGGCATAAAATAAAAAGAAAAGGTCTCGGTCTGGTTATTTGTGAGCCTGAAGGTGATGCTGTAGCCATCAATGGTGTAGCGGCCTGCAAACGTCTGAATTTTACCTTTCGAAGCGCCGATCCCTCCAGCTTCAGCTAAAAGTGAGCCGTTTGCATTAAATTCCAGTAGGTGCACTGATTGCCATATGGAGTGTCGTTTAGACAACTGACCTGTAAGCAAGACGTATTTACCGGTCAGCCTGTCGTTCCGACTTCCGGGCAGTACCTTATAGTATTTTCCACGCTTCCAGGTTTCGGTCTTATACGTGGCCTCCGGCCAATTGATGAGCATACCGTTTTCCTGTTCGTCCCAAGACCCCCAGTTGCCCGGCTCGGCACGTTTTGAGGCCGCCGGTACCAGTCCGGCGGGAGAGCGGCCTGTCAGGTACGATTTATAGATGCTTCCGTCCTGGTAAAGGGTATAGTGGTTCATGGTCATGAAGGTTTGGCCATCCGGCCTGTATCCTGGACTTTCGTACACCATCATGCGGTAAGCGGGTCTGTGCTGCGCAGAAGCCACCGCAAATAAAAGGAGGGAAGACAGCGTAAGCAAGAAGGTTTTCATGCGCTTTCTTTAACAGGGAACGTAAAACGGGAACACAACCGAATTTCGTAAATTATCTGAAAGGCACAAAAAAAAACACCCTGTGATCAGCAGGGTGTTTAATATTTCGAAGAACGGTCTCTGCCTACTTTGAAAGCGCGGCAAGAACAGCGTTGTTTTTAGCCAGCTGGTCTTTTTCAGACTGTTGTGAACGGCTTCCTTTTTCAATGTTGGTAGCCAATTTCAAAAACTTAACTTCTAAACGTGAGACAGTTTTGTTTCTTCTGTCTTTTCTCTTTAATCTGGTAACTGCCATGGTGCAACCTTTTAATTTTTTATTTGTACAAATTGGAGGTCGAGAGCGGATTCGAACCGCTGTACAAGGTTTTGCAGACCTCTGCCTAGCCACTCGGCCACTCGACCATGAAATTCAAGGCTGCAAAAATAGCAATTTACCTTTAAGAAACAAACATATTTGGTTTTATTTAAAAACGATGCTCCTGCCTTCGCGGTGGTGCACGCGGGCTCGACTACCAGGGCACACTTCAGGACCGGCACAATTCAGAACAGAAAATGGCCGCGCTGATGGCCACATTTAACGATTCTGCGCCACCCCTGCGTGGAATGGTAACCGGGGTGGTTATATGTGCCTGTACCGCGGGCGATATGCCCTGTCCTTCATTTCCCAGAACGACCAGGCCTTCGTTTCCCCATTTGGTCCGGTAAATGTCCTCGCCATTAAGCAAGGCACCAAACACAGGAACACCGGCAGCGGCGATCAATTCAGGTAGATCTGCGTAGTGGATTCTCACCCTGGCCAGCGAGCCCATAGTGGCCTGGACAGTTTTCGGATTAAACGCCTCGACGGTGTTTGGCGAGCATATGAGCGTGCTGAAACCAAACCAGTCGGCCGTGCGGATAATTGTACCAAGGTTACCCGGATCCTGAACTCCATCGAGCGCCAGCGTAAAGCGTTGTCTGAGCGAGCCGGGATCGAAAGCCTGCTCTTCGGGTATGTGCACCAAAGCCAGTATACCCTGAGGTGTCTGAAGTGTACTGATGCGCTGCAGGTCAGTTTGCTTTACCTCAAATAACTTTATATTTGTGTCGGTGCCTTTTAATTCCGCAGGCAGGTTTCCGGTATGATAAATGCTGTGAAGGCGATAAGCTGAGCCCAAAAATTCTGTGGTCGCTTTTATACCTTCTATGATAAACAAACCGTTTTCTTTACGGAACTTTTTTTGGTGCAGGGATTTTATAAAACTTATTTGAGACTTTGAAAGCATACAGGCTGATCTTCAGGGAATATTCAATCACTGCAATATTACCACTATTTATTGTTTTAATTGCCGGCTGTTCTTCTACAAAATACATTGAAGATTACCAGTCTATCGTAAAGAAGGTTACAATAGACAGCGTTGACAAACCTTTCGAGGAAGAAGCCTACAACTATGTTCAGAAAGATATCCGGCCAAATTCGAAATTTGGCATCAACATCTTTTTCTATAATCTTTTCAATACCAAAGACGGCAAGTACAAAACGACCAATATTAAGCCCATCGGCAGCCCGCCGCCCATACTGGACAGTGCCCTTGTAGAGATTTCGCGCAGCCAGATCGAGAAATTTCTAAAAAGCAAAGGTTATTTTGATGCCCGTGTCGGTTCAAATATTGAGGTTGAAGAACAGCGCGCCTCGATCCTGTTCAAGGCAACACCGGGCGCTCTGTACCATGTTGACAAGCTTTCGCTTCAAATACCTGACAAGGCGCTTCAGGACATTTACAACACTTTTAAAAAGGGTGATACCAGGCTGCGCGACGGCATGCGTTACGATGAAGATTCGCTTGTTTACGAAAGGGAGCGCATTTACCAGATTGCAAAGGAACATGGCTATTATGACTTTCTGAGGCCTTACATTCGTTACGACGTGATCGATACTGCACACCACACCCGGAAGGTGGGACTGCGTTTGTACGTAGACAATCCGCAGGGCAAAACGGCGCATAAGCAATACCGCATCGGGGAAACGAATATCCTGATCGCACCCAATCCTGACGGTTTTCCGGACTCGGTACGTTTCAAGTTAAATCCCCAGAAGGAAAACAGCATCCGGTATACAGATTTCTCGAAACGCTTTCGCCGCAACCCGATTGTCAGGTATGATTTCCTGAAAAAGGGCGATGTGTATGACATCCGCAATGAAAACCTGACCTACGACAGGATGTATGAGCTCAACGTTTTCAAGAACGTTAAGATCGATTTTTATAAAGATTCCGCTTCGCGTGATACAGGACGGCTCATCCACCCGGTTATCCAGCTCATTCCGCAGAAACGCATGAGCAACCGGATAGAAGGGGAAATCCCTTTCAACGCCGGGACAGTTGGCTTTACGCTGAGCAATACCTATACGAACAATAACTTGTTCCGCGGGGCCGAACGTTTTGAATTTCAGGTTAAGGGCGGGCTGCAATCGCGGATTGGGCAGGAAAGCCGGCTTTTTCGCGACATTTACCAGCGGGACCTTTCGGTGAGCGCCAACCTGACGGTGCCCCGGCTCATTATTCCTTTCTATGATCCGCCGCTGGGTGGCAACGGCATGCCCCATACCACCTTTTCTTCCAGTTTTGTCTATGCCCTGCAAAAAGACGTGGCCACCAGGCGCATTTACATCAATTCCATTACTTACGACTGGGTAGAAACCAAATCAAAACTGCACTCTTTTACGCCCCTAAATTTTGAATACCGTTTCGGCGACCTGTTGCTTACCGTAGAGGAAATTGCAAACATTCTCGGGAACCTGGCCTCATTGCCGCTGCTCGAAAGAAGTGACCTGACACTGGGTATGAAATACACCTATTCGTTGAACGGGGACAAACTGAACCAAAAACGGGACTTTATCTATTTCAGGGGCAATATAGATATTGCCGGAAACCTGCTTTACGGGCTTTCGCGGCTGGGCGGTGTTCACCCAAACCCCAATGCCCGTTTTTACGGAACCATCCTTGGCCTGCCTTACAACCAGTATGTGCGGCCTGAGGTCGATGTACGCTGGTACAAAAGTCTTGGCGGAAACAGGCAGTTCGTAGCACGCCTGAATGCAGGTATCGGTTATGGTTACGGCAATTCGAATATTGTGCCGTTCGAAAAAATGTTTTTTGCAGGGGGGTCAAACGGGATACGTGCCTGGCAGGCCAGAACGGTTGGCCCGGGAAACTACAATCGTGAAGTGGTTCAGGACGCCAAACAAAGACAGCTGCTTTTTGGAATCGACCAGATCGGCGAGATGCGTGCCGAAGCAAATTTTGAATACCGGTTCAGGTTACTTGATAAGTTTATCGGTGCCAAACTGAACGGTGCAGTTTTCGTCGATGCCGGTAACGTCTGGAACGTAAGACAGGGACCCGGAAAGTCGGCCCCGACATTTTTTAAGCTCGACAAACTGGCACAACAACTGGCCGTTGGTACCGGCGTTGGTTTCAGGTACGACGTGGAGTATTTTGTGTTCAGGTTCGACATCGGCCTGAAATTGAAAGATCCGCAGTTTGCCGGTTCAGATCAGTGGGTCATTGCGAAATACTTTGGAGACACCCGCGCATTCAAAGATGATTATTATGCCAGGCATGAACCCGACCGGTACCGTTTCTTTCAGTACAACTTTGGCATCGGCATGCCATTTTAACGCCGGCCTGCTTACGCTGTTTCACGAGCTTCCTGCCCGGGCCTAAAAAAGGTTTTTCAGGCTGTCAAAAA
Source organism: Pedobacter yulinensis (assembly GCF_003029735.1). Classification (GTDB taxonomy): domain Bacteria; phylum Bacteroidota; class Bacteroidia; order Sphingobacteriales; family Sphingobacteriaceae; genus Pedobacter; species Pedobacter yulinensis. Next base: position 106,398 of record NZ_KZ686271.1, read on the forward strand.
TTGTCTCGAAAAATGTGCTGATATTCAGTCCATTGCTGTGGCTGAAATAAAAGAAGACCAGCATGACAATGATGGCCACGATAATCAGCCGCTTGAAGGCAAAGGCCAGGAAAACCAGGATCAAGGGGATCAATACGAGCCACAGGATACTGATGGTAAAAGGATTGAGGTTGTTGTCTTTTTTGTAGACGTACACCAGTTTGCTGTGGGTGCCCGTTTCATTCTGGTGTTTGATATACACAAAGGTAGAGCGTTCAATGGGCAAAGGAAGCAGCGCCACACCGTCCTGAAAGCGCAGCACCTGCGTAAAACCGCTCACACTAAAAGTATAGGCGCCGTTTATCTTTTCAAGCGGATTGCCAGCCGTATCAGCGGCGATGACCGCCAGTTTTGAGTTTTTGAGAAGGCTTTCCTTGATCAGGAAATTATTAATGGAAACGCCCTGAGCAAAGCCGCCAAGGCAGCACAGGCAAATAACAACCAATAAAAATGACTTCTTCATTCAATAGACCGTTTGTTATAGATTAGAAAGCCTAAATGTAGCAAAACTCCATTTCTTTTTATGGCTTCGTTGTACTTATTGTAACTAAGGCTAACCGGCCCCAGCGGGGTATGGTAAACCAGTCCGGCGGTTGCAGCATAATTAAGTTTGCTCAGTGTCTGTGCATATTGCACCCCCTGCTGGCCTACCCGTTCAAATTCGCGGAAAGGCAGGAACAAACTACCCTCAATGCGTACATCCAGGTTTCGGCGCAGGTTATAGACGTTTTTTAATCCGCCGGCAACGTAATTGTAGGCGCGCAGTTTTTCCACAAACAGCGACCTGGTGTCCTGCAACGGGTAAAATGCAGGGGCATTGAGCAGTGTGCTGTAATAGGTGTGAAAGAGCGGTTGGTTAGAAATGACACCTTCAACCTGGTAACCGAGGGTGTATTTTCCGCTGGTAAAAACGTAATGTTCATCGCTCAGTTTGGCCGATCCCCACTGCCGGTCTTCATGGTGCACAAGGTTTGCCCGGTAACCCGCATCTGACCTGAAAATGTTTCCCTGGCTGTAGTATTCGCGGCCCGAGTAAAAGTTCAGGTGCAGCTGCAGGTTGCGGCCGCGGCTTGCATACTGTTTGCGGTTCAGGCTGTTCTTTTCAAACGACAGGGTGCCGCGGAAACCATTAAACTGGCTTTGATCAAGGATGTCGCCTACAACGAAACTGTTGTTTGGGCTGTACCTGTCGGTATTGTTGATGAATGCGGTGTGCAGAACCACCCGGGCATTGTTGTTCAGCGGAAAGCCCAGTTTAAGGCCGATCTTGCGGTCATATTGCTCAATATAGATGGGGCGAGGGTTTTCTATAAAGATCTGGCTGGTGTTGTAAAAGTTCCAGTGGTTGTATGTCAGGTCGGCGCCGATAAAAAGCGGCAGGCGGGTAGGATAGTCAATGCGGCCCGATGCCTGAACCGATTCGTAAAACCGCCCGGAGTAAAAACTAGTTCCGAAGGTGTAGGCTTTGCGGTTCAGGTAATTGTACTGAAGCCCCAGAAAAACGTTGCTGATCGGGCGTGTAGAAATGTTTCCCCCCAGATCTACTTTAAAACTTTTCTGCGGTTGTGCTACAATCTCAAAGACATAACTGTCGGTTTCCGGCTTGTACAGAATACGGGGATAGATTGTTTCGAATACCTCGTCTGCCACCAGTTTATAATAGCCCCTGCGTATGTCGGCCAGGTTAAAGGTAGGCCGGTCGCTTTTAAAAAGCCGCTCTATATATTTTCGCTGCCGCAGCGTAACACCTTTTACCGAGATCTCGCTGAAAACAAGGTCGGGCTTACGGTTATTGAATGCGTTGCGCCGCCTGCTTAATGCTGTCTGATCCTCGCGACGGGCTACCGCCGCCCTGATCTTATCCATTTCTGCCATGGTAGCTTCGTAGCCTTTCTGGATCAGCTCAGCAACGGGGGCAAAGTTACTGACGCTAAAGTCTGAAAGCTCCGGCTGAATGTAGGTGCCGTTTTTGCCAACCAGGGTGGAGTCTGATTTAGAAAGGAACATGAACACGAAGAAACGGTTCATCAACCGCTCATCTGAAGAAGAAGGGTACTCGTTGTATACTTTGGCCGATACGTTCGCGCCGATAATGTAGTCTGGATTAAACTCCTTTTTCAGTACATCTGCAGGAAAATTGTTGTACAGGCCGCCATCGAAAACATATTTGCCATCCAGTTTAATGGGGCGGTAAATAACGGGTACGGTCATCGTAGCGCGTACGGCTTCGGCCAGACTCCCTTTACTTACCGCAATGCTGTTTTGCGAAAGCACATCAGACACCATGCAGCGATAAGGCACAAACAGGTTGTTGAAGTTGTCTTTTGATATGGCAGAGGCCTGCGAGAAAAGTTCGAGCAGGGCAAAGTTGAGTGGAATATCGTTGATGAGGTTAGACCTGAAGCTAAAATGAAAACCGGTGTCAAGACTTACCTTGGCCGTAAGCAGCGAGGCAGATGGATCGTTCTTGCTGAAAAAAAAGCTGTAGTCGCTGCTGTACCGGCCGCTTACCCAGTCCTGAAAGTCAGTGCTGAGGGCAATTTTTTCGATCTGTGCGGGCGAGTAGCCAGCAGCATACATGGCCCCCACAATGCCGCCCATCGATGTACCGGTAATGTAATCGATCGGTATACCGTTCTCTTCAAGCGCCTTGAGTGTGCCGATATGGGCCAGGCCTTTCGCTCCGCCGCCACTTAATACCAGACCCACTTTCTGCGCCAGCAGAACCTGGCCATGCAGCAGCAAAAGAATAAGGGGTAGCAGCGCTTTCACAGCCTAAAAATAACCCTTTTTATTTTAATTAATTTAAAATGTAGATCTGCCAGTTCAACACTGCGGCAAACGAAACCCATAAGAAATAAGGGATGAACAAAAACCCGGCTCGGCGGTCTACCCGGTAAAAAACCAGCCCGTTCATGGCAATAACAACCAGGAAGACCAGGACCTCTGCCAGCGCAAGCGCCACATCGCGAAGGTAGAAGAAGAGGAATGACCACATCAGGTTTAAAATCAGTTGGATGGCATAGACGGCCACAATTCTTGGCCAGTGCAACACTTCGTGGCGTTTTCGCCAGACCAGGTAGGCAGCTGTACCGATCAGGATGAACAGGGCCGTCCAGACCGGGCCAAAGACTTCGGCCGGCGGGTTGAATGACGGTTTAGCCAGTGTTTTATACCAGCCGTTTACCGAGCGTGCTGTAAGCAGGCCACCCAGTGCACCAACTGCCAGGGTGATCGCCAGGCTGATGGCAAGTGCGCCGAAATTAATTCCTTTTGCAGAACCGGAAGGACGCGGGCTTTTCGATGGATGTTGCATGGGTGTTTATTTGCTCAAACAGTGTTCTTGAAATCGTGTTTGCGCAAAATAGGTTTATATGGCCGATTTTTTGCCCCGGCTTAACAATTTGCTAAATTTGATTGCCGGCCGCCGGCGCACACAAACGAAAGACGATGACGAAATACTTGTACCTGACCCTGCTCAGCCTGTTTTGCGCTGGTTTTTCTGTTGCACAGGAAAAAAAGCCAGCTGATTATGTAAACACCTTGCAGGGCACGGACTCTGAGCCGGCCTTGTCGTACGGCAATACCTACCCAACAGTAGGGTTGCCGTTTGGCATACATTTTTTCTCGCCCCAGACAGGCAAAAACGGCGATGGCTGGAAATACCAGTACAAGGCCACAACGATTCGCGGCTTCCAGCAAACACACCAGTGCAGCCCCTGGATGAACGATTACGCAGTCTTTTCCCTGATGCCGGTTGCCGGTAAGCTGGTGGTAGACGAAGACGACCGGGCATTGGCTTTTAAGCACACCAATGAAGTGGCCAAACCCCATTATTACAAAGTGGATTTTGACAATGGCATCAGGGCCGAGTTGTCGCCTGCAGAACGGGGTGCGCACATGAAGTTTACATTTCCTGCCGACCAGGATGCCCAGGTGGTGTTGGATGGCTTTTTGAAAAACTGTGACATCACCATCCTGCCCACTGCTAAAAAAATCGTCGGCTGGGTAGACAATGGCCGGTTCGTGCCTAAGAATTTCAGGAACTACTTTGTCATCTCATTTGATCAGGCTTTTACTGGTTATGGTACATGGGAAAACCGAAAGAATACCATTGTGCCAGCCAGGTCATTCGCCATGGGACCCGGGGCCGGAGCCTTTGTCAGGTTTAGAAAGGGTGCGGTGGTCCAGGTAAAGGTTTCTTCGTCATACATTAGCCTGGAACAGGCCCAGCTTAACCTGGAACGCGAATTGGGAAAGGCCGCAAAATTTGAGGATACCCGCGACTCTGCCGAAACTGTCTGGAATAACCTGCTGGGCAGGATCGAGGTGCAGGGCGGTTCAGAGCAGGAAAAGGCCACTTTTTATTCCTGCTTGTTCAGGGCTAACCTCTACTCAAGAAAATTCTATGACCTGGATAAGAACAGCAAACCGGTGTATTACAGTCCGTACGACGGAAAGGTGCACCAGGGCTATATGTATACTGACAACGGGTTCTGGGATACTTTCCGGGCGCAGTTTCCCCTGAGTAATCTGCTGCATCCGCAGATGCAGGGCCGGCACATGAAAGCACTCCTGGCTGCCCAGGAAGAATCGGGATGGATGCCTACCTGGTCCAATCCGGGAATGTCTGGCGTTATGCTGGGTAACCATGCCATTTCTCTGCTGGCCGATGCCTGGGCAAAAGGCATCCGGGACTTCGATGCCGGCAAGGCGCTTGCCGCTTACTACCATGAAGCAACCAACAAAGGTCCGCTTGGCGGCTCGAACGGACGGGAAGGGTGGAAGGAATACTTTACCCTGGGTTACATCGCGCACCCTGAAGTGCCCGAGGCTACCGCCAAAACACTTGAATACGCTTATGATGATTTTTGTGCATGGAACCTGGCCAGAATGTCGGGCAATAAATTTTATGAATCTGTTTTTGCCCGGCAGATGTACAACTACCGCCAGGTCTTCGACACGGAGACCGGCTTTGTTCGCGGCAGGAAAATGAATGGTGAATGGCAGGAAAATTTTGATCCGGTTGAGTGGGGTGGCCCCTTTGCCGAGGGAAATGCCTGGCAATATACCTGGTCGGTTTTCCATGATATCCAGGGGCTAAAAGAGCTGATGGGCGGAAATGAGAAATTCCTGGCCCGGCTCGACAGCTTTTTTACGCGGGCCTCAGACTTTAAAGTGGGCACTTACGGGAAAGAAATTCATGAAATGAAAGAGATGGTGCTTGCCGGTATGGGACAATATGCCCATGGTAACCAACCGGTGCAGCACGTGGCTTACCTGTACAACTATGCGGGACAGCCCTGGAAAACGCAGGAACGTGTTCGCAAGATCATGGATCAACTTTATAACGCCACCGAGAAAGGTTTTCCCGGCGATGAAGACCAGGGCCAGATGTCTTCCTGGTACGTGCTGAGTGCGCTTGGCCTTTACAGTGTGAGCCCCGGTACGGACCAGTATGTGATCGGAAGCCCCGTCTTTCAGAAAGCGAGCATCAGACTTGAAAATGGTAAAACCTTTACAGTCGACGCACAGAACAACAGCAAAGAAAATGTGTATATCGAATCGGCCGTGCTGAACGGAAAAGAACATACCCGTAACTGGCTCAGCTACGAAGAGATTATGAATGGCGGTACCCTCGAATTAAAAATGAGCGCAAGTCCAAATACTACGCGTGGCACGGCTCCTGCAGATCAACCGTTTTCATTAACTTTAGCCAGATAACCTGACATCTTATGCGCTTAATTTCCAGAATTTTCCTGCTTTTAGCATGCTGTGCCGGTCTGACAGCCCGGGCAGCCAAAGTTGATACCGTAACAACCCCCAGTGCGGCCATGAACAAAGACATCAGGGCGGTTGTCATTTTGCCAGATACATACGATGGGCAGAAGCAGTTTCCTGTGGTTTACCTGTTGCATGGATATGGCGACCGTTACAATGGCTGGGTTAACAAAGTTCCTGCCATCAAAGACGAAGCTGACAGGAACAACCTCATCATAGTTTGTCCAGACGGCAATATTAGTAGCTGGTATTTTGACAGCCCGGTCGATAAAAAATGGCGGTATGAAACCTATGTTTCAGGCGAACTGGTTAAATGGATTGATAAAAATTATAAAACCCTCGCTGACCGGAAGGCGCGGGCAATTACCGGCCTCAGTATGGGCGGGCATGGCGCGCTTTACCTTGCGTTCAGGCACCAGGACATTTTCGGCGCTGCCGGAAGCATGAGCGGCGGGGTAGATATCAGGCCTTTTCCAAACAACTGGGAACTGGCCAAACGCCTTGGTCCGAAATCAGCGTTTCCCGGCCGCTGGTCTGAAAACTCGGTTACCGAGATGCTTCACCTCTTAAGCCCGGGGAAACTTGCGCTGATCATTGATTGCGGCAAAAGTGATTTTTTCTACGAGGTCAATCTTGCCCTGCACCAGAAAATGGATTACCTGAACATCGAGCACGATTTTATTGTCAGGCCGGGTGTTCACAACTGGGAATACTGGAGCAATGCGGTCAGCTACCAACTGCTGTTTTTTAAACGATTTTTTGTAAGAAAATAGGCCCGGGAACAGCGAACTTTTACCTGACTGCTAGCTGAAACGGGATGGCCGGAAACAAAAAAACCTCTGCCGAAGCAGAGGTTTTTTGATCAATTAAATATCAATTAAAAAGAAAAATCATCTTCTACCGGTCTTGGTACCGCGTGTTCTGCATGCTCTGAAAATTCATACCGTTTTTCGACCACTTCCTGGTTTGATTTGATGTAGTCAACCGTATCATTCAGCCCTTCTGCAAATTTTTCAAAATCTTCTTTGTACAGGAAGATTTTGTGCTTGACAAACACACCATCTTCAGGTCTTTTCTTGCTTTCAGTAATGGTCAGGTAATAATCGCCAGCGCGGGTCGCCTTTACGTCGAAGAAATAAGTCCGTTTACCCGCTCTTACTTTTTTAGAAAAAACCTCTTCTCGCTCTTTGTTGTCGTATTCTCCCATGGTTGGTAATGTTCTTGGTTTTTGGTTGCGGTAAATATAAAGCAATTTCTGAAACTTCAAAATAGAAATTTACTTGATTTTACTTTCCTCTTCTTCAAGCAACTGGCTCGTGTACATCTCTGCATAACTGCCGTTCAAACCGAGCAATTCGGCATGTGTACCCTGCTCTTTTATCTGCCCGTTTTCGAGCACCAGGATCAGGTCGGCATTCTTGATGGTCGATATCCGGTGGGCGATCAGCAGAGTGGTTTTACCCTTCATCACGTGGCCCAGATTGCCCAGTATTTCTTCTTCCGTCTTGGTATCTACGGCCGAAAGGCAATCATCGAACACGAGGATGCGGGGTTCCTTGATCAGCGCGCGGGCAATAGATACCCGTTGTTTCTGTCCGCCAGAAAGGGTAATGCCGCGTTCGCCGAGCATGGTCTCAAATCCATGCTCAAAAGCAACAATGTTCTGGTACACCGCAGCATTTTTTGCAGCGTTGCGTACAGCCTCCTGGTCGGGCTGATCGAGGCCAAAAGCAATGTTGTTGGTAATGGTATCTGAAAAAAGGAAAACCTCCTGCGGCACAAAACCCACCTGGCTGCGGTAGTGCTGCAGGTCGCGTTCACGAATGTCGGTACCGTCTATGCATACCATGCCCTGATCGGTATCGTACATGCGCATGAGCAGGTTGGCAAGTGTCGACTTGCCAGAACCCGTACGGCCAATAATGGCTACGAATTGCCCGGGCCTGATTTTCAGGTTTATGTCCCTGATGGCCTGGATGCCGGTATCAGGATAGGTGAAACTCACGTTTTTAAACTCGATCCCGCCCTCTAGCGTACCTGAGGCAATGGTCCCGCCCGTAATATCGGGCCGGAGCTGTAAAAATTCGTTGATCCGTTTCTGGGAGGCGGCGGCCCGCTGAATAAGGGTGGTTACCCAGCCCAGCATGGTTACCGGGAAGGTGAGCTGGTTTACATAAACGATAAACTCGGCAATGTTGCCGGCGCTGATGGAGCCGTTAATGACCTGCCGGCCGCCAATGTACACCGTCAGGATGGTGCTCAGGCCAACGAGGAGCAGCATGGCGGGATAAAAGAGTGCCTGCAGCCTGACAAGCTTCATGGATTCGCCCTTGTAATGCTCGCTCTGCAGGGCAAATGCTTCGCGGGTCTGCGCTTCGCGCACATATGATTTAATTACCCGGATGCCCGAGAGGCGCTCCTGTACAAAGGCAGACAGGGAAGAAAGCCGCTGCTGGATCTTCTCGCTTTTGTCATGAATACCGGTGTTTACGTAATAGATGGTCAGGACGAGCACAGGCAGGGGGGCCAGGCTGTATAGGGCAAGCGTTCCGTTCACGTTAAACATGAAATAGACAATCAGCACAACCTGGACGGCGGTGTTAAGGGCATACATGATAGCCGGACCCACGTACATACGCACCCGGTTTACATCTTCGGTTGCCCGGTTCATCAGGTCTCCGGTATTGTTACGCCTGTAAAAGCCCAGGCTAAGCTCCTGGTAGTGCGCATAAATCTCGTTTTTCATGTCGAACTCGATGTGCCGCGACATCAGGATCAGGGTTTGCCGCATGAAGAACATAAACAGGCCGCGCAAGAGGTACAGCACCAGAACGACCGTTCCGAAATACAGCAAACCCGCGCTGAAGATGTCGTATACGATCTCCTGGCGATCAAAACCCGCAAAGAGTTTGTAAATAGACAGGTTTTCTGTGATCAGGTTAAAAGCAAAGCCGATTACCTGCGCAGGTACGACGCCGAAGATGTTAGAGATGATGACGAAGAAAACGCCGGGTACGATCCACCACTTGTATTTGTAAAAATATTTGTTGAGATAACGGAGGTGTTTCATGCCATGCAAATCTACCCAAAATAGTCTTCAATTTTTTAGCCGATTTAGTTAGCGGCGTGTAAATAATGGTTTTTTTCTCTATTTTTGGCCCAGCGTTAACCAGTCAAATCCACATGTCAGAACAAAGCCCTTCCGTATTGGATCAATTGAGTGCATCCGGCCATAAAAAGGTCGTTTTCTGCAATGATTCAGACTCAGGATTGAAGGCCATCATAGCCATTCACGACACCACCCTGGGCCCTGCGCTGGGCGGTACACGCATGTATAATTATGCGTCAGAGGCAGAGGCGCTTGAAGATGTGCTGCGCCTTTCGAAACGGATGACCTATAAATCTGCCATTACGGGCCTCAATCTCGGGGGCGGCAAGGGCGTCATTATCGGCGATTCGAGAAAAGACAAATCAGAAGCATTGATGCGCAGCTATGGCCGCTTCATCAAAAACCTGAACGGTGAATACATCACAGCAGAAGAGCTGGGTACCACCGCCCGCGACATGGAATACATCCGCATGGAGACCCAGTATGTAACGGGCGTTCCTGAATCACTTGGTGGAGCTGGCGATCCGGCTCCATTTTCAGCCCAGGGTGTTTACTACGGGATCAAAGCCTCGCTGAAGGAAGTTTATGGCTCAGACATGCTGGCCGGCAAAACGGTTGTAGTGCAAGGCATAGGAAAAGTGGGCGAGCACCTGGTATCCCTGCTCAGAAAAGAAAACGCCGTTGTGCTGATCAGCGACATCAATAAGGACCTGACCATGCACGTGGCATCGAAATACAAGGCGAAGCCCATAGATGCAGACAAAATCTTTGGCATTGAAGCCGATGTGTACGCACCCTGTGCACTGGGTGCTACCATCAACGACAAAACCATCGATAAAATGAAATTCGCAGTGATTGCGGGCTCTGCTAACAATCAGCTGGCCGATGATGAAAAACACGGGCGGGCATTGCTTGAAAAAGGGGTGGTCTTCGCACCCGACTACCTGATCAACGCCGGAGGTCTGATCAGCTGTTATTCGGAGCTGACCGGCCTGGGTAAGAAACGGACCATCCAGCTTACTGAACACATTTACGATGCCACACGCGAAGTGCTCAGAATGTCGAAAAAAGAAAACATACCTACATTGGAGGCTGCCAACAGGATCGCCGAGCAACGCATTGCTTCGATCAAAAAAATCAAGTCATCGTATTAATAAATTAAATAAACAGGTTTTTTAACCGAATCGTTCTTTTCATGTTAAACAGAAGACACCTTAGAATCAAAGCGCTGCAAACAATATTTGCATGGCAGATGGACAGCAAGAAAGACATCAGGGCTTTCGAGAAAATTTTGATGCAAAGTATAGACAGCGTGTATGAAATGTACATCTGGATGCTTTCCCTTATTCTCGATGTAACCGAGTATACAAGTAATGACGCTGCCGAACGTGCCAATAAATTCCTGCCCAGCGCTGAAGATCTGAACCCGAACCTGAAACTGCTGCACAATAAATTCGCAAATCTGCTCAAGCAGAACCCTGAATTTGCAGCTGCCGTAAAAAAATACAAGATAGACTGGGGTTTTGATCCTGAAATTACCAAGACTGCTTTCTCTGAACTGAAAAAGTCGGCGGAATATGCCGCTTATCTGAACGATGAGAACGATGACCTGGAGTCATCAAAAGATATTATCAAATACCTTTTCCGGAAAATTATCCTGAAAAACCCGAACATTGTACAGGTTTTCGAGGATAAATTTATCAACTGGCCGGTAGACCATGAGGTTATGAAAGGTATGGTAGCCAAAACACTGAAGAATTTTACTTTTGATGATCCGTTCAAGAACAAACTGACCGTTATTAGCCAGGATTGGGAAGAAGACAGCAAGTTTGTGCGCGACCTGTTTGTTTACACGCTGCAAAACGATGCGAAGTACAATGAATTGATAGCGGAACGTACAAAAAATTGGGAGTCTGAACGGATTGCGATCGTTGACACCATCCTGATGAAAATGGCGATCTGTGAATTGCTGAATTTTCCCTCTATTCCGGTCAAGGTAACCATTAATGAGTACCTCGATTTATCAAAAGATTACAGTACACCGAAAAGTAATTCATTCATAAACGGTATTTTAGATAAAATTCTCGCCGATCTTAAACGTACGAACAGCATTAAAAAGGCAGGCAGGGGTTTAATTGAAGACTAACGATAAAAAACACATGAAAAGGATCTTTTTAGCCGTGCTTCTTGCCGGCGCACTGGCTTCCTGCCAAAGCAACCAGAAGAATGAAACAAGCCAGGCCGAAACATCGGCTGTGGCGAACAATGCAGCAGACAACGGTTCTGCTGTACCTGATAAAGACGCGCCTGTTATTACCTGGGAGCGCGAGACCTTCGATTTTGGAACCATTAAACAAGGCGAAAAAGTTCAGCACGATTTCAAGTTCAAAAATACAGGCAAGACACCGCTGATCATCAGTAATGCATCTGCCAGCTGCGGCTGCACAGTACCAGAGCCGCCAAAAGAGCCGATCAAACCAGGTGCAGAAGGTGTTATCAAGGTTGTATTTGACAGCAACGGCAAAGAAGGAATGCAGGATAAAGGCATCACCATTACCTCAAATGCGAACCCGACCATGTCAGTGATCCGCCTGGTGGGCGAGATCAAAGCCAATTAGAATCAATTTTATATTAAATACAGCGTTAATGACAGCAGCAATTTTATTACAGGCTCAAGGCGGCGGGCTCGGAATGATCGTTCCGATGGTCCTGATCATGGTCGTGTTTTATTTCTTTATGATCCGGCCACAGGTTAGAAAAGCCAAAGAGCACAAAAAAATGATCGGCGAATTGAAAAAAGGCGATAAAGTCGTCACAACCGCAGGCATTCACGGTCGCATTGTTGATATGAACGAAACCACCTTCCTGCTCGAGGTAGAAGGCGGTACGAAAATCCGGTTTGATAAAACCGCAGTTTCTCTCGATGCTACAAAAGCTGCCCAGCCAAAGGCTTAAACAGGCAGATTTTTAATAAGATAGCGGGATGCAGCAGCGTCCCGCTTTTTTTTGCCGCCTTTGACCTTGGCGCTTTCTTTGTTACATTTGACCGGAAATAATCTCCATCACGTACATGCCCATCATCAAACTCACTAAAGTTGAAAGAAGGCGGTTTCTCACCTTCGTGTTGTGTTTGCTGCTGGCCCTTTCGGGCTGGATGTTTCTGGCGCTGAAAAATAAGTACGTTTACACAGCCAAAACTGTTCTTGTTTATAAGAACTTTCCTCAAAACAAAGCTTTTCACCCCCTGCAATCAGATACAGTCGATTTGCAGGTGGAAGGGACCGGCTGGCAGCTCTTGTTTGCGCGGCTGCGCATCAATCCCCAGTCTATTGCCGTAAGCCTGAATTCGCTCAACATCCGCAACTTTGTGGTGTTCAGCGATCAGCTGTACAACATCAATAAACAGCTGGAAACCTCGCAAAAGGTGATCAGCATTAAACCGGATACCCTTTATTTCGATTTTTCAAAGCGAACGGTTAAACGTGTACCGGTCAAACTCGTATCTGATCTTAAGTTTGTTAAACAGTATGAAGTCTCCGGACCAATAGAGGTTGTTCCCAGGTATGTGACCATATCCGGCCCGCAGGAGGAGATCGCAGGCATACGTGAGTGGCGTACAGATACCCTTTCCCTCGAGAAGATACGGCATACAACGATGGCCAAGGTCGCGATGGAGGCTAAAAAACAGAAAAACATCAATATTTTTCCAACAACTGCCGAAGTAAAAATACCGATAGATGAGTTTACCGAGAAAGAAGTAAGTGTGCCCCTGAAAATTATCAATAACCCGAAATACCTGGACGTATCCCTGTTTCCGAAAAAAGTTCGCGTGAAATTTATGGTGTCGCTGAGCGACTATGACGATATCAACGAAGACATGATGGAAGCGCGGGCCGACCTTTCTGAGTGGAGCCTGCTGCGCCACACCCAGTTGCGTGTACAGATGTCGCGTTTTCCTGAATATTGTAAACTGATCTCGGTAAGCCCGGATAAGGTCGATTTTATCATAGAACGCTGATGCTGAAGGTCGGAGTAACAGGTGGAATTGGCAGCGGCAAAACAACCGTATGCAGGATCTTTGAAGTGCTGGGTGTGCCGGTGTTTTATGCCGATGCCCAAGCGAAATCGCTGATGACGAGCGACCCGCTGCTTATTGCAGGCCTGCGCAATGCCTTCGGAGCTGAGAGTTATGATGCTAGCGGTGCGCTGAATAGTAAACACATTGCCGGCATAGTTTTTAACAGCGAGGCGGAACTGGCCAGGCTCAACGCACTTGTTCATCCGGCCGTTTTCAGGGCCTTTGAAAGCTGGGTGGCGAAAGTGGACCCGCAGGTTCCTTATGTGCTGAAAGAGGCGGCCCTGCTGTTTGAAAGCGGTTCCTACCGCCTGTGCGACCGCAACATCCTGGTCACGGCGCCGCTTGAAGTACGTATAGCGCGGGTTATGGCCAGGGACCTTTCCACCCGAGATGCCGTTCTGGCAAGGATTGCACGCCAACTTGACGATGCCTCAAAAGAAAAACTTGCCGATTTTGTTATCCGGAATGAGGAAGATACGCCGCTCATTGCCCAGGTCATGGAGCTTCATGGAAAATTTATCCAAATGGCGACATGATCCTTCAGGATTTTATCGTTTCTGTTAAAGGAGGCTTGTATTGCCGCTATGGCGACTTTTATCTGGACGCGCGGCAGCCGGCGCGTCTCGCCGTTATTTCACACGCCCATGCCGACCACGCTATTCCAGGAAACGGCAAAGTGTTTTGTACAGCAGCGACAAGGGCTTTTATGCAGCAGCGCTACGGGCCAATGGCGGCAGGCGCATTCAGTTGCCCTGCTTACCGCGAATCTTTCATGGTGGGGCCGGTGCGGGTATCCTTCCTGCCTGCGGGGCATATGCTTGGATCGGCAATGGTGCTGATGGAGTACGAAGGCGTACGTTACCTGTATACCGGCGATTTCAAAACACAGGCCGACCCGACCTGCGAGCCGCTTGAGACAGCCGAAGCTGATGTACTGATCACTGAAACCACCTTTGCCCGAAAAGACATGCTGCATCCTGATGCCGAAAAAGAGATGGTGAAATTGTCACAAACCAGGTACCCGATTCTGCTGGGCGCGTATGCGCTGGGAAAAAGCCAGCGACTGGTCAGGTTGCTGAATACCCATTGTCCGGAAAAAAGGATACTGGTACATCCGGGCATTGCGCCGTTCATGAAAATCTACACAGCGTTCGGCATTGATCTGGGAAATTGGGAACCCTATAACAAAAAGCTTCTTAAATCGGCAGAAAAAGACCTGGTATGTCTTGTAACTCCCTTATCTTATAACAGTTACGGCTACGCGCCGAACTTTGTACGTGTTTTTGCGAGCGGCTGGGAGCAGTTGCAGAATAAAAACGGGATTAAATTGTTTTTGTCAGATCATGCCGATTGGCAAGGTATTATCTTATTGATAAAAAGCGTGTCGCCAAAAGAAGTTTGGACAACACACGGCGAAGGGACAGACCTGAGCAATTTTTTTGCAGGAAAACTTGTCGTTAAAATTCTTGATTGATGCAGGAAGTAGAGGACTATTACTTCAATGAAGATGGCTTGATGGTTTTTACTAAAGCGTATCACCTCAAACGGGGATCTTGCTGCAAAAATAAGTGCCTTCACTGTCCCTGGCAGTATGGCCGGAAAAAAACCGGGCGACGCGAGAAAAAATAAAGTTTTATGAAGTCAATCAAAGAACCAGTATCAGGCGCACTCCGCCTGGAATGTGACCAGGCTTTAATTAACCTTTTATCTGCCGCCAGCCGGTGCAACCTCGAAATACGCGAAATGCTCAGAGGATTCCAGGTCACCTCCCAGCAATTTAACGTGCTACGGATCCTGCAGGGCCAATACCCTGCGGCGGCAACGATCAGTCTGCTCAAGCAGAAGATGATTGATAAGATGAGCGATATCTCCAGGATCATTGATCGCCTGCTACAGAAAAAATTTGTGGTCAGGCAGCCCGGCCATGCCGACCGTCGGACTGTCGATATCAAAATCAACGAAACGGGACTGGCACTGCTTGAGAAAATAGACCGCGCCGTCAGCCTTTCAAGCTTTATTTCTGAACGCTTGAGCCTGGATGAAGCAAAAACCCTGAACCGCCTTCTGGCTAAATTGCACACGACCGCTTAAAAGTGTCCGCCTGCAAGCGCGATCGATATACCCAGCAACACAGCGATCATTTTACGTTTGTTCACTTTGTGGTCAACGCTCGACTCGAACAGGATTGTCGTCGAAATGTGCAGGAAAATGCCGATCACCAGGCCCATGATCTTATTAAAATAAGATTCCACCCCGCCAATACTGCCATTGCTGAGGCCGAGGCTTACATAATAACCCAATGGCGCCATGAAGGCAAAAATGCCGACGCAAATCAGGAGCAGGGTGCCGCGATAATGGTTTTGCAGCAACATGCTGGCCAGGGCAAATGCAGCCGGAATGTGGTGCAGTGAAATGCCGAAAATGAGTTCGTTCTGGCGGTCCCGGGCCAGCGGCATGCCTTCCAGGAATGCATGCAGGCAGAGGCTGAACATAATGCCCCAGGGAAACTGCCTGCCTTCATGGTGCCTGTGAATGTGGCCATGTTCCACGCCGTGCGAAAATTGCTCGAGGAGCACCTGGAACAGGAAGCCCGCCAGGATAAAAATGCCGATCTGTTCAGAATCGCTGCCGCTATAGGCCTCAGGAATCAGGTGCAGCACCGTAATGGCGAAAAGATAAGCACCGCTGAAAGATAGAATGAGTTTAAGCAGCGCAGACTTGTCGCTTTTTACCAGGAATATGGCTGCGCCGCCCAGAAAGGCGCTGAAAAAGAGGATCAGGAACTTCCAGATTTCCATCAGAATTCAGGTTTCAAAGTTTTAAAGAGCTTCGATGTGAGCAGGCCAATGGTGCAGCCCAGGATTGTTCCGGTCATGACATCGACCGGATAATGTACACCAACGTAAATCTGAGCCAGGCTAATGCATACCGCCCAGGCCAGGCCGATTGGCAAAATGGGCTTCCATTTCGGATAAAAGACACAGATAATGAACACTGCCAGTGCAAAATGATTGGTGGCGTGCGCCGAAGGAAAACTGTACCCGCTGCCGCAGGGTACCCGGTGTATAATATCAAGCGCGAGCGTTGGCTCGTTGCAAGGCCTCAGCCGGGCTACGAAAGGTTTGATCAGACGCGAAGCTGTCAGGTCGCCGAGACCGAAGGTCAGCAGAAAAATGCCAAGCAGGTAATAGCCTGTTTTTTTATACTCCCTGATAAAAAAAACAATGATGAACAGATACAGCGGCGCCCAGAAATACCGGTTTCGAACCAGTGGAAAAAAGAAATCCAGAAAATCACTGCTCCACCCGCGGTGAATTTTCAGGAACAGGTCGGCGTCAAATTGCTGTATGCTTTCGATCATGCCTTTTTGCAGATAAAGATAAGCCGGTCTGATGTCGTTTCATGGTAAGGGCTGAGTGCATAGTCGCCGAAGGTAGCCGTTACCTCAAGCCCGCTCTTTTCAAACATGCGTTCAAAGTCATCGGGCATGAAAGCCTGCACCCGTTCCTCGAATGCGTAGGTCTTGTTCCTGTGCTCAAAGTTGATGTGCTTGATGATCTTGCCATCCTGCACAAACTTTTTAATATGGAACTCAATGCCCTCTACCGTCCTTGTTTCCATATGCGTCAGGTTGCTGAGAATTTTCCGGGTATTAAAATAATCAATGACCAGTGTGCCTCCATCGCGCAGCGACTTTTTAAAAGACTTCAGTGCGTTAACATGCTGCAGTTCGGTCTCAAAATAACCGAAGCTGGTAAACAAGTTCAGGGCAACATCGTAATAATTGATGTAGTGCAATTTACGCATATCATGCACAAAAAAATGCAGGGAGCGGTTTTCGAATTGCCGGGCAAACTTAATATTTTGTTCAGAGAGGTCAATCCCTGTCACGTCGAAGCCTTTTTTGTTCAGGTAAACGGCGTGGCGGCCCCGGCCGCAGGCAATGTCAAGAATGCGCTTTTCGTGTCCGGGTTTGAGGTAAGCGATCAGGTTATCAATCAGGAATTCAGCTTCAGCATCGTTCCTTTGATGATAAAGGATGTGGTAATAGGGGGAATTAAACCAGAATTGAAACCACTTTCGCTGCATAAATAGATCGCTTTTTCAGGATGCAAATATACTATTTTGACGGGTTCGGGCTACAACCTGTTGCAGCATTGCTGCATTTTGCGCTGACAGACAATAAAAACGGCTGAACCGGCGATGCTTAGCGGGGAATTTTTTATTTTTGGCGCTCACCAAATTCGTAAACCTTTGACACTTATCAAATCAATTTCCGGCATTCGCGGAACCATCGGCGGCCCTGCCGGTTCAGGACTAACGCCTATCGATATCGTAAAATTTACAGCTGCTTTCGGCGCCTGGGTCGTTGCCAAAAGCGGCACTAAAAAAATTGTCGTTGGGCGAGATGCCCGTATTTCCGGGTCTATGGTCAATAACCTGGTCCTGGGAACGCTGCAGGGACTGGGCATCGAGGTGATCGACCTCGGCTTGTCGACCACACCAACGGTCGAGATCGCCGTTCCCGGCGAAGCGGCAGGCGGTGGCATCATTCTTACGGCCAGCCACAATCCAAAACAGTGGAACGCGCTGAAACTGCTGAACGAAAAAGGTGAGTTTATCAGTGATGCCGATGGCAAGGAAGTACTTGACATGGCCGAACGCGCTGATTTTGCGTTTGCCGATGTAAACGACCTGGGTCAGATCGTTCAGAACGATACCTACCTGCAAAAACACATTGACAAAATCCTGGCGCTGCCGCTTGTAGACACAGCGGCGATTCGTCAGGCTGGTTTTCGCGTCGTGATCGATTGCGTAAACTCGACAGGAGGCATTTATGTTCCTGCGTTGCTCCGGGCACTGGGCGTAACAGAGATTACTGAACTCTACTGTGAGCCAAACGGCCATTTTCCGCACAATCCGGAGCCGCTGCCAGAAAACCTGACCGAAATATCTAAGGAGGTCCAGAAACGCAATGCACACTTCGGCATCGTCGTTGACCCCGATGTAGACCGCCTGTGTTTCGTCAATGAAGACGGCAGCATGTTCGGCGAAGAGTATACGCTCGTGGCGGTAGCCGATTTCATTCTGAAACATACCCCTGGCAATACCGTTTCGAACCTGTCATCGACCAGGGCCCTCCGCGATGTGACGGAGGCCGCCGGACAGGAATATCATGCAGCAGCTGTAGGCGAGGTGAACGTGGTTAACCAGATGAAGGCTGTGCAGGCGGTTATCGGCGGCGAAGGCAATGGCGGCATTATTTACCCCGAACTTCATTACGGCCGTGATGCACTGGTTGGCATTGCCCTTTTCCTGACGCACCTGGCCAGATTCGGTAAACCCATTTCAGTTTTACGCAGCAGCTACCCGGCCTATCACATTTCCAAGAACAAGATTACGCTTACAGACGATATGGATATTGACGGCCTGCTTGTCAGCGTGAAAGAAAAATACAGCAGCCAGCCGCTCAGCACAATTGACGGATTGAAAATAGAGTTTGACAAAAAATGGGTACATTTGCGGCGTTCAAATACTGAGCCGATCATTCGCATTTACAGCGAAGCGGAGAATGAAACCATTGCCGAAAACCTTGCTGCAAAGATCATCGCAGACATCAAGGAGATTCTCGGTACAAAATAATACGCCGGACATGGTCCGGAGGACGGCCACAAGCCGTCTGCACACCGGCCCGCCTGAAAGGGCAGGCTGGTTTACTAACTTATTAAATTCTGGAACATGCAAAGGGTTTACCTGGACAATGCCGCGACCACGCCGCTCGATAAGGAAGTTATCGCCGAAATGACAAACGTGATGGAGAATTTCTTCGGAAACCCGTCTGCCATTCATGCCCTTGGCCGCGAGGTCAGAACACTGGTTGAAAAAGCGAGAAAAACCGTTTCAGGAATCCTGAATGCGGCACCGTCAGAGATTTTCTTTACATCGGGCGGTACAGAAGCCGATAACATGGCCATTCGCTGCGGTATCGCCGCCTATGGCATCAGGCATGCCATTACCAGCAAAATCGAGCACCATGCGGTTGAACAGACCCTGCACAACTTGCTGCGGGACGGTGTAATTGACAAGCTGAGTTTTGTGGGGATCGATGAAAAAGGTAACGTCGATTACGATCATCTGGAAGAGCTGCTGCGCGAAAACGAACGGTCTTTTGTTTCCCTGATGCATGCCAACAACGAGCTCGGTACGCTGACCGACATGGAACGGGTCGGGGCAATCTGCGAAGCCTATCATGCGATTTACCATGCAGATACCGTGCAAACCATGGGACATTACGTGCATGATGTTAAAAAGCTGAAGGCCCATTTCCTGGTATGTGCTGCCCATAAGCTTCACGGACCGAAAGGAGCGGGTTTTCTGTATGTAAACAGCAAGATTAAGATTCCACCTATGATTTACGGCGGCGCCCAGGAGCGCAACATGCGCGGCGGCACCGAAAACGTGTACGGCATCGTCGGGCTGGCCAAGGCGCTGCAAATTGCCTATGCAGATATGGAGCGCCACCAGCAATACATCCAATCGTTGAAAGACTACCTGAAGAACCGGCTCGAAACAGAGGTTCCCGGGGTTACTTTCAATGGGGAAACCGATCCTGATAAAAGCCTGTATACGGTACTGAATGTGTCATTCCCGGAAATGGAAATGGCAGACATGCTGCTTTTTAACCTTGATATCAACGGTATCTGCGCCTCTGGCGGAAGCGCCTGTTCATCCGGCTCTAACATCGGGTCGCACGTTCTGAGCGGTATCGGGGCAGATCCCAACCGCCCCTCGGTGCGCTTTTCGTTCAGCAAATACAACACCCGGGAAGAACTGGATTATGTAGTGGAGAAAGTAAAACAGGTTGTACAGCAGAATGTGAATGCTTAGGCAGTCGGGCAGCCAGCTTTGAAACATTTACCGGTGGGGGCTGTTAGTCTTTTGAGTCCAGTTGTGAATCTAAAAGATAAAGACCATGAATTCAAGCACTAATCCAGACGGGCTGCATAACAGCAGCAACGAAGAACAGGAAAGATTAAATAGCCCCGGCAGCGGGGAGGGTACCGGGCAGGAAGAAAACCAGGAAAATGAAAAGCCGACCAATCCGGAAGGGATTGAATCACTGAATCAGGGCCACTTTTCGACCGGTCACACCCGGAGGCACAAGCCACTTGGTGATAGCCACGAACCGGGCACGGTTCCGGGCGCAGATACCCAACCCTAAAAAGTAAAAGGCCATTGCAATCGCAATGGCCTTTTTATGTCTGGTCTGCTCGATCAATCAGTTGATGTCTTTAACCTGGGTTTTCAGGTAATGGAAGTACTTTGGGTCTTCTGAGTCGAAAATTTCGCTTCCTTCCAACATATAGGCGCGCAGCAGGTGCTCAACCGCTGCATCATGGGCGCCAAGTTCGAACAGGGATTGTCCGAGGCGCAACTGCACAAACGGGTTGGTGATACCCTCTTCACAAACAAGCGCGGACTGTAACGCATCTGCCGCGTCATCATACCGGGCAGAGAGAAACGCCATGTCGCCAATACTGGCATACAACCAAAGGGCAGCCTCCCAGTCGGTATAAGGTTCGGGTAAGAGCGCAAGGGCCTCTTCAAATTTTGCCCTTGCACCGTTAAAATCGTCCTGGTCGGCAAGGGCATTTCCGATCTCAGAAAGTTCCAGGATCAGGTTATACGTTTCTTCTTTTAGCTCTTTTTGCATGTTGTGTATTTTGGCGCAAAATAGCTTTTTTTGGCCAAAACATGCCGGCATATTTTAGATTGATTCTAAATTACGCCAGGCGGCAAGGCTTCGTGCGGGTCGTTCGACTATCGGGAACAGGTATCCTATATTTGTTACAAATCTTAAATGCCCCGGTATATGGATGATTTTCTCGCCGCCCGTTCGCAAATGGCGCTCTCCCTCGGTTTTCACATTATTTATGCCTGTATAGGGATGGTCATGCCGTTCTTTATGGCTGTTTCCCATTACAAATGGTTGCGTACAGGCCGGCCGGTATATAAGGACCTGACAAAGGCCTGGAGTAAGGGTGTGGCGATTTTTTTTGCAACCGGTGCTGTTTCAGGAACGGTGCTGTCGTTCGAGCTGGGACTGCTCTGGCCTGAATTTATGAAACATGCCGGCCCGATCTTCGGAATGCCGTTCTCGCTTGAAGGTACCGCTTTTTTTATAGAGGCGATTGCGCTCGGATTTTTCCTGTACGGCTGGGAAAAACTGAACCGCTGGTTTCATTGGTTTACAGGTCTTGTCGTGGGTTTTAGCGGCTTAGCCTCTGGCATCTTGGTTGTTGCGGCCAATGCCTGGATGAACAGTCCGGCGGGTTTTGATTTTGTAGACGGCAAGTATCTGAACGTAGATCCCGTTGCTGCGATGTTTAACAAAGCCTGGTTCAGCCAGGCCCTGCACATGAGCCTGGCTGCTTTTGCTTCGACCGGCTTTGCAGTGGCGGGCGTGCACGCGCTGATGTTGCTGCGCAACAGGCAAAGTGAGTTTCATGCAAAGGCATTCCGCATTGCCGCTGTATTTGCCTGTATAGCCGCCCTGTTGCAGCCGCTAAGTGGTGACTTGTCTGCAAAAGACGTCGCTCAACGTCAGCCGGCAAAGCTGGCCGCAATGGAGGCCTTGTACCGGACCGAGCGCAGCGCGCCGCTAATCATTGGCGGTATACCTGACGACAAGACCGGACAGGTGCATGCAAAAATTGAAATACCCGGTTTGCTCAGCTACATGGCCCATGGCGAGTGGCAGGCAGAAGTAACCGGCCTGGATAAAATTGCTCCGGCCGACCGGCCGCCTGTAGCCGTTACCCATTATGCCTTTCAGATCATGGTCGGCATAGGAACCCTCCTCATGATCATTTCACTTGTTTATTTCATTGCACTGGCCAGAAAAAGGTCGTGGCTGGAAAAAAGCTGGTTCTTAAAATTGTTCGTATTTGCCATTCCGCTGGGTTACATTGCCCTGGAGGCAGGTTGGGTGGTAACGGAGGTGGGGAGACAGCCCTGGATTATTTACGGCGTGATGCGAACGGCCGACGCCGTAACGCCGATGCCGGGTATTGCCTGGTCTTTTTATCTCTTCTCGGCCATTTATTTGTCGCTTAGCCTTATTGTCATCTTTTTGTTGTACCGCCAGATTAAAATGGTGCCGGTGCTGTACAGCTCGGGCTCGTCTGATCTTAAAAAAACACACTAATGGAAGCTGTGGTCATCATCTTTTTTTGCGTATCTATTCTGCTTTACTTTTTGCTCGGTGGTGCCGATTTTGGGGCGGGTATCGTCGAGCTGCTTACCTCAAGGAAAAACCTGAGTAAAACGCGCAAGACCATGTACCATGCTATCGGGCCGGTATGGGAAGCGAACCACATGTGGCTTATTATTGCTGTGGTTATTCTGTTTGTCGGTTTCCCCTCCATTTACAGCGCCATGTCAGTTTACCTGCATATCCCGCTGGCCATAATGCTGATCGGCATCATCGCCCGCGGCACAGCCTTCGTTTTCAGGCATTATGATGCGGTAAAGGACCGGATGCAGCAGACATACAACCGGATATTTGTTTACAGCAGTTTTATCACGCCGCTGTTTCTGGGCATTATAGCGGGAAGCGTTATTTCCAGACATATTGATACCGGTGCCCGGAACTTTGCAGACGCCTATATCTGGGGCTGGCTGAACGGCTTTTCGATATCTGTCGGACTGTTCACGGTTGCTTTGTGCGGCTTTCTTGCTGCTATTTACC
Organism: Pedobacter yulinensis; assembly: GCF_003029735.1. Taxonomy (GTDB): domain Bacteria; phylum Bacteroidota; class Bacteroidia; order Sphingobacteriales; family Sphingobacteriaceae; genus Pedobacter; species Pedobacter yulinensis. The sequence goes on from NZ_KZ686271.1 coordinate 129,156, forward strand.
TGATCGGCGAGGCTGACGATGCTGCAGACCGGCAACGGTTTATCCGGAAGGCAAAACAGATGAACCTTGCTGCGGTAGCCAGCGGCTGTATTGTCTTTGTTTTTGCCGAGCAGGATGGTGTCCCGCTGCGAAGCTGGATTTTCGAGAATCCCGTCGGTTTATCGGCGATCACGGCTGCAACTTTGTCGCTGGTGGTTTTATGGTATCTGTTGCTGAGGGGAAAGACGAGAGTATTGCGCATCCTGGCAGGTTTCCAGGTTACCATGATCCTTGTGGCCATCAGTTATGCCCACTTTCCTTATTTTTTGCGCTTAAAGAACGGACAGGATTTATCGCTTTATGAACACATGGCACCTGAAAAGACGATCCAGACACTTGGTGTTGCATTGCTGGCCGGCAGCCTGCTCATCCTGCCGTTTCTTGGTTATCTTTTCTATAGCTTTCAGCGCAGCGCCGAAGACGATGGCACTGCCTAAGGGGAATGGCCAAACCATTTTGCAACCTTTTTCTTTAGCAGTTGGAAGGCTTCAATGGCTACAGCCAGGGCTCCTATGATCAGGGTATATTCCTCGAAGCTGTTCATATGATTGAGACATACTCAAGTCGCAAAGGTTACACTGCGCCGGCATAAATTTACAATCCGGTATTGGTGCGGAACAGTTTAATGGCAATGGCAAGCAGGATCACGCCAAAGGTCTTGCGCAAAACGTTCAGTCCGGATTTACCAAACAAACGTTCCAGCCTGGCTGTGTTTTTCAGTACGAAGTAAACAAACGTCATGTTCAGAATAATGCCGACCAGGATATTCTGGGTCGCGTATTCAGTTTTGAGCGAAAGAAGTGTGGTCATCGTTCCAGCCCCGGCTATCAGCGGGAAAGCAAGCGGGACGATCGAGACGGTTTCAAGTGCGTCTTCTTTAAAGATGGTCAGGCCAAGCACCATCTCCAGGGCAATGCAGAAGATAACAATCGAGCCTGCAATGGCAAAGGAAGCGACATCCAGGCCAATAACTCTAAGCAGCGACTCGCCTAGGAACAAAAACAGGATCATCAGCGAAAGGGCAACAAGCGAAGCCTTTTCAGACTGGATGTGTCCGGCCTTGCGGCGAAGTTCGATGATGATCGGAATTGATCCGAGAATATCGATGATCGCGAAGAGGATCATGGTCACAGAAAGTATCTGGCTGAAACTGAATTCCATTGCTTGTTTTTTGGGCAAAGATAAGCAATAATCGCCAGCGGGCACAGGCAGCCAGGCTCAGAAGACGCGGCATAAAAAAAGCCACACTTGCGGTGTGGCTTTTTGTCTTTTATTCTATTTATTTTTCAGCTAACTTTTCAGCTTCGTTCAGGCTGCGCACCTTGCTGTGGCGGCGGCCATAACCAAAGTAAATGGCTACACCCAGCGCCATCCAGATCACCAGGCGGATCCAGCTTTCTCCGGGCAGCGATGCCATTAGGTATACACAAACCACAATACCCATAATCGGTACGAAAGGCACGAGCGGCGTGCGGAAAGGCCGTACAGCGTCTGGCAGCGATTTCCGCATAACCAATACGCCGATACATACAAGTACGAACGCCAGCAGGGTACCGATACTCACCATATGGCCCAGGTCTGATACAGGCACAAACCCGGCGAAAAGGCTTACAAACACCATGAAAAACAGGTTCGTTTTGAAGGGTGTAGAAAACTTCGGATGCACTTTGCTGAAGAATTTCGGCAAAAGGCCGTCTTTAGACATGGTATAGAATACCCGCGACTGCCCCATCAGCATGACCAGGATCACCGAGGTGTAACCGGCCAGGATCGCGATAATCAGCGCATCCTGGAGGAAACCATAACCTGTAACGGCAAATGCGGTTGCTGCAGGTTTGGCGTCGCCTGCAAAGTCTTTATAATTTACAAGGCCGGTCATTACGTGGGCAAAAAGCACATACAGGATGGTACATACGATCAGTGAACCCAGGATACCGATCGGCATGCCTTTCTGCGGATTTTTAGCTTCCTGTGCAGCAGTAGAAACGGCGTCAAAGCCGATGAAGGCAAAGAACACGACCGCAGCGCCACGTGATATGCCGCTCCAGCCGAACTGTCCCGGACCTACGTTTTCAGGAATGTATGGCGTGTAATTGGCCTCGTTGATGTGGCCCCAGCCAAGTGCGATAAAGATCAGTACAACGGCAACTTTAAGAATAACCAGGAGGTTGTTCATGGTTGCAGATTCTTTTGTTCCGCGAATCAGGACAAGCGAGAGCAGGCTGACAATGAAAATAGCTGGCAGGTTGATGACACCACCGTCTATAATGGTACCGTCGCCCAGTTTAACAGTCTCCCAGGGCGATACGATCAGCTCATGCGGTAAGTGAATGTTGTACTTATGCAGCAGTTCCAGCAAGTACCGGGACCAGCTAACTGAAACGGTTGCAGCACCAAGGGCGTATTCCAGTACCAGGTCCCAGCCAATGATCCAGGCCATAAACTCGCCCATGGTTGCATAAGAATAGGTGTAGGCGCTCCCAGCAACAGGGATCATCGAAGCAAATTCTGCGTAACAGAGACCGGCAAAAGCACAGGCAACGGCTGCCAGAACGAACGAGATGGTTACCGCCGGACCGGCATTTTCGGCAGCAGCTATACCGGTTAACGAAAACAACCCCGCGCCGATAATGGCGCCAATTCCCAATGCAACAAGGTTCCAGCTGGAAAGTGACCGTTTCAGATTCCCCTCGCCACTTTGACCAGCTTCAAATAGAAGCTGCTCTATTGATTTCTTATGAAACATAGATTAGTTAAAATAATATTACGTTAGTTTGTTTATAGAAAGGCGTAAACCTAAAGAAAAATAATCTAAATAGAAAAGGGATTTATGCTAAATCCCTTTTTCAATGTGTTTTAAGTCGCTATGTTTTAAGGTTGTTGCAGTAGGGTAACCTTTTTGTCTGCAATTATTCTGTTTGCCGGTGTTTTGTGTGAGGTTTCTGACCTGCGCAGCTTCTTTGCCGCCTCGTTCTTTGCAGTCATGCTTTCTGTCGGCGAAACAGCAATATAAGGTGCTATGACAAGCGAAACGATCGACATCAGTTTGATCAGGATATTCATTGAAGGTCCGGAGGTGTCTTTGAAAGGATCGCCCACCGTATCGCCGGTAACCGAAGCTTTATGCGGTTCTGATTTTTTATAGTGCATTTCGCCATTAATTTCCACCCCTTTCTCGAACGATTTTTTAGCGTTGTCCCAGGCCCCGCCGGCATTACTCTGGAATATGCCCATCAGCACACCAGAGACGGTAACACCGGCCAGCAGGCCGCCAAGCACTTCGGGACCGAAGATGAACCCGACCACAACAGGCGTGATCAGCGCAATGCCACCTGGAAGCAGCATTTCGCGAATGGATGCCTTGGTTGAAATGGCTACGCATTTTTCATACTCGGGTTTCGCCTTGTATTCCATGATGCCGGGAATTTCCCTGAACTGGCGGCGTACTTCCTGCACCATGTCCATAGCCGCCCGGCCAACTGCCTGTATGCACAAAGCCGAAAAGACAAATGGGATCATGCCGCCCACGAACAGGCCGGCAAGTACAGGGGCTTTATAGATATCGATCGCGGTGATGCCTGCGATGCCTACAAAGGCGGCAAATAAAGCCAGCGAGGTCAGCGCTGCCGAAGCAATGGCGAAACCTTTACCTGTGGCCGCGGTTGTGTTGCCCACCGCATCGAGGTTGTCGGTGCGTTCGCGTACTTCCGGCGGAAGCTGGCTCATCTCGGCAATGCCCCCGGCGTTATCTGCGATCGGGCCAAAAGCATCAATGGCCAGCTGCATGGCTGTGGTTGCCATCATTCCGGCAGCGGCAATGGCCACACCGTACAATCCGGCAAAATGATAGGACGCCATGATACCTCCCGCCAGGACGAGAATGGGAATCACGGTCGATTTCATACCCACTGCGAGTCCGGCAATGATATTCGTTGCATGGCCTGTAGATGATTGCTGGATGATCGAATCGACAGGACCTTTGCCCATGGCGGTATAGTACTCGGTTACAATACTCATAATGGCGCCTACAACAAGACCAACCACGATGGCATAAAAGACATTCATGCTTGAGAATGCATAACCACGAAGCTCAAGGTTTTCGGGCAGCATCCATTTTACGACAAAAAAGGAAGCGATGCCGGTAATGATGATCGATGACCAGTTACCGAGGTTCAATGCGTTCTGAACATTTGACTGTTCGTTTTTAATGGTTACAAACCAGGTTCCCACGATGGAGAAGATGATACCGAGGCCGCTGATGAGCATAGGCAGCAAGATCGGCGACATACCGCCAAAGCTGTCGCCACTGGCGTCGATTTCCTGGCCAAGCACCATGGTAGCAAGCACTGTTGCCACATACGAGCCGAAAAGGTCGGCGCCCATGCCGGCAACATCGCCGACGTTGTCGCCCACGTTATCGGCAATGGTAGCAGGATTGCGCACATCATCTTCCGGGATGCCGGCTTCTACTTTACCTACCAGATCTGCACCTACATCGGCCGCCTTGGTGTAAATGCCACCGCCAACCCTGGCAAAAAGGGCAATGGACTCTGCCCCCAGCGAGAAGCCGGTCAGGACTTCGATTGCTGTTTTAACCTGGTTGGCACCAAGGTCTGCGAAAGCAGATAAAAACACGATAAAAAGGCCGCCGAGGCCGAAAATAGCCAGTCCGGCTACACCAAGCCCCATCACCGTGCCGCCGGTAAACGATACTTTGAGGGCTTTTTTAAGGCTTGAACGTGCCGCCTGCGTGGTTCTGACATTGGCTTTTGTGGCTACATTCATGCCGATATACCCGGCAAAGGCAGAAAATACCGCCCCGATCACAAAGGCAACAGAAATGATCCAGCTGGAATGGATGGCGCGGCCGTTTACTTCGTGAATCGTTCCCGAATAAGCCAGGAGCGCACCTGCAATGACGACAAAATAGCCCAGTATTTTCCATTCGGCCCTTAGAAAGGCCATTGCGCCATCGGCAATGTGTCCGGCCAGCGTGCGCATGTTCTCATCGCCCGCATCTTGCTTTGATACCCAGGCACTTTTTGTTAACATCACCAGGATGCCAACCAGGCCCAGGGCGGGGATCGCGTAGATCAGATTGTCTTGTAAAAAATTCATAGTTACTTACTCGTGTTTTGGTTTAGTTTTGACAGAAAGCAAGATAGGAATTTATTCCACATAGGCTAAAAAATGTTCAATGAAAATCGGTCCGTCATTTTGTAAAACAGAGGTTCTGTCTCATCAGCTGTGCTGCCACGGCTGGCCGCGGCACGGCTGCCGGCATATAGCCATTCGTAAATGCAATATTTTTAAATAAATTAGCGCCGACTAAACCAGGCAAATGGAAAATCAGGATCATTCTTTTAAACGCGAGCTCGGCCTTTTCGACGGTACCATGCTCGTAGTCGGGTCGATGATCGGCTCAGGCATCTTTATCGTCAGTTCAAATATGACACAGCACGTCGGCTCGACGGGCTGGCTGATCCTGATCTGGGTGTTGACAGCTCTGGTAACCATGATCGCGGCCGTCAGTTACGGGGAGCTGAGCGCCATGTTTCCCAAAGCCGGAGGGCAGTACGTTTACCTGAAAGAGGCCTACAATAAATTGTTTGCCTTCCTGTATGGCTGGAGCTTTTTTGCCGTCATCCAAACCGGTACGATTGCTGCCGTAGGCGTGGCCTTCTCCAAATTTGCTGCCTATCTTTATGAGCCGCTGAGCGACAAGAATGTGCTCTGGCAGCTGGGCAGCTTTAAACTCAACGCAGCGCAACTGGTCTCTATCGCCACTGTTATTCTCCTGACCTGGATAAACAGCCGGGGGGTCAAGAACAGCAAAACCTTGCAGACCTTCCTGACCATCATCAAGATCCTGTCGCTTTTCGGGTTGATTATTTTTGGTTTTATTCTCGGCGCAAAAGCTGAGGTCTGGAATGCAAACTGGGCAGATGCCTGGAATGCACAGGCCTGGAATGCAGATACGCAAAACTGGACGGCCATAGGCGGAACAACGTTGATGGCAGGAATTGCCGCCGCAATGGTCGGCTCTTTATTCAGTAGTGATGCCTGGAACGGCGTTACTTTTATAGCCGGCGAGATCAAGCGCCCGGAGCGGAATGTAGGTTTAAGCCTTTTCCTGGGTACGCTGATCGTAAGCATTATCTATATCATGGCCAATGTGATGTATGTAGCCGTGCTGCCGCTGCAGCAGATCGCGTTTGCCGACCAGGAACGCGTTGCCGTTGCGGCCGCTGAAGTGATCTTTGGAAATATCGGCACGAATATCATTGCCGTTATGATCATGATCTCCACCTTTGCCTGTAACAATGGCCTGATCATGGCCGGTGCCAGGGTTTATTATACCATGGCTAAAGATGGCTTGTTCTTCAAACAGGCGGGTACACTGAACCGTTTCGATGTGCCCGGTTGGTCGCTGTGGATCCAGGGCATCTGGACCTCCCTGCTTTGTCTGACCGGGAGGTACGGGGACCTGCTCGATTATGTCATTATTATTGTGTTGATCTTTTATATTCTCACCATTCTGGGTATTTTCATACTTCGTAAAAAGATGCCCCATGCCGAACGTCCGTACAAGGCCTTCGGTTACCCGGTATTGCCCGCACTGTATATTATCGTGGCTACAGTGATCAGTGTTTCGCTGCTGATTACCAAACCTGAGACCTGCGGCTGGGGCGTGCTGATCATGCTGGCCGGTATTCCCATATATTACCTGACCAAGCCAACTGCAGCACGGCAACGCTAGGCGCTTACAGTTATTAACCGTAACTTTGCGCTGAAATGGGTACGTTAATAGATCAGGGCATAAAGGGCTACAATAATTACGGGACATACCTGCGCCAGAAGTACCAGGGGCAGCGTGTATTTAAGGTAATTGTTGACGGAGGATTTACCTGTCCGAACCGGGACGGGAGCAAGGGGTATGGGGGCTGCACCTATTGCAATGTGGATTCCTTTACACCAGAACTTTCCCGCACCATGCCCACCATCAGGGAGCAGCTGCTTGCAGGTATGGAACGTGCCCGGGCGCAGTACCGTGCCGATAAATTTATCGTCTATTTTCAACCCAATACAAATACGTATGCGCCAGCACATTATTTGAAAATGATGTATGACGAGGCGCTGAGCATACAAACCGAAGATATCGTAGGGCTTTCGGTAGGTACAAGGCCAGATTGTATCGACGCCGAAAAGATCGCCTTGCTGGAAAGTTACACCGACCGTTTTGATGTAGACCTGGAAATGGGTATGGAGTCGATATATGACGACACGCTGTCGCAGATTAACCGCGGATGCACGCATGGCGAACTGGTGTCAGCGCTTCAGCTGGTTCGCAACAGCAAGCTCGACGTTTGCGTGCATACCATTTTCGGTTTCCCCTGGGAAACAAGGGAACAAATGCTGGCTTATGCGCACGAGATTAACCGGTTCCCGCAGATCAGGTTTGTTAAGTTTCATCACCTGCATATTGTAGAGGGCTCCATTATGGGCGTAAAATACAAGCGCGAGCCCTTTCAGCTGTTCAGCCTGGAAGCATATACTGATTTTCTGTGCGAGCTGATTCCGATGATCCGCCCGGATATCACCATTCAGCGGTTATTTGGCATTTCTGACTGGGATCTTCTTATTGCGCCCAACTGGGGGCTGAATAAATCTGCGATCCAAACCTATATGGACAAAGAAATTGAGCGCCGCGGTGTGGTGCAAGGCAGCGCATATACCGGGTCGGTATAAACAACTAATCATCGTTTTTTAATTTTCTGGCGCCGGTTTCGCGGCACCTGACCCGCCAATCGGGGTTAAGGCTGGGAATTATCCCTTGCCGCAGGCATGATCTGTTCGAGACCTTTGGTTGCGGCATTGCGCATCGTGGTGTTTTAATGTCAGGCCTGGTTTTCAATTTGTATCTGTGATTTCAGCTTTTTTTTGGAGAAATGCGTCTGTAAACTCATTTCTCATTGCCTGATTTGGTATTTTATGGTGTTTTTTCTATTTATTATTGATTTTTTGTCGGTTTTATAGATTGTTTCAGTAATAAATCGATAATTTAATGACGAAATTCCAATTAATATTTAATAAATGCATAAAAATATACATGTTTATGTATTTTTTATGATATTTTTATTCATAATTCAATACATTTGACTTGTTGTAAGTAAGAGTTACATCATTTTGTATTGATTTATAATTGAACAAACATATGAGTACAAGAAAAATTACCTTTAAACAGATTGCGCCTTTTATGGTGTTGGCTGTGGTGTCGGTCATGGCTATTTTTATACCATCGGCGCCCGCGTTCGCTGATTCGGCACAATACAATCCGGCTGATATTGCCTGGATTCTCGTCGCTGCTGCGCTGGTATTCCTCATGACGCCTGGCCTTGCTTTTTTTTATGGTGGCATGGTGCATCGAAAGAACGTATTGTCTACCATGATAAAAAGCGTGGTGGCTGCCGGTGTTGTTAGTGTGATTTGGGTAGTTGTTGGGTTTAGCCTTTGTTTCGGCGACACGATTGGTGGCTTTATCGGAAATCCGACGACATTTCTTTTCTTTAAAGGTGTAGCTTCAGGGGCGCCGGTGCTGCAGGGTGGCGCGCCAATGACCATTCCGCTGCTGTTGTTTTCGGTGTTTCAGCTCATGTTTGCTATCATAACCCCGGGCCTTGTGGTGGGTGCAGTTGCTGAGCGCATCCGCTTCACCTCATATATTCTGTTTACCGTTTTGTTTATCCTGTTCGTTTACGCGCCCTTGGCTCACTGGACCTGGCATCCGCAAGGCTTCCTCTTTAAGATGGGGGCGCTTGACTTTGCAGGTGGTACTGTTGTGCATATCTCTGCAGGTTGTGCGGCCCTGGTAGGCGCGCTGGTTTTGAAAAGGCGCAAGGCGCACCTGGAGCAACGGGAAATTCCGCCTGCCAACATACCTTATGTACTGATCGGAACCGGTTTGCTGTGGTTTGGCTGGTTCGGTTTTAATGGTGGTTCGGCACTTGGTGCAAATGCGCTGTCAGTATCGGCCTTTGCTACAACAAATATCGCTGCCGGCGCAGCCGGTTTGTCCTGGATGTTCTTTGATGTGATACGCGGAAAGAAACCTTCGGTGCTTGGTTTTTGCATTGGTGCGGTTGTCGGACTGGTTGCCATTACACCTGGCGCAGGGTTCGTGGCCATTCCACAAAGCATATTCATTGGTTTCCTGGCAGCAATCGTTTCTAACGGCGTTGCGCACTGGAAAGCGAAATCAACGTTGGATGATACCCTCGATGTGTTCCCTTGTCACGGTGTGGGCGGTATGGTAGGTATGTTGCTGACCGGTGTGTTCGCGACCAAAACCGTTAATGGTGCTGGTGCTGACGGTCTGCTCTTCGGAAATTTCGAATTTTTCTTTACACAGCTCAAAGCGATGCTTATCGCTGTAGGTTATAGCCTGGTCGTTTCGTTTGTTATCTTTAAGATTGTAGGCCTGGTCCAGCCGCTTCGCGTGTCTGATGAGGAAGAGGAGCTGGGACTTGATGAATCTCAGCACAACGAAAAATATACACAAGGCACGTTGATCGTTGCTGGTAAGGAAGTTGTTTATGTGGCCGATAGTACTATCGAAAAGGAATACCTCGAAGCAGGTGCGCTCGAAACCAGATAAGTTTACGTAACGATAAGATAAAGCCTTTCGCCATGCGGAGGGCTTTATTTTTTTATAAAAAGTTCGCTGATCTTGCGGCTGCGGTAGGCGAAGATGTTTTTAACACGTCTGTTTACCATAACGGCATCGGCAAATGCACCGGCTATACTCATGCCGACATCATAGTATAGGGTGTCTTTCATCAATACGCCGTCTTTGTTTTCTTCGAACTGGTGCAGGTGGTGCCAGAATGCAAAGGGCCCGATGCGTTGTTCGTCGATGAAATAGGACTTTTCCTGCATGTGTGTGATCTCGGTTACCCAATTCATCTTGATGTTTAAAACCGGCGCCACTTTATAGGTGATCAGCATGCCGGGGAACATTTTTGTGTGTTCATTGAAGTCTGAAGTGATGATGAACTGCATCTCTGCCGGCGTAATTTTTGCGAGGTTGACCGGCGAGGAAAAAAAGTTCCATACGGTCTCCAGGTCTGCAGGGATCTGCTCTGAAAACTGAAGTTGTTTTAAGCTCAATTTAATGTTTAGGGAAAAACAGGGCTTCTCTTATTTTGTTTTCGCGGCACGCTGCAATTCCTGGTCAATCAGGCTGATCAACTTGTTGAATTCATCCGGAGTATACCCGATTGACTGGTAGATGATCTTGCCTGAACGGTCTATGAGGATGTTCCTGGGTATGGATTGTGTGGCGAACTTGCTGAAAATGCCGCGGTCGGCATCAGGCAGGATAGGGAACGTGAAACCCCGCTGTTTTTTATAGGGATTCAGCTTGTTCCAGTTTTCCTCGCGCCCGAATACGAACAGTGCGAAATCCGGGTTGTCTTTGTGTTTGTTCCAGATGCGGGTCTGCATGTCGGGGAGTTCTGTGTTGCAGGGCGGACACCACGTTGCAAAAAGATTGACCAATACAAGTCTGCCTTTATAATCTGACAATTTTTCTGTTTTGCCCGGAGCGGTATGAAATCCGAAATCGGGAGCAGATTGTCCAACTTTTGTGAGGTGCCGTCGGTCTGAGCCAAAACGGCTGCCGGAATGACCAGGGTTAAAAGGAAAAAGAGAATTTTCATGGTGTTATTCGATCAATCAAAGTTACGGATGATTTTTCGATCTGAACTAGTCTGTTTTTTCTGTTTAAAAACTTGAATCCGATGCGATTTATGTATTTATTCGAGGGATTCTCTGTATTTTTTTAAGATAATACGTGAAAAAGCAATAAAATGGCCGTGATTATTTAAAAATTAATTTTTAAAATTCCATTTAACAAGTGTTTAGCAGGTAATCATATTTAAAAAATTGGATTTTTTAAATGATGTTTTGGTCAATTTTATAAAAATTAAGGTTTTACACATAATAATGATGTATAAAATAATATAGTTTTGATGTTTTGAGTATTTTAGTTGTGTTATAACCATAAAAAACAAACTAAAATTCTTAATTATGAACAAAACGTCTTTAAAATCGCTTTTGCCGTTCAGTATTTTGGCGATCGTAGCGATAATTTCGATTTTTATTCCCGTTTTTCCCAATTTTGATGTTGGTAAATACAATTCAGCAGATATAGCGTGGGTAATTGTCGCAGTTGCGCTTGTGTTTATCATGACCCCGGGCCTGGCTTTTTTTTATGGAGGTATGGTTCACCGGAAGAATGTGATTTCGACGATGATCAAAAGTGTGGTGGCCGCGGGCGTTGTCAGCGTCTTATGGGTTCTTGTCACATTTAGCCTTGCATTTGGCGAAACGGTGAACGGTCTTATTGGTAACCCGACTACTTTCTTGTTCTTTAAGGGGGTCAATTCCGGTGAAGCCTGGAGCCTTGCTCCAACCATCCCGCTTACGCTGTTTGCCTTGTTTCAGCTCATGTTTGCCATCATTACCCCGGGACTTGTTGTCGGTGCCGTAGCCGAGCGGATCCGATTTACCTCGTATATTCTTTTCATTCTGCTTTTCGCAATTTTTGTGTATTCACCGCTGGCACACTGGACCTGGCATCCGGAAGGGATTCTTTTTAAAATGGGGGTGCTTGATTTTGCCGGTGGTACGGTTGTGCATATATCGGCCGGTATGGCGGCACTGGCAGGAGCGCTTGTGTTGAAACGAAGAAACTCACACCTGGAGCGACAGGAGATTCCGCCCGCTAACATTCCGTATGTACTGATTGGCACTGGCCTGTTGTGGTTTGGCTGGTTCGGTTTTAACGGAGGATCTGCATTGGGTGCCAATTCGCTCTCGGTTTCGGCATTTGCTACGACAAACATGGCTGCCGCTGCCGCAGGTCTGTCCTGGATGTTTTTTGATGTGCTTAGGGGCAAAAAACCTTCTGTACTTGGCTTCTGCATTGGTGCCGTTGTGGGTCTGGTAGCCATTACACCGGGCGCAGGTTTTGTGGCCATTCCTCAAAGTATTTTTATTGGTGTTGCTGCTGCGATTGTATCCAACCTGGTCGTTTACTGGAAATCAAAAACCGCCCTCGACGATACGCTCGATGTATTCCCATGTCATGGCGTGGGTGGTATCGTGGGCATGCTGCTCACCGGTGTATTCGCTACGAAAACAGTAAACAGTGCCGGCGCAGATGGCTTGCTGTATGGTAATCCTGCATTTTTCTTTACCCAACTGAAGGGTGTGCTCATCGTGGTGGCTTTCAGCTTTGCGGTTTCGTTCATCATTTTTAAACTGGTTAATCTGATTCAGCCCATTCGCGTAAGCCGGGAAGAAGAGGAAGAAGGCCTGGACGCGAGCCAGCACAATGAAAAGTACATGCAGGGAACGCTCGTCGTGTCTACGCCCTCCGGAGAAGCCGGGCGCCCTGCAGCGCACTAATGGCCTGAACCTGCCATTTTTTTATTTACTCACTCAACCAAACTAAAATGAAAATAAGAAACCTATTACTCTCTTTATTCGTATGTGCAGCAACGAGCGTTTCTGCCCAAGACTCAACCGCTGTAAACCCTCTTGTCATCAGCGGCTCGGTCGATACTTACTTTAAGTATGATTTCTCCAAACGGTCAAATATTCAAACCAGTTTTGCGACCGACCACAACTCCGTTTCGCTCGGTATGGTTAATCTCACCATGAAAAAAAGTGTTGGTAAGGCTTCATTCGTGGGCGATTTGTCGTTCGGTCCGCGGGGACAGGGACAATCCATTCTCAATGCGGCCGAAGCGTACAGCGAAACTTCAGCAAACAGCTTTCATATCCAGAATCTGTATGTCAGTTATGCCTTTACTGATAAATTTTCAATGACAGCAGGCTTCATGGGTACGTTCGTAGGTTATGAGGTCATTTCGCCGGTAGGCAATTTCAATTACTCCACTTCCTATCTTTTCTCGAGCGGTCCTTTTCAAAATGCCGGTATCAAGGCAAATTATTCATTTTCAGACCGGGTCGGCATCATGGTGGGGCTTTTTAACGACTGGAATAAATATCAGGATTTTAATGGTGTTTCAGATTTCGGCGCGCAACTGATGGTCTCGCCTGTTGATGGGTGGACGGCCTATTTAAATGTCATTACAGGTTATCCCTCGGGCACCGAATTTGACCTGACAACCTCCTACCAGATCAGCAACAAGTTCAAACTTGGACTGAATGCGGCAGATTATACCATGCCGGATAAAGCAGGCGGTTTTAGTGGGGCAGCGCTATACCCGCAATATGCGTTTACCGACGCATTTGCACTTGGTTTACGCGGCGAGTACTTTAAGGCAAAAAGCGGAACAGCTATTTATAATGTAGCGGCCGGCTCAGCGGTCACGGCCCTCACACTTTCTGCTAACATTAAAGCGGGTCCCCTGACCCTGATCCCGGAACTGCGTTTCGATAATGGTGAACAGGAGATCTTTTACCGGGGCCGAAACAGCGCTGCATTTGATACGAAACAGGCTTCGCAGTTTTCGCTTGCAGCAGTTTACAGCTTTTAATTTCCATCATTCTGTTCTTGACCATCCGTGCACAACACGGATGGTTTTCTTAAATTTCAGCTTATGTTTTTACGCCTGCAGTTGTGTGGTAAACCAGTTTTCCTGCTGTGTTATCTAGTATGTATCTGTAGTACGCTGGCCGGACAAACGTCTTCGGCAGGCAGGTTTTCAAAAGATGAAAACGACAAGTTTACCTGGTACGAGGTGGTTCATGAGCCGCTTCCGAGCGATACGCTTTTTTCGCGGATGCAGGGGTTTCTGGCGGCTGAGGGCATAAAAGTCCTGCAGTCTGGACAGGAAATGGGCGGGGAAGGCCTGTTTCGGATCAGCAGGAGCGCGCTGGTTTCGGCACATCCGGCTGCACGCATCAGTTTCAGTTTTCACATGGAATGGAAGGAAGGAAAGTACCGGTACTGGTTAACAAATTTTACCAGCACACCATTTAAGCGCAACCGCTACGGGCAGTTCGAACTTCAGCAGGGTATCAGCACACCGCTGGAGGAAGAACCGGGATCACTGAACAGGAAAAACTGGGAGGCGGACCTTAAATCGGTTGAGGGGGCCGCGCGCCGGTTTTCGGTACGCATGCGGCTCGCGATGGCCAGGAGTGCGCCAGCACAGGCTTCGCAGCCGCGCGTGGTGAAAGGCTCTGACTGGTAATCGGTCTAGTGAACCATTTTGTCAGCGCATGCTGAGCTTGCAAAGGCTTCGGGCTTGGCCTTGAAAATAAAGCCCATGCTTAGAATGTATCCCATTGCGTCATTTAAGGCCTTGTTCGATTTGAACATGGGGCTGGTGTTGATGTCTGCATGGACTTCCAGCGCGACATCATAAATATCTAGCAAGTCACAGATTGAATAAGCTGTCTCGATTGATTTCTGCACTTCGGTGAGCATTCTCTCCTTGATGCCAAGACGCTGGGTACTGCGTTCCTGGCGAATGTACATGAAGCCGCCGTGGTGTTCTCTGAGCAAGACGATGACGGTGGCGAAGTCGGTGACCGGCCCCTTAACCTGCGAGTCGGTACCAATGCAGACCTTTAGCTTGTAGCCAGCCCCGGTTTCCCTCAGAATGGCTTTCTCTACTTCGTCGAGTATCGTCGACTGAATGGGTTCGCCGCTAAATTTTTTCCAATTCATAGGTGTTGAATTTGTGCCTGAAGCTTTCCATAAATTTAAGGGTTACCAGGTTAAGCTGATGTTAACCTTTGCCGGCATTTTTACACAGAACACTGGTTATCAACAATTTGTTACAGACTGGCTGACCAAATCAGGTTCAAATTCAAAAAAAACAAAACAATCTTCTTTGCAGGGGCCTTATTTGTTAGAACTGCGGAGAATGTGAATGAGTAAAACTATAATTATATCTAACCGATTACCTATCAAGATCACCGAAGAAAACGGTGAATATCAATTGAGCCGCAGCGAAGGTGGCCTTGCTACCGGCCTGGGCTCTATTTATAAAAACGGGCACAACATCTGGATCGGGTGGCCAGGAATCGAAGTGCCGCCTGAACGCCAGGAAAACGTGCGTGCCCAGTTGGAAGCGCTTAATCTTTTCCCGGTATTTCTTACCCAGGAAGAAATCAACCTGTTTTACGAAGGCTTTTCAAACGAAGTATTGTGGCCTGTGTTTCATTATGCTGTAACTTATGCCAAGTTTGAGCAGGCCTATTGGGACTGTTACCGGCAGGTAAATGGCAAATTCCGGGACGCCGTGACACAGGTGGCAGAAGAAAACGACAGGATATGGGTACATGACTATCAATTGCTGCTGCTCCCCGAAATGATCAGGGTGGAGCGCCCTGCCTGTACAATCGGCTTTTTTCAGCACATCCCTTTTCCGTCTTACGAGATTTTCAGGCTGATTCCCTGGCGCACCGAACTGATCAATGGCGTATTGGGTGCCGATCTGATCGGTTTTCATACCTATGACGACGTGCGGCATTTTATGAGTACGGCAACCCGACTGCTCCCGGTTAACAGCTCAGCCAATATGGTGGTAAAAAAAGACCGCCAGATCCTGGTCGAATCGTTCGCCATGGGTATAGATTTCTCATTGTTTGAGTCGCTGCCGGCAACAGATGCCGTCAGGGAACACGTTGCGGCCTTAAAAGAAAGCATTGGAAACGAACAAAAGATCATCCTGTCCATAGACCGGCTCGATTACAGCAAAGGCATCATCCAGCGCCTGCAGGCTGTAGAGCTGCTGCTGCAGGAACATCCGGAATATGCCGGGCAGTTTTCGCTGTATATGATCGTCGTTCCATCGCGCGATACCGTGCCGCAATACCGTGAGCTGAGGGAACAAATTGACCAATTGGTCGGCAATATCAATGCGCATTACCGTACGCTCAACTGGTCGCCTGTACATTATTATTACCGCTCTTTCCCGATGGATTTCCTGTCGGCATTGTATGCTACCGCAGACATTTGCCTGGTTACACCCATGCGCGACGGGATGAACCTGGTCAGCAAAGAGTATGTCGCATCGCGTACCAGCAACACCGGTGTGCTGATCCTGAGCGAAATGGCCGGCGCATCTAAGGAACTGAACGATGCTTTAATTGTTAACCCCAACAACATCGGTGACATCATGCAGGCTATTGTGACCGGCCTCACCATGCCGGCAGAAGAACAGCAGGCCCGCATGCAGTCGATGCGCGACCTGGTCAAAAAATTCAATATCCACCATTGGGTCAGGCTCTTCATGCAGCGGTTGGCAGAGGCCAAGAAAATGCAGCAAGACCTGCTGACCAAGTATGCCGGCGCAGCCATTCGAACCAACATCACGGGGATGTACCAGCGAAGCGGGGAACGCTGTATTTTTCTGGATTATGATGGCACGCTCATGGGCTTTAGCGGCGACATTGATAAAGTTTCGCCAGACCCTGAGTTATACAGTCTGTTGGAAACATTAACCAGCGACCCGGCAAATCGTGTCGTTATCATTAGCGGCCGGCGCCATGAAACCCTTGAGCAGTGGTTTGGGCATATGAAACTTGATCTCATCGCCGAACATGGTGCCTGGCAAAAGACCGGCGATCATTGGCACAGCCTCCCACTGCTTACACAGCAGTGGAAAAGCGAAATACGTCCGGTACTTGAAACCTATACCGACCGGACGCCGGGCTCGTTCATCGAGGAAAAAAGTTATTCGCTTGTCTGGCATTACCGCAAGGCAGACACCGGACTGGGTGATCTGCGTGCCGGCGAGATTGTTAATCACCTGAAACCTTTGGCGGCAGATAAGGGCCTTCAGGTCATGCCCGGAAACAAGGTGATTGAATTTAAAAACATTGAAGTAAATAAAGGGAAGTCGGCTTCAAACCTGATCCACGACAAAACTTACGATTTTATTCTTGCGCTTGGCGATGACCATACTGACGAGGATATCTTTAAAGCGTTGCCAGCCTCGGCACTTACCATCAAGGTTGGCAGCAATATTTCTGCAGCAAGATTTTATCTCAACGATTTCCGCGAGGTGCGGCGCTTGCTTGCAGACCTTGCCGAACAATCTGAGAAAACAGATGGCGTACGCTTAAAGGCTATTTGATAAAAAGGCGACTGCCAGACAGCAGCCGCTTTATGACAAACTTTTTGATCAGGCGTGCCTGAGGTGCGACATGACCTCATCGATATTGACATTCAGTCCACGTGCAACGCCCATACCCAGTTCGGCATTTGCGCGGAAAAAATGACACAACTGCCTGTTGATGATCTCTTCCCGTTTCGGACCTTCAATTCCACTCATGGCACCTACAATATTCGATACCAGGTTATGCCGGTCATAATCATTCATAGCCTTTGTATACAATAGCCCAGGCTGGGTATAATGGTCGTTGTCTCCGGCGCCGTTGCGATCGAACCAATCGGCCACACCCGTGCCCAGATCCCAGGCCGGCTCTTTGTAGGTCTGGTCAGCGACGATATCATCGAAGCTGTTTGGAAAGTAGTTCGGGCTGTCATCGCCATTTCCGTCTACACGCATGGCGCCATCGCGTTCATAGTTGCTGACCATATACGGACACCTGTTTACAGGGATCTGCTCATAATTTACACCAAGCCGGTAGCGCTGCGCATCAGGATAGGACAACAATCGTCCCTGCAGCATTTTGTCGGGACTGTAGCCGATCCCGTCTATGACATGGGCCGGCGCAAATGCCGACTGTTCGACCTGGGCAAAATAGTTTTTAGGGATCTGGTTCAGCTCGAGTACGCCCACATCGATAAGCGGAAAATCGGCATGGGGCCATACTTTAGTCAGGTCAAACGGGTTGAAAGGAAACTGCTCTGCCTGTTCGGTGGTCATCACCTGGATCTTCATGTCCCATTTTGGGAAGTTTTTGCTGTCAATGGCCTCGATAAGATCCCGTTGTGCAAAGTCCAGGTCTCTGCTCTTCATTTCCGCTGCTTCGCTGTCGGTGAAGTTCTTGATTCCCTGACGTGTCTTGAAATGGAATTTGACCCACACGCGCTCGTTTTCAGCGTTGATCATACTAAAGGTATGTGATCCAAAACCGTCCATGTGGCGGTAGCTGTGAGGCGTTCCGCGGTCGCTCATGAGAATGAGCACCTGGTGCAGACTTTCAGGGTTCAGGCTCCAGAAATCCCACATCATGGTAGGGCTTTTCAGATTGGTGCGCGGGTCGCGTTTTTGGGTATGGATAAAGTCGCTGAATTTTTTTGGGTCTTTTACAAAAAAGACCGGCGTATTGTTGCCAACCAGGTCCCAGTTCCCGTCTTCTGTGTAAAATTTAATGGCGAAACCGCGCGGGTCCCGTTCCGTGTCAGCGCTTCCTTTTTCCCCGCCAACGGTGCTGAAGCGCAGGAAGAGGTTTGTTTCCTTGCCGATCTTGTTAAATATCTTTGCTTTCGTATAGCGGCTAATGTCATGCGTGACAGTAAACTTTCCGAATGCACCTGAGCCCTTTGCATGAACAACCCGTTCGGGAATACGCTCGCGGTTGAAGTGCGCCATCTTCTCATGAAGGACAAAATCCTGCAGCAAGAGGGGGCCCCGCGCGCCTACACTCTGGCTATTTTCATTTTCAGCATAGGGTGTTCCCGATGCGGTGGTCAGTTTTCTTTCGTTGCTCATGACTGTAACTATTTAAATTTCTTTCTGTAAAGATGAAGAACTTGAGTTTCCAGGGCAAACTGTTATTTTCTATGGCAATATAGAGGAAACTGATAGGTCGAAAAAAAAACTCCCGGCTGGCGGGAGTTCTTCTGTTATCGCATGGGCTTATTAATTCTTGCCAGAGTAACCGGTGACGGTTACCGGCTTCAAATCCGACTGGCTGCGCGGACGAACGGCTTTCGCCGGTTTCGCACCGGGTCCGCCCGCACCATGACCGACTATAACCACTTCTTTTAGAGTAGATTGGCTGCGCGCCGGTTGGTCTGCGCTGGCCTTTTCAACCTGCGCCGTATTATTTGCGGCCTCGCGACGGGCCTTGGCCTCGGCCGGCGTGATGGTGATGGAATATCTAGGTGCCTGGTCTTGCGAGGCTATGGTTTTTGCACGAAATTCCGGATCGGTCAACTGACCGGCATCAACTTTGGCCGCATCAAAATCTACGCTTTTTGGTGGGGCAGGAGCCGCAGGAGGTGGGGGTGGAAGCGGTTTACTTTTCGATTCCGGGCCTGCTTTGGGTGCAGGAAAGCGCACTGTACGCCCTTGCGCTGCCGATTTTGGCTCAGCGGGTGGCGGTGGCGGAAAACGCATTTTGCTTTTTGCCGGAGGTGCCGGAGCGGGTGGAGGGGCAACAGGGTAGCCAAGTACCCGGGCGTTTTCACCGCTGATGACTACGGCGCCATATTGTCCTTTGTCGCCAAATCGCCTGGTCGCCTCGGCAGCACTCAGTGTCTGGACTTGCGAAGCATTTATGACACCCCCGGTCTCGCCAGTCTTGAGCGGTTTGCCGTTCAGAACGATTAACCGCTTATCTGTCGGGTGAGGTTTCCCATCAGCTCCTTTAACATAGTTAATGAAAAAATTCTTTCGCCCGGGTTGATTAGGTCCGGATAACCGAATTGTTTTCACCGTGTCCTGCGACATCATGCGGATCTTCATGGGCTCGGCAGGTGCGAGGTCGACTTTTTTGTAGCCCGCGTTCGTGAATGCCGTCGTCGAGACGACAAGCAGGGACAGGCCGATGGGTACGGCAAGCAGGTACCGGAAGCGGGCGCTGCCGCTGCTCTGTTTTTTGTTTAACATGTTGATTCTCCTTTTTAATATTGATTGATTGAATATGTGATTGGTGAGTTGAAAATCAGGAAGCCCGTACGTGCTTTTTATCAGGAAAAGGGCATAGTCGTATCGCTTGTCTGAAGGAGCAGTCCTTTCATCGGCCTCAAATTCATGCAGCAGCCTCATGTCGCGGCACAGGAGGTAGACACAGGGATTGAACCAACAGGCAATCCTGACACATTCAAAAAATACCACATCATAACTATGTTTTCGCCTGATGTGTACCAGTTCATGCCTGATGATGGTTTCGCGGTTCGGGGCCTGGGCCGATATAAATAAGGTATTGAAAAATGAAAACCCGGGATGTTTCGTGTCGTCCAGCTCCACAATCCGGACGCCTTTCCGGTAGCAATTGCGCTTGTTTCTACCCAGCTGAGCGATCTTGTAAAGGGAAAGGATCAGTTTTACGGCGAAAAGGCATAGACCTGCCATGTACACGAGCCAGAGGGCCTGACCCGACCAACCGTCATACCATCCATTTTCGGTGCTGGCTGCGGCAACCGGGGCATCCAAAATCATGTAGGTCGCAACGTCCTGCTGACCGCTGAGTAAAGCCGGTAACCTCCCTGCCTGAAAGAAGGGCAGAACAAAAGAAAACATGACTGTTGATAGCAGGTACAACCGGTTGAGGCTGTAAAATGTCTGCCCGTGCAGGGCCAGTCGGTAAAAACCGTAAAACGCGCTGATATAGAGATTCACCTCCAGCAAATAGGTCAGGGCTTCCATCAGCGTGTGTTTTTAAGTTGTTCAGCGAGACGAATCAGCTCATCCAGTTCTCCCGGATTGAGGTTTTTTTCCTTTACCAGGAAGGACACAAGGCTTTCGTACGAGTTTTCGAAGTAGTTGTTCATGACTTTATCGAAAGCAAAGTGTTTGTACTTGGCCTCGCTCACCACCGGAAAATAGATGTGCGTATTGCCGATTGCTTTGTGGTCTACAAACCCTTTCCCTTCCAATACCCTGACCACTGTTGATACGGTATTGTAAGCAGGTTTTGGTTCAGGCATGCGTTCCAGGATATCCTTAACAAGCGCTTCGCCCATTTCCCATAAAATAAGCATGACCTGCTCCTCTGCTTTCGTTAGTTCTTTCATGAATTTGTGATGTTTTACTAAAGGTATTACTATTTTTATAGTTTGCAAACTATTTTTATAGTTATTCAATTTTTTTTTAGCTGGGATTGGGACGTGACTGCTTGATTTGTTGACTAATTTGAAAGAAAGCATAGGAAATATTCTTTAAATAAATATTAATTTAATTATTATTATTTAATTTGTATATTGGTTTTTAAATTTCGTTAATAGTTAATTTGATGTATGTTACACCAGTTGGCTTTAGGTTTTACTCCTTATATCGGGCCGGTCAGCACGAAAGCACTGATCAGGCACTGCGGTACTGCAGAGGCAGTCTTTCGTGCTTCTTCAGGGCAGTTGCTTGGCATTCCGGGTATACACCAAAGAATTGTGTCTGGTTTGAAAGATCCGGTCATCATGAAGCGCGCAGAAGAAGAGCTTAAATTCATCGAGCGGCACCAGGTCGAGGTGTTGTTCTATGGAGACCGTGACTACCCGGGGCGGCTCATGAACTGCTGCGATGCGCCGCCTTTACTCTATTACAAAGGCACAGCCGATCTGAATGCCCCCAGGCTGGTCGCCATTGTAGGAACGCGCAAAATGACCAGTTATGGTCAGCGGTTGTGTGAGCAACTGGTCGCCGATCTTGGCGGCTACGGTGTCGTCACCATCAGCGGGCTGGCGTACGGAGTAGATGCGGCCGTGCACCGCACCAGTGTATTGCAGGGTATTCCAACCGTAGGCGTGCTGGGGCACGGCCTTGATACGCTTTATCCCAGAAGCCATCTTGATCTTTCAAGGAAAATGGCATGTGCCGGGGGGCTGCTTACTGAGTTTCCAACGGGTACGCTTCCAGACCGGAGCAATTTTCCCATGAGAAACCGGATCATTGCCGGCATGGCAGATGCTGTTGTTGTCGTCGAGGCTTCCAAAAAAGGCGGGGCACTGATCACAGCAGATCTGGCTAACTCTTACAGCCGAGATGTGTTTGCTTTTCCCGGCCGTGCCTCTGATGAGTTTTCTGAGGGTTGTAATTTCCTGATCAAAAGCAACAGGGCAGCACTGATCAGCAGCGCAGCAGATCTCATCCAAGCGCTGAACTGGGGCAGCAAGGAGCAGGTCTGCGCCACGCAAATCAGCCTGCCGCTGGCTTTAACCGACGAAGAACGCCTTGTAACCGAATGCCTCAGCGAAGGTCCGCTATCTGTCGATGCCCTGTGCTGCCACCTGAATATGCCGCAGAGCCGGCTTTCGGTGCTGTTGCTCAATCTCGAACTACAGGGGATCCTGATTGCACTGCCTGGAAAAAGCTACAGGCTGGCCTGATCCCTTCCGAGCGCAGGCAAATTATTAGTATATATGATCTACGTTATTACTAGTTATTAGTATAAAATTTTCACTCAGTGCCGTAGACAAAATAAAATTCTGAACTGAAAGTTATTCTTAGAATACTTGCATAGATTGCCTAATTTTGTAAGATGTGGTACAGCAATATTCTTGAAACCATTGGCAATACGCCACTGGTTAAACTAAACACGATTACCAAGGGCGTGCCTGGCACCATCCTGGCTAAAATTGAAACGACCAATCCGGGCAATTCGATCAAGGACCGCATGGCCGTTAAGATGATCGAAGATGCTGAAAAGAGCGGTAAGCTCAAACCGGGCGGCACCATAATAGAAGGAACCTCTGGCAATACCGGAATGGGCCTGGCAATGGCGGCGATCATTAAGGGTTACAAGTGCATCTTTACCACAACAGATAAACAATCAAAAGAAAAAGTCGATGCCTTACGGGCCTTTGGTGCAGAAGTAATCGTTTGCCCCACTAATGTTGAGCCCGAAGACCCACGGTCGTACTATTCGGTCTCGTCTCGGCTGGAACGCGAAGTACCCAACTCCTGGAAGCCGAATCAATATGACAACCTTGCAAATTCTCAGGCACACTACGAACAGACCGGTCCGGAAATATGGGAACAAACCGAAGGCAAAATCACACACCTGGTTGTAGGTGTGGGAACTGGCGGTACCATTTCTGGCACCGGGAAGTACCTGAAAGAAAAAAATCCGGGTATTCAAATCTGGGGTATTGACACGTATGGTTCTGTTTTTAAGAAATACAAGGAAACAGGCATATTTGATAAAAACGAGATTTACCCCTATATCACCGAAGGCATTGGAGAAGATTTTTTACCCGCCAATGTTAACTTCGACGTGATCGACTTGTTTGAAAAAGTGACTGATAAAGATGCAGCCCTGACCACCCGCGACATTGCCCGCAAAGAAGGAATTTTTATCGGCAATTCTGCCGGCGCTGCAGTAGCCGGTTTGCTGCAGCTCAAACACCTGCTGAAACCGGAAGACGTTGTCGTTGTTATCTTTCACGACCATGGCAGCCGTTATATGGGCAAAATGTACAACGAAGACTGGCTGCGCGAACGTGGTTTTCTCAAAGATGAAAAGCTGACGGCAAAAACTATTCTTCAGAAAAAAGAGCAGAAAGAAATCATTACGATCGATTCTGAAAAATCGGTTTTTGAAGCGATCAATACCATGAAATCGCTGAATATCTCGCAGATCCCGGTAACACAGCAGGGCATGGTTGTGGGCAAAATTGCCGAGAGCGATATCCTCAACGCGTTGCTGGAACGGCCCGGACTTAAATCGGCTCCAATCCATGAAATCATGACCGCAGGATTCCCGTTCGTCGACCTGAACACATCGATCGACAAGATTTCGGCACTCATTAATAAAGAAAATGCGGCGGTGCTCGTGGAGGACGAAGCCGGAGAAATCGAAATTATAACGCAGTACGACATCATTAATGCCATATCAGCGTGATCTGAACACGAAATAGCCGGAGGGGAATGCCTCCGGCTATTTTACTTTTATACGGGTGGTTGACTGCTGAATAGTCTTTTTACCTGATCTCCGCCGCAGCCAGCGCTTTTGCCGGGTTCATGATCCAGGTGCGTACGGTGTCGTCTTGAAGCAGTTCGACAATCCGGAATCCCTTGTAGTTTGTTCCCCAGTCGCCCCCAAAGTGTGCATCAAATACGAATTTGAGGTTATCCCGCGTTTTTATGCCTTCTTCGTCATGGTCATGACCGTTAAAAATGCAGCGCAGGTTGGGATAACGGGAAAGCAGTTCTAAAAAATCCGGACAGTTAATCCCGTGCACGGTGAGCTTAGCAGGATTAATGTGTACAAATACAAAAAGATTTTTTTTGCTCCTGTGCTGTTCCAGCTTTTCTGCAAACCAGGTCAGATCCGGGCAAATGTATTCGCCTTTCTCATTTGAGGTTGTCCCGACTATGAACGCTGTATCGCCGATCACAAAATCGTAGTTGACCGGCATGCCCCAGACATCGTTCCATTCTGCAGCATTTACATGGTCGTGATTTCCCTGGCTTACATACATTTTTGGCCGGAGTCCTGATAGTGCTTTCTTTACCGCTGGATAAAGGTTCTTGTCGTTGTGGATAATGTCTCCATTGATGAGACAAAATGCGAAAGGCGTTTTTTTATGCGCAGCGTTAATATGCGAGACAATGTCGGCGAAGTTTTGCTCAAAGGGAGTTCCTGGCTGGCCGTAGTGCCCGTCTGAGGCAACGGCAAAACGCAGTTTAACCTTTTGCCCGGAATGACCATAAGCACGCAGCACATCGCCGTTTGCAAGCAGCAGAATGGCCGGCAAGGTAATTCCGAGAAATTCTTTTCGTTTCATGAAGAGGATAGTTTTCCTAAAAATAGGGTTTCTCCTGTAAACAAAAAAGGAAGCCTGTGAAGCTTCCTTTTTATGATCAGGCCATTCTAATGTCCCGGACCGGCGGCGTCTACCCGTCTGATCTTGGCTCCCAGCGCCCGCAGGCGGGTGTCAATATCCTGGTAGCCACGCTCGATCTGTTCAATGTTAAATATGGTTGATTTGCCTTCGGCCGACAGGGCTGCAATAAGCAGCGATACGCCCGCCCGGATATCGGGCGAGGTCATGCTGATGCCGCGCAGCTTATATTTTTTATCAATCCCGTTCACGGTTGCACGGTGCGGGTCGCAAAGTATGATCTGTGCGCCCATATCAATCAGCTTGTCGACAAAAAATAAGCGGCTTTCAAACATTTTCTGGTGTATCAGTACCGAACCGCGGGCTTGTGTGGCAACGACCAGCACAATGCTCAGCAGGTCGGGCGTAAAGCCGGGCCAGGGCGCATCGGCGATGGTCAGGATCGACCCGTCAATAAACGTATCGATGACGTAATTTTTTTGAGAGGGGATGTAAATATCGTCGCCGCGCAGTTCGAACTGGATGCCCAGGCGTTTGAAAACGTTTGGTATGACGCCCAGTTCGTTGTAGCAGACATTTTTAATTGTTATTTCGGACTCTGTCATGGCGGCCAGGCCGATAAAAGACCCGATCTCGATCATGTCTGGCAGCATGCGGTGTTCGGTTCCGCCAAGCTTAGTTACTCCTTCAATGGTTAACAGGTTTGAACCAATGCCAGAGATCTTTGCACCCATCCGGTTCAGCATTTTGCAAAGCTGCTGCAAATAAGGCTCGCAGGCCGCATTGTAAATGGTTGTTGTGCCTTTTGCCAGCACAGCGGCCATCACGATATTGGCTGTTCCGGTCACTGAAGCTTCATCAAGTAGAATGTAGGTGCCTTTTAAGTTGGTGGCATCGACATTGAAAAATTCCTCTTTTGTGTCGTAAACAAATTTGGCGCCCAGTTTCTCAAAGCCGAGAAAATGGGTGTCCAGTCGCCGGCGACCGATCTTATCGCCCCCCGGTTTGGGAATGGCTGCTTTGCCAAACCGCGCCAGCAAGGGCCCGACAATCATGATCGAGCCGCGCAGGCCGCCGCCTTTTGCTTTGAACGTTTCAGACTGGAAAAAATTCAGGTCAATGTTTCGTGCCTCGAAGCTGTAGGTATCTTTCGATATGCGTTCAACAACAACGCCGAGGTCGCCGAGGAGTTCGATCAGTTTATTGACGTCCTTAATATCGGGGATGTTGCTGATGGTTACTTTCTCTGCGGTCAGCAAAACAGCCGAGATGATCTGCAGCGCTTCGTTTTTCGCGCCTTGCGGGGTAATCTCGCCTTTAAGCTTTACACCGCCGGTAATTTCAAATGCATTCATGCTGAGGCCTAGTGTCTTTGTTTATTGTTGTTATTATTATTGTTGTTGTTGTTGTTACTGCGCTGGCGGTTCTGGTTGTTGTTTTGCCGGTTCTTGTTGTTGCCGTTATTCTGGTTGTTGTTCTGGCGGCGGTTTTGATTCTGGTTGTTGTTGTTTTGGCGCGGATTAACCGGTCTGAATTCCACTTTATTCAGATTCACATTTTCCTGCAGCTGCAGGTTGCCTCCAGAAAGGTCGTGCAGGTCTTTCAGGATGGTTTCATCAGATACATTGTCCTTGTTCCAGGTTACATAAGCCATTTTCATAAAATTGGCAATGCTCTGAACCATCGCTGCCTTGCGCTCCGGATCGTCAATTTCCCTGGCGCGTTCGATCAGGGTTTCGACTGTTTTGCCATAATGCTTATAAGTGATGCGCTGCTGCGGGTAACCTATGTGGTCCGGCCTGATGTTTTCATTTTCGGGCAGGGGCTTGGGGTACGGACTGTCTACATCGATCTTGTAACCGGAAATGATATGCAGGTGATCCCAAAGTTTGTGTTTGAAATCGGCCACATCCCGAAGATGCGGATTTAAAAATCCCATCAGGTCGATAACTGCCTGGGCGTATCTATTGCGTTCTTCTATGGTGGGAAGTTCGCAAATATATTTCACCATGTTTTGAACGTTGCGGCCATACTCAGATAATATCAGGTGGCTGCGCGTGGTATTGTAATCGAAATTCATTGTTTATGTGCAGACAGCACGAAACTGCCTTAATTTTAAGGGTAAGTAATTTTGCTGCTGATAATTTCTTGAGAAAAGACAGCGATACCGGCGGGAATTGCCGGCTGCTTCAACTGATCAGCCAGACAAATATAACAACTTACCGGCAGCGAACAAATCAGCGAGGGCTAATCTTTTTTGATCATCAGTTTGGCAAACTTCAGCAGCAGCTGTTTGTTGCCCAGCCCCGGGAAAAACACCGTTGCCTTCACGTCTGGCAGGCTTCCTTCCAGGTTAATGATCTTCCCGAATCCGAATTTCTCGTGCTCAACTTCCATGCCGGTCTGGAAAGCAGATGGCTGGTCGGGGGCAAAACCTGGAGTAGGAATGTGCGCCTTTGGCAGAATCGACGTGGTTTTGGGTGCGGTGGCAGATTTGGGTTTGCTGAAAACTTCGCGCTGCGGCGAAGAAGTCCAGGTGCGGCGTTCATCATCAAAATTCCCTTCAAGCAGGCTGCTTTTTGCAGGCTTCATGTCCAGCTCCAGGTACCGGGGATTGATCTCATTGATGAAGCGGCTTGGCTCGCAGGTGGTCAACGTGCCCCAGCGGTATCTTGATGTTGCATAGGTCAGCGTCAGCTTTTTCTCGGCACGCGTAATGGCAACGTAAAACAGGCGGCGTTCTTCTTCCAGGTCGGTCCGTGAGCTGAGCGACAGCTGCGAAGGGAAAAGGTTTTCTTCGAGTCCGACCACAAATACGTTTTTAAATTCTAGCCCTTTTGCCGAGTGGATCGTCATAAGCGATACGGTGTCGCGGTTCTTGTCTTTTTCGTTGTCGTCGTTGGTTAGGAGGGCGACATCCTGCATGAAGACAGCCAGGCCCTTGTCTTCGATATCTTCGCGTTCGGCAAATTCCTTGATGCCGTTCAGCAGCTCCTGGATATTCTCGTAACGTGCGCGCCCTTCAATGCTGTCGTCGTTATAGAGTTCTTTCAGAATGCCGGTATGCTGGGCTATATAAAGGGCTGTTTCGTAGGCATCATTCTTTTTTGCTTCGGCCTGGAAACTCTGGATCAGGGTAGCAAAATCTTTGAGTGGTGCGGCCACCCGGCCTTCCAGGTACATGTGCGGGTGACAGATCACCTCCCACATGGTCTTGTCATGCTGGTCTGCGGCCACAACAATCCGGTCTACCGAGGTGTCGCCAATTCCCCGCTTGGGATAATTGATCACCCTTTTCAGGGCCTCCTCATCACTCGGGTTAAATGTAAGCCTGAAATAGGCAATCAGGTCCTTGATCTCCTTACGCTGATAGAAGGAAAGACCGCCGTAAATCTTGTAAGGAACATTGAGTTTACGCAGGGCCTCCTCCATGGCCCTGGACTGGGCGTTGGTGCGGTAAAGTATGGCGAAATCGTGAAATAGCAAGCCCTTCAGGCTGCGTTCCTGAACAATGGCCTCGGCAACAAGTTTGCCTTCCTCATTGTCGGTAAAGGCCCGCTGCACTTTGATCCTGTCTCCGGGTTCGTTGTCTGAAAAAACGTTCTTTTCGAGCTGGTTCTTGTTGTTTGCAATGATGCTGTTGGCCACCTCAACAATGTTCTGGGTGGAGCGGTAATTCTGCTCAAGTTTATACACCTTGAGATCCGGATAGTCGCGCTCGAAATTCAGGATATTCTGGATGTTTGCACCTCGGAAAGCATAGATACTCTGGGCATCATCGCCCACCACACAGATGTTCTGGTATGCTGCCGCCAGTTTTTTAACGATGGTGTATTGTGAAAAGTTCGTATCCTGGTACTCATCAACCATCAGGTACCGGAATTTTTGCTGGTACTTGTTCAGTACATCGGGGTGGTTTTTCAGCAGCACATTCGTCTTGAAAAGCAAGTCGTCAAAATCCATTGCCCCGGCCTTGAAACAACGTTTGGTGTAGGTTTCATAGATCTGA
This sequence comes from Pedobacter yulinensis, assembly GCF_003029735.1. GTDB lineage: Bacteria > Bacteroidota > Bacteroidia > Sphingobacteriales > Sphingobacteriaceae > Pedobacter > Pedobacter yulinensis. The sequence goes on from NZ_KZ686271.1 coordinate 157,883, forward strand.
CCGAGCATGGGGCGTTTGTTCGAGGCGTCTTCGGCCTGGATCTGGTCATTGTTTATATACTCTGAAACCGATATCAGGTTGTTCTTTGCAGAAGAAATGCGGTTGTAAACAAAGTTTGCATTGTACAGTTTATCATCCAGCTGCATTTCTTTCAGGATGGCGCGGATTAAGCTTTTGCTGTCGTCGGTATCGTATATCGTAAAGTTAGAAGGGTAGCCGATCTTGTCGGCTTCTACACGAAGAATCTTTGCAAATACAGAGTGGAAGGTGCCCATCCAGATGTTTTTGGCCTCGGCGCCTACAACTTTGGTGATTCGCTCGCGCATCTCTTTCGCTGCCTTGTTCGTAAAGGTCAGTACAAGGATGTTGAACGGATCGGTCCCTGTACGGATCAGGTGCGCTACCCGGTAGGTAATTACACGCGTTTTACCCGATCCCGCACCTGCAACGATCATAACCGGCCCGATCGTATTTTCTACTGCTGCCCTCTGTTGTGGATTAAGTCCTTCTAGGTAATTCAAAATGCAAAAAAATTGGACTGCAAAATTACGAAAATAAGGCCTAAACCCGGCGATTTGTGTAAAACTAATGCACGACAATGAATTTTTTTACAGCCTGGTGCACACCTGATTCTGTGGTGACCCGAAAAATATAAACGGCCGGCTGCAGCGTACTTACATTGACTTCAAGGGTGTGTTTGCCGTTGTTCAGGTATTCGTTCAGAACGGTGCGTACCACACGGCCATGCAGGTCATAAATGCGGATCAAAACTTTGTCGGCTTCTGGCAGGACCAGGTCGATCCGCGTGATGTCGTTTGCGGGGTTCGGATAATTCTGTGTAACCGTAAAGGCCAGGAAACGCTCAGAAATGGCCCGGTTAATGGCATCGAAAATGATAAAACTGATGAGCCGGTACCCGCGTGCGTTTGGGTGGATGGCATCCTGGTACAGGGAAAAATCGCGGCGCAGCACAATATTGATATCGGCCAGGTAAATTTTGTATTCCCTGGCCAGGTTGCGGTAAGCGGTATTCAGGGTACGTACGTGTACGTTGACCCGCGCATTGAAGCCGCTGTTGCGGTCGTCGAAATTCTGCAGCGTTCCGATTACCGGTACCAGCCCTGCACGCAGGCAGCGTTCAATGATCTGCCGCATGTTCGCGATGGTCTCGGCTGTCGTTCCCCTGCCGCCGGCAATTTGCAGGGCATCGTTAGCACCCATCATAATGAATATAAAACCGGTGCGGTTGGCAATGGCCTGGTCCAGGCGCGCCAGGCCCTGAGCGGTCGTTTGTCCGCTGATCCCCTCATTGGTAATGTTGATGCTCTTGCCTGCGTAACACCGCAAAAAATGCTGTTCCAGGTAAGATTGAAAGTTAAACCCGTTAATACCCTGCACTGTACTGGCGCCGAAGGTTACCACATTGATGCTGTCTTTTGCGTAAAACTGTGCAGCTTCAGGACAGCTTGCCGGAGTGGTTTGAGCGGCGGCATAAAAAGAAGACAACAGGGAAAGAATAATGCTTAGCGTTAAAACTTTAATCGTCATCTTCAGCCGGTATCTTTTGCTCTTTCTGAGGTATCTGCAAAGATATCAGAATATTTTATTTTTAACAGGCAGGCAGCAGACTGTGCAAAAATGTCTTTTATGATCGCTGCCTTTCATCCCTTGCCCGGCAAAACCTATATTTGTCCAAAACAGAATTGTTATGCAAGCAATTAAAAAATATATCGAAGACAACAAGCAGCGATTCCTGGATGAGCTGTTTGAACTGCTTCGTTTTCAATCGGTCAGTGCTGACCCCAAATACAAGGCAGAGGTGCTTAAAACCGCCGACTATGTGGCTCAGAAACTTCGCGAGGCCGGCGCCGATCAGGTAGAGATCTGTGAAACTGCGGGTTATCCGATCGTGTATGGAGAAAAGATCATTGACCCTGCATTGCCTACGGTCCTGATTTACGGCCATTATGATGTGCAGCCGCCCGATCCGCTCGAACTGTGGCATACGCCGCCGTTTGAGCCGACCGTTCGTGACGGCAAGATCTATGCCCGCGGTGCCTGCGATGATAAAGGACAGTTTTACATGCATGTAAAAGCATTCGAACTGATGATGCAGACAGGAACGCTGGCCTGCAACGTTAAATTTATGATCGAAGGCGAGGAAGAGGTTGGGTCTGCCAACCTGGGAATTTTTGTCAGGGCGAACCAGGAACGTTTAAAAGCAGATGTGGTACTCATTTCTGATACATCGATGATCAGTATGGAGCATCCCTCGATCGAAACAGGCCTTCGTGGCCTGGCTTACCTTGAAGTGGAGGTTACCGGGCCGAATCGAGACCTGCATTCGGGTGTGTACGGCGGTGCGGTAGCCAACCCGATCACCATGTTGTGCAAAATGATCGCCAGTCTGCATGATGAGGAAAACCACATCACCATTCCTGAATTTTACGATAAGGTGGCTGAGCTTTCGCAAGACGAGCGCGATGCGCTGAATGCAGCGCCTTACGATGAAGAGGAATACAAGAAAGACCTGGACATTGCCGAGGTCTGGGGAGAGCAAGGGTATTCGACGCTTGAGCGTACCGGTACACGCCCTACACTGGAAGTAAACGGAATCTGGGGCGGTTATATTGGCGAAGGGGCCAAAACCGTTCTGCCGTCAAAGGCCTACGCCAAGATATCGATGCGCCTGGTTCCGCACCAGAGTTCAGAAGAAATTACGGCAATCTTTACACGTCATTTTGAAAGCATTGCGCCTGCCGGCGTCACGGTACAGGTCAGGCCGCACCATGGCGGGGAGCCGGTCGTAACGCCTACAGACAGCATCGCCTACCGCGCAGCTGAGAAAGCAATTGAAACAGCCTTTGGAAAACAAGCGATCCCTACCCGCGGTGGCGGCAGCATTCCGATTGTGGCGCTTTTTGAAGAGGTGCTCGGGATCAAAACGGTGCTGCTCGGCTTTGGCCTGGACAGCGATGCGCTCCATTCGCCGAACGAAAAGTACGACATATTCAACTATTACAAGGGCATTGAAACCCTGCCGCTTTTTCACCGGTACTACGCCGAACTTAGCGCACAATAGACCAGATCCCCTTCAAAACGAAGGGGATTTTTTATGCCGCTTCTTTGACGTCCATCCAGTTTTTTCCTTCAGAGAAGCGTGCCACCAACATGGCCGCAACTGTATCGCCGGTCGAGTTGAGCAGCGTGGCAAGCGGATCTACAAGTGTGCCGATGATCATGGCCGGTGGAAGGGCTTCCGGCGGAAAGCCGTAGGCAGAGATGAACAGCAATTCGCCGACATAACCGCCATTGGGAATCCCGCCCTCCACAATACTCACCAACACGGTCATACCCAGCGCCAGTAGAATGGCGTCAGCACTGTTGAAATCACGACCAAAAAGGGCAAAGACCACGGCCATTTTGACAATGGAAGAAATGCTGGAGCCATCTTTATGCAGGGTTGCACCCAGCGGAATGGTTACATTGGTGATGTAATCAGGTACACCGATTTTTTTTGCGGCATTCAGGTTGGCCGGAATGTTGGCAATGCTGCTGCAGGTGCCAATTGCAGTAGCCGATGGAATGATGTTGTTAGCCCAGTAGCGTTTAAAGCCGCGTATGCCGCCTGCCACAAATGCGTAAACGCTGAACAGGGCGAAAAAATAAAAAATACCGAAGCCGTAATACAGGCCGAGCGATTTGGCGTAGGCGCCGAATAGCTGCGGTCCGAAAACGCCAACCTGGTAGGCAAAATAGGCACCCAGCCCGATCGGGCCCAATTTCATGATCAGGATAAATACGTGTTTGAAGACTTCGTTCCCCTCGTTCAGAAACCTGACAAAACCACTTGCCTTTTCGCGCGCGCGCAGCGTGGCAAAACCGATCAGAACGGAGAAAATAATCATGGCCAGCATACTCCGGCGGGATAACAACTGGTAAAACTCATCAGTTGTGAACAGTTGGGTAAGCTGATCTGCCAGCGGTTTGTCTTCGATCTTTTCAGTTATTTTAAGCGCCTGCAGCTGCTCGTGGATGGGGAAAAGCCTGACGGCCATAATGGTCAAAAAGGCCGAAATCAACACCGTAGCCAGGAACACGATGACCATAATGCCCATCATACGGCTCAGCTTGTTTGTCTTGCTGATGCCTGCAATTGCTGAAGCCACAGAAAAGAATACCAGCGGAATAACGGCAGTAAAAAGCAGGTTCAGGAAGATGTCTCCAATGGGTTTCAGCGCCACCACATCCTTGCCAAAGACAAGGCCGGCTATACTTCCCAGTATGATACCGCCCAGCAGGAGGATGATACCGCTATAATTCTTGTAGAAGTTATTCATAGCCGAAGATAAGAAAAGACGGTTAAAAACAGGCCGGCCACCACAGGCCTGTACAAATGCAGTGGCCGGCTGTTCTTAGCAGTTGGTGCCGCCGTCTATTGTGAACTCGGCGCCGGTAATATAGGCGCTTTCCGGACCAGCAAGAAAAGCAACGAGTGCCCCGATGTCTGCGGCAGATCCGAAATGGTCGAGCGCCATCAGCTGGATCTGGCCGCCGGCCATGGTGCCGCTGGCAGGATTCATATCGGTATCAATCGGACCAGGATGCACCACGTTCACTGTGATCTTTCGCGGACCCAGGTCTCTTGCCATGCCTTTGGTCAGCCCGATCAGGGCGCTTTTGCTCATGGCGTACAGCGACCCGCCGGCATGGGGCATGCGGTTGGCCTGGCAGCTGCCAATGTGGATGATCCGTCCGCCGGCAGGCATCGCATCAACGGCTGCCTGCGATGCAACAAATACCCCGCGCATGTTCACAGCCGAGATCTGATCGAACTGCTCAATGCTCAGCTGCTGAAAGTCATCATAAAAAGCAATGCCGGCGTTGTTGACCAGGATGTCGATACGGCCGAGGTCGGCGGTCACCCTGCCGATCGCGGCGCGGATCGAAGCAGGGTCGCCGCTGTCTGCCTGAACAGCCAGTGCGCGGACGCCAAGCTCGCGGAATGTAGCTGCCTGCGTTTCTGCCGCTTCGGCCGAACGCAGGTAAGTAATGGCAACATCTGCGCCTCCCTGAGCCAGACGAAGCGCTATGCCGGCACCGATACCACGGCTTCCGCCGGTAACCAGTGCAATTTTGTTTTCAAGTGTTTTCATACTCAAAAATACCGGCCAATTCCTACTTTTGTAAGTACTGATCAAATTGTTAGGTACTTACAAAAGGGGAAGAAATGCGAAAAGAGACGTCAACAAACAGTTTAAACCGATCTATCTTAAACCGAAACTGTGGAATGGTCAATGCACTGAGTATGGTTGGCGGCCGCTGGAAGCCTGCAATCCTGTACAGCCTTGCCGAAGGGCGGCAGCGGTACAGTGAACTGCGAAACGGGATACCCCAGGTTTCTGAACGCATGCTGGTCAAACAGCTGCGGGAACTGGAACACGACAGATTGGTTGCCCGCATTGTGCATCCCGAGGTGCCGCCACGGGTGGAGTACGAACTGACAGAACGCAGCAAAGAGTTGCTCCCCGTGTTAAACCTCCTGTCAGACTGGGGACGCAAAAATTTATAGGCATATATTAAACAAGATAAGATGGATATTACACTCAGACCGGCAGAACTGGCAGACCTCGATATGCTGCTTGAATTTGCGCGGGATATATTTTACTCGACATTTATTGTACAGAACGATGAAGCAGATATGCGCGCTTACATGGAGCAGGCATTTACGCAGGAGCGGTGGCGCAATGAACTGGAAGCTCCTGATTCTGTATTTTACCTCGCTTTAGCAGGCACGGACCTGGCGGGCTACATGAAGCTGAATCTCGGCGAAGCACAGACAGAGCTGAAAGAACAGTATGCGCTCGAAATTGAGCGTATTTATGTTGCTGCTGCGTACCAGGGCAGGTCGCTGGCCTCCCGATTGATGGACCATACACTGAAGATTGCAGCGCATATCAGGCCTGAATTTGTCTGGCTGGGTGTCTGGGAACACAATGCGCGGGCCATCCGTTTTTATGAGAAAAACGGGTTTTCGACGTTTGACCGGCATGTTTTTATGTTGGGGAAACAGCAGCAAACTGACCTGATGATGAAAAAAGAACCGGAATGGAAGCCTGAAAAAGCCTTTTCAGGTCAATCATTCAAAGCCATGTTGCGCGAAGCCGGTCTTTGAAAACCGGCTTTGAGCAAGTTCTGACTTAACGTTTCCGCAGATAAAGTTCCAGCACATCTTTGCGCACACCCTGAGATGTGGTGCGGCTTTCCTCGCTAACAAGTGTAAGGTCTGTATCGTTTAGAGTCCTGATGGCGAAAAGGTAAGTCTGCCCGTCAAACTTCATGGTGATGTGTTCTTCGGCAAGTACCCAGGAAAGCGGCGTTTCGTCGTCGCCTCCGTACACCACGCGGCCGCCGCCATTGGCAGCAAAATCAAAAACGAGATCCTCGTTATTATCCTCAGACCGGTCAGTCTCCTTGTCGTTCAGGTATTCAATCTGTACATAATTTTCAACTGCCCACTGCCCGATCAGGCGGTCTTTGTTGTTGGCAATGTCGTCTTTCTTGCATCCGAAGGCCAGGGTTCCCAAGGCGAGCAGGATAAGCAGTGTAAATTTTCTGGTCATATTTTAAGTTTTAATGCCAAACAGCGTTTGCCCATGAATGTTTGATTTTTATCCTGAAATCTGGCAACGCAGAGCGATGTCCGGTTTAAATGGAGCGTGGAATCATAGCCATGTTTGGGAGTGGAAAGCAACTGGCAGAACAGCCGGGAATTTTAAGGCATAAAAAAGAGCGCATTGTTACTGACGCGCTCTTTCTTGTGCTCCCGAAGGGATTCGAACCCCTATCATCAGAACCGGAATCTGACATTCTATCCATTGAACTACGGAAGCAGGCGTGCAAATATATAAAATTGCAGATCGTTACAACGAAAATTTGATGAAAATACCTTCAGCAGGTTGTTTACGCATGTTTCAGGATATTTTTTAACTGCCGGTGACACTCAAACTGCATGTCGGGCAATTCACCCGCAACGGAACAGTTACCAGCTCAGGCTGTGCGAACCGCCGCCGTCAAATGTGAGGGTGGCAGTGTTGCCGCCCGTAAATCTGAGCGAACCGCTGTAGCTGAATTTATTGCCGGTTGCCGTGCTGCCGTTAACCGTCAGGCGGCCAGTACCGTCCAGTATTTGTCCGCTTAGTTTGCTAATGCGGATATTTGTGGTCTCCATATTCAGCACGCTGTTCAGCAGGAGGGTTTGGCTGGCCCGGATCCGCTGTGTACCCTTTTGCTCGATGCGTTGACTCAGCGTGTACTCCCGGCTTGCGGCATCAAGGCCCAGCACGGTGGCGGTGCCTGAAACCTGCCCGTCGGCAGTTAAATTAGGCCCCTCGAACAGCGTTGTCCCGTTGAAGCTGTGATCAAATTTAAGCGGTACACGGCTGCTGCTGCAGGTAAGTTGCCGGCTCCAGTTTAGGTCGTATCCATGTGTGCCGTCTGCACCGGTAGCCCGTGCCTTAAGAACAGTATCCTGCTTCAAGCCGCAGTTGGCCGCCTTTGCCTGGCTGGCCGAAAGCACGATCGCCATTCCGGTCTGCATGGCCAGGCCGCCGTTATCAGAGCGAAAGGCGCGTGAGATAATTTCAATCGCTTCCTGTTCGCTCGCTTTCCATTCTGCGGGGTTTTCTTTACAGCCGTATATGGTGCCAAATACAAAAAGCAGGAGGGTTAAACGGACTGCGGTTTCCCTGACCGGCAGTTTTAAACGGTTTATCATGATGGCTAAATTTATTGCCGGCCACTGCACAAAGCTCAGCACACTGATCCGGACACAAAAGTGCGAAATATTTCCCGCAGGTCTACAATAAAAATAGGGTTCTAAACAAGGGTTCATTGGCTTTTTAAAAATAAAAGCTCACTTTTGCAGTCGAAAAACAATTCAGGGTATCATCATGTAAATCAGGAGGGCAAAATATGGAAGCGTATGTAGTAGATGAGATTCAGGCACTGATCGATGGAGACAACGACAGGGCCCTGAAGCGATACCTTGACGAAATGAACATTTCTGACGTCGAGGAACTCATCGACGAACTTCCGCAGTATGCCGCCCGCTTTATTGAAACCCTTAGCCTTAACCGCGCCATCAATGTTTTCCGCATCCTGGATTTTCCCACACAGGAACGTATCATTAAAAAGCTTTCCGGAAACAAACTCAACCAGATCGTTAAAGATTTGCCGCCCGATGACCGTACAGCGCTGTTCGCCGAACTGAAAGCAGACGAGGTCAAAAAAATGATCGCATCGTTGCCGGCAAATGAACGCGAAGAGGCGCTGAACCTGCTGGGTTATGAAGATTACAGTGTGGGCCGGCTCATGACGCCCGACTACATTGCCGTCAAGCCCGACTGGACAATTGCCCGGGTGCTGAACCACATCAGGCGATACGGTAAAAATTCTGAAACCATCGATGTTGTGTACGTGATTGATAAAGAAGGCATCCTGCTCGACGACATCCGGATCAGGGAGATCCTCCTGGCAGATCCCGAATCGAGGATAAGCGACCACATGGATACACGCTTCATTGCGCTCGATGCAAATGCCCCGCAGGAAGAGGCCATCAATGTTTTCAGGATGAACAACCGGGTCGCGCTTCCTGTGGTCGATGAGCACAATGTACTGCTGGGTATCGTTACCGTAGACGATATTCTCTGGATTGCCAATGAGGAATATACTGAAGACATGCAAAAGATCGGGGGTACCGAGGCACTCGATGAGCCCTACCTAGATATCCCGATTCTCCGGCTGGTAAAAAAACGTGCAGGCTGGCTGATCGTGCTGTTTCTGGGCGAAATGCTCACCGCAACCGCCATGCAACATTTTGAAGTGGAGCTTCACAAAGCGATCGTGCTGTCGTTATTTATTCCGCTGATCATGAGCAGTGGCGGCAACAGTGGTTCGCAGGCCTCTACACTGATCATCCAGGCCATGGCACTGGGCGAGGTGACCATCTCCGCCTGGTGGCAGGTCATGCGCCGCGAACTGGTATCCGGCCTGCTGCTCGGCATCATTCTCGGTACGATCGGTTTTGTACGCATCCTGCTGTGGCAGAACCTGCACCTGTATGATTATGGCGAACACGCTTTCCTGATTGCCACAACAATATTTTTTACCCTGCTGGGGATCGTACTTTGGGGCAGCCTGATCGGCTCTATGATGCCGATCATCATGAAGCGGCTGCGCCTGGACCCGGCAACATCGTCGGCGCCTTTTGTGGCCACCATGGTCGATGTTACCGGGATCCTGATCTATTTTTCGGTTGCAGTGCTTGTGCTGAAAGGCGTACTCCTGTAAACTAGAGGAAAATCGGTTTGTCCAGTTTCATTGAAATCCGGTAAGCAGCATTCATGAGCCCGACATGGCTGTAAGCCTGCGGGAAATTGCCCCACTGACTGCCGTCCTTTTCGTCAACATCTTCGCTGAATAGCCTGAGGTGGTTGGCATACTTCAGGAGCGACTCAAATTCCCTGATGGCATCCTCGACCCGGCCTACACAGGCCAGCGCTTCGACGTACCAGAACGCACAAATGAGGAACGTGGCTTTTGGTTTTCCAAAGTCGTCGTCGTGCAGGTACCTGTAAAACAGCCCGTTTTCTGTTTTTAGTTGCTGTTCAAGAGCGATCAGGTGGTCTTTGGCCCGCTGTGAGTCATGCGGCAGGTAATTCATGATGATAAGCTGCAGCGTGCTGGCGTCCAGGTAGGGGCTGCCGATGGCGTTTGTATAGACTTTTCGCTCTGCATCATAACAGGCTTCGATATACCCCGCAGCTTTGTCGATCAGTGCCTGGGCGCGTGTTTCAAAATCCTTATTGCCAATGGTTTTTGCCATTTTCAGTGCAGCATTGGCTCCGGCCCATTGGAACAGGTTGGTGTAACAGTGCCGGTTGGCTATGTTGCGGAACTCCCAGATCCCTGCGTCCTTCTCGTCAATCGTATTTTCGATTTTGCCAAGCAAATAGTTCAACCAGCGCGGCGAGTCTTTACGCTCATCGAAAATAAAGCGGTGATCGGTGTAAAGAGGCAGCATGGAAATAAGCACCTGTCCGTAAATATCGTTTTGTATATGTTCATATGCCTGGTTGCCGATCCGTACGGGTTGGTTGCCCATGTAGCCGTCCAGGTGGCCGAGCTGTTGCTCTACCAGTTCTTTTTCGCCGCCAATGCCGTACAGCGGCTGGTAGCGGATCTCGTCGTCAAAAGAGATGTTGGTAATGTAATTAAAGTACTTTTCCATCTCCTCGAAATGCCCGATGTGGTTGAGCGAGGTGAGTACATAATAGGTATCGCGCATCCAGCAGTAACGGTAATCCCAGTTGCGTGTACTGCCCGGCGATTCGGGAAGGCTGGTTGTGCTGGCGGCGATAATGGCCCCCGTGTCTTCATACTGGTGTATCTTTAAAACCAGCGACGAGCGGATGACGTGCTGCTGGAAGAAGTGGGCAATGGAAGAATGTTTCACCCAGTTGCGCCAATAGCGGGTGGTCTCCTGCAGAAAACGTTCGGCCGTGCTGCTGATCGGCGCATGGAACTCCTGATCGAACGTGAGGATGAGGTATTTGTCTTCGTTAAGTACAAAATGTTTCTGATCGAGGATATACGTCAGCGAAATGGTCGTGCTGAGCCTGATTTTTTCGTCAGCACCCGAATAATCGATATGGTTGCTGCCCCGGCCTGCTTTAAGTGCGTGTTCACCGTAACGGCCCACCGGTGTGCAGGTTACACAGACACGCGGGTTACCGGCAAGCGGCTCGATCTTTCTGATCAGCATAAGCGGTTTAAAATACCGTTCATTCATCTGAAACCTGGGGGCGAAATCGGTGACCCGGTATTTTCCGCTTGCTGTCGTAATTTCTGTACAAAGTACATTGGTATTTTCCAGGTAATACTGGGTGCTGAAGTATTCTTCGTCAGGAAGTACGGAGAACTCGCCGCCCTTCTGCTTGTCGAGCAGGCCGCCGAAAACAAAAGAGCTGTCAAAACGCGGCCAGCAGAGCCAGTCGATATTCGTATTTTGATTGATGTGGGCGAGGTAAGCGCAATTTCCTATAATTCCCGTATTGTAAGTGTGTCTGTTTATTGTATCCATTAGGGGAGGCATATTATATTCGTAGTAACAACATTATCGCAATTATGTTGCCTCTTCTGAAAAGAAATCATGACATGATGGATTCTTTTGTTCGCACAAACTTTTTCCGGCAACCACTCGTTGTAAAGAAAGAAATATAGATCTGATACTATGGAAGCACATCTTTATAACGAAATGCTTTTGCTTCAACAAAGCAGGGCAGGAGGGAATATCGATTTCAGAGACCAGTTGAACGAAGTTCCGGAGATGATCCAGGAACGGGTATCAAGGCCGGTACGGCGTTTAAAACGTTGGTTTAACCGCAGGGGGCAGATGCTGTACCGCATGGAACGTTACCGCAAATTCTTTAGCCGTCATTTTCTGCGGTAGGAGAGGTATGACAGAAACTGCTACCTTTGCTCATGGAGTTTAAGGAAGCACTCGCCCGGCTGGGCATTCAAAAACTGAATAACCTTCAGGAGCAGGCGCTCGCTGCCTTTCCGGGCGGCAAGGACCTGCTCGTGCTGTCTCCGACCGGCTCGGGGAAAACCTTATGTTTTCTGCTGCCGCTGATCAGGCTGCTCGCTCCGGAACAGGCGGGTGTTCAGGCGTTGGTACTTGTGCCCTCGCGCGAGCTGGCCCTGCAGATCACCGATGTATTCCGCAGCCTGCAGACAGGATACAAGGTGGCGGCTTTTTATGGCGGCCATGCCGTCACAACCGAAACAAACACCCTCCGTGAACCGCCGGCGCTGGTCATTGGCACACCGGGGCGTATTGCCTTTCATTTTCGCGAATGCCACATCAACGCCCAAAACCTGCACACTCTTGTACTCGATGAATTTGACAAGTCGCTGGAGCTTGGTTTCAGGGATGAAATGGCTGCTATAATCGCAAGCCTGCCCAACTTGCGCCAGCGTTTCCTGACCTCTGCAACGGCAGGGAGTGACATCCCCGCATTTGCGGGTTTTCGTTCCGGGCACATTCTGAACTTTTTGGCCGCCTCAGCCGTTCAGCCAGACCTGCAGTACCGCCTGGTCTCGGCCGCGCCGGAAGACAAGATGGAGGCACTGTATGATTTGCTGTGCCTGATTGGCCGTGAACCAGTCCTGGTTTTTGTAAACCACCGGGAAATGGCCGTCAAGGTAAGCGAATGGCTGATTGATGCTGCTGTGCCCCACGGTATTTTTCACGGAAAATTGGAACAGCAGGAGCGTGAACTGAACCTGGCCAGGTTCAGAAACGGCTCGGTCCGCATCCTGGTAACGACTGACCTGGCAGCCCGGGGGCTCGATATTCCTGAAGTTGGTGCCGTTGTGCACTACCAGATGCCGGTAAATCGCGAAGCTTTTACACACCGCAACGGGCGCACAGCCAGGATGAGCGCTTCGGGCACCGTTTACCTCGTTTGCACCGGCGCAGAACTGCCTGAATGGATCGATGTCGCGGCCGAGCCGCTCGAACGCAGCAGTCTGCCGCCCCTGCCGCCGCCCGAATGGGAAACGGTCTATGCGTCGGCAGGAAAAAAAGATAAACTGAGTAAGACTGACCTGGTCGGTTTTTTTATCAGTAAAGGCGGGCTGTCCCGGGAAGATATCGGCCTGATCGAAGTCAAAGACCAAATGTCATTTGTTGCCATTAAAAGGAATAAAGTTTCTAAATTGCTGCAATCGGTAGGAAATGAAAAAATCAAAAACAAGCGGGTACGCTTCGAAATAGCACATTAACGACCGGGCCGCAGGCTATTGTGCGGTCTGAAAAATATAGCCGATACTATAACTATCAGAATATGAGTAATAATGATATCCTGAAAAAATTGCGGGTAGCGTTATCGCTGACCACAGACGATATTGTCCATATCCTCTCGCTCGTTAACTTTAAGGCGACGAAGGCAGAGCTGGGCGATATGTTCAGGAACGACGACCATCCGAACTTCAAACCCTGTAAAGACCAGATTTTGCGCAATTTTCTGAACGGCCTGGTTATTTACAAGCGGGGTCCCCGTCCGGAGAGAAAACAGGAATAACCTCGCAGCCAAAAGCGAATGCCGATAAGAATCGAGTTTTACGGCTACACCTTTTTGCCGAACGCCTTTTGGCTTTCGCTGGCTGTGCTGTGCCTGAGCGCGTTGAGCGTTCAGGCACAGAGCGTTCACCGCTTAAGCGGCAGCCTGATCGACTCCCTCAAAAACCCCGTGCCGGGGGCGAACGTGAAGATCATCTCCGGGCGAGACACCCTGACAGGTGTTACCGATAATGATGGCGAATTCAGTATCAAGGGAATTGGCACGCAGACAATCGGACTGATCTTCGAAAGCATCGGTTACCGCATTCTCAAGGCAGCTTATACATTTAAGGAAGGCGAGCGACATGTCACCCTTAACCCGATCGTGCTCCAAAACAAGTTTACCCAGTTAAAGGATGTGGAGGTCAAGGCCCGGTTAAACCCCATTCGCATCATGAAAGACACGATCGAGTACAATGCCGCTGCTTATACGGTCCGCGAGAATGATGTTGTCGAAGACCTGCTCAAACAAATGCAGGGCATTCGGGTCGATGAGCACGGCAATGTGACAGCCATGGGTCAGCCAATGACGCGCCTGCGGGTAAATGGGGAAGATTTTTTTACAAATGACGTCAAGGAGTTTATCAGGCAACTGCCTGCGGCCATCGTGGCACGCGTACAGGTTATCGAGGACTATGGAGACGAAGCGAACTTTACAGGGGTAAAAACAGGCGAGCCCGTAAAATTGCTGAACCTGGTTACCAAACCGAACCTGAACAAAGGAAATTTTGGCAATATCAACAGCGCGGGCGGTACGAACAGGCAGCTTGCGCTAAATGCAAGCGGCAACCTCTGGCAAGACGATAAACAGATCGGTATCAATGGCGCGGTGAGCAGCACCGACAACCGCACGGGCTTCAATGAAAATAACCAGCTGGGGCTTAATATGCGCAACAAGATTAAGGAGGGGCTGAGTGCGAGCGCCAACTACCGGTACAACGAGAGCAACAACAAAACCCGCCAGGAAACCTATGTAGAAACGGTAAATACGATCGGAACGATCATCAACGAAAGTGGAAACCAGATGCAGTCTGAGGCCGACACCCACAACCTGAATATCAACGTTCAGTCGGTAACCAAGATGGCCTATTTCCAGTCTTCAGTGAATGGATCGTTTGTAGACCGCGATAACAACACCACGTTGAATTCCATGCAGCGGGGAATTATCAGGCAGGATCTCTTTACTGACAACACGGGTAATTTCAGATCGCCGAACGTAAACGGCAGCATGACCTGGGCCCGTCGCACCCGTGTTCCGGGCCGTACATTTTCGATCAGCCTGTCGGGGAACAGCGCTCTCAGCAAGAGCAACGAGGAACTGTTCAACAGGATCGGCTATTATGACCGGTACACAGGCAGCCCTGTTAAAGATTCGCTGCTGAACCGGGTCATCGACACGCGGAATCACAGCTCAAATTTATCTGCAGAAGTGCGTTACAGTTACCCGCTTAAACCAGGCCTGGATTCTTTAATCAAAGAAAACATTGACTTTTCGTATGGTTTGTCGATGAGCAATACCTTTACACGCTTTCAAACCCGTGCGGGCACCGACAGCTGGAACAGCAGTTTGGTTGATTCCCTGAGTTCACTTTACTCTTCCCTGTTCCTGGCCCATCATGCGGCGGTCAACTACCGCTTCCAGTCTCCGCGCCTCACTTATAACATTGGCATCAACGCCCAGCCCAGCCTGCTGGCCAGCGAATTCATCGGGCGGGAAGGAAAGATCAATCAGCGGCAGTTTAATTTTTCGCCTGTGGCCCGTATCAGCTATACCTGGCCTGACAACAAAAGTTTTACGTTCTCTTACAATGGCGTAAGTGCCGCACCGTCTTTCAACCAGCTGCAGCCCGTACCTGATGCCCGCAACCTGCAGAATGTCATTATCGGCAATCCCGATCTGAAGCCGAGCTTCAGCCACAACGGAAACGCCGGTTTTGCCCTCAACAGCCTGAAAACCGGCAGCACGCTGATGTTTTCGCTAAACGGCTCAGTGGTGCAGAACCAGGTGGCCGCCAACGTGGTCCTGGTTCAGGATACGCTGAACGGGCTTAAACAGGAGACCCGTTTCGAGAATACCAGCGGCAACTACAATTTTGGCGGAATGGTTTCTTTTGCGCAGCCATTTCTTTACAACCGCCTCAATGTGCAGGCCATGAGCAGTGCGAACCTCAGCAACAATGTGTTTTTTCTGAACAACCAGATGAAGCGGAATGAGCGTGTCAACTTTAGCCAGTCGCTCGGTTTCTCGTACAACCGCAAGCGGTACGGGCTTTCGGGCAATGTGCTTTACAACTACAGCAGCAACCGTTATGCAATCTTTTTTGCCAGTGAACGCAACATTGAGACCTGGCAATTTAATTTTTCGGCCAACACTTATCTCGATGATGGTTTCTCTGCCGGGTTCAATGCCTCTAAGAGCCTGTATTCAGGTTTCCTTGTTAACGCGGGTAACCCTTTGCTGATCAATGCACACATCCAGAAATCTTTCTTGAAGAACAGGCAGGCAACCCTAGCGTTGCAGGCATTCGATATTTTAAATGAGGCAAATAACCTGGCCAGAAGCATCTCTGAAAACTCTGTCACAGACATCCGTACCGCACAGATTACGCAATACGTGCTGCTCACGTTTACCATGCGACTGAATAAATTTGGCGCAAACAAAATGTAAGTAGTGCAGCCTGTTTCAAAACTGCCTGCGGAACTGTAATTTAGCGGCAATGACCCCGCTCTCTCACCGCCTTGCCATCATCCTTATATGCCTTTGTCTCCGGACCGGGCTTGCAGCACAGCAGCCAGTTCCATCCACTGCTCAGCATCAGAACGACCTGACGAATGCCATTAAAACGATTAATGATCCGGCAAAGGCCGCGGTTTATGCCGACAGCCTGCTCCGCATAGCCCGGCAGCGCAGGGACGGGGCCTGGGAAGCGGAGATTGAGCTGGCCATGGCCTACAAGTCATACCAGGCAGGAGACCGGGCGGAGGCGTTGAGATATGGCCGGCAATCTTTCGCGCACGCAGCGGTTCGTGATTCGGTTACCTATGTCAAGGCCGGACTGATGGTTGCCTACATGCTCAATTACCAGGGTGCCGCAGACCAGGGACTGAAAATGGCATTTCGCATGCTGCGCACAGCCGACAGCCGCAACTGGACAAAAATGGAGGTCGATGCACGATTGTGCGTAGCAGATATTTACCGGTCTTTGGACCAGCCTGCCAAGGCCCTTCCTTATGCACAGGAGGCTGCAGTCGCAGCCCTGTCTGCCCGCGATACGGCTTCGTATATCTTTGCCCTCAGTACGGTTTCAAATATTCATTCGCACCGCGGCATGAGCAATGCCGCGAACCTGCAGAAGGCGACAAGATCAATGGAAGTGATCTTGAATCCGCCATTTGCCAGTTTTCTCTCTCCTTTTGAAAGGTCCCGGTACCTGAGCAACCTGGGCAGGCTGTATGAAATGCAGAACCGGTTTCAGGCAGCAGAAAAGGTGCTGCTGGAATCGGTCAGCCTTACGGCGAAACACAATTTTCCTGCTATCCAGAAACATGCCCTAAATGAGCTCATGACACTGAAAATCAGCACAGGCAAGTACCGTGAGGCCGTTGGATACGGCCTGCAGGCACTAGGCCTGCTGTCGCGCGGGCAAAGCAGCCAAACGCTTCAAAGAAATATCTACAGGCGCTTAAGCGAGGCATACCTAGCCATGGGCGATTATAAAAACGCATACGGGTACACACAGAAGGCTAATGCCATCCATGATTCACTTACCTCAGTAGAAAAAACGCGTGCGGCAAACGAACTGGATGCCAGGTTTCGTGCGGACAAGAAGGTTCTTGAAGCCAACAACCGCAGCCTGTTGCTGCGCCACGAACGTAACCTGACCATTTTTGCTGCGGTCACTGTACTGATGGTCGTTTTTACGGTGTATGGCCTGTTTTTATACAGGCGACGAAAGCAGGCGGCCATTCTCGCGCTTGAAAATGAGCAATTGGCCCGGTTAGACCGGCTCAAGTCAATGTTTTTTACGAACATCAGTCATGAACTGCGCACACCGCTCACCCTGATCATGTCGCCGGCAGAACAGCTGCGCCGTGAGGGTTCGGGAATGAGTACTGACGAACGCGCAAATGCGGCAGAACTGATCTGGCGCAACAGCCGAAAGCTGCTCGATGTGATCAACGAACTGCTCGATCTGAGCAAGCTGGAAACGGGCAAATTGCGGTTGCGCAATGAACCCCTAAACCTGCATGCCTTTATTGGCCTGACGTTCGGGAACTTCAGCTCTGCTGCCCGCTACAAGCGGATGAACTATGTACTTGACAAGTCCATCCCTGAAACGTTATGGGTCATCGCCGACCGGGACAAGCTGGAAAAAGTCATGAACAACCTGCTCTCAAACGCGATTAAGTTTTCGCCTGCCGGCGGATCGGTACGAATGTCGGCAGTCGTCGATTCGGGGGAGCTTAAAATTTCGGTGCAGGATACCGGACCGGGTATTCACCCCGATGAGCAGGGTAAGGTCTTTGACCGGTTTTACCAGGTAGACCGTCCGGATGCCGCCGGGGGTACAGGGATCGGGCTGGCCATCGTAAAAGAATTCAGCGAACTGATGGGTGGCTCCCTGGAGCTGCATTCTGAGGCCGGCCAGGGTACTGAATTTCGCCTGTCGCTGCCGCTTGTCATTGCCGAAGCGCCTGTCAGCACGGCGGCGCAACCGGCAGCACCGTTGCCAGCAGATATGCCGCTGCCGGCAGGGCAGGATCGGAAAATCTTACTTGTCGAAGACCAGGCTGACATGTCTGCCTATGTGAAGCAGGTTTTGGACAGCCACTATGAAGTGGTCCAGGCAATTGATGGCGAAGATGCACTTTCCCGACTGGCCGGTATGCCGGAACCGCCAGACCTCATCCTATCAGATGTGATGATGACCGGAATGGACGGTTATTCGTTGTTGCAGCGCCTGAAGGCCGACCCGGTGTACTGCCACATTCCTTTCGTCATGCTGACTGCCCAGGCTGATGTACACCAAAAGGTGCGGGCGCTGCAGGCAGGCGTACATGACTACCTGACCAAACCTTTTATTAGCGGAGAACTATTGGCCCGGGTCAATAACCTGCTCGAGAATTCCGCGGCCCGAAAACTCGCTGCCTCAGAAGCAGGTGAATTGCCCGCTGCAGACCGAATGCCGATGCTTTCACCGGCAGACCTTGCCTGGCTGGAACGCCTGGAAAACCTGGTACGCGGTCAGATTGGCAGGACCGATCTGCTTATTACCGAGCTGAGTTATGACATGAACCTGAGTGAACGGCAGATGCACCGGCGTGTAAAGGCGGTTACCGGCCTTACGCCAAACAAATATATTCGCACCATCCGGCTACGCGTTGCCCGCGAGGCAATCGACTCGGGCCGCTACCGCACACTTGCTGAGATTGCACAGGTGGCCGGTTTTGATACCCCCGCTTACTTTGCCAGGCTGTTTCGCGGGGCATATGGCCGCGATGTTCATGACCTGCTTTGATCCCTGTAACGAGGTTTTTTTGCGCAAGTTGGCAGTTTTGTAAAGGTTTTTGTCTGTTCTGTAAAGGCAGCAAACCGCACTTTTGCAGCATCTTAACGAATGAGCTATGACTTCAGCTATGGACATGATGATCAACCCCGTGAACGACGCAGCAGCGGGAGGCCGGGACCACAACGCGCCGGCAGTAGCCTGCCGGAGGTGCGGTAACCAGGAATGCTACCGGATCAGGCGCGGCACGCTAGCCAGAAGCCTTTTTTCCTGGCTAAACCTCAGGCATTACCGGTGTGCAAAATGCAGGCGAAAGTTTTATGTGCTGACCTGAACGGCACATGAAGGGGGAAAAAGAAGCGATGCCCGGCATAACTGCCTTTGAAGAACCGTTTCGTACGCTTGGTACGGCGGCCTTTGGTCGGGATGCCCGCAGCATCTCGACTTCCGTGCTCGAGCTCAGAAAAGCGGCTTTTAAAGCGAGCCTGCGGCCACTTGCAGATGCTGCCGGTTACCTGATCGAGCAGGTGAAGTCTACACAGCGAATACTGCTTCTGGCCCGAAGGCAGCAACGTTCAGCGGATGATCCGCTGCTAAGCCTTCTGCTGGCCGAACTGACTGTGCTGGCTGCATACTACACGCAACTGCGTCAGTACCTGGAAATCCGGGACGGAAAGAAATAAAAAGAGCCTCCGGAACAACTGTTCGGGAGGCTCGTTTCAAATGGTGCAATTAAGCGAGTTTCTTGTATCTGATGCGGTGAGGGGTAACATCCCCGAGCCGCTTTTTCCTGTTCTCTTCGTAATCGCTGTAGTTTCCTTCAAAGAAGTACACCTCAGAATTGCCCTCGAAAGCCAGGATATGGGTACAGATCCTGTCCAGGAACCAACGGTCGTGGCTAATGACCACTGCGCAGCCCCCGAAATTTTCCAGCGCTTCTTCCAGTGCCCGGAGCGTATTCACATCGATGTCATTGGTGGGCTCATCTAGTAAAAGTACATTCGCACCTTTTTTAAGCGTGATGGCCAGGTGAACACGGTTGCGCTCTCCACCAGATAATACCCCTATCTTTTTCTGCTGGTCGCCGCCGTTAAAGTTAAATTTAGAGACATATGCGCGGCCGTTCACGGCTTTGTTGCCCAGCTGAATGTTGTCCAGCCCGTCTGTAATGTTCTCGTAAACCGTTTTGTTCGCATCCAGGTCATCATGCATCTGGTCAACATAACCCAGCTCTACCGTTTCACCAACGCGGAACGTGCCGCCGTCTGGCGTTTCCTGGCCGGTTATCAGCCTGAACAAGGTGGTCTTACCCGCGCCGTTCGGCCCGATAATGCCCACAATGCCTGCCGGCGGCAGCGAAAAGCTCAGGTTTTCGAACAAGATCCGGTCACCATACGCCTTGCTGACACCATTCGCCTCGATAACCACATTGCCCAGCCGGCGGCCGGGTGGTATAAAGAGCTCCAGTTTGTCTTCGCGGTCCCGGGTCTCTTCAGAAGCCAGTTTCTCGTAATTGCTCAGCCTGGCTTTTGATTTGGCATGCCGGGCCTTGGGAGCCATGCGTACCCATTCCAGTTCGCGCTCGAGCGTTTTCTGGCGTTTGCTCTCTGTTTTCTCTTCCTGTGCCAGGCGTTTTGCTTTCTGGTCCAGCCAGGACGAATAATTTCCCTTCCATGGAATACCTTCGCCGCGGTCCAGTTCAAGGATCCAGCCGGCAACGTTATCGAGAAAATACCGGTCGTGCGTTACGGCAATAACGGTACCTTTATAATGTTGCAGGTGTTGTTCAAGCCAGTCAATGCTTTCAGCGTCCAGGTGGTTGGTCGGCTCATCGAGCAGCAGGACGTCTGGTTCCTGCAGCAGGAGCCGGCAAAGGGCTACCCGGCGGCGTTCACCACCCGACAAAACTGCAATGCGGGTATCAGGATCAGGGCACCGCAGGGCGTCCATGGCCCGCTCAAGTTTGTTATCAAGTTCCCAGGCGCCGACGGCGTCTATCTTGTCCTGCAGCTCACCCTGGCGCGCCATGAGTTTATCCATCGCATCTGCGTCTTCATAAACCTCGGGCAGGCCAAATTTTTCGTTAATTTCTTCATATTCCTTAAGAATGGCCGTAATCTCAGCTACACCTTCCTCGACAACCTCCCTGACAGTTTTTTCAGGGTCGAGCTCCGGTTCCTGGGCCAGGTAACCAACAGAATAACCGGGCGAGAAGACCACGTCGCCCTGGTATGATTTGTCCAGGCCGGCAATGATTTTGAGCAGGGACGACTTGCCCGAACCGTTCAAACCGATTACGCCAATCTTGGCGCCATAGAAAAAAGATATATAAATGTTCTTCAGAACCTGTTTTTGAGGCGGATAGATCTTGTTCAGACCCGCCATCGAAAAGATTATTTTTTCGTCAGACATGTTTGCTTTTTTTTCGCAAATATGCTCAAATTATGAAGAAATCAGGAAACAATTCCTGCCTGGATTTCGTATATGCTCTGGGGATGCGTGAAAAGCGAAGCTGGCAGGCTCCCGGTCGTGAGGCGATTGGCCGTTCACCGGAAGGGCCGGTTACCGGGACAGAATTTATCTGACATAATTGCCTGATTTTTTTGCAGAATGGCTATTTTGGCCATACCGGAGTAATTAATCTGAAATACCGTCAGAAGCGATCGTGCCTCAGTTGCTATGGCGTAATTGTTGATAAAATATTTCGAAACAGGGTGCTGGCTTTTTGCAAAGTATTTCTAGTTTAGAGCCGCCCCGTTTAAGAAAGGTATATATGGAAGCTAAATTTTCACCGCAGGTTAAAGACGTGATCTCTTTCAGCAGGGAAGAAGCCCTGAGACTGGGTCACGATTATATAGGAACCGAACACCTGTTGCTGGGTCTCATCAGAGAAGGCGACGGGATGGCTATTAAGATTCTACGGTCGCTCGGGGTAGATACATCGAAACTCAGACGATCGGTAGAAGACGCAGTCAGGGGCACTTCGGGGGTAACAGCCAATCTTGGTAATATTCCACTGACAAAGCAGGCCGAAAAAGTATTAAAAATCACCTATCTGGAGGCAAAAATCTTCAAGAGCGACCTGATCGGAACAGAACACCTGTTGCTGTCTATTCTCCGTGATGATGACAACATTGCCTCGCAGATCCTGCTGCAGTACAGCGTAACTTACGACATCTTTAAACAGGAGGTCGAGGTAAACCGCAATGGTTTCAGGGATGATCCGCAAGGCAGCGCCTCGACCGGCGATGACGATTACCGGGAAGAGGAAAGTTTTTCAGCGCCCAAAAAGGTCTCAGACATCAAATCAAAGACGCCTGTTCTTGACAATTTTGGCCGCGACCTCACCAAAGCCGCCGAAGAGGGCAGACTCGACCCAATTGTTGGACGCGAGAAAGAGATTGAACGCGTTTCGCAGATCCTGTCCAGGCGCAAGAAAAATAACCCGATTCTGATCGGTGAACCCGGCGTGGGTAAATCGGCTATAGCCGAAGGCCTGGCGCTGCGCATTGTGCAGCGGAAGGTGTCGCGGGTGCTTTTCAACAAGCGTGTGGTTACACTTGATCTGGCTTCGCTTGTTGCCGGTACGAAATACCGCGGACAATTCGAAGAGCGAATGAAAGCCGTGATGAACGAATTGGAAAAGTCGACAGATGTGATCCTGTTCATTGACGAGATTCATACAATCGTGGGTGCCGGCGGTGCTTCAGGGTCGCTGGATGCATCAAATATGTTTAAACCGGCCCTGGCCAGGGGAGAGATTCAATGTATCGGTGCGACAACGCTCGATGAATACCGGCAGTATATTGAAAAAGACGGCGCTTTAGACCGTCGTTTTCAAAAGGTCATGGTTGAGCCGGCATCGCCTGAAGAGACCATTGAAATTCTTACCAGAATCAAAGACAAATACGAGGAGCACCACGGCGTTACCTATACAGACGAGGCTATCCAGGCCTGTGTTGCCCTGACTTCCCGTTACATTTCAGACCGGTTCCTGCCAGATAAAGCGATAGACGCACTTGACGAAGCCGGTTCAAGGGTACACCTGACCAATATTC
Source organism: Pedobacter yulinensis (assembly GCF_003029735.1). Lineage (GTDB taxonomy): Bacteria > Bacteroidota > Bacteroidia > Sphingobacteriales > Sphingobacteriaceae > Pedobacter > Pedobacter yulinensis. Next base: position 180,634 of record NZ_KZ686271.1, read on the forward strand.
ATGTTCCGCAGAACATCATTGACATCGAGGCGAAAATCGAAGACATCAAGGTCGAAAAAAACAAAGTGGTTCGCAGCCAGAAATACGAAGAGGCGGCCAAACTGCGCGATACCGAAAAAAATCTGCTCGAACAGCTTGATAAGGCAAAGGCCGAGTGGGAGTCTGAAACCAAAACCAAACGGTACACGGTCAGCGAAGACAATGTAGCAGAAGTTGTGGCCATGATGACCGGGATTCCGGTTCAGCGTGTCGGCCAGACCGACAGCCAGAAACTGCTTAACATGTATGACAAGATCGGCGAGAAGATCATTGGGCAGGACGATGCGATCAAGAAACTGACCAAAGCCATTCAGCGCACGCGTGCCGGATTAAAAGATCCGAAAAAACCGATCGGCTCTTTTATTTTCCTCGGACCGACTGGCGTGGGTAAAACTGAACTTGCCAAAGAACTGGCCAGGTTCATGTTCGACAGTGAAGATTCGCTGATCCAGATCGACATGAGTGAATACATGGAGAAATTCGCTGTTTCCAGGCTCGTGGGTGCGCCTCCGGGATACGTTGGATACGAAGAAGGCGGGCAGCTTACCGAGAAGGTAAGACGTAAACCCTACGCGGTCATTCTGCTTGATGAGATCGAGAAAGCACACCCTGATGTGTTTAACATCCTGCTGCAGGTTCTTGACGAAGGACAACTGACCGACAGCCTTGGCCGCAAGGTTGACTTCAGGAATACCATCATTATCATGACCTCTAACATTGGCGCACGCCAGTTGAAAGAATTTGGTCAGGGCGTTGGATTCTCGACTTCGGCAAAGATGAACCAGGCCGACGCACATTCAAGAGGGGTGATTGAGAACGCGCTGAAACGTGCATTTGCGCCAGAATTTTTGAACCGCGTAGACGACGTGGTCGTCTTCAACTCGCTGGGTAAACAGGAAATCTTCAACATCATCGATATCGAGTTGAAATCGCTGTTTGGACGAGTACACAATCTGGGTTACGAAATCAGGCTCACAGACAATGCAAAAGATTACATTGCTGAAAAAGGATTTGACAGTAACTTTGGTGCACGTCCGCTAAAACGCGCCATTCAAAAATACCTTGAAGACCCGATTGCCGAAGAGATTCTCAAAGGCGAGCTGACTGAAGGCGATGTACTTGAGATCGACTACAACAAGGAGACGGAGGAGATTTCGATCCAGCATAAAAAAGATAAAAAACAGAAGAAAGAAGAAGACAGTTTGGAATAGGCTGTTTATCTTTTCAGGACAAGCCGCCCGGTTACACCGGGCGGCTTTTTTGCGTGGCATTAAAGTTGCCAGCCATGGGTATGAAATGTGTCGGAATTTTGGCTGCCTGCTTGTACGCACTGGTCATACTGACCGGTCCGGGTACTGCGGCAAGCGGAACGCCTGGTCGGGGAGATGAAACGAATCTGAACAAAAGGCTGCTGCTTAAAAAAGTTAACCAGATCAGAACTGCCGGCTGCACCTGCGGCCGGACACGCATGCCGGCCGTGCAGCCGCTTACCTGGAACCAGCTGCTGGCTGCTGCTGCCACGCGGCACAGCAAAGACATGTTAAAAAACGATTTTTTCGATCATTCGTCTGCTGACGGCACAACCCTGGGAACGCGCGTTACCAGGATTGGCTATATCTGGTCTGCAGTAGCTGAAAACATTGCTTATGGGCAGCGCGACGAACAGGAGGTCTTTGATTCCTGGCGCAAGAGCGAAGGGCACTGCAAAAACATGATGAATGCGCGGTTCAGAGAAATGGGCGCGGGCCGGGCAGAGAAATACTGGACCCAGGACTTCGGCACCCGCCGCTAAATACCCTGTCCAAACCCTCAAATTACTGCCGGTAAGACAACGCAAACGTTTGAACTTAACGTTGCAGGGCCGATTTTGCCCTGCTGCCGGCGGCTTTTTCCCGTTGCTGGTAGAATGCGGCTTCCGGTGCTTCTCATTTAAACGATTAACCATCAAAATTTAAGTTCGGCGGGGCTCATCCGCTCCTTTTTACTCAAACGTTTGCGCAGAGTTCAAGGCCAAACCGACGCTAAGTTCTTTCTAGATTCGGTAAACAACCAACAACTAAACCCTTTGCAAACCAGCATGATTGATATCGGAACCCTGACCGAAGGGGCGGTGAAATCGCTCTTTAGGCAGCATTACAGCCAGCTTGTGTCTTTCGCTGCCCGGTACGTGGGCCCTGTTGCGGCCGAAGACCTTGTACAGGATGTATTTGTCCAACTGCTGCAGAAATGCGGTAAACTAACAGTAGGCCTGACCCTCGAAGCCTATGTTTACAGGGCGATCAGGAACCGTTATATTGATATGCTGCGCAGGCGGAAGCTGGAAGATAAACAACGCGATGCGCTGATCCGGCTGGCAGAGGAAGAAATAGCCTGGCAGTCAGCGCAGACAGATCTGCTCCTGGAAACATCTGAGCGGGAAGAGCAACTGGCATTGGCCATGCAGGGTTTGCCTGAACGGTGCCGGGAGGTCATCGAACACCGGTATGTGAACGGAAAACGCGCAAGGCAGATATCTGAAGAAATGGGTATCTCGCCCCGCACCGTCGAGACTCAGCTATACAAAGCTGTAAAGCAGCTCAGGGTTGCCCTCAGAAACGTCAGCATGTTACTTGCCTAACCAAACCACATTATATGCAACCTGAAGCCCGGTAACGCCGGGCTTTTTTTATTTTTTTTCAAAGTGCGTACGTAGAAACTGCTGGTTTACCGTCATGGCTGTACAAAACACACAATGGAACAAAAAGAACCGGATTATTTACTGATCACAAAATTTATTGACGGAGAGACAGACCCCGGCGAGACCGCAAAGGTACTGAGCTGGATAGCTGAAAGCGCAGAGAACAAACTGCTTTATTTCAAAATCAAACAGGTGGCCGGTCAGCTAAAAAAAGAAGCCATAATGCCGCCAAGCGAGGAAACCTGGCTGCAGATCAGGAAGAAGAAAGAACAGCCACCGGTCGGAGCCAGAACGGCAGGAAAGGGCCGGCGCTATTTCGGTTACGCTGCGGTTATTTGCCTGCTGGCCTGCTGTGCTGTCTTGTTTAGCAGGTTAAACCGGCACAAACTGATCACCGTACAGGTAGAAAGAAACGGCAGGGCCAAAAGGATTGTGCTGCCTGACCGGTCAGAGGTCTGGCTTCAGCCGGGAGGAAAACTCGACTACCTGGCCGGTTTCCCCGAAAATGAACGAAACATCAGCCTGACTGGTGATGCCTTTTTTAAGGTAACAACCCTGCTGGACCGCGACGGACAGAAAAGACCGTTCAGCGTCCATACCCGCGACCTCGAAGTAAGTGTGCTGGGCACATCTTTTCATGTCTCAGACGCAGGTGCCGGTAAGGCTGTCATCGTGAACACCGGGCTGGTTCGTGTAAGCCATGCCGGCAGTGCCGTGCGGCTCCGGGCAGGCGAAGCGGTGCGGTTAAGAAACAAAAGCCTTGAGAAGCTGCAGATAAACCCTGCTCTTTTTGAAGGGTTGCTGACAGGCCATTACCGGTTTGACCAGACAGGAATAAATGAAGTCATCAGTCTGCTTGAGCTCGTGCTGCAGCACCCCGTAAAGCTGTTGCAAGCAGAGAAATTTAACAATGTGAAGCTGAATGGCCGGATAACCGCACCTGATGACAGTACATTTTGCAAAATACTCGGCGTCATGCTCGAGGCCGAAATCATACAAGGAAACAGACAAATCACCATTAAACCAAACAGGCCTATGTAAACAACTATACCGCCAAATAACAATCAACTATTCTAAAACCAAATTCGATGAAGATTAAAATTTTACTTTCTTTTTTGTGGATGCTGCTGCTTTACCAACCCGTAGCTGAAGCATTTCAACAACCGGGGGCACTGGCATCCAGGGTGGCGGGCCGTAAGTCTGCAACCAGTCCTGCCGCCACAGACCTGAACACGGCCATAGAGCTCATGTTCAAGCGTTATAAAATCAGTATTGTGAGTACCCAGGGCGGCTTACAAAGCTTTCGTATTCCCGCCGACGAACTAAAAGGAGGAGCGGCTACAGCCATTCTTTCATTTACCACGCAATTGCGCGAACTGGGATTCGATCTTGGCAAAATAGACGACCGGCAGTTTGCCATTGTTCGCCGGACAGAGCCAAGTATTGCCAAAGAGGCGCCGGCGAGACAGGTCCGGGTATCAGGTGTGGTTCGCAATGAACTGGCCCAGGGTATGCCCGGGGTGACGGTTAAAGTAAGCAGAAAGCAGCGCAACACGATTACCAACACAGAAGGTTCTTATTCTATCGAGGTTGAACCAACCGATTCCCTTGAATTTTCTTATATCGGTTACAAACGCCAGCAAATCGCCGTACGCAACCGCGTGGATTTGAACGTGGTTCTCGTTCCTGAAGAGGGCAGCCTTGAAGAGGTAGCCATTGTAGGGTTCGGTCGCCAGAAGCGAACCAGCCTGGTAGGTGCGCAGGTTACGCTTAAACCCGAAGAGCTGAAATTGCCAGTACGCGACCTGACCTCGGCAATCGCCGGCCGGCTGGCCGGTGTGGTCGCTTACCAGCGTGGCGGCGCACCGGGAGCAGACGGTTCTGATATTTTTATTCGCGGCATTGCCACCTTTGCTTCAAGCCCGCAAACCCCACTGCTGGTGGTAGACGGTGTGCCCGACCGGACCATCAACAACATTGATCCGGAAGATGTGGAAAGTTTTACCGTCCTGAAAGATGCATCTGCAACGGCCATTTATGGTACCCGCGGTGCAAACGGCGTTATCATCATCAACACCAAAAAGGGAAAGGCGGGGCCGCCGGTACTCAATGCCGAGTTTAACAATGCGATCAGCAAATTTACCCGTTTACCCGAGTTTATCGATGCGCCAACGTTTATGACTTTATACAACGAGGGCCTGACCATGAGGGGCAGAACTGCCCAGTATACGCAGGACCGCATCGACAAACATGCATCCGGCGCAGATCCCGACCTCTACCCGAACATGAACTGGTATGACGAACTGTTCAACGATTTTGGGAACAGCAAACGCGCAACGCTGAACATCAATGGCGGCTCGGAAAACGCGGCATACTACATTTCGGCAGGTTACTACAATGAGGTGGGTATGTTTAAACGTGATGAAGTACAAAGCTACAACTCAACGCTTAAGCTCGACCGGTTCAATTTTACAAGTAATATCGATGTCAATGTCACAAAAACCACCAAACTGGCTTTTGGTCTGAACGGCTTTATCACGAATGTAAACCAGCCATCATACGGTGTGAATTCGATTTTTGGGCTGGGAACCTCGACAGCGCCGCATGTCATTCCCGCCCGCTATTCGAATGGACAGTGGCCGCAGCTGGCAGGTACACTGCAAAGTCCGGTAATGGCACTTACGCAATCAGGTGTAACCAATTCCTATAACAACTCCATCCGGTCCAACATCAAAGTAACGCAAGACCTGGGCGTGCTGACCAAAGGACTGAACGTCTCGGCCATGTTTGCATTTGATGTCAATATCAATAACAACCTGACGCGTGCCAGGACCCTGCAGACTTACTGGGCAACCGGTCGCGATGCAAACGGGAACCTGCAAACGCAAATCACCACCGCAGGCACCAATGCGCTGAATTTTGTTCTTGACCGGTTCGGTGACCGCCGTTTCTATTCTGAAGCTTCGTTAAACTATTCAAGAAAGTTTGGCGAACATGATTTGTCCGGCCTGCTGCTTTTTAACCAGTCAGACTTCAGTGATGCGACCGCCAGGGTTGTGCCGATCGGCTACAAAGCCGCCATTCCTTACAGGCAGCGTAATTTTGTAGGGCGTGCTACGTATGGCTTCCGTGACCGTTATTTTCTCGAAGGTAACTTTTCGTACTCGGGTTCAGACAACTTTGTGCCGAGCAAGCGCTTTGGTTTCTTTCCTTCGATCGGTGCGGGCTGGATTGTCTCGAACGAGAAATTTTTTGAGAACCTGAAGGAAGTCATTCCGCATTTTAAGCTGCGGTACACCTATGGTGTTTCTGGAAATGCAGCTTTGTCTGATCCCAACTTCAGGTTCCTCTACCTGACTACGATCGGCGAAGGCGGGGGCTATACCTTCGGCGAGCCCGGATCAACGCAGGGGCTGACCGGCTATTTCGAATCCCGGATCGGAGGAGAGGTACAGTGGGAAAGTTCCTATCGCCAGAACCTGGGGATTGAGCTGAATTTCCTGAAAAACGACCTGCAGATCATTGCAGAACTGTTTAAGGAAGACCGCCGTGGTATACTCATGCCTAACTTTGTGATTCCTTACAACTCAGGTTTTACAACAGGCAACATTCCCTACAACAACATAGGCAAAACAGCCAACAGAGGTGTTGACCTGACACTGAACTACACGAAAAATTTTACCACTGAAAACTTCTTCAGTTTCCGCGGAACGTTCAACTACAACCAGAACCTGGCCGTTAAAGATAATTTACCACCCTGGCGTTACGACTACCTGAACAGGATCGGCCAGCCGATCAGCCAGCGTTTCGGGTACATTGCTACGGGACTGTTCCAGAACCAGGCAGAAATAGACAACGCTGCTACTCAGTCTGGCGACATACGCCCTGGCGATATCCGGTATAAAGATTTGAATGGCGACGGCATCATCAATACAAATGACCAGGCGGCGATCGGTTACGGAGCCGTACCGCGAATCATTTACGGTCTGAATTTTGGCGGCGGATTCAAAAAATTCGACATCAGCCTCTTTTTCCAGGGTGCCGGACTTGTTGATTTCAATTATGCTGGTGGCTTCGGTACAACACCGTTTTCGCAGGGCTCGTCTTACGGCAACATGTATACGCAGGTGTTAAACCGCTGGACCCCTACCAATCCTGATCCGAGGCCTTTTTATCCAAGACTTTCTACCAATCAGGATGCAACCACCAATTACTACACCAGCACCTGGTGGATTCAGCGTGCCGACTATCTGCGTTTGAAAAGCGCTGAACTTGGCTACACTTTCAATCCCGAGTTCCTGAAGAAGATCGCCATGAACCGGCTCAGGATCTATGTGAACGGCACGAACCTGCTGACTTTTTCGCGTTGGAAGTTCTGGGATCCTGAACTTGGCGACGGCAATGGCGCTTCATATCCAAACATCACCAATTACAACATCGGGTTACGCGCAAACTTCAAATAAGCTAAACATGAAAACGAAATACACAAAGATACTTTTATCGGCGGCCTGCTGTTTGCTGCTGATGGCGCCGCAAGGCTGTAAAAAAGGTTATTTTGATACGGTTCCTGATAATATCCTGGTCGTTGACGATATTTTTACGAACCGCGGGCAAACAGAGCGCTGGCTTGCCGGACTTTACGGTTCTATCCTGGATCCCTGGGACCAGCCCTATACGAACAGTCTGCCTATATCATCAGACGAGCTTGATGCCGGCAACTGGACAAACCCGCCCATTAACAGCGGGGCAATCAATGCAGACGCCAACCCGTCGAGCCAGAATGCAATGTATGAAAAAATCCGCCTGGCCACGGTCTTTCTGGAAAACATTGACCGGAACGAAGAGATCAAAGCATTGGTGAACGGACCCGAACTGATCAAGCAGTACAAAGGCGAAGCCCGGTTTTTAAGGGCATTTTATTACTGGCAGCTCATGAAACAGCTTGGCCCGGTCGTACTTGCGCCCCTGAAATCAGCCAAACCTGAAGACAACTTCCAGATTCCCCGGAGTTCATGGGATGAATGCGTGAGTTTTGTGCTCGCACAGATGGAAGAGGCGAAAGCCGAAGTTCCGCTCAATAATTACATCACCGGCAGCGACACTTCACTCGACATCACCAAAACAGGGCGCATCAACAAGATCATCATCACAGCAGTACAGTCGCAAATCCAGTTGTACCACGCCAGTCCGTTATTTAATGGCAACACAGAGCTTTCTGATTTCCGGAATCTCGATGGCAAGCAGCTGTTCAACCAAACCTATGACGCCACCCGCTGGAAAAAAGCGGCAGACGCCGCCAAGACAGCAATCGATCTGGCAGAAGCAAACGGCAAACAACTTTACAAAGCAACAAATGCAGATCCTTTCCGGGCGGCTTTTCTTTCGGTCCGCGATCTGTACTGGGATGGCTGGAAAGCCGAAGGCATCTGGCTGCGTACGGCAACAGCCATTAGCGGCGCCTGGGAGATTAGCGCGGCGCCACGGTCCACACAGGGAACCGCGTACAATGGTTTGGCTGTGGTGCAAAACCTCGTAGATGATTTCCGGATGGCAGACGGCACGACCATCAGTACCAATGCCGGTTACCGGGAAAACACCTATACCAATACAGCCACACCTTATTATGTGGCAGGGACCAACACCATGTATACCAACCGCGAGCCAAGGTTTTACGCCTACGTAACATTTAATGGTGCCGTAAATCCCGGCGTACCAAAAACAGGTGAAAATAACGCACGCGTAGAGTTTTTCTTTACCGGGACCTCTGGCAAATCGGGGGCACCGCGCGATTTCCCGAAAACCGGTTACACTGCGCGTAAGAACATTCATCCAACGTTCAGCGTAAATCCCTCGGTAACGGTGGCCCGCCCAGCCATGCTGATTCGTCTTGCCGAATTGTATCTGAACTACGCAGAGGCTTTGAATGAGGCCGAGCCTGGAAATACCGATATCCTGAAGTACCTGAATGCGGTGCGCAACCGGGCCGGCCTTCCATCGCTGGCGGCAGGGCTTTCGCAGGCTGAAATGCGTAACCAGATCAGACTGGAAAGGCGGATCGAACTTTGTTTTGAAGGTGGCCACCGGTATTATGATGTGCGGCGCTGGAAAATCCCTGACCAGCCAGGATCTAACCAGGGTGGCCAGTTTTTTGGAATGAACATGGATGCGGGGACTTCGCTCTCTGACCCTGCCTTTCATACCCGTACAGTTGCGTTTACCCGCACCGTGTGGCAACGCCGGTATTATTTTCTGCCCTACGGACAAAACGAAATGGACAGGAACAAACAATTGGTTCAGTTTCCCGGATACTAGCTCCGGACAGGAACCAGGAAAATCAGAAATTTTAAAAGCACGAACATGTTAACAAACTATAAATCTATATTGAGCTGGGGCGCGGCGGCACTCTTCCTATTTGCCGCTTGTGAAAAAGACGAGCCATATAACGAGGAGACTGATTCGAAAGACAATGCGCTTGTATTTGCTGCCAAGTCGAATAAGGGTTTGCAAAATCTGACCATCTTTCCATTCGCGGATACAGCCCGTACGTTCACGTTTGGCGCATCCATCGGGATGCTCGGCAAGCCGGCTTCACCGATCCCGGTTACCTTTGCTGAGGATGCCCGGGCCTTTGACAGCCTGAACAGGCAGCGGCTCAGCTCCGGCCAGGTGCCCTATGAGCGCTTTCCGGCCGATGCCTACTCAATCGATAAGCTGAATGTAACCATTCCGCAAGGCGGACAAACGTCTGATCTGATCACGGTAAAGTATTTTTCAAAGAAATTCGATTCTCAGAAAGACTATTTGCTGCCGCTCAGCATCACCAGTGCATCAGGTTATGTGATCAATCCCTCTGTTAAAACGGTTATGATCGTTGCACCGCGGCTTAGTGAACGTCTGGCTTCCAAAACGGGCTGGACTGCTACAGCCAGTTCTGAAGAACTGGCCGGCGAAGGCCTCGTAAACGGACGGGCTTCTGCGGTTATTGACGGCGACGTTAATACCTTCTGGCATTCGCGATACCTCGGCGCGGAGCCTACCTATCCACACTGGATCAACATTGATATGAAAAACGAGATCTATGTAACCCGCGTGGATCTTGCACCAAGGCAGAATAATGGCAACGGGTCCGTCAGATTCAACGTCGAGGGGAGCAAAGATGGGACTACCTGGACCACGCTGGGCAGCAACCTGACATTCAACCCGGCAAATACCTCTTTCCAGGCTTATCCGGTTACACCAGGCTTTCAGCGCTACATCCGTGTTACGCTACTGGAGCCGCGAAATGCAGGTACCCGCAATACGCACCTGGGCGAAGTGAACATTTACCGCTACTGATGCGAACCTGGGGCAATCAGGAGATTGCCCTTTAAAGTTGTAAGTCCCGGCACGGTGCTTCCTGCACCTGCCGGGATTTTTTTCACAGTGCCGTCTGTTTGAACCCCCTTGACGGCCGTTAGCAAAGCCAGGCTGCTGCCGGCAGTGGCCGAGCGGAAGAGCAACAAGGGGGCGCTCGCGCAATACATACAACGTTGCCCGCATGCTGCTGCGAACCCGGAAACACCCTGCAGAAGCCGCCTAAAATAGTTTCATCTGGGAGCCGGGAACCCTGAAAAGTGAGGAATCCAGGCGGTACTCCTTTGTATTCAGTCCATTGAGCCGGCAATGCAGCCTGAACGTGTCGCTGATCATTTTTGCAATGTTTCCCTCGCCACGCATTCTCGTTTCGAAACGGCTGTCGTTGACATTTCCATTGTGGCAGCTCTGAATCATGTGCCATACCTTATCAAATCGGTCAGGAAAATTTTTACGCAGCCAGTCTTCGAAAATCTGGCCGATCGCACCGTTCAGACGCACAATTGTGTAACCTGCGCGCTGAGCGCCAGCATCGGCTGCGGTCCGCAGCAAATCCGGAATCTCGTGGTTGTTCAGACCCGGTACCATCGGGGCTGTCATGATACCTGTCGTAACGCCAGCCTTGCTCAGTGCTTCCATCGTTTTGAAGCGTTGTTTGGCGGTTGCCGTGCGGGGCTCCATAACTAGCCTCAACTTTTCGTTCAGGCTATTGATGGAAAAGAAAACAAAAACGAGGTTCATTCTCGCCATTTCCTGCAAAATGTCGAGATCGCGTAGAACAAGGGCATTTTTGGTGATCATGCCGATGGGCTGACGGTAGGCAAGCGCAATTTCGAGCAGCTGTCGTGTTAACCGGAACTTTCGTTCTGCCGGCTGATAACAATCTGTATTGCCCGACAGAGAAACAGGTTTGGCATCCCAGCCCTTTTTCTCCAGGAATTTTTTAAACAGGGCAGGGGCATCCGGTTTCACGATGATTTTGCGTTCAAAATCCAGTCCCGCACTATAACCCCAGTATTGATGCGCGTTGCGTGCGTAACAATATGTACAGCCATGCTCGCAGCCCTGGTAGGGATTCAGCGAATAAAACATGCCCACGTCAGGACTGTCGACCTTATTGACGATTGTTTTTGAATGTTCCTGGATAAACGATGTGCGGCGGTCAGACTCTTCCCAATCGTCAATGCCCTCTTCGTGCTCTTTGACGTAATCGCCTTTCAGGAAGCGGTTGTGTGGATTGAACTGTGCACCCCTGCCTTTAAAATAGTCCGGTTTCTCAGCATCGTTTTTCATACCATGAAAATGCTAATAATTTTAGTATTTTCATGAGATATTTTTCAACACTATCGCTGCTTTGCGGGCGGCGCGTAGTTCATGGGCACACTGTCTGCCATTTTCTCCCAAGCCCAGATGCCTTCATACAGCACACCTCTGGGATCGGTAATTTCACCATTGGCGTAAAAATAGAGCGGGCGCGACAAGAGGTTGACCAGCGACACCTGGTAATCGGGCATATCAGGAGGCCTGTTCAGCGACATGCCAATCCGCATGCGGAATTCCTGCGGTTCCCGCTCGCGCGTATAAACAACATATAAAGGGTCAGGATTTTGCACATACCGCAAGTCGGCATTGTGTGTTCTGACCAGGGTGTCCGGATTAATCGGGCTCCTGTCTAAAATGGTCATTTCTGCTGGCTGGCGTTTCATGTTAGACCAGAAAGAGATCGAATCATTTGCTGTGATAACCAGCTTTTCATGCCGCTCACGCGCAGCAAGCAGCCGTTCGAGGTTGGCATCGATGATGCTGTCCGGTAGCCTGTTAAAATTTTTCCTGGTTTGCAGTTTGTGGATGATAAAGCCTTCTTCGGCCGTCTGGCCCCGATATAATGAACGGAAAAAATGCTGCGTGGAACCACTGTAAGCCTCCAGCCTTTTTTTTTGATAACGGCGTAAGCGCGCCGCAGAGGCTTTCAGGTCTTCATATGTTGGCAGGCCGGCATAATAAATGACCTTGCTGCGCATATTGAATTCAAACTCCTTCAACAGGTATTTGATCCGGTAACCCAGCGCCTTGTTCTTAATGAGCAGAAACTCGTCTGCACTGACGCGGAGAATCCGTGTTTCAGGATCGAAACTGGTACGCAGCACGTTCTGGTTCAGAATCTGGCAATCTTTAGCATTCTCTGTCAGCCCAATAAAACTTTCCCTGAAAATGCGCAGGTGGTTCATCCTGTCGGGGTCGGGACGAATAACTACCTCGTTAAGCACGGTTACACTCTCTTCCATGACCAGTTCTACGTTCAGCCCAGAACCGCTCAAGGTTACCTGCCTGCTGAGGGGCAAGTATCCGATCATCTGAACCAGCAGGTCATACGTGCCGTTTCTTAGGGGCGGCAGGCTGAAAGCTCCCTTGTTGTCAGCAACCGTACCCAGCTTGTAGCCGCTTACATAAATTCCGGCCCCTGGCAGCACACCTCCATTTCTGGCTTTTACCACCCCCGAGATCTGGTAAGTGTCCTGACCGCATACCGACCGTGCGAGCAGCAGCAGACATGAAAAAAGTAGAAGAGAAAGGCACCTCATGCTTTAAATAAACTAATTTTTTAGTTTATCTGCAAGAAAAAAAAGTTCCCGAAGGAACTTTTTATATCTATGCTTTTATGCCCATTTTTTCCAGCACTTCTGAGCTCACACCGGTAGTGGAGTATCCGCCATCGTGAAAGAGGTTTTGCATGGTAACCATGCGTGTCAGATCTGAAAAGAGCGTGATGCAATAGTCTGCGCAAGACTCAGCATCGGCATTACCCAACGGTGCAATGGCGTCTGCATAGTCGTAAAAATCGCCAAAGCCTTTAATGCCGGTTCCGGCTGTTGTTTTGGTAGGGGATTGCGAAACCGTATTGATACGTACCTTTTTGTCTTTGCCGTAATGGTAGCCGAAACTGCGTGCTATAGATTCCAGCATGGCTTTAATGTCTGCCATATCGGTATAAAACGGGTAGGTGCGCTGTGCCGCCATATAGGTCAGGGCAACGACACTGCCGCCCTCAGAAATGGCGTCCAGTTTTTTTGCTACGCTCAGCATTTTATGGAATGACATAGCCGATACATCGATGCCTTTTGCAAAATAATCGTAATTGGATTCTGTATACGGAATGTTTTTGCGAATGTTGACGCTCATGCCGATGGAGTGGAGAACGAAATCAATCTTGCCGCCCAGAATTTCCTGGCTCTGAACAAAAAGGTTAGTTAGTTCTTCAACGTTTGTGGCGTCAGCAGGGATGATCTCAGAACCGGTTTTCTCTGCCAGGTTTTTGATCTCGCCCATGCGCATGGCGATAGGAGCGTTGGTCAGCACAAATGAAGCACCTTCTTCGTGGGCTTTCTCTGCCACTTTCCAGGCAATGGAGTTCTGATCAAGTGCGCCGGTAATGATGCCGCGTTTACCTTTGAGTAAATTGTACATGTTGTTGTTGTTTTTAATTGATCCGGCCGGCTTTGTGGGCTGTCCGGTTTAGCTATTTAAACACCCGAAGGTACATTTTTTATTGGATTGTCAAGCCCGAATTGCTATCCCAGCAGCTCCCTGGCATTCTCGAGTGCTGATGCGCCCGGATTCTTCCCGCTCAGCATTTCGGCAATGGCTGCCACCCGTTCTTCGGGTTCAAGCCTCCGGATGCCGGTGGTGGTGCGCTCGCCGGCAGCCTTCTTGTGCACAAAGAAGTGCGCCTTTCCCCGGGCGGCAATTTGTGGCAGGTGTGTAATGCAGATCACCTGCAGGTTACCCGACAAGTCATCCATTACCTGGGCTACGCGCAGTGCGGTCTCGCCCGAAATGCCTGTATCGATCTCATCAAAGATAATGGCCGGAAGCGCATTTTTTTGCGCCAGAATGGATTTGATCGCCAGCATCAGCCTCGACAATTCCCCACCCGAGGCCACTTTGTTTACCGGCGCCGGAGACTGCCCGGCATTCGCCGAGAACAGCAGGTTGATCTGGTCGGTTCCGTCCTTTCCCAGGCTGTTTTGACTGCTCAGCTGGAAAATTACCTGTGCCCCGGGCATACTTAGCGAAGCGAGCAGGGTGGCAAGTTCTTTCTCAGCCTTCGGTGCTGCTGCTTTCCGGTCTTTACTCAGCCTTGCTGCCTGTCCCGCCAACGTGGTTTCCAGGTTTACGATGTCTTTGCTCAGTCTGGCAATTTCCTCGTCAGACGATTGCAGGCGACTCAGGTTATCAGCTAAGTTGTTCATCACGGCAAGCAATGCTTCGATTCCCTGCACCCGGTGCTTTTGTTCAAGGCTATAGATCAGGTCAAGCCGCTGTTCCAGGAATTCAAGACGGCCTGGACTCATCTGGGTCTTTTCTTCAAGTCCGAGAACTTCATCGCCAATGTCCCTGATTTCGATCAGGGCTGAGCGCAGGCGCTCATTCAACGATTCAAACTCAGTTCCGAATTTTTCGATTCCGGCAAGCTGGTGAACGGCTTCCTTCAGCAAAACAGAAGCCGCTTGTTCAGAATCATTCAGCAGACCGGCAGCGGTAAAAAGCGCCTTTTTGATGTGCTCCGCGTTGCTCAGCTGCTCCAGCTCCTTCTCGTGCGCATCTTTCTCGCCTTCCTGCAGGCGGGCATTTTCCAGCTCGCTGAACAGAAATTGCTCGTAATCCTGCCGGCTGCGGCTTTCAGCGGCCTCCAGCTCAAGTGCTGCCAGCCGCGCTTTGTCTTTTTTCAGCTGACGGAAGCCGCCCCGGTAAGTTTCGAGCAGCTCGGCATGGCCTGCAAGGGTATCGATCACAGAAAGCTGGAAGTCACTGTCGTTCAATTCGCGGGTGGCATGCTGGGAATGGATGTCGACCAGCTTTTCACCAACTTCTTTAAGAACCGTCAGGTTGACGAGCGTATCGTTTACAAATGCACGCGATTTCCCGTCTGTAGAGATTTCCCGTCTCAAAATGGTCTCGCGCGAAAAATCGACGTCGAGTTCTTCGAAAAGCGGACGAAGGCTGTCGCCTTTTAGTTGGAAATGCCCTTCAATAATGCATTTTTTATCCTGGTTGAAAAAATATTTGCTTTCAGCACGCTGACCGAGAATCAGGGACAAGGCGCCGATCATGATCGACTTGCCGGCACCCGTTTCACCAGTAATCATGTTCAGCCCGGAATCGAATGCAATGTCCAACTCATTGATCAGGGCATAGTTCCGGATGGATAGTTTCTGCAGCATATGTGCTGCTAAATTAACATAAAGCGGTTAGCTTTCAAAAGCGCAGCAAGCTAAAAAGGCTGCGCCTTCTCCGGGTCGCAGCCTTTGTTCATGGTTATTGTTTGTGTGGAAAATTCGTTGCAGGGCTTCGGGGGCCCGCTTAGTTCTGTTTCTTTTTCTCTTCCGCAACTTTGCGGCGCAGTTTTTCTACATCTTCATTGTATTTCTTTTGCAGTGCCTGAAATTCTTTGTTGTCTTTCAGGGCTTTAAATTCGGCCATTTTGGCTTTCCACTCTGGCGAATCGAATTGCCTGCGCAGGCTTTCTGCATGGAGTTTCATTTTTTCATGATTCATCCGGAAGGCAGGCGAGTCGAACTTTCGATGCATGGAGTCGGCCATCCGGGTCATGCCGTCCTGCCGCTTTTTCCATTCAACCGAGTTTACCCGGCCTTGCATGGCCCTGACGTTAGCCTGGAAATCGGGTGTATTGACCCGCTCAGCCACATCTTTCCCAAGCTTTTCCCATTTCGCAAGAGCTTCCGGCGAACTGAACTGCGCGGCCAGTTCATCGGCAAACTTTTGCCACTTCGCCTGAGCCTCGGGCGAATTGAATTGTTTTTCCATGTCTCCAGCCAATTGATTCCATTTGGCCTGAGCTTCCGGACTATTGAACTTTCGTTCCATATCCTCGCCGAGTTTTTTCCACTTCGCCTGTTCCTCAGGGCTGTTGAATTTGCGCTGCATATCCTCGCCGAGTTTCTTCCACTTCGCCTGTTCCTCAGGGCTGTTGAATTTGCGCTCCATATCCTCGCCGAGTTTCTTCCACTTTGCCTGTTCTTCAGGGCTGTTGAATTTGCGCTCCATATCCTCGCCGAGTTTCTTCCACTGGGCTTGTGCTTCTGCGCTGCTAAACTGCTTCACCAACTGGTCATCCATTCTTCTGATTTGGGCACGCATTTCAGGCGAATTGAAGCGTTTCTCCATGTCCTCCCCAAATTTTTTCCATTTGGCCTGTTCTTCCGGCGAATTAAACTTTTTCTCAATTTCTTTCCCGTACTTCTCCCACTTGGCTTGTTCTTCGGGCGAATTAAATCGTTTTGCAAGCTCTTCACCCATTTTTTTCCACTTGGCCTGTTGCTCTGGCGACGCAAGTTTTCTTTGCATATCCTCACCGAATTTCTGCCATTTGGCAAGCTCCTGCGGTGAATTGAAACGCTTTGTAATCAGGACGGCCTGGTTTCTTACCGCATTCAGATAAGCCGAATCAGTTACCGTGCGAACAAGGTTGTTTACGTCATCAGCAGAATAGACAGCGGCCTTCAGGCTGTCAGGAAGCTCAGAGAAGGAGCGGTACTCATGGGTACGGCCCTTTGCATCGGTCGTGATGATGCGGATCTGTCTTTTCTTTTTAGTCGTATCCTGGAGAATGTTCAGGTTGGTCGATCCGAAAGCTGCAATGGTGGCATCACCCTGCGTAGCGACGAACATCTTTACCTGTTTGTCTGCCTGTTTTTTAACGTAAGCCTTTTTCGGACTAATCCAGGCTACGGATACGATGCATGCAAGCGCAAAAGTAAGGGCTGCAAGCTGATGTTTGATATTCAGATAGTTGGTTTTCATGTTTGTAATGCGTTTAATGCGTTGATACAGGTGCTGCGGCTGCCCATTGGCCGCCATCGCCATAGCGGCCGGCTCTTCCGTGTCACGTATAATTTCCAGCTTAAGCAGGGTATGTGCGTAGTCCAGCGGTTTGTTCGTGTGTTTCAGCACAAGGTCATCGCAGGCATGCTCACGCTCAATGTGTACAAAGCGCCCGGCAAGCCAGACAAAGGGATTGAAAAACAGGAGGGTCTCGATCGCCGTCTTCAGCAGGTTGAACAGGTAATCATTTCTGCGGATGTGCGACAACTCGTGGATGAGGATTGCCTCGACTTGTTCGGCATCCATCTGGGATACCAGGCTGAAGGGGAAAAGCACAACCGGTTTCAGGTATCCGGCCACCATCGGCACCTTTACCAGCGCTGAAAGGCTGAAGCCAACCGCTCTTTTAAGGCCGATGGCCGCACTGACCCTGTTGAAAATGACTTGCCATTCTTCGGGAACTGGCTGCAGACCCGTTTTCCGAAGGTTATTTAACCGGCTATAGCCTTTCCATACAATAAAACACTGCAGCAGCATGCCCAGGAGGTAGGCTGCAACGATGACGGGAAAATACGCTTCTGCCTTTTCGCCGAAACTAAGGGGCAGCTCTTTCAGTTTCTCTTTCAGCAGGTGTTGACCGGTAACCTGCACGGGCGCCGAAACGACAATGGTACTGGCACGTTCGTAATACCTGGCAAACGTGGCCAGAAAAAGGCCAAACATGAGTACAAGTGAACCAAATGCAAGGTTGTATCGCAGGCGGGCTTTCATTTTGGGGAAGCCGACCATGACGATAAACAGGAGGCCATAAACGGCTGCACCCTGCCAGAGTGAATTCAGAATGCTCCAGCCGAATGCTTTGCTCAGACTTTGAAAGAGAGGTTCCATAACCTTGTTATTTTTTGTTTTCGAGTTCGTTTAAATAAGCCCTGATTTCGTCCAGTTCCTGCTTGCTTGCCGTGCGGTTTCCCAGTGCCTGCATAACCAGTCTTGATGCTGAACCATTAAAGATGTTGCTGATCATTTTGCTAACCAATTGTTTTTCGGTCTGGTCGCGGCTAATCCGTGCGGTGTAGATATGGGTCTTGGAACTGGCGTCCCGGTTTACAAGCCCTTTCTCGTACATGATCTGCATCAGTTTGAGGGTGGTGGTATAACCCGCCTCTTTCGACTTTGCGAGCTCCTCATGCACCTCGCGCACCGAAGCCTCCCGTTTGCTCCACAGAATCTGCAGAATCTCCATCTCACTTTCGGTTGGTTTTACGTTTTCCTTGCTCATGCTGATATACGAATTGTTTCGTATGACAAATGTACGAATGGTTTCGTATAGTCAAAATCTTTGATTAAAAATTTCGACCAGCGGGCAGATAAAATCGACGAGTGCCAGCTTCGGGCCGATCAGCGATAAAATAAAATGTAAGAGAACGAAGTGGTACAACGTAGTAATGAAGCATTAGGGCATCTTCAATTTTTCGTATTTACCGGTATTTGCAGGGTCTATCTCGCTTAGCAGGTTAAAGGCGCGCATGCGAATGGGCTGTTCTGCGGTAGACAGGATGCTTGCAATTTCATCTGCCTTCGAGGCGAAATAGACGTTTGGAAAAATGGAACCCAGCTTCTGTTTGTCGAGGGTGCCCAGCTCCAGCAGGCCTTCGAGGAGACTGGTAACGCCTTTGCTGCGGTTGCTGGCCATCTGGTCGAGTCCCCTGAAATGGTAGGTGTAAATGAAGCTGCGCAGCAGTTCGAAATTTTTGCTGGTCAGGTTTTCGTTTAGCCAGAAGCGGTTCCTGAGGCCATCAGATGCGCGCCAGCCCGCTCCTCCCGATGTCTGCGCGAGATTGATCACATTGCGGGCCTTCAGGTAATATGATGAGCCGCCGAGGCTGGAAAAGCTGTCTTTATCCAGGCCAATGATCGTATAGGCATAAAAAGAAAGCAGCGAACTGAGGTTCGAAATGAATGTGCTTTCAGAAAAATCAATGGTCTGCCCGTCGCTGTAGTTGAAATCGAAGTTCGGATCGCTCATGTTGAGCAGCGTGGCATAATAAGAAGTGCCGTATACAGGCCTGCTTGATTGGATCTGGGCCTGCGCTTTGTAAGATGATCCACCGTCCCAGGCATTGATGGTCAGCACAACGATGCAATCAATCCGTTCCTGAGGCTGGTAGACTTCACTCCCAAATTTGTTGTTGTTCAGGAAATCCCGTACCGCTTTCTGCAGCTGATCCATCGAATTTTTGTTGATGTTCGGGACGGTGGGAGCGAGGACCTGCACACGCGACAACAATTCCTGCGCCCGCAGGGGCTGCATCAAACAAAGCAGCAGCAGGGAAAGCAGTATAAAGATGTTAGGTTTCATGTCGCGTTGAAAATACGCGGATTAAAGGCCCATTTGCCTGAGGACAGCCGCACAAATGTCGCTGGCCACCGCTGTTTTCGGCTTCAGGTCAAAGGCTGTTTTTTCTCCGTTCCTGTTAAAGATCGTAATTTTATTTGTATTTGTGCCAAAACCGGCACCCTGGTCGTTCAGGGAGTTCAGTACGATCAGGTCCAGGTTCTTTTTGTCCAGTTTGGCCAGTGCATAACTCTCTTCATGCTCGGTTTCAAGGGCGAAACCGACCAGCGTTTGCCCGGGACGTTTCTGAGCCCCCAGCGTCGCCAGCACGTCGGGCGTTTTTTCCAGGTCGATGGTCAGCGTGGGGCTGTTTTTTTTGATCTTCTGACCGGCAGGCTGCGCCGGACGATAGTCGGCCACTGCAGCGCTCATGATCGTGATATCTGCGGCAGGGTAATATTCCAGACAGGCCTGCAGCATATCGCTGGCCGAACGGATGTTTACCCGGTTCAGCCCTTCGGGCGATGCAGGGGTACCCGGGCCGGCAACAAGTGTAACGCTGGCACCGAGCTTGTGCAATTCGACGGCCAGTGCCAGACCCATTTTTCCGGAAGAATGGTTGCCGATAAAACGAACCGGGTCGATCGCCTCATAGGTGGGGCCGGCTGTTACCAGGGCAAATTTGCCAGCCAGCGGCAATGGGCCGGTCAGCTTTTGCTGAATAAAATCGAGCATGGTTTCGGGCTCGGCCATGCGGCCTTCGCCAGAGAGCCCGCTTGCCAGTTCGCCATTGCCCGGCGGAATCAGCGTAACCCCATGTCGCTGAAGTGTTGCCATATTCGCCCGGGTAGCCGGATGCGCCCACATGTCGAGGTCCATAGCAGGTGCAACGTACACGGGGCAGCGCGCCGATAAATAGACCGCTGCCAGGAGGCTGTCGCAAAGCCCGTTTGCCAGCTTAGCCAGAGTGTTGGCAGTGGCCGGGGCAATGAGCAACAGATCTGCCCAGAGGCCGAGCTCAACATGGTTGGCCCATACACCTGTTTCTGCATCGAAATAGGTGCTATGAACGGGATTTTTAGAAAGTGTGGCAAGTGTAAGCGGCGTGATGAAATGTTCACCGCCTTCGGTAAGAATAACCCTGACGTTTGCGCCTGCTTTGACCAGCAGCCTGACCAGAACGGCCGACTTATAGGCGGCAATGCTGCCGCAAACGCCAAGGATAATGTTTTTTTCGTTCAGCATCTTAAATGCCAGAAGCAAAACGGCTCCTTATTTCTGCTCTTTTGCAGGATTTCTGTGGTAAACCTTCTGGTTCAGGAATTCATCCATCGCAATCAGCGTAGGTTTCGGCATGCGCTCGTAGTGCTTGCTGATCTCGATCTGTTCGCGGTTTTCAAAAATCTCTTCCAGGTTGTCGTTTGATGAAGCGAACTCGGCCAGCTTGCCATGGAGCTCTTCTTTCATGTTATTGGAAATCTGGTTGGCGCGTTTTGAAATGATCACGAGCGATTCGTAGATGTTTCCTGTAGACCTGTCTAGGTCATGTACGTTCCTCGTTACCGTGGTATTGGGTACAGACGATTTAATTGTATTCATCTAGTTGCTTTTTTTAAGAATGGTGTTGTTAAAAACGGTATCAGGCTTCTTCGTTTTCTCCAGGAATGCCTTGTATTTAGCCTGGTCTTCGGCAATGGCAGCCAAATATTTTTTTGCCGACTCAATGCCTTCTTCGCTTGCTTTTTTGAGCTGCTCGGCGTCTTTCAGGTATTTGCTGTCTTTATGGGCTTCCACGAAGTCATTGTAAAAACCAATCGCTTCGGTATATCGTTCTTCCTGCCTGTTTTCAAGACTGTTTTTAGCGTACAAATATTGGGCCTTGATGATCAGGAAATCCATTTCCTCGGCATATTTGATATCCGGATAGTCGCGCTGCGCGTTTTTGAAAGCGACAACAGCAGATTTATAATTGCGGATATCGTAATCGCCCATGTCCAGGTACATTTTGGCATTGGCGTAAGCCTTGTCTTCGAGTTTACCGCGCAGGTCTGAGATCAGTTTGCTGGCCTGGGCTACACGTTCACTTTTCGGGTAAAGGTTGATAAACAGCTGCAGGGCATCAATAGCCTTATAGGTATTTTCCTGGTCCAGCGTGGCATTCGGCGAATCCTGGTAATAACAGAAGGCGCTCATGTAGCGGCATTCCTCGGCGTACTGACTGCTTGGATATGTATCGGCAAAAAATTTGAACTGGTACCGGGCCGTCGTATAATCCTTTAAGTGATATAAAGTATAGGCATAATGATAGTTCAGGGTTTCTGCACCTGAAATGCCCCGGTATTTTTGAGAGAGCTCTTCAAAAAGTATCAGCGCTTTACTGTAGTCACGTTTGCCGTAAAGGCGCATGGCTTCCTGATACTTTTTTGTCAGGTTATTGCTCAACCTGATCTTCTCAAACCGGGATTTACATCCGGCGAAGACCATGGAAGCCATCATGAACACAATAAATACGTGCTTAATTTTAAACATTTTGCAAAGATAAGGTAATAATACGACAACGTCAATAAAAACAATTGTGCGCTAAGCTAGCCAAAGTGCGTCATAGGACAAAGGGGTTAACATAATTTAACAGTTGGATTAAGTGGAATCGAGAATCAGGAATCATGACTGGGGAGCAGAACCTGAATTGATCAAGGGTGAAAGAAAAAAGATCAGTGAATACGGCGTTTAACCCCTCGTCATGCCGAAACCGCTTCCTGATTGCTATGACTTGATAACCTGCGGTGAGGAATCTCCCGCTTGCCGTATTCCAGGCTCTCGTTAACAGCAGGATTAAGGAGCAAAGAGCAAAGACCCGAGCGCCTTAGCCTGCGTGGTGCAGAAGCAGTGTCTGATGATAGCACGATTCTCGAAAGTTTTCTTACTGCCTTTGATCGGTGCGAAGCGGCCTTGTATCTTCTCGCCGCAGAAAAGGATGCAAAGTCTTGCAGGGCTCTAACGAGGTTGCGAACGACCAAGGCGGGGAACCAGCCCGGAATAGACTGGTGCAAGGGTATCCGGGCCTTTTCCCGCCGCCCTCAGACTTTGAATGCGTTTATGCAAGAAGAGATACACAGCCGCCCGCCTTTTGCTTCTTTTTGGCGAGGAAAAGAAGTAGCCTCCGCGGCAATGAGCGGCTAGAATCGCTATGGAAGCAGGAACCTCCGCTTGCGGTCATCCCAGGT
Source organism: Pedobacter yulinensis (assembly GCF_003029735.1). Taxonomy (GTDB): domain Bacteria; phylum Bacteroidota; class Bacteroidia; order Sphingobacteriales; family Sphingobacteriaceae; genus Pedobacter; species Pedobacter yulinensis. The sequence goes on from NZ_KZ686271.1 coordinate 203,105, forward strand.
TTTGTACCGCAACATAACAAGCTAAGCACTCCGTACAGCGGGATTCCTCCGCGCTGTGCTGGCGTTCGGGATGACGGTTTGGTTGGGTGGGGGCGCGTAGCCTGCAGGGTGCTGATGGATCAAGGATTAAGGAACAAAGAGCAAAGACCCGAGCGCCTTAGCCTGCGTCGTGCAGAAGCAGTGTCTGATGATAGCACGATTCTCGAAAGTTTTCTTACTGCCTTTGATCGGTGCGAAGCGGCCTTGTATCTTCTCGCCGCAGAAAAGAATGCAAAGTCTTGCAGGGCTCTAACGAGGTTGCGAACGACCAAGGCGGGGAACCAGCCCGGAATAGACTGGTGCAAGGGTATCCGGGCCTTTTCCCGCTGCCCTCAGACTTTGAATGCTTTTATGCAAGAAGAGATACACAGCCGCCCGCCTTTTGCTTCTTTTTGGCGAGGAAAAGAAGTAGCCTCCGCGGCAATGAGCGGCTAGAATCGCTATGGAAGCAGGAACCTCCGCTTGCGGTCATCCCAGGTTTTGTACCGCAACATAACAAGCTAAGCACTCCGTACAGCGGGATCCCTCCGCGCTGTGTTGGCGTTCGGGATAACGGTTTGGTTCGGGAGTGGAATCAGCAATCAGGACCGGGGTGTAGAATCTGGGTTGATCAAAGATGAATCTGGGTTGATCAAAGATGAAAGAACAAAGAACAATGACCATGGCGTCTAACCCCTCGTCATTCCGAAACTGTTTCCTGATTACTAGGGCTCGGAAACCTCCGGTGAGGAATCTCCCGCTTGCCGTCAGCCAAGTTTTGAAAATGTCGAGGCTCCCATCTATCATCTATATAGTATATATATGTATATACAGCAAGAACCCCCACCAAGGTCAGCTCAAACTGCGTCAAAACACTTTCGTTGTGCCAAATGTTTGCCTTGCTTTTGAATTTTTTCTGCTGGACAATCAATGAGTTAGCAAAAGCGTACGAAAAATTAAGGCGGTAGGTGTTGCATGGAAGGGGAAATGTTTCTACTTTTGCACTCCGCTTCGGAAGGAAGGGGGACGCCGAAAAGAGGGCAGATGCAACGGAAACGAAGTTTTTGACTGATTTGGAGGTATTGAAAAGCAGCAGCTGAAGTTAAAGGGAGCAGCGGAAAAGCGGGGAGAAAATATTTTAAAATATTTCTTGCAGAAGCCAAAAAGTTAGCTACCTTTGCAGCCCGGTTCGGAAGGAACGGGAGATGTGAAAAGCTGAAGAGGAAGAGAAGAAAAAA
>NZ_KZ686272.1 GCF_003029735.1 Pedobacter yulinensis
GAACAGAGAAGTTAAGCCCGCCAGAGCCGATGGTACTGCGGTAACACGTGGGAGAGTAGGTCGGTGCCAAATCTTAAACTGGCCTTAGCTTTTACTAGCTAAGGCCTTTTTGTTTTTGTATGCCCGCCATTGTTCGAAGCCACCCGAACAATTTACCTGTGCCGCTGTTTTCCTGTAACTGATATGTGGAAAAGCTGACTCCACCGTCCTGTTAATCTACTCTGAAAACGCCCTCTCATTAACCTGATCTTCGTCAGTTTTAGCCATTTAGCGGCTTTAATTTGGAATATTGGTAGGTTAGCCAAAGCTTTTTCCGTATCTTTGACATGAGATTAATAAGTATGAATATTCGATTAGGGCAAAGAAAAGAGGTAATGAAGCATATTGAAAAATATATGCTGGAAAAGATGCCGGAATACCTGAAACCCATCGATGATATCTGGCAGCCGGCCGATTTTTTGCCCGACGCCAGCCGCGATGACTTCTTTCAAAAAGTGAAAGAGTTGCAGCAAAGCGCAAAAGAGTTATCATATGATCTGGTTGCAGTGCTGATCGGCGATACCATCACCGAAGAGGCCCTGCCTACCTATGAGTCCTGGCTGACTACTGTCGAAGATGTTTCTCTCGATGAAGAAGGGGGCTGGATGAAGTGGACCAGGCATTGGACTGCCGAAGAAAACCGCCACGGTGATCTACTAAACAAATACCTCTACCTGTCAGGCCGTGTCGACATGCGCCAGATGGAGATCTCTACCCAATACCTGATCGCAGACGGTTTTGATATTGGCACCGGCCGCGATCCTTACCGCAACTTCATCTATACCTCTTTCCAGGAAATGGCGACGAACGTTTCGCACAGGAGAGTAGCCAGCCTGGCGAAAAAGGACGGGGATACCCTGCTGTCTAAAATGTGCGGGGTGATTGCTTCAGATGAGGCGCGTCATGCAAAAGCTTATAAAGATTTTATATCCCGTGTATTTGATGTAGATGCAAACGAGGCCATGCTTGCATTCGAAGACATGATGCGCAAGAAGATCGTCATGCCGGCACATTTCCTGAGGGAAATCGGTCTGAAAATGGGTCAGACCTTTGGTCACTTCACCGATGCAGCACAGCGGCTTGGTGTTTACACCTCGGCCGATTACGTCGATATTTTAAAGCAACTCATTAATGAGTGGAATATTGAAGCGATACGTGAACTGAATGATGCCGGAGAAAAGGCCCGCGATTATATCCTGGCACTTCCTGACCGGCTAACCCGCATCGCGGACCGGATGAAAAATCCAACTATGGAGTATAAATTCAGATGGATCCTGGCTTAAAAAGGTTTGGTTCCGCTTTATAAAACTTACACAACCTGTTACGGGTCATCTTATCGCTCCTGCCAACCGCAGGGGCTTTTTTATTACTACATTGGGTGATAGCGGTTGGTAACTTCACTTTCTGACTGTCTTTGCGGCAGGCCTGTTTTAATCAGGCTGCATGATCGGTTATGCAGTTTGTGCCCTTCTTCAATTCAATTTATCAGCAAAAGGCCGCAAATGCAAAAAAACACCCCGGAAGTTTGCACTGTCCGGGGCTTATAGATCGTTGCGATTTGCCTAAAGTTGTTTAATCTTAATGTTTTTCCAACGCACTTTGATACCGCCGCCATCGTGAATCTGCAGAGCAATAAATCCTTTTCCGGCACCGATTTTTGCGTCTTTCAGTTTAACCATTTCTGTTCCGTTTACCCAGCTGGTTACCTCATCACCCGAAACCTGGATGCGCATGTGGTTCCACTCGCCAACTTTCAGCGCCTCTTCTTTAGCTGCTTCAGGTTTGATCAGCCAGCCACGGCCGTATGACTCATAGATGCCACCGGTGCTGTGTCCTTTTGGCGCAACCTCTACCTGCCAGCCACTGATTTTTGTACCTTCAATGTTTGAACGAATAAACACACCGCTGTTTCCATTCGCTTCCTGCTTGAAATCCAGGTCCAGGATAAAATTATCATAAGATTTGTTGGTCGATAAATATCCGTACTGTTTATCCGGTCCGCTTTCACAGATCAGTTCTTTGTTCTCCACGTACCATTTTTCGGTACCGTGTATGGTCCAACCTTCCAGGTTTTTACCGTTAAAGATAGACTTGAAGCCCTTCTGGGGCAGCTGGGCCGAAATCAGCACGACGGCCAGCATGGCAAGGATAATTTTATATTTCATAGTTCCTAATTTACATATTTCGACGGTATTGTCCGCCAACTTCGTAAAGCGCATGACTGATTTGTCCGAGGCTGCAGCACTTGCATGCGTTCATCAGTGCCTCGAAGACGTTACGGCCTGAAATCGCCGCCTCCTGCAACTTACGAAGTTCAGCAGCAGCGTTTTCCTGGTGCGCTGACCTGAAAGACTCCAGGTTCCTGATTTGCGCCTGCTTTTCGGTCTCGGTAGCCCGGACTACCTCGCCCGGTGTCACAGTTGGCGAACCTTTTTTGTTCAGAAATGTGTTAACGCCAATGATCGGGTAGTCGCCCGTATGTTTGAGTGTTTCGTAACGCAGACTTTCTTCCTGGATCTTGCCCCGCTGGTACATGGTTTCCATTGCGCCCAGCACACCGCCGCGTTCGTTAATGCGTTTAAATTCTGCCAGAACAGCCTCTTCGACCAGGTCTGTCAACTCCTCGATCACAAAAGCGCCCTGTAACGGATTTTCGTTTTTGGCGAGGCCAAGCTCCCGGTTAATGATCAGTTGGATTGCCATGGCCCTGCGAACCGATTCTTCGGTCGGCGTGGTGATCGCCTCGTCATAAGCATTCGTGTGCAGGGAGTTGCAGTTGTCGTAGATGGCATAAAGTGCCTGCAGCGTGGTGCGGATGTCGTTAAAATCTATTTCCTGGGCATGGAGTGAACGCCCGGATGTCTGAATGTGGTACTTTAGCTTCTGGGAACGTTCATTGCCCTTGTATTTGTTTTTGATGGCTTTGGCCCAGATGCGCCTGGCTACCCGGCCGATTACCGCGTACTCTGCATCGATTCCGTTCGAAAAGAAAAAAGACAGGTTCGGTGCAAAATCATCTATATGCATGCCCCGGCTCAGGTAATATTCTACAAAGGTAAATCCATTGCTCAGGGTAAAGGCCAGCTGTGAAATGGGGTTGGCACCAGCCTCAGCAATGTGGTACCCCGATATCGAGACAGAGTAAAAATTCCTGACCTGATTGTCAATAAAGTATTGCTGAATATCACCCATCATCCGCAATGCGAATTCCGTAGAGAAGATGCAGGTGTTCTGCGCCTGGTCCTCTTTCAAAATATCGGCCTGAACGGTTCCTCTCACACTGGCCATAGCTTTTGCCCTGATTGCTGCGTAGACATCGGGCGGCAGCACTTCGTCGCCGGTCACGCCCAGCATCATCAGGCCTAGCCCGTTGTTGCCTTCCGGAAGTGCACCTTCGTAAGCTGGGCGTTCTGTGCCGCGTCGACTGAATATTTCTGCCAGTCTGGCTTCAGTTTGTGCTTGCAAGCCATGGGCTATAATATATTTTTCGCATTGCTGGTCTATTGCTGCATTCATGAAAAATCCGAGCAGCATCGGCGCGGGGCCGTTGATGGTCATCGATACAGAGGTAGCCGCATCGCAGAGGTCAAACCCGGAATATAACTTTTTCGCATCGTCGAGGGTGGCAATGCTCACACCCGAGTTGCCGATCTTGCCATATATATCCGGACGGATGTGGGGGTCCTCGCCGTAGAGCGTTACAGAGTCGAATGCCGTTGAAAGCCGGTGAGCCGGCTGACCAAGCGAAACGTAATGAAAACGCTTGTTGGTGCGCTCCGGACCGCCCTCGCCGGCAAACATGCGAGTGGGGTCTTCGCCCTCGCGCTTCAGCGGAAATACGCCGGCCGTATAAGGGAAATATCCCGGAAGGTTTTCTGTGAGCAGCCAACGCAGCAGATCGCCATGGTCCTGGTAACGTGGCAAAGCCACTCGCGGAATTTTCAAGCCTGAAAGCGATTCATGAAAAAGGGGCTGCCGGATCTCTTTCCCGCGTACCTCGTAAATAAAATCAGCTGCCTGGTATTGGTCAGCTACGGCCGGCCAGCTACTTAGCAACTTTCGGCAGGAGGCATCGAGCAGCTCTTCCTGTGCCGCTCGCGCCTGGTCCAGCGCATTGCCGGACTGGCTGTTTCCCTGCTCCTGCAACAGGTTTTGTACACCTGCTATCTGCCAGATTGCCCTGGCCGCCGCTGCCTGGGCATGTACCCACTCATTGTATGTCTGGCTGGCCTCTGCAATTTCCGCCAGGTAGCGGCTCCGCTCAGGCGGAATGATGTAGATCTTTTCTGACTGTGCCGTTCCCGGTTTGGTTTTTACACCGAAATCTGTTCCGGTCTTTGTTGCAATGGCTGCCATGAGCGCCGCAAACAGGTTATTCATGCCCGGATCATTAAACTGCGAGGCCATGGTACCGTATACCGGCAGCTCGCTGTCTGGGGTCTCAAAAACCTGGTGGTTTCGTCTGTACTGCTTTTTAACATCGCGCAGTGCATCTGCTGCGCCCCGTTTATCAAATTTATTGATGGCCACAAGATCTGCAAAGTCCAGCATATCGATCTTTTCGAGTTGGGTCGCAGCGCCAAACTCGGGTGTCATTACGTACAACGAAAGGTCACAATGTTCTGTGATTTCAGTGTCAGACTGCCCGATGCCCGAGGTTTCGATCAGGATCAGGTCAAAGCCCGCGACCTTACAGATGTCGATACTTTCCTGTACATTTTTAGATAAGGCCAGGTTGGCCTGCCTTGTTGCCAATGAGCGCATGTATACGCGCGGGTTGCCAATCGCATTCATCCTGATCCGGTCGCCAAGCAAGGCTCCGCCGGTTTTACGTTTTGAAGGGTCTACAGACAATATGGCAAGTGTTTTACCGGATGTCTCCATCAGGAAGCGCCTGACCAATTCATCGACAAGCGATGATTTACCTGCGCCGCCGGTTCCGGTAATTCCCAATACCGGAACTTTGCTCTGCTCTGCCCGTGTTTTCAGCTGACCGAAGCGTGCCGCAAAAAGCTCGGGGTCATTCTCGGCCGCACTGATGGCCGAAGCAATTGCCGGAATGGATCTTGCTGCAATTGCAGCCTCAGAGAAATCACGCAATGATGTCGTTAAAAAGTCAGTCTGCCGGAGCATGTCATTGATCATGCCCTGCAGGCCCATCGTCCGCCCATCATCGGGTGAATAAATGTGCGCAATCCCATAAGCATGAAGCTCTTGGATTTCTGCGGGGAGAATCACGCCACCGCCGCCGCCAAAAATACGGATGTGGCCTGCACCCTGGTCGTTCAGCAGGTCGTACATGTATTTGAAATATTCCAGGTGCCCACCCTGGTAGGAGGTTAATGCAATGCCCTGCACATCTTCCTGGATGGCACAGGTTACCACCTCTTCTACAGAACGGTTGTGCCCGAGATGCACAACCTCGGCACCAGATGCCTGCAGGATCCGGCGCATAATGTTGATCGTGGCATCGTGGCCGTCGAAAAGTGAGGCGGCGGTAACAAACCTGATCTTATTTTTCGGTATATAACGTTCCTGTTCCTGCATGCAGCTGTGTTTAGCCTCTAAAGTTAAGAGTTATGCCGGTAAATCCACAGCCTGCGGGGCAAGCTGAAGATGCGTGGAAGACGCTAAACGCAGCTCATGCCAGATCAGTACTGGTGTGTCAGTTCTGTAATGGCCTCGCCGATGTTTCCGTTTGGCATCTGGATACGGAGCATGGCAGCGAGCGTTGCGGCAATGTCGGTCATGTAGTGGTTTTTGTTTGTCTTACCGGGTTTAACGTGCCAGCCCATGAACACCAGGGGAATGTGCGAGTCGTAGGGGTTCCAGTTGCCATGCGTTGTGCCGGTTCTGCTTCCGTTGAACCAACCCGGATTTAAAATATAATAAATGTCACCGCTTCTTCTGGCGTTGTAACCATTGGTGATCATTGTCTTCTGCACATCGGTGAGTGTGCTGGCTGCGATATTCCTGAGGTCAACAGCATCGGTTACGCCCTCCTGGGTACGAAGAAATCCGATAGCTGCGGCGAGCACGCTGTTGTAATCGGCTTTGGCAGACGCGATGGCTTTCCGGTCGAACAGGATTTGATTATTTTGCGCTGCTCGTACGGCTGTCTTCACTTTAAACTGTTCTTCCAGGCTGGAATTGAGTCCTTTGGCAATATTGCTATCGCTGATTACCCCCGCCGGCAGGCGGTTCTCTGCCATGAAGCCCGGTACATGTGCGGCACCATGATCGGCCGTGATGAAGAAAAGATATTGCCCTTTTCCTACCTGTTTATCCAGGTAATTGAAGAATTCTTCGAGATCCTTGTCCAGGCGCAGATAGGTGTCTTCGGCTTCTATGGAATTAGGACCGTATTGGTGACCAATGTAATCCGTAGATGAACAGCTGACAGCCAGAAAGTCAGTGGCCTGGTCAGCGCCAAGATCTTCAGAAAGAATGGCGAGTTTGGCCAGGTCGAGCGTAATGGTATTTCCGTAAGGTGTACTCCTGATTGCGTCGTAATTCCGGTTCGCAAACTGTGTAAGGTTATGAGGAAAGGTGCTGTTCCGCCCTTCGTATTCTTTTTCGTCGGCAGTACTGTTTACATAGGTCTGAACCGGGTAAAGGGGTTCCCAGTTTTTTGCATAAAACTTATTGGCAAGCTTCATCTTGTTGTAGTCTTCGAGCCACATTGGCAATTGCTGCATGTAGTAGGTACTTGTAATCCAGTTACCTGACTTGCCGTCATACCAGTAAGCCGCATTACCTGTATGACCTGCCGGAAGGATCGAACCCCGGTCTTTCATGGAAATGCCGATCACCTTCCCTTTAAAATTGGTCGCCAGCCGCAGCTCATCTGTAATGGTATTGCTCAACATGTTTCTTGGCGACATTTGCCCTTCAGGCGATGCGGGAATGCCCACGGTCGAGACGGTTGTATCGCCGGCGCAGTACACACGTTTCAGGGACTGCGCATCTGTCCATTCATTGCCAATAATCCCGTGTACGGCCGGAACAGTACCGGTGTAAATGCTTGCATGGCCGCAGGCCGTATACGTAGGGGTATAAGGAATATAGGTGTTTTCTGCTGAAAACCCTTCATGAATAAGCCTTTTGAAACCACCACTGCCATAACGTGCATAATACCTGTACAGGTAATCCCACCGCATCTGGTCGATAACCAGTCCGACAATAAGTTTAGGACGGGCAACCTGGGCCGGATAGGGTTCCGGACGAGCAACAGGTTTTTTTTGCGCGTATACAGTTGTGCCCGTAGCGGCCAGTAACAGAAAGGGTAGAAGGTAACGTATTTTCATTTGTTTGCGGTGAGCGATAAAACTAACCATTTCGATATAAAATTCCTGTAAAAAAGGAGTTATCAGATCGTTTGTTTAAATGGCTTCGGCTACAACAAAGGTGCTGCCGCCAATAAAAACCAGATCGTTCGGGCCTGATGCCTGCTCGGCCGCTTTCCTGGCTGCCGTTACGCTTTCATAGGTCTTTCCGGCCAGTCCATAGGCGCCCGCCTGTGCCTGCAATGCCGTTGCCGGCAGTGCCCGTTCAAGTTTCGGACTGCAAAAGTAATACTGCGCATGCCTGGGCATCAATTTCAGAACGCCATTCACATCTTTATCGCTTACCATTCCAAATACGATGCGCAGTGTTTCGTGCGGCGTGTCCGCAATGTTTTGTAAGACCTCGGCCATGCCAGCTTCATTGTGCCCTGTGTCGCAGATAACCAATGGGTGCCGGGAAAGTGTTTGCCACCGCCCCTGCAGCCCGGTGTTTTTCTTCACGGAAGCCAGGCCCTGCCTCACGGCCTGTTCGGCCAGGATCAAAGCTCCGGTCTTTTTTAATAATTCGATGGCCGCCACGACTGTCAGGATGTTTTTGACCTGATAATTGCCATTGAGGTCGCAGCTGAGGTTTTCGTATAGCAGCCTGCCTTCGTACAGCACAGACAGCTGAAGCAGGTCAGGTTTGCGCACAACGTTTTCTGGCCGGAAGGCCTGGTCGGCGAAGCATATAGGCGCCTGCTCATTCGCCGCTTTTTCAAGAAAAACCGGCAAGGTTTCCTGATGGCTTTCACCGATCACGACCGGTACGCCGGCTTTAATGATACCGCCTTTTTCTGTGGCAATGAGCGGAAGCGTGTTGCCCAGCAAGGCAACATGGTCCAGGCTGATGTTCGTAATAACCGATAAAACAGGTGTGATGATGTTGGTTGAGTCGAGCCGTCCGCCGAGGCCAACCTCGACGATCGCCACGTCTACTTTTTGCTGGGCAAAATAGTTGAATGCCAGGGCTACAGTCACCTCGAAAAACGAAGGTTCAAGCTTATTAATCAGACTGCTGTGTGCCGAAACAAAGTCGACCACAGCTTGCTGCGCAATGGGTTCGCCATTTACCCGGATGCGTTCCCTGAAATCTTTCAGGTGCGGGGAGGTATAAAGTCCTGTCCGGTAGCCTGCTGCATGGCATACAGATGCCAGCATGTGCGAGGTGGAACCTTTTCCATTGGTTCCGCCAATGTGAACTGACCTGAATTGGTGGTGTGGATTGCCCAGTGCTTCAGACAGCGCCAGAATGTTACCCAGGCCCTTTTTGATTGCTGCCTCGCCAACCCGGGTAAACATGGGCAGTTTGCTGTACAGGTACTCAAGCGTTTGTTCGTAGTTCATAAACGCTACAAAGTTATGAACTGCGCTTAGCTGCGCATAACTTATTTTACCTTGAAATTGAATACGACGACACCTACCTGCTGGTTGTTTCCGGAAGCAGACCGCGTCAGGGTAGCCCCCATAACCGCCTCTTTGCACTTCTGCCACAGGGCCTGATCTGACAGCGTTGTACCTTTCACACCAGCCACGGCGTTGGTAACCAGGCCGTCAGCATTGATGTAAATACGTACGGCGACCTTTCCCGTCTTCTGCCCATCGTCTTTGGGTACCACCAGATTGGTAAATCGCCTCAGCTCGATCGGTTTATCGCCAAAGCCTGAGCCGCCTTCACCATAATTCGAGGCCAGGGGATCGCCGTCTTTATCACCCTGGTTGCCCGGGGTGCTGCCAGTGCCATCGCCACGACCCATTCCCTTGTTGGCCTTACCCTTGTAAAGGGCATTCTGGTTAATGGTTTGCTCGACGGGTTTGGTGTTATTCGAGGCGTTGGGCGCCGCGGTTGATTTGTTGTCTTTGGTGTTTACGGTGGCCGCGTCTTCGTTGTCTTGTGTGACCACGTTTTTATCGCTGGCCTGGGTATTGGGAGTGGGCTTCGTTTCCTGCTCGGTGATGACCTTATCAGGCATCTGCCCATTTGCATTGGGCGCCATAGAAGGCTCTTCAATACTGGTGTAGTCATCGCCCATTCCTTCGGGTGAGGTGCCAAAATTAACGATGACGCCCCCCGTTCCCAGCTGCTCCTGGGTAAAGGGTGTTCCGATCAGGTAAAAAAAGCTGATGACCAGGAATACGATAAATATTCCGGTTGAGATGGCCAGTGCCTTCGGATAATTATTTTCTTCTTGGTACTGCATTATTTTTTCGGTTCTACGGCCAGCACGAGTTTCGCTTTTGCCTTGTTGGCAATGTCGATGATCTGGATGGTCGTTTCTGTGGGGATATCCCTATAAACATACAAAATAATGGTCAATTCCTGTGCCTCTTTCGTGTAAGACTCGATTTTGCTTTGCAGCTCTTCGACGCTTACAGGCTGTTTTTCGATAAAATAATTTTTGTTTTCATCGATCGAGACTGTGATTGTTTTTTTTGCCACGAGCTGCTCGCCCGATTGTGACCGGGGCAGGAGCAGTTTCACCACTTCCGGGTTGGCTACGGCCGACGCCAGCAGGAAAAACAACAACAGGAAGAACATGATGTCGTTCAGGGCAGACGTATTGACCTCTACGGTTCCTTTCTGTCTTTTTCTGAAATTCATCGTCCCGGTTCTTCAAGTAAATCAATAAACTCGATGGCATCGGTTTCCATTTTCAGAATGATCTTTTCGATCATCATGTTCAGTACGTGGTAACCAACATAGGCAACAATACCAATAATGAGGCCCGAGGCAGACGTAATCATTTTGGTGTACAGACCACCCGAAATGGTTCCGATCTCGATCACGCCTTTGATGGAAACCTGGTGAAAAATGGAGATAACACCGATAATGGTCCCGACAAACCCCAGCATCGGTGCAATCCCGGCAATAATGCCCAATATGCCTACGTTCTTTTCCAGTTTGGACACTTCAAGCTTGCCTACATTTTCTATGGCGCCTTCAATGTCTTTGATCGGCCTGCCCACGCGCAGCAGGCCTTTCTGCAGCATGCGGCCCAGGGGCGTGTTGCTGTTCTTGCACAGTGCGATGGCGCCATCAAGGCGGCCCGACAAAATACTTTGTTTTACCTGGACCATGAGGTTGGTTTCGTTTCTGGAAGCCTTGCGGATGGTCAGATATCTTTCAATGAAGATAACGAGGCCAAGGAAAGCAAGAATCCCGATGGGAATCATCACCCAGCCGCCCTTGATGATCAGATCGATAAAGCGAAGCTCTTCCGGCGGAGCCGATAAAACATTTGGCGCTGCGCTTTGCGCGCTGTCAATTACCTGCTTCACGGTATCGGTGGCACCTTGCAAAAATGTAATCATGTCTAAAAATTATTTAGGTTTTTTTGTGTGTATATAAGCTCCTGCGCTGCCTGATTTTTTGCGCAGGGCGGGCAGGTTCTGTTCTGCTTCTGCATAAGTTGCAAATGAACCGATGCTGATTTTGATCATTGGACCGCCAATGTCAACCCTGCGGGCTTTCAGTCCGCGCTGTTTCATTTGTTTTACATAGGCCGCAGCCTTTTTTTCTGTTTGCCAGGCCGAGGCGATGACTTCGTATGTCACCGGCGCGGCGGCCGCGGAGCGTATCGCTGTGTCCGGACGTTTCGTAGCTGTGACCGGCGGAACGGCAGCCATCGCTGCAGAAGAATCCTTCCGGATCGCCGCTGTATCGGTCTTAGGTGTGTCTGTAACAGCCGGCGCCTCAGGAAGGGTAACCGGAGCAACGGGTTCTGCGGGCGTCTTTCCGAACCACTCTGGTTTCAGAAAGTAAGCCAGCGCTGCAACGGCGACCAATACGACGAGTACCAGCAGGAACCTCAAAACACCTGAAGATCCATTTCCTTCGTTGGAATCGATTTCCTGTTCAGTTCGCGTTTCCAGCGGTTCAGTGGCCTCTATCTTGTCGAACGTCCAGGCCTTTGCCGGAGCTGGTGCAACCACAGGTGGTTCAGGCTCGGCCGAAGGTAGTAACCCGGCAGCTTCTGCTCCATGTTGTTCGTCTGCCGGCTGGCCTGCCTTCAGGCTGTTGCCTGGAATTTCGCTATGGTCTGTTTCGACGGCAGCCGGCTGCGCTTCACTTACATTTGTACCTGTTTCAGTGCTGTTCTGCCCATCTACCTGGCCGTCCACTTGCTCTTCAGGCAGTACTGGGATAGATGGAATATCAGCAGGCTCATCGTTGGCCGGCTGCGTTTCGTCGGGAGCGGCGGCTTGCCCTGAAACCGGGGCATCTATGGGATCGCTGAACGTTTTCTCTGGCATGGGCGGAAGCCCATAAAATTCCGTACCTGTCGCATTTGCATCGGCTTCGAAAACGAGCTCTTCTCCGGCCTGCCTGAGGGTACCAAGGCCGTTCAGCTGGTAACTGCCCGCGTTGCGAATGCCTTCGCGTACCTGGCTGGCAAAATCCTGCACGGCAGCGCTTGCATCATCGTGCGTAAGTTGCCTTTCCCTGGCTACCAGGTCGGTGAGCAGCGTGTCTTCCCGAAGTTCAGCTGCAAAAACAAGTGCCGAGGCCGGCGGCAGGAACATGTGCCGGGCTGCATCATATCTTCCGGGCACTTTCTTTTTAGAAAATGTACCCAGTCCGTTCACACCAACTTCTTTGTGGTTGTTCAGGAGGGAGGAAAGATAAATGCTCAGGTCCATGCGCTGTAATCAGGTGGTTAAGGTCTGCCTGTCTTAGAACGAGTAGGTCAGACCGCCAAAGATATTTAAACCGTTGTATTGATAGTAGAGAAATTTGCTGTATTTATTGTTCAGCAGGTTGTTTGCCCGGGCAAAGACGGTGAACTGTTTGTTGATCCGGTATTCGGCACCTGCGCCCAGGTCGGCGAAGCCACTCACATTGACCGTTTGTTCAATGCTTTCGTCGGGCACAACATACTGGCCTGCAGGCACGGGAGCGGCGGTGTAAATTTTAGCCTTTGTTTCGTCCTGTACGGCAAGAGATGCATTCAGGGAAATCTTGTCGGTGATGTTGTAGAGCAGGTTGGAGGTCAGGCGCATCTGCGGCTTAAACCAGGCTTCGCTCTCAGATGCCGGTTTGTAATTGTCGAAGTTCAGTTTACCTGTCCACCTGAGGTCATTGCTTACCTGAACAGACAGTTCGCCCTCAATGCCCGTAAGCTTCATATTGCCGAAGTCGTAAATGACGTCGAAGCGGCTAAAATCATTGAAGTTGTTCACGAACAGCGGCATATCGGTCAGCGTCTTGTGGTAGAACCTGGCCTTGTATCCAAATCCAGGACCACCGGTTCCCTTGATCCCTCCGCTTATGCTCATCTTTTCGACTGTGTTTTTGATGTTAATGTTGGTGTTCAGCCAGGGATTTTCGTCTGTAAAGCCTTTCATTGAATTGCGGCTTACGTCCCCCTTAACTTCGCCAAATATCTGCAGGTAATCGGGGATAAGCGTAAAGTCGGCGGTGATGGCCGGAAAAAGCCGGGTACTTTCGTAAAGGCCGAACTCCTGCACGAAGTTGATTCCGGCGGTGATTTTTACACCTTTGGCTTGCAGCCGGATGTAAGGATTGAGGCGCAGGATGTTGTTCTTAACGGCTGTCAGTACGTCTTTTGTACTTCCGAATTCGCCCCCTGCGGCCAGGCCCAGGTTAAAACTGTTGATTCTTTTGTTCACATATCCATTTAGGGTCAGGTAGTTTTCCCTGGCTTCGTATTGATCGCTCCAGATGTTCCCGTTCACTTTCACAGCGTAACTGAGCGCATCCTCATCTTCAGTGAATTTGTTCATGACCTCGCCCTCTGCTTCAAAGAAATTGAAGCGCTGTTTTGCCGGATCGGGATTCTGATCGGTCAGGGTATTCGGGTTGAAACCATAAAAATTGAAGCCGCTCCGTTCAAAATTCAGGCGTCCGCTAACGGTAGCCATATCCAGGATGGTCCGGCCAAAAACAGACAGTTCCTGGTTATCCCGGCGCTGTCCGCGAATGGAACCGCCCTGGCCAAAATGCCGGAGGTAGCCGCCTACCTGAAGCGCCTCATCCTTGCCATTGCTGATGTAGGCTTCGAGCAGTGAGGTGGCGTTCATGCCAAAACCACCTTTCAGGTAATTATTTACCAGTTCAGTAGCCTTTTCATCGGCCACCTGCTGTGCCTGGAGTTTGAGGATATCGCTGTTCAGCTCAAGTTTCCGGTCTGTCAGGCTGTAGTTAAGCTTGGCTTTATAGGTTTTTACGTCGTCAAGGTTCGGACTTCTGCGCAGTTTAAAGGCTTCGGCCAGGATCGGCTTGTATGGACGCACAACTTCGATTTCTTCGGCAACGACCTTTTTATCCTTATCGTCTTCTTTCTTGTCCTGTGCGTTTGCAAGGCCTCCGGCAGAAAGGAGAAGCAGGGTGGTATATATGATTCTATATGGTCTCATTTGTTTTATTTGCGGTTTAACTCTTCAAGTTTCTGTTTTGCGGTAGGGATGATATCGTCTTTGCCCTCATAGTTATCTATGATGCTGAGCAGGGTACTTTTTGCCTGCAGGTTGTCTTTCAGCGCAACATAGTTATCAGCAAGCAGGATAAAGGATTTCGCAACCCAGTAGTCGTAAGACGGCATGTTGTTGATCACGTCAAAACAGGTTTTCTGAGAGGTTTTGTAATCGTTTTTCTTGTATTGCAGCAAGGCTATATTGTATTTCGCCTCAGCCGCCGCTACGGTCTTCGTTACTTTGGTCACATTGGTGAATGCCTTGAGTGCGGCATCCTGGTCGCCGCGGATGAGGTAGGCTTTGCCTTCGTACAGACCTGCGCTGTTTTTCTCTTCCTCTGAAGCTTTTTCTGACTCTCGGATCAGTTGAACGTACTTAAGCATATCGTCGGCAGCATTGAGCGCATCATAAGCCTTGAGCAGGTTGTTGATCGCGTAGTTGTAATGCGCCTTGTAGTCAGAAGTGGTTTCCAGGCGTTTCAGGTAAACGATGGCTTCGTTGTATTTCTTCTGGTCCAGATATAGCCTGGAAATGCTCAGCAGTGAACGCTCGGTATAATCGCTGGTCCAGTCGTTCAGGATAAATTCGTAGTCGCTGACGGCTTCTTCCGGCCGGCCCAGCCTGACAAGCGATTCTGCGCGAATAAATTTGGCTTCTTTATCATGGATCGCTTTCGGGAACTTATCGAAATAGGCATTGACAGCCTCAAAAGCCGCCTGTGCATTGCCCTGCAAGTACAGGTTTTTGGCCGCCTGGAAAACGATGTTGTCCTGCTCGGCCGTCGAATAATTGCCGAGGGAGGTCGTGCCGGCGTAAGACATGAACCCATTCGCATCGCCGCGGTCCAGGTAAATATTTTTGATCGATTCAAGCGCTTGTTTGGCTTCGTCGGTGCTTTCGTACTCGCGAATAACTTTCTTGAAAGTCTCAAGGGCGGCATCGTCCTGGTCCTGGTTGTATTGCACCAGGCCAATGGTTACCAGCGCGCGCGGCACGTAACTGCTTCGCGGATATTTGGCGATCAGGTCAATCAGGTCTGACTTTGATTTGTCGAAATCGCCTTTGTTAAAATAGGTATAAGCCGTTTCAAAACCGGCATCGTCAGCGTAATTGGAGTTCGGGAATTGTCTCAGCAGCGACTGCATCGTGGCAATCTTCGCGTCGTACTGGTTCTCGAGGCCCTGGATCATACCGGTCTGGAATACCGCGTAGTCTTCGCTGGCGTTTTTACGGCTGATGATACGGCGGTAATAACTCATGGCACTGCCGTAATTCTTGTTCACAAAATAGGCATCGGCAAGGCGGACGGTCGCATCATCTACCGTTTTCTGGTCCTTATCGTTACCATTCAGGAAACGCTCAAAATAAGTAGCGGCCTTTACATACTTTTCATCTTCGAATGCCGCATAAGCGAGTGCATAGTTGGCAAAGTTGTATACATTCGTTCTTTCTGCGCCGGGAAGGTTCAGGAACTTTTCAAATGTGCTGACCGATTCACCGAACTTGCGCAGCTCATACATGGCCTCGCCTTTCCAATACGTAGTCAGGGCCAGGATCTCCTGGTCTTCAGGGAACTTCTCCGAGCGGAGAAACATAGACAATGCGTTCGGGAAGGCGCGTTCGTTGTAGAACTCAAGGCCGCGGAAATAGGTAACTTTCTGGTAAGCCTCGCGTGCCGCTTCGTTTTTGTCCTGGATGGGTTCCAGCACGTCAATGGCTGCCTGGTAGTTTTTATTGGTCAGCAATACCTCTCCCAACAGGGTCTTTGCTTCGTTGATCTTCCTGGAACGCGGAAACTGTTTGATGAATCCCTGCACAGATTCGAGTGCCTGCTGATGAAAATCCAGTTCATAGCTGAGTTTGGCATAATTCAACCAGGCCTCTTCCTGAACATTCTTATCGAACTCAAGCCGGGACGAGCGGAAGAATGCGCTCCTGGCTTTGGGTTTGTCATTCAGTTCAACAAGCACCTTGCCGAGCGTAAACATGCCGTTCTGAAGGTACACATCGTCATTGTTCAGTTTCTCGAGTACATTGGCCGACTGACGGAATTTCTTAAGCTGGTACAGGGTATAGCCGTACTGGTATACGAGCAGGTTATTCTGAACCTTAGGTTCTTTTGAAAAATAAGCTGCAAAATAGGGTTCTGCACTTTTAAAGTCATTCTTAGCAAAGAACGAAGCTGCGATGATGCTCTGCATTTCTGCTTCGTAGGTTTGTTTGGTCTGCTTCAGCATCGGAATGGCATAGGCCAAGACATCATCATAGCGCTCATCCAGGTAATACATCGAAGTGATGTAATAGGGATAACTTGCTTCATAAGTCGGAGAGCCCTTGAGCTTTTCGAAATTGCTTAAGGCTGTTTTGTATTCCTTGTTCAGGTAATTGATATAGGCAAAATAATAGGTTGCACTCTCCTGGAAGGGCGACTCAACTTTTTTAACCGCCTCGAACAAAGGTTCAGCCTTGTCATAATTTTCTTCGAGAAAATAAGCATAACCCTGCTTGAACTGGTACTCGACACGCTGCTTGCGGGAAAGGCTGGAAGGATCTGTCTTTTCAAACCATTCCAGTGCTTTTTTATAGTTCTTCTGGTTAAAATAAGCTTTGCCTACGTGAAAGTAGGCCAGCTTGGTATTCGGGTTCAGCGGATAGTCGCGTATGAAATTCCTGAAAAGGCTTTCTGCATCGTCATGATTCAGTTCAAGGGCGCAGACAGCCAGGTAAAACCGTGCGTTTTCTTTTAGCAGGCTGAGCTCAGCATTGCTGGTCTGCTGGGCATTGGGTTTATTGCGTACCTGCTCAACAAGCTTAAACTGCTGTGCCGCCGAGTTGTATTTCTCGTGTTCAAGGAGTTCGATGCCGGTCTGGTAATTTTTGTTCAGTTTTACAAGCTCGCTCACCTGCCCAAAGGCGCTGGAAAACGTGCAGGCGAGCACCGGCAGAATATAAAAGTATCTTTTATGCATCAGGTTTCAGTTATGGTCGGTACTAAAATAAATGTTCGTTTTGTCACTATGCTTTTAAGTAATTAACAATTGTTAATAATGTGCTAATAACGCGAAGCCATACGAATTGGTATACGGGCTTTTTTAATGGCAGCAGGAATAGTGCAGGAGATCTGCTTCAGATAACGTAAAATGTGCAGGGTTATTCTTTCTGGGCGGCCAGCAGGTAAAGGACAGCCATCCTGACGGCTACCCCGTTTTCGACCTGGTCCAGAATGATAGACTGTCCGCTGTCTGCCACATCACTCGTGATTTCGACACCGCGGTTAATTGGGCCCGGGTGCATAACTATGATTTCTTTATCAAGGCTTTGCAGGAGTTTCTTGTCAAGGCCATACATCATGGCATATTCCCGGAGGGAAGGGAAATATTTGATGTCCTGACGTTCAAGCTGAATACGCAGCATGTTGGCCACGTCGCACCAGTTCAGTGCCTTGCGCAGGTCATGCTCAACACGTACGCCCAGGCTGGCAATGTGTTTCGGGATCAGGGTTGTTGGTCCGCAGACCATAACCTCGGCACCAAGTTTCTGCAGGCACAGGATATTTGATATGGCTACGCGCGAATGGAGGATATCGCCTACGATAACTACTTTTTTTCCTGTCACGGTGCCAAGCTTTTCCTGGATGGAAAACGCATCAAGCAGTGCTTGTGTAGGGTGTTCATGTGCCCCATCGCCAGCGTTCACGATCTGTGCTTTTACATGCTTACTCAGAAAAACACCCGCACCGGGATATGGATGACGCATGACCACCATATCAACTTTCATGGACAGGATGTTGTTAACGGTATCGATGAGTGTTTCGCCTTTGCTGACCGAACTTGAAGACGCGGCAAAATTGACGATATCTGCGGAAAGGCGTTTCTCGGCAAGTTCGAACGACAACTTGGTCCTGGTCGAATTTTCAAAAAAGATGTTGGCTATCGTGATGTCGCGCAGCGAAGGTACCTTTTTGATGGGCCGGTTAATGACCTCTTTAAAGTTTTTGGCAGTATCAAGTATCAGGTCAATGTCGTTTCGGTCAATGTATTTGATGCCTAAAAGATGCCTGTTCGATAATCTGTCTGCTGCCATTCTATTTTGTGCTTTCTGAAATTAATACAATTTTGTCTTCCTGATCGGTCTCGTTCCAGCTTACCCGGACCTGCTGGTGGTTCAGCGTATCGACACGGTGACCAATGTAATCGGGCTCAATGGGAAGCTGGCGCGAAAACCGGCGGTCAATCAAGACCAGGAGTTCGACTTTTCTCGGCCGGCCATAAGCCAGAAGTGCATCCATCGCTGCGCGGATGGTGCGACCGGTCCACAGCACGTCGTCTATCAGGACAACTTTTTTATCTTCAATGATGAAATCGATCGAATTACTGCTTGCTGTTACAATGCTGTCTTTGCGTCTGAAATCGTCGCGAAAAAAAGTGATGTCAAGATTGCCTTTAAGGATCCTGGCTTCGGGAAGAATCTCCTGAAGCTCGGTCCGGATGCGGTCGGCAAAATAGATGCCGCGTGGCTGAATGCCAATAAGTACGGTATCCTTGAAATCATCGTGGTTTTCGATCAACTGGCGACAAAGGCGTTTGATGGTGATCTGAATTTTCTGGCCGTCAAGAAGTGTGCGCTTTTGCATGTGTTGTTCCGGTTGGGCAAATATAGAAAAATGTTTGTAGCAGGGGAAGGCAGGGGGCTTAATTATCGGTTTTTGTTGGCTAACGGTGATCGTCATTCACTTCAATCCAGTAGCCGTCCGGGTCTTTGAAATAGATTTGCTGGATGCCGTCTGTACGTTTCGTTACGCCGCCTTTTTCGCCGGCCCAGCTTTCAAATGAAATGTTGCGGCTTTTCAGGTTCGTGATGAAGCTGGCCATATCTGACGTACTGAAGCAGAGGTGGCTGTTTTTGTCATGTTCGATCTTGTTCTTTGCACCGGAAATGATGTGCAGGTGTGCAAAATCGCCAATGCTGAACCAGGTGTGGCGCCCGTCATGAAAAGGTTCAGGGATGGTATCCAGGCCGATTACTTTTTGGTAAAACTCGGTGCTGACCTGGAGATCGACGACATACTGGGCCACATGATTAATGACGGTTTTAGGTTTCGTTTTCATTTGCGCGAAAGTGTGAACTGGCCTGGCAAAAACTGCGGCCAGCAGGGCCAAAGATAGGATTGCTGTTTTCATGGTGTTTCCTGAACTGACTAAGGTAGAAAAAACGACACAGGAATGGAAGCCCACCGATTTTTCAACTGAAGTAACAGGCGGCTAGTGAAGCTCGGTTGACTTATGCATTTGAATGCCCGGAACCTGTTTTTGAAATGAATTAACAGACATGGCGTGCACGGGGAAGACGCGGGAGATTGGCCGTCACGCCTCCGGTGTCTTTTCCGACAACGAATTACGCGGCCACACCCGAAGTTTATACGGTCTGCCTCCACTTTCCTGAAGCGAACCGGCGTTTTGATGGGGCATCGATTCAACGGCGTGCATCATGAGCCGGATCGGGATGAGGTCGCAGCAATTGCTGTTGATTTTTTGGCGCAGTATCAGCGGCTGACGATCCGAATACCTCCAGGTTTCTGGAGCCATTTCCATTTTCAGGTCAGGCCGCTTCACGTTACAGGTGTGCGACTTCCCAGCGCAGGCATCAGGACCCGCCGATTCTAACGCCTGCCTGTGCCAATATCCTGATCGCGTCTTGAAGGTCACGCGGCTTTGCCCTGGTTTCGATGTTTACGGGGACGGATTGATACGAAGTGTATGTGACTTCTTTCGAAAGACCTTGCTGAAACGAGGTGACACGGCTTGAATCAGAGCCTGACCGTTTGTTTATCCAGATTGTTGATGAAAGGGAACTCTTGTCGAATTCACGTTCTGCCTTGTAAGTGAGATGACGGGATGTCTCTGCAAGCAGAGTAAGGTTGAACCAATCGCCGGTAATACCCGTCAGCTTTCCGCTTGGGGCATAATAGTAGACCGCCTTCCAGCGGTATACGTGATCACTTTGGGAACTTTTATGATAGAGATCAGCCTCCAGGATTCGGAATTGCAATGGCCGTGGTCTCGGTTGCCAGGTCACAGCCGCCAGTTCATCAAAATCACTGTCACCGTGGCTGAAGCCATCTTTTAGCAAAGATGCCAAATCTGCGACGGCACGCTGTTCCAGTAATTGCTTTTTTAAAAATACAAAATATGGAGCGGTGAGTGTATACACATCTTTGCCGATCCGTACTTTTTGCGGCGGAAGGAAGGTGATACGGGTGTCGTTGATCCTGACTTCGTTCCGGTTTTTGTTAACAGCAAATTTTAAGGCAGTGCTTTCAGCAGATGATGGCTCGCCTGTCCAGGTATACAGCACAGCAGAATCTGCCGGCCTGGGCCCCTTTACCAGAATCCGGTCAATGGCTTCTGTTAATTTGCCATGATCATCAAGAAAGAATTGCCGTACATATGACACCTGGTATGGCGTGTTTTGGGGTTTTACCTGCTGTTTTCCGGCTGAAAGGCACAAGACGCAAAGTGCAATAGCAATTGATTTTTTCATAAGTCGGGGCGCTATGGCGTGAATAGTCTGACTCTGGTTGTCTTCCAGAAGATACTTTTTCCTGCGGCGATCGTAGCCGATATGCCGATGCCCTTGGTTTTGTCGCATAAGTAGTAAAAGTGACCGCCAGACCAGTTGTTTTCATCAGAAAAGTCGGCCGCAGGAACCGGGTACGCAATCCGGTAGGGCTGCTGAAAGCTATCGATGACGGCTTTTCCGTGTTTGTCTAGTACAACGGTTCCCGCTTCATCAAGCCGTTTCTTTTTGACCGTCTTTGTGATGTGGCTGTGGTTGCCCCGGTCTGTATCCAGCGTATGGAGCCCTTTGTCTGCAGTGACATATTTTTGTGTATTTGCTGCGGCATAATGCCTGTATACATTCCCGGGAATCTCAATGAATTTATATTCATCGAATTTGTTGGAACCGATCTTGTTGTTGGGCTTTAATTCTGAATTTCCGTGCGCCAGAAAGTCGGTTCCGTCCCAGAAAGTTGCGCCCGAGGTTGGGTCATCTTTGCCTGTCAGCACCCTAAATATTGCTTTGCGCGACAGTACATGCAAAGTACGTGTTGACATTGCGGGCACCCGACCTTTCGGCATAACTGATGAATAACCTGTATTTAAAAGCGTTTTCCAACGGTTTGCTTTGAGTTTACGCTTCATGGCTTCATTATGGCTGGCAAAGGCCAGACAGCTGAGTTCCAGAAAATCGGCGCCCCCAGCCTCATGGGCAATTACGTAAGCAATGAAAGAAAAATCAGCGTGACGGAAGGGCACTCCTTCATCAAGAACATGGCTGATCGTGTCAAAGTTGATCTGGTCAATGTCTTTGCTGCGGTCTGGGTCTGCGATTTTTTTGCAGATATACACATCTTCAAACGCTCCGGGATACCCGGCGTCGGCTATGCTCGCCACAAAACTTCCATTTTCGAGGTAATAATACCCGTTTCTGTACCGGGTTTGCGGCAATGGCAGCGGTGCGCCTCTGGTTTCGAGCCCGGCCACTTCGCGCCGCTGGCCGCAGTCGGTGATGCTGATCACTGACCCGCCGTACAGGCAGGTCACGGTGCTTTTTAGTAACAGGGGAGGGCGGTTCTGCACAAGCATCGTACCGGTTTCCTGCCAGCTGCCTAATTGAATCACACCTTTACAAGGCAGGGAGGCATTCGGGCTTTTCAGGCAGTTTCCTTCAAATTGTACGCTGGCGGGGCTGCGGTCGATTGTGGTTGCAGTCCGCTTATTTTGCGTTGTTGGGGTGTCTTCAAGTACAGAAAGCGAACCCTGGGGTCTGGTGCAGGAGGGGCAGTGTAATTTCGCCCCGTCAATGACAAGTTTACAGCGCTCAAGCGTGGCGTGCTTTGTTTCATGCCTCCGCGTTGCCTCGCGGGCTTTCGCTTCAAACGTTGTACCAGGGGCCATTTCGTCCTGGCTTGCAGTCCGTCTGTTTCCTGTTCCCGCCGGGTCTGCAATTGATCCAGTCCCGGCCGTTGCAAATTCTTCTAACCCAGACATGATGCGCTGTATTTAATCGTTCCTGCTACGGTTTCTTTACAGATGAGGGCGTCGGTTAGCATGCCTTGATCGTAGTCGTAGGTCGCTTCTTCGATCCTGCCTTCTTCAGGGCGGGATCGCATGAGCAGGCGAAACGCTGTTTCGCTGGTCCATTTTTTATGGATCGTTGAGGTCCAGAGGTCGCGACCGTAGTCTGGCGCAGTATACTCCCAGAGCCCGTTGAAATACAGGCCAAACATTTCCGGCCGCTGAAGAAACGCAACAAGTTTCTTTTCTGTTGAAAGCACATCCTCAACAGCGGCAATGCGGTGGTCGAATTCCATGCCGTAGTGATCTTTGCACAGGTTGATCCTGATTTCCGACCACTGTTCTTTCATCTGGAAAAAATTGCAGATGTCGGTGATTTGGCCCTTTTCTGAAACTTTCAGCACGATTGTTCCGAAAGCCGCTGCCATCTTTTTCAAAAAAGGCTCATTGTTAAAAGATTGTCCGCTGAAGCTCTCAACAATAATTCCGTACCGGAACAAACCGCCGACCTTCCCGAGGCAATGGAGTTCTGCCGTCCGGATAAAGTGTGTAGCGGCATGGTTGTTCGCGCGGGCGTGGGGTTCAAATAACGTTTCAAATCTGTAGCTCCGCTCAAACGGCGTTTCAGGGTGCAGGATCTGGGTCCTCCTGGTAAAATTTATTGTTTTCATAGTCGGTTATGTAATGCTTCGTATTCTGCCGGCTTCCGGCTCCATTCCCCAGGCAGACCAGCAGGCCGGCCAGTGCAGGTACTCATTTCTCAGGCGGTGCAGTAAAGACAGGCTTGCCGGCAGCCTGGCGGAAGCGTCTGCAGGCTGCGAACTACTCCCGGCTACTGTTTCCAGATGCAAGGGCGTATAAATGCGGTCTGGCAAGTGACGGCTTTTTGAAGTTGACTTGTCGGCCTGCAGTACCTTGCTAAAGATGTTGCTGATCACTTGGTGGTGATGTACATCGTTCAGTTCACTGCGTAACTGAGCGTTGAATGCCTCCAGAACCGGATGTCCGTGCAGGCTGTACACGGTTGAAAGGTCGTTGAGTAGGACGCCTCGGAGGTGTGCGCTGCAGTACGCTTGCATCAGGTGTAAAGCCAGGTAACTGTATTCTTTCCGTACAAATCTTCTGCTCCATACCGAACGTGGCAAAACACCAGCCGACCATTTGTTGCGTATCCCGTTTTCAATTCGCAACTGCTCCGGACGGAACCAGCCGCTTTCGATCAGTCCAGCCCCAAGCTCATCGAGATAGCCATTAGGAAAATGCAAGGAAGATTCAAGTTCCTGTTCTTCGACAGCGTTTTCATAGCCGCCACCAATGTCGCTGTGACTGCCCGGAAGCAGCCTTTCAACTGCTGCCGGGTGTGCAGCGATGCGTTTAAGCGCAAAGTTTTTGCGGTGCTCGTCTGCTGCAGTCAGATGCACCAGCTTAACAACAGGTCCGATCTCATTCAAATTAAGTGCGGGCGCATCATGGTCCAGGCCGCTGTGCAGGTATTGCGAGGCCGAGGCAAGAACTGAGGTGTTCTGGCAGCAGTAAATACCCTCCGCACCTGGATTCAGGCTCGCAGTTACCGTATCATACAATCCCACAAAACGAACAACGAGGCGCAAGCTGTTCAGTTCCTTGTCCGGCATTCCGCCCAGAAGAAGGGCGTATCCGAAATGACCCATCTTCGGCAGCATGTTCTTTCGGAGACAGGCCATATCAACCGGCATGCCGTCAGCATCGTAAAAAAGTCCGTTATTTTGCGATAGGGGGGCAGTCGCAGCCGGCACGCAGAGAGCAGGGATGCCGGTTGGGCACCCGGGTCTGCGCACGGCCTGGTAGGCCCGCCTGACATTGACTTCGTGCAGAAAGTTTCTTGCGGCGGCGGCACCCCGGCTAAAGCCGAACACGTCAATGGTCAATGTACCGGTCCTCTTGTTCCGGTTCGCTGCCTGCCGGCGGGCGTTCAATACGGCTTTGGCAAGGCGCTCGCAGGCCTCGCGCACTTTAGCCCGGATGCCGGTGGCACCCGATCCGAAAAGATAGCCTTCCGGGTCATCAGCTCCACCTGTTACAGTTCCCGCACCTTCTATATAAATCCGGTAATCGCTTCTGCACCACTGCCACATTCTGGCAATATTTGTCAGGTCGTTGTGGTAGCTGGACTGCTGCGGTGCTACAAAAAAATGCAGCCAGGAATTTTGTTCCGGAGCAGAAAAATGGTCTTTTTCAGGATGCTTTTCTTCCTGTTGGAGGCGGAGCCCGGTGTTTGTTTGGTTGTTGGGCGTACCGTCCATAAAAAGGCCGAAGTTCAGGTCAAGTATTTCCTGAACATTGCCGGTTTCGGGCGCTCCTGTATTGTAAACAAATGATTTTCCCATGGTTTCGATGTCAGGTAAGTTGGTGAATGGACGCATAACTTCTTTTTAGCAAAACCCATTTATCCCGCGTCTCCAGTTCGGTCACGGCCACTGTCATGATAAGATTTGTGCGAATGCGAAGTGCCGGGCAGGCTGTTTTATGCATGTCGGAGCTGCTGAAAACGCTGAATATTTCACTCTCATTGAAGCGCAGTGTTATACCATAGCGTCGATCATCACGGCACCGCCAGCTGCATGAAAGTATCTGGGGTATGGGGAGCAGTTCCCCCTTATCCGGCCAGTCGGTTCCAAACCATTCGATTTGTTCGCCGTTGAAAAACAGGATAGCCAGCCCCTCTAGCGTGCAGCCGGCCGGAAGCAACAACCAGGGATGCCAGCAGTGGCGCTTGCGGTAATGCTCCCAGCGGGCCAATGCTCCCGGCCGCCGGTTCCGCCCATCGGCCCCGGGCACGATCAGCGGGTCATTCATAATGCGCCTGATCTCTGTCCGGTCAAATATCAGTCGCTGCGAAGCATCCAGCTGGCCGATATCGGCAGCGCGCACTGTGCAAGGCAAAGCATGCTGATACGCCACTTCTATCTGCCTCCCGGCACCAGCTAACCAAACAACGACCAGTCCGCCGGGAGCAAGACCTATATTTACCATGTCATATGTTTCCCTGCGTCCGTTTATCTCAGAACCGCCGGCCTGGAAACCGCCTTCAAAATGCATCTTCATGACGTCCGCGCTGATCCCGCAACTGAGATGGTAACACCTTTCTTCGGCGAATGACAGCCAGGTAACCGCCAGGCGCCGGGGAAGGGGGCGCATGCCGGCAAACATTCCTGACCCGCGACCACCCCATCCTTCCAGGCCGCTGCAGAACCCGGTTGAAAGGATATATGTGCTGCCGTCTTCGAGTTCCATCTCGCCGCTGATCATTCTGATCGGATAACCAACAGGACAATTGATCCCCTCTTCCCAGAAAAACTGCGGTGACTGATTTGCCCTGCTTTGCGAAGTGACAGGCGGCCTGCCGTCACTTTGCCCGCTGAAACCGGAACGCATTGCTTAGCTCTTATTGACCTTCGCATCAATTGCACCAAGCAGCGCGGCGGTGCCTGAACTTTGCAAAAGCAGGTCGCCCGCAAACGTACGGTGTATGGTGTTGCCCGTTTCTTCCATGAGCTGACCCTGAATGCGTACGGATTTGTCCCTGCCTACATGCTCTTCCAGTGATCCCAGTATGTGGTGCTCAGCACCTTTGCCAACAACCAGGCTGTGGTGGCCGCCTACGTCGGTCAACAGATCCTGGCCGACCCTGACTTCCAGATTTTCGGTCGCGTTCAGCCGGATGTTACTGCCGTTCAGGTTGAGCGTCTGGTTGGCGGTAATACTGATGTGGTTACCGGTGGTGTCAATATGAATGTGGTTCTGACTGCGGTCTGTGATGGTAATGCCGGCCTGGTTGTCGGCGTCGTTAAATTCGATCCGGTGACCACTGCGGGTGGTTATACATTTTATTGTGTTCAACTCGGCGCCACCCGCGGCAGTCTGTCCGGTAAAGACGCTGCCCACAACAACCGGCCGCCCCAAACTTCCTCCTTCAAAGCCAATCAGCACCTGATCTCCAACTTCGGGGATAAAGACGTGCCCGCGGTTTCGGGCAACCTCGGCGCTGCCCCCGGCGCTCGGAGCCGCCACCCGGATCCAGTCCGTCGGATCATTGAGCGCCGCCGGCCAGCAAAACCTGACGCGTATTTTCCCCCGGCCTGCCGGATCCTGGTTATCTATTACTTCCGCGAGTTCCAGTTCCGGCCGGGGATTAGCCGGCAGGTGGTCGCTGACAACGCCGAGCTCGCGCGGAACACCGGAAAAACTGTTCTCGTACTTGCCCGTACTCTCCATGCGGTGGGTCAGTGTTGTGACCACGAAACTGCCCAGGCTGCGTTGTACAGCTTCGGCAGCGGTCGGTACATCCTGTTCAATGGTGGCAATACTGCCGATATGCAGGCCTGGGTCATTACTGGTCGCTTCAACCCGCATGAGGCCAGGCTGCCGGCGGGCCAGCGCTGCGTCTGCCTCATGCTGCAGTTCCTGCCTGTGCGTGGTGTGGAAGAGGTGGGCGTAAGTTCCCGGCGGGTAGTGGGCAAGCGAGATTGCATGCAGTTTTTGCAACACTGCCGTTTGCTCTTGTGCCGGTCCTGAAGCGGCAACAGCCAGTTCACCCTGCCCCGCCGGGTAACCGAAACATGTGTTTGCCAGGGGCACCATGGCCGTTTGTAAGGTGTAACGCTCCAGGTTTCGCCCTTGTACCAGGCTGAATTCCTGTTGCTCTGCCGGCCGGCCAAGCTGCAAGTGGGTGCCCGTATAGTAGAACCATTCATTGAACTGCAATGCGAGCCGGTTAAGGAACTGGAAATCGGTTTCTCCATACTGAAGCTGAAATCCTGTGGCTTCCCGGCTGGAAGCCTCAGTTTTGATTTGCAGATCCTGCAGGGCGAGTTTTGCCTGGGCCAGGCTCAGCAGTTCGTCGAGCGGTCTGTCGTAAAAAGAGGCATACGATGGGGCGCTGTCAAGTAAGACAGTCGGGCTGTAGCCCGATAAGCGGATGCTTGCGAAATGACCGTTCTGCAGCTCCCGGTTTGCCCTTGTAATAAGGCCGCTGAACAATTGAAACGACTGGCCGCTCCGGCCAAAGGCAATGGTAAACGTCTTGCCGACAAAACTATCCGGGGATAGCGGTTCATCGAGGGCCCGGCCAGGGTCGGGCCGCTCACGCAGCCTGAGCTCGAAACGGTGGTGATCGTTAAAAGATTGTTCGATGACACACAAGTCATAGTCTGGAACCGAGGTTCCACCAATGCTGATCTCAGCAGTAAATTTTTGTTCCATAAGATAACGCAAACACGGCAATAGCCGGATCTCCAAAACGCTCTCTGGATAAAAATCAGCAGGGATGATTTTAACCGGTAGCTTTAATATTCGCTGAAAATAAATAATAAATTAATTATTAAAAAATTTTAAGCAAATAATATAGCTTTTCTGAAATTTTTCCCTCAGGAAGAACCGGTTTAACGAAATGTGGATGTTTTTAATCGAAAAACGAAGCTATCAGGGAAGTAAGATGCTTTTCAGATCGGCGGGCGAATAATTTATTGACTTCAGGGTTTTGTGATCACCCTCCCTGTACACCAAAAACAGATCGCCTTCACGCTCGTAAAAACTTTTAACGCCTTTCGCAGCATAATGCTCCATCGTGGCTTCAGCTTCAGCAAGGGATTTACACGCTTTGCTCATGTTGCTGCGCTGCACCTCATCAAACAGCTCCTTGAACTTTGTGCCCAGCCCGAATTCGAGAATCGCACCCGAAAGCACATACTGGAGATCGCACAAGGCATCAGCCACTTCAACAATGTCTTTTTGGGCGATGGCTTCCTGGAGTTCCTTCAATTCTTCGGCGAGGAGCTCTACACGCAGGTCGCAGCGCTTTTGCTCCGGAATAGCAGGCCCATCCAGGATAGGGTGTTTGAAGGTCTTGTGGAAATCGGCTACAGCACTAAGCGAAAGTGGATCTTGCATGGCAAAAAATTTTCACGAAGATACAGCATTGCGGCTGCCCGCCCAAGCAAATCCTCTAATTGCGCTCCATATCTTCAGTGATGAGCGCAAGCAGTTTCTCTCGCAACCGGAGCGTAACCGGTCCCGGGCGGCCGCTGCCGATCTGGTGGTGATCTACCCGGCATACAGGGAAAACGAGTTTCGTCGAACTGCAGATAAAGGCTTCTTCGGCGTTCAACAGTTCGTCCAGTGTGAAGTCTTTTGCGGCGATATGCAGGTTGTCCAGGTTTAGCGTAAGGAGCTTTTTCCGCGTAACACCGGCCAGAATTTGGTTTTCGGGCGTTAGTGCCTGATCGCCTTTGATCAGAAACAGGTTTGCCCTGGGGCATTCGCGCACAAGTGGTCCGTCGAGGTAAAGCACATCATCGGCATTTTCTGCCTGAAGCCAGGGCTGGAGCAGGATGGCCTGCAGGTAATCTATGGTTTTGATGCCTGGCAGCTGGCGCTGGTGAGCGTAGGTTCTTAAAGAAAGGCCGGTCTTCGGAACCGCAGTGCTGATCTGCAGTTCAGACTGCGAGATAACGAGTGATGGTTGCTGCAGGCTGTATCCGTCAGTCGAGGTGCCGCCCGTCAGGAGCAGTTTGATCCCCGATTCATCCAGGCTGTTCCTGCGCATCAGCTCATGGATTACAGCCTCCAGCGCTTGCCGGTCTAAAGGCACGTCCATACGCATGCTGGCCGCAGAACGGTAAAACCGGTCCAGGTGGTCGGTCAGAAAGATTGCCTTTCCTTGTATCGTTTTAAGAAAATCAAAAACGCCGTATCCCCGCTGCAGCGCCAGGTCGCTGATGGGTAAACTTGCCTGGTGTTCGGGAATAAACTGACCGTTTACAAAAGCGTCATGTTGTCTCATTTTTTGAGCAGGTTATAGTTTTTGAGAATGGTTCTGACCCGACCGGCAGGCAGGCTGCGGCCTTGCCGTCCTCTGAAGCCTTCCATATCCCGGGCCGCAAACAGGGAGCGGATAATGGCTTCTTCTGTCGCCTCTATTGCAGCCATGAAAACAGGAGAAACAAAGTCATTTGACAGGGCATGTGTGTTCAGCAGGGCTGTGGCCGGCTGATGGGGAATCCGCAGGCTGTTGGCAGTAGAAAAAGCGATGACATAATCGCCGCTGCCGTTTGATGCAATGCCTCCCGTCTTACCCAGGCCGAGAAAGGCACGTTTGGCCAGTCTTTCGAGGTTCCGGCTGTCTAACGGTGCATCGGTGGCCACTATGATCATGCAGGAGCCATCGGCATTGTTCATGAGCTGGTCGCTGAACTCGAAAGTATTCAGTTCACGTCCAACAGGCGCTCCGGCTATCTGCAGCACACCGCCGAAATTGGTTTGCACGAGTACACCGACAGTATAGCCGCCCAGGCTGGCAGGGAGTTTCCGGGATGAGGTTCCGATACCGCCCTTGAAACCAAAACACATGGTCCCGGTGCCGGCACCCACATTCCCTTCGGCCACGACGCCATCTGACGCATTGCGGATTGCAGCAAGCACATGACTGGTGTCTACCACCTGCCGGCGGATGTTATTCAGGTAGCCATCATTCGTTTCGCCCACCACCGCATTGACTGAACGAACCTCTTCGTTCCCGGGCAGGGCGAGCGTATACCGGGTCACCGCCTGAATCGCCGTGCCTACAGCAAGTGTATTCGTAAGAATAACAGGGCTTTCCAGGTTACCGAGCTCTGCAACCTGTGTACTGCCGGCCAGCTTACCAAAACCGTTACCCGTAAAGATCGCCGCAGGCACTTTTTCTTTAAATAGGTTGCTGCCATGCGGCAGTATCGCCGTAACTCCCGTTCTCACATCGCTGCCGGAAATTAGGGTGGTGTGCCCTACACGTACGCCGGCAACATCTGTTATGGCGTTTAATTTTCCCGCAGGCAAGACACCGATCCGGATGTCGCTGACAGACAATTCACGCTGCGCAGCAGCAGACAAGGCTAAGAGGGTAAAAAGCAGGGACAGCAGTTTTTGCATGCCTTAAAGGTAGCGGATTCGAAGCAGGGCAGCAAGCCTGTCCCTTATCTGCTGAAAAAGACAGGCTACTCCATGTCCAGGTAACGTGGACTAAAGGTTATGCCCATGAGTTTGTACCGCTGCAGCTGCTGCTGCAGCCGCCGCCTGAAGTCGGGATAGTTACGGGCGCTGCGGCTGCTCCATAACACTTCGCTCAGCGCATCCAAACGCGGGAAGAGCATGTATTCGGCTTTTTCCGGTCCGGCTACATATTCTGACCACAGGTTTGCCTGTGCACCCCAGACATACTTGTGCTGACTCGCAGGCAGGACGTCAGGAATGGGTTCATACCGGTATACATCCTCAATAGGCAGGTATCTGGCCGCAGTGAGCGAATCCTCTTTCAGAAACTGCGAATGGTTGAAATACATGAATTTCTCTGGCGTCATAATCACCTGATGGCCCTGTTTTGCAGCAAGCACGCCACCTGTTTCTCCCCGCCAGCTCATGACAACAGCATTGGGGGCCAGGCCGCCGTCCAGGATCTCATCCCAGCCGATGATTGTGCGGCCTTTGCTGTTAACGAATTTTTCAACCCGCCTGATGAAATAACTTTGCAAGCCATTCATGTCTTTCAGGCCTTTTTCCCTGATCAGGTTCTGGCAGAACGCAGATTGTTTCCACCAGATTTTGGAACACTCGTCGCCGCCGATATGAATGTAGGTAGACGGAAAAAGATCCATAACCTCTGTCAGCACATCTTCCAGGAAATGGAATGTAGCCGCTGAAGGCAGCAGCACATTATTAAACTTATTAAATATGCCCCAGGTTTGTGCCACTTCTTTTGGCAGGTTCGGCGTAGTGCTCAATTCAGGATACGCAGCCAGCACAGCCATGCTGTGGCCGGGCATTTCTATTTCGGGAATAACTGTAATATAGCGCTCACCGGCATAACGAACCACCTCCCTGATCTCGTCCTGGGTGTAATACCCGCCGTACCGTTTTCCATCGTTTCCTGTACCGGGATAGAGCCCGATAATTGTTCCGTTTCGCCACGCGCCGACCTCTGTAAGTTCCGGGTATTTTTTAATCTGAATGCGCCAGCCGTGGTCATCTGTCAGGTGCCAGTGAAAAAAGTTCATTTTGTGCATGGCCAGGTAGTCGATATACTTTTTAATGAACTGTACATCAAAAAAATGCCTGCTAACGTCCAGGTGCATACCTCGATAGGCAAAACGGGGATAATCTGAAATGGCGACGCCCGGGATACGCAGTTCATGCTCCTTTACCGGTGGAACCAGCTGAATAAGGGTTTGAATGCCATGGAATACACCTGCTGCGGTGGCAGAGCTCAAGCTGATCCCCTTGGCTTGTACGTCTATCTGGTGCATGTCCTGCTGGCCCGTACCGGTCCCCGTGAGCGTAAGCGAAACAGGTTTCTGGTTGCGAAGCGTTGTTCCCTGGCGCACAGGAAGGTTCAGTGCATAATAATTCTGCAGGTAGGCTTGCAGGAAACGGGCAGCAGGCAGCAGCGCGGAATCTGAAACGGCAATGACGGTGCTGCTGTCGAGTATGAAGTCTGACCCGGGGTCTTTCTTCTCCGTCAACTGCTGCGGCATGGGTATAATGTTTACTCTTTGGGCGGCCGTCGGCAGGATCTGGCCGCCGCAGAGAAAAAGCAAGATATATAACAATGATTTCATAAGCCCGTATTGGTCACGCAAAGCTACAGAACCCTGCGCTTTAACCCCAAAAAAAAAGCGTCCCGGTTAGGGGACGCTTTTAAATCGCTTGAAAGCTGGATTATCCTTTTTTCGCTTTGCTCTCTTCGCCTTCCATCTGCTCTTTTAACTGAGCAAGAACGCTAAGATCACCAAGGGTAGATTTCTCTACAGAATCTTTTACTTTCTTAACCGCATTGCTTGCAGCTTTAGCCTCTTTCTTTTTAGAGGCTCTTTCTTCAGCTACTGCTTCAGCTTTGGCTTCTTCCCAGATGCGGGCATGAGATACAACAATACGTTTAGCATCTTTATTGAATTCAATGATTTTGAAGTCATTGGTTTCTTCTGCTTTCACAGATGTGCCGTCTTCTTTAACCATGTGTTTTGTAGGTACGAAACCTTCAACACCATAAGGAAGAGCAACTACTGCACCTTTATCGGTCACTTTTACAACTGTACCCTGGTGAATCGAATCCAATGTGAAGATGGTTTCGAATGTATCCCAAGGATTTTCTTCCAGTTGTTTGTGGCCAAGGCTCAGTTTTCTGTTATCAACGTCAAGTTCCAGTACAACTACGTCAAGCGTGTCACCAACTTTGGTAAACTCGTTCGGGTGGTTTACTTTTTTAGACCATGACAAATCAGAAATGTGGATCAGACCGTCAATGCCTTCTTCGATTTCAACAAATACACCAAAGTTGGTCATGTTTTTAACAACAGCTTTGTGTTTGCTTCCGATCGGGAATTTAGCGGCAACGTTCTGCCAAGGATCCTGAGAAAGTTGTTTGATACCCAGGCTCATTTTGCGCTCATCGCGGTCAAGGGTCAATACTTCAGCTTCGATCTCGTCGCTAACTTTCAGGAACTCCTGCGGGTTTCTCAGGTTTTGCGACCAGCTCATTTCTGAAACGTGGATCAAACCTTCAACACCAGGGATGATTTCAAGGAATGCACCGTAATCTGCAACAGTTACGATCTTGCCTTTTACCTTAGAACCAACCTGGATGTTGGTGTCAAGGCTTTCCCAAGGATGAGGAGTAAGTTGTTTAAGGCCGAGTGCAATACGTTTTTTCTCGTCATCAAAGTCAAGCACAACAACATTGATTTTCTGGTCAAGCGCAAGAACTTCTTTCGGATGCTCGATACGGCCCCATGAAATGTCAGTGATGTGAAGAAGACCGTCAACACCGCCAAGGTCGATGAATACACCAAAATCGGTAATGTTTTTAACAGTTCCTTCAAGAACCTGTCCTTTTTCAAGTTTAGATACGATCTCAACTTTCTGGCTTTCCAGATCGTCTTCGATCAGTACTTTGTGTGAAACAACCACGTTTTTGAACTCATGGTTGATTTTAACAACCTTGAACTCCATGGTTTTACCTACATAAATATCGTAGTCGCGGATCGGCTTGATGTCGATCTGTGAACCTGGAAGGAATGCTTCCACGCCCATGATGTCTACGATCAGACCACCTTTTGTGCGGCTCTTAACAAAACCGTTGATGATCCTGTCTTGCTCAAGGGCCTCATTGATCGATTCCCATGAACGTTGCGTTTTAGCGCGTTTGCGGGATAAAATTAACTGGCCGTTCGCATCCTCAGGTGCTTCAACAAACACATCAACTTTATCGCCAACTTTCAGGTCTGGAGTGTCACGGAACTCTGAAGTGGATACCAAACCGTCTGATTTGAAGCCCACGTTCAGTACCACATCTTTGTTGTTGATTGAAACAACGGTACCGGAAATGATTTCTCCCTGGTTGATCTGGTTGAATGTTCCGGCGTACATGTCCTCAAACTTTTTACGGTCTGAATCACTGTAGTTTCCGAAAACTTTGTCATCTGCATCCCAGTCAAAATCCTGATCTGGCGTAGCCAATGACGATTTGATCGCTTCGATCGACACTGAATCAGCTTCTGATTCAATGGTTTCCTTCTCAGACAGACGTCCGCCTGCATCCTGAAGTTCAGCTTTTTTAGCTGCTAGTTCTTTTTCTGCTACTTGTTTTTTTGCCATTAAATAATTTATCTCCTTTTTCCCGATACAATCGGGACGGCAAAGATAGAAATCTTTTTATTTAATGAAAAGAAAATTTAATAGAAATAATGCTGATTTTGAACGGGATAGCGGTTCTTAGCCCGCTTTTTGCAAGCGCGCCAGTACCGCTGCCAGCTTCTTTTTGTTCTTCATGTAGGGTTCGAGGTTAAACAGGGCCACTCTTCTGAATTCGACCGGATGGCTCTCGCTTTGCAGCGCGATGTAACCCGATTTGAGCAATTGCCCGTCTTTTTTAAGCTGCGGATTAAAATTCGTCACATTGCCGCCGCCAATCTGTGGTTTATAATAGGTCAGTACGGTATCGCCCTCTACCACATGGTATACCACCGAGTCGGCTAATACCACGAAGTCGGCCCGAACCCAGCGGTCTCCATGGTAGGTCTTCGACTTTGAGTCCAGGCAGTGTGGTGTAAATAGTTTGTCTTTCCAGACCACGTTCGTTCCGGGCGTGCACAGGTTGCTGGTGTGCCTGAGGTGTTCACCATCTCCGCCAAGCAACTGGCCCTCTATGGAAATCGGAAAGTCTTGGTCCTTCAGCATGGTAGACGGATCCTGGCAATGCAGCATGGCGCCGCTATTTCTCCAGGCCCAGCCTTCACCACCTTTAGCCTGTTCGCCTACAAATCTGTATTCCAGGCGCAAAATATACGCCGAAAACGGTTTTTTGTAAAATATATGGCCGTATTGCTGGTCAAACTGGCCATAACCTTCATAACCGGTCCTGATCACTCCGTTCTCCACGCGAAAAGTGTTTGCATAGTTTTCGCGGTAAGCATGTTTGGCGATCTTAATGTTCCAGTCGTTGAGGTCTTTGCCGTTAAAAAGCTCGATCCAGCCATCGTTCTTTGGCTCGAACAAAAGAAAAGCAGAACAGGCAGCCAGGATGACGGCCCCTGCAGCAAAAAATAATTTTTTCATACTGTGGTCTTGGTTTGTTGCCCAAGATACAGAAAAAGGATTCCAAATGCCGTAACGGCTACCGCAAAAAAGGCCTTACATGACCGGCTGCAAAATCAAGCTGCTCCCGAGGGGTCATTTCTGTATTGTCGAGAATAATGGCATCATCGGCACGTGTAAGCGGGCTTTCCTTCCGGGTGGTGTCTGCGTAATCGCGGTGTGCCAGGTTTTCGAACACTTCTTCCAGTGTAACCTGGTTGTTTGCTTTTGCTGCGAGTTCTTTATAACGCCGTTCGGCACGTACTTTAGGGTCGGCGGTCATAAAAAATTTGACCTGCGCGTCAGGAAATACGGTTGTGCCGATATCCCTTCCATCCATGACCAGGTTTTTGGACTGCCCCATACGCTGCTGCTGCCTGACCATTTCCTGGCGCACCCACTTATTTGCCGAGACCTCGCTTACGGCGTCTGAGACAAGCATGCCACGAATTTCTTCAGAGACCTCTTCGCCGTTCAGCGTAATGTGCGATTCATAATCACGGGCGTTAAAATTAAGTTCAATGGCCTGCATGGCATCCATGACCGCAATTTCGTTGCTGATGTCGATGTGGTTTCTCAGAAAATAAAGCGTAACAGCCCGGTACATGGCACCGCTGTCTACATAGATAAAGTTGAGGGTTTTGGCCAGCGCTTTGGCAAGGGTGCTTTTTCCGCAGGAGGAATAACCATCAATGGCTACGACAATGTTTGAACGCATGCCGCAAAGGTAGCACATTGTGTTGACCGGCGCATTTTTTTTTGTCTTTAGCCAAGCTGCATGTATTGAAAAGGGGTGACTGCAACGAACACCGGCACATGCCGTTCGCTGATATCTGTCCATTCAGTTATTTTTGCAAAATGGAACATGTGCCCGAAGGCCTTATACAGGAATTGGAATTCAGAACATCGCGCAGTGGTGGAAGTGGCGGTCAGCATGTTAACAAAGTGGCCACCAAAGTCGAACTCGTGTTTAACATCATGCAATCGGCGGTTTTGTCAGATACGCAGAAATTGAAGTTAACTGAAAGACTGGCTAACCGGCTTGATAAGTCAGGCAATCTGCATGTCGTAAGCCAGGAATCCCGAAGCCAGCTGTTTAACCGGGAAACCGCCATTGAAAAGTTTCTGACCGTTATCGGCAGGGCGCTTCTTGTACCCAAAACGAGAAAACCCACCCGCATACCTAAATCTATCATTGCAAAACGGCTGGACCAGAAAAAGCGGACTGCTGAAAAGAAGTCGGCCAGGAGACGGCCGTTTACCGACTGATCAATTGAAGCGGTAATACATGCTAACCGATCCATACTGGTGCGGCCGGGCCGTACTTTTTACCTCCTTTGATTTGAAGGTCAGGCCAAAATCTATTGTGAACCGCTGCGAACTGTAGTTCAGCCCCAGCTGCTGCACAAAGACAAAAGGTTTGGCACCGAAAGTTACCGGGCTGTCCCTGTTAAACATACCGCCCTGGATCGTTGCATCGTAGGCGACCAGGTTCAGCTGCGGTTTCACATACAGAAAAAACTCCGAAGCATGCAGGGCTTTTTGCTTCGGTGCATTCGATGCCGAAGCCTGCAGGTAGGCGGAATGAAAAAACTGGTTGATCCGGCCCAGTCGGAAAACAGCTGCTGCGCCGGCTCCGCTAAAGGCCGTTCCCACATTGGCATACCCTTCGGCCGAAAGGTCGAAGTCCCCCTCAGCCGGCCGGAAAATTAGGCGGTTGTAACTGGCAGAAAAATTAAGTGCCAGATCTTCCCGAACCTGGTATTCCCAGCCCCTGATCTCATAAAAGCCAACGATCCGGTGCAGGAGTTCCTGTGCTTCGCGCCCCAGGGCTGCCGGCCCAATAACGCCGGCCTGCACAGCCAGTTTGAGCGCTGACTCGTTGCTGTACAGCTGGTTCAGCGCCGCCCCGGCAAAAAGGTAGCCCGCAAACGGGCGGTCTTGTTGGCCCGCCTCAGGACTGTAACCCGAGATGGGGTTATACATACCCTGTCCTGCAGAGAATTCCCAGATACGCTTTTCAAGGCCGCTGCGCAAATGCTGCTGATCGGCAGCATGGCGGTAATAAATATAGAGACCATTGGTATAATAACGGTCCTGCCCGTAAAAAAGATAGGCATCGTTATCGCTCCTGAAACCAAATTCGTTCTTAAAAGGACCCTGAGCGCCAGCCTGTATCGCCGTAAATACAAGGCACAGCATAACCAGCAGGTTACGTAAATCTTTCATGCACAGTTAATGATGCGCAAGTATAGGGAAATATGCCTGGACAAATCAAAAAAAAGAGGCCGGAGCCTCTTGAATAATCTTTAAAATCTATCAGCTGACCGGGTTTGGCATATCCCTGACCTGCAGATCGAGCGGCTGTTTAACCTTATTCGTTGCCAGTGCAAAGTCAATGACCTCGCTCATTTCCGTTACATAATGAAAATTCAGATCCTTGATGTAATGTTCCTTGATCTCCAGGATGTCTTTCCGGTTGCTTTTGCAAAGAATAATATCCTTGATGTTTGCACGCTTGGCCGCCAGGATCTTTTCTTTGATGCCACCTACCGGCAATACTTTGCCCCGCAGCGTAATCTCGCCGGTCATGGCTAGGTTCGGTT
This sequence comes from Pedobacter yulinensis, assembly GCF_003029735.1. Classification (GTDB taxonomy): domain Bacteria; phylum Bacteroidota; class Bacteroidia; order Sphingobacteriales; family Sphingobacteriaceae; genus Pedobacter; species Pedobacter yulinensis. The sequence goes on from NZ_KZ686272.1 coordinate 37,123, forward strand.
TGACCTGACGCTGTGTAAAGGCAGACGTCAGGGCCGTTAGCATGGTTACACCTGCAGAGGGCCCGTCTTTTGGTGTGGCACCTGCCGGAACGTGAACATGTACATCCCATTGGTCAAACAAGCGGTGGTCAATATCAAAAGCCTTTGCATGTGCACGCAGGTAGGCCAGTGCAATGGTCGCCGACTCTTTCATGACATCGCCAAGGTTGCCGGTAAGTGTGAGTCGGCCCTTGCCGGGGCTCAAACTCGCTTCGATAAAGAGGATGTCTCCGCCTACCTGGGTCCAGGCAAGCCCCGTTACCACACCCGCAACCTCGTTGCCTTCATACAGGTCTTTGTCATACACCGGGGCACCGAGGATGCGCTCTACATCGTCCTGGCTCATGGTGGCCTGGTAAGGCTCATCCATGGCTATCTTGGTGGCGATGCCCCGCACGAGCGACCCGATTCTTTTCTCGAGGCCGCGAACGCCTGATTCGCGCGTGTAGTCTTCAATAACGCGCTCGAGCAAAGCCGGTTTCAGGTGAATATCTTTTAAGCCAAGGCCATGGTTTTCTTTTTGCTTGGGCAAAAGGTATTTGCGCGCAATCTCCACCTTCTCTTCGATGGTATATCCGTTCACTTCGATGATTTCCATGCGGTCGAGCAAGGCAGGCTGTATGCTGCTTAACGAGTTGGCCGTTGCGATAAAGAGAATGTTTGACAGGTCATAATCTATCTCCACATAGTGGTCGTAAAAAGCGTTGTTCTGTTCCGGATCAAGCACTTCAAGTAAAGCTGAAGAAGGGTCGCCGCGAAAATCTGAACCCACTTTATCGATCTCATCGAGCACGAACACGGGGTTGCTGGCACCTGCCTTTTTTAGCGACTGGATGATGCGGCCGGGCATTGCACCAATATAGGTTTTCCGGTGACCGCGAATCTCTGCCTCATCCCTGATGCCGCCCAGCGCCATGCGCACATACTGCCGGCCAAGCGCCCTGGCGATTGACTTGCCCAGCGAGGTCTTGCCCACGCCGGGAGGGCCTACCAGGCAAAGAATAGGCGCCTTCATATCCTTCTTCAGTTTCAGCACCGCCAGGTACTCAACAATACGCTGCTTTACCTTTTCAAGGCCAAAATGGTCCCGGTCCAGGATACGCTGTGCCCGCTTCAGGTCGAAATTATCTTTAGTAAATTCGTTCCAGGGCAGTTCGAGCAGCAATTCCAGATAGTTCAGCTGAATGGAATAATCAGGTGCGGCCGGGTTCATCCTGCCCAGCTTATCGAGCTCTTTTTCGAAATGCGCTTTAACCTGTACAGGCCATTTCTTTTTGCTTCCACGTTTCTTGAGGTCCTCGAATTCCAGGTCAACGCTGTTGCCGCCCAGTTCTTCCTGGATGGTTTTCAACTGCTGGTTCAGGAAATAGTCCCGCTGCTGTTTATCCAGGTCGGTTCTGACCTTGCTCTGGATCTGGTTTCTCAGTTCGAGCATCTGCAGTTCGGTGGTCATCAGCTCCATCACCATTTCGGCCCGCTCGCGCAGGTTGGCCATTTCAAGCATTTTTTGCTTGTCGGCCATCTCTGCATTCATGTTTGAAGAGATGAAATTGATAAGGAATGAAGTGCTTTCAATATTTTTTAGCGCAATGGCAGCCTCGCTCGGAATGTTGGGCGAAAGCTGGATGATCTGCGCCGACATTTCACGGATCGAGTCGACAAGCGCTTTGAACTCTTTGTCTTTTTTGTGCCTGGATTCTTCGAATTTGGCTACAGCCGCTTTGATATAGGGCTCGTTCTGGATCTCTGAAAGCAGTTTAAAACGCTGTTTGCCCTGGATGATCACGGTTGTGTTTCCATCTGGCATCTGCAGCATCTTGATGATGTGTGCAACCGTGCCCACCTTGTTCAGCTGTTCGAAAGTCGGGTCTTCGATCGATACGTCTTTCTGGGCCACCACACCAATGATCTTGTGTGCCCGGTACGCTTCCTTGATCAGTTTGATCGACTTGTCGCGGCCCACCGTGATGGGGATGACGACACCAGGAAAGAGCACCGTGTTGCGCAGTGGCAGGATAGCCAGAACGTCTGGCGTTTCCTCGTTGTTCATTTCGTCTTCGTCCTGCTGGGACATGAGCGGAAAAAACTCAGTGTCTTCGTTTATGATCGGTAAAGTATTGCTGAAATCGAATGGATCGTGTTTACTCATTAAGTATCTTTTTTAGAGCGACAAACTGGCAGGATTGCCCGCTCCAGCTTTAAATTGTTATTCGGGTAGCTATTTTCAACTGTTGTGCCAAACCCTGAATCCCGACCAAATCTGTAAAATCGTCAGTCTCGCAAAATAATTTCTGTTATAAATATATCAATTCGTTTCGGCGGGGCGTTATGCTGTTGTTTAGGACGCATTTGTCTGCAGACTGTAAAACCGGCCTCTTACGCATCCATTTCAAACGGTGTGAAATTTTGTAATCCCGTTCGTTATACTAAATTTGAATCATAAATAAACCATCATGAATTACCTCAAACAAACGATCTTCTTCCTTATGATCTTAACTGCCGAGCAAAGCGTTGCCCAGTCCAGTTATTTTAAAATGGGGATGCAGGCGTGGATGAAGGGAGATTACAAAAACGCTGTCGCACAATTAGAGAAAGCCGATTCTAAAGATCCCAATAATGCCAATACACTTAAAATGCTGGGGTATTCTTATTACCAGTCTGGCGATTTTGAAAACTCGATTGCAACCTACAGCAGGCTCATCGACCTGAAATCAAATGATGTTTCGGCCTATTATTACCGTGGCAAGGCCCGTCAAAACATTGCCAATGATCCGAAAGAGTCGCTGAACCAGATGCGCGAAAGTTTTTACCTTTCTTCGATCCGCGATTTTACCAAAGCAATCGAGCTTAGCGGGGAAGAAGACATCAAGCTTTTTCAGAACCGCGGCCTGGTCTACAAGGATTATGCGATCTTCAAATCGTATAAAATTCAGAAAAAAGCAGAAAAGGCCGCTTGTGTAGCCATATTCAGGAACGCCATTGCCGACCTGGAAAAGGTGCTGCTTAACCAGCCACAGCGAAAAGATATCACCGGGCAGATCGACTATGTAAAGGCTCAGATTGCCAGCCTTAAATAATACCGATCACCTCATCCAAAAAAGAAACCGGCCAAGGCCGGTTTTTTTATGCTTATAGGCGATTGCAGCTGCAGACCTTCAGAACTGACCGGTAATGGTATATTGCTTTGGTGCTAAAAAACGAATGTTTTGGCGTTTACTGATGCGGTAACTTTTTCCCGGAACATATTCGAGGCTATCGGCCGAGCGGTACAGATAATTTTTCGTTTGGGTTACGATCAGGACCCGGTTAATCGAATCAGCTTTTTTATGGATCTCTACTTTGCGCACGCTGATCTTCGGATTGGCCGAGGTGTAGATGTCCGTACTGTCTGTTTTCTGCAGCCGGAACGCGCCACGCCAGGCAGCCTTGTTGATGTCGGCTTCGCTGAACACAGCCAGCTCAGACTTCCAGTCGGCGATGCGTACACGTTTGCCTTCGCCGATCCCGTTTACTGTGACCTGTTTGTTTACCATCGGCGAGATCTGCTGCAGCCTGGTCGCTTCTGAACTGAAATAATCGCCCAGGCTGAAATAGGCACGACCTGATGCCGCTTCCGGTTGTACACAAGAGCCAAGCAGCCAGGGAAGGAGGAGAAGGAACCGACGGGATCTTTTCATATTATACCAGGCAATCGCCCGTCATGGATGCAGGAGCGTTCAGCCCCATCAGTTTGAGGATGGTGGGGGCAATGTCTCCGAGCTTTCCATCCCTGATGTGTTTATAATCTTTATCGATCAGGATGCAGGGGACCAGGTTGGTCGTGTGCGCTGTATTGGCCGAACCGTCTTCATTCACCATAAACTCCGAATTGCCGTGGTCGGCCAGAATAATGAACGAATAACCGTTTTCAATTCCTGCCTGTACAACTTCGGCGGCGCAGCGGTCTGCCGTTTCGACTGCCTTGACAACTGCGCCAAATACGCCGGTATGTCCGACCATGTCGGGATTGGCAAAATTCAGACAAACGAAATCGGGCCAGCCGGTTTTCAATTCCTCTACAATGGCTTCGGTAATGCCTGCGGCACTCATCTCGGGCTGAAGGTCGTAGGTGGCCACCTTTGGCGAAGGGACCAGGATACGCTTCTCGCCAGCAAACTCTTTCTCCCTACCTCCTGAAAAAAAGAAGGTTACATGGGGATATTTTTCAGTTTCGGCAATTCGGATCTGGTTTTTACCATTGGCTTCCAGTACCTCGCCCAGTGTTTCGGTCAGGTCTTCTTTCGTAAAGATAACCTTAACCCCTTCAAAACTTTCGTCGTACGAGGTCATGGTCACATAATAAAGCGGCAGTTTGTACATCCCATAATCGGGAAAGTCTTTCTGGGAAAGCGCGGTTGTAATTTCTCTTCCACGGTCAGTTCGAAAATTGAAGCAGATGACCACATCGTCCGGGCTGATAGTGGCAACCGGTTCGCCGGCCGCATTCGTGATGGCCACTGGCTCGATAAATTCGTCGGTAATGCCCTGGTCGTAAGATGCCCGGATGGCGGTTTCGGCTTCAACAGCCCTGCTGCCCACTCCGTTCACCATCACATCATAGGCTTTTTTAACACGTTCCCAGCGGTTATCGCGATCCATGGCAAAGTACCGTCCGGTTAGCGTAGCAATGGTGCCGGAACTGTGGGCCAGATGTGAATTGAGATCACGGATGTAACCTAATCCTGAATTCGGATCGGTGTCGCGGCCGTCAAGAAAAGCATGGATGTAAACTTTCGTCAACGCTTGTTCCTGTGCAGCGTCGCACAAGGCCTTGAGGTGTTCAATGTGCGCATGAACGCCGCCGTCAGACACCAGACCGATAAAGTGCACTGCTTTGTCATTCGCTTTTGCATAGGCAAATGCCGCTGTCAGAATGGGGTTGCTGTGCAGTTCGCGGTCATTAATGGCTTTGTTGATTCTGCCCAGTTCCTGGTAAACAACCCGGCCGGCGCCAAGGTTCATGTGGCCTACTTCTGAATTGCCCATCTGCCCTGCAGGAAGACCCACGGCTTCGCCCGAAGCCTCCAGTCTGGAATTTGGATAGTTGGCCAGAAGCGAATCAAAAAACGGCGTGTTTGCAGCGTAAGCAGCGTCAGATATATCTTTTTTGCCATATCCCCAGCCATCGAGGATAATCAGTACGGCTTTCTTATTTTCCACGTGGCAAATATAAGTCTCTTGCCGTTTTATAATAATTTTATTACCAATTTTAATTTATAAATGGCATAATTTTAGTACCTCGCAGGCTAATAAACAAACATAATGACCAGGACACTACTCGTATCATTGTTTCTGTTTTTTGGAGTTATACAACCCGTTAATTATCAAGCAGATATCGTCGATGATTTGCTGGTTAGCTTCCGGAATGGCAATGCAAAACAGGTGGCGGCGAACTTTGCACCGACCATAGAACTGATCATTCTCGACGAAGAAGATGTTTACTCGAAGGCGCAGGGGGAACAAATACTGAAAGATTTCTTTTCCAAACACAGCCCGCTGAAAGCCACTATTTTTCACAAATCCAACGAAGCGAAAAGTTACCGTTTTGCGGTGATTACCCTGAACACGAACAACGGCAATTTCCGCGTAGCCATTACGCTTAAACAGGCCGGCAACGCTTTCAAGATCTCTGAGCTCAAGATCGAACCGATCAAAAACTAGCGGTTCAAACATAAAATAACTACTTTTGCCAGAAAATCGACTGGTTTGGATACAGCGCAGCTACAATCATTTATCAAAAATGCACTCGCCGAAGATGTGGGCGATGGGGACCATACGTCACTGGCAACTATACCGGCAGGCACGCAGGGCCGCGCCAGGCTGATCATTAAAGAAAGCGGGACACTTGGAGGTTTAGAACTTGCCGTTGCCATTTTTGCTGCGGTCGATGCCAGCCTGAACGTAACGGTACTGGGAAATGATGGCGAGGAAGTCAAGCCTGGCGACGTGGTGCTTACCGTTGAGGGAAGCACTCATGCGATCCTGATTGCTGAGCGGCTGGTGCTGAACTGCATGCAGCGCATGAGTGGCATCGCTACGAAGACCCGGTCCATGCGCGGGCTGATCAGTCCTTACCATGCGCAGCTGCTCGACACGCGGAAAACCACTCCCGGGCTCCGACTGCTTGAAAAATGGGCGGTTCGCATTGGCGGAGGGGTAAACCACCGGACCGGGTTGTACGATATGGTGCTGATCAAAGACAACCATGTCGATTATGCCGGGGGCATAGCCAATGCGCTACAGGCGGCACGGGCCTACCTGAACGAAACTGGGAAGCCCTTGCAGATTGAGATCGAGGTACGCAATCTGGACGAGCTTGACCAGGTCATTGCCGCCGGCGGTGCAGACCGCATCATGCTCGACAATTTTAGTTTTCCTGACCTGCGCGAAGCCGTTAACCGGATAGGCGGGAGGTTCACTACCGAAGCCTCGGGCGGCATCACCGAACAAAACATAGCAGAATATGCTGCCTGCGGGGTCGACTACATATCGGTCGGTGCCCTGACCCACAGCGTAAAGAGCCTGGACATGAGCCTGAAAGCATATTAACGCAAGATTCAGGCAAATTGAAAGATGTTTTTTTTGTATCATTGTAGGATATGATATCGGTATACTCCATCGCCGCATTGGTTCTCGCATATCTTTTAGGTTCAATACCCTCGGCAGTCTGGATCGGTCAGGCCTTCTACGGCATCGACGTCAGGGAGTACGGCAGCGGCAATGCAGGGGCAACCAATACCTTCAGGGTGCTTGGCAAAAAGGCCGGCATCATTGTCATGGTGATGGACATTTCTAAAGGCTTTACGGCCACAAAACTTGCTTACTTTATTGGTCTTTCCGTTACCGGTCCGCATGCGTCTACACAGTTTGTTAATTATGAGCTGGCGCTGGGCGTAACGGCCGTAATGGGGCACCTGTTTCCGGTCTTTGCCGGTTTCAGGGGCGGGAAAGGCGTCGCCACACTTTTTGGAATGGTTTTAGCTGTCAACTTCCCGGCAGCGATGCTTTGTGTTCTGGTCTTCGTGGTGGTTTTACTGGTCTCAAATTATGTTTCACTGAGTTCGATCTGTGCGGGATTTACGTTTCCGCTGAGTATTGTTTTTGTGTTTCATTCGTCGATCAAAGCCGAAGTACTTTACGGCATGTGTGTCTGCGTGCTGATCATGGTAACCCACCAAAAGAACCTTGAGCGTCTGCTCAAGGGAAAAGAATCCAAAGTCTACCTGTTCAGGAAGAAAAAAAGCTAAAAACAACACCTATGAAATTCACCTATTTGTCAGGTATCGCTGCGGCGGTACTGTGTATATCGGCGTGCTCAACCGTTCCGATTACAGGAAGAAGCCGGGTCAGCCTGGTAGACGACAGCCAACTGCAGCAGGCAGCGGCTTCCAGTTACACAGCCTTGCTCAAAGACCCGAAAACAGTTGTGCTCAACAATGCAGATGCGGCACGTGTAAAACGCATTGGCCAGCGCATCCAGACAGCGGTAACACGCTACATGAATGCCAACGGGTATGGAGCGCAGATCCAAAACTACCGATGGGAGTTTAACCTGATCCAAAGCCCTGACATCAACGCCTGGTGTATGCCCGGCGGCAAGGTAGCCGTTTATACCGGTATACTCCCGGTAACGAGGGATGATGCAGGTCTGGCAACCGTGATGGGGCATGAGATTGCACATGCTATCGCGCAGCACTCAGCCGAGCGCGCCTCGCAGGTAGCGCTGGCCCAGGTAGGCGGCGGTTTGCTCGGAGCGGCCACAGGCGGTAAATCACAGGCCACCCAGGAAATTGTGAACCAGGCATACGGCATCGGTGCGCAGGGTTTTGTTCTGCTGCCCAACTCCCGCAAGCAGGAGCTGGAAGCCGACCACCTTGGGCTCATCTTTATGTCGATGGCTGGATTTGATCCTGAAAGTGCTGTAGGCTTCTGGCAGCGGATGGCCGCAGCCAGCAAAGGCAGCCAGAAACCGCCCGAGTTTTTAAGCACTCACCCCGCCGATGCCACGCGGATTGCCCAGATTCAGCGCGATTTGCCTGAGGCAAAGAAATACTACAACTCAACAACCGGAAAACCGGTAAAATAAACCTGCGGCCAGCAGGGCCAGAGTAAAAAGCGAAACGGACCTTAAATAACCTAGCGTTGTTTAAGGTCCGTTTGTTTCAGGGGTGTTTCTGATCTCCTATAACGGTGTTACAAGTTATCAGGCAGTTGCAAATGTGCGGGTGCACCGATAAACCAGTGTCTGGTCTCTGGTGTTCAAACGAACCCGGCTCCCTGCTAAGCTTGTCTGTTCAGATGATAAAACCCCAAAAGCGCGCAGCCTTTGGGGTTCATGCTGTTTTCGCGACAGCTGCCGTAAAAAGTTAAGCGCTGAGTTAAGCTTTAGACAGCAGGTTTTTCCAGCTTACTTTGTTGCCGATGATCCGTTCGAGGTCAGCAATTGCTACGCGTTCCTGTTCCATGCTGTCGCGATGGCGAATGGTTACACTGTCGTCTTCCAGACTCTGGTGGTCTATGGTGATGCAGAATGGTGTGCCGATGGCGTCCTGCCTGCGGTAACGCTTACCGATCGAGTCTTTCTCTTCGTAAATCAGGTTGTGGTCAAACTTCAGCGTATCCATGATGGCACGTGCCTTTTCAGGCAGGCCGTCTTTTTTGGTAAGCGGCAGGATGGCGGCCTTAACCGGTGCCAGTGCAGGATGGAGGCGCAATACAGTGCGGCTATCCTGCTTATCTTCGGTACTCAGGTCCTGTTCTTCGAAAGCGTTGATCAGGGTAAGCAGGAACATGCGGTCCAGGCCGATCGAGGTTTCAATCACGTAAGGCACATAGTTGCCATACGGTTTTCCTTCCTCATTCAGTTCACTGTCAAAGTACTGCATTTTTTTACCTGAAAACTCCTGGTGCTGGCCCAGGTCAAAATCGGTGCGGCTGTGAATGCCTTCAACCTCTTTGAAACCGAAAGGAAATTCAAACTCAATATCGGTTGCTGCATTTGCATAATGCGCCAGCTTTACATGGTCATGGAAACGGTAGCGGGCAGGATCGGTGCCAAGTGCCTGGTGCCATTTCAGACGGGCTTCCTTCCAGTATTCAAACCATTTGCCGTCTTCGCCCGGGCGTACAAAAAATTGCATTTCCATTTGCTCGAACTCGCGCATGCGCATAATGAACTGACGGGCAATGACTTCGTTGCGAAATGCCTTGCCGATCTGTGCAATACCGAAAGGGATTTTCATTCTTCCGGACTTCTGAACATTCAGGAAATTAACGAATATGCCCTGGGCAGTTTCCGGCCTGAGGTAGACCACCTCGGCGTCTTCTGACATGGCCCCAAACTGGGTGCTGAACATCAGGTTGAACTGACGCACATCTGTCCAGTTTTTTGTGCCGCTTACCGGGCAGGCAATATCGTGTGCTTCGATCAGCGACTTCAATTGCGGCAGATCTTCAGCCTTGAGCGCATCGTCCATAGCCGTTTGCAAGTCCTCAGCCTTGTCTGTCTTGCCGTCTTTGCGGTATTTTTCGATCCGGTCTTCCAGCAGCTGGTCGGCACGGTAGCGTTTCTTAGAGTCTTTGTTGTCGATCATGGGGTCGTTGAAGCCATCGACATGGCCGCTTGCCTTCCAGATCTTCGGATGCATGAATATGGCCGAATCAATGCCAACAATGTTCTCATGCATCTGTACCATGGCTTTCCACCAATAGGTTTTGATGTTGTTTTTTAGCTCTGCCCCCAGCTGGCCATAGTCATATACGGCGCTGAGACCGTCGTAAATCTCACTGCTCTGAAATACAAAACCATACTCTTTTGCATGCGAGATGACATTTTTAAATTGCTCGTCGTTAGTTGTTTTAGCCATAGTGCTGCAAATATAATAATCTATCGCAGATGTCGCCGGCCCCGCTGCGGTCGTTTTTAGGTATGTAACCAAAGGTTTTTCGGCCCGCCTGCTCAGCCCTTTGCCGCTTTCTGTACTTTTGTGCATGAAAAAGATTGTATTGTTGTTTATCGTGGTTTTGTGGGCCGGCGTGCTGGCCGCCCAGCAAAAATTTCACCGCATTGATTTCAAGACGCCGTCTGCCTTACAGGCCTTCCTGCAACGCAAAACAGCACCTTACCCCTTGCTAAGCGCTCACCGCGGCGGCCCCATGCCCGGATATCCGGAAAACTGCATTGAAACTTTTGAAAATGCGGCCAGGCTGCAACCTGTCATCATTGAATTTGATGTTGCCCTCAGCCGGGATTCTGCGCTGGTCGTGATGCACGACGACCGCCTGGACAGAACCACTACAGGCAGCGGCCCTGTCGGTGAACATACCCTGGCACAGCTCAGTGAGCTACGCCTTCGCGACAACGAAGGGCGGCTTACAGCTTTTCGTATACCAACGTTAGACCAGGTCCTGAAATGGGGGAGTGGCAAGGTGCTGTTTACCATCGACATCAAGCGCGGCGTACCTTACCGCATGGTCATCGATGCAGTACGCCGCAACAAGGCCGAAAACAGGAGCATCATCATTACCTACAGCGCGAACCAGGCGGCAGAGGTGCACCGGTTGGCCCCAGACCTGATGATCTCTGCATCGGTTGGCCGTGAGGAAGACCTGGCCCGCCTGAACAGCATGGGGGTGCCCGACAACCGGATCGTCGCGTTTACGGGAACGAGCGCCCGCCCGGCGTCGCTCTACACCTTGCTGCACAGCCGCGGTGTAACGGCAATCATGGGGACGATGGGCAACATAGACCGGCAGGCAAAAGCAAAGCCCGACGCCGGTGTCTATACAAAGCTCGTTGAACTGGGAGCCGATGTTTTGTCTACAGACGAACTGCAACTGGCCGGCAAGGAACTCGATGCATACAGGCGTAAGTCTGGTATGCGGCTAAAGGCGTTGGTTGTCAGGTAGTTGTTTATCTGTTGGTAAAAAATCGATCTTTTACGAACAAAGTGCTGATGCTAACGTTAAACAAAGACATCAATACTTATCAGTACTATGAAAAAGTTAATTTTTACACTGTTTTTCGCGGGATCAATTGCAACTGCGTCGCAGGCACAGATCCAACAGGGAAATGTCATGGTCGGGACAAACCTGTCTAACATTAATTTTGCTTTGGACAAGCCCAACGCATTCAGCCTGGCCATTAATCCAAAGGCCGCCTGGTTTATTGACGATGGGGTAGCCATTGGTGGCGATGTCATGTTTGGCCTTGAAACACCGGGCAAAGACCTGGGTACGACCATCAATTACGGTATCGGCGCGCTAGGGCGCTACTACGGGCAGACCGGCGCTAACGAGTTGATAAAAAGCTCCCGGTTCTTTGGCGAGGCAACTGTAGGCGTATCCGGAAGAAACCTTTCAGGTGGCGGGTCTACCAATGGCCTCGGCTTTTCAGTAGGGCCCGGTTTTACCTATTTTATTACAAGGACCATCGGCCTCGAAGCTTTGCTCAAGTACCAGGGTGTGGTTGGCTTCGGCAGCAGTGCGTATGCGCATAACCTGAATCTTGGTGTGGGCTTTCAGATTTACCTGCCGGGAAGAAGCACAGCAAGAAAAGTTGGACGGGATATTGATTAAACCGTTTTTTTAGCAGCTAAAAGGGTGTCAATTTATGTTGGCGCCCTTTTTTATTGCCAAAGTTTCCCATATTTGGGTCAACTGATCCGGAACATATGAAAAGCAAGATCCTACTTTATATATTGCTGTGCCTTGGCCTGTCGCTCACGTCCGCTGGCCTGCATGCGCAGGACCGTTTGTCGGGCGTCAGTTTTGCTGCCGAATTGGGGCTGCCTTCAGGAAATTTTTCGAATGCTTCCAATTTTGGCGCTGGGGGCTCGGTGAAAGCCGATCTTGGCATCAGCGAAAAGATCGCCCTGACTGCGAACGCAGGATATATGGTTTTCTTTGGCCGCAGCGCCTTCCGTGTAAAAGTGCCTGACTTCAGTTACGTGCCGCTTAAGGCCGGACTCAAATACTTTTTTACGAAAGATGCTTTTGCAGAGGCGCAGGGTGGGGTAGCCCTGCCGGCAACGGGGCAAAACAAAATGGTATATGCCTGGTCTCCGGGTTTCGGAACGCGGTTCAATGTGTCTTCGCGATCAAAAATGGAAGTCGGCATCAGGTATGAAGGCTGGACAAGCCGCTCGCAGCTGGAACTTGCGAATGGGCAAAAATTGTCTACCCGTTCGTTCGTAGGCTTGAGGATCGGTTATTTCCTGCCCTTGTAAGGAAAACTTATTTTTTTGTAAACAAAATATTTAGAATGGTGTTTTTTGTTGAATAGGTTCAAAAAAGCTAAAAATTGGACCATATACAAGAAAAAACCCTTATGAAAAAACTATTTTTACTTACGGCACTTGCAGGCTTGTTGTCTTTCGGTGCCTCTGCACAAACAACTGCCGGAAACAAATTGGGCGTTGGTCTGGAATTCGGTTTGCCTGTTGGCGATTGGTCTGACGGCATGAACATCGGCTTCGGCGGATCAGGTATCATGCACATTCCGATCAGCAGCAGCAAGCTATACGGAACCATCAATGCAGGTTTTATCAATTTCAAGAGCAAGGAAGTCAACGGTTTTACTTATGACTACGGTGCTATTCCATTGAAAGCCGGTATCAAATATTATTTTGTTCCTAATTTCTATGGCGCTGCCGAGCTGGGTGCTGCCATTGGTACAAACGATGGGGCAAGTACTGCTTTCGCGTACTCGCCAGGTATTGGTGTAGATTTCCCTGTGTCTGACAAAACATCGATTGACCTGGGTGCGCGTTACGAAGCCTGGTCAGCGAACAGCGTGACAAACGGATTTGTAGGCATTCGCGCGGCCTTCAATTTCGGCCTGTAAAACTTAAAAACAAAGCATCGAAAAGCTTGCCCTCTGGCAGGCTTTTCCTGTTTCCGGACCTTCCGTTCAGGGTTGATGTGAATATGTTCATTTTTTCCACATTATTGGCATGGCAACCGGTACGCTGAATAATTTTTATATTTTTGAGCACTTACAAATCGTATCATGAGATTTATTGTATCTACGTCAACATTGTTAAAGCATTTGCAGACTGTGAATGGTGCGTCAAGCAGCAGCACGGTATTGCCTATACTGGAAAACTTTCTTTTCGAAATCAAAGAGGGGCAGTTGATCATATCGGCTACCGACCTTCAAACCAGTATGACTACCTCGCTTCCTGTTGAGTCTAAGGAGGAAGGCAAAGTCGCCGTACCATCTAAGATCCTGCTTGATACGCTGAAGACACTCCCGGATCAGCCGATCGCATTTAATATTGATGACAACACTTTCGCCATCGAAATCAGCGCAGGTGATGGCAAGTACAAGCTGAGCGGCGAGAATGGAGATGATTTCCCCAAGATCCCTGTGGTGGAAAACGCATCCTCTGTTAATTTACCTGCCTCTGTATTGGCCGAGGCCATAACCAAGACAATATTTGCGGTCAGTAACGACGAATTGCGGCCCGCAATGACCGGCGTTTTTTGTCAGCTTTCTACCGAACACATTACTTTTGTGGCCACCGATGCCCACAAGCTGGTGCGCTATCGCCGCAAAGACAGCAAGGCAGAAAAAGCGGCATCGTTTATTTTGCCCAAAAAAGCACTGACATTGCTCAAGAATGCGCTTCCGGCATCTGATCTGAACGTCTCGGTCGATTACAATGCGACAAGTGCTTTTTTCCGGTTCGAAAACATTAACCTGGTCTGCCGGCTGATCGATGAGCGGTATCCGGATTATGAAGCCGTGATTCCGGGAAACAACACGAACAAACTGACAATAGACCGTGCGCTGTTCCTGAACACCCTACGCCGGGTGGTCATATTTGCCAACAAAACCACGCACCAGGTGCGTTTAAAGATCAGTGGGAGCGAGCTGAATATCTCTTCTGAAGATCTTGATTTTGCAAACGAGGCCCACGAGCGGTTAAGCTGCCAGTACAACGGAGAAGATCTTGAAATTGGTTTCAATGCGCGTTTCCTGATCGAAATGCTGGGTAACCTGAGCGGTGAGGAGGTTACACTCGAACTTTCTACGCCGAACCGCGCCGGTCTGCTGATCCCGCAAACAAACGATGAAAATGAGGACGTGCTGATGCTGGTCATGCCAGTCATGCTGAACAACAGTTATTAGCGGCACCTTAAACAAATAAACTAATGGCCTGGTTTTTGACCGGGCTATTTTGTTTTAAATCATTCCGCTCATGAGCATTCGAATTTTGCAGGGAAGCCGCCAGTTGTTACTTGCAGCCACGTTTTTTGCGTTGTTCCTGGTGTCCTGCAAAGAGGTCGGGCCTGAGCCGCTCGTGCAGGGCGAAGCCCGGGTACGTCTTGTCAATGCCGCCCAAAATTCTGAATCTGCTGAATTTTATGCAGATGATGTCAAGGTCAGTTCAGCAGCGCTAACCTATGGAGAAGCCAGCGGATACATGACAGTGAATTCCGGGGTAAAGAAAGCGCAGGTAACAGAGCACGATCGCATTGCTGTCTCTAACGACGTCAGTTTTATTCCCGGCTTTTCTTATACGGCATTTACGATCATTAACCGCGATGACAAGGCCGAACTCATACTGATCAGTGACAATGTTGGCGCTGTAGAACCAGGCAAAGCGGCCGTTCGGGTGGTGCACCTGGCCAACGATGTTTTTCTCGGTCTGAATACCGGGATATCTGGCGGTATCAACTTCGTAACGAGTCAGACTTATAAATCGGCCTCAGGATACTTTTCGGTAGACCCGGGCGTAGACCTGCTGCTGTACTCGAACGGCGCCGAGGCTTACAGCAAGCGCGTACCCGGCGCCGATATCAAAGAAGGAAAAATCTATACGATCTGGGTAGATGGTTCTGCTTCCCGGCTGAATTATCACCTGATTGAATACAATTAGAAAAGGCAGGAGGGTTACTGCCCGGGAATAATTTATTAAATTAGCAAAAATCTATCGCATGAATATGATTAGTAAACACTACAGCACGAAGCTTTCCATGCTTGCTTTGTTCTGCCTGATTGTGCTCGGCGCATGTAAAAAATCGCCTGACGACGTCCCTGAGGTAACCGGCGATGCATGGATGAAGTATGTGAACGCTCAGGCCGATGCTCAGCCACAGGAGGCGTTCATTGACGATACTAAGGTTTCCATTGCGCCTGTAGCGTACAACAACAGCAGTGAATACCTGAAAGTCCGCGCAGGCACACGCACGCTCGCGTTTCGCGACCAGGGTGCCACTACCGCTACGGCTTCATCACAGCTTAACATTCCGGCTGATGCCTACTTTACCAGTTATTATGTAAAGGATGCACAGGGCGGCAAAGTACTGGCCCTGCTCGATGACCTGACGCCGCCTGCACCGTCCACGCAGGCACGGATACGTTTCCTGAACCTCGGCTCCTCGTTTACAAATGGTCTCAATTTTACTGAAGTAGCAGGCAACAATGAGTTTATTACGGGTCTGGCGTTTGGAAACGTTTCACGATACTATACCATTGCGCCGGGTCTGGCATTTAAAGTGACCGCCGCTGGCTCGGTTACAGCGGTAGACATTCCCGGCACCACCTTCGCCGCAGGCAAGATCTACACTGTCTGGGTAAATGCAAATTCAACAGGCAGTCCGCTTGTACATGTTGTCACACACAACTAACTGGCTAATTATAATTTAACACAGGAAATATCACGCCATTTGGCGTGATATTTTTATTTTTGCAGCTTAAACAAACGTTTTGGACTTTTTCTCGCAAATTTTTGACTTCATCCTCCATATCGACAAACACCTTGTCGAAATCGTAAACGATTATCAAACCTGGACCTACCTGATCATGTTCCTGATCATTTTTGCCGAAACAGGCCTTGTCATCACACCGTTCCTGCCAGGTGATTCCTTGCTTTTCGCTATGGGAGCGCTCATGGCCAAGGGAGGAACCGGCCTGGACATTTATGTCATGGCCCTGCTGTTGTGTATTGCCGCCATATCGGGCAATTCGCTGAACTATTTTCTTGGCACCTTTTTCGGGGTTAAGGTGTTTAAAGATACCAACCGCATTCTGAAGCTTGAATACTACAATAAAACGCATGCTTTTTTTGAAAAACATGGCGGCAAAGCCGTTGTTTTCAGCAGGTATCTGCCTATATTCCGAACCATTGCTCCCTTTGTTGCCGGTGTAGCCCGCATGCCTTTCGGCCGCTTTACACTCTTCAACGTTGTTGGTGGTATTTCATGGATCGTTGTTTTTCTTTTTGCAGGCTTCCTTTTCGGCAATATTCCGATTATCAAAGAGAACTTTACGGTTGTGATTGTAACCATCGGGATACTGACCTTTTTGCCAGCGGTCATTGCCGCATTTAAGGCTAAATTCAGCAAAAAGACGGCGGTTTAGAGTTCCCTGCCCAGGATTTTTCCTTTATTAAAGGCCTGCTCTGTTGCTTCATCTGCTGCGCGAGCCGGATGTGGCAAGTGTTTCAGATGTTGCAAGTCAGGCTGGCCGGCATCGACCCAGGCGGTATACCAGAAACCTGCAACCGCTGCGATCGATGCACGCATTTGCCGCTCTACCATGCCATTCAGTTTTTCATGATATGCCCGCGAATACTGGAGAGAATAAGCCCTGATCACCTGTTTTTTGTCGCGGTAAAAACTGAATTGCTGGTCTGAAGGGTATCGTTTTTTCAACTCAGCCTCCAGGCGCAGCACGCTGTCTACTTTTGTGCGCGTTTGCCGGACTATTCGCCAGGCCTCGCGAAGCGGGTTTTCAATGTACCGTGCCGGACCCGTATAGAAACTATAGCCCGCTGAGAACAGTTCCGGAAGCCTGCTCTCCCAAAACGCGTGAATGCCCTTTTGGTTGCTCAGCTGACCATTGTGGTTATTTGTAAGGTGAAGCGGTACATGCGCATCGGCTATGTAGTGGCCCAGGTTAGCTGCCGTACGCAGAATTTTGAGCGAGTCCCGGCTGCGAAATGCAGCCACAAGCTGCAGGTGGGAGAAATGGATCTGCCAGGGAACAATGCCGTTTTTTTGCAGCATCTTTTCGCCAAACCTCTTCCGGGCCTCGTCGTACCGCATGGGCATACTGTCCAGATTGCCGTATTCTTCGGCGTCAAGGTAATGACGTGCGGCTTCGAGCGTATCTGCGTACCGGCGTTTGTCTGCGTCAGTGGCATGCTCCCCCAGGTAAGTAATGTTTGATTTAAAAAAACGGCTCATGGCCGCTGGCAGGCTGTAGACGGCGAGTGTATTGATCTTCCGGTGGGCAAAGAAACCCCAGGAAAGGCAGGAAAGTCCTGCAAGCATGCATAATAAAACACATTTCATTAACCTTAAGTTAATAAAATGTGCTGAAATTATCCTGTTATTCGTCTATTTTTTTTCCTTTCATGGCTGAAGAAATGGCGATATCCATGATACGCTCAGCAAAAGGCCGGGTATACTCATTCAAGGCATCGGTATCTTTCAGAATCACGTCCTTGTCTGCAGATTGCAGGCTTTCGCGCAGCTTCGCGATCAGGCTTTGGGTTTGTGCGATCTCTTCAGGCTGCAGGTAAAGTCCGTTTTTTTCTAAAAATCGCTCGGCAGTATAGGCCAGCTGCTCGCCTTCGCCCCGGGCTTCGATGACCATGCGCTGCTCCACATCCTGTTTGGCGTGGGTTACGCTGTCTATCAGCATTTGTTCAACGGCATCGTCGGTCAGGCCGTAACTGGGTTTGACCTCAATTTCCTGTTTCGTGCCTGAACGGAGTTCGATTGCCTGTACGGTGAGAATACCGTCTGCATTCAGAATAAAGTTGACATCGACTTTCGGAAGGCCTGCCGGCATGGCCGGGATGCCTTTCAGTTCAAATTCGGCCAGTTTGCGGTTTTCCTTTACCAAATCGCGTTCACCCTGGTAAACTGATATCTTCATGTTCACCTGGCCGTCTACTGATGTGGTATACTGCCGGCCGGCGCGGGTTGGTATTTTTGAATTCCTTGAAATGATCACGTCCATAAGTCCGCCCATCGTTTCAATTCCCAAAGAAAGCGGTGTCACGTCCAGCAGCAGGATATCGGAGCGGTTACCGGCGAGCACATCAGCCTGGATGGCTGCGCCAAGGGCCACGACTTCATCGGGATTGATGTGGTCTTGCGGCGTCTTTCCGAACAATTCGGCAACTTTATTCTTAACATAGGGTGTTCGGGTCGAGCCGCCAACCAGGATCACGTCGTTTATCTGGTCAGGACTCAGGCCGGCATCGACAAGAGCCTTGCGGCAGCTGTCGAGGGTTCGCTCCACTTTGGGTGCAATCAATTCTTCGAACGTCTGCTTGTCCAGGGTACACCAGATATCGCCAAGCTTCTCATTATACAGGTTCTGCCTGGAGAGTGCTTTCTTGGCGGTTTCGGCCTGCAGGCGCAGGCTTTGAGTAAGCATCTGGTTTGCCTGAAGCGAGGCGCGGTCAATCTGGTTCTTCTCAATCCAGTAATCGACAATTGCCCGGTCAAAATCATCACCACCTAGAAAGGTATCGCCGTTCGTAGACAATACTTCAAAAATTCCATTCTGTATGGACAGGATAGAAACGTCGAACGTACCGCCACCAAGGTCGTAGACTGCGATGGTTTTCTGCTCCTGCGGATCAAGGCCAATACCATAGGCAAGGCTGGCCGCAGTAGGCTCATTCACGATGCGCAGCACGTCCAGTCCGGCCAGCTTTCCCGCATCGCGGGTTGCCTGCCGCTGGCTGTCGTTAAAGTAGGCTGGTACTGTGATCACAGCGCGGTTAACAGGTGTCTTTAATGCATGCTCTGCACGATGCTTGAGCTCTTTCAATATTTCGGCCGATAGTTCGATGGGGGTGTAGAAACGGTTTGCGGCCCGGATCTTGACCAGCGCATCGGTATTGTCATCGATAATCTTATATGAAAAAAGGTCTTGGTGCCCGGCTACATCCTGGTAAGAACGACCTAAAAGTCGTTTTACCGAGAAAATTGTGTTTGCAGGATCGGTGGTCAGGTACTCCTTTGCTTCGTTGCCCACAACGGCATCGCCATGTTCGTTGAAATGTACAACGGATGGCACGAGCAAACCCTTGCCAGTGTCGTTAATGGCTTGCGGTTGTTTCTCGGGATTGATAAAGGCGACCAGGCTGTTGGTTGTGCCCAGGTCAATACCTACAATAAGTTCTTCCTGCTGCAGCGAACCCGTCGCCAGGTTAATGGATATTTTTGCCATGCGGCAAATTTACTCATTACTTTACTGTGTAACGTAACAATGCAAACCGAATTCGGTCAAATGAGCATCATAAGCGCTTTAAAAAAAATATTCTTTAAATAAGCGAGCATTCATTTATATTTGTCCCTTACATGTAAACATGCGCAAGAGAGATACCTGTAAGGAGGAAACGGTAAAAGCCAAAGCGATCGAAATGCTGGTTGCTGATGGTTTTGAAGGTTTCAGCATGAACAAGCTGGCTAGGGCCTGCGGCATTTCGGTCGCTACGCTTTACATTTATTACCGGGACAAGGATCACCTGATTGTGAGTATCGGGAATGAGAAGTTCAAAGAGATGAGCGAGTCGATTCTTGGCAATTTCGATCCTGAGCTGGACTTTGAAGCAGGCATGCGCATCCAGTGGGAAAACCGGTACCGCTTCATGGTAGACCGGCCGGCCGTAACAAGGTTGCTGGAACAGTTCCGCAATTCCGGCTACCAGCAGCAAGTGATGCCCGAACTGGCTGAAGCGTTTAAGAAAACAATGGGCGCATTTATACATAACGCAGTTCGTCGCGGTGAGATTGAAGAAATGTCGCTCGAAACTTACTGGTGCATTGCATTTGCGCCATTGTACGCGCTTATGCGCTTTCATGAAGAAGGACGGAATATGGCGGGCCGGCCTTTCCGCATGACCGAAACAACACTGTGGCAAACGTTTTCACTGGTGATGAAGGCTATGAAACGTTAATGCCGCTTAATAAAATCCCTGCGACCATGAACAATTTCGATCACATTCTCGTATTTAAGACAGACCTGGCTTCGCACCGGGACGTCGAAACGATCAGGCCGGTGCTTGACGCGGTCACGCACATTGAAGAATGGAATGTCGACCTATACGATGAGGATTTCGTACTTCGCATCGTATCACCCCGCGCCACACACCAGGAAATTATTGAGCTGGTACAGGCCGAGGGTTATGCCTGTGCCGAGTTGAAATAGATTTTTTATCATATCCCAACATACATGCAAACAAATCAAAAACCGGCTGCATTAAGCGGCTACCAGAAAGTGGTCATTTTTATCCTGGCCATGACGCAGTTCACAGTTGTGCTCGATTTTATGGTGATGGCCCCCATGGGCGACATTCTGATGAAGTCGCTGAGCCTGAGACCAGAGCAGTTCGGGCTGGCGGTATCGGCATATGCCTTTAGTGCAGGCGCTTCCGGACTGCTGACAGCTGGCTTTGCAGACCGCTTTGACCGAAAAAAGCTGCTTCTCTTTTTTTACACGGGCTTCATAGCCGGTACGGTGTTCTGCGGCCTGGCGGTTAACTACCACCTGCTGATCGCTGCACGCATCATTACCGGGCTTTTCGGCGGCGTAATCGGATCCATTACGCTGGCCATTGTTGCCGATATCTTCAGCCTTGAGCAGCGGGGGCGGGTTATGGGCTTCGTGCAAATGGGTTTTGGAGCCAGCCAGGTTCTTGGTATTCCCATCGGGCTGTACCTGGCAACTGCCTGGGGCTGGCAAACAACCTTTATCATGATTGCGGGACTGGGAGCGCTTATTGCCGTTTTAATTCTGACGCGAATGAGACCACTTACAGAGCACCTGCTTCTGCAGCGTAGCGGTTCGGCGTTCAGCCACCTGCTGCAGACGGTACTGAGCAAGAGGCACCGTGTTGGCTTTACGGCTACGGCCCTTTTGTCTGTCGGCGGGTTTATGATGATGCCGTTCAGCAGCGCCTTCGCGATCAACAACCTGCACATTACCGAACACCAGCTGCCCATGCTGTTTATGGTATCGGGTGTGGCCGCCCTTGTGGTCATGCCGCTGATCGGGAAGTTAAGTGACCAGGTAGATAAATTTCTGCTCTTCTCTGCAGCTTCGGTCTGGCTGATGATCGTGGTGTTAGTTTATACAAATCTTTCGGTTACACCGCTCTGGCTGGTTATGGTCTTTAATGTGCTGATGATGGTCGGCATTATGAGCAGGATGGTTCCCGGTACCGCATTGACCAGCGCCGTGCCAGAAATGAAAGATCGGGGCGCCTTCATGAGCGTAAACGCTTCTCTGCAACAGGTTGCTGGCGGTATATCGGCTGTTTTCGCCGGCCTGATCATCAGACAGGAGCACCCGGGCAGTCCTTTACAGCACTACGATTGGGTAGGGTATATTGTCGTGGCTTTTTCACTTTTATCCATTTACCTGATTTACAGGGTTAGCCGGGTAGTCCGGCAAAAAAGCGAACTGGCAGCGGCAGTACCCGTTATGCCCGAGGCTTAATGGATTTACGGTGTTCTTTTTGCAGCAGCGGGCCATATATGTTCCAAAGCCAGACAACAATATCCTGGTAACTTTTGATTCCTTTTTCCTGGTCATTCAGTTTCAGGAAGCGGTCGAACGTTGCCGACATGTAAGAAGAAACGCTGCTGTCATATTGCTGCCAGAAGTTGCGCTCCAGGGTAAAGTCGGCACGTACCGCCGGACTAATCCTAGCTTTCAGTTTCAGGTAAGCGGGGTCTGAACGGAGCGCCATTTCGAGCAGGATATACCGGAGTGCCTGGTAATACGCTGCATACCTGAACCGCGCATCAGCGCTGTTTACTGCTGTCAGGTAGCCAAGCAGATTGGCCTCGTCTTCATAAGCTATGCCCGTTTGGTGTGCAATTTCATGGCAGGTCACGAAAGGCAATGCAAACCCGGGAATGCCGGTATTGATATTGGCTTCGCCGGTGAGCGGAATGTAGTATCCTTCGATACCTGCCATACTTGTAAGCCAGCTGCTCGTTACCGCTTTGACGGAAGGACGTTCATAGCGGAACAGGGCGTTGCGTTCTTCCATCTGCCGGTAGGCCGAAACCGCCCCTGTCAGTAATTCGGTTTTTGAAAGCTGTGGCATGCTTACGGCCGCTTGTTTTGTATCGTTGGTCTTCTGCAAAATGAACTGGCCAAGAAGAAACAGTTGTTCGCGGCTGTAGGCTGCATCGTTTAAGCCGAGTGCGCGGTATGCAGGCTGGCGGTTGTAGTTCAGGCCCCATAACAGCTTGAATGCGAGGTACAGGATAAGCAGGGTGCGCAGCAGTGCCAGGCCAAATTTTTCGAATGTTTCACGGCTGCGATTTCGCACCAGCTTCAATGCCGCACGGACCAGGGAAAAGATTAGCCAGGCGATGAGTCCTGCATACAGCAGATCGCCCAGGGAAAAGGGGACTGGTGCCGAGATGGTGCGCAGCGCAAGCGCAATTCCGGGATAAATGCCCCCCACATACCAGCGGTCTACGGCCGATGCCGAAAGGCCCCAGCAGTAGACCAGCGCAGCCAGGATGATCAATACGATAAGCTGCCGCAGGCCAGTACGCCGTGCTGTTGAACGTGTCATGCCTTTTACCGGTTAAACTGCAGCCGCATGCCCGTCTCGCTGGTTGTAAATTTGCCTTTATGGTAAGCCATGTTGCCGGATACGAATGTGTAGATGATGGCAGACTGAAAAGTCTGGCCCTCGAACGGTGACCAGCCGCATTTGTAAAGAGTATTTGCCCGGGTAACGCGAATCGGATCGTTCAGGTCTGCGAGGACAAGGTCTGCCCAATAGCCTTCGCGGATAAATCCCCGGCGGTCCAGGTTGAAGCAGGTGGCCACGTTGTGCGCACTTTTTTCAACAACCTGTTCAAGGGTCATTTTGTTCTGGTGGTACAACTCAAGCAGCGCGGAAAGGGCATGCTGAACAAGCGGGCCGCCAGAGGGCGCCTGTAAATAGGGCTGGTTTTTTTCGTCCAGGGTGTGGGGTGCATGGTCTGTAGCAACAACGTCGATGTGACCATCGAGCAGGCCCTGCAGGATCCCGGAGCGGTCTGCAGCCGTTTTCACAGCGGGATTCCATTTAATGAAATTTCCCTTTTCTGCATAGTCTGCATCGCTGAACCAAAGGTGGTGCACGCAGGCCTCGGCCGTGATGCGTTTTTCATGCAGCGGTATGCCGGCATCGAACAGGGCCACCTCCCGGGCGGTAGAAATGTGCAGAATGTGCAGGCGGGTGCCATACTGCCTGGCCAGGCCAACAGCGAGCGACGACGACCTGTAGCAGGCCTCGGCGCTGCGAATGAGGGGGTGCATGTCAATGGTCAGCGCTTCACCATACTGCGCGCTGAAGGCAGCAAGGTTTTTCCGGATGGTTAACTCATCTTCACAATGCGTAGCCACCAGCATGGGCGCCTGGCTGAAAATGTGCTCGAGCGTTTTTTCATTATCGACCAGCATATTTCCAGTCGAAGAGCCCATGAATACCTTGATCCCACAAACCATTTTGGGGTCGGTACGCAGCACTTCGTCCAGGTTGTCGTTCGAAGCACCCATATAAAAGGAGTAGTTGGCGAGCGACGTCTCTGCCGCTATGCTGTACTTCTCATTCAGGAGTTCCTGGGTAAGCGTATTCGGAACGGTATTCGGCATTTCCATAAAGGAAGTGATGCCTCCAGCCACGGCAGCCATGCTCTCGGTAAAGATATCTGCCTTGTGTGTCAGCCCCGGCTCCCGGAAATGGACCTGGTCATCGATCATGCCCGGTAATAGGTGCAGGCCTTCGGCATTGATTTCTGCAGCGCCGGCGGCAGCGATGTTCTGGCCTATCTTTTCTATGAATCCATTTTTTATCAATACATCGGCAACATACTGCCGGCCTTCGTTTACCAGGGTAGCACCTTTGATCAGGGTCGTGTTCATGTTACAAAACTAGGATTAAATGCAGATTTACACAATTGTCGCATCCCGGAGTAGGGCTGGGTGCCATCGGGCGTGAAGACAGCTTCAAACTCAAATATGTATCTTTGCCCGCATGTCTAAGAGTTTCGATGAATTTAAACTGAACCGCCAGATCCTGAATGCGGTCGCCGATGCGGGTTACGAGGTTGCTACGCCCATACAGGAAAAGGCCATAGGCCCGGTCTTGTCCGGGCAGGACCTTTTCGGGGTGGCCGAAACCGGTACCGGCAAAACGGCCGCATATGTTCTACCCATTCTGATGAAACTTAAATATGCACAAGACCTGGCCCCCCGTGCCCTGATCCTGGCGCCGACACGTGAACTGGCCATGCAGATCGAGGAACAGGTACGGTTATTTGCAAAATATACAGACCTGCGCAGCCTGGTCATCTATGGGGGGATTGGTCCGAAAGTACAAACCGAAGCCATTGCCCGCGGTGTCGACATCCTGGTTGCCACGCCGGGACGCTTCTTGGATATTTACCTGGACGGAAAAGTCGATACCAAAAGCCTTAAATTCCTGGTGCTGGACGAGGCCGACAAGATGATGGACATGGGTTTTATCGGCTCTATTCACCGCATTCTGGAAGTGGTGCCGCGGAAACGCCAGAATCTGCTGTTCTCTGCAACGATGAGTGACCTGGTGCAGAAAATTGCCGGCGATTTCCTGAAGTTCCCGACCTACGTTGAGGCAGCGCCGCAGGCAACGCCGGCATCGAACGTAAGCCAGAAGCTTTATTTTGTTCCGAATTTTAAAACCAAGATCAACCTGCTGCAACAGCTGCTGAAAAATGACATCGATTTTTCCCGGTTGATTATTTTTTGCAAAACCAAAACGGTTGCCGATAACATCTTTAGCTTTATCGAGCGCCGGTTCGGCTCAGACGCTGTGCGTGTAATCCATGCCAATAAAGGGCAGAATACCCGGATTAATTCCATTAACGATTTCAGGGAAGGAAATATCCGGGTGCTTGTGGCAACCGATGTGGCTGCCCGCGGTATCGATGTGACCGATGTAAGCCATGTGATCAACTTCGATGTGCCGATCATTATTGAGGACTATGTACACCGGATCGGGCGCACCGGACGGGCATTCGCGAAAGGTGATGCACTGACGTTCTGTACCGATGCCGAAAAATATTACATTAAAAAGATCGAGCAGCTGATACGCCAGCAGATACCGGTTGAGCCTCTTCCCGAAGGCGTGTTTATTGAAGAAACGCCGTTTGATGAAAGACAGGCCATGGCCCGCGAAATTGACGCCCAGAAACGCAAAGAAAACCCGGATTTCAAAGGCGCTTTCCACGAGAAAAAACACGTAAAAGCCCAGCAGAAAAAGCCGGCAAATACCAGTCAGTCAAAGCCCAAACATAAAAACAAACGTTTCGACAAACCAAAAAATAAATGAGGATAAGTCCTTTCAATGTGCTGGCCGCTGCGGTCGTTGTGTTTGCCGGCTGGAGCTTGTTTTCGGGCGGCGGCGTCGAATTCAGCATCTGGCGGGCCCTGCTGCTGATTGTGCTGCTTTTCATTTTTTTTGTCGTCGACCTGGTCTTCAGGCAGCGGCTCCGCTCGTCAAAAAGATTGTGGATTATTGAAATTACATTGATAATTTTGGCGGTCATATTTATTCTCATATTTAACGCCGGCTGGTAGCCGGCTCAACGCAATGAAAACAGCAGAAGTAAAGGTAACCGTCGAACTTGACGCGCAGAACCTTCCGGAAACGATTACCTGGGAGAGCACAGACGCCAAAACAAATGATAAAGTGCCGGTTAAGGCCATGTTCATGGCCCTGTGGGATCATAATTATAAAAATTCCATGCGTCTTGACCTGTGGACGAAAGACATGCCGGTCGATGAAATGAAGCGTTTTTTCTACGAAACGCTGCAAACCCTTGGTGACAGCTTTCTGAAGGCCACCGGCGAAAAAAATATTGTTGAAGACTTGCGCGATTATTGTGCGCACTTTGCCGATAAAATGAATATTGAGCAAAAATAAGCCTATGCTGACCTTAAATAAATTTCGCGCTTTTATGGGCCTGATCCTATGTCTGATTGCCGGATTTTGCCCTTTCCTGAAAGTCCCGATCAAGGGAAACTGGAACCTGTACCAATCCGACCCCAGGCTTTTCCTGATCACGTACACGATTATAGCCCTTGGCGTGATCGCGCTCTTTGTCAGGAAAGCAGGCTTTTTCAAGTTCACAGCCTGGGTTCACCTGATCTGGTTTGTTCTGGCGGCGGCAGCCGTCTGGTTTAAATCGAACAACTACTTCAATTTCGGTATTGCAGACCGGTTGCTTGCCAAAACCATTCATTACCAATGGGGCTGGATCGTCTGGCTGGTTGGGGTGTTGTTCCTGATTATGAGTGTGCAACGCGGCAGGAACCTTGGCAATAAAGTACCGCCTGAAATGCCCAGGGTATAGCCGCCGGGTACGTGTTTAAAATTTTAACGCGGCCTGACCGGTTTGAGCCGTATCCCGTTCGTGCTGCAGCAGCCATTTTTTGCGCCATAGCCCTGCCGCAAAGCCAACGAGTTTTCCATCACTTCCAATAACCCGGTGGCAGGGTACTGCAATGATGACATTGTTCTTTCCGTTAGCAGCGGCCATAGCCCGGATGGCCAGCGGCCGTTCTGCAGCAAAGCTGGCGTATGACAGGGTTTGGGCATACGGAATAGCCAGCAACTGTTTCCAGACCTCTTTCTGGAAACCTGTACCCGGCTGGTCGACCGGGAAACTGAAACTGCGCAGTGTGCCGTCGAAATAGGCATTAAACTCTTTCGCAGCCAGTTCGGATAAGGAATTGGATACAAAACCGTCGAGGTTGTGCGGTTCGAAGCTGGCCCTGCAGACGTGCGTTTCGGTGGCAAAGATGTGGAGCGGCCCGATAGGCGTTTCGATGAGGGATGCGTATGTATTTATCATCAGAATACAATATTCTGAAGTAATGATACGCAAAAAAACCTTTCAGGGCCGAAAGTACTGCCGAACAATTATCTTTGCGGGCTATGCAGCTGGCAACACAGGTAAAAGAGTTGGTTCGAAAAGAAATGGTTCTTGAATGGCGTTCGAAATATGCGCTGAACGGCATTCTCCTTTACGTCGTTTCGACGGTGTTCGTCTGCTTTTTATCCTTTGTAAGTATTCCTGATAAAATTACCTGGAATGCGCTTTTCTGGATCATCATGCTTTTCGGCTCTATAAATGGGGTCTCGAAAGGATTTCTCCAGGAAACCCGGGGGCAGCAGTTGTACGGCTATTTCCTGGCAAGCCCGGCCGCCATCCTGCTTTCCAAAATGATTTACAATGTGGCCCTCATGATGTTTCTGACGCTGGTGGCCCTTGGATTTTATACACTCGTTTTTCATTATGTGCCGGCCGATATGCCCATGTTCCTGGCTGCGGTGCTGCTGGGAAGCCTGAGTTTCTCGACCATTTTCACCATGGTTTCGGCGATTGCCGCAAAGGCCGGTAACGGGGGAATGCTCATGGCGATTCTCAGCTTTCCGGTCATCGTCCCGGTACTGATTATGCTGATCAAGCTTTCCAAAAACGCCATAGACGGGCTTGACAGAAGCGTCAGCATGGACGAAGCTGGTATCCTGCTCGTCATAAATGTATTGGCCGTTAGCGTCTCTTTATTGTTATTTCCCTACCTTTACCGCGACTAATTTCTCAACAAAATATGTACAGATCCTGGTGGAAAATTCTTGCAGCATCCCTGGTTATTTACGCAACGGTAGCCGGTTTCCTGATGCCTGTTCCACGTATGGCCATCCTCAACGAGACCATCCGCAACCTGTACTTTCATGTACCCATGTGGTTTGCCATGATCGTTTTGTTCAGCATTTCAGTCTGGTACAGTGTCAGGTTCCTGGCTTCGGGCAAAGAGTCTGATGACCTGCGGGCTGTAGAGAGTGCCAATACAGGCATTATATTCGGTTTGCTCGGTCTGGTTACCGGTGCCTTGTGGGCAGGCTATACATGGGGCGAGTTCTGGAGCTTCGATCCGAAACAAAACTTTGCGGCCATCGCCGTATTGCTTTATTTTGCCTATTTCGTTCTCAGAAATGCGGTCGACGAAGAGCAGAAACGCGGAAAGATATCAGCCATCTACAATATTTTCGCATTTCCGATGATGGTTGTGCTCCTGTTCGTGCTGCCACGGCTTCAGGATTCATTGCATCCCGGTAACGGAGGCAATCCCGGGTTTAACAGTTACGACCTGGACAGCCGCATGCGCCTGGTTTTCTACCCCGCCTGCCTGGGCTGGATTCTGGTGGGGTACTGGGTATACAGCATCTGTTTTCGCCTGCGCAGCCTTGAAAATAAAGACATTCATTAAAAATAAATTAAGACCAACCGATGAAGAAGTTAATCGTTTCATTTTTAATGCTCCTGCTCGCCTATCCTGTACTGGCACAGGAGGCGGGCATAGAGATGGCAGACGGCCTGCGGGCATCTGGTAAAATTTATGTCGTGGTCATCTGCGTACTCGTTGTTCTTTTCGGCCTGCTGGCTTTTTTGTTCTCGCTTGACCGGCGTTTAAAAAAAATGGAAAAAAATTCTTCCGGAAAAATCTAAATTTAAAGCTTTAGAGGCCATTTTTTGCCGGTGCACACCTTATGTGTTGTTGATACACTAAGTGGTATGCTGTTTGCATTATTCATTCTTTTTAATGCAATTTTGCACGCATTAACACAAAACTTATCTATTCATCATAAAAACTTGTAATGGCTACTTTAGCAGAAGAGACTCATTTTTTTGCAGACGTCTGTAAAAATTTTGACAGCGCGGCCCGGTTTACCTCCCATCCGGAAGGTTTACTGAGTCAAATTAAAGCATGTAACAGTGTTTACCGTTTCCAGTTTCCGATCAGGAGAGGAAATGGTTTTGAAGTGATCGATGCATGGCGGGTTGAACATTCACACCACATGAACCCGACCAAAGGGGGTATTCGTTATAGTGACATGGTTAACGAAGACGAAGTGATGGCTTTGGCTGCACTGATGACGTATAAATGTGCCATTGTTAACGTACCATTCGGCGGTGCAAAGGGCGGTATCAAGATCAATACGAAAAATTACACCATTGGTGAGCTGGAAACAATCACACGCCGTTATACCACTGAACTCATTAAAAAGAACTTTATCGGCCCCGCAGTGGATGTACCCGCTCCCGACTACGGATCGGGCGAACGCGAAATGAGCTGGATTGCCGATACCTATATGACCATGAATCCTGGTCAGCTTGACGCACTGGGTTGTGTAACCGGCAAGCCGATTGCGCTGCATGGCATCCGCGGGCGTAAAGAAGCGACCGGAAGAGGCGTAGCCTATGCGGTCCGCGAATGTGTAAACGTTCCTGAAGATATGCAGAAACTTGGTCTTACGACTGGTTTGGGCGACAAACGCGTCATTGTACAAGGACTGGGTAACGTTGGTTACCACTCTGCTAAGTTCCTTTCTGAATTCGGCGCCACGATCGTTGGTCTTTGTGAATTTGAAGGTGCTATCTATAATGCGAACGGGCTGAACGTCGATGAAGTGTTCGCGCACCGCAAAAATACAGGCTCCATTCTCGGCTTTCCCGGTGCTACAGAATTTAAAAATTCTATGGAGGGGCTGGAACAGGAATGCGATATCCTCGTGCCGGCGGCGCTGGAAAACCAGTTTACCGAAGTCAATATCCGCAACATCAAGGCTAAAATTATTGCTGAAGGTGCGAATGGTCCGACGACACCAGAGGCCGAGGCTATCTTTACAGAAATGGGCGGCATCATCATTCCCGATATGTACTGCAACGCCGGCGGTGTAACGGTTTCATATTTTGAGTGGTTGAAAAACCTGTCGCACGTGGCCTTTGGCCGCATGGAGAACCGCTACGCGGAAAATTCAAACGCAAACCTGATCAATACGCTTGAGTCACTTACAGGCAAAACGATTCCGTCAGAACACCGGCTTATGATTGTTAAAGGTGCTTCAGAAATGGAGCTTGTAAACTCCGGACTGGAAGATACGATGATCCATTCTTACCATGAAATCCGGGAAACGCTGAAAATTAAACCTGCAACAGAGACTTTGCGTACAGCAGCCTTTGTTAATTCGATCGATAAGATCGCGGTTTCTTATATGAACCTGGGCGTTTGGCCTTAAACTAAGCCACTCGCTTTTTATGAAGACCCGGGCCTTGTGGTCCGGGTCTTTCTTTTGCCGCATATCGCGTACACAGCTTAGCCGGGGTGGTCAGCAGGCTGCAGAGCGGTTGCGGAGCTGTAAGGTTTCGGGATCAGGCTTCGACGGGGGCCAGGTCTACCACTTCGAAACTGCCATAAATGGCCATTTCTGCATTGTGGTTTACACGAAGGTTGAGTTTGAGTTTTTCAATCAGGTCGTTGGCATGTGCCACAGCCCGGTGCAGGTTATTCGCACCCCTGATTTCGATGCCTTTGGCAAGCAGTTTAAACTTTGAGGGCTCAAATTTGCTGATGAATTTCTGGAGGTCGGCGCTGATCTGGATATTCGAATTTTGCATGAAGATTTGGTTTTAGCTACAAAGCCTTTTTGAAACGGCTTTGTTTGATGCATTTGGCCTGTTTTAGCCAGGCGGCTGATTTTCAGCGGGTTTATTTCTTCACATTTTGCGCCACAGCGGCAGGGTCGTTCACCGTTGTCAAAAAAACCGGCTCAGCGGGTTAGTAGATGGCTCGGTGAAGCGCAGCACCGCGTGCACCCGCCAGGTGTCGCGGTGGGCAAAAGCACGAACGCGGAGCGTTTTCAGGGCCGCCAGGGATTGCCTCCATGAAGCATCCAGGCCTTGCAACCGGGTAAAGTCAATGTCGAGACCTGCAAACGCAGCTGAGGCCTGCGTTCGGGGGCGGGCAAACAGTTCGGGCGCTGTACCAGCACCGGCAATGGGGCCTTTTTCTAAAAACCGCAGGCTGAAAAGCGGAAAGAGCTGTTCATGTATGCTGCCGTTTTTTTCGACCAACTGGTTCATTTTGAGCAGGGCACCCAAACCATTGGTTTTTCCGGGTGCTGCCGCAGTGGTGATCCAGAAGGCCGGCACGTTTTTATTGACGGCAAGGGTTTCGGCAACTTTTTCAAAGTTGTCGTTAAACGTGTACCGGATTTCCGCCTGACGCTGCAGCACAACGCCAGACCATTCTGCATCAATGTTAGTTGGCATGGCCTGCCTGAGCGGCCGCATGTCAAACGAGCGGTTGGCCAGCCTGAGCGTTTCAGGTATGTGGCCGGAAAGATCGGCTTCAAGCCAAAACCGCAATGCCGAACCCGCGCTGAACTTGCGGTGGCGGCTGCTTTTTTTAGGCGCCATGTTTTTACCGGAGAACCATGCGTCTGCGGTAATAAGGCCATCGGCGGTATTTATTTTTACGGTTGCTGCCTGATCGGCATAAGCGAGGTCTGCACCATCCAGCCGGCCGAGCATGCTGCCCGAAATCGGTTTCAGATTGCCTCGCTGTAACAAGCCCAAAGCCTGGCGTTCTGCGTTGGCGTCAGGCCACAAGACAAGGGCAACGCGGCTGCCGTGCCTAACCCATCTGAAGGTGCGGGCGCCTGCCTTGTTGTCCGCCCAGCCTTTCCACGTAGCCGGTTGCTTTATTTCTTTATCAAAGGTCAGCGTATCTGTGCAATGCAGCAGGGTAAACCAATTGCTGCCAAGCCTGTAGAAATAGATTCTTGCAGGGATTTGAAGGCCTGACTTTCGCCAGGTGCGGCGGGAACCGTTTCTTTGCGAAAACAGACGGTCAATGGCCAGTTTCTGGTAAAGGCCATCGGTATGCACAGCCAGGAAAGCAGTGGCCTCTGGCGGCACCAGGGTTTTCCTGGCGGCGATATTTCGCATGCAGCAGAGCAGGAATATCCCCAGCAATGCCGCTCCCGCCAGGATGAGTATGGCCGACACTACTTTCTTCAGCATCTATTTTGCTGCTGCTGAAATTAACCTGAACAGGTATGCCAACGCGTTTTTTTCGCTGCCGCCGTTTTCTGCCACCAACTCTGCCGTTACGGTATTTTTACGCACCCCGCCCGAGCGCAGGTACACATTTCCCATACCTTTGAGTACTTCGTTGAAACGCAAGACGGTTTCGTCTCTAAGCCATGCATCAGTTGCCAGTTTCTGGCTCAGCGTTTTCGGACCAAAATAAAAACTCATTGCGTTTCTTGACAGCAACGACCGGTGCCTGGCCGATGTCTTCAGGCGTATTGTGCCTTTGGCCACGTCCTGCATCTGTGCCTGGGAACTGCCTACAAAAACAATGTTATTGCGAATGGTTAGGTACAGATCGACCGCGTCGCTTCCTTTGATCACTTTAAACAATTCGCCCTCTCTTTGCAGTACGCCTTTTTTCTCGCCCATAGCCAGCAACCTGTCGAATATCCGGTGGTCATCTGAACTGAACATAAACAGGAAATCGGGCGAGGGTTCGGTCTTGGTCTTCTCAACCGGTTCGGCGTCGAAGTCGTCACCCTCATATTCGTACGATTTGTACTTTACTTCTCGCTGCCTGATGTCGTTTACGACAAACAAGGCATCGCCTTTGATGACCTTGCCAATTGATTTTTCGTCAACAACAGTCGAGAAGATATCTGCCGCCAGGTCTGCTACTTCTGCCTCTTCACCGAACAGATAAAGCGGAACGGTGCGTTTCATCAATCCGGGAAATACATCGAGGTAAGCTTCCGTGTTGACTGCATAGCTGAAAAACCCGAGCGCTTTGTCGCTGTCTACGTAGTTCAGAAATTTTTTATTCAGCTTCCGGCTGTAGATCCGTTTGTAGTCGTCGGCCAAAGTCTTGTCCAGTTCCATGGCTGTAACGAGGCGAATCTGATCGTTATCAAAATACAGTTGTCCGGTCACGGTTTTAAAGCCGGAAAGGGAGCTGCGCGAAGCAGCCGGATTACGAAAGCCGAGCATGGAGAATGCAGGGGCAAGAACGTGGCTCAAATTCCTTACCCATACACTGGCTACCGCGTCGCGGTCCAGGCTGCGTGAAAAAGAAGGATCGCCGGTAATTCCCGGGCCATTGGCTGTAAACAGTCGTGAAGCTTCCGTTTCAGCCCATTTCAATGCCAGGCCCTTTTTGAGGTTCTCCTGTTCTGCGTAAGATTTTGTGTAATTGTTGTATAAGTCATCTGCTTTTTGTTGCGCTTTGTCTGCTTCGGTCGCTGCCTTCGCGGCATCTGCAGCAATCGGCGGAGGGACTGTAATCACGAGATCAGCCGAGTCGGGCGGTGTTGCGGCAACATCTGTTACGGAAACAGAATCGACGATAACGGGAGGCTGGTAATCAAGGATTTTTAGGCCGTGACGTGCCGCGTTTGCTTTGATGGCGAAAAAATCATCACGCAGGCCGGGCGAAACAACAAGTGCCTGTTTTTCATTCCAGGTAATGACCGTACTGCTGTCTGCAGCGGTCAGCCGGCTGGAACTTGCTTGCCGCTGTATGTTTCCTTTTCCGAGCAGGCTTTCAAATTTCGCCTGGTCTTTCAATGGCAGCCACACGCAGTGGTAACCTACACTGTCTGTTGTGGTGTAAAAATAAAAAGCGTCTGCAGCCAGGTCAACACCAAGGTCAGAGACAGTTTTTGGCTTTGAGGGGTCGTTCGCCGATTTGCTGAAAGCAGCCTTGCCGAGAACTGAACCATTGAACTCATCAACGCTGATCAGGTCAAAAAAATGACCTGTACGGAAGGTAGCGACTGCATTTGCCTGGGCAGGAATCCGGGTCATTAATTCCTGTGCATAGGCAAGACCGGTACCAAGAAGAAGAGCGGTTAAAAGGAATGTTTTTTTCATGTAGCGTAGTTACTTTTTGAGTTGCACGGTATTCGAGATGTTTGTTTTACCGTCTATCAGTGCAAGGATATTGCTGCGCAGCATAACCGCCTTTCCTGATCGCGAAATGGCGGCCTGCCGGTTGCTTACCGAAGCTACCTGCTGCTCGAACCTGTATATGGCAGTGTAGGTGGCGTCTTTAAATATGGCTTTATCTTCGCTTTTCAGTTTCGCGTATTCAGTGCGGGCGCTTGTTATGTGCTGATAATTGCGTTTAAATTGCAGCAAAGATGTATTAAAACTGTATGAAGACTGATCTGAGGACCGAATCTTCATCCTGTTGAGAATCGTTTTGCTCAGGTTGCTGATGTTGGCAACATTCCTGAAACCGAAACTGATTGTTGCAATGTAATTATTGAAGTCGGTACTGCTTTTCACGTTGCTGATGCCGGGCGATTGTTTTAAAAACGCCGCCGCTTCCGCCATTTCCTGCCTGATCTTTTGCTGACTGGGCACCTTGTAGCCGTTTACGCTGTCAAGCAGCATGAGCGATGCCACTTTTGATCTGCTCTGACTCAGGTTAATGGTCAGTGTAGCTGTGCCCGAGCCATCTGCACGCAGGTTGATCTCTTCAATGATCTGAAAACAGCCCGTCAGCAGCAGAGCTGAACAAAGGCAAAGCGAGAGCAGAAGTTTTTTCAAGGCAGGCGGTTTAACTTATTGGCGTTCAAAAGTAAGAAAAAAAGACAAAAGCCTGGCTTTTGCTGCAAACCTGCATGCGACAGCTTTACGTATCTTTATATATTGATGAAAAAATCGGACCTGTACCTGTTTGCCTGTATGGTTGCTTGCCTTTTGTTTGGCGCGTGTCAGCGCGGCCAGGATATTCCTGTGCAAGACGGCTTTGCTGTAGCCAGGAATGCCCGGCCCGGCGAGCGCACGGCCGTATTTGCTGCTGGCTGTTTTTGGGCTACCCAAGAGTGTATGCTGCAGCTGAAAGGGGTAAACCTGGTCATTAGCGGTTATGCCGGAGGGGGTGATAAGCGGCCTGATTATGAATCGATCACCAGTCACAGGGACCCGCATGCGGAGAGTGTACTGGTTTATTACGACCCGGAGCAGCTCAGTTATCACGACCTGGCCAGGGCTTTTTTCTTTGCGCATGATCCCACACAGGTTGACCGGCAGGGACCTGATGTTGGGCCCAACTACCGATCAGCAGCTTTTTTTAAGACGCAGGACGAAGCTCAGCTACTTCGCGCCCTTCGCGACAGCCTCGACCTGGCTGGCGTATTTACCGGTCCCGTAGCAACCGAGCTGATGCCGCTTGACCGGTTTTTCCCCGCCGAAGCCGAACACCAGGACTATTACCGGTCACATACTTACGAACCGTATATTCGCCGGGTGTCTAAACCCAAGGTTGAGAAGCTTCGAAGCAAGTTTCCGCAACTCATGAAACCCTGATCTTGCTTGCCCAAAGCTTCTTTGTCAGAGAACTATCAATTAAGTTTCATTGAACAGCGTTAAATCGCCGCGGTGGGTATGTTTTTCTATCTTTGTAGCCGAAATTTCAAAGTAAAATGAAGAAAAGTGCCATCATCGGATTGATCACCATCGCCATTTGCGTTGGCTTCCTGGTAAGCCTGAACGCTGACACGAATACCTACGCAAATTTTACCGAGGCAGCCAGCTCTGACCGGGAAGAACATGTAATGGGCTACTGGGAAAAAAGCAAAGGAACGCAGTATGACCCGCATGTTGATGCCAACAGTTTCGGATTTTATATGAAAGACCAGACCGGTAAAGTGAACAAGGTTATTTATAACGGGACCAAACCGCAGGATTTTGAGAAATCTGAGAAACTGGTCCTGATCGGCAAAATGGAAAACAATGTCTTTTACGCTTCAAAGATCCTCATGAAGTGTCCTTCGAAATACAACAATGAACTGGTAGAGATCAATCAGGACGGTACAGTTAAAAGCTAACAATCACTATTAATGGATATTCAGTACGCAGGAGAAACACTTTTACCGGGTCAGATCGGGCAATTTTTTATTGTACTCGCCTTCGGTGCATCGCTTTTATCGGCAATTGCCTATTTTTTTGCCAGCAACAGCAAAGAAGGGGAGCGTTCCTGGCAACGCATTGGCAGAATTGCCTTTCTAAGCAACTGGTTTGCCATTATCGGCATTGGCGTCATCCTGTTTTATCTCATCCTGAATCACTACTATGAATATTATTATGTCTGGTCTCACTCCAGCAAGTCCTTGCCGGTATATTACATTATATCGTCTTTCTGGGAAGGTCAGGAGGGAAGCTTCTGGTTATGGGCGTTCTGGCAGGCGCTGCTCGGCGCCCTGCTGATCTGGAAGGCCAAAAGCTGGGAAAACCCCGTCATGGCTGTCGTGGCCTTTTCGCAGGCTTTTCTTACCTCTATGCTGCTTGGTGTGGAAGTGCTTGGGAGCAGAATCGGCAGTTCGCCCTTTATCCTGCTCCGCGAGGCGACAAATCTCAAAGAATCGGCTCCGGTCATCTTTGCTGACCCCGAGAACGTAAAAAATTACCTGAAATTTATCGTAGACGGCAAGGGTCTGAACCCGCTGCTCCAGAATTACTGGATGGTGATTCACCCGCCAACCTTATTCCTAGGTTTCGCCGCCATGATCGTTCCTTTTGCCTACGGCATTGCCGCCCTCTGGCAAAAACGTTATAAAGACTGGATCAAACCGGCGCTGCCCTGGACGCTTTTTGCCGTAATGATCCTCGGAACAGGTATCATCATGGGTTCTTTCTGGGCCTACGAGGCGCTGAACTTTAACGGCTTCTGGGCATGGGACCCCGTTGAGAACGCGTCAATGATCCCCTGGCTTACGCTGATTGCGGCGGTGCACGTTATGATCGCCTATAAAAATTCAGGTCATGCGTATTTTACAGCCATTGCCCTGGTGTTCATTAGTTTTGTATTGGTTCTGTATGCGTCTTTCCTGACCAGAAGCGGTGTACTGGGCGAGACTTCTGTTCACTCGTTTACTGACCTGGGCATGTTTGGGCACCTGGTGCTTTATAATGTGGTTTTCCTGGCTATACCCGTTGTGCTGCTGGTTTTGAGGTGGAAAGAGTTGCCGATAACTACCAAGGATGAGGAAACGTATTCACGTGAGTTCTGGTTATTTATCGGATCGCTGGTGCTGACCGTGGCCTGTATCCAGGTTATATTCTCCACGTCAGTGCCGGTCTTCAACAAGGCTTTCGGAACAAACTTTACCCCGCCGATCGATAAGATCAAGTACTATAACCAATGGCAAGCTCCATTCGCCGTCATCGTAACACTGGTGTCTGGTTTTGCGCAATACCTGAAATACCGGCGTACAGATGCCAGGCTGTTCTACAGCAAACTGGTTTCTGCGCTGATCTTTTCGGTTGTGATCACTGCGGCCGTTGTGTACATCACAAAGGTGTATACCAATACCATGTATATTGTGCTTGCTTTCAGCTGTATCTTTGCTATTCTTGCCAATGCACAGATCCTGACGCAGGCACTTGGCAGCAGAAAGAAACTGGCTGGTTCGGCCGTTGCGCACATTGGTTTTGCCATGCTACTGGTAGGAGCGCTGATTGCCGCAGCAACCAGCGAATCGATCTCGATCAACGCGAGCAATTTTATCCCTGTGAAGGATTTCGAAAAAACGGCTAAGCCGGGCGAGAACATCATGCTTGTGCTCAACGAGCCTAAGAAAATGGGCAAGTATACCGTAACTTATACCGGCGATACCACGATTGCGCCAAATACTTTCTACGAATTAAGCTTCAGGGAAATTGATGATAAAACCGGTGAGGTGAAAGAAAGCTTTACGCTTCATCCGCAGGTCCAGGTAAACGAGACCATGGGGCTGATCGCTTCGCCAGACACGAAACATTTTCTTACCAAAGATATTTATACCCACATCACCAGCGCAGCCATTAAAGAGGAACATCAGGACCACGAAGGGCACAGCGATGACGAAAACTACAAAGCGCCGCGTATTGTTAAAGTTGCCGCCGGCGATACCCTGCATACCAGCAGCGGGATACTGAAAGTCGGTGAACTTAATAAACAGCCTACGGCAAAGAACCTGACCATCGCTAAGGACGACCTGGCGCTTGGCCTGCCGGTCGAGGTCACTGTTGCGGATAAAAGTTACAAGGCTGAGCCGATTTTCCTTATGAAAGGCAATAATGTATTTGACTTTGCAAGAAAAATTGACGAGCTCGGCATCAAAGTGCGGTTTTCAAGGGTGCTTCCTGAAGAAAAAAAGGTAGAATTGATGGTGTATGAAAAGCCACAGCAATCGAAAGACTGGATCGTTTTTACTGCTAAAGTATTTCCTTACATTAACCTGTACTGGTCTGGAACCGTCGTGATGGTGGTCGGTTTTGTCATGTCGATCCTGCGTCGCAGAAAAGAGGCCGCCAGAACTGTCTGATGAAAATCGTTATAGCCGGATCGGGAAATGTGGCCACTCAGCTGGGCCGCGCGCTCCTGGGGGCAGGTTTCCCGGTTGCCCAGGTCTGGAGCCCTACTTATGCGAATGCTGCAGAGCTTGCGGCGCGCCTCGGTGCGGCTGCGGTAGCTGAGGCCGGGGGGCTGGACCGGGACGCAGACCTGTATGTGCTGGCTGTAAAAGACGACGCGATACCAGCAGTAGCAGCCGGCCTGGCCGGTGTGCCGGGTATGGTGGTACATACTTCTGGTACCACGCCCATGCATGTGCTCAGTAAGCTGCCCGCTCACGGCGTCTTTTACCCGTTGCAAACATTTTCCAGGTTTCGCGAGATTGATTTTTCAGATGTTCCCCTTTGCCTGGAAGCGGGAAGTACAGCGGTGCTGGAAGGCCTCAGAACTTTGGCGGGCCGGTTAAGTTCACGGGTATACGAGGTGTCTTCAGCGCAGCGCAGGTCGCTTCATGTGGCTGCTGTCTTTGCCAATAATTTTAGTAACCACCTGTTTAGCATAGCGGCAGGCGTACTGAACGACAGTAATTTGCCTTTTGACCTGCTGCGGCCGTTAATTCGTGAAACTGCAGCCAAAGTACAGGATGGTATGCCCGCAGAAATGCAGACCGGGCCGGCCATCAGGGGCGATCAGCAGACCATTGACCGCCACCTCGGCATGCTGCAGTATAAGCCCGAATGGGCGCGGCTCTACCTCGACCTGAGCGAGAGCATTAAAAAGACCGGCAAATGATGCAATTGCCGGTGCAGGTTCTTATTTTTGCACAGAATTATGAGCATTTATAAACTTAAGATAAATTTCCAGGAGGCCGGACATGAGCCAGTGGAACTACCCATTGCAGCCGGCGAGTCTGTGCTCGATGTGGTGCTCGACAACGGGATCGAACTTCAGCACAATTGCGGAGGCGTATGCGGCTGCAGTACCTGCCATGTTTATGTTAACAAAGGCATGGACAACATTCAGGAGATATCTGACAAGGAAGAAGACTTTATTGACCGGGCCGAAAGTCCGCGCATCAACTCGCGCCTGGGCTGCCAATGCGTCGTCATAGACGGCGATATTGAAGTAACGATTCCCGATCAGTCTGGCTTTATGGGCCATTAATCTACATTAAACCAACCATACATACGACCATGCAGGACAAATTTGCGCTGCCTATTTATTGGCAGGATCATGAAGATATTGCACAGGAGCTTTACGAAAAGTACGGCGATGATTTTAACGAGGCCAAGATCTACCGCATCCGGTTTACTGAACTGATGCAATGGGTACTCGAGCTGCCCAATTTCAAGGGTACAAAGGAAGAATGCAATGAGGGTCACCTTGAGCAGATCCAATCTGCCTGGGTGTATGAGTGGCGTGACAACCAGTAAGTTCGTGTTCCTGCAAAAACTCAAAGACATTACTACGTTCGTGTTCGACGTTGATGGCGTGCTTACAGATGGCAGCATCCTGGTCAGCGAAACGGGCGAAGCGCTGCGGCAGTTCAACATCAAAGATGGTTATGCCCTGCA
Organism: Pedobacter yulinensis; assembly: GCF_003029735.1. Classification (GTDB taxonomy): domain Bacteria; phylum Bacteroidota; class Bacteroidia; order Sphingobacteriales; family Sphingobacteriaceae; genus Pedobacter; species Pedobacter yulinensis. The sequence continues at coordinate 76,963 of NZ_KZ686272.1, forward strand.
GCTTGCAGTTAAAAAAGGCTACAACGTTTGCATCATTTCAGGCGGTAAAGGCAAGGCTATGGAGCGGCGTTTCGAGAGCCTCGGCATTACCGATGTTTACCTGGGAGCAGGCGACAAGACGCTGCTCTTTCATGAGTACCTGGCCGCCAGGTCGGTTAGTCAGGCACAGGTGCTGTATATGGGCGATGACATTCCCGACCTGGCAGTCATGAAGCTGGCAGGCATTGCGGCCTGTCCGGCGGATGCTGTTCCCGAGATCAAAGCCGTTTCTATGTATATTTCCCCCTTTACCGGCGGGCGCACGGCCGTGCGCGACATCATTGAAAAAGTGCTGCGCGTACAGGGTCAATGGTTCGACAGGCAGCCCGATGCTGCCGATTCCGGTAAATAAGCCTGTATTGCAACAGGTATGTTACGGAGGCGCGTTAAACTTTTGAAGTGACCGGGCGCTCTAATCCGTCAACATAAACAACATTAAACATGAAAAAATTAGTAATGATCTTTGCGCTGTTACTGGGCGTAACAGCTTTCGCAAATGCACAGCAGCAAGGCGGCGGCGGAAACGCTGAGGAACGTACCAAGAGAATGGTCGCTGCACTTGGCGACAAGCTGAAACTGACTGAAGACCAGAAAACCAAAGTAAGTGCCATTTATGCAGATCAATGGAAGGCCATGCAAAAAGCACGCGAAGAGGCAGGCGATGACCGCAGCAAGATGCGCGAAACCATGATGAAGCAACGCAAAGAAACCGACGATAAGGTCAATGCATTGCTGAACGACGAACAGAAAAAGGCGTATGCTGCCTGGAAAGAAGAACAGCGCGCCAATATGACCAACCGTCAGCAAGGCGGGGGCGGCAACCAGTAAACCCAGCCGTAAAAAAAGACCTGACGAGTTTCGAAAGCCGTCAGGTCTTTTTATTTTTGGCCATGATCCAAAACCTTCCCCCTGTTATCCTCGCTTCGAAATCGCCGCGCCGTCAGCAATTGCTCGCCGCCATGGGCATCACTTACGAAAGTTTGCTCAAAGAGGTCGATGAACAATTCCCTCCGGGTCTGAAGCCAGAGGAGGTCGCTGTTTACATCTCAGAACAAAAGGCCGCTGCCTTTGCAGAACACAGCGGCACCCACCTGGTCATCACATCTGATACGATTGTAGCTCTGGACGGCGAAATTCTGGGTAAGCCCGCAGATGCCGCGCACGCAAGCGACATGCTGAACCGGCTGGCCGGACGAGCGCATGAGGTTTATACGGGGGTCACCCTCTTTTACCAGCAACATAAAGTAAGCTTTTTTGATTGTTCTGAAGTGTTTTTCAGGTCCGTTACCCAGGCCGAAATTGATCATTACCTTACCGTGGGGCAGCCGTTTGACAAGGCTGGCGCTTACGGCGTGCAGGACTGGTGGGGCCTGGTCGTTGTTGAGCGCATTAACGGCTCGTATACCAATGTGATGGGCCTGCCAACTGAGAGGTTATACCTTGAACTCAAAGAATTTGCTGGCCGTGCACGCCAGCGGCAGGAAAAACTGTAACTTTTGCCACCGCATCCCATCAAACACGAACTAAACTACTTTTATGTTAAGCGTACAGAATATTGTAAAGCAATACGTTGCGCACCGCGCACTTGACGATGTGAGCCTGGAGGTGCAAAAAGGCAAGATTTTTGGCTTGCTCGGCCCGAACGGTGCAGGCAAAACCTCGCTGATCCGGATCATAACCCAGATCACCGCGCCCGATAGCGGGCAGGTGCTGCTGAAAGGGGAGCGGCTGAACACAAGCCACATTGGGAATATCGGTTACCTGCCCGAAGAGCGGGGGCTTTACAAAAAAATGCAGATTGGCGAACAGATCCTGTACCTATCGAAATTAAAAGGGCTGAACACGGCCGAAGCAACCCGCCGCATCCGGTTCTGGTTTGAAAAACTGGATATGGTTAACTGGTGGGACAAAAAAGTCGAAGACCTGAGCAAAGGCATGCAGCAGAAGGTACAGTTTGTGGCCACAGTGCTGCACAGCCCTGAACTGGTCATTCTTGATGAACCGTTTTCGGGTTTCGACCCGGTTAATGCTGATCTGATCAAAAATGAGATTCTGGAGCTGAATGAACAGGGAACTACGTTTATCTTTTCCACGCACCGCATGGAAAGTGTCGAAGAATTGTGCGATGATATTGCGCTGATCCACAGGTCGAAAAAGGTGCTGGATGGCTCTGTTGAAGCCATTCGCGACCGCTACAAAAGCAATACCTACGCCGTGTCGTACAGCGGCGCTTTTGATCAGGCACTCGCATCGGGAATTTTCGAGGTCCTGCAAACGGAACCGGCCAGATCGGCAACAACCATGAACATAAAGATCAGTGAAGGCCGCACCGCCAATGATGTGCTTGCGCTTTTACTGAACCACGTTCAGGTGTACAGCCTGAATGAGGTGGTGCCATCTATGAACGAAATATTTATTGAACACGTGCGGAAAACCGACCAGGAATCATGAGCAAAATTTCACTTATCATCAGGCGCGAGTATTTTTCCCGTGTAAGGAAAAAGTCTTTTATCATTATGACCTTCCTGACACCGGTCATTATCGCGTTTTTTTACGGCCTTATCTTTTACTTTTCGTACAAGGAGATCAAAGACAGCCATGACCGGATCGTTGTTGTGAACGAAAACACGACACTGACCGAACCGCTCGCTTCAGACAAAAACATTCAATATACGTATTCACAAGAACCGCTTGCGACACTTAAAAAGAAAATTGATAAGGCCGGCTTCGATTACATTCTTTACCTCCCAGACTTCGATATCAGCGCCCCCCGGGGCATTCAGCTTTTTGGCAGCAAGCAGGCCGGTCTGTCGCTGAACAACCGCGTTGCTGACGATGTCGAGGCCCAGATCAGGAATTACAAACTCAGGCAGTCGGGTATTACACAGCAGCAGCTTGACAAATTAAGCAGTCCGGTAACGATCGATACAAAAAAGCTGGGCGACGCCGGCAAAGAAGAGGATTCTAGCGCCGGTGCCAGTACCATCATTGCTTTTGTAGCCGGCGTGCTGATGTTCATGTTTATCATGCTGTACGGAGTGCAGGTAATGCGGGGTGTCATCGAAGAAAAAACGAACCGGATCATTGAGGTCATGATCTCTTCAGTAAAGCCCTTCCAACTCATGATGGGTAAGATTATCGGTATTGCGCTGGTCGGCCTGACTCAATTTATGCTGTGGATCGTGCTGACCATGGCCATCTCGACCGTGGCCGTTGGTTTGTTTGTTGGCAAAGATGAAGCAAAAAAAATGGCGCAGACCGGCGTTAACACACCAGGAAACGCACTCCCCGGTCAGGATGCTGCGCAGAAAAGTCCTGTAGAGGGTATTCAGAAAAGCCTGGCCCACCTGGAAGTCGGCAAAATTCTTGGTGTATTCGTGTTTTTTTTTCTCGGTGGATACCTGTTCTATAGTTCCCTTTACGCAGCGATCGGTTCGGCGGTAGACAGCGAAACAGAAACGCAGCAGTTTATGATGCCTGTTATGATGCCTTTGCTGTTCGGCTACGCCCTGTCGCTCAGCGTGGTGACCAATGATCCTTACGGGCAGGTAGCTTTCTGGTTGTCGATGGTTCCGTTCACCTCGCCCATAGCGATGGTTGTGCGCATGCCATATGGCGTTCCGGCCTGGGAGCTTGCTTTGAGCATGGGTATCCTCGTACTCGGTTTTATCGGCACGGTTTGGTTTGCCGCGCGAATTTACAGGGTGGGCATCCTGATGTATGGCAAAAAAGCGAGTTTCAGGGAAATGATCAGGTGGTTTACCTATCGTGCTTAATACGTAAAACTTTTATACACCATGCGCGCAGCAATTATAGACATGGGCACCAACACCTTCCACCTTCTGGTGGCCAATGTGGTCGGTGCCGGCTACGAAATACTTTACCGCACAAGCCTGCCTGTTAAACTGGGCCAAGGCCGCATCAACGAAAACATCCTTATTCCCGAAGCCATGCAACGCGGCATAGCAGCCTTAAAAACTTTTGCGGCAACGATCGAAGAATACGGAGCAACTGAAATACGCGCTACCGCGACATCGGCCGTACGCAGCGCCCGCAACGGCCGGGAGTTCGTAGCATTGGTGAAAAATGAAACCGGTATTGAGGTGAAGGTGATCAGCGGCGATACCGAAGCCCAGTTGATTTATCAGGGCGTACGCCTTACGGGCGCGATCGAAGGCACGAGCCTGATCATGGACATTGGCGGCGGAAGTGTGGAGTTTATTCTTTGCACGGCCGATGAGGTGATCTGGAAAAAGAGTTATGACATCGGGGCGGCGCGGCTGATGCAGCAGTTTTTCCATTCCGATCCGTTAACAGCCGGAGAACGGGAAGCCATGCGCGCTCATTTTGTACCCTTGCTTGAAGACCTTGTAGCTGTTTGCCGCGCGCAGCAACCCCAAACGCTGATCGGGTCTGCCGGTGCGTTTGAAACCTTTATTCAACTGCTCGCTGCCCAGCAGGGGGCAGCGCTCGACCTGTCGCAGGTCGCTGCCGCCGATATCGATATTGAAGCGTACCGTGTGTTGTCATTGAGCCTTCAGCAGGCCACTCATGCCGAGCGGGCTTCCATGAAAGGCATGATTCCGCTTCGGGTGGATATGATCGTTGTTGCGGCGTTGCTCACCGATTACATGCTGGACCAATTGAACCCCGGCCGGCTGCGGCTGTCTACATTTGATTTGAAGATGGGCGTGCTGGCGGCGATGCTCGGGTAGACCGAAGGTGCGGGCAGCTAGGCACAAAAAAAGGCCCGTTTTCAGGGCCTCCATTGAATTGCAGGTGATTGAAAAAATCGCCTATATTGGCTGTCCGGTCGATTTAAACGTTTTTACAACTGTTATTTTTGGCGACCCGTCTTTCGGGGTAACATCAAATGATATTCTCATCAAGATGTTGGATGTCAATATCGACGTAGGCAAGCTACCAACTAATGTCAGACGCTCTACCTCATAAATTTCGCGCTCAGCAATGATCTCGCTGCTAAGTATCGAAGCGTCTCTATCAAGTACATCTGATCCGAAAGTCTTGGTTAGGATAATCTGCTTTCGTAAATTCGATATGTCGGCAACTGCCAGCAAAGCCGGATTAAAGAGGATCTGGTGAGAAGGTTCGTCAATTGAAAAGTCAAAACGTACCCTCGCACCTTCGAGGGAGGGAGGGCTGTCAAGGTTATAGGTAGTCCGTTTTACCTTTATGATCGGTTCTGCGGACAAGTAAAAAAGTCCTAATGGTTGGTTATAGCTGGGGTAGAAGCCAGGCGAATTTTGATTGTTAAGTGTGCCGGGAATCGAAAAGGTGTTTGTGAATAGCTGACTGGAAACCGTTGCCGTGCCGGATGTTTCGATGGTAGAATTAATTTTTAAATTTACTTGCTGAGCTACTGTTGTAGATCCGCCACCTCCGAGAAGTCCACTCAGAAAGCCCTTGATCAAGCCGGAAACGCCATTAGATGCAGCATCGATAATCGCATTTTTCAATTGCTCCGACTTGGGAAATTTCAAATTTTCCGCTGCCTTCTTCGAGCCTATTTTCATTCCGGCGTCTATTACGCCATTCGGAAGGTTGGCAAAGAAATTGGGGGCAGGCTGTTGATGTTCTATTGTGCCTGATATTGTTCCTGTTTCTTTACCGTTCAGACTGATTTGAGTTATCGAATTGGGATTAATTGACCACTCGAACTGAAGGTTCTGATAGTCTGTAGAACCAATTGTGTGATCGTATGCAATCTCAAACTCTGCTGCGTACCAAGAACCGGTACTGGATACCATATGTTGTTGCAACTGTGAGACAGCGCCTGCGTTGTCGTTAATTTTTATAACATCTTTTGATGAAAAGTTCAGAATGGGCGAATTAGCAGCGGCGGTACCCAGTAATTTAAGCTGATAGTTTAAGTTACTCGATGGATAATTAGCAGGTGTCGAAAAATAAAAATATGTGCGCAACAGGCCACGGTATTTGTTATACAACATGAAGTATGCCGGGTTATAAACTACATTGTTGTTGAATGTGTTATAGACAAGTTCCCACCCATCCGCTTTCTTATAGTCAAAGACGATATCTTCATCCATCTTCCGGCCACCTAGGCCCGAGCTCCACGGCACAGGTATAGGGGGGGTACCTGCCGGGCTAGGCATAAAGTCAATGTGCTCCCAATCCAATGGGTAAGCCGGTATTCCTGCTAAATTCGGAAGGGGTGTTTTGTTCTTGGAAAGGTGTGTGTCGTTGGCAGGATCAACAGGTTTTTTGCAAGCTAAAAAGACAGCGCAGAAGATCAAAAGCGCCGACAAGGGCCATTTGGAGAATAAGGAATGATTCATGGGATGAAATTATTATGCTAATGTAATTGTCCTGACAGTTTGATTTTCATGGTAACATAAATATTACGAGATCAGGAGCCGGTCAGATCTCCGTTTTCCGCTACACGCTTGATAAGCTCGTCTGGCACGTTTATAAGAAGATCGACTTGTCGACTGTTCATTAAAGTACGTCATGAATTAGTCTTTAAAAACAAACCCCGGTTTTGCCGGGGTTTGTTTTTATTCAAAGTATTCTTTCATTCGGTCAAAGAAACTCTTCTCATTTTTGCCGGGCTGCGGCTTAAAATTAGGAGACTCACGGAGGCGTTCGAGGATGATCTTCTCTTCGCTGCTCAGCGCCTTTGGCGTCCAGATGTTGATGTGGATAATCTCGTCTCCGCGGTGGTATGAATTGACTTCGGGAAGGCCCTTGCCTTTCAGGCGCAGCAGCTTGCCGCTTTGCGTACCCGGATCAATTTTGATCTTGGCCCGGCCATCTATTGTCGGTACTTCTGCGGTTACACCCAAGGCTGCATCTATAAAGTTCAGGTGCAGGTCATAGACCACATTGTTCCCTTCGCGCTTCAGTGTTTCGTGGGGCAGCTCTTCGATCAGAATGATCAGATCGCCGGGAATGCCGCCGTTGGGGGCCGCGTTGCCTTTGCCGCTCATGCTTAACTGCATGCCATCGCTTACTCCTGCAGGGATATTGATGGTAATGGTTTCCTCCCCACGCACCACGCCGTCGCCATGACAGGCGGTACACTTTGAGGTGATCTGCTGTCCGCTTCCGTTACAGTTTGGACAGGTTGATGTGGTCTGCATCTGGCCGAGAATGGTATTGGTTACCCGCCGTACCTGGCCGGCTCCGCCGCAGGTTTGACAGGTACTGACCGAAGACCGGTCTTTGGCGCCTGTACCGTCGCATGTTTTGCAGGGAACCTGCTTATTGACCTTGATCTTTTTTTCAGCACCATGTGCAATTTCTTCAAGATTGAGCTTGACCTTGATGCGCAGGTTTGAGCCTTTTGCAACCCTGCGGCCGCCCTGACGCTGCCCGCCGCCACCGCCGCCGAAAAAGCTTTCGAACGGGTTGTGTCCGCCAAAGATGTCGCCGAACTGGCTGAAAATGTCGTCCATATTCATGCCACCGCCGTAACCGCCGCCAGCCGCACTGCTGCCCACACCGGCATGGCCGTATTGGTCGTAACGCTGTTTCTTCTCAGGATTGCTCAGCACCTCGTAGGCCTCTGCGGCCTCCTTAAAATTGTCTTCAGCAACCTTATCGCCCGGGTTTTTATCCGGGTGGTACTTGATAGCCAGCTTGCGGTAGGCTTTTTTAATTTCCTCCGCAGATGCGCTACGGCCAACGCCCAACACGTCGTAATAATCTCTTTTACTCATCTTATTCTACTGATCGGATCGGTTGCCTGCAGCCGCGCGCTGACGATGCAGCACGCAATTTTCAGGTTGCCGGTCCCAATTTCTTTATGCTCCTACCACCACTTTCGCGAAGCGGATCACATTGTCATTCAACGTGTATCCTTTTTCAACCTCATCTATAACCTTGCCCTTCAGTTCTGGCGAAGGCGCCGGAATGTTTGTTATGGCCTCGTGAAAATCGGTATCAAATTCTTTATTGATGCTTTCCATTTCTTTCAGCCCTTTTTGCGACAACGCAGTTTTCAATTTCTGGTGAACGAGTATAATGCCCTCACGCAGCGATTTGATGTCATCACTGGTCTCAGTCGCTTTCAGTGCGCGGTCAAAATCGTCCAGCACGGTTAGCAGGGACACGATCACATCCTTGCCTGCAGTCTGCAGCAGCTCAACGCGTTCTTTCTGGGTGCGCCGTTTATAATTGTCAAATTCTGCATATAAACGCAGGTACTTATCGTTCAATGCCGCGTTTTCCTGTTTCAGCTTTTCTTCTGCAGCCGGCTCCTCGGTTGGTTGAGCTGTTGCTTGCGCCTGCTCGGCATGCTCGCCGGTTAGTTCTGTCTGCTGGGTTTCATTTAATGCCTCGTCTGTAGTTTCTTTATTGGTATCCATCTCTCTTTCTTTAGCTTCTTGATTTTTTTTCTTGCCAAACATAGGTTCTGTGCGGTTGCTTCGGTTTTCGGGGGGACTTCAATTTTTCTGCCAAGGGCAAAAAGCCGCCATGCTGTCAGTTTTCTGACGCATCAGCTGGTGGCATTGTACTTTCTGACCGAAGCCCGCAGTGCGGACTGTCAGTTTAGACCAGTTGGACATTGTCGGTAATGACCCCGTTTTCGCACTTGATGATGCGCGAAGGGAAGGTGCGGATGATGTGGTAATCGTGGGTAGCCATCAGCACCGCCGTTCCATTCTGGCTGATCTGCCTGAGCAGGATGACGATCTCTTCTGATGTATCAGGGTCCAGATTTCCGGTTGGCTCGTCTGCTAGAATAATTTCCGGATCATTGAGCAGTGCCCTTGCAATCACCACACGCTGCTGTTCTCCGCCCGAAATCTCATGCGGCATTTTTTTGATCTTGGAACGCAGACCTACCTTGTCAAGTACATCTTTAATGCGCTCTGCGATCAGCGCTTTATCAGACCAGCCGGTTGCCCGGAGTACAAACTCCAGGTTTTTTTCAATGGTACGGTCGGTAAGCAACTGAAAGTCCTGGAAAACAATGCCCAGTTTGCGGCGCAGGTAAGGCACATCTTTTTCTGCCAGGGTTTTCAGGTCGAAATCGGCTACCATGCCCTCGCCGTTGCCAATATGCAGATCGCCGTAAATGATTTTCAGCAGGCTGCTCTTGCCCGAACCGGTCTGGCCGATCAGGAAGGCAAATTCGCCTTTGTCGATATGCAGGTTTACGTTCGAGAGAACCAGGTGTTTCTGCTGAAATATATCTACGTTCTTTAAATGAATTACTGCGTGTTCTGCCATGTTAAATCTCTAATTTCTGGATTTGTCCGAAGGGAAGTTCCCTGATCAGTTCCATGATGTAATCCTGTTTGGCAGCAAGGCCAAGCTTTTCAAGCGACTTATCGGGACGGTCAACACGGAAATAAGCCAGTAAGGTGAACTTCTCGTCTCTTAGCTGGACATAATCCGGAATTTTAGCGATCCCCTTTACCTTGATTACATACATTTGCTCAAAAATAGGATTTCAAAATGAATTTCTGCCTAAAAGCAGCAATATATCGGCTTACAGTCCTGCCAGGAAAGCCGTGGTGTCGATGTTGTCGGCATAGTCCCATAAACGCGGCTGCTGGCTCCGGCCAAAGGGTATAACCGGTAAGGCGCCTTGTTGTTCTGCCGTAACGATGCACTGAATGTTTTCCTGGGCCTGCTGAAGCTGACTGACCGCGTCGTCGGCCTGCTGATAGTGGCTGTAGTACAGCACAGCAAGAGGCGAAGCCAGGGCTTCATCTTCTTTAACGAGCAAGAATCCATTGTCCAAATGCGGAACCAGGTTAACCAGGTAAATGGACTTGTTGTAATCGTAATTGTTGTTGTATTTGAAATGGTTGATAATAGGCTGGTGTATTTCGATCGCCCTGAAAAATGCGCCAAAGTCGTACCCTTCGGGTACCAGCAGCTTTGAAACACTCCGGCAGCCGAGCCCGAAATAAGCAAAAATGTCATCGCCGAGTGCGGCCAGCTCAGCATCGCTTTCATGTCCCGTAAGCAGGGCTACGCTGTTGCGGTTCTTGCGGATGATATTTGGCACTTTGCCGAAATAATAATCAAAATACCTGGATGAATTGTTGCTTCCTGTAGCAATGACGGCGTCAAAGCCCTGCAGGCGTTCCACATATTGAACGCGGCCGGCAAAAGCCGGCTCGGCGCTGATGAGTTGATTTACGACGTAAGGCAACAGCAGATCATCTGAAGAGGAGAGTTTAACCTGCGCGTGGTGGCCGGTAGCGAGTACACACAACAGATCATGCAGGCCAACCATGGGAATGTTGCCGGCTAGGATCATTCCAACCTGACGGGGTTTATCAGTAATCCGGATGCCTTCCACCCAGGTCCTGATATCCGGCCCGCGCAGCATGGCGGCCAAGCCTGCAGTGGCACGGTTCACCTGTTCAGGGGTAAACCAGGGATTGCGGTTTTGAACGCGTACCGACAGCTCCTGCCAGCCGGCGTCGGGCTGCCTGAAAAAATCGCCGAGACTGGTCAGTGCAGAAATGACTTTTTCGTGGTTTAGCGCAATCATTTTTCCTATTTATGTGTTATATTTGCAGCCGCAAAGGTAAACTTTAGCAATAGATTAGAACGAAAACAATGGCAATTAAAATAACTGACGAATGTATCAACTGCGGGGCCTGCGAACCCGAATGCCCGAACAACGCCATTTATGATGCCGGTACAGCATGGCGCTTTTCAGACGGTACCGCATTAAACGGGATCATTGATTTTGGCGGACAGGAAGTGGATGCAGAAGCTGCCCAGGAAGCGGTATCAGACGAAGTCTATTATATCGTTTCAGACAAGTGTACAGAATGTAAAGGCTTCCACGACGAGCCGCAGTGTGCTGCCGTTTGCCCCGTTGATTGCTGCGTGGATGACGAGGATGTGCGCGAAACAGAAGAAGAATTACTTGCCAAAAAAGCCTGGCTGCACCAGGAAGGTTAAGGCCTGGTCAGGTTTATCTCATAAAAAGCCGGTCTGCATCAGCAAACCGGCTTTCCTTTTTTAGTGCGCTAAACATCACATTTGTTCGGAACGATCAACACCGGACAGGCAGATTTCCGGGCTACGTGCTCGGCAACACTTCCCATCAGGAAATGGTAAATGCCGGTACGGCCGTATGTTCCAATGACAATGAGGTCTGCCCCCCAGTCATCGGCCTGCTGGATGATCCCATGTGCCGGGCTGTCTACCGTACTCAGGTATGTGGTTGGCACGCCTTCAGCATAGCGGCTTTCAATTTCTTTCAATAACAGATGGCTGTTTTCTTCGCTGTTGTCATACGTTTCAAGAAATACAGGCGCGAGCGTGAGGTCAGGATTTACGTTAGCGGGCACCGGTTCGATGATGTTGACCAGAGCGGTTTCGGCGCCAAATCTGCGGGCCATTTCGTATCCGGCTCGCGCCGCTTTTTCTGAGCACGTACTGTTGTCTACGGCGACCAGGATTTTTTTGAATTCCATGACTTTGCTGTTTAGATTTACCTTTATATCACAACAATTTTTTCAGGGTTATGTTCGCCTCAGCGGTTTATTTGTTAGTTTAGACGCCATGATGGAAACACCGAACAAAGGGTTTGGCATTTGCGTGGTAGCGGTAGCCCCGCTGCGCGCCGAAGGCTCAGACCGGGCAGAAATGGTCTCGCAGGTTCTCTTTGGCGAACATGTTACAGTCATTGAAAAGACGGACAAGTGGTGGCTGATACAGAACGCTTATGACGGCTATGAAGGCTGGATAGACTTCAGGCAGCTTACGGCCATTGACCAGGAAACCTTTGTCCGGCTCGAGGCGCCGGGGCATCTCGTTCCCTTGCAGGCAGGCCTGGCCGTACATCATCCCGAATGGGGGCGTACTTTCCTGAGCCCGGCAAGTCCTTTGCCCTTTTACGATAATGGAACGTGCCGGCTGGGCGGCCACACTTTTACCCTTAATTTTGAGCCATATCTTCCCGGGCAGGAAGACCTGATCGGCATGGCCCGGTTTTTCAGGAACACACCTTATTTGTGGGGCGGGCGTAATTTGTCAGGGATCGATTGCTCGGGTTTCTGCCAGACCATTTTCCGGTTGGGGGGCATCCGCCTCAGGCGTGACGCCTCGCAGCAGGCTGAACAGGGCAGCCTTGTTGCTTTCCTCGCTGAGGCGCGCGACGGGGACCTGGCCTTTTTTGACAATGAGCAGGGCCGTATCACCCATGTGGGGATGATGATCGGGAACGATACCATTATTCATGCTTCTGGAAAAGTGCGGATTGACCGGATCGATGACCAGGGCATCTTCAATGCTGAACTGGGCCGGTACAGCCACCGGCTGCGTATTTTAAAGAGGTTTATGGAATAGCCGGGGCTGCAGCATCATAGAGCAAACCTGAAATCTTATGGTGCAACGCTACTCATCTGCGCTTTCGCGATCCATTCCGTTTATCGTCTTAACCGCACTGGCCATGTGCCTGCAGCCCGCCTTTACGCAGGCCCAGAAGCTGTCGAACAGTTTACAGGGCTCCAGGCTAACCCGGATTTACCGCCTTACAGAGACTGAAACCTTTTTGTTTGCTGCCGGCAGGCGCAACAGCTCCATGCTGCATACCCAGGTGGATTCCTTTGACCGGGCGGCTGTTTACCGCAAAGAACTGGCCCCGGGGCACTATCTTTTCGTAACCGCACGCCAGGCAGAACTGGCGTACCGACTGCATGCCGTCCAGAACCTGGATATATTTTTTGTTAACCAGTCCAGGAAGCTAGGGTTCACCCTGACCGACCGCCAGGGCAGGGCGGTAACTGACGCAGTTGTACGCACAGGAAGTGGCCGGGTGGTCCGTTTTGACCGGGCCAGGCAGCTCTATGTAACAGGCCCTTCGCCGGGAACGAAGGTGATCAGGGCTGTGCATGCCGGTCAGACTAACTTTTTCGTGGTTGAGCGGCATCAGCAGAACTACCGGCCGGCACAGACATTCCGGAAATTTCTTTTCAGCAAGCCGCTGATCTATACCTGGATGCCCGTCAAAAACCTGCTGAGTAACCGGCATTCCCCAATTTCTGACGCTAAGCGCACAGGCCTCCGGAAGTTTTCAGGATACATGACTTTCAATAAACCTAAGTTTAAGCCCGGCGATACCCTGCGCTGGAAAGCTTTTGTTGTAAGCCGGCAGGGCAGAAGCATCAGGCCACAGGCAGCAGAACTTGTGCTGAAGCGTTATGGCAAGCCCGAACAGATATTGGACACATGTTCTTCCACACGGCCCGGTAGTTTTTCAGGAACAGTGGCGCTCGCGGCGCTTAAACTAGACCTGGACCGGCAGTATACGCTTGAGCTGCGCGCCGCCGGCGGGGGAGCAGTGATGGTTTCAGGCACATTCGGCTACGAAGATTATGAGCTTAAGGCACTGCGCTTTGCGGTGCGAACGGATAAAACGGAACACGCACCAGGCAATCCGATCGCGCTGTATATAAAAGCCAGCGATGAGAATGATCTGGCCGTTCCCGACGGACGCGTCGAACTTATTGCAACGAGCGGACCAGTCAGGCAATATAGATCTGATGGTGTTTTTGTGCCCGATACGCTGTGGCAGCATTCCATTAAACTGGAGCCTGTCGGGGAGACAAGGCTGCTCCTTCCCGACAGCATTTTTCCGAGGGCAGACCTGGCTTTCAACCTGTCTTTTCAATTCCGGAACAGCAGCAACGAAAGCCGGTCTGAATACCGCAGTTTCAGCTACACCGATGCCCGGGAACAGCTTACGCGAAAATTTGAAGGTGATTCCATACGTTTCGATTATCTCCTGAACGGCCGCCCGCAACCACGATCAGGAATGTTGTACCGTTTACGGCCAGACGAAACTGAATTGGACAGCCTTGTGGTTCAGCTGCCTTACTGCACAAAATTTGATCCGCGGTTTGGTGCCTATGAGCTGCAGGCGGGGCCATTGCGGGCAGATGTTACCGTGTCAGATTTTGATCCGCAGGTCGCCGTGTCGGGGCTGCGGCATGCTGATTCGCTATATATTAAAATGAGTAACCCCCGGGGCATTCGGGTTTGGTATATGCTGAGCGGCGGAAATAAGGTGCTGGCCAGCGGATATGGTACCCGGCTTGATACCGCGTTTCAGTACCGGGGCTCGCAGCCGGTTGCGGTGCAGGTAAATTTTCGCTGGGGCGAGGCCGAGCGCAGTGTCAGGCAAACGGTCCATCTAAACAAAAACCTGCTGGCCGTGCAGCTCGATGCACCTGCAGCCGTTTACCCGGGTCAGACTGTGGCGATGAAAGTCAGTGTCCGGGATGCAGACAAGCGCCCGGTGACGGGCGCTGACCTCACAGCGCAGGCCTATACGGGTAAGTTCGGCAGCGCCGGGGTTTTCCTGCCCTATTTTGCCGATCGCCGGGACAAGGAACAAAAGGCCCATGCCACTTTTGAAGGAGAGAGCCTCGACATGACCATGGGCCGGATTCCGCTCGACTGGCAGGCGTTCGGGAAGCGTTTGGCTCTCGACACCGTTGAGTATTACAGGTTCTTGTATCCTAAGGGAAAGTATGAACTGTCAGAAGCGAGCAGGGACACCACAACATCGGTTGTGCCTTTCCTGGTCAGCAATGGCGCCATAGACCCGGTCAGTATTATCTACATAGACGGTGTGCCGGTTTATTTCTCGCAGGCAGACCAACTGCAGCGTTATGCCTTTAAGGTAGATCCGGGCAGGCACCGGATTATATTGCGCAGCAGCCGCTATGAGGCCGACTTCGAAGCCGATATCCGCTTTGGCCACCGCCATGTAATCAGTGTTCAGGCCGATCCAAAAAACGCTTCGGCCCGGGTAGTGGCTATGGGGTCGAAACTCAGTCCGGCTGACGAATCTGTGTTGTCGAACTATATGTTCCGCGTTCAGGATAACTTCCAGTTTGAAAAAACGGTTATACGTGATGGCCAGGCAAACACCTGGCTGCTGAATCCGCCCGGTTCCGACAAGTCTGAACGGCTCATTGGCCCGATTGCTGCCAATTACCTGACCTTTTCCCGGCCTTCGCTTACCTTATCTTTTCTGAAGGAGCCTGATTTCAGTTATACGTTTGCGCCGGGCCTGATCAGGCAAAAGTCTGCCTCAATTTTTGACAACCCAGGGTGGCAGCTGCGCGCTGTGCCAGAAGCGGGCAATACAGATTACCGCCAACAGGCACTGGATGCCCGGACGATTGACAGCATATGGAATGATTTCCTCGACATGCGAAGCAGGACCACCAACCTGTTTCCGGTACATGAGCCCCCTGTGGCAAAGGGCGGTACTTTGGTGCTGGCACTCGATACAAGTCTGACAATCAGCCAGCCGTACCTCAAGACGATCGTTTTGTACCGCTACGATGCGCCTGATTTCGTTCGCATTTTGCCGGGCAACACCCAGTTTTTTGGCCGCCTGGCCCCTGGTGCATACCGCGTCCTGCTGCTCCTGAAAGACAACCGTTATTATATGGCCGAGCAGGTGTCGGTGAAAACCGGTGGCAGCAATTATCTTAAGATCAATAAGCTAAGACTGCATGCAGCCAATAAAATGAGTATGCGTATCGATTCTCTGCTCAAATCTGCCGGTTCGGGCCCGGGCTGGGGCAGTGCTGCCCAGCGCCAGCAGCTAGCGCTCTCGGTTACGGAACAATTTAATGACAGCCATCTGAACCGCGCCGATTTCGGGTTCAGGATGACCGGGCGGGTGACGAGTCAGGAAGACGGCTCGGCCATGCCGGGTGTTGCCGTGAAGGTAAAGGGATTTTCTGCCGGTGTCAGCACAGGTGCAGACGGTACCTTCAGTATTCCCGTGCCGGCCGGCGGACACCTGACTTTTAGCTTTCTGGGATTTGAGAACGAAGAAGTACCCATCAAAGCCGGGGCACATGTCCAGCTAAGCCTGAAACCACAAAGCATGGCGCTTCAGGAGGTCGTTGTGGTTGGCTATGGCGCCGCTAAAAGAAGGAATCTAACCGCTTCTGTTGCCACCGTGCAGGGCGCCACACCCGGCTTGCAGATCAGGGGTAAAAATTCAGCAGCCGGGCAGCCGATGCTCATCGTTGATGGCCTTCCGTACAATGGCAGGCTTGAAGATATTTCGTCTGATGACATTGCCGATGTGAGTATACTGAAGGATGCGGCAGCGACAGCCATTTATGGCAGCCAGGCCGCAAACGGCGTGGTTATCATTAAGCGCAAAGCGGTCGGCGGCATTGCCGCTACGGGATTTTCTGCGGAATCTGGCCTGCGGCGCAATTTTTCTGATGTCGGGTTCTGGAAACCGGAGCTGTTCACGGATGCAAACGGCGAAGCCCGGTTTACCGTAACCTTTCCGGACGATATCACAAGCTGGAATACGGAGGTATTTGCCATGACCGGCCGGCGCCAGAGCGGACAGATCCAGACCTCCATCCGGTCATTCAAGTCGCTCAGTGCAAATCTCGTCTCGCCGCAGTTTGCCATCAAAGGAGACAGCCTGCAGGTCATGGGCAAATTGATGAACTATACGCCGGTCACCGAAACCGTCATGCGCCGCCTGCTGGTTAATGGAACTGAGCGGCTTGCAGGGCAAAGGCAGGTAAAGCATGCACATCTGGACAGCCTCATGTTCAATGTAACGAGTACCGATACGCTTCAGTTCAGGTATACGCTTGACCAGCCAGGAGGATACACCGATGGAGAAGAACGAAAGGTGCCGGTGTACGATCCCGGGGTGCTGGAAACCGAGGGTAAGTTCGCTGTCCTGGCCGCCGACACGTCTGTGGCCTGGAACTTTGATGCGGCCCGCGGATCGGTCAAATGGTACGCTGAAGCTTCGGTATTTCCAGTTTTGCTTGATGAACTGAGACGGGTCAGAGACTATCCTTACCAGTGTAATGAACAACTAGCCTCCAAACTTAAGGCCTTGCTGCTTGAGAAACAGTTGCGGAAAATGCTGAAGCAACCTTTCAGTTTTGACAGCGACATCGGTAAAATAATCAGGCTGCTAGAAAAGAACAGGCTGCCGAACGGACTTTGGTCCTGGTGGCCTGATGGCCGGGCTGAGATGTGGATCACGATACACGTTGCAGATGCCCTCCTTAAAGCCGGCTCGCAGCACTACCATACAAGTCTGGACAAAACAACGCTGTTCAGGTCTGTGCAGGCCGGTCTGTCAGACCTCGCGGCAGGCGAACGCAGCCATGCGCTTGAGTTGCTGCACCTGCTCGACCCGGCATATCCGCTCAGCGATTGGCTGCGGCGCGAAGAACAAGCTACGCGCCTGGTTAAACAGCCGGGACTGTACACCAGGCTCAGGCTGCTCCGGCTGAAACAGCTGCAGGGAGAACCAATACAGGCAGCAGCATTGGTGGCCATAAAGAAACAGACCATGTTTGGCGGCAGTTACTGGGGCGAGGAGGGACACGCATTTTTTGACAACAGTGTGCAGAATACCCTGCTTGTCTACAAGCTGCTGAAAACAGCGGGAGGGCATGCCGCAGAGCTGGCCCGGATCAGGCAATATTTCCTGGAACAACGAAAAGACGGGCAATGGCGAAACACCTATGAGGCGGCACTGATCCTCGAGGCGATCCTGCCCGACCTGCTTGAGCAGCCGGACGCCGGAAAACCCTCAGCCTTGCGGCTCAACGGTACGCTGCTCAGCCGGTTTCCGGCAAACGGTACACTGCCTGGCGGACAAACGCTATCTTTCTCCAAGACGGGCACGCTGCCGGTTTACATAACCGCTTACCAGCAGTTCCTGAACCCCAGGCCGGTCGCTGTCAAAAAAGATTTTGAGGTGAAGACCGTATTGTTGCAACAAGGGGCAGAGGCAGCGCAACTGAAGGCAGGAATACCTGCGGTACTTCGGGTAGAGGTGAAAGTCCGCGCAGATGCAGACTATGTGATGATCGAGGTACCCGTGCCAGCTTCCTGCTCGTATGATGACAAAGCCGTCAATTACAGGCTCGAGACACACCGTGAGTATTTTAAGGAAAAGACGGCGATCTTTTGCAATAAATTGAAGCAGGGCAGCTATATCTTCGAAATTCGCCTTATGCCGCGTTACCAGGGCAGGTATGTGCTGAACCCCGCCCGCGCCGAGATGATGTACTTCCCGGTATTTTATGGACGCGAGGCACTGAAAAATGTAGCCATAAACTAACGGGGTGCGTTCAGGATATTTTTTATTCCTCAAGGCCGGCAGGCCCGGGGCCTGTGCAAGGGTCCGGGCGCCTGCAGCCACCGCTTGTACACAGCCGCTTGGCTTGTGCAAACATTAATCCCAGCTCCAGACCTGTACCAGCCTGTCATCGCCGGTCGAGACCAGGTGTGCGCCATCCGGCAGCCAGGCTATTTTATTTACAGAATGGCTGTGACCGCTTTTGCTCTTCTCCAGGCTTAAGATCCTGAGCAGGCGGAAATCTTCGCTGTTCCAGATCTTGATACTTTTATCCTGGCTGCAGGTTGCAAAACAGGCTCGGTCAGGATGAAAGACAATTCCATAAACCGCGAACAGGTGAGCCGCCAGACTGGCCGATTCTACGAAGCTGCCAGCTGCCCATTTTTTTACCTGGGCATCGCGGCTGCCTGAAAGCAGGTAACTGCCATCCGGTGAAAACGCCAGTGAGGTGATTGCGCCTTTGTGGCCGCTCAGTTCAGCCAGCAAACTGTAGTCTGAGGTGTCGTAAACGCGAATAATGTGATCTTTACAGCCCACGGCAATTTCAGCGCCGTTTGGCGAAAGAGCCATGCATCTTGCCGTATCACTGCCGGCGCTGAACTGGTACACCTTTTCGAGCGAGCGGGCATCCCATACTGTGAGCTGTCCGTTTTCTCCGCTCGACAGCAGTTCCTGTTTACCGGCAATGCCCTGAAGGCCAAATACCGCCCCGCCATGCGCATCCATACGTGACCGCCCGCCGGTTTCGGGGTCTATTGCCTCAATAAGCCCGCTTTTCTGTGCAGCAAACAGCTTGCCTGCAAAAAAATGAAGGGCATATACTGAGCTTGATACGGGCGTGAGCACCTTGGTAAAGCTAAAATCTACTGCAGACCACTCAACTACCCCTTTATCATTTCCAGCCGTATAAAACTTAGGCTGTTCAGGGTGTACCGCTAATGCGTAGACCGGATTCTGGTGCCCGGGGAGTGTTTTGTTCAGGCTGAGCATGACAGGCTACCGGTGTCTTTTTTCCAGGTTCAGCGCCAGGTCATTCCAACTGCGACCTTTTTCGCGCAGCAGAACAGACAGGTGAAACACCAGGTCAGACGCTTCGTTCAGGAAGTCTTCGTCGGTTTCGGCCAGTGCCGCAATAACCGTTTCCACACCTTCCTCGCCAACTTTCTGCGCTATTTTGTTCAGACCTTTCTGGCGCAGCTTGTTCACATACGAACTTTCTGATGGATGCTCATACCGGTCTGCGACGATGCGTTCCAGTTCAAAAATAAAATTCTGGTTATAGGGGGTGTCGAAACAGCTGCGGTTGCCTGTATGACAAGTGGGTCCAATCGGCTGGGCTTTGATGAGGATCGTGTCCCGGTCGCAATCCAGGCGCAGGTCTTTCAGCAGAAGAAAATTTCCGCTGCTCTCGCCCTTCGTCCAAAGCCGGTTCTTGGAACGTGAAAAAAAGGTCACTTTACTTTCCCTGAGCGTCTGCTGCAAGGCCTCATTGTTCATGTACCCCAGCATCAGCACTTCGAGGGTCTGTACGTCCTGTACAACGACCGGCAGCATGCCTTCGCCTTTGCTCCAATCCGGCTCGCCGATTGCGGAAAATGTATTCATGATAATAGCTTTATGCGATCAGGACTGCAGCCTGACCGGAATGTGGTGTGCGTTGAGTTCTTGTTTCAGTTCGGGGATCAGTATTTCGCCATAGTGAAATACCGAGGCCGCAAGGGCTGCATCTACATCGGCCTGCACGAAAACTTCGGTAAAATGAGCCGTTTTGCCAGCACCGCCCGAGGCAATGATCGGGATGTTGATGCGGTCATTTATCTTGCGCAGCAGGGAACAGTCAAAACCCTGTTTGGTGCCGTCGTGATCCATCGATGTCAGCAGGATCTCGCCCGCGCCGCGTGTCTCGGCATCTTTAATCCAGCTCTCGGTTTCTATAGCGGTAACCAGCCGGCCACCGTTCAGGTGCACCAGGTTTCTGCCGTTCACCAGTTTGGTGTCTACGGCCAGTACCACGAACTGTACCCCAAAAGCCCTGGCCAGATCTTCGATCAGCACAGGATTTCGCACCGCTGCAGAATTGATGCTGATCTTGTCGGCGCCGGCGCTCAGCAGCGCTTCGGCATCTGCTACAGAGCTGATGCCACCACCAATGGTAAAGGGAATATTCAACTGCCGGGCAACCGATTTGACCATCTCGATGGTCGTCTTGCGTTTTTCGTGCGTGGCAGTGATGTCTAAAAAGACCAGCTCATCTGCACCCTGCTGCGCATACTGCGCAGCCAGCTCGACGGGGTCGCCCGCATCGCGCAGGTCCACGAAATTGATGCCTTTAACAGTCCGCCCGTCTTTCACATCGAGACAGGGAATGATTCTTTTACTAAGCATTACAGCGATGTCATGGCCTTTAAGTTCCAGGCTTTGATTTCTTCGATGCTGATGCGATTTTCGTAAATGGCTTTACCAACCACGCAGCTCCGGATGTTGAGTTTGGCCAGTTCTTCGATGTCTTTCATTGAGCTGATTCCGCCCGAGGCGATCAATTTGATGAAGGGCGAGTGGTTCAGTAATTTCTCATACAGATCGACCGCGGCGCCACCCAGTTTGCCATCTTTATTGATGTCGGTGCAGAGAAAGCGGAAAAAGCCCAGCTGCAGGCAGCGGTCAACATAGTCCATGAGTTTAATGGGCGAACTTTCCATCCACCCTGAATACTTGATGACTTCGTCAAGTACGTCGATCGCAATGACAATCCGGTTTGCATAATCATCTTTTTTTCCAACTTCCCTGCTAAGTTCATCAAGAAACGAGGGGTTGGTAATGGCCTGCGTGCCGACTATAACGCGGTGAATACCCGAATCAAGCAACTCGGTAACCTGGCTGATCGTGCGGATACCGCCACCATACTGCACCCGCATTTCTGTTTTTTTGATCACATCGAACAGGGCTTTCTGGTTGCTGAAATCGCCTTTGGCGCCATTCAGGTCAATGATATGGATAAAATCGGTGCCATTCGACTGGTATTTCTCGATCATTTCGGCAATCGAAACGTCGTACTCGGTTTTCTGGTTGTAATCACCTTCGCGCAGGCGCACGACCTTTCCGTCTAGAATATCAATGGCGGGAATTATATACATTTTCTTAATTTATGTTGCTGAAGTTTTTCAATAGTTGTTCGCCGGCTGCGCCCGACTTTTCGGGGTGGAACTGAACGCCGTAAAAATTATCCCTGTTAATTGCCGCAGAGAACCGGTTGCCATAGGTAACTGATGCGATGTCAAAAATAGGCTTATATTCAATAAAATACGAATGCACAAAATAGAATTGTGCAAATTCATCAACACCATCAAACAGCAAATTGTTTTGGTGCTGAACGGTGTTCCAGCCCATGTGTGGTATTTTGATTCCCAGCGACTTATCGAACAAACGGGTGTTGAGCGGAACAATGCCCAGCAGTTCGCTGTCGCCTTCTTCTGAGTGGGCAGTAAGCAGTTGCATGCCGACACAGATACCCAGCACCGGCTTGGTTAGTTTACAGATCGGTTCGACCAGTCCGGTAGCCCGGAGCTTCTGCATGGCGGCGCCGGCATGCCCTACACCCGGTATGATGATGTGGCTGTAGGCCTGCAGTTCAGCTTCGGTATTGACCATGCCATACTGTAGGCCGAGCCGGTCGAGGGCTGCGGTCAGGGAAAAGATATTCCCCGCGCCATAGTTGATGATTCCTATCATAACAGTTTGTGCTTAGAGCAACCCTTTGGTGCTCGGTAAGACCATTTTTTCCGGATCCCGTTTAACGGCCATTTTGATCGCTTTTGCAAATGCTTTAAAAACGGCTTCGATTTTATGGTGTTCGTTTTCTCCCTCTGCCTTGATGTTCAGGTTGCATTTTGCAGCATCACTGAACGACTTAAAGAAATGGAAGAACATTTCGGTTGGCATATCGCCCACTTTTTCACGTTTGAACTCCGCGTCCCACACAATCCAGTTGCGGCCGCCAAAGTCAATGGCTACCTGTGCCAGGCAGTCGTCCATAGGCAGGCAAAAGCCATAGCGTTCAATGCCAAGTTTGTTGCCGAGGGCTTTACCAAAAGCCTCACCAAGGGCAATGCCGGTGTCTTCAATGGTGTGGTGCTCGTCGATGTGCAGATCGCCGTCGGTTTCTATCTTCAGGTCAATGCCACCGTGGCGCGCAATCTGGTCCAGCATGTGGTCAAAAAAGTGAAGGCCTGTTGCCACCGTTGCTTTGCCGGTACCGTCAAGGTCCAGTTGCACACTGATCTTGGTTTCATTTGTATTGCGGGTATGGTCAATGCAGCGGCTGCCGGCACGAAGAAATGTGTAAACATCTGCCCAGTCTCTGGTCTCTAATGCGATGATGTCTGACAGCGTTTCATATTTGTCGAGCGCCTCATGCTGGCCCAAGTGGTCGTTCTGGCGCAGGTAGATGGCTTTCGCGCCCAGATTGCGCGCCAGGATCACATCATTGAGCCGGTCGCCGATCACAAAGGAGTTGGCCAGATCATAGCCCTCGGCCAGGTAGTGCAGCAGCAGGCCGGTTTGGGGCTTCCGTGTCGGAGCATTCTCGTGTGCAAAGGTCCGGTCAATGATCACCTCTTTAAATTCGACCCCTTCGCCGGCGAATGTATCAAGGATAAAGTTATGTACAGGCCAGAAGTTCTCTTCGGGATGGGAATCTGTGCCCAAGCCGTCCTGGTTGGTCACCATAACCAGGTCGAAATCAAGCTCCCGGGCAATTTTGCTCAGGTAGTGCAATGATTTCGGGTAAAATTTCAATTTCGCGAAACTGTCAATCTGCTCATCTTCTGGTTCCAGGATCAGCGTGCCATCGCGGTCTATAAATAATGTTTTTTTCATTGTCTTGTTTTTGTTTTGGCCCGGCCCGCCTGCGTCCTGCGTTCCGGCCCGGCGTACAGCTTCCTGGTCGCTTAAGCAAAGGCTTTCATCCGCTCCAGGAGCCGGGCGTTTTCTTTTGGTGTGCCGACTGTAATGCGCAGGCATCCCTCGCAAAGTACCACCTTTGAACGGTCACGTACAATGATGCCATCATCTACAAGCTGGTTATAGATCTGTTCGGGTTGTGTTACTTCAACCAGGATAAAGTTTGCGTCTGAAGGATATACCTGTCTGACTGCAGGGAGGTCAGCAAGCGCACTTGCCAGCCTGTCACGTTCGTTTACAGTTGTCTTAATCCAGGCATTTACCTGGTCTATGTTTTTTAAGGCTTCAAGCGCGAGGTCTTGGGTGGCCTGGTTAATGTTGTAGGGTGGTTTGATTTTGTTCAGCACATCGATGATCTGCGAGGATGCGAAAGCCATACCGAGTCTCAGCGCTGCAAGCCCCCAGGCTTTAGAAAATGTTTGCAGCACAACCAGGTTGGGATACTCTGTCAGTTCGCGGATAAAGGTGTGCTGTTTGGAAAAGTTGATGTACGCTTCGTCCACAACCACCAGGCCGTTAAAGTTGGTAAGGAGCGTCTCGATATCGTGCCGGTTAAGGGAGTTACCGGTGGGGTTGTTGGGTGAGCAGACAAAGATGAGTTTGGTCCGGGCATCGATCGCTTCGGCCATGCCATTCAGGTCAAGCTGAAAACCTGGCAGGAGGCTGATCTTCCTGGTCTCCACATCGTTAATGTTCGCCGAGACCTCGTACATGCCATAAGTTGGCGGCACCAGGATCACATTGTCTTTTCCAGGGTTGCAGAAGGCACGGTACAACAGGTCGATGGCTTCGTCCGAACCATTCCCCAGAAACGTGTTTTCGATGGGAACACCTTTAATGCGGCTGATGGCCTCTTTAAGATCAAGCTGCAGCGGGTCAGGATACCGGTTGTAGTCGGCCGGCAGCGGCGAGCCGAAGCTGTTTTCGTTCGCATCAAGAAAAACCGATGCCTGCCCTTTAAACTCGTCCCTGGCGGTAGAGTAGGGGCTGAGTTTCTGTATGTTTTCTCTGACGAGATCGTTGATGTTCATTTGTTGTGCAAAATTAGGAGTTCTGATCTGTTCTCTGAAGTTCCTCGAGGCGGATACTCACAGCATTGCGGTGTGCGTCCAGGCCTTCGGCCGATGCGAGGATCTCGACCGTCGGACCAAGGTTTTGTAGTCCCCGGGGACTGATGTGCTGGAAGGTGACTTTCTTCAGAAAAGAGTCGACCGACACACCCGAATAACCTTTGGCGAAGCCGCTCGTAGGCAGCGTGTGGTTTGTTCCTGAAGCATAGTCGCCGGCGCTTTCAGGTGTCAGGTTACCCAAAAATACAGACCCCGCATTGCTGATCTGCGTAAGCAAAGATTCAAAGTGCTCGGTAGCGAGGATCAGGTGTTCGGGGGCGTATCTGTTGGAGAACTGCATGGCGCTTTGCAGCGTATCCGCATAAATCATGTAAGAGTTATTTAAGGCTTTCGCCGCAATATCGCGGCGGGGCAGCGATATCACTTGGCGGTCCAGTTCTGCGATCGTTTGTTCTAAAATATCTCTTGAAGTAGCAACCAGTACTGCCTGGGAATCAGGTCCGTGTTCTGCCTGTGCAAGGAGATCAGCAGCCAGGTATGCCGAATTGGCAGTCTCATCTGCGACGATCAGAACCTCAGATGGGCCTGCCGGCATATCGATTGCTACCCGGTTTTGAACAAGCTGTTTGGCCGCAGTTACATACCGGTTGCCCGGCCCGAAAATTTTGCTGACTGCAGGAATCGTTTCGGTTCCGTAAGCCATCGCGGCAATGGCTTGCGCACCGCCTGCCAGGTAAAGCCGGTCAATGCCGAGCAGCGTGGCACAGTAGGCCAGGTAGCAGTTCGTCTTGCCATCGGTCTGCGGAGGCGAACAAACCACAATCTGTTTGCAGCCGGCAAGCGCAGCAGGGATGGCCAGCATGAGAAAGGTGCTTGGCAGAACGGCCGAACCACCCGGAACGTAAAGTCCGACAGACTCGATGGGGCGGCTTTCCCGCCAGCAGGTTACGCCCGGCATGGTTTCTACCCGGTCTTCCTGGCGCAGCTGGGTTTCATGAAAACGGCGGATGTTCGCAGCGGCAGTGTCAATGGCTTTGCGGGCTGCTTCAGGAATGTCTGCTGCAAGAGCAGCGAGCTCAGTCGCGCCCAGATAGAGAAGGTCAAGTTTCACCCCGTCAAAGCGCTCAGCCAACTGACGCAAAAGCGCGTCACCCTGTGATTTCACACCATCGAGAATGTCCCTCACGGTGCTAACGACCTGCTGATCATCTTCCAGGCTGCGTGAACACAGCTGGTCAATTTCTACATCAGATAATTTATTAAAATCGTAGATTTTCAATGTTTTAAAGTTTTGTATTAACTTTTGGTTAATGCGGTTGCAGCGATGTTCAGACGCTTAAACTATGATTTTTTCGATCGGCAGGACAAGGATACCTTCGGCGCCGGCGGCTTTCAGGCTATTGATCTTTTCCCAGAAATCTTCTTCGGCGATCACCGAATGTACGGCCACCCAATTTTCCTCAAATAAGGGGACAATGGTCGGGCTTTTCACGCCGGGCAGTAAGGCCACAACCTTTTCCAGGTTATATCTTTCGACATTCAGCACCACGTATTTGTTCGATTTTGCTTTCAGCACCGAACGGATGCGCTGAAGCAGTTCGGCTACTTCGGGCGCATCGTAGATGGTCTTATTGGCGATCAGCACAGCTTCCGAACGCATCACGTCTGCGAAGGGTTTTAGCCCGTTGTTTTTCAAGGTTCCCCCAGTCGAGACGATATCGCAGATGGCGTCACTTAAGCCCAGGCCCGGGCCAATCTCGACCGAACCGCTGATGACCCTGATCTGCGCTTCCACGCCTTTAGATTTAAGAAAATTGTCAAGAATAACAGGATAGGACGTGGCAATCGCTTTGCCGTTCAGTTCTTCAATACTGGTGTAGCTTTCGGTAGCGGGTACTGCAATCTTCAGCGTGCATTTACCGAAGCCGAGTTTCTGCAGGTAGTGTACGTCAGCGCCGGTTTCCTCAATCACATTTTCGCCTACAATACCGAGATCGGCAATGCCGTCCTGAACATACTCAGGGATATCATCATCACGCAGGAACAGGATTTCCAGCGGGAAATTGGTAACTGAAGAAATGAGTGAGCTTTTGTAGTTTTCGAATGAAAGACCGCAGGTTTTTAAGATCTCTACTGATTTTTCATTAAGTCTGCCAGATTTTTGTATGGCAATTTTGAGTGTCTTCACTAAGTGTTGATTAAAGATGTATACAAGAAAATATTTTTAAAAACAGTTTTGACGTACAAAACATAACACATTACATCGCCTGGCGGCGATGGTGGAAATGTAAGTGGTGGTTCAAAACAAAGTTCATAAATTCCTGCTGTCTCTATCAATGTCTAGCTGCGGCAAATATAACCAAACGCGGTAGAAATCAAAAAAATATGGCATTTTATTTGAGTATCGGGGCTTGGGAGGGTCGGTAACGGGCCCCGAGAATCTTATCTTTGCCTGTTTTGAAGAGAAATTTACGCTTAATCATTCCTTTTTTCCTGTGTCTCAGTGCCTGCGGTTGGTTTAAACCGGTTCCTGAGGTTGGCTCGGTCCTGGCAGAGCACCTGGATAACAAACTGTACAAAAAATTTGATACGGCTGCTTACATCCCCGTATTCAGACGGGTTGCCGACAGTTTGGCCAGTCATTTTTCAAATCCGCAAACCATTCGTTCGCTGTATGCAGCACAAGAGTATGAGCCACATCTTGTCCAGTCGTTTTATGCTACCGGCGGCCTGGATTCCTTGCGCGATTACCTGAAAAGAGCCGATCTGCACGGACTGGATCCAAAGATCTTCAGGCTCAAACAAATTGAAGCCCTGCTTGCCCAGCTGAATGCCAATCGCTTTTCGTCAATCGAAGAGGTGTACCCCGTTGTGGCTGCGCTTGAACTGAATGCTGCCGAAGGATTGCTCAAGTACAGCAACTTTCTGAAATTCGGAGCAGTAAACCCGCGCAAGCTGCTGAGCCGTTTTTATATCCGCATTGGCAGGCCAGACAGTACGTTTATGAAGCAGGTACTGCAGACCGACGATTTGCTGAAAACGCTGGAATCTGTGCAGCCGGCCAGCGAGGCCTATAAACAGATGCAGGCTGCCCTGGCCGCTTACCGCCGGTCGGGTGCCGATCAGCAAACTCTCCGCACGCTGAAGATCAACATGGAGCGGATGCGCTGGCAAATGCCGGCAAACGAAGATGATGAAATGGTGCTTGTCAACATTCCTGATTTCTCGCTGACCTGGTTCGATAAAACCGATACGCTTGCTTTTATGAAAGTTTGCGTTGGCGGACCACGCGAAAAGGCATACGAAGAAAAGATGAAGCGTTACCTGCAGACCGGCAGCCTTGATGACAAACCAAGAAACCATGAGACGCCTTTGCTCGCTAGCCGCATCAACTCCATTCAGGCTAATCCCATCTGGAATATCCCGGTCAGTATCGCACAGAGCGAGATCTATTACCAGGCATTAAAAGATCCCTACTACCTGTCGAACAGCAACATCAAAGTGTACCGCAAAGGTGTGGAGATCGGCGAACCAGATACCATTCAGTGGAGCCGGTACCCGAGAAACAAGCTGCCTTATCAGTTCAAGCAGGGCTCTGGAGAGGGCAATGCGTTGGGCAAATTCAAGTTTATTTTTAACAACGGCTCCAGCATTTACCTGCACGATACGAACAACAAATATGGGTTCAAACTGCGCAACCGGGCCATTAGCCACGGCTGCGTACGCATTGAAAAGCCGCTGGAATTTGCCGAACTGCTGGTTAGAAGCAAATCACAGTATGACCTGCTGCGCATGGAAGTGGACCTGCCGCCGCTGGATACCACTAAAATGCCGATCTTCAGGAGAAAACAGGAACGCAAGCGCGATACAGTAAACAGCTACCAGCTGCGGCCCAAATGGTTTGGCACCAAAAAACCGGTTTACCTGCTCATAAGCTACCAGACAGCCTGGCCACAGAACGGGCGCATCGAGTTTAGAACAGATGTATACGGGCATGATGAGATTTTGTGGCGGTCGCTCAAAAAATACGCAGCTTAACACCCGGTGAACAGCTACCGCCCGCTGCGGCACTTTGGGCGCGGCGCAGGGGCGAGAGCTGCCGGAGTGCGGCGGGTTTTTGCCCGGGCAGCAAAGTTTCTGCAGGCCGGTGATTTTAGCCTAAAAATCCTACCTTTGTTTTTTGATGAATTTCCTCTATCCGGGTTTTCTTTTTGCACTCTTTGCGGCAGCCATTCCGGTCATCATTCACCTGTTTAATTTCAGAAAATTCAGGAAAGTCAATTTCAGCAATGTTGCTTTTATTAAGGAAATCGAGGAGCGGAATGCCTCACGCGAAAAGCTAAAGAACCTGTTGGTTATGGCGGCACGCATGCTGGCCCTGGTTTTCCTGGTGCTGGCTTTCGCACAGCCTTTCCTTGCCGGCGAGCAAACGACCGGGGCGGCTGTAGAAACCACCGTGAGTATTTATATCGATAATTCGTACAGCATGGATGCCGTTAACAAAGATGGCAACCTGCTCGACGAGGCGAAGCGCCGCGCCAGGGAAATTGCGGCCGGTTATGCGCTGAACGACCGTTTTCAGTTGCTGACAAACGATTTCGAAGGCCGCCACCAGCGACTGTTGAGCCGCGAAGCATTTATTTCCGCATTAGACGAGGTAAAGATCAGCCCGGCCACCCGCACGCTCAGGCAGGTTACAGAGCGGCAACAAGCGGTCTTTACAGGCAGCGGGAACCGCCAGCTATACGTGGTGTCTGATTTCCAGCGCGGTTTTGCAGATGGGGGGCCACTGCGAGTTGATTCGACCGTGCGTGTCGCCTTTGTGAAACTGCGCGCAAATGCCCAGCCTAATGTGGCTGTAGACAGCGTGTGGACCGCATTCCCGGTTCACCGCCCGGACGCTGCTGAAAAACTGATTGTCAGGTTGCGCAATTATGGCAATGCGCCGGCACGCAATGTTCCGCTGCGTTTAACTATAAACGGTGCGCAGAAGGCGGTGAGCAGCGTTAGCATTGCCGCAGGGAAGAGTGCCACAGATACCCTGGCTTTCAGTGGTCTCAGGGCAGGCTGGCAGCAGGGCGAGCTGCAGATCAAAGATTTCCCGGTGACTTTTGACGACCGTTTCCTTTTTGCGTTCGAAGTCAGGTCGGGGCAGCCCATTTTGCACATAAAAGGGCCCCAAGCGGGGCCGCAGATGGCCGCGCTGCTGGCTTCAGAGCCGTTTTTCAAAACTACGCCAGCAGCTGAAGGTGCAATAAACGCCTCAGCACTGGACCAGTACAGCCTGGTTATACTGAACGCCCTGGAGCAACCTTCTGACGGTCTGGGCCAGGCTGTGAGAGGCTATGCCGACCGCGGCGGAGCGGTACTGGTCATTCCTGACCTCAGCGCAAAACCGCAGGTATACACCGATTTTTTGCGCGCACTCGGCCTGCCGGGAATTTTAGCGCTCGACACAACGGCCACCCGGGTAAGCAGCATTGATCTGCGGCATCCGCTGTACCGGAACGTGTTTGACGATGTACCCGGAAAACTCTCACTGCCTGAGGTAAGGCGGCATGTCCGACTGGAGGGTAGCGGCGCATCCAGGCAAGACATTCTATCCCTGCCTGGCAACCAGCCTGCCTTCGCTGTCTTTTCGCGTGGCCGAGGAAGCATTTACCTGAGTACAGCAGGCTTCGGTGCTGCAGATGGTGATTTTTCCCGGCACCCGGTTGTTGTACCACTCCTCCTGAATATTGCCCTGGCTTCGGGCAGGCAGCCGGCGCTGTATCATGTGGTGGGCCGCGATGCTTCCCTGCAGGCTCCGCAGGCTGGGCTGTCAGAGAAAATGATGCCGCGCCTGGTTTCGGGCAGCGGCGAACTGATTCCGGAACTGCGGCAGGAGGCGGGGCAAACTGTCTTGCACATTGCCGACCAGGCCCGCGAGCAGGATTTTTACAGCCTGCGTACGGCGGCGGGACGGCTTGCTGAATATGCCTTCAACACCGGCCGCGGCGAATCTGACATGCACTATGCAGACAATGCTTTGCTGCGCAGTCTCGGAAGCAAACAACAGATCAGACTCATCGATATGGGCATCGACTCGCTTGCGGCCGGCGTGGCCGGGCAAAATAACCGGGTCGAATTATGGAAACTTTGCCTAATTTTGGCCCTGGCCTTTATCGCTGCAGAAATCGTTTTAATCAGATTTTTAAACCACTCAGGAAACAAGAAAGCTTCATGAACCTTCTTTTAAAAAACGTCATCATCACCGACCCCGGAAACACTTACAATGGCCAAAAAGCAGATCTGCGCATTGAAAACGGCCAGATTACAGCAATCGGGGAGCTGACAAAGACCGACGGCGAACAGGAGATTGACGGGAAAGGCGGATTTTTGTCAGCCGGTTTCTTTGACCTGAACGCCGCCGCCGGCGATCCGGGTTTCGAAACGCGTGAAGATATAGACAGCCTGATCGCTGCCGCCCGCGCCGGCGGATTTACAGGTGTAGCGGTCATGCCGCATACGGCACCCGTTGTTCAGTCCAAGTCGCAGGTTCAATACATCTGCAACAAGGCCCGGGGCGGGGTTACAGACATTCACCCGGTAGGGGCATTGAGCCTGGAGCGGGAAGGCAAGGAACTGGCCGAATTGTATGACATGCGCCAGGCGGGTGCCATCGCCTTCTCAGATGGCGACAGGCCTGTGAAAGATGATGGTTTCATGAGTCGCGCCCTGCAGTACCTGAAGGGTTTCGATGGCCTGCTTATGGTATATCCTGAAAACGGTTCCATAGCCGGTAAGGCCAAAATCAATGAAAGTGCCAACAGCGTGCTGCTCGGTATGAAGGGGCTTCCGGCACTGGCCGAAGAAATGCAGATCTCCCGCGATATTTTTCTTGCGGCCTACAATGAGGCACGGGTGCACATCAGTACGGTATCTGCGGCAGGTTCGGTCGCCCTGATCAGGAAGGCGAAACAGGAAGGGGTGAACATCACCTGCGATGTTGCAGCCCACCACCTGAGCATGACTGAAGAGCTGCTTGCAGATTTTGACAGTAACTACAAGGTGAAACCGCCCCTGCGTGGCGCTGCTGATGTAGCGGCCCTGCTCGAAGGCTTGAAAGACGGCACGATCGATGCCGTTTGTTCGCAGCACCGGCCCGAAGAAATCGAGTTTAAGAATGTCGAGTTCGAAATTGCGCACTATGGCATTATCGGCCTGCAGACCGTTCTTCCGCTCCTGGTACGGGCGGGGCTGGGTGCAGTGCAGATTGCAGAAAAGCTCGCGGCAGGTCCGCGTAAAGTGCTCGGCATTCCGGTACCTGCTGTTTCGGTGGGAACAAATGCCTGCCTGACCCTGTTCAATACAACTGAGAAATGGCGGTACGATGAAGATAACAATTATTCGCTATCGGCAAACTCACCGCTGCTTGGTCAGGAACTGACCGGCCGTGTACAACTAATCTTTAACAACAACCAGCTTTATACCAATGGATAACAAAATTAAAACGACGCTGGCTGCCAGCCTCAACAGGTTTGCCACAGCAGAGGGCCTTGCACCGGGGAACCTTGAAAACGAGTTGACTGCCGCATTCTCCGGCGAAGAGGGATTTCTCGAGAAAACAGCAAAGTTCGATGCCGTGATGGACGAATACCCGCGGTTCGAAGCGTTGCGGGAGGTTTTTTTCGACCTGCTGATGGTAAACTTTTTTGCCAGCGATGTACAGAAACTGGAAGACGACTACCTGGAAAGCGACGAATGGGCTGCCATTGAAGAAGAAACCATTGACCGTGGAACTGAGCTCCTGAACCTGTTGCTTTACATCAGGGAATGCCAGGATGAGGGAATTGATCCAGAACTTGACGACTTTTTAAAAGAATTTCTGCTGGTCGAGGACGACGAGTTCCAGGATGAATTTGCCATTTATGAAAGCCTGATCAGCAATCAGGAGCTGGCAGAAACGAACATCAGGCAGATCTGCGAGGCCTCTGCGCGGGTAGATAAAGGCGAAGAACTCGAAGACCTGTTCGTGCCCTTTCTTGCTTTCTTCCATAACCCCCGCGGCGGCGAGGAAACGCTGGGCGAGCTGGCCGCGCACAGCGGCAATAAAGGTTTCGAGACCGCCGTGTATGCTTTGCTGACCACCTATAACCGTTAACCTCTAAACCAGACATACCATGCAACAAAAGATTATCGAATCTGAAAAAAAACCGACACAGCTGGCGCTTCAGGTAGCTGTGATCTACGCGATTTACTCGCTGATCCTGCTGTACATTTTTAAAGCGATAGGCATCGACACACAGGACAAGAATCTTTCGATCGGTTATAAAGTTCTGAGTACCGTACTGACCTATGTGCCGTTTATCCTGGCCATTTTTTATGCCCAGTGGAAACACAAAAGCGAACTTGGCGGCTTCATGAGTTTCGGACGCGGTTTTTCGACCGGCTTCCGTGTGGCGCTGCTTGCAGGTCTTTTCGGTGCATTGCTGATGCTGTTATATTACCTGGTGCTCGACCCGGGCGCACTTGACCAGATTATGGATACGGCCAAAGCAAATGCAAAGACTGAGCAGGAAGAACAGGCTATAGACATGATGAGCAAGTACATGATTTGGATGATCGTATTTGGCGTGATCCTGTTCCTGGCTTTTTTCGGAACCATCGTTAGCCTGATCGGCGCAGCCATTTTCAAGAAAGAGCGACCTGTGTATATCGATACTGAGAACAACCGCATCGTAGAGGGCTAACCAGTACGGGATTTATACGGAGTCAAAAATTTTCGCGATCTTCGCGGCAAAAGAAATATACTGTTTACGGGAGTGTTCCTGTAAACAGTTTTTATATTAAAAATGGATATATCTGTCGTCATACCGCTCTACAACGAAGATGAGTCATTGCCTGAACTCGTCGCCTGGATAGACCAGGTTATGCAGGCCAACCGGTTCAGTTATGAGGTATTGCTCATAGACGACGGCAGTACCGACCGGAGCTGGGAGGTGATCGCTGAGCTCAAAGAACAGTATCCGGCAGTTAAAGGGATCAAGTTCAGACGCAATTATGGCAAGTCTGCTGCGTTAAACGTTGGTTTTGCGGCTTGCCGGGGCAATGTGGTTATTACCATGGATGCAGACCTGCAGGATAGCCCAGATGAGATACCAGAACTGTACCGCCGCATTCGCGAAGAGAAATTCGACATCATTTCGGGCTGGAAGAAGAAACGGTACGATCCGGTTACCAAAACCATACCGACTAAACTTTTCAACGCCGCTACGCGGAGCATGAGCGGCATTAAACTGAACGATTTCAATTGCGGCCTCAAAGCCTACCGGAGCGATGTGGTCAAGACAATCGAAGTGTATGGAGAGATGCACCGCTATATCCCCGTTATTGCCAAGTGGGCAGGTTTCAACCGGATCGGCGAGCAGGTGGTTGAACACCGGGCCCGAAAATACGGGACGACCAAATTTGGTTTCAGCCGGTTTATTAACGGTTTTCTTGACCTGCTGTCCATTTTTTTTGTGGGCAAGTTCAGTAAAAGACCGATGCACTTTTTCGGAACGCTGGGCGTACTGAGTTTTTTTATCGGCCTGATTATGGCCTTGTGGATCATTGGCGAAAAGCTGTACCACTTGTCTGCACACATCAGTTACAAGCGTGACATTACCGATCAGCCGCTTTTCTACATTGCGCTGGTGGCCATCATCGTGGGCTCGCAGCTGTTCCTGACCGGCTTTATTGCTGAGCTGGTGTCCAGAAATGCACCGGAAAGGAATGAATACCTGATCGAGACCACCATTGATTAACTGACAGATTAATCAGCAAACCGTGTTTTTTTCGATTATTATTCCGCTTTACAATCGTCCGCAGGAAATTAACGAACTGCTGTACACGCTGACCCGGCAAACGTATATGCAGTTTGAGGTGTTGGTTATTGAAGATGGTTCAACCCTTGATGCCCGGCAGATCGTCGAGTCTTATGCAGGGAAGCTGGACATCCGTTATTTTTATAAGGAAAACGAAGGACAGGGCTTTACCAGGAACTTTGGCTTTACGCATGCCCGGGGCGACTACTTTATCGTGTTCGACTCTGACTGCCTCATCCCGAAGCAGTACCTCGAAAAGGTGCGGAATTACCTTTTTGAACATGAACTAGACGCTTACGGCGGCCCCGATGCCGCACACAAAAGTTTTACACCGGTCCAGAAGGCCATCAGTTACGCCATGACCTCGCCGTTTACTACAGGCGGCATCAGGGGCAATAAAGAACACATCGGGCAGTTCCATCCGCGCAGCTTTAACATGGGGCTGAGCAGGGAGGTCTGGGAAAAAACAGGTGGTTTTATCCTGACTAGGCTGGGCGAAGATATTGAATACAGCATCAGGATCCATCAGAGCGGCTTCAAGATCGGGTTGATCCCTGAGGCGCACGTTTACCACAAGCGGCGCACCAGTTTCGGCCAGTTTTATAAACAGCTGCACTTCTTTGGCCGTGCACGGATCAACATTTACAAACACTTTCCGGCTGAGCTGAAGGCAGTTCACTTTTTTCCGGCCATTTTTACGCTCGGGCTGGCGACGGTGCTGCTCATGCATGCTATTTATCTGCCTCTTGCTTATCTGGGCGATGCGCTTTTCAGTATTTACTTTTTGTTGATATTTTTTCATGCGCTGCTGCAAAATAAATCGCTGAAAGTTGCATTTTTGAGCGTAATTGCGGCTTTCACACAGCTGGTCGCTTATGGTTTTGGTTTTATTCAAGACTTTTTCAAAAGAGTTGTGTTTAAATAAACATGATAGAGTTTTTAAAGGAAAGCACATTTGCTGTTAACGAAGTGATTCAGCGCGCCTGGGGCATTACCAGGAAGCATTACCTGTCTATTGCCACACTGTGTTTCCTGATGTTTCTCACCTCGAGCGCGAGCAGCCTGATGGCTTTTTTCCTGAACGAAGTGAGCCGGCCCCTCAGTGTGCTGATGGTGTTCCTGTTTATCCTGATGTATTTCACGATCAACCTGTCGCTGCTGCGGTATATTTTTCACCTGCTCGACAATGAGGAGAATGATGTAACGATAGTGGGTACCATCCCGACCAAGGTGCAGATCGTACGGTTCCTGATCGCCACGTTGTATTTCATGATGTGCATTATCGGTGTATACCTTTTGGTTACGCTCGTGCCGTTCCCGATCATTCTGCTGCTCATCAAGACGCATGTCATTACGACCCAGAAGACCATTCACCTGATCTCGGGCATCTTTATTTCGATCGGTATCCTGGCTATATTTATTACCTGGCTGCGCATTTC
The DNA here is from genome assembly GCF_003029735.1 of Pedobacter yulinensis. Classification (GTDB taxonomy): domain Bacteria; phylum Bacteroidota; class Bacteroidia; order Sphingobacteriales; family Sphingobacteriaceae; genus Pedobacter; species Pedobacter yulinensis. The sequence goes on from NZ_KZ686272.1 coordinate 112,436, forward strand.
CTTTTTTCCTTTTTTCATCCTGGATAAGGGAGCACAACCTTTCGAATCGATCAAGCTGAGCCTGGCTACGACCAAAGGTAATTTTACAAAGATCCTGCTGCTGTTGCTGGTGCTGGGCGGTTTCCAGTTGCTGTACCTGGCCTTCAGTTACCTGCATTGGCCCATTGTATCATTCATCATCAATGTGCTGAGCTCATTTATCATTGTGCCGCTGTCTGCCGTATCCCTGACGGTGGCCTACCGCAAAATGATGCAGGAGTACAGGGGCGATGCACGCCCCGACATCCTTCATAACATTGTTTAACGCACTCTGTTTACATAACAGCGGAATTGCCGCGCCTCAACTTACATTTTAAACATGGGACTAAAAGCAAGTCTGAGCAAACCGCTGGCCGCCTTCGTGGTGAGCCGGATCAACAGGTGGAAAAACAACGCGGTTGCAGCCCAGGAAAAAACACTAAAAAAACTGGTTGCCCAGGCAAAAAATACCGCCTTTGGGCGGGATCATGATTTTGCCTCGATCAGGAACCATGCTGACTTTCGTGTTCGGGTGCCGGTTCGCGATTATGAACAGCTGCGGCCTTACGTTGACCGCGTGGTGGCCGGCGAGCGCGACGTCATGTGGCCCGGCAAACCGCTGTATTTTGCAAAGACCTCTGGCACGACCTCTGGTGTAAAATATATTCCCATCTCAAAAGAGTCCATGCCCGAGCACATTCGTGCGGCGCGCAACGCCCTGCTTACCTATATCAATGAAACCGGTAAGGCTGGCTTTGTGAACGGTAAAATGATCTTTTTGCAGGGAAGTCCGGAGATGACAGAGAAAAACGGCATTTCGGTGGGGCGGCTTTCGGGAATCGTTGCCCACCATGTACCGGGTTACCTGCAAAAAAACCGCCTGCCCTCTTACCAGACCAACTGCATTGACGACTGGGAAGAGAAGGTAGATGCCATTGTGAGAGAGACGCTGAAAGAAGACATGACCCTGATATCAGGTATACCCCCCTGGGTACAGATGTATTTTGATAAACTGACCGCCGCCTCGGGCGGAAAACAGATAAAGGATATATTTCCGAATTTCGGCCTGTTTGTATACGGTGGTGTGAATTTTGAACCTTACCGTGCAAAGATCGAAGCCAGTATTGGCAGGCGTGTAGACGCAATTGAAACCTATCCTGCATCTGAAGGTTTTATTGCCTACCAGGACTCGCAGTTTGAGAAAGGGTTGCTGCTGCTGGCCGATGCCGGCATGTATTATGAATTTATTCCCGCTGCAAATTTTTACGATGAAAACCCGCTACGCCTGAGCCTGGCCGATGTGGAACTCGATGTAAACTATGCCCTCATTTTGAATACTTCGGCCGGGTTGTGGGGTTACAGCATTGGCGATACGGTTAAGTTTGTGTCAAAGTCGCCATACCGCATCGTTGTAACAGGCCGTATCAAACATTTTATCTCGGCATTTGGGGAGCACGTGATCGGCGAGGAGGTGGAACAGGCCCTGCTGGCCGTTGCAGCTGAGGAACAGGTCGGCATTACCGAATTTACGGTGGCGCCGCAGGTTAATCCGCCGGCAGGCGAGCTGCCGTACCACGAATGGTTCGTGGAATTTGCCAATGCACCTGCAGACCTGGAGGCCTTTTCCAAAAAGGTAGACCTGGCTTTGCAAAAGAAAAATATTTACTATTTTGACCTGATTGAGGGAAAGATCCTTCGTCCGCTGGTGATGCGCAGTCTTTCAAAAGATGCCTTTGTCAGTTACATGAAGCAGGAGGGGAAACTTGGCGGGCAGAACAAAGTGCCAAGACTGAGTAACGACAGGAAGATCGCCGATGCGCTTGTCAATTGGGTCCTGTGAGCGCTATAAAAAATTTGAATTTGAAAAACATTGCAATATTAGGTGCCACGGGCTCGGTTGGAAAACAGGCACTTGAAGTGGTACGCGGCAATCCGGACCGGTTTAAGGTCCGGGTGCTGACCGCACAAAACAGTGTAACGTTACTGATTGCGCAGGCGCTCGAGTTTCGGCCTGATGTGGTGGTGATCGGTTATGAACCGCATTATGCGGCATTGAAAGACGGCCTTGCAGGTACCGGAATCGAGGTGTTATGTGGCGAAGCTGCGCTTGCCGAAGCGGCCGCCTGGCCGGAAGCCGACACCGTGCTGACTGCCCTGGTTGGTGCGGCAGGCCTGAGGCCCACCATTGCCGCCATAGAAGCGGGGAAAGACATTGCCCTGGCCAATAAGGAAACACTGGTGGTTGCCGGCGAGCTCGTTACCGCGCTTGCTGCCGAACATCAGGTGCGCATTTTGCCGGTAGACTCTGAACATTCTGCCATTTTCCAGTGCCTGGCCGGCGAAAGCGGCAATGAACTCGAAAAGATTATTCTGACCGCATCCGGCGGACCGTTTCGCGGCAAGAACCGGGAATTTCTGGCCAGCGTTACACGTGATGAGGCCCTGCGGCATCCAAACTGGGTCATGGGTGCAAAAATAACCATCGATTCGGCCTCGCTGATGAACAAAGGACTTGAGGTCATTGAAGCCAGCTGGCTTTTTGGCCTGCCGGCCAACCAGATCGAGGTGGTCGTACACCCGCAGTCGATCGTGCATTCGCTGGTGCAGTTCACCGACGGCTCGCTTAAAGCACAGCTGGGCCTGCCCGATATGAAACTGCCCATTCAATACGCGCTCGCTTACCCGCAGAGAATAAAAAACGATTTTCCGCGTTTCAGTTTCTTTGAATACCCGGAACTCACTTTCAGCAAACCCGATATGCATACATTTCGTAACCTTGGCCTGGCTTACACGGCACTCGGCAAAGGAGGAAACCAGCCCTGTGTGCTGAACGCGGCGAACGAGGTTGTGGTGGCGGCATTCCTTGAAAAGAAGATCGGTTTCCTGGAAATGAGCGATGTGGTGGAAAGGTGCATGGACGACCTGCCGTTTATCGGGCAGCCCTCGCTATCGAATTATTTAGAAACTGATGAACATACCCGTATCTTTGCCGCTGATCTGGTAACAAAGCAACAAAGGGTACATCTAATTTAAAACAAAAAACAAAAGAAATTTATGAATGGATTGGTTATGGCGGGGCAGTTGCTGCTTGGATTATCAATATTGGTTATCCTGCATGAGCTTGGACACTTTCTTGCAGCACGCGCCTTCGGTATCAAAGTAGAGAAGTTTTACCTGTTCTTTGACGCCTGGGGTGTGAAACTGTTCAGTTTTAAAAAAGGGGATGTGGAGTACGGTATCGGCTGGCTGCCACTTGGCGGTTATGTAAAAATAGCCGGCATGATCGACGAGTCGATGGATACCGAGCAGATGAAACTGCCGCCCCAGCCCTGGGAATTCCGTTCCAAACCTGCCTGGCAGCGATTAATCGTGATGCTGGGTGGGATCATTGTAAACATCGTTGTGGGTATCGTGATCTTCTGGATGCTGACCTTTAAATACGGCGAAACCTTTATTCCGAACAGTTCTGTGCAGCACGGTATTCACCCGGGCAGCATTGGCCGCGAGGTAGGTCTGAAAGACGGCGACAAGGTTATTGCCATCAACGGCAAAAAAGTTATTCGTTTTGAAGAGGTCATCAGTCCGAAAGTGCTGATGGGCAACACCACCCTGACGGTGATGCGCGATGGCAAGGCCATCAACATCCGCGTGCCTGATAACATGCTTAACCAGGTATCAGACCTTGGGTTGGCAGAGTTCATCAGTCCTGACCCGCGTATCAGTACGCGGATTCGCGAGGTAGCCCCCGGAACCCCTGCCGCTAAAGCGGGTATAAAAGCGGGCGACCGGCTGCTTTCCTTTAACGGGAAACCTGCGTTGTTCAGGGACCAACTGACCGATCAGGTACAGCTCGCAAAAAATAAAAGTGTTCCGCTTGTTGTAGACCGCGCCGGGAAACAGGTTACACTGAACGCCAAACTGGATAATTCCGGCACCTTCGGTGTGGCCTTCCAGCTCGACGAAATCAAAATGCAGACCCTTAATTATGGATTTTTCGAGTCGCTGCCAATTGGTGCAGATAAGGCCTGGAAAACCTTCAGCGACAATGCAAAGGGCATCTGGAAAGTGATAACAGGTAAAGTGCAGGCTCAAAAAGCATTTTCCGGACCAGTTGAAATTGCACGCAAGATTTATGGAGGCGAATGGATCTGGGCCCGGTTCTGGGCATCGACAGGATTCATCTCTATCGCTCTGGCCTTTATGAACCTGCTGCCGATTCCGGCGTTGGATGGCGGGCATGTCGTTTTTCTCCTGATTGAAATGGTAAAAGGCAAGCCGGTCAGCGATAAGTTCCTGGAACGCGCCCAGATAGCGGGGTTTGTTATTTTACTTTCGCTCATGGTCTTTGTACTCGGGAACGATATTTTCAAAGCCATTATGGGTAAATAACATGGAAGATTACTTTAGGTTTTACGGGTTTCAACCAGCCTTCAACCTGGATGCAGCTGCTGTAAAAGCCAGGTTCTTTGAGCTGAGCCGCAAATACCACCCAGACTTTTTTGCGAACGAAAGCCCCGAAAAACAGGACGAGGTGCTGCAGTTAAGTACTCTGAACACCAATGCTTACAAAACGCTGAGCGATCCGGCCAGGCGCATGGCCTACCTGCTGGAATTAAAAGGCGTGCTGGCGGCCAATGAAAATTATGTATTACCCCAGGCTTTCTTGATGGACATGATGGAGGTGAACGAAGCCATCATGGATCTGCAGTTTGATCCCGACCAGCAAAAGGCCGGCGTGATACGCGGGCAGGTTGCCGCGATCGAGAAAGAGATGCAGGAAGAGCTCGCCGCATTGACCCGGCAATACGATGAAACAGACGATGGCGCCGTTCAGTCCGGGCTGCTGCAGGCAATCAAAGACCTGCATTACCGCTTAAAATACCTGGTGCGTATGCAGGAGAACCTGGCAAAGCTTAACTAGGGTACTTTTTCAGCACCGCAAGGTGATATAGCAACGATATATTGAATACTAAAAAACCGGGTCGATTTAATCGACCCGGTTTTTTTATGAATTCTGAACGGATGCAGTTACTTGAAGATGTTACCCTCGCTGCGGTAGCCAGCAGCGGTAGAAATGTACCAGTCGGTGTATTGTGTGCCGCCCGACTTGGCCCAGGCATCGAAGTTAAGATAAGCCGATTTAATCGACTTGGCTTCGGCAGGATAAGCAAAGGCATCGGGGAAATTCAGCGCCCACGGTGCATTGTTGGCGTCCATGTAGTACCGGTTGCTGGCTGGCAAACTGTTGTCTGCACCTGTACGGAACAGGGTTTTGTCTGCTTTGTCTGTCGGTGCATAGTTAGACAGGTGTATTTCGTAACCCCTGCGCTTGTTGCTGATCGAGAATGGGTTAAGTGCATTGTTTACGAGGGTGCCCTGGGCAATTGGCGAGGTGAAAGTAACTTTTACCGTGGCCTGTGCCGCTGTTGCTTTGGGTTTGCCGGGAACGGTGTTGATCTGGCTGGAGCCATCAGCGTTTTTCAGCAGGTTTTCGTGGTTGTCGAATGGAATGATGACCGCTTTAGCTTGTCCGGCTTCTGTACCATTTGCAGCCAGGCTGATATAGCCGTTTTGCAGGCTTTGTCCGCTTACGCTGGCCACTGAACTGGCAGCAACGGGAAGCTGTACACCAAAGCCGTTCTTAAAGTCGGCGCCGGCGGCTACAGGCAGGTAATAACCGGTCATTTCAACCACGTTGTTGGCCGCATTGCTCACATAGGCATAACGGTAATTCACCACCAGGTCATTCACATCAAAGTCGCCGGTGTTTGGCCAATTGTCTTCGAAGGCAAGAGTTGCCCAGCCTGTTGCAGAGGGGTAATAGCTGGTGTAAGCACGGCTTGCATCGTTCGGGAATTCGTCGATTGAGTCATCAACACCATCGTTATCACTGTCTACGCGGGTGTCAATGGCAGATACGTTTGTTTTTGAGATAGCTGCAGGCGGGTTGGCTGTCGCATAAACCACCAGGTCATTGAAATCATTGTCAGAGCCGGCAGTCGCGCTGCGGTTTATATCTTCGAAACCAAACACGAAGAGTTCGTGCTGACTGTCGTAAAGCATAACAGAGTGTTTACGCAAGGCAGCTGTAGACTCGGGGTTGAAGCGTGAATCGGTATAAAACTTTGTGTTTCCGGTCTGAATACCGTTGCTGCTCCAGGCATTCTGAATCAGGACAAACGCAATGGTAGTTCCGGCGCTGAATTTGCCCAGGCTTACCTTGTTGCCGGCTTTCAATCCGCCGCCCGAACCGTAAGCAGATGCGTTCGGGAAAACCATGGTCACTTCGTCAATTGCATTTTGCAGGGTAGATCCTGAAGCCTGTGTGGGAGGGTTGTTGGTTGGGTAGCTGTACCAGCCAAGCGTGTTTTTATAATCAGCACCTTCTGAAACGAACGTGACGAATACCTCGGTGTTATTTTGCGTAACCACGATGTTTGACTGGGCAGTGCTGGTCAGGTACTCGGGGTGTGTTTGCGTGACCGGCTGTCCTTCAGGCAGTGAAGCGTTGATGTAGGAAAGCAGGCTGGCATCGATCTCATCAGATGTGCCAAGCAGGTATTTGGGCCGGCCAAGGGAGAAAGGATACTCAGACGTGTTAACGATGGCACCTGCAGAACTGGTATACGGAGCAGGGTAGCTGTAATCGGTACCGAGAATACCAGCTACAATAGAACCTTGTTTGCCCGTCATGGTGGAGCCTGTCGCCGAAGGCGTTTCGCTGGTGATGACCACGTCGCCGCTCAAACCATCTACACCGCCGATGACCATCTTTACAGATGATTTGTTTTTGATGACTGATTTTACTTTATTCAGTAAACCGGTATACTTTGGCATAACGGCTACAGAGTCAAGGTAGTAAGGAATATCGACGGTAGCGCGTACATAGCCTGATGCATCGCTCACGCCTTTCAGGAAAATTTTCTCTGCATTGTCGGTTGCTGTAACAGTTAACACCACGCCTTTAATAGGCTGGTTGTTGTTGCTAAGCAATTGAATGTCGAACTGAACCGGGCGCGATGTCTGGTAGGCAAAGGTTGAAGGGATCCCGCTGGCGGGCGTTCCTGCTTCTGGCGCAATGGCGCTGTCAGTTTTCTTGCAGCCGGAGATGACACCGCAAACGAGTAAAAAGGCAAATGCTGTTTTTTGTAAGTTTTTTTTCATGGTTATAAATAATTTTTTGTGTCCAGCTGTCGCGGTGCCATTCAATAGGGATGTTCGGTTGTAGCTGAACGCAAACATGTGTCACAGAAGGCCGCAGTGAGCTGCTTTTGGTAATCCTTATGAAAGAATGGTGCCCTGTGGCCGTGCACCAGGCAGGGTATCGGTAAACCGCTGGGATGTCCCGGCAAGATGTTGCCAGACCCGGACAAAGTGGTCCCGGAGCTGTGTAAACCGTTCCCCAATGGGTAAATTTTGTGGAGCGGGTGTGGCGTGCGTGGTTCCCCATTGTGTGGAATGGACTTGTGGCGGCCTGATCCTGCCTTGAGGCCATGCGTGGTCAGAATTGCCATAGCGGTCGGTCGGCCCAAAGTCATAAGCCCAGATCGATTTGAGCGAATGGCTTATTTGCCCTAATTTGCGGCAAAATCACGATTCATGGGAAGTACGATCAACCTTTTTCGCAGGGTAGCCGTTTTGGAAGGCATCTCTTATTTGCTGCTGCTGTTTGTAGCCATGCCGCTGAAATACTTTGCAGACCTGCCCGCAGCAGTAAAATATACCGGCTGGGCACACGGGCTGCTGTTTGTGTTGTATGCAGCCTTGCTGGTCATGGCCTGGAGCGAGAAGCGGTGGTCGTTTGGCAAAGCGGCGTTGTTTTTTGTGTCATCGTTATTGCCCTTTGCACCGTTCTGGGTGGATAAGAAGCTGAAAGACGAATAACACTCAGTTGTACTTGGTACATGGTCGTTAGCACTTACCATTTGTACTTAGAACTTAAATATATATTTGCGAATAAGCGAACGAATATCTATGTTTGCAGCCCGTTCAGCAATGAACGGATCTGCCCAGCTGGCGGAATTGGTAGACGCGCTGGTCTCAAACACCAGTGGGAAACCGTGCCGGTTCGACTCCGGCGCTGGGTACATTCAAACATGATAAAGCCTTGTTAACTGCTAAGTTACAAGGCTTTTGTTTTTTCACAATTTTCCTTGCAGTTTGCATTAAAGATGTGCCATGCCGGGGCAATCGTATATCCGCCGGTTCGGGAACGTCCGATATTACGTTGAGAAATCGGACAAGTGTTCGACAGAATTTCCCGTACCCGGTACCTATCAGACGCATGTCCGATCTTAGGGGCTATCCCCAAATGAGCAGGCCTGCCCGTCAGCGTTCCAAATAAATCCGTTCTATTGCCCTGATGATTGGGTCAAGTGCCAGCCCCTCATCCTGGTTTCCGAACACAACAATAGAGAATTTTTTCTCGGGATAACGTACATAATAAGATGAGAACCCTGTTGTTCCGCCACTATGCGAGATCCGTGTGGTATGATAGCGGTGTTTAATGTACCAGCCATAACCGTAGGCAACGTCGGGCGTTTCGTTTGAACTCGGGCTGAATATTTCGTTCAGGGTTTGCTTTCTGACAGCTTTTCCGCATAAAGCGCCTGGTCCCAATGATAGAAATCGTCAATTGACGAATAGATCCCGCCATCGCCCTGCAGGTAACGGGCGGAACTCTGATCGTCCACCACAAGCTTGCCATTTTTCGGATTGTAGCCATAGGCACGGTTCGATATCCGGCCCTCCAGGTTGTTGAACGTCGAGTTGTACATTCTCAAAGGTTTGAATATATGGCGGCGAACAAATTCGTCAAAACGTAAGCCGGATGCTTTTTCCACGATCAATCCCAACAGCACATATGCTGTATTGCTGTACGAGAACTTTGTGCCGGGTTTAAAATTTGTGCTGTCCTGTCTGGCCACGATGCGCAGCACATCGATATCTTTTAACGGGCGGGTCGTCGGAACGCTGCCATAGCTCTGCAGCCCCGACGTATGGTTGATCATTTGTTGACCGTAATTTCTCTGGTTGATGGTGGCAGCCCGGGAAAGAAACGAGCCAGCCGGTCATCGAGGCCAAGCTTACCCTGGTCGCGGAGCATGAGGATCGCCATTGCGGTAAAAGGTTTGGTTACTGAAGCGATCCGGTAATTGGTTTTGTTCGTAGCCCTCATTTTTCTGGCGATATCAGCATACCCGAATGATCGCCTGTAAAGTTTCCGGCCATCCCGGATAATCATGACACTGATCCCGCTGGTCTCAGGGGCATTGTACCGGCTGAAGATGCTGTCTACAGCCCTAACCTGCTGTAAGGTCGATTGAGCAAACAAATCGCCAACCAGCAAGTACTGAGTAATACAAAAAGAAATTTCATGTAAAGCGGTTTGTTGACGAAAGATAGGAATTGAGCAACCGGTCCGCAAAGGGCTTTTGACAATCCTTGGCAGACGCAACTTTTTTTAAACGCTTAAAGTTTAACCCAGGCACAACTCATCGCGACGGATCGCAACTCCAGTTTGAAGGGCTGAATCAGACAGAAGGGGGGCATGATACGATTCAATCTTTTGTGAAATCAGCATCCTCAATCTTCACGCGCCTGATCCGGCCACCTTCTTTATCAAACACTCATTAGCCATAAAGCACCTGGCAATTTTCACAGTAGAAACTTCTGCGGTTGGTTTTGCCGGTATGGGCTTTTGTAAACGGGATCTTGCAGCGCGGGCAAGTTTTTTTGGTATGCGCCAGCCAATGCTTTTTCAGTGTAAATTCTTTTTTCCATTCCAGGAACTGAAAGGCATACATTCTCGTTTCCCTGACCATTTCCTTTAATTTGGCCTCTGGAAGTGCGCCGACTGCAGACAAAGGATGCACTTTGATGCGGAACAGGACCTCGTTCTTGATGATGTTGCCGCTGCCAGCAAAAATATCCTGGTTCAGCAGCGCATCGCAGGCAAGCATTTCTGGCAGTCCTTTCAACTTCCTGATCGCTTTTGAAGCTTTCCATTCATCGGCCATGACATCGCCCGACCAGTCATATAGTGTGTCTACATGGCTGTCGAAGATTTTGACCGAACATGCATAAAAATTGAGTTCGTCCTTTTCGAATTGCAGGCTTAACCGTACAGGCGATTCCTTTCGTTCATTGATGCGGTATGTTCCGAACAACAGGAAATGAATGCGGAGGGTTAAGTTTTTGAAACATACCAGGAAGTGTTTTCCCCATGACCGGAAGCTTTCTACCTGCTGGCCTTCCAGCAAACTTTGGTCTACTTTACTGTTGCCTTCAACGGCAAGAATCTTTTTTCCTTCCAGGTGAAGTTCTTCGACGGCTTCCTGCAATATAACAATGGATGGTCCTTCAGGCATATGGTTTCTTGCGCATTGTTCTATTCTTCGGCTGCACGACCGGCTCACCGTCGGCGTCAGGAAGAGAAATGCTTCCTGAATTAAACACGGATCTGGGGCAATAGTTGTTGCCCGCGCGACAATATCTGCCATGGTTAATTGTCAAAATTTCACTGCCAGTGAAATTCGGATCACATCTTTTACCGGAAAGTAGTAGCTTTAACCAGCTATTGGTGCACAAAGCAGATGAAGACGCTGAAACAGCTCAGACTGGCAAAACAATTATCTCAGCAGGAGCTTGCAGGCCTCTCGGGTATCTCTCTTCGAACCATACAACGCATGGAAAAGAACCAGTCGTCAGGCAGCCCATATGTCATCCGAAGCCTTTGTACAGCACTTCAGATCTCGCCTCATGAACTGTTTACCCCGAAAGCAGCCGAACCTGTCGATCACCAGGCGGAATGGGCGGAGAACGCGGCGGCGACCGATGCCCGGACTCCTGTCTCATTGGCAAAGAACAGGCACGTCAAGATCATTAATTTAGGCGCGCTTTCGGTACTTCTTTTTCCCTTTTTGAATCTGGTCGTCGTGCCCGTCCTATACGGGGTCTTTCACCGGAAGATCAATGCCCCGGCCGCCCGGGAAGATGCACTGCGGATCATCAGCTTCCAGATCATCTGGAGTCTCGTTACCGCGGTTTGTCTGGTTATGACACCCTTGCTCGACCATCTGATCTGGAATATCGGTGAAATCCTGGACGTTCCTTTATTTCTGTGGCTTTACCTCATCCTGCTGATCGGGCACATTTTTTCGACGCTATACCTTGCTTGGAAACTGAATCAGAAAAAGGCGGTGAGTAAAGCCTTTCCTAACTTTTTTTGAGCAGGACAGGCCGACCTGGCATAACATTGTCATATAATTGACGCCCTCCTTGCTGCAGCGGAAAGAAGGCGGTTGCTGTAGTTTTACCGAAAAAAAATATGTCAGGTAAATATTTGATAGCGGTACTCCTCGGTTTCCTGCTTTGCGGTACAACCGCCTCTGCCCAGACCGTTCTGGCCGATTCAACCACTGCAAAATTAAACGAGGCTGTAGCAGGATTTCAAAACCGTTACCATGCACCCGGTTTGGTTCTGGTGATTGTTTATAAAGACAACGTCTTGTTCGCTGGCGCTTCGGGTTATACCGACCTGGAAAGTAAAACCCCTGCAACCATTGATTCAAAATTCCAGCTTCAGTCGTTGAGCAAGCTTTTTACCGCGACGCTGGCCATGAAACTCTGGGAGCGAGGTGTGATAGGCCTGGATACCGACATCCGGAAACTGGTGCCGGAGTTCAGAGGGCAAAACCGCGGCCGGCCAGCCAGCGGAACAATGATGATCGAATTGCTGACACATTCGTCGGGCTTGCCCAGAAATGCGGCTGCCGATGTGACTTTTGCCCGGCAAATTCAGCAATGGCAGCTCAACGGGAAATTGAACGGCCCCGTACAGGCAGCTACTTTGGCTGCGTTCCTGAAGTCGCTGGGTACAGCTTCCAGGGAACATCCGGAATTTGACTTGCTGCCGCCAGACAGCAGGCAATATTCGAATATGGGTTATACCTTACTCGGCATCGGGCTTGGCCGAGCAGCAAAAACCACATTTGAGGCTGCCGTTATAAAGGGGATCTGCCAGCCGCTTGGCATGCCGGCTACCGGTTTCGGGACCATGAGCCATGCTATGAATACGATCGCTACAGGTTATTCTTACCGGGAGGAAACGCAATCGTTTGTCCGGACACCCGGATTTAAGGTCAATGCGAGTGCGCCGGCCGGCGGCATGTTTTCTACCGGCAGGGATATGGCCAGGTTTATCAGTGCACAATTCTCAGAAGACAAAGCAGTGTTATCGCCAAAGACGATCCGGATGATGCATGCGCTTGGGATAGGCTGGCAGCGGTCCTATCCCTTTGTAAAACACGAAGGCGCAATGCTGGGCGCCAGAACCGAAATAGTTATTCATCCCAAAGCAAAATTGGGTTGGGTGGTGTTAACAAACGCGACCGATTTCGAGTTTGGCAGGCTCAATGAATATATTGCCGGATTGCTTTTGCCCCTGTTTGCCGAGCAACCCGTAACAAACATTGATGCTTATGCCGGGACCTACTACCTGGAGGGCAGCAATGAAACGCTCAGGATATACAAACAGGACGGCAGGCTGTTCTCGACTTACCTCGAAGATCTGCTGCCGCAAGAACCCCTGGTGTTTTCGGGCAGCAACGCCCTCAAGGCAAGAGGGCATAACGGTCATGATGTTACTTACCAGTTTTTAGCAGCCGGGGGAAAGGTCTTGTCGCTGAGGCTTGATCAATTGACCTGGATTAAGAAATAGCAGCTCAATGGCATGTGGCTTGTGAACGGATCAATCCCAGCAACCCGGTTCGCTGAAACTGTACATATGCCTTCAACATCCGGGCAAGTTAAGGGAAGCGCTGTTTGTTCTACCAGGGAATGACGGTTTTATTCAATTTTTTAAGGGGCCGCCGATGTACTTTTGATGCAGCAAGGGGCTAAAAAATCGCTCTATGTTAAAAAAATCTTTAATTGATAGACCATGTTCGAACCACAAACCATTGTCAGAACGCTGCGGTTGTCAGCTACCCCCAGCCAGGTATGGGACGCTTTAACAAATCCCGAAAAAACAAGGTTGTTTATGTTTAACTGTTCCGTCGCGTCCGACTGGGAGGTCGGTCATCCCATTCGCTGGAGCGGGAATTATGAAGGTTATGAAAGCGGCGAGCGTGGTGTGATCCTTGCCTGCGAACCGGGCAGGTTGCTGCGGTATTCGTCTTTCGACCCGAACTTTGGCTTTCCTGATGTACCCGAAAACCACCTGCATATTACCTATACCCTTCATTCCGAAGGCGAGGAAACGATGCTTGTTACGCAAATTGAGAACTTCAACGGCAATGAGCAGCGCACAGCGCACATCGCTGCCGGCTGGGACCGGATTGTGCTGCCCGCTCTGCAAGCGCTGTTTGCCGGCAAGGCCGTTGATGGCAAGGGACGATAGCTATCGTTGCGAGCGAGTGAATCAATTTAGACGGCCTTATGGCCTATAAAGTATTTTGGCTTTACCCTGTGGAATTGAGGCGGCCTATGCATCATCAAGAAAAACCCCATGAAACCACTTCAATTTTTGCTCCTGTTCTGTTTGTTGCCCGTTTTTTCAAACCAGCTGTTTGCGCAGGAAAAGACCGGACTTCGTCCCAGTTTTTCTACCGTTACAAAGCCTGAGCTGTTATGGTTGGTCCATATCGGAAAAAAAACATTTACACTTAAAAAATCGCAGGTAGACAGCCTGGCCATGCAGGAAAGGATTGAGAAAGTCAGGCTCGAGACAGGGCCAGAGGCGACAGCCATTTATGGTTCCAGGGCCGCACATGGTGTCGTCATCATTCAGCTCAAAAAGACGCTTCCGCGCAAAGTGTACAGAGAGCTCAGGAAACAACTGGCGCCCTTTTGACATGGCCATGCTGATCAGGTTACCGCAACCTGGCCTAAACGACCCCTTTTTTGTCCCCAATTGCCCCCATGCAGCTTCGAACCATCCGTTAACTTTGGCTGTCTGTAAATACCGTGAACATATGAGAAAGGTAACCTTCACTATGAACATCAGCCTGGATGGCTATTGCGACCACACGATTGGCGAGCCCGATGAAGAGGTGATGAGCTACTTCGCCGAACAGGTGCGGGGCGTGGATGTGTTTTTCTTTGGCCGTATCATGTATCAGCTGATGTTTCCGTATTGGGCTGATGTGGCCCGGGAACAATCGGGTACTGCTGCTGAAAACCGTTTTGCAGTTGCTTTAACCGCCGCAAAAAAGGTCGTTGTCTCGACAACGCTAAGTGAAAAAACTGCGGATATCGTCCTGGTGCGGAGCAATCCTGCAGAAGCACTTTTGAAACTGAAACACCAGCCTGGAGGCCTTATTTCGGTCGATAGTGTAAGCATGCTGCCCGAATTGGTCGCAGCAGACCTTATAGATGAATTCAACCTGGTGGTCCATCCGGTAATGGTGGGCAAAGGCCGGCGCCTGCTCGACGCCGCCACATTGCAGGACAAACTTAAACTGAAGCTTAACGAAGTGGTGAAATTCAAGTCGGGTTGTGTGGCGCTGCATTATACCAGGTAGCCGGTCAGATTGACCAGTCAGGTTGTCTGTGCAGGCATTCAGGACCCTGCCTTTTGCCGCAAGACCAGGCCACTCAGGGAGCTGCCAATTAGGCCCAGTACGAGCGCAATGAATGCACCGGCCTTTCCGCTGCCCGAGCCCAATGCTGCGCCGGCACTTGTGCTGAGATGGATAAGGCTGATCAGAACAGCTACAAGGCCCGTTGTCAGGCCAATTTTAGCCAGGGTGCGCCTGCGCCTTATTTTTGCCATGCCGCCTCCAACTACACTAACCACGGCAAGTAACCCGGCCGCGATCGATTTTGACCGTCCGGCAGTAAGGCCTGTTACCGGGGCATTTTCTGGCTTCGGGAGCTGGCTGTCAGAAGCCTGACCGGTCAGCGCTGCATTTGCAGCTGTGGAAAACGTCAGCCATACAGACAACAGCAGTACGGCGGCGAAAAACAGACGAGGGGAAATAGCCATATATTTTCTAATGAGTTTTTTCAGGCAAGTTAAGGCGCTTGGAAAGCCGGAAATTGTAAAAAAGCGGCATCTAATAGGTAACCGTACCGCGGTCTGTTGCAGCCATCGTATCGGGATTAAAATAGGCTTTTGGGCTATGGCCGGAGAAAATTTTAAAGTCATGAATAAAATGCGCCTGGTCGTAATAACCATGTTCGTGCGCCAGCTGCGTGAGCAGTTTTCCCTGAGCGGGCCTGTTCAGCAGCGCATTAAACCTGCTGATGCGGAAAAATAATTTCGGACGAAAGCCGGTAAGGTGTTTAAACCGCCTTTCAAACTGTCGCACAGATAAGTACTCCGCTGCAGACAGGCGGTTGAAGTGAACCGGTTGGTCACCCATTGCCCTGATGAACGAGATGAGCCGCAGATTTTCAGGTTTCGCATATCCAAGCCGTTGCTCCAGAAAGGTGCATGCATGTCTGATCCTTTCGTCGTTGTCCCGGGCCAGCATCATTTGCTCTTCGAGGATTTCTCCCTCCCTGCCAAAAAGGGTCTTCATATCTGCCGAACAGTCGGTCAGCAGGGTAGCAGGTAGGTTGAAAAGTTGCGGCAAGGCGTGAGGGTAGAGGTAAAAAGCAAAAATCCCGAACGTCCCCGTGGTAGCTACCGTACTGAAATGCTGGGTTTGGCCATAAACACCCGGAGCCAGGAGCTTTTCCTGACCGCTACCGGCACGGTACTGGAACTGCCCTTTATAACAAAAACTGAATTCCGGACAAGTGTACGCAAATGCATGGTGTACATAGGGCCGCTCAGCACCAACATCGCCTTCGGCGAACCAGAAAAAACGCACATAATCAGCAAGATGGGGCGGAGGCTGTACAAGCTTAAAATACATGGTGCTATCAATATCCGGTTTTTTGCCGCATAATTTGTTATGCCAGAATAACTTTTATATCGAAATCGTGCGCAACCGGGAAAGCCGATGCGGAGCCCAAGGCTGATGAGCCGACCTCTAAAACTATAAAAAACGCAAAACCAGATCTTCCCATTCCTCCTGCAGGGGCACATCAGGCCTGAGGTGCTGTGCTTTACGGTACCAGTAATCGGCATTCCAGAGATCGCCTTCTTTCCTGTGCAGATAGGCATGCACATGTGCCGAATCGCGATCGTCCAGGTGATCGACCTGCTCATGGGCGCGGTTCCAGTCGCCCTTGCCGTCATACCAGAGTGCCTTCAGTTGCACGGGCAGTCCTGCTTCGGGGACTTCATGCTTTAGCGATTCCTTAAATTGATGCAGCTTCTCCATGACATGTTACCATTTTATTTATGGTTACGCAAAGTACGCAATATGCCTGTGGTGATCAAAGCAGAAGACCGTTTAAAAGCTTGCCCGGCTTGCTCAGGGCTGAATAAAAACAGGTGCACCGGTCAGCGTCAATGTACCGGTAAACTCTGTCTTTGCCTGCTCCCAATTTATCTGTTTGGCTGATCTGACGTTCATTGCGGCAGGAAATCTGTAGCTGACCGTTGCATGCTCTGAACTGCCGCTCGTCCGTGCCCACAGCACATACAGGTGGTTTTGTTGTGTAGCCGAGTAAAATGCCGCACCGTCTGCATTGTCTGGCAGCTGGAGCGCCGCTGTCGCCGCAGCATCGTATTTTCGGCCACCCAGCAGCCGGCTCACCGTGCGCCAGGCGGTTCCTCCGGGTGTTATGCCCGTGGTATAGGGTCCCTCCGTTATCTTTTTATAAAGCCCCATTGCCTGGAAAGGTTCCGTAACCTCTTCTGAAAGCTCACTTTCGGCTGCGCCATAAATGTAAAGGCTGTTGATGCCTGCTTTTTGCGCCGCAACGGCAGCTTTGATCATAAAGTTACGTTGTACCTCCTCACCACCAACGTAGTTACCGACCGCTTTCCGCGGGATATTCGTTTCTGTGACAATAAACGTTTTCCTGCCAGGCGATGCGCCATAACCGTACTTATTCAGAACCGCTTCGAATTCAGTTTTATGGTTCACGATCGCCCTTGCCGCGGCATCTGAATTGCGGTTGCTGCCCAGGTCGTACATGGGGTAAACATGGTAGCTCAGGCACCGAAACCAGTCGCCACCCTTCTTTGGGTAATCGGCGGTTACGCGTCCGCCATCGGGGTTATCAGTGTTTCGCAGAATGGCATCAAGGAACCCCGGGTAGCCAAGCCCGCCGACACAAACAAGTGCGTCTTTATCCAGTTGACTGACGATCTCGCTTGTAATCCTGAGCATCCGCACGTACGACTGAACCGGCGCCGAAAAATTTGAAAGATCGCAGGGGTTCGGATCTGAGCGGTCCCAGGTCTGGCTGGCCGCCCAGTTTGTCGTATAGTCGGGCTCATTCCAGACTTCCCAATATTTCACGTATGGGCCATAGGTTTTCACCACATTATAAACGTAGTTTGCGTAGTAGTTTTTGGTATTGATATTTCCCGGCGATGTCCATATCGGCTCATACAGGTTGGCAAAGGTTTGAGATTGCACACCCTTACAATAGCTGGTTTGTTCCCTGTGCTGATCTGCAGGACCGTTCAAAAAGATGGTGTGGTCCCGCCCGCCCAGCTGTGCGTAAGTTTGAAAGGCAGTTCGCCTGATGTCGTATCCCCATTGCTGCACAAAATGGTCGTACATGGCTGCCCGGAGGCTGTTTACGCCCGAGCCGGCAATGTTTTTGGCCGGGTTCCCGATCAGAATTTCGGCAAGCTGCTCATCTGACCAGCCCGGATAATAGCCCATGTTTGAAC
Organism: Pedobacter yulinensis; assembly: GCF_003029735.1. GTDB lineage: Bacteria > Bacteroidota > Bacteroidia > Sphingobacteriales > Sphingobacteriaceae > Pedobacter > Pedobacter yulinensis. Next base: position 130,200 of record NZ_KZ686272.1, read on the forward strand.
CATAAAGAAATGTCCCGGGTTCTGTTTGAGGCTGGTTTGTGTCGTCGTCGGGGACAGAAACGACAGATTTACAGGATCCTGAACACAGCAGGACCAGGAGCAACAGGAATGAATAACGTGTGCGAACCATGATTGCGGTAGAATTGGTCTATTAATTTACGCAAATCGCCTGGTATTTTTACGACCTGCAAAGATTTCATATGCCTGATTCCGGGCAGGGCAGCAGGATAATGGCAGATTAATGGTATCTTGAACAACAGCCTGCCCGTTCATCTATGTCGTCGATCCGCTTTACCGCCAAATCCATTTTTCTGATTCTGCTGCTGTTCATTTTGCAGCGGGCTGGTGCTCAAAAAGTTACTGACACCCTCTCCGGCTATAGGTACGAGGAGCGCATACTCCATGCGCCGCAGCCGGCCGCTGATTTGCCCTTGATTATCGGTTTGCACTGGAGCGGCTCCACGCCTGAAGCCTTTGCTGCCTACCTGGACGATTTAAAAGTTGCTGCCCGGTTAATTGTTGTCCGGGCGCCCTATCCGCATAAATCAGGATTCTCATTCTTCAGCAGAAAACCGCATGATTATTACCAGCTGGCGCGCCAGGAGAAGATTGCTCATTTTTTAGCCGAAGGGGAAAAATTAAGCAGGTTCGTCCGGGCTATTTCCGCAAAGTATCCGCTGGCAAAGAAACCCGTCATAATCGGAGCTTCGCAGGGCGGGGATCTGAGTTATCTGATGGCCATACGTTACCCGCAGTTGATTCGCGCAGCTTTACCCTTGCTGGCAACCATTGATCATCAGCTGATCGGGCCGGCTGGTAAGCGGCCGGCGCAGATGTATATCTACCACGGCACGGCAGACGCCATTGTGCCGGTTGAGGCGGTTTACGGCCATGTCCGGTTGCTGAAATCGGCCGGTTACCGGGTAAAACTTTTTACCTTTCGGGACCTCAAGCATGACATTTCGCCCGAAATGAAGCGCGCATTTATCAGTTGCCTGGAGAAATTTTTATAGTCCTGCAGGGTGGGGCGGTGGTTGATCTTCATCTAAGCGGGCCTTCCTGTTTTCTTTCGCGCCAAAAACGCGAGCAGCAGAATCAGTAGATAGATCAGCTGGACGATCGCATCGTACGAGTCGCTCAGCGGATCACCGTTGCGGCTATGCACGGCAATGGCGCCGATCATGATAAGCAGCAGTCCGACGGCGGCCGGCGGGCCTGTATGCAGCCATTTGTCTGCTAACAAACCAACTGCACCGCAGATCTCCAGTGCCATAACGACATAATGGAACCAGAAGGGCAGACCGGAGGATGTAAAAAACAGCTCCATATCTGCCGGGTGCAATGCCTTTCCGGCTGAAAACAGCAAAAAATTCCCGGCAGCCAGCACAGCCAGGCCGGAACTGGCGGCCGCATGCACAGGTGGTGCCACAGACCCGTCCAGCGCCAGTATCGCTTTTAGACTGGTGGCCACGAAATAGCCTGAATACAAATGGATCATGACTAAACAGCTGTCTTTCAGAATAACAAGACCGCTTAATGCTGTTATCTTTTCCTGCCTGAGGAAAAACAGAAAAAACAGAAGCAGCACCACAAAAGCACACATGCTGCAGAAAAGTTTTGGAATGATGGCTTTGGCCAGGATACGCGCATTGATCAGCGCAAAAGCGCTTCCCGCGAGTCCTGAACCCAATAAAAGGATGATTTTCATAGCAAAAATGCCGGGATGTGGCAGTTCTTTGAATTTACTTATTTCATTCGAATTAATTTAATTTTTGTTTCAAGGCTGTGAATTTCTCTACTAGCATAAGATTTGTAGCCACGCGGGGTGTTGCCGGTTTACCTGCTGCACCGCGTAACAATTTCCACCTAACCTGCGTTTACCGCGGCAAGGGTAGCCGCATACACACCGGGTCCTGTAACAATCCATGCTGCAACCGTCTAATTTCAAAATGAACCATGAAACATGTCTTTCTGATGCTGCTTGCCCTGGCAGTCCCCTCAGTACTTGCTGCACAGCAATCTGCAACCTATAAACATACCAACGCCCTTTTAAAAGAAAAGGATTTTTTCCAGGCCCGGAATTTTTTTCAGGCAAACCGGCAGCAGATGACTGCAGGAGAAAAGTTTGTTGTTGAAGCTTACCTGCACAATGCATTCAACAAGCCTGCGCTTTCCAACAAAGCCATCACTGCTTTCCTGGACCGGCATGCAGGTAACGCTTCAGATTCGTTGAAAATGGACCTGCAGCGTTTAAAGATGCTCAACCATGTCAGGCTTTTTGAATATGCAGACGCTTTGCGGGCAAGCAATGTCCTGGAATTGAGGTACAGCAGGTTGTTATCAGCAGCAGATCTGGACGACTACCGAAACACTGCTGTGATCTGGAAGGCTCTAAGCGGCATGCCCGGGCAGGAAGTGATTGTAAAAGAAACAACCACAATCCGGATGAAGCGCGATAAAGCAAAGTTAGCCAACCTGGAGGTGAAAGCTGCTGGTGTAACCGCCGATTTTATCTTCGATACAGGAGCCAACTTCTCTACCGTTTCGGCTAGCACCGCCAAAGCGCTTGGCATGAAAATGCTTGACGGAACCCTCGAAGTTGGTGCCATAACAGGTGGTAAGGTGAAATCAGGTCTGGCTGTTTGTCCGGCTTTTTCTATAGGTAATATCATGGTGAAAAACGCTGTCTTTCTCGTTTTTCCTGACTCATCGCTTGCGTTTCCGCAGATCCAGTACCAGATCAACGGCATTATCGGTTTTCCCGTTATTGAGGGACTTAAAGAAGTGCAGCTTACACGAAACGATGATTTTATCGTGCCCAAAGAACAATCGGCGGGAGCTGCGCTGAACATGGCCCTTGATTTCCTGACGCCGGTGATCAACCTGGGCGGAGAACATTTTACATTCGATACCGGCGCGACCGGAACAATGTTGTACAGCAAATACTTGCGCCGGCACCAGGCAGAAATTACTGGTACGTACGAAAAGACAGACCTGCAGTTTGGCGGCGCGGGAGGCATGCTGACAAAGAAGGGGTATAAGATCATATTTCGTCCGCTGGTGAGCGGCAGGCAGCTTGAACTGCCCGACGTGCATGTTTTTGATGAAAGCCTGAATGAAAGCAAAGACCATTTTTATGGTAATATAGGCCAGGATGTGATCAGGCAATTCGATAAAATGACATTGAATTTCGGTTTGATGTTCATCGCATTCAAATAACTGGAAGGGAAGCGATTGTTAGGCGAGAACACAGACAACTACGGTCATTAGGCCAGTGGTTTGCCATCGTGGCTTTGCGGCACTGTTAACTTGCTGATAAAGCAAACGCGAGGCGCGAATCAGCCACTGGACTAGCGCGCATCCCGCGCGTGCTGAAGAGATAATTACATCCTGGCAAAAAAAATTTAAGATGAGCCCGGTATTTCCCGTTTTACGTCAGGCTTTTCCCGCATGCCCGCATGATGCCCGTTTGCCCGGGGGGGCTGCACGCTATCGATAAAAATTGAATCCGGGCTGCGCTAAGGCGCTTGATAGGAAAGCGAGTTGCCCGACCAAAAGGCCTAATCCGGAATTTTCACGGCAAATTCAAATTGCTACAAAAAGTTAAAGAAGGGTAATTATATTCACAACAATCCCGTCGCTGCAGGTTTCGTGTTTGAGGCGGAGCAATAGCGGTATTCCAGTGTGATCGACTATGCCGGAGGGAAAGGCTTGCTCGATATTGATTTTTTATAAACTTCTTGTTTTATCAGCCTAACCACGCATACGCAGAACGTGTGCGCCAACTGAGGCTGACTTGTTTTATCAGCTCGCGCGTCACGCGCGCGCTGAGCTTGTTAGCTTTTACTTTGTTAAGCTGTTAGCTTAGTTAGCGCGCGTCCCGCGCGTGTCGATTCTAACCAGACACACGCAGACCGTGTGCGCCAACTGAGAGATATTTATCTCCTGCCAAAAAACTTTAAGACGAGCGTAGCATTTCGGGTTTTATAACACGTTTCTCTGGCATGCCTGCATGATACCGGTTTGCCGGGGTTGCCAGCTGTCAATAAAAAATTAAACCATGAAAATTTTAAACAAACTGTTTCTTTTTACAGGAATCGTCCTGTTAACCGGCTGTAGCAAAGATCCGGCTAATCCCGAGGTAAACCCATTTATGAGTGTGATGAATGTCTCGCCCACACTGGCTACCTACAACATTTATCTCAATGGAACCAGGGCAACAAGCGGTGCAGTGCCCTTTGGCGGTATTATTAATTACCAGCCTTTTCCTGCCGGCCAAAGCACGGTGAAGATTACCAATGGCGGGACCGACGCGCCTGTTCTTCAGAAAGACGTGAACCTGGAAATGAACAAAGTCTACTCACTGTTTTTGACCGGCAAAGATCAGCAGCGTGAACTTCTGCTGATTGAAGACCAGTATCCCGAAAAAAACACTGAAAAAGCGTATATCAGGTTGGTCAACCTTTCGCCTGATGCACCTGCGCTCGATCTTCAGTTAAGCGAAGGACAAACCAGCCTGGCCACCAATAAGGCATACAAACAGCATAGCGGTTTTACACTTGTTGCCGCAGGTACACATACGTTTGTTGTAAGAGAACAAGGAACGCAGGCTGTGAAACTGACCGTTCCGAACCAAACGCTTGGGGCAGGAAAGGCCTATACGCTCATCGTAACGGGACTCAATACCGCAGGCGACCTCGACAAGCCATTGGGGGCCCAGCTGGTTACCAATTATTGACAATAAAGGTTATTACCGCAGACGCGGCAATGCGTGTTGCAGACGGGGAGGCGGTTACCTGCGTGGTTGTTGGCTTAGTTCTTCAGGCGGGAAACCGGTTAAACGTTCGGCATAAATGAGTTTATGAACAATTGGGAGTTAGCTGGCCATTAACGCTGCAAAACGTTCGGCAAACTGACCTACATGAAAGCCATCTGCAAGTGCATGGTGCACATGAACGGAAACTGGCATCGATTTGCGGCCGGCGTTTTCGGTTACTTTGCCAAAAGAAATTTTTGGACAGCTATCGGGAAATGAGAAACTGCGTGCATGTGACAAGGCAGTGAAATCGAGCCATGGAAGCGCCGAGCAATGGATCACGTTCGCCCCGGAAAGCGCGGGAACCAGGCCTTTGCTGGCCCGAACCTCAGCCATCACCTTGGCTGCGTGTTCGTGAAATGCGGCCTCATCGGTCATGTAGTCCATATAAGCAAATCCGAAAGTGCCGTCAGGTCGGTTAATCGTGGGCGAGGCGTGGACCGCTTCGAACAGGTACACTTTGCCGTCTGAAATACGGTAACGAAAAGCTTCCGTTTCATTGGCGGCGCGCAGTGCCTGGTAAAGGTAATGTACAAAAAAAGACCGCTTCAGGTCTTTTGCCAGCTGATAAGCCGCCGTACAGTCCACGCGGATAGTTACACCAAAGAAAGGCTCTGAGAACTGCGAAAAGAATTGAAAATGGTCTTTACGAACCCAATGATCCAGGTCGATCTCCTGTTTCCGGTTGTTGCTGTGCTGTTGCGTCTCCATGTTTGATTTATTAATTTCGTGCGAAGATCGATAAGATCGCTGCGCAGCCAAAGGACATTTGTCCCAACCTGAAATATGCTTAGAACCAATCCATCCCTGCTTAGGTACATAGATGGTCTGTATGCCGGACAATCGAAGAGCGACCACATCATGTTAAAAGCCTACAGTGCAGGCGAGCTGCTCCTGGCGCAGGGAAGCACCGCCAGCAAAGTTCTGGTGCTGAAGTCAGGCATCTGCAAATGTTTTTTTACCGAAGAAAATGGCAAAGACTACATCCTTGAATTTATGGGCGAGGGGGAGATCTTTGGCGAGATCGAAGCGATCCGGAATACCAGCTGTTTATGCAACGTCGCTGCGGTCACTACTGCATCGGTGTATCAACTCAGCCTTCCGGCATTTCATACCTTGCTGCATGATGAGCCTGAATTCAGTAAACTGGTTCTTGGCGAGCTGGCCGAGCGGCTGGTGAACACCAGCAGCCGGGCTTCCTTTCAACAGCTATACACCGTTAAACACGGCTTAGCCAGGCTGCGCGACTTACAGCGACGGCAAAACATAACCTTGCAAAAAGAAGACGTCGCGGCTTACCTGGGTATTACCCTGCGAAGCCTGAACCGCCTGCTCAAAGACGATGCGCCCGCCGACTGATCGCTGTTTACTGCTAAATCGATTTGAACTTTGTTCAGGGACCAAAATAATCTTAACTTAAGTTTCCTGATCAACACACCATGAAGCATTCAACATTCTGTGCTACGGCCCTACTGGCGGCTATTCTGTTCTGCTGCTTACCTGTACTGGGGTTTCAGCCCCGTTTTCGGAAAGCCGAGCGGCCTAATATTGTGCTCATTCTGGCCGATGACATGGGTTATTCTGATGCAGGCTGCTACGGGGGAGAAATCGCGACGCCCAGTTTGGATTACCTGGCTGCCAACGGGATCCGTTTTACGCAGTTTTACAATACCTCCCGCTGTTGTCCTACCAGGGCCTCGTTGCTGACGGGGTTGTACAACCACCAGGCCGGTGTTGGAAAGATGACCGAGGCCGAAAACGCACCAGGTTACCTCGGGTACCTGGGCGAAAATACGGTAACCCTGGCCGAAGTACTCAAGACAGCAGGTTACCATACAGCGATGACGGGCAAATGGCATGTTTCGAACACGATCGTTCAAAAGGACCCGAAAGACCAGTTGGCCTGGCTGAACCACCAAAAAGATTTCGGCGATTTCTCGCCGCTAGCCCAATATCCTACCAACCGCGGATTTGATCAGTTTTTCGGTACCATATGGGGCGTGGTCGATTTTTTTGATCCGTTCAGCCTCGTGAGCGGCACCCGGCCCATCACCGCCGTTCCTGAAAACTATTACCATACCGATGCAATTACTGATACTGCCGTGGCCTACATTAACGGTTGGAAAACTTCCGACCAGCCTTTCTTTTTATATGTGGCACACAACGCACCACACTGGCCCCTCCAGGCCCGGCCTGAAGACATTGAAAAATACAAGGATACGTACAGCGGTGGCTGGGATATCATCCGCGAGGCACGCTATAAAAAAATGGTACGCCTGGGATTGATTGATCCGAAGGTCGTACCCATGCCCAGGCAGGGATCGTCTGGCTGGCCGGAAAACCCCGATAAGGAATGGGATGCGCGGGCAATGGCCGTGCACGCGGCAATGGTAGACCGGATGGACCAGGGTATCGGGAAGATCATCGCCGCACTGCGCAGCACAGGAAAGCTGGACAACACCCTGATCGTATTTTTGTCAGACAATGGCGCCAGTCCGGAGAATGCTGCCCGCTATGGTCCAGGTTTTGACCGTCCGGGCAGCACACGCCGCGGCTTGCCAATTGTCTACGCAACAAAAAAAGAAGTCATGCCGGGAGCCCAGACGACGTATACCTCGATCGGTCCTGAATGGGCCTGCGTGGCCAACACACCTTATGCGTACTGGAAGGCCGAATCATATGAAGGGGGGATCCGTACACCAATGATCGCTTTCTGGCCAAAAGGCCTGAAAGCCAGGCGCGGCAGTTTCAGCGCGCAAAGGGCGCATGTCATGGACTTTATGCAAACCTTCGTGGAGTTGTCGGGCGCAACCTATCCTGAAGCATACAAAGGCCGCAGCATCACAGCCCAAACTGGTCATAGCCTGGTTCCCGCATTACGGGGTCTGCAGGCGGCGGGACACAAAACACTTTTTAATGAGCACTTTGGTGCCAAGTACGCCCGGTCGGGAGACTGGAAACTGGTTGCAAAACCGGGAGCAAACTGGAAATTGTACAACATAGCCCGGGATCCTGCAGAGCAGGCCGATCTGTCAGCGCAGTACCCGCAGAAGAAAAATGAGCTGGAAGCATTATGGCAGGCCTGGGCCGAACGCCATCAGGTGTTTCCCAAACCGGGCCAGAAATAACCGCTGCCACAGGCAAGTGGTCATGCGCTCACTCAGATTTCAGCTGCCGTGCCCGCTGTAAAAAACTTTGTCTGTTCAGCTCGGCTTCCACCTCTTCAATCGCCTGCATGATGTTGTGCTGGGTCAGCGTAAGCTGCGCGGTCGCTTCGGTAATGAGGTTCCAGACGGGCTGCATCCGGTCAACCAGGTCTTTGCCTTTTTTACTTAATTGAATGAGCCGCTTGCGCTCGTCCTGCTTGTCGCGGCGTGATACGATCAACTTATTTTTCTCAAGTTCTTTCAGCAGGCCGATGGTAGAAGGGTGGGTGTACCCGATCTCTGCTGCGATAGCGACCACACTCAACGATGATTTGACGTGCAATGCGTATACAACCGGGAACCATTTGGGCTCAAAATCGATGCCCGATTCCTTGTAAATCAGTGCGCCATCTTTGCGGATGCGTTCGCTGAGCCGCTGCAGGCGGGTCGCCAGGGCCAGGAGGCCGGCTTCGTTTATTATATTCATGTCTGGACATCAAGCCCGCGGTGAAAGAAAAGCGTATCGGTCTTTGCGCGTGGAAATTCAGGCGGCAACTGCGATGCCTGGATCCGGCGGAAGCCGTTGCGCTCATAAAAACGATGTGCTGCTTTCATTGGCTCTACAGTGCCAAGATAAAGATTTTTGATGCCCGATTGCTGCGCATGGGCGATAAGTTTTTCGATCAGGGTCTGTGCTATGCCAAAGAGCTTGCCGCGAAAATCCCGATGAACAAACATTTTTCTGATGGCACCGGTTTCGCCGGCCGCCTTGACCAGGGCAATGCTGCCAACCAGGTCTTGACCCGAAAAAGCGCCCAGGAAGGTGCCGCCAGGCTCCAGGTAGAATTGCGAAATGTTGCACAGATCGGGCTGATCGTGGAGCGTAATGGGCAGGCCAAATTCCTGCTGCTGGATGGGAAGGATAAGCCCTATGACCTCGTCCTGATCGCTGTCGCTCAATTCCCTGATGTGAATGATAGAGTGCATAAAATTAACTTTATATCAAAACTACGTAGTTAACTACATAAATGCAAATGTTGTAAATGAATCCTGATGCGAAACACTTTCGGAAACCCGTGATCAAGAACTTAACGCCCCAACTTACAACTTTACGCCGTACCTTTGCTGCAACTGCATGGCTACACATACTTATGAACTGCCCGGATCAGATCTGCCGGATTTTACCCAGCGACGACTTGCTGAACACACGGCAGAAAGGTATTTTTTTGATGTGTTCACAGCCAGGTTGGTGCGGCCTTCTTACCTGGTCATTGACCATGGAATTTTTGAAGGGACTGCTGCCGACAGCGTGTCGGTCGAGCTTCAGGTGCTGCGGTCAACGGATAAACTTCTACTCAGCTGTTCCTGTGGTGCCGGCCATGCAAAACTTTGCCTCCACATGGCAACTGCTGTGCTGGCTGTGCAGCAAACAGAAGACTGGCTTGTATTTTTCGATAGTGACCGGCGCCGCCGCCGGTTAAAGCAGGCCGCTGCTGCTTATGGTATGGAACATGAACAGGCGCTCGATCAGTTTTTCACCCTGTTTTTTGAGGGAGCGTTGAAGATCAAACCCAGACTGCCGGGCTTGCTCCGCTTAACAGGCGACGATATGGCTGTGCTCAAAAATGCGGTTGGCGGCACGGTTCAACGCAAAAAGGGCGAGCTCAGATCAGGCCGGAATTTTGTTGTTTTCAGGCAGCATCGGTTTTACCGGCATTTGGTTACTGAAGTGTATCGTGCCGAACTGACCAAGGCAGGTAAGCCGAAAAATCCTTTCACAGCCGTTAAACCGCTGGATATGGTCTGGAATACCGGCAGTCAGGAACGGATTCGTTTTTTTACTGCCATTCACCGTTTTCAGCAGCCGGGTGGCGGCAACAAAATGCCCGAAGATCTGGCCGCCCTGCGGGCAATTGTTGCAAACCCCGCTGGTTATGCTTTTTACCGGCACCTCTCCGAGGCGTCAGACCAGGTCACTGCAACATCGATCAGCCCCTTACACATCCGCCCGGGCCAGGGCAAAGTCTTACTGAAAATTTCGCGTGCTGAACATTTTTACGAAGTGAGCGGCCGGTTCGAGCACAAAGAGGCTTCGGCTGCACTGCATGACTGCAGCATGCAGTTTGGTTACTTCATCGAACTTGCCGGATCCCTGTACCTGCCCGAACGCCTGGAATCGCTCGGACTGGTTGACCTGCTGATGCAACATGGGGGCACATTACGGATCCATGCCTCACGTTACCATTTTTTTAGAACTGAGTTCCTGGATCCCCTCGGGGAAAAAATCAGCATGGAACACAGCTACATTCCAAGGGCAACAACGGGGCAGATCAGGGAACAGGGTTTTCATGAGCGGCGGCGTATCCTGTATCTTTCAGACTCCGGCAATTATGTCGACCTGGTGCCGGTCATGTCTTACCAGCATGTGGAAATACCCATCAGGAGCCAGCGCATTGTGGAAGGAACAGACCACAAAGGCAAACGCTTCCAGGTAAAACGTGATGAGGTCGCAGAGGCGGAGTTCCTTGGCGATATCATTCGTCAGCATCCGTATTTCATCGAACAGGCGGAGAACGGAATGGATCATTTCTACCTGCACCGCCTGCGCTTTATGGACCAGGCCTGGTTTCTCCGCGCATTTGAGGACTGGACGGCCGGCGGCATCGAGGTGCTGGGGTTTGATAAACTGGAGGGCTCAAGACTCAACCCCAATAAGGTTGCGGTAGACATCAAAGTGCTGAGCGGGATCAATTGGTTCAATGCCGTTATCGATGTGCGGTACGGCCGCAAAAAAGCTTCTTTAAAGAACATTTACCGGGCGGTACGCAACCGCAACCATTATGTGCAGCTTGATGATGGCACGCAGGGCATCCTCCCTGACTACTGGCTGAAACGCTTCGAGAATTTTTTCAGCCTGGGCGAGCTTGGTGATGACCAGGAGATCGATATACCCAAAGTAAATTTCGCGGCGCTCAGCCAGGCGGCCGAAGCCGAAGAGCTGGACCGGAAACTGGAGGCTGAGATCCGGGACATGCACCGGCAGCTTGATCCCGATGCTGCTGCGGTGAAGACGCCGGTGCCCGCGGCGTTTTCAGGCGTGTTGCGCGGTTACCAGAAAGCGGGTTTTGACTGGCTGAACAGGCTCGATGCTTTGGGCTTTGGCGGTTGCCTGGCCGACGACATGGGCCTTGGCAAAACGGTCCAGGTTCTGGCTTTCATTCTGGCGCAGCGCGAAAAGGTACAGCAAAACACCAATCTGTTGGTCGTGCCGGCCACGCTGATTTTTAACTGGCAGCAGGAAATCAGCCGGTTTGCTCCCTCGCTGCGCGTGCTGGTGCTGCATGGCAGCAACCGGAGGCGTGATACCAGCAACTTTGACCAGTACGAGGTGATCATCTCTACTTACGGGTCCTTGCTGTCTGATATCGCTTTCCTGAAATTATACCGGTTCAATTACGTTTTTCTCGACGAGTCACAGAACATCAAAAACCCAGACAGCCAGCGGTATAAGGCTGCCAGGTTGCTGCAGGCCAGGAACCGCATTGCCATTACCGGCACCCCGATCGAAAACAACACCTACGATCTGTACAGTCAGCTTTCTTTTGCCTGTCCGGGACTGCTTGGCAGCAAGCAATATTTCAGGGACATTTATGCCACGCCGATCGATACCTTTAAGGTAAGCAAGCGGGCGACGGAACTGCAGCAACGCATTTCTCCGTTTGTGCTCAGGCGCAGCAAACAGGAAGTGGCTGCAGAACTTCCCGAAAAAACCGAAATGGTACTCTACTGCACCATGGAAGAGGAACAGCGGCGCATTTATGACGCGTATGAAAAAGAGTTCCGGGAATATGTAGATGCGGTAACAGGTGAAGAACTAAGGCGCAGCCCGATGAACGTGCTCAAAGGACTCACCAAACTTCGGCAGATATGCAATTCTCCCAAACTGCTGGGCACCGAGGCCCTCACCGGCACGCAGTCTGCCAAGATTGACCTGCTGACAGAGCAAATTATCAGCAAGGCCCCGGCGCATAAGATTCTTGTTTTTTCACAATTTGTGGGCATGCTGAACCTCGTGGCAGCAGAACTTGAACACAACCAGGTCGGCTGCTGCATGCTGACCGGCCATACGCGCAACCGGGAGGCGGTTGTAAACCGTTTCAGGCAGGATGCCGATACCCGTGTGTTCCTGATCAGCCTGAAGGCTGGCGGCACCGGCCTGAATTTGACCGAAGCTGACTATGTCTACCTCGTAGACCCCTGGTGGAACCCTGCCGTCGAAAATCAGGCAATAGACCGCGCGCACCGGATTGGCCAGAATAAACATGTGGTCGCGGTGCGGCTCGTATGCAGCGATACGGTAGAAGAAAAGATCCTCGAGCTTCAGGATACCAAGCGCGATATTGCTGCTAAAATGCTACAGCCCGGTGCCGGCGGTCTGCAGGCCCTGGAAAAAGATCAGTTGCTGAAGCTGCTGTCGTCGCCGGCACTGCTGACGGATACGCCGGTCAAACCGAGGATGTTGCCCGAACCAAGGCGGAAAACCAGTTTGTAGACCTTGCAGGACTAGCCTGGATGGCCCGTACGGTGGCCGTTCCAAAGGCAATAAACAGTGAGGCTGTAAAAATTTGCAGCTGATTTCCAGTATTTTCGGGTTTGTATGCAAAGTTTCACGATTTTTGCGTGATCATCGTAATCGCTTTTTTTGTAAGTTGAGTCAGGCTTGTGCAAAAGGCACAGTCCTTTTACCCTGTTGTGCAGACGTATGGTTGGCAAATTGAAACAAATGGCCTTACTGGCCGCTATTCTTGGCTTCGGCATTTTTGCCGGTTGCAAAAAAACGGAAGATCCGCAGGTTGATCCGCCCGGCACGAAGATACCCTATAACTTCAACTACCTGACTACACAGCGGGTTAGCCTGAATATTCGCATGCTGAGCAACAACAACCAGCCGATCGCAGGTGCTCTGCTTACCGTCATAGCGGGCAGCGATGCACAAAAAGTGCTGCTCAAGGCGGTAAGCAACGACCAGGGCGAGGTAAAAGGCGTTATCGATATGCCATCCTATCTTGATTCCCTAACTATTTTTCCAAAGTATACTGGTCTGCTCAGCGAAGTAAAGGCCGTCGTGGGCGGCCGGTCAGCACTTCATATCACCATAGGCGGAACCGAAGGCCTGAGCGGCGATGTGCTCATCAATACCGATGATCCCGGCACGCCTGCCCCTGCAACGGCGGGGAAGAATGACATGTCGACCAGCGGCATCTTTGGTACCGACTATGGGTATCCGTCTCCGTACACCAGTGCCTCGAATGCCGTGCTCAACACCAGCGAATACCCGTTCAGGCTGGGGCGGCCGCGGTACCTGCTGGCCACTTCCGATGTGATCGACGCAAGTCTCCTGTCTTACATCAACGCCTCCCTGCCTGAAGGTCAGCCGCTTACCGAAACCCATCCGGAGTACCTGCTCAGCACTGCCCAGCCGAACATTGTGGTTACCCAGAACAATACGGAAGTGTTCGTGACCTTTGTTTCAGAAGGCGCAGATTACAAAAATACATTGGGGTGGTACAGTTACCCCACATCAACGCCGCCTACATCTGCAACCGGATCAAGTTTGCTGGGCGCGATCGACCGCATCACCATGGTATTCCCCAATGCTTCGGCATTTGGCTCAGGAGGCGGTCTGAAGCCAGGCAATAAAGTGAGCCTGGGCAGGTTCAGTGCTGGCACAACCATCGCCTTCGTGCTGTTCCAGGATGCCTGGAATACCAGCGCTGGTGTTGAAACCGGCGGTACGAAGTTCTACACAGATGCCCGCTTCAATCCCGAGTCTACAGCGGCGCTGCGCAGGCATTCCGTACAGCTGTACGATGCCGAACATGAACTCTTCGTTTTTGGCTTTGAGGATATTAACCGGACTTCTGCGTCAGATAACGATTTTAATGACCTGGTAGTTTATGCCTCTGCCGGCCCGGTCACCGGCCTGTCTAAAGCAAATGTGGCAGCCATAGACACCCGGGTCGACAGCGATGGAGACGGGGTAGATGATGCGGTCGATGAGTTTCCAGACGATGCAACCCGGGCCTATACGACCTATTACCCGTCTGCAACTGGCTGGGCTACATTGGCATTCGAAGACAACTGGCCAAATACCGGCGATTATGATGTCAACGACCTGGTGGTCAATTACCGGTACCGTTATGTTAGCAATGCCGGCAACAATGTCGTGGAACTGACCGGTTATTACCAGCCTGTAGCGGCCGGGGCAGATTTCAGGAACGGCTTTGGCGTGCAATTGCCCGTAGCCCCGGCGGCGGTCAGCAGCGTAACGGGGCAGCTGCTTCAAAACAGCTATATCGCCCTGGCGGCCAACGGCGTGGAAGCCGGCCAGAGCCGGGCCGTGATCATTCCGTTTGACAGCCATGAGAACCTGCTTAGAAATGCAGATGGTTCACCACAGGTCAACACCAATCTTGCTAAACCGCGGGCCTCGGGAGGCTTGGCCACAGTCGTTGTCCAGTTTGCCACGCCGGTCGCACAAAGCAGCCTGGCGGCAAGCGCCTTTAATCCCTTTCTGATCAGTAACAGACGGCGCGGCTATGAGGTTCACCTACCCAACTACGCGCCAACAGATAAGGCAAATAAGACCTTGCTCCGTACAGGCGCGGATAACAGCCTGCCAACTTCCGGCCGCTATTACCTCGATGTCAATAATTCGCCCTGGGCTTTAAATTTCCCCGACGCTTTCAGTTACCCGGTCGAAACCAAGTCGATCAGCAGCGCCTACCTGTACTTTTTGAACTGGGCCCGTTCCGGCGGCACACAGTACACAGACTGGTACATCAACACAGCGGCAGGCTACCGGGCAGACCAGAATATTTACAGATAACAGGTTTTGCTTTTTCTGAAGTTATGACTTTGAAAGCACCACTAGCTGGTGCTTTTTTATATTCGGCGGGTCAAACCAACGGCGGGTCCCTGCGTTATACAGACTGGACGAGGCATTGCCCGCTAATTGAAAATATCATGGAAAATATAGAGAACAACACATACAACCCTGCCGATCACGAAGACAGCCCAGGGTCCTCACCACTGAACAGCAACATTGACCAGGCAAAGGCGGTTGCCAGCAAAACAAGCGGGGAGGGAGACGAACCGGTCAGGCGTGAAACCGAAGAAGCCGATCGCGAAATCCTGGCTGGCACAGACGACAGCCGCATCAAAACCGGCCCGGCGAATGCTGACGCTGCAGAACGCGATGAGTTCATGCGCTCGGATGCTGAGGCGCTGCCAGAAGAAGATGAAGAATATGCCCTGGGTATTGGCTCTGGCGATGACCCTACCCAGAATGAGGAAGACGATCTCAGCGCCGGCACGGATGACGTTGACTAAATAACAGTTCCAGGCCGCCTGCATGCTCCGGAGAGTACGTCTTCCCGGAGACATGCAGACCAGGAGTATGTTACATACCGGGGTTGATGCCCCTCGCTTTCCACCGTTCCCGGAAAAAGTTAAGCTGTTTGCTGAAAGCTTCAAAATCTTTTTTGGCTACAGGTGTCCAGTTTACTTCTGCATAGGCTGCAATTCTGGGAAATGTCTGGCGGTATATGGCTACTGAGTCGGGTGTGCCTTCGCCCCACATCTGGCAGCCGCTGCCCAGGATCTTCGAGGTATACCGTGGGTCCAGACCGGCAGGAACCGGATCAAAATCATAACTCTTTTTAAGCGGAATCGATTGGTAACTGTAATCCAGGTAGGTAAACAGGTGGTAAGAGTTGACCACGTCATAACCCTTGCTTACTGCATCGGTAACCATATCAAGTTCGCCTTTCCAGAAATGGACGATCGTATTTGATGCCAGTTTCCCGGTAACGGGTTTGGTATCGCTGTAGTCATGCACTTTGCTGCCCAGAATTTCGTTCCAACCCATCATCCGTTTTCCTTTACCGGCCAGGTAATCAGACATTTTGTTGGTAAAAAATATCTGCAGGTCTGCAGATGAGGCCAGGTTGTGTTTTTTCTTGTAGGCCGCCACTGCGTCTGACTGTTCCCATTGCTCGAACCGCACCTCGTCGCCCCCAATGTGAATAATGTCTGAAGGGAAAAGGTCAATCACTTCATTGAGCACGTTATGGAGGAAATCAGTTACCCGCGGATCGGTCACATCGTAGACATCTGCAAATACGCCGAACCTGGTAGGCACCCGGATCGGTTTTTTTGTGACGCCCAGCCAGGGATAAGAAGCGATGGCTGCGCTGGAGTGGCCCGGCATCTCTATTTCGGGAATCACCTGGATATGCCTGGCGGCGGCATAGGCCAGGATATCACGAATTTCTGCCTTGGTGTAAAAACCGCCATGGGCTTTGCCAACACGGCGGTTGGCTCCAGAACCGGTAACCGTAGAGTCCCGTTTAGACCCGACCCGTGTCAGTTCCGGATACTGGTCAATCTCGATCCGCCAGCCCGGGTCGTCGGTCAGGTGCCAGTGAAAGATGTTCAGTTTGAGCATGGCCATCTCGTCCAATACTTTTTTTACCACCTCCTTGCCCTGGAAATACCGGCTCTCGTCGAGCATGTAACTGCGCCAGCTGAAGCGGGGCTGATCGCTGATGGTTACAAACGGGGCGCTTAGTTTCCCGTCCTCCCGTTTCAGCAATTGCTTGAACGATTGCAGGCCATAAAATATACCAGCAGCAGTAGGTCCTTCGATCTTTACACCTTCCTTGCCGATGTTCAGCCGGTAGCCCTCTTTGCCCAGGTTCTTTAATGCTGGATTTTTTACAAGGCGGATTGCCGGCTTTGTTTTAACCCGGTTGCTGCGGCGGCCAAACTGCCTGTTCAGGTAGGTGCTCAGATCCCGGACCTCGTTATCGAGGTCTGCAGCGCCCGATATGGCCACCGTGGCAGGCAGGGTATAACTGCCGTTGCCCGTGGTCATGCTGGCGGGCTGCGGGATTATTCGCTGCGCCCTGACCGGTACGCCGGCCAGGAACAGCAGCAAAAAAAATAAGGTGATTTTCTGGTTAAATTTCATTTGTGTTTTAGGTTGGTTAAGACAAGAATAGCCGCTTGCGCGTATAAAAAAAAGGTTGAACAATGCGCAAACGTTTGTTTTTTGCCTGCAGCGCAGTTTTGCTCCGGCCTGTGGCCCCGCAGGCGCTTCTTTCCAGGTCCTGGCAGGGGAGAGGGAGCGTTGCAGGTTTTTTTATTACATTTAAGCGCCAAATATCTTATCGCGAACAGCAATGTCTTCCACCTCTGCAATTTCCGACGCTGCGCTGCTCGGTCAGCTCCGGCTGAACGACCGCAAGGCATTCGCCGCCATTTACGAGCGGTACTGGAAACAGCTACTTGCCATCGCCTTTAACCACACCCGCGAAAAAGAAACTGCCGAAGAGATCGTACAGGACGTATTTGTCGCACTCTGGAACCGCCGGAATGAGGTGGCGATCCGCGAACTGGGACCTTACCTGGCTACAGCCATTCGTTTTTCGGTGTTCCGGTTTCTACAGCGACGCAAGCGCCGCAGGGAGATTGAAACCACCCAGGTAACGGCCGACCACTATAGCCCGGGCGAAGAGGAGGTATTTGCCCTTTTCCTGAAATCGTACATCAACGATGCTGTCGAAGAACTTCCGGACAAGTGCAGGCTGGTGTTCCGGTTAAGCCGCGACGAGGGACTCACTACAAAAGAGATTGCGGAGAAGATCGGGATCGCCGAAAAAACGGTCGAAGCCCACCTGGGCAAAGGATTGAAGACCCTTCGCCTGAAACTGAAGCAGTCGGGGCTGCTCACGCTCCTCACGTTTTTTAACTGATAAAAAAAATACGCCAGACTAAGGGAAAAGGCCGGCTTGTGGTACATACACCAAACCAACAAGCACGATGTCTGAACACGATGCAGAAAAACTAGCTGCGCGCTACCTGGACGGCTCGATAACCGAAGCAGAAAAACAGGAACTTTTTGACTGGTACCGGAGGCGCTCTGCCCTTCCGGCCGAATGGCCGGACGATGAGGCACCGGAGACCGTCAGGCAGCGCATGTTCAGTGCCATCCAGGCAAAAACCGCGCATCGTCAGCATTTCCGGCCGCGACTGGCCTGGTATCTTTCTGGCGCTGCGGCGGCAGTACTCTTGCTATCGCTGTTTATTTTATTGCGGCAGCCTGCAACACCCGGCTTGCCGGTCAGTAAAATCAAAGCAGAGCGATACAAAAATGATGTTCCTTCGGGCGGCAGCCAGGCCATTCTTGTGCTGGCAGATGGAACAGAGGTCGTGCTGAACAAGGAGCACAATGGGTATCTGGCTACTGAGGGAAACGTGCGCGTTCGCAAAGTGGCAGGTGGCCAGCTGGCCTACGAGTCTGCGGCCGGTACAGGGAAAACGGTTGCATACAACACCATTCGAACACCCCGGGGCGGGCAATACCAGGTCAGCCTGGCAGACGGTACCAAGGTTTGGCTTAATTCAGCTTCGACCTTGCGCTTTCCGACGGCCTTCTCGGGCAATCGGCGGGAGGTCACACTTAGCGGCGAAGCTTATTTCGAGGTCAGTAAAGACAAACACAAGCCTTTCCGCGTCAATGCCAGGGACATGCAGGTCGAAGTGCTCGGTACACAGTTCAACCTCAGCGCTTATGAAAATGAAGACCACTCGGCTGCGGTTCTCGTAGAAGGCGCTGTGCGTGTATTGGCTGGAGGCCAGGCAATGCTCAAGCCAGGCGAGCAGGCAAGTTTTAACCGTAAACACGGTAGGCTGGAAACCGGTGCTGCCGATACAGAACAGGCCACTGCCTGGAAAAACGGTTATTTTCTGTTCGCAAACCAGGATATACGGCAGATCATGGAACAGATCAGCCGCTGGTACGATGTGGAAGTCATTTATCGCGGTGACGTATCCCACCGTGCAATCTGGGCAACGGTTTCCCGTTCGGCCAATATTTCAGAAGTGCTTCATAAACTCGAAATGTCGGGGCTCGTCCGGTTTGAAATAGAAGGAAGGAGGGTAACCGTTATGCCATAAAATTACACCTGCATACGGGGTACAAAAAAACCGGAAGTGGTTGCAACACTCCCGGTAACATTCGGGTACCCTTGCCAAAGCTTTTCTAACCAAGACAGATATAAACCCAAACATTTCAAATGTATGAAATTTTCTTTACCGGGCTTGCCGGCCGCAAGGCTGCGTGCGCTCCTCAAATTGTTGCTGATAATGAAACTTGTCTTTGTTTTATTGATCGCAAGCTTTCTGCACGTCAGTGCAAAGAGTTACAGCCAGACACTTACGCTGCAGAAAGAAGTCACCCTCGAACGTTTGTTCAGGGAAATACACAAACAGTGCGGATTTGATGTGGTCTGCGATGCCGCCCTTTTGCAGGGTGCCAAACCGGTCCAGGTTAACTTCAGGCAGGAAAACTTAGAAACGGTCTTGCAGCAGGTACTGGCTGGTCAGCAGCTCAGCTACACCATTAAAGACCGGGTCATCGTAATCAGGCGTGCGCCGCAACCCGCGCGCCAGCTGCGTGTAACGGGCCGCGTATCAAATGAGCGCGGTGAACCGATGAGCGGCGTGAACGTGCTGCACCGCGAAAGCAAACGTGCGGTGACCAGCGGTGAGAACGGCACGTTCAGCATCGAAATACCGGCAGCCGGCGGCGCACTCGTATTTAGTTTCGTCGGTTACCAGTCACAGGAAATAACCGTCCCGGCCAGCGGGAACCTGCTCGTTACGCTTCAGCCGCAGGCACAATCCATGGAAGAAGTGGTGGTGCTGGGTTATGGTACGCAAAAACGCAGCGACGTGAATGCGTCGATCGTGAGCATCAAACCCGAAATAATCGACAAAACAGCACAGCCTTCCATTGACCAGATGCTGCAGGGGCAGGCCGCCGGCCTGACTGTCGTAAACAGTTCACAGCCCGGCGGCGGCACGGTCGTTAACATTCGCGGGGCCACGTCGACCGGTGCAGGCAATGGCCCGCTTGTCGTTATAGATGGTTTCCCTGTGATTTATGACCCGGTAGAGCCGGGGAGCGGCAACAAATACAACAATGGCAGCCGGGGTGCACTGAACGATATCAATCCCAACGACATTGCTTCGATCGAGATCCTCAAAGACGCGTCGGCAACAGCAATTTACGGCGCGCGCGGCAGCAATGGCGTGATCCTGATCACCACCAAACGTGGCAGGCAGGGATCCAGTATCGAATATAACCTGAATACCTCGGTGCAGGAAATTACGCGGGCACCCGAACTGCTGAATGCAACTGAGTTTATGGTTGAGCAGAACAAATACCTCTATGAACTCTACCTGATCCAAAACAAGGTGAGGCCGTATGGCAACACAGACCCATCGGCAATACCGGGATTTATTGCACGCAACTCGCCGGCTGTGATCCAGGCCGCAGGCCAGGGCACCAATTGGTTTGACATGATTACCCAGACCGGCAAAATAAATCAGCACAACCTGCAGATCAGTCGCGGAAACGAAACCACCAAAGCACTTTTCTCGGCAAACTATTTTGGTCAGGATGGCATCATCAAAGGTTCGGGCATGGACCGGTATTCTTTCAGGCTGAACCTGGACCAGAAAATTACGAAGTGGTGGGATTACGGGACCTCACTAACGGGTGCCCTGACCAAGTCGCAAAACTCCCAGCTTGGCGATGGCCGCGACGCAGATGCCGGGATTATCGAGGCTGCACTGAATTACAGTCCAACCATTGGGCCGGCGCGTGACCCCGCCAGCAACAAATGGATCGAAGATCCCAATCAACCCCTGCTGGGACATCCCCTCTCATACCTGGAAATCACCGACAACACCGACATTAAACGGATGCTCGCGAATGTATTCACCAACGTCTATTTCAGTCCGGCGATCTGGCTTAAACTGAATGTTGGTGGCGATATCCGCAGCAGCCTGCGGCAAAGTTACTATCCCAAGACCAGCCGCTACGGCAGCCAGGTCAATGGCGAGGCAGACATTAACCGCGCAGAGCGAAACGACTATGTCACTGATCTGACGCTGAATTTTAGAAAGGATCTGGCTGGTGTACACAATCTTCAGGGCGTGATCGGCTATTCTTACCAAGCCTATCATGGCAGCGGCTCTGCCGCACGGGCCCAGAACTTCGCTTCAGACGCCCTGCTGTATGATGCCCTTGGTGCCGGTGCGCAGCGGCCTGTGGTTAGTTCCTACCGCGACAGGCACATTTTAGCGTCTTACTTTACACGCCTGCAGTATGGTTTCAAGAGCAGGTATCTTTTTACCTTCTCAGCACGGGTAGACGGCAGCGACCGTTTTGGCAGGAACAACCGGTACGCATTTTTCCCTTCCGGGGCTTTCGCCTGGCGGCTGATCGAAGAGCCCTTTATCCGCAGTTCAAAGACATTGTCTGACCTTAAACTGCGCATAAGTGTGGGCAAGGTGGGGAACGAGAATATCTCAAACAGCGCTGCTTCAGAGTTCTATGGCTTTAATGGCATGAATTATTATTTCAACGGCAACCTGAGTAATGGTGTGAGTTTGTCGAAACTGGGAAATCCGAACCTGAAATGGGAAAGCACAACAGCCTACAACCTCGGACTTGACTTTGGCCTGTTCAGAAACCGGCTGAGTGGTACGGTAGAGGTGTATTACAAAAATGTATCAGACCTGCTGAGTTACCGGGCGCTTCCGCAAAGTTCGGTGGTTGGCAACATTCCATGGAACATCGGCTCTACGCGCGGCCGGGGCCTCGAAGTTAGCCTCAATGCTGCCAACTTAACCGGGCGCTTCCAGTGGAACACGCTCGTCACTTTCACTTCGTTTTCCGACCGATGGAAAGAACGCGACCCCAAGGTGATCCTGCAGGCTTACCAGGGCGATCGTGATCCCCTTACCGCTGTTTTTGGCCTGGTGGCCGATGGCATTAAACAGGCGGGCGAAAATACACCTGCCATGCCGGGCTTGCTTCCCGGGCAGCAGAAATACCGCGATGTAAACGGTCTGGGGCCGGATGGAAAGCTGACGGGCGTACCTGATGGAAAGATCAACCAGGCAGACGTTGTTTTTCTCGGTACACGGGCACCAAGGTTTTCTATGGGCATGAACAATGCTTTTTCCTATAAAGGGTTTGACCTGAACGTGTTTGTGTATGCTGCCGTAGGCGGTTTGAAGTGGGCCGCGACGCGCATGGAGCACAGCGTATACGGCAGTTATGGCACACAGCTCTTCCGGTCCAACTACAATTTTCTGCGGGAGGTTCAAAACCGGTGGACATCCACCAATACCAATACCGACATGCCCAGCGGTGAGGTGAACAGCTACGACAGTTATGGCTCGCCATACTGGGAAAAAGCTTCTTACCTGCGGTTGAAGAGCCTGACCCTCGGCTACAACTTTGCATCGTCAGCCTTGCGCGTCAAGTGGCTCAAGGGTGCCAGGTTGTTTGCCGGGGGCCAGAACCTGTTTACCATAACAGGCTACAAAGGCCTGGACCCCGAGTCGGAGAATGACCGGGCTACCTATCCGCAGCAACGTACCTTATCTGTCGGTCTCGATGTCAAATTTTAACAGGAAACACATGAAAACGATCATAAAATCTACACTGCTGTTTAGCATGCTGGCACTCGCCAGCTGCGAAAAGGGGCTCGATCCGGAATTGCCGGGAACCATCAACAGCGAAAATTTTTACAAGACCAGGCAGGACCTGGAAGTGGCAACGACGACCATTTATCATGAGCTTCGCCTTGGTGGTTGGGCTCCCTATATGTTCAGCGATGGCAGTTCATTCGTGATGGACGAGGTGGCCACCGGTGAATGGACCACGACCTGGGCCTGGACCAACTTTCTGAATGGCAACTGGAACGTGAACGATGCCATGGCTATTCAATTTTATAACTGGCTGAACCCTGCCGTAACGCGTGCAACTTACGCGCTGGCCAGGATGGAGCAGTCGCCGGTTGAGCCGGCAGCCAGGAACGGATACATGGCACAGGTACGTGCGCTGCGGGCTTTTTTTGTATACGATATGTGGCGTCTGTACGGGCCGCTTCCGCTGATCGTGGAAGGCGAAAAGGCGCTGTATCCTGACCCCGACTATAAGCCTGCCCGACCCTCCGGCCAACAGGTGGAAGCGTTTATCGTCAACGAGCTGAAAAATGCCGCAGACAATTTGCCTGTGGAGCAGGCCGAATACGGGCGGGTAACGAAAGGGGCTGCCCTGCATTACCTGCTTAAGTTTTACATGCACAAAAAAGACTGGCAGAATGCGCTTAATACGGCCAACCAGATTATCGGCCTGGGCTATTATAGCTTGCAAAGCACCTATGAGAGCGTCTTTTCTGCGCAAAACGAAAAGAACAAGGAGCTTATCTTCGTGGTGGTCAGCGAACCGCTGGAAGGGTTTGGCAGCCACAGTTTCGTGAACATCCTTCCCGGCGATTTCCGGTCGCCATCGGGGAATGCACTCGATGGGTGGAACGGCCACCGCATGCCATGGGCGTTTTATGATTCTTTTAATTCGCAAGACAAGCGCCGCCGCCTGGCGCTGGCCGAGTACACCAATAAGGCCGGCCAGACCGTTAACCTGCGTACAAACGGCGATATCGGCGCGCTTCCCCTTAAATACGGCATTGATCCGCGTGCTTTTGGCATCTGGTCGGGCAATGATAAGGTGTTGGACCGCTATGCAGAAGTCCTGCTGTTCAAGGCAGAAGCTTTAAATGAACTGAATGGTCCGAATGCAGCGTCGATCGGACTGATCAATGATGTGCGCAGGCGCGCATTTGACAACTACTCAGGATCAGCAAATGAACTTCAGCTCGCGGGATTTCCATCGAAAGAAAGCCTGCGCGACCACCTGCTCAAAGAGCGCGGCTGGGAGTTCTGGTATGAAGGCAAGCGTCGGGAAGATCTGATCAGAATGGGCAAATACCTGGAAGTCGGGAAGCGGAATGCCACAAACTTTAGCGAAACAAACCTTCTGTTCCCGATTCCGCGCGCACGGATTGTCGAGAATCCAAACCTTGTCCAGAACCCGGGCTACAATTAATCCAATGATCAGCATACCCCCCTTACCTAATCCAAAACATATGTCAGTTTTATCAGAATTTGCAACAGCAGGCCGCTTAAAGAAATGTATGGCCGCACTTTATCTCGTTGCTCCGGCGCTTGCGATCGTGTTGCTGTACGTTGCGTGTACCAAGCATGACCCCCAAGCTGCCCCGCCGCCGCCCGCTGCGGGACAAAACTATCCCATCCCGGTGCAAAATCTCCGGGTGCGCGATCCCTACATTCTTAAAGATGATGCTTCAAAAACGTATTACCTGAACGTGAGCACCGGCAGCGGCTTCAAAACGTACTCGAGCAGGGACCTTGCAAACTGGCGGGATGACGGGATATCTTTCGCGCCACCAGCCGACTTCTGGGGCAGGAGCGATTTCTGGGCTCCCGATACCTACGCTTATCAGGGCAAATATTACCTGTTCGCCACGTTCTCGGGGAGCAACGGCAAGCGCGGTACGTCGATACTGGTAGCCGACAAGCCCGGCGGCCCGTTCCAGCCGCTTGTTAACCGGGCTGTTACCCCGGGCAGCTGGATGTCGTTAGACGGGTCGCTGTACGTGGATGATGCCGGGCAGCCCTGGATCGTTTTCTGCCGCGAATGGCTCGAGGTAACCGACGGTCAGATCGTTGCCCAGCGACTGAGCAGTGACCTCAAAGACGCAGTTGGCGAACCGATTGTTTTGTTCAGTGCCAGCAAGGCCGCATGGACCGGCACCATCACGCATGGCAGCACTGTGGGTTATGTAACTGACGCACCTTTTCTTTACCGGGCAAAAAATGGTGAACTGCTCATGACCTGGTCCAGTTTTACCAAAGCTGGAAAATATGCCATCGGTTTGTCGCGCTCAGCTAGCGGAACCCTGGCGGGCCCGTGGAAGCATGATGCTGTTCCCCTGAATGATGATGATGGCGGCCATGCGATGCTGTTCACTGATTTTTCAGGGCAACTGACCATTTCGTACCATGCGCCCAACAGCCAGACCGAGCGGGCCGTGGTTTATAAAGTCAGTGAAAATAATGGCAAACTGCTCATCAATAAATAACCGGCGATTTTCCATTACTCAGGCCGGCAGACAACAGTTTGCCGGCTTTCTGTTTGGGGTTTTTTCCTCCGGATTAAGTTTGTGCTGCGAAAATTTGTATGTTCGGGTCTGACAGATCGTTTGTTGCACGAGCCAAGAACCAGTAAAGATGAAATTCAACAGATTGCGTAAACTGATAGTCGCCGTCATGGCCGCCCTGTTGCCGGCGATCGCTTTTGCCCAAAAACCAAACATCGTACTGATTGTTGCCGACGATCTTGGTTATAAAGATGTGGGTTTTACCGGGAGTAATTGGTTTGAAACACCGCGTCTGGACGGGCTGGCAGCCGAAAGCATGGTCTTTAACCAGGCCTATGCCGCAGCCGCCAATTGCGCGCCCAGCCGTGCCTGCATGCTTTCGGGACTCAATACACCCCGCCACGGCATTTATACGGTGGGTACCTCGGCCCGCGGAGCGGCTTCAGACCGTAAACTTGTTCCTGTAAAAAACACGGATGACCTGGCCCCCCGGTTCTACACGCTGGCCGAAATGCTGCGCGACGCGGGATACGATACGGGGATCATCGGAAAGTGGCACTTGGGAAAAGACCCGCTAACACAGGGCTTTTCTTATAATTTTGGCGGAAACCACCGGGGGTCTAATAAATATTTCGTGCCTTATCAGAATCCGGATATACCTGACGGCCAAAGCGGCGAATACCTGACCTACCGGCTTGGCCGGGAGGCAGAAAAATACATTACGGCACACAAAGACAAGCCCTTTTTCCTGTATCTTCCTTACTATGCTGTGCACACGCCGCTACAGGCGCCGGATAGTCTGAAACAGAAGTATGCGGCGAAAAAAGCTGCCGGCGCACAAAACCATGTTACCTACGGTGCCATGGTCGAAGCGCTGGACCAGAGTGTTGGCGGCGTACTGGACAAACTGGCCGAGCTGGGCCTGCGCGAAAACACAATAGTAATTTTCACCTCCGATAACGGGGGTATCCGGTCCATTTCCTCTCAGGAGCCGCTTCGGGCGGGTAAGGGATCCTATTACGAGGGCGGCATCCGCGTTCCGCTTCTCGTTCGCTGGCCGGCCGCCATCAAAGCCGGAAGCCGCACCGAAACACCTGTTACCAATATGGATTTTTATCCAACCCTGATGGAGGTGGCGGGCTTCAAAAAGTCGTTGGAACTGGACGGGCAATCGCTTGTGCCGCTCTGGCAGGGCGGAAAGCTGGCCGGACGGCCCCTGTACTGGCATTTCCCGATCTACCTGCAGGCCTATGACCCACAGAAAGACGATGGGTATGATCCGTTGTTCCGAACCAGGCCCGGCTCGGCGGTCAGGAGCGGAAAGTGGAAACTGATCAGGTATGACGAAGACCAGGTGGTTGAACTGTATGACCTCGAGCGGGATCCTGCCGAGCGAAAGAACCTGGCGCAGGTGCAACCGCAGATCAAGCAAAAAATGCTGAAGCAGTTGAACGACTGGCTTACAATGACCCAGGCGCCGCTACCTGCAGCGAAAAATCCTGATTATAAAAAGAAAATTTAATTTTTGGATAATTTTTTAACTTAAAGTTGGTAACTTTACGAAAGTTACCAACTTTGCAGGACTCGAACTGTGTTCCGGCCGGTTGGGCCCTGATTAGAACTGATCCCTGGGTTCGGCCGACAGCCTCAATTGTAATGTTCCGCCCCTCAGAATGTCTGAAACAGGAACGAACGGCTGCTCAAGCTTCCGGCCATTTGCAATAATCTGCGAAATGTAGCGCTGCCCTTCACCAAAATTCTCGCAGTTGATTTTAAAGGCTTCGCCGCTGTGGTACTTTTTATTCAATTTAATCTGCACCTCCTTGAACAAAGGAGTGCTGATGCCCATGGTTCCGTGGGCATTGGTCATACCCTGCACATCAAACAGGCCCATTGCCGCAAGCACATACCAGGCCCCCAGCTGTCCCTGGTCTTCGTCCTGGCCATAACCATACCCGTGAATCCCGTCGCTGCCATAAAATTCATCGCAAATGGCACGTACCCACTTCTGCGTCAGGCTTGGCCTGCCTGAATAGTTGAATAACCAGGATATATGCAGGTTTGGCTGGTTGCCGTGGTTATAAGGCGCCTGCAGGCCCGAGAAGGCGTCGAGAGTCTTTCCACCGCCAAATGCGTTTTGTTGTGAGGCGGCGAAAATGCTGTCCAGCCTTTTGTTGAAAGCATTGCGGCCAATCCTTGTAATCAATCCTTGGGGATCCTGAGGTACATAAAAGGTGTATTGCCAGGCATTTCCTTCCTGGAAGCCACGCCAGACTTCAGAGGGGTTGAAGTTGTCTATAAATTTTCCGTTGTCGTACTTCGGCCGAACAAGTTTCAGCTTGTCATCGAATAGCTCCTTCCAGCCTGCTGCGAGGCGGTTAAATTGTTTTTCTTCGGTCGCTTTCCCGAGCAACCGGGCCCATTCAGCCATGGCGTATGCACTGTAAGCATACTCGAGCGTATGCGATGCCGAAAATTGCCAGCTTTCGGCGAAATCATCAGACTTATCAATATGGCCTACGTAGCCTTTTTTTACGAAACGGGCTACATCCAGTTTACCTGCGCCGCGGGGGCGGTTTTTCCCGTCGACTTCATTTTTATAGGCCGCCTGCCAGGCCAGGTCGGTATCAAAGTCCCGGATTCCGTTACAGTATGCGCTCGCCATGACGAGGCCCACGAAGTTGGTGCCTACACCGGAAACATACCTGCTATTGGCAATGCCGTCTGCCAGCCAGCCCGAGTCTTTGTAAACGAGCAGCTGACTTTTGATGAAGTCTGAATAATATTCGGGGTAGGCGAGGGTCCAGAGCTGTGTAAGGTTCCAGAAACCTCCCCAGATCGCGTCTGTATTGTAGTGGTTATGCAAGGGCTTTCCATTGGCGGCCAGTGGGATCTGACCGGTCGAACCGTCGTTCCTCGGATACGCACCATTCACGTCGCTGGCCAGTCCGCGGCCCAGTAGGGCATGGTAAAGCGCCGTGTAGAACTTAACCTGGTCTGCTTGCTTACCTCCTTTAACGGCTATGCGGCCAAGCGCTTCATTCCAGCTTGCCTGCGACTGTTTCAGCGCCTGGTCAAAAGTGAGCCCGTGTGCTTCAGCCTGAAGGTTTTTACGGGCGTTTTCAATCGAGGTGTAAGAAAGACCGGCTTTGATCGTGATCTTTTCGCCAGCTTTCGTGCTGAATGTGAGGTACACCCCGGCTCCTTTACCTTTCGCGCTGCGGGTGCCTTTGTGCAGGTCGCGGCCATTGAAGCTTCCCACGGCCAGGGGGCGTTTGTCTGCCACGGCAGAAAAAAACATGGCGACCTCGGCCCCGGGCTGATACTTGGACACATACACCGGCCGGGTCACGACATATCCCTCGATCCGGCCGTCGGACATGATTTCCACCCGCGCACCTTTTACCTCACCACTTTCGCCTTGTTTGTTGCCGATGTCAAACAAGATGTTCGCCTGCCGGCTTTCCGGAAATGTATAGCGGTGAAAAGCAACCCGCGGCGTAGCTGTCAGCTCGGCCCTGATGCCGTATTTTTTCAGCAGGACGCTGTAGTAACCGGCATAGGCCTGTTCGTCGCGCCGGTCAAAATCAGAGCGATAGCCGCCAGCCACGTCATCAAGCTTGCCCGGCGTGGTTTTCAATTCACCGGTGCTTGGGGCGAACACTACGCCACCTATTTGGAACTCATGAAAATTCGCAAAGCCTTCTATCGAAGTATGCCGGTAGTCGTACCCAACGGCCTCCCAGCCCTGGGCATTTCCCTCGCTTCCGTTGGTAGAGGGGCCGGGTTTTGCCATACCGAAGGGCGCAGCGCCCGGGGTAAAGAAAAACCAGCGGGAATGGGCTGTACCGATGCGCGGTTCGACCAGTTTGGTGTATTGCTGCGCGGCAGTTGTAAGGCTAAAAAGCAGGGGCAGCAGAATAAGTTGGTGTCTTTTTTTCATTAATGCATAATTAAGGGGCTTTCGTTTTTAGCCTCCAGGTTGTTTTCAATGTGTTCGAGCGAGCGTCCTTTGGTTTCCGGCAGCAGCCGGTAAACAGTGAAGAAGGCGACCAGGCAGAAAGATCCGAAGAACCAGAATGTGCCGCTGCTGCCTATCCAGCTAAGTAACAGGGGCGTTAGCTGGCCTACAACAGTGTCGGCTATCCACATTACCATGACGCTGAGTGCCATGGCCCGGCCACGGATGGTGCCGGGGAAGATCTCGGATGCGATCACAAATTTCAGCGGACCGATAGAAAATGCAAAGCAGGCAAGAAAAGCCAGCACACACAGCAGCAGCCAGATGCTGCCGGTTGCACCCGTATAAAAACACAGCCCGGTCAGGGCCAGCGTTACAGTGGCGCCAGCAGTGCCATAGAGGTATAGTGGCCGGCGGCCCCAACTATCTACCTTCCAGATCGCCACCAGCGTGAACAACATGTTGGCCATGCCGAAAATAACCTGGCTGAGCAGGGAATTGCTCAGTGACACACCTGCATTGCTGAGAATGCGGGGCCCGTAATAAATAATTGCGTTGATTCCACTGAACTGGGAGAACAGCGGAAGCAGCAAGCCAATGATCAGTGCACCGCGAAGCTTTGGCGAGAGGAGGTCCTGGTAGGAAGCAGGGCGCGTGGTGCCGGGCAAGTCTTGTACTGTTTCGCCCGTCTGCGAAAGAATGGCCAGGGCTTCGACCCGGCGGCCTCTGGCCAGCAGCCAGCGCGGACTTTCGGGCAGGCGGAACAAGCCGATAAAAAAGATGACGGCCGGGAATGCCCCAATCAGGAACATGCCGCGCCAAAGTTCGTCATGAAATAACCTTCCATGCATGCCCGGCGCCAGCGCAACCAGCGCCGCATTACTCAAATAGGCACATAGAATACCCATGGTCAGGGCGAGCTGGTAATAGGTCACCAGGCGGCCGCGTTTCGCTGCGGGTGCGATCTCAGAGATATAGAGCGGAACCACGTTTGAGGCGATACCGATGCCAATGCCGCCCAGTATTCTTGAAACGATCACAGCAGACAATCCGGGCAGCAAGGCACAGCCCAGTGCCGAACCAACAAAAAGTACGGCAGACAAGAGCATCGGAAAACGCCGCCCCGAGCGGTCACTTAGTTCGCCCGAAAGTGCAACACCGGCAATGCATCCTACCAGGGCAGAAGAAACAAACCAGCCCTCTGAGGCCGCACTTAATCCGTACTGGGCCTTAACCAGGGGCAATACCCCTGATACAACGGCCATATCAAAGCCGAACAGGAAGCCGCCCAGCGAGGCAACCAGCGTGATCAGGCCAATGCTGTATTTTTTTGCATTCATCGCTTTGCGTATTTGGGTTTTGACATCGAGGGCGGTGCGTCGGCGGGCGCGCTCCCCCAGTTTTTGTTGGGCTGAGCGCCCATTTCAAGGACCAGGCTTCCGCCTTTGACCAGATCCTCATGATAAAACCACGGTTTTGTTAAAGGTTTCCCGTTTAGTTTGGCCGACTGCACGTAGATGTTCTGATCAGAAACGTTCCTGGCTTCGATACTGAAAGAACCTCCCTTGTAATATTTCGGGTCCAGCGAGATCGTAGCCTTCGGAAAGAGGGGACTCCCGATTTCGTAAAACGGCCTGGCCGAAGTGCCGCCATCGGTCTCGAATAAACCAAGTGCTGCCATGACGAACCAGGCGCCCATCTGCCCCTCATCTTCATCGCCCAGCCATCCCTGGTAAGGTGTAGCGCCGTAATATTGCCGCATAATGGCCTTTGTCCATTTTTGGGTAAGCCAGGGTTGCCCGGAATAGTTGAACAGCCAGGCCGCCTGCATGTTCGGCTGGTTGCCATGGTTAATGGGAACAAGGTCGTACAAGTCGCCTTCAGCGTTGAAATTGTAGCGGACCGATTTTTCGAAACCCTCATTCAGGCGTTTGTTGAACTCATCTTTACCCATCAGGTTCAGAATTCCCTGCACATCGTGCGGGTTGAAAAAGCTGTATTGCCAGGCATTGCCCTCCAGGTAACCCGGGCCACTGAAACTGGTGCAGCAGTAGGGGCTCCAGTCACTGACCCAGCTTCCATCCCGGTTTTTCATCCGGACGTATCCCACCTGCGCATCCCAGACATTGCGGTAGTTTCCGGCACGGCTCAGGAAATGGTTGTATTCCTTCTTTTTCCCCAGTGAACGCGCCATCTGCGCCACACACCAGTCATCGTACGCGTATTCCAGGGTGTTTGAAACCTGGCCTTCCTCATTCGGTACATACCCCAGTTTCATGTACGAGTCGAAAAATTTGTTGCCCGCAAAGCCGTTTTCAGGCGTCTTTACTCCCGGGGTAGTCTGCTGGTGCACCATGGCCTGAAAGGCGAGCGGTACATCAAAATCCCGGATACCTTTCTGGTAACTGCTTACCAGCAATGCGATCTCATGCGAGGCTTCCATGATGCCCGAGTATTCGATACCAGCCGGGCCCTTGGGCAGCCAGCCTCCCGTCTTGTAAATTTCCAGGAACGACCGGCTCCACTTGCCTGCAATGTCAGGATTTACGAGGGTCCATAACTGGTTCAGGTTCCAGAACGTATTCCAGAAGGCGTCAGAGCCCAATACGGGCGAGCCGGGATCAACCTGCCGTTCTTTTTCGTTGACGTCGATATATTTTCCGTTCACATCGCTCCAGGTGGTGCGGGCCACGTAAGAACGGTAAAGATTCGTGTAAAATTTGCGGCGGTTGGTTTCGCTTCCGCCTTCAACCCTGATTTTACCCAGCAAGCCGTTCCAGACCTTGCGTGCCGATTTGTGTACGGCGTCGAAGTTCCAGCCAAATGGCGTCATCTCTGTTTCCAGGTTAAGCCTGGCCTGCGGAATGCTGACCAGGGAAATGGCCGTATGCATGCGGATGGTATCGCCTTTAGCCGGTTTAAAGTCGGCGAACGCCCCTGTCTTGCCCTTTCCGGCGAAGGTTTTTATACCCCTGGTGATGTTGCCTTCCTGCCAGGCGCCAAACGTTTCCATGGGCCGGTCAAAGCGGATGACAAAATGAACGGTATATTCATTCCAGCTCCAGCGCTGTTTTGAATATCCTTCTATTTCATAAGGACTGACCTGCGTAAAGCGTGCTTCCAGGACCTCGGCCGTGTTTTCAAAAGGGATGTCCATATCAAACAGGATGTGTGCATCCCCAGCTTCCGGATACACGAAGCGGAAAAACCCGGCGCGCGTGGTGCTGGTAATCTCTGTGCGGATATTCCCGTTCATCAGCGTCACGCCATAGAAACCCGGACTGGCCCTTTCGGTGTTTTTGTCGATCCGCGATCGGTACCCGGTTGTCCAGCCGGTGGTGGGGCCGTCTGCCGGCCCACGCCTTACATTTAATACGCCAACTGTTGGCATGACCGAAAGGCCGGCCATGGTCCAGGAGTGGATGTGGCTGAAGCCGCCAACATTGTTCAGGCTGTACTCGTAACCCGATTTCCATACACCCCCCTGGTTGTCGGGACTGATCTGAACCATGCCAAAGGGCAGGGTCGCGCCGGGGTTAAGCATCCACCGCGATTCAGAGGTTCCCAGCAGGGGGTCTGCATAATCAGCGGGTTCTTTTTCCTGGGCACGGGCGTCTGCAGACGACCAGGGAATCGCTTGCAGCAGCACGCCTGCAAGCAGCAGCGCCCGCAGCACAACATGTTTAAGACCTGTGTTCATATCTCGTTGTTTAATTTGGCTTTAAAAAGGCCCGGACAACCTTTGCTGGCGAGCTGCCGGTATTAATCAGGATATAGTTTCCTGCGGCAGCCGGAACGACGAAGGTCTCGGCATAGTGGTATGTCTGCGTACGTTCGCCCGGCAGAACAACAATGATACGCTCACCCTCGACGAGCATGAAGACGTGCGGCGATCCATTCGTCTGCTGTTCCAGGCGGTTGCTGAACTCCAGCCGGTGTACGCCATAAAAATGTGCTTCGTGCGTAGGCAGATCAATGATCTGCCAGTCATCCCCGGCAGCCAGCTGTCGCGGCGCGGCGACCAGTTCCTGCGTAACCCGCTTTCCCTGACGGCTGAAATCGAGGTTGTTAAAGGCATGCTCAATATTAATGGGCCGCGGTTTTCCGTTCAGGTCAAGCCGCAACCAGTCATACATTTTAAAAGTAAAGATATAGGGCGTGGCACTGATTTCGAGCACAAGGCTGCCTTTTCCGGCACTGTGCACCGTTCCATTCGGGATCAGGAACAAATCGTGTTTGTTCGCCTTAAACGTCTGTACAAATTGAGGAATGTCTACTGTTTTTCCAGTGGCCTGGCTTTCCTCGAGTTCATTCCTGAAGTGTTGCGGATCGATGCCCTCCCGGAACCCCAGGTAGACTTCGGCTCCGGGCTGACTGTCCATGATGTAATAAGTCTCGTCTTGCGTGAGGCGCTCGCCAAAGTGCTCCTGGATATAAGGCAGAGTAGGGTGGCACTGAATAGAGAGGTTGCCGCCGTTCCAGGTGTCAAGAAAGTCGAAACGGATCGGGAATTCGTCGCCAAACCGCTCTGCGAAATTGCCGAGCACCGCATTTCGCTGACTAAACATAAGACAGTCGAACGAGACCTCCAGCAGCAGGCCCGAACTTTCGAAGACAAGCCCGTTTTCAGGAACGATCAGTTCGAACGACCAGGCATAGTTCACCTCTTCTGCATTCAGTCCGGCGAGGTTGTTCTTCATCCACTGCCCGCCCCAGGCCCCGGGTTCGAACCAGGGACGTACACGAAAAGCAGATGAACCTAAATCAGCAAGCGCATGGCTGAGGTCATTTCCGCCTATCCAGTTCAGCTTGCCCGGCCACTGCCCATCGGCTACAATGGCTGCATGGGGCAGCACTTCCTTTTTGTGAGCATTAAGGACTACCCAGTCTACAAAGTAAAAACGTTTATACGTTTCGGCATAATCTGCGTTTGCGGCAGCACCGAGATTAGCGGCTGCGCCGGCCCGCATGCGCAATTGAAGTTCGTTTTTTGGCAGGTCGACGTATACAATTGCAGCCGAAGGCGCAAAGAGTGCTGCGCCCGGGCCGATAATGATCGTCACCTCGTTGCGGGCGGCATCGATACTTACCTGTGGGATATTGAAAAAGTCTGCCAGTGTCAGCGATGCCCGCTTGCCCCAGGGTGAGCCCGGCCGACCAAGGTAAGGCGATACGAGCGCTGTAACCTCAGCTTCAGGCTTCAGATAACTGGCTGTGTCAACCCAGGTGGCGCTTATGCCGGCTTGCCGGAGCTGCGCATCAATGCTGTCTCGCACTTCAGCGAAAAATACACCCTGGAAACCATCAATGGCTACCAGTTTATGCCCTGCGACCCAGTTAGCCAGGTCTTCGTATCCAGTATGAATCAGCCCGCCTGCAAGCTGGTGGGTGGGATAAATGGTATAACCATCAGGTCTGGGGCTGTCGAGTTGAGGGGGCATGAGTGGCTGCCGGCTTCGGCGCAATGCTGGTAAAGTTGTGTGCTGGGTATCCATATTATTAAAAGGTAGTTGTGCCCGGTGGAAAAAAAAATCAACCTTCTGGTCGGGCAGGAGACCAGCAGGCGCAACGGTTAGATCTTATATGTACAAACATAGTAACATAATGCAGCCGGCCAAAATTATTTTCATATTTTTATCGTGCCGAAACGAGCTGTCTATGAAATTAAGTTTGAACCATAAGAGTCCGGTCCCCCTGCATGTGCAGGCAGAGTTGCTGCTGCGCGAGCTGATTAAACAGCCCGAGTATGCTGGAGGTAAGCTGCTGCCCAATGAAGTGGACCTTGCCAAAGAACTCGCCATTTCGCGTACCACGATTCGTTACGCGATCAATAAGCTGGTTTCTGAAGGACTGGTTACGCGCAAAAAAGGTGTGGGTACGAAGGTGACGGGGATGTCGGTGAGTTCAAAATCAAATAACTGGCTTAGTTTTTCGCAGGAAATGGAGGCCCGGGGCATACCGATCAAGAATTTTGAATTGCATCTTACCTGGGAAACGCCTACCGAAGAAATCGCCAATTTCTTTGAAGTAGGGAAGGACCGCAAAATCCTGAAAATGGAGCGGCTGCGCGGCCGGCCCGAAGAACCTTTCGTATATTTTGTGTCGTATTTCCACCCGCGTATTGGCCTTACCGGCGAAGAAGATTTCAAGCGTCCGTTGTACGATATCCTGGCAGATCACAAGGTAATTGCCAACCTGTCAAAAGAGGAGATCAGCGCCAGAGGAGCAGAAAAAAACATCGCCAAAAAACTCGGGGTTGAGCCCGGTAGTCCCGTGCTGGTGCGCAAACGTTTTGTTTTTGACCAGGGCGAGCGGCCCATCGAGTTGAACTGGGGCTATTATAAGGCAGATAGTTTTGTGTACACGGTAGAAAGCCGCAGAAACTAGGGGCAATGTGCCCGAGGACTTAAATTTCAGGCGCCCATTCTTCTCCGCACCGGGGAATGAGTATATTGGTGCAATCAAATCCCCTTGTTATGTTTCTTCAATTCACCGGGCGCTCGGGTGCAGGAAAAACAACGCTGGCCATGCGAGTCTGTGCGCTGCTTGAAAGAAGGCAGATAGCCTGTCAGGTCATAGATGGTGATGTGTACCGGCAAACCTTGTGTAACGACCTGGGTTTTTCTGCTGCCGACCGCGCAGAGAACATCAGGCGATTGGGCCAGCTGGCAGCGCAAATTTCGGCGACCGGTCAGGTAGCCATTCTCTGTGCGATCAACCCGTTTGATCAGGGCAGACAGGCCCTGGAGGCCAGGTATAACGCATTAACCATCTGGATCGACTGCAGCCTGCCTGTGCTGATTAAGCGGGATACAAAGGGGCTTTATCGCCGGGCATTGCTGCCGTTGGCCGACCCCCTGCACATTGCCGACCTGCTGGGGCCGGGCGATCTTTACGAAAACCCCCGGCAAGCGGCGCTGCACATCCGCACGGACCATTGCAGCATTGCCGAAGCAGCACAGCAGATCACAGCTTTTATTCTTGCGGCACGGCAGCAGCCCGCAGCCGTTCCAGTTCATGGTATCCATTAAAGGCTTTTTCGAGCAGGCCTGATGCGGTCTCCATAAGCTGTTCTGCTGCAAAAGGACGGTCTGGAAATTTGGCATTGTACCGGCTTCGCTGCCTTACCTTTTCCAGGTATTCGGCTCGGGGGCATACCCGTGTTACAGACAGGAGGCTATTGAGCAAGAGTTCCGGCCCGTCATGGTAATTGAGTAAGGTCACCTTTTTATCCAGGTGCACCAGCGATAGAAATGCCCGGTGGTAGGCTTCCAGCACAGTGGCCATGTGCAGATCCAGGTTACTTGTCCTGTCCGTTCCGGGATCGATGCCAAGCAACTCGTCAGGCACTACACCCGGCACGGCCTGCATACCCCGCAGTTTCTGGTGTGAACGCAGCACCTCGTCAGGTCTGCGGTAGACCAGGAAAAACGGAACATCGGGAAAGGCTTCGCGAAAGATAGCTGCAAAATGAATGTGCCAGCTATCGGTTTTTATAAATACACGTTTTTCCCTGCCTGAACGTCGCTGTCCGTAAAAAGCCACGGCAGCCTGCAACAGGGCTACCGCTTCAGCACGCTGCATGCTTTTTCCGGCGCGCAGCAGGGCATCCAGGAAGGGCACTTCCGCCAGTACAATGTTCTCCGGGTCGAGCCCCAACAGTTGCGATAACAAGGTTGAGCCACAGCGTGACACATGGAAAATGACGCCAGCCGGCTGGACGCAATCCAGTTCAGGCGCCCATTCTGTCAGTACGTCAAGGCTCGTTTCTACTTTCAGGCCCGTGCCTGGCTGGTATTTCAGGCACTTGCTGACCGTCTCTGAAAAAAATGGATCGGTAAAAGGGACGCTGGCCGTATAAAGCCACTGGCAGGACGGCCGCCCGGCGCCAAGCAACCTGTAAGGAATCCATTCTTTCAGTAGACTTGCTGAATCGGGCTTGTCATGAAGCTGCAAACGAAGGTCTGCAGCCAGCTGCCTGGCCGCTGGGGTGTCCTGGTTGTCGAGCGCTTGGATCATGTGTGCCAGGGTTTGCTGGTCGTACTCCGGGGCGGTGCTGACACTAGCCGCTGTTTGCATGCAATGCTCCAGCCATTCGTTCACCTCGCAGTCGATAACCAGGTGCACGCGGTCTGAATCGCCTTCGTTGCTTACGCTGTGCGGCAAATTCGCATTAATGTACCAGCACTCGCCAGTGTTCATAAAAAGTGGGGATCCTTTCAGTGTAAACCTTACCCGGTCATTGGTAAAAATCGGAATGTGCAGCCGCATTTCGCCTCTCTCAAAAGCGAGTTCATAGTCGCGATGGGTATTGACTGCCGATCCGGGCGCAAGATTGAGCAGCCGTACGGCACGCAGGCCGGCAGGCAGGCCCGCTAAAAACCGCTGCATGGCTGGCAGTTTACCGAGCAGGGGAGTATCCTGAAAGCTACCCAGGTTTCCGGCATCTGCATAAGGCATAGCCGCATTGCCGCCCGGAGCGCGAAGGGCAATTACGGTCCAGCTTCCTGTAAAGTCGCTGGGCTTGTAATGATTTTGCCAGGCCTGGTCCAGGGTCCGGGCAACTTCTTCGCGCAGCTCATTAATGGGCACTTTGATGTTTAAGCGGGCAGAGACGATCATCGCGGTTGTGTAGTATTTTGGTTACAATAAAATTTAGCCATCTTGTCGGCGTATGAACAGCGGCATCTTTCTGAGCAGGCACAGGACTTTATGATGGCCATTGGCTCATTCCGCTGGAACTCAATCCTGATCTGAAGTTAATCTTTTTTTCCGGCCCCAAAATTCCGCTTGTTTTTTTGCGTACCGGGAATTATCTTTATTCTTAAATCAAACCTAACGCCATGAAGTCAATCCCTGTTGCTACACTGCGCTGCTTTTTCTTTTTTCCTGCTTACCCGGCACCCGTTTCGTCTTTCAAATCTGATAGTTTACTGAACTTCCGGTAATTTCCGGTCGCTCCCATCACGTCAGCAATGAAAGTTATTCTGTTGAGTAGCCATGTTTGTGGTATACCTGTATTGCACCAGCTTTGTGCAGCGGGTGTACTGACCGGTGTTGCGTCTATAGACGAAACTACACCCTATAACCTGCCGCTTGAGCAGGCTGCAGATGCGCTGCGGGTACCCTTCAGGCGAATGGCGCGACCTGATTTTGCGGTCGAGCTGGCCGGCTGGATCAGTGCTTCAGGGGCAGATCTTGTGCTGGTTTTCGGCTTTCGCTGGAAAATACCCGCGGCGCTGGCTGGCATTCCGCGTTTTGGTTTCATCAATATTCATTTCAGTTTACTTCCGGCTTTTCGCGGCCCTGACCCCCTGTTCTGGCAGTTGCGTTCAGGCGGGCTTGGCAGCGGCATAACGCTTCACCAGGTCGACGAAAGTTTTGATACCGGCCCCATACTGCTGCAGAAAGAGCTTGCGATTATTCCCGGCGAAACCAGGGGGATGTGTAGTGCAAGGTTCGCGATCGAAACGGTGCCCTTGGTCAATGAACTGCTCAAAGCCCTTGATGCAGGCACAGTTGCGGCCCGGGTCCAGGATGGGCAGTCTGGCAGTACGCAGCGGCGGGTGCAGGAAACAGACCTGGCAATAAACTGGGAAGAACATGCCGCTACCGATATCATCAACCTGGTTAACGCAGCCAATCCTGACTATCAAGGGGCTGTTACTGTGCTGAAAGGACAGGAAATCAGGATACTCGAGGTTACTCCCGCAACGGCAGCTGGTCAGGCCAAGCACCTTCCCGGAACAATCGTATTGTCTCATCCTGATCAGGGCGTATTTGTAGCCTGCCTGGAAGGCTCGTACCTGCGCATCAATATCATCGCGACGCGTGATGGTGTCATTTCGGGATTCAAGCTGGCCGCAATGGGCATTATGCCGGGCGAACGCCTGTCTACGCTTAGAACGGCGCAGTTTGGTGATCATGCAAAGAATCAACCGAATATCAAACTATAAAACTTAATGACATGACAGAACCTTATTTAGGAAGCATCGTATTGTGGGCACCCAATTTTGCACCACGTGGCTGGGCATATTGCCTCGGACAAACATTGGCGATCTCTTCAAACACAGCGCTCTTTTCGCTTTTAGGAACCACTTATGGCGGCAATGGTCAAACGACCTTCATGCTTCCTAATTTTGGTGGCCGCGTACCTGTCGGTGCGGGTCAGAGTCCCGGCACTTCGAATTATACACTTGGGCAGGTTTCGGGAACAGAAAACGTAACGATAACGTTGGCACAGATGCCTATGCATACCCATGTCGCGTCAGGCACGCTGAACGGGAACGTCTCTCTTGCTGCATCGGCTGCACAGGCCCAATCGCATACCCCCTCGACAGCGAACAACGTCCTTGCCTCGCCCTACGACCCCAATGCGGCTTCAGACGTAAACGGGTACATCAGTCAGGCCGCTGGCGGTACGCTGGTGCCCTTGGCCGGCGGCTCGCTTAGCGGGAACGTTGCAATCACAGTCGGCGTGGCTGGCGGAAGCATGCCGCTCCCGATCATGCAACCTTATCTGGCAATTAACTACATCATTGCGTTAGAAGGCGTCTTCCCTTCACGAAACTAGCACTTTAACTGGCATGCGGGCCATGGCCCGCATGCTTTATCTATATGAGAAAAATAAGGATCGGTTTGCTTATCCCGTATTCGGGGATTTTCAGAAACCTGCGTGCTGACTTCAGACAAGGCCTGCAACTCGGCCTGCGCAACTTGCCGGCAAATTACCAAATCGAGTTTGCGGAAGAGTTTATTCAAACCGGCGGCAAGCCTTTTGTGGAACAGGCGCTTAATAAACTGCTACTTTTTGATAACGTAGATATCGTGATCGGCGTAGCAGGAACGAAGGTCATTTTGCAATGCGCCGACATTTTTGAAAAACACCGAACACCGGTAATCGCAGTCAATCTTGGCGGTTTTGTTCCGACCTATCAATTTCGTTCGGACTACCTGTTTCACACCAGCCTGGAGCTTTGGAAAAGCGAATGGGTGATGGGAAAATGGGCGCAGGTACACTTCGGCGCCGATCCGGCTGTTAGCCTTTCTTACTACGAGGCGGGATACAACATGCATGAATGTTACCGGTATGGTTTGCATGCTGCAGGCGCCGCAAGCGTCAAACTCAATTTTATCAGCAACATGACCACCCAGCCCGATACCCTGCCGCTCATCAACCAGCTGGAGATCCTCAGGCCCGGACATACCCATGCCATGCTTTCAGGCAAAGAAGCCACAGAGTTTCTTTACCATTACAACCAGAAAAATATTTCTTCCAGAACGGCCCTCACAGTACATCCGTTTGTCACAGACGAGTGTCTCGAGTCTGCAGATCCGCTGGCCGCGGGATTTTACAGCGCGGCTACCTGGACATACCACCTTGACACGGCAGAAAACAGTGCTTTCAAGTCAGGTTATGAATCGGCTTTTGCAGACCGGCCAAATGCTTACAGTATGCTCGCCTATGAATGCGGGCTGGCACTGAGCCAATCTGCAACCGCACTCGGGCAGCGTTCAGTTAACCGCGAATCGCTTGCGGAATCGCTGCGTGGGGTTTCAGCGCTTGGCCCCCGGGGCAATTTTTCGCTCAAAACAACGCCTTACGCTACCATGCATCCGGTTTACATCCGCATTTCAGAAGTCTCGAAAAAAACACAGCAACTGGAAAACCGGGTGGTAGACCAGCGCCCGGCTGTGAGCTGGGAGCAGCCGGATATCCTGGAAGCAGCCTATCAGAATACATCTGGCTGGCAGAACCCTTACCTGTGTGTATAACGACATAACCAATATATATGAACCAAATTTTACTTTGATGACTTGCTTACACTTTTTCTTGCAAAGTTTTGCCCCCAGCAGTACTGTTTATGCCTGCGGCGGGACGGCACGACTCCTGGCCATGCTGGCACCACATGTTCTGCATGTACAACCTGCATCTGTTTTTTCGCTCTCTAAAATCGCCTCAAACATATGAACAGGGAATCTTCCAGGCGGATAGCTAGCTGGCTTAGCCGGCCTTATCCACAAAATAACAGGCCAGGCGGGTCGCTACACCGAAAAATCGGCTGGTTGCTGCTGGTGGTCCTGTGTTTCACGCAGGCCGCTCTCGCCCAGGTCAAGAGTGCAAACTATAATTTTGACAGTTTTGCTGCCGGTACGGTGCAGGCGACTGCCTCCGGAAATACTGCTTCGTGGGCCATTCCCGTGAGCAGTACCGATAACACACCAAGCGGGCTGACTGCTGTTGTTGAGGGAAACGGCGCGGGCGGTTCGATCCGGATCATCAATATAGCGGTTGGCGGTGACATCCACGTCGGGTTTCAGGCGATTGCGCCGGGAACGGTTTCGAAGGCTGTTATCAGGAGTACGGATGGATCCGAATTCAAATTGAGCGCGATCAACGTCGCAGCTGTTGCCAATGTAGTGCAAACTTTCAGCCTTCGCGCCATGCGCGATGGCGTCCAGGTCGGATCTATCGTTGCGGGAAACTATGTGCCAACAACGCCCATTTCCCCAGTCGGCTTTGACCTCAGCTCAAATGCCGATTTCGCGTCGATAGATGCCATTGAGGTAACCACAACCGTACCCCAGGGACTAAGATTAGATGATCTGGCAATTACGGCAGCGCCGAGTGCAACGCTCACGACTACCGGAACCGTCAATCCTTTCAGCTCATGTGCAGCTACCGCTTCCGGTGAACAAAGTTTTACAGTTTCGGGAAGCAACCTGTCAGGGAATGTAACGGTTGCACCGCCCGCCGGATTCCAGCTTTCACTTGTATCGGGAGGCCCCTATTCGGGCGCAAACCTGACCATCCCCCAGTCCGGTGGTTCTGCCAGCGCAACAGTTTATGTGCGCATGGCCGCCGCACTGAGCAG
Organism: Pedobacter yulinensis; assembly: GCF_003029735.1. GTDB lineage: Bacteria > Bacteroidota > Bacteroidia > Sphingobacteriales > Sphingobacteriaceae > Pedobacter > Pedobacter yulinensis. The sequence continues at coordinate 172,106 of NZ_KZ686272.1, forward strand.
TCCGGCCGCAGGGAACATCCAGATCAGTTCTGCGGGTGCGACAACGGCTACCGTGGCCTTAAGCGGCGTTGTCAACCCGTTGCCTTCGCTAACTATCGGGGCTGTACAGGCAGTTAATTTCAATGCTACTTCTTTTTCCATACCTTACAGCGGGGCCACGGGCACGCCCGATCAATATTCTGTAACGAGCGGCGCCGCCGCCCTGCCAGGCTTTACCGCGGTTACCAATGCTGCGCTTTCGGGATCGCCGATTGTCGTGCTCTTGCCCGCAAACCCTGTACCCGGCACTTACAATTTCAATTTGACGGTGCGCAATTCAACTACAGGCTGCGTTTCTGCGGTACTGCCATTCAGCTTAACCATCAACGCTGCGCCTGCACCCGTGGTGACCAGTGTCGCAGTGCCTGCCAGTGCCGTTTATGGCGCCGGACAGTCCCTCGACTTTACAGTTAACTATTCGGCAGCCGTCACAGTAACAGGTACGCCTGCCATTCCGCTTGTTATTGGCAGTACAACGAAAGCCGCGGCCTATGTTGCGGGAAGCGGCAGTTCGGCGCTGGTTTTCCGGTATACTGTTGCAACCGGTGATGTCGATGCAAATGGGATTACTATTGGATCATCGATCTCACTCAACGGAGGCACCATCGGGGCCGGAAATGTTGACGCCGCCCTGGCGCTGAACAGCGTCGGCTCGACAAGTGGCGTGCTGGTCGATGCAGTCGCGCCAACTGTCACCTCAATCGTTCGCGTCGGAGCCACTCCAACAAACGCTGCTTCATTGGCCTATACCGTCACCTTTTCTGAACCGGTGACCGGGGTAGACGCAGGTGATTTTTCACTTGCTGTGACCGGGGGCGCCAACGGTATTATTGCAGGTGTCAGCGGCTCGGGTACCACCTATACAGTGACCACGAACAGCGTGACCGGAACCGGAACGCTCAGGCTTGACCTGAACTCGACCGGCACAGGTATTCTCGATGCTGTAGGTAATGGGATTCCGAGCGGTTATACCAGCGGACAGCTGTATGCTGTAGACCGCGACTCGCCCGCGGCACCTTCCGTACCACAATTGCTTGCTGCTGACGATACCGGGTTATCCGGCACAGACAACATTACGAACAAAACCGCCCTGAATTTTTCAGGAAGCCAGTCTGAACCCGGGGCCACCGTTCGCCTTTATTTCAATGGGACACAGGTTGGTTTTACCAATGCCGATGGCTCAGGCAACTGGTCTGCCGCCGCATCAGCGGTTGCCGAAGGGTCTTACAGCGTAACCGCCAGGGTAGAGGATGCTGCAGGTAACCTGAGCGCACCGTCATCGGCGCTCCAGCTCAACGTTGACCTTACCGCGCCAGCCGCCGCCATTGTCTTAAGTCCTGCGAACGGAGCCGTTCTGCTTACAGGCACACCGGCGATCAGCGGAACAGCGCAAGCAGGCACATCCATTACATTGATCACAGACGGTGTGTCGGTTGCAAACGCAACTACGACTGATGCTTCCGGCAACTGGAGCTATACACTGCAGGCACAACTTGGTCCAGGTTCGCACACCGTGCGCGCAGTGGCGGTTGATATAGCCGGAAATACGGCACCATCAAGCAACACAAACACGTTCGCAGTCAGCACGCAGCCAACGATTACCCTTACAGGCTCGGTTCCTGCATTGAACGCCGTGTACCCTCAGCCGTCGACCGCTGCTGTTTTCAGTGTTTCTGCAACAAACCTGACCGCTGGCGTGCTGGTTACACCGCCAGCCGGTTTCGAAGTCAGCAGCGACAACAGCAGTTTTGCTCCTTCGGTAACGCTCGGCGCTGCCGGAAACCTGTCTGCCAGCCCGGTTTACGTAAGGCTGGCCGCAGGCACTGCGGCAGGGAATTATGCCGGCAACCTGACGCTAAGCAGCGCAGGCGCAACCAGCAGGACGCTGGCCATAACCAGCAGTACGGTCACGCCGCTGGCGCTGACGGTCGCTGCACAGGCTAAAACCAAGGCGTATGGCGATGCGGATCCGGCACTGACTTTTACCGCCACACCCGCACTGGCCGCTGGCGATGCCTTTACCGGCTCGCTTACCCGTGTGCCAGGAGAAAATGTCGGAACTTACGGCATTACTCAGGGAACCCTCAGTGCAGGAACTAATTACACCATTACTTTTACCGGCGCTAACCTGCAGGTCACGCCTAAAGCGATCACCGTTACGGCCGACGCGCGCGGAAAAGCATTTGGAACCGCTGATCCGGCACTCACCTATACGGTCAGTCCGGCCCTTGTTGCAGGCGACGCTTTTACGGGATCGTTGAGCCGCGCACCGGGTGAAGCCGTAGGTACGTACCCGATCACGCAGGGTACCCTCTCAGCAGGGAGCAACTATGCGCTGACCTTTACCGGAGCCAGTTTCACCATCGGTGCAAGGGTGATTACGGTAACGGCCGCCACCCAGACCAAAGTGTATGGGCAGGCTGATCCGGCCCTGACCTATACCTTCACGCCGGCACTTGATCCGGGCGACAGC
>NZ_KZ686273.1 GCF_003029735.1 Pedobacter yulinensis
GAACAGAGAAGTTAAGCCCGCCAGAGCCGATGGTACTGCGGTAACACGTGGGAGAGTAGGTCGGTGCCAAATCTTAAACTGGCCTTAGCTTTTACTAGCTAAGGCCTTTTTGTTTTTGTCCCTGTTTCGCCCTGGGTAAACAATTCCGCTTAGCGGATGTTAAAAAATGTCAAATCTTCGGTCCCTCTTAACCGAAATCCGTAATATTGCAGATTACTTATCTTGTTATCAGTTACATCTATGAGATTTAGAAGAATTATTATAACCGCCTGTTTAGCGCTCGGCAGCACCGTCGGCTTTGCACAAAGCAAAGACGTGAAATTGCCCGCAAACTGGTTTAATCTTGACCTGGCAGAGAATGGCTATTTCGGCATCAGTACAGAAAAGGCATACCGCGAGCTGCTGAAAAATAAGAAGCCGAAAGAAAAGATCATTGTAGCGGTGATCGACGGAGGTACAGATATCGGTCATGAAGACCTGAAGAATGTTCTTTGGACAAATAAAAAAGAAATAGCTGGCAATGGCAAAGACGACGATGGCAATGGCTACATCGACGATGTGCACGGCTGGAATTTTATCGGTTCAAAAAATGGCAATCTGGCCTATGATAACCTTGAACTGGTTCGCCTGATGCGTGTGTATGCGCCAAAGTACCAGAGCACGATCAACTCTACACCCTTAGACAGTACCCAACGCGAGGAATTTGCGCTGTTTAAAAGAATGACTGCCGATTATGGCAAAAGATATCAGGACGCTTACCAGACATTCGCTGTTATTCAAGCCATCAACAAAGTGATCGATTCGGTTTCAGCAACGACTAAAAAGCCGGTTCCAACCCTCCAGGACATTGAAAGCTATAAAGCAAATGACGAAATAGAAGAGCAGGTTAAGACCATTATCCGCCGCGGCTCAAAAGAGGATGGCAGCTTTGAAAAGTTCTATAAGAACATGAAAAAGGCGTACAAGGATTATGACGTCATGCTCAACTATAACCTGAACCCTAAGTACGATGAGCGAGCCAAACTGGTTGGCGATGACTACAACAACGCAAGTGAGCGTTACTATGGAAATAATGATGTGAAAGGCCCCAATGCCGACCACGGATCGCACGTGGCAGGCATCATTGGCGCCGAACGGAACAACAACAGGGGAATCAACGGTGTGGCCAGCCACATCAGCATCATGTCGATTCGCGTGGTACCAGAGGGCGATGAACGCGATAAAGATGTTGCCAACGGCATTCGCTACGCGGTAGATAACGGCGCCAGGGTTATTAACATGAGTTTTGGTAAAGCCTACAAGTGGAACAAGCAGGTGGTCGACTCTGCCGTCAAGTATGCCGAACAGAAGGGCGTACTGCTGGTCCATGCGGCAGGCAATGAGAACCAGAATAACGACATCGAATCAAATTTCCCAAATAAGTTTTTTGAGAGCCCCGAAGCCATCGCTTATGAAAAGGCGCATAAAAAACCTGCATTACCTGCCCGTTTGCCGGTTGCACCTTCACCGAACGGCGTGCAGCCCCGCCCAACTCCGCTCAGCTCGCTGAAACCGATGGTTGATTCTGCAAAGTTCAGTCTGCCGCATGCCTCAAACTGGATCGAAGTCGGCGCGAGCGCTTATGCAGACAATGAAGACCTGAAGGCCTCGTTCTCCAATTATGGAAAACACACTGTCGATGTCTTCGCGCCCGGCTTCATGATCAACTCTACGGTGCCTGATTCAAAGTATGAGGAGTTTGACGGAACAAGTATGGCTTCGCCGGTAGTTGCCGGGCTTTCTGCACTGATCCTTTCCTATTACCCGAAATTAACGCCTAAACAGGTTCGTGAAATCTTGATGAAGTCGGTAGTGAAGGTGAACCATAAAGTGAAGTATAAAAATGAGCGGGATGAAACCGTTCGTGTTCCTTTTTCAGATATCTGCGTAAGCGGCGGCGTTGTTAATGCTTACCAGGCGCTGAAACTTGCCGAAACCTATAAATAAACCGGTGCCATGTGCACGGTCAGGTCAGCCATGTTTAACCATGGCTGGCTTTTTTATTGAATGCTGTGAATAAAATCGCGGGTCGTGGTGAAGCGCAGTCCCTTACCGAGCATGTGCCTGATAAACTGGTCCATCCTGGCTGCCATTTTACCACCGGTGTTTCGTCTGACATAAGCAGGAAAGCCAAAACGCGGGGCATCGTCCAGGTCAGTAAACTCCCAGGGGTGGAAATAGATGTTCAGGTAACCATCATGTTTAACTGTAGCAAGTGCCATTTTCTGATAGAGCCATAGCGGCAGGTTGTGAAACGACAGCCAGAAAAGCGGGAAGCGGAACAAAGGCGTCACAGACGCCGGCAATTGCAAGACCCCTTCTTTTATAAAAAATGTTCGCGGCATGTTCAGGTTATTGTAGCGTCCGGGTAAAAACGTCGGGTTAATGGAAGAATTGTAGGTGTAACCTGCTTTTGACAGTTCCTTCTCGTCGACAGGCATCATACGTGCCATGCGGTAGCCGGCAACCGGCTGTCCTGAAAGTCGCTCCAGCTCCAGTTTGGATTCACGCAGGTGTTCCGGCTTAAAATCTGAATGGTAAAATCCGTGTGAAGCGAGTTCATGTCCGGCGGCGGCAATGCGCTCCAGGAGATCAGGAATTTCTCTGGCAAAGATCACCGTGCAATAGAAGGTAGCTTTAACGGCGTGTTTCTCCAGAATATCCAGAATGGCCATTGTACCTTGCCGCGATATGGCTATCTGGTCGGCAAAACTGATGTTGCGCCCATATTCAAACGGCATGTCGAACTCTTCAATGTCGAAACTAAGCAGGATCATGAGATATGGTCGGGTAATACGGCTGAACGGACAATGTAATTCGGGCGGTTTTTGCTTTGCATAAACATCTTTCCAACATAGATACCGATAATGCCGAGAATGATCAGTTGCAAACCACCGAAAAAAACGATGGTCATAATAACAGAAGCCCAGCCGGAAACTTCGACACCAGTATAAAAGGCATAAATTACATAAGGTACGTACAGAACAGACGCAAGTGAAAATACGAAACCGAGGTAAACGGCCGTATACAGGGGCTTGATGCTGAACGAGGTGACGCCATGCAGGGCCAGGCGCATCATTTTTTTCAGGGTGTATTTACTTTTGCCCGAAAAACGTTTAGCCGGCGTGTAGTGTAGCGCGTATTGCCTGAAGCCCAGCCATTTCACAAGTCCGCGCAGAAAGGGTTCACTTTCATGAAAATTCCTGAACACATTAACTACTTTTTTGTCCAGTAACCGGAAATCAGCTGCACCCGGCTCGAGTTCTATGTCTGAAAGGGCATTGAGCAACGTATAAAAAAGGCTGGAAGAACCCCGCTTGCGTTTGGAAAGATCTTTATCATCTTCCCGGACAGTGTAAACGACTTCAAAGCCATCTTCCCATTTCTGCAAAAGTTCGGGTATGGCTTCAGGTGGGTGCTGCAGGTCGCAGTCCATGCTGATCACACAGTCGCCACAGGCATGGTCCAGACCTGCTTTCACGGCAAGCTGATGGCCGAAATTTCTGGAGAACTCCAGGTAATACACATGGATGTTCGTTTCGCGCAGGCGGTTAATCACGTCGACCGAACGGTCGCTGCTGCCATCGTCCACCAGGATCAGCTCGTACCTGTAGTTCAGGCCGCTGAATACCTCGTCAATGCGGTTTGCGATAACCGGAATATTATCAGCTTCGTTATAGGAGGGAATGACGATAGAAACCAGTTTTTTCACGCGGTGAAATCTAATACAACATTATAGCGGCCCGAATGCAGGCTCAGGTTTTTTACAAAAGTAACGCCGACACCCAGCTCTGACGCTGCCTCGCGAAAAAAATCCTGGTTAATCTCCAAGAGTCCCAGTTTTTTGATTTTCCGGTAATCTGAGAACAATGCATACAGGATAAACTTTGCAAACTTTGTTGCATAGCCCTTGCGTAAGGCATGGCCTGAGATGCTGACAATGTCAGAAAAAGCTGAATGCCCTTCAGGCATAATGTCGGCAAGGATACAGGTGAATTTTTGCCGGGAGGAAGCTTCTTTAAGTGCTGACAGGAGCGCCCTGACGCGGGGCAGCGACGGATAATATTGCAGCACGCTCAACATAAGCACGCGGGTTATGCGTTCCCTGACAATGATATCGGCGTAAGCCTGGAAATCATAGGCCGGTGTCACGCTGAAATCCAGCCGGGCCGAAACACCAAGGCGCTTCCGGCAGCCGTCTATGTAAGGCGCAGATATGTCTGTACCATGAATAAAATCGTAGCGCTCTTTGAGCATATCGACCAGGAACCCCGGACCGCAGCCCAGGTCCAGCAGCCGTTGTCCTTTCCCGGGAAAAGTCGTTTCAAATTGTTCAGCAAAATAGGCCGTAGCCTGCCACATGATCTCATCGAAGCCCGAAGGATTCGTTGTCCAGAATTGTTCCCATTGCCCGGGCACCTTTTGTCTGCTCGCCTTGCTCATAATGATTGGTTTTTCAGGCCTGGCGCCCGACAGGCGAAGTTATGAAATTGCCGAACAATACGCGGGCCGCAATGTCAAACCAGATCAGAATACATGGCAATGCTTTCAGCGCATAAGGTTTGACGTAGTCTTCCCGCACAAACCTGGGGAAGAGATCTGAAGGCGAAAAGCTGGTCAGCACAATAGCAAATACCAGCAGACCTATCGTATACCGCGACTGCGGAACGGTTACAAACCAAAGTGCTACGCCTGCAAAAGCAATAATATACGTGGGCGATTCGACATTGGTATTGAATAAAACCAGGCAAAGCAGCACATAACAGAGAATCAGGAGCCGGAACCGCGAGGCATCGTGCTGCCTGTGCCGCATCAGCGCGAGGCCTAGCAGAACAGCTGCCCCGAGGCAGCCGTAAAGCACCGGGATGTGCAAGCCGGTGCTGCGCCGCAGAAACCCCGAGAAAGAGATGTCAGCCATATCGCTTACCTGGTTCAGGGAGTTTTTATAGAGCAGCGACGCGTACCAATCCCGGTATCCCGCCTGTACAAACGCCCAGTTGGAAATAACCGCCGGCAGTATAATAAAGACCACGAACACCGCGGCAAAGGTTCCTATAAAACGCCATTTGTGCCGGATAAAGAAAAAGAAAGCAAGACCCACAATGCCATACAATTTCGTGAAAAGGCCAATCATCATGGCTACGGTTGCGGGAAATAACCTGTGTCTTTCCAGATAACAGAAAGTCAGGAGAATCAGCCCGGTAATGCCCACGTTGAACTGCACCGAAAGCAAAGCGGTTAGCAACTCGTGCGAGCAGATCCAGAGCATCAGTTTTCGCTTGTTCTCTGTAACCGGCAGCTGCCAGATGGCATAAAAGAGCACTGCAGTGTTGCATACATTCCACAGGATGACTCCTGCCCAGTCGGGCATCATGGCAAAGGGGGCAATGATGACGGCGAAGAAAGGTCCGTAGTGGTTGCTGTCCATGTATTCGGCCGGATATTCAGGATACAGCGGCTGCAGCCGAAGACTGTGCCAAAAAGTGTATTTGAAGATCAGGTAATTGTTGATAGCATGGTTCAGGTACTGCTTCAGCGCCGATACAACAGCAAGCAGCAGATACAGCACCACCAGCGTTGGCCTGCTCATGAGGAAACGCAAGATCTTTCCGCCGAGCGTATTCAGAAAAATTCGAGCCATAATTTTGCAGCAAGATATGTATTTTAATTGTGACAAAAAAGGTCTTTCGGCGTTTCATACAGCTTGGTTGTAAGACATGCGGCTCCGGCCTTCGGCTTCGCTGATAAATTGTTTTAGCTAATCGTGAAACTTGCTATCTTGGACCTAGATAACACAAGCACATAATGAGAACCTTAAAACTTTTTATCGGTATGCTGCTTCTGGGGCAGGTTGCCCTTGCACAACCCAAAGTGTACAAACAGCGCGTTGAACTGATCAGGAAAAATATTCAGACCGTATTTTATGAACCGGCATCCGGACTGTACTTCGAGAAGGACCTTCCTACAGCTCGGGAACGCAGGTATTCCTTTCTGTGGCCGCTCTGCGCACTCATGGATGGTGCAAACGAGGTCGACGCGTTGAAGACGGGCAAACCTTATCTTCCGGGAGTCATGAAGGCAATTGAACGCTACGATGCTAAAGACGAAGCCATTCCGGGCTACCGCTCTTACCTTGCCGATGCCGGCCGCGACAGCCGTTTTTACGATGACAACCAATGGCTGGGAATTACTGCAGCCGAAAATTACCTTCGCACAAAAGATGCCCGGTATCTTGAACTCAGCAAAAAGATATATCGTTTCATGATGAGCGGTTATGACGAACTGGCCGGCGGCGGCCTTTACTGGCAGGAAGATAAGAAAGACACAAAAAATACCTGCAGTAACGGGCCAGGCGTGCTGGTGGCGCTTAAACTCTTCCAGATGACTGGCGAGAAAAAATACCTGGACACCGCGGTTTCTCTATACAACTGGACCAAGAAGCATTTGCAGGACACAGACGGGCTCTATTTTGATAACATCAAAATTCCATCGCTTGCGCTCGACAAAAAGAAATATACTTACAACACGGGCACCATGCTCAATTCGGCAGTGATCCTCTATACGATTACCAAAGAAAAGGCCTATCTGGAAGAGGCCAGGCGCATAGCTGCTGCCGGAAAAGCATTCTTTTATCAGGATGGCAAGCTGCCGGGACATTACTGGTTCAATGTGGTCATGCTGCGTGGTTATCTGGATCTTTACAAAATCGATAAGAATCCCGCGTACATCGACTTTTTTAAAGCAGAAGGCGAACGGATCTGGCAGGAAGAACGCGATGCATCAGGGCTGATTGGCCGGCATAAAGTGAAAGCGCTGATTGATCAGGCAGCCATGCTCGAGTTTTATGCAAGGCTTGCCCGGCTCTAAAGCCGAAGAATCGTATCGAATAAGATCAGGCGGGGCGGAGTGCCTGGAACTTCATGCAACCGCTTACTAAAGAATGACGACTGCCCCGAATTCAGACTGAACCCCACAAGTTGGAAAACAACTTATGGGGTTCATTATTTGAGGTCGTGTCTCTTGTTTAAACTCCGAAAAGGCCGCCAGACCGATGTCTGGTTTTTCTGCCCGTCAGCATCCCAAATAATCCGCGTACGATTTCCTTTCCGATCTGCCTGGTAATCGGTGCACCCAATACCTGCTCCATGAGGCTTTTCTCAGCTGACCGCCGGTTTTGTCCGTTCGGTGGTTGTTTAGAATTGCCGGTCGGTTCAGTATGTTCTTTTCCGTTGCCAGCGCTGTTTAACCGTTCAATCAGCATTTCATAGGCGCTTCTGGAGTCGACCGCCTGGCGGTACCGGGCGCCGGTTCCACTTGCCGAGACCAGTGCGAGCGTTTCGGCCTGCGTGAGCGGAGCCATCTCTGCACGGGGGGGCATGAGCATGGTGGCGGCAACCTCTGTCGGTATACCCTTGTCGTTCAGTACCGTAATAAGCGCCTGGCCGGTCCCCAGCCCGGTCAGCAATTCATCGATCTTATAAAACGCCGACCTCGGATACGTTTTTACCGTTTTTTTAAGGGCATCGAGGCCATTCGGCGTAAAGGCGCGCAGAGCATGCTGGATTCGGTTGCCAAGCTGTGACAAGACCTGTTGCGGAACATCGGCGGGTGCCTGCGTGCAAAAGAAGATACCCACTCCTTTCGAGCGAATCAGGCGGATCACGGTTTCGATCTGTTCCATGAATGCATCAGAGGCGTCTTTGAAGAGCAGGTGCGCTTCATCAAAAAAGAACACGAGCTTCGGTTTGTCAAGGTCGCCCGCTTCGGGCAGCGTGTTGTAGATTTCAACAATCAGGCTTAGCAGAAAGGTAGAATAGAGCATGGGCTGATGTTGTACATCGGCAATATTGAGCAGGCTGATTACGCCCTTGCCATCTACCCGCTGCAGCAGGTCGGCAATATCGAAAGAGGTTTCGCCAAACAATTCACTCAAGCCCTGTTGTTCAATTGCGGCAATCTTTCGCAGTATGGTTCCCGATGTGGAGGCAGAAATACGGCCATAACTTTCTTTGATCTCTGCGGCCCCAGGCCCATCGGCCAGGTAAGAAACGAGCTTTCTCAGGTCTTTAAGGTCCACAACGGGCAGGCCGTTGTCGTCTGCGTATTTGAAAATAACTGACAGCACGCCGGTCTGCGTATCATTCAGGTCGAGCAGTTTACCAAGCAGAAGCGGCCCGAACTCGGTAACGGTTGCGCGCATGGGTGCACCCAGATTGCCGGAAAGCGAATAGAGCTCGACCGGAAAGCCGGCTGGTACGAAGTCTTTTTGCAAGAGTGCAGCCCTTTCCAGAATGCGTGGATTGGTCGTTCCAGGTTTATGCAAGCCGGAAAGATCTCCCTTTACATCAAGCATGAAAACCGGAACGCCTGCATCTGAAAGCTGCTCAGCGAGTAACTGCAGGGTGCGCGTTTTCCCGGTTCCGGTGGCCCCGGCAACCAGGCCGTGCCTGTTTATCATGCGCAGGGGGATGTTGACGGCAGCCGCTGCATGAACCTGGCCGTCCAGGATGCCGGCGCCCAGGCAGATGGATGGGGTGGAAAAGGTATACGAATCATTGATCTTTTCTATAAAATCAGTTGTCAGGTTTGTCATAGGTGGCATTGAAAGTACAATGTAAGAAAACCCTGTATAATTTAGAAAGGACGACGCGGGCTTAAATGACAACAGGCCGGTATTTCCGGCCTGTTGTCATTATGGTACTTATTTTTTGTTCTTGACATAGGTTTCAAGCCACCTATCCTGTTCCCAAAGGGTATGCAAGATATTTTCCCTGCCGCGGTAGCCATGGGCCTCATAAGGCAGAAAAACAAAACGGGTGGTACCTCCTGCACCTTTAATGGCATTAAAGAGCCGTTCGCTGTTAATCGGGAACGTGCCCGGGTTATCATCAGAGTCGCCGTGAATCAGCAGAAGAGGTGTTTTGATCTTATCTGCGTAGCTGAAAGGACTCATCTCGTAATATAGCGCAGGTGCCTGCCAGTAGGTACGCTCTTCATTCTGGAAACCAAAAGGCGTTAATGTACGGTTATACGCGCCGCTGCGTGCAATGCCTGCGGCAAACATATTGGTATGCGCCAGAAGGTTCGCCGTCATAAAGGCGCCGTAGCTATGACCGCCCACAGCCATCCGCTTCGGATCGCCTACGCCCAGCTCACTCAGCTTATTTATAGCCGCGGTAGCATTCAGTTTGAGCTGCTCAACAAAAGTATCGTTGGGGCGCTTGCCGTCTTTCGCCACGATCGGCATTTCGGCGTTGTCCAGCACGGCATAACCACGGGTTACCCAGTAAATCGGCGAGCCCCAGCTAATGGTCGTAAACCGGTGCTGGGAGCCGCGAACCTGGGCAGCATCTGCCGCTGAGTTGAATTCACGCGGATAAGCCCAGATCAATGTTGGCAACGGACCGTCTTTTGATCTGTCATATCCTTTTGGCAGATAGAGATCGCCGGTCAGGTCTACGCCATCGGCCCGTTTGTATGCAATTTTCTGGCGTGTAATTCCTTCAAGCGATGGGTAGGGGTTTTTGAAATCTGTTACCGGCCTGTCAGCAATGCGCAGCACCAGGTTTTTAAGATAATAATTAGGTACGAGCTGCTGGCTTTCGCGTCTGGTCAAAAGAACAAGTTTGTCAGGATCGATTACATCTGCTACATACTCATATGTGCCTTCGGCAGAACGCCAGATGATCTCGTTTTTCTTCGAAGACAGGTCGAACTTGGCCAGGAACGGCAAATCCCCTTTAGACGAAGACCCGGTCTGGTTGTTCATCAGCAATTTGCTGCCATTGTCGACAAGTTTGATGACTTCTCTGCCAAACTTGTTTTTAACCGTTACCGGGCTGCCGGGGTCATTGTATGCATCTGTCTGGTTGCGGCTAAAAAGCGTTTCGAGTTTACCGCTAGCCGGGTCAAGTCGGCTCACGGTAATTGTTTGTTTGCTTCTTAAGCCCTCGGTAACCAGAGCCAGGTTTTCATTTCCCCAGAGCACAGACCGAAAGCGGCTGGCTGTTTTAAAGAGCGTTTGCGGTTCGCCGGTAAACGGCGCAGCGAGTGCAAACACGGCATCGTGAAACGGTACCTGCTTTTTGATCAGGCCACTGTCAAGGGGCTGTGCCCAGGTTACTGTTGCAGCCGCATCGTCGCGCCAGTCAAATGCCCGCGGAACGTTCTGCGTATTGTCATAGCCCGAAGGCGTGCCTTCGCTCGAAGGCAGAACGGCCAGTTCCTTTACCACTTTTCCGTTCAGGTCTGTGATGCTGATCGCCGAAGGAAAGCCGTAAGCCGACACCAGGTAAGAAAATGGCTTCCGAATGCTGCGCATGAGCAGATACTTTTTGTCGGGCGAGAGCGAAACACTCAGGTGTATTGCCGGCTGGCCGACCGGTTTTTCAACCGCGCCATCGTTTCGTACCAGCTGTGAGGTTGCAAAAAATGCAAAGAGCTGCTCGTCGAAAGGCGAGCGGATCAGATCCTGGTACGTGGGGCTGGGAGCCGCCTTGCCCAGGTTTTGCTGAACGGCTGGTCCGGTTGGCATCAGCGGCCGGGCCGGTGCGGCTGATGCCGGTTTGGTAATGACCCGGTAAAGCAATTCCTTATCGTTGATCCAGGTGATCCCGCTGCCAAGAACTACGTTCAGGTATTGTTTGTTGATCTTCGTGGCCTTTTTACTGGCTACATCGATCACATAGAGGTCAACGCCTTTCTGCGTAGTATGTGTAAAAGCAATGCGGCTGCCCGAAGGGCTCCAGGCCGGCGCTCCGGCAAATAAGGGCTTGGGCAGGCCCGATACCGCGAATGACAGTCCGGAACGTACATTTTTAAGGCTGTAACCGCTTATGAACGACTGCCTGCTGGGTGAATAATTCGCAGGATTCAAGCGCATACCGGCAATGCGGTACTCTGGCTGAGCCAGTTCTTCGACCGAGGGATATGATGGGCGCTCGGAAAAAAGCATCCATTCGCCGCTGCTGTTCAGGCTAACGCCTGGTGTGGGCGCTGCAAGAACGAGGTCGGCAATTTCTTTTGGCGGGCGCTGGTAGCCCTGATTATCCTGCGCCGTGACCGTTGGTGCAGCAAGCACAGCCGCAAGTGTGAGCTGAAGTAGTTTTTTTAACATAGAAGTTAGTTTGACTAGCGTAAAGATCGTTAAAAGCCTGGTCGAATTGCACATGTAATCTGAACTTTACACGGACTGCCGGTCATAAAAAAAGCCCTGCAGGGAACTGCAGGGCTGGCTTATTATTGGAATGTTCTGAAGTCCTGTCCATCGCTGATGTTCAGCAGGCTTTCATAGATCAGTCGGATAACATTATCCACATCTTCTTTATGGATCATTTCAACGGTGGTGTGCATATACCTGAGCGGCAGGGAAATCAGCGCAGAAGGCACGCCGCCGTTTGAATACGCAAATGAGTCGGTATCTGTTCCGGTCGAACGCGAAGAGGCCTGACGCTGGAATGGAATGCCATGCTGCTCTGCAGTGCGAATCAGCAGCTTATTCAGGTTGGTCTGTACAGCCGGGGCATAAGATACCACCGGGCCGCGGCCGCAGGCCAGATCGCCCTGCGTAATTTTGTTGATCATCGGCGTAGTGGTATCGTGTGTCACATCGGTCACAATAGCTACATTCGGTTTAATGCGGTGGGCAATCATTTCGGCACCGCGCAGACCGATTTCTTCCTGGACTGAGTTGACGATATACAGGCCGAAGGGGAGGGTCTGGTTATTCTCTTTCAACAAGCGGGCTACCTCTGCGATCATAAACCCACCGGCACGGTTGTCAAGTGCACGGCCTACATAATAGCGGTCGTTCAGCACCATAAATTCATCTTCATAGGTTACAACGCAGCCTACATGAATACCCAGTTTCTCCACTTCCTCTTTTGACGTGCAGCCGCAATCCAGGAAAATGTTCTTCAACTGCGGGGCTTCTTCCTTTTCACCGTGGCGGGTATGAATGGCAGGCCATCCGAAAACCGCTTTTACGATCCCCTGGTCGGTGTGGATATTAACCCGTTTGGAGGGTGCGATCTGGTGGTCGGAACCGCCGTTGCGGATCACATAGATCAAGCCATCGCTGGTGATGTAATTGACAAACCAGGAGATCTCATCGGCATGTGCTTCAATGACGACCTTGTAATTTGCCTGCGGATTGATCACGCCGACAGCCGTGCCGTAATTGTCTGTAAAGTATTCATCTACGTACGGTTCGAGGTAGTCGAGCCACATGCGCTGGCCTGCCCATTCAAAGCCGGTCGGCGAAGGGTTATTGATGTACTTTTCAAAGAACGCCAGCGAAGTGGGCGTTACCACTCCCGTGTGTTTGTTTTTTTCTTCTTTTTTCTTTGCCATAATTCTTTTAAAATATGAAGCCTGCCATTCAGGTCAGAAAAACCGTTCCATTTTGATGTAACTGATGCCAGCCTTTTCATAAGCTTCGCCAGCAGAACTGAAACCGAAGCGCTTATAAAAAGGCCGGGCCGATACCCGGGCATTGCACCACAGTCTCCGTGCTCCGAGCCGGCCGCAGTAGCCGATCACATGCTGCAGCAAACGGCTGCCGTGGCCCTTCCCCTGTTCGGCAGTGCTGGTGGCAAACTTACGAAATTGAAAATCATCACCATGTTGAAAAACGGAAACGACCGAAAGCAGCTGGGCCCCATCAAACAGTCCGAAATGTTTGCCCAGGTGGTCGGTTTCCAGCCTGACGTCGTCTTGTTGCGCTTCGGGGTACATCACCCGCTGCCGCAGTGGCCAGGTGACAGAGGCGGGAATCTCTTTGATTTCTGACATATTGCAATCAATTTAGCTGGTGGTCCTGACTATTTTGGCCTTCAGCGCAGCTAAATTACAAAACGGGTTGTTTCTTCCCGTAAAATTGATAGATCAGGATATTGATCACTGTAATCGCCCCTATGCCGGTGTTAAACAAAGCCCAGCCGCCCTGGTCCCAGAGCCAGAGGCCAAGTGCAGAGCCAATACTGGCACCAACGAAACTGACCGACATAAAAACGGTATTGAGCCGGTTGCGCGCTTCGGGCGCAATGGTGTAAATGCGTGTCTGGTTTGTTACGTGGATGGCCTGCTGGGCAATATCGATCAGGATGATGCCGGTAACGAAGAGATAAATGTTGGTGCCTGTGAAATAAAAAATAGCTATGCTAAGCAGCTGAAGCAGGAAACCGATCATCAGGTTGCGCCGCGGATTTCTTCCTCCGCTCAGCTTACCTACCAGCGGTGCTGCCAGGGCTCCGGCCGCACCGGCAATGCCAAACAGGCCGATTTCCAATGCCTGAAAACTATAGGGCGGGTTAGCCAGGAAAAGCACCATGACCGTCCAGAAACCGCTGATGATGGCAAACGCCAGGAAATTAATCAGTGAGGCTTCGCGCAGCATGGCCTCGGTACGGATGTAGCTGAACATGGAGCGCATCAGCGAACCGTATGAGCCCCGAAAAGAAGGCTGACTTTTTGGAAACCGCGCCGCCATGAGCACGATAAGCGAAACGCAGATGGCTGCCGCAAGGTAATAAACGGCGCGCCAGCCCAGCCAGAAGCCTATGCTTCCGCTTACGGCCCTTGAGGCAAGGATGCCGACAAGCAGTCCGCTCATCACCACACCGATGTTCTGCCCCCTGCTGCGGTCATCGCTCAGGTTGGCAGCCATGGGCAGGATAAGCTGCGGTACGATGGAACACGCGCCGATCAGGAAACTAACGGCCTGCAGCAGCAGGAAGTTTCTAGCAAGCGCCGCCAGCAGCAATGAAAAACTAGCCAGGCCGGTAATAACAAGGATTTGCCGTTTGCGCTCGAACATGTCGCCCAGCGGAACCAGCAAAAACAGGCCAAGGGCATAACCAGCCTGCGTCAGGTAGGTGATTCTGCCGGCAATGTGTTCAGGAATGTTAAACTCCTTCGCAATGAGGATGACAAGCGGCTGGCAGTAATAGATGTTAGCAACAATGAGGCCTGTGCAAAAGGCCATCAGCAGGATGGTTGATTTAGGTAAGGTCATGTATCGGTATAGCCGGCTTACAATGGAATGTTGCCATGTTTTTTTCTGGGCAGGTTCACTACTTTGTTTTCAAGCATTTTAAAGGCCCGGATCAGTTTGCTCCTGGTCTGCTCGGGTTCGATTACCTCGTCAACAAAACCGCGTTCAGCTGCCCGGTAGGGGTTTGCAAAGGTGTCTGAGTATAACTTCTCCTTTTCCAGCCATTTTTCGCGGGGATCTTCGGCGGCAGTAATTTCGCGCCTGAAAATGATCTCGGCTGCACCCTTGGCGCCCATCACCGCGATTTCCGCGCCGGGCCAGGCATAATTCAGATCGGCGCCGATGTGTTTGGAGTTCATCACGTCATAAGCACCGCCGTAAGCTTTCCTGGTAATGACCGTAATGCGGGGAACGGTCGCTTCGCTAAATGCATAAAGTAATTTCGCGCCGTTGCTGATGATGCCGTTCCATTCCTGGTCTGTACCCGGAAGGAAACCCGGAACATCTTCGAACACCAGCAGCGGAATATTGAAACAATCGCAGAAACGGACAAACCTGGCCGCCTTGACCGAGGCTTGGTTGTCGAGAACGCCAGCCAGATAAGCAGGTTGATTGGCTATGACGCCAATGCTGCGACCGCCCAAACGGGCAAACCCCACAACGATGTTTTCGGCGTAGTCTTTATGCACCTCCGTAAATGTCGCGGAATCGGCCACTTCGGCGATCACATCACGCATGTCGTAAGGCTGGGATGCGTTTTCCGGAATAATGGCATTGAGTCCGGGTCGCAATTCATCGGCAAGGTCATAGGGCAGAGGCACGGGTTTTTCTTCGCAGTTCTGTGGCATATAAGCCAGCAGATTTTTAACCTGGTTAATGGCCTCGATTTCGTTCGCGCAGGCAAAATGGGTTACCCCAGATTTTGTGGCATGCGTCGCTGCACCGCCCAGCTCTTCTGCAGAGACCTCCTCATGTGTAACGGTCTTAACCACATTAGGGCCGGTAACGAACATATAAGAGGTGTGTTCGACCATCAAGATAAAATCCGTTATGGCTGGCGAGTAGACAGCACCGCCTGCGCAGGGCCCCATTATAACCGATAATTGCGGTACAACGCCGGATGCCTGTACATTGCGGTAAAAGATATCCGCGTAACCGCCCAGCGAAACCACACCTTCCTGGATCCTTGCTCCGCCGCTGTCGTTCAGACCGATCAGCGGTGCGCCGTTTTTCATGGCCATGTCCATGATCTTGCAGATTTTTTCTGCATGGGTTTCAGAAAGCGAACCTCCGAACACTGTGAAATCCTGTGAAAAGACATACGTAAGCCGGCCGTTAATGGTGCCATAGCCGGTCACAACCCCATCGCCGGGGTATTTTTCATGCTGCATGCCGAAGTCGGTGCTGCGGTGGGTTACAAACATGCCGATCTCCTCGAACGAGCCTTCATCTAAAAGAAAATGAATGCGCTCACGGGCGGTCAGTTTTCCTTTTTTATGCTGCGCCGCTATGCGTGTTTCGCCTCCGCCTTGAAGTGCAGCTTCCTGCTTTTTCTTCAGGATATCGAGTTTGTTTTCCATTTTATGTCTGTTTATTACCACCGGTACTGCAGCCGTGCCGTAAATACGTCGTCCCTGATATCTGATGTATAATTTTCGAGTCCCGTGTCTTCGTTCACCACATGTTCGTTATAAAGTGTAAACTTGATCCGTTCCCCGATCAGGTACGTGAGCCCATAACCCAGAGTGCTGTATTTGATGTCGCCGGCAGTCGTAAAATTGCCGGCCTGCCCGATCTCCTCGCCTGCCAGCTCGATATTTGGATCGTACACATCATAAGCAAGGAGGGCCGACAATTTCGTTTTGGCGATCCGGTGGCTGAGCCAGAAATAATACCCATCAAACTTACGCAGGAACAGGTCTGTTTTGGGCTGAGCAGTAAAGCTCTGACTTGCGGCAGGCCCCGTTACATCTTCCGAATTGGCGATGCCCGGCTGGTAGCCGATAATATACTCCGTTTTAAAGATCGTTTCTCCGAGCAGAGACCGGTAACTGAGCTGCAGATCGGCGCCGGCATAGTCGCGCTTCAGGTAGGTACCTTCCACATCGGGAGCTGTATTTGCCATATACCCATCTCCGTGGCGGGAAAAATAGGTGCTGGTGCCGCTGCGTACGTATCCCTTATAGCCCGAAAAACCAAAGCCCAGGTCGAATTTTTTACCCGCCAGGCTGTCAAACCCGAACGAGAGGCTGCCGATAATGTCTTTTCTCTTATCGTAGTCGCGTGCGGTAAGGCCGCTGCCATTCACAACGCCCAGGTTGGCAGTCAGGAACTTAAGTGCGGTCTGTGGTCTATAAGTAACCATCGCACCCAGATCGCGCTCGCGCGGCATGAGCGTCTGAAAAACGCGGGCCCGTTCAGGAAAATCCCTGTATCCGGACGAATAGGCTATAGAATGCCCGAACGGACGGTTAAAAAGCCCTGCTGTGAGCATCCACCTTCGGGTGTTTGGTTCATGGATCTGGATAAAACCATCCATCAGCAGAAAGCCGTTCTGCGTGGCATCGATTTGAAAAACTATATTGGTGTATTTGTCTGCCCGGTCTACCTTGAGCCGCCCCCGGCGAATGAGAAACCTGTTGTCGCTGTTTTCTCCAAAATCGCCTGCAGAAAACGAACTGATTCCCGGAGCCGAGGCTTTCTGAAACTGCGTCTGGAAATAACCCGAAATGTGGATCTCATGCGGATCATAACTGGACGGGGCATTGTTATTTTGAGCAAGCGAACAAAGGGGAAGTATCAGAACGGGAATGGCAACAAATTTCTTCATGTAGATTTAATCGTCAATGCCTGCGAAAATACGATTTTTGCATCTGGGGTAAGCAAATTACATTTTTATTACAGCAAAAAGGTTGATAATCTGAATTTCCTGTTATTTTTGTAATTCTACACCTGTAAGAATATGCTATGTTTCTAAGGAAATATAAAGTTCTGATTGCACTCACTTTCATTTTTGTATTTCTAGCAAAAATGGGGATTTCGGGTGCGCCGGTATTTTTTAAGTGTGCAGACAAGAAACTTATGAACGCTGTGATCATGCAGCTGGAGCTGGAACATGGCAATGAAAAAGACTCCTCGAAGGAGGGCGTCAGTTACCTGGACTATAAGCTCATCGATTTTTTATCGCCGAGCATGCACCATGCCATGCTCAGGCCCATCTTGCTGAACAACAGTTTTATTGATCATAACCGCAGGTATGTAGATCCATACCATCCCACCGTTCCCACGCCTCCGCCCAACGTTGTCTAAGACACCGGTGCAAAACTTACGAGGAGTTTTTGTGCCCCTTTTTATGTCTTTTCCACATTTTCAACGTGAATTTTTATGCAAAATGATCATGCAGCCAAATCTGGCTCATCTATTAAAAAATATTTTCTTCCCAAAAACCTGAAGAAAGACATACCTTCCAGTATCGTCGTTTTTCTGGTTGCTCTTCCGCTGTGCCTTGGCATCGCACTGGCATCCGGTGCCCCCCTGTTTGCGGGTCTGGTATCGGGTATTGTTGGTGGCATCGTAATTGGCGCGGCCAGCGGTTCGCAACTCAGTGTGAGCGGACCCGCTGCTGGTCTGACGGTAATCGTGCTCGGCGCGATTACGCAGCTCAACAACTACCCCATGTTTATGATGGCCGTTATGCTGGCGGGCGTTCTTCAGATCGTCCTTGGATTAATCAAGGCCGGCACCATCGGAAATTATTTTCCATCCAGCGTAATTGAGGGCATGCTGGCCGCCATTGGTCTTATCCTCATTTTGAAGCAGCTGCCGCATGCATTGGGCGTTGACTCTGATTTTTTCGGCGACGAAGGTTTTTTTCAACGTGATCATGAAAACACGTTTTCAGCCATACAGTCTGCACTCGGTCATTTCAGCCTCGCAGCTGTCGTGATCAGTTCGGTGTCTATAGCCATTCTGCTGCTCTGGCCCAAAATTAAAGGCGTTGCCCTGATACCCGCTCCGCTGATTGTGGTATTGGTGGGCATTGCGCTTAATTTCGTGTTCCAGAACTCAGGAAGTGCTTTGCGGTCCGAACAGCTGGTAGCCATTCCCGTTATTAACGGATGGGGCGAGTTTACAAGCCTGTTCCAGCTGCCTGATTTTGCCTCGGTTACGAATCCGAAGGTGCTCATCATTGCAGCGACCATTGCTGTGGTGGCCAGTCTTGAAAGCCTGCTCAGTTTGGAGGCCATTGACAAGATCGACCCAATCAAACGGGTTTCGCCTACGAATCGTGAACTGGTTGCACAAGGTTTGGGTAACATGACAAGTGGTTTTCTGGGTGGTTTACCATTGACCTCGGTAATCGTGCGCAGTTCTGCCAATACGAATGCAGGGGCGCGGACAAAGATGTCGACAATTATGCACGGCTGTCTGCTCCTGTTGTCATTCCTGTTCATTCCAACCATCATTAACCTGATTCCGCTGGCCTGTCTTGCAGCGATCCTGCTTGTTACGGGTTACAAACTGACCCGGATTGCCTTGTTCAAACACATGTACCAGAAGGGCTGGGACCAGTTTATTCCTTTTGTAGCCACTGTAACGGCGGTGCTGTTTACCGACCTGCTCAAAGGTGTGGGAATTGGCATGGCCGTTTCAATCTTTTACCTGCTCAGAACAAACATGCGCAATCCTTTTTTCTACAAGATCCAGGAAGAAGGCGACAAGAAGAACCTGCGGATCAAACTCGCTGAGGAGGTTTCGTTCCTGAATAAGGCTTCGATCCAGGTTATGCTGAACAACATTCCAGGCGAAACGACTGTTATTATCGATGGTAAAAACTCAAGATACATTGATCCCGATGTTCTGGAGACAATTTATAATTTTAAGCACAACGCTTATACCAAGGGAATCATCGTTATTCTGGAGAATATCAAGAAACATTACACCGTCCCTAAAATTAACAACAACATCAAAGAAGAACTAGAAAACAAATAATATGTGTGCTAAGCAACAGAATACCGAAGACATCACTTACGAAAGTCTATTGGAGGGTAACAAAGAATGGGTTGCCGAAACGTTAAACGAAGATCCGGCGTTTTTTGACAACCTCTCGAAAGGCCAGAAGCCCCCGGTTCTCTGGATTGGCTGTTCAGACAGCCGGGTACCGGCTAACCAGATCACCCACACCCGTCCGGGCGATATCTTTGTTCACAGGAACATTGCTAACGTGGTTGTGGGTACAGACCTGAACATGTTGAGCGTTCTTGACTATTCAGTCAATGTGTTAAAGGTACGTCACGTTATTGTATGTGGTCACTACGGTTGTGGTGGTGTGAACGCAGCGCTTGGTAACGCGCAGGTTGGCATCATTGACAACTGGCTGCGAAACATTAAAGACGTGTACCGCCTGCACGAAGATGAACTCAACCAGCTTCCTGACAGCGATTCGCGTTTTGACCGGCTCGTCGAACTGAATGCAGTCGAGGGAGTTTATAACCTGAGCAAGACCAATATTGTTCAGAATGCATGGCGCAACGGCCAGGAGCTGTCGCTGCACGGATGGGTATACAGCTTGAAAACCGGTCTGATCAAAGACCTGCAGGTAAGCTGCAAAAACAACGAGCAACTTGCGCCGATATTCCGTTTTGGGTAATTAAGGCCGATTAATACGCTGAAACCCCGAAGGCATCATGCTTTCGGGGTTTCTTTTTTACCGGCCCTGAAGTGCGTTTTCCAGTTTCAGAACAAATAATCCGGAGGGAATATCGCCCGGCCCCAGGCGGGACAGGTCAATGATGCTGTCATTGCCGGCACGTTTGATGCGAAATGAAAGCTTGCTGCCCAGTAGATGTGCCACTGCGCCGGCCGCCGGCCTGAAATTCCGGATGCGCAGCTTACGGTCAAAAGTCGGATAAATGCAATACAGATCAGTGCCTTTGCGGGTAAAGAAGTTTTCAATGTGCGCCGTTCCCGCCTTGGGTGTTGTGAGCCCGGCAATGCTGTAGCCAGCCATATAACTGCTGCCTTTTTGTTCCGGCCGTGTGCCTTCGCTCCATTGGTAAGGTGTATCGTAGGCTTCGGTGCCATAGATAGCTTCGCCATTAACAGCCAGCCAGTCTCCAATATCCCGGAGGCGTTGTTGCTGGATGACCGGGATACGACCGTCGGCGGTTGGCCCGATATCGAGCAGGAGGTTTCCGCCCCTCGAAACAATATCACACAAAAGGAGAATCAGGTCACGGCTTGTTTTGTAATCTTCCAGGCGCTCGTTGCGGTTATAGCCATATGAATGGCCGATACCCTGGCTTTCTTCCCAGACGATGCTGGCATCTTTCCCGCTGCCATACTCTGAGGTCGTATAGGTAGAAGCGGTATTTTTCTCCCGTGTGTTGCTGCCCCAGCGGTCGTTTACAACTACCTCTGCGGCCACCGGCGATTCATTGTACAGCCAGGCAAGCAGTTCGGGGCTTCGCCATTCTGAATCTTTCAGGTCCCACTCACCGTCGGAGAAGATCAGCGAGGGTTTGTAGGTCGATACCAGGTCCTTGAACTGCGGAAACAAATGTTCGGCAACGAAGCGTTTTCGGTCTTTAAGCCACAGCGGATTGTACCATTCGTACAGCGAATAATAATAACCCATTTTCAAGCCACTGCCTTTGACCGCTTTTGTAAGGTCGCCGAGCAAATCCCGCCCGGGCGTTCCGGTCACGGCATTCCAGGGTCTTTGCCAGCTGCGATCAGCCTCTTTGCTGGGCCAGAGGGCATAACCCTCATGGTGTTTTGATGTGAGCACGACATAGCGTGCGCCCGATTTTTTGAAAACATCTGCCCATTGTTGCGGATCGAATAATTCGGCTTTGAAACTTTTCTCAAAGCCGGAATACGGAAAGTCTGCACCGTAATTTTTGTCATGGAAAGCCTTGAAAGCCTGTTTTTTCTCTTTGATCCGGTACCAGTACCATTCTGAATAACTGTCTCCGCTGTTTGAAATGACGGGAGCAAAGGCTGGAACTGCATACACGCCCCAGTGTATAAAAATGCCGAACTTATCACGGTGGAACCATTCAGGAATTTTACGTGTGTTCAACGAGTTCCAGTTCGGTTCGAATGTCTGGGCGGCGACAGAGGAGGCCGCCAAGGCCAGGCAAATGGCCAGAATTCTTCTTCTCATGTGCTAGGATGTTTAGCCTGCCGGCGGATGCTTGTTCCTGGCAGGAGTATAAAACTACAGCCCCGCTGCGCGCTATTGTTCAGCTTAATTTGCATTTTAATGAAGCATTTGGCCCTGCGGAAGCTGATTGCGGGCTTTCCCGCTACAGGAATAGCCATAAAAAAGGCGCCCTGGGGCGCCTGTATCTTGTGTTAATCTTCTGCCAGGAATGGGTACCGGTAATCGACCGGCGGCTCGAAGGTTTCTTTGATGGTGCGGGGCGATACCCAGCGCAACAAATTGATCATCGAACCAGCTTTGTCGTTCGTCCCAGATCCGCGTGCGCCGCCAAATGGTTGCTGGCCCACCACGGCACCAGTACACTTGTCATTGATGTAAAAGTTGCCGGCCGCATTCCGCAAGGCATATGTTGCCTGTTCTACAGCATATCGGTCCTGGGACAGTACAGCGCCGGTCAAAGCGTAAACAGAAGTCTCATCGATCACTTTCAGGATCGACTCAAATTCAGCATCAGCATAAACATAAACGGTCAGCACCGGGCCAAAAAGCTCCTCGCACATGGTGGTATATTTCGGATCCTGAACAACGAGGACAGTCGGTTCGACGAAGTAGCCTACCGATTTATCGTAATTGCCGCCGGCAATCACCTCAACGCCGGCGTCTGTCTTCGCGGCATCGATGTACCGGGCCAGTTTATCAAACGAACGTTCGTTAATTACCGCATTGATAAAGTTGCTGAAATCTTCTGTCGGTCCCATTTTCATGGTTGAAAGGTCTTTCAGCATGAGTTCTTTAACCTGTGGCCAGATACTTTCTGCAACGTACACCCGCGATGCGGCCGAACATTTTTGTCCCTGGTATTCAAAGGCGCCGCGTACAATGGCCGTAGCGGCGGCAGCTATGTCTGCCGACTGGTGAACGAGGATGAAGTCTTTGCCGCCGGTTTCGCCAACGATACGCGGATAGGTTTTATACTTATGAATGTTTGTACCAATGGTTTTCCAGATCTCCTGGAACACTGCGGTGGAACCCGTAAAGTGGATGCCTGCAAAGTCAGGGTGATTGAATATCACGCTTCCGGCTTCCGGGCCGTCAACATAGATCAGGTTGATCACACCGTCGGGAACACCTGCTTCCCTGAAAATTTCCATCAGGACGTTGGCTGCATAGACCT
Organism: Pedobacter yulinensis; assembly: GCF_003029735.1. GTDB lineage: Bacteria > Bacteroidota > Bacteroidia > Sphingobacteriales > Sphingobacteriaceae > Pedobacter > Pedobacter yulinensis. Next base: position 22,375 of record NZ_KZ686273.1, read on the forward strand.
GGGTATCGGCAGGTTTCCAGACAACTACGTTACCCATCATGGCTACGCAACTCGGCAAGTTACCGGCAATGGCGGTGAAATTGAAGGGTGTCAGGGCAAAAACGAAACCTTCCAGCGGACGCTGCTCCACGCGGTTCCAGCTGCCGCGCGGCGATACCGGCGGTTGCTGACTGTAGATCTCGCTCATGTAGCTGACATTGAACCGCAGAAAGTCGATGATCTCGCAGGCTGAATCAATTTCAGCCTGATAAGCATTTTTAGACTGGCCGAGCATGGTGGCGGCGTTCAGCTTATACCGGTATTTGCCCGCAATAAGGTCAGCAGCTTTCAGGAAGATGGCCGCCCGGTTTTCCCAGGACATTTTTTCCCAGGCTGATTTTGCCGCAAGTGCCGCATCAATGGCCTGTTCAATATGCTGTTTGCTGCCTATGTTATAGGTAGCCAGCACATGCTGGTGGTCGTGCGGAGGAACTACTGTTCCTTTATTATCTGTATATACTTTTTCCGAGCCGATGTACATGGGAATATCGAGCTGAGTGGCTCTGGCTTCGGCCAGCGCAGCCTTCAGGGCAGCGCGTTCTTTTGTGCCGGGCGCATAACTCAAGATCGGCTCGTTAACAGGCTCGGGTACGTTAAAAAATCCTTTGGTCATGGTGTATTGATTTTGTACACAAAGATACGACTTTAAAGTTTTTTATCCGGCTGCGGTTAATTCGCGGGATAATGCGGTTAAAATATGGCTATATTGAGGCGTGGCTAGTGTGCGTCATAGATAACGACCCGTTCAAAAAATATGCGGAACTGCTCAAGAAAGGCCTTGTGCAGCGGATGTACCTGGTAGGTGTCGTGTGCGGCGAGGTCATCGAACAGAAGAAGCAGGCTAAAGGTGTAGGTGGTGTCGACCACAGCCCGCTCAATGGGGGCGGGGGTTCCCGCATGAAAATGCTTCACTACTTCGATGTCTTTCAGTGATTCAAGTCCGTCTTTAAATGCGAGTTTTTCTGCTTCTGTGGTTTCTGGTTTAAGCCAGAACAAAACGTGATGTGCGATCATATAAGGAGTGCCATAGTTGGCCTGGCAAAAGTACAATTTCGGCAGACATGAATGGGCCGGATATATCTTGCAAAGCGGCAGCAAAATTAATTTCTAGTTTATTTTTTAACTTAAAGTTGGTAACTTTACAAAAGTTACCAACTTTGCAGGACTCGAGGTGTATACGCAGCATTTCGTTCTCAGCACCAAAGCCGGCTTCCCCATTTTCTGCCGCCCGTCAATTGCCCGTAATTGTTTACTTTTGGGCTGCATGTTAAGCGCCATTCGCCTCCTTCTTTTTCCTTTTTCGGTCTTGTACGGCCTGGTGATCAGGCTGAGGCATTTTCTGTTTGACACGGGTGTTTTCAAATCCGAGTCTTTTTCAGTGCCCGTTATCTGTGTGGGCAATATTGCATTGGGTGGAGCCGGCAAAACGCCGCAGACAGAATACCTTGTAAGGTTGCTGCAACCACATTACAAGGTCGCCATTTTGAGCAGGGGCTACGGGCGCCAGACCCGCGGGTATATTTGTGCAACGCCGCAAAGCACCGCCGCCGATATAGGCGATGAGCCAATGCAGTACCTGCAGAAATTTCCCGGTGTAACAGTTGCTGTTTCAGAGCGGCGGGCACCCGGCCTGCGCCTGCTGGCTTCATCACATGATGTCGTCATCCTGGACGATGCTTACCAGCATCGCGCCGTTCGCCCCGGATATTCATTGCTGCTTTTTGACCACAACACGCTGCGCCGAAAGCAGTTTCTGCTTCCTTCTGGTAACCTGCGCGATGTTTTCAGCGCACGGAGGCGGGCAGACCTCATGGTTGTTACGAAACTTCCCGGGCCGCCTTCCGGAGCAGAAAAGCAGCTCTTTGAGGCGGTGCTGGAGCCCCGGCCGGGTCAGAAGATCTATTATTCCGGCATCTGGTATGCGCCGCCTGTGTCCTTGCTGGAAGAACATGCCTCACCACTCCGGCTCGATGCTGGCGGACATGCTTTATTGCTTACCGGTATCGCGAATCCCCTGCCGCTCAAATCTGCCCTCAGGCAGCGGGGCTGGCAGATCAAACACCTGGCTTTTAAAGACCATCATCCCTTTGACCGGAAGGATCTTGAAAACATAATAGAGGAGTACAAAACCCTGCCCACAGATAAAAAAGTGGTGCTGACAACAGAAAAGGATGCACAACGTTTATTAGATGAAAGTTTAAGAGATTTACTCTTAAATTTGCCCGTATATTACATTCCCATAGAGACCGCCTTTTTCGATGAAGGCGAATCTGGCTTTGATCTGGAAATTTTAAATTATGTTAAGAGCGCTGCAAGAGACCGTAGATTACATTAAACGGAAAACAGAAAATTTTGAACCCGAAGTCGGGATCATTTTGGGCACCGGTCTTGGGGGACTCGTGAAGGAAATGGAGGTATCCCAGCAACTTCTGTACGCAAACATTCCAAACTTTCCCATTTCTACGCTGGAATTTCACTCAGGCAAACTGATTTTCGGCACGCTCGAAGGAAAAAAAGTGGTGGCCATGCAAGGCCGTCTGCACTATTACGAAGGTTATTCCATGCAGCAGATTACCTTTCCGGTGCGGGTCATGAAAATGCTGGGAATAAAAAATCTTTTCGTTTCGAACGCAGCGGGCTCTTTGAACCCCGCATTCAAAAAAGGTGATCTGATGATTATCGAGGATCACATCAACCTTCAGCCCGATAATCCTTTGCGCGGAATTAATGACAGCGACCTCGGACCAAGATTTCCCGACATGAGCCAGCCCTACAACCGGGAACTGATCAATAAAGCAACTGAGCTGGCCCGTTCGGTAGATATTGCCTGCCATAAAGGAGTCTATGTTGCCGTATCGGGACCCAACCTCGAGACCAAAGCAGAATACCGCTACCTGCGCATCATTGGCGCTGACGCCGTCGGGATGAGTACCGTGCCGGAAGTCATTGTTGCCAACCACATGGCGCTGCCCGTTTTTGCAGTTTCCGTGCTGACAGATGAAGGTTTTCCGGAAGATCTGCAGCCTTTCAGTTTAGAAGATATCCTGGAAACTGCAGGTCGTGCAGAACCTAAAATGACCGAAATATTAAAGGGTTTAATTGCTTCTGTATAATGCCGGTCGCTTTAAGATTGTTGCTCTTTTTTCTGTTAACGGTATCCGGCCTCTATGTCAGGGCACAGGACCTGAAAACAAACATCAATAAGAATAAGGAGATGGATTCGCTGCGTAACAAAATAGACGGCGCGCAGGATTCAGTCATTTTTACCTCGAAATTTATCCGTTATACCACCTTGCGCTTGCTGCGCGACAGCATCCAGACGCTGCCGCTTGATACCACGCTGCGCAACTTTCAGTATTCAAGCGTCCTCATTCAGCCCGAGCGGCCAACCATTAACCTCGGTAACCTGGGGCTTGCTGCTACGCCGCTTTTATTCGAACCACGCAAGAATATAGGTTTCGACCCTGGTTTCCACTCGCTAGACTGGTATCGGGTAACCCCTGAGGATGTTACTTACTATGTGGCGCGAACACCTTTTACACGTTTGTATTACGTGAGCGGCGGGCTAAAAGAGCAAGTATTTCAGGTAACGCATTCACAAAATGTGACGAAGAACTGGAATGTTGGTGCCACCTATGACCGGATCGGAGCAAATGGTTTTTATGCCAAGCAGCGCGGCGATCACCTCAATGCGACTGTCTTCAGTTGGTACCGTTCTCCAAACAAGCGCTACAACGTCTGGGTAAATGCAATTTTCAACACACTTAAAGCTGCCGAGAATGGTTCGACCAGAAACGACTCCATCTTTACTGCACCGCCTGTTGTATCGCTAACGCGGGAAGCGGAGGATGTAAGGTTGCAGAGCGCCCGGCAAATTTACCGCAATACCACTTTTTTTATACGGCAGAGTTATTTTGTAGGACGAATTGATAGCCTGATGCAGGACTCGGTTCAAAAGATCCTTCCTACCAATAAATTGACTTATACCCTGGCCTACAACCGAAACAGTTATGCTTTTCAGAAGAATGACGCTGACGACTTTTCCGTACTTCCGCAAGGAAGTTTCAACAGCATTTTCACCAATGATTCGGTTTCAGTTAAACACCTTCAGAATGAATTCAATTACGGCTTTTTCTTACGGGCACGGGGCTCGTCTATCATTAAAAACGAACTCAAGCTGAATGCGGGGCTTCGAATTGACTATTACAACTTTACGCAGGGTTCGTATGGCCCGCAATCTGCGGTGTATGACCGGTATGGATCCAGTTTTCTCAATACCACGCTGCTTGGTAACGCCGGTTACCGGTTTAGCAACAGGATTGACCTGACGGTAGACCTGCAGCAAATCTTTCAGGGCAGAAACGCGGGCGATTTTCTGTACGAGGCCCAGAGTAATCTCTTGCTGGGTAAAGCTGCCGGCCGAATTGTGCTTGGCGCTTACCTGCAGAATAAATCGCCTGAAGAACTTTACAATAATTTCCTGGGAAACCACTACCGCTGGCGTAACAATGCCTTTGACAGGATGAAGGTCGCAAACCTGAGTTTCCAGTATTTGAATAGTAAATATGGCTTCAAAGCAACTGCCGAATACTTTTTAGTGAGCAATTACCTGTACTTTGAGCGGGGAGCGTTTGTGAACGGATATGTTATGCCACAGCAAGCCGCAGGAGATATCAATCTGCTGAAGATAACCGCATCGAAAAAGATCAGCTTTGGTAAATTTAACCTGGATGTGTTTTTGGCCTACCAGAAAAACAGCAATGAAACGATTGTGCGCACACCCGAATTTTACACGTTCAATAGCTTCTACCTGAATCAGACTTTTTTCAAGGTGCTGAAAACGAATATTGGTTTCGATGTGCGCTACAATACAGCTTATACAAACTATTCGTACGCACCAGGCATCAGTCAGTTTTATGTCGGACCGGACATCATGTTCAGTTCTTATCCGGTAGTTGATGTTTTTTTAAAGGCCAATCTCAAGCGCGCCAACCTGTTCGTTAAGTATGACTATGCCAACCAGAACCTGTTTTCAAACGGTTTTTATACGGTAAACCGCTACCCTATGCAAGACGCTTTGTTGAAATTTGGAGTGAGCTGGAACTTTTATGATTAATTATTGATTAAATAATTTTATTTATATTTTGTTAATTAAACTTTTAATGTCTACCTTAGGGATATCTTAAATCTATCCCTATGAAAAGCATTTGTATTTTTTCCCTTGCCGGACTTTGTCTTGCACTATCATTTAGCAGTTGCAAAAAGCATACGACGGCTGTACCACCACCCCAAGAACCTCCGGCCGCTGCTGGGGGTTTAACGCAGTTTAGCCGCATCCTTGCCAAAGCCATAGCTTCCGATGAAACGCTAAGAAATTTTCTTAAAGCAGAGGCCCTGAAACAATTCGATCGGGATTTCGATGTGTTGTATGTGCGGTCAAGCGGGGCCAGGCTTTCAGACGGCCGCACCTTTCGCGAGGCACTCATCCCATTTGCCGGAAACGAACGGCTGCTTGACGAACTCACTACAAATCATCCCTTGCTAACGATCTATGTGCCGTCGCTTCCGGAATTTGATGCAGGGTCCTGGAATGCGGCGGCCCAGATCCCGAAAATAGCAATTGATGATCCGGCCTATCCGCATATCCGGCTCACTGATCATACCGGCGTCTTGTTCGATATACCGGCCTCGTTTTATCCGGCTTTTCCTGTGCTTGTGGTTAAGAACAATGAACGCGTTAGGCTGAAGAAAAAGGACAATGAAATTGCTGTATCGGGGCATCAGGTTAACGGGGAGCTGATGTTCATTGATGAAGCGTTTGACGGTCTTCATAGCCCCACGGTACCGCAAACTGCGGTAACGCGAAATGTTAGCGAAACCGATCCGGTTAATATCGAAGCCTTTCACTCCGGGAACGAATGGCAACGTGACTTTGTTTATTATGGCATAACTCCCGCAAACCCGACAGGCAAATTCAAAAACAATTTTAGTGAGTTTATCACTTCTTTCCGCTTCCTCAACGGTGGTGATGTGAATAATTTCGGAGATCTGGGACTCATTGCCGATCAAACCGACGGCGCGCCGCACAGGCTTGATCCTATGGTACCCGCTGTTCGCAACCGAACCAGGCCCGTTTGGACAGAAGGAAATTTTGAGTTTCGGATTACCATTGTAAACAACTCCAAGAATGGGTTGGGCAGCCAGACAACAAAAATATTAAGCGTTGCGCCGCAGAAACTTTTCGATGTTCGCTATAAAACACTGATACGGGGTGTAAATGAAGAAGACAACCCGAGGTTCTGGGGTTCCGAGATTATGGTCATCAGGAGCATTACGCCACTTGAGTTCAACCCGGATATAGAAATCGGACCATGGGATCTTCAGAATTACGGAACGGCCTGGAAATTCCTGGTCTCTGAATTTGACGACGCCCAGGAATCTGCTACCGAAATTGAACACTCCACCACGTACGCAACCAATTTCAGCATAGACGGAATAGACATTTTCAAAATCGGGGCAAAGTTTGGCGGCAGCATGACGTCGGTGGAAAAAAGAGGTTTCACCATTAAGACGACACTAGGCTCTGATTTTCTCGGTGAAGCCGCGCTGAGCTTTGATCAGCCGGTGATCACAGCGATAGACGGAGCGGGCAATGTGATAAAAAGAAGCATCACGACAGGAGGAAGCTTGCGCATGACCGTGGAGCCCAAACGCATCATGTAACCGGGCTGGAACAAGCTGAATTCCGGATTCCGGTGAAGTCGCACTGAGCTTTGATCAGCCGGTGATCCCAGCGATAGACGGAGCGGGCAATGTGACAAAAAGAAGTATTCCTGAATGAGGAAGTCTGACCATGATCGTCGAGTCTGTACGCATGATGTAACTGGGCTAAATACCAACAGGGCTGAATTCCGGGTTTCGGTGAAGCCGCGCTGAGCTTTGATCAGCCGGTGATCATAGCGATAGACGGGCAATGTGATAAAAAGAAGTATTGCGACCGGAGGGGTCTGAGTATCACACGGAGCCTAAACAATTGCGTGATCAAGCTAAAATACGGCCAGTACTGGGCTTTTAGCCCGCGATCACGGCTATTGCTGGGCTGCCAATGTGAAAAAAGGAAACATAACTGCAGGAGGAAAGTCTGAGTATGATTATGGGGTCTCACACATCGTGCAACCGGGCTGATATGCAAGCAGGGCCGCCGCGGCGGCCCTGCTTGCATATCGATGCAGACATCAGACTGATGGATAGCATGCAATCGTATGCCATGAATTTGGTGGTGCAGATCTAACGTGAATCTGCATGCCTTGCTGATATCAGAAGCTGTACCCAACGCTGAAACTCAGCACCCGGGATTTGAGCTCTGTGCTGCTGGTAAGCTCACGCCTGTCTTTTGGTGTCAGTTCGGCCAGGCCAAAACTGTAATTGCCATTTACCGTAAAGCCATTGTTAAAACGGAAGCCCAGACCACCATTCAGTCCATAGTCAATAGCGCTGAGGTTAGATTCGACATCGCTGCCAAAACTAATGTCGAAATCCTGGTTTCCGCTATCCGCGCGTAATCTGGTTTTACCGGAAACACCATAACTTACAAAGGGACCGGCGTTGATCAGCAGGTGACCTGCATTTCCAGTCTGAATGCTGTATAGCGCATTAACGGGCACCTCAATCCAAAGTGTACGCTGCGTCATCGTCCCGCTTTCGCCCGGGGCATCGATCACGAATTTAGTTCCTTTACCCTGTAAGGATATGGCAGGTTGAATAGTGAAACTCCTGGAGATATTCAGATTCGCATAGACACTCAGATTTAAGCCTGGCAAGTTCTTTTGGAAATCAGCGGCTTCATAACCCGAAACGTTTCCGTCACCGAGTGCGTATTTTGCTAAGTTAAGGCCGGCCCGGATGCCAAATCGAGGTGCAGCAGTTTTTGCGACCCGGCTGCCTTCTGACCGGTTAACCGTATGAACCGTGGGTGGGTTTGACGGGCGGACAGAGGTCTCGTTACGTTCTGAATAATTGGACCTGGCAGCTGGTGTAGCCGTCGTTACTGGCTTTTTCTTATTGACTGTACTTTTTGTTGTTGATGTTGCCTGCTTTGTGCCGGTTGCAGAACTCGATGTACGCTTTGTACTTTGCGATGTCGTTCTGGATTGAGTGGTGGCTTTTTTGGCGGCTTTTTTCTGTGTCTGTGCACTGACTGAGACCGTTGTGAACAGCGCGATCGCTGTTGCAAAGATGAAATTTTTCATGAGGTAAAAAATGGTTTAATTCGGTGCGCACCCTGCGCACGTCTGTTTGTTTTTTGACCCCTTGAAACCTGCACTCAACCAAACCTGTGCCATTTGTGCCTAAATATGGGCAACATTCCCACATTTAATATCGCTTAAACGATTAACCTCTGATAACTAAACATTTAAAATACAACAGTAAAAAAGGGGTATCTCCTAAGAGACACCCCCGAGTTCTAGACAGCGTTCGTTTTAGAACGAATAACCTACTGTAAACCCTACAATGCGGTTCGTCCATTTCATATCACCGTTACGGGCATCTTTCGGTATCTGGTTCGCAAGGCCCAGGCCATAATTGGCACCTACCATGAATCCGTTGTTTAACCGGTAACCCAGTCCGAAGTTTGCACCATAGTCCATCGAGCTCAAATCATCATCGGTTGTGTTACCAAACTCAATGTCTGACTCCGTTGATCCGCCTGTCTGGCCGGCCGAACCTTCTATTTTGGTTTTGCCAGAAAGATTGAAACCGATGTACGGACCTACACTGACCTGGAAGGCACCGGCATCACCGGTAGGGATGCGGAGTACAGCGTTTACCGGTACGTCAACCGACATGATGTTCTGACTTACGGTTACATCCGCGTTGCCGGGAGAGTTTTCCCATTTTCCGCCTTTACTCTGCAAGGTAATTCCGGGCTGAATAAAGAAATTATTGGCGACACCGAAATCTCCAAAACCGGTTACGCTGAAACCAATATTGTCTTTCGCATAATCGTTCAGGTTCATGCCATCGCCTGAAGAATGTAACCTCGAAAGGTTTACACCTGCTTTAAGCCCGAAGCGGGCATCATTGCCACTCATTTTTGTTTGTGCCATAGCTGCTGTTGACAATACGATCGCGGCAGCGCTTAAGAATAATTTTTTCATACTATTGTACTTTTAGTAATTTCTAATTTGTCATCCTGCTTTTTGCTTGAGCGAGCAGGTTTGTTGAACACTCGAGGCCAAAGGCTGTGCCAAAGACGACAAATCTAAATACCTGAAATAAACAAATCGTTGATAGCAAGTTTGTTACAAGGGGAATCTGCACGCTGTTCCGGCAGCAGCTTATTTTTGGGCGTTGCGCGGAAGGTGTCTAGATAAAAGGATAAAAACGCGAAGAAAGCACCGGTCAGGTGCTGGTTAGGTTTTCTGTGGCTTCTTCTTGGCCGCCGGAAACAGGACGTTGTTCAGAATAAGCCGGTAGCCTGCAGAATTGGGATGAAGGTTCAGATCGGTTGGCGGGTCGCCAACCGCATGCTGGTAATCTTCCGGGTCGTGCCCGCCGTAAAAAGTAAACTGCCCTTTACCCACTTCTCCATGCAGGTATCTGACCTCGTTAGCACCCTTGTTTTCACCAAGTACGGTTACGCCTGGTTTAACCAGCGTTTTTCTGAAGGCGGTAGTTTGGCCCATAAAACCTTTGATGACCTTGTCATGGTTTTGGGTCAGCATGGTGGGCACAAGGTCCCATTTGGCAGAAAAGTCGAAAAGTGTGAAAAAATCATTGCTCTGCACCAGGCTCCTTGAATCTGTAACATCGATATCTGAGAATTCATAATGCAATGGATTCCCATCAAGGTGAAAGTCCTGGAAGGCCAGCGTCTTTGAGAAATCCAGTTTACGCTGCGCATCAGGATCAATACCATCGCCATCAAACATCTGCGCGCAGATGTCGGTATTTTCTGCACTCAGCGCAATGTCAAAACTGTCGGTTCCTGAACACATGGCAAACAGGAATCCGCCGCCGGCGCAATATTGCCTGATTCGCTGAGCTACGGCCAGTTTCATTTGTGAAACTTTGTTGAATCCGTTCTTTTTTGCGGTAGCTTCCTGTGTCTTTACATCGGCCTGGTACCAGGATGTATACCGGAACGCACTCCAGAACCTTCCGTATTGCCCGGTAAAATCTTCATGATGCAGGTGCAGCCAATCGTACTGGCTGAGTTTGTCCTGAATAATTTCTTCGTCATACAGTACCTCGTAAGGAATCTCGGCATAGGTAAGTACCAGGGTTACGGCATCATCCCAGGGTAGTTTACTCTTAGGTGAGTACACGGCTATTTTAGGCGCTTTTTCAAGTTTGACCATTTCCATGTTCACAGCAGGATCACTGATCTCGTTCAGCAGTTCGCTTACGCGGCCGTCTGCAATAACAGAATACGATACACCTCTTATTTTACACTCATCCTCTATGGCCTTGTTGTACGCAACAAGAAAACTTCCGCCGCGGTAGTTTAAAAGCCAGTCTACAGGAACCTGCCGCTTAATTGTCCAGTAGGCAATACCATAAGCTTTCAGGTGGTTTTTCTGGTCTTCATCCATATAAATCAGGATCGAAGAGGCAGCTGCCTGCATGGCAAATGACAACAGGAACAGAATGGTCAGTAATTTTCTCATGTGCGCTTGCTAAAGTTAGCCTTTAGCCGCAATATAAACCAGCCACGCAGGCATTTATTGTACAAACGTGCAGAACATTGTGTGTGAAAATATGCCAGATCGGCTTTACACCTGTGAAAAACAAATTCAAAAATTTTGAGTAGGTTTGTCGTTTATATTTTCGATATGAGTAAAGCAATAATAAAAACCGAAAAAGGAGAAATGACCGTTCAGTTTTATGATCAGGACGCTCCGAATACTGTTGCAAACTTTAAAAAACTTGCCAAGGAAGGTTTCTACGATGGGGTAACATTTCACCGCGTTATTCCTGACTTTGTTGTTCAGGGAGGATGCCCCAATTCAAAGGATCCTGCCAAAGCGCACCTGGCAGGCACAGGCGGTCCCGGTTACAAGATCGATTGCGAACTGACCGGCGAAAACCAATACCACGACAGGGGCGTATTGTCTATGGCACATGCCGGCCGCAATACCGGTGGGTCGCAGTTTTTCATCTGCCACAGCCGCAACAACACCGCTCATCTTGACCGCAACCATACCTGTTTCGGTAAGGTGGTGGAAAATGTCGACCTTGTAGATGACATCCGCCAGGGTGACAAAATCACGACGATAGAAGTTATAGAAGATTAACACGCCCGGATGCCGCGCGCCAGCGCTGTCATTCAGGACTAAGATTTACGTTATATGAATTTAAGAGGACTAGTAGCCGTTTCTGGCAGACCAGGTCTTTTCAAACTGGTCGGGCAAAACAAGGCCGGTTATGTTTTAGAGGGCCTTGATGAGCAAAAACTTAAGATTGTCGCCAATCTTTCAACAACCAAATTGGCCTCGCTTGAAGACATCACTGTTTACGGCGAAGAAGAAGAGATCAAGTTGATCGACATTTTTTCTAACATTGCTGCCAAGGGTACGGCGCCAGATGTTAAAGCAGATTCGGCCAGCCTTCGTGACTTTTTCCGCGAAGTAGCTCCCGGCCACGATGAGGAAAAGGTGTATGCCTCAGACATGAAGAAGATCATCACCTGGTTTAACCTGATCAAAGACCTTCCGTTGTTCACCGAAGAGGCGCCGGCTGCCCCGGGCGAGGGCGGGGAAGCTGTTAAGGTAGACGACAAGGCCGATAAAAAACCAAAAGCAGTTGCAAAGCCTTCAAATGCCAAAGCACCGAGCAAAACTTCGGCGCCTGCCAAGAAAGCAAGCATGACGAGTAAGAAAGGCGTATAGCCTGCAAAAAATAAGTATTGAGGCTGTTCAGTATATGAACGGCCTTTTTTATTTACAGAAAATACATCAGCAGAATGAACGCGGCAAGGGCGACAACGATGGCGATGGTCAGGTAACGTCCCTCGCCAAGACGGCTGCTTTTAAATTTGTAATCTCTCTTTAGTTTGATATTGCTTCCGGGATCTCTCATATTGGTCTGATTAAAAGGAACCGGAGTTCCATAATTGCTCTTTCTGTCAGGATGCACAAATCCTGTTAAATCCACAACCTAAGCATGGTGATAAGGCTCGTTTCTCATTATGGTGAACGCCCGGTAAAGCTGCTCTGTAAAAAACAACCTGATCATCTGGTGCGAAAAGGTCATCTCTGACAAGGAAAGCAGTGCGTTGGCGCGTTTATACACATCTTCGGCAAACCCATAGGGGCCGCCTATAACGAAAACCAGGCTGCCGGTTCCAGCGACCATATACCTATTGAGCAGCTGTGAAAACCCAACAGAACTGTGCTTTTTCCCGCGTTCATCCATCAAAATGACAACATCATTGCCTGATAATTGTTTAAGGAGCAGCTCCGCCTCTTTGCTTTTTTGCTGCGGTTCAGACAAGTGTTTGGTGTTCTTGATATCCGGTATGACCTGCAGGCTGAAACCTACATAGTGTTTCAGGCGTGAAAGGTATTTTTCTATGCCTTCATGAAGCCATGGCTCTTCGGTTTTCCCGATAACGATCAGCTTAATTTTCATTCGTTGCTATTTCAAATCCTTATCTTCGGAATTTACCTGCAAATATAATGTTAAAAGATAAGGGAAACGCCGGATATGATTACGAGGCGATCGTTTCTGAGCTGGAAACCAATGTCACAGCACTACGCAGCCGGATTAACCGGTTGTCGTTCCTGCGACTTGTTTGTTTCGGCCTGCTCATCGCGGTTTTTGTGCCGGTATTCAGGTATGTTACACTCGAGTGGGCGTTCGCCTGCAGCCTGGTGCCCGTGGCGCTTTTCGTACAGGTAATTCGCAGACAACAGCGGTTATTGGCAGAAGAAGATTTTAAAAACCGGCTCATCTGGATCTACAACAATGAAATCCGTATCTCAGCAGGTCTGGAAAACGGGTATGGACACGGCGGGACATTCGCGGACGAACAGCATCCTTACTTGTCAGATCTTGATATTTTTGGTCCGGGGTCGCTTTACGGATTGCTTAACAGGTGTAGCAGCCGGGAGGCGGCTGCGGGCCTTGCAGCCTCCTTGTCGGGAAGCAGGCCAGCGGCCGAGATACGTCGACGCCAGCAGGCAATAGCAGAGCTTGAACCGCACATTGGCGACAGTTTCGTGTTCCGCGCCCGGCTTCATGCCATTGACCCTGACCTCACTGAAACATTGCGAAAGACCTTGTCAGCGAACCTGCGCAGTCAGCTAAGTTTTCTGAGTAGCAGGCTACTTAACGGTTATACTGCGGCTGTGCCGTACATGATGGGAGCGCTTTTTGCATTTGCGGTTTTCCTGCAAGGTGCCGCATGGAGTCTATTCGGGCTGGCGGCCCTGGCAAACGCAGCTGTCGTGCTGCTGAACCTGCGGAGCATCAATGTGCTATACGCCGGATTTGGCCGCAGCGCACAGCAGCTTCAGGCCTTTTCTGCTGCTTTACATTGGATAGAACAACGAACATGGACAAGCGAGCTCTTGCGGCAGGAGCCCGGCGCAGGTGCTGACAGTTCTGCGGCTTTCTCAATGAAAAAACTGGCCCGCATCATGCAGGCTTTCGATGCCCGGCTTAACATGCTGGTGGGCGGGTTTCTGAACATGATGCTGTTATGGGATGTACGTTGCGCTTTTCGTCTTAAGAACTGGCTGGCTACTGATGCAGCTGCGATTACAACTGCCTTTGAACGCATGGCGCGCCTGGAAGAACTGCTCTGCTTTGCAACTTTGTCTGCCAACCATCCGGATTGGGCGCTGCCCGCTATCCAGTCTGAGTTTTGCCTCAGGGCTCAGGCGCTGGCCCATCCGCTCATTGTGCCAGGGCAGCGTGTGGCCAACGATTATGAATTTGAGACCGGCCCCGTCGCAGACCTCATTACAGGCTCGAACATGGCTGGAAAGAGTACATTTCTCCGTACGGTCGGCGTAAATATGGTGCTTGCCTTTGCCGGCGGGCATGTCTGTGCCGGTTCAATGAGCGTATCTGTTTTTTCACTATTTACCTACATGCGCATCCGCGACTCGCTCAACGACCGCACATCTACCTTCAAAGCCGAGCTGAACCGCCTGAAGATGATCCTTGAGGGTGCCAGGGAATCTGCCCGGCCGCTCGTCTTGATCGACGAAATGCTGAGGGGTACAAACAGCCGCGACAAATACCTGGGCTCTAAGGTTTTCCTGGAAAAACTGATTGCAGACCGGGTGCCTGTCCTTTTCGCTACGCACGACCTGCAGCTGGCCTCACTCGAAACGGAGCACAAAGGCCGGGTACGCAACTTCCATTTCGATATCTCTATTACCGATGGCGATATGCGGTTCGACTATCAATTAAAAGCTGGTCCATGCAATATATTCAATGCTGCACTGTTGCTGCGCGAGATTGGCCTTAATGTGGACCATACCGAGGTTGCAGAACAGAGCGGGCATTAACATCCAGTTAACAAGGCATGTTTAACTTGTCGGTTGTTGGTTCATTATGAAAGCATCAGATTTTGGTCCGGAATTTTTATGGGGCGTAGCCGTAGCCGCTGCACAGATTGAAGGCGCTGCCTTTGACGGGGGCAAGGGGCCTTCAATCTGGGATACCTTTGCCGCACGGTCCGGCAAGACCAGGAAGGGTGCTGTGCCCACTGTAGCCTGCGATTTTTATCACCGGTACAAAGAAGACATTGCTGCGGTGAAAATGCTGGGCTTCGGGGTGTTTCGTTTTTCCATTTCATGGCCAAGGATTTTTCCCGATGGCCGCGGGCCGGCCAATCAGGAAGGTCTTCTTTTTTACCACCGCGTTATAGACGAGTGCCTGGAACAGGGGCTTACTCCGCTCGTTACCCTTTACCACTGGGACCTGCCCGATGCGCTGGAACGTGAAGGCGGCTGGACAGCGTACGGCATCAACGAAGCGTTTAATGCTTTTGTGCAGCGCTGTGCGGTCGAATATGGCTATAAGGTTAAATACTGGATCGTGCTCAATGAGCCGTTTGGGTATACATCGCTGGGCTACATGCTCGGCATGCACGCACCGGGCAAAACCGGCTTGGGGAACTTCTTTGCAGCGGTTCATCATACGGCGCTCGCGCAGGCAGATGGCGCCCGTTTGCTGCGTACTGAGGTCAGCCAGGCCTGTATCGGGACTACATTTTCCTGTTCTAAAATACTCCCGTACACATCCAGCGCCAATGATGAAATGGCAGCGAGGCGCATTGACTGCCTCATGAACCGCTTGTTTGTTGAGCCCGTGCTCGGCATGGGTTACCCCACTGCCGACTGGGAACTGCTCGAGCGGTTCAGCATCCGGTTTGCCACCTGGCGGCTAACTGAGCGGCTGCGGTTCGACTTTGATTTCATTGGTCTACAAAATTATTTCCCGCTGACTGTCAGGTATAATCCGCTTGTTCCGGTTATTCAGGCCTGGGAGGTGAAAGCGCGCAGCAGGAAGCGACCGCATACCGCCATGGGCTGGGAAGTGAACGGAAACCAGTTCGCCGCCATCATCAGGCAGTTTGCGGCTTATCCAAATATACCGCCGATCATGATCACTGAAAACGGCGCTGCCTATGCAGATAAACTCGTCAATGGAAAAATTCATGATGCAGAACGCATTGCCTTTTTTAAAGAATATCTGCAGGCTTTGCTGGCATTGAAGCAGGAAGGGCTTCCCATTACTGGTTACCTCGTCTGGACACTGATGGATAATTTTGAATGGGCTGAAGGGTACCAGGCACGGTTTGGTCTGCTTTACACTGATTTCAAGACCGGAGACAGGCATATGAAAGACTCGGCCCACTGGTGGAAAGGGTTCCTGAAATCCTGAGAGATCAGGCCGCATCGCATTGGTTCAGACAAAAAAAAGACGCAGCATGCTGCGTCTTTTTTTTATGGTCGGGGGCGTTTATGCGTTTGCCGCCGCTTGTTTTCTGATGATGTTCAATGCACCACCGGCTTTGAACCACTCAATTTGCTGTGCATTGTAGCTGTGGTTTACTGAGATCTGCTCTGACGAACCGTCGGCATGGTTCAGAACCAGTGTAAGTGAACGGTCTGGAGCAAATTCCGTTAGGCCGATAATATCGATGACGTCATCTTCGTGGATTTTGTCATAATCATCTTTGTCTGCAAAGGTCAGCGCAAGCATGCCCTGTTTTTTCAGATTGGTCTCGTGAATACGGGCAAATGACTTGACAAGCACTGCACGTACGCCCAGATGACGCGGTTCCATGGCTGCATGCTCCCTTGACGAACCTTCACCGTAGTTTTCATCGCCAACAACGATTGAGCCCAGGCCTGAAGCCTTGTAATCACGCTGTGTAGCCGGAACAGGTCCGTACTCGCCGGTAAGCTGGTTTTTAACGGTGTCGGTCTTGTCGTTGAAATAGTTCACCGCGCCGATCAGCATATTATTTGATATGTTGTCCAGGTGTCCGCGGAACTTTAACCATGGGCCTGCCATTGAAATGTGGTCGGTGGTACATTTACCTTTGGCTTTGATCAGAAGTTTCAGACCTTTCAGATCGGTTCCTTCCCAGGCTGCGAACGGATCGAGCAGCTGCAGGCGGTGCGAGGTTGGCGATACAATGACCTCCACGCTGCTGCCATCGGCTGCAGGTGCCTGGTAACCGGCGTCTTCTACGGCAAAACCCCTTGTTGGAAGTTCGTCGCCTGCAGGCGGGTCAAGTTTAACCTGCTCGCCCTGCTCGTTGGTCAGGGTATCTGTGATCGGGTTGAAGCCCAGGTCGCCGGCAATAGCCATAGCTGTTACCAGCTCAGGAGAGCCTACAAATGCATACGTGTTCGGATTCCCGTCGGCACGTTTTGCAAAGTTCCGGTTAAAGGAGTGTACGATCGTGTTTTTTTCCTGCTTCTCAGCACCTACACGGTCCCACATACCAATACAAGGTCCGCAGGCGTTCGTAAATACGGTTGCACCAATATTGTCGAGAACATCCAGGAAACCATCGCGTTCAATGGTATACCTGATCTGCTCAGAGCCCGGGTTGATGCAGTATTGCGCTTTTGTCTTCAAGCCTTTGGCAGAGACCTGGCGGGCAACGCTCACCGCACGCGAGATGTCTTCGTACGAGGAATTGGTACATGAGCCGATCAGTCCCACTTCGATTTTCAATGGCCAGCCGTTTCTTTCTGCTTCCTCTCTCATTTTTGAGATCGGGGTAGCCAGATCCGGGGTAAAAGGACCATTCAGATACGGTTCCAGTTCATCGAGGTTGATCTCGATTAACTGGTCAAAATATTTTTCAGGATCAGCATATACTTCGCTGTCGCCGGTCAGGTGTTCCCTGATGCCGTTGGCCAGGTCAGCCACTTCCTCACGGCCGGTAGCCCGCAGGTAGCGCTCCATGCTGTCGTCGTAACCAAAAGTAGAGGTGGTTGCGCCTACTTCAGCACCCATGTTACAAATGGTGCCTTTTCCGGTACAGCTCATGCTGGTAGCACCGTCGCCGAAATATTCCACAATTGCACCTGTTCCGCCTTTTACGGTCAGGATACCGGCTACTTTCAGGATAACGTCTTTTGCCGAAGTCCAGCCGTTCAGTTTACCGGTCAGTTTTACACCGATCAATTTTGGAAACTTAAGCTCCCAGGGAAGGCCGGCCATCACATCACAGGCATCTGCACCGCCAACACCGATAGCAACCATACCGAGACCGCCTGCATTTACAGTGTGCGAGTCGGTACCGATCATCATGCCGCCCGGAAATGCATAGTTTTCAAGCACAACCTGGTGAATGATTCCTGCGCCTGGCTTCCAGAAACCAATGCCGTATTTATTGGATACCGAGGAAAGGAAGTCGAAAACCTCCTTGCTCTCTGTCCTGGCATGCGGAAGGTCGATCGCAGCACCTTCTTTTGCCGTGATCAGGTGGTCACAGTGCACGGAAGATGGTACGGCTACTTTGGGCCTGCCGGCCTGCATAAACTGAAGAAGTGCCATCTGAGCCGTTGCATCCTGCATTGCTACGCGGTCAGGTGCGAAATCTACGTAATCTGACCCACGCGAAAAGGCCTTTGTCGGGTTCCCGTCCCAAAGGTGTGCATACAGAATTTTCTCAGAGAGTGTTAAAGGCCTGCCAACTACTTTCCTGGCAGCCTCAACGCGGCTGCCAAAGTTTGCATAAACCTTTTTAATCATGTCTATGTCGAATGCCATTGATGTTATGTTAAAAGGTAATACTATACTTCAAATTGTGCGAATTTACGAAAAATACCCTGCAGCAGACATCATTGCACGGTCATTGTATTATTTGGAAGTAATCTAAATAACCTGGTTTGTCCGTTTTCGCGCACTACCTGTACATTACCGAACACCGCAGCCTGCGACTTTGTTCATTCCGGGCCCTGAAGGCCCTGAGCAGGCTTCGCACTGCTCTGGCATGCCTTTGGCAGGGCGGGCATGACTACAGCGCACTGAACGTGTAACCTGCAGCCAGCAGGTGTTCAATGCTGCGCGGAAGTGCGTACTTTAACCGTTCAAACGCTTTGAGGCTGTCATGAAACACAATGATCGAACCGTTGGTGGTATGCCGGGTCACGTTATGAAGGCATTGCTCAGGCGAGAGCTGTACATCGAAATCACCGCTGAGGACGTCCCACATCACGATGTCAAGACCGGGATGCTGCTGGCGCAGCGCCCGGGCCTGAGATTTTTTGATGCGCCCGTAGGGCGGGCGGAATAACGGCGTTTGTGTAACCTGCTGACACTGATTGAAGTTGTCCAGGTAACTGTCGGTTCCCGTTTTCCAGCCTTTAAGGTGGTTAAAGGTGTGGTTGCCGATCGCGTGGCCTTCATCACGCACCTGCAGGTAGATCTTCGGGTGCCGGATGATGTTCTCGCCGATACAGAAAAAAGTGCCTTTGACGCCGAAGCCTTTCAAAGTTTTTAAGACGAAGGGTGTAACATCGGGTATAGGCCCATCGTCAAAGGTGAGATAAACAATTTTCTGATCACGGTCTTTGTGCCAGGTTAAAGACGGATAATACCACCTGAGCAGCCTTGGGGTCTTGACGAGATACATAACTCAAAGGTAACAAAATGGGGTGGTGTACTTAAAAATTTACAGATAAATAAAGTTGTTTATACTATAATTGTGAAAAGTAACATATGAGAACTGCTACATACAAAGGCCTGGTTTCTAGCGTATTTTTGATTGCTGCCCTTACGGGCGGCTCCATTGTAAGCGCTACCGCACAGGAAGTGCTGACCATTCAGGAGGCGATAGACAGAACCCTGAAAAATAACCTGACCATCAAGCAGACCGGTTTAAACGTTTCCCTGGCAGAAGTTGATCTGACGCAGTCGCGTGCTGCGGTCTATCCAAGTTTGAATGCTGGCATTAACCAGAATATGAACTGGGGGCGTAGTCAGCAAGCATCGGGTGTCTTTGAAAATACACAGAATTATCAAGCCAGCTCAAACGTATCAACAAGCCTCGATGTATTTGGTGGTTTTGCCAAGATCAATACGATCAGACAAAACCGGTTGTTGTTAGACGCAGGCCGGAGTAACCTGGAAAAGGCTAAAAACGATCTGATTCTCCAGGTCATGACCGCCTATTTTCAGATCGTTTTCAATACCGAGCTACTGAAATCGACCGAACAGCAACTCATCGTTGCCAAACAGACGCTCGAACGTGAACAGGCCCTGTTAGATGCCGGCAACAAAACGCTGGCTGATATTTCCCAGGCGAAGGCCCAGGTTGCTACGGCCGAACTCAACCGTACAGATGCAGAAAATGCGCTCACAATTTCCTACCTGACGCTTAACCAACTCATGGAGATCAGGCCGGAAGACGTAAAGCCTTTCAGCGTGAAGGCGCCTACCGCCGAAGAGATTATCCAGAATGTGAATCTCCAATCGGTAGAAGAGGTTTACAGAACGACCATTTCAGTCTTTCCGGACGTGAAAGTTGCGGAGTTGAACCGTCTTGCTGCAGAAAAGGGGATCGACATTGCCAAAGGCTCCATGTATCCCAGAATCAGCCTGAATGCCGGACTTGGCTCCTTATATTTTTACAGGTTTAACCTGCCGGTCGATTTCTCCAATCCCAATTTCAATTCGCAGCTTCGCGACAACTTTGGCCAAAACCTGGGCATGTCTATCCAGATCCCGGTCTTTAATGGCTTGCAGGCCCGTTCGGGGGTAAGGCGTGCAAAGATCAACTATGAAAATGCAAAGATCGAGGAGCAATGGACAAAAAATAACCTCAACAAAGTGGTTTCGCAGGCTATAGCTGATCAACGCGCAGCCATCAGCCGGTACAGCTCGACACAAAATACGCTGCAGGCTCAGCAGGATGCGTTCAATGTTATCGAGCAGCGTTATAATGTAGGTTTGGTCAATTCCCTTGATTACAACATTTCCCGCACCAACAGAAATAATGCTGAAATTGACTTTATCCGCGCAAAATATGATCTTCTTTTCCGCGCTAAAGTTATAGACTACTACCTCGGCAAACAGATAACTTTTTAAAACCAAACAAGGCAATACAATAAATTATGAAATTGAAGCACATCTTAATAGTACTGGGAATTATCCTCGCCATTGTCATCGGCCTGAGCCTGGCAGGTGTCATCGGCGGTGATAAGACTGAAAAGGTCACGGTTGAAAAAGCATCGGCACGCAAAGTGATCGAAACGGTTACCGCCAGTGGCAAGATTCAGCCCGAAACAGAGGTTAAACTAAGTTCTGAGGTTTCAGGTGAGGTCGTGGAACTGCTTGTCAAAGAAGGTGACCGGGTTAAAAAAGGACAGCTGCTTTGTAAAGTACGTCCAGATGTACTCCAGTCAGGCTATGAGCGGGCCGTTGCATCGTACAACACGCAAAAAGCCAACTTGTCTGCATCCGAGCAGCAGCTTAAACAGGCACAGGCCACATTTGTAAATACCGAAGCCACGTATAAAAGAAACGTCGAGCTGTTCAAAAAGAAGGTGATCTCTGCATCTGAATTCGATTCTGCGAAAGCCGCCTATATGGCTGCACAGGCTGATCTGGCAAGGCTGCGGGCCAACGTTCAGGGCGCCCGTTCGGGCCTGAATGAGTCAGGGGCGAATGTAAAAGAGGCCGGCGCAAACCTAGCCCGTACCACGATCTTTGCACCGGTAGACGGCGTGATTTCTAAACTTTCGGTAGAGCTGGGCGACCGGATCCTGGGAACTGTGCAAAACGCAGGTACAGAGATCATGCGCATCTCGAACCTGAGCACCATGGAAGTGAATGTGGATGTGAATGAGAACGACATTAACCGGGTTAACCTGGGCGACAGCGCCACCATCGAGGTCGATGCCTTTGCAGACAAGAAGTTCCGGGGCGTGGTGACTGAGATTGCAAGTTCCTCAAAGGACATCGGAACCGCCGCCGCCAGCAGCTCGGTAGACCAGGTAACGAACTTCGTCGTGAAGGTGCGTATCCTGCCAGAATCTTATGCTTCTGTCAAGCTGGGCGCCAAAGACCTCCCTTCGCCTTTCAGGCCGGGGTTGTCAGCTACGGTCGACATCCAGAGCGAAGCCGTCAACGGACTTTCTGTTCCTATCCAGGCGATCTTTACAGATACCAAAAAAGCAGCAGAAACCTCAGGCCGCGATGGCCGTCCGGAGCAGCAGGACAGCCAGGAAAAAAATAAGCTGAACGACAAGACGATCAAACAGTATGTTTACCTGTACAACAACAACGGTACGGTAAAAAAGGCCGAAGTAAGCACCGGCATTCAGGACGATCAGTACATCATTGTAAAAACAGGCCTGAAGAAAGGGCAGGAGATCGTAACCGGGCCTTATTCTGCCATTCAGAACAAACTGAAAGACGGTATTAAAGTACAAAAAACGTCTAAAGACCAGCTGTTTAACAAAGACGCTAAGAAGTAGGCAGGCGCAGCTCGTGTTAAAGTATTAACTTGTCCCGGTTTAAAACATTAGACCGGGACTTTTTATTATCCATACATGAGGCCTAAAATAGCCATGATCGGAGGCGGGAGCTGGGCGACCGCCATGGTCAAAATGCTGACCGACAACCAGACCGAAAAAGAGGTCTTCTGGTGGATGCGCAATGAGGAAGCGATTTTGCACGTCCGGAAATACAAGCACAACCCCAATTACCTCAGCTCTGTAGAGGTCAGAGTGCCTGACGGCAATATTTCATCAGACCTGGGGTCTATTGTCAGGCACGCAGATTACCTGGTGATGAATGTTCCGGCTGCATTTCTGAAAGAAGCGCTGAACGGCCTCGACGCTGCTGCGCTGAAAGGAAAAAAGATAGTTTCGGCCATTAAAGGCATCGTGCCCGATGAGAACCAGATCATAGGCGAGTTCATGCACGAAAAATATGGTGTTCCGCTGCAGGACATTCTGGTCGTCAGCGGGCCCTGCCATGCCGAAGAGGTTGCTCTTGAAAAACTCTCCTACCTGACCATTGCCTGCACCGATACGGCGGCGGCGGCGGTGTTTGCCGACCTGCTGAATACGCGCTACATCAAGACAAATGTATCTGAAGATATATTCGGTACTGAATATGCCGCCGTACTGAAGAACATTTATGCAGTGGCCAGCGGCATTTGCCACGGGGTTGGTTATGGCGATAACTTCCAGGCCGTACTCATTTCGAATGCCATCAGGGAGATGAAAGATTTTGTAGAGGCGGTACATCCCATCACACGGGATATCAAAGAGTCTGCTTATCTTGGCGATCTCCTGGTAACGGCTTACTCGCAGTTCAGCAGGAACCGGACTTTCGGCAATATGGTGGGCAAAGGGTATACGGTAAAATCGGCGCAGCTGGAAATGAACATGATCGCAGAAGGTTATTACGCGTCTCGCTGCCTGCACCTGATCAATATGCAATATAACGTAGACATGCCGATTTGCCGGGCGGTGTATCGCATTCTTTATGAAAAGCAGTCGCCCGTTATAGAAATGAAGCTGCTTGCCGAGCAGCTCAGCTGACAAACAAATCCTGGCAGCCGTTGTTTATTGAACAAAATTCAAAGGCTATGAAAAGAAAATACATTGTTGGCTTGCTGACGCTCGCTTTTGGCGTCCTGGCCACGGTTACTGTGCAGGCACAGACAAAAGTGGAAAAGGCTGCCGAAAAAACCGGTAAAGCGGTAGAAAAAGGCGCAAAGGCAGTCGGCAATAAAACGGCCGAGGTTGCCGTAAAAGGCAGCGCAAAAGTAGCTGACAAAACCTGGAAAGGCAAAATGGCACCCGATGGCTCAAACGTTTATATCGATGCTGACAACAAGAAATATTACGTCAACAAAAAAGGAGCGAGGATTTACCTGAAACCTTCACAGATCAGAACCCGGCCGGCAGGGGAATAAAAAAAAGGCCTGGCAAATTTGCCAGGCCTTTCTGTTTTTATCAGCTTACCACTTTTTACGGCGGCTGCTTTCTTTTTTGTTGTAACTGCCGGTACGTTCAGAGCGGCCTTTGCCTGAAAAATCCCTGAAACCGCCGCCATTGCCATCGCGTCTGGCGCCGAAACTGCGGCCGCCTTCCCGGCGGGCACCGCCGCCACCGCCACCACCAAAGCCATGGCTTTCGGCGTCGCCGGAACGTTCAATGCGCACATCGCGTCCGTTGAATTCTACAGATTTGAAACCGCTGAAAACTTTATCCACAACGTCATTTTCAACTTCGAAGAAAGAGAAAACGCCTTTCAGGTCAATTTTCCCAACACTTTTTCCACTGATCTTCGAATGGTTGCATACGAACGACAACATGTCGCCACGTGTAAACTCATCTACGGCACCCAAGTTAATGAACAAGCG
Organism: Pedobacter yulinensis; assembly: GCF_003029735.1. Taxonomy (GTDB): domain Bacteria; phylum Bacteroidota; class Bacteroidia; order Sphingobacteriales; family Sphingobacteriaceae; genus Pedobacter; species Pedobacter yulinensis. Next base: position 46,280 of record NZ_KZ686273.1, read on the forward strand.
GGTATAGCTGCCATCGCGCGCAGAACCCCGGCGTTCACCTCTTTCGCCTCTGTCACGTCTGTCTTCACGATCCGGGCGCTCCCCGCGCTCGTAAGGCGCTGCGTTCAGATCAGGTGCATCGCGGTAGTATTCCAGGAAGCGGTTGAACTCAAGCGAAGCGAAACGTTTGATCACCTCTTCCTTGTCCAGGTCCTTGAACTCATCCATAATGCGCGGAATGTACTGTTCAATCTGACCTTCATTCACTTCAACTTTCTGAACCCTGTGGATCAGCGAGAACAGCTGTTTTTCGCAGACTTCGAAGCCGCCGGGTACCTCTGCCTTGGTAAATGATTTGCCGATAATGCGTTCAAGCTGGCGGATCTTTCCGGTCTCTTTGGCATTAATGATACAGATAGATACACCTGATTTGCCGGCGCGGGCCGTCCGGCCGCTTCGGTGGGTGTAACTTTCAATTTCGTCGGGCAGAGAATAGTTGATCACGTGTGTTACGTTGTTCACGTCGATACCGCGGGCAGCCACATCTGTGGCAACGAGCAGCTGCATGCTGCGGTCGCGGAACCGGTTCATTACCTTATCCCGCTGCTGCTGCGACAGGTCGCCGTGAAGTGCATCGGCATTGTAGCCGTCCTTGATCAGTTTTTCGGCAACCTCCTGGGTATCCAGTTTGGTTTTGCAGAAAACAACGGCAAAAATGTCTGGGTTAAAATCAACGATACGTTTAAGTGCATCGTACTTTTCACGCGCACGGACAACGTAATACTCGTGTTCGATATTTACGTTGCCGCTGTTTTTCGTGCCCATTGTCATTTCTACAGGACTGTCCATGTAGTTTTTGGCAATTCTGCGCACTTCAGCAGGCATGGTGGCCGAAAAGAGCCATGTTTTTTTGTCTTCAGGAGTCGTCGAGAGAATCTCGTTGATGTCTTCCTGGAAGCCCATGTTGAGCATTTCGTCGGCCTCATCGAGAACGACGTAATTAACATTGGCAAAATCGATCGCTTTGCGACCAATGATGTCCAGCATGCGGCCGGGCGTGGCCACAACGATCTGAACACCGCTCCTGATTTCGCGCAGTTGCTGCACGATGCTTGCACCGCCGTAAACGGCTACGATGTTCGCATTACTCAGGTTTTTGGAGAAATTTTTAAGGTCGTTTGCAATCTGAAGGCAAAGCTCGCGGGTCGGGCACAAAATCAGTGCCTGCGGCTTGTTGCTTTTAAAGTCGATTAATTCCAGCAGCGGTAAACCGAATGCTGCTGTTTTTCCTGTACCTGTCTGGGCCAAACCAACAAAGTCATTATTGCCTTGTAACAGTACCGGAATCGCTTGTTCCTGGATGGGCGTAGGTTGCTCGAAACCGAGCTCCTTTATGGCATTAACGACATCATCACTTATCCCCAATAATTGAAATGGGTTTATCATGTCTTATTTTATTAAGGCGCAAAGGTACGCTTAATTTCCCGCATTTTTGGCGATGCGCGAAAATAGGCCGTCATCGCATCTGCTTCATAATCAGCAAAAAATGACACGTTGTTGGGCTTTTTTGCTTCCAGACAGATTAAACCGGGTTTTTAACGGCGTAAAAGGTGTCAGGGTTACCAAAAAATTATGGCCGTATGACACAGCGCCTGCCGATTCTCGGGCGAGAGCAGGACAACGCCTACCGAAGCCTGTCTGCAGAACGGATCAGTTTTTCGTCTTTATTGATTCCCCGGATGGCCAGGATATTCAGCAGCACGGCAATTGCCGGGCAGAACGCACCCGGTCCGTAAGCGGCGCCCTCAAGTCCGCCCGGAAGGTTTTGCGCCTCGACTGCACACCAGCCAACAAAAACGAACGACAGGAAAATCGTGGCGATGCAAACCCTTTTCTGGATGCGGCGGTTGCGAAACCTGAAAATATTGACCAGGCAAAGCAGCGTCAGCACGATGTTCAGCACGATCAAGCCGACAGATACCGATACTTTCTGCCCCGATCCTGCTGCACCCTCGGTCAGGGAACTGATCCCGATTGTATAGAAATGATGCGTTACACCATTGACCTGCTGACTCACCACCGGTAAAAAAAACATGGCCACAAAAACCAGGCAGGCAAGAAGCAGCCAGACAGATTGTATTCGTTGTATCATATCAATTTAATAAAACCTGGGCAAATATATTTAAAACGAAAGCCCGCAGCCTAAATATAGATAAAAAAGTATTTTTGCATCACTTTGAGCACCACGCGTTACTTTATAGAACTTGCTTACGACGGCACACCTTACCATGGCTGGCAGGTCCAGCCCAATGCGGTGACCGTGCAGGAACTGCTGGACCGTGCGCTCAGTACATGTTTTCGTACGCCGGTGGCCACTACAGGCTGCGGCCGCACAGATACCGGGGTGCATGCCACGCAGTTTTACGCTCATTTTGATCTGCCGGCAGCAACAGCAGGTGCCGAAAACCAGGTGCATGCGGTTAATGCCCTGCTGCCTTACCAGATCGCGGCCCGGCGGCTGTTTGCCGTCCCGGCTGAAGCCCATGCCAGGTTTGATGCCACATCGCGTACTTACCATTACCTGATCCATTTTAATAAGGACCCTTTCAGGCACCAGCGATCCTGGCTGCTGCGTGAGCGGCCTGATGTCGAGGCTATGAACGCGGCTGCCGCACTGTTGCTGCAGTACACTGATTTTTCATGCTTCAGCAAGGCCAATACACAAACATTTACCAACAATTGTTCGATTAGCCAGGCCTGCTTTACAGCGGTTGACGGGGGCCTGCAATTTACCATTACCGCCGATCGTTTTCTGAGAAACATGGTGCGCGCAATCGTAGGCACCCTGATGGAAGTAGGCCGCGGCCGGTTATCGGCCGAAGGCTTTGCGGCTGTTATTGAGCAAAAAAACCGCAGCAATGCGGGGCAGTCTGTGCCCGCCTGCGGACTTTATCTCGTTCACATTTCTTATCCCTACCTGACCTGATGGCTGCAGTATCCGGCGATGCATACGATTTTGGATTAATGAAGCGAATTTTCCGCTATGTAAAACCCTACCGGCGAATTTTTGTCTGGTCGGTCGCCCTGACCGTTCTCCTCGCCGCAATCGCCCCTGTACGGCCCTGGCTTATCAAACATACGCTCGATGCCTATATTCTGCCAGGGAAGTACACTGGACTGGTGATGATGATGGTGGCCATGCTGGTTGCCCTGCTCCTGCAGACATTGGTACAATACCAGCACACGCTGCTGACCAACCAGCTTGGCCAGTCTGTGATCAGGGACCTTCGCATTGCCGTATTTAACCACATTACAAAACTCAGACTCAAGTTTTTTGACAAAACGCCCATCGGTCAGCTGATTACCCGCACCGTTTCTGACCTGGAAACCATTGCCGATATATTTTCAGAAGGGCTTATCGTGATCATTGGCGACATTCTGCAGGTGATTGTCATTATCGCCTGGATGAGTTTCGTTGATTGGGAACTGACGGTGGTGGTCCTGCTGCCCATGCCGTTGCTGCTGGTGGCTACACGCATTTTTCAAAAGGCGATCAAATCAGCGTTCCAGTCGGTGCGCGCAGAGGTTTCCAACCTGAATACGTTTTTGCAGGAGCATATAACCGGCATTTCGATCATCCAGTATTTTGCCCGTGAAAAACAGGAGTTTGGCAAGTTTAAACAGATCAATGCCCGCTACCGCGATGCAAATATCCGGTCTAACTGGTACTACTCCATCTTTTTCCCGGTTGTCGAGATTATTTCAGCCATGTCGCTGGGCCTGTTGGTCTGGTATGGCGCAAAGAGCATTTTATCCAAGCCCATGAGCGTAACGCCGGGCACTATTGCCGAATTTATCCTGTTCATCAATATGCTGTTCAGGCCCATCCGGGAGCTGGCAGATAAATTCAACACCCTGCAAATGGGGATGGTTGGCGCAGACCGGGTCTTCAAGGTGCTCGATACCAAGGAACAAACGCCCGATACCGGAACGCTGGCCCCGGAACAACTGCAGGGCAATGTGCTCTTTGACAAGGTGTGGTTTGCCTACACGGATGAGAACTTTGTATTAAAAGATCTGTCGTTCGAGGTACGCGCGGGCGAAACCGTGGCCCTGGTGGGCGCTACCGGTGCCGGAAAGTCCTCGACCATCAATATCCTGAACCGGTTCTATGAAATTGCCCGTGGCCGTATCCTGCTTGACGGGCAAGACATACAGGCTTATCAGCTTGATTACCTGCGCCGCAACATCGCGACGGTTTTACAGGATGTTTTTCTTTTTTCAGACAGCATTCTTAACAACATTACCCTTGGCCATACCGGCATCAGCATGGAGACAGTGGTCGATGCTGCCAAAAAGGTAGGGGCCCATGACTTTATTGAGCGGCTGCCCGGCGGTTACCAGTACAATGTCATGGAGCGCGGCGCAACGCTGTCTGCCGGTCAGGCACAGCTGATCTCTTTTATCCGTGCGCTTGTACATAACCCTGCCATTCTTGTGCTGGACGAAGCCACTTCTTCTGTCGATACCGAAACAGAACTCATGATCCAGCATGCCATCAATAACCTGATGCAGGGCAGAACCGCGATCGTCATTGCCCACCGGTTGTCGACCATTCAGAAAGCCGACAAGATCATTGTACTCGATAAGGGAGAGATCAAGGAAATGGGTTCACACCATGAGTTACTGCGCATGAACGGCTATTATAAAAAATTATACGATCTGCAGTTCAGTTCTGCCGGAATTGACAAGCAAGGCCGGTAAGCCGGCCGAGTGCTTTTTTGTGTATATTTGGTTTCCAGCCGCCTGAACCTTGCATGAACCTGTAGACATAACTAGTACGGAACTCTTTCAACTGATTGGGCAGGGCGACGAGCAGGCCTTTGCTACGCTGTACGACCGGTATTGGGAATCACTGTTTAGCCAGGCTTGCAAACGGCTCAACGACCCCGAAAAAAGCCGGGACCTGGTTCAGAACGTATTCATGGACATTTGGAACCGCCGCGGCACACTTCGCGTTGACCAGCCGGAAGCTTACCTGCGCACAGCCATCAAATTTCAAGTGCTGAAGGAAACAAGCCGTAAAACAGGCTATTTTACAGAAGTATTCGAGCATGAACTGATTTCCGGAATCCGAGCAGATGATATACTTGTTGGTCGGGAACTGGAATACCTGTTAAAACTTTTTATTGCTGCCCTGCCAGCCAAACGCCGGCAGATTTTTCAGATGCATTATCTCGAGGCCCGCAGCACTGCTGAGATTGCACTAAGCCTTGGACTGAATAGGAAGACTGTTCAAAACCAGTTGCACACGGCAAGCCAGGCATTGCGCCTGAGATTGCAGCAGCTTTTTATGATTTCCGCCATGTTCGGCTGTTTTTTTAAATAATTTCCGTTTTTTTTTCAGGCTACTAAAAAATATTCAAGATTTTTTTGGGACATTTTTCGTTTCGGCGTACTTCTTCTTAAAAACCAGCAAAAATGAAGTCGCGTACATTCAGAAGAATCTTCCATGCCATGCTTCGGCGGCAGGCAGCCGGTAAGGCGAACCCGCAGGAGCAGGAATTTCTCGACGCCTACTACGATCATTTTGAGCAGAGACCGGGACCAATTCCTGCGCCTGAACAGGTACAGGAATTGGGTAAGGCCATGCGCAGCCAATTGCTGGAACAAATCGGCAGGTCAGGCACCGAAAGTCCGTTTATCAGGCGTCGCTTGGTGCAAATTGCGGCTGTCGCAGCGGCAGTACTGCTTGTTGCAGGCTTTTACTTTCTCACCGCTGAAAAGCCAACAGGGCATGCCTTTACACATTTGAACAAACAACATGGCAACGATATTGCGCCGGGCGCCGACGCAGCCATGCTTACGCTTTCAGACGGAACAAAAGTTGTTCTGCATGCAACCGGCGGCAGCGAGATCGTTGATCCGGCCGGGGTACGGATTGCCAGGTCTGCCTCTGGCCTATTAAAATATACGGGTGTGACCGGTCAGGGCGCGGCGAACACTTACAACCGGATCGAAACCCCGCGGGGCGGGCAGTTCAGGATTATTCTTCCTGATGGCACCAAGGTATGGCTGAACGCCGGTTCATCGCTCCGCTACCCTGCGGCATTTGACCGCCGCCGCCCTTCGCCGCGAGTAGTTGAGCTGGAAGGTGAAGCGTATTTCGAGGTGGCACACCACACCGCTGCCAATGGTAGCCGCCTGCCTTTTAAAGTAAACAGCAATGGGGCCGGGCAACTGGCGCAGGGCGTAGAAGTGCTGGGCACTCATTTCAATATCAATGCCTATTCCGATGAACCCGTTGTGCGCACCACACTGCTTGAGGGCCGGGTTCGCGTGCAGGAGCAGCAGGGCGCCAGTATGCTGCTTCCGGGGCAGCAGCTGGAACGCTGGGCGGGTGGAAAGCAGGTTCGCCAGGCAGACCTGACCGCAGCTGTGGCCTGGAAAAACAACCAGTTTATGTTCAGCAATACCACGTTATCAGAAATACTCCGGCAGCTGGGGCGCTGGTACAATGTAACGCCCGAGACCAGCAGCCTGACCGACAAAAAACGCTATAGCGGGATGATCGGTCGCAATGTGAACCTCTCGCAGGTGCTGAAAATGCTCGAATTAACCGGTCATGTCCGCTTTACGCTGGGACCAGAGCGCCGGTTGCAGGTCAGCACCTTAAATCCATAACGAATTAAACCACAAACAAACTATAATGATGAAACCAGAACCCATTACTGAAGCGGGGCAGCCCCAGCCTTCGGGACGGCGGCCGCGGCAAAGGGGTCGAATTGCTTTGATACTGCTCATGCTGTTCTCCCTCCAGCTCTCTGCTGCCGCTTTTTCCCAGCGGCTTAACCTGACCGGAAAGAACAAGCCTCTGGAGCTGATGCTGCGCGAGGTGAACCGGCAAACCGGCTACTTTTTTCTTTACGACATTGACCTGGTCAAAAAGCAGGCACTACCCGTTACCGTGCAGCTGAAAAATGCGAGCCTGGAAGATGCGCTAAACGCCATCATGCAAGGGCAGCCCTTTAACTGGGAGATCAGGGAAAATACCATTTTGCTCAAACCGGCTGCAGCTGTAGCTAAACAGGAACCGGTTCGCGTTCGGGGCAATATCGTAGACGAAAACGGCACGCCGCTTCCCGGCGCCACGATCCGTGTAAAAGGTGGCGGGGCTACCGCAAGTGCACAACAGGATGGTTCTTTTTCAATCTCCGCGCCAGCAGGTGTGGTTCTCGTTGTCAGTTACATCGGATATCAAAGCCGTGAATTCACGGCCCGGGAAAACGCCGGGACGCTGCAGCTTAGCCCGCTGTCGGGCAACCTGAGCGAAGTAACGGTAACCGGCTACACCAGTTACCTGAAAGACCAGTCGCCAAGCGCAGCGAAAACGGTTGCTGCAGAAAATATTAACCAGGTTCCCGGCCTCACCATAGACCAGATTCTGCAGGGAAGGGTATCCGGTATGAGCGTTATTTCCAGCTCAGGGCAGCCCGGTCAGAGTGCGGCAGTCACAATTCGCGGAATCGGCAGCGTGAATGGTTCCTCGACACCGCTTTATGTGCTGGATGGAATCCCGATCGAACCGGGTTATTTTCAAACACTCAATCCGGAAGATATTGAAAGTGCTACCGTGCTGAAGGATGCATCGGCAAAGGCGCTGTATGGTTCACGGGGCTCGAACGGGGTAGTGGTTTTGACGACCAAGAAAGGGCAAGCCGGAAAGTTCTCCGTACAATACAACTCACAATACGGTTTTTCGAACCTGAGCAGGCCCAATTTTACCATGATGAATACCGAGCAGCGGCTGCGTTTCGAAGAAGGTGTGGGCGTCGACTTTGGCCGCAACATTGGCCCGGGCTGGACCTATTCGCCGAAAAATCCCAACTATACTTCGGGGACGGCTCAATTCAGGCAACGAGCTGATTTTATTCTGGACAGCTTGCGGAAGATCGATACCGACTGGCGGGACATTTTTTTTCAGCGCGGCAAATTCCAGGAGCAGCAGCTCAGCCTGAGCGGCGGAAATGAGAACGTCAGGTATTACAATTCATTCAATTATTACGACCAGGAGGGTGTTGCCAAACGCACGGGAATGGAACGGTACGCGCTGAGGAGCAATGTAGACTTCAAAGCCGATAAATTCTCAGGCAATGTCAATGTGTCGCTGGGTTATTCCAATTCAAGTTTCACCGAAGGCGAGGGCGGAACAGGAGCGGGCACGGCCATGGCCTCGGTCTATTATGCGCTGCCTTATGAATACCCTTACGCGGCAGATGGTACGCTGGTACATCCAGGCAACCGGTCTGCTTATTTCATCGTAGACCAGCGCGAGGGGAGCCAGGGTCTGGAGCGCCTCCTCAACTCGTCAAACAAAACCGATCAGCTGAAATCCATCATCGGAACGACGCTGGCGTACCAGATTCTTCCTTCGTTAAAGGTGAGTACACGCGCAGGCATTGACTACCGCAATTCGACCGATGTATTGTTCATCAACCCAGACTCGTATTACGGATCGAGAAGCAATTCGAACACCCTGGGCGGCAAAGGCCGGTTTGACGAAGGCACGCGCCGGAACTTCAGCATCGTTTCCACAACAGGTCTGACCTACAATAAATTGTTCTCGGGTCTTCATGACGTAGAGGTTTCCGGGTTTTACGAATACAACTACAACAATTATAATTCTTTCGGTTTTACGGGCTTTGGCATAGACGGGCGCCTGCCTGAAACGCCCGCAGGCGTAACCAATGGCAGTGCGGCATTCCTCCCGGGCATCAGCGGCGGCAAAACGCGAAGTGCATTGGCTTCGTTCATGACAGTCGGGCGGTACACCTACAATAACAAATATACCCTGACTGCAAGTTACCGCTATGATGGATCGACGAAGGTGGCGCCAAAGAACAAATGGCATGGCTTTTACTCGTTCGGCGCGAACTGGAACGCCAAGGCTGAAGATTTCCTGCGCAACGCAGACTGGTTGTCTGACCTTCGCGTCAGGGCCAGTTACGGTACCACGGCCAGTCAGCTTTCGGGCGATTTCAATTACCTGGCACAATATGACACCCAAACCTCTTACGGCGGGGTGACCGGCATCAGGGCGAGAACGCCGGGCAATATTGATTACGACTGGGAATATGTAGATGAGTTTAACGTTGGGCTTGACGCTGCCTTCTTTAAAGGCAGCCGCCTCCGGATCACGGCTGATTTTTACAACCGCATTACCCGGAATATGTTCTTTGACCAGCCGCTTTCTGCCACTTCAGGATTCGATGTGCTCGCCTTGAGTTCCGGGAAAATGCGCAACCGGGGTATCGAGTTTGAAGTAAACGGCGATGTATTAAAGTCAGCTAACTTTACCTGGAGTCTTGGGGTAAACGCCGGTTACAATAAGAACACCATCCTGTTCCTGACGCCGCTGGCCGAACAACTGACCGATGGCGATACCAGGATCTTCAAGGTTGGCTTGCCATACGGCACTTACTACGCGCCTGACTGGGCAGGCGTGAATCCGCAAACCGGGGAACCACAATACTATAACCTGGACGGAAGCGTTACGACCACTTATAACGCGGCAGCGCAAAGCACCACCAATTCGGGATCCTTGTACCCTTCTTTTACCGGTGGCTTCAATACTTCGCTTCGCTGGAAAGGTTTCAGTGCTGGCGCGCTGTTTTCTTTCGTAACCGATGTGATGCGCTGGAACAACGAGGATTTTTACAATGAAAACCAGCGTTATGCAACCAGCAACCAGTCGGTCAGGATGCTGGAAGACCGCTGGATGCGGCCGGGCCAGGTGGCGACTTTGCAGCGGTTTGATATCCCAAGGAACTACACTTCTAAAGACATCCAGGATGCATCTTTCCTGCGGCTCCGAAACCTGAATATCGGCTACAACCTACCGGCAGGTTTGCTACAAAAAACCCGGCTGATCAAGGCCGTGCGCCTTTTTGCCCAGGGTCAGAACCTTTTTACCTGGACCAAATGGCGCGGACTCGATCCGGAAAACAACAGTGTGTACGGACGTTTCCAGTACCCGAACACACGGACCTATACACTTGGCCTGAATGTTAATTTATAATGCAGCAACACATGAAAACAAAAATATCAATACGCCTGAGCCTGGCTTTTACCCTGCTTCTGGCTCTGGGATCCTGCAATAAACTTGAGATCAAACCGACGGATATTATTGATCCGGAGCGGGGGTTCAGGAACCTCAATGATGTAAATATGGGTCTCATCGGCGTGTATGCGCTTGTAGACAACAGCCTGATGACGATCAACTCGACCGTATCAGACGAGGCAACCTTCCCGGTCGAAAATACCGTTGGCAACAGCGATGCGTTCAGGTGGCTTTACAATGCCTCAAGCGGTTCAGTTACCTCGCTTTACTATACCTATTACCGTGCCATCGACCGCAGCAATCGGGCGCTGGCGGGCCTGAGTGCGCTTACCGTCAATCCGGCCGAGACAGCCACGGCCAACCGGTACAGGGGTGAATTGCTGGCCCTCCGTGCTTTTCTCCACTTCGAGCTGCTGCGCGCCTATGCATCCGCCTATCAGCCCGGCGCAATGGGCGTACCCTATATGCTCGAATCTAAGATCGACTATCCTGAGCGCAATAGCTTTGAAAGTGTGGTTACGCTGGCTAAGGCCGACCTGGCGGCAGCAAAGTTGTTGCTGCCTGCAACCCAGACTGACAAGACCAGGATGAGCAGACTGGCCGTTACAGCCATTCAGGCTCGACTGGCGCTGTATGAGAAAAATTGGAATGATGCGATTACTTATGCCAGCGAAGCGATCGCGGCACTTCCGCTTGCTACCAAGGCACAGTTTCCCGGGCTCTGGACCGACGCCAATGACAGCGAGGTGATCTGGAAAATGAAGCGTGTTGGAACCACAGATAGCAGAGCCGGCGACTTTTATTACAGGCAAATAGGTGATATCGTGCTGTATGCGCCGGCATTTAAACTCATCAATACCTTTGATGCCGCTAGTGACCTTCGGTATCCGGCTTATATCCTGTTCGATGCAGGTCGCGCCGGGGTTAAATCTAAATACCTTGTTAAAAAATATATAGGCGGTACGGCCAGTGCACCCGGGCTTACCGACATTAAAATGTTCCGCACCGGGGAGATGTACCTGATCAGGGCGGAGGCGCGTGCAGAAGCAGGTGGCGATGCTGCCGGCGATCTGAACACCTTGCGTGCCGCCCGCATTAACAACTATGTCAATGCTTCGTTCCCGGACAAAAACTCGCTGATCGAGGCCATTTACCTGGAGCGTTACAAGGAACTGGCTTTCGAAGGACACCGCTTTTTTGACCTCCGCAGACGCAACCTGCCGGTTGAGCGGCTCGCTGCCGATGCTGCAAACGCATCGGGTGCCGTTCTCCTGCAAACCACACAGGCACAATATGCCTTGCCGATCCCCTTGCAGGAAACACAGATCAATAAAAACACCAAACAAAACCCAAACTATTAGATGAGAAAGCTCCTGACCTTTTTATGCTGTATCGCCTTCTCTGCATCGGTTTGCGGCTGCAGTAAGACGGCGACAAACGCGCCGGACGGGCCACCGCCGGGAGCCGGGCAGGTAAACAGACGGCCCGCATCTCTAGGTGTGGCCGGCGATACAGCTAATGTAAACGCGCCGGTACAGGGAGGCCTGGTACTCATGGGCGGGGGAGCCGATGTGGCAGCGGCATTTAAATGGATGATTGCACGGAGCGGGGGCGGAGATGTGGTCATAATCCGGGCAAGCGGCACCGACGCATACAACTCTTATGTAAACGACCTGGGTCAGGTAAACTCAGTGGAGACATTGAAAATAGACAGCCGGCAGCTTGCCGATAATGACAGTGTCGCCTACATCATCAGGAATGCGGAGATGTTGTTCATTGCCGGTGGAGACCAGTCCAATTACATGGATTACTGGAAGAACACCAAAACAGCTGCAGCCATCAATTACCTGCTGAATGTGAAAAAGGCACCTGTTGGTGGCACCAGTGCCGGATGCGCCATTCTCGGCGCCGCTTATTTCAGCGGTGAAAAAGGCAGCGCTGTCTCTGCCGATGTTTTGAAAAATCCGTATGATGAGACCGTTGCGCTTTGGCGCAACGACTTTCTTGAGGCGCCTTTTCTGCATCAGGTGATCACCGACCAGCATTTCCTGGCCCGCAGCAGGGAGGGCCGGCTGCTTACCTTCCTGGCACGCGCCAGTAAAGACTGGGCCATGCTGGCCAAAGGAATTGCCGCAGACGAACGGACGGCCGTATGCATCGACCAGGCCGGCCTCGCCCGGGTGTATGGCAGCAGCAAGGCTTACTTTGTGCTGCCGGAAGCATCGAAACTCCCCGAGCAGGTTGTGCCCGGATTGCCGCTGAAATGGGACCACAACGGAAAGGCAGTGCGGGTTTACGAGATCGCGGGCACGACCGAAGGAAATGGTATATTTGATGTAGCCACATTCAATATAGAAAAAGCCGCCGGCGGGGCCTGGTATTGGTGGAGCGTCTCAGACGCAGAACTTCATAAACAACAACAACAATAACCTTTCAATGAAAAAGATGAGTTTAATGTTCCTGCTGCTGGCCCTGGGCTCTGCAGCACTTGCGCAGGAAAAATACGCTATGGTTATTCACGGCGGTGCAGGAACAATTTTGAAAAAAAATATGACCGCCGAAAAGGAGGCTGCCTACAAGGCGGTCCTGACGCAGGCACTTCAGACGGGGTATAACCTGTTAAAGTCTGGTAGATCCAGCCTGGACGCCGTTGAGGCGACTATCCATGTCATGGAAGATTCGCCGTTGTTTAATGCCGGCAAAGGTGCCGTTTTTACGCATGACGGGCGCAATGAGATGGACGCGGCCATCATGGACGGCAAAACGCAGGCGGCCGGTTCGGTGGCCGGTGTTACCGTGATCCGCAACCCGATCAGTGCGGCCCGCGCAGTCATGGAGAAATCGGAACATGTCATGATGGTTGGGCCGGGAGCCGAAAAATTTGCTAAAGCAGCCGGCCTGCAGATCGTGAATCCAAAATATTTCTGGACAAAAGAGCGCTGGGAGGGCCTTCAAAAGGCGATCAGGGAAGATGCACAAAAAAGCGTGCTCGACCATGGCAGCAAAAAGTCGATGAAAATGGGTACCGTGAACAAAGACTACAAATTCGGAACCGTGGGGGCGGTGGCGCTTGATCTGGCCGGCAACCTGGCTGCAGGCACCTCTACCGGCGGCATGACCAATAAAAAATACGGCAGGGTAGGCGATGCGCCGATCATTGGCGCCGGTACGTATGCCAATAATGCCACTGTTGGCATTTCCTGCACGGGCTGGGGCGAGTTTTATATTCGTAATGTCGTTGCGCACGACATTTCGGCCATGATGGAGTACAAAGGCATGACGGTCGATGCGGCTGCCAAAGCAGCGATCGAAAAGGTTGGAAAAATGGGTGGCGACGGCGGTCTAATCGCACTGGACCGGGAAGGGAACGTGAGTATGCCTTTCAACACCGAAGGAATGTACCGTGGCACAGTTGCAAGAGATGGAAAGATACAAGTTGAAATTTATAAATAGGCTGCGGCCGGCGGCGCTATTGGTGGCGCTCCTACTGGTTGCTGCCTTGCCGGCAGCTTCCAGGCAAGGCAAAACGCCTTCGGGTAAGGGGAAGTTGTTTATTATTGGCGGGGGTGAGCGTTCAGACGCATTGATGGCGCGCATGGTCAAGGCTGCAAACCTCGGGCCAGCCGACTATGTCATCGTGCTGCCCATGGCGAGCGAACAGCCCGATACCGGCTTTAAGTATGTAGGGGCGCAGCTGGCCCGGCAAGTTAGCCAGAAGATCAGAATGTTTGATTTTTCCAAACATGATGTGAACGATTCCCGCTGGATCGATTCGCTTGCCGGGGCGCGGCTGATCTACATTCTCGGTGGCGACCAAAACCGCTTCATGAAGGTCGTTTCCGGAACACCGGTGTTCAAAGCCATTCATCGGGCATTTGCCAATGGCGCCATGGTAGCCGGCACGAGTGCCGGCGCTGCGGTGATGAGCCGGTACATGATTACAGGGCAACAACTGCTTGAAAAGAATTACAGGGAAACTTTTGATCGCCTTCACAAGGACAATGTGGCTTTTGCCGAAGGGCTTGGCCTCTTGCAGCACACGATTATCGACCAGCATTTTATCCGGCGCAGCCGCTACAACCGGCTCATCTCGGCCCTTGCCGAACATCCCGGCTACATTGCCGTGGGCATAGATGAAAGTACGGCCATCCTGGTACAGGGCGACCGGGCAGAGGTGGTTGGCGAGAGCCAGGTGCTGCGCTTTGCACGACCCGCTAACCTGAAAGTCCGGGCCGGGAAACTGTTATCATTCAGCGACCTGCAATTTGGTCTTTACACAGATGGTGATGTCTTCAAGTTAAAACCCTGAGGTCCTGTTCCAATACCTGAAATTCCTGAATACGCCTCAATAAACCCTGAAGCGGGACTGCACCTGAGGTGCGTCTCGCTTTAATTTTTCGGGTTATTTGTTTATCATCGCAGATGAAATCTATTTTGTCCAACCTTACCTTTCAGGTGCTGACGGCTATCGTGATAGGTATTGCTGTTGGCGCGTTTTTCCCGGGCTTCTCTGCGCATGCCCGGCTCATCAGCCAGAGTTTCATCAACATGATCACCATGCTGATCGCACCCATTATTTTCCTGACCATTGTGCTCGGTATTGCACACATGGGCGACATGAGAAAGGTGGGCAGGGTCGGGGGCAAGGCGCTGCTCTACTTCGAGATCGTGACTACGCTGGCCATTGCCATCGGACTTGTCGTAGCCAATCTGCTTCAGCCAGGCAAGGGCATAAAGGCCGCAGGCGGCGATGTGGGCAAGGTACGGGAATACGCCAAACAGGCAGCGGGAATAGATTGGGCCGAGTTTTTTGCACACATTATTCCGCATAATATCTTCGAATCGTTCACAAAGGGTGATATTCTGCAGATCCTGTTTTTTGCCATTCTTTTTGGCTACGGGCTGAACAAGGTGGGCGAGCCGGGGCAGTCGCTGATCTCGACCTTTGAAAAGATATCAAAGGTGCTGTTCAACATCATGAAAGTAGTGATGCGGTTTGCACCCATTGGCGCATTCGGCGGCATGGCTTACAGCGTGAGCACCTATGGTTTATCGACCCTGCTGCCTATGGCAAAACTGATGGGCGCGGTTTACCTGACCTGCCTGTTGTTTATTTTTGTGGTTCTGGGCCTGATCTGCCGCATGTACAAATTCAGTTTGTGGAAATACCTCCGGTATATTCGTCAGGAAATACTCATCGTGCTGGGTACCTCGTCTTCAGAATCAGTGTTGCCGAACATGATGCAGAAAATGGAACAGATCGGCTGCAGCAAATCGGTTGTTGGGCTGGTCATCCCGACAGGGTATTCATTCAACCTGGATGGCACGGCCATTTACCTGTCTATGGCAGTAATTTTCCTGACGCAGGTTTTTAACATTGAGCTGAGCACAGGGCAACAGCTTTCCATTATGGCGGTGCTGATGATCACCTCAAAGGGAGCTGCGGGTGTTACCGGAAGCGGTTTTATTGTCCTCACTTCGACCATTGTGGCACTGAAGATCATGCCGGTCGAGCACATCGCCATCCTGCTCGGCGTAGATCGCTTTATGTCTGAAGCCCGCGCCATTACCAACATGATCGGTAACGGAATTGCGACAATCGTTATTGCCAAGAGCGAAAAGGAGTTTGACCAGGAAAAGTACCTGGCGGCTACAGCAAAGGCGCAAATTGCGACCATAGACGGCTAAGCAGCAGCAGCCCCGCCCGACCCGGCTATTCAGCCTTTTTTAGTTTGACATTATTACCAATAATAGTAGCTTTGCAGCAAATAAAAAACAAGATACATGAGCGTTTTAGTAAATAAAGATTCTAAAGTCATAGTTCAGGGCTTTACCGGTAATGAAGGTACCTACCATGCTACCCAGATGATTGAATACGGAACCAATGTTGTAGGCGGTGTTACTCCGGGTAAAGGCGGACAAAGCCACCTCGATAAGCCGGTATTCAACACGGTGAAAGATGCTGTCTCGAAAACTGGCGCGAATGTGTCGATTATTTTTGTTCCGCCGGCTTTTGCTGCAGATGCCATCATGGAAGCTGCTGAAGGCGGGATCAAAGTGATTGTTTGTATTACCGAAGGGATCCCGACAAAAGATATGATCCTCGTTAAAGAATACCTTGCCGACAAGGATGTTCGCCTGATTGGTCCGAACTGTCCGGGTATCATCACTGCAGATGAAGCGAAAATCGGTATCATGCCGGGTTTCATCTTTAAAAAAGGCAATGTAGGTGTGGTTTCAAAATCAGGAACGCTGACCTACGAGGCGGTTGACCAGGTGGTTAAAGCCGGGCTTGGCATTACAACGGCCATTGGCATAGGCGGCGACCCGATTATCGGCACCACGACCAAACAGGCTGTAGAACTCCTGATGAACGATCCTGAAACAGAAGGCATCATCATGATCGGTGAAATTGGCGGCGGCATGGAAGCAGAAGCCGCGCACTGGATCAAGGCGCACGGTACCAAACCGGTTGTCGGGTTCATTGCCGGACAAACGGCGCCTCCGGGACGCCGTATGGGCCATGCGGGTGCGATTGTTGGCGGCGCGGACGATACGGCAGCGGCGAAGATGAAAATTATGGCGGAGTGCGGAATCCGTGTAGTGGAAAGCCCTGCAGAAATTGGCCAGGCCATGGCAGAGGAACTGAAAAAGTAATCTCAGATCACAATATTAAGAGCCGGTGCCAAAACACCGGCTTTTTTTGTGGCCCGCTGAGTTTTTCTGCCTGTAGCGATGCGGTGCCTTCTCCGCGAGGTATGTGTTGCCGCGAACATTACATTTGACTGATCATCTGCGGCGGCCGGTATTACGTATATCCTGATGCCGGCAAAAAAATGGCTTTCGCTTTACCTGCTAATCCGCAGGGCATGCGTAGATTTGACATAGTTGCCAGATGCTGGGCGAAACAGATTTGACACCAAAACGTTATCAAATGAAGATGAATTATTTTCTTGCCCTGCTCCTGGTCGGCTCGGCAAGTGTGTTCACAGCCTGCGCACAGAAAAAGCAGAAAGAAGAGACAACAAGAAAGGAAACCAATAAAATGGGATGGAACGAACTCAGCCCGGAAGAAGCCCGGGTCATTGTAAACAAAGGTACAGAATACCCGGGAACCGGTACATTACTGAACAACAAAGAAAAAGGTACCTACACCTGTAAGCGCTGTAATGCAGCATTGTACCGATCAGAATCAAAATTTGATTCCCATTGTGGCTGGCCAAGCTTTGATGATGAGATCAAAGGAGCAGTGAAACGCCTGCCCGATCCTGACGGCAGCCGTACAGAGATTGTCTGTGCAAATTGCGGCGGCCACCTGGGGCACGTATTTTTAGGCGAGGGCTTTACTTCTAAAGACACCAGGCACTGTGTCAATTCGATCTCAATGAACTTTGTGCCCGATAAAAAGCAACAATAAAACCAGGCCTCCTCTCAGGGAGGCCTTTTTTTACAGGGTTTCCCTGATTTTTTTCGAGTTCCCGACTACCCAGACGATATCGCCGTTGTCAAATACAAAATCAGACTGGGGGTTCAGGATGCGCTGGTCGCCGCGCTCGATACCCACAACCAGCGCATTTGCTTTTTCCCGGATACCGGCATTGCGAATGGACTGGCCGTAAACCGCCGACTGGCTGCTTATAACGATCTTTTGAAGTGTCATGTCTGACTTCGGATATTCCGCATCGCCGGTTGTTTCATTTTCAAGGTACTGCTGAAAAGCGGCCAGCTGTTCGTCTGTACCAATTACTGAAAGTTTATCTGCGGGAAAAAGCCGCTCGTCTTTACCTGGCGTCGGGATCATCGTATTGCCTCTTTCGATCAGCGCGATATTGATACCGAATTTTTCTCTGATTGACAGTTCGATCAGCGTTTTTCCCAGCATGGGGGAGGCAGAGGGAACGGTCATCTCGGCCAGGTGCATGTCCCAGGGTAAAATTTCCGGCTTGTTGCGCTGGTTATCCCGGGCATTCAGGTTGTGCAGAAAACGCGATTCAAGCTTGTCATAAAAAGCCTGTAGCCGGCGTTGAAACACCACGATGACCAGAACGGTAAGCAGCAGCGCGATCATGGCAGCAACCCAGGTGCTGAAAAATTCATACATCAGGAAGCCGACAAAAAACACTGCCAGCAGCACGCGGAAAACTTCGAGCGCCACGAGGGGCCCCCGTGTATATTTTTTGTTCAACCACAGGTGCGAATACGCATTTTTCTGAATGCGCCTGATGGCCAGAGCCCAGAGAAATGGTGCCAGGAGCATCAGCGCAAGCACCACGCTCAGGATATTTCCATTCAGTCCGTTTACAATATTTTTTGTTACGAAAGGCTGCAGGTACCGGGCTGAAGCCAGGATAATGGCGATAGACAGCACAGAGTGGATAACCGTGTTAAAGGCATACGCCCGGAGCAGCACCTTCCAGTCGCTCAGGCGTGTTATCCCTTCGGTTCCGGTGCTGTACCGGCTTATGGCGGCGGTCCAGCGGGTGGGCAGGATGCGGTTCAGAAAATGATAAAACGGCTCTGAAAGTTTGATCAGGTAGGGGGTGGTGAAAGTGGTAATGGCCGATGCAGCAACGGCTATGGGGTAAAGGAAGTCGCTTGTTACTTTCAGCGAAACTCCCAGCGTGGCAATAATAAAAGAAAATTCGCCAATCTGGGCCAGGCTCATGCCCGTTTGTATGGAGGTCTTAAGCGGCTGGCCAGACAAAAGGGCGCCAAGCGACGAACTGATAAATTTACCGGAAACGGTGACAAGCGTGACAACCAGGATAGGCATGGCGTAGTCGACCAGGATGCTGGGGTTGATCATCATGCCCACAGAAACGAAAAAAATGGCAGCAAAAAGGTCTTTAACCGATTTGGTCAGGTGTTCAATCTTCTCGGCCTGTGTGGTCTCGGCCAGGATCGAGCCCATAATGAAGGCGCCCAGCGCGGGCGAAAAGCCAACTTTTACGGCCAGTAACACCATGATCAGGCAAAGTGCAAGCGAAACCACGAGCATCGTCTCGTCGTTCATGAGTTTGCGTGTGGCACGCAGAAAAGTGGGCACAAGGAAGATGCCGCCTAAGAACCACAACACCAGGAAAAAACCCAGTTTTAAGATCGAAACCAGCATTTCAGTACCAGCGGCCTGCTGGCTTAAGGCAAGGGTAGAAAGCAAGACCAGCAGCAGGATTGCCACCAGGTCCTCGACAATGAGAACGCCGAAGACGAGTCCGGCGAACTTTTTATGCTTAACGCCCAGTTCCTCAAATGCCCTGATGATGATCGTCGTAGAAGAAACCGACAGGATTCCGCCCAGGAAAATGCTGTCCATGGTAGACCAGCCCATCGCCTGCCCTGCCAGGTAACCGGCAAGAAGCATAAAAACGACCTCGACAATGGCTGTTACAGAGGCTGTGCCACCAACTTTGACGAGTTTCTTAAAACTAAATTCGAGGCCCAGGCTGAACAGCAGAAAGATGACACCGATCTCGGCCCAGATGGTAATGCTTTTCTGATCGGTAACGGTCGGGATAAATTTGAAATGCGGGCCTACCAGCATTCCTGCCAGGATATAACCAAGTACCAGGGGTTGCCGGATGCGTTTAAAGACAAGTGTCGTGACACCCGCCGCGGCGAGAATCAGTCCAAGATCGGCAATCAGTTCTGGTAAGTGAATCATAGCGTAACAGGAAGTTTCGTGTGCAAAAAAGAACCGTGCAAGCGACGGCCGTGTGTCCCGACAGAACCGGGTTTTGCCGTAAATATAACGAAAATGACCGAACTGCCGCCGTGTCGCCGGTGTTTTAAGGGCTGGAACAGCCCACTCCGGCGCAGGTCTGACA
Source organism: Pedobacter yulinensis (assembly GCF_003029735.1). Taxonomy (GTDB): domain Bacteria; phylum Bacteroidota; class Bacteroidia; order Sphingobacteriales; family Sphingobacteriaceae; genus Pedobacter; species Pedobacter yulinensis. The sequence continues at coordinate 66,203 of NZ_KZ686273.1, forward strand.
TTGAAATGAGCAAAACAACCGCAGGGAAAGCGGGTGGATTGATATCCTTCCTCGCGGCATTTTAGAGGTTTCCCGAGCGGAAAAAATCGAGCGTTGCGGCTTTGTCTGCATGCAGCTGCAGCGTTAGTGCTTCAAGGCCGGTGAATTTAACGTCGTGGCGCAGAAATTTGAGAAAGTTCATGCGGATGCGCTGTCCGTAGATCTCCCGCTCAAAATCGAAGATGTTTACTTCGATATTTCTGGTCATGCCGTTAATGGTGGGCCGCTGACCAATGTAGGCCATTCCCTTGTACACTGCCCCGGGTGTTTCGGCTTGTTCTGCCGCTGCACGCGGGATGTGGATCACAGCTTCCGGGTTGCCCGTATCGAACGGGCCGCTCACGTCCATCTCGACCGTCACGGCATAAATCCCGTCGGAAGGAATCAGTTTATAGGTTTCTTCGACGAAAATGTTGGCTGTGGGAAAACCAATGGTACGACCAATTTTGTCGCCTTTTACAACCGGGCCCTCGATCGAAAATGGGTATCCCAGATAGGTGGCCGCCAGCGAAACGTTTCCTTCCAGCACTGCGTTCCTGATCTTGGTAGAGCTGACAGCCACATCGTTAATGTCCTGTTCGCCGATCTCCTCGACCGTAAAGCCATAGGTCTGCGCACAAGCCTGCAATTCGGGCAGACTGCCTTGCCGGTCTTTACCAAACCGGTGGTCATAGCCGATAATGATGTGACGGGTACCGATGGTGTTGACCAGGATATGCTCGATGTATTGCTGTGGGCTCAGGTTCGAAAAATCGCGGGTAAAAGGGGTAATGATCAGGTGGTCTACGCCAAGTTCTGCAAGCATCCTGGCTTTTTCGGCCAGCGTGTTGATCATTTTCAGGTCCTGGTTTTCGGGATCAATGATCATCCGCGGATGCGGAAAAAAGGTAAGCAGTACGCTTTCCCCGCCTTGCGCGGCTGCCCGTTCGCAAAGCTGCCGGATGATCTTCTGGTGGCCGAAGTGTACGCCGTCAAAAGTGCCAATTGTGACTACCGCATGCGGGAGTTTCTGGAACTGGGAAAGCTGGTTATATATTTTCATGGTTAAAATGCTGAGGCAGGATGCCCGGTTTAATGGAACACATGGCGTTTGACCACACCGCCCTTCAGGTCGGCGATCTGCTGCTGTACCACAAAAGCTTCGGGATCGATCTGCCGGATCTCGGACTGAAGTTTACCCATTTCGAGTTTGGTGACCACAGTAAAAACAATATCGATCTCCTTCTGTTCGCCGTAACCGCCCTCACCCTTGTAAATCGTTACGCCGCGTTTCATATCGTTGATAATAAAAGATTTGATCTCTTCCTTATGCTCAGAAATGATGGTGACACCGGTATATTGCTCCAGGCCATTTACGATAAAGTCTACCGTGTTTGAAGCCGACAGGTATGTTAAAATGGCGTATAGCGCGGTCTCGATGTTGAGAAAGATGGCCGCAAATCCGAAGATAACGATGTTCAGCCCCAGGATGATATTGCCCACGGTGAGCATGCTGTTTTTGCTGATGTACAGCGCCAGCACCTCGGTACCGTCAATAACGCAGCCGCCACGCATGGCCAGGCCAATGCCGCCTCCCAAAAAAAAGCCACCAAAAAAGGCGATCAGCAAGGGATCATGCGTAATTGACCTGAAAGGCACAACCAGCAGCGAAACGGCAAGCGCAGCAATCGCAATGCTGGTCTTGATGGCAAAGCCTTTTCCAATTTGCCGGTAGCCCAGAATAACAAAAGGAATATTGATGATAATGATCAGGTAAGACAGCTTCATCTGCGTCAGGGTACTGATGAGCAGCGAAATGCCGGTAACGCCGCCGTCTATGAACTCATTGGGAATAAGAAAGCTTTTCAGGCCGAAGCTGGCCGATGCAATGCCGGCCATGATGAGCAGCAGCTCTTTCAGGTAGCGGGTCTTCTTGTTTTTTATATGGCTATGCATAAATTAATCGCATGTTTCATGGCCTTATTGAATTGCCGGAGGCTGTTCTGCAGCTTCGCGCTGCGCACGCAGGTGCTGAACCAGGTCCATCACCTCGATGGCGTTTTCCAGCAGAAAGTCGCCGCTCCGCGTACGGGTCAGGGCAGAAAGATAAGCCCCGTTGTTAAGTGCCCTGCCAAAATCAGAGACCAGCGACCGGATATAGGTGCCCTTGCTGCACACCACCCTGAAATCAACTTCAGGCAGGGCGGTTCTCGTAATTTCGAAGACGGAAACCGTTACATGGCGTGGCCGCAATTCGGTTTCTTCGCCGCGCCTGGCCCGCATGTAGAGCCGTTCGCCATTGACTTTTACGGCAGAATGGGCCGGCGGGTACTGGACAATGGCTCCGGTAAAAGGTGCCACCGCTGCACGGATGTCTGCTTCCGTGAGCCCCTCTAAAGAAAATTCCTGGTCTATGGCCGTTTCCAGATCAAAAGAAGGGGTTGTAGCGCCGAGCACCATTGTTCCGGTATATTCTTTTTCCTGGGCCTGGAAGGTATCGATCTGTTTGGTCAGTTTTCCTGTACAGATCAAAAGCAGGCCGGTAGCGAGCGGGTCGAGTGTGCCTGCATGGCCAACCTTAAGTTTTGCGGGCTTCATGGCCGCACGGATCTTGTTCACCACATCAAAAGAGGTCCACCGGTACGGTTTGTTGATCAGGAGCATTTCGCCCGCGGCAAAATCAAAGTCTGGAAAGGTAAGGGGTTTCTCTTCGCTCAAAATCCTTTTTTTTGCGCAAAGGTAGGTATTAATTTACATCTATCTTATAACCCGACAGAAACAGCGCCAGGATGACAATACCCAGGATGATGCGGTACCAGCCAAACACCCTGAAACCATGTTTCGTCAGAAAACTGATAAATGATTTGATGGCGATGATGGCAACGATGAATGCAACGACGTTCCCCACCAGCAAGAGTTTAACGTTTTCAGCATTGAGCAGGTGATAACCTTTAAGCAGTTTATAGCCCGTTGCCGCGCACATAGTGGGCACGGCAAGGAAAAACGAAAATTCGGCTGCTGCGGCTTTGCTGAGTTTCTGGCTCATGCCCCCAATAATGGTGGCGGCGCTGCGGCTCAGGCCCGGAAAAACAACGGCAAGTACCTGGAAAAAACCGATCTTTAAGGCCATGCCATTGCTGATGGCGCGCTCGTCCGTAATCTCGGGCTTTTTAAACCAGCGGTCTATAAACAAAAGCAGGACCCCGCCTGCAAACAATACACTTGCAATAAACACCGGGTTGCCAAGCGTGCTGTCAATAAAATCGTTCAGAAGAAAACCGAACACAAGTGCAGGGATCACAGCGATCAGGAGTTTCAGGTAAAATTTCCAGTCGCTGAAGTTGAAGAATTTTTTCCAGTAGATGACCACCACAGCCAGGATGGCGCCGAGTTGAATGGCTACCTCGAACAGTTTTACAAATTCATCGTTGCCGATACCCATCAGTGCCGAGGCGATGGCCATATGGCCAGTTGACGAAACAGGCAAAAACTCGGTCAGACCCTCGATAACAGCGAGGATGAACGCTTCAAAATAATTCATGCCGGTGCCTATTTTTTAAGCACTGCGTAAACGCCAAAACCAAAACCCAGCAGGACAACCAGCGGTGCAATCAACGTTTTCCGGGTGTCGTAAATATCGGTCGTGCCCATCATCAGCACAAAGCCGAGTGCAACGATAGCGATGCTGATCAGCAGCAGCTGGTAGTTTTTCTTTGTAAACACCAGTTCGTTGCCGGTTTCCTGGTTTGCGGATGGTTGTTTTTTATCTGCCATTATCTGTAAAGGTCATAGATTTTTAAGCGCAGGTATCTGCTCACTGCAAAATACGTACTGATGCCGGTTATAAAAATTCCGATGCAGATCAGTGCAAGGAAAACGATGCCGAACTCAGTATAATTGCGCAGGATAACAATTTCAGGTATTTCTTTCTGGGCGTAAAACAGCACGGCCATCAGGATAATGATGGCAATGAAGGCCGACAGCAAGCCATGCAGCGATGCATAAAGCATGAATGGTTTGCGGATGAAATTTTTTGTCGCACCGACCAGCTGCATGCTTTTGATCAGGAAACGCTGTGAATAGATGGCAAGCCGGATCGTGTTGTTGATCAGCGCCACGGCTATGACAAGCAGGATGACAGCAAAGCCAAGTATGACCAGCCCGATCGCATTGACGTTTTTGTTGACCATATCGATCAGTGAACTCTGGTAAATGACCTCTTTAACGATCGGGTTGTTGGCAATGTTTTTCTTTAGCTTTTCAATGCCCTGGGTATTGGCATATTCGGCTTTCATGTAAACATCTACGGTTGAAAGCAGGGGGTTATAGCCCAGGAAATTCACGAAATCTTCGCCAAGATCCTGTGTCAGGTTCCGGGCAGCGAGCTCTTTATTTACGTATTGCGTTTGCTTGACCGCGGGGTTGGCATTCAGCTCTTTTTGAAACTGCAGCACGTCGGCTTCTTTGGCACCCTCGTCTACGATGATGTTGAGCACAATATTCTCTTTCACATAATTTGAAAGATTTTTAGCATGCACCAGGATCAGTCCCAGCGCGCCAAGCATCAACAGGACTAGTGCTATACTGAAAATGGTGGAAATGTAGATCGTCTTCGTTTTCTTCGATGCGTCACTTACTTCAAATTCTTCCATTTACGTGTCTTCTTTTTGCGAAATTATAAATTATAACCATTAAAGCGCAAAATTAGCGGGTTTATTTGCCCATTGCCGGCACCCGCCCTGGCAGACAGCCCCTATGGGCGCAAGGCTGTACGATTTTGGTATTAAATTCGTTTTAGTAGGAAAAAACTCACCTACCATGAAACAAAAACTTACGCTGATCGCATTTTTTGCACTTTTTCTAACTGGTTTTTCTGCTTGCAAAAAAGAAGAATTTTCAGAAAAACCGCTTAAATACAAAATGTTCGGAAAGTGGCAGGTCGAAAAAATTACGCGGGCTGTAACCGGGCAAGCGCCTGTCACAGAAAACTATAACGCCCCCGGCGACTACATCGACTTTCGTGAAAATGACGATGACGATTTCGAACAGAGCCTGGACGGTGACCGCGCCATCGGCACCTGGACGGTTAATATAGATGATAGTTTTGTGTTGCGTTATTCATTCGGGTCGCTGTCTGCAAAGCTGGACAACATTTCAGAAAGCCGGTTCCAGTTTACCGGCACCACCAGAAACGCACAGGGCCAGACCGAAACGCATACCTATTACTTAAAACGCTAACTTCTAATTCCCTCTATTTGCAGGCGCTGCCGGTGGTTTTCCGGCAGCGCTTTTTTTATTGAACAGCGCCGCGTTTCCCAAAGCAGCGTAATTTCGTTATTTTCGCCACCTGAAAAACGAAAAAATTGTACATGGATTACCAATTTAAAGATATCGAACAAAGGTGGCAGCAATTCTGGGCAGAGAAACAGACCTTCCGCGTAACTGAAGATGCTTCAAAACCCAAGTATTATGTACTCGACATGTTTCCTTACCCTTCAGGTGCAGGCCTGCATGTCGGCCACCCGCTGGGGTACATTGCCTCTGATATCTTTTCCAGGTACAAGCGGTTAAAGGGCTTTAATGTTCTGCACCCGATGGGATACGATTCTTTTGGCCTTCCGGCAGAGCAGTATGCCATACAAACCGGCCAGCACCCTGCCATTACAACAGAGTCAAACATAGCAACCTACAGGCGACAGCTGGACCGGCTCGGCTTTTCCTTTGACTGGAGCCGTGAGGTGCGCACAAGTGATCCGGGTTATTATAAATGGACGCAATGGATTTTCATGCAGCTGTTCAACTCCTGGTACAACCTGGAAACAGACCGGGCAGAGGATATCACTACACTGATTGAGAAATTCAATGCAGCCGGCTCTGCCGGCGTGAAGGCCGTCTGCGATGATGATGTCAGGAATTTCCTGCCCACAGACTGGGCAGCTTTTAGCCAGGATGAGAAACAGGAAGAGCTGCTTAAATACCGGCTTACTTATCTTCGCGAGAGCACGGTGAACTGGTGCGCGGCGCTGGGAACGGTTCTGGCCAATGATGAAGTGAAAGACGGTTTTTCTGAGCGCGGCGGCTACCCGGTCGAACAGAAGAAAATGATGCAATGGAGCATGCGGATCACCGCTTATGCCGAGCGTTTGCTGAAGGGGCTCGACATGATCGACTGGCCGGAACCTGTAAAGGAAATGCAGCGCAATTGGATCGGAAAAAGTACCGGCGCCAGTGTGCGCTTCATGCTTGAAATTCCTGTTGGCGGGCAGTCTTTTATAGAGGTGTTTACCACACGCGTAGATACGATCTATGGCGTGTCTTACCTGGTGCTTGCACCCGAACATGAGCTGGTACCTGCGCTCACGACCGTTGCACAGCGGGAAGAAGTGGAAGCTTATATCGCGCGCACCAGGAAAAAATCAGAACTTGACCGCATGGCCGATACGAAAACCGTATCAGGAGCTTTTACCGGAAGTTATGTGGTAAACCCGGTTAACGGCGAAAAGGTGCCGGTCTGGATTGCAGATTACGTACTGGCAGGTTACGGCACCGGCGCAGTTATGGGCGTGCCAAGCGGCGATCAGCGCGACTGGCTGTTTGCTACGCATTTTAACCTGCCGATTGTGCAGGTCCTGGACGCCCAGGTAAATATCAGGGAACAGGCAGATGCAACAAAAGAGGGGACCTACATCAACTCGGGTATGATCAACGGCATGGTTTACAAAGATGCGGTTTCGTACCTGAACAGCTGGCTTGAGGAAAAAGGACTCGGCAAGGCTAAAATCAATTACCGCATGCGCGACGCTATTTTCGGGCGCCAGCGGTATTGGGGTGAGCCCATTCCTGTCTATTTTAAAGAAGGCCTTCCTTACCTCCTGGCCGAACCAGAGCTCCCGCTTGTATTGCCGGAGATCGATAAATATTTGCCTACCGAAACGGGCGAACCGCCCCTGGGCCGGGCTACCGGGTGGAAACATCAGGGCGGGCATGAATACGAGTTGAGTACCATGCCCGGCTGGGCAGGCTCAAGCTGGTACTGGTACCGCTATATGGACGCCCGCAACCCGGATGCCTTTGCCTCGAAAGCCGCGATAGAGTACTGGCAGGCAGTAGACCTGTACATTGGCGGGTCGGAACACGCCACCGGGCACCTGCTTTACAGCCGGTTCTGGAACAAGTTTCTGAAAGACCTTGGTTATGTGCAGGAAGAGGAGCCGTTCAAAAAACTGATTAACCAGGGTATGATCCAGGGACGCAGCAATTTCGTGTACCGCGTGGTCGATGCCGATGGGCGGGGCACCAATACTTTCGTTTCTGCCGGACTGAGAAACGGGTACCAGACATCGGCCATTCATGTCGATGTAAACATTGTAAACAACGATGTGCTCGACCTGGAGCGTTTTAAAGCCTGGCGGGAAGATTTCCGCGATGCGGAATTTGTTCTCGAAGAGGGTAAATACGTTTGCGGCGTCGAGATCGAAAAGATGTCGAAGTCAAAATACAATGTTGTTAACCCCGACGATCTTATCGAACGTTACGGTGCAGACACGCTGCGCATGTATGAGATGTTCCTCGGTCCGCTCGAGCAAAGCAAACCCTGGAACACCAATGGCATTGAAGGCGTGTTTAAATTTTTGCGGAAATTCTGGCGGTTGTTCCACGACGAAAACTGGAATTTCCAGGTTTCAGACGCACAGCCATCGCCGGCCGAGCTAAAGTCGCTGCACAAGATCATTAAAAAGGTACAGGATGACATTGACCGTTTTTCTTTCAATACGTCGGTTTCCAGTTTTATGATCGCGGTCAATGAGCTGACTGAACTTAAATGCAACAAACGCGCCGTACTGCAGGAGCTTGTGGTCATCCTGTCTCCTTATGCTCCGCATATCTGCGAAGAACTCTGGAGCCTGCTTGGCCATGAAGAAGGCAGCCTGACCCAGGTCAGTTATCCAGAATTCAATCCCGCCTATTTACAGGAGGCCTCGTTCAGTTACCCGATCTCGGTAAACGGCAAGATGAAAATGAACCTGGATATTGCACTTGACCTGAGCCAGCAACAGGTGGAAGAAACCGTTCTGGCAAATGAACAGGTGCAAAAATACCTCGAAGGCCGGCCACACAAGAAGATCATTTTTGTAAAAGGCAAGATCGTTAACATCGTTGTCTGACTGCGGAACAGCTGATAAATAGCGAGGCTGCCTGTTCACCGGGCAGCCTCTGTTGTTCTGAAAGATTTCGCCGGTTAAATTCCGCCTTTCACCGCCCGGGGAGCAAGCTCACTGTAAAACCATTCCCGGAACCTGTAACAAAACGCAATTTGCGCAGACTAATACACCAAAAACTAATTTACTTTTATAATGAAACAATTTTTACTCTCGGTCTTTCTGTTAACCGCATGCTTTTCTGCCAGCGCACAATTCCCCGTTGGCGGCACACTGGGGGGAGGGGCCAGGAAATCTACCGTAACGGGCCGGATTGTTGCTACCATCCTGGATTCCGTTAGCCGGAAGCCGATTGATTACGCAACTGTTACCCTGCTGAAAACCTCAGACAACAAGTCTGTAAACGGCGGAGTAACCGACGACAAAGGCCGCATCGTGCTGCAAAATATTGCACCAGACAGCTACAAGCTGGCCATCGGCTTTATGGGTTACAACACCAAAACCGTGCTCGTTAAAACCACACCCGAGAAACCAGACAACAACCTGGGTACCATTTACATTGCACCATCGGCAAACAGCCTGAAAGACGTTACCGTAGTTGGGCAGCGTGCCATGATCGAAAATAAGGTAGACCGCCTGGTTTACAATGCCGAAGCCGACATCACCAATGCCGGCGGCGATGCAACTGATGTGATGCGCAAAGTGCCGATGCTGTCTGTCGATGCCAGCGGCAATGTGCAGCTGCGGGGTGGTGCTGTGCGCGTGCTGATTAACGGCAAACCATCAGGCACCATGGCCAACAGCGTGGCCGATGCATTAAAAATGATCCCTGCAGAACAAATTAAAAGCGTGGAAGTGATTACAAGCCCTTCAGCTAAATACGATGCAGAGGGCTCTGGAGGCATCATCAATATCATTACCAAAAAGAACAACGCGCAGGGCATCAGCGGCAGCGTTAACGCCAGCGCCGGCACCCGTCAGAACAATGGCAACGTAAGCCTGAACGCGAAAAGCGGCCGTCTTGGTTTTACAAGCAACGTTGGCGGCATTTATGCTTACCCCCAGGAGTCGAAAGTCTTATCTCTTACCCAAACGCAGACACCTGACGGTTTCTACACCATTCAGTCTACTGGCTTGTCAAACTGGACGCGCAAAGGTCTGAATGGTACTGCTGGTCTTGATTACGACATCAACAGTTACCACAACGTGAGCACGAATGTCAAGCTCAGCACATTCAGCAATGGCGGCCCGGGTAGTTCAGACGTTTTACTGAACCAGGTGCTGTCACGCAACACGAGCAATATGGACATGGGCTTTAACAACGTGGACTGGACGGCTGACTACCGCAAGACCAGCAAAAAAGAAGGTGAAGAGCTTGTCGTTTCTGGCCAGGCAACGTACGGCCGCAATCCAACAAATTTCGCCAACACGCTCGTTGTTCCAAATGCACCTGTGGTCATCACGACCGGCAGCAACCGCGGAAAAAACAACGAATATACGGGCCAGGTCGATTATACGTATCCGTTCAGCAAAAAAGTGATCCTTGAAACCGGCCTAAAAGGGATTTTCAGAACCATTATCAGTGATATCCTGGACGACCCAAGCAGAAACTTTGATTACAGCCAGGATGTAGCTTCGGCATACGGCGTAATGACATTCCCGATCGGCAAAAAACTAACGGCTAAGGCCGGGCTCCGCGCAGAGTATACACAGATCGGAGCAACCTCTGGTACCAGTGCTACCTTCGAGAACGATTACTTTAATCTGTTTCCAAGCGTTGTCCTTTCTCAGACACTGAAAGGAATGAGCACGGTGAAGGTCAGTTACAACCGCAGGCTGCAGCGCCCAAGCCTGTTTTATCTGAATCCCTTCGAAAACAGGAGCGATCAGTTTAACATTATGCGTGGTAACCCTATGCTGAGCCCCGAGCTCAGCGATAACTTCGAAATCGGCTACAGCACCTTTATCAAGGGTTCGGTAATCAATGCCTCCCTGTTTTATCGCACTACCGGCGACATCATCGAGAGCATCATTGCGCCGATCACTGAAAACGGAATCACCAGGAACCTCACAACTTACCAGAACATTGGCCGCAGTCCATCTTACGGGCTTAACTTATTCGGCTCCTACAACCCGAAGCCAAAATGGACGTTAATGTCAAATCTTTCGTTTAATACTTATGAAGTGAACAACCAGACCACAGGCGTTAATACCGGGACATTTCTGAATTACAGCGTCTTTGGCCGTTCGGCTTATGCCTTGAACAAAGGTTGGAGCACAGAAGTCTGGGGAGTGATCAATTCGCCGCGCCGGACGTTCCAGGGTAAAACAGACGCGATGTATTTCTATGGGGCGGCAGTGAAAAAAGAGATCTTCAACAAAAAGGCATCTATCGGTGTGAACGTACTTAATCCGTTCAACCGGGACCTGAACATCAAGACCGTGAACACGACTCCGGTTTCTGTTCAGAGCCAGGATATTTATTACCCGCTTCGTTCATTCGGCATCAACTTCAGCTACAGTTTTGGTAAACTGAAATTTACGCAAAAGAAAACGATCAAAAATGACGACCTGAAGCAGGGCGACCAGGGCGCCGGTCAGGTTGGCGGCATGGGCGGCGGCACAAACCGGTAAACGGGCTGCCCAGTAAGTAAAAAGACCACAGGCCTCCGGGTTTGTGGTCTTTTTTTTAACTGAAAATCTATTGCTTCTTTTTTACGGTTTTAAGTGTCATCAGGCTCAGGCCATTCATGGGGTAACCGCTGATGTTGTTCTGCAGCATGACAACGCTTTCCTCGTAAAATACAGGTACGACCGGTGCGTGTTCAATGATCATGCGGTCCATTTTGCGGTAAAGCGCATATCTCCTTTCGTTGTCGGTCTCGTAATAACTTTGCTCAAAAAGCCGGTCAAAGTCCTTGTTGTAAAAAGCCGTATAGTTCGGGCCGTTCGGTACTTTATTTTTCGAATAGAACATGGACAGGTAGTTTTCGCCATCCGGATAGTCACAGATCCAGGATGCGCGGAAGAATGCAACGCCGTTTTTTGACATCAGGTCGCGCAGGCTGGTCGGCGGACTTACATCTACACGCGCTTTGATGCCGACCGCAGCCAGCTCCCCCTGTACAAACTCACTCACGTCTTTGTAACTGGTAGCCGTACTCAACGTAATTTCAGGAAGGTTTTTACCATTGGGAAAACCGGCCTCGGCCAGCAGCTGCGCTGCAAGTTCGGGGTTATATGAATAGCCTTTTACGCTGAGGCTGTCAAAACCGGGCATGCCTTTGGGAATAAAGCCAGACGTAGCCGGGATACCCACACTGTTGCGCAGGTATTTGATCAGTTTGCGCCGGTCAATGGCATAATTAATAGCCTGCCTGATTTTTTTTAACCTGAGGGGCGAATTTTTGACAAGCGGCAGATTTTCATCGACCAGGATGCCCATGTATTCGGTGCAGAGGTAGGGACCTTTTCTAAGACTAAACTTGCCTGTGTATTTGCTGGTCATTTCGCCGTTTTTTGTGAGGATGTCGTCACGATAGCTCCCGTCTACACTGTAAAAAAAGTCAAGGTTCTTTTTCAGGAAATTCATGAAGGCGCTTTGTTTGTCGCTGATAAAGGTTGCTTTTACTGCATCCAGGTAAGGAAGCCGATCCCTGCCTTTTTTCTCCCAGTAATGCTCGTTCTTCAGCAGGACCAGGATCTCATCTTCTTTCCAATATTTGAATTTGAACGGGCCGGTACCAATGGGGTGGCTGCGGAAATTTTTGCCGTAATGTTCCACCACCTCGTGTGGAACGACCGAACAGTATTGGGCCGTGAGCAAGCTCATGAAGGGCGGAAAGGGTTTCTGGAGCCGGATCTGAAACGTACTGTCGTTAACGGCAATAAAGCCTGAACGGTCCTTGACCTTGTCGTTAAAGATCCAGCCGCCAGATGAAGCCACTTTCGGATCGATCAGCCTGTAAAAACTGTACACAAAATCTGATGCCACCACCCGGCGGCCTTTGCCGCCACTGAACAGCGGATCGTCATGAAAGTAGACGTCATTGCGCAGGTGAAAAGTATAAAGCAGGCCATCGGGCGATATTTCCCAGCTCCTGGCAATGCAGGGAACGGTCTGCAGCGCACTGTCTACCTGTACCAGGCCGTTAAACACCTGGTTGGTCATCCAGATGGCATTTTGGTTTCGGGCAAAAGCGGGGTCGAGCGAAGTTAGATTTTGGTCAAGATTGATGCTGAATACGGTACGTTTATCTGTTTCATCCCGTTTTGTACAGGAAAGAAAGGTAAGAACCGCAAAAAGCCAAAATATATTCAGGAGAAAACTGCGCATGATGGTGGGGAATACTAATTTTGCACAAAATAACGAAAATTTGGTATGTCTTTTTTAGCAACGGCGCTCAGCGGGGTAAAAGACCCGCAATTACAGGAAGAACTGCAGGAACGTGCCGACCTGGTTGCCCATAAAATTAAGTTTATGGACCTGGTCCCGGTTTGTTTGCTTGACACGTCAAATTCGCCGGCCTATCAATTGTCTGAAGTGCTGCAGTTCTCAGGCGCGTTCCTGGAGCCGAATCCTGATGGCGCTGTTTTCCTGATCTACCACCAGGAGAACCGTGACCTGACAGCGCTGATGCGCGAGGTACCGGCCATGCTGCTGCCCGGCTGGGGGGCTGTACAGAATAATCGCGTTATTCTGATGGATATTGACGCATACCGCTGGGATAATGCCGAGGGAATGCTGGAGCTGATTGAAGACCTGGCTGAAATGACACACCCAGGCCATTTTATTTTTGGAAAAGAAGGAGATAAATGGATCAGGTTCGAATTGTAATGCAACGCTTTGTAAAAATATGGCTGCTGCTTCTGCTGCCAGCAGGAGGCGTTCTGGCACAATCGCCTGCGCTTACACCAGACGTAGCCATGCAGCTTACACGCAAACCTTTGGAATGCCTGGCACGGGAATATCCGAACAAAACTTCGCATGTTGCTTCTGCCGAGGCCGATGCACGGTTGTCGCCCAGTCAGCTTCATCCCGTTTTCTACGGTTGCTTTGACTGGCACAGCTCTGTTCATGGTCATTGGATGCTTGTCAGGCTGCTCAAAACGGTCCCTGAACTGGTTAACCGCGAAGAGGTAATCCAGGCACTGAACAGAAGTTTTGACCTGGAAAAAATGAAGGCCGAGGCCGAGTACTTCGGTAAATATGAAGCCTCGGGCACCTTTGAGCGCACTTACGGCTGGGCCTGGCTGCTGAAGCTGGATGAAGAGCTCTATACCTGGAACAATCCGCAAGCCAGGCGCTGGCGCGCTGCCCTGCTACCGCTTACGGCGAAAATCGTGTCGCTGTGGAAAGCCTACCTGCCAAAACAAACCTACCCGAACCGCAGTGGCGTACACCCCAATACGGCATTCGGCCTGGTGTTTGCGCTCGACTGGGCCCGCGCCACCGGCGACGCAGGGTTCGAGCAGGCTATCCTGTCAAAAGCCAGGGAATTTTATGCCGATAATACCTTAATTCCTGCGCACCTTGAGCCCGATGGCTCAGATTTTTTTTCGCCCAGTCTGCAGGTAGCCGACCTGATGAGGCGGGTGCTCCCGGGCCAGGCGTTTGTCAGCTGGCTGGACAAATACTATGACCAGAAGGCCCTTGCGCGCATTACAAGTATGCCGGTGATCAGCGATATAAACGATTACCAGATCGTTCACCTTGTTGGCCTGTCTTTTACCCGGGCCTGGTGCATGAAAGGCATTGCCACCAGGTTACCGGCTGGCCACCCTTTGAAGGCCCGGTTCAACCGCGCGGCTACTGTTTTTTTGCAAAATGCCCTGCCGCTGGTATTTAAAGGCAATTATGGTGGCGACCACTGGCTGGCCTCTTTTGCCGTATATGCCCTTGATCAGGTCAGGAACTGAGGCTTAAAAAACGATAAAGCGCGCGATCTGCTGCGCCGTGAATTTCAGCGTATCTTCCTTGAAGAAAGCGCCGTCCTCATTCATTTCTTCGCGGATATAGGGAATATGGATGCGCAGTGGAAGGGTATGAAGGTGCAGGTAACTGCAGATACCTGCGAAATGTTCAATGCCGCGTATGTTTCCGTATTTTCCAGACGAAAGCCCGACAAGTGCGGCCTTTTTGTCAAAAAAGCTTGCCGGAAAGGAGCAGGCATCGATGAAGGTTTTCAGCACGCCCGGAAAACTGCCATTGTATTCAGGAATAACAAACAGGAATTTTGACGATGCAGACACCAGGTCCTGGATAGGCTGAAAGGCGGCTGACCGGTTTCCGTAGAGGTCTGCGGCAATGAGGTCGGCCGGCAGCGACTCCAGGCTGAGCAGCGTGGTCTCGGTGTCTGAAAGGGCCAGTTGTTGCTGGTAATACTGGGCAACTTTTAGGCTGTTGCTGCCTGGCCGGTTTGTGCCCGATATGATGGTGATCATGCTTCGATTGTTAGTAACATGTTCAAAAGACTGGGGTGTTGAGTAGGGTTATTGTCCATAAGTTCGTATCTTAGCTGATTGAAAAAAGGACCAAAAAAACGCTCTCGAAAGCCTTTAAACGGTGTAAAAATAGAACTTTTTAACGAGTTTGAGGTCGGTGGGCCCGGCGCCCGGTAATTGTAAAGTAAATTTAAGGAGATAGATGAGTAAAATCATTGCACTGGCAAACCAGAAAGGCGGCGTGGGAAAGACCACTTCGTCCATCAATTTAGCTGCGAGCCTTGCCGTACTGGAATATAAAACCCTGCTGGTTGATGCTGATCCGCAGGCCAACTCCACTTCCGGAATTGGTTTTGATCCGAGGAGCATCAAAAACAGCATATATGAGTGCATCATCAATGACATCGATCCGCGCGAGGCCATTCAGAAGACGGATACGCCGAACCTGGACTTGTTGCCTGCGCACATTGACCTGGTTGGTGCCGAAATAGAGATGATCAACCTGAGCGGCCGGGAGTATAAAATGAAAGCGGTGCTGGAAAAGGTGAAGGGTGACTATGATTTCATCATCATCGATTGTTCACCCTCATTGGGTCTGATCACGATCAACGCGTTGACTGCCGCCGATTCGGTCATTATCCCGGTACAGTGCGAATATTTTGCGCTTGAAGGCCTGGGCAAGCTGCTTAACACGATTAAAATTGTCCAAAACCGGCTTAACCCGGAACTGCAGATCGAAGGGATCTTGTTAACGATGTACGACGTGCGGCTGCGGCTGTCAAACCAGGTGGTGGAAGAAGTGAGAACGCATTTCCAGGATCTCGTTTTTGAAACCATTATTCAGCGCAATACGCGGTTGAGCGAGGCGCCGAGTTATGGCGTGTCGGTCATCATGCACGATGCCAATTGCAAGGGTGCCATTAACTACCTGAACCTGGCGCGTGAAATCGTGAAAAAGAATGGATTAATTGCCGAAACGCAGGACGCTAAAACCGCAACTATATAATGACATCTTTCCAGCGAAAAACAGGACTAGGGAAGGGGCTGAGTGCGCTTCTGGATGATTCTGAAAGTGTGCATCCGCAGAAACAGCAGATGAACCCGGTAAGTGAGACTGCCCAGGCCGGCAGCATCAGCCAGGTTAAACTGACCGATATTGAAACGAACCCGTTTCAGCCGCGTACCGAATTTGACCAGGTTGCGTTGAACGAACTCGCAGACTCTATACGCGTACAGGGACTGATTCAGCCCATCACGGTACGAAAGGGCGCATCAGGCAAATACCAGCTCATTTCTGGCGAAAGGCGTTTTCGCGCCTCAAAGATGGCTGGCTTTACCGAGATCCCGGCTTATATACGCGGGGCCAACGACCAGCAGATGCTGGAAATGGCGTTGATTGAAAATATTCAGCGCGAAAACCTGAACGCCATCGAGGTTGCACTCAGCTTTCAGCGCATGATCGATGAATGTAACCTGAAACAAGAGCAGCTGGGCGACCGGGTGGGCAAAAACCGCAGTACGGTGACCAATTACCTCCGCCTGCTGAAGCTGCCGCCGGCAATCCAGGCTTCCATTCGCGATCAGCGCATTTCCATGGGGCACGCGCGGGCGCTTATCAATGTAAATGGCGTAGACAAACAGCTATACCTGCATCAGGAGATCCTGGATAAAGGACTTTCTGTAAGACGCGTGGAAGAGCTCGTCAGAGATATCAACCACATGCCAGTAAGGGCTGCTGAACAAAAAGGCAGACCGGCCCCTTCGTTTCAGTATCAGAAACTGCAGGATGATCTGGCCTCCAAGTTTGCGACCAAGGTTAAACTGAAGGTAACGGACAAAGGCAAAGGGTCAATTGAGATTCCGTTCATGTCTGACGACGACCTGAACCGCATCCTTGAATTATTAGATTGGTAATGTTTAAGACGCTGACCGCACTTGCGCTTTTTTTCTGCTGCTTTTCTGCCATTGCGCAGGAAACAACTGCCGACAGCAGTCGCCGGGCCGCTGTGCCCGAACGGCGAAGTACACGGAAAAGCGATACATTAAAGTCTACATACATTAATCCCGGCAAGGTTGCAGCCAGGCAGGCGGTTTTGCGGTCGGCCATTATACCGGGCTGGGGGCAATTGAGGAACTATAATTACCTGGTTAACAAGACCGATTCTAATGGACGTAAAACCGCTCAGTTCTGGGAGAAGAGTCTTACGCTTGGTAAAGCGGCCGGTATCTATGTGGCCGGAACCTTGTTAACCGTAGCCCTGGTAGATAATACAAAAAAATACAGGGCAGTGGTCGAGGAATTGCGATATCGCGCAGCGAATAATGACCAGGCTAACCCCAATGGCCCATATTTCAGGTACACCAATGCAGGACTGATCGAGGGAAAGAATGTTTTTGAGCGGAACCGGGAAATTATATTTTTCTCTTACGTGATCGCTTACGCAGCCAACCTGATCGACACGTATGTTTCTGCCCGGATGAATTATTTTGACGTAGACCAAAACCTGAAAATCAGTTTCCGGCCTACGGTTATCCCTGCAAACCAACTGTACGGGTACAACTTTGCGCCCGGATTAAAAGTTACGCTTAAACTATGAAGATAGCGCTATTGGGCTACGGAAAAATGGGGCAGATCATTGAAAAGTTTGCCCTCGAAAGAGGCCATGAAGTGGTCCTGAAGATTCACGATCAGAATGGATCTGAACTGAACAAACGCAACCTGCAGCAGGCCGATGTAGCCATTGATTTTAGCACACCCGATGCGGTAATGCACAACATTTACCAGTGTTTTGAGGCAAATGTGCCGGTCGTGGTGGGTACCACCGGCTGGTATGGCAACCTGCAGGCTGTTAAAAACGACTGCATGTCGGGTAACCACACCTTGTTGTGGGGTTCCAATTTCAGCATCGGTGTCAACCTTTTTTTCCATGTCAATAAGGTGCTTGCCCGGCTCATGAATCGGTACCCGGTATATGACGTGCAGGTAGAAGAGATTCACCATACACAGAAACTGGATTCACCAAGCGGTACTGCCATTACCATCGCAGAAGGTATCATTGAAAACCTTGACCGAAAATCAGAATGGGTAAACATCCAGGCAGCGTCTGAGGATGAGCCGGTACCGCAGGCCGGTCAGCTCCTCATTGAGTCCCTGCGCATTGAGCAGGTCCCGGGTACGCATACCGTACTTTACAGTTCTGAGGTAGACGACATCGAATTCAAACACACGGCGCACAGCCGCGCAGGTTTTGCGCTCGGTGCCGTCATCGCAGCAGAATGGCTGCAGAATAAACAAGGTTTTTACAGCGTCTCGGACGTATTTGAGTTCAATAAAAACAGCTAAACAAATAAAATGAAGCTTACATTCTGGCAGAAAGATACGTCTGGCAAGCCTAAGAAAAAGAAAACCAAGACCCGGGAATGGGTCGACGCCATCATCTTCGCCGTTGTGGCCGCCACAATTATCCGGGTATTTTTCATTGAAGCGTATACCATTCCCACTGGCTCCATGGAGCGTTCGCTGCTGGTGGGCGATTTTCTTTTTGTAAGTAAGGTGAACTACGGGGCGCGAATCCCGATGACACCCGTGGCATTTCCTTTTGCGCATCATACCATGCCGCTTACAGGTACCAAGGCATACTGGGATGGGGTGCAGTGGAAATACCGGCGTCTACCCGGATTGTCTGAAATAAAAAATAACGATGTGGTGGTTTTCAACTTCCCGGAAGGTGATACGGTGCTAAAAGAGCAGCAGGATGCCGATTACTACCAGATGCTGTTGTTTTCTTCCCGCGAGGAGCTGCGCAGCCGGTATACCATTCTGGATCGGCCGGTTGACAAGCGGGAGAATTACATAAAACGCTGTATCGCCATTGCGGGCGACTCGATCAGCATGCGCAACGGGATTGCTTATGTAAACGGCAAGGCTGAACCGCTAAAGAACACCGGGCAGATGACCTATACGGTCACGTTTACCACACCCGATGTTAACTTCGAACTTATTCGTAAACTCGGTGTACGCACAGATGATATTACCCAGCAAACCGAGCTGGCCTTCCAGATCAAGACCAGTGCAGAGATCCTGGCCGAAATAAAAAAACTCGATTTTGTACGTTCAGCGGTGGTTTATACTGAAAAACCCGGGGTGTTTGACCGGGCCATTTTTCCGCACGACCCCAACCGCAAATGGAATCTAGATAATTTTGGGCCAATTGTGGTGCCGAAGAAAGGCTGGACCGTTCATCTTGATACGGCGTCCATGCCGCTGTACAGGCGAGCCATTGAGATTTACGAGGGTAACAAACTGGAGCAAAAAGGAAAGGACTGGTTTGTAAACGGGACAAAGACCGAGACCTACACTTTTAAAATGAATTATTACTGGATGATGGGTGATAACCGTCATGCATCACTCGATTCCCGCTACTGGGGTTTTGTGCCTGAAGACCATGTGGTTGGAAAAGCGCTGTTTATCTGGATGAGTTTTGACAGTGATGGCAGCTTCCTGAACAAGATCAGGTGGAACAGGCTTCTAAAAGGCATTCATTAATTTTAAGTTTGTTTTTTTAACTTAAAGTTGGTAACTTTACAAAAGTTACCAACTTTGCAGGACTCGTATTGGGTTGCGGGCATTGCACCACCATAAACAGGTTTCCGGCTCGGCAATCAGCCTGCCCTTTCGTAACAAATGTTTCCGGTCCAGGTCTAACCTGGCGGGACCTCTGCGGCAACCCCTTTTACGTTACGAGACCTCTTATGAACTTGAGATTCCGAAAACACAGCAATACGCCGAAGACAAAGAAAAAGAAGAGCAAGGCCAGAGAATGGACAGACGCGATTTTATTTGCTGTGGTGGCGGCTACATTGATCCGTATATTTTTTATAGAAGCCTACACCATTCCCAGTGGTTCGATGGAACGCTCCCTGCTCGTTGGTGATTTTCTTTTCGTAAGCAAGGTAAACTACGGAGCCAGATTGCCCATGACACCAGTTGCGTTTCCCTTTGCGCACCATACCATGCCGGTAACGGGAACAAAAGCCTATTGGGATGGCGTGCAATGGAAATACCGGCGCTTGCCGGGGTTTGGCAGGATTAAAAATAACGACGTTGTGGTGTTCAATCTCCCGGAAGGTGATACAGTGCTGAAGGAAGCAGAAGAACTGAACTATTATCAGCAACTTTTGTTCAGATCGCGCGAAGAACTGCGCCGTGAATATACCATCATTACCCGCCCGGTCGATAAGCGGGAGAACATCATCAAAAGATGTATCGCTATTCCTGGCGATACAGTCAGCATGCGTCTGGGTACAGTCTTCGTGAATGGTAAGTCAGTTCCTTTGGCCGGGACAGGGAAAGAACAATATGCCGTTCGGTTCAACACAGCCGAGATCAATTTTGGGTCATTCAAAAAATTTGGTATCAAGAGTGACGACATTGAGGGTCGCGACAGTACTTATTATATCAAGATGGGCGATGATCAGGTGGCCGGAATGCGGCGGCTTCCGTTTGTAAAATCCGTCAGGCGGTATATCGAGGCGCCCGGAAAATTTGACCTCACCATTTTTCCGCATGACATGCATCGCAGCTGGAACGTAGACAACTTCGGGCCAGTCGTTGTTCCCAGGCGTGGCTGGACCGTTAAACTGGACAGCACAACCATGCCACTTTACAAGCGTGCTATAGAAATTTATGAGGGTAATGAACTGAAGCAGCAGGGCGGATCCTGGCACATCAACGGTAAGATGGCAACGACCTATACATTCAAGATGGATTATTACTGGATGATGGGCGATAACCGGCACGCTTCGCTTGATTCCCGGTTCTGGGGTTTTGTCCCGGAAGACCACATTGTAGGCAAAGCCCTTTTTATCTGGCTAAGTGTCGATAAAAATGAAAGCTTTTTCAACAAAATCAGGTGGCGGCGCCTGTTCCATGGAATCAACTAATTTCTTTTTTGTTGTTTTTTTTAACTTAAAGTTGGTAACTTTACAAAAGTTACCAACTTTGCAGGACTCGAACTATATCCATACGTAACCGTTAAAATCGTTCATAATGGAAAGCCCGGCCGCTCTCTTTGAACAACCGGGCCATTCACTTTGGGTTTTACTGTAATTTGGTGCTGATAATTAGTAGCCGGGATTTTGCTTCAACTGGTTATTCCGGTTCAGCTCGTCACGTGTCATCGGGCGGAAGTACATTTTATCCAGCCAGGTACGGTTCTCATGCGTCATGTCGGTAATGGGTGTATACGTATAGTCATAAACCGTTTCATCATGCCGGTAAGGCGCAGACATGCTCTTTCCGGGTTTAAACTTGCCACGCACACTCACAAAGGTAAGCTTACGGCCCAGCGTTTCAGGAGCGATCATCCAGCGCCGCGTGTCGTGGTAGCGGTGTTCTTCATACACCAGTTCTATTCTGCGCTCCTGTCTGTAAGCTGCGCGCATCTGCGCCTGCGAAACAACGGCGATCGCCGGCATACCCGCTCTGAACCTGATGCGGTTCAGCCATAATGATGCACTGCTCAGGTCGTTCAGTTCAATGCTGGCTTCAATGTAATTCAAGACAACTTCCGTGTACCTGAAAAATGGCCAGGGTACAAATTGTTTCATTGTCGCATCGGCAAGGTCACTGTTCGGATCAATGAATTTGCGCATGTAATAACCTGTCCGGCTGCCATTCCAGTCTTCGATGCTGCTGCTGCGCGTGTCAAGGCCATTGAAGTTAACAAGGCTTCCGCCGCTTAACAGATCGTACTGGCCGGTCTGGATCTGGTTGGCGGGATCCACATTGCCCGATACTTTATCCCGGGGCTTCCACGGCGCTCCGTCATACAGAACTGTTGCATAAAACCGCGGGTCACGGTTGCTGTAAGGCGCAGCCTTGTGTGCCGGGTTGGCCCAGCTAAACGCTGTCCCGTCAGACATTTGGTAATCGTCTACCAGCAAGCCAATGGGTGTGTTGCCTGCCCAGTTGTGGTAGCCGTTCGGCCCGTTGTTGCGGCCTACAAAGTTGCCATCTTCCTGTTTCTGTGCGATAAAATACCGGCCAAAAATGATCTCGGAGCCGGCGGTGACATCCACGCCTGCTGCGGTGCTTCCGCCGCCCATCGACATGCTCAAATAGTTCCTGCGCCCGTCTTCCGCACTTGCCGGGCTGGCCAGATCCATTTTATAGCCGGTACCCAGGTCCATGATCGCTTTTGCCGCATCGCGCGCAGCGGTCCATCGGGCAACCCGGTCTCCGGCAGTGTAACCCAGGTATTCCGGATTGGCATAACCTGCAATCACCGCAGATCTGCCCGAAGCGGTAGGAATGTGGTGAAGATCACTGGCCGCATAAAGCAAAACGCGCGATTTCAGTGCCATGGCCGCGAGGCTGGAACTGCGACCCTTTACAGGCGCCATGTCTTTTAGCAGCGTTATCGCCTTTTCACAGTCTGCAATGATGAAGTTTACACATTCCTCGAAAGTGTTTCTTTTTACGGCATAATTGTCGTCAAGGTTGTAGGTTCTGGAAACCAGGGGCACGGCGCCGTAGTAGCGCAGCAGCTGCTGGTAAAAATAGGCGCGCAGGAAATAGGCCTGGCCCATCAGGCGGTCCTTTACAGTCTGGCTGGTAATGGGCGACGATGCACTGCCCAGCCGCTCGAGCGTCATGTTGCAGGAGCGAATGCGGTTATACATGTCGTTATATCCCCAGGTGCCGTCTACCCAGCCGCTCGAGGTCGCGCTCAAACTTCCTTCGTTTACGACATTGATGTTTCTGCCGGTATGCGTAAAGGTGGCTTCATCACTGACAGAGGCCAGCATCTGCTCTGAAAAGCCGCCGTTGTTGAGACCATTGTAGATTTCGTTTACAAATGCTTCGGCCAGGGCCGGATCTTTCCATACCTCTTCCGCATCGACCTGGTCTGGGGGTGAGACGTCGAGAATTTCTTTCCGGCAGGCTAGCTGGAGGCTGGTCATGATCAAAAAGAACAGACCAAGACTATAGTTTATCGTTGTTTTCATGTTATTCCTTTTACTGGTAGGGATTAGTTAAAAGCCAAGGCTCAGGCCTGTGTTGATGATTCTAGCCTGCGGGTAATACTGCCCATTGGAACTGGTCGACTCAGGGTCCCAGATCTTCATCTTGTCAAAGGTGATCAGGTTAAGGCCGCTAACGAAGATTCGCAGGTTGTTGATGCCGATTTTTTCACCAAATTTTCCCGGCAGCGTATAGCCGATCTCGACATTTTTTAGGCGCAGGTAGTTGTTGCTTCGTGCCCAATAGGTGTTGTTGCCGGCAATACTCATGTTTGTATAATAGGTATTGCCGCGGTTGGCCAGCCTGGGCTCTGTGGCGCTCGGATTGTCGATGGTCCACCGGTTGTCGTACGACCACCGCAGAAAATTGCCGATATCGCCAGATTCTGTAAGTCCCATATATTGCAGTCCGCCGGCTGCACCCTGCAGCAGAAGGGTTGCATCAAAACCTTTCCAGCCCAGGTTGATGTTCAGGCCGCCGGTTAAAGTGGGTATGTTCGATTTGTCAAGCCTGATCTGGTCATCGCCATTGATCTTGCCATCGCCATTTACGTCTCTGAACCGCATATCGCCGGGTCTGAGGGTGGCTGTGATGGCGCTGTAATCGAGTCTGTTTGCGTCCACATCGGCCTGCGAAACAAACACGCCATCGTAGTCATAGACCAGGAAAGTATTAATCGGCATGCCTGTAGATTGCTGCCACACCGGGGCGCCGGGTGTTTCATCCCAAAAAAGGATCTTATTGCGTGAATAACCTCCGTTCAGGCTCACGTTGAAGCTGAGTTCGCCGATCTTATCTGCGTAACTGACTTTAAAATCGAATCCTTTGTTGTTTACCCGGCCAAGGTTAACGGGAGGCAGTTTGTTGGTAATGCCTGAGCTGCCCGGTATGGAACCACTTCTGGGGATGAGGATATTGTCCCGCTGGTTGTAGAAGTAATCAAATTCCATGCTCAGTTTGTTGTCAAACAGGCCCGCGTCGAACCCAACGTTGGTATTGCTGGCCCGCTCCCAGGTAAATTCGCCGTTGGCCAAACGGCTTTCAAACAGGCTTTGTGTCTGCTGATCGCCGAAAATATAACTGCCAAAACCAAGCGTGCTCAGGAACTGGTATTCGGCAAGTGTTGTCCCTCCGGGGAGGTAGGCTTCCGCGCCCATCTGCCCGAAAGAGGCACGGATCTTCAGGTTGCTGACCCATTTGATGTTGTCTTTGAAGAAAGGTTCTTCTGAGATGCGCCAACCGGCCGATACGCCGGGAAAGAACCCGAACCGGCTCTTTGGCGGGAAAATATAGGAACCGTCTACCCGCCACAGAAACTCGGCCAGGTATTTTTCTTTGTAATTATAACCGGCGCGGCCATAATAACTCAGGCGGGCCCGCTTAAAAAGCAGTGCATTCGGATCGCCGTTGTTGTTGATCGTATTCAGGTCCACATTGCCGATGTTTTGTTCGAGCGGCCCGCCGGCAAGGAATTGGTCAATGGCCGAGGAAACGAAATAACGTCTGAAAGCGGCAAAGCCCGATCCGGTAACGCGTTCGCTTTGTACGCCGGCCATGAGGTTAAGTGTGTGGTCCTTGAATGTCCGATCATAATTGACCATTCCCGTCAGGTTAATGTCCAGCTGGTCTGAAGAACGTTCGGTAAGCCGCGAATCAACGAAAGGCGAGCGGACAGTTCCCGTTAATACAGGCGTTACGCCGTCTGCCTCAAAAGACTGTTTGTCCCAGCTGTAAAGTGTCCATGGAGTCTGCCAGGTCTTGTTCTTGCCAAAGAACTTATCCAGCGCGGCCATACCGGTAAACTTCAATCCTTCTACTCCGGGAATCCTCAACTCGACGGTGCCGTTGGTCTGCAGGTAATCGCGGGTGTCGCGGTCATACCCCGTTAGCCCGGTTGTAATGACATATGGATTTTGACCGTATTCAATATCGGGCCCGGGCCGGCCATCAGGCCAAACCTCAATTTCGGTTGGTTTGCCACGCATCAGCATGCGAAAGATATCGCTGGCGGCAACTGTAGGGAAATCCCGGCCTTCTTCCCGGCCGGTAAGTCCCAGCCTGGCGGTAATGTATTCGTTTACCTTCGCTTCCAGGTTTATGCGCAGGTCGTACTGTTTATAACCTGTTGCCGAGTTTCTGTAATAGCCGTCCTGGTCCAGGTAACCCAGCGATGCCAGGTACTTGACATTTTCACTGCCCCCGTTTACCTGCAGCACGTGGCGTTGCTGGGGGGACCAGTTTTTTAGCGTGGTGGCAAACCAGTCGGTGTTAGGATAGCGAAGGGGGTCAGACCCGTTACTGAATTTGTTTAGTGCCTCTGCATTGAAAACGGCGCTGACCGTACTGCCGTTGTCGGGCCGGGTGTAACTGCCGCTGGTTTTGAAAGCCTGGTTTGCTGCAGACCACAGGCTGGAAGGCAGGTTGTCGAAAATGGCCAGTTCATTGCGAATTTCGGCATACTGCCGGGCATCAGACATCTCAGGCGTACGGGTGGGTTGCTGCCAGCCATAATTGTAATCGTACGATACACGTGGCTTGCCTGTCTTACCTTGTCTGGTCGTGATCAGGATTACGCCGTTTGCCGCGCGCGAACCATAAATGGCCGCAGACGCATCTTTGAGTACAGACACACTTTCCACATCGGCAGGGTTCAGGCGCTGCAAGCCGCCGGCACGGTTCGGCACGCCGTCTATCACGATAAGCGCATCGCTGTTGCCCAGCGAATTCACCCCCCGTATGCGAATGGCCGAACCGTCATAACCCGGTTGGCCGCTCGATTGGACCGCTGTGATCCCGGCCATGCGGCCGCCGAGACTGTTTGACAGGTTCATGGTAGGCGATTTGGTCAGTTCTTCGCCCTTAACGGAGGCGATCGCGCCTGATACGACCGCTTTTTTTTGCGTGCCATACCCGACAACCACGACGTCCTGAAGGTTGCCTGTTTCTTCATCGAGTGTTACGGTTAATCCGCTTTCAGAACCTACAGGTACTTCTTTGGTTTTAAAGCCAACAAACGTAAAGACCAGCACTTCGCCCGGCGAAGCGTTGATCTTAAAATTACCGCCTGCGTCGGTAACAGTTCCGTTTTGTTTGTTCGATTTTGACAGGACAGTTACCCCGGGCAGGGCCTCGTTCCTGCCATTGGTTACTTTCCCGCTGATGCTCTTTTGCTGGCCGAAAACAGCCGGCTGTAAACCGACAAGGCAAAGCAGCAGCAGGAACAGGGGGATTCCCCATCCTGTAGCGTTGGTGTTTCTCATGTTGTATAGGTTTTAGGTGAAGGTGTTCTCGCTGGCGTGCCCGCTAATCAGAGACAGGGGCAGAAGGGGGGTGGAGTTCCGGAAAAATATAGGTCGACAAAAAAATGCGCAGGGCGCGCCGGTTGGCAGTTTGTTGTTTCATAGGTCAGATTAGTTGGTGCCGCTGTCTTCGGCCTGAGAGCTGACAGTTGTTGCGCCTTCGGATGAAGAAGGTATATGCGCCGGCCGGGCCGGTATTTATAATAGCAACTTTGCGAATAATTGTCAAAAAGACAAATATTTTACAATAAAAATTTTTAACGGTTGTTGAAAAGCAGCCTTTTAAGGAATAACGTCCAGGTTGAACCGGCGGCGCATTTCCTCCAGTTTTGGGTTTTTCGCGGCTAGATAAGCATATTTTTCGGTGTTGGTATACAGGCGTTTCACCTGCTTGCGCTCGGTCTGCTCGTGCGAGATCTCAATGCCGAAATTCTGAAGCCCGTTCCGGAGATAATTAAGCAATTCTACCGATTCGTCTTGCAAGAGGTGTTCCTGGATCTTATTCTCGGTAAGCACGACAATGTGTTCAGGCGTCTTCAGTACCGGCGCATTGGTCGTCATCAGGGTAAACACATTGATTTTTCCGTCAGCTTTGAGCCGCTCGGCATACTTGTTCCAGAGCTCAAGCAGCGTTTCGTAGGTGAAAGGCTGCCGGGCGTCTCCTGTTACTTTCTTCGGGCCATCTTCCTCGCCGTTTGCCACGCGTTCCAGGTCGGTGAGCGACGGAATAAGACTGGGAATAACCTGGTCTTTTACCGGGAGACCAATGCGGATGCTGCCTTGGGGGCTGGCTGGCTCTGCGGGGGCCTGGCGGGGTGGCTCATCGCGGGGCGCAGGCATGTGCGGTATGGCCGGGGGTTCCTGTGCAACAGGAGCTGCAGTGGCCGCGGGCTCCTTGTAAGGAGCTGCAGGCGCCTGGTTAACCGCACTTAGTTCAGTTTTTTTTTTATCCTGAGCTGCGTCAGTTGCTGGTTGAAGGGCCGAAGAAGGATGCTGCGCCAGGTGAACGACATTCCTGATGTGACACATTTTGATGAGTGCCAGTTCGACCTGTAACCGCTGGTTCTTGCTGCTCTTGTAGTTCAGGTCACACTGATTGGCCAGATTAAGTGCAGTAAGCAGAAAGGAGAGTTCGGTTTGCCGGGCCTGTTCCATGTATTTTTGCCTGATGTTGTTGCTTACTTCAAGCAGCCGCAGCGTTGCGGGGTCTTTGCCAACAAGCAAATTTCTGAAATGGGAGGCCAGGCCGTTTATAAAATTATTTCCGTCAAAACCATTGTTCAGCACCTCGTCGAACAACAGCAGGGTTTCACTTACCCTCCCCGCCGTCAGGTTGTCTGTCAGTTTGAAGAAATAATCGTAATCAAGAATATTCAGGTTATCAATGACCGCCTTATAGGTAATGTTCTTTCCTGAATAGCTGGCAATCTGGTCAAACATGGAGAGGGCATCGCGCAGACCGCCATCGGCTTTTTGGGCAATGATGTGCAGGCCATCCGGCTCATAAGCAATAGATTCCCTGCCGGCAATTTTGGCAAGGTGCCCGGAAATGTCTTCTACCTGTATGCGGTTAAAATCGAAGATCTGGCAACGCGACAGGATGGTGGGCAGAATTTTGTGTTTTTCGGTCGTGGCCAGGATAAAAATGGCATAAGCCGGCGGCTCTTCGAGCGTCTTCAGGAAAGCGTTGAAGGCACTCTGCGAAAGCATGTGCACCTCATCGATAATGTAAATTTTGAATTTGCCCGACTGTGGCGGGATACGTACCTGTTCAATCAGGCTCCTGATGTCTTCTACCGAGTTATTCGATGCCGCATCCAGTTCATGGATGTTGAACGAATGACCATTCTGAAAAGAAAGACAGTTGTCACAGCTTGCGCAGGCTTCCATATCGGCGCCCGGATTGCTGCAATTGATGGTCTTTGCCAGGATCCGTGCGCAGGTTGTTTTTCCCACGCCCCTTGGTCCACAGAAAAGAAACGCCTGGGCCAATTGGTTGTTCCTGATGGCGTTTTTCAGCGTCCCGGTAATGTGCTGCTGACCGACAACCGTTTCAAAGGTTGCGGGGCGGTATTTCCTGGCCGAGACAATGAAATTTTCCATTGTGCGAAAATAGGCAATTTCTGCCAGCCTTTGAAGTGTTTTTTTGCACGCCACCTGCCGGTTCCCAGGTTTAGAACAGCCGCTTCCTCAAGCAGTACCGCAGACGGAACCCTGCTGGTCGGTTCAGGCGGCGGCCATTCTGAGACTAACTGAGGGTCAGTTTGTTCCGGTCTACCCAGTATGGGGTATTTTTACTTTTTACACAGGTAGAATACGTAATTGTAAAAGGATATTCCGATTTTTGTATGGGCCGGAAGGAAATAGAATAAACCAAAATCCGGTCCCTTAAATCAGGTTAAACAAATCAGCATATCTAAATAACGTCTCAAGTTTCAATAGGTGTGTAGAATGCGGTCCGGGTCTCAGATTTTGGCCGCTTCTCTTTTTTAATGACTTTCTGAATTTCGTATATTCAGGTCAAAAGCGAGCCTTCGACATGTCCATGCCCGGTTCTCCAGTTTCGCTATCCGCCAGTCTCATTTCTGTTTTATGCAGCTCATTTGCAGATAACCAGAGCGTACGCGCAGCTATGGGCGATGGTGCCGGTAAAACCCAGCGCCTGCAGGCACTCATGGAGTATGCCCTGCACATGACACAGCTTACCGGACGTACATATGCTGATGCCACACAGCAGGCCTGTGCACTGGTTACCCTGTCCGGTCAGACTGTGCTGTTTTTGCAGCGCGCGAGGCTGGACCTGGCTTTCATCCGACAGGTCTGTGGCTGGAAAGGGCTGTTGCCCCTGCTGTACCGGAACCGGAAGATCGCTTCCGCCCGCCTGCAGGTTCCGCATCATTATCTTTGGTTTTTAGGCGTCCGGCCGGAATGCCAGAACCAGGGGCGTGGCACGTGGCTTTTGCAACAAATCCTGGCTGATGCCAGCGCCAGTGCTACAGAAGTGCTGCTGGAAACCTCGCTGCCGGCAAACCTGCCTTTTTATGAGCGTTCTGGGTTCCAGGTTTACCGGGAGATCGATGTGGGTTATCGCCTGTTCTTCCCGCGCAGCGGGCAGTGACTTCTGCATGGCCAGCGCGGCGTTTTGCCGGGTTTACAACCAAAAAAATAGCCGGCTACACAGGGCAGCCGGCTATTATGCTGTTTCATTTTTTTATCTGATGGTAAAAGTCTCGTCGCTCGAAACAGCCATGCCGTTCACCACGCTGATCTTCACCTGCCCAGGGCTTATTCCTGATGGCACCTGAACCTGAAGGGTATTAGGACTGGCCGCATAGACCACGCTCTGTACCCCGCCGAAGCGGACCAGGTTGTTGTACGTGACGGGACTGAACCCGGTGCCATAAATGGTTACGACCGTACCGGGGAGCCCAGAGGTTGGCGAAAACGATGTTATAGTCGGGCTCAGCACAGTAAACTGCTCATCGACTGGTATGAGCTGTGAGCCGTAGTGGACAGCCAGCTTGACTTTCCCGGCAAGCAAGCCTGATGGCACATAGACACGCATGCGGTTGTTATCTATCATTTGGCCGTATGCAGATATAGCGCCGAAAGATACCTGATACGAAGTGCCATTGTTGGGGAAATTGCAGTTCAGCAGAACTTCATCGCCAATGTAGCCCGAAGTTTTATTAAGTCCGCTGATGGTGGGAAGTACGACCCGGACCTTGCCTGAAGACACGGTATTGGGCCCGGCGGTGATGGAAAACACATATTCACCGGCAGGCAAAGCAGGCACCTGGAAGCTGAGCGATGTGCCTGATACCGAAGAAGGGTACACGGTTACGTCGCCAAATGCCGCCCTCGGATTTCTGTCTGAATAGCTGTACATGATCGGAAAATCGCTGCCGGTTACAGTCAGGGTCGTGCCAAGCATGGCTGTTGCCGGCGAAATGGAACTGACAACCGGCGGCTTAACCGTGAATTCGCCCGGAAGGATAGTGGTAACATTGTTTAAAACAACGCTTATTTTCGATGTGACTGTTGTAAGCTCTGCCGGTACAGTGGCAGTCAGGCGACCGGTTTGCGAGCTGAGGTTAGCCGCGAGACTTCCGAAAAGCACGCGCAGGCCGCTGCTCCAGTAGTCGGGCAGGTTGTCGCCAAGGAATGTGACCGCAGATCCGATTGCAGCGTTTTTGGGCGAGTAATCCTTGATGTTGGCTTGTATGCTAAAAATGTAATTAAGTGAGCGCTGGCCATCTAGTATCAGCCTGATCGATATCTGGGTGCCATGAGACGCACTGATGCCGGTGGGTACCTCGACCACAATCTTGCTGTCTGAAGCTTCGACAACCCTGGCAGGGACCTCTGAAAATGTAACTTGGACCTGTTTCGGGTCGCTAATGTAAAACTTGCCCGAAAGGGTGATCAGGTCACCGCTTTTTCCTGACGAAGGCCTTATTTCGCCGGTGCTTGGCTGGGGCATTAGCAGGGACACAACGCTGCCGTAAGCAGTGCCTTCTGAATTGGTCAGGTAGGAACGTACAAAAACCTGCGGATAGCCGCCAAGCTGTAATACGCCTGATTCCTTTTCAAAGGGCCCCTCAGCCGGGTCGCTGCCCAGCGATATCCTGGTGCCCTGCCCGTCGCCGATATTCGAACTGGTGCCGTAAACAAAACCATAGTCAGAGATGGCCGGACCCCCCTTGCTGACTATATTTCCACGGAAGACCGCCCTGGAAGGCGATACCGCATGTGCCTCGAGCGTCTGGATTTCGGGATAGCGGGTCTCTTTTTTACAACCGGGTAAACCAACCAGGACCAAGAGCGTCAATACCGCCGCAGCGGCAACTGTGAGAAGTGTATTTTTCATGGCCTGTGCTTAAAAATTGTATCCCAGCCTGATGCCATTGAAAAGCGTCGGACCTATTTTGAATGACTCGCTTTTACCAAGATTTTGGGTAGTGACCGCCCCTGACTGATTCACAGTGCGGAGCGATGCGTTCTTGTAGTTTGTCTGGTACGCGCCCAGGTTAAATTCGTAGCCGAAGAAGAAGGCCCTTGACATGTAGAAGTCAAAACCTGCTACCAGGTTAACGCCCCAGCGGCTGTAAGCCTGGCGGCTAAGGTAGAACGCCGTTGGGTTTACAACGCTTTGGAAATTGTACCAGCCGTTTTCAGTATCGACAGTCGTTGTCGGGTTCGCAAACGTTTGACTCGCTGACCTGCCCGCGATTGATGCGTCCAGTCCTACATAAGGAGAGAGCCTACGCGAACCTGGAAAGTGATGTTCAATACCGAAGTTAAGGGCCCAGTCGATACCCTTCCTTTCATCTTTTGTAAAAGAACTTGCATTGCCGTAAGGATTGTTTACATTGAAACTGGAATCCTGGCTGCTAACGTGTGCGCCCAGGCGCAGCGCTGTTTGTGCCTTCAGGAAATATCTGAACTTGATCTGGTTTAAGGCATTGTTGAAATTCAGTTTGCTGCTGAACAGGTTAATGTTGAGTTCGGTAGACACGGTTCCCCGTACCGGCTTCAGGTTTTCATTTGCATGGCGTTCGGACTTTTCCTGCGCATGGCTTCCCAGCACGGCAAGCGCCAATGCCAGGGATGAGAGCATTTTTTTCATTTAGTTTGATTTGGTGCGGCAAAAATAGAAAAAGAAGCGATAGTCTCGCGTTTCACCTTATTTTTTCATGGCGAGGTGCTGGCAGGTCATGGTGAGCCGTGCGCGCAGTTCGTTTAACTGCTCGGCCTCGATGTTCTTAATCGGCAGGATCATGAAGTTGGCCATCGAGTCCACATCGCCTGAGCGGTCATTGTGCGTCTGAACAATTACATCGTCTCCGCGGGTTCGCAGGTACAGGACCCCGCTGCTGGTCGAGCCATAATAATCGAGGTCAGTGAACTTAGATAAATTAAACGCAAAATACTCCGTTTTTCCATTGTGAAAATACCGTTTGTAGCGGCAGAAACCAGTGTTGGTAAAATTCAGCTCATATTTCCGGATCAGTCGGTTTTCAGCATTGCCGTCGTAATATGAAGCCAGGTTCCGGCGTACGAAGGTGATGCTTTCTTCTAAGGGATCAGCTTGTCTGAATGCCGAGAAAATCAGCCCTGAAGCTGCTAAAACAAAGATCGATAACAATAATGTAATGTTTCGCATTGCCTGAACCGGTTTGGTCCATGAAATTAAATAAATTGTTAAATTTGTAATATGCCATTTTCTCCACAATCCCGCGTTTGGGTTTACCAGAGTAACCGCAGGCTGAACGATCAGGAAGCCCGCGATATTCAGGATAAACTGAACGAATTTGCCGCCACATGGAAAGCGCACGAACGCCAGTTGCTGGCACGTGCAGAAGTACGGTACAATTTTTTTATTATTCTGGTCGCAGATGAAAATCAGGCGCCTGTAACCGGCTGTTCCATTGATACATCGGTCAGGCTGATCAAAGAAATTGAACAGCAATATGGCATTGACCTGTTTGATCGCTTTAACATTGCCTACAAACATGAAGGACAGGTTATTGTAAATTCGAAAGAAGACTTTGAAACCCTGGTCAACATAGGCCAGGTTTCTGAAGATACCGTCGTTTTTAACAACATGGTGCAGACCCTCGAAGAGCTCGAAACCAAATGGGAACTTCCTTTTTCTGAAAGCTGGCACGCGGTGGTATTTTCAAAAAAGTAGGCCCGCGATATAGCCGGCAGGCAGATACCTGCTATTCTTAACCGCTGCGGGTCAAACAAAAGACGCCGTTAAAGCATTATATTGCTTTATACCAATTCAATATGGCGCGCTGGCTTCAATTATCGCTCAAAATTATTGGGGGCATCGTGTTGCTCCTGCTCATTATTTCGGTTTGCGCAGGCGTCTACATCAGCAGCAACAGGGAGAAGGTTCTAAATTCGCTCGTCGAAAAAATAAACGCCGGTATCAACGGCAAATTTTCTGCCCGCAGGATAGATCCGTCCTTTTTTAAAGGATTCCCGAACGCGTCCCTGTCGGTGCGCGATGTGGTTCTGACAGACAGCCTCTTCAACAGGCACCGCCACGAATTGCTTAAAGCCGCAGATATCGATGTCTCGCTCGACTTGCTCTCGCTGCTGGCAGGCAATTTCAAGATTAGCAGCGTGTCCATTAACAATGCCTCGGTTTATTTGTATACCGACAGCACCGGCTACAGCAATACGAGTATTTTCAAAAGCAAACAGCAAAAAGCCACTGAGAGTGACGGCGGCAGGCCTGATGGCATCCAGGTGCGGCGTATTGACCTGAACAAAGTCCGGTTTGTGATTGACAATCAGGCGCGCTTTAAAAAATTCGACTTTGATGTGGCCTTCATGAATGGCCGTGTTAGTTATCCATCAGAGGGTTTTAAGGGAAGGATCAGGCTGCGTACGCTGGTCAGGGACTTCTCGTTCAACACACGGCGCGGCAGTTTTATGCACAATAAAACCATAGATGGCCATCTTTCCTTTCACTATGACAAAGAACAAGAGCTGCTCGTTGCCGATCCCGACCGGCTGAATATTGGCGGCGATGACTTTACGGTAGGGGCAAGCGTTCAGTTTGGCCGTAAACCTGCGCCTTTTTCTGTGCGCATCAAGGCCGACAAGATCCTGTATGCCAATGTGGCCAGGCTGCTGGCACCCAATATTTCCAGCAAACTGCTGCGCTTCAAAATTGCCAGGCCGATAGACGTTCAGGCGACCATCATAGACGATGGCAAATCGGCAGGTAAGGATCCGCTGATTAACGTAGGCATCAACGTGAGAAACAATGCAGTCACCATTCCTTCCGGATCCCTCGAAGACTGCAGTTTCGATGGCAGCTTTACCAACAAAGATTCTGCCAACAGGCCGATTGGCGATGCAAATTCATCCATCCGGTTCAGGCAGCTGAAGGCAAATTACTACCAGGCACCAATCCGGGTCGATACGCTGCTGATCAACAACCTGGAACGGCCGGTTGCCATGGGAAGGGTGCGGTCAGAATTTGACCTGGACAAACTGAACGGCTCATTCGGCGACAATACATTTCGCTTCAAATCCGGCCATGCTGATCTGGAACTATATGGGAAAGCAGATATTGAAAATTTTCGCTTTACAAAACCCACTGTATCCGGCAGGGTTATCATTCGCGATGCTGATATGACTTATATCCCCCGTAATATCCACCTCGTGAGAAGTGCGCTTGCCCTTCAGTTTACTGAGAATGATCTAAGTGTCAATGAAGGCAGGTTGCAGCTGGGAAAGAGCATCGTGACAATGAACCTGAGGATCAGGAACCTGCTTAATTTTTACTACACGGCACCAGAGAAAACGCTGATCGAGCTTACACTAAACAGTCCTCAGCTGTACCTGAGCGAACTGCTGCCGCTTCTGGGTCAGCGAAAAAAAGCAGTGCGCAAACGCAAAACAGGCAACTCAATCAACCAGATGTCAGAACAGCTGGAAACAGTTCTGGAGTCGGCGCGAATGAAAATGCAGGTGCATGTAGACAAGGCCATTTATAACCGCTTTGTTGCCCGGGACCTTGATGCCAGCATTGACTTGCTGCGCGATGGGGTTTACCTGCGTAAAATCCGGGTCAGCCATGCCGGCGGCAGCCTGAACCTGACCGGCAATGTTAAGCCTTTCGGAGCTACGAACCGGTTTTCCGTACGCGCGCAGATCAGCAATGTGAATGTACGTGAGTTCTTTTATGGCTTTGATAATTTCGGTCAGAACACCATCACCAATAAGAACCTGCGCGGCTACCTCTCGTCAGTTGTCGACGTGAACGGTGCATTGACCGACCAGGGACGGCTTGTTTCCCGGTCGACCAGCGGACGCGTGAAATTCAATTTGAGAAAAGGTGCGCTGCTTAATTTCGAGCCACTTCAGAAAGTCGAGAAGTTTGCCTTCAAGAACCGGGATTTCTCAAACATTCAGCTGGAACCACTGAGCGGTGTGCTTGATATCAGGGGTGATAAAATTCATATCAGCCCGCTCATGGTCAATTCAAGCGTGCTGAATTTCAACATCAAGGGCGTGTATGCTTTGGGAAAAGGCACAAATATTGCCATGGACATCCCTTTGCGAAACCCCAAGAAAGATGAGTTCCTGACAGATCCGAAAGACAAACGCGCGGCACGCATGAAAGGTATTGTTCTGCACCTGAAAGCTTCTGACGGGGAAGACGGCAAGATCCGGGTAGGGTGGAACCGCAACCATGACTAATTCACTTGTCAGAAATCAAGCGGACCCAGGCGGCGCATGTTTCTCATAATAAGGTACTGCCTGTGGCGGATATAAGTGGTCGGTTTGGAAGGTGCCCACCGGCGCGGGTTGGGGAAACAGGCGGCAATGAGGGCAGCCTGCGACCGTGTCAGACTTTTACAGGATTTGCCATAATAGGTCTGTGCAGCCGCTTCAGCGCCATAAATGCCGTTGCCCATTTCAATGACATTCAGGTAAACTTCAAGAATACGCTCCTTACTCCAAAGAATTTCGATAAGCAAAGTAAAATACGCTTCGAAGCCTTTCCTGACCCATGATCTTCCTGGCCAGAGAAAAACATTTTTGGCTGTTTGCTGCGAGATGGTACTGCCGCCCTTGACCTTTTTTTTACTTTTGCTGTTGCTTTGATAGGCCTTTTCAATGGCTTTGATGTCGAAACCAGCATGTTTCAGGAACAACTGGTCTTCGGCCGCCACGGCGGCACGTTTCATGTTGTCAGATATGTCTTTGAATTTGACCCATTTTTTGTCGATTCCCGGCGATTTCCCTTCGGTACTTTCCATACTGCGTAAGATCATGAGTAAGGTAACCGGAGGATTAATGAAACGGTAGGCGATAACCCAAAAGAAAGAAGTGAGTACGAACCAGACAAGAATCCTGGCAGCAATGCCGCTGAGCCGCTTAAGCCAGCTACTTTTCTGTCTGCTCTTTGTCTTTTTTCCTGTCTTTGCTGCCATGGCGCAAATGTAAGAAAATGGGCGCTGCGGCGGAAGTTTTTAAAACCAGCCAGCCAGCTTACACCAGAACCGCACGCAGCTGCTGAAAGGGGCGATTAAAATAGCTGCAGGTTTTCGGGGGTTTTCAAACCGGGAGACAGGAACTGAATTAGCCCATTGAAGCCGGGATATAGTTCGAGTCCTGCAAAGTTGGTAACTTTTGTAAAGTTACCAACTTTAAGTTAAAAAATTTACGGAATATACGGATAAATTAAATTTTTAGCAATAAACACTTGCGGCCGCAGCTTACGCCATCGTACGGTGCATATCCGTTTTCATGTGCCGCGTATCACGCCGGCTGCTCGCCCCAGGCACTAAGCGCTATCGTGTATATCGCAACCATCCTGAATCAGCTGCAGCACCACTTGGTAAGCCGGTTTTTTCTCCCATCGCGCGACCAGCCAACCAATAAAACAGGAAATGAAAATGTCGCTATTCCCGGTGCCACTTTGCAAGTTCAAAACTTTTTTTTGATAAGCTGCTTCGTAAACCACATCGGGCTTTAGTAAGTATCGTTTAACCAAGTTTAAGAATAATAGCACGCGTGTTTCAGAAGTTTTGATCAGGTATGCCCTGTATCTGCGGCGAAAGCCGCTCAGCCTGGACATAGCGAGCTCAATGTTAGCGAACTGTGCCTGGACCACAATTTCCATCAGGTTTTTGCGAATGGTCCAAAGCATACCCATTTTTTTCTCATACCAGGTGTCGGTGCGTGCCAGTAATGTTAAATGTTTTAAGCTTTCCCGGTTACCGCAAAGGGCTAAAAACATGGCGAGACATTGCCGTATATCCTCCAGATCCTCGGGTTTAGACGAAGGTTTGGAAACGGCCAGCGCTTCATGCAACAGCGCGGTCGCCTGATCTGCATAGCCGGTAAAAAACCGGTTGAGCGCGGACAGTAAATAATAACGCAACTGAAACACGGTATGATAACGGCTGTCTGACATCATCAAATTCATCATCTCTTCCAGCAAAGACGCGCTTTTGGCAAAGTCCTTTTGCCGTAAGTGAAAATTAGCCAGGAAGTATAAAATGGAAATATGGTAAAAAAGGTAATTTTTCTTTTGGGTAGCCTGCTGTTGTATAAACTGTTTCGTCCGGTCGATGTAGTGTTCGATCAAGCCATGATCATGTTGTATTGCTGCATATTCATTGGCAATAAAGAGGATTTGGTAAATCGACTTGTACGTCATCAGGTCCCGTTCTGAAATCCCATATTTCCGAATCGTAGTCAGCATCAACGTGTTCAGCTTGACAACCTTTCCTTTCAGGTGTATCTGCTGCAATTCTTGTCTCAGATAGGCATAGGCCATATTGAGCCTCGCTTCACATTGCATATCAGCCTGGTTACGCAGGAAGCGTTCGGTTAAGGCTTCAAAGTCTTCGGCTTCTGGCAAATGGGCATAGTGCAGCTTCAACAGCAAGAGCTCATTGAGCAGGTTGAATTGCTCCAGATCTTTGGCCAGGCGTTCCGCCTTATCCAGACATTTGAAACCGACCTTGGCAACATCATTCTCTAACAGAAAACGTCCTGCCACCACGAGTCGAAGCGCGTCATACGTCTCTGAATGGCTGCTCTCAAATGCTTTCTGCGACAAGAAAAGCAGCAGGCTATCCTGCAGTCTTTTACGCAGCGCGTGGTAAGCATCCTTATTTTTTTTAGGTGGATAGAGTGTATCTAAGCCAGTGATATCGTCAGTTTCTATTAAATTTAGTAACTGCAAATTCTTTACATCATTTCTTTTGTTTTTCCGCTGTACAAACTGTCTGAATAGCTTTTTGTCGTTCGTGTCCAGCAGGCAGATCAATTCCGATAATGTATCCATGGGTAGATCGTCATACCTGTAAAGGTAATGTTATGATAAACTATATCGTCAGTAATTATTTAAATATAGATTTTTTACTGCTGCCCTGTGGTGCACATTTGCTTCGTATTAACCATTAAAGCAAAATAATATGGAACCGCTACAACACAACACAGACGATTTACTCGTCAAAAATCAGGGTGAGAAGGGCAGACATCCTTTTAAACCCACGGCTGCATTTACAGGAGCGTCCTGGTTTGCCTTACTGACCGGAACAGTCGCCTACTGCATCGGCTTGTGGAATGCAAGTATGCAGTTGAACGAAAAAGGCTATTATTTCACCATTTTATTATTTGGTCTGTTTGCCGTGATTTCTGTGCAAAAGAGTGTAAGGGATCGCGCTGAAGGGCTCGCCGTTACGGACCTCTATTACGGCCTGAGCTGGTTTGCCACGATCGCGTCGATGATCCTGCTAACAATTGGCCTTTGGAATGCCGACATTTCCAGAAGTGAAAAAGGCTTCTATGCCATGGCATTCTGCTTAAGCATGTTTTCAGCCATTGCTGTACAAAAGAATACCCGCGACGCAAAGTTGATTGGAGATAAAGCGCTGTAACGTAGCGGTTGCTTCCCCGCGGTGCCTTGTTCCGCAAGCCTGCGGGGTTTTTCACCTACTTATTTCCTGCAATTCCAGAACATCGGCGGGTTCGGCTAAAGAGAACTTTGATAGGTTCTGAACTGGCCTGAAACAAAAAAACCTGTAATCAGCGATTACAGGTTTTTGATCTGAGTTCATACTCATTTTTTGTGGTACCAGCTGGATTCGAACCAGCGACACAAGGATTTTCAGTCCTTTGCTCTACCAACTGAGCTATGGTACCGCCCGTTTGGGACTGCAAATGTAGCGTCTTTTTTTAAACAAAGAAATTTTTTTTAAAAAAACCATGAAATCGCGCCGAAGCTCGGCAGACGCCCGAATTTTTCATGAAAAATTATGCATGCATAATAATTCGGTTTGCTAAAAATGTGCTATTTTTAGCCACCGTAATCCTGTAAGCATGATCTCACAACTCATTTTTATATTCATTACGCTGGCGGCAGTAGCGCTGTTTAGTTTGAATGCACGCAAAATATGGCGCAACATCAACCTGGGCCATGCAAGAGACCGCAGCGACAGGCCGGCAGCGCGCTGGCTTACGATGCTGCGGGTAGCCTTCGGCCAGTCGAAAATGGCAACCAAACCCATACCGGCCCTGCTGCATTTTTTTGTGTATGCAGGCTTTGTGATCATCAACATCGAGGTGCTGGAAATTGTGATCGATGGTATCTCCGGTTCGCACCGGGCCTTTCACGGCTTGGGCGGGTTCTACAGTTTTCTCATCGGTAGTTTCGAAATCCTGGCCCTTACGGTTTGGCTGTCGTGTGTTATTTTTCTGATTCGCCG
Source organism: Pedobacter yulinensis (assembly GCF_003029735.1). Lineage (GTDB taxonomy): Bacteria > Bacteroidota > Bacteroidia > Sphingobacteriales > Sphingobacteriaceae > Pedobacter > Pedobacter yulinensis. The sequence continues at coordinate 105,402 of NZ_KZ686273.1, forward strand.
CAATGTGATCCGTGTGCGGCGCTTCAAAGGCGTGGAAATGACTGCCTGGCCAAAATCTGACGCGAACCTGATCCTGGTCACCGAGATCCTGTTGATGTCTGCCTTCCTGATCATGAACGCCGCAGATGCCAAATTGCAGGCACTTGGCGCCGGACATTACATCAGCGCCGGTTCATTCCCTGTAAGCAGCTGGTTGCAGGGAATACTTCCAGCCACCGAAACCAGTCTCGTCTTTATTGAGCGTTTTTGCTGGTGGTTCCACATTATCGGCATCCTGGCCTTCCTGAATTACCTCCCTTATTCCAAGCATTTTCATATCCTGCTTGCGTTTCCAAATACTTACTTTAGCAAGCTCAGGCCGAAAGGCGAATTTACCAATATGGAATCGGTTAAAAATGAAGTAAAAGCCATGCTGGACCCTTCATTTACCCCGCCCGAAACCGCTCCCGGCAAGTTCGGTGCAAAAGATGTAACAGACCTGACCTGGGTCAACCTGCTTAACGCGTATACCTGTACAGAGTGCGGGCGGTGTACAGCAGCCTGCCCGGCCAACATTACCGGAAAACTGCTTTCGCCAAGAAAAATCATGATGGACACCCGCGACCGCCTCGAAGAGGTTGGCCGCAACATTGATAAACATGGCGCCGGCTATGAAGATGGCAAAGCACTGCTTGACGATTACATCTCGCGCGAGGAAATATGGGCATGCACCACCTGCAATGCCTGTACCCAGGCCTGTCCGGTCAACATCGACCCGCTCGAGATCATTGTCGAACTGCGCCGCTACGCTGTCATGGAAGAATCGAAATCACCGGCCAGCATCAATGCCATGTTTGGAAACGTGGAGAACAACGGCGCTCCATGGAAATATTCACCGGCAGACCGCCTCAACTGGCGCGACGCTTAACTGAACGATACCGCAGAAATTATGGAATTTAAAGTACCAACTATGGCCGAAATGGTGGCCGCCGGCGAAGAACCTGAAATCCTGTTTTGGGTTGGCTGCGCCGGAAGTTATGACGAACGTGCCCAGAAAATAACCCGCGATATCTGTAAGATCCTACACCATGTGGGCATCAAATACGCAGTACTCGGTACCGAAGAAAGCTGCACGGGCGATCCTGCCAAACGCGCCGGCAACGAGTTTCTTTTCCAGATGCAGGCCATGGCCAATATTGAAGTGCTCAATGCGTACCAGGTAAAAAAGATTGTGACCGGTTGTCCGCATTGTTTCAATACCATCAAAAATGAATACCCCGGTTTGGGGGGCAGCTATGAGGTGATTCATCACAGCCAGCTGATCCAGCAACTCATTAATGAGGGAAAACTGCGCGCCGAAGGTGGAGAGAGTTTTAAAGGCAGGAAAATCACCTTCCATGATCCCTGTTACCTCGGCAGGGCAAACGGCGTGTACGAAGCGCCCCGGGCTGCGCTCGAAATACTCGATGCAGAACTGGTCGAAATGAAACGCTGTAAATCGAACGGACTGTGCTGCGGTGCCGGCGGTGCGCAGATGTTTAAGGAACCTGAAAGGGGTAAAAAAGATATCAATATCGAACGCATCGAAGAAGCACTGTTAACCGCGCCTCAGATCGTTGCTGCGGGCTGCCCCTTTTGCATGACCATGCTCAAAGATGGCGTGAAATTAAAAGACAGGGAGCAGGATGTCGAGGTGCTCGACATTGCGGAGATCACTGCCCGGGCAAACGGCCTTTAACAGCTCCGTGCAGCCATGGATGTCGTTAACAGCGCCGCCAGGCCTTTATGATCTTTTTGTTCACTTTTCAGCCCGGCAAAGGGGCCTGAATAAAAAATAAGATCGTTTCAAAGATTCTGCGTAAATTAGGGCAATTAATCGTCCCCAGGTTCCCGCCTGACAACTGAAATTAACGCCGGTCATGAATTTTGATCATCTATCTCGCTTCCGTGAAGCAGGAACCGATCCGGAGGAACGGATGCAGCTCGCTATGCACGAACTGAAAACGCCGCTTACCGTGATCAAAGCCTACCTGCAGCTCATGGCGGTAAGGGCAGACCGGGAGCAGCTGACCGAGTTCCAGTCCATGATCGATAAAACCGAAGAGCAGGTACGCAAAGTTGTAGACATCATCTATGCCATCCAGGAAGCTGCAGAAGCAGAAAATGCCGACCTGAACTGCGTACTGATCCCGTTTGATCTGGCAGAGGCTGTAGCCGGCTGTGCCGAAGCCTTTAAAAGCACGCAGCCCGACCGTAGCATTGAACTGGATATCCAGCCCGGCAGATACCTGGTTAACGGCGACCGCGACAGGCTGGAACAGGTGTTGTCCAACCTGCTGACCAATGCAGTAAAATACACCAATCAACATTGCGTGATCCGCATCGGCCTGAAATTCGGCGACGACTGCGTGGTTGCATCAGTGAGCGATAATGGTCCGGGAATTCCCGAAGAAAATCAATACCGCCTTTTTGATCGCCACTACCGTGTAGAAGGTACAGCCGAAAATGCAGAAGGCAAGGGACTGGGGCTTTATGTGTGCGCAGAGGTCATCAGGCGCCACCATGGCCGCATCGGCATCGACAGCGTTCCCGGACAGGGCGCCAGTTTCTGGTTCAGCCTTCCACTTATTAACCGGCCATAAAGTTTATCCGCAGGATCTGATGAGATTTGATGCCCAAACACTTGCCGGCGCCCGTCACTTGCTTCAAACGTACACAGAACGCTGGGGCCTGCTCCCCGACGGTAACCCGATCCAGACCCATGTCTGCCTGTTGCAGCCCGTCAGGTATGGGCTGAAAAAGGCCATGCTGAAAGTTTCAATCGAAGAAGAAGAAGTCAGGGGCGGAAAGCTCATGTCAGTCTGGAAGGGGCGGGGCATGGCATCTGTTTATGAACAGGATGGGGCTGCGGTTCTGATGGAATGGGGAGAACGTCAAAAAGAACTGGACAGGATGGCATATGCCGGCCAGGACACTGAAGCCAACCTGGTCATGTGTTCCGTGCTCGAAAAGATTCACGCAGCTACGCCTCAGGCTGGTTCGGGTTTCACATTGCTTGATCAGTGGTTTCGGGAGCTCCGCACGGCAGCCCTTCAACACGGCGGGACGCTGCAGGCATGCCTTGAGCTGGCCGAAATTCGCCTTGCAGATCAGCGCGAAATAACCTGCCTGCATGGCGACATACACCATGACAATGTGCTTTGGTTTCCTGATTCAGGCTGGAAAGCCATTGATCCCAAGTGTTTGACCGGCGAAAGGTATTTTGATTACGCCAATCTGCTGACCAACCCTGAGGGCTGTTTACCCAGGCTGCCCGGCCGGCTTGAAAAACAGCTGGAGGTAATCTGCAATGCAGGCAGATTAGACAGACGCCGCATGCTGGAATGGACTGCTGCCTGGTCGGGTCTCTCGGCCGCCTGGTTCATCAACGGAGATGAAGACGGCAGCCATGAGCTGGAGGTGGCCGCAGAGGCGCTTCGTTTGCTGGGCTACAACTTTTAACAATCATTTGATTTTAAGAATTATATTGCTAAATTTGCAGCCCGTTTGCACTTGAGCGCAGCAGTGTTCTGGTGGGCGGAAAACAAAAAAAACTTTTAAATAACAATGAATCAGTACGAAACTGTTATCGTTCTAACCCCGTTGTTGTCAGAAGAAGTTGCGAAAGAGGCCATTGCCAAATTCAAAAAAATCTTAACTGACGGCGGAGCCGAAATTGTCCAGGAGGATAATTGGGGTTTGAGAAAATTAGCGTATCCGATTGACAAAAAAACAACCGGATTCTATCACCTCACCGAATTTAAATCATCGGGCGAGCTGATCAGCAAGCTAGAATTAGAGTACAAACGCGATGAGCGTGTACTGCGTTTTATGACCATTAAGCTGGACAAACATGCCTTTGCTTACAATGAGAAAAAACGCAGCGGCGCTTTCAACAAGAAAAAGGAGGTAGCTGAGTAATGGCAAGAGATCAGATCCAATACGTTACCGCTCCTAAAGTGGAGGATAACCGCAAAAAGTATTGCCGCTTCAAAAAGAACGGCATCAAGTACATCGATTATAAAGACGCAAACTTCCTGCTGAAGTTCGTTAACGACCAGGGTAAATTGTTGCCCCGCCGCCTTACTGGTACCTCGTTAAAGTTTCAGCGTAAAGTGGCTCAGGCTGTTAAACGTGCCCGCCACATCGGTTTGTTGCCTTTCGTTACAGATCAATTAAAATAGGAGGCTGCAAGATGGAAATTATATTAAAACAAGATATCAAAGGCCTGGGTGAAAAAGACGATGTCGTAGTAGTTAAGCCAGGATATGGCCGTAACTATTTGATCCCTAAGGGTTTCGCTGCGCTTGCTACAGCTTCTGCAAAGAAGGTGCTTGCTGAAAACCTGAAACAGGCTGCATTTAAGCAAGATAAAATCAAGAAAGATGCACAGGATATCGCCACCCGTCTGGCTGACGTGAAACTGAGCATCGGCGCGAAAGCGGGCGAATCAGGAAAAATCTTTGGTGCAGTAAACACCATCATGATTGCTGATGCGTTGAAACAACAGGGATTTGATGTAGACCGTCGTCGCATCACGTTCGAAACTGAACCAAAAGAGCTTGGCGCTTATGTTGCCAATCTGAACCTTCATAAAGAGGTTAAAGTTCAGGTTCCTTTCGAGGTTGTTGCTGAATAAGAAAGTTCTTATGTATAGAAAAACCCACGCAACATGTGTGGGTTTTTTTGTTTTCAGGCATTTCTTCCTGCTTTCTTTGGCATTGGAGCACCGGCCTGAAGGGCTGCCGCCTTGTTGCCGGCCTTACGAATCCGTATTTTTGTAGTTGATCATCCATTGAATGCCAAACCGGTCTTTCAGTGAGCCGAAGTAATCCCCCCAAAACATATCCTCGAGGGGCATTTCAATGGTGCCGCCTTCAGCAAGCGCCTGGAAGATCCGGTCTGCCTCGTCGCGACTGTCAGGGCTAAGCGATATGTAGTAGTTATTGCCCTCTGTGGCCCGATGACCCATTGACTCTAGGCAATCGGATGCCATCAGCACATTGTTGCCGACCGGCAGGGCAACATGCATGACGCGCTCCTGCTCCGCTGCACTCAGGGTCTCAGTGCCTGGCGCCCCTTTCATCTTTTGTATAAAAAGCTCACCACCCAAAATAGACTGGTAGTACTTGAACGCCTCTTCGGCCTTGCCGTTGAAGTTCAGATAAGGGTTAATTGTTGCCATATTGTTTTTTTGATCCGCACAAATGTAGTATTCAGACCGTGCTGCTCAAGGGTGCACAAGCGACTTGTTTCGGGGCTTTTAAGACAAAGTCAGCTGTGCACATAACAATAGTTGCACGCGGCCTGGCGGTAAAATTTGCAGCCACCTCCAGCAGGTTTGAGCCCACAACCATGTAGATTGTACCTGCGATATCGTATATTTATTTTAGACCGCAGGGGCAACCGCCTCCTGACTAACCTGAAATGAAAAAGAAAGCAGTTATCTTCCTATCCGCAATGCTATGTGCGCTTTGCAGTCTTGCGCAACCGACCACCGAGCAATGGCGGCCGGCGTATCACTTTACGGCGCCCAGAAACTGGCTCAATGATCCCAATGGCCCTATTTTAATTGACGGGGTCTACCACCTGTATTACCAGCACAATCCTTTCGAGAACAAATGGGGGCACATGAGCTGGGGGCACGCCACCAGTAAAGACCTTTTGCGCTGGAAACACCTGCCGGTGGCCATGCCGGAAGAAGTGAGCGCCGACACGACCACCTGGATGTTTTCAGGATCGGTCGTGTCAGACAGCAAAAATACCAGCGGCTTTGGCCGGAATGGCAAAGCACCGCTTGTTGCCATTTATACCGCAGATCAGCCAAAGCAGCAGAAGGAAACCCAGGCGCTTGCCTACAGCAATGATGGCGGCCTGTCATTCGAGCAGTTTAAGGGCAACCCGGTTATCGATCTCAACCTCAAAGATTTTAGAGATCCAAATGTGTTCTGGCATGAACAAAGCGGCCGTTGGGTTATGGCGGTAGCGCTGCCAGCTGTCCACAAGGTCCGGTTTTATGGTTCGGCCGATTTAAAAAAATGGGAACTGCTGAGCGATTTTGGTCCGACAGGCTACACAAAACATGTTTGGGAATGCCCCTTTATTGTTCCCTTGCCGGTAGATGGCGACCCGAAGAGAATCAAATGGCTGATGATGGTGTCTTCCGGCGGCGACCGGGGGCCGGCCTTTATGCAGTATTTTGTGGGCGACTTTGATGGAAAGACCTTCAAAAGTGACCAGCCGGAAGGCGGGGTGCTCACCGTTGATCATGGAGATACTTTTTACGCCGCCATTCCGTATCGCCTGCCCGGCAGGCAAACGCTGATCGGCTGGCTGATGCCGGGAAAAACCGAAACATTTCCCTGGCGCGGACAAATGTCCATACCGCGCGACCTCGGTCTGGTCAGTACTGCCGAAGGCACCAGGCTTGTGCAGCGGCCATCGCAGGTCGTATCTGCTGTGGTTGACCGCCTGGGCAAAGGGAACATGCTGTTGTACAGATCCCTGTCTATTGGAAAACGAAAAGTACTTAGTGCGCCGGGCCGGTTTGACCAGAACTGCTGGTGGCTGGATCTGGAACTCGACATAAAACGTTTTGGCAAACAGGGCATCAGGCTTGCCGCCGATACCATTAAGGGCAGTTTTGTCGAGGTTGGTTATGATCCGGTCAGTCAACAGCTGTATGTAGATTGCACATCATCAGAAAAAGGCCGCAGAGAAGAGCGAAACCTGCTGCAAACCGCACCGCTCGCGGCGCCAGACGGCAAGGTGAAGATTTCTGTCCTTTTTGACCGGTCGTCGCTCGAGGTTTTTGGCAATGATGGCCGGGCGGTGATCTCTACACTGGTTTTCCCCGCAACCGGCGCCAATGCCCTTTCTGTTTTTTCAGCGCATGCAGCCGGGGTTGTGCCGCGGCTGCGGCTGGTGAACATGACCGGTCTTTAACGCCGTGCCGCCGGAAACATAAACAGGGCCAGTTCTCTCACGCCTGCCGGCGTAATGCTGTACGTGGGCGCTGTTGGCCCGCCCGTAAGGGGCTGTTCATGTACCCGGATCAGGCGCGCTTCTTCCAGGCGGCCCAAACAGAGGCCAAGGTCGGTTTCAGTATGTTTCTGGAGCCAGCTTTGATCCCGTTTCGGATTTTTCAAGATGATCTTCAGCAGTGCGAACAGTTCGAAGTTTCCGGGTCTGTTTTTTTGTGAAGGCTGCTGATCTGCAAGCAGGGAATGAAATGGATGGGGTAGTCTCATAGGGTTTTTGTTGGTTAATCCTAAAGTTTGAAATTAACCACCGGAACTGCAATAGACTATCGTAAAAAAACCGCGACCGTCCCGCGCTATCCGATCAACAGGCCGTAAAAGGAAGACTTGGCAGGGATTACCGGCGGGAGGACCACGCGCCCGTGGCCCGGCGCTTTGCCGGACGGCCGGGATTCAGTATACTTGTTACCTACACTGTGATCATGAAAATAGCAACATATAATGTGAATGGCGTGAATGGCCGGTTGCCGGTGCTGCTGCGCTGGCTTGAAGAATCTGCCCCCGATGTCGCCTGCCTGCAGGAGCTTAAAGCTCCGCAGGAGAAATTTCCACTCGAAGCGATCGAAGCTGCCGGTTACCAGGCGATCTGGCTTGGTCAGAAAAGCTGGAACGGCGTGGCCATTCTTTCCCGACACGATATTCAGGAAGCAACCCGCGGTTTGCCTGGCGATGATGATGACCTGCAGAGCCGTTACCTGGAGGCTGTGATCAAGGGTATACATATTTGTTGCCTGTACCTGCCAAACGGCAACCCTGCACCGGGGCCAAAGTTCGATTACAAGCTGGCCTGGTTCAAACGGCTGCTTAGCCATGCCCAAACACATGTCAAAACCGATGTGCCAGTCGTAATCACAGGCGATTTTAATGTGATGCCAACTGAACTGGATGTCTATAAACCCGAGCGCTGGGTGGATGATGCGCTGTTCAGGCCGGAGACCCGCCAGGCTTTTCATGAACTTGTAGCGCAGGGCTGGACCGATGCCCTGCGAAAACTCTACCCCGGCGAAACGATCTATACGTTCTGGGATTACTTTCGCAATGCTTACGGGCGAAATGCCGGCCTGCGCATTGATCATTTTCTTTTGAACGCAGCGCTTGAACCGCGCCTGAAGGCAGGCGGCGTGGATAAAAATGTGAGGGGCTGGGAAAAGACAAGCGACCATGCACCCGTCTGGATTGAAATAAGCGAAGACTGACGGCGCCTAAACATCCTGTTCTCCCTGTTGTTATTCTGTAAAATAACTTATACCAGTAAAACGAAAAAACATGGAACGTGAACAAATCTGGAACTTGCTCGAAATCATTGAACAGCAGGTCAGCTCGTCCATCCTGGGCGGTAGGGAAGACGACTATGAGGAATTGGAAAGACTTGGCTATATACATATTGACCGCAGCAGTATTCAGCACGCGGCCAGCCTGACACCTGCCGGCGAAGCTTATCTCAGCGAACTCAGGCACGCCGGTACTTAAACGTCTTGCACGGCCTGCTCAGCGCCCATGCCTGGCGGCAAACGCGAAGAATGTGATGGCAGGGTGATATCGGCCCGGGTCTTGGGCAGGCTTTGCGGGTACTCCTCGCGCAGAAACGCGATCATTTTTTCCCTGACCTCACACCTCAAATCGAAAGCCTGCGAAGAGTTCCGGGCGCTAAGCAGCAACCTGACCTCAATCACGTCCTGTTTTGAATCGGTAACATGGATTACATTTACCCGTTTGTCCCAAAGCGGATGGTCTGTCAGGATCTCCGTGAGTTTATCGCGCATCGCTGCGATGGGCGCGTCATAGTCCAGGTAAAGAAATACCGTGCCAAGCAGCTGGGCCGATACGCGCGTCCAGTTCTGGAAAGGTTTTTCTATAAAATACGTAATAGGCAGGATGAGCCGGCGCTGATCCCAGATGCTCACGACAACGTAGGTGAGGGTAATTTCTTCTACCCGTCCCCATTCTCCTTCTACGACCAGAACATCGTCAATTCGAATGGGTTGCGTAAATGCAATCTGAAACCCTGCGAGCAAGTTCCCCAGCGATTTTTGCGCAGCAAAACCGATAATGATACCACCTATACCAACACCTGTCAGTAACCCTGTGCCTATCTTACGCATGCTCTCGAAACTCAGCAAAACAACCGCTATGGTCAGGATAACGATGAGCGACACCAGGAACTTGCGCACGAACTGCAATTGCGTGCGTACCTTCCGCTCTTTCAGGTTGTCTTCTTTATTAAGGTCGTAGCGGTGGTAAAAGTAGTCTTCCAGAACCTTGATGGTCCGGATGATGATGAGTGCAAAATTGATGGTCAGGGCAATTTCAACCAATTTATTGAGTGCCCGCCCCGCATGGCTTTCCAACCCCATGTAGTCCAGGCTGAAATTAAAAAACAGCAAGGGCACGAACGATGTAACCGGTCCGGCCAGCCGCCTGATGATGGCATCGATCAGGAAGTTGGGCCAGAGCCGCGCAAGTCCCCTGAAACTTTTGCTGATGACGACTTTAACGATCAGTCCAAGGATAATGGCTGCCGAGCCGATGATCAGGTTGCGCAGCAGCGGATGAAAGTCAAGTTTTGCTAAAAGGTCTTCCTGCATGGTGTGTTGTGCTAAAGTCAATGCTTTAACAACACACTTCGCTGATGGTTTTTACAGGTGCCGGCTTGTTGGGCGGTAATCAGTCATAAGGCTTGCTTGCCGCTCAAAACCAGGCCATATACTTTGTCGTTTACCGCTTGCGGTGAATGATAAAGCCATTTTCAACCTTTTCCATGCCGGTTTTCGGGTAGTAATTGATTGCAGCCGGTGCAGCCAGGAGCAGGATGATGTTCTCATCAGATACAGCTTGCTGTGTGTGCTTTAACAGTTCCCTGCCAATGCCCGATTTCTGGTAGGCTTTTTTTACAGCCAGATCGGCCAGGTAAAGACTCCACGAATAATCGGTAATGGACCGTGAAACGCCGACCAGTTCCTCTCCATGCCAGGCCGTGATGACCAGGTCAGAATTGTTATACATGCGCTCGATCCGGGCGGGGTCGCCGGTGGGCCGGCGCAGGCCGGCATCGTCATACAGTTCGATCACTTCCTGCACGCTAGGCAGATAGTCTGTTTTATAGGTTATTTCCATCATAAAGGGGAGATTGAGCAGGCATTCGCCCGGTGGTTATTCCGACACGGTTCCAGGCATTCATGGCAATGATGCCCATGAGCACCGCAGTAAAGTACTTTTCCCCCAGCAGCGCATGGGCTGGCTGGTAGATTTCATCGGGTACGCCCTTTACACTAATGTTCGTTACGCTTTCAGCCAGGCTGAGAATAGCCTGTTCCTGTTCATCGAACAGGTCGGTTTCCCGCCAGCAGGGCAGCAGCAGGATGCGTTGCATGGACTCGCCATATTTTAACGCATCGCGGGTATGTTTGTCGATACAAAAGGAACATCCGTTGAGCTGCGATACGCGGATCTTGATCAGTTCTGCATGTATGGGGCTTAGCGGACTTGCCGCGAGGTATTGCTCAAATGCCAGCATGGTCCGGAAAGCCTGTGGATCTGAGTCTTGTAAAAATTGACGTTTTTGCATGTGTTACTGAAATTTTCCAGCCGAAATTAAAAAGCTAAAGGACTATCTTTGGAATCCAGAAATGAAAAAATAAGTAGTCCAGATGCTCCCGTTTGAAAACCTGGTCCGCATTGACCGCGGCCTCAGGCAGCCTGCCTACCAGCAGATTGCTTCAGCTTTGCAAAAACACATCCGGCAGGGAACCATTGCTCCGGGGCTGCTTTTGCCGGGAACCCGCGAAATGGCACGTGTGCTCTCGGTACACCGCAAGACCATCATTGCCGCATACGATGAACTGGCTGCCCAGGGCTGGCTGGAGGTGGAACCCAAACGCGGCTTCCGGGTAACGCCGGGCCTTCCTGAAGTGCAGGTAAACCGGCCGGGAGATCCCGCGTTCGGTCCTGCGACCTTCTCCACTGGGTTTTATCGCCTGGAGCCTGAAATTCCACCCATACCCGTTCCTGCGCAGGCCGGGCCCTATCGTCTGGCCATAGACGATGGACACCCCGACCCGCGGCTGGCTCCTGTTGAACTCCTGCTGCGCGAATACAGAAGCAGGTTCAGGCGCAACCGCCATGTGGTCCGGCCCCTGGAAAACGGGGCAGCCGGTGCAGCCAGGTTGCGCGAAACGCTCAGTGCATTTCTTGCACAGACACGCGGCCTGCAGGCGGCTGCAGCAAACATCATGATCACCCACGGAGCCCAGATGGCCATTTTTCTGGCAGCCAGAATGTTGCTGCGTCCGGGCGATGTAGTGTTGGTCGGCGAACCCGGTTATTATGTAGCAAACCAGTTGTTTGAAGAGCTTGGCGCCAGTGTGGTTCGCGTACCGGTTGATGACACCGGGATAGACACCAGAACAGTTGCAGACATTTGTCGGAAGGAAGCAGTTCGCGCTTTGTACATTGTACCACACCACCACCATCCCACAACGGTAACGCTCAGCCCGGAAAGGCGCATGAAACTCCTGGCGCTGGCCCGCGAATATGATTTCGCCATTATCGAAGATGATTACGATTTTGATTTCCACTATAGCAGCGCACCGTATCTTCCGCTCGCTGCAAGCGGCGGCCAGGACCGGGTCATTTATATCGGCTCGTTCGGAAAAGCGCTGACAACTACCATTCGTATCGGCTTCATGGTGGCCGCGGCCGATCTGATTGTTCAGGCGGCAGCCTGCAGGCGCCTTGTGGAGCTGCGCGGCGATACCCAGATGGAAGAGGCACTTGCTGTGCTGATTGAGAACGGCACCATGGCCCGGCATCTGAAAAAGGTCAACAAAATTTACCGGGAACGGCGCGACTTATTGTGCCGGTTGCTCGAGGAGCAACTCGGTCATGTGATCAGGTTTTCAAAGCCTGACGGCGGAATGGCGGTCTGGACCCGCTTTGAGCCGGCCTTTCCCCTCGCCGCAATTTCAGATGCGGTAGCACGGAAGGGATTGTTCATGCACAAGGGCACATTATTCGATTCGCCGGGTCAAAGCTACCACGCCATCCGATTTGGTTTCGCTTCCCTGAATGAGCAGGAGCTGCGCGAGGCGGTATCGCTCATCCGGCAGGCTTGCGACAGCCTGCAGATGCCATAAAAAAGGCCCGCAGCGGATCGCCGCAGGCCGAACAAACCAAACAAACAATTATTTTGCACTGAAAACTTCAGCCAGTTTTTTTTCGAGTTCTGCGCCGTACAGGTTCCTGGCAATGATGACCCCATTCGGATCGATCAGGACATTGGCCGGGATGGCCCGCACCCCGTAGAGTTTGGCCGGTGCACTGTTCCAGAACTGCAGATCAGATACCTGCGGCCAGTCCAGCTTGTCATCCCTGATCGCCTTCACCCAGCTGTCTTTGTCGCGGTCGAGCGACACGCCGAAGACTGAAAACCCTTTCGACCTGTATTTCTGAAACAGCCTGACCACATTCGGATTTTCTGCACGGCAGGGCGGGCACCATGATGCCCAAAAATCGATCAGGACGTATTTACCGAAATGATCGCTAAGCCTGATGGTCCTGCCCTCTGGCGTGGTACCGCTGAAATCCCTGGCGCGATTACCGGGTTGAACGGCTTGCAGGACGGGAACAAGCGCCTTCAGCGTTGTTACATATGCAGTTTGCTGCAGTGAGGGGTCAAGCTGGCCAATGTGGGTGCTGAGCTGTTCCGGACTGAGCCGGTAGGACCATTCGCGGTACAGGACATAAGCAGCAACGATCGACGCCGGATGAGCTTTAATGAAGGCACCGATTTCCGGATCCCCCGCCTCGCGGTAGGCCAGAAAAATGTCCTGGCTAACAGAACCGGTTACGCGGGTGGCCCGGTAGCGCGCGGCCGAGTCCAGCTGCACGGTAATGGGTTTTGCCTCGAGGAAAATATAGTACGGGCTCCTTTTCTGGTCAAACGTTAAGCCGTAAAGCTCGGGCAGCTCAACCCGGCTGCCGAAGCGGAATTTTCCGTTTTCGATGTTCGCGGAATCGATGGTGCGGAACATCTTGTTGTGGAATTTCTGCAGGTATACTTTGCCTGAGCTAAGCGCCGGGCTTGTGCCGCTCAACTGCAGGTTTTGTTGGGCTAGGGCCGGTAAGACGGCGGCCAGTAACAGGGCATGCGCCGCGAGCCATTTCAAAAGCTGTTTTTTCATAATGTCTTTATTTAATGTCAAACCATAAGCGGGTGGTCAGGGCATCGGATCCCTGCCGGCGTACGGCATCGGTGTAACTTGTTTTGTTCAGCGCCTGTTCGGTTCCGGGATAAATGAACCGCAGGGGAATTTTGCCGTCTAAAACACCTGCCACGGCAGGGGCAAGCTGTGGATAGTCCAGCCTGCGCCACTCGGCATAGGCTTCGAGGCCCTGGCCAAAAAGTGACAGCCATTTCTGCTCGCCGATCGATTTGCGAAAGTTTCCGGGGTCGTATTGTACAGCAGGCTGCGCCAGGTAGGTGGAAATCGCCGCCGCATCTGCACCATAGTATTGCAGCGAAGCGGTGATGGCCTGCTGGTACAAGGATGCCGCATTTTCAGTGCTGAAGCCGCGGGCAGCAGCCTCGGCACGGTCAAAAAGACTTTCCGACCAGCTCAGAATGATGGCCGGGGCATTTGCTTTTGTAAAAAGGTCGCCGGGCTTCGAGGTTTTTGCAAAGCCCAGGTTAGCGGCATCGCCGGTGGTCAGCCCGTTGGGGATACCCACATACACTTCAGGCGTGGCTGTTGCGGTTTTGTTTGCGAAAACTGGCAGCCTGGGGTCGTTAAGCGCTTTCAGCCTGTCAACGATTGTTTTCGAGATCCGGTAGTCATCGCGTGTTTCAAAGATCCGGGCAACGGGGTTTTGGTTGGGCGACGAAAAATAGGGTAGCCTGGCGGTTTCGGTTTCGGAGGCAGGCAGCCCGGCCGGATGGGCCAGCACTTCTGCCACCGCCTGCCGGGCCAGTTCAGGTTCGCGGTCGGCAATCCGCAATGCAATCCGCAGCCTGAGTGCATTGGCAAAGCGGCTCCAGCGGCCAAGGTTTCCGCCAAAAACCGGATCGCCCTGAATGGCCGGACCTGCAGCATTGTAGGTGGCAAGCGCTGTTTTCAGTTCGGCCAGGAGGCCCAGGTATACAGTGCGCTGGTCGTCATATTTGGGTGTAAGTTTGCTGATGTCAAGCGCCTCGGTATATGGAATGTTGCCATAGGCATCGGTTAGCAGCAGGAATACCCAGCTTCTCAGCGTGAGGGCTGCGGCTTTGTAGTTCGGGTTTTTCTGCTCATCGCCCAGCCTGGCCAGCACATTCAGGTCGGCAAGGCTTTGTGTATAAAAACTGCGCCAGCCGCCTTCGAAACTGCCATTGGTAAAAATATACCGGTCTGCATCTGTATACTGGATCTTTGACCAGTGCTGAACAAAAAGCAGGCTCGCATCCATGGTTGTGCCCGTGCTGTAATAAGTATCGCCGGCGGTTTTAACTGCGTTAGCCAGCAGGTAATCAGGTTGGGCAGTTTCCGCTTCATTGGGATTCCGGTTGGTATCCTGCAAGTCTTTTTTGCAGGCCTGAAGGCCGAACACGAGCAAGGCAAACAGGAATGTCTTTTTATATGGTATCATGACAGGTAGTTAAAAAGTGAGGTTAAGGTTAAATCCGTAGCTGCGGGTTGTCGGCAATTGCAGGGACTCAAGCCCCTGCGCATTGTCTGTTGCAAAAGCAGTTTCAGGGTCGATATGCGGTGCGTCTTTGTGGATGATCCACAGGTTTCGGCCTACGAGCGTAAAGCGTGCGTTCGATACACCGATACCCGACAACCACTTTTTAGGGAGGGTATACCCCAACGTCACTTCGCGCAGGCGTACCGCTGTAGAGCTGAATACATGCGCCTCGTTGATGTTTGCGATTGATTTATAATACTGCTGTGCAGGAAGAATACTGGTGTTGCGGCTTCCGTCTGCTCGTACTCCGGCAAAGATGATCCCGTCATGGTATACCGTTTCAGCAGCGGGTGCCTGGCTCCCATGTGAGGGGAGTTGCACCGGCACCGCCGACCGGTTGTTACCTGGGTAGTAATAGGCCAGTCCGCCATGCTCCTCGTCGCGGCCTGCCAGGGTTTCAGCAAGTACACCGGTGGTAAAGCCCGTGGCATGTGTGCCGGAATAAATCGAACCGCCTACTTTGGCATCGACCAGGAATCCCAGCTCAAAACCTTTGTAGCTGAACTCATTTCCGATGCTGCCGATCCATTTTGGCGGGTAAGCGCCGAGTACCTGTTTGTTTGGGTCAACCTGCGGATAACCTGATGCATTAACCAGGATCTCGCCGGCAGCATTACGCTGGTAAGCCGTGCCGAAAAGGGTTCCGTAAGGCTGGCCGATGCTGGCCAGGACCTGTACGCCGCTGCTGCCCAATACCACGCTGTTCAGCTGACCCTCATCGTCCAGTTCAAGCACACGGCTGCGGTTACTTGAAAAATTGGTAGTAATGTCCCATTGAAAGCCGGCTTGCTGTTTAACCGGTGTCAGGCCAAGCTGCACCTCGATACCCCGGTTGTTGATGTGACCGGCGTTGATCAGTTTCTGTGCAAAACCTGTTGCTGTGCTGATGTCGGCGTTGAAGATCTGGTTAAAACTGTTCGTGTTATACAGGCTGACATCCAGCCGGATGCGGTTTTTCAGGAAGGCGAGTTCGATCCCCGCCTCGCTTGAGTTGGTGTATTCGGGCTTCAGATTCGGGTTCAGGTAGCGATCTGTAAGCGTGACCAGCGGAAAGCTGTCAAAAATGGGACTGAAAGGGTAGGTATTGACCAATTGATAAGGATCGGTGTCTTTACCCACGCGAGACCAGCCGCCGCGAACTTTAGCAAAATTGAGTACATCACTTTTCCAGTCAAACGCTTCGGTCAGGATCAAACTGGCATTTGCCGAAGGATAAAAATAGGAATTGTTCTGAACGGGCAGGGTAGATGACCAGTCGTTCCGCGCGGTCAGGTTCAGGTAGGCATAGTCGCGGAAACCGATCTGTGCCGACGAAAACAAACTGTAAATTTTCAGCCTGCTAAAATAGTTTGAAGATGAAAGCGGGTCGCGCGAATTGGCCAGCGTATAGATTCCGGCAACGGCAAGCCGGGGCGCAAGCTGGTTATTTTCTTCATAAAAGCGGCTGCGCAGGTTGCCGCCGGCAAGGATGTCAAGGCTGAAATCTTCGTTTAATTTTTTATTGAAGGTTAAAATAGCCTCGGTATTGTTTTCATTAACGGTATACCCCGTTTCCTGGTACGAACCAAAGGGGGTGCCGTTGGTACCATAGGCAATCCTGATTTTACGGCGGTCGTTGTAATAATCGTTTCCGGTACGAAAATTCAGTTTCCAGGCATCGCTGATCTGGTAGGTGAGGCCCGCGTTCCCGACCAGGCGGTCACGACGCTGCGAAACGGTATTTTCATAGGCAATGAAATACGGGTTGCTGTAATAACTGTTGTTCCAGTTGAAGGTATTTCCGTTGGCGTCACGATAGGGGTACAGCGCACCGACATCGACCTGCCGGCCAAACCACAGGAACTGGAGCATGGTGCTCGAAGCCCTTCTTCCGGCAGAGCCGGGAAGATTGTCTGAAGACGTGCGCACATAATTTACACCCACGTCAAGCTTCAGCTTTGGTAACAGGTCAAATGAGCTGTTTAAACCAAAGCTGTTTTTGTTCAGCTCAGAATTTGGAACAATGCCCTTTTGTGCACTGTTGTTATAGGAAAACCGGTAATTATAAGCATCGCCGCCGCCGCTAAATGCAATGCCGTTATTCAGGCTATGCCCGGTTTCGAAGAAACTGCGCACGTTGTCAGGGTGGGGTACAAACGGAACCGCAACGCCATTCGAATTGAACTGGGGAATAAGCCTGCCATCCATTTTCGGCCCCCAGCTTTCGTCCACACCATCGTTGATGCCACCGCCTTTTCCGTCTACATAACTGAATTGGCCGTTCGACCCCTGGCCATATACATCCTGGTATTTGGGCAGCACAAGCAAATCTTCAAAGGTGGTGCTTGAGTTCAGTGAAATGCTGCGGCTCTGTCCGCGCTTACCTGACTTGGTTTTGATGAGGATCACGCCATTCGCTGCCCGGGAACCATAAAGCGCTGCTGCATTCGGGCCTTTCAGCACGCTGATGCTTTCAATATCCTGTGCGTTGATGTCTGAGATGGCATTTGCATAGTCGCGCGAACCGCCGGCGCCCAATTGTGAGTTGTCTACCGGCACGCCATCTACCACAAACAATGGCTGGTTGTTACCAGAAATGGATGTCTCGCCGCGGATAATGATGCGCGATGAACCCATGTTGCCCTGGCTGTTGGTAACGTTTACCCCAGCTATTTTGCCAGCAAGCGTATTGACCAGGTTGCTCTCCCTGGCTTCGGCCAGTTCGGCGCCTTTCACCTCCTGGATGGCATAACCAAGCGATTTTTTTTCTTTACTGATACCCAGTGCCGTCACAACAACTTCGTCCAGTTTGTTGCCCGAATCGTCAAGTACGATGAGAAGTGGTCCTGGTCCGGAAACCCGTTCAGATTGAGGAGTAAGGCCTACATAACTGAAGGTAAGGAGGTCGCCGGTGGCGGCCTGAATGCTGAATTGACCTTTGTTGTCGGTAACCGAACCCACCGTTTTTCCGGTAATACGAACCGTTACACCAGGAATCGGCTGCCCGTCAGATTTGCCGGTCACGGTACCGGTTACGGTGATCTGCGCATGGGCGGGTAAGCCCAGGCCGAGCAGGAGCAGGCAGCATAGAAGACTGCCAAAAATGCGTCTGTTTTTTTTCATGTGTTTTTGAGTTAAAATTTGGGCAATACGGTGCCTGCCCGTTTTACCAGGTGATTTTGGGATGAGGAGAGCAAAGGATCAGATTACCTGCAACAGCGGTGCGGCGTACAGGAATGGAAATTACCGGATATGCCCGCAGGCATGGATTTTTTTAAAGGCTTTGCAGATGGAAACATGGCTGTTGTGTTTTAAATGTTTTGCATTTATCCGGAAATTCCTGGGCATTGGCTGCTGAAGCTGCGAACGCTTTATCTTTCTTCACCGCATGGTGAAGCAGGATTTAGCACCTACCATTGCTGGGGTTGCTAAGACATCGCCGGGCCTTTCCCTCCGTCTTTCTGGATAAATAGCTATTACCAATTTTTTGGTGAGCCAAATGTATGGTTTATCTACCAAATTAGTAGTATTTATTTTTTTAATCTGAGAATAGGTTGACAAAACCGCAGTTCCGGGCGGTTTTCAGCGTGGTACGGGCCATGTTAACCGATGCTTCGCGATCACGTCAATAACCATTAGCAACGTGGGGCGCCCGGGGGCGTTGCTCTGGCCTTGATTCCTGATGGGAGATTCCTGTCTCCGCAACGCCAGGTATTGGTCCCGTTCGTCTTCAATAAACGGGCGTTCGTCGAAGGGTTGCCCTTGCTGGTATAAAGCTGGGTTTTTGTCTGCAACGTTTTGGTGTGCTTGTCGTCTTAATATCAAAACAACAACAATAAAATAAGACACTTAAAAATACAAGATCATGAAAACTTCAATCAAAACCCTCGCCCTCGCTCTTTCAGCTGTCGTACTTTCA
>NZ_KZ686274.1 GCF_003029735.1 Pedobacter yulinensis
CCGGGCGAAGACGCTGGTACTTATGCCATTTCGCAGGGTTCACTGAGTGCCGGAAGCAATTATGTGCTCAATTACACCGGCGCCAATCTGACCATCACGCCAAAACCAATCACAGTGACTGCAGGTGTTGCAACCAAAATTTATGGTGAAGCCGACCCTGCGCTGACTTATACTGCTGCGCCCGGTCTGGAAACCGGCGATGCCTTTACCGGCTCGCTTACCCGCACCCCGGGAGAAGATGTTAGAACGTATGCCATCACGCAGGGCTCATTGACTGCCGGCAGCAATTACCTGGTTAGTTTCACAGGAGCCGATCTCAGCATCGTACCGAAGCCGGTTACTGTAACAGCCGAGGCAAAGACAAAAACCTTCGGTGAAGTTGATCCTATGCTGAGTTATACCGCAAGTCCAGCATTGATCACTGGCGACAGCTTTACCGGCTCTCTCTCCAGGACACCGGGCGAAAACGCCGGTACATACGCGATCAACCAGGGCAGCCTCTCGGCAGGCAGTAATTACATCCTCAACTATGTGGGTGCGCAACTGACCATTGTGCCAAAGGCGGTGACCGTTACTGCCGATGCAAAGTCCAAGACGTTTGGCGATGCCGATCCCGCGCTTACTTACACAGTCAGTCCGGCACCCGGCCAGGGTGTTAGTTTTACAGGCTCGCTCAGCCGTGCTCCCGGTGAAAACGCAGGCACTTATGCCATCACACAGGGTACGCTAAGTGCCGGCAATAATTATACATTCACCTTTACAGCCGCAGATCTGACCATTGCGCCGAAGGTTGTCACCGTTACTGCAGACGCAAAAACGAAGACCTATGGTGAAGCTGATCCAGTGCTCACCTATACCGCCAGTCCGGCCCTCATTTCGGGCGACAGCTTTACCGGCTCACTTGAACGTGCGCCGGGTGAAAACGCAGGTACGTACGCGATTACCCGGGGCAGCCTGACAGCCGGCAGCAATTATACCCTGAACTTTGCAGAGTCACAGCTGACCATAGGTCAACGGACGGTCAATATATCGGCCGCAGCGGCAACAAAGGTTTACGGTGCCGCCGACCCGGCACTGACTTATGCAGCCAGTCCGGCCCTGGCCGCCGGCGATAGCTTTTCAGGTAGCCTGGTCCGGGCTCCCGGAGAAAATGCAGGCAAATACGCCATCACACAGGGTAGCCTCAGTGCCGGAGGGAACTACCAGATCAATTTTACCGGCAACGAACTGACCATACAAAAAGCCAGTCTGACAGCAACCGCCAGGCCTGCTGTTAAAGTCTACGACCGGCAGCCTTATGCCGGCGGAAACGGCGTCACGTTTACCGGCTTCACAGGCGCTGACAATGAAACAGCTGTTTCCGGGACGGTAAGTTGGGCTGGCACAGCACAGGGTGCTGTGAACGCAGGTGAATACACAATGATTGCGGCGGGGCTTACAGCAGAAAATTATGACATCACCTATGTTCCGGGCAAATTGACGATCAACAAGGCTGCGCTGACCGTAAAGGCAAATGATGCCGCTAAAACCTACGATGCACAGGTCTTTGCCGGCGGCAATGGGGTTACCTATACCGGCTTCGCAACCGGCGATGACGCCGCCGGAAGTGTTTCGGGAACTGTTGCCTATGCAGGTACATCGCAAGGAGCCAGAAATGCGGGTAGCTATACCATTATTCCTTCCGGTTTAACTTCGCAGAATTACACACCAGCTTACCAGAACGGAACGTTGGTGATCAGCAAAGCAGTCCTTACCGCCAGGGCAAACAACGCTTCCCGTTGCGTCGGAACAGCAAATCCGGCATTTACGGTAAGTTACAGCGGCTTTGCAGGTGGCGAGACCGCTACGGCGCTGACCAGCGAACCGGTAGCGGCAAGCAGCGCCGGTAACAGTGCGCAGCCGGGAACCTATCCGATCAATGTAACCGGTGGTTCTGCAGCGAACTATAGCTTCCAGTACCAAGCCGGAACGCTAACCGTTCAGGCGCTGCCGGCTGCTGCCATTGCCAGCAGCAAGCAAAGCCCGGTGGCCAAGGGCGAAACACTGGTGCTTACCGCGTCGGGCGGCACCACCTACAGCTGGAGCAGTGCCGACGGCATTGTGAGCGGCCAGAATACCGCCACGCTCACCATCAGGCCCTCGCAGGCAACCACCTATACCGTAACGGTAACGAATGCTTCAGGCTGCAGCCAGGTTGCCAGCATCCGGATTGAAGTGCTAGAGAATTTTGCCGTTGAGCCGGCCAACCTGCTTACGCCGAATGGTGACCGGGTAAATGATACCTGGGTGGTTAAAAATATCGATGTATATCCTGATAACGTGGTCCGCGTGTTTGACCGGGCCGGCCGCCAGGTTTACAGTAAACAAAAATATGATAACAGCTGGGATGGAACTTTTAACGGCAGCCCGCTTGCAGAAGGCACATATTATTATGTGATTGACTTCGGTGCAGGCAAGGCCGTGAAAAAAGGGTTCATCACCCTGTTAAGACAGCAAAATAACTAACAAGACTTGTGCAGACCATGAATATCAGAAAACTATGGATCGTTGTTTTGCTCCAGTTCGGGGCAATGGCCGCCCAGGCCCAGATCGATCCGCTCACCATGCAATATTTTAACAACCGTTACCAGTTGAATCCGGCTTTTGCCGGCCTGGAAGCAGGGAGCCGGCTCAATGCAGGTTTCCGTACCCAGATGAGCGGGGTGCCCGGCGGCCCGGTCAGCCAGGCGCTGACCTATGACTACGGGTTCGATAAGGTCGGGCTGGGCCTTAATATTTTTAATGATAAGGCCGGCTTGCAACGCCAGACGCGCGTGGCCGCCTCATTTGCTTACCACGTAACGCTGGCCGAGGACCAGAAACTTAATTTTGGTGTTTCAGCAGGTATCATGAATGAGCGTCTGAGCATCGGCGATATCCAGGGCGATCCAAACGACGTGTTGGCCGGGCAGTACAATGACCGCGACACGCACCTGGATGGCGATTTCGGCGTGGCTTACACGAACACGCGGCTCACCATACATGCTGCGGTGCCGAATGTGAGGAATTTCTTTAAAGAAGAAAATATCCGCTTTGCAGATGTAGCCAGGTTTTATTCGGCAGTAAGTTACCGCATCCCGCTGAATGGCGCAAGAGAAAGCCTGGTAGAGCCATTGGTGGCCTACCGGATTCTGCAGGAACAGGATGATATCTGGGATGCAGGAGCACAGCTGGAACTGTTAGACAGGCAGCTGCTCTTTACCGGGCTTTACCACAGCAGCGAAAGCGCCACTTTCGGCGTAGGGATGGACTATCGTCTCAAATACCTGGTAACCGCCAGCTACACGATCAATACCTCGGCACTGCGAAATTATTCGCATGGCAACTTCGAGATCAACCTCAGGCTGAAATTCTGACGCCTGACGGCCGATGCGGCAACCTGTATGTCAGGCGTACCGGCAGCAAGAAGAACGCCGCACATAAAAAAGGCCGTACACCATCAGGTGTACGGCCTTTTGTCTTTCTTGTTGGCTTTCGCCGCTAGCTTTTTTTGACCTGGGCCGGCGGTGTTTTTAAGGTGTCGCGCTTCACGGTATCGCGTTTACCAGGATTAGTTTTCCGTTCTTTTTTTGTTGTGTCCTGTTTTTTCTTGGTTGTGTCCTGCTGTGGCAGGGCAAAGGTGCTCAGGCAAAATGCGCTCATGAGCAGGGTTAACATGGTCTTTTTCATGGTGATGTTTTTTAGTTCTTTCTCAACAACAGGATCGCCGGATTTTGGTTTCGAAAAAATGCAACTGCTCATTGCCTGGGCAAACACCTGCACCTGTTATTCAGAAATGCCCGTAATGGCCCGGGCTATGGTATTGCCCGCCGTGTCACAAAAGTCCAGTCCTGAATAGTCGGGATTATACCCGCCCATATAGGGCACGGCCATCAGAAAAATCCGTTCATTCCGGGCGCCGTAAGCGTCAACGACAGCAAACGAATCGTCGATGGCAACACCCGGAACATCCAGGAAATAGTTGCCGTCCTGATCTGCAGAGATGCCTGCTACACCTTCGCTTAACTGCCTGCGGCCGATTTCAGGGTCCTGAAACTGAAGCCTGGCCTGGGTTACGGTTCGCTTTTCACGCAGGGTTTGGAACGGAAACTGGCCAAAGGGGATAGCTGGTTGCCCGATGCAATCAACGAAGGTTTCGTAGTGTACGGGTGCAGCCTGGTCATTGATATAGTAGTCTGCCCCGCCCTGTGGTCCGGGCTCGACATGGCTGTCGGGATCAACTTCTACAAGTTTCAGGAAACCGGCCTGGTGCAGCGCAAGCATTTCTTCAACAGAGCTTTGCGGTACCGAGGCAATGACAATGGTAATCAGCGGCATGAGCACCTGCTGCAACCGCTGCATGTCTTCTGCCGAAAAATATTTGGCCGGGTAGTTCAGGGTGAAACTCAGGTCTGCCAGCATCTCTTTCCAATACACCGACTTTTTATGTTTAATGGATTCTTCAGCCTCGCGGTATTCGCCCTGCAGCAACTCAAACGGGTCTTTGTTCTCGCGGTGTTTCATCATGGCCGCCACAAAATCTTCCAGCCGCATATCGGCGATGAAGGCATAAAAACCGGGGTCTTTTTCTTTAAAGGGTTCCTTAAACGCTGTTTCGAATACCATATCGAGCGAAAGAAAGCCGCCATTCGCAGCTTTATTGGCTGCTACCGTTTCCTTACTAAGGAGCTTGTCCTGCTGAGGCCGCCGGTCTTCAAGATGAAAACGCACAGCCGGCAACAAACCGTTGCGCGAGTGCAGGACCAGCTCAAACCCATTGCTTTCTTCGTCGCAGGTATACCTGGCCTTACCATTGGTATGGGTCGTGAACTGGCCATTTTGCCTGGCAAGCGTACGCATCGCGTCTATGGCGGTCAGAGATGCCCCACGGATGGCAACGGGGTGCGGCGTTCTGAACTTCAATTTTTCGGGCGGATAGGGGGAGTCAAACCAGCCGCTGATCCGGCCTTCGCAGTGCTCAGGAAAATCGTGGCCCGTGCAGATCGCAATGTGGTCAAATTCGAAATGCCGGCCATCTGCCAGGCGTGCCTGTACGGCGTCTTTTTCAGGACAATCTTCGATGTCTGTGACTGCTGCATGCAGGTGTACGCCGACCGGCAATCCCCGGGTTTTTGCCTCGCTGAGCAGGACATTGAACTGATCGCAAAGATACGCCCCCAGCAAGCGGCGCGGCACCACTTTATAAGCTGTGAACTGTTCTTTGTTAAGGGAGAAACGGGCAAGGGTGTCTGAAGGTAATGTCCCGAACCAGTCTTCGAGGCCAACCGGCAGGGGAGGCAGCTCGTTTCCCGAAACGTTGCTGACGTGTTCGTCACAGGATCCATCCCGGCTGTAGGGCATGCCGGCTCCTAATATTGATTTTCTTTCGAAAATATCGACAGCGAGATCTTCGCGGCCGGTATTGATCAGGTTTTTTAACAAAAGTAAAGCTGCCGGGCCGCCGCCGACAATGCCTATGCGAAGGTGTTTCTTCAAAATTTCTAATTTACAGTATCAGCAAAAAACTGCCGCCACCAAAAAACACCGGTTTTGCAGATATGTTTTTGCCGGCCGAGGGTCAGGAAAAAATCAAACAATTTTTAAAACAATTTGTTACATCAGCCTGTTTTAAAAACGAGGCTTGCCAAAAAGCTGTTAAAACTATTCCCTATGAAGCATTTTTCCAATCGCCCTGAAACTGTGGATATTTCTGAAGAACAGGCCAGGATTTACTGGACAAGGCGTCTGAATGTCAGTGAAGTATCGTTGAAAGCAGCTATTCGCGCCCTGCGTGATGTAGATCCGGCCAAGATCGAGGCTTACCTGCGCGCTGTAAACGGCTTTGCGGGAACCGCGGCCAACTAATTTTTCTCTTTTTCATTCCGGTTTTACCGGGTTCGCAAATAAAGGCTATTTTGGTGCTGTCAATTGATGGAACCATGGAACTTTCCGCAACATCTTCCGGTAACCCTGGCACAGAGCTGGTACGTGCGTTCGAAAACGCGGCGATTCCGGTATTTTTTTGTAACAGCATGGGCGCAATCAGCTTCTCAAACGAAGCTGCCCACAACCTGCTTGGCCGCAGGCCGGCGAAAGACGATCGCTGGAACATTCCCGGAACACTCTTTGAGCCTGACGGAAGGCCGGTAGCACCTGAAAACCATCCGCTTGCTGTTAGCTTAAGTGCAGGGAGGGCGGTTGCCCCGGCAGAATTTATGATTCGATGTGCCGACAGCGGTGTTAAATTTGTGGTCATCCATTGTGCCATCCTGGAGAGCGGCGAAAGTGCCGCCGGTGGTTATTATACGCTTACAGACATTACCGCCTACAAAAACAGCACGCAAGATGCTGTGCTGTCGGCCATTGTAGAATCGTCTGAAGATGCCATTATTAGTAAAGACCTGCAAGGCAACATTCGCAGCTGGAACAAAGGAGCGGAGCGGGTATTCGGGTATACAGCAGACGAGGTTGTGGGAAAACACATCAGCATCCTGATTCCGGCGCGGCTTCAGCAGGAAGAGGAGACCATTATCAACAGCATTCGCCGGGGTGAGAAAATAGATCATTTCCAAACCCGGAGGCTCCATAAAAACGGTCATGAGATCGACATCTCGCTCACGGTGTCGCCGGTCAAAGATAAGTTCGGCAACATTTACGGCGCGTCAAAAGTAGCCCGGGACATTACAGAACGTATTGTAGGTGAAGAAAGCCGTGCAAGGAGCGCTGAACGCATTCTTTACCTGAATACCATCGGGCGTACGCTCTCAGAGAGCCTTGACCTGCAGGAAATACTTCAGAAAGTAACTGACCTGACGACCAGTCTGACCGGTGCACAGTTCGGCGCCTTCTTTTACAACCAGGTCGATAAGAAAGGCGAAACAATGACGCTTTTTACCTTGTCAGGCGCGCCGAGGGAGGCTTTTGAAAAATTCGGCTTTCCGCGCAATACGGCTGTTTTTCATCCTACCTTCAGTGGCCATGGAGTGATCCGCGTGGATGACATTACCAAAGATGATCGCTACGGCAAAAATGCGCCCCATTATGGCATGCCGCAGGGTCACCTGCCTGTTACCAGTTACCTGGCTGTTCCGGTCATCTCTTCAGCCGGCAATGTAGCCGGTGGTTTATTTTTCGGCCATCCGGAGCCCGGAGTATTCAAAGAAGAGCATGAAGACCTGGTTACAGGAATTGCCTCGCAGGCGGCAATCGCTATCGACAACTCCAAACTGTTTGAAGAAGTCAAAACACTCAGTCATAAAAAGGACGAGTTCATTGCCATGGCTACGCACGAACTGAAAACGCCCTTAACGAGTATGACAGGTTATTTGCAAATGCTGCAGCTTAAAATCTCTGAACCGGGTCAGCGTCTGTTCGTGGATAAGGCGATGAACCAGGTCAGAAAGCTGAATGCCATGATCACGGATCTTTTCGATATCTCGAAAATACAGGCAGGTAAACTGCAGTTGAATTACAGTCGTTTCGCATTTTTCTCGTTTCTACGCGAAATCATCGAGTCGCTCCGCACTTCGGGCATGCAGCATCAGGTACACTATGAGCAGCCGGCCGAGGTATTCATTGAGGCCGATAAACTCCGGCTGGAACAAGTGCTCAGCAACCTGCTTACCAATGCAGCCAAATACTCACCAGACCGGAAACAGATTGAACTGTCGTTCGAGGTAAGCGACCAGCTCACCGTTCATGTGCAGGACCGCGGTCTGGGCATGGAACCTGAACATATCAACAACATATTCAATCAGTTTTACCGGGTTGAATCGGTACCGCGCAACATCTCCGGACTGGGACTGGGTTTGTTCATCAGTAAGGAAATAGTAGAGCGGCACCATGGCAGCATCTGGGTTAAGAGTGTGAAAGGGGAAGGGTCGGTGTTCAGTTTTCGGATCCCGCTTGCACCCGAAATATAAATTAATAACGCTGCCTTTGCGGGGTAGGGCAGCAAAAGCATACAACATGACAAAACGTATATTTATTGTAGAAGACGATGAGGATATCCGGGAAATGCTGGAAATGTTTTTGAACGAGCCGCCATTCGTGGTCAATGCATTTGCAAATGCCGGCGATTTTCTGGCCGGACTGCGGGCCGCACCCCCTGATCTGATCCTGCTCGACATCAAGCTGCCCGATGGGAACGGTGTTGACATTTGCCGGGAGATCAAGTCGTTGCCCGCATTCCGGTCGGTGCCGGTCCTGCTGATGTCTGCAAACATGCATTATGAAAACATAACCACAGACAGCGGCGCCGAAGAATTTATTTCGAAGCCATTTGACATCATGGCCCTGCGGGAAAAAATCGAGGCACGAATCTCAGCGTGAGTAACCGCTGCGATACCGAACCGGAAGAAAGGCGTTAGCCGGCCGCCCTAAGCTGTAGCATACGATTCGATGAAGCGTTTCAAACTTATCTTTATTGCCATTGCCCTATTGTTGCTGCTCTCTGCGGTGCTCCAGCAATGTACTGCCATTAACATTTATTCGTCTCTTGGAGCGGATCCGGCCGGGTACGTCCCGCTGCGCCAGGGCGCCAGGGCGGGCAGCGTTGAAATGGTGCGCATAACCACGTATTCGGCTGCAATCAATTACCATCCCGGGAAGCGTTTTTTTCTGGTCGTCGCGAACGGCCGCGTAATTCGCCTGAACAGTTCAGGCATGCAGGATTATGCGCTGGAGTCAGACAGCCTGTACGTGCCACGCTTCAGTTATTTCGTTTTTGACCAGACAGGAGCTTACGACCTGAGCGAAGCTGTGCCAAAGAAAAAACTTTATAAAGCGGAGGTCAACCAGAATCAGGAGTTGTCAAAGGCAGCTTGGCAGGCGCAATTCGACTCGCTGTATAAAAATGCTGAGGTGGTGATTTTCGGGTTCTCTGTTCTCTACGGAGCAGGCGATCCCATTATGTTCAGGGTTAAAGGTGAATGGACGCGGCTGCAAACCGGCGAGGCCGAAGGCCGGCTCGACCACATCGGCGAGGTAGCTGGCGCCAGGTTTGATGGTTATCCGGCAAAGTACAGCCAGATGTACCTGCTCAAAGACCAGGAACGTGGTACCTACTCGGACCTGCAGGCGACCACCGATGGCTGGCTGCAGACTTATTACACCATTGATCTGAAAGAAAAAAATTTGGGTTATCCCGAAAGTCCGCCGGTCCGCGTAGCGGGCTACCGGAAAACAGAGATCATGGCCCGGTTTGCGTTTACTGATCTTCCTTTGTCTTGGCGCGCTGACCTTGCCTGTGAGGTGAATGTGGCTGGTGATGTACTCAGGTTCCGTTCGGGGGGCGAGAAACCGGTCGGACCGTTTAAAGGCCTGCAGAATTTTCTGGCGGTATTTTCCGTTCCCGCAGTGTTCGCGGAACAAACCGGTGTACATTTTTTGCGTTATGCATTTCCGACAAATGGCGAGGACAGCAGCAACAATGGCTTATATGTAATCAGGGCTCTGCCGGCCGGGCAAGCGGCTGGAGCTCGATGAAGTCATCGCTAAACCTCATGGGCCAGGGGTTCTAAAAACTATCCGCGTTGGAGTTATTGCCGGTAACTGCAGAAAACAAGGAAAATGACTGCGGGATTATGCAGGTTTTTCCAATATTTGAAAAATATTTTGCCGCCGTCAGGTAAGATTTGCTGCCAAGTGATCATGGAAAACACAAAGTTGCGGGCTGCGTTGCTCGATATTCTGGAACCCGG
This sequence comes from Pedobacter yulinensis, assembly GCF_003029735.1. Taxonomy (GTDB): domain Bacteria; phylum Bacteroidota; class Bacteroidia; order Sphingobacteriales; family Sphingobacteriaceae; genus Pedobacter; species Pedobacter yulinensis. The sequence continues at coordinate 9,720 of NZ_KZ686274.1, forward strand.
CCGGGTAAAAACCAAACTGATAGATGTTGTGTCTTATGCGGCAGATGCGGGCTTTTATTATCTGCGGCCGCAGGCAGTTGTGCTGCCGGTTTCTGAAGCTGAGGTTGCTGCATTGTTTGCGCTTTCACACAAACTGGAAATTCCGCTGGTGTTTCGCGCTGCCGGGACGAGTCTGTCTGGCCAGGCCGTTACAGACGGCATCCTGGTCGACCTGAGCCAGCATTGGACATTGATCAGGCCGGAAGACGCAGGTAAACAGGTTCGCGTTCAGCCTGGGGCGATCGGGGCCATCGTCAACGCACAGCTCAGGCGGTATGGTCGGAAGATTGGTCCGGATCCTGCCAGTATCAATTCTGCCATGATGGGGGGCATCCTGTCGAACAATTCAAGCGGAATGTGCTGCGGCGTAACGAAAAATGCGTACCACACGCTCAAGTACATTCGTTTTGTATTGCCAGACGGCAAAGTTTTCAGCACGGAAAACCCGGCAGACTTTGAGCGTTTCGCCGCCGAATGCCCGGCATTGCAACAGGAACTACTTGATCTGCGGGCCTCGCTTTTGGCCGATGAAACGGCTGCGGCACGCATCAGGCAAAAATACCGAACCAAAAACACAGTGGGGTACGCGGTTAACGCTTTTCTCGATTTCGAAGAGCCGCTTGAGATCATGGCGCACCTGCTCGTGGGTGCAGAAGGAACCCTGGGTTTCATTTCGGAAGCCGTATTGCATACCGTTCCGGATTTCCCTGAAAAGTCTGCAGCGCTGCTTTATTTTCCGGATATTTATGCCGCTTGCCAGGCCATCGTGCCCTTAAGCAATACCGGAGCTGAGGCTATAGAACTCATGGACCGCGCTTCGCTGCGATCGGTCGAACACATCGCCGGTCTTCCCGCAATCCTGAAAGATCTGCCATCAGGTGCAGCCGCATTGCTTGTCGAATACCAGGCAGGTACACCAGGGGAAATTCTTTCCCTGCTCGAGGCTTTCGACGCTATATCAGATTCCCTTTCACTGCTCGCGCCGGCCGAATTTAGTTCAGACCCGGTGCAGCAAGCGCTTTTCTGGAAAGTACGCAAGGGTATGTTCCCGGCGGTAGGCGCCGTCCGGGCGAGCGGGACGACCGTTATCCTGGAAGATATCGCCTTTCCGGTGGCACAGCTTGGCGATGCGATCATAGACCTGCAGCAGCTTTTTTCTGCTTTTGATTATCAAAACGCGATCATCTTTGGTCATGCAAAAGATGGCAACATCCATTTCGTCGTGACGCAGGCTTTTGATACACCTTCAGAAATTGACCGTTACGACCGCTTTTTGCGGGCAGTGGTTGAGCTGGTTGTGAACCGCTATGACGGCACGCTCAAGGCCGAGCATGGCACAGGACGCAACATGTCACCCTTTGTTGAAACCGAATGGGGCGGCGTGATTTACGAGGTCATGCGGCGCCTGAAGGCGGTTGCCGATCCGGCAAACCTGCTTAACCCTGGCGTGATCATCAACACAGATGCAGCGGCCCACATCAGGGATCTCAAAGAACTGCCGAAGGTGGAGGAAGAGGTAGACAGGTGTATGGAATGCGGTTTCTGCGAACATAAATGCCCGAGTCGCGACATTACGCTTACGCCGAGAAAACGCATTGTAGTGCGCCGTGAACTTGTGAGCCTGAAGAACAAGGGCAAGGCGGCTGCCTACAAAACACTGCTTGACCAATACCAGTACGAAGGACTGGACACCTGCGCGGTCGACGGTCTCTGCGCAACGGCCTGTCCGGTAGATATCAATACCGGCGACCTTGTTAAACGGCTGAGAAAAGAAAACCATTCTGCCTTTGCAAACCGCGTTGCGCTGTTTACAGCCCGCCATTTTGCTGCGGTGAGCGAAACGGTGCGGTTCGCACTGGGGGCCGGCCAGCTCGTGAACCGGGTTTTTGGTCCCCGCGCCATGACGAACCTGACATCAGGCCTGAAAAAAATCGTACCCGGTTTCCCGCTGTGGACGGGACAGTTAAGGCCGGCCCCGGCCCTGCGCAAGCCGGTTTTAGCCAGGTCTGCGCAGGAAGTCGTCTATTTTCCGTCATGCATTTCCAGGGTAATGGGCGATGCAGACCGGCCTGAGCGCAACGTCATGGACGACTTTTACAGTCTTTCTGCCAAGGCCGGGATTGCAGTTACACTTCCTTCCGGCCTGGCCGGTAACTGCTGCGGCCAGATCTATTCGTCGAAAGGCTTTAAAGATGCACGGGCCTACAGCAGCATGCAAACGGTCGATATGCTGTTCATCGCTACGCGCGGTGGTGAGGTGCCTGTTGTGCTGGACATCAGTTCCTGTACCCAGACACTGCTCAGCTGCAGACCGGTACTTGACTCGCTCAGGCAGTCCAGGTTTGATTCGCTAACCATCATTGACAGCGTGGAGTATATTCATCAATACGTCATGCCGCGGTGCAAACCATCGAGAAAAAAAGAACGGATTACGCTGCACCCGGTTTGTTCCCTGCAGAAACTGCCCGGCCTGGAGAATAAGTTCAAAGAAATTGCCCAGGCGTATGCTGTGCAGGTAGACATTCCTTTGCATGCAGGCTGCTGCGGCATGGCGGGCGACCGCGGATTTTTGTTTCCTGAACTAACCCATGCGGCGACCAGGAAAGAGGCTGCAGATGTGAGTGGCGATTGCGACGGATATTATTCGTCGTCAAAAACCTGCGAAATGGCGCTTTCAGAAGCCGTAGGCAAAAATTACCGGTCTGTATTAAGTTTGGTGAACGACTGTACAGACTAAACAATTTCGGGTTCGGTTGGTTATTTGGTTAAAGCTGCCGGTGAGGTACGCAATGACCCGATATGAAGAAACAGACTACCCGAAAAATTCGTCCCGCCCAAACACAAACTGAACAGCCCGGAAAAGAAGCCGACATGCGGCCTGATCCTGACTACCAGCCCCGTGCTGCACGCCTGCGACTGGAACGTAAAGTGGCCATTATTACCGGCGGCGACAGCGGCATAGGCCGGGCGGTTGCACTGGCGTATGCCAAAGAAGGCGCTGATGTGGTTATCAGTTACCTGAACGAGGATGAAGATGCAAAGACGACAGAGGAAGGCGCGCGTGCCTTTGGCGCACGTGTGCTGCTTGTAAGGGGAGATATTTCAGACGAAAAACATTGTAAGATGCTTGTTGACCAGGCCGTCAAAACTTTTGGCAGGCTGGATATTTTGGTCAATAATGCTGCGGTCCAGTATCCGCAGGAGAGCCTTGAGAACATCAGCGCAGTCCAGCTTCACAAAACATTTTCCACGAACATCTTTGCGCAGTTTTACCTCTGCAAGGCTGCGCTTCCGCACTTGCGGGAAGGTGCAAACATCATCTGTACAACCTCTGTTACCGCCTACCGGGGCAGCGGCCACCTGATCGACTACGCATCGACCAAAGGCGCCATTGTCTCATTCGTTCGCTCCCTGTCCGCTTCCCTCGCTCCGAAAAACATCCGGGTAAACGGTGTGGCTCCCGGACCGGTCTGGACACCACTGATCCCTTCAACTTTCCCGGCCGATCATGTAGCTAAATTCGGTTCAGACGTGCCGTTAGGACGCGCGGCAGAACCCAGCGAAATTGCGCCCGCCTATGTGTTTCTCGGTTCAGACGATGCCAGTTATATGACAGGGCAGATCATTCACCCGAATGGCGGCGAAGTAGTAAATGCCTGATACCGTGCATAAATGTCGTATCTTTAGTAAAACAATTGGTTGCGGAGCCTTGTAGTACTGTTATCACCGCTCCGTTATCTTAACCTAAAATGCCTGAACCATGGAGCAATTACCAAAACGTTTCAAGATCGAGGCAAACGTCGATCACCTGCCGGAAGAACTTGAGGTGCAGAAAGAACAGGGGCCGCAGGGGCCGCAGTTTGTTTGTTACCTTGATGGCAGGCACATTACTACGCTCAGGCAAGACGACTACGGCAGTTGGGAACAGGTGACCGGCGACCTCGATCCGGTCAGTGTGCATTCCGTTTCGCAGGCCATAGAAGAAACCGACTGATTTCCGGGCGGTCCCGATAGGGTCGGCGAAAGAAATTGGAATCAGGTTCGTCAATTTAACGTTTTATTCGGCCTGACTATTCTGATTTAAGCGTCAGTTTTTTTACCTTGGCAGCGCAAAATGCCGGGAACCCAAACAGAAAGAACAATTTTTTGTTATAGCTCAAATTTATTTATCAGGAGATTGAATTTCTGCATCCCGGTGTCCACCCAGATTCTTTCAACGCTAAATAAAAGAAGACAGGAATTCTAATCTAATGGCAGAAGACAAGGAAAAAAAGCCCGGCCGCATCAGCAGGATGTTTATGGTGCTGTACGATGTGTGGCAGTTCATCGGACGGTTTTTTAAAGAAGGGTTTCTGCCGCCCTATGAAGGCAAGGAGCTGATGCGCCAGTGTTACGACATCGGTTACCGTTCCCTGCTGCTGATCTCATTGACAGGTTTCATTACCGGGGTCGTTTTTACCAAACAATCACGCCCCTCGCTGGCAGAGTTTGGCGCCACGTCCTGGCTCCCGTCGCTGGTCGGTATTGCCCTGCTGCGCACACTTGCACCGTTGCTTACCGCACTTATTGCTGCCGGAAAAGTGGGTTCGAGTATCGGTGCCGAGCTGGGTTCTATGCGGGTTACCGAGCAGATCGACGCCATGGAAGTTTCTGCTACGAATCCCTTTAAGTTCCTGGTCTCTACCCGGGTGCTTGCTGCCACCATCACCATTCCCATCCTAACCTTTTATACCGCCATGGTGGGCATGCTGGGGGCGCTCCTGAACGTTTACACCAATGAAGAGACAAGTTGGCGTGCGTTTTTTTCCTCTGCGCTGGAATCGATCAGTTTCCTGGATGTGACCGCCTCGACCATTAAAGCCGTACTCTTCGGCTTTACAATTGGAATGGTGGGTTGTTACCAGGGCTATAACTCCTCTAAGGGTACCGAAGGCGTGGGCAAGGCAGCCAATGCGGCCGTTGTAACGGGAATGTTTCTCGTTTTCGTAGAGGAAGTCATAACCGTTCAGTTTTTCGGCTTGTTCAGGAATTAGGATGGAAAACAGGCAAAATTCAACCCCGGCCGAAAAGGTCGTCGAAATCAGGGACCTGCATAAATCATTCGGGGCTTACCATGTTTTACGGGGTGTTGACCTCGACCTCTACCGGGGTGAAAACCTCGTGGTGCTCGGTAAATCAGGAACAGGCAAGTCGGTATTGATCAAGATCATCGTTGGCCTGCTTACTGCAGACCGCGGCAGCGTAAAGGTGCTGGGTAGCGAAGTAGATCAGATCAGTTACAAAGAGCTCCTTGCCCTGCGCCTGAAGGTGGGTTTTTCTTTTCAGAACAGTGCATTATACGACAGCATGACGGTCAGGCAGAACCTCGAGTTCCCGCTGGTGCGCAACCGCAGAAAACTGACACGTGGAGAGGTAGCCATGCAGGTAGAGCGGGTGCTCGATGCGGTGGGCCTGCTGCAAACCCTTGACCAAATGCCGTCTGAACTTTCAGGTGGCCAGCGCAAGCGGATCGGCATTGCCCGTACGCTGATCCTCCAGCCAGAAATTATGCTCTATGATGAACCCACCGCTGGTCTCGACCCGATCACCTGCCTGGAAATCAATGGCCTGATCAATGAGGTGCAGGAGCGATTTCATACCAGCTCGATTGTTATAACGCACGATCTTACCTGTGCCAAGGCCGTCGGTGACCGCGTAGCCATGCTGCTTGACGGTACCTTTCAGCGCCAGGGCACTTTTGAAGAGGTGTTCAATACCAACGACGAGCGCGTCAAAACATTTTACGATTACAATTTTATCCAATAAGCAATTATGCAGGTAACAGACAACCGCCGCAAAATTACCGTAGGACTTTTCATTTTCCTCGGTCTAGTCATCTTCGTTGTAGGCGTTTTTACTCTTGGTACGCAGAAAAAAGCCTTTGTTAAGAGCTTTACCGTCGACGTTGTCTTCAATGATATCCAGGGCCTGAAAGCCGGGAACAACGTTTGGTTCTCTGGTGTGAAGATCGGAACGATCAAAAAGATACGCTTCTTCGGCACCTCGCAGGTGCAGGTCTTTCTCAGCATCGAGGAAGAAGCACACCGGTATATACACAAAGATGCGAAAGCGAGTATCAGTTCTGACGGACTTATCGGCAATAAGATCATTGTACTGACCGGGGGTTCTTTAAAGTTCCCTTTTGTTGAAGACGGGGATCGCTTACAGGTCAACACCACCCTGAGTACCGACGATGTAATGAAAACACTGCAGGTTAACAACAAAAACCTGGTCGAGATCACCACCGATTTCAAAACGCTGTCGCGTGGCCTGGTGGAAGGTAAGGGTGCCGCCGGCGCCCTGCTCACAGATGAGCAGATTGCAAACGATTTTCGTACGATGGTCAGCAACCTGCAAAAAACCTCCGGAGCTGTCAATGCCATGGCTAATCAGCTGGGGGCCTTTAGCCGCAAGGTTAACACGCCTAATGGCCTGGCTGACAAATTGTTTACTGATACGGCCGTATTCGCCAAGCTCAACGCCTCGGTTGATGAGCTGCAGAAAACAGCGCGCTCTGCTTCAGCCATTACCGCCAACCTTGACAAAGCAAGCGGTAAACTGAATCAAACCGATAACGCTGCGGGCATGTTGCTGAACGATGCCAAAACAGCAGAGCAGGTGCGCAGCATTATGCAGAACCTGGAAAGCAGCAGCCAGAAGCTTGACGAAAACCTCAAGGCCCTGCAAAGCAATTTTCTTTTCAGGGGTTATTTCAGGAAAAAAGAGGCACAGAAAGCCCAATAGCAAGCGGCGTTTGCTGCCAGACCTAGGTTTCAAACCATCATGCCGGCAGATTGATGCTGCCGGCAGACAGGGCCGCACCTGCAGCCTGCCATGAATAAGCTTGTTTTACAATTCAATAGCGATTGTGTATCTTTCGGTACTGATCCCATAATCATCACAATACCCCACATTCATGAAGAGACCTTTTAGTTTTCTGATCCTGTTCCTGTTTTGCCTGCCTGCCTTTGCGCAGGACACCACCTACTGGCAGCAAGCCCTGAAGTACAAAATCGATGTGAGCCTGAACGTCAAAGACAACAGCCTGAAGGGAAACGAGACGATCGTGTATAAAAACAATTCGCCCCAAACACTCGAGTTTATCTGGTTCCACATCTGGCCAAATGCTTATAAAAATGAAAGTACGGCCCTTTTTAAGCAATTGAAGGCAGATACCTCCCGGTCTGAAAAACTCGGTAAATATACCCCGGGTAGCATTGAAGGCCTTGCGTTCAAAGTAAACGGAAAAACAGCCGTGACCGAGCCGCACAGCAATCCGGATTATATTGACGTGATCAAGGTGAAGCTGCCGCAGCCGCTTCGCGCAGGCGAATCATGTACCATTACGACTCCCTTTACGGTCAAACTACCTTCTTACTTTTCGCGCTCCGGTTTTGCTGACGGCCAGTTTATGCTCTGCCAGTGGTATCCGAAGCCCGCAGTTTTTGACCGCGATGGCTGGCATGAGTTTCCATACCTGGACATGGGCGAGTTCTATAGCGAATTCGGAGATTTCGACGTGAATATTACCGTGCCCTCACATTACGTGGTGGCTGCATCGGGCATCCTGAATACCAAACCTGAAGCCGACCAGTACAAACTGCTCGGTTCAAAAAATGCCAAGACCCGCACGGGCCAGCCCGAACTGTATAAGCCGGTGGTCAAATCGGCAACAAAAACGCTGAACTATACCCTCTCGCACGTTCCCGATTTTGCCTGGTTTGCCGATAAAGACCTTGTTATACAATATGATACCGCACAGGTTGCCGGAGGCAAGGTGGTAGAGGCCTTTACCTATTATCACAACAAACCCAACACTTTATGGGTCAACAGCATCGACTACGCCAAAGATGCCGTAAAAAAATACAGTGCATGGGTAGGAACCTATGCGTACCCCGTCGTTCAGGTTATTGAAGGGCCTAAGAACAATTCGAGCGGGGGCATGGAATATCCGACCATTACACTCATTACCAGCCCGGATGCCAGGATCGAATCGCTGGACGGTGTCATTGCACACGAGGTGGGTCACAACTGGTTCATGAGCATGCTCGGCAGCAATGAACGAAAACATGCCTGGCAGGACGAGGGTTTGAATACCTATTACCAGTTCAGGTATGAAGCAGAGAAGTATAAAGCCAACTCGATCTTCGGCGACAAGATTCCGGCAAACATCAAAGCGCTGCCCACAAAGGATTTTCAGGCGACGGTGTACAATGCCATGGCCAACATCCCGATGCCCGATCCGATCGATAAATCGTCTGAGCAGTTCGCCGGCTCAGATGCCTATAGCATCAGTTCATATCTCAAACCTGCGCTATGGATCTATATTCTCGAAACGCAGGTGGGACGCGAAAAAATTGACAGAGCGTTTCAGCACTATTTCAGCAAGTGGAACGGCAAGCACCCGCAACCGGCCGATCTGAAAAAATCATTTGAAGAAAGCCTGGGCATGAAACTGGATCAATACTTCGGTTTGCTGAATAAAGAAGGCGATTTCAGGTAAATCAGCGGCCGGCACGCTTCAGGATGGCGCGAATGATCAGCGCATTCTGCTCTGTACTGGCAAAGCTTGAAGAAAGCGGTTTGTTGTGCGGCGCATGTTCGTAGTCGATGTCGTTGTGCCCCATGTTGATGTAGAGCATGCGGAACTTCTTGTTGCGCCACACCACGGGATAGTCACCTTGGTGCCAGATCTCATGTGCTTTCGGACCCGTTCCCAGGGGGAAACTGGAGGGATCGATGGAAAGCAGCACCTCGATATCGGGGTTTTGCTTCAGGTTGTTTTTCCACCGGTACCATTCGTTTGCTGATGACCTGAAGGTGGCAGGGAACCCTTTAAAATAGGGATGCTTTTTTTGCTCTACCCGCAGCGTTGCGGGAACGGGCCGCCAAGTGTTGCCCGCATAGGCACCCGAACCGAGGAATTCCTGGTGGTACCAGTCCCAGTTCTCAGGAAAGGCTGAAGGACTGAGCGCGAAGGCTGCAAAATGGAAGCCGATCCATGCACCGCCCCGTTCCATATAATCCCGGAAGGCTGCGCGCTGGGCCGCCTCTTCAGGCCGGGTGTCCAGGAACATCACCAACCCATAGTTTCTTAGCGTGTCGGGATGAAGCATGGACCAGTCGTTTGTAGCGCGGTAACTGAATCCATATTTTCTGCCGGCCTGCAAAAACCAGGCATTGGCCTCGGCAACGAAACTAATGTGCGCCTGGTCGTTCCTGGCGGTATAAAAAGCAAGCACTTTAACTTTTCCGGCCTGGCTGGTTTGCGGCAGGAACAAAGCCATCAAAAACAGAAGCCTGAGCAGGGCGGGGTAGGTTATTGTCTGAAGCATGACGCAAAATAATAAAATCTTTCCTGGTCACGCCCAGCGTCATGGCGGCCAAACATTCATTTCACTATGGCGGCGAACCCGGGCAATGTGTATGTTTGTGTGTGGATAAAGCCCGCAGAACACAAAAGCCAAGACAGAAACCACCGGCCCAGGCGGCCAGGAAAACGAATTCGAAATCCCGCAAAAAAGGAAAACGTTCGGTTTCTGCAACGGCCTGGCTGGTCGCTGCCTGTCTGGGCCTGGTATTATTGTCGCCATTGTATTATGGGTATGTATTGAAGGCCTTTTCAGCCGCCTGGAACTGGGCACGTGACCCGGCCGGCGATCCCGCCTATCGCAAATACGAAAGTTTTGGTATCCGCATTCCGCGTAAACATAGCATTCATGGCATCGATGTGTCTTATTACCAGGACCGGATCGACTGGCAGCGGGTGGCGCGCATGGAAGAAGACGGTGTGCGCATCCGTTTCGCTTTTATCAAGGCGACAGAAGGCCTGCTGAAAGTGGACCGGTACTTTCAGCGAAACTGGCGCGAAGCGCCCAAAGCCGGCCTCATTTGCGGAGCTTACCATTTCTTCCGGCCCGCACGCGATGGAAAGGCGCAGGCACGTTTCTTTCTGCAGGTGGTCGGTTTTGAGAAAAATGACCTGCTGCCGGTGGTCGATGTGGAAAGCCTGGACGGTGTAACGCCGCTGCAGATGCGTGCGCAATTGTCAGATTTTCTGGCTTATATGGAATTAAAAACCGGAGTAAAACCGATTATCTATACCGGACTGCAATTTTACAGTGATTACCTGGCCGAATATTTTAAGGAATATCCGCTATGGATTGCCCATTACGACCAACCCCGGCTTCGGGTTCCCGCCCAAACCCGCTGGCATTTCTGGCAGCATTCAGATAAGGCGAGAGTAGACGGCATTTCGCATGTTGTAGATTTTAACGCATTTAACGGCGACAGCCTGGCCCTTGAGCAGCTGCGCATCAGGTAGTGGCTGGCCTCAGGTAAGTTCTGGGTACTTCCCGCTTACACAACCCATTGCTCACAGGTTTCCAGGAAAAATTCGTCTGCATCGGCGCCAATGCCTGCTGTTTCCGGCACATCGAGCTCAAAACCGGTGTAGGTTAGTCCGCCAACAACCGGATCAACTTTGTGCCCGAGCAGGCAGGTGTCAAGGTCGAAAAATACAACATTCGGGCTGGCGAGGGCAAAATGCAGGTTGGCCGTGAGCGCAAGCTTACTCTCCATCATGCTGCCGATCATACATTTTACGCCGCTTTGCAGGGCCACCTCGTGTATTTTCTGCGCTTCGAGGATTCCGCCTGATTTGGCAAGCTTGATATTCAGGTAGTCGCAGGACTGCGTGTTGATCTGCCGGCGGGCGTCATGGTGGTTGTAACAGCTTTCATCGGCCATGATCTTGATGGGCACATTTAATTTCAGCTCCGGGAGCCGGTCATCATACCAGGTACGCATGGGCTGCTCGCAAAATTCAATATCATATTGCGCCAGGTCGGCCAGAGCACGGAGAGCCTCATCGAAAGACCAGCCCTGGTTGGCATCCAGGCGAATGGTCACATCATGTCCCACCGCCGCGCGGATGGCCGCCACACGTTTAACATCGGTCGCGACGTCTTTGCCAAGTTTGATCTTAATGATGCTGCAGCCCCGGTCTACATAAGCCGCCGCGGTGGCCGCCATTTCTTCGGGGCTGGCAATGCCAATGGTCATGTCGGTTTCAATACGCCTCTTTTCACCGCTCAGGAAGCGGTATAGTGGTAGGTTCGCATGTTTAGCCGAAATATCAAACAAGGCCATATCGAACGCACTTTTGATGGTCGGATTGTGGGCTGCGTAGGCAAGCAGGTCGGCCATACGCTCCGGGATCTGAAGCGGATCTTTTCCCTTCCAGATCTTTGCGAAGTCGCGCGCCATAGACAGGCAGGTTTCCTGCGTTTCGCCAACGATCATCGGAAAGGCCGAACACTCACCGCAGCCATAAATCCCGGCATCTGTATAGATTCGGACCAGTACATTCTGTGCAAATTCGAGCGTGCCTGTAGCAATGGTGAAGGGCTCAATAGGAATGCTGAAGCGGTAGATCTCGGTATGCGTAATTTTCATTCGGGCGGTATTTTGAGTCGCTAAGATAATCCATATAAAACAAACGCAGGGAAATCTGTGTACCTTTATAAGATGAATCACGAACCCAACCGGCTGACTCATGCATCGTCGCCCTATCTGTTACAGCATGCTTATAATCCAGTAGACTGGTTTGAATGGGGCCCCGAGGCCCTCGAAAAAGCCCGTAAAGAGCAAAAGCTGATCCTGGTCAGCATTGGTTACTCGGCCTGCCACTGGTGCCATGTCATGGAGCGCGAAAGTTTCGAGCTGGCAGAAGTGGCTGAGGTGATGAATAAACATTTCGTATGCATCAAGGTTGATCGCGAAGAGCGGCCTGATATTGACCAGATCTACATGTATGCTGTACAGCTCATGACCGGAAGCGGGGGTTGGCCGCTCAACTGCATCTGCCTGCCCGATCAGCGGCCCATTTATGGTGGCACCTATTTCCGTAAGAATGACTGGATCAATGTGCTGATGCATGTGGCCAGGCTTTGGCAGGAAGAGCCTGAGAAAGCCATTTCTTATGCAGAACGGCTAACCGCAGGCATCAGCGAAAGTGAGCGCTTTATCCCGGTGCTCAACCCGCCCGAATATTCTGTGGCCGACCTGCGGAACATCATCAAACCCTGGAAAAGGACATTTGACATGACCGACGGGGGATACACGCGGGCCCCAAAATTCCCGCTGCCCAACAACTGGATATTCCTGCTGCGGTACAGCCATCTTTTCGATGATAATGCCACCCATGTTGCCACGATGCTTACACTCGAGAAAATGGCGCTTGGCGGCATTTATGACCAGATTGGTGGTGGCTTTGCGCGTTATTCGGTAGACGGTAGCTGGCATGTGCCGCATTTTGAAAAAATGCTGTATGACAATGCCCAATTGATTGCGCTGTATGCCGAAGCCTGGCAGTTTACAGGAAACAACCTTTTCAGGGAAGTTGCCGAAGGCAGCATTGCCTGGCTCAGGCGCGAAATGCTTTCTGAAGAAGGCTTGTTTTATTCAGCCCTCGACGCCGACAGCGAGGGCGTTGAAGGGAAATTTTATGTCTGGCAGCGGGAAGAGTTTGACGCGCTGCTGGGTCCGGACGCACCGCTCATGTCGCATTACTACCACGTTACGCCCGCGGGCAATTGGGAAGAGGAAGAAACCAATATCCTGCTGCGGAAGGAAACAGATGAGGAGTTTGCCAGGACTTTCGAAGTGGGGCTGGCCGAACTGAAGGAAAAAGTAGCCCGTGCCAATCAATTGCTGCTCAGCGAACGCAGCACGCGGGTGCGTCCGGGCCTTGACAGCAAATGCCTGACGGCCTGGAACGGCATGACCATCAGGGCACTGGCCGATGCCTCGCAGATATTCGACGAGCCCGCTCATTATGACCTTGCCGCCCGGGCAGCCGATTTTATCCTTGACCGGATGGTAGACGGTCAGGGGACCTTGTTCAGAAATTACAAGGATGGGAAAGTATCCATTCCCGGCTTTCTGGACGATTATGCTTTTTTTATCGACGGACTTTTTGCATTGTATGAAGCAAGCTTTGATGAACGCTGGCTGCTGCAGGCGCTTAGCCTGACCGAAACCGTTCTGGCACAGTTTACTGATCCTGAGGGGCCACTGCTGTTTTACACCCCGGTAGGCAATGAAGCGTTAATAGCCAGGAAACATGAGGTGCTGGACAATGTCATTCCTTCTTCTAATTCTGCCATGGCACAGAACCTGCGCCGGCTCGGCATTTGCTTTGACCGCGACGAGCTGAGCGATAAAGCTGCAGCCATGCTTGCCGCCGCGCATCCGCAGATGAAATCTTATGGCTCCGGTTTTTCAAACTGGGCGATCCAGCTGCTGAACGAGGTAAAAGGCTGGAACGAAATCGCGCTCAGCGGCATTGATACCGGTGAAGAAAGGCGAAAGCTTAACCGGTATTACATTCCCAACAAAATTCTGCTCGGCGGAACAAAAAGCGCGCTGCCTTTGTTAAAAGATAAACAAAGCGTAGAAACAAAAATCTATATTTGCCGCAACAAGGTATGCCAGCTGCCCGTATTGACGGCAGATGAGGCCTACAAATTAATACAGACAACGAATTCCTGAGCCGTGCTCGAACGGTTCATTATCTTAAAAATCAAAATTACATGAAAATTCAACCCAATGCAGTAGTCGGAATAACGTATGAACTGCACACAACCAACGAAGAAGGACAGCAGGTATTTGTAGAGAAAGCCGATTCTGAACAACCGCTGGTTTTCTTATATGGCGTGGGTATGATGCTGCCGAAATTCGAGGAGCACCTGGCCGGCCTTCAGGAAGGCGACACCTACAGCTTTGAGCTGAGTGCGGCAGACGGTTATGGCGAGTTAGACCCGGGTGCGTATGCTGATCTGCCTGTAGATATGTTTAAAGAAGTGGAACTGCCAAACGTAGGTGATGTGATTCCTCTGCAAGATAACAACGGCAACCAGTTCCGCGCAGGCGTAACCGGTGTAACTGAAGAAATCGTTTCGGTAGACCTGAACCACCCGATGGCAGGTAAGAATCTGATTTTCAGCGGAGAAATATTGAAAGTGCGCGAGGCAACGCAAGATGAGCTCAACCACGGACATGCGCATGGCGTAGATGGTCATTCAGGCCACTAGGTTTCGCAAATCACCACTTGCGCGCAACAAAAAAGCTGCTTTCCAAATGGAGAGCAGCTTTTTTTTGTTTAATAATTAACGTTTGCGGTCAGATCGATTTTGCAGCAGCGAGAACGATCGGCGGGCCATCCATAGCGTTTCCCTTGTTCAGCTTCAGGATACCCTTTACCGTGATCGGCTTGTACGTAAACTTGACCGCTTCGGTAAGTTCAACCATGACCATGATAGGAACACCGTTCTTGCCACAGTAAAAACACTGGTTGATTGGCAGGGTGGAAAGCATGAATTTTTGCTGTTTCATCCCGTCTTTGATGGGAACGATATACCCGTACAGCTCAAAAGGTTTGTTCTCATATTTACGGATGTTGGTGTTGTAAACCGCATACATCTCATTGTCATTCGGTGTCTTAAAATCGACACTGCCGATCACGTCCCAGTTGGCCGACTCGATCAGGTCGTCAGGGTTGTGCTGCGCCCTGGCCGAGAGGCCGGCGCACAGCAGTAAAAAAATGAGGGCTTTACGTATCATGGTTCATCCTTTCTAACAAATATAATCATTCTGTCCCTAACGGTACATCTCTTCCCGCTGGCGCAGCACATCAGGATTTGTGATGTATTCGTCATAACTCATCAGTTTGTCGATGGTCCCTTTTGGCGTGATTTCGATAATGCGGTTGGCCACTGACTCAGTCAGGGCGTGGTCACGCGATGTAAAAAGCAGGCTGCCCCTGAAATCCTGCATGCCATTGTTCAATGCTGTGATGGATTCAAGGTCGAGGTGGTTGGTTGGCTCGTCAAGCAACAGTACATTGGCCTGTTTGAGCATCATCTGGGAGAACATACAGCGCATTTTTTCGCCACCTGACAGCACTTTGGTGTTTTTCAGTACTTCTTCGCCCGAGAATAACATGCGGCCCAGGAAACTCCTGATAAACTGTTCATCTTTGTCAGAGTCTGAATACTCACGCAGCCAGTCGACCAGGTTCAGGTCCTTGCCGGCAAAGTAGGCGGAGTTATCATTCGGTATATCGGCGATCTGGATGGTCACACCCCATTTAAATTCACCCCTGAAATCGGTATCCCGGCCGGCCAGGATGTTGTAAAAGGCGGTTGTAGCCAGGCTGTTTTGGGAGAGTATGGCAATTTTATCGCCTTTGTTTACCATAAAGGTTACCTTATCGAACAGCACCTCGCCATTCAGGCTGGCTCCCAGGTTCTCAACCTGCAGAATCTGATCTCCGGCTTCCCGGCCTTGATTGTTGAAAATAATGGCGGGATATTTTCTGCTTGAGGGCTTGATCTCGTTCAGGTCAATTTTGTCGAGTGCTTTCTTACGTGAGGTGGCCTGTTTCGACTTCGAGGCATTGGCGCTGAACCGGCGGATAAATTCCTGAAGCTCTTTCACTTTTTCTTCCAGCTTTTTGTTCTGGTCGCTGCGCTGCTTCAGTGCAAGCTGACTGGATTCATACCAAAACGTATAGTTGCCGGTAAAGATGGTCATTTTGCTGAAATCGATATCTACGATGTGTGTACAAACCGCGTCAAGAAAGTGACGGTCGTGAGAGACCACCAGGACGATATTCTGATAGTCAGCCAGGAAATTTTCCAGCCAGGCAATTGTATCAATGTCCAGGTCGTTGGTCGGTTCGTCAAGAAGCAGGATATCCGGGTTGCCGAACAGGGCCTGAGCGAGCAACACCCGTACTTTTTGATTACCATCCAGCTCCTTCAGCAACTTGTAATGATCAGACTCTTTAATGCCCAGGTTACTGAGCATGGTCGCTGCATTGCTTTCCATGTTCCAGCCATCCATTTCTGCAAAGAGATTTTCAAGCTCGCCGGCGCGTTCGCCGTCTTTTTCTGAAAAGTCCTCTTTCATATAAATGGCGTCTTTTTCTTTCATGATTTCATAGAGCTCCTTGTGGCCCATCATGACCGTTTCGATGACGCTGAAATCGTCAAACTCATAGTGATTCTGTTTGAGAACAGCCATGCGCTCGCCCGGCGTAAAACTCACCGAGCCCGAAGTTTGGCTTACTTCGCCCGAAAGGATCTTAAGAAAGGTAGACTTGCCCGCTCCGTTGGCACCGATTACGCCGTAGCAGTTTCCCTGGGTAAACTTCAGGTTAACATCTTCGAAAAGGGTCCGCTTGCCATAACGCAGCGATAAATTGGATACTGAAATCATCTGAATTGCAAATAAGCTGCAAAGATACGGATTTTTGTGCGGGCACAGAAGGAGTGGCCGTGACAGCTGTTGAGCATGGGCACCGTTTTCAGCCGACTTTGCGGAATGAGCCAACCGGTGTTTTTTTGAAGCGCAGCGACACTGCCCGTTTTACAGGCGGTCCTGCTGTACGCTTTAGCCCTCCTTCGTCGGGGCTGCCGCTCCCATCAGGGCTACGCTTGAAAGGCACAGCCCTGACATTCCAGACCAGGAAGCAGTGCGCCATTCCTGTTTGCTCAGGGTTTTTTTCCCACGCGGAAGGAAAAGTGTTTTTGAGAAAAATAACTGAAAATCGTGAGCAGGCAGGTGGTCGTAAACTTTGCAATGGTGGGGTAAAAATGCAGCGTCTCAACCATAAGTTTGATCAGGGCATAGTTCAGCAGGATGTTTATGAATACAACGGTTGCATAACGAAATAGTTGCTGACGGCCACGCAGGGTAGACTGTGTAAAGACCAGGTACTTGTTTAGCAGGAAGCCCATGGGAAAGGTGATACAAAGTTCGATGATCAGCGCGGCGATGGGGGCAGTTACCAGCACGAACGGCAGGCGTACATCCTGCTGGCCGAGAATAAAGTTGTAGGCGATATAGTAGATGACCACACCCATCAGGGCCGTAGTTCCGCCGGAGGCAAGATACCTGAAGGTGTGCAACGGAATCAGCCTGGCGAAAGGCGGGTGAAAAAAGTCGATAAACTTAAGCAGGGTTTTTCGCATGCGTGCTTCCGGTAAACCGGCAGTAAAACGGGCGCAAGTTAGATATCCCTGCGGTTTTTCGAAAATAAATTTATTGGCCGGTGTGATACAAGTATCAATTTTGATGTCTTTCGTATCCTTCTGATTTATTGCTTAATCTTGTAAGATGAAATGGAAGAGCCTGATTTTTCTTTTGTTTGCGCCTGCAGCCGGCGCCTGGGCGCAGCTTGATACGACGGTGTTGCGCACCTATTCCCTGCAGATGCAGCAGCGTCTGGTTCCAGATGCGCGGAACGATTATTTCAATTACCGGTTCAGGAACGACAGCCTGTTGTTTGAAACCAGCAGCAAACCTGCTTTTGAGCAGTATACCGCCGGCATTACAGCAAATTTCGGGAAAGTCCCCGCCCGCATGGTCCTGTTGCCCGATACAGCTTCCGGTTTACCGGCAAGGGGCCTGATCAATGTATCTGTCAGTAACAACCGCGCCCAGCCGCGCAACGCTGCCGAAATGATGACGCAGGGCCTGCTCGGCATGCCTGTCGCGCTGCTGAAAAAACAGGCAGGATATTACCTGGTCCGCACACCTGACGGGTATGTCTCCTGGCTTGACGCAGCGGCAGTAGTTCCGGTTCATGAAATTGACTTTAAAAACTGGCAGCAGGCAGAAAAAGTGATCGTCACGGCAGACTACGGGCATGCACTGAGCCATGCCAATAAAGATGCGCCGCGGGTATCTGATCTCGTTGCCGGTAACATTTTACAGGCGCTCAAAAAAGAAAAGAAATATACAGCGGTACGTTTTCCAGACGGGCGACAGGCATATGTGCCGAACGAGCTTGTTCAGCCTTATAGCGCCTGGCTCAGTACCGTTAAGCCAACTGCGACCAATGTGCTGGCAACAGCCCGCACGCTGCTGGGTGTTCCGTACCTTTGGGGCGGAACTTCGGTAAAAGGAGTAGACTGCAGCGGGTTTACCAAGACCAGTTTTTTCCTGAACGGTGTGATCATTCCGCGCGATGCGTCGCAGCAGGTACTTGTGGGCCAGGAAGTAGCGATCCTCTCAGGCGATAGCCTCGACCTGGCAAAAAGCCTGAAGAACCTGCAGGCAGGCGATCTGCTCTTCTTTTCGGCAGCAAAAAGCCGGGGTAAAAGCGGCCGTATTTCGCATACAGCTATTTATATCGGGAATGGGGAGTTTATACAGTCGGCTGGAATGGTGCGGGTCAACAGCATGGTGCCCGGCGCCAAAAATTACGACGATTTTCAAAGCCGCACGCTGGTCGCCGCACGACGTTACCTGGGCCAGGCAGGTACAACAGGTATTGTTCCGGTTGCGGCGCATCCCTGGTACAACGCAGCGCGCTAACCGGCCAAAGACCGCGGTAGCCTGGGCTGGGATAATGGAAGAACGCCAGGCGCTCAGGAACAATCCTGAAAACACCTGCCGCCTGATTGGGTTAAACGTTGAACCTGAAGTGCATGATGTCGCCGTCTTCTACCAGGTAGGTCTTGCCCTCTACACCCAGTTTTCCGGCTTCCTTGCAGGCATTTTCCGAACCAAGGCTAACAAAATCTTCGTATTTGATGACTTCGGCGCGGATAAAGCCTTTCTCAAAATCGCTATGTATCACCCCTGCAGCCTGTGGCGCAGTGAAACCTTTGGTAATGGTCCATGCACGAACCTCCTGTACACCGGCCGTAAAGTAGGTTGACAGGTTCAGGAGGCGATAGGCCGCCCGGATCAGTTTGTTGACGCCAGATTCGGTGAGCCCGAGGTCGGCCAGGAACAGTTGCCTTTCCTCGTAACTTTCCAGCTCGGCAATCTCAGATTCTATTTTTGCAGAAATAACAAGCACTTCTGCTTTTTCGTCCTTTACCGCATCTTTAACCAGGTTCACATAGTTATTGCCCGCAACAACAGAAGTCTCCTCTACATTGCAGACATACAATACCGGTTTTTGGGTGAGCAGGCCCAGTTCTTCGATAAAAAGGAAATCCTCTTCGGTAAGCGGGGCTGTACGTACAGATTTACCGCTTTCGAGGTGGGTCTTGACGACAGAGAGGATGTCAAAAGTTTTTTTAGCCTCTTTGTTTCCGCCGGTTTTGGCCATCTTCTCAACCTTCTGGATCCTTTTGTCGACGGTATCCAGGTCTTTCAATTGCAATTCGGTGTCAATGATCTCCTTATCACGGATCGGATCGACCGAGCCGTCGACATGGATCACATTGCCGTCATCGAAGCAGCGCAGTACATGGATAATGGCATTGGTTGCGCGGATGTTTCCAAGAAACTGGTTGCCCAGTCCCTCACCTTTGGAAGCGCCTTTGACCAGGCCGGCAATATCAACGATTTCAATCGTATTCGGAACCACCCGTTGCGGCTGTACGAGCTCGGCGAGCCGGGTAAGCCGCTCGTCGGGAACAGTGATCACACCCACGTTGGGTTCAATGGTACAAAAAGGAAAATTTGCTGCCTGCGCCTTTGCATTCGAGAGACAGTTGAAGAGTGTAGATTTGCCGACGTTGGGAAGGCCAACGATGCCACATTGTAAAGCCATGTATCTGTATATTACTGCTGGAAAGGTAAAAAATATCCTTTCTGGTTTGAAATGGGTGCAAAGATAAGAGAATTTACCCTGCTTATGAAAAAATCCCTTTTGCCGCACTGGTTATTTTGTTATGTTTAACCACCAATTACAGAACAATGAACGAATTTGAACCCGAAACCGAACAAAACCCCCAGCTAATCGTAACCGAAGACATGCGCAGCAACCTGTATGAAATAGGCCGGTGGTCGCGGTTTCTTGCGGTGATCGGTTTTGTCCTGACCTTTTTTATGGTGGTAGGTGCGTTCGGAGTCAGCGCGTTGATCAATTCAGATGCTGCCGTCGCTGCGCAGCTGGGACCGCTTGCGCAACTGGGAAGCGCCGGCATCATGGTTCTTTACCTGCTGATCGGACTGCTGTTTTTTTACCCCAGCCTGCTGCTCTTCAAGTATTCCTCTGCTTCTGCTGAGGGGGTTTTATACGGAAATCAGGAAAGCCTGGATCTGGCTGTTTCAAGGCTGAAATCACTGTTTAAGTTCTGGGGGATTACAACAATGGTTGGAATTGTCCTATACGTCTTATCGCTTGTGTCGGTTATGTTTATGGGCGGGCGCTAAAAGCGTACTTATTGACTGGTATACCGGGCTACCATTTCGACCAGGCTATCAATATCAAATGGTTTTGGCAGGAAACCGTCTGCCCTGATCTCTTCTGCGATTCTGCGGCCCTCGCTGCTGGCCGAGATGATGATTACAGGAATGCCGCGCAGCGCTTCGTCTGTTTTTACAAAGCGGGTAATGTCTTCGCCTGAAAGATCGGGCATCCACAGATCGAGCAGCAGCAGGTCTGGTTTGAACCGGTCAATAACCTCATAAATTCTGGTGCTTTCAATAACAGGGGTAACTTCATAGCCGCTGTCTTCCAGAACAAGTGTGGTGACATCGAGGATGGCCTCGTCATCGTCGCAAACCAAAATGCGTTTACCGGCCATTGGCTGGCCTCCTTTCATGAAGTGCGACTTGAGCACGGGCGTTTCCAAGCGGAAGGCAGAAGGCAGAAGCGTACGGCAGAAACGCGGTGGTCATGGTTACAGATTGCTGTGTCTAGTAGAACAGCTAAGTTCTGTTTTTATGTTCAAACATGCAACGTTAACAGGCAATTAATTCCATATTAAGCCCGTCAAGGGTGACCACGCTTTGCGGAAAACGGGTTGCCTGGGCAAATAACAGGTTGAGAATGTAGCGGTTGGACGGGTAGGGCGTCAGATAATTTTTTAGTTCAGACACGTGGCTATAATCGAGATCGTCAGGGATATAACCCATGCCGTAAAAACGTCCTTTTTCTACCCAAAGGCAGGCCGTCTCACCGCTCGTTCTGCCCGGCTGGCGCATCATGAACGAAGGCAGCGTGTCCTGAACCGCCGCAAGCGCCTGGTTTACGCGTCGGTTGTACGCCTCAGCGCTTTCGTGGCCGAGGCAAGCTCCTGAACACATGCCTGATGCTACTGCCTGGCAACCTCCGGCCGTTTTCTGGAGAAACGAAAGTTTATGACAGAGCCTGTGTTCGGTTGCCAGGCGTTCCAAAAAGTTGTAACCTTCGGTAATGGTGGCGAAATCGTGCAGCGCCATGTGGTTTTTCCGGCTTTTGTCAATGCCCAACCGCAGGTAACCTTTCTGGTCTTCAAAGATGTAGAGCTCGTATTTGGGTTCGTAACGCTTCATTGCGCGGTTGTTCTCCGGCCAGTACCTTTTTATTTCAGTAGCCTCGAGAATCAGTGCCATCAATTCGCTGCCGCAAACCTGATGTTCGATCGTGTAAATGTTACGCAAAAACTCCTGCCGCTGCCTGGACTTGCCATTGCCGGTAAAATGGCCGGTTACACGTTTTTTAAGGTTCAGCGCTTTGCCGATATACAATATCCTGCCTTTTGCATTTTTAAAATAATATACCCCTGGCTGATCAGGCAAGGATAAAAAATCCTGCTTGTTCAGGTTGGGCGGAAGGTTCTGTTCTTTTGAGCTTTTTTTCAGCATGGCCGGCACGACGGCTTCAGCATCAGCCTGCAGCAATTTCCCGAAGAGTGTTGCCGTGGCACGTGCATCGCCTGCTGCGCGGTGACGTTCTGTAATGGAAATGGCAAGCGAATGGCATAATTTGCCCAGGCTGTAGGAGGGCAGGCCAGGAAAAATTTTACGGGCCAATCTGACCGTGCAGAGTTTACGGCAATCCAGGCGATAGCCGCATTGCGCAAACTGATGTTGCAGGAAGGAATAGTCAAAATTTACATTGTGTGCAACAAAAACTTTGTCGGCCAGCATGCCGAATAATTTTTCTGCCACTTCAGGAAACAACGGCGCGCTGGCGACCATGTCATTGTCAATGCCGGTCAGGGCGGTAATATGCGCAGGAATATGCTGGTCAGGATTTACCAGTGTCTGGAAAGATTCGACCACGCTGTCTCCATTATGAATGAAAACGGCTACTTCCGTGATCGCATGCGCAGCGGCATACCCCCCGGTAGTTTCGATATCGACAACGGCGTACAGCATATGCCGAAATTACGAAGATTTACTAAAATAATTAGTATTAAATTAAAATTTATTTAGGGAGCAGCGCGTAGATCTTGTCCATCAGCGCATCAATATCGAACGGCTTAGCCAGGAAATCATTTGCTTTCAGGCCGCCTTCGTCATAATTGCCGGAATGGTAACGCGCAGATATCATGAGTACGGGAATCTCTGCGGTCTGGGGATTGCCGCGCAGTTCTTTTAAGAGCGTACGTCCGTCACTGTCAGGCAGCATGATGTCCATAACAATGACGTGAGGCTCGAAAGTCTCGATATGGCGCATCATTTCAAGACCCCGGTTCAGGCCGGATACTTCGAAAGCTTCGCTTTGCAGAATGAGCGTTATGACATCTAAAATGGCATGGTTATCCTCGATAACCAGTATCTTCTTTTTTGACAAGGATCGTTAAGTGTCTATGATAATCTTTTGCAAAGATATCAATCGTATCGATTATTTAATAATGAAATTGTACCGCGAACGGAATAAGTTCAAAAAAAAACGGAGATATCCAGAATGGATACCCCCGTCATCTAAATTAACGCTCTCGGCAGATACTTTACAAACCAGGTGCCAGGTTAAATTCTGTTGCGGGTTTATTCCCTGTCAAAACAACCACTTTTTCTAAGTGTCTGGACTGCAGCTTAAAAAAAAATCCTGGCCAGAGCAATTTTTTGATTCCGTACAACTTTTTTGTTTGATAACTTTCTGATGCCCCCGTTTTAAAAGCAGGATAGCAGCCGCAACGCCGAAAAAGTGTCTGTTTTTGTGAAATAATGTCCAGTTTTTTGTGCAGTAATCAGGGGTTCGAAGCCGAATGCGCCCGAAAGCAGTTTTTTTCGTCTTCTTCCCGGCAGTTACACCTTTCTTGTTTCCCGGGTTTGAAGTTTCGCAAATACTGATAGTTTTGTAAACTAATTTTTTTGCATGAGTACATTCCAGGCCGATCTGACCAATTGTGACAGAGAGCCGATCCAGATACCGGGGAAGATCCAGTCTCACGGTTTCGCTGTCGCTGTGGCGCAGAAGACACTTATCATTACAGCTGTTAGTGATCATATCGGTTCCTGGCTGCCCGTAGATCCCGATACATTGCCCGGCAGCCCCCTGTCGGTGCTGGAGAATCTGCTGACTAAACATGATGACAACTTATCTGTAACGCAGCTGCTGCAGCTTGGCTTGCAGCGTCAGAGCTTTGATGCCATTAATCCGCACGCCATCACACTTGCGGGGGCTTCTTTTTATTTGATCTGCAGCCTGAACAAGGGTACTATTCTGCTTGAATTTGAGCCTGCCAGCCTTGAATACGACATCCAGGGTTCGGTGGGGCGTTCTGCATCTGCCATGCTTGGCGGGAAGAATCTTCAGGCCCTGCTGCACAGCGCCGCTACTGAGATCAAACGGATCATCGGCTACGACCGTGTCATGATTTATAAGTTCCTGGAAGACGGCCATGGTGAAGTTATTGCAGAAGAGAAGGAAGCGCATCTTGACTCTTTTTATGGCTTGCATTACCCGGCAAGCGATATTCCTAAACAGGCCCGCGCACTGTATAAACTGAACCTGACCAGGCTGATTGCCGATGTGCACAGCCAGGATGCGGCACTCCTTGCAAACACAGAAGAGCCGCTCGACCTGACCTTCGCCCAGCTGCGGGCCGTTTCTCCCATTCATATCCAGTACTTGAAAAATATGGGCGTGGCGTCGAGTTTCAGTATATCGCTCATTGCGCATGACCAGTTGTGGGGCCTTGTTGCCTGTCACAACTACAGCCCTAAATACATTGATTACAAGGCGCGCGAAGGCGCCAAGTTGCTGGGACAGATTCTTTCCTCAGCCTTAGAGTACAGGCAAGAGGAAGAAGATGCCGATAAGGTGGCGGCTTTCAAAAGCAGTGCAGCCATGCTGGCCGCCTACCTGGCAAAAGACAAAAACCTCGTCGATGCGCTAACCAGCCATGAACGCACACTGGTTAATTGCACCGAGGCACATGGCGCGGCGCTGCTTTTCGAGAATACGGTTACACTGGTTGGCCAGACGCCGGCTGAAACCGAAGTCCTTGCCCTGGCTGCCTGGCTAAAACAAAATATGGGCGACTCGGTTTACCATACCCATCAGCTGCCCGAAATTTACAGGCCTGCCTCTGCTTTTAAAGAAAAGGCTGCCGGAATATTGTCCTGCCTGATCAGCCGGGAACTCAGCGAAATGATGATCTGGTTCAAGCCCGAACGGATCAGCCTGGTGCAGTGGGCTGGGAATCCTGAAAAACCTGCTGAACCGGGACCGGAAGGGTTGATGCAACTCTCGCCCCGGAAATCCTTTGAATCCTGGACGCAGGAAGTCAGGAATACCTCAGAGCGGTGGACACAGGAGGAAATCACCGCGGTACTGAGCCTGCGGGAGATCGTCATTGCAGACATCAACAACAAAGCAACCGCCATCCGGACACTAAATGAAAAACTTCAGGCCGCATACGAAGAGCTGGACACCTTTAGTTATACGATCTCACACGACTTGCGCACGCCCATTACCTCGATCAGGACCTATGCAGAAATGCTGTTAAAAACAAACTTCGGCCTGAACGAGAGCTCCCGCAAAATGATTAACCGGATTGTCGCAGGCACCGAGAAAATGAATTTCCTGATCCGTGAAGTGCTCAATCTTTCAAAAGTCGGACGTGCGGAAATCGTTATGACAGATGTGGAAATGGGACCACTGATCGGGGAGATTGCCCAGGAAATAAAAACGGCCATGAAGGCGGCAGACGAGACAATTGAGGTTGGTGCGACACCGCCGTTACGTGGCGACCGCACCATGCTCAGCCAGGTTTTTTCAAACATTATCGGCAACGGGGTCAAATACTCGTCTAAAAATCCCGCGCCGCGGGTGAAGATAAACGGTGTGGTCGCGGGCGGTGAGACCGTCTACAGTATTGCTGACAATGGCATAGGAATTGACGTCAGTTATTACGACAGGGTTTTCGAACTCTTCAAGCGAATGGATAATGTGGCAGATATAGATGGAACTGGCGTTGGTCTGGCCATTGTGAAACGCATTGTTGAACGGCACCAGGGCAGGGTCTGGTTTGAAAGCAAACTCGGAACAGGTACCACTTTTTTTGTTGCATTTAGAAACAGATAGGAGAACAGACGGTGAAGGCACCAGATATTTTTTACGTAGAAGACGATCCCGATTATGTGTTTTTCATGGAAAACGCGATACAGGAAATAGGAGACAACCTGGTTTTAAGGGTTGCCTCAGACGGGCAGGAAGCGATCAGCTCACTCAAACGCCTGATTGATGAAAAAACAGTTCCGAAGCTGATCCTGCTCGATTTGAACCTGCCTAATATTTCCGGACTCGACATCCTGCGCTTCATTCGTGAAATTCCCGCAATGAAGACCGTTCCCGTGCTGCTGTTCTCAACTTCAGACAGTCCGAAAGATGTGCGTGCGTCGATTGAATTCGGTGCAAACGCTTATGTCACCAAACCCGATGGTTATGAGAAGCTGCTTCAGTGTATTGACTCTGTACAGAAATTTTGGTTCAATCACCATTTGCGCGTCAACTGATAATTTCCGGTCCGTATAAAGTTTAATGATCACACAACGTTTACGTTCAGAGACAGCCGACCGCCACCAGGCGCTCGAGTCAGCCATGTTTGTTCATGAAATTATGTCAAGGTCGCTTAGCTTTGACCAGTACAGGCAGATCCTGGCTGTGAACCTGCTGGCGCACGAATTGATCGAGCCCGGGCTGTTCGCCGGTTTCGACCCGGAAATTGCTGCAGAACTCGGTCTGGATTCGAGGAAAAAATTGCCGGCACTCAGGCAGGATGCTGCAGAGGCGAAACTGGATCCTGCCAGATTCCCCCGAATTGATCCTGGTGAAATGGTGTTCCCGCAAAAATCTGCTGCGTCGCAGCTTGGCGCTTTGTATGTGCTTGAAGGCGCCACGCTTGGCGGAAACATGATCCGCAGGCAGCTGGTTCAGATTCCGCATTTTGAAGGTCTTTCTTTTGCATATTATGGTATTTACGGAGATGCACTGGCCGCGCGGTGGAAACATTTTCAGTCTGTACTGGAAATATATGTCTCACCCGGCAAAGCACAGAACTGCCTTGATGCTGCAAACTCCATGTTCGATAACCTGCTGCTGATTTCGCAACGCGTGAGCGGGTCTTTTGCTGTTTAATTTTATTTATTTTCTACTGTAGCCATGCCCGAAAGGGCATTTTTTGTTACTAAGATTTAATATTAGTTGTTATTTTGTTTAATTTACTTTAATTTAATTAAAATACGACCTGGGTGTGCTGTTGCTGCGGGACCCTTCAACTCTTTCTGTAACAAGTTCAAAAAAAATTTGCATTACGAATAATTATGTATAGTTTCGTTTTGTTGTTAATGGACGTTTGAGCGAAAGAAGTGAAAAATACCGGAAGCAACGAAATAACCAAATATGAACCAGCAGTGAGTTTTATGAAGCACAGGCGTCTTCAGATAAAAATTTTGAGAAGGCACGTCATGCAAAAGAAAACCGGTCTGTATCCCGGCCGGTCCATTAAACATACAAAATTTACGCGGTGCCCGTCAGGTAGTTATGCCTGGTAAAACGAAATTAAACGAAATAACGCTATTTATTAATCTTCTATTTGAATTTATGAATCAAAATTCTACTCAAGCTTTGTCTGTCTGCAACTCCCTGGAAACCGGGGTCTTGCAAGCGGAAAGCCCGCGAGGCCGCTCACGCGATGCCGGTTCGTCTGCAAGCGGCAAATCCTGGCGGGCGCTGCTCATCGCTTTTGTGCTTGTGTTGTCCGGACTGGGAGTCCGCGCACAAAACCTGGTGGTAAAGGGCAGGGTAGTGGACGATGCTGATAACAGTGCGGTTATCGGTGTAAACATTATGAATGCACAACGCCAGGTGCTGGGAACCACCGACGTAAACGGCGCGTTCTCGATCAGTGTTGCTGCGGGGGGGCAGGTCACTTTTAGTATTGTTGGTTACACCCAGCTAAGCCGAAGTTTTACTGCTGCAGCGCAAAATGTGCTCGTTCGCATGAAGCCGGCCAGTAATGCTCTCGATGAGGTTGTTGTTACCGCCCTGGGCATTAAGCGTGAAGAAAAATCGCTGGGTTACGCCGTAACCAAAGTGGACAGCACTGACCTGACGCGTGCCGTCTCGAGTAACTGGACAGACGCGTTGTCGGGCAAGGTAGCTGGTCTGAACCTGGTTCGCTCAAACAGCGGTCCGGCGGGCTCAAACAAAATCATCCTGCGGGGTGAGAACAACCTGACAGGAGATAACGAAGCACTGATCGTTGTAGATGGCGTGGTGATCAATAACAGTGGCGGCCGCCGGTCTGCCAACGGCTCTGACAACGTCTATGGAACGGGCAGTGATAACATGCCCGCTGATTATGGCAGTTCGCTGAACGACATCAACCCGGAAGATATTGAAAGCGTTTCGGTGCTCAAAGGACCTGGTGCCGCTGCGTTATATGGACAACGGGGCGCCAATGGTGCAATTATCATTACCACCAAATCGGGCAGCTCGAAAAACAAGAAAAATAAGATCGGTATCAAGTTTACCTCTAATGGTTCACTCGAATCTGTGAACCGCTGGCCCGATCTGCAGTATGAATATGGTCAGGGCACAGACGGCGCTACCTATTATTCTTATGACCAGGGCCCTGACGGACTCAGCACCAGCGGAACAAGTTCTGCTTACGGCCCGCGGTTCGACCCCAACCTGATGTTTTATCAATATGATCCGGTGAAACAGGGTCAGGCTTCTGTCCGTACGCCATGGGTGCCTTATAAAAACCAGATCCGCGAGTTTTTCGAAACTGGACAGAACCTGAGCAACTCGCTAAGCATTGATACAAAAATTGGTAGCACCACAGGCCGTCTTTCGCTCACGAACCAGGAAAACACCTGGATTATTCCGAATACCGGTTTCGAGCGTACAACGGCGGCATTGTCGACAACGACAGACATTACAAAAAAGCTGAAATTGACCACCAAGCTCAATTATGGTAACCGTTTTAGCGATAACCTGCCGGGCGCGGGATACGGCAACCAGTCGCTGATGTACTGGTTCATTTTCTGGCAGCCCAATGCCGACCTGAACTGGCTGAAGAACTATTGGCAGAATGGCCAGGAGAACCTTAAAATAGAGTATCCATTCAGTTCATTCCCTGAAAACCCATATGCCATTTCAAATGAGTTCATAAACCGGACAGGGCGCCATAATGTAACCGCCAACGTAACTGCATCCTACCAGTTTACCAAGGCTTTGAGCCTGCAGCTGCGGTCAACCGTTGACTGGGTTGGTGAGCGTCGTGCACAGGACCGTCCGTATGATGCCGGCAGCAAACTGCCCTATGGTTCACACCGTGAACAAAAAATACGCGGCAGCGAAACCAATAACGAGTTCCTGGTTCGCTACAGCAAGAAGTTCAGTAAAATCGACGTGAATGCGCTCGTAGGCGGCAGCCAGTTGAAAAACCGGTACAACCGTTCGGATCTGCGCGCAGATGGCCTGGTCATTCCTAAGCTTTATGAATTGACCAACAACCGGTTCCCGATCGTGTCCATCCCGGACACCAGCCGGTATAACATTAACAGTTTCTTCGGCAGTGTGTCTTTAGGCTATAAAAATTACCTGTACCTTGACGTGACCGGCCGGCAGGACTGGAGCAGCGTTTTGGCCACGCCGACTCGTACAGATAATGTAGGCTTCTTTTACCCTTCGGTCAGCGGCAGTTTTGTACTGTCTGAAGTAACTAAACTTCCAGAAGCGATTTCGTTCGCCAAGCTGCGCGCTTCGGTTTCGCAGGTAGGCAGCGGCAGTACCACACCTTACCGTACGGCTTATACGTATGGGCTGGCTGCGAGTGGGCAATACCCCGACAGTGCGCTGCTAAACCCGTCTATTTTGCCAAACCCGGATCTTCAGCCGCTCAAAACAACCACCTTCGAGGTCGGCGCAGAAGTAAACTTCTTCAAAAACCGCCTGAATGTCGATGTAGCCTTTTACTCGGGAAATACCAAAAACCAGATCCTGACCAGGATAGTTGACCGTTCGTCGGGGTACACCTCGGCATTGATCAATGCAGGCCGGGTAGATAACAGCGGTTTTGAAGCCTCAGTAAACGGTACCATTATCAAAGGCAAAGGGAAGGGCTTTAACTGGCGCATGTTCAGTACATTCTCTACCAACCGCAACCAGATCAAAGAGCTGGCAGACAGTTCAGTCATTCTGCGTACCGGTCCGGTAGGCGGGGGTCAGATTGTAGCCCGGGTGGGCGGTTCAATGGGCGACCTGTATGGCCGTGGTTATGAGCGCGATCCGCAGGGTAATGTGATCTACGACGGCACAACCGGTTTTGCTAAAATTTCGCAAAACGTGGTTTACCTGGGCAACACCATCCCGAAATACCGCGCGTCACTCGGTACCGAGTTTGCCTATCAGAATTTTAGCCTGAATGTCCTGTTCGATGCGCAGATGGGCGCTGTGGGCCACTCTCTGACCAACTACAAACTTGTTGAACAGGGCAAGACCACCAGCACGCTCCCGGGGCGGTACAGCGGCATTATCGGCAATGGTGTGGTGCAAAACCCCGACGGCTCATTCCGGCCGAACGATGTGGTTGCAAATGATATCGATGAGTATTACCGTTCGCATATGGGAACCGATAACGCCGAGGGCAACACCTTCAGCACAGACTATATTAAATTCCGCGAGGCTGCACTTAATTACAAATTCAGTCCGCGCGTGGCCAAATCGCTTGGCCTGAACTCGATGAGTTTCGGTGTGTATGGCCGCAACCTGTTTATCTGGTCTCCATGGCCAATGTTCGACCCGGAGTTTGGAACACTTGCCGGCAGCGACATTGTTCAGGGCTTCGAAGTGGCTCAATTCCCGTCGACCAGGACATTTGGTTTCAACTTCGTTATTGGCATTTAAGAATTAAAGAGACATGAAAAATTTAAAACATACAGCGCTGGGGAGCTTGATTTTGATGAGTTCGCTGCTCAGTTCCTGTGATAAGGACTTTACCGAGATCAATACCGATCCGATTAACATCCTGGAGACCACCCCTGAAAAACTACTGGCGCCGGCACTTATTAACGTGATGAACGCAAACATGCTGCGCAATCGGAACTTCAATAATGAACTGATGCAGGTTACTGTCTCGATCAGCGATGGTGATGCAACCGTATTCAGGTATGAATTCAGGAACACATTCTCAGATTACCTCTGGAACAGCTGGTATCCCCAGCTTACCAACCTGAAAGACGTGTACCAGCTGGCATCGACCGGGGCATCTGCCAACAAGTCGTACCAGGGTATTTCGCTGGTTGCACAATCCTGGGTGTCTTCCTTACTGACCGATACCTACGGCGATGTGCCTTACTTGCAGGCGAACAAGGGCAAGGAGGGAATTCTCGAGCCTGCCTTCGACCGTCAGAAAGACATCTACCTGGATATGTTCAAAAAACTGGAAGAAGCCAACACGCTGCTTAGTGCCGGAACGCCTATTCTGCCCATTTCCGATCCGGTGTTCAAGGGGGATATTACCAAGTGGCGCAAATTCTGCAACACCCTGTACCTGCGTTTACTGATGCGTGTTTCAGGCAAACCGGAAGTTTCAGCACAGGTTATAGCTAAAATAAAGGAAATTGCCGAGACCAACCGGGCCAACTACCCGATTATGACCAGCAATGCCGATGCGGCATTCATCAGGTGGAACGGCGGTTCGAATACGTCAGACCCGTATACCTCGCCGTTTGTAAATGGTGTACGTGCACAGGACTTTCGGGCACCTTCTATGGCGTCATTCTTTATTGACCACCTGCGCGACTGGGGCGATCCGCGCCTGGACGCGAGCGCGCCAAACGGCGACAACGGTGTAAACAGGCTCGGAATATCGCAGGGACCTTCAGGATACTCGGGTGTTCCCAGCGGTTATGCGGTAGGCTCAGGTTTTGTGAGGCAGGCGTACTTCATTTCCTTTGACAACACAACCAACGGAACGCGCTCGCTTCAGGTGAATCCGCTTACCGGAATCCTGATGACTTATGGGGAACTGCAGTTTATTCTGGCTGAAGCTGCTGTGAAAGGCTGGATCAGCGGTTCGGCAGAAACTTATTATTACAACGGGATCGCTGCTGCCATCAACTATTGGGTACCCGCCTTTTCTGCTTCGCCAGGTGTACCCAGGTTTGCAGAATATATTGAGAATGCTGACCTCATGTGGGAAGCAGGAGGATCGCTTGACGTGAAGATGGAACAGATCCATATTCAAAAATATTTTGCACTGTTCTCGACCGATCTGCAGCAATGGTTTGAATACCGCCGCACCGGGCATCCGGTATTGCCAAAAGGACCGGGCTTGCGAAATGGCGGTGTGATGCCGGCACGTATGGTTTATCCGGTCTACGTGCAGTCAGCCAATCCAACCAATTACGCTGCGGCAGTTGCAGCCCAGGGACCAGACCTTATTTCAACCAATGTGTGGTGGCAAAAAAGCAACTAAATAAACGTATCGACATGAAGAAGATTTTATATATCAGTTTTGTTTTTGCAGCCAGCGCCTTGTTGTGGACGGCCTGTAAAAAATCTAATTATCCGGGCGGGCAAGTCTATAAATATATTCCGTTGCTCGACCTGCGCGGCTTGTACAGCGGCGTTGACCTGGCGCTGAACGAGGAGACCATGCTGGGCTCCACGCAAATTACCGGCCTGGTTATATCAGACCATTCAGGTGGTAACCTTCCATCAGGCCTACTCATCATCCAGGACAAACGCCGGCTGAACAAATTCAGGGGTATTGCCATTGCACTGGGTGCAGATGCCGCCAAGTTTGTTCCCGGCGATTCGATCTCCGTTCAGATGGTGGGCAAAACACTGACCCGCCGCGATGGCATCCTGCAGGTGCAAGGGGTAACAATGAGCGATATTACCAAAATAGCAAGCAATGTGCCTGTACCATTGAATCCCGTACCGAGTTCGCTGATCCTTGCCAAACCGGACGAATATGAAAGCACCTTTGTCGTCATTGTCGATGCACTGTTTGATCCGCTGCCACAGCCAACAGACAAGTATGCCGGTGACAAGGTGATTAATGATGGCTTTGATGATTTCGTTCTTCGCACGCGATCAACAGCGAATTTTGCCAACAATGGAGGCCTGAATTTCAGTGCAAATTACTATGGTATTGTGCTGAGTGCCGTTAACCAGGCTGGTAAACTTTCACCATACCTGGCCATGAACACTTTCAACAATGTGGACCCGGTAAGCACCGCGGCAGAACCGCCTGCGGCAGCCGTCATTACCGGTTACATGCAGGATCCTGAGGGGGGCGACGGCAATTATGACTACATGCAATTCATGGCTACGCGCGACATCAACTTCGCTACGACGCCCTATTCTGTTGTTGTAACCAACAATGCCGGAACTTCAGTGCCAACCGGTGTGTTCCCAACAAAAGGCTGGGCCATCGGCATCGATGCGCCGCGTACCCCTGCGGGCCAGACTGCGCGGTCTTACAAGTTTAACCTCAACTCAGGCACTGTAAAGAAAGGGGAGTTTTTTTATGTGGGCGGCTCTGCCAGGCTGATCAACGGTGCGAACTCCACTTCGATCAGTGCATTGAAATGGATCAAAGCTAAAAATTACACCACCTCCACGCCGGCCGCAAACCCCGCAGGGAACGGCGAAGGCTTTGGCCTGTACACGACCAACCTGCTGGCCAACAGTGGCAATACATCCGGTTTCGCCCTCTTTGAAGGGACCAATGTGGATGCAAACAGCATCCCGATCGATTGTATTTTTATCGGCAACGGCGGAAACGTATACAGTGCGTCGCCGGCTGCCGGCTTCAGAGTGACCAGGACTGATTTCTATAAGCGGATCGATCCAATTACAAAACGCCAACAGCCTTTTTACCTGAGCGGCACCAACACCATCGGCATGATTTACCATCCTGAGGGCGACCGTGATAAGGGCTATTTCAATAAACTCGGTGGTGTTTACAACACCATTACCGGGCGGTGGAAAAAAGCCCGGGCACAGCGGGATATCGACCTGACAAAAACTGCAACAGGTACAGACCTGGAAGGCGTAACCATCCAGGAAATATTGAACGATGTCGGTAATGTGGCGCGCCGGGACACGATTGCGCCAACCACACTGATACCGGTAAATTAAACGAGGGGATAAAATGTTTCTCATCCGGGAGGATAGATAGTTGATTTTTGCGCCGAATGCCCGGGAACCGGGTATTCGGCGTTTTTTTGCGGCCAGCGGCAGATCAACCCGCCGGGTCATAAATTGGCCGTACGCACTACCAAAACACAAATGAAAAGAAGAACCTTTATACAGCGTCTGGGCCTGCTCTCGGGCAGTGCTTTTATCAGTTTAAACAGCAGCGCTTTTGCCGGGCTTGAGCGTGCAGCAACCATTCAGGGCCGCGTATCAGCAGGTGGACGCGGAATTGCCGGTGTGTCTGTCTCAGACGGGTATACCGTTGTCAGGACAGACGCACAAGGCAAGTATAGCCTGAAACCGCATGAGCAAGCCTCATTCGTTTTTATAAGTACACCGGCCGGCTATGAATTCAAAACAGATTATAACCTGGCCAGGCAATATGACACACTGGGTGTGCGCAACGCGTACGACTTTAACCTGACTCAGCTGAAACGAAATGACGACCGGCACAACTTTCTTATCTGGGCCGACCCGCAGGTGAAAACCAAGGCCGATGTCCAGGAGATGATGGCTACCTCCGTACCCGATGTACAGGAACTGGTACGCAGCATGGGGAACATTCCGGTGCACGGTATCGCAGTTGGCGACCTGGTCTGGGATAATCATGCCCTTTTCGCCGATTACAACGAGGCAGTTAAACAAATGGGCATTCCGTTTTTCCAGGCGCTCGGCAATCATGATATGGATTACCGCCAGGGTGGCGACGAAACCTCAGACAAAACCTTTAAACAGCAATTCGGCCCAACCTATTATTCCTTTAACCGGGGCAAAGCGCACTATGTCGTATTCGATGATGTGCGGTACCTTGGCGTAGAGCGTACCTATGACGGGTACATCAGCGAACAGCAGCTGTCCTGGCTGGAGCAGGATTTGAAAACAGTTCCAAAAGACAACCTGCTGTTTATTTGCCTGCACATTCCGGTGCACAATTCTGTTAAAAACAACAAAGCGCTGTATGCCCTGCTGGAGGGATACAAAAATGTGCATATTCTTTCAGGACACACGCACTATTCAAGGAATGTGCAGATCAGCGAAAACATTTACGAGCACAACCATGGTACCGTTTGCGGTGCCTGGTGGACCGGGCCCGTATGCAGCGACGGCAGTCCGCGGGGTTATGGTGTTTACGAAGTGAACGGAAAAAACGTTAAATGGTATTATAAAGGCACTGGTTTGCCGAAAACACACCAGGTGTCTTTAGACGTGGAACGCACAGCGAAACAAGTCAGGCTGATCGCTAACGTCTGGAACTATGATCCGCAATGGAAAGTTGAATACCTGGCCGATGGCCGGAAGATGGGTAACATGGAAATGACCAAGGGTTTTGATCCCGAATGTGTACGTTTGTACAGGGGTCAGGACATGCCAAAAAAACGTCCGTTCGTTGAGCCGCACCGCACCGAGCATTTGTTCCTGGCGCAGCTGCCTGCCAGCGTCAAAAACGTCGAAGTGGTGGTAACCGACCGCTTTGGCGAAAAATATAAGATCAAAAAGGATGTTTAAAAACTGTTTATATCTGATTCTGCTGGTTTCGGCTTGCACGCCGGCACTGAAGGCAAGTGCACAGGCTAAGTTTTTTTATGCTGTAGAACAAGGCCAGAGCCGGGTAATCCGGGCAGAGGCCGGCAAGACGAAAGTAGACTGGGAGTGGCGCGTAGACCAGTATGTACCTGACAGCGCCCGCAAGTGGTTCAGCAACCTGAGCGAGGTGAAGCCGGTCTACCAGCAACAATACCTGTTGATCACCGCTTCGGGAGGAGGCGTTGCCCTGGTTCGCCTGGCCGATAAAAAAGTTGTATTCATGGTATATGCCGGCGGCAATACACATTCTGCAGAACTCCTGCCCGATGGCAACATCGTTGCTGCATCCAGTACCGGCGGTTACCTGACCCTGATCCGCACCGATACAGCGGTGGCTGCCGCTGCAGTCCGCACGTCGCGCATCAAAATGCCCGATGCACACAACGTAGTGTGGGACCGCAAGCGCCAGTTGTTGTGGGCTACAGGCGGGCAGGTTCTGTACGGGCTGAGTTACAACATGAACTGCGATGCGCCGGAACTGACGATCAAGGAGCAAATCGAGCTTCCGGATGGCGGTTCGCACGACCTTTTTCCCGTCTTTGGCCAGGACCGGCTCTGGCTGTCGACCCATGACCACACATGGTTGGTGGACATGGTTGGTAAAAAGCTCACTGAAGTTTCAAAACTGGACCGCATCAAGAGCCTTTCATCCGGACCGGAAAGGTATCCGCTGATGATGCTGCGCGCCATCGATACCAACCGAAAGTGGTACAACAACCAACTTATTGACGCCAAAAGTAACGTCATCTTTGACCTGGAAGGTCTTAAGATCTATAAAGCGCGCTGGGATCTGCCCAATGCTTTCAGTTATCCTGACACACACACTTTTAAAACCTGTAAATGAAAATTCACCAACAATTGCCCAAGCTTCTCGTGGTTGCAGCGCTGGCTGCAAGCAGCTGTTCAAGCGTACAACCGCATGTCAGACTGGCAAAGCGCCTGCCTGGATTCAGTACCGAGGCACATCGTGGCGGCCGCGGCCTGATGCCGGAAAATACCATTCCAGCGATGCTGGATGCGATTGACAGGGGCGTGACCACGCTTGAGATGGATCTCGGCGTTACCAGAGATAAACAGGTCATCGTTACGCATGATCCGTATGTGAACCTGCAATTTGTTACCCCTCCGGCGGGAGCCGAAATAACCGCTGAAGAAGGAAAAAAACTCTACTGGTACAGCATGGACTATGCAGTGGTGAAGCAATATGAAACCGGGCTGAAGCCGCACCCCCAGTTTCCCCGCCAGAGAAAAGTAGAAACGCACATTCCGTTGCTGTCAGATCTGATCACAGCTGCTGAAGGGCATGCGGCGATAAAAGGCCGGAAGATGTTCTATGATATGGAAATCAAAACGCAGGCGGGCGGCGACAATGTAAAACATCCAGAAATCCCGGATTTTTGCGAGCATGTTATTGCGATCTTGAAAGCGAAAAAGGTACTGAACCGGACCATTATCCAATCGTTTGATGTACGGGCCCTTCAATACATCCATGAGAAATATCCAAAAGTCATGCTGTCCTATCTGCTTGACAGGAAAAAGGCGCCGAAGGTTACTGAAAACCTGGAACGACTGGGCTTCATGCCTGTGTTTTATAGTCCTGATCATAATGCGGTGACCGCCGACCTGGTTGCCGCCTGTCATGCAAAAGGCGTCAGGGTACTGCCCTGGACACCCAATACCAAAGAAGACGTTGAGCGCCTGAAAGCCCTTGGCGCAGATGGCATCATATCAGATTATCCTGACCTGCTCGCACCTTAAAACCAACTCACACACCGATCAACAAGCCAACACCGAATGTCTTTTAAATTATTTCCTGCACCGGCACCGCACCAGCCGCTGCTTCCGGTAAACCGCATTGACCCGGAATACAAAAAAATGCGTATCCAGGTTTTCCTGGGTATATTTCTCGGCTACGCCGGATACTACCTCGTGCGAAAAAACTTTTCTATGGTGATGCCCGACCTCATTAAACAGGGTTACTCAAAAGGCGATCTTGGCCTGGCCCTGTCTGGGGTGTCTATAGCCTATGGCCTCAGCAAATTCCTGATGGGTAATGTCTCTGACCGGAGCAATGCGGGAATTTTCCTTGCCGCCGGACTCGTCCTGTCAGCGCTGACCATGATTTTCATGGGCGTGAGCCCGTTTGCCACTTCGTCTATCGGGGTCATGTTCGTGCTGTTGTTTATTAACGGCTGGTTCCAGGGCATGGGCTGGCCGCCTTGCGGCCGGGTTGTGGTACACTGGTTCTCCATCAAGGAGCGCGGCACCATGATGTCAATCTGGAACGTAGCCCACAATGTAGGCGGCGGCCTGGTTGGTCCGATCGCGATCCTGGCTATCGAGATCTTTGCCGACTGGCAGAGCATGTTCTATTTCCCAGGAATGATTGCACTGGTCTTTGCGCTGATCGCATTTATCATGGTCAGGGATACGCCGCAATCCTGCGGTCTGCCGCCGATCGAAGCCTACAAAAATGATTATCCGCGCAACTACTCGGAATCGCAGGAGAAGGAGCTCTCTGCCAAGGAGATTTTTTTTCAATACGTCTTTAACAACCGCATGCTGTGGTACATTGCCTTTGCCAATGCCTTTGTTTACCTGGTCAGATACGGTATTCTTGACTGGTCGCCAACCTTTCTGAAAGAAGCCAAAGGCTTTGATCTGAAAGAATCAGGTATGGCTTATTTCCTCTACGAATATGCAGGTATTCCCGGGACACTGTTGTGCGGCTGGATCAGCGATAAAGTCTTTAAGGGCCGCCGGGCGCCCGCAACCATCATCTATATGGTACTGGTGCTCATTGCCGTCCTTGTTTACTGGAAAAATCCTCCGGGTCACATCTGGATCGATAACGCCGCACTGATCGCCATTGGTTTTCTGATCTACGGACCGGTTATGCTGATCGGGGTACAGGCGCTGGACCTGGTGCCTAAAAAAGCCGCTGGTACCGCTGCCGGCCTTACAGGCCTGTTCGGCTACATGGGCGGTGCACTGTTTGCCAACATTGCCATTGGTCACGTTGTCGATGCCTTCGGCTGGGATGGCGGATTCGAAGTGATCGTAGCCGCTTGTGTACTGGCCATCGTTTTTACAGCCTTTACCTGGAACCGGGAAAAAAGAAACCTCAAACTTGTATAACATATGAACTATCTAAAAAAGTCTGTTTTTTTCTTTCTGCTTGCGGGCGTGCTTGCCGTACAGGCGAACGGGCAGGTCACCGCAAAATGGGACAGCACCTACCGCCCGGCAAAGTACGCCGAGAAAGTAGCTGCTTTCAGAGCCGAACCAAACGGCAAGAAAGACTTTATTTTTCTCGGCAACAGCATCACCGCAGGCGCGAACTGGTCCACCTTACTCGGTCTGCCCCAGGCAAAGAACCGCGGTATCTCGGGCGACATTACTTTTGGTGTGCTTGAACGCCTGGACGAGGTCATTGAAGGAAAACCTGCAAAAGTTTTTGTGCTGATCGGCATCAACGATGTGGCCAGAAATATCCCTGACAGCATTATCCTTGCAAATTACAATAAGATCATTGACCGCATCAGGCTTGGGTCCCGGAAAACGAAGATCTATTTTTATACCCTTCTTCCGGTCAACAGCTCGTTTCAGAAGTTTAAAAATCACTATGGAAAAGACGATCACATTTTGTGGCTGAATGAACAGATCAGGAAGTTTGCTGCAAAAGGTGTAACGGTGATCGACCTCTACCCGCATTTTCTTGACGCAGAAAAACACCTCAGGGCAGAACTGACGGCCGATGGCTTGCACCTGATCCCCGCCGGGTACCAGGTCTGGGCAGAGGTGCTCAAAAAAGGCGGTTACCTGCAGTAAATAACCTGAACCGGCGGCCAGCCGACTGCCGGTTTATCCTTTTTCTATCAGGCGAACTTCGTGATCGCCGAGCTCGACAAGCCGTTCTTTATACAGGCCGCCGATTGCTTTTTTAAAGACATTCTTGCTAATGCGCAGCTGCTGGTAAATTTCTTCAGGTGTGCTTTTATCGCCCAGCCTGAGCACACCGCCGTTGTTTTTCAGGGCTTCGAGCAGGCTGGCGCGCGTGTTAAGAATGTGCCCGAAACCTGAAGGCTGCAATGTCAGGTCCACTTCATGCGTGGCACGTATTTTTTTGATCCAGCCCTTGTGCCGCTCGCCCGGATGCAGGTCTGTAAACACCTCATTGTGGTAAAGAAGCCCCGGGTAGTGGTTGTCAATAATGGCATTGTAGCCCAGGTCCGTGCGCTCGGTGATAAGCAGCTCAACCTCATCGCCTTCTTCAAAGTTGTATTTTCCTTTCTCAACATGATTGGTCAGCCTCGACGAGGCGAGCAACCGTTCGTCGACTGCATCAAGATAAACGTAAACCACGTGCCATTCACCTGCTTTCATCGGCCGCTTTTGCTCCTTTTTTGGAACGTACACATCTTTTGAAATGCCAAGATCCAGAAAGGCACCGGACTCTTCCGCAGATACAACTTTCAGGTAAGCGAAATCGCCGACACAGGCAAACGGACGTTTGGTGGTGGCAATGAGCCGCCCTTCTTTATCTGCATAAATAAAGACTTCGGTCAGGTCGCCTTCCCTGAGCCCTTTCGGAACTTCGAGGAAGCTCAGCAGCGCATTCTCGTCGCTGTCAATGTCTTCAAGAATCCAGCCTTGTTCTGCCTTCCGTTCAGCTTTTAATGTGTTGTAGCGCCCGATGTCTATCATATTCTGTTTACTTGGGCTTCAAAGGTACGGATATTTTACTTGCCATGTACAGGCCGATCTCCTGTGTCTGAAGGCAGCCATGGCGGCAGCGCGGCATTGTTTTCGAGCGACAGCAAGGCAATATAAGGGTTGCCTGGAAGGCCGAGCAGTTTGCAGAAAGCTTCTTCTGTACTGGCGCCGCGCCGTTTGAGCGAAATAACCGCTGCACGGAATTCGTTGCCGTATTTGCGGAGCACACGGTCCTCTATCAGGAGGTGCCGGTAACTGAGCTGCCTGCCCACGGGCAGCGCCTGGCCGAAAATCTCTAAAAGCAGGTTGCCGTCTTTGAAACTGGCAATCCAGGCCTCGCTGCCGAATTTATCTGTGCAGCGCATACGAAATTCCGGCATCTGCCCGAAAGACTGCTCCAGGTGCCGGACATATCCGGCCCCGTCAGAAAAACTGCAGACCAGATCTACATCGCTCCCGGGAATGTTTACGGCGATCGGAAAGCTGCCTGTAAGCCTTACGCTGTAATGCTGCAGTTGCTCCAGGTACCGGCCCTGGCAAAGCAGGTCGTAAACTTCCTGCTGCGAAGCCGTTCCCCCTTTTAAGTAGTCTATATCTTCAAACCTGTTCACCGAGCAAATATAGGTGTCCTGCCTTATTTCACCGCGCCAAATGCAGCAAAGCAGGTATTCTTGTGCAAGATCTCGACGGCGCTGAATCCGCACTCTTTGAGCAAGAGGAGCTGAAAAGCGGTTGACCGCGGAGTATCTTCCTCATCGATGTACGCAAAAACCCGCTGCTGGTATGCCTGTCCGCCGATGTTCTCCAGGTAATCGGCATACCGTTCCCGGAACAGGTTTTCCAGCGCCGGCGGTTCATGGCTCACCAGGTCGGAGATCCAGATGCCGCCTCCGGGTTTGAGGAGGTGATACATGTTGCTGAAGACTGCCCGCCACTCTTCGGTACTGCGCAGGTGATGAAAGACGGCACCGGCCAGGATAATGTCATAGCCTTGCGCAGTCAGGTCTGCTGTGCGGATGTCTGCCTGAACTGTGATGACCTTGCCGCTGGTCACAGCCGAAACGCGGTCTGCTGCCCTGTCCAGCATGGGCCTGCTGAGGTCGACCAGCGTGCAGTCCAATCCGGGCAGTTTTTCAAGCAGCTTCAGCGTAAAGTTACCGGCCCCGCAGCCAATATCCAGCACTGCGGTTGCCTGCCAGTGCAGCCGGGCTGCTGCACCGGTAATCAGTTCAAGGCCGAGCGGCGCATCCATAATGGTTTGCTGACCGGTCTCCAGGTTTGAAAAGCGTTCTACATCAGCATCAAATCGTGCCCTGATCTCGTCGGTCGTAGATTTTTTAATTTCGAAATGTTCCATATATCAGATTTGCAGCAAACATAGGCTGTTGCTCCATACCTTAAAAATATCAATATTTGCAATTAACGATATGAGTAAGGTATCATGGAATTAAGACACCTCCTGTATTTTAAAACAGTTGCCGAAGAGCTGCATTTCAGGAAAGCAGCTGGAAAGTTGTTCATCTCGCAGCCGCCTTTAAGCCGGCAGATCCGGGAACTTGAAGCGGAGATGGGCGTACGGCTTTTTGAAAGAAACAACAAGCGGGTGCAGCTGACTGCAGCCGGCAGTTATTTCAAACGGCAGGTAGACGAGATCTTCGCGCGCCTGGAAGAAAGCAAAACCATGGCCCGTTCTTTACATGATGCCCCTGCAAGCGAACTCCGAATCGGTTACATCAGTTCAACTTACCATCCGAAACTGCTTGAAAGCCTGCAGGAGGTCAGGCAACAGTATCCTTTGCTGCGCATCAAGTTGTTTGAAATGCCCAGCCTCAGGCAGGTGGAGGCCATCAAAACCGGTGAGCTCGATGCGGGTATTATGCGTGCCCCTGTCCAGGCTGCGGGCCTGCAGGTTCGATCCCTGTTTCAGGATCCCTTTGTGATGGTTTTGCCCCAGGATATGGTCCTGGCAGATACCGGTGCGGCCGGGCTGGGTGTGCAGCCCTTTGTCTTTTTCAGCCGTGACTATGCGCCGCTGTATCATGCCAAACTGCTGGAAATCTGCCACCGCATGGGTTTCGAACCGGATATCAGTCATGAGGTAAACAACGTTTACTCCATCCTGCGGCTGGTGGCTCAGGGACTTGGCGTTTCCATCCTGCCTGCGGCCGTACAAACACAGCATCCCGAATTGCCCCTGCGTTTTATTCCAGTCAACTTGCCGGTTTATACAGAGGTGGTCCTGGTTTGCCGGCAGCCCCGGGCCAATGCGGCCGTCGGGCTGTTTCTCGACGATTATGCCGACCGTTTCGGGTCTGCCAGCAGCCGCACAACTTAAAGTTGGCCGGGCCGGAACCCTACCTGCGCTCGTTGTAGATGCCGATTTCCGCTATAGCCGGCGGCGTGCTGAAATCCGTAAAACGTATGCGGACCTTTTGAGCCCAGACGCGGTCAAAACGGTGTATTTTGACACGCCCTGGCTGCGAACCCTTTTCCAGCGTTTTCCAGCTGTTCCCGGTGAAATACTCCAGTGTGTACCCCGAAATATTGGCTTTGGCTTCTGTAATTGAAACGGTGTTTACCGGCGATTCCTTTTCAAGGTCAACTTCAATCCAGGGCTGCCTGATGCTGCGGTGCGAACGCCAGGCCGTGGTAAAACTGTCGTCGTTTGCAAAATCCATGATCCACATGTCATCGCTCCAGGAACCGTTTACAGGTTTCTTTTTTGCCAGGTTCGGGGAAATGAGCGGGGCATCATAGGCAGGCAGTTTCGAAGGGTTTGCAGCCCGCTTGTAAAGGTTGCCGATTTTTGCCAATTCTGTTACGGCATTATCGTCTATACGGCCCTCGCGGTTTGGCGCAACATTAAGAATGAAGTTGCAATAAGACTGGTTAAAAGGAATGAGCATCTCATGTACCAGTTGGGTGGCATTTTTTACCGGTTTCTCAGGAAAGTCAGGCTTCCAGAACCAGGCGGTATTAATGGGCAGGCAGGAAAGCGCCGGCAGGCGGTTGGACTCCTTTGAAATGTGCTGTCCGGCGCCCTGTTCGTAAGATTTGATGTCGGTATAAAATAAAGCCTCGGCCGGGTACTTGGCCGCATTCAGGTCCATAACGAGGCAATTTGGCTGGATCGATTTGATCAGTTTGTAAATTTCTTCAAAAGGAACATCATCATACGAAATTCTTGACCATGGCGCATCCCAGCCGTCGATGATCAGGGCAGAAATTTGGCCATAATTGGTCAGCAGCTCAGTGAGCTGTGCTTTAACCATCGCAATGTGCGCGGGGGTGATGTGGCCGGGACGCAGTTTGTGGTGGGTGTCCAGGATGGAATAATAAAGCATCACTTTCAGACCGGCCTTGCGAAAGGAATTTGCGTACAACCTGACTACATCTTTTTTTAGCGGACTGTTCATCACGCTGTAGTCCGTTGTTTTTGTATCCCATATGGCAAACCCACTGTGGTGTTTGGTTGTCAGGCAGCCGTAAGTCATGCCGGCTGATTTAGCAGCCTTTGCCCACTGGTCTGTGTCGAGCCTTTTCGGATTGAAAATGGCGGGCGGGGCGTCTGGATCTGCCCAGTCATCTTGCATATACGTTGGGATGTTGTAATGTATAAACATGCCGAAGCCTAAATCAACGAATTGCTGTTGCAGGCTAGTCAGTGGCAGGGCCGTTTTGTCCTGTGCCCGGATGGCGGTAAGGAGTTGAAAGGTAAGAATGAAGCAAAAAAGCGATCTTGTAAAGCGCGTCATATAATCCTATTTTTTGTCGCAAAATAAGGATTTTTCCATTAAGGTGGTTCAACAGCAGGTGACTCTAAGAACAGGGCTGGACACCGCGGCTGCAACGACGTAAATGTCGGCTTTTTACAATGACCTTGATCGCTGTGCGCAGTAACTTGGCAGCTTTTCTGAACCCGGCCTGCGCCGAAATACGAAGACCGATTTGACAGATTGGCACAAGGAAAAAGGTAAATACCCGATTCTGAATGTTATATTTGTTCTAAACCTGGATTTAATACTTCGGTTGCTACCCCCGGAGTATTGAAATGATCCATCTACCTAAATGAAAAACATATGGAACGAAAGCTTATCGTCGAGATCAACATCGAAGATACTCCTGTCCTGAATTACTCGTCGTTCAGGCTCAGCCAGGAATTTAATGCGCACCACACTTTTGAGCTGGTGCTTTACAATGACCGGGTCGGCGAGCCGGGTCTGATTTCTCTTAATGAGAGCAGGCAATTTATCGGAAAGCCGGTCAGCGTGTCTTTTGGATACAGCCAGGACCAGATGCAGGATTTTAAAGGCCTGGTAACAGGTGTCAGGCTGTCGCAAACGCACGGTTTTCATGGTAACGTCATTGTAACCGGCTTCAGCTCAAGTATCTTAATAGACCGGGGCGAAGACCTGGGCTCTTACTTGAACAAAACCCTTGATGACATTGTAAAGATCGCTACGCGCGAAACACCGGAAAATGATTTGCGGATCGTCTCGAACGCCAGCAGGAAGGCGCCGCTGGATTATGTAATTCAATACCGGGAAAGTGATTTTGAATTCCTGAACAGGCTCTCGGCAGAGTATCATGAATGGTTTTTTTATGACGGACAGCAGCTGTGCTTTGGCCGACCTGATCAGCAGCAGGAAGTTCGGCTCTTTTACGGACGTGACCTGAACAGTCTTGATTACGGCATAGCGGTCGCTCCGATTAAACATAAAAAATTCGCTTACAACCCGGGCCAGGACCAGATGCTGGAAAGTGAAAGTCCGGGCCAGGCCGATGGCCAGCCTGATCTGGTGCATGCTGTCCGGGCATCGAACGCCATGTACAGCAAGGTATTTACGCAGCCCACCGCGATCCGCGTGGCCAGTAATTCGGAGATCAGGGAGCATGTTGCTAACGATGAGAAAGCGCATGTGAGCGGGCTTCTGCAGGTCAATGCGGCAGGAACGAATCCAATGGTCGGAATCGGCAAGGTAATCGATGTGGCCATGAGTGTACGCAGGGAACTTTCTTTTCAAACTGAAGACTTGGGTAAATTCCTGGTCACCTCCATTCACCACCACATTGACGGCACAGGCAAATACAGCAATTCCTTCCAGGCTGTAGTCGCTTCGACCGAGCGGCTGTTGGTCAAGGACAAGAAACGGCCCCGGCCGGATATGCAGCTTGCTAA
The DNA here is from genome assembly GCF_003029735.1 of Pedobacter yulinensis. Taxonomy (GTDB): domain Bacteria; phylum Bacteroidota; class Bacteroidia; order Sphingobacteriales; family Sphingobacteriaceae; genus Pedobacter; species Pedobacter yulinensis. The sequence continues at coordinate 54,683 of NZ_KZ686274.1, forward strand.
TGTGGTAGACAACAATGATCCGCAAGGCCAGGGCCGTGTAAAGGTACAGTTCAAGTGGGCTACCCAGAACAATGAGCCTACAGAATGGCTGCGTGTCATGGCACCTGATGCGGGCAGTTCAGACAAGGTGGGTACAAACCGGGGCATGGTTTCGGTGCCGGAAACCGGCGATCAGGTTGTCGTTGCTTTCGAAGAGGGGAATATTGCGCGCCCGATCGTCATGGGGTCTGTCTTCCATGGCAAAAGCGGTGGAGGCGGCGGCTCTGGCAATAACAACAAAAGCCTGACCTCTAAAAGCGGTAATACAGTGAAACTTGACGATGGTGCGGGTGTCACGGTTCAGGATAAGGACGGAAACGTGATCTCGCTTGATGGGGCAGGGAACGCTTTGTTCGAAACCTCGCAGACAATCGTTATAAAATGCGGGGAGAGCAGCCTCTCTATGGATATGTCAGGCAATATCATAATAAAGGGAAAAAACATCACCGTGCAGGGCGAAAACATCGGCCACTCGGCTACTTCGGCGCTCGGCATGGGTGTGGGACCTGAAGGCGGGGCACCGACGTCGGGGATCGCCATCGAGGCGACCACACTCGATATTGCTACAGAAACCCTTGCGGTTAGTGGCAGCTCTGAAGCAAATTTTGCTTCAGATACGATCAATATCGGCGCAACGAGCAATGCAAATGTGAGCAGCGGAACAATCAAACTGAACTAAACCACGCCGCTGTGAATCCTGTTCATCTTGAGATGGTAAAAATAGACCGCCGCTGGAAGCAGGTGGTCAGGGAAAACAGCCAGTCTCCGCTGTTTATTTGCCTTGGCGAAAAACACGAGGTACACCTGTTTGAAACCTATTTCAAATACCAGCTGCGCGAAGATGCGCGCACAAATGATGTATACCTGATCCATTACCAGGATTTTACTGATCCGCTTACCTATGGGGAGAGCCTGTTGGCTGAGTGGGCCGAGGCGTTTAAATCCTGGCCGCAGGGTACTGCTGCCTGGCCCGGTGTGGATTTTACAGTTACAACTGGTACAGACGCCGGCAGACCTGTCGCAGCACTGGCTGAATTATGCAGGCTGTACCCGCACCTGGCCGAGCAGCACATTTTTGTACAGATCGCCCCTACGGTGGTCAGCGATTTTGATGCGCTGCGAAACTGGATCAGCGACTGGGGCCGGGCAGTGAAAAAAGGCGGTATCAGCAAGCTCAAACTGGTGCTGACCGACCACCACAAACACCAGACCTACAAGAAGGCGGCTGATGCCGTTCGCTTCAGGATTGAGACCGATCTGACCGCCATGATGCAGCATGCAGCAGAATTTACCAATCCGAAAAAAGGTGATCCCGAGGCCGATTACCAGCAGCAAATCCTGATAGCGAGCAACCAGCTCTCAAAAGGCAACTACAATCTGGCGGTGGCGGCGCTTGAAAAGGCAGTCCGTATTGCCAGACGCCAGAAATTGCCTGAAGCAGAGGTCACCGCCCGCCTTATGCTGGCACAGTGCCTGGCCGCCGAAGGGAAAACGGCGCCGGCCCATTCCGAGTATCAACTCGCCATAACCGCCGCCGGCGAAAAAAACCTGGTAGCCGCACAGATACACATGAACTATGGGAGTTTCCTTTTGTCCCAGTCTGAGCAGGCGAAAGCCAAGACGTACTTTTCCAAAGCTGTAGACATTGCAGAGCAAATCGGCAATGACTTTATTGCAATGGAATGTACCCGCTTGCTTGGCCAGCTTTCGGAAGGAATTTTAACCGGCGATGCGGAAGCCATCAGGTACTATGAACGTTGCCTCGAAATTGCACGGGAAATGGAACCTGAAAAACGCCGGCAGAGTTCCATGCCGTACGTTGCGGGGATCCTGTTAAAAAAATATGGAGAAAAAAGTGCTGCTGGCAAAATATTAGATGAAGAAATGCGTACACTTTTTGGAGAAAACTGGATCGATCTCACGAAAAAGCCTAAACAAATGAAATAAGTGACGAACCGCCGGTTACCGGCTAAAATACCTATCTATGAGCATACCGACCGTACCTCTTCAGCTGATCAAAGCTGAAAAACCGGCCATGAAGAACACGGCGGTTCAGCATGTAAGCAAACATTTTGACATCGTGCTGGGCATTGATTTTCACTGGACAACCTTTCCCTTTAT
>NZ_KZ686275.1 GCF_003029735.1 Pedobacter yulinensis
AAAGCGGGGAGAAAATATTTTAAAATATTTCTTGCAGAAGCCAAAAAGTTAGCTACCTTTGCAGCCCGGTTCGGAAGGAACGGGAGATGTGAAAAGCTGAAGAGGAAGAGAAGAAAAAAATAAAACATTTTCTTTGCAGAGATCGAAAAGATTTCTACCTTTGCAGCCCGGTTCGGAAGGAACGGAAACACTGAAAAGCTGAAGGGTAAGAGGAGAAAAAAAATAAAAACTTTTTCTTTGTGAAAACAAAAACATTCTTACCTTTGCCATCCCGGAACGAAAGAAAGGGAAAACGGAAGCGGCGGATGTCGCAGAAGTAAAGAAAAAAAGATTGAAATCAACACCTTTAACAAGGCTCTGAGATGGGGATGAAAAGACCTGATGGAGGAGCGATGGAAGAGGGGATAAAGTTGAAAGAAATAAAAAAAATCGGCGGCCGTGAGGTTAAAGAAAAGCCGGAAAAGTTCTTAAAAGAGATGTCAATGTAGCGTGGCGAGGTAACAAGGTATTTACCCAAGTACAGGGTACCAAGCCAAATTTTTAAGTCAGAAGAGACAGACAAAATTAAAAAAGAAGACTATTTTAATTGTTTATATTAAATAGTTAAAACTAGTCAGGAAAACAAACTTTACAATGGAGAGTTTGATCCTGGCTCAGGATGAACGCTAGCGGCAGGCCTAATACATGCAAGTCGAACGAGATTGAGGAGCTTGCTCCTCATGAAAGTGGCGCACGGGTGCGTAACGCGTATGCAACCTACCTTAATCAGGGGGATAGCCCGGAGAAATCCGGATTAACACCGCATAAAATCACAATACCGCATGGTATAATGATCAAATATTTATAGGATTAAGATGGGCATGCGTGTCATTAGCTAGTTGGCGGGGTAACGGCCCACCAAGGCGACGATGACTAGGGGCTCTGAGAGGAGAATCCCCCACACTGGTACTGAGACACGGACCAGACTCCTACGGGAGGCAGCAGTAAGGAATATTGGTCAATGGAGGCAACTCTGAACCAGCCATGCCGCGTGCAGGAAGACTGCCCTATGGGTTGTAAACTGCTTTTATACCGGAATAAACCTCTTTACGTGTAAGGAGCTGAATGTACGGTAAGAATAAGGATCGGCTAACTCCGTGCCAGCAGCCGCGGTAATACGGAGGATCCAAGCGTTATCCGGATTTATTGGGTTTAAAGGGTGCGTAGGCGGCCTATTAAGTCAGGGGTGAAAGACGGTGGCTCAACCATCGCAGTGCCTTTGATACTGATAGGCTTGAATGAACTAGAGGTAGGCGGAATGTGACAAGTAGCGGTGAAATGCATAGATATGTCACAGAACACCGATTGCGAAGGCAGCTTACTATGGTTTAATTGACGCTGAGGCACGAAAGCGTGGGGATCGAACAGGATTAGATACCCTGGTAGTCCACGCCCTAAACGATGAACACTCGCTGTTGGCGATACACGGTCAGCGGCTAAGCGAAAGCGTTAAGTGTTCCACCTGGGGAGTACGCCCGCAAGGGTGAAACTCAAAGGAATTGACGGGGGCCCGCACAAGCGGAGGAGCATGTGGTTTAATTCGATGATACGCGAGGAACCTTACCCGGGCTTGAAAGTTAGTGAATTATTCAGAGATGAATAAGTCCTTCGGGACACGAAACTAGGTGCTGCATGGCTGTCGTCAGCTCGTGCCGTGAGGTGTTGGGTTAAGTCCCGCAACGAGCGCAACCCCTATGTTTAGTTGCCAGCATGTAATGGTGGGGACTCTAAACAGACTGCCTGTGCAAACAGAGAGGAAGGAGGGGACGACGTCAAGTCATCATGGCCCTTACGTCCGGGGCTACACACGTGCTACAATGGTCAGTACAGAGGGCAGCCAGCCAGCAATGGTGCGCCAATCTCAAAAAGCTGATCACAGTTCGGATTGGGGTCTGCAACTCGACCCCATGAAGTTGGATTCGCTAGTAATCGCGTATCAGCAATGACGCGGTGAATACGTTCCCGGGCCTTGTACACACCGCCCGTCAAGCCATGGAAGCTGGGGGTACCTAAAGTATGTAACCGCAAGGAGCGTCCTAGGGTAAAACCGGTAACTGGGGCTAAGTCGTAACAAGGTAGCCGTACCGGAAGGTGCGGCTGGAATACCTCCTTTCTGGAGCGATTCTGACTACTCGCTGCGCAACATGATATTTCTAAATAAGAGAAAAAGAAGACACCCAAAAGATGAAAGCCACGGTTGTGGTGTTCAAATCATCTAAGAGGCGAGATTGTAAGATAGTCCCGTAGCTCAGTTTGGTTAGAGCACTACACTGATAATGTAGGGGTCAGCAGTTCAAATCTGCTCGGGACTACATTTATGGTGGAGGGTCTTTTTTAAAAGTAGAGGTAAATGGTAACTGATCGTTAAGGTGGTTACCGGGATAGCTGAACTTTAGAAAAGACAGGACACTTTAAGCACAAGACATCTTTCGGGGAATTAGCTCAGCTGGCTAGAGCACCTGCCTTGCACGCAGGGGGTCAACGGTTCGAATCCGTTATTCTCCACTCTTTGAGAAGATAAGCAGATAGGTTTATACCTGTTGTGCTTTACAGATCTCAGAAAAGTTCTTTGACATATTGGAAGAAGTTAAAAAAGAAGAGCAAACAACAAATAGAGACGATGTTGGTTGTTTGGATTGAAGGGAAGGATTGATGCAAATCAATCTGAGTACTGAGGTCTGAATGCTGATATCTTATCAAAAAGGCATACCATGCGGCGCAAAAGGCGCATGAGTAGAAGAAAGTAAGAAAGGGCACACGGGGGATGCCTAGGCTCTCAGAGGCGAAGAAGGACGTGATAAGCTGCGATAAGCCGTGGGGATTAGCAAATATGAATTGATCCGCGGATTTCCGAATGGGGCAACCCGGCATGTTGAAGACATGTCACAAAAATGAGCAAACCTGCCGAACTGAAACATCTAAGTAAGCAGAGGAAGAGAAAATAATAATGATTTCCTGAGTAGTGGCGAGCGAAAGGGAAAGAGCCCAAACCAGTTATGTTACGGCATAAGTGGGGTTGTAGGACTACGATGTGGTACAATGAAATGAACTGGAACAGGATGGGAAGCCTGGCAATAAACGGTGATAGCCCGGTACAGGAAAGTGACATTGACCTAGTAGTATCCTGAGTACCGCGAGGTCGGAGACGCCTTGTGGGAATCTGCCGGCACCATCCGGTAAGGCTAAATACTCCTGAGAGACCGATAGTGAACCAGTACCGTGAGGGAAAGGTGAAAAGAACCCCGAACAGGGGAGTGAAATAGAACCTGAAACCGTGTGCTTACAAGCGGTCGGAGCAGATTAATTCTGTGACGGCGTGCCTTTTGCATAATGAGCCTACGAGTTACTCTTCATTGGCAAGGTTAAGTGGTTAAGCCACGCAGCCGAAGCGAAAGCGAGTCTGAATAGGGCGCATAGTCAGTGGAGGTAGACGCGAAACCTTGTGATCTACCCATGGACAGGTTGAAGGTGCGGTAACACGTACTGGAGGACCGAACCGATAAACGTTGAAAAGTTTCCGGATGATCTGTGGGTAGGGGTGAAAGGCTAATCAAACTGGGAAATAGCTCGTACTCCCCGAAATGTTTTTAGGAACAGCGTCGGTATAGAGTTTCATAGAGGTAGAGCTACTGATTGGGTGCGGGGGAGTCAAATCCTACCAAATCCAGACAAACTCCGAATGCTATGAAATATGACCGGCAGTGAGGCCCGGGGTGCTAAGGTCACGGGCCGAGAGGGAAAGAACCCAGACCATCAGCTAAGGTCCCCAAGTATACGCTAAGTTGAACTAACGAGGTCCGATTGCACAGACAGCTAGGATGTTGGCTTGGAAGCAGCCATTCATTTAAAGAGTGCGTAACAGCTCACTAGTCGAGCGATCGGGCATGGATAATAAACGGGCATTAAGTGTATCACCGAAGCTATGGGATTGAAATATATCGGTAGGGGAGCATTCTAATTGCGGCGAAGGTATCTGGTAATGGGTGCTGGAGCGATTAGAAAAGCAAATGTAGGCATAAGTAACGATAAGGCGGGAGAGAAACCCGCCCACCGAAAGGATAAGGTTTCCTGATCAACGCTAATCGGATCAGGGTTAGTCGGGGCCTAAGGAGAACCCGAAAGGGATATTCGATGGACAACGGGTTAATATTCCCGTACTTTTTATAACTGCGATGTGGGGACGGAGTAGTGAAACTGCCGCGAACTGACGGAATAGTTCGTTAAAGGCTGTAGGTATAGTTTATCCAGGCAAATCCGGATAGATTGCTGAAAGCTGATAGTACCGCAAACCTTCGGGGGCGTGGATAGTGCAGGTAATCAGACTTCCAAGAAAAACCGCTAAGCTTCAGGTTATAAAAACCCGTACCGCAAACCGACACAGGTATCCGGGAAGAGAATTCTAAGGTGCTCGAGTGAATCATGGCTAAGGAACTCGGCAAAATGGCCCTGTAACTTCGGGAGAAGGGGCGCCAATGGCAACATTGGCCGCAGTGAAAAGGCCCAGGCGACTGTTTAACAAAAACACATGGCTTTGCAAAATCGAAAGATGAGGTATAAGGCCTGACACCTGCCCGGTGCTGGAAGGTTAAGAGGGGATGTTAGTCGCAAGGCGAAGCATTGAATCGAAGCCCCAGTAAACGGCGGCCGTAACTATAACGGTCCTAAGGTAGCGAAATTCCTTGTCGGGTAAGTTCCGACCTGCACGAATGGTGTAACGATCTGGGCGCTGTCTCAGCCATGAGCTCGGTGAAATTGTGGTCCCGGTGAAGACGCCGGGTACCCGCAACGGGACGGAAAGACCCCATGCACCTTCACTACAGTTTAACATTGA
>NZ_KZ686276.1 GCF_003029735.1 Pedobacter yulinensis
ACAAAAACAAAAAGGCCTTAGCTAGTAAAAGCTAAGGCCAGTTTAAGATTTGGCACCGACCTACTCTCCCACGTGTTACCGCAGTACCATCGGCTCTGGCGGGCTTAACTTCTCTGTTCGGAATGGGAAGAGGTGGACACCGCCGATATAGGCACCTGAATATTTTTATTGTGATAAGCCGTTTACCAGCCTGCACAATGACATATTATTGAAAGAAGTTAGTTAGAAGAACAAACAACAGTTGTGTTGCTTGAAAAAAGCTTCGGACGATTAGTATCACTCGACTTTGATGTTACCACCTTTACATCTGTGACCTATCAACGTAGTAGTCTGCTACGGTCCTGATATGGAATTCTCATCTCGTGGCTAGTTTCGCACTTAGATGCTTTCAGCGCTTATCTATTCCCAGCGTAGCTACTCTGCAATGCCCCTGGCGGAACAACAGATTCACTAGAGGCTAGTCCAACCCGGTCCTCTCGTACTAAGGTCAGCCCCACTCAAAATTCCTACGCCCACAACAGATAGGGACCGAACTGTCTCGCGACGTTCTGAACCCAGCTCGCGTGCCACTTTAATCGGCGAACAGCCGAACCCTTGGGACCTTCTCCAGCCCCAGGATGTGACGAGCCGACATCGAGGTGCCAAACCTCCCCGTCGATATGAGCTCTTGGGGGAGATCAGCCTGTTATCCCCAGCGTACCTTTTATCCTTTGAGCGATGGCCCTTCCATGCAGAACCACCGGATCACTATATCCGTCTTTCGACCCTGATCGGCTTGTTTGCCTCACAGTCAAGCAAGCTTATGCTATTGCACTCCCCGTACGGTTACCAAGCGTACTGAGCTTACCTTTGAAAGCCTCCGTTACCTTTTTGGAGGCGACCACCCCAGTCAAACTACCCATCAAACAATGTCCTCCGACCAGCGGAGTTAGACACCGAATACAGAAAGGGTGGTATTTCAACGTTGGCTCCACAAATGCTGGCGCACCTGCTTCAAAGCCTCCCACCTATCCTACACATCCTGTATCCAAT
>NZ_KZ686277.1 GCF_003029735.1 Pedobacter yulinensis
CCGGGCGAAGACGCTGGTACTTATGCCATTTCGCAGGGTTCACTGAGTGCCGGAAGCAATTATGTGCTCAATTACACCGGCGCCAATCTGACCATCACGCCAAAACCAATCACAGTGACCGCAGGTGTTGCAACCAAAATTTATGGTGAAGCCGACCCTGCGCTGACTTATACTGCTGCGCCCGGTCTGGAAACCGGCGATGCCTTTACCGGCTCGCTTACCCGCACCCCGGGAGAAGATGTTAGAACGTATGCCATCACGCAGGGAACCCTCAGTGCAGGAGCTAATTACACCATTACTTTTACCGGCGCTAACCTGCAGATCACGCCCAAAGCGATCACCGTTACGGCCGACGCGCGCGGAAAAGCATTTGGAACCGCTGATCCGGCACTCACCTATACGGTCAGTCCGGCCCTTGTTGCAGGCGACGCTTTTACGGGATCGTTGAGCCGCGCACCGGGTGAAGCCGTAGGTACGTACCCGATCACGCAGGGTACCCTCTCAGCAGGGAGCAACTATGCGCTGACCTTTACCGGAGCTGGTTTCACCATCGGTGCAAGGGTGATTACGGTAACGGCCGCCACCCAGACCAAAGTGTATGGGCAGGCTGATCCGGCCCTGACCTATACCTTCACGCCGGCACTTGATCCGGGCGACAGC
>NZ_KZ686278.1 GCF_003029735.1 Pedobacter yulinensis
TCCGGGTGGTTAAAACCAGCTATACCGGCCTTTTCATCCGGGTAAATGTACAGGTCAAAGTTGTTGTACACCCCGTTGCCCAGCATGCCGCCGAAAGGTTTATCACTGCGCCAGGTGCTCTTCCATACCAGTTTCCTGCCTCCTTCAAGCTCAAAGTCGGTCCATTCAAAAAACATGGCCCCGGTTACAAAGTTCACCGGCTCCAGTCCGAAGTGACACAGCAGTTTTGACAGCGGGTTGTTCTTGCCCAACATTTTCCCCAACATCTGGTTGAGGCCCTTTAAGGCCTTGCCACCGATTTTGGTTAAACCGCGCATCAGCCCGATGGCTGCAAAACGCATCAGCAGCTCGCCCGGCGTATATTGATGCGGGATAAACTCCCCGCCAATCAGCACCGGGTTGCCCGTATTGATCTGTACATACATGCTCAGCAGATCGCTGTAAAAAGCAAAGTACGCCAGCGGGTTCTTTTTGATCTTGCCCGGAACGGTGGGCAGCGGTTTCAGGCCCATGGG